>JACKNG010000001.1 GCA_024235015.1 Gammaproteobacteria bacterium
AAGCGCCGCGCGCGCTCGAGGTACTGCACGCGGACGCGTTCGAAGAATTCGACGCGTTCGCGCTCGAAGCGGTCCGCTGCGCCGCGTGCGCGCGCCCGCCCCAGGGCCAGCGTGACGGGGGCGTCGAGGAGCAATGTGAGATGCGGCTGCAGCGTCGGATGGACCATCGCCTCGGCCTGGGCGATGAGTGTGCTGTCGAGGCCGCGTCCACCGCCCTGGTAGGCGTAGGTGGCGTCGGTGAAGCGATCGCAGACGACCCAGTCACCGCGGGCCAGGGCGGGATCGATCACTTCGCCCACGTGTTGCGCGCGCGCGGCGAACATCAGCAACAGTTCGGTCACCGGGACCATGTCGGTGGTGCCCGGGTCGAGCAGGAGATCGCGTATGCGCTCGCCCAGCGGTGTGCCGCCGGGTTCGCGCGTCGCGACGACCGGGTGACCCTGCGCGCGCAGGCGCGCGACGACGTGGCTCACCGCGGTGGTCTTGCCGACGCCCTCGATGCCTTCGAAAGTAATGAAATGCGCGGACGGGTTTATGGCCAGGCCCCCTCTCAATGGCTCAGTTGGTAGCGCCGGACCGCGGCGTTGTGCTCGCGCAGCGAATCCGAGAAGTGATGCCCGCCTTCGCCGTTGGCGACGAAGTAGAGGGCGGTACCCGGGGCCGGGTTCAAGGCGGCGACGATCGCCGCCCGCCCGGGCAAGGCGATCGGCGTCGGCGGCAGGCCGCGGCGCGTGTAGGTATTGTAGGGCGTGTCGCGTTGCAGATCCGCGCGGGTCAGGTTGCCGTCGAAGGCGTTGCCGAGGCCGTAGATCACGGTCGGATCGGTCTGCAACTTCATGCCCTGTTCGAGGCGGCGGACGAAGACGCCGGCGATCGTCGCACGCTCACTCGCCACGCCGGTTTCCTTTTCGATGATCGAGGCCATGACCAGGGCGTCGTAGGGCGTCTGGTAAGGCAGGTCCGGAGCACGTTCGGCCCAGGCCCGATCGAGCTCGCGGTGCATGCGGCGCGCCGCCCGCGCGAGGATGTCGAGGTCGCGCGTGCCGTAGTCGTAGTGGTAGGTCGCGGGGAAGAACAGGCCTTCGGGCGACGGCGCGTCCAGGCCGAGGGCGTCCAGGATCGCGCCATCGCTCATGCCGCGGGCGGCATGGGTCATGCCGCGCGCAGCGGCGAGCGCGGCGCGGACATCACCGAAGCGGATACCCTCGATGAAGCGCACGGCGAAGACCTTGGTCTTCCCGGTGATCATCCGCTGCAACAGGTCGGCCAGGCTGTCGCCCGGCGCGACTTCGTAGGTGCCGGCCTGGAGCTTGCCGGCCAGCCCTGCCATCCGCGTGTGCCAGCTGAACAGTCGGTGATCGGCGATCCAGCCCTCGGCTTCCAGCGCGCGACCGACCTGTGCGACGCCCTGGCCGCGTGCGACGTGGAACAGCACGGGGCTGGTGAGGGCGAGTGGCGTGTCGAAGGCGCGTTCGATCTCGCGCCTGACAACGCTCAGTGTCACCACCGCGGCGGCAACCGCCACGAGCAGGCACAGGCCCAGCGCGCGCAGGCCGCGGGTCATGCCACCACGCCCTGCCCGCGCAGGTGCGCGGCGAGCTGCTCGGCACAATCGCGCGCCGTGAACACCCAGTCCGCATGGCCCCGCACCCGCGCGAGACTGCGGATGCCGATGATCGAATTGGTCACGAACAGCTCGTCAGCCGCGGCCAGCTCCGCGGGCGCCAGGGTACGTATTTCGCAACGCAGGCCGAGCGCCGGGGCGGCGGCGAGGACGGCCGCGCGCACGATGCCGGCGACCCCGGCCCGTTCGAGGCCAGGGGTTAGGAGCCGATCGGCGCGGCGCACGAAGAGGTTGCTGCGGGTTCCTTCGACGAGGTTGCCGTCGACATCGCACATGAGGCCTTCGAAGCAGGCTTCGTCGGGCCATTCGGCGCTGGCCAGGACCTGGTCGAGCCGATTCAGATGCTTGATCCCGGCGATCGCCGGGTTGGCGCTCACCGGGTGGCGGCAGAGCCATGCCTCGAGCGCGGCATCGGCCGCGGGCAGCTGCGGCCACGGATGCATGCTGACGATACGGCGTGGCTTAGCGGGACGCGCGGGGCGGTAACCCCGCCCGCCGCTGCCGCGGGTGAGGAGCAGCTTGACGACGCCACTGGCCCGTCCGCGGCCCAACTGCCGTATCTCCGCTTCGAGCAGTTCGCGCGGCGGCGCCTCGAGGCCGAGACGCCGGGCGTCGGCACCCAGGCGGGCCAGGTGGGCATCGAGGGCAAGCGCGGCGCCGTGGTGCCAGGCGATGGTTTCGAACAGGCCATCCCCGTAGGCCAGCCCGCGGTCTGCAACGTCGACGCTGGTCGCCGCCTGGCCATCGACGAGGATCATGCCGGCCGGCCGCCGTGCTGCGCGCCGGGGCGGTACCGCGCGCGCTCAGAAGCGGGTGAACACCAGGGTGCCGTTGGTGCCACCGAAACCGAAGGAATTCGACAGCGCGACCCGGATTTCCATCTCGCGCGCCACGTTGGGCACGTAGTCGAGGTCGCATTCCGGATCGGGGTTGGTCAGGTTGATGGTGGGTGGCGCGACCTGGTCACGGAGGGCCAGGATCGAATACACCGCCTCCGCCCCGCCGGCGGCGCCGAGCATGTGGCCGACCATCGACTTGGTCGAACTCATGGCGAGCTTGTAGGCGTGATCGCCGAACAGCGCCTTGACCGCGTCGGTCTCGGCCTTGTCGCCGGCCGGGGTCGACGTGCCGTGGGCGTTGATGTAATGCACGTCCTTGATGTCGAGCCTGGCATCGGCCAGCGCCATGCGCATGCAATCCGCTGCACCCTCACCGTTCGGCGACGGCGCGGTCATGTGGTAGGCATCGCTGTTCATGGCGAAGCCGGCGAGCTCGGCGTAGATGTTCGCGCCGCGTGCCTGGGCGTGCTCGAGCGATTCGAGCACCAGCACGCCGGCGCCATCACTGAGCACGAAACCATCGCGTTCGGCATCCCATGGACGGCTGGCCGCCGCCGGGTCGTCGTTGCGCGTGGACAGGGCCTTGGCCGAGGCGAAGCCCCCGATGCCGGTCGGACAGGTGGCGAACTCTGCACCGCCGGCGATGATGACGTCCTGCTCGCCGCGTTCGATCGTGCGCGCGGCGAGGCCGATGCAATGGGCACCGGTCGAACAGGCCGACACCACCGCGTAGTTGGGGCCCTTGATGCCGTACTTGATCGAGAGGTTGCCGGCGATCATGTTGATGATGTTGCTCGGCACGAAGAACGGCGAGATGCGTCGCGGCCCGCCATCGAGAAATGACTGGTAACCCTTCTCGATGCCCGGCAGCCCGCCGATACCCGAACCGATGATGGTGCCGATGCGCTTGGCGTTGGCCTCGGTAATCTCGAGCCCGGCATCGTCGATGGCCTGGATGGCCGCGGCCAGACCGTAGTGGATGAACGGGTCCATCTTGCGCGCATCCTTGGCCGAGACGTACTGGGTGACGTCGAAATCCTTGATCTCGCCCGCGATACGCGTGGAGAAGCCCGAGGCATCGAACACCGTGATCGGGCCGATTCCGCTCACGCCATTGAGGGTGTTCTGCCAGGATGCGCTGGCGCTATTACCGTTCGGCGCGACGAGGCCGAGACCCGTGACTACAACGCGGTGCGTCAACTTGAAAATTCCTTAATATTTGAAGCGCCCAGAAAAGGAAAAGGCCGCGCTTCATTGACGAATCGCGGCCTTGTCTCGTTCCGGTGTAGTGTTCAGGATTCCAGGTGTTCGTTGATGTAATCGATGGCTTGCTGGACGGTCGTGATCTTCTCGGCTTCCTCGTCCGGAATTTCAGTCTTGAATTCTTCTTCCAGTGCCATGACGAGTTCGACAGTGTCCAGGGAATCGGCGCCCAGATCGTCGACGAAGGATGCCTCGTTGGTGACTTCTTCTTCTTTTACGCCCAACTGTTCCACGACGATCTTCTTGACACGTTCTTCAACGCTGCTCATCGGCTGAAATTCCTCCCAAATTGGTGCCGCCAGTTCGGCGGCGGGTGTTAGTTTAGTGTAAACGGTTCAAATCGCAAGCAAACGCGCTTTTTGCGCGTCAATTCGACTGCAAAAACATCGAATTACTGGTCAATCGACGGCGCAATCCGTCGTCGATCGGCGCACCACTCACGCCATGTACATACCGCCGTTGACGTGAATGGTTTCACCCGTGATGTAAGCCGCGCCGTCACCGGCGAGAAAGACGATCGCGGCGGCGATTTCGTCCGCCGCGCCCATGCGCCCCATCGGTATGCGGGCAAGGGTCGCAGCCTGCTGCTCATCGGTCAGCTTGCGCGTCATGTCGGTATCGATGAAGCCGGGCGCGACGGTGTTGACCGTGATACCGCGATTGGCGACTTCCTGCGCCAGCGACTTGCTGAAACCGACCACGCCGGCCTTGGCCGCGGCGTAGTTGGCCTGGCCGGCATTGCCCGAGATACCGACGACGGAGGTGACGTTGATGATGCGCCCGAAGCGCGCCTTGAGCATGCCGCGCAGGACGCGTCGCGTGAGCATGAACACGGCATCGAGGTTGGCACGCATCACGGTCGACCATTCTTCGTCCTTCATGCGCAGGAGCAGGTTGTCGCGCGTCACGCCGGCATTGTTGACCAGGACCAACGGTGTCAGCCCGGCTTCGTCGAGGGCGGCGAAGAAGGCCTCGATGGACGCCGGCTCGGTGACGTCGAGCGGCAACGCCGCGCGCAGGCGCCCGCTGTCGTCGAGCGCCGCGTGGATGGCGTCGAGACCGGCTTGGCCGGTGGCCGTGCCGACGATGTCGAAACCGGCCGCGGCGAGGGCACGCGCCGTCGCCAGGCCGATGCCACGGCTGGCGCCGGTGACGATGGCAATGTGTGCAGTGCTCATGTTCCTATCCTTCGCCGGCGAGTTCGCGGGCCGTTGCGCGCAGGCTGTCGGGGTCGCCCAGCGAGGTGCAGGCGATGCCGCGATCGATGCGCTTGATCAAGGCAGCCAGCACCTTGCCCGGCCCGCATTCGCAGACCTGGGTGACGCCAGCCGCAGCGAAGCGTTCGATGGTTTCGATCCAACGCACGGGCGAATGCAGCTGGCTGACCAGGGCAGCACGGATGGCGTCCGCCTCGTCGTGGGTACCGAGGTCGACGTTGTGCACGATGCTCGTGTCGGGCGCGCCGAACTCGATACCGGCGAGGCGTTCGGCCAGGCGCGTGGCGGCAGGCTGCATCAGGGCGCAGTGCGCCGGTACGCTGACCGGCAGCGTCATGGCACGCTTGGCCCCGCGCGCGGCGGCCAGTTCGCAGGCACGGGCCACGGCGTCGCGACTGCCGGCGATGACGATCTGCCCCGGGGCGTTGAGATTGGCCGCGCTGCAGGTGCCGCCGTCCGCGGCAGCCGCGACGCAGGCGGCGGCGACGGCGTCCGCATCGAGACCCAGGATCGCCGCCATCGCGCCCTCGCCCTGCGGTACCGCTTCCTGCATGTAGCGCCCGCGGTCGGCGACCAGCGCGACGGCGGCGGCGTAGTCGAGCGCGCCGGCACACACCAGCGCGGTGTATTCGCCGAAGCTGTGGCCGGCCATCCAGGCCGGGCGCGGGCCGCCGCAGTCGAGCCAGGCGTCCCAGGTTGCCACGCTCGCCGCGAGCAGCGCCGGCTGGGTGTTGCGGGTGCTGTTGAGGGCGTCTTCGGGGCCATTGCTGACCAGGTCCCAGAGATCGAAGCCCAGCACCTCGGAGGCGCTGGCGAAACGCTGCCGAACCAGTGCGAAGCCGTCGGCCATGGCATTCATCATGCCCACCGCCTGCGAACCCTGGCCGGGGAAGACGAAAGCGAGGTGAGCCAGCTGGGCGTCTGCGTTCATAGGGTTTCTTCGCTGCTGTCGAGCATGTTCTCGAGCAGGTGGCTGATGCGTTCCGGAACGGCCTTCTCGGCCTCGACGATGGCGACGTCGATAGCATGGGCAAAGGACAGCACGTCGGCGCTGCCGTGGCTCTTGACCACGGTGCCGCGCAGGCCGACCAGGCTGGCGCCGTTGTAGCGGCGCGGATCGGCGCGATTGCGCAGTCCCTTGAGCGCCGGCAGCGCGCACAGCGCGCCCAGCTTGGTGAACAGGTTGCGCTTGAACTCCTGGCGCGCGATCTCGGTCAGCATGCGGGCAACGCCCTCGCTGGCCTTGAGTGCGACGTTACCGACGAAACCGTCGCACACGATGACGTCGAACTTGCTGGAGAAGATGTCGTTGCCCTCGGCGAAGCCGACGTAATTGAGTGGGCTCTTCTCCAGCAGCAGCGCGGTCTGCTTGACGCGATCGTTGCCCTTGATCTCTTCCTCGCCGACGTTGAGCAGGGCGACCCGCGGCCGCTCGCGGTTGTCGACGGCCTCGGCCAGCACGGCGCCCATGGCCGCGAAGCGAAACAGCTCGGCCGAACTCGAATCGACGTTGGCACCGAGGTCGAGCATGTGGGTGGGGCGGCCCAGGCCCGGCAGGCAGGCGCAGATCGCTGGGCGATCGATGCCGGGCAGCGTTTTCAGCACGAAGCGTGCGATGGCCATGAGGGCGCCGGTATTGCCGGCGCTGACGCTGGCGGCGGCAGCGCCGGTGCGGACCTGGTCGATGGCGACGCGCATCGACGATTCGCGCTTGCCGCGCAACGCCGCGGACGGGCGCTCGTGCATCTCGACCACCTGCGGGGCATGGATGAAACTCGCGCGGGCATGGCGCACCAGGCCGTGGCGTTCGAGCTCGGGCATGACGCGGGCCTCGTCGCCGACCAGCGCGAGCTCGAGCCCCGCATGCGAGGCCAGCGCGCGTGCAGCCGCGGCGACGGTCACTTCGGGGCCGAAGTCACCGCCCATGGCGTCGATACTGATACGGATGGTCACTGGTGGGGCAGCCGGATCGCGCTCACCGTGCGCTTGCCTCACGGTTGCGGGCGGCGGTGGCGCGGGATCGCGGTCCCGCGCCGTTCCCGGTACTTACTCGGCGTCGGGCAGGACCTTCTTGCCGCGGTAGTAACCGTCGGCGCTGACATGGTGGCGGCGATGGGTTTCCCCCGTGGTCGCATCTTCCGACAGGGTCGGTTTCTTCAGCCCATCGTGGGCACGGCGCATGCCGCGTCGCGACGGGGTCGACTTGTTCTGTTGTACGGCCATGGCTTTCTCGGCTCCAAGCGTCGTTCAATGATCTTCGTCCCGCTGCTGGTCGAGCATCGCGCCCAGGCCTGCAAACGGTTTGTAATGCGCATCCTCGGCGGCAGTCTGCGCTTCCTCGCGCCCGGCGCAGTCCTGCGCCGGGTGGCGGGGAATCATCGGGCAGGCGAGCAACAGCTCGTCTTCGATCAATCCCCACAGGGCCAGCTTGCCGCCGCTGACCTCGACCAGGTCCTCGTCATCGTCGAGCACCGGCATCTCGTTGTCCGGATCGCCCAGTACGAGGGCGAGCCGGCCGCGCAGCTCGAGTGGCATCCATTCCAGGCAACGCTGGCAGCGCGCTTCCAGTGTTGCCGTGAACTCGCCTTCGACCAGGACGCGCGAGTGCTCGTCACGGCGCAATCCGAGGCGTGCGCTGACCGGGCCGGCGAGGCGGAAATTTCCGCCGATACGCGTCAGGCTGGCGGCCTCGATGTCGCCCGCGAGCAACCCGCCGTCTGCGAGCAGCCGACGATAATCCACGGCAGAAGGTAATCGGGGGGCCATCGGGGCGGCGTATTATAGGACAAGCTTCCGCCAAGAGCATCAAAGATTTGCACCTCGAGTCCACCGCCTGTCGCGCGGCCCGGGTGGTCGCATGACGGCCCTCGTCCTGGCCTCTTCCTCGCCCTACCGGCGTGCCCTGCTCGCCCGCCTGCGCCTGCCGTTCGACTGGCGTGCACCGGCGGTCGACGAACGTCCCCGGCCCGGCGAATCGCCGCCCGATCTCGCCCGTCGCTTGGCCACGGCCAAGGCTGCCGCGGTCGCCAGCACCCTGACGGCGGGGCTGGTCATCGGCAGCGACCAGGTCGCGGTCAACGCCGGGCGTACGCTCGGCAAGCCGGGCAGCCGAGCCGCCGCCATCGAGCAACTGACCGCCGCGTCGGGCCGCGCCGTGCTCTTCCATACCGCGGTGTGCGTGCTCGATGCGGCAAACGGCACGCGACATTCGGCGCTGGTGCCGTGCACGGTGTACTTTCGTGAACTCGACCCGGCTGCCATCGCCAACTACGTCGACACCGAGCAGCCGCTCGACTGTGCCGGAAGTTTCAAGGCCGAAGGGCTGGGCATCGTGTTGTTCGAGCGCATCGTGGGCGACGACCCGACCGCGCTGACCGGCCTGCCGTTGATCGCCCTCACCGACCTGCTGCGCGCGGCCGGTTGTGACGTGCTGGCGCAGTTACCAGCCGAGCCGTGAGCGCGCGACGAAGTCCTCCAGCACCGACGCGCCACTGCGCTTGAGCAGGCCTTCCAGGGAATAGTCGTGCGGGGTGAAATCGACGATTTTTTCCGCCTTGATGACCTCGCGTGCGACGTACCCGGCGGAACCCAGTTCGTCGACCAGGCCGAGGGCCAGGCTGCGCTCGCCGCTCCAGAACAGGCCCGAAAACAGCTCCGGATCGTCGGCCAGCTTGTCACGACGCCCCTTGAGCACGGTGTTGATGAACTGCTGGTGCATCTCGTCGAGCAGCTTGTGGACGTGGGCCACCTGCTCCGGCTTGAGCGGCGAGAAGGGATCGAGGAAGGCCTTGTTCTCGCCGGCCGTGAGCAGGCGCCGCTCGATGCCGAGCTTGTCGAGGGTCTCGACGAAGCCGAAGCCGTCCATGCGCACGCCGATGGAGCCGACCAGGCTGGCCTTGTCGGCGTAGATGCGATCGGCGGCCGCGGCGACGTAATAGCCGCCCGAGGCGCAGATGTCCTCGATCACCGCGTAGAGCGGGATGTCGGGATACTCGGCCCGCAGGCGGTAGATCTCGTCGTTGATGTAGCCGGCCTGAACCGGGCTGCCGCCGGGGCTGTTGATGCGCAGGATGACCCCGCGGGTGGCCTCGTCCTCGAATGCGGCGCGCAGGCCGCTGACGATGGTGTCGGCGCTGGCCGTCGAATCGTGGGCGATCACTCCCTGCAGGTCGACCAGCGCGGTGATGCCGTCTTCACCGAACGATTCGAACAGGGTCGAGGACGGTAGTGAGATCAGCAGCAGGATCGTGACGTAGGCCAGGGCGAGGAACTTGAAGAAGGTGTTCCAGCGCCGCGTACGGCGCTGCTCGCGCAGGAACTCGAACGACATGCGTTCGACCAGGCGGCGTTCGAATTCGGTGTCCGGCGGCGTCGGCTCGCGGCCGCCGTCGATGGGAGGTTCGGGTTTGTCCCAGCCCATGGCGGCCTAACGGATTGGGGAAAAATCGCCGCGGCGGTCGCCGTCGGCGGCGCGTGTTACGCAGGGCTTCCTGCCCTGTGCCCGGTCGGTTTCTCTCGCGGCGAAACCGTGTCGCGGACGGTCCTCAACGGTCAGCTTGAGCTGCGGCCGCCGTCGCGTCCGCGCCTTGCCCACGACCTTCCTCGCTACGTTTTTCATCGGCCTGCTGATCCTCGGCAAGGGGTGCGGTGGCGAGCGCGGCGAGCGTCCGGGGCAACTCGTGCAGGGCGTCGATGACCGCAACGGGCGAGCAGTCTAGCAAACGCGCGCGGGGATGGGCGCCGTAGGCGGCCGCGATTGCCGGTACACCGGCGGCCCGGGCCATGTCCAGGTCGAACGTGGTGTCGCCCACCATCACGGCGCGCGACGGCCGCACGTCGAGTTCGGTGAGGATGTCGTACAGCATGCCCGGATGCGGCTTGGACGGTCCCTCGTCGGCGCTGCGGGTGGTGACGAAATACGCGGCGATGGCGGCGTCGGCGAGGGCGCGGTCGAGGCCGGCACGACTCTTGCCGGTGGCGATGGCGAGCAGGATGCCCTGCCCGGCGAGTGCCGCGAGGGTTTCGCGCGCGGCAGCGAACAGCGGCGTCGCCACTGCGCCCAGCAGGGCGTAATGGCGGCGATAGGCGGTTGCACAGGCCGGCGCACGACCCCGGTCGCCGGGCGGTAGCAGGGCGGCGCAGGCTGCGCCGAGTTCGAGTCCGATGACAGCGCGCACGGCGTGCGGCGCCGGTATCGCGAGGCCGTGTTCCGCGAACGCCGCCTGCATGGCGGCGACGATGCGGCCGGCGCTGTCGACCAGCGTGCCGTCGAAGTCGAAGACGACCAGTTCAGGCATCGGCGCCCGCCTGGAGGCGCGCCACCACCGCGGCCAGCGGCGCCGGCAGCGGGCTCTCTACATCGAGGTGCCCTTGGGCGGTGTCGAGCACGATCCGGGCCGCGTGCAGGAACAGCCGATCGAGGCCCAAGGCGGCCATCTCGGCATTGAACGCGGCGTCGCCGTAGGGTTCGTCGCCGGCCACCGGATGGCCGATGTGCCTGGCGTGGGCGCGGATCTGGTGCATGCGCCCGGTACCGAGCCGCAGGGTGACCAGGCTGTGCGGCCCGCAGGGTGTGCAGTCTTCGATGTCGGTCCGCGCACGCTTGCCGTCCGCCGCGACCCGCGTGCGCCGCTCACCGCGCGCATCGCGCGTGATATCGAGGCTGGCCTCGATGCTGTGCAGCGTGACCGGCAGGTGGCCACGCAACAGCGCGAGGTAGCGCTTGGTGGCAGCCCGCTCCTGCAACGCGGCCTGGACCGCGCGCAGCCCGTCCAGGCTCTTGCACAGGACGAGGCAACCCGAGGTGTCGCGGTCGAGACGGTGGGCGAGATCGAGCCGCGGCAGGTCCGGCCGCGCCGCGCGCAGGATCTCGATGACGCCGTAGCGCAGGCCGCTGCCGGCGTGGCAGGCAAGCCCCGCCGGCTTGTCGACGACGAGGAACTGCGCGTCCTCGTGGAGCACCCGTGCGCACAGCGCCGCCTGCCGTGCCTGGGGGATCGGCGCCGTCTCGCCACCCGCCTCGACCGGCGGCAGGCGGACCTGGTCACCGTGCTCGAGGCGCTGCTCCGGTCGCGCGCGTTTGCCGTTGACCCGCACCTGGCCGCTGCGCACGAGCTTGTAGACGAGGCTGCGCGGCGCGCCCTTGAATTCGCCGAGGAGGAAATTGTCGAGGCGGCGGCCGGCCTGCTCGGCACTGACCGTGACGGTGCGGACGCGCGTGCGCGTCGGTGTTGCGTCGTTGCCGGTGTGCATGAAGGTTGTTATATTGCGACGGTTCTACCCGTGGCTGTCACGGGTGGCAACGAAATGCGGAAATGTCCAAGGGACATGGGAAGTTACGGCTAAACCGCAAGGTAGTTTAGCAGACCACTCAGACGTCGCACCCGTTTCGCCTGCGCCACTCCGGCGCTCGTTGCGATGGCGGCCCCTCACCCGACCGGCAGGTCGGGCAGCGGCCGGCCCTTCTGACTGGTAGTCCCGCCCGGACGACGCATGCATCGACGGTGGCCGCGGTGATCAACCGCGGGCTTTTATATAAACGATCGGTGGTGGCCCTGTGTGCAGGGCGACCGCCGCGAGGGGATGGCGGGCCGTCCATGGCCCGGGCGCCGACCGAGCAACGGTCCGGCGCTTGGAAGACTACCGGCCGCACGCACGCTCCGCCCTCCCCGGCACAGGACAAGTCATCATGAAGAGAATGCTGGTCAACGCGACCCAGCCGGAGGAGCTGCGTGTCGCCTTGGTCGATGGGCAGCGTCTGTACGATCTGGACATCGAGGCAACGGGTAAGGAACAGAAGAAATCCAACATCTACAAGGGGCGTATCGTACGCATCGAGCCGAGTCTCGAAGCGGCCTTCGTCGACTACGGTTCGCCCCGACACGGCTTCCTGCCGCTGAAGGAAGTCTCGCGGACGTATTTCAAGGACAAGGCCAAGAACGGCAACGGCCGGGTCAACATCAAGGAAGCGCTCAGCGAGGGCCAGGAGCTCATCGTCCAGGTCGAGAAGGAGGAACGCGGCAACAAGGGTGCGGCGCTGACCACCTTCATCAGCCTGGCCGGGCGCTACCTGGTCGCGATGCCCAACAACCCGCGCGCCGGCGGCGTGTCACGCCAGATCGAGGGCGATGAACGCGACGAGGCCCTCGATGCCATGGCCGGCCTCGAAATTCCTTCCGACATGGGCCTCATCCTGCGCACCGCGGGCGTCGGCAAGTCGACCGAAGAACTGCAATGGGACCTCGATTACCTGCTGCAGCTGTGGAAGGCGATCGACGAGGCCGCGACCGACCGCAAGGCGCCGTTCCTGATCTTCCAGGATCAGAACGTCATCATCCGCGCGCTGCGCGACTACCTGCGTAACGACATCACCGAGATCCTGGTCGACGACCGCAAGCTCTTCGAGCTGGCGCAGGAGTTCATGCGCCAGGTCATGCCGCAGAACATGGCCAAGCTGAAGTTCTACGAGGACAGCGTGCCGCTGTTCAGCCGCTACCAGATCGAGGGCCAGATCGAGTCGGCGTTCAGTCGTACCGTGCGCCTGCCGAGTGGCGGTTCCATCGTCATCGAGCCGACCGAGGCCCTGACCACCATCGACATCAACTCGGCGCGCGCGACCCAGGGTGGCGACATCGAGGAGACCGCCTACAAGACCAATCTCGAGGCGGCGGAGGAAGTCGGCCGCCAGTTGCGCCTGCGCGACCTGGGCGGGCTGATCGTCATCGATTTCATCGACATGACGTCGAACAAGAACCAGCGAGCAGTCGAGACCCGCCTGCGCGAAGCGGTCAAGATCGATCGCGCGCGGGTCCAGATCGGCCGCATCTCGCGTTTCGGCCTGCTGGAAATGTCGCGTCAGCGCCTGCGCCCCTCCCTGACCGATTCGAGCCACGAAATCTGCCCGCGCTGCGACGGCGTGGGAACCATCCGCAGCGTGAAATCGACCGCGCTCAGCGTGCTGCGCCTGATGGAAGAAGAGGCGATGAAGGACTCCACGGCCAAGGTCACGGCCCAGGTTCCAGTGGACGTCGCGACCTACCTGCTGAACGAGAAGCGCCAGGACGTGACCGGTATCGAGATCCGGCAGGAAGTGTCCATCCTGCTGATCCCGAACCAGAACATGGAAACACCCCATTTCGACATCCAGCGCGTCCGTGAGCAGGACCTGCCCAAGGCGCCCACCGGCGAGTCCTACGAGATGGTCTCCGAAGTGGAGAATCCGAACGTCGAGTACACCCGCGAGGAAGTACCGCCACAACAACAGCCCGTGGTTCGCGACATCGTGCGCGCGACGCCCAAGCCCGATGCCCCACCGCCACCTGCCGCCGCGCCCGCGGCGCGCGAGTCGGGCGGCTTCCTGTCGCGCCTGCTCGGCGCGTTCTTCGGGGGGGGCGGTGAAGCCGACGCCGGGCAGAGCGAAACCGCCAAGACCCCGCGCCAGCCGGCGCGGCGGCAGCGCACCAGCGACGGCGACTCGCGCAGTGGCACTCGTCGTTCGCGCGGCGGCCGCCGTGGACGCGGCAGCGAAGCGCGCGAAGGCGGCGAGGATCGTGAGCGGCGCGACCCGCGCGACCCGCGCGATGGGGGCGACGGCGGCGCCAACCGCCGCGGCAGTGGTGGCCGCCGCCAGCGCCAGGACGAGGGCGCGCAGAGCCGGGACAATGGCGACGAAGAGCGTGACCGCGACGGTGACAACGGCCGCAGCGAGGGCGAGGCCGGCAGTCGCCGCGGCGAGGGTGGCAGCAGTCGTCGTCGCCGCGGTGGCCGTCGCCGCGACGGCGAGCGCAACCGCGACGATACGCGCGAGCGCGAGGACGGCGTGGAATCGGCGCGCGGCGCGGACCGCGATGACGCACCGGCGACGCCACAGCGCGACCCGGAGCGGCGCGCCGCGGCGCGCGCGGGAGCGCCGTCCGACGACGATCCCACCGAGCGCAACCCGGCACCGGTACCCGCGCACGTCGAAGTGGTGAAGTCGCCCGCGGCGACCGCCGCTCAACCCGAGACCTTCCGCCGCGAGTTGTCGGCGATGGTCGCGCAGGAAGCGGCGCCTGTGGCCGCTGCCGCGCCCGTGCGCGATCCGGCGGTTGCCCCGGCCTCGCCGCCGCCAGCCCCTGCGGCCCCGCCAGCGCCGCCGCCTGCCGCGGCGCCGGCGCCCGCAGAGCGGCCGGCTGCCCCCGCGCCGGCGCCGCAACCGACCCCGGTAGTTTCGCCGGCGCCCTCCCCGGCCCCGACGCCGGCGGCGCCGGCCAGGAACGACGGCGACGGCGTCGATCGCGACGCCTGAGCGGCCTCTTCAGGCGAGCATTTCGCGGGTGGCCCGGAAGCGAATTTCGGGCCACCGCTCTTCGGCCATCTGCAGGTTGACCCGGGTCGGTGCGAGGTAGGCCAACTGGCCGGCGCCGTCCAGGGCGAGGTTGTTGGCGGAGTGCGCCTTGAGCTTGTCGATCTCGCTGGCCTTCTCCGCACTGACCCAGCGCGCGGTCTGCACCTGGGCCGCCTCGAAGATGCATTCCACACCGTATTCGTGCTTGAGGCGCCAGGCGACGACGTCGAACTGCAGCATGCCGACCGCGCCGAGCACGATCTCGTTCTTGTTGATGTAGTTGAAGACCTGCGCTGCGCCCTCCTCGCAGAGCTGGGTCAGACCCTTGAGCAGGGCCTTGCTGCGCAGGGGATCGGCGGTGCGCACGCTGCGGAAGAGTTCGGGCGCAAAGCTCGGGATACCGGTAAAGGAGTAGCTGTCGCCCTCGGTAAAGGTGTCGCCGATCTGGATCGTGCCGTGATTGTGGATGCCGATGATGTCGCCGGCCCAGGCTTCCTCGGTGGTATCACGCCCCTGGGCCATGAAGCGGATGGCGTTGGCAATCTGCACCGGGCGGCCCAGGCGCACATTGAAATAGCGCTTGCCGTCTTCGAAGTGTCCCGAGCAGATGCGCAGGAAGGCGATGCGGTCGCGATGATTGGGATCCATGTTGGCCTGGATCTTGAACACGAAGCCCGCAAAGCGCGGGTCCGTCGGCTCGATGGTCGGGCCGTTGGTGGCCCGCGCCAGCGGCGCCGGTGCGTCGGCGACGAAGGCGTCGAGCAGTTCGCGAACGCCGAAGTTGCGCAGCGCCGTGCCGAAGAACACCGGTGTGATTTCCCCGCGCAGGTAGGCGGCGCGGTCGAAGCCGGTGCCGGCACCTTCGATCAGCTCGATTTCCTCGTCCAGTGCACCCAGGTGGTCGGCAAAGCGCGCATCGCTGCGCGCGACATCGAGCGGCAGGCGTGCCGCGCGCTCCGCCTCCTCGGCCTCGCCCGGCTTGCGGTAAGGCAGGATGTTGCGATCCCTGAAATCGAACAGGCCGCCGAAATGCGTGCCCGAACCGAGCGGCCAGGTCACCGGGGCGCAGGCGATGCCGAGCACGCTTTCGATCTCGTCGAGCAGGTCGAGTGGCTCGCGGGCGTGGCGGTCGAGCTTGTTGATGAAGGTCATCACCGGAGTGTTACGCAGGCGGCACACCTCGAGTAACTTGATGGTGCGCTCTTCGACGCCCCGCGCGGCATCGATCACCATCAGCGCCGAATCGACCGCCGTGAGGGTGCGATAGGTGTCTTCGGAGAAGTCGGCGTGGCCCGGGGTGTCGAGCAGGTTGATGACACAGTCGCGGTAGTCGAACTGCATCACCGAAGAGGTCACGGAAATTCCGCGTTCCTTTTCGATTTCCATCCAGTCCGAGGTCGCATGACGTGTGCTCTTGCGCGCCTTCACCGTGCCGGCGACGTTGATCGCGCCGCCGAGCAGCAGCAGCTTTTCGGTCACGGTGGTCTTGCCGGCGTCGGGGTGGGAGATGATGGCGAAGGTGCGCCGCCGCTTGATTTCTGCTGCCGTGTTGGCCATGTCGATATCCGGAAACGAGGTGATTGGGGAAACGGGCGGCGCGCCGCGCGGGTTGACACGGGCGCACCCAGGGGGCGCTGCACGAGTGGGCGAGCATGCCTGCGGGCAAGGCATGCCGGCTTCGAGGAGCGCAGTTTACATCGGGCGAACGAGCACCGCAGAAGCCAGCACAACGCCGCGAGCGGGCTGCGCAGTCACTAGTGCAGAGCGTCCCTAACGGTGCGGCGGATTGGTTTCCAGCACCACGTAGGCGATGGCGAAACCGCCATCGTCGGACAGGCTGACGTGGCTGGCGACGATGCCATGACGTTCGAACAAGGCCGCGGCTTCGCCGCTCACCGCCAGCCCGGGCTTGCCGCTGGGCGCGTGGACCACCCCGATCTGGCGCGGTGCGACGCCCTGCTTGAAGCCCGTGCCGAGCGCCTTCGAGGTCGCTTCCTTGGCCGCGAACCGCATGGCCAGGTAGCGCGCCGGGTTGCGCGCGGCGGGAAAGCCGTGCAGTTCCTGGGCGTCGAGGATGCGCGCGGCGAAGCGTTCGCCGAAGCGCGCGTAGGCCTGCTCGAAACGCCGGATCTCGGCGATGTCGATGCCGATGCCGTAAATCATCGCTCAGGTGCCCGCCATGCGGGCCTTCATCTCGGCCACGGCTTGGTGCAGGCCGCAGAACACGGCGCGGCCGACGATGGCGTGGCCGATGTTGAGTTCGTGCATACCGGCGATGGCGGCGATCGCGGCCACGTTGTCGTAGTGCAGGCCGTGGCCGGCGTTGACGGTCAGGCCGAGTTCGCGGGCCTGGCGGGCGGCGGCGCCGACGAGTTCGAGTTCGTGGGCCTGCGCCGCGCCGGCGGCCAGGGCGTAGCGGCCGGTGTGGATCTCGATGGTCGGCGCGCCGGTGCGCGCGGCGGCTGCCACCTGCGCCGGCTCGGGATCGATGAACAGCGAGATCTCGATGCCGGCGGCACCGAGTGCCGTACACAGGGCGCGCAGGCGCGCTTCGTGACCGTGCACGTCGAGCCCGCCCTCGGTGGTCAGTTCCTCGCGGCGTTCCGGGACGATGCAGCAGGCCGCCGGCCGTACGCCGAGGGCGAACTCGCACATGGCGTCCGTGGCCGCCATCTCCAGGTTGAGCGGGACCGCCAGCGCGGCGCGCAGGTCACGGACGTCGGCATCCTGGATGTGCCGACGATCCTCGCGCAGGTGCACGGTGATGCCGTCCGCGCCGCCGGCGATGGCGGCGCGCGCCGCGGCCACCACGTCCGGGTACACGGTGCCGCGCGCCTGGCGCAGGGTCGCCACGTGATCGATGTTCACGCCGAGTCTGCAGGTGGGATGGTTCATCGCATTCGATCCTGGCCGCGTCCGCGGCGAGCGCGCATTCTAGCTCGGAATGGTCGGGCGTCCGCGCCGCACGGAGCGCTCGTTGGCCCAGGAGACCTGCCCGGGAGGCAGGACTAGGCCTGGCCGGAAGCCCCGCCGAACAGTTCGCGCGAGGCCAGCGGGCGGCCGTCGAGATGATGGTTGAGCACGTAACGCATGAGGGTCTTCGCCTCGCGCGCGGCGACCGGGTCGAACGGGCCACCGGTGGCCAGGGCCAGCAGGGTGGCGCCGGCCACGCGACAGCCATGGCGACCGGGGCTGTAGGGCTCGGGCCCATTGTCGACGACGTAGACGTAGTCGCCGCTCGCCGCCAGCGGCCGTGCGCCGCCGGCCTCGCTGTCGAGATGCAGGCCCAGCCCGATGACGTCCAGCAGCACGGTCTCGAAGCGGCGTAACGGCGCTTCCAGGGCGCCGTCGCCGAGTTCGCTCAAGGCACGTTCGTAGGCATGGAAGAGTTCGGGCAGGGGGTCGCCGGCCACGGTCAGGTGCATGACGAGCTCGTTGAGATAGAACACCGCGTACAGCGCGCGACCGCTGAGCGGGCGCGCCGGCGCGCTGCTCTCCGCTCGCACCAGGGTCTGCAGCTCGCCGCGACCACGGGTCTCGATGACCAGGGGTACCAGCGGCTGGAGCACGGCGGCGAGATCGGATTTGCGGCGCATGGCGCCGCGCGCGACGGCGGCGAGACGCCCGTGGGCCGGGGTCAGGAATTCGACGATGAGGCTGCTCTCACGGTAGCGCCGCCGGTGCAGCACGTAGGCGTTGTCCATGACCTGCATGCGGCGCCGCGTCCGCGCGCCGGCCTAGGGAAGCTCCACAAAGGTGACTGCGTTGCGCGTATGCGGCATTGCGCGTCGTTCTGCGCCGCTCATTCGTCTCGCACGAACTGCGTTTCTCGCACGACTTGCACCTTGCCTCCGGGCATGCTCGCTCACTCTTGCCGCGCTTCCCTAGTCGCCGAGACCGATGGCCTGCAGCGCCTCGGTGCTGTCGGTCCAGCCACGCTTGGTCTTCACCCACACGGTGAGAAAGACCTTGCGCCCGAGCAGCTGCTCCAGGTCGCGGCGCGCATCGCTCGCGATCTTCTTCATCAGCTCGCCTGACTTGCCGATGACGATCGGCTTCTGGCTGTCGCGTTCGACCCACACCGTGGCGATGATGCGGGTGAGTCGTTCCTCGTCGGTGAAGTCGTCGATGACCACACTCGTCCGGTAGGGCAACTCGTCGCCGAGGTAGCGCATGGTCTTCTCGCGCACGATCTCGCCCGCCAGGAAGCGTTCGCTGCGGTCGGTGATCTGGTCGGACGGAAACATGTGCGGCCGCTCGGGCATGCGCGCGCCGAGGGCTTCGAGCAGGCGTTCGACGCCGTTGCCGGTGCGCGCGCACAGAGGCAGGAACTCGGCGAAGTGGGTTTCGCTCGCTGCCAGGCGTTCGATTTCCGGCAGCAGTTGCGCCTTGCGCTTGAGCATGTCGTGCTTGTTGAGCACCAGCAGGGCCGGCAGCCCGGTCTGGGCGACCATGCGGCTGACGAGCTCGTCGTCGGCGGTCCAGCCGCGCGCGTCGCACAGCATGACGATGCAATCGACGTCGCGCAGGGCCTGGTTGACCTGGCGGTTCATGAGGCGGTTGAGCTGGTTGCGCGGGCTGCGCTGCCAGCCCGGGGTGTCGACGAACACGAACTGGGTGTCGGCGGCAGTATGCACGCCGAGGATCTGGTAGCGCGTGGTCTGTGGCTTGCGCGAGGTGATGCTGAGCTTCTGGCCGAGGATGGCATTCAGCAGCGTCGACTTGCCGACGTTGGCACGTCCGACGATGGCGACCAGGCCGCAACGTTCACTCATGTTCAGCTCCGCAGTTGCCGCAACGCGGCACGCGCGGCCGCCTGTTCCGCCTTGCGCCGGCTGTTGCCGTCGGCGGTGACCGGTGCAGGCAGGCTGTCGACGTGGCAGGTCACGGTGAAGACCTGCTCGTGCGGCGGCCCGCTGACGCGGGTGGTTTCGTAGCGCGGCAGCTCGCGCTGCCGTGCCTGCAGGTATTCCTGCAGCGCGGTCTTGGGATCCTTGGCCGCCGCACTGGGGTCGAGCTTGTCCAGGCGCTCGGTGTAGATCCCGCGCACCACCCGCCGGCAGGCCTCGAGGCCGCCGTCGAGGTAGATCGCGCCGATCAGGGCTTCGAGGGTGTTGGCGAGTATCGAGTCGCGGCGCCAGCCACCGCTCTTCTGTTCACCCTCCCCCAGGATCAGGACGTCACCGAGGGCGAGGCCGCGGGCCAGTTCGGCCAGACTCTCGCGGTTGACCAGCGCCGCGCGGGTGCGGGTGAGCTGGCCCTCGTCGGCGTCGGGGAAAGTCTCGAACAGGTACTCGGCCACGATCATGCCGAGCAGCGCGTCGCCGAGGAATTCCAGGCGCTCGTTGTGCCGCGCCCCGGCACTGCGGTGCGTGAGTGCGCGTCGGCACAGCTCGCCGTCGTCGAAGTTGTAGTCGAGGCTACGCTGCAGCGCCTGCACCGGGGTGTCGCGCGCCGCGTCAGTCGGTCTTGCCGCCGGCCAGCTGGACCGTCTTGTCGTAGTTCATCACGATGTCGAGATGGCCGAAGAACGGCCGGCGAATCTCGTAGCTGAACGTGGCGTACTTGCCCGGCTGGCCCTTGATCGTCCCGACCTGCAGGATCTTGCGGACCTGCGCCTCGGTCAGGGAATCGACGTCCTGGACGTCGAACTGCTTCTGCAGTTCCTTGGCCAGGGCCAGCTTGTTCATGCGGCTGCCCTCGGGAATCGCGGCGAGCTTGTCCATGCCCACGTCGACCTTGAACTTCTCGTTGTAGATTGGCCACAGCTTCATGCCGGTGAGCGCGCCGCCCCCGATCACGATGCAGGACATGATCAAGCCCGTGAGCGTGAGTCCGCTTTGCCGTTTACGGTTCATCGCTGCCCCCTCCCGCTATTCAATCGTATTGCCGACGCGACCGAAATCAGGCCCGCCGTCCCAGTGAAACCAGATGAAGAAGGCCCGACCGACCAGGTTTTCATCCGGTACGTAACCCCAGTAGCGCGAATCGCGGCTGTTGTCGCGATTGTCTCCGAGCACGAAGTAATGCCCCGGCGGGACGTCGAACTCGCCGTCGAGCGTGCGCACCCCCGGCGTGATGAGAATCTCGTGTTGCACGTCACCGAGCTGCTCGCGGTAGACCTGCGCCCCCGTGTGCTGGATGGAAGATCGTACACCAACGTAGGTCCGCTCCGGTACTCGCTCGACCTCCTCGCCGTTGATGTAGAGGTGCTTGTCACGGTAGACGACGTGGTCGCCGGGCAGTCCCACGATGCGCTTGATGAACGGCGTCGAGGGGTCGAGCGGGTAACGGAATACGACCACGTCGCCGCGCTCGGGCGCGCCGAGTTCGACGATCTTGCGGTTGAGGACCGGCAGGCGAATGCCGTAGGTGTACTTGTTGACGAGGATGAAGTCGCCGACGACCAGGGTCGGGATCATCGAACCCGAGGGAATGCGGAACGGCTCGACCAGGAACGAGCGCAGCAGCAGGACGACGAGGAAGATGGGGAAAAACGACTTCGCGTAATCGACCAGCAGCGGCAGCGTCGGCTCGCTTCCCGCTGCCGCGGCCGCGGCGCGCCGCCGTGGCGCCAGCAGCAGGGCGTCACCGGCCCAGATCAGGCCGCTGACCAGGACCAGCAGGGTGAGGACCGCGGCGAAATCCCAGATCACGAGCTCTTCCCCGTCTTGAGTACCGCCATGAACGCTTCCTGTGGAATTTCGACCGAACCGAACTGTTTCATGCGTTTCTTGCCCGCCTTCTGCTTTTCGAGCAGCTTGCGCTTGCGCGTGATGTCACCGCCGTAGCACTTCGCGGTGACGTTCTTGCGCAGCGCCTTGACCGTCTCCCGGGCGATGATCTTGGAACCGATCGAGGCCTGGATCGCGATGTCGAACATCTGGCGCGGGATGATCTCGCGCATCTTCTCGGCGAGTTCGCGGCCGCGCCGCTGGGACTGGTCGCGATGGACGATGTTCGACAGCGCGTCGACCTTCTCGCCATTGATGAGGATGTCCACCTTGACCATGTCAGCGGCCTGGTGGCGGACGAAATTGTAGTCCATCGAGGCATAGCCCCGGGTCACCGATTTCAGGCGATCGAAGAAATCGGTCACGAGTTCGGCCATCGGCAGCTCGTAACTGATGGCGACCTGTCCGCCGACGAAATTGAGCTTGGTCTGTACGCCGCGCTTCTCGATGCACAGGCTCATCACGTTGCCGAGGTAGTCCTGCGGAACCAGCAGGTCGACGATGATGATGGGTTCGCGGATCTCCTCGACCGCGCTGGGCTCGGGCAATCGCGCGGGATTGTCGATCTCGACCAGTTCGCCGGAACGCATCACCACTTCGTAGACCACGGTCGGTGCGGTGGTGATCAGATCGATGCCGTACTCGCGTTCGAGCCGCTCCTGGATGATCTCCATGTGCAGCATGCCGAGAAAACCGCAGCGGAAGCCGAAGCCGAGTGCCTCGGAGGTTTCCGGCTCGTAGTACAACGCGGCATCGTTGAGGCGCAGCTTGCCGAGCGCTTCGCGGAATTGCTCGTAGTCGCTGGAGTCGACCGGGTAGAGACCGGCGAAGACGTTGGGCTTGGATTGCTTGAAGCCGGGCAAGGGCCGCGCCGCCGGGCGCGCCGTTTCGGTGACCGTATCGCCGACCGGGGCACCGTCGATGTCCTTGACTCCGGCCACGAGGTAGCCCACCTCGCCGGTGCCGAGGCGGTCACGCTTGAGCCGCTTCGGGGTGAAGATGCCGACCTGGTCGACGTCGACGTCGCGCCCGGTCGACATGATGCGGATGCGCTGCCCGAGGCGCAGTTCGCCGTCGAACACGCGGACCAGCGAGACCACGCCGAGGTAGTTGTCGAACCACGAATCGATGATGAGGGCCTTGAGCGGCGCCGCGGCGTCGCCGCGCGGCGGCGGTACGCGCTCGACCAGCTGCTCGAGCAGGTCGGGCACCCCCACCCCGGTCTTGGCGCTGACCCTGATCGCGTCACCGGCGTCGACGCCGATGATGTCCTCGATCTCCTCGCACACCCGCTCCGGCTCGGCCGACGGCAGGTCGATCTTGTTCAGCACCGGGATGACTTCCAGGCCCTGGTCGACCGCGGTATGGCAGTTGGCGACGGATTGCGCTTCGACGCCCTGGGCCGCGTCGACCACCAGCAGGGCACCCTCGCAGGCCGCCAGCGAACGCGACACTTCGTAACTGAAATCGACGTGCCCCGGGGTGTCGATGAAATTGAGGAGGTAGGTCTCACCGTTGGCGGCGTGGTAGTCGAGGCTCACGCTCTGCGCCTTGATGGTGATGCCGCGCTCGCGCTCGATGTCCATCGAGTCCAGGACCTGGGCCGCCATCTCGCGTTCGCTCAGTCCGCCGCACAACTGGATGAAGCGGTCGGCGAGGGTCGACTTGCCGTGATCGATGTGAGCGATGATGGAAAAGTTCCGGATCTTGTCGAGAGGGCGTGGCATGAATGGCGGGAATCAGTCCCGGGGGTGGCGACGAAAGGAGCGCGATTCTAGCGCACCGGCGCGCGGGCGCGCATCAACGGGGACAACGCGACTCAGGGGTTGCCGGCGGGCATGCGCGCGGGGTCGAAGTGCCCGGCGCAGAGTTCCCGGCCGGCGGCTACGAGCACCGGGATGCGCCACTGGTAGCGTTCGACCAGAGCGGCATCGCCGTCGATGTCGACGACCTCCAGTTGCACCGGACGGTGAGCCGCGCTCCAGGCTGCCAACGCGGCCTTGAATTCGTCGCACAAGGGGCACTCGAGCCGCCCGTAGAGGGTCAACTCGAGCACGCCATCGGCGCCGTCGGCGCGCTCAACCGTCATCGCGCGGCGTGATCTTCATGGCCAGGAACAGCGGGTTGCCCTGGCGCTGGACCAGCACCGGGACGGTCTTGCCCTGGGGCAGCTTGGCGACGACGTCGAGGAACTGCTTGGCGTCGGTGATCTTCTGGTTGTTCAGTTGCAGGACGACGTCCCCGGCGCGCAGCCCGGCGTCGTAGGCCGGACCGTTTTCGATGTCCTCGATGAGCACGCCGCCGGCGTCGACCTGGAGTGCTTCACGCTGCTCGGCATCGAGGTTGCGCACGGCCACGCCGAGCCGCTCGTCGACGTTCGATTTCGACTCCGGTGCCTCGCCGAGCGCGATTTCGTCGTCGTCGTCGGGCAGCGCCCCGATCTCGATGGTCACGGTCTGGCGCTTGCCGCCACGGATGACCTCGACCGGGATCTTGTCGCCGACCTGGGTCGCGCCGACGATCGGCGGCAGGTCCGAGGACTGCTCGACGGCACGCCCGTTGAAGGTGACGATGACATCGCCGGTCTCGAGGCCACCCTGCTTGGCCGGGCTGTCGGCGAGCACCTTGGAGACCAGCGCGCCGCGCGGCTTGTCCATGTTGAACGACTCCGCCAGTTCCGCGGTGACGTCCTGGATCAGCACGCCGAGCCAGCCGCGCGTCACGCTGCCCTTGTCGCGCAGTTGCTCGTAGACGTTCATGACGACGTGGATGGGAATGGCGAAGGACACGCCCATGAAACCGCCGGTGCGGCTGTAGATCTGCGAATTGACCCCGACCACTTCGCCATCGAGGTTGAACAGCGGCCCGCCCGAGTTGCCGGGATTGATGGCGACGTCGGTCTGGATGAAGGGCACGTAGTTCTCGTTCGGCAGGCTGCGGCCCTTGGCGCTGACGATGCCGGCGGTGACCGAGTAATCGAAACCGAACGGCGAACCGATGGCCAGCACCCATTCGCCGACCTCGAGCGCCTCGGAGCTGCCGAGCTTGACCGTGGGCAACCTGGCGTCGGTCGTGATCTTGAGCACGGCGATGTCGCTGCGCGGGTCGGAGCCGATGACCTCGGCCTTGTACTCGCTGCGGTCGGACATGCGCACCACGACCTCGTCGGCTTCGCGCACGACGTGGAAGTTGGTGATGACGTAACCGTCGGCGGAAATGATGAAGCCCGAGCCCAGCGAGGTGCGCGGGTCGATGCCGCCGGGTGGCATGCCCGGTCCCTCCTCGCCGAAGAAGCGCCGGAAGAACTCCGACAGTGGCCCGTCGTCGGGCATGTCGGGCAGCGAGAAGCCGTGTGGCAGCTTGTCCTCGCTCTTGGCCGGCTTGATCGTCGAGCTGATGTTGACCACCGCCGGGCTGTTGTCGCGCGCGAGCTGGGTGAAGTCCGGCAGGCCGGTGATGGCAGCGGGTGCCGGCAGGGCGCAGGTCAGGGCGGCGGCGAAGACCGCGCAGAGGGCTAGCAGTTTGTGCTTCATGTCGTCCAAAAAATTATTGGGGTCAGGGGCTTACGGCACTCGCCCGACCGACGCCGCGATTTGTCGCACGGTCGGTAACGGAACCTCCCCCACCACCGTGATCTGGTGGCCATCGGCAATGCGGCTGAACGCGTTGACGGCTCCGCGCGCCGAGTAGCCCTGCAGCGGCGGTTCGCCCTCCATCAGGGCTTCGATGAAGACCGAAACCATCGCCAAGCCGTCAGAATACACGAGATGGTCGACCGGCATCTTGCTGGTGGCCATGTTCTGGACGTCGTTTTCCTTCATTTCGAAGCCGTCCGGCACCCATGCGACCCGCCAGTGGAGGGCCTCGTCCGAACCGCTGCCGAGGTTGCCGTCGTCGGCGTCGAGTTGCCAGGTGAAGCCGCTGCCGGCAATCTCGGGGCGCAGGCGCTCGGGATCGGGGGCGTCGATGACGTCGATGTGGGTGAACTGGACCTGCTCCAGCGCGCGCCCACCGCGGCCGAGGATGACCGACTTGAGCAGCAGCTTGGACGCCGCGTCGATCCACAGCTGGTAGCCGTAGCGATCGTCGCGCAGCGGCGTGACCCCCACGATCACGGCGTCGCGGGCGGCGATACGTTCGCGACCGTCGAGGCTGAAATGGTAATTGTCGACGAGGGCGTCGACCGGTGCCGAGAAGCCGATGCCGATGATGTCGCGCGGCGGCGCGCGTTCGACCATCGCGGCATGGTCGTCGGCGAACAGGCAGGTTACGCGGGTGCCGTCGCGGATGACCTCCCGCGCCGGCCCCGACAGCGATATCAGGCGCTCGCGTTCGACATCGCCGTCGACCATGTGGACCAGGCGCATGGTGTCGAGCTGGGCCCCGCGCTGGTAGACGAAAATGCCATCGTAGTTGAGGTGGCGGGTGGCGTCGTGCATTTCGCGCAACAGGTTCTGCGCCTGGTCGTCGGCCGCGTTGACCCCGGCGGCGGCGAGCAGCAGCAGGCCAGCGCCGACGCGGCGCAGGCCCTGCACGGACGTCGACCCGCGCCCGTTCAACGCTGCTCGAAGCCGACGATACGCACGTAGGGATGAACCCCGGGCATGCCCAGGCGCGCGCGCTGCTCGTTGAAATTGACCAGGTAACCGTTCATGCGCTGGTCGTAGGCGCCAGCCGGCACGAGCCCGCTGGCCTCGTCACCGACGATAGAATCGACGGCCGGCGCTGCCGCCGGCACGCTCGGCGCTACCGCGCCGCTCTGCGCCACCTCGAGTGCCGGCGTGACAGTCGGCTCACCGCGGTTGCCGGCGACCAGTACCACGCTCAGTGCGGCCACCGAGGCCGCGATGGCGAGCCCGGCCAGGGGCGCGCGCAGGCGGTCGCGCGCCGGCAACGGCACGACGTCCGCGCGCGGCGTCGCGGCGGCACGGCCGGGCGCCTGGTCACTGCGCAGCACCTCGCCGATGAGGTGGTAGCGGGCCCAGGTGCGGCGGGCAGGATCCGCGCTGCCGATGTGATCGATCAGCGCGCCGAGGCGGGCCGCCTCGATTTCGTCGTCGGCCAGGGCCGAGATGTCTTCATCGTTCATGCGGGCGTCTTCCACTAGGTCAGTTTTCCAACAGGGGCTTGAGGCGGGTGTCGATGGCCTCGCGCGCCCGGAATATGCGCGAGCGGACCGTGCCGATGGGACAGTCCATCACGGTGGCGATCTCCTCGTAACTCAAACCGTCGACCTCGCGCAACATGATCGCCTCGCGCAGGTCGTCGGGCAGCTTGCGCATGGCGTCGAGGATGGTCTCGCGTATCTCCTCGGTCAGCAGCAGGTGCTCCGGGGTGTCGAGCGATTTCTGCAGGCCCTCGAGATCGAGCGGCTCGCCGTCGTCGTTCTCGAGGTCGACTTCGGTCGGTCGTCGCGACAGGGCAACCAAGTAATTCTTGGCCGTATTGATCGCGATACGGTAAATCCAGGTGTAGAACGCGCTGTCGCCACGGAAGTTCGGCAGGGCCCGGTAGGCCTTGAGGAACGTCTCCTGGGTGACATCGAGCGCATCGGACGGCTCGCGGACATAGCGCGACACCAGCTTCACGATGCGATGCTGATACTTGAGGACCAGCAGGTCGAAGGCGTTCTTGTCACCTTGCTGAACACGGGTCACCAGCTCGTTGTCGGTAATGCTGTCGCCCACTCAGGCTCTATCCTTGTATCATGACCGCGAGGCCGCGGCGGGCGGTGAAGTGGTAGACCATCGGGCGCGTGGATAGTTCGAGGGGGCGTCGGGCGTGGATCAGCGTGCGGAGTATAACCGCAGTTGGCCCGGATGCCCGCCCCGTGCGGCCGACCGGCGCCCTCCCGGCCAACCCGACCGCCGCAATTCCCGGCGCCGGCCGGCGCGACTCGGAAGCCATCCGTGAACGAAGACCAGACATACGACGTGCTCATCGTCGGCAGCGGTGCCGCGGGCCTGAGCCTGGCCCTGGCGCTGGCCGCGGACCAGCGCGTGGCCGTGCTCAGCAAGGGGCCGCTCAGCGAGACCGCGACCTACTACGCCCAGGGCGGCGTGTCGGCGGTGATGGATCATGCCGATTCCATCGATTCCCACATCGAGGACACGCTGACCGCCGGCGCCGGCCTGTGCCACCGCGACGCGGTCGAGTTCATCGTCCGCCACGGGCGCGAACGCATCGAGTGGTTGATCGCACAGGGCGTGCCCTTCAGTACCCGCACCTCGCGGTCCGGCGTCGTCGAGTTCCACCTCACCCGCGAAGGCGGCCACAGCCACCGCCGCGTCGTGCACGCCGCCGACGCCACCGGCCGTGCCATCGAGGAGACCCTGGTCGAGCGGGTGCGCGAACATCCCAACATCGCCCTGCTCGAGTCGCACATGGCCATCGACCTGGTGACGACGGCCAAGCTCGGCATCGCGCCCGACCGCTGCGTCGGCGCCTACGTGTTCGACCTCGACGCGCGCCAGGTGCGCACCCTTGGCGCCCGCACCGTGGTGCTCGCCACCGGCGGCGCGGGCAAGGCCTACCTGTATACCAGCAACCCGGACGTCGCCACCGGCGACGGCATCGCCATGGCCTGGCGCGCCGGCTGCGCCATCGCCAACATGGAATTCGTGCAGTTCCACCCGACCTGCCTCTACCACCCGCACGCCAAGACGCTGTTGCTGACCGAAGCCCTCCGCGGCGAGGGCGGTACGCTGGTACTGGGTTCCGGTGAGCGCTTCATGCCGCGCTACGACAGCCGTGCCGAGCTCGCGCCGCGCGACATCGTCGCGCGTGCCATCGACCACGAAATGAAGCGTTTCGGCCTCGACTGCGTCTACCTCGACATTTCGCACAAGCCACGCGATTTCATCCTCGAGCACTTCCCCAACGCCCATGCCCAGTGCCTGGCCTACGGTATCGACATCACGCGCGACCCGATCCCGGTGGTGCCGGCGGCGCATTACCTGTGCGGCGGCATCGTGACCGATCTGGACGGGCGGACCACCCTCCCCGGCCTGTTCGCCATCGGCGAGGCGGCCTGCACCGGCCTGCACGGCGCCAACCGCATGGCCAGCAATTCCCTGCTCGAATGCCTGGTCATGGCCGATGCCTGCGCCCACGCGGTGCGCGCGGTGCTCGCCGCGAACGCGGCGACGCCGGCGATCCCGGCCTGGGACGAGTCGCAGGTGACCGATGCCGACGAGGAAGTGGTGGTGTCGCACAACTGGGACGAGTTGCGGCGCTTGATGTGGGACTACGTGGGCATCGTACGTACGACCAAGCGCCTCGAGCGTGCGCGGCGCCGGATCGAACTGCTGCGTGCGGAGATCAGCGAGTTCTACGGCAATTTCCGCGTCTCCGGCGACCTCATCGAGTTGCGCAACCTGGTCCAGGTGGCCGAGCTCATCATCCGCTCGGCCATGAAGCGGCGCGAAAGCCGTGGCCTGCACTACACGCTCGACTACCCGCTCACCGACGACGCCAAGTACTGCCGCGACACCATCCTGCGCGCCGGCGATTTCAGTTGACCCGGCCGACGGTGAATCGCGCAGCGGGTGAGGCCGTGGGCAGGGCGTGGGCGGGACGGGCAGCGGCGGTGGCGCGCCCGCGCGGCGCACGCAGGCCGAGCCGCAGCGCACCGGATCGGGTGGCCGGCGCCGCGAGCCCGGCCGCGACCGCCCCCCGCAATCGATTTTCACCAGCCTGCCAGCGAGAACCGACATCATGACCGACCCCCTCGACGGCGCCCTGGCCGGGCGCGTGATCCTGGTCACCGGAGCCAGCCGCGGCATCGGCCAGGCGGTCGCCCGCGCCTGCGCCGCGGCCGGCGCCACGGTCGTCGCGGCGGCGCGCAACGTGCGCGAGCTCGAAGCGTTCGCCGACGCCGTGGAGGACGCGGGCCAGCCGGCGCCGGTGCTGCTGCCGATCAACCTCGAGGCCGCCAGCGCCGACGATTACGCCACCATTGCGGGCCACCTCGATGAGCGCTTCGGACGGCTAGATGGCCTCGCCCTGATCGCTGGCGCGCTCGGCGAGCTGTCGCCACTGCCGATCTACGATGCCGTGACCTGGGCGCGGGTCTTCCAGGTCAACGTGCACAGCGCGTTGCTGCTGACCCAGGCCTGCTGGCCGCTGCTGCGTGCCTCGGAACACGGGCGCTTGGTGGTGACGCTGGCCGAGGAGGCGTTCGCGGCCAAGCCCAACTGGGGCGCCTACGCGGCGTCCAAGGCGGCGCTCAGGGCGATGTTCGAGATGTGGGCGGCGGAGGTCGCCAACGACCCTGCCCTGCGGGTCGGCGCGGTGGTACCGGGGCCGTTGAGGACCCGCCTGCGCCTGAACGCCTTCCCGGCCCTGGACCCGGCCCGCCTGGCGGTGCCGGAAATCATCGCGCCGGCCTATGTCGAACTGCTCGGCGCGGCGGCACGCAACGGTACCGTGTGGCGGCAGGCGGCGTGATGGCAACGGCAATTGTTGCCGCCGCGGCAAGGGTTTGACGGCAAGCGTGCGCCACGCCGCCCGGACGACGTCGGTATATTGACGCTGAGCTCGGCCGAAGGACCCTGAAGAAGTCCGAGACAAGCAGAGAAAACTCAGCTAAAACAAGCATAAAGGTGGGATTCCCCGAACCAGTCAAGGAATCGCGCCACGTGACATGGCATGAAAATCGCATCCAAGCCCGCATCCAGAGCGCAGGTGACGATGCCGAACATGAGTACCCCGATGAAGCAGATCCCCGAGCCGGCCCCGTGGCAGGGAGGCGACTTCAATCGCGATTTCCTGCCGTTCTCGCCCGACAGCACCGATGATCGCCAGCTGGTCTCGGATTCGACCAAGCTGCGCATCGCCACCGCCCTGCAGTCCAGCCTGCACGTGCGCGACATCATCAAGGGGTTCGCGCGCGAGGCGCGGCGCATCGTGCGCGGTATCAGCGTGCGCTATCACCACAGCAAGCAACACACCGTGGTCGAGGACGGCAGCGCGGAAATCAACCGCTACGCCTACGAACTCACCCTGGTCGGCAAGTATCTCGGCGAAGTCACCTTCTCGCGCCAGCAACCACTCAGCGAAGACGAGTCGGCGACCCTCGAGGTCCTGCTGTGTACCTTGATCTACCCGCTACGTAACGCCCTGCAGTACGAACGCGCCCTGCGTATCGCGCTCAAGGATCCGCTCACCGGGGTCAGCAACCGCGCCAGCATGGGCGCCCACCTCGCCCACCACATTTCGCTCTCGCGCCGCCAGGCAACGCCGCTGTCGCTGCTGATGATCGACGTCGATCGCTTCAAGTCGGTCAACGACCGCTTCGGTCACATCGTCGGCGATGTCGTACTGACCCACGTCGCCGACCGCATCGTCAGCTGCACGCGCACCTCCGACGGCGTGTTCCGCTACGGCGGCGAGGAGTTCGTCGTGGTGCTGCCGAGCACCGACGGCCACGGCGCCGAGCTGCTCGCCGAGCGCATCCGTGTCGGCATCGAGACCCTCGCCATCGACGCCCTGCCGGTCGGCACGCGGGTGACGGCGAGTATCGGCGTCGCCCACCTCGAAGCGGGGGAAGACCAGACCGAACTCCTGCAGCGCGCCGACGCCGTGTTGCTCGAAGCCAAGCGCGGCGGGCGTAACCAGGTGCTGGTGGCGGGCGCTAGGCCGTCGGCGGCGGCGGCAGCCAGCGACTGACCGACGCCGGGTCGTCGAGCAGGCCGAGAAAGGCCGCCTCGTCGAGCACCGGCACGCCGAGTGCCTCGGCCTTGGCCAGCTTGCTGCCGGCCTCGGCGCCGGCAATCACCAGGCTGGTCTTCTTCGACACCGCACCCGAAACCTTGGCGCCGAGCGCCTGCAGGCGGTGCTTGGCCTCGTCGCGGGTCATCGCGCTGAGGGTGCCGGTCAGCACGCAGCCGAGCCCCGTCAGCGGTTGCGCGCCGTCCGCCGCCCCGCTCGCCACGCCCTCCTCCCAGTGCACCCCGGCGTCGCGCAGGCGCTCGACCAGCGCGGCGTTGGCCGGGTCGGCGAACCAGTCGTGGATGCTCGCCGCGACCACCGGGCCGATGTCGTCGACGTCCTCCAATGCCTCGACGCTGGCCTGGGCGATTCGTTCCAGGCTGCCGAAGCGGCGGGCCAGGTTGGCCGCCGTGGCCTCGCCGACCTCGCGGATGCCCAGCGCATAGACGAAACGCGCCAGGGTGGTCGCGCGGCTGCGCGCGATGGCTTCGACCAGGTTGGCGGCCGACTTTTCGGCCATGCGCTCGAGCCCGCTGAGGGTCTCCGCCTCCAGGCGGTAGAGATCGTCCGGGGCGGTGACCAGGCCACTGGTCACCAGCTGTTCGACGATCTTCGCGCCCAGGCCCTCGATGTCGAGCGCGCGCCGCGAGGCGAAATGGATGATTGCCTGGACCAGGCGCGCACGCTCCTGGTCGGGCACTGTGCTCGGCAGCTCGTACGGCGCGGTGTCGGGCGGCCGCTTGTCGAGGACCACGCGGACGATCTCGGGGATGACGTCGCCGGCGCGGCGCACGACCACGGTGTCGCCGACCCTGACATCCTTGCGCGCGATCTCGTCGGCATTGTGCAGGGTCGCGTTGGTGATGGTGACGCCGCCGACGAACACGGGTTGGAGACGCGCCACCGGGGTCAGCGCGCCGGTGCGCCCGACCTGGACGTCGATCGCCAGCACCCGGGTCTCGCGTTCGTCGGGCGGAAACTTGAACGCCACGGCCCAGCGCGGGGCGCGGGCGACGTGGCCGAGGCGGTCCTGGGCCGAGCGCGCGTTGACCTTGTACACGATGCCGTCGATCTCGTAGGGCAGGGCTGCGCGCCGCGCGGCCATGTCCTCGTAGAAAGCGATGCAGGCGGCACAGCCGCTGACCACGCGCGAGTCGCGCGACACGCGCAGACCCAGGGCGCCGAGGTAGTCGAGCGTGCCGGCCTGGGTGTCGAGCGCCGGCCCGCCCTCCAGCGCGCCGATGCCGTAGCAGTACATGGTCAGCGGACGGCTGGCGGTGACCGCGGGATCGAGCTGGCGCAGGCTGCCGGCGGCGGCGTTGCGCGGGTTGGCGAAGGTCTTGAGGCCGGCGGCCGCCTGGCGCTCGTTGAGCGCGGTGAAGCCGGCCTTGTCCATGAAAATCTCGCCGCGCACCTCGATCAGGGCCGGCGCTTCGGCGCCGCGCAGGCGCAGCGGGATGGCCCGGATGGTGCGCACGTTGGCGGTGACGTCCTCGCCGTGCGTGCCGTCGCCGCGGGTTGCCGCCCGTACCAGCCGGCCGGCCTCGTAGGTCAGGCTGATGGCCAGGCCGTCGAGCTTGGCCTCGACCGCGAACTCGACGGTGTCGCTCTCCAGCTCGGTGGCGACGCGGGCGTAGAAATCCTCGAACTCGCCGGCGTCGAAGACGTTGCCCAGCGACAGCATCGGCGCGCGGTGGATGACGGTCGCGAACTGTTCGGCCGGCGCAGCGCCGACCCGCATGGTCGGCGAGTCGGCACTGGCCAGCTCGGGATGGGCGGCTTCGAGCTGCTCGAGCTCGCGCAGCAGGGCGTCGTACTCGGCGTCGCTGATCAGCGGGTCGTCGAGGACGTAGTAGCGGTGATTGTGGAGTTCCAGCGCCTCGCGCAGTTCGGCGACGCGCCGCGCCGCGGCCTCAGCCGGCATGGCCGTAGCGGGCAGCGCGGTTGCGCAGGCGCGCGATGGCGGCGGAATCGAGCGGCACCTTGGGACTGGCGTAGAGTTCGCCGCCGGTCAGCTCGGCCAGGCGCTGCGCCGAGTTGAGCAGCAGCTCGAAGGCCACCGGCCCTTCCAGCGGCGCCGGCAATTGCATGAACAACACGATGCCCGAGGTGCGGAAGGCCTCGATGCGGGCGAGGTCGAAGGTGCCCGGCTCGAACATGTTGGCGGCGCTGAACACCGGGCGGTCGCAACGCAGGTCGCCGGCGCCGTAGTGATGGAACACCGACATGTCGCCGAAGCGCATGCCCACGGCGTTGAGCGCGCGCACCAGCTCGGGGCCACCGAACGGGCGGCCGTCGTGGGCGCGGACGAACAGGTTGACCAGGCCGTTGTCGGGTTCGTCGTCGGCTTCCGGCGGCGGCGCCTTGGCGGCCCGCCCGCGGCGCGGCTTGGGCGACGGCGCGGCGCTCTCGGCGCCGAACAGGTCGAGCTGGTCGGAACCGCGGCGCGCGTTGTCCGGTTCGTCGTCGACGAGGGCGTCGTTGCGCACGCGCGGCAGGTCGCCGAGTGCCTCGGCCTCCGGCGGCAACACGAAGCGGCCGGGCAGCCGCTCACCGCGCGGTTCACGGTGCACCAGGGGTTCTGCGTCGCGGCGTGGCGCGGCTGGCGCGGGAGCGGCCGGCGGGGCCGCCGGCTCCGCGCGACTTGCCGGCGCTCGGGCCGGCGCCGGTACGGCAGCCTCGGCCGTGTCGTCACCGCCGCCGCGCACGACGGTGGGCGATTCGTCGTCGTCTTCGTCGCCATCGTCCGGGGACGGCTCGACGTCGAGATTGACCGCCGGGCGGGTGCGCACGGCGACGATCTCGAAGCCGTCGTCGGACTCGAACTCCGCGTCTTCCCCCTCGTGCTGCAGGATGACGTCGGGGAACTCGCGGCCACCGAAGCGGCGCGGAAAGGTCACGCGACTGTCGCGGCGCCGCTTGACCACGCCGAAGAAATACACCGCGGCGATAATCGCAATGCCGATGACGACCAGCAGCAGGCGCAGCGAGAGCATGGCGCGGCGGCCTCAGGCGGTGGCGGCCAGCTCGACCGCTTCTTCCATGTTCACCGACACCAGCCGCGACACGCCGGGCTCATGCATGGTGACGCCGATGAGCTGCTCGGCGATTTCCATCGTGATCTTGTTGTGGGTCACGAACAGGAACTGCACGGTCTTGGCCATCGACTTGAGCATCTCGGTCAGGCGCACGACGTTGGCGTCGTCGAGCGGCGCGTCGACCTCGTCGAGCAGGCAGAACGGTGCCGGGTTGAGTTCGAAGATGGCGAACACGAAAGCCAGCGCGGTGAGCGCCTTCTCGCCGCCGGACAGCAGGTGGATGGTGCTGTTGCGCTTGCCCGGCGGCCGCGCCATCACCGTCACCCCGGTCTCGAGCAGGTCGTCGCCGGTCATCTCCAGGTAGGCGTGGCCGCCACCGATCAGGACCGGGAACATCGCCTGCAGGCCGTTGTTGACCTTGTCGTAGGTCTCCTTGAAGCGGGTACGCGTTTCGCGGTCGATCTTGCGGATGGCGTCGTGCAGGGTGGCCAGCGCCTCGGTGAGGTCGGCGTGCTGCTTGTCGAGGTAGGTCTTGCGCTCGGCGAGCTGGTTGTACTCGTCGATGGCGGCCAGGTTGATCGGGCCGAGCCGGGCGATGCGCTGGGCGATCTTCTCCAGCTGTTCCTGCAGCGCGGCCTCGTCGTCGTCCTCGCCGAGGCCGGCCAGGGTGGCGTCGAAATCCTGTTCGGTCTGCTCGAAGCGGCTGCGCAGCTCCTGCTGGCGTACTTCCAGGGCGCGCTCGTCGAGGCGGACCTGTTCGAGGCGCTGCTGGCTGGCATTGATGGCCTGCTCGATCGCCGTGCGCTGCGCGGCACTCTGGGCCAGCGACGCGTCGAGTTCACCGAGGGCGGTGCGTGCTGCGGTGACGGCGTTTTCGGCCTCGAGCTTCTCGCCCAGGGCCCGTTCGAGTTCCGCGGCCATGCGCTGACGCGGCTCGGCGAGGTCGGCGATGGCCTGCACGAACTCGGCGTGGCGCTTCTCGAGCTGCTCGAAAGAGCCGGCATTGCGCGTGATGGTGTCCTCCAGCGCCTGGCGGCGCGCGGCGAGGCTCTGGATACGCAGCTCGAGGGCGTGGGCCGATTCGCGCGTCTCGCGGGCGGCCTGGCGCGCGGCATCGACCGCGCGCTGGATGTCGTCGCGCGCGGCGACCAGCACTTCGCGCCGCGCCGCATGGTCCTGCAACGCGCTGGTCGCGGTCGATTGCTGTTCGCGCAGCTGGGTGATCGAAGCTTCGTGCTCGGCGCTGCGTTGGGCGAGCCGGTCGAGTTCGGCGCGGATGTCCGCGGCGCGGGCCTCGCGGCGGGTCAATTCGCCCTCCACGCGGCTCAACTCGCCGCGGTGTTGTTCGAACGTACGCGTTTCGCGCTCGTAGCGTTCGCCGAGCTCGTGCGCTTCCTGCTCCAGGGCCTTGATGCCGGCCTGGGCGGCTTCGACACGGCCGCGCAGTTCGGCCGTCGCGTCCTCGTGCTGGGCGAGCGCGGCGCCGAGGCGGTTCAACTCGCGCGCGCGCGCGAGAATGCTTTCGCCGGCGGCGGCGCGTCCCGGGAAGCAGGCCCAGCCGTGCCCGAGCAGGGTGCCGTCGGGCAGGACCACCAGGGCATGTGCCGGCAGGGTCGCGAGCAGGGCATGGCCGGCGCTGTCGTCGTCGGCAACGTGGATGTCGTGGAGCAGCGGGCCGAGATCGATGCGTCCGCCGACCTTGGCGGCGAGCAGCGTGCTGGCCGCCGCGCTGCCGGCGTTGGGCGCCCGCGTGTCGAACACCGTGATCGGGGGCAGGTCGACGCGCTCGCGCGCGGCCAGGCGCGCGACCAGGTCTTCGCCGCACAGCGCGCCGAGCGGGATGCGCAGCGCGGCCTCGAGGGCGCGTTCCCAGCCGGGTTCGACATGGACGTGTTCGGCCAGGCGCTGTACGTCGTGCAGGCCGTGCGCCTGGAACCATTGTTCGATGGTCTCCTGCTCGTCGCCGTAAGCCGCTTCCTGCAGGGCCTTCAGCGAGGCCAGCCGTCCGCGCTGCTCTTCGAGCTGGATCTGGTGTTCGTGCAGCGACTTGCCCATCGCCTGGGCCTCGGCGCGGGCCTGTTCGAGCTGGCCGCGCAGGGCGCTGCGGCGTTCGACCAGCTCGGCCCGGGTACGCTCGCCGGCCGTCACGGCCTCGCGCAGCTCGGTCGCCTTGAGGTTCAGATCGGTGGTGTCGTGGCGTGCCGCCTCGTCGTTCAGCGCGGCCTTGCGCCGGTCGGTTTCGGCCACGCCGCTGGCGAGATGCTCGAGGCGGATGCGCGCGGCGTTCTCGGCCTGGGCGAGCTGGTTGTGATCGCGGTTGAAGGCATCCCACTCGTGCTGCCACTGGGCGCGGCGGTTCTCGACCTCGCCGAGGCGAGTGCCCGCGTCGTCGGCAGACTCGCGCGCCGCGGCGAAGCGCGGTTCGCTGTCGGCCAGCTCGCGGCGCACGGTGTCGAGCTGGGCACGGTCGTCTTCGAGCACCCGCTGCAGCTCGTCGAGGGTGCCGCGGGCATCGTCGCGGTCGCCGCTGAGGGTCTGTTCGCGCTCCTCGGCGTGGCGGATCGACTGTTCGAGGCGCGAGATCTCGCCGCTGCAGGCGTAGAAGGCCGACTGCACGCGGTTGAAGGTCTCGGTCGCCTCGACCTGGGCCTCGCGGTAACCGGCCTGGCGCGCTTCCAGCTCGCGCAGCCGCGCGACCTCCGCCTCGAGTTCGTTGGCGCGTTCCTCGCGCAGCCGCCGGCAGCCATCGCGCTCGCTGTCGAGACCGCGCCAGCGCGCCGCCAGCAGGCGCGCGTGGGCGGCGCGCTCGTCGGCCTTGTAGGCCTGGAAACGCTCGGCGGCCTTGGCCTGGCGTTGCAGGTGGCCGAGCTGCTTGTCGAGTTCCTCGCGGATGTCGTTGAGACGTTCCATGTTCTCGTCGGTGTGGCGCATGCGGTTCTCGGTCTCGCGCCGCCGCTCCTTGTACTTGGAGATGCCGGCAGCCTCTTCGAGGAACGCGCGCAGCTCTTCCGGGCGGGCCTCGATGACCCGCGAGATCATGCCCTGCTCGATCACCGAGTAACCGCGCGAGCCGATACCGGTGCCGAGGAACACCTGGGTGACGTCCTTGCGCCGGCAGCGTGCACCGTTGAGGAAGTAGGACGACACGCCGTCGCGGCTGACGGTACGCTTGATCGAGATCTCGCCGAAGCCGGCATACTGCCCGCCGATGGTGCCGTCGGTGTTGTCGAACACGATCTCGACGGTCGCCTGGCCGACCGGTTTGCGGGTGTTGGAGCCGTTGAAGATGACGTCGGCCATCGACTCCCCGCGCAGGTGCTTGGCCGAACTCTCGCCGAGCACCCAGATCAGCGCATCGATGATGTTGGACTTGCCGCAACCGTTCGGACCGACGACGCCGGTGAGGTTGCCGGGGAGGGTCAGGGTGGTTGGATCGACGAAGGATTTGAAGCCTGAGAACTTGATTCGGGTGATGCGCATGGGCGCAAAGCATACCCCATCGCGATCCGGCCGCACAACGTCGCGAGGTCATCGTTGGCCATGCTGTAACTATATGTTTTTAATGCGGTAATGCGTCGAGTTTCGGCGTGCCTGCGGGGCCCCGGAGGAAGCCGGTCGGAGGCGCCGGTGTGATAAGGTTACGCGCCTTTCCGCGCCCGAGTGACGACCATGACGACCCAGCCGAGCCGCGCGCTCGAAACCTTCGACAACCCGAGCCCGGCACGCGATTACCGCATCAACATCCGGCTGCCCGAGTTCACCTGCTTGTGCCCGCTCACCGGCCAGCCCGACTTCGCCCACCTCACACTCGATTACGTTCCCGACCGGCATTGCCTGGAGCTCAAGGCGCTCAAGCTCTACATCTGGTCGTGGCGCGACGAGGGCGCATTCCACGAGGCCATCACCAACCGCATCCTCGACGACGTCGTCGCCGCCTGCGCACCGCGCGCGGCGCGCCTGACCGCGGCGTTCAACGTGCGCGGCGGCACCTACCCGACCATCGTCGCCGAGCACCGCCTGGCCGGCTGGTGCCCGGCCGATGCCAGTGCCTGGCCGCCGCCGTGAGCGCGCCGCAGGGCGGTTTCCTGGGCGGGCTCGCCCACATTTGGCGCGGTTTCGGCCTGCTGCGGGCGCCGGGCGTACGCGTCTACGTGGTCGTGCCGCTGCTGATCAACGTGGCCCTGTTCGTGGTCGCCCTGGGCAGCCTGGGCGAGGCGGTCGACTACACCATCGCGCGTTACCTGGGCAACCTGCCCGAGTTCGTGCAATGGCTGGCCTGGCTGCTGTTCGCGACCCTCGCCGCGGTGATCGTGTTCTTCTCCTTCAGCGTGGTCGCCAACCTCGTCGCGAGCCCCTTCAACGGCCTGCTCGCCGAGGCCGTCGAGCGCCACCTGCGCGGCGACCAGACGGCGGTGCCGTTCAGCCTCGGTGCCCTGCTCGGCGAGGTTGCGCGCACCGTGCTGGCCGAGTTGCGCAAGCTGCTCTACATGGTGCTGTGGGCCCTGCCCCTGCTGGTGCTCAGCGTGATCCCCGGACTCAACGCGATCGCGCCCGCGCTATGGCTGCTGTTCGGCGCCTGGATGCTCAGCATGGAATACCTCGACTGTCCGCTCGGTAATCACGGCGAGGTCTTCCCGCGCGTGTTGCAGGCGATGCGCGCGCGGCGCCGGCTCACGCTCGGCTTCGGTTTCGGCATGACCGCGGTGACCCTGGTACCGGTGCTGAACTTCATCGCCGTGCCGTTGGGCGTGGCGGCCGCGACCAGTCTCTACTGCGCCCACCTCGCCCCCGACGGCGCACGGTGACGGCGACGGTCGTCGGGCGCTTCGCCCCCTCGCCCTCCGGCCCGTTGCATTTCGGCTCGGTGGTCGCGGCCATGGCCAGCTACCTCGATGCCCGCGCACGCGGCGGGCGCTGGCTGCTGCGCATCGACGACCTCGATCCGCCGCGCGAAGTCGCCGGTGCAGCGGATGCCATCCTCGCGACCCTGGCGGCCCTCGGCCTGGAGTGGGACGGCGCGGTGACCTACCAGAGCCGGCGCGGCGCCGCCTACCGCGAGGCGCTCGAGCGCCTCGCCGCCAGCGGCGCGAGTTTCCCCTGCGCCTGTACCCGGGCCATGGTCGGCAAGGGCCCCTATCCCGGCACCTGCCGCAACGGCCTGCCGCCCGGACGCCGCGCGCGGGCCGTGCGCGTGCGCGTCGGCGACGCCCGCATCGCTTTCGAGGACCGCTGGCAGGGGCGCCAGGAACGCTGCCTCGCCACGTCGAGTGGCGATTTCGTCGTGCGCCGCGCCGATGGGCTGGTGGCCTACCACCTCGCCGTGGTCGTGGACGATGCCGCCGCCGGTGTCACCGACGTCGTGCGTGGCCTCGACCTGCTCGACAGCACCCCGCAGCAGATCCACCTGCAGCACCTGCTCGGCCTGCCGACCCCGTCCTACGGTCATTTCGGGGTGGTGCTCGGGCGTCACGGTAACAAGCTCAGCAAGCAGACGCGGGCGCCGGCGGTGCTGGCGGATGACGCCGCGCAGGCGGCCTGGGCCGCGCTCGACTTTCTCCGCCTGACGCCGCCGGCCGATGCCCGCGGTGCACCGGTCGCAGAGCTCTTGCGGTGGGGCGTGGCGCGCTGGCCCGGCCATGAACCGCCGCGCGCGGCGATGGTCTACGACTATTCGGGCGATGCGGCCGGCGCGGCCGGAACCGCGTGAAGGCGCAGCCAGCCCTGCCCCGTGCCGCCAGCGGGCGGCACCGGGGTGGCGAGACCAGGTCTCAGGCGAGCGCCGCGGCGAACATCGCGCGCAGCGCGTCGTAGTCACGCGCCACCGGGATGTCGGGGTAGTCACGCGTGACCTTGTCCGAGGGGCAGAAGAAGAAGCCGCGCTCGGCCTGGCTCAGCATGCTGATGTCGTTGTAGGAATCGCCGGTGGCGACGACTTCGTAGTTGAGCGACTGGAAGGCCTTGACCGCGCAACGCTTGGGATCGGCCTGGCGGATGTGGTAGCCGACGATGCGGTCGTCGGCGTCGATCTCGAGGCGATGGCAGAGTATGACCGGACAGCCGAGCTTGGCGACCAGTGGGCGGGCGAGTTCATGGAAGGTGTCGGAGATGATCGCGACCTGGAATTCGCTGCGCAGCCAGGCGAGGAAATCGGCTGCGCCGGGCAGCGGTTCGAGCCCTTCGGCGGCCTCCAGCAACTGCTTGAAGCGCAGGCCGTGCTTATCCATGATGCCGAGACGATGACCCATCAGTTCGTCGTAATCAGGGATGTCCCGCGTGGTGAGCTTGAGGTCGTCGATGCCGGTGCGCTCGGCAAGGCTGATCCAGATTTCGGGGACGAGCACGCCTTCGAAATCGATGCAGGCTACTTTCATGGAAGGGATCCTGTGATGCTGAAAAGGAGGCTGGTGGTCGAGCGCGGCGGAGTCTACCAGACGCCGGCGAATGGTCGCACACGGCTCGTCCTGGCGCTGGCCCTGGCGCTCGTCGCCACGGCCCTGCCGGCGGCGCCGCAGGTCAGCGCCGTGGCCTTGTTCAAGGGCATGGCGGTGCTGCGCATCGACGGCACCGACGCCACCCTGCGCGAGGGCCAGGCGCATGCCTCGGGGGTACGCCTGCTGGCGGCCACGGCTCACCGTGCCGTGGTCGAGGTCGAGGGCGAAACGCTCGAGCTCGACCTCGACGACCGCATCGAGGGCGGCCACGGCATGGCCGCGGCGCCGGCCGTCGTGCGCCTGCTACCGGGCGCACAGGGGCGCTATTTCGCCGACGGCCAGATCAACGGCAACCCGGTGCGTTTCGTCGTCGATACCGGCGCCACCACGGTGGTCGTCAATCGCCGTGAGGCCGACCGCCTCGGCCTGCGTTACGACGATGCGGCGGTCGCCGGCAGCATGGATTCGGCCAGCGGCTCGGTGCCGGTGTTCCGCGTGACCCTGCGCGAAGTCAAGGTGCAGGGGCTGCGGGTGAGCGAGGTGAGCGCACTGGTGGTGGACGGGGACGGGCCCTACACGCCCCTGCTCGGCCAGTCGTTCCTCAAGAATCTCGACATGCACCGCAAGGGCCAGGTGCTCGAACTGCGCGCGCGCGCCGGTACGCGCTGAAGCGCCCGTGCTCGACGGCGCGGCGCGAACCCCTGGCGGCGCTGCGCGGATGCGTGCACGGCTGCGTCGACAGCGCGCCGCCCTTGCCGGCCGGCGTGCCCCGCCGGGGCTCGTGCGGCCTCAACCGCGGCCGCGCTGCCACATCACCTCGCCGGCGCCGGAGTCGCGCGCGACGATGCGGGCGCACACGAACAGCAGGTCGGACAGGCGGTTGACGAAGCGCAGGCTGTCGGCGTTGACGGTGGCCCCTTCGGCGAGCGCCAGCACGCGGCGTTCGGCGCGGCGGCACACCGCGCGGCACTGGTGGGCGACGGCCGCGGCCCGGCTGCCGCCCGGCAAGAGGAATTCCTTGAGCGGCGGCAACTCGTCGTTGTAGCGATCGATGGCGTCCTCGAGCTTGGCCACCGCCGCGGCGCCGATGAAGGTGGAGTCGGGAATGGACAGCTCGCCGCCGAGATCGAACAGGTCGTGCTGGATGTCGACGAGCAGTGCGTGCATGTCCTCGCGCAGGGTCTCGGCAAGCAGGAGCCCCAGCGTGCAGTTCAGTTCGTCGATGTCGCCGATGGCTTCCATGCGCGGGGCGTGCTTGTCGATGCGTGAGCCGTCGCCGAGGCCGGTGGTCCCGGCGTCCCCCGTGCGCGTGTAGATTTTCGAGAGGCGATGTCCCATGCCGGGTCCCCTGGAGCTGCGGGACGCCACTCTAAACAGCGCTGCCAGCAGCGGCAAGCCGCCGCGCGGGCGGGTGCCGTGGTGGCTGGCGGCAGGATTTCACCGCCGGTTCTTGTAGAATCCGCGCTCATTCGAACGCGCCGCCGGCGCCCTGGCCCTGGCCCACCGACCGCCCATGCACGACAGCCCGCCGTCCGCCGGCCGCGCCGACCGCGACTATGCCGTCGTCGTGCCCTTTTTCAATGAACAGGACAACGTCACCGCGCTGCTCGACGAGATCGTCGCGGCCATGGCCGGACGCGACTACGAGATCGTGGTAGTCGACGATTGCAGCACCGACGCCACGCTGGCGCGGCTGCAGGCGGGCGCCGCGCGCCTGCCCGGCGTGCGCGTCGTGCGCCACGCGGTCAACCGCGGGCAGAGCGCCGCGTTGTGCTCCGGCGCCGATGCCGCGCGGGCCCGCTGGCTGGTCACCCTGGACGGCGACGGCCAGAACGACCCGCGCGACATCGCGACCCTGATCGCGGCCGCCGAACGTGCCCGGCCGCGCCCGGTGATGGTGTGCGGTCATCGCCACCAGCGGCGCGACAACGCCCTGCGCCGGCTGTCCTCGCGCGTCGCCAACGGCGTGCGCAGCCGCCTGCTCGGCGACGCCACGCCGGATACCGGTTGCGGTCTCAAGCTGATCGAGCGCGCGGCATTCCAGCGACTGCCGCGCTTCGATCACATGCACCGCTTCCTGCCGGCCCTGGCCCTGCGCGACGGTGGGCGGGTGATGTCGGTGGAGGTTTCGCACCGCCCGCGCCTGCACGGGCAGTCGAAATATGGCCTGTGGAACCGCTTGTGGGTCGGCATCGTCGACCTCGCCGGCGTGATGTGGTTGCGACGGCGCGCGTTCCGGCACGCGCCAGCCGAGGACGAAACGCGATGACTAACGAACAGATCTGGGTCGGCATCGGCCTGAGCGGGCAATTGCTGTTTTCGGGACGCTGGCTGGTCCAATGGATCACCAGCGAGCGCCGCCGGCGCAGCGTCATTCCGCTCGCCTTCTGGTATTTCAGCATTGCCGGCAGCCTCACCCTGCTCGCCTATGCGTTGTACCGCATGGACCCGGTGTTCATTCTCGGCCACGTCGCCAACAGCGTGATCTACATCCGCAACCTGGTGCTGCTGATGCGCGAGAAGCGCCTGGCCGCCGCACCGTGAGCGACTAGGGCGCGGTTACAATGATCCTGCCGCGTTACTTCCTGCGCGAAGCGCTCAAGCTGAGCGCGGCGATCGTCGCCGGGCTGTTCGTGATCTACCTCACGACGCGATTCGCGAGCTACCTCGGCGAGGCGGCCGAGGGCAAGGTCGCGCCGCAACACATCTCGCGCATCGTGCTGCTGAAGATGCTGGTGTCGATGAAGGACCTGCTGCCGATGTCGCTGTTCCTCGGCGTCTACGGCGCGGCGGTCCGCATCCAGCTCAATTCGGAATGGACGGCGATGCGCGCGGCCGGGCTCACCCACCAGCAGCTCCTGCGCCCGACCCTGACGATGACCCTGGCCGCGGCCATCATCGTCGGCCTGATCACCCTGGTGGTCGGCCCGCGCGCCGAGCTCACCCTGCAGGAGCTGCGCGAACAAACCGAGAACGAGGCCACCATCGCCGGCGTCAAGGCGGGACGTTTCCGCGCCTTCTCCGGCGGCAGCCAGGTCTTTTATGCCGAGTCACTGTCGCCCGACGAGCACTATCTCGAACAGACCTTCGTGCGTTCCGAACGGCGTTCGCGGGACGACGTCATGCGCGCCCAGCGTGCCCACATCGAAACCGATCCCACGTCGCGCGACCGCTTCGCGATCTTCGAGAACGGTACCAGCTGGGCGGGTCGCCCCGGCGCGCTCGACTTCGTCGTCACCGATTTCGAGCGCTACGCGCTGCGCATCGAGAATCGCGAGCCGACCCAGTTCGGCGCACACATCGGCTTCCTGTTCACCAGCGAATTGCTGCGCCACGACGATCCCGCCTACGCCATCGAGCTGCAATGGCGCCTGGCCCTGCCCCTGTGCACGCTGCTCGGACCGCCGCTGGCGCTGCTCATCGCGGTCGGCACCACGAGCAGCCGCCGCGGCAACTGGTACCTCGGCCTGATCATCGCGGTGTCGGCCTATTTCGCCTACACCAACCTGCTCGGCGTGGGCCGGGCCTTGATGCGCAAGGACGTGCTGCCAGCCGCGCTCGGCCTGTGGCCGGTGCACCTCGTTTTCGTGACCGTGCTGGCCCTGCTGCTGCTGTGGCAGCGTGGCCGGGTGCGGCTGCGGCGGCACGTTCAGCACGGTGCCTGAGAACGCACCGGCACGGGACAGGCCGCCTGCCGCGGGCTAAACTGTGCGGTCATTTTCGCCACGCCGCTCCAGCCCATGACTGCGCACACCACCACCGCTGCCCTGCGCGCCCTCGCCGAGGACAAGATCCTCGTGCTCGACGGCGCCATGGGTACCGTCATCCAACGTCACCAGCTGAACGAGGAGCACTTCCGCGACGATCGCCTGCGCGATCATCCACGCGATCTGAAGGGCAACAACGACCTGCTTAGTCTCACCCAGCCCAAGCTCATCAAGGGCATCCACCGTTCGTTCCTGAACGTCGGTGCGGACATCATCGAGACCAACACGTTCAACTCGACCCGTGTCGCGCAGGCCGACTACGGCCTCGAACACCTCGTCGGCGAGCTCAACCTCACCGCCGCCCGCATCGCGCGCGAGGCCATCGCCGAGTATCGCGCCGAGAGCGGCGACGAGTCGCCGAAGTTCGTCGCCGGCGTGCTCGGACCGACCAACCGTACCGCCTCGGTCTCGCCCGAGGTCAACGATCCGGGCTTCCGCAACATCGACTTCGAGACCCTGGCCAGCGCCTATCGCGAAGCCACCCTGGGCCTGCTCGAGGGTGGTGTCGACCTGCTCCTGATCGAAACCGTCTTCGACACCCTCAATGCCAAGGCGGCCGTCTTCGCCGTGCGCCAGGTGCTCGACGAACACGGGCTGGACCTGCCCATCATGATTTCGGGCACCATCACCGACCGCAGCGGCCGCACCCTGACCGGCCAGACCACCGAGGCCTTCTGGAACTCGCTGCGCCATGCGCGACCGTTTTCGATTGGGCTCAACTGCGCCCTCGGCGCCAAGGATCTGCAACCCTACGTGGAGGAGTTGTCACGGGTCGCCGACACCCGGGTCAGTGTGCATCCCAACGCCGGCCTGCCCAACGCCTTCGGCGAGTACGACGAGTCGGCCGCCTACATGGCCGGCATCCTCGGCGATTTCGCCGCCAGCGGCCTGGTCAACATCGTCGGCGGTTGCTGCGGAACCACACCCGAACACATCCGTGCCATCGCCGCCGCGGTCGCCGGGTTACCGCCGCGCCGCATCGCCCGGGTCGAACCCTACTGCCGCCTGAGCGGGCTCGAACCGCTCAACATCACGCCCGACAAGGGTTTCATCAACGTCGGCGAACGCACCAACGTCACCGGCAGTCCCCGCTTCGCGCGCCTGGTCAAGGACGGTGATCTCGAGGCGGCGGTCGACGTCGCGCGCCAGCAGGTCGACAACGGCGCCCAGATCATCGACGTCAACATGGACGAGGGCATGCTGGACTCGGTCGCCCTCATGCGACGTTACCTCAACCTGATCGCCTCCGACCCCGATATCTCGCGCGTGCCGGTGATGATCGACTCTTCCAACTGGGCGGTGATCGAAGCGGGGCTGCGCTGCCTGCAGGGCAAGGGCGTGGTGAATTCGATCAGCCTCAAGGAAGGCGAGGCGAAGTTCGTCGAACAGGCGCGCCTGGTGCAGGCCTACGGGGCGGCCGTGGTGGTGATGGCGTTCGACGAGCGCGGCCAGGCCGACACCGCCGAGCGCAAGTTCGAGATTTGCGCCCGCTCCTACCGCATCCTCACCGAGGAAGTCGGTTTCCTCCCCGAGGACATCATCTTCGATCCCAACGTGCTGACCGTCGCGACCGGCATGGCCGAGCACAACGACTATGCGCTGGCCTTCTTCGAGGCCACGCGGCGGATCAAGGAAGCCCTGCCGCACGCCCTGGTCAGCGGTGGCCTGAGCAACGTGTCGTTCTCCTTCCGTGGCAACAACCCGGTGCGCGAGGCAATGCACGCCGCCTTCCTCTACCACGGTATCCGCCACGGCCTCGACATGGCCATCGTCAACGCCGGCCAACTCGGCATCTACGAGCAGATCGAGCCCGAACTGCTGCGTCGCATCGAGGACGTGCTGTTCAACCGCGATGCCGAGGCCACCGAGCGCCTGATCGAGTTCGCCCGCGGCGTACAGGGGGTGGAAAAGGAAGACCAGCGCGATCTCGCCTGGCGCGACGCCCCGGTCGAGCAGCGGCTGAGCCACGCGCTGGTGCGCGGCATCGCCGATTTCATCATCGAGGACACCGAGGAGGCACGGCTCACCTTCGACCATCCCCTGCAGGTCATCGAAGGCCCGCTGATGGATGGCATGGGCGTGGTCGGCGACCTGTTCGGCGCGGGCAAGATGTTCCTGCCCCAGGTGGTCAAGAGCGCACGGGTGATGAAGAAAGCCGTGGGCCATCTCGTACCCTTCATCGAGGAACTCAAGGTGGCGGCCGGCGACACCAGCGCGCAGGCGCGCATCGTGCTCGCCACGGTCAAGGGCGACGTCCACGACATCGGCAAGAACATCGTCGGCGTGGTCCTCCAGTGCAACAACTTCGAGGTCATCGATCTCGGCGTGATGGTGCCCCTGAAGGACATCCTCGACGCGGCCGAGCGCGAGCGCGCCGACATCGTCGGCCTGTCGGGCCTGATCACGCCGTCGCTGGAGGAAATGGTGCTGGTGGCGCGCGAGATGGAGAAGCGCGGCCTGCACATCCCCCTGCTGATCGGCGGGGCGACGACCTCGCGCGCGCACACCGCGGTCAAGATCGCGCCGGCCTATTCGGGGCCGACAGTGCACGTGAAGGACGCTTCGCGCGCGGTCGGCGTGGCCACCAACCTGCTCAGCGGCGAGCTCGCCACGGCCTACCTGGCGCGCCTGCGCGAGGAGTACGCCAAGGTGCGCGAACGCCACGCCGGTCGTCAGCGCGATACGCGGCTGATATCCCTGGTCGAGGCGCGCGCCAACCGGGTACCCGTCGACTGGGCCGGGCACGTCGCGCGCGTGCCGCGCCGGCCAGGGGTCCACGTGTTCGACGACTACCCGCTCGATGATCTCGTGCGTTACATCGACTGGACGCCGTTCTTCATGACCTGGGAACTGGCCGGGCGTTTCCCGCGCATCCTCGACGACGAAATCGTCGGCGAGCACGCGCGCCAGCTCTACGCCGATGCCCAGGCCATGCTCGCCGACATCGTCACGCACAAGCGTCTGACGGCGCGCGGGGTGATCGGGATCTTCCCGGCCCGCAGCACCGCCGGGGAGGACATCGCGCTGTATGCGGACGAAGCGCTGAGCGAGCCGCTCGGGGTGGTCCACGGCTTGCGCCAGCAGGCCGACAAGCCCGACGGCCAGGCCAATTTCGCCCTGGCCGATTTCGTCGCCCCGGGCGACGCCGGGGTCGCCGATTACCTCGGCGCCTTCGCCGTCGCCACCGGCATCGGGCTCGATGCCATGGTGGCGCACTTCGAGGCCGACCACGACGATTACCAGGCGATCATGGCCAAGGCGCTGGCCGACCGTCTCGCCGAGGCCTTCGCCGAGCGTCTGCACGAGCTGGTACGCAAGGACTACTGGGGCTACGCCGGTGACGAAAGCTTCGACAACGCGGGGCTCATCGACGAGCGCTACGAAGGCATCCGCCCGGCGCCCGGCTACCCGGCCTGCCCCGACCACACCGAGAAGGGCCTGCTGTGGCGCCTGCTCGACGTCGAACGCAACGCCGGCATCGTGCTGACCGAGAGCTATGCGATGACCCCGGCGGCGGCGGTGAGCGGCTGGTACCTGTCCCACCCCGCTGCGCGCTACTTCGGCGTCGGCCGCATCGCGCGCGACCAGGTCGCCGACTATGCACGGCGCAAGGGGCTCAGCGTGGCCGAAGCCGAGCGTTGGCTGGCCCCCAATCTCAACTACGAACCGGACGATTGAGCATGGGTTCCCTGTCCTTCCGCGAACGCGTCGCATGCGCGGCCCTGCACGCGGCTGCAGCAGCACGCAGCGACGTGCTGGCGACCGGCTGGGTTCGCACCAAGCGCGAATCCAAGGGATTCGCCTTCCTCGAAATCAACGACGGCAGCTGCCTGGCCAACCTGCAGGTGGTGATCGAGGACGGCGCGCACGGCTACGCCGATCTCCACGAGGTCACCACGGGCACGGCGGTCGCGGTGCGCGGCGACCTGGTCGAGTCGCCCGGCAAGGGCCAGCGCTGGGAGCTCAAGGCCTCGGCGCTCGACATCATCGGGCGCTGCGATGCCGATTTCCCGTTGCAGAAGAAGCGTCATTCCGACGAGTTCCTGCGCTCGATCGCCCACCTGCGCGCACGCACCAACAAGTACGGTGCGTTGGCGCGGATCCGCTCACGCCTGTCGTTCGCCATTCACGATTTCTTCCAGGGCCGCGGTTTCCACTACGTCCACACGCCGATCATCACCGGCTCCGACTGCGAGGGCGCCGGCGAGATGTTCCGCGTCACCAGCCTCGACCCCTATGCCGGCGCCAAGGCCACGGCCGACGACGATTTCTTCGGCAAGGAAGCGCACCTGACGGTGTCGGGACAGCTCTCGGTCGAGACCTACTGCCTGGCGCTGAGCAAGGTGTATACCTTCGGACCGACCTTCCGTGCCGAGAATTCCAACACCTCGCGCCACATGGCCGAGTTCTGGATGATCGAACCCGAGCTGGCCTTCGCCGACATCCACGACGACATGCAGCTCGCCGAAGAGCTGGTGCGCCACCTGGTCGATTTCCTGCGGGCCGACTGCGCCGAGGACCTCGCCCTGTTCGGGCGCTTCGTCGAGCCCGGCCTGGACGCGCGCCTCGCCGCGGTGGCCGAGGCCGAGTTCGCGCGCATCAGCTACGGCGAGGCGATCGAGCTGCTGCGCAAGGCAGGGCGTCCGTTCGAGTACCCGCCCGAGTGGGGCGGTGACCTGCAGACCGAGCACGAGCGTTTTCTCACCGAGGAATACTTCAAGGGGCCGGTCTTCGTCCACGACTGGCCGAAGGACATCAAGGCCTTCTACATGCGCCTGAACGACGACGAGCGCACCGTCGCCGCGATGGACCTGCTGGTGCCGCACTCCGGCGAACTGGTCGGCGGCAGCGCGCGCGAGGAGCGTCGCGACGTCCTCGCCCGGCGCATCGCCGAGCTCGGCTTCGACGAGGCCGACTACTGGTGGTATCTCGACACCCGCCGCTTCGGTAGCGTGCCGCACGCCGGTTTCGGCCTCGGTTTCGAGCGCTTCCTGATGTTCGCCACCGGCGTGGCCAACATCCGCGACGTCATCCCCTTCCCGCGCACCCCGCGCAACCTGGATTTCTGAGGCCCGGAACATGAACGTCATGGTCGATCTCTGCGTGGTGCCGATCGGGGTCGGGGTGTCGGTCTCCGAGTATGTCGCCGAATGCGAGCGGGTCGTCGCTGCTGCCGGCCTGGTGCACCAGCTGCACCCCTATGGGACCGTCATCGAGGGGGAATGGGAGGCGGTGTTCGCCGCCGTGCGTCGCTGCCACGAGCGCGTTCACGCGATGGGCGCGCCGCGGGTGTTCACCTCGCTCAAGGTCGGTACGCGTACCGATCGCGAGCAGACCATGCAGGACAAGATCGACAGCGTGCGGCGCAAGCTCGACGCCGATCACAACGGGGAGGAATCATCGTGAGCACGAGCCAACCGAGCTACGTCTGTGGCGTCAGCGACACGCCGCTGCTGTTCCAGACCGTGGGCGACGCCTTGGATTGCGCCGTCGAGCGTTTCGGCGAGCGCGAGGCGCTGGTGGTACGCCACCAGGACGTCCGCCTCACCTGGTGCGAGTTCCGTGAGCAGGTCGATGCCCTGGCCGCCGGCCTGCTCACTCTCGGTCTCGAGCGCGGCGACCGCATCGGCATCTGGTCGCCCAACCGCGCCGAGTGGGTGCTGACGCAGTTCGCCACCGCCCGTCTCGGCCTGGTGCTGGTCAACATCAACCCGGCCTACCGCATCGGGGAGCTCGAGTACGCGCTCAACCAGGTGGAGTGCCGCGCCATCGTCATCGCCGACCGCTTCAAGACCAGTGATTACGTGGCGATGGTGCACGAACTCGCACCCGAACTCGCCACCGCCAGCCCCGGTGCGCTGCGTGCCGCGCGCCTGCCGCACCTGCAGAGCGTGATCTGCACGGCCGAGGTCGCGCCGCCCGGCATGTTCCGTTTCGCCGAAGTCGCCGCCGCGGGCGGGCGCGCCGAACGTGAGCAGGTCGCCGCCATCGCCGCCACCCTCGACCCCGACGACCCCATCAACATCCAGTTCACCAGCGGCACCACCGGGATGCCCAAGGGCGCTACGCTGACCCACTTCAACGTCGTCAACAACGGCTACTTCGTCGGCCGTGCGATGAAATTCTCCGAACACGACCGCCTGTGCATCCCGGTGCCGCTCTACCACTGCTTCGGCATGGTCATGAGCGTGCTCAACTGCACCACCCACGGCGCGGCGATGATCTTCCCGGGCGAAGGCTTCGATGCCGGCGAGGTGCTCGCGGCGATCCAGGCCGAGCGCTGCACGGCGCTTCAGGGCGTGCCGACCATGTTCATCGCCGAGCTCGATCACGCGGATTTCGCCGGCACCGATTTCTCCTCGCTGCGCACCGGCATCATGGCCGGCGCGCCATGCCCGGTGGAGGTCATGAAGCGGGTCCAGAAGGACATGCACATGGACGAGGTCACCATCGCCTACGGTATGACAGAGACCAGCCCGGTGAGCTTCCAGTCGTCGACCTCCGACCCGCTCGACAAGCGCGTGTCCACAGTCGGTCGGATTCATCCCCACGTGCAGGTCAAGATCGTCGACGTCGACGGCCGCGTGGTGCCGCGCGGCGAGCGCGGCGAACTGTGCACGCGCGGCTACAGCGTGATGCAGGGCTACTGGAACGACGCCGAGAAGACCGCCGCCTCGATCGACGCCGGCGGCTGGATGCATACCGGCGACCTCGCGGTGATCGACGACGAGGGCTATTGCAACATCGTCGGGCGGGTCAAGGACATGATCATCCGCGGGGGTGAGAACGTCTATCCGCGTGAGATCGAGGAATACCTCTACCGCCACCCCAAGGTCCAGGACGTCGCCGTGTTCGGCGTACCCGACGAGCGCTTCGGCGAGGCGGTGGCGGCGTGGGTGCGGCTGCGCGAGGGCGAGACGGCCAGCGAGGACGAACTGCGCGAGTATTGCCGCGGCCAGATCGCGCACTACAAGGTGCCGGCCTACATCCGCTTCGTCGACGACTTTCCCATGACGGTGACCGGCAAGATCCAGAAATTCGCCATGCGCGAAGCGATGGCGGCCGATCTCGGCCTCGAGGCGCAGCAGACGGCGTGAGCCCGGTCGGCCACGCTGGCGGCGCGATGCACGGACACGGCCGTGGCTGAGCGTGCGCCGCCGCGCTACCGGCGTCTGGCCGAATCGTTGCGCGCCGAGATCGCCTGCGGTCGCCTCGGACCGGGCGCCGCACTGCCGACCGAGAAGGAACTGTGCGCGGCCCACGGCGTGTCCCGCCACACCGCCCGCGAGGCCCTGCGCATTCTCGCCGAGGACGGCCTCATCGAGCGCCGCCAGGGCGCGGGCAGCGTGGTCAGTGCACCGCCGTCACCCGCCTTCGCCCAGCCGACCGGCGATTTCGACAGCATCCTGCAGTACGCCCGCGAGGCCCGTTTCGTGCTCGAGCAGAGCGGCGCGGCCGACGCCGCGACCCTGCGCCGCGCCGGCCTCGGCGGCGATTACCGTGCCTACAGCGGGCTGCGCCGGGTGGCCGGGCAGGTGCCGCTGGCGTTCACCACCATCCTGGTCGCGCGCGAATTCGCGCCGGCCGACGCCGTCGTCGACGATCTCAACGAAGCGGTCTCGGAATGGATCGAGCGCCACCACGGACTGCGCATCGAACTGGTCGAGCAGCGCATCGAGGCGGTCGCGCTGGCTGCGCGGCCGGCCGCGCGACTCGGCGTCGCCGCCGGCAGCCCGGCGCTGCGCACCGAGCGCCGTTACCTGGACCGCGCCGCCGTGGTGCTGTACTCGGAGAGCCTGCACCCGGCCGGCCGCTTCGCCTACACCCTGCGCCTGCGCCGCGAACGTTGAGGCGCCGCCGCGCCCCCGCTCAGGCGGCCAGCAGGCCTTCGCGCCGGACCCACTCGAGGGTCTCGTCGAGCGCGCGACCGTAACGCGAGAAGAGTTCGCCGAGTTCGTCCTGCGAGGTGATCAGCGGCGGGCACAGCGCCAGCGAGTCGCCGATGGCCCGGCAGATGAGGCCGTTGGCCTTCATCCGCGCCAGCGCGTACTTGCCGACCCCGGAGGCCGGGTCGAAAGCCTGCCCGTTCTGCTTGTTGGCGACCAGTTCGCAGGCGCCGATGAGGCCGCGCCCGCGTACTTCGCCGACCAGCGGATGGTCGGCGAAGCGCGCGATGTGGGTCTGGAACTGCTCGCCGAGGCGTGCCGCCTTGGCGAAGACGTCGTCACGTTCGTAGATTTCCAGCACCTTGAGCCCGACCGCGGTCGACACCGGGTGGCCGGTGTAGGTGAAGCCGTGGCCGAAGATGCCCCATTCCTTGCTGATCTCGGCAATCGCCTGGTACATGAACTCGGGGATCATGACCGCGCTCAGCGGCATGTAGGCGGAGGTCAGCGCCTTGGCCAGCGACATGGTGTCGGGGGCGAGATCGAAGGTCTGGGCGGCGAATGGCTCGCCGGTACGCCCGAAACCCGTGATGACTTCGTCGGCGATGAACAGGATGTCGTACTTGCGCAGCACGGCCTGCACCTTCTCGAAGTAGGTCTCCGGCGGCACCAGCACGCCGCCGGCGCCCATGATGGGCTCGGCGATGAAGGCGGCGACGGTGTCCGGGTCCTCGCGCAGGATCATCGCTTCGAGGCTGGCGGCCAGGCGCGTGGCGAACTCGGCCTCGCTCTCGCCGGGCTCGGCGAAACGGTAGTGGTGCGGACAGTCGGTGTGCAGGAAGCCCTCCACCGGCAGGTCGAAACCCTGGTGGAAGGGCTGCAGGCCGGTGGCGCTGGCGGCGGCGAAGGTGATGCCGTGGTAGGCCTTCTGGCGCGCGATGATCTTCTTCTTGCGCGGGCGCCCGATGGCGTTGTGGTAGTAGCGCACCAGCTTGATCTGGGTGTCGTTGGCATCCGAGCCGGACAGGCCGAAGAAGACCTTGGAGAAATCGCCCGGCACCATCTGCTTGAGCTTCTCGGCCAGTTCCATGGCGGTGGTGTGGCTCTTGTCGAGGAACAGGTGGCCGTAGGACAGCGTCTTGACCTGCTCGTAGGCGACCTGGGCGATCTCCTCGTTGGCGTAGCCGAGCGAGGCGCACCACAGCCCGGCGAGGCCGTCGATGTACTGGTTGCCGGCCTCGTCCCAGACGTGGATGCCCTCGCCGCGCACGATCATCATCGGACCCTGCTCGTTCAGGGTCGATATCTGGGTCATGGGGTGAAAGACGGCGGCCAGGTCGCGCGTGGCCATGGGGCTGAAACTGCTCATCGATCGCACCTCCCTCCGGCGATGAATGACGGTTGTGGCGGCGCCGTGGGCCGGCGCCGCCGCGACCATCCTACCCGCGCCACGGTGCGCGGCGGTAGCGGCGCTGTCGACCTCACACCGGGTTTCGCTTGATCAACTGCTTGGCGATGATGATGCGCTGCATCTCGTTGGTGCCCTCGCCGATACACAGCAGCGGCGCATCGCGGTACAGGCGCTCGATGGGGTATTCCTTGGAATAGCCGTAGGCGCCGTGGATGCGCATGGCCTCGAAGGCGACTTCGGCGGCGGTTTCGGAGGCGAAGTACTTGGCCATGCCGGCCTCGAGGTCGACGCGCTCACCGGAGTCGTAGGCGCGCGCGGCGTCGGCGACGAGCAGCTCGGCGGCGCGCGTCTTGGCCGCCATTTCGCCCAGTTTCAACTGGATTGCCTGGTGCTCGCAGATCGGTTTGCCCATGGTCTTGCGCACCTGGCTGTAGGCGATCGACTCGCGCAGCGCGCGGCGCGCGATGCCGACGCCGCGCGCGGCGATATTGATACGGCCGATCTCGAGGCCGCCGGTGGCCATGAAGAAGCCCTGGCCCTCGACCCCGCCGACCAGTGACAGCGCCGCGCTGCAGCGGTAGTCCTCGAACACGAACTCGCCCGAGTCGATGCCCTTGTAGCCGAGCTTCTCGAGCTTGCGGCCGTTGCGGATGCCGGGCAGTGGTTGGCGCGTGACCGGGTCGATCTTCGGCACGATGAGCATGGTCATGCCCTTGTAGCGCGGTTCGGCCTGGGGGTCGGTCTTGACCAGCAGGGCCACGCAGTGGCCTTCGATGGCGTTCGAGATCCAGGTCTTGGCACCGTTGACGACGTAATCGTCACCGTCGCGCCGGGCCTGGGTGCGGATGCCCTGGAGATCGGTGCCGGCGTCGGGCTCGGTGAGGCCGAGCCCGCCACGCAGCTCGCCGGTGGCGAACTTCGGCAACCAGTAGTCCTTCTGCGCCTCGGTGCCGTAGCGCTCGACGATGCGCGCCATCATGAGGTGGGAATTGAAGATGCCGGTCAGGCTCATCCATTCCTCGGAGATGCGCGTGACGATGCGCGCATAGGTGCTGGCGGACAGCCCGAGACCGCCGTAGGCGGGATCGATGAGGGCACCGAACAGGCCCAGCTCCCGCATGTCCTCGACCAGCTCGGCCGGGTACTCGTCGTCGTGCTCGAGCTGCATCGCGACCGGCTTGACCTTCTGTTCGAGCCACTTGTCGATGGCATCGAGGATGAGTTGTTCGTCGCTGGCGTCGAGGGTGTCGGTGGTCATGGCGGGTTCTCAGTAGCTGTCGATCTTGTCTTCCACGGCTTCGCCGCGGGCGGGGATGAGCATGTTGCGTTCGAACGAACACACCAGCTCGCCGGTCTGCTTGTGGCCGCGGGTGAGGATGGTGACGACGCCCTGCCCCGGCCGCGAGCGGCTCTCGCGCTTGGCCAGCACTTCGCTCTCGGCGTAGAGGGTGTCGCCGGCGAAGACCGGGGCGGTGAACTTGATTTCGCCCATGCCGAGGTTGGCGATGGCCTTCTGGCTGCAGTCGCTGACGCTCATGCCGATCAGCAGCGACAGCGTGTAGGTGCTGACGACGAGGTTCTGGCCGAACTCGCTGGCGGCGCCGAACTCGCGGTCGAAATGGATCGGGTGGGTGTTCAGGGTGAGCAGGGTGAACAGGTGGTTGTCGTACTCGGTGACGGTCTTGCCGGGGCGGTGCTCGTAGACGTCGCCGACGGTGAAGTCCTCGAAGTAGCGGCCGAAGGTCTCGCGATAACGTTGCGGACCGACCGTCTTCCACTGTTGGACCATGGCTGTGTGTACTCCCCTGCACCTTGAATTTGTCCGGACAAATTAGGGGGCGGCCGACGGGGTGTCAACCGCCCGGCGGGCGGCGGCGGGCGCCGTGGCTTGCCTGGCCCCGAAGGTTGACATAAGGTTGCTGAAGGAGTGGCCATGACATCCCGTACCGACCCTGCCGCGGCCGCCGCCGCGGTCTATCGCGCCCATGCCGGCGACCGCGACTGGCTCGACGCCTTCAGCGCCTGCCTCGATCGCCACCGCGCCGGGCAGGCGCTGTCACGCATCCTCGCGGCCTGGGGCCTGAGCCAGGCCGAAGCGGCACGCCTGTTCGGTGTCACCCGCCAGGCCCTGGCCAAGTGGCTGGACCGCGGGCCGCCGGCCGAGCGCGCCGAGAGCATCGCCGATCTCGCCGCCGCCACCGACCTGCTGCTCCATTACCTCAAGCGCGAGCGCATTCCCGCGGTGGTGCGGCGCGCGGCGCCGGCGCTGGGCGGCCGGAGCCTGCTCGACCTGCTCGGCCAGGGCCGCAGCCGCGCGGTGCTCGAGGCCTGTCGCGACATGTTCGCCTTCGAGCACGGCTGAGCGCGCGTGCCGCTGGTCGTCGAACGCCTGGCGGATGGTCACACCTGGTGGCGCATCGCCGACCGCAGCTGGGACGACCCGCTCGACCCGGGCCACGCCAACCGGCGCGGCGGGCGCTGGAACGCGCCCGGCGACGGGCCGACTCTCTATCTCAATGCGGACCTCGTCACGGCGCGGCTCAACCTGCGCACCTTCATCGCCGGCTGGCCCTATGAACCCGAGGACCTGCGCGACGACAACGGGCCGCTGCTGATCGGCGCCACCTTGCCGCGCCGGCAGCGGGTGTGCGACGCGCACAGTGCGCTCGGCGTGGTGCGCGCCGGCCTGCCGCCCAACTACCCGCGCGACGAGAACGGCGCGCCGGTCGGCCATGCCCGCTGCCAGCCGATCGGATCGCGCGCACGCGCCGCCGGCCTGCGCGGGGTGCATGCGCGTTCGGCGCCGTCGCCGGACGGCGCCGGCCGCGAACTGGCCTGGTTCCCGGCCGGGCCGCGCGCGCGAGCGCGGCGGGTCGAGACGCTGAGCTTCGTCGCCTGGTTCTGGGGCTGAGCTGATGGGGCACGGCCGCGGTGGCCGTGGTCGCGCCGATGGCGCAGGCAGAACGCGAGACCGGCCGTGACGCTGCCCGGGCGGGTGCCGGTCACCGTGTCGCACGGCGCGGCGGGATGACGGGGCGCGCGGTGCGCACGCCGTGGCGCCCGGACGCGGCCGCGCCGAATCCACGACGCGGCCGGAGACGCGGCATTGCCACGGCTGCCCGTGGCAATGCGCGGGTGGGGCCTCAGCCTTTCGCCGCCGACCACTCGGCGAAGGTCTTGCCCGCCTTGGCCAGCTTGACCAGCAGCGGCGCCGGGGTCCAGTTGGTGTCGCCGTAGCGTGCGCGGTACTTCTCGATCGCGGCCAGGACCTTGTCCAGGCCGACGCTGTCGGCGTACTGCATCGGGCCGCCGCGGTAGCGCGGCATGCCGTAGCCGTGCACGAAGCAGACGTCGATGTCCGAGGAGCGGATGGCGATACCCTCGTCGAGGATCAGGGCGCCCTCGTTGATCATCGAGTACATCAGGCGCTCGATGATCTCCTCGTCCGACATGTCGGTACGCTGCGCGACGCCGAGGCGCTCGGCCTCGGCCTTGGCAATCGCAGCGGTCTCCGGCGCCGGCACGGGCGCGCGGCCCGAGTAGGTGAAGATGCCGGCCTTGGTCTTCTGGCCCAGGCGGCCCTGCTCGACCAGCTTCTCGATGATCACCCACAAGGTCGGGTCGTCGGGGCGCTCGGTCCACTCGTTCTTGACCTTGACCAGCACGTCGAGGCCGGAGAGGTCGGCGACGCCGTTCGGGCCCATCGCCCAGCCCCAGTCGTAGGCGACCTTGTCGATGCGTTCGGCCGGCACGCCTTCGAGCATCATCAGGCCGGCTTCGCGCTGGTAGGGGAAGAACATGCGGTTGCCGACGAAGCCGAAGCACACGCCGACCAGGATGGCGGTCTTGCGGATCTTCTTCGACATGGCCAGGGAAGTCGCGATGACGTCCTTGGCGGTCTTGGCGCCGCGCACCAGTTCCAGCAGGGTCATGACGTTGGCCGGGGCGAAGAAGTGCCAACCGATGACGTCCTCGGGGCGCGAGGTGGAGGCCGCGATCTCGTCGATGTTCAAGGTCGAGGTGTTGCTGGCGAGAATGGCGCCCTTCTTGGCCACCTTGTCCAGCTCGCCGAAGATTTCCTTCTTCAGCGCCATGTTCTCGAACACCGCCTCGATGATGAGGTCGCAGTCACCGATGCCGGCGTAGTCGAGCGCGCCCGAGATCAGGCCCATGCACTGGTCCATGGCTTCGGGGCTCATGCGGCCCTTCTTGACCGTGGCGTCGTAGTTGCCGCGGATGATGTCGAGGCCGCGGTCGAGCGCTTCGGGGTTGATTTCCTTCAGCACCACCGGGATGCCGGCGTTGGCGAAGTTCATCGCGATGCCGCCGCCCATGGTGCCGCCGCCGATGACGGCGACCTTCTTGATCTCGCGCAGCGGGGTGTCGGCCGGCACGTCGGGGATCTTCGAGCAGGCGCGCTCGGCGAAGAAGAGATGGCGCTGGGCCGCCGAGTGGGGCGACATCATGCACTCCATGAACAGCTCGTTCTCGCGCTTGACGGCATCGGCGTAGGGCATGGAGACGGCCGCCTCGACGCACTTGATGATCTGCTCGGGGGCGAAGAAGCCGCGCGCCGACTTGGCCACCGAGTTGCGGTACTCGGCGAAGAAGTGCTCGTCGATGCCGCTGGTGTCGACCACCTCTTCGCTCAGGCGCCGGGGCTTGGCGCCCTGGGCCAGGAGCTCCTTGGCGAAGGCGGTGGCGCCGGCCTTGAGGTCGCCGTCGACGATCTTGTCGATGGCGCCGGCCTCGCAGGCCTTCTTGGCCGGCATCGGGCGGCCGCTGACCATGGCGTCGAGCGCGGCCTTGGGGCCGATCAGGCGCGGCAGGCGCTGGGTGCCGGTGGCGCCGGGCAGCAGGCCGAGGGTGACCTCGGGCAGGCCGACCTGGGCGCTGGCCACGGCACAGCGGTAGTGGCAGCCCATGGCGGTCTCGAGGCCGCCGCCGAGCGCGGTACCGTGGATGGCGGCGATGGTGATCTTGTCCAGCGCTTCCATCTCGTGGATGACCTTGGGCAGCCAGGGATCCTGCGGCGGTTTGCCGAACTCGGTGATATCGGCGCCGGCGATGAAGGTGCGGCCGTCGCAGATGAGGACGGCGGCCTTGGCCTCGCCGTCTGCGGCGAACTGCTGGAAGCACTGCTGCAGGCCCTGGCGGACGGGCAGCGAAAGCGCGTTGACGGGCGGATTGTTGACGGTGATGTAGGCGATCTCGCCCTCACGGCTGTAGCTGACGACGTCTCCCATGGGTCATGAACCTCGAAGCTGCTTGATGCGGTGTTGTGGTGCTATGGCGGTCCGCCGCGGCAGGGCCGCTGGGGCGCTGCGGGGCCGCGAGAGCGCGCGATTATAGCCCATCCCCGGGGCCCGGCGCGGACCGCCGACACTCACCGCGCGGCGCGCCGAGCTTGTGACCCAGTGCCGCTTTGACAATGTGCAACAGAAGACTGGCGCGACCCCTGCTAGCCTGCAGCCCCTATCGAATTACACCGCGCCGGCTCGATGCGCCGGCGCCGTCAACACCATCGCCATACTCGGAGAGTTCCGCCCATGAACTGCTGCAAGACCCTCGTCGCTGGCCTGCTGGCGTCCGCCGTGTCCCTGCCCGCCGCCGCCCTGCCCATCGCCTGGACCGATTGGCAGCAGGGCGCCGGCACCACGGCCTTTGGCCAGATGACCGTCGGCGCCACCGTCATCGACGTCAACCTGACTTCGACCAGCAACCTCAATTTCGTGCAGACCGGGTCCGGTACCAACTACTGGTCACCCGACGTCTACACCCTCGGCACGGCGGACAATGCGCCGACCGCTTCCGAAATGGTCTCCCTGAACGCCGGCGGCACGGTCACGCTGACCTTCTCTCAGGCCATCGAGAACGTCTACGTCGGTCTCGTCAGCTGGAACAACAACACCGTCGATTTCGGCACTTCGATGGTGGTCGACAGCTACGGGTACGGCTACTGGGGGAACGGCACGCCGCAGGTCAATGGCACCGGCACGGGCTTCTACGGCGCGGGCGAAGTCCACGGCGTGGTGGTACTGCCGGGCAGCTTCAACAGCATCAGCTTCACCCATACCAGCGAGGGCTGGCACGGCTTCACCATCGGTGTCGCCGGGGTGGCCTCGGCCGTGCCGGAGCCGGGAGCGCTGTCCCTGCTGGCACTCGGTATGACCGGGTTCGCGGCGCGCCGCCGGCGCCGCGCCTGACGGCATGTCGGCGGTGCCGGGCTTGGCCCGGGACCGCCGACAGGCGGCCGAGAATACCTCGAAATGACTTTATGAATTTGTTTTTATTAATTTAAAAATAATTAATTAAACAATTTATATAAAGTCAATTCTAGAACCTGCGAGTGCTCAGGCGTTGACGTCGATGACCACCCGCCCCTTGATCTCCCCGCGCAGGATGGCGGCCGCCAGTTCCGGCACCCGGGCCAGCGGCTCGACGCGGTAGACGTCCTTCAGACGGGCCGGGTCGAGCAGCTGGGCGAGGTCGTGCCAGGCGCGCTGGCGGGCTTCCATCGGCGCCATCACCGAGTCGATGCCCTGCAGGCGCACGTTGCGCAGCAGGAAGGGGATCACCGTGCCGGGCAGGTCGGCGCCGCCGGCCAGGCCGCAGGCCGCGACGACGCCGTTGTACTTGGTCTGCGCCAGCGCGGTGGCGAGCGTCGTCGAGCCCACGCTGTCGACCGTGGCGGCGTAGTTCTCCTTCTCCAGCGGCTTGGACTTGCGCGCGAGGTCCTCGCGCGCGACCACGCTGCTGGCGCCGAGCGACTTCAGGTAGTCGGCGGTTTCGGGCCGGCCGGTGCTCGCCACTACCTCGTAGCCGAGCTTGGCCAGCAGCAGGATGGCGACCGAGCCGACGCCGCCGGCGCTGCCGGTGACCAGCACCGGGCCGTCGCCGGGCTGGGTGCCGTGGTCGCGGATGGCGTTCACGCACAGCATCGCGGTGTAGCCGGCGGTACCGATGGCCATGGCCTCCTCGGCCGAGAAGGCCGCCGGGATGCGCACCAGGTAATCCGGGTTGACGCGCATCTTCTGCGCGTAGGCGCCCCAGTGGCGCTCCGACAGGCCGTAGCCGTTGACCAGTACCTTGTCGCCGAGCTGCCAGGCCTCGGTGGTCGACTCGGCCACGGTACCGGCGAGGTCGATGCCGCAGACCATGGGAAACTTCTGGCAGATGGGCGCGGTGTTGGTGACGGCCAGCCCGTCCTTGTAGTTCAGCGTCGAGTACTCGACGTCGACCAGCACCGGCTCGTCGGGCAGGTCGGACAGCGCGAGGGTTTCGAGACCGGCTGAAAAGGCACCGTCGTCGCTCTTGCGCGCGACGATGGCGTTGAAGGAATCGCTCATGGGACCTCCGGCGATGCGTTGAGTCAGCGTCACGCCCCGCACCGCGACCACGGTCGCGCGGCGGGCGGCGAAAACGGGACGGCAAGGATAACGTCCCGCCGGCGGCGGTGACCAGCGAGGTCGGCGAGGCCACGCCCTCGGGCGCACGAACCCGCCCCCTTGTGTACACTCAGCCGGCGCGCGCTGCCGCCGGCGCACGCGATCACGTCCAACCAGCGACCGGGACCGCTCATGACCGACACGCCTGCCTGGCAGCACCCTTTTCGCCGCGTCGAGGACGTCGAACGCATCTTCGACGTCCGCGACTACGTCGCCGATCGTCCGCTGTGCCTGACCACCAAGCTGGCCTTCGATCTCGAAAAGCCGATCCTGCTCGAGGGCGAGGCCGGGGTCGGCAAGACCGAGGTGGCCAAGACCCTGGCGGCGGTGCTCGACACCCCGCTCATTCGCCTGCAGTGCTACGAGGGCCTGGATGCCTCCTCGACGCTGTACGAGTGGAACTACGCCCGTCAGATCCTGGAGATCCGGCTGGCCGAGGCTGATGCCTCGCGCCGCGCCGATCTCGAACGATCGATCTTCGGCGAGGAGTTCCTCTTCGCCCGGCCGTTGCTCGCCGCCGTCCGCCACCCCGGGCCGCGGCCGGCGGTGCTCCTGATCGACGAGATCGATCGCGCCGACGAGGAATTCGAGGCCTTCCTGCTCGAGATCCTGTCCGACTTCCAGGTTACGGTGCCCGAGATCGGCACCTTCACCGCGGTCCACAAACCGGTCGTCATCCTCACCTCCAACCGCACCCGCGAGCTCAACGACGCCCTCAAGCGCCGCTGCCTCTACCTCTGGATCGACTACCCCAGCCCGGACAAGGAACGCGAGATCATCCTGCGCCGCGTGCCCGGCATCCCGGCGCGCCTGGCCGACGAGGTGGCGCGGGTCATGCAGGGATTGCGCGGCATCGACTTCTACAAGCGGCCGGGGGTGGCCGAGGCGCTCGACTGGGCACGCGCCCTGCTCGGCCTCGACGTCGCCGAGCTCGCGCCGGCGACCCTGCGCGAGACGGCCGGCGTCGTGCTCAAGTACCGCGACGACATCGAGCGGCTGGAACGGGTCGATCTCGAGGCCCTGCGCGAGGGACGCGGGGTGGAGGCCGACGCCGCCGGATGAGCGCGGGCGCGGCCGGGCGGGCGCCGCCGACGGCGCTGATGGACCACACCTTCGCGCTGTGTCGCGCCGCACGCGAGGCCGGGCTCGGCGTGACCCATGCGCGCGCCATCGACGTGTTCCGCGCGCTCGAGCGCATCGAGTGGCAGCGGCCGGACGACTATCGCCTCGCCCTGCGCACCAACCTGGTCTCCAGCCGCGAGGACGAGATCCTGTTCGACCGCGTCTTCCAGCAGTACTTCGGCGCGCTCGACGGCGATTACGAGGGTGATTACATCCTGGCCCGTTCCGAGATGATCCGCGGCGACCTGCCGGCCGGGCGCGCCAACGAGGGCCATCGCGACATGCTGAGCGAGGCCGAGATCTTCGGCGCCGAGGAGGTGCAGCGGCGCGCCAACCTGGCCCTGCGCTGGGACGCCGACGCGCCGCCGCTCGAGCAGCTCATCCGCGAGCTGGCGCGGCGCCTGGCGACGCGGCCCTCGCGCCGCACCGAGGTCGGTCGCCGTGGCCGGCGCATCGATCTCAGGCGCTCGGTCAGGCGCAACGTGCGCCACGGCCTGGACCTGCTCGACCTCGCCCGGGTGCGGCGCAAGACCCGCAAGACCCGCATCGTCATGCTGTGCGACGTGTCCGGCTCGATGGACGTCTTCAACCCCTTCCTGCTGCAGCTCATGCTCGGCCTGCAGCAGGCGCTGAAGAACTCGCGCACCGTGGTGTTCAGCACGCGCACGACCGAGATCTCGGCCTTGTTGCGCCGGCGCAGCGTGGCCGAGACCCTCGCCGAGGTCTCTGACCGGGTCCGCCACTGGTCGGGCGGTACCGACATCGGTGCCGCGCTGGCCGAGCTCAACCGCGGCATCCTGCGCGAAGGCTCGGCGCGCTCGACGGTGCTGATCGTGATCTCCGACGGCTACGACAACGGCCCCGAGGCGCGCATCCGTGCCGAGCTCGAAGCCGCCCGCCGACGCATCCGCACCCTGGTCTGGATCAATCCCATGTTCGGCGCGACCACGTTCAAAGTCCGCGCCTCGGGTATGAAGGCCGCCCTGCCCTTCGTCGACCACTTCCTGCCGGCGTTCAACGCCAAGGCCCTGAACACCCTGGTCCGCGAGCTGGCCGCCCTGCGCTGAAGGCGACGGTCCGCCTCACTGCGCCGCCATCCAGGCTGCCATGTCGGCGATGATGGCGGCATCGTCGCCGACGTAGATCCAGATCCCCCACAGGTCGGAGATCGCGCCATGCAGCTGGCCGGTCGCCTGCAGGTGCTCGATGGCGGTCCGGTTGCGCGTCACCACCCAGTCGGCGCCGAAGGTCGCGCGGACGTCGATGACCTCACCGTCGTCCAGCGGCAGCGCGCCGTTCAGCTTGTACAGGGCGATGAACTTGTCCGGGCTGCGCTGCGCGAGGTAATTCGGATCGAGGCCGGTGACGAAGCGCCGCTCCGGCAGGTTGATGACGAGCATGGGGAAATCGCCCCAGTCGGTGTCCAGGATCACGTCCCCGGGGGCAGAGTGCCCTGCGACGAAGGCGCTGGTGGCGCGGAAGCGCTCGACCGAGGCGATGCGCGAACCGAGGTCGTGGCCCTGCTTGTCGGCGTGGATCTCGGCCAGGACGGCGCCGAACTGGGCCGCCGCGGCCAGGCACACGAGGCCGATCGCCGCGCGTGCCGCACTGCCGTGCACAGTGATGCCGGCGTCGCGTGCGAGCAGCGCCGCTGACAGCACGACGAGCTGCGGCAGGTACTCGATGAAGCGTCCGTGCTGCAGGGTGAGGACGACGACGAAGGCGGTCGTGCCCAGCGCGACCAGGCCGGCATCCCCGGCGCGCAGCCGCCGCTGCACGGCGGCCAGCAGCACGACGAGGCCGAGTACGCCGAGCTGGGGCCACAGGCGCTCGAGCAGCTCGACGGGCAGCATCGGGCTCCATTCCATGCCGACGTCGAGGTTGAGCGTGTTGCCGACCTTGGAGAAGACGTGGAAGACGAAGTAACCGATGTTCTGCGGATACCACGGGCTCAGCAGCAGGGCCAGGGCGCCGCCCAGGGCCGGCAGTGCGAGCAACTGCCAGGCCAGCACGCGCTCGCGCCACCACGCCACGCCCGCCATGCACAGGGCTGGCCAGGCCAGCAGGGCGGCGGCGTGATAGGACTGCATGAACAGGAAGGGCAGCGCTACCAGCCAGGCCTTGTGGCGCCGGCACACCACCACGATGAACAGCACCAGGTAGGCCGAGGCCAGGGTCTGCGCCCGCAACAGCGACCAGCGGAACAGTGGCTGGTAGGTCGTGGCCATGGCGAGCATCACCCACAGTGGCGCCCAGCGCACGCCGCACAGGCGTAAGGCCAGGTTGAGCGAGGCCGGTACCAGGGCGAAGCTCGCCGCGTTGGCGGCGTGGGCGGCGAGCACGCGGTCGTCGATGGCCGCGAACGGCGCGAGCAGCAGGTGGTAGAGCCAGTGGTGATCGGGGCCGGCGTCGCCGAGCACGGTGTAGGGCAGCCAGTCGATGTCGCGCCACCAGCCGTCGTGCCAGATCGCCTCCATGACCAGCCAGTGGTAGGCGCCGTCGAGATAGGGCCACGACGGCAGGTCGTGCATGACGGCGAAATGGATCGCGGCGAAGGCGAGGAAGACCAGCAGCGTCTCGGCTGCCAGGAGCGGGATACGCCACGGCGTCGGCGTGGTTTTCACGACCGCGCCGCGGTCATCGCGCCACCCGTCCGGGGCAGTGTCCGTGCCGCCCCGGACGGCGCATGGCTCAGGCGGCGGACTGGCTGAGGTAGGCGTCGGCGTCGGGCCGGGTGGTGGCCGCGACGAACGCATCCATGGAATGCGGCCACTGCGTGACCATACGCCCGCTCTTCGAGCGGTAGTAGAACTCGCCGCCGCAGGCCGCCTGCCACACGTCGACCGCGGCCAGCGCTTTCTGCAACTCGTCGTTGAAGGCGTGCATGACCTCGGGCTTGACGTCGATCCAGGCGAGCTTCTCGGCCTCCATGCGTTGCAACTGGCGCACCACGTAGTCGACCTGGCGTTCGATCATGAACAGGATGCAGCCCTGGTTGGTGTTCGGTCCGTAGAGCATGAACAGGTTGGGAAAACCCGCCGTGGTGATGCCGAGATAGGCCTGTGCGCCCTCCTCGGCCCAGGCCTCGCGCAGGCTGACGCCGTCGCGCCCGGTGACCTCGATGGCGTTGAGATAGGTGGTGGTCTCGAAGCCGGTCGAGTAGATCAGGCAGTCGACCTCGTTGCACGCGCCGTCGGCGGTGACCACGCCCCTGGCGCCGACATGGTCGATCGGCGTCGTGACGAGCTCGACGTTGGGCTCGTTGAAGATCCAGTAGTAGTTGTCGGAGAACAACGGCCGGCGGCAGCCGAACGGGTGCTGCGGGGTGAGCTTGGCGCGGGTCTCGGCATCGCGCACGGTGGCGATGCGCTCCAGCCCCTGGCGCTCGATCTCGGCCAGCACGGCCTTGTCGTCGAAGGTGCACAGCGTGTTCCAGGTCTGGTAGATCTCGTCGCGGCTGGCCTTGACCGCCTCCGGGTGGGCACGGAAATGGGCCAGCTCGGTCTGCTCGTAGGGCGTGTTGGGCTTCGGCACCACCCAGTTGGCGGTACGCTGGTAGAGCGTCACGTGCTCGACCTTCTTGACGATTTCCGGCACGAACTGCACCGCACTCGCGGCGATGCCGACCACGCCGACGCGCTTACCGGTGAGATCGTAGTCGTGGTTCCAGCGCGCGGAATGGAAGTACTCGCCGGCAAAGTCGTCGATGCCCGGGATCTCGGGCCACACCAGGTTGTTGAACATGCCGAGCGCGCTGACCACGACGTCGGCGGTGAGACGGTTGCCGTCACCCGTCTCGACGTCCCACCGCGCGTGTGCCTCGTCCCAGCGCGCGGCGCCGACCGGGGTGTTCAGGCGCAGGTGCGGGCGCAGGCCGTACTTGTCGGCGCAGTGGTTCATGTACTCGAGGATCTCGGCCTGGCCGGCGAACGGCCGTGACCAGTCGAGCTTGGGCTCGAAGGAGAAGGAATAGAGGTGCGATTGCACGTCGCACTCGGCGCCTGGATAAGTGTTCCAGTACCAGGTGCCGCCGACGCCGCCGGCACGGTCGAGCATGATGAAATCGTCGATGCCGGCCTTCTTGAGCTGGATGCCCATGCACAGGCCGCCGCCACCGGCGCCGATGATGATGACGCGATGATGCGTCGGGGTCTGGGTTGCGGACATGTGTTCTCCCCTCGAAATGCGTTGCGGACGCGATCCCGACGCCCCGCGGGACGGTCCGCCGTGAACCGGGCGGTGCCGCCAGGCGTTAGAATCGTGCGCTCGATTATCCACGGGCCGCCGGGTCCGACCAACAGGGGAGACGCCGTCCATGTCCGATCTCAACCGCCAATGGCTGCTGCGCGCGCGCCCGCAGGGGCAGCTCAGCCTGGACGATTTCGAATACCGCGAGGAGCCCGCGCCCGACGCGCCGCTGGCCGCGGGCGAGGTACGCATCCGCAACGTGGTCTTCCTGTGCGCGCCGACCATGCGTAACTGGATGGACCCGCCGGGGAACAGCTTCTATCCCTCCGTCCCGCTCGGTTCGCCGGTGATGGCGCCGGCAGTGGGCCGCGTGGTGGCCTCGAACAACCCCGAATTCGCCGTTGGCGACCGAGTGTCCTCGATCTCGACCTGGCAGGACTACGCCACGGTCGCGGCGACCAACCTGCGCAAACCGACCAAGCTGCCCGACGGCATCAGTTTCGTCGACGCCCTCGGCCGCTTCGGCCTCAATCCCCTGACCGCCTACTTCGGCCTGCTCGAGGTCGGCCAGCCCCAGGCCGGCGAAACCCTGGTGGTGTCCGGCGCCGCCGGCTCGACCGGCTCGACGGTGTGCCAGATCGGCAGGATCAAGGGGCTGCGCGTGGTCGGCATCGCCGGCGGCGCCGACAAGTGCGCCTGGCTGACCGATGCGTGCGGCATCGATGCCGCCATCGATTACAAGCACGAGAACGTCGAGGCACGCCTGGCCGAACTCTGCCCGAACGGCATCGACGTGTTCTTCGACAACGTCGGCGGCGACATCCTGCAGGCGGCGGTGAACAACATGGCGCCGAAGGGGCGCATCGTCCTGTGCGGGCAGATCTCGAGCTACGATGCCGGCGAGCAGCCCGAGGGGCCGCGCAACATGATGCGCCTGATCTACGGCTCGATCCGCATGGAGGGCTTCCTGTGCGGCAACTACGCCGCCGAGTTCCCGCGCGCGGTAGCCGATCTCAAGGCCTGGCACGAGGCCGGCAAGATCGTTTACCGCGAAGACCTCCACGTCGGCTTCGACCAGCTGCCGGCCGCTTTCATGACGCTCTTCCGCGGCGCTAACCAGGGCACCCTGCTGGTCGCCGTGGACGAGGCGGAGGCGCGCGCAACGCGCTGACCGGCGCGCGGCGCTGCCCGCCGCCGCACCGCGCACGGTGACCGCTGGCAGGCGGGTGAAAACCGCAGCGCGGCAATGGCGCGCGCGAGACGGGGCGCGGCGTTCACGCGTGGATCAACGAGGACCGCGGGCGTGCACGCAACGCCGCCCACGGCCGCCGCGGTCGTCTTTCTCCAGCCCGCTAGGCGATCTCGACGCCGTCCAGCGCGCCGTCGTCGCGCCAGCGCTCGAGCATCTGGTAGAACTGCACGGCGCCCTCGCCGTAGATGTTCTCGAAGAAGCCGTAGCCGCCGCCCAGCTGACCCTCGCCGTTGTAGTAGCCGGGGGTACAGGTGCTCAGGTACTCCGACATGAAGTTGGGCTGGCGGACCAGCTCCACCCAGGCGGCCTCGGCCGCCGCCGTGCAGTCGATGGTGCGCGCTTCGTGCGCCTCGACCTGGCCGATCAGCCAGGCGATGTGGCTCGCCTGGCCGTCCAGCATGTAGGTGAAGTTGGGCGCAAGCCCGGTCTGGGTCAGGCCCATGTGGAAGCAGTTGGGGAAGCCGTGGCTCAGGAAGCCGTGGAAGGTCTTCATGCCCTCGGCCCAGTAGTCGGACAGCGCCAGGCCGTCGCGGCCGTAGACCTCGAACTCCGAGCGCCGCGTGTAGGCGGTGCCGACCTCGAAACCGGTGGCGAAGATCAGGCAATCGAGCTCGTACTCGACGCCTCTGACCACGACGCCGCGCTCGGTCACCCGGTCCACGCCCTGCCCCTCGGTATCGACCAGGTGCACGTTGGGGCGGTTGAAGGTGGGCAGGAACTCGTCGTTGAACACCGGGCGCTTGCACCACTGGCGGTACCAGGGCTTGAGATCCTCGGCGGTGGCGGCATCGCTGACGGTGTTCGCGACCCGCGCGCGGATCTGGTTCATCTTCTTGTAGTCCTCGATCTCCGACAGTGCGGCGACGTCGGCCATCGACATCTCGTCGTTGCCGCCGGCGGCGAGGAGCTTGGACAGCGCCTTGAACAGGTCCGTCCAGCGGTCGTCGACCAGGTCCTCGTCCTGGGGGATGCCGGCGAGGATGGAGACGAAGTTGAGATTACGTTCGGCCTGCCAGCCCGGCTTCAGCGATTTCACCCACTCGGGATCGGTCGGCTTGTTGCCGCGCTCGTCGATGGCCGAGGGCGTGCGCTGGAAGACGTAGAGTTCCTGCGCCGCGGCGCCGAGGTGAGAGACGCACTGGATGGCCGTGGCGCCGGTGCCGATGATGCCGACGCGCTTGTCGGCCAGCTTGCCCAAGCCGCCGCTGGTGTTACCGCCGGTGTAGTCGTAGTCCCAGCGGCTGGTATGGAAGGTGTGACCCTTGAACGTCTCGATACCGGGGATACCGGGCAGCTTGGGCCGGTTCAGCGGCCCGCTCGACATGATCACGAAGCGTGCGCTGAGGACGTCGCCGCGATCGGTCTCGACCCGCCAGCGCCCTTCGTCCTCGATCCAGCGCGTGGTGGTGATGTGGGTCTGGAAGAGCGTCTTCGGGTAGAGATCGAAATGCCGCGCGATGCGCCGGGCGTGCTCGAAGATCTCGGGCTGGAAGGAGTATTTCTCCTTCGGCATGTAGCCGGTTTCCTCGAGCAGCGGCAGGTAGACGTAGGACTCGATGTCGCATTGCGCGCCCGGGTAGCGGTTCCAGTACCAGGTGCCGCCGACGTCACCGGCCTTCTCGATGATGCGGATGTCGGTGATGCCGGCCTGTTGCAGGCGGGCCGCGGCGAGCAGTCCGCCGAAGCCGGCGCCGACCACCACCACCTCGCAGGTCGCGGTGACGGCGTCACGCGCGATGGCCTGTTCGATGTAGGGATCGTCGACGAAGCGCGCCAGTTCGCCGCTCACCTCACGGTACTGGTCGTTGCCCTCACGACGCAGGCGCCGATCGCGCTCCATCTTGTAGCGTTGCCTGAGTTCGCCCGGGTCGAAGCCGAGTTCGTCGACGCTCGGCAGGCGGAAACCTGCCTCCATTGCTGCCGTAGTCTGTGCCATCTCCCCACCTCGCACGGAATTCGAACGAGCGCCGACTGTAACGCATGGCCGGGCGAAATGCCCTCGGGCAGTCACCTTGCGCCGCAGCACCGCGGTGGCGGCGCAGACCGACACAGGCCGCCCCGAATTGCATGAAGCGGGCATCGCGTCGGCGGCGCGGGTCGCTTCAGTAGGACCGTGGCAGCCCCAGCCAGCGCTCGCCAAGGAAGTTGGCAATCATGTTGTCGGTGAGGGGCGCGAAGGAATACAGGCGGATGTCGCGGTAGTAGCGCTGCATCGGCAGGTCGAGGTCGAAGCCGGCGCCGCCGAGGACGTCCATGCCGAGCTGGGCCGCGCGCTGGCCGGCGCCGGAAGCCGCCAGCTTGGCCATCGCGCTCTCCACGCTGACGTCAGCGCCCGCCTCTTCCAGGCGCGCCGCGTTCAAGGTCAGGGTCCAGGCCGCCTCGAGATCGACCCCGGCATGGACCAGCTTGTGCTGCAGCGCCTGGAACTGGCCGATGGGGCGGCCGAAGGCCTCGCGCTCCTTGGCGTAGTCGAGCGCAAGGCGGTGGGCGCCGCGGCCGATACCGGCGGCCACGGCGGCGGCATTGAGACGTTCGGAGTTGAGCGTGCCGAGCACCTGCATGAAGCCCTGGTCGACGGTGCCGAGCACCGCGTCGGCCGGCAGTTCGACCCCGTCCAGGAGCAGTTCGCAGGTGTCGTAGCCGTTGACGGCGAAGGTGTCGAGTGCGCGCGCCGTCACCCCGCGGCTGTCGGCGGGGACCAGGAACGAGGTGATGCCGCGCGAGCGGTGCTCGCCGGTGCGCGCGACGACGATGAGGACGTCGGCGGTCGAGGCACCGCTGATCCAGTACTTGCTGCCGTCGAGGCGCCAGCCGGTGCCGGTTTTCACCGCGCGGGTCTTCATCGTGGTGAGGATGTCGGTGCCGCCGCCGGCCTCGGTCATGCAGAACGAGGCGCGCAGCTCGCCGGCGCAGAGCGCGGCGAGGTAGCGTTGTCGTTGGGCGTCACTGCCATACTGGCCGAGCAACCGCGTCGCCATGTACTGGATGACGCCGAATACCGCCATCGAGGTGGCGTGGCGGCCGAGCCGTTCCAGGGTCATGACCTGCAGCACCGGCCCGCCGCCGGAACCACCCGCGGCTTCGTCGACACCGATGCCCCAGGCGCCGATGCCGGCCAGCGCCGCGTGCAGCTCGCCGTCGAAAGCCTTGGCCTTGTCCAGCGCCTGCACCCGCTGTACGGGCGCCGCGTCGGCGAGCAGCTTCGCCAACGCGTCGCAGTAGAGTGTTTCGTCTGCGTTCGGGGGCGGGAACATCGTCAGCGGCCGCGGTGGGCTCGCAGGGTCAATCCGGCCACAGCACGCGTGTTTCCTCGGCCAGGAAGGCGGTGCAGTTCCCCGCATCGAGGAAGCGCGGGGCGTCGGCGGCGAAGATGGCCTGGATGCGCTCGCTGGTCCAGTAGGCGAGGAAGGCGGCGTAGTCGGCGAAGGACAGTTCGGCAATGCCATCGTAGGCCGGCGTGCCGTCGGCATAGGTCTCCGGCGCCTGGTGACACTGCACGTAGCGCAGGATGCCGGCGTCGCGCGGGATCTGCGGCGCATGGCCGTTGATCCAGTAGTCCTGGAACTCGGCCACGCTGAGGTCGGGACGGCGGCGCAGCAGGAACACCGCCTTGAGCAGCGGGGTAGCCCTGGCGATCGGTGGCCCCTCGATGAACACGTGCTCGCGCGCGACGAGGAAGGCCAGCGCGTCCATGTCGATGAAATTGGGCTCGTCGGCGCGGCAGCCGGCGAGGTAGTCGGGATCGCGGGCGAGGCCGAGCGCGGTGTCGAGGTCGTCCCACCAGGCCTCGGCGACGCCGTGGTAGGGACAGCCCTCGAAACCGGGAAAGACGTCCGCGGTGCGATGGCTCTGCACGTAGCGGCGCATGGTCTTGATGTTCAGCGCGAGGGGACCGTGCACCTCGCGCCAGTGACGATGAAAAGCGGCATCGTCCATGCCCGGTTTCTTCACCACCAGGCCGATGGTCTTGATCATGGCGCACCTCCCCGTGCCCGCGGTGCGCGCGATGGCGCGCACCGGTTCGTCAATCGCTCATGCAGACGTCACTTGAACGTCAACACCAGCTTGCCCATCTGCTCCGATTCCAGCATGCGCCGGTGCGCGGTGACGGCCTCGGCGAACGGGTAGACGTGGTCGACGACCGGTCTGAGCTGCTCGGCGTTGATGAAATCGACCATGGCGCGGAATTCCTCCGGCCGGCCCATGGTCGTGCCCTGGATGCGCACCTGGCGGAAGAACAGCTTGGCCATGTTGAGGCCCTTGGACGGGTTGCCCTGCGTCGCTCCGAAGAAGACGTAGCGGCCGCCGTTGCCCAAGGTGTCGAGGACGTCGTTCATGCCGTCGCCGCCGGCCGAGTCGACGACCAGGTCGATGCCGCCGGTGGCCTTGGCCAATTGCTTCGCCCAGCCGTCCTCGCGGTAGTTGTAGCCGCCGCTGGCGCCGAGCGCGCGGGCGGCATCGAGCTTGGCCTGGCTGGACGAGGTGACGTAGACCTCGGCGCCGTGGTGCTTCGCCCACATCAGGGCGAAGGTCGCGCAACCGCCGCCGATCCCGGTCACCAGCACTTTCTGTCCGGCCTGGACCTCGCCGTGGGTCACGCTGGCGCGCCAGGCGGTGAGGCCGGCGAGCGGGAAAGCCGCGGCCTCGGCAAAGGAGAGATGGGCCGGCTTGGCATGGACCGAGGACTCGGGAACGCAGATGTACTCGGCGTGGGTGCCTTGATCGGGCATGCCGAGAACACGGAAGTTCGGGCCGCCGCAGCGCGGGTCGTTGCCCCATTCGAGCGCCGGGTAGATGACCACTTCCTCACCGACACGGGAGGCGGCCACCCCTGCGCCGACGGCGTCGATGACGCCGGCGCCGTCCGAGCCGGCCACCGAGGGGAACTGGATGCGCGGGTAGGCGCCGACGGTGATCCAGACGTCGCGACGGTTGAGCGCGGCGCATTTCAACTTGACGCGTACCTCGCCGGCCCTCGGTTGCGGGGTCGGCAGGTCTTCGATGGCGAGCTTGTCGGGGCCGCCGGTTTCGCGCAGGACGAGTGCTTTCATGCTGCTCACTTGCCCTTGAACTCGGGCTTCTGCTTCTTGGTGAAGGCGTGGATGGCGTTGACCGAGTCCTCCGAGAAGCGTGCCAGGCCGGCGATGGCGCGGGTTTCCATCTCCATCTGGGTTTCGAGGGTGTTGGACAGGCTGTCGGCGACCAGGCGCTTGCATTCGCCGTAGGCCAGGGTCGGGCCGTTGGCGAGCTGGTGGGCCACTTCCATCACGCGGCTCATGAGCTGGTCGTCGGGAACGACTTCGTTGACCAGCCCCCACTCCTTGGCCTGTTCTGCCGTCAGCAGGTCGTTCATGTAGATGAGCTGCATGGCCTTCACGTGGCCGACCAGGCGCGGCAGGAAGTAGGTGCTGGAACCGTCGGGCGAAACGCCGGCGCGGGTGTAGGCCATGGTGAACTTGGCCGACTCGGCGGCGAAGACCATGTCGCCGCAGATGGCCATGGAGAAGCCGGCGCCGGCCGCGATGCCGTTGACGGCGACGAGGAAGGGCGCGTTCATGCGCGAGAAACGCGAGATCGCGGCGTGCAGGCCGGTGGTGGCATAGCGCATGTACTCGGCCATGCCCTCCCCTTGCGCGGCGAAGGTGTGCAGGTCACCGCCGGCGGAGAACATCTTGCCCTTGGCGGTGAACACCACGCAGCGCACGTCGGGGTTGGAGTCGCAGTGCGTCGCGACCTTGACCAGTTCCTCGGCCATGGTGCCGTTGAGGCTGTTGGCGGCATCCGGGCGATTGAGCGAGACGATGGCCACGCCGCCGTCGCGTTCGAAGGTGATGGTTTCGAAGTTCATGCGGTTCCTCCCCGCTTGGTCGGTTCTTGTCGGTCTGTCTGTTCGGTGTCGAGCGTCGCCTCGAAGGCGACGCGGCGGCGTTCGAGCTCGCCCATGATCGCATGCCGCTGGTCTGCCGTGTAACGCAACCAACCGGCGATTTCCTCCAGGGTGCGCTGGCAGCCGATGCAACGGCGGAGCGCCGGGTTGATGCTGCACACCCCGATGCAGGGCGATTCCACCGCGCTCATGCCGCGGTCTCCAGCAGGCGCGGGGCCGTGCCGGCCAGGTAGTCGAGGCCCGCCACGGCGCGGCTGCCGTACCAGGACAGCATCTCGCCGTCGACCAGGTGGACCCGGCCCGGCGCGGCGCAGGTCGCCTCCAGCTCGGCGACGTGCTTGTCACGGAACGGGTACGGCTCGCTGCTGAGCAGGACGAGGTCGGGTTCGAGGCTGGCCAGTTCGGCTGCGGCGACCTGCGGATAGCGGGCGCCGTCGTGCGGCCTGACCACCTGCCACTGCACCAGGCCGAGCATGCGTGCGATGTAGGTGTCGGCGGAAATGCTCATCCAGGGCTGGCGCCAGATCAGGTACAGCACGCGCCGCGGTGGCAGTTCAGCGGCGACCGCGGCGAGCCGCGCACGTGCCGCGCAGAAGCGCTCGCCGAGCCGCGCGGCCTCGCGCTCGCGGCCGAAGATCGTGCCGAGCAGGCGATACAGCTCGAGGTTGTCGTCCGGCGCGTTGGGATGGGTGACCACGACGTGCGGCACGAATTCGCAGAGCGCCTCGTAGGTCGCGCGTTCGTTCTCGTCGACGTTGACGATGACGTGGCTGGGCGCGAGCGCGCGCAGCGCCGCGAGGTCGACGTCCTTGGTGCCGCCGAGCTTGGGCACGGCGCGCACCGCCCCGCGCGGATGGATGCAGAAACCGGTGCGGCCGACGACCTGCTCGCCGAGCCCGAGCTCGAACAACAGCTCGGTGATGCTCGGTACCAGGGCGACGATGCGCGCGTCGTCGCCGGCGCGCGCATGGGCCTGGCCGATGGCATCCGTCACCACGGCGTTGCCGCGCGTAGCGCGCTCACATGTTGCGGCGATACTCGCCACCGACGTCGTAGAGCGCGCCGGAGACCTGGCCGAGCGAGGCGTGCTTGACCGTCTCCATCAACTCCGCGAAGCAGTTGCCGCGCTGGCGCGCGACGTCCTGCAGGGCGTGCAGGCGCTCGCCCGCCTCGCCGGCATGGATGGCGTGGAAGTTGCGCACCGAGTGGATCTGGTCGTTCTTCTCGGCATCCGAGGAACGCATCAGCTCGAGTTCGGTGACCTCGTCCTCCTCGCCTTCCTTGGGCAGGAAGGTGTTGACGCCGATCAGCGGCAGCGAGCCGTCGTGCTTCTTGTGCTCGTAGTAGAGGCTTTCCTCCTGGATCTTCGAGCGCTGGTACATGGTGTCCATCGCGCCCAGCACGCCGCCACGCGAAGAGATGTTCTCGAACTCCTGGTAGACGGCCTCCTCCACCAGGTCGGTCATCGCGTTGATGATGAACGAGCCCTGCCAGGGGTTCTCGCAGAAGTTGAGGCCGAACTCGCGGTTGATGATGAGCTGGATGGCGACCGCGCGCCGCACCGAGGCCTCGGTCGGCGTGGTGATGGCCTCGTCGTAGGCATTGGTGTGCAGGCTGTTGGTGTTGTCGAACAGCGCGTAGAGGGCCTGCAAGGTGGTGCGGATGTCGTTGAAGCTGATCTCCTGGGCGTGCAGCGAGCGGCCCGAAGTCTGGGTGTGGTACTTGAGCATCTGGCTGCGCGGGCTGGCGCCGTAGCGCTCGCGCATGGCGCGTGCCCAGATGCGCCGCGCGACGCGACCGATCACGCTGTACTCCGGGTCCATGCCGTTGGAGAAGAAGAACGACAGGTTGGGCGCGAAGTCGTCGATGTCCATGCCGCGGGCGAGGTAGTACTCGACGATGGTGAACCCGTTGGCCAGCGTGAAGGCGAGCTGGCTGATGGGGTTCGCGCCGGCTTCGGCGATGTGGTAGCCCGAGATCGACACCGAGTAGAAGTTGCGCACGCCGTGGTCGACGAAGTAGGCCTGCACGTCACCCATCATCTTCATGGCGAACTCGGTGGAGAAGATGCAGGTGTTCTGCGCCTGGTCTTCCTTGAGGATGTCGGCCTGCACGGTGCCGCGCACGGTCTTGAGCGTCTCGGCCTTGATGCGCGCGTAGGTCTCGGCGTCGACCACGGCCTCGCCGGAGATGCCGAGCAGGCCGAGGCCGAGGCCGTCGTTACCGGCCGGCAGCTCGCCGCGGTAGACCGGGCGCTCGCGGCCTTCGAAGTACTTCGCAATCTTCTTCTCGGCCTCCGCCCACTGCCCCGTTTCCTTGAGGTGTTTCTCGACCTGCTGGTCGATGGCGGCGTTCATGAAGAAGGCCAGGATGATCGGCGCCGGGCCGTTGATGGTCATCGACACCGAGGTCTTGGGTGAGCAGAGATCAAAGCCCGAGTAGAGCTTCTTGGCGTCGTCGACCGAGGCGATGGACACGCCCGAGTTGCCGACCTTGCCGTAGATGTCGGGCCGCTCGTGCGGGTCTTCGCCGTACAGCGTGACCGAGTCGAAGGCGGTCGACAGGCGCGCCGCGGGCTGGCCCTGCGAGAGGTAGTGGAAGCGGCGGTTGGTGCGTTCCGGGGTGCCCTCGCCGGCGAACATGCGGGTCGGGTCCTCGCCCTCGCGGCGGTAGGGGAAGGTGCCGCCGGTGTAGGGATAGGCGCCGGGCAGGTTCTCGCGCATGAGGAAGCGCAGCAGGTCGCCCCAGCCGTCGAACTTCGGCGGCGCGATCTTGGGCACGCGCTGGTGGGACAGCGTCTCGCGGTAGTTCGAGCCGCGGATCTCGCGCCCGCGCACCTGATAGCAGTACTCCTCGTCGGTGATGCCCTTGAGCCGTTCCGGCCACTCCATCAGCAGCTGGCGGGGCTCGGCGCCGAGATCGTCCAGCGCCGCGTTGTAACGCTGGCGCAGCAGCTGCAGGGTGCGGTCACCACCCTCGGTCAGCGCGTTCTGCGCATAGGCTTCGAGGCGGCCCGGCAGGGCCGTGTCGTCGAGGCTCTTCAGGGTCTCCCAGGTGTGCTGGGCACGGTTGGCGGCCTCGGCGAGCGTTTCGATGCGGTCGTTGATCGAACGGCCCTGCTCGGCGATCTCGGCCAGGTAGCGCACGCGTGCCGGCGGGATCAGCACGGTGGCACGCGGTTCGCGCAGGTCGGTGTCGAGTTCCGGCGCCCAGGTCGCGGCGGCGAGCTCGAGCTTGGCGGCGATGCGCCGGCACAGATTGACGAACATCCAGGTCAGGCCGGGATCGTTGAACTGGCTGGCGATGGTCGGGAAGACCGGGATGTCCTCGTCCTTGATGTCGAAGTTCTGGTGGTTGCGCTTCCACTGCTTGCGCACGTCGCGCAGCGCGTCCTCGGCACCGCGCTTGTCGAACTTGTTCAAGATGACGATGTCGGCGAAGTCGAGCATGTCGATCTTCTCGAGCTGGCTGGCCGCGCCGTACTCGCTGGTCATGACGTAGAGCGGCAGGTCGACGAGGTCGACGATCTCCGAGTCGCTCTGGCCGATGCCGGCGGTCTCGACGATGACGAGGTCGAAGCCCGAGCCCTTGAGACAGGCGATGGCGTCGGCCAGCATGGCGCTGGTCGAGAGGTGCTGCCGGCGCGTCGCCATCGAGCGCATGTAGAGATTCTCGTGGCGCAGCGAGTTCATGCGGATACGGTCGCCGAGCAGTGCGCCCCCGGTGCGCCGGCGGGTCGGGTCGACGGCCAGTACCGCGATCTTGCGCTCGGGGAAGTACTGGCAGAAACGCGACAGGATCTCGTCGGTGACCGAGCTCTTGCCGGCGCCGCCGGTGCCGGTGATGCCGACCACCGGCACGTTGCGCGCGGCCATGCGCCATTCCTTGCGCAGGGTCTCCAGACGCCCCTCGGGGATGATGCCGTCCTCGAGCGCCGAGAGCATCTGGGCGATGGAGAGGAAGTCCTCGTGGCTGGCCCGTTCGGGCACGTCGCTGGCGCGGCGCGCGCGCTCGGTGCGCTGCACGAGATCCTCGATCATGCCCTTGAGGCCGAGCTTCATGCCGTCGTGCGGGTGGTAGATGCGTTCGACGCCGTAGGCCTGCAGGTCGGCGATCTCCTCGGGCGTGATGGTGCCGCCACCGCCGCCGAACACGCGCACGTGGCCGGCGCCGGCTTCACGCAGCATGTCGACCATGTAGCGGAAATACTCGTTGTGGCCGCCCTGGTAGGAGCTGATGGCGATGCCGTCGGCATCCTCCTGGATGGCGGCGCGGACGACGTCGGCGACCGAGCGGTTGTGGCCGAGGTGTACGACCTCCACGCCCTCGCCCTGGATCAGGCGGCGCATGACGTTGATGGCGGCATCGTGGCCGTCGAACAGCGAAGCGGCGGTGACGAAACGCAGCGGCGTGGCATCGGCCGCGGCCTGCGGGGTGGCGTGGAAATCCTGGGCGCGGGTGCTCATGTCAGTTCTCCGTGAGCCGGGGCGGTTGCAGGGCCCGGGCAGTTTGTCGCTTCAACGATTCGTGCAGGAAGTGCAGGTGCTCGGCGGCGTCGGGGGTGACCAGCCACTGGTAGACGATGCCGATGATGGCGGCGCAGAACTGCTCCGCCGTCCCCAGGGTGTCTACCGCGGGGTCGATGCTGCCGGCCGCGATGCCCTTCTCGATCCAGGCCACCACGTCGCGGCGGCGACGTTCGTGGATGTTGGCCACGACGCGCTTGAGCTCGGCGTCGGGGCCGGTCGATTCGAACCACAGGATGTAGAAGGCGCGGATGGCGTCCGAACCCTCGACGACGAAGCGGTAGTGGGCGTCGGTTGCTGCTTCGATCGCGGCCAGGCCGACCTTGTCGCGGGTGGCGCCGCGCAGGGCGGTGAGCCACGATTCCCCGATCGCGCGGATGAGGAACGCGAACAGGCCGCCCTTGTTGCCGAAGCGGTAGCTGGCCAGCCCGCGGCTATAGCCGGCGCGTTCGCCGACGTCCTTGAGCGTGGTGCCGCTGCTGCCGCGCTCGCAGATCAGGGCGACGGCGGCATCGAGCATGCGGGCGTCAGACAGCGCGGTGCGCTCGGCCTGGGTACGGCGTTCGACTTCGCTGACGGCGCTGGATTGCATGACCCGGCAGTATGCAGGCCATCATACTTGTTTGCAACAAGCAAGTGACTGTCCATGTCCAAGGCGCTGCGGCTTGACCCTCATGAAGGGGAAAACCCCTGGTACGCACGCTGCGCTTGCGTGCAGCGCCGCATTTTCTGGTAGCTTGGACCCGTCCCACGTTTTCGAGTCCGTCGTCGATGTCCGCCTCCAGAATCCTGCCCGGCGTGCTCACCCTGCTCGCCCTGGGGGCCTGTCTCGCGCTGTCCTGGATGGCCGAGGTCATCATCGTCGAGCAGGCCCGCCGGCACGAGCGCGAGCATGTCGCCGACCAGCTCGACGCCCTGCGCCTGCGCATCGAGAAGCTGGTTGCCCGGGATATCTACTCCATCCGCGGCCTCGCCACCTACGTCGAGGCGCGTCCGGGTCTCGACGCCGACGAGTTCGACGCCTTCGCGGCGCGCCTGGTCGACGCCGACTCGGCCATCCGTCACGTCGCCGCCGCACCGGACCTGGTGATTCGCTACGTCTACCCGCGCGAGGGCAACGAAGCGGCGCTCGGTTTTGCCTATCACGACGACGCCCTGCAGCAGGCCGCCGCGGAACGCGCGGCCCGCAGCGACGACATTGTCGTCGCCGGACCGCTGGAACTGGTCCAGGGCGGCAGCGCTTTCGTCGCCCGCACGGCGGTGTGGACCCACGATGCCGCCGGCGCCGCCCGCCTGTGGGGACTGGTGGCGGTCATCATCGACAGCGGGCGCTTCTATGCCGCGGCCGGCCTGCTCGACGACGCGGCGCCGCTCGAAGTCGCGCTGCGCGGGCGCGATGCCACCGGTGCCGAGGGCCCGGCGTTCTTCGGCGATGCCAGCCTGTTCGAGCAGGACGTGGTTACCGGCTTCGCCGCGCTGCCGGTCGGTGGTTGGCAGATCGCGGCACGCCCGCGCCAGGGTTGGACGGCAGCGCACGCCGCCCCGGTGTGGTTGCCGCGCGCGTTCGGTGCCGGTGCCATGGTCCTGGTCGTGGCCTTCGCCGCCTTCCACGATCGTTTTCGCCGCGACCGCGCCGCGGCCGACCGCGCGGTGCACGAATCGCAGACCGACTTCCGCCTGCTGTTCGAGAACGTCAACGACGCCATCTTCATCCGCGACACGCCCAGCGGGCGCGTGATCGACGCCAACGTGCAGGCGGCCCGTTACCTCGGCTATCCCCGCGAGGCGCTGATCGGCATGTGCGTGTCGGACATCTATGCGACCGGCGACGACGGCGAACTCGAGCGCATCACCGCCCGGATCAAGAACCACGGTTCGGCCGTGTTCCAGGCCCGGCATCGCCGTGCCGACGGCAGCCTGGCCACGGTCGAAGTCTCCGCGCGTCGCGTGCAGCGCCCGGCCAGCGACGTCATCATCTCGGTGGTGCGCGACGTCACCGAGCGTGAGAGCGCCGCCGCCGCCCTGCGCCGCAGCCAGCAGGACCTGGTCAACTCGATCGAATCGATCAGCGAAGGGTTTGCGCTGTGGGATCGCGACGACTGCCTGCAGGTCTACAACCGGCGCATGCTGGAGCTGTCGCCGCACCTCGAACCCTGCCTGGCGGTCGGCGTGCGCTTCGTCGACATGGTTGCCTATACCTATGACCAGGGCATCGTCAGCCATGAAATGCCGCGCGAGGACTGGATCGCCGCACGCCTGCGCCAGCATCGCGAACCAGGCGAACCGCTCGAGATCCTGAGCGAGACCGGCCGCTACCTGCGCATCTCCGAGCACCGTACCCCGGACGGCTACATCGTCGGCATCTACACCGACATCACCGCCATCAAGCAGGCCGAGGAGCACATCCGCTACCGGGCCTACTTCGACATGCTCACGGATCTGCCCAACCGCGAGAACTTCATGTCCCAGCTCGAGGCCACGGTGCGGCTGGCGCAGCGCAACCGCACCCTCTCGGCGCTGCTCTTCGTCGATCTCGACCGCTTCAAGAACGTCAACGACACCCTCGGCCACCAGACCGGTGACCTCTTGTTGCAGGAAGCCGCACGGCGCATCTGCCACAGCGTGCGCAATTCCGACATCGTGGCGCGCTTCGGCGGCGACGAGTTCGCCGTCATCCTGCGCGACATCGCCGAGACCAACGACGCCGCGCGCATCGCCGAGACCATCATCGGGCGCCTCGCCGAGGGCTACGTACTCGACGAGCAGGTGCTGTACTGCGGCGCCAGCATCGGCATCACGGTCTGTCCGAGCGACAGCGTCGAGCCGGAAGTCCTGCTGCGCAATGCGGACATGGCCATGTACCAGGCCAAGGCACTGGGTCGTAACACCTTCCGCTTCTTCACCGCGTCGATGACGGCACGCGCCGAGCAATTCGTGGCCCTGGAGAAGGATCTGCGCCGCTCCATCGGCAGCGACGAGTTCGAACTCCACTACCAGCCGGTCATCCGCCTCGACGACGGCGCCCTGGGTGGCGCCGAGGCCCTGCTGCGCTGGCACCACCCCGAGCGCGGCACGGTCTCGCCGGCCGAGTTCATCCCGGTTGCCGAAGAGACCCGCCTCATCGTCGAGCTCGGCGCCTGGGTCCTGGAACGGGCCTGCCGCGAAATGCTCGAGTGGGTGGGGCCGAACGGCGCCCTGCCCCACCTTGCCCTGAACGTCTCCAGCCGCCAGCTGTGGGGTGGTTTCGATGGCGATTTCGTCCGCGGCGTGTTGAACGCGACGGGTTTCCCGGGAGAGCACCTCAAGTTCGAGATGACCGAGTCGCTGCTGATCGAGGACGACGAACGGGCCTCGGCCATCCTCGGCGATTTCCGCGACCTCGGCATCGGCATCTCGATCGACGATTTCGGTACCGGCTACTCGGCCCTCGGCTACCTGCGCCGCTTCCCCGTCACCACGCTCAAGATCGATCGCAGCTTCGTGCGCGACATCGAGGTCGACCGCAGCGACGCCAGCCTGGTCGAATCGATCATCGCCATGGCCCGGGCGCTGGGCATCGACGTCGTCGCCGAAGGGGTGGAGACGGCGGGCCAGGCGGCGATGTTGCGCGCCATGGGCTGCCAGTACGCGCAGGGCTTCCTGTTCGGGCGACCACAGCCGCGCGCCCGCTTCGCGGCCGATTTCGTCACCACCACGGACCGCCGGGCTGGCGGTTGAGGCACGGTCGGGCCGGGCGCGCTGCGGGCTGCGGCGGCGCTCAGCGCGCGCCGACGCGGACCAGGCCCTCCTGGGCCACGGACACCACCAGCCGTCCGGCGGCATCGTAGAAGCTGCCGCGCGCCAGCCCGCGCGCACCGGCCGAACTCACGCCTTCGCAGACGTAGAGCAACCAGTCGTCCATGCGGAAAGGCCGGTGGAACCACATCGCATGGTCGAGGCTGGCGAGGAAGATGTTCTCGTCGGTGGGGCGCACGCCCTGCGGCATGAGCAGGGTCGTGATCAGGCCGTAGTCCGACAGGTAGGCGAGGATGGCGCGGTGCAGATCGGTGTCGTCGGGCAGGCGGTCGACGGTGCGCAGCCACACGCGGCGCAGCGGCGGCGTGCCCGGCGCGGTGTCACCGAAATAGGCATCGATGGGCCGGAACTCGAACGGCGCGGCGATGCTTGCGATGCGCTGGACCTTGGGCGAGGCACCCTCGAGGTTGAGCTGGTCGAAGGTCACGCGGGCAAGTTCGCCGGGCGGCGGCACCGCGGGCATGGCGCCCTGGTACTCGATGCCGTCCTCGCTTTTGTGGAAAGACGCTTCGAGGGTGAAGATCGGCCGGCCGTTCTGTACCGCGGTGACACGACGGGCAGAGAAGCTGCCGCCGTCGCGACTGCGATCGACCTCGTAGATCACGGGCCTGGCCGACAGCGCCTCGCGCAGGAAGTAGGCATGGATGGAATGCACCGCGCGCGCCTCGACGGTCGACTGCGCGGCCTTGATCGCCTCGCCCAGCACCTTGCCGCCGTAGACCCGTGGCAGGTGGGTGTCGCTGATGGCGCCGCGGAACAGGTTGTCCTCGAGACGTTCGAGTTCGAGGGCGTTAACCAGGCGTTCGAGGGCGGCGTCCACGGCGTTCTCAGCGGAAGGCGTATTCGTCGCTTGGGAAGGTGCCGCCGCGGACCTCGTTGACGTAGGTCTCGAGCGCGCCGTGGATCGAGCCTTCCTGCTCCATGTAGTTCTTCGAGAAGCGGGTGCGCTTGCCGGGGAAGATGTCGAGCACGTCGTAGAGGACGAGGATCTGGCCGTCGACGTGGGGGCCGGCACCGATACCGATGACCGGCACCCCGGCGGCAGCGGTGATGTCGGCGGCGAGGTCGATGGGCACGCATTCCAGCAGCAGCACGTCGGCGCCGGCCTCTTCCAGCGCGCGGGCGTCGTCCTTCATCTTCTGCGCCGCCTTTGCTTCGCGGCCCTGTACGCGGTAGCCGCCGAACTTGTGGATGGCCTGCGGGGTGAGGCCGAGGTGGGCGCACACCGGCACGCCGCACTCGGTGAGGCGCGCGACCATGTCGATTTCGAGCTCACCCCATTCGAGTTTGACGATCTCCGCCCCGCCCTCCTTCATCAGGCGCGCGGCGTTGCGCAGGCAGTCGGCCGGCGACGAGTAGCTCATGAACGGCATGTCGGCCATGATCATCGCGCGCCGCGTGCCGCGCGCGACCATCTGGGTGTGGTACACGATGTGGTCGACGGTGACCGGGATGGTGGTGGCCTGACCCTGCACCACCATGCCGAGCGAATCGCCGACCAGGATGAAGTCGATGCCGACGCGGTCGAGGGCATGGGCGAAGGCGGCGTCGTAGGCCGTCATGCTCGCGATCTTCTCGCCGCGCTCCTTCATCAGGCGCAGGGTACGCACCGTGACCTTGTCCGCCATGTCCTGCTGTGCGCTCATAAGGTGCCTCCTCCGGCGCGCCGCTCAGCGCGCTGCGCGTCTGCGTTCGATGCCCTGCACGAAGCGGGCGAGATCGACCGGCGCACGCTCGTGCCAGCCGTCGCCGATGGTTTCATGCTCGTCGTGGGCCTCGCAAGCGAAGCGCACGTGGCGCGCGCCGACCTCGACCACGCGGGCAGTGGCGGTGACCCGCTCGCCGACCGGGGTGGCGGCAAGGTGGCGGACGTCGACCCGCGTGCCGACCGAGACCCAGCCCGCCGGCAGCAGCGCGGCGATGGCATCGGCCGCGGCCATTTCCATCAGCAGGATCATCTGTGGCGTGGCGTAGACCGCCGGCAGGCCGGCATAGGCATGTTGCACGGTGAGCTCGTGGGTGACCTCGATGCTGCGCGTCGCGCTGGCGCCCAGCGCGACCAGGCTGGCGAGGTCGATCATGCGCCGCTGAATGCAGCAATCCAGTCGCGCAGGGCGGCGACGATCTCGGCCGGCGAATCCTCCTGGATGAAATGCAGGCCCTTGACCGTCACCTCGGTCGTGTTGGGCCAGGCGCGCGCGACCTCGGCCGGGGGGCCGTTCATGATCATGCCGGGGTCCGCACTGATGAACAGCTTGGGGATGGACGACTGCGCCAGGTAGTCGGCGTAGTTCTCGACCACGTCGACGACGTCGGCCGGTTCGCCACCGAGCGGGATCTGGCGCGGCCAGGTCAGGGTCGGGCGACGGCCCTCGCCGGGTTCCAGGAAGGGCGCCCGGTAGGCCGCCATCTCCTCGTCGCTCAGCGTGCGCAGGATCGACGCCGGCAGCACGCGTTCGACGAACACGTTCTTCTCCAGCACCACGGTCTCGCCAGCCGGCGAGCGGAAAGTCTGGAACATCTCGCGCGCCGAGTCGGGCCACTCGTCCCAGCTCAGCGGCTTGACGATGCCTTCCATGTGGGCGACGGCCGCAGCGGCTCCCGGGTGGGTCGCGATCCAGTCGAAGCCGAGCGCGCTGCCCCAGTCGTGGATGACGAAGACGACATCGCGTTCGACACCGAGTGCAGCCAGCGCACCCTGCCAGTAGCGCCGTTGCTCGGCGAAGGTGTAGCGCTCGGGACCGGAGTCCGGCAGCTTGTCCGAGTCGCCCATGCCGATGAGGTCGATGGCGATGCAGCGGCCGAGGTCGGCGAGCTGCGGCAGGATGTTGCGCCACAGGTAAGAGGAGGTCGGGTTGCCGTGCTGGAACACGATCGGACGTCCCTGCCCCATCTCGACGTAGGCCATGCGGCGGCCTTCGACCTCGACGTATTGCTTCTTGTTCGACCAGTCGTTCATGGGCGGTCTCCTCGCGGATGGGGCTCAGCGCGCGGCGCCGAGCTTGTCGAGTTGCGCAGCCAGGGCGACGATGCGTTCCGCCTGCACCAGGTGCGGGCGGTCGATCATCTTGCCGTCGAGCTGCAGGGTACCGGCATCGGGATTGCTGGCGAAGGCTTCGATCACGGCGCGTGCGTGGGCGAGCTCCTCGGCCGAGGGCGAGAACGCGGCGTTGATGACCTCGACCTGGGCCGGGTGGATGGCGATCTTGCCGGTGAAGCCATCGCGCCGTGCCTCGTCGCACACCACCTTAAGACGATCGGTGTCGCGGAAATCGGCCATCACGGTGTCGATGGCCTGCACGCCGGCGGCGTGGGCGCCGAACAGGCACAGCGAGCGCACCAGCTGGTAGGGGCTGGTCCATTCCTTGTCCGGGCGCAGGTTGGTGCTGGCACCGACCGCGGCGCCGAGATCCTCCGCGCCCCAGGTCATGCCGGCCAGGCGCGGGGTGTCGAAACGGTAGTCGCCGAGGGTGAACACCGCGGCGGCGGTCTCGGTCGCCACCGGCAGCAGGGCGATGGCCCCGGCCGGCAGGGCGTGTTCGGCCTCGAGCACGTCGATGTAGTGCGAGACCGTGCGGAGATCTTCCGGGCCGTTGGCCTTGGGCACGACGATGCCATCGGGTGCGGCCGGCACCACGGCGGCGATGTCGTGCAGGGTGAGGCCCGAGTCGAGCGGGTTGACGCGCACGTAGAAGCGGACACCGGCTGCGCGCTCGCCGCGCAGGAAGTCAGCGACCATGCCGCGCGCGGTCGGCTTGCGCGTCGCGGCGACCGAATCCTCGAGGTCGAGGATCACGCAGTCGGCGCCGATCCCCGACGCCTTGGTCATCTTCTTGTCGCTGTCGCCCGGGGCGAAGAGGAGTGAGCGCAACATCAGGTCGGCTTCCTCAGCATCAGTCCCGAGCGCTTGCACACGGCGACCAGCTCGTCCTTCTGGTTGTAGGCGCGGTGCTCGAAGATGACGATGCCGTTCTGCGGCCGCGACTTGCTCTCGCGCAGCTCCATCACCTCCGACTCGACGCGGATGGTGTCGCCGTGGAACAACGGGCGCGGAAAGCGCACCTCGTCCCAGCCGAGGTTGGCGACGGTGGTGCCGAGGGTGGTCTCGTGCACGCTGATGCCGACCATCAGCGCCAGGGTGAAGCCCGAGTTGACGATACGCTGGCCGAACTCGGTCTCGTTCCTGCAATACTCCTCGTCGAGGTGCAGCCGCGCCGGGTTGTGCGTCATCGCCGTGAACAGGACGTTGTCGGTCTCGGTCAGGGTGCGGCGGATCGGGTGATGGAAAATCTGCCCGACGCTGAATTCTTCGAAGTAAAGGCCTGCCATGTTTCCTCCCGTGTGCGCTGCTGGCCGTGAAAGCGAGGCGGCATTATAGGGAAATCGGGGACAGACCACGGTTTCCGCCGGAAACCGTGGTCTGTCCCCGATTTTTCCTTCGATGCGAACCTGGTGCCGGTTCGCGGCCCGCGGTCGTCAAGCGCCGAACAACGTCGCGTAGCGCTCGCGCAACAGGTTCTTCTGTACCTTGCCCATGGTGTTGCGCGGCAGTTCGTCGAGCACCAGCACGCGCTTGGGCACCTTGAACGTGGCCAGCTGGCCGCGCAGGCAGGCAATCACGGCCTGCTCGTCGACCGTCGTCGTGGTCACGACCGCCGCGACCACGGCTTCGCCGAAATCGGCATGCGGGACGCCGAACACGGCCGCTTCGCCGATGCCGTCGAGGGCTTCGAGTTCGCGTTCGATCTCCTTCGGATAGACGTTGAGCCCGCCCGAGATGACCATGTCCTTGCTGCGCCCGACGATGAACAGGTAGCCGTCGGCATCGAGGTAGCCCTGGTCGCCGGTGTCGAACCAACCGCCGGCGTCGAAGGCCTTGGCAGTCGCCTCGGGCAGCCGCCAGTAGCCGGGGAAGACGTTCGGCCCGCGGACCTCGATGTCGCCGATGTCGCCACTCGCGCAGACCTGCCGTTGAGCGTCGACCACGCGCACTTCCACCCCCGCCAGCGGCGGGCCGACCGAGGCCGGCTTGCGCTCCCCGAGCAGCGGGTTGGAGGTGTTGATGCCGGTCTCGGTCATGCCGTAACGCTCGAGGATGACGTGCCCGGTGCGTTCGACGAATTCGTGGAAGGTGGCCTCGGACAATGGCGCCGAGCCGGAGATGAACAGGCGCATGGAAGCGCAGTCGGCGGCACCGAAGCCGGGCAGCGCGAGCAGCCGGGTGTAATAGGTCGGCACCCCGGCCATCAGGGTGGCGCCGGCCAGCGTGTCTCGCACGGCCGCGGCGTCGAAACGCGGCAGGAAGCGCAGGGTCAGGCCGGCCAGCAGGGCCGGCCCGAGGGTGATGAACAGGCCGTGAACGTGGAACACCGGCAGGGCGTGGACGAGCACGTCGTCAGCGTGGAAGCCCCAGGCTTCGCGCAGCGCGCAGGCATTGGCGTAGAGGTTGCCGTGGGTGATGCGGATGCCCTTGGGCGTGCCGGTGGTGCCCGAGGAATAGAGCAGCGCGGCATCGTCGTCGGCGGCGCGGCTGACGGTGGCGAAGGCCTCGGCGGCAGCGCTGCAGGCGGCGGCGAAGCCGCCCGCCCCGGCCGCGTCCATGTCGAGCCGCTGCGCGCTGCTGCCGGCCGCGTCGCAGGCGGCCGCCACCCGCGCGGCCAGGGCCGGGTCGCAGATCACCAGGCGCGAGCCGGCATCGCCGATGAAGAAGGCCAGTTCACGCTCGGTGTAGCCGGTATTGAGCGGATGGAAGACCAGCCCTGCACGCAGGCAGCCGAGGTAGAGCCAGAGGTAGCGCGGCGACTTCTCGGCGACGACCGACACGCGGTCCCCGGGGGCGAGGCCGAGGGCGCCGAGGGCATTGGCCGCGCGCGCCGTCTCGCGTTCGGCATCGGCGTAGCTGACCCGGCTGCCGTCCGGCAGTTCGAGCAGGGTGCGGGCGGGGTCGAAGGCGGCGGTGAAGCGCGCGTAGAGATTGGCGTTGGTCGTCATGGCCTGATTGAGCGCCCCGGCCGCCAGGCGACCGGGGCCGTGGGGCGGTTTACAGGGAACGCGAGATCAGCTCTTTCATGATCTCGTTCGAGCCGCCGTAGATCATCTGCACGCGGCTGTCGGCGAAGTAATGCGCCACGGGGTATTCCATCATGTAGCCGTAACCGCCGTGCAACTGCAGGCATTCGTGGGCGGCTTCGAACTGCTTCTGGGTGCACCACCACTTGGCCATCGAGGCCGTCTCGGTATCGAGTTCGCCGACCTGGAGCTGGCTGATGCAGTGATCGACGAACACCCGCGCGATACGCGCCTCGGTGGCCAGTTCGGCCAAGGTGAACTTGGTGTTCTGGAAATCGAGCAGGCGCTGGCCGAAGGCCTTGCGCTCCTTCGTGTAGCCGACCGTCTCGGCGATCACGGCCTCCATCGCGGCGACGGCCATGACGGCGATGATGAGCCGTTCGCGCGGCAACTGCGCCATGAGCTGGAAGAAGCCCTGGCCCTCGACGCCACCCAGCACGTTCTCCACCGGGATGCGGCAGTCGTCGAAGAACAGCTCACAGGTGTCCTGGCCCTTCATGCCGATCTTCTTCAGCGGCTTGTTGCGGCGGAAACCCTCCAGGCCCTCGACTTCGCACATCAGCAGCGAAATGCCCTTGGCGCGCTCCTCGGGGTTGGTCTTGCACACCACGCACACGAGGTTGGCATTCCAGCCGTTGGTGATGAAGGTCTTCGAACCGTTCAGCACGTAGGTGTCGCCGTCGCGCACGGCGCGTGTCTTCACCGCCTGCAGGTCGGAGCCGGTGCCGGGCTCGGTCATGGCGATGGAAGTGATGATCTCGCCCGTCGCCATGCCCGGCAGCCAGCGCTGCTTCTGTTCCTCGGTGCCGTAGCGCACCAGGTAGTGGGCGACGATGCTCTGGATGCCGTTGCCGAAACTCGTGATGCAGGCGCGCGCGCATTCCTCGTAGGTGATGGCGTCGAAACCGAAATCACCGCCGCCGCCGCCGTACTCGGTCGGCACGTCGGGGCACAGGATGCCGACCTCGCCGGCCTTGCGCCAGGCCTCGGGTTCGGGGTGGCCCTGTTCGATCCAGCGCTCGCGCTGCGGGACGAACTCGCTGTCGAAGAACTTGCGCACGGCGTCGCGGAAGATCTCGTGGTCTTCCGTCATCCAGGCAGAACGGTGCGGATTCATGGCTCGGTTGCGGTCTCGTGGTGGTGGTCGGTGAGGACGGGCGCCAGGGTCGGATCAGGAATGCAGGCCCAGCACCGACACGCTGGCGACGTTGCGGAAGGGGTGGCCGCCGAGATTGTGGGTCAGGCCCAGCGACGGGCTCGCCAGCTGGCGTTCGCCGGCGCGGCCGAGCAGCTGCAGGTACATCTCGTAGGCCATGCGCAGGCCGCTGGCGCCGATCGGGTGGCCGAAGCACTTGAGCCCGCCGTCGATCTGGCACGGCACCGCGCCGTCGCGGTCGAACTCGCCGTCGAGCACGGCCTTGATCGCGCCGCCGGGCTCGCACAGGCCGAGATCTTCCATCACCACCAGCTCGGTGACCGAGAAGCAGTCGTGGACCTCGGTCATGTCGAGTTCCTTGCGCGGGTCCTTGATGCCGGCCTCCTTGTAGGCGCGCTCGGCGGCGATGCGCGTGGTCAACAGGTAGCTGCCGTCCCAGGCGTTGTTCGACATCTCGAGGCCGTTGGACGGCGCGAGCTGCATGGCCTTGACGGTGACGAAGTCCTTGTAGCCCATCTCGCGCGCTTTCTCGACGCTGGTGACGATGGCGCAGGCCGCGCCGTCGCTCACGCCGCAGCAGTCGTAGAGGCCGAGCGGTGCGGCGATCATGGGCGCGTTGATGGCCTGGTCCTCGGTGATGGTGCGGCGCAGGTGGGCCTTCGGATTGAGCGCACCGTTGGCGTGGCTCTTGACCGAGATGTGGGCCATGGCGCGCTTGAGATCCTTCGGGTCGCACTTGTGGCGCGCCTGGTAGGCGCTGGCGAGCTGGGCGAAGGCGCCGGGAGCGGTCGCGTTGGGCAGCCAGAGATCGTCGAACGAGCCCTTGGTGCGTTCCGGCAGGCCGGCATAGCCGGTGTCCTTGAGCTTCTCCACGCCGAGCGCGAGGGCCACGTCGCAGGCGCCGGCGGCGACCGCGTAGACCGCGCCGCGCAGCGCCTCGGTGCCGGTCGCGCACATGTTCTCGACCCGCGTCACCGGGATGTTCGGCAGGCGCAACGCCATCGACAGCGGCAGGGCCGACTTGCCGGCACTCTGTTCCTGGAAGAACAGGCCCAGCCAGGCCATCTCGATGGCCGAGCGCTCGATGCCGGCATCGCCCAGGGCCTCGGTGAAGGCCTCGACGATGAGTTCCTCCGGGCCGCAGTCCCAGCGTTCGCCGAACTGCGTGCAACCCATGCCGATGATGGCAACCTTGTCTTTGATTCCTGTGGCCATGGTCTGCCTCCTTAGCAGGCTGCTGAAAAACTACTGCGGCGATCGTGGGCGGCGTTGCGCGCTCGCCTGCGGTCCTCATTCATCAACATAAACGCCGGTCCTCGTCTCGCGCGCGCCTTGCCCACGGCTTTCCTCGCGACGTTTTTCACCGGCCTGTGCGAGTTTCGTCAATCGCCGTCGACCGGGAGCGGCGCCGGTTTCCAGAAGTAACGGCGGAAGTGCCGCTTGGTGTCGTAGTCCTTGACCCGGAACACCAGGCGCACGGGGTCGCCGACCTTGATCTGTCCGGCGCCGAAATCGGTGAACTCGAGCATCACGTTGGCGCCGTCGGGGAACTCGACGTTGCCGTAGATGTAGGGCGGCGACGGCGTGTAGGCGAGCCAGTCCTCGGTGAAGGACTTCACCCGCCCGGTCAGGGCGGCGAGGCTCTCGGGGGTCTGCGATTCCGCCGCGCCGCATTTCACGCACACCAGCGCGCGCGGGAACTGCAGGGTGTTGCACTCGCGGCAGCGCCCGCCGCGCATCGCCGTGATGTCGCGGCGCTTGCGGTAGTAGGCCGACAGGGCGGTGCGGTTGTCGCGCTCGGAGCGCAACCCGAAGTCGATCGAAATCTGGTTGCGCAGCGAGAGGAACTGGGTGTAGTTGGCCAGCGGCCGGCGCTGCGCGAGGGCGCGGCCGGCGCCGCGGCCGGCCCGTACCAGAGCCAGCGCCGGAGTCGTGCGCAGGATGATGGCATCCGCACCCTGGCCGAAGCCGATGACCAGCACGTACTGGTCGGGGCCCGCGTTGTCGAGCACGCTGGCCAGCATGAGCAGCGGATGGGGGACGCCGGTGTCGCCGCAGTTGGCCGTGAGCGGGTCGGCGAAGCGCTTGGGGTCGATGCCGAGGGGCTTGGCCAGCGCGCGGGCGACGCCGGTCGAGCCGTGCAGGACGACGTGGTCGATGTCGCCGACCTGGATGCCGGCGCCGGCAGCGGCCTGCTCGACGACGTCGGGCACGATCTTGAGGTAGCCCTCCTCGCGCACCCAGCGCTCTTCCAGCGCGTAGTCGAAATCGGTGTCGGTCGCCCGGTACTGGTCGACCATGTCCTCGTGCACGGAGGCCGCGGCGAGGAACTCCGCCACCGGCTTGCCTTCGCCGATGAGCAGCGCCGCGGCGCCGTGACCGTAGAGCATCTCCTGGCTGCTGCCGGGGCGGGTCTCGCGGGTGTCGGCAGCGACCAGCAGGGTGGTGTCGTGGCCATGGCCGCGGGCGGCGCGGGCCAGCGCGCTGGTGGCCGCGCGGCGGCTGCCGGCGAGATCCTCGGTCAGCACCTCGTGGTCGAGGTCGAGGGCATCGGCGACGACGCCGCTGTTGGAGCGATCGGCGAAGGGCAAGGTGGTCGAAGCCAGGCTGACCTGGCCGACCGGGCCGTCGACCCCGGCCAGGCAGTCACGCGCGGCCTCGACGGCCAGCGTGATGCTGTCCTCGTCCCAGTTGGCGACGGCGCGCTCGCCCGCGGCCAGGCCGCGCACGCCGGGGACGGCCCAGCCGACGGCGTCGAGGATCGCGCTGCGCGCGAGTCGCAGGTGGGGAACGTAGGCGCCGAAAGATAGGATGCCGTAAGTCATCAGACCTCTTCTCGTGTGAAATGGTGTGCCGCAGGCAGCACGGCGATTCTAAGGGAATTGGCCGGCGACCGTCGCCGCCGGCTCATACCGCGCCGGCTGCGCGCAGGGCAGCGACTGCCGCGGCGTCGTAGCCGAGTTCGGCGAGGATGGCGTCGGTGTGCTCTCCCACCGTGGGCGCGCGCCGATGCGGCGGCGCATGGCCGGACATGGCGACCGGGAAGCGTGCCACGGGGGGCGCGGTGCCCGCGATGTCGGGATATTCGAGCGGGCGCAGGAAGCCCATCGCGGCGGCCTGCGGGTGGGTGACGGCCTGGTCGAGATCGAGCACCGGTCCGGCCGGCACGCCGGCCGCGGCGAGGGCGTCGAGAACTTCCTCGGTGGTGCGGCTGCGGCACCAGTCGGCGACGTGGCCGCAGATCTCGTCGCGGTGGTCGCCGCGCAGGCCGTCGCTGGCGAACGCCGGGCGGTCGGCCCAGTCGACGTCCCCGATGAGACCGGCGAGGCGCCTGAACAGGCCGTTGCCGACCACGTGGGTCAGCACGTGGCCGTCGCGTGTCTCGAAGATGTCGGTCGGCGCGCTGGTCTGGCCGCGGTTGCCGCTCGGTACGCGGTTGACCGCGAGCACGGCCTGCTCGATGAGCGCGGCGTTGAAGAAGGTCAGCGAGGTGCCGAGCAGCGAGGCCTGCACGTGCTGGCCCCGGCCCGTGTCGCGCTTCTGGTAGAGCGCGGCGAGCGTAGCGAAGGCGCCGAGCGCGGCGGTGCCGAAATCGGCGAACGGGGTCGCGCTCTTGGCCGGCTGGCCGGGCTGCCCGGACATGAAGGCCGAGCCGGACATGGCCTGGCCGATGCCGTCGAAACCGCCGCGGTCACGCCACGGGCCTTCGTGGCCGAAACCGGTCTGGGTGGTGAGGATGATGTCGGGCTTGATGGCGGTGAGCGTGGCGTAGTCGAGGCCGGCGCGGACCAGCGCCTTGGGCGGCATGTTGGCGATGACGACGTCGGCCCGCTCGATCAGGCGGCGCTTGATGTCCGCCGCCTCGGCATGCTTGACGTCGAGCGTCATGCCGCGCTTGTTGCAGCCGGTTTCGAGGTAGACCGCGCTCGCCGTGGGACTGACCGTGCCGACGAAGCGGTCCTCGCTGCCACCCGGCTTCTCGATGCGGATGACGTCGGCGCCGAGGTAGGCGAGCAGCGCGGCGCAGTAGGGGCCGGCGATGTAGCGCGAGAAATCGAGCACGCGTACGCCGGCCAGGATGGCGTTGTCGGACATGGTTCCCCTCCTCCCCGTTGACAGGCTCGCCGCGCTGTCCGTCAGCGGCGGCCGCGGCATTGTCGCAATTCCGCCCGTTCTTGACGATGCAGTGGCGGAGCCTGGCCCGGGAGCACCGGCGGGCGTGTGCTAGGGTCGGGGTCCGACTCACCGCGCCGAGCGCATCGGCGAGGAACAGCAGTGATGATGAAATTCACCCACGGCGAACGTGCGACCGCCGCGGTGGCCGCACGCCGCCTGTGCCTGGGGGCCGTGGTGGGCCTGCTGCCGGCGGCCGGCCCGGTCGACGCGGCCTCGGTCTTCCGCTACGTCGACGACGCCGGCGTCACCGAGTACGCCGCCGACCCCCCGGCCGATGGACGCGACTACCAAGTGGTCGAGGTCGATGCCGAGTTACCCGACGCGGCCGTGCTCGCGGCCCAGCGGCGCCGCGATGCCCTGTTGTCAGGGGCCGCGACGGTCGAGGACGAGCTGGCGGCGGACAAGCGCGAGCGCGCACAGGCCGTGCAGGCCGCGCGGGCCGAGCTCGCCGCCGCGCGCAAGAAGCTGCGCGAGGCGCAGGCGGTGAAGGATGGCGACTGGCAGAACCTGGCCAACGGCCGGCGGCATCTCCAGCCGGCCTACTTCGACCGCGTCGCGGCCGCGCGGGCGGCCGAACGCGCCGCGCGCGACGCGCTGGCCGTAGCCCGCCGGGCGCACTGAGGCGGGCGGCGCCCGGCTACAGCCCCGCGGGGCGCTTCTGCAGCTTGCGTTGCAGGGTGCGTCGATGCAGGCCGAGCTTGCGCGCGGCGTCGGAGACGTTGCCCTTGCAGGCGATCAGGGTCTTCTGGATGTGTTCCCACTCGAGGTGTTGCAACGAGGTCGGCTCGCTCGGTACGGCCGCCTGCGGGTCGGGCCCGGGCGCGCCGAAGGCGGCGATGATCTCGTCGGCGTCGGCCGGCTTGGTGAGGTACTGCACGGCGCCGAGCTTGATGGCATGGACGGCGGTGGCGATGCTCGCGAAGCCGGTCAGCACGACGATGCGCAGCGCCGGGTCGATGGCGCGCAGGGGCTCGATCAGTTGCAGGCCCGAATCCTGTTCCAGGCGCAGGTCGAGGACGACGTAGGCCGGCGGCGTGGCGCGGGCCGCGACGAGGGCGGACGTCCCATCGGCGGCGGTCGTAACCGCGTAGCCGCGCCGCGTCAGCGCCGCGGCCAGCACCTCGCGGAAGGCCTGGTCGTCGTCGATGATCAGGCAGCGCGGCGCGCTGGCGGTGGCCGTCATGTCGGCGACAGGGGCGCGATGGGGATGGCGATGCGGGCCAGGGTGCCGTGCGGCGGCCGCGCTTCGAGGGCCAGGCTGCCGCCGAGGCGCTCGACGATGGTGCGCGCCAGCAGCAGGCCGATGCCGAGACCGTCCTGCTTGGTGCTGACGGCCTCGCGGCCGAGGCGCGCGCCGAGCGCGGCGTCGATCCCCGGGCCGTCGTCGCCGACCGTGAGTGACAGCTCGGCGGCCGACCAGCGGCTCTCGATGTCGACCCGCGAGGCGGCCGCCTGGGCGGCATTGTCGAGCACGTTGACGATGGCCTGGGTGAGCACGCGGTCGACGACGATGCCGGGTGGTGGCGTGCTGCCGCGGTGCACATAGGCGACTTCGACTTCGGGGTGGCGGGCGCGCCAGTCGCGCACCACGCCGGCGACGAAGTCGTCGACGGCGACCGCCTCCCCGGCACTCGCCGGGCCGGCGCCGGCGACGTCGGCCATGCGCGCGAGAATTGCCTTGCAGCGCGCAATCTGCGCACGCAGGGTGGCGGCCTGAGCGCGCAGTTCGGCGCTGTCGGCGCCGTGCTCGATCTCGCCGGCGAGCACGGCCATGGTCGACAACGGCGTACCGAGTTCGTGCGCCGTGCCGGCGGCGAGGGTGCCGAGGGCGAGGAATCGCTCGCTCGCCAGCGCCTCTTCGCGCAGGGTCGCGAGTTCGTGATCGCGGCGGCGCAGGTGGCCGGCGAGCGCGGCGACGAACAGCGCCACCGAGACCGCGCTGAGCATGAAGCCGTACCACATGCCCCACACGTGCAGGCTGAACGAGCCGGCCTGGTGATGGCCCTCGAGCGGCGGCGCCGGCACCAGCATGAGGCCCGTGTAGCAGGCCACGGCGATCACCGCCACCGCGGCCGTGGCGGGCCGTGGCAGGGCCGCCGCGGCGAACACGATCGGCAGCAGGAACAGCGAGATGAAGGGGTTGAAGGCACCGCCGGTGAAATAGACCAGGGCCGAGAGCGCGGCGAGATCCGCCAACAGCTGGGCGAGGTAGCCGCGCGCCGGGTGCACGCCCATGCCGGGTGTGCCCACCCACCAGGAGAACGCGGTGAACAGCGCCAGCACGACCAGCACGAGGTTGATCGCGGGCCATGGCAGGTGCGCGGCGAAGACCCCGTCCATGACCAGCAGGGCGAGGTATTGGCCGCCGATCACGACCAGGCGGATCAGCAGCAGGTAGCGCAGGATGTGGTCGATGGGGGTGCGGTTGGGCATCGCGGTGGACGCTCGGCGCAGGGCCGCGGGCACGGCCATCCTAACCGCAGCACCGCCGCGGTGGAATCGGTGCCGCGACCGGGTGCGACGAAATGTCGCAGCTGGCGACCCTTGGGCAGAACGCCCGTCGGCCCCATGTCTGAGGGCAATCAAGGCACGTCGTCGCCCGGCGTGCTCCGATAGCAACGACTGCCAGCCCCATGCCGGTGGTACGCACAGAGGAGATTGCCGATGACCAATAAGCTGCTCGTCATTCCCGCCGCACTCGCAGCCGGCCTGGCCGTGACCCCGGCACTGGCGGTTCACGAACCGCGCGTCGAGCCCGAGCATCCCGCGCCCGAGTACGCCGTCGAGTGTCCCGAGGGCACTGCGGACGCCGGCGCCTGCAAGGTCGACCAGCTCACCTACGACGGCTGGAAGACCTTCAAGATCGAATGCCAGCAATGTCACGGCGGCGGCGCCATGGGCAGCACTTTCGCGCCCAACCTGATGGTGCGGTTCAACGAGGACGGGGTCGATTACGGCCGCTTCCTCTACGTCATGAACCACGGTTACACCGGGCACACGGGGGCCATGCCGTCGATGGAGAAGAATCCGCGCGTGCAGAAGAACAAGGACGCGCTCTACGCCTATCTCAAGGCGCGCGCGGATGGTCGCCTGCCGAACGGGCGGCCGCCGAAGCCGGAGTGAGGCGCTGCTCGGCTGGGGTGCGGGAACGGGGACAGTTAGGAAAACTGTCCCCACCTTGGTGGTCTGATCGGTGCGGTCTGTTGACTGCCACCGCGGCGCCTCAGACGCGGGGAAGGTTTTCCTAACCGTCCCCCTCTCCGGCAACCGGAAGCAATCGAAGCCCCCGACCCGCTCCAATCTATCTCAGACGTCGAACTTGTACGTGTCCCCGTCTCGCACCAGGCGACCCGCCGTGGGACCGGCGAAGTGCGTGCCGATGATCAAGGTCGGCGTGTCGGCATACTCCTTGAATACGCGGCGGCGGGTAGCCACGGCGGCGTCGTTGTCGACGTCGAAGGGGCTGACCAGGCCGGCATCCCAGAACTGGATCGGGTGATGGATGAAGTCGCCCGTGATCATGGCCGTCTCGCCCTTCGACTCGATCAGCACCGAGCAATGCCCCGGGGTGTGCCCGGGCGTCGGGATCAGGCGCACGTTGGTGCAGACGTCGCCCGGGCCGTCGATGGGCTTGGCGAGTCCCGCGTCGAGGATGGGCTGGATGGAGTCCGCCCACACCCGGTTCTGGATGTCGATGAAGTCCTCGCCGCTGTCCTTTGGCAGGTTGCCCCAGAACTCCTGGTCGCCCTTGCCCCACAGGTAGGACGCGTTGGGGAAGGTCGGCACCCACTTGCCATCCTTCTTGTAGGTGTTCCAGCCGACGTGGTCGAGGTGCAGGTGGGTGCACAGGACGTAGTCGATCTCCTCGGTCTTGAAGCCGGCCGCCTTGAAATCGTCCATGAAGCTCGTCTGCAGCATGTGCATGACTTCGAACGGGTTGCGGTCGCGCTCGTTACCGATGCAGGTGTCGACGACGAGCTTGTTGTTCGGCGTTTCGATGACCAGCATGTGGATGCTCAGGCTCAGCGCGCCTTCCGGGGTGACGAAGTGCGGGAACAGCCACGGCACCTGCTTGACCACGTCGGGCGTGGCGGCCGGGATGACGTCGGAGAATTCCGGGTACTCGATTTCGCGGATGCGCGTGATGGTGCAATCGCCGATTTTCCACTTCAGATTCATGCGTTGTTTCTCCCCTGAGTTTGACGCTGTTTACAGGATGTTTTCCGCGACGACGCGCAACTCGTCTGCGCTGTTCGCCGAGATGACCATGGTGCCGACCTCCCCGCGCGCGCCGGCGGCCTTCCAGCGCGCGAGCTGCTCCTTGATGTGCGCTTCCGGGCCGACCAGGCAGACTTCGTCGACGTAGGCATCGGGTACCGCGGCGGCGGCTTCGTCCTTCTTGCCGGCGAGGTAGAGATCCTGGATCTCGACCGCCGCCGCCTCGTAGCCGAGGCGCTTGGTGTAGTCATTGTAGAAATTCTTCTCGCGCGCACCCATGCCGCCGATGTAGAGCGCGAGGTGATGCTTCATCTGCTCGCGGCACTTGGCGATGTCCGGCCCCATGGCCATGCGCACGAACGGCGCGAAATCGAAATCGGCCCGCGTACGGCCGTCGTTGGCCTTGGCGATGCCGGCATCGATGGCCGGCGCGAAGACGTCGGCGCGATCGGGGTTGGCCCAGATCATGAAGCAGCCATTGGCGATCTCGGCAGCGAGTTCGACGCCCTTCTGGGTCGCGACGCCGGTGTAGATCGGGATGTCCGGGTTGCCGTGCAGGATGCTCTTCAGCGGCTTGCCCAGGCCCATGCTGCCCGGGCCCTTGTACGGGATCTGGTAGTGCTCGCCCTCGTGGGTGAGCGGCGCTTCACGCTTGAAGATCTTGCGCATGATCGAGATGTACTCGCGGGTACGCAGCAGCGGTTTGCCATAGGGCTGGCCGTACCAGCCTTCGATGACCTGCGGACCGGACGGCCCGATGCCGAGCAGGAAGCGCCCGCCGGAGAGCTGGTCGAGGGTCATCGCGGTCATCGCGGTCATCGACGGGGTGCGCGCGGCCATCTGCATGATGGCGGTGCCGGCGCGGATCTTCGTCGTCTGCGCCAGCACCCAGGCCACCGGGGTGACGGCGTCCGAGCCCCAGGCCTCGGCGCTCCACGCCGAGTCGTAGCCGAGCGCTTCCGCTGCCTTGATGAGATCCATCGGGATTTTCACGTGTGCGCCCGAGTAGCCGAAGACCATGCCGAGTTTCATCGTCGCTCCTGGTGTGGTGAGCCGTGCGTTGGAGGTCGGGAGGATAGTCGAGCCGCGCCGGCTTGGCGACACGTCGGCGCGTCGCCCGTCGATCACGCGCCGTGCACACCATCGCCCTGGCCGCGCCGCACGCGGGCAATCTGCCCGGCACCGAGCGGGTGCCGCGCCCTGTCGGTGGCGCGGTCGCGCTCGCTAGCGTGTGGTCCCTGCTGTGCCACGCATTCGTGGCCAGCGCTCTTATCCGGGAGACACGCCGCATGCGCCACCACCAGCACGACCACGATTCCACCGACGCGCCCGTCGATGCGCAGACACCGCCGGATCACCGGCCCGGCAGCGTGTCGCGGCGCGACGTCCTGCGCGGGCTCGCCGCGCTCGGTCTGAGCGGGCCCGCGGCCCTCGCCGCCCTGCGCAGCGGCGACGCCGCCGCCGACCACGCCCTGCTCGACCGCGGCGAATTCGAAGCGGGTTTCGCACGCCTGCTCGACGCGGCGCCGCTCGCCGGTCTCGCCCGCCACCAGACCTTCGAGATCCTGCCGGCCGACCTGCCGTGGAAGCCGCTCGAGGTCGAGCTGCGCGCCGGCCAGGCCGCGACCGTGCTGCTCAGCGGACGCTGGTGGCTGGTGGAGGATCTCGACGTGTGGGTCGAACCCGGGCTCGCCTTCTTCGCCCGTGTCGGCGAGCGCAATCCGGTCTACAACCCGCAGAAGAACACCGGCACCTTCACCGCCGCCCACGGCGGCCGCGTCGCGGTCGCGCGTGCCATCGGCGAGTGGGCCGACAGCCGGGCCGAGACGGTCGCCACGCCGGCGGAAGTCTACACGGCGGCGAAAGGTGCGATTCGCGGCGTGCTGCTGGTGTGGGACGGCGACCCGCTGAGCGGTCTCGAAGCACTGCGCCAGCGTGGCGACGTCGGCGGGCTGGTCGCTGCCGAGATCACCCGTTTGCGCACCGAACCACCCCCGCCGGCCGGCTGGCAGCCGATGTACGTGACCGGCAACGCGGGCATCTACTCGACCTGCGCGCCGGGGCAGATCTGCTGCCACAGTCACAAGAATGCCTGCCTGCTGACCCGCGACGTCGACCTGCCGCTGGCCGCGGGCGCGCGGCTCGACTGGCGCTGGGCGGTCGAGGAATTACCCTCGGCGCGTGCCGAAGACGCGCTGCTCGCCCACGACTATCTCTCCATCGCGGTCGAGTTCGACGATGGCCAGGATCTCACTTACATGTGGAGCGTCGACCTGCCGGTCGGCCACGTCTTCCGCTGCCCGATCCCGAGCTGGCAGGCCATCGAGACGCACATGGTGGTGCGCTCGGGGCGGCAGGAACTCGGTCGCTGGCTGGCCGAATCGCGCGACGTTCACGCCGACTACCACGCCCACATCGGCGGTCCGGCGACGCGCATCGTCAAGGTCTGGCTGATCGCGCTGTCGTTCTTCCAGCGCGGTACCGGGCGGGCGCGCTATGCCGACATCGTGGTCAGCAGCGATGGTGCCGAGCGGCACCTGAGCTGACGCTGGGCGCCCTCCGGCCGGGGGCGGTCCAGCCCCGGCCGGTGCGGCGTTCCGCCTCAGCGGACCTCGTCGAGGATCTCGCCGAAGGCCTCCACGACTTCGAGACATTCGGTCCGCGAGGGATAGGGCTGGCCGGGGTTGACCGGGTTACGCGTGCGGATGCACAGCCAGTCGGGATTGACCTTCTCCTTCATCTCGCCGAGGCGGTCGATCCATTTCTGCCGGTTGCCGAGGCACAGGAACATGTTCTCGATCTGGTCGAGCATGTCGGTCGCCTCGGCGTCGGGTGACAGGCCCTTCTCGGCGTAGAAGCTCCACTCGCGGACCCAGCGGTGACCGTGCTTTTGGCGCACCCCGGGGTCGTCGGACAACCAGCCCTCGAAGCCGATGGTGATCTGGAAATCGTCCTTGTTCCGCGCCGCGGCGCGCTCGCGCATGGACTGCGCGGCCGGGGCCAGTTCGTCCAGCGCCGGCGGGAACCACAGGCACCAGCCCTCGTAGTTCAGCGCGCGCTCCATGGCCTTGGGCGCGAATGCGCCGATCCAGATCGGCGGACGCGGTTTCTGGTAGGGATGCGGCAGCAGGCGCACCCCTTCGTAATGGTAGAACTCGCCGGCGTAGTTGAACTCGTCCTCGGTCCAGGCGCCGACGATGCAGTCCATGACTTCCTCGAAGCGCTTGCCGCGCTTGTCGAAAGGCACACCGAAGCAACGGAAATAGTCCTCGTGGTAGCCGACGCCGGCGCCGAAGACCAGCCGCCCGCGCGACAGGTTGTCGACCGCGGCGAGGCTCTCGGCGAGATGGATGGGGTGGTGAAAGGTCGGCTGGATGACGGTCGAGGCGAGCTGCACCCGCTCGGTCACCGCCGCCAGCACCGCCAGCAGCGACGTCGCGTTCGGCCACCAGGTCTCCGGGCGCTGATGCCGCTCGGGGATCCAGAGGCCATCGAAACCGACCTTCTCCGCCAGTCTGGCCTCGGCGATACAGTGATCCATGGCGTCGGCGACCGCGTCGGGGGCGGGCGTTTCCACCTGGTCGTAGACGCCGAAATGGGTGTCGGGCATGAAGGCGATCTTCATCGTCGGTTCTCCGCGGACTGTGGGCGACGGGCGGATGGCGGCAGGCTGGTCGCGCCGCCACGCTCTGCGCGGCACGTTAGCCGCGCAACGCCGGGCGCACAAGGCAGCGGCCTGCCGGCCGGCGGGATCAGTCCGAGGCGGCCCGCGCCGCGCCGTGACGGGCGGCGAGGATGGAGTGCAGGCGCGCGCTGCCGGGGGCGAACTGGTAGCGCTGCGGGAAGGCCCGCCAGGCGCGTGCCCAGGCCGCGGCGCGGCTTCCTTCGCCGACCGGCAGGTCGACGCTGTCGAAGCCGCAGCCGACGAGTTGCTGCGCCTGGTCGGGCATGAGTGGCCCGCGCGCGCGAAGTTCGCCGGCGAAACCGGCGCACCGCAGTGCATGACCGACGGAGAAGCCGCGGCCATCGCCGACGTCGGCGAAGCCGACTTCGACCAGCCCGAGTCGCGGTAACCAGTCCAGCAGGCCGTCGACCAGCGGCGGGGTCTCGAGCGCGACGCCGAGCGGCCGCGGCCAGGCCGTCGTAGCCATCGCGGCAGGCAGGGCCGTCGCCGGCACGATGACGTGGCCAAGATCTTCTACAGCGTCGGGCCAGTCGACGAGCCGGCGCCAGGAGTCGGCGCCGAGGCGGCCCTCAACGATCAAGGGCACGGCAGGCCTCCCGGAACGCGTCGACGCCGAGCCGCCGCACGGTATCGAGGAAGTGCTCGCCACGACGGCGCTCACGCCGGTAGTGGGCGACAAGTTCGTCGATCGCCTCGAGCGCGGTCTCGGCCTCCACGGCACGGCCGAGACGCTCACCGATCGCCGCGTCGTCCCCGGCAGCGCCGCCGAGGGTGAGCTGGTAGTACTCGCGGCCGCCCTTCTCCACGCCGAGGATGCCGATGTTGGCGGCGTGGTGGTGGGCGCAGGCATTGACGCAGCCCGAGATGCGGATCGCGAGCGGACCGATGTCGCCGGCTTCCCGCTCGTCGTCGAAACGCGCGGCGAGGCGTCGCGCGAGCGGGATCGAGCGGGCGTTGGCGAGGTTGCAGTAGTCGAGCCCGGGGCAGGCGACGACGTCGCTCGCGCAGTCGAGGTTCGCCCGGGCCAGCCCGCGCGCGACCAGCGCCTGCCACAGCGCGGCCAGGTCGCAGCGTCTCACGTGCGGCAACACCACGTTCTGCGTGTGCGTGACGCGCAGCTCGCCGGCCGAGTAGCGCCCGACGAGATCGGCGAGCAGGCGCATGTCGTCAGCGCTCGCGTCGCCCGGTGCGGCGCCCGGCTGCTTGAGGGTCACGACGACGATGGCGTGGGTGTCGAGGCGGTGGCGCAGGACGTTACGGCGCAGCCAGCGCCGGTGCGCCGCGTCGTCGGCGATCTGAATCCCGACGTCGCCGGTGTTCGCACTTGCGTGGAACACCGCGGGCGGCAGCGCGAAAGCCGCCGCGATGCGCTCGAGCTCGGCGCCGACGAGGGCGAACCGATCGCGCGGGGTGGCGGCGAACTCGCGTTCGACCTCGGCACGGAACGCTTCGAGGCCGAGCGCCTGGACGAGGATCTTGATGCGCGCCTTGTACTTGTTGTCGCGCCGCCCGTGCAGGTTGTACACGCGCAGGATCGCTTCGAGGTAGGGCAGCAACTGCTCGAGCTCGAGGCCGGGGTGGAGGGGCTCGGCGATGACCGGCGTACGGCCCTGCCCGCCGCCGACACTGACGGCATAACGCGGCTCACCGTCGGCGCCGGCGACGATACGCACGGCGAGATCGTGGAACTGCAGCGCGGCGCGGTCGGCAGCGGCGCCGCTCAGCGCGAGCTTGAACTTGCGCGGCAGGAAAGCGAATTCCGGGTGCAGGGTCGACCACTGGCGCAGCAGCTCGGCGAGCGGGCGCGGGTCGCGGTACTCGTCCGCGGCGACCCCAGCGTAAGCGTCGCAGGTGATGTTGCGGATGCAATTGCCGGAGGTCTGGATGGCGTGCATGTCGAGCGCCGCGAGGTCGGCGAGCAGGTCCGGCACGCGCTCGAGTTCCAGCCAGTTGAACTGGACGTTCTGGCGCGTGGTGAAGTGACCGTAGCCGCGGTCGTAGCGCTCGGCGATGGTGGCGAGACCCGCCAGCTGGCGTGCGCTCAGGGTGCCGTAGGGGATGGCGACCCGCAGCATGTAGGCATGGCGCTGGCGATAGAGCCCGTTCTGCAGGCGCAGCGGTGCGAACTCCTCCTCGCTCAGGTAGCCCGCGAGGTAGCGCGCGACCTGGTCGCGGAACTGGCCGACGCGTTCGTTGATCAGGGCACGGTCGAAATCGTCGTAGCGGTACATGTCACACCGCCACGGCGTCGGGCAGGCTGGCCGTGGTCACGGCCGCCGCGTCACGCGGATGCAGGCCGAGCAGGATCACGGCGGGCCCGCTCGGCGCATGCCGGCGCAGGGTGCTCGTCAGCGTGGCCAGGGTGCAGGCCTGCACGCGCTCGCCGGCTTGCCCGACGGCCTCGACGATGGTCACCGGGGTGTTCGCATGGGCGCCGTGCAGGAGCAGCCGGCCCTGTACGAAGTGCGCTGCGCGCACCCCCATGTAGATGGCCGCCACCGCGCCCGCACGGGCCAGCCGGCGCCAGTCCTGCTCGGCATAGCCGCGGGTGTCGTGGCCGCTGACGATGGCGAGCGCGCTGTTGCGCCCGCGCCGGGTGAGCGAGGCGCCGATGCGTGCAGCCGCGGCGGCAGCCGCGGTGATGCCGGGGACGACTTCGTAGTCCACGCCTGCCGCCACCAGGGCGTCGAGCTCCTCGTCGGCGCGGCCGAAGACCATCGGGTCGCCTGATTTCAGCCTGACCACCTGCAGGCCGGCCCGGGCCTCACGGATCAGGCGTTCGTTGATGGACCGTTGCGCCGGGCTCGGCAGCCCGGCGCGCTTGCCGACGTCGACGATGCGTGCGTCGCGCCGCGCGAGGTCGAGGATGCGGCGGTCGACGAGGCCGTCGATGAGTACCACGTCGGCCTGTTCGAGCCGGGCGCGGGCGCGTTCGGTGAGCAGCTCGGGATCGCCCGGCCCGGCGCCGACCAGGCTCACCCTGCCCCGCGCGGCGAACATTACCGCGGCGCCGTCGCGACGCAGCGCGTCGTGCAGCAGGCGCCGGGCCTGTTCCGCACCCTGATCCCGGAGCAGGCGGGCGCCGTCGTGGGCGAACAGCCGTGCCCAGAAACGCCGCCGTGCGGCCGGCGCGAGCGTGCTGCGCACCACCGGCCGCAGCGCGCCGGCGAGACGGGCCAGCGCAGCGGTCTCGGGCCCGAGCAGTTTCTCGATGCGCGACTTGAGGTGCCGGACCAGGGTCGGCGCTGCACCCTCGCTGCCGATGGCGACCACGACCGGGGCACGATCGACGATGGCCGGCGAGACGAAATCGGACGCCGCCGCGTCGTCGACGGTGTTGCACAGGACGCCGAGCCGTGTGCAGCGCGCGCGCAGTCCTCGCTGTGCGGGGAGCGCGGCACCGGCCAGGTAGACCAGGCGCGAACGCTGCAGCGCGTCGTCGTCGGGCAGGCCTGCGTGCAGGGCGATGCGCCCGTCGCACGCCAGCGCCACGAGCTCGCGGTCGGCCTGCGCGGTGTAGACCACGAGCTGCGCCGGAGTCTTGAGCAGGTGATGCAGCTTGGCGTGCAGCGGCACGCCCGCGCCGACCAGGCAGACTCGTGCATCGCGCAGGTCGAGGTAGATGGGGAGGTAGTTCATGCGGTTGGCTCGTGTCGAGGTCACTGTTGCTGTTGCAGCCCGCACTCGAGTGTGCTGCCGGGCTTGGTCGGGTCGACGTAATCGTGGTTGTCCGGCAGCGCGTGGCGGGCCAGGTAGCCTGCGACGTCGGCGTCCGTCCACTCGAACAGCGGCGCCAGGCGGGTCACCCCGCCATAACCGCGCGAGCGGATGCCCAGAGTGTCGCGGTAGGCGGTCTGGCCGCGGCGGATGCCGGTCAGCCACAGGTCGGGGTGCAGTTCGTCGAAGGCGCGACGGAAGGGTTCGAGCTTGAAGTCCTCGACGAAACGTTCGAACGTCGCCTCACCGGGGCGCGGGGGGGGGCCGTGCAGCGCCACCCAGCGCGCCGGGCTGACGCGTGGCATGCAGGTTTTCAGCGCAAGGCCCAGGCGGGCTTCGAGCGCCGCGGCGTAGCGGTAGGTGGTCGTGGTGTTGTAACCGGTGTCGACCCAGATCACCGGGATTCCCCGGCGCACGCGCTGCACGAGGTGCAACAACGCCACCGCGCCGGGACGGAAGTTGGTGGTCAGAACGGGCCGCCGGGCGTGTTCGAGGGCGGCGCGGACGAGGGCCAGCGCAGTGCGCTCGCGGGTGTCGCCGGTGATGGCCGGCGGCCTGGCCGGAGATGGATGATCGAGGGTGCCCTGCATGGCGGCTGACCTGACTGCTATCGCAATGGCCGTGCATCCTGCCCATCGAGTTTAATTCCGTAAAAGAATATTAAAAAATATATTTATTCCATAAAGTCGATAACGACGCGCCTTGCCCGTGGCGCGTCACGCCGGTCGCGGCGTTGTCAGGGGCGCCGTCACTACCCGCCCCGGGGTGCCGTGCGCATACCGGTGCACGTGCTTTCGATGGCCCGCGTGAACGCCGGCGCAGGCGCGTGACCGGGCGGGGTTTGCCCGCGGCTGGCCAAGTTGCCTTTTATCAGGCGAGTCCCTAGGCTTGCGGCGGTTCGACGGCGTACGTCGCGGCGGCAAAGAGGTCCGTCCCGCGACCCTTGAGGGAGGACATCCATGGCCACGATTGCCCGCGAAGCGGTACCCCACGATCCGGCCCGGCGCGAGCAGCGCCAGCCGACCCTGCGCGAGATGATCGCCGAACGCGACCGGCTCACCGCCGAGACCGGGCACTACTACGGCGTCACCGAACTCAGCCTGCGCGACTCCGATCCGATCCGTTACGAACGCTTCTACTCCAAGCTGCATGCCGCGGTGCTGGCGGCACGCGAATCGGCACGCTTCGTCGCCGCCTCGCCGGGTTCGCGCGAGATGGGCGAATGCCTGTGGGGCATCGCGACCCCCGAGGGCGACACCCTGGCCGTGTCGCTCGGCTTCCTCTCCCACACCGTGATCTTCCCGACCTCGATCCGCTACATGGCGGACAACGATTACGACGTCAATGACGGCATCGAGGACGGTGACGTCTACGCCGTGTCCGACGGCCTCACCGGCGGCGTGCCGCACCCCGGCGATTTCTATTCCTTCGTGCCGATCTGCATCGACGGCGAGATCGTCGCCTGGGCCATCGGTATCAACCACCTGATGGAGAACGGCGCGCCGGTGGCGGGGTCCTGGGCGACCTTCTCGGTCGACACCTTCATGGACGGCCTGGTCTGCCCGCCCATGCGCACCGGGCGCAAGCTCAAGCAGGAATCCTGGTGGAAGGCGATCTGGGAGCGGCGCACGCGCGCGGCGACCATGAACATCCTCGACGACAAGATGCGCCTGGCCGGCTGCGCGATGATCCTCAAGGCCACGCACGAGCTCATCGACGAGTTCGGCATCGAGTACTACAAACGCGCCATCCGCGAGGTCATCGAGGAATCGCGCCGCATGGTCGTCGACAACATGCGCGCGACCCTGGTGCCCGGCACCTACAACGGCTGTGCCTTCCGCCTGGTCAAGTACGAAGGCCTGCAGAACGTCTGGTCGCATGCCAACAAGAACACCCTCATCCACGTGCGCGGCAGCGTCGAGCCGAACGAGAACGGCCTGCTGCTCGATGCCGAGGGCAGCTCCAGGTGGGGCTACCACTCCTACAATGCGACCCCGGGCGGCGTCGACTGCGCGGTGTTCCTCGGCATGATCAATTCCTTCTCGCACAACACCAAGGTCACCGCCGGCATCGATCTCGCCGTACAGCGCAACTACCCCAAGGGCAGCATCTACAACCCGGACAACGAGTACACCTCGAACGCCAACCTGTGGGCGCAGACGGTGGCCCTGAACAGCATCGGCTTCGGCGCCGTCAACCGCGCCATGTTCGCCCGCGGCTACCTCGAGGAGGTCTTCACCGTCGACGGCAACTGGGGCGCTTTCCAGGGCGCCGGCACCACCGCGGATGGCACCAACTACGGCTTCACCAACTTCGAATGGCTGGGCGGCACCGGGCGCGGCGCGTGGTGCTACAAGGACGGCGAGCCGCTGGTGTGGGCGGCGTGGTCGCAGATGGCGACGATCGGCGACGCCGAGGAATTCGAGTCGACCGTGCCGCCACTGTTCTACCTTGGGCGCAAGCTGCTGCCGGGCTACTTCGGCTACGGCAGGTACCGCGGCGGGCCGGGCAACTCGGCCGTGCACTGGTGCGTGCAGCCGGGGCGCCACGTCGCCCTCACGCGGCCCAACGGTGGCCTCTCGTGCACGCCCTCGGTCGGCATCGGCATGAGCGGCGCCTACCCCGGGCCGGGCAGTTTCATGATCTCGGCGCGCGGAACCAACCTCGATGACCTCATCGCCGAGGGCGAGACGCCGCGCGATGCGCGCGAATTGCTGGCGCAGGTCGAGGCCGGCGCGCTGAAGGTCAAGAACCTCGAGATCTGGAAGACCGACTGCCCCGAACTCGCACTCAAGGACAACGACCTGTTCGTCGATGCCGCCGGCTCCTCGGGCGGCTGGGGCGATCCGCTCGAACGCGACCCGCGGCTGGTCATCGCCGACCTCGACAGCGGCATTTGCCCGGACTACGAGTTCGTCAGCAACATGCACGGCGTGGTCGCCCACCGCCACGACGACGGCCACTGGGAACTCGACGAGGATGCGACGCGGGCCAAGCGCGCCCTGCTGCGCGAAGCACGGCTGGAGGAGTCGATGCCGGTCGAGAACTGGTGGCTGGCCGAGCGCGCACGCGTCGAGCGGCGCGACTTCGCGCCCGAGGTCAACGAGATGTACGCGCAGAGCCTGTCGTTCGCCAAGTTCCGCACCGAGTTCACCCGTTTCTGGCAGTTGCCGGGTGATTTTTCCTTCGGCGAAGCGGAGGTCTGAGCGATGAGCGAGGAATTCAGCGTCAGCCGCGATCTCATCCGCCAGCTCGTCGAGGGCACCATCGACGACGACAACACCGAGCGGCTGCTCAAGCTGCCGCGCAAGGACAAGGATCGCTTCCTCAACTACATCGCCGTGCTGCAGGAACGTGTGCCGTGGGACGATCGCATCCTGCTGCGCCTGGGCGACAAGCTCTACGTGGTGTCGAAAGGCGCCGGGCGGCGCGAGACCCAGTGCGAGTGCGGTCACAGCTTCGGCGACTACCGTGAGAACTGGAAGCTGAAGTGCCGCATCCGCGTGCGTGACACCTTGGAGCGTATGGCCGAGGTCTACGATCCCGCCCCGGCCGTGCCCGAGGCGGGCTGGCAGGAAATCCGCGAATTCTTCTGCCCCGGCTGCGCCACCCAGCACGCGGTCGAAGTGGTCGCGCCGGGTTACCCGGTGGTATTCGAACTGCTGCCGGATCTCGATCGCTTCTACCGCGATTACCTCGGCCAACCGCTCGCGGACGAAGCCGGGGACTGGTACGAGGACCGCTCGGCGCAGGTGACGGCGCACTGGAAACAAGCCGGCTGAGTACGCGGCGCGGTCGGGACGCCGGCCTAACAAACCGGGACGGAGCTAAGGGGGACAGTATACTTTCGCACGCGCTGTGGGCCGGCCCGTGCGCCGGGCGAAAGTATACTGTCCCCATTCCCGCTACCCGTCCCCGCCCGACGCACAGACGACGACGCGCTGCCGCACCTGCGGTGGCGAGCAGAATTTCTTCGAGGGGAGACATCCATGAGCACGAGCTCCGAGCACGTCGGCGCCGAGCGCGACCTGATCCTGGCGCTCGACGCCGGCGGCACCATGACCGACGCCATCCTGGTCAAGCCCGATGGCACCTTCACCGTCGGCAAGTCGATCAGCCGGCGTGAAGACCAGGCGTTGAGCTACTACGAGTCGGTCGCCGACGCCGCGCAGATGATCGGTCTCGATGCCGAGACCGTGCACCGCCGCTGTGCCGCGGACATCTACTGCGGCACCGGCATGCTGAACAGCGTGCTGACCGGCGACGGGCGCAAGGTCGGGCTGGTCGTCACGCGCGGCTTCGAGGACATCACCGTCATGGAAGGCGGTCTCACCTACCTCGGCCAGAGCCAGGCCGAGGGCCTGCACCAGCAATTGCACCGCCACACCCGGCAGCTGGTCGATCCGCGCAACGTGGTCAGCGTCAGCGAGCGCATGGGCGGCGGATGCTACCAGGGCAACATCCACCTGCCGGCCGGGCACACGCTCATCCCGGTCAACGAGCGCCAGGTGCGCGAGGGCGTCAACAAGCTGCTCGACCAGGGCTGCGAGGTCATCGGCATCCTCTTCATCTACTCCTTCGTCGATCCGCGCCACGAGCACCAGGCGCGCGACATCGCGCGGCAGGAGATCGCGAAACGCGGGGTCGAGGTGCCAGTGGTGTGTTCGGCCGACGTCGCGCCGGTGGCGAAGGAGAACAACCGCCTGAAGAGCCTGCTCTTCCAATGCTTCGCTGCCGAACAGGTGCGCGAATCCCTGCTCGACGTCGAGCGGCGCGCGCGCGGTCTCGGCTTCAGCGGCCGCCTGCTGACCCTGTTGTCCTACGGCGGCGCGGTGAACATGGAATACCCGCGCCTCTACGAGACCATGATCTCGGGGCCCATCGGCGGCCTCATCGGCGCCCAGTTCGTCGCCAGCCAGCTCGGCCTCGACAACGTCGTCACCGCCGACATGGGCGGCACCAGCTTCGATGTCGGCCTGCTCGTCGACGGCCGCATGGGCATCGCGCGCAGCGCCGACATCGCCGGCCACCGTCTCGCCCTGCCCATGGTCGAACTCGACTCGGTCGGCAGCGGCGCGGGCTCGGTGGTGTGGGTCGACGAGTACAAGCGCCTGCACGTCGGGCCGGACTCGGCCGGCGCCCGGGTCGGCATCTGCCACGAGTTCGATCGCCTCACCGTCACCGACATCAACGTCGCGCTCGGCTACGTCGACCCCGACTACTTCCTCGGCGGCCATATCAAGCTCGATCGCGAACGTGCCCTGGCCGCGCTCAAGGAAGCCGTCGCCGACCCGCTCGGCCTCGACGTCTACGAGGCCGGTGCCGGCGTGCTCGCCATCGTCAACGCCGAGATGAACGACCTGCTGCGTACCATGGTCGCGGCCAAGGGTTACGACACGCGCGACTTCACCCTGCTCTACTACGGCGGCGCCGGCCCGGTGCACATGTACGGTTTCGCCGAGGGTATTCCCTTCAAGGACGTCATCACCCTGCCGTGGGCGGCCGGCTTCTCGGCCTTCGGCGCGGCCTGCGCCGAGTACATGCATCGCTACGACCGCGGCCTGCGCGTGCTGGTGCCGGCCAGGGCCGATACAGCCGAACTCGCGGCGACGGCGACCGAGGTCGATCGCGCCTGGCGCGAACTCGAAGCGGAAGCCCGCGCCGAGATGGCGGCCGAAGGCATTGACCCGGACAAGGTGCGCTTCCGCTACGGCGTCGCCATGCGCTACATCGGCCAGATCGAGAGTTTCGATACCGCCCTCGCCAGTGGCGACATGCGCGGCCCCGAGGACATCCGCGCCATGGTCGAGGCCTTCGAGACGATGTACTCCAAGGTCTATCCCGAGGGCGCCAAGTTCAGCGGCGCCGGCTACTCGCTGACCGAGGTCAGCATCGAGGCGATCGCGCCCAAGCCGCAGCCGCGCCTGGCGCGCCATGCGCTGGCCGGCAGTGAACCCGCCGCCCAGGCACGGGTCGGTACGCGCGAGGTCTACCACCAGGATGCCTGGGTGACGTTCGCCGTCTACGAGATGAAGGAGCTCACCGCCGGCAATGTCGTGCACGGGCCGGCCATCATCCGCGATCCCATGACGACGGTGGTCGTCCCGCCCGGCCACGAGATGGCCTTCGACGAACACCTGATCCTGCACTACCGCGCCAGCGCGGCCACGCACTGAGGAAAACAACATGAAACTCGTGACCTTCACCGAGGGCGGCCACACGCGCCCCGGACGCGTCGACGGCGACAGCGTCGTCGACCTCGGCGACGCCGGCCTGCCGGGCGAGATGAGTGCCCTGCTCGCCGCCGGCGCCGCTGCGCTGGCCAGGGCCGCGGCCGCCGATGGTGCCCGCTTTGCACTCGATACGGTGACCCTGGAAGCCCCGATCCTGCGCCCGCCCAAGATCCTCGCCGTCGGCCTCAACTATCGCGATCACATCGAGGAAACCGGTCTCGACACGCCCAAGGTACCGATGATCTTCAACAAGCAGTCGACTGCCGCGCACGGACCCTATGCGCCGTTTCACCTGCCGCGGGTCTCGACCAAGCTCGACTACGAGGGCGAACTCGGCATGGTCATCGGGCGACGCTGCCGCCACGTGCCGGCGGCGCGGGCGCGCGAGGTGATCGCCGGTTACACGGTGTGCAACGACGTCAGCGTGCGCGACTGGCAGATGCGCTCGCAGACCTTCATCATGGGCAAGTCCTTCGACACCCACTGTCCCTTCGGGCCGTGGATCACCACCGCCGACGAGGTGCCCGACCCGCACGCGCTGGACCTGAAGACCTGGGTCAACGGCGAGCTGCGCCAGGATTCCAACACCCGCCACCTGGTGTTCGACTGCTTCGCCCTGGTCGAGCACCTCACGACCGCCTTCACCCTCGAGCCCGGCGACCTCATTCTCACCGGCACGCCGAGCGGGGTCGGCATCGGCTTCGAGCCCAAGCGCTTCCTCGCCGCCGGCGATCACGTGAAGGTCGAAATCCAGGGCCTGGGTTTCATCGCCAACGAAGTCGTGGCCGAGCCCGACTCGACCACGCTGATCTGACGGGGGCGCAAGCCATGACGACGATGATGAAAGCCTGGCAGTTCGAACGCTACGGGCGCTACGACGAGGTCCTCGAGTGGGTCGACCGGCCGCTGCCCGAGCCTGGCCCGAACGAGGCGCGCGTGCGCACCCGGGCGGTGTCGCTCAACTTTCCCGATCTCCTCATCACCCAGGGCCTGTACCAGGCGCGGGCGCCGCTGCCGGCGGTATCCGGCGTCGAAGGCGTCGGTATCGTCGAGGCGGTCGGTCCCGGCAGCCCGTTCGAGGTCGGCCAGCGGGTGGTCTCGTTCAACAACCTCGCCGGCATGCTGGCGGACTGCTTCATCGCCCACAACGCGACCTCGTGGGCGGTGCCGGACCACGTCAGTGACAGCCAGGCGGCTGCGCTCAGCACCACCTACGGCACCTCCTACTACGCGCTCGTGCACCGCGCCCACATCCAGCCCGGCGAGACCCTGCTCGTGGCCGGTGCCGCGGGTGGCGTCGGCCTCGCCGCGGTCCAGCTCGGCAAGGTTTTCGGCGCGCGCGTCATCGCCGCCGCGGGTAGCGCCGAGAAACTCGCCGTGTGTCGCGACAACGGTGCCGACGAGCTCATCAACTACCAGGAAGAAGACATCGTCGAACGGGTCAAGGCACTGACCGATGGCCGCGGCGCCGACGTCATCTACGACCCGGTGGGCGCGGATCTGTTCGACCAGATGAAACGCTGCATCGCCTGGGAAGGCCGCATGCTGGTGATCGGTTTCGCCGGCGGGCGCATCCCCACCATCGAGTGCAACCGCATGCTGCTGAAGAACATGGCCGTGGTCGGCCTGGCCTGGGGCCCGTGCGTCGAGCGCAACCCGGCCCAGGGCGCTGCTTGCCAGCAGCATCTCTACGACCTGTTACGGGTCGGCGCGATCGACCCGGTCATCTACCGCACCCTGCCTTTCGCCGAAGTGCGCGAAGGCATGCGCCTGATGGAGAGCCGCGCACTCTACGGCAAGATCGTCATCGAACGCTGAACGCGTGGGCGCGCCGCGGTGGTGCGCCGCACAATCCGGCTGCCCGGAGACGGCGACGAAATCGTTGCGAGCCGGGCCGTACGCGGTCTATGCTTGGGCTGCGCGCGCAAGGCGCGATTTCTTTAGACGAGGACTCGAACAACAGCAGCACACGCGGGTGGTGCAGCGCCCCGGGGGCAGAACCGCGCAACGGCGCGCTCACCCCGGACGACGCCGATGCCCCCCCGGTCCGCAGCGCCAGGTCTTCGTTTCCCATCGCACGAGTTTCCCAGGATCCGTTCGCTTGTTTCCGCACCCGAGATCGCGCCAGCCGCACGACCCCTACCGGGCGTTCGTGGCGAGCTCTTCGCGGCGTGTCCGGGTGAGATCTGTTCCGTGCCATCGAATTGTCTCTAGCCGCATGGCCTCGTCCAGCGCCATGCCTTCCGTACTTCGCTACCTGTTCCGGTCCGTGTCACCGCCGTCAGTCGCGGCCCGGGGAGTCAGTCGCGACGGCGCGTTTCCAGAGGCAATCACGCATGGATATATATGTCGGTAACCTGTCCTACGCAATGACCGCGGAAGAATTGCGCGAGGCTTTCGAGCAACACGGCGAGGTCACGAACGCCAAGGTGATCATGGATCGTGACACCGGTCGTTCGAAAGGCTTCGGCTTCGTCGAGATGCCGAACCAGGCGGAGGGCGAAGCGGCGATCGCCGAGTTGAACGGCGCCATGCTCAAGGGCCGCACGGCGCGGGTCAACGAGGCGCGTCCGCGCGACAACGATCGCCCGCCCCGGCGCTGAAGGCGGCGCCCGTCGCGGCGCGTTGACGCGGAATCCGGCGGATCCCCGCGGCGTTCAGTTCTCGATGACGGGCTTGACCTCCTCGATGATGCGCCGGGTCTGCTCGACGGTGTCCTGCTCGCCGGCGGCGATCGGGAAGAGCACGAACTTCGAGGCGCCGGCGTCGATGTAGCGGCGCAGGCGATCGATCACGTCCGCGCTGCTGCCGATGCAGAACAGCGGGTCGAGGTCGAGCGTTTCGCCGATGCCGGTGCGCTTGACGAAGGGCGAGTTGACCACGGCGTCGTCGTCGCGGCTGCCGATGCGGTAGGCCAGCGACGTGCCGTAGTGGTCGTCGTCGATGTGGCGGCCGAGCCGCGCGGCCTCGGCCTTGATCCCGGCGATCACCGTGCGCACGTCGTCGGGCGAGGCGATGCCGCCGATCCAGCCGGTGCCGAGACGCGCGGTGCGCTTGATTGCGGCCTGGCTGTTTCCGCCGATCCACAGCGGCAAGGGCTGCTGCACGGGGCGTGGCGCAATGGTCGCATCGCGGTACTGGAAGTACTTGCCCTCGTAGGTCACCTTCTCCTCGCGCCACAGACGGTCGATGAGTTCGAACATCTCGTTGGCGATCGAACCGCGATGGTCCGAACTGCGCCCGGTCGCGCCCCACTCCGCCGCCTTCGGGTAACCGACACCGAACATCGGCAGCAGGCGCCCGTTGGACAGGTAGTCGATGGTCGCGCACTGCTTGGCCAGCACCAGCGGGTCGCGCAACGGCGCGACGATCGCGTTCATGCCGAACTTGATGCGTTCGGTGCAACCGGCCAGGGCGGCCAGCGCCGACAGCGATTCGAGGTAGTTGTCAGTCGAGATCAGGCGGTCGGACTGCCACACCGAGTCGACCCCGGCACGTTCGAGCATCTCCACCCAGCGGAAATAGCCGCGGCCATCCTCGAAGGGGTAATTGACGAGGCCGAAGCCGATCCGGATTTTCAGCATGGCGGCGCCCCCCGGGCTCACATTTCCATCGGTAGCTTGAAATGCGCGCGCAGGACGCGCTCGCGGTGTTCCATCAACAACGGCGTCAGCGCTGCTTTCACCTCGGGCGCGAGGAGTTCGAACATGGCGCGGAAACCCTCGGCGACCGGCACGTCCTCCGGCGGCGGCAGGAGGTAGATGGTCGAGAACGCGGCCCAGTAGAAATCGACCGCGGTGAGGGTGTCGCCGACGAAGTAGGCGCAGCCGCGCGCCCGCTGCGCCTCGAGTTCGGCATGCAGCAATTGCAGCGTTTCGACCTGGCGGCGATCGGCGAGCGCGACATCGCTTTCGTTGTAGTTGTACTTGCGCGCCATGCTGAGCACCGGCGCCGGCGGCTGGCCCGATTCCATCGCCGGGCGGAACAGTGACAGACGCCGGTTCCAGCCGAGACCGAGCGGGCCACACATCTCGTAGGCGAGGCCGAGTGCCCGCGCGCGATCGGCGCGTTTCTCCGGCAGCAGGCGCTTGTTGGGGGCGAGACGCTCGAGGAGGAAGAGGATGTCGTCCCAGCGATTGAGCGGCGGCTCGTCGTTCCAGGCCACCACCGGGCCGCTGTTGATGCCGGCCCAGGCCACCAGTGCCACGTTGTCACCGCCCGGCATCTGCGCGCCGCAGGCGAAGTCGAGGCCCTTGTATTCCATCATCGCCTTGGCCGCCTGGCCCCACGGGCTCGGCGTGCCGGCGACGAGGACGAGGCGCAGGCCGTCGCGCTTGATCAGGTCTTCGATGGCGATGAATTCCATGGTCCCTCCCCGGGCTTGCTGACAGGTCGTGCTCGAACAGCCGCACGAGCGGGCCGTATCGAGTGCGCTATCGTACGATGCCGGGCGCAGGGCCGCGACCGTGCGGCGCGAGAGCGAGCGATGAACGATACGATCGAACGACTGTGGGCGGCACTCGTCGAACACCGCGAGGGCCGCGCCTGGCGCAGCGCGCGCTGTACGCTGGCCGGCAATCGGCGCCCGTGGCAGGGCACCGGCCTGCGGCTCGCGCAGGGCCAGGCCTACTCGATCCTCGCCGACGGCCGTGTGCACTGGTCTGAGCGCCATCCCCATCTGCACGGCGGACCGGGCTTTCATCTCTACGCGCGGGTCAGCCCCGGCGGACGCCTGGTCAACGTCACCCGCACGAGCGGCAGTTTCGTCGCCGATGTCGCGGGCGAACTCGAACTCGGCATCTATCTCGGCATGTGGCGCGATGACTACGGCGGCCTCGATACCCCCGACAGTGCCTACGCCCGCCTGCGCGGCGATATCGACGTCGTCGTGCTGGCCTGGCCGGGCGCGGCCGTGCGCGGACTGGCCACCCTCGCCGCGGAACTCGACGATCCCCTGCTCCAGGTCGAGGCTGCGCGCGCCGCCGCGCCGGTGGCGCCGCCGCGCGGCTGGGATTACCTCGTCGAAACCGGCACCAGCGACATCTGGCAAGCCTGTGACGAGCAGGCGCCGCGCATCTGCCTGCACGCCGTCGACGACCAGGGCATCATCCGCAAGCCGCTCGACTTCGAACTGCAGCCCGGCACGCAACTCCAGTGGCGCTGGCGACTGGACGAGCATCCGAGCCGTGCGCCCGAGGACAGCAGGCTCGCCCACGACTACGTCTCGATCGCGCTCGAGTTCGACGACGGCCGCGATCTCACCTGGCTGTGGAGCAGCTGCCTGCCGGTCGAGACCTGGTTCGCCTGCCCGGTCAAGGCCTGGAGCGCGCGCGAGACCCACTACGTCGTACGCAGCGGTCTGCAACGCCGTGGCACCTGGGTGAGCGAGCAGCGCGACGTCCACGCCGACGTCGCGCGTGCCCTGGGTACGGTGCCCTGCCGCATCGTGGCCTGCTGGCTGATCGCCGTGGCGAGCTTCCAGCACGGCACCGCGCGGGCGGCCTTCGAGGACATCGTCCTGGCTGCTGGCACCACTCGCCAGGTCGTGCTGTAAGTCCGGCTCAGGCGAGATCCAGCACGTAACGCCGTTCTTCGACCTCGCTGCCCCATTGCCGCCCGCGGCGCGTTTCGGCCAGGGCGAAGCCGGCCCGCTCATACAGGTGTCGCGCCGGCTCGAGGCCGGCGAAGGTCCACAGCCACACACCGGGGTAGCGCCGCGCGCGGCAGAAGGCGACGGCCGCATCGAGCAGGCGCCCGCCCCAGCCCTGGCCGCGCAGCGCGGTGCCGGCGACGAACCAGCGCAGGTGTGCGCCATCGACCTCGGCGTCTGCGCCGTCGATGGTCAGGCTGGCTGCGACGACATCGTCCAGCAGGACCACCCAGGTGCAATCACGGGCCGCATCGTAGCGCCGCGCGAAGTCCGCGAGCCCGGCCGCGACGCCGTCGCGGAAGACGTCGCCGAAATCCCAGACCGCGCGGTAATAGGCATCGTGCAACGCGACGATGTGTGAGACGCGCCGCGCGTCGAGACCGGTTTCGACGCGTGGCGTCGTGCTCATGCGCGCCGCTGCGCCGCCGGCGGGCGGCCCGGCACGGGGTCAGTAGGGACTCTGACCGGGGCGAAGACCGCTTGCATGTGCCTTCTCGATGGCGTCGAGGAACAAGGCGTAGAAGTCGATCAGCATCGCGTCGACCTGCGCGGCAGCGAGACCGTGCTCGGTGTAATGACCCTCCCAGGTGACCACGGTGCCACCGTCCGACGCATCGGCGAAGCGCACCACGGCGACGTAGTCGCGCATCGGCAACGGGTAGCTCTCGACGATGGAATAGACGATGGCCTGTTCGGGCAGGGCCAGGTCGAGGCGCTCGATGATCTGCCCCTCGACGCCGAGTTCCGGCTTGAAGCGGGCGAAGCGGCGGGCGCCGACGTGGCTGCCTTCGCAGCTGAATTCGCTCAGGTTGCCGGGCGGATGCAGGTACTGCAGGGCGTCGAAATCGGCCAGCCAGGCCCAGCAGTAGCTGCGCGGTGCGCTGAGCGTGCGTTCGAGTATGGCGACGGGCATGCGTTGTTCTCCTCGGTCGTGCAACGATGGACGGGCGAGCCGCTCAGGGATGCGGCCCCCACGGCGCCGGGTTGAGCAACTGCACTTCCTGGTCGCGCAGCAACGGGCGGATCTGCAGGGCAAAGGGTTTGAACCCTTCGTCGGCGAACAGCCGCGCCCAGAACGCGCGCCGCTCGGCATCGTCCTCGAAGCGCCACAGGTGGACGAGTTGGTGCAGGGTGCCGGTATCGCTGACGAAGTAGCCGACGCAGTTCCTGGCGAAGCCGCCCGCTTCGAGCGCGGGCCAGCCGATCTCGGCATAGAGTTTCTGGGCTTCGGCCATCTTGCCGACGGTGACGGTATAGGTGCGCTTCTCGTACAGGGCCATGACGTGCCTCCCCAACGTGCATGAATGTGGCTGCCGGGCTGGCGAACTGGCCCTGCCCGGCGCGAGGCCTGATTGTAAGGCGGCCCGCGATGGGATGTGAGGTCCCCGCGCGGGTCGTGGCCGGTCGCCGTCCCGATCCACGCGCCGTATACTCCGGCGCGCCCGAGTATCACGAGGAGAACGGTCATCATGCTCGCCATGGGGCGCGTCCACGACATCAGCGTCACCCTCGGTCGAGAATCGATCGACTACCCGGGTGATACCCCCTATGCCCGCTCGCTGTTGATGGCGGCGCCGCAGGATTTCTGCACCCTGTCACGTGTCGAGATGTCCGCCCATAGCGGGACCCATATCGACGTGCCCAGTCACTTCGAGGACGGTGGGCGGAGCCTGACCGATTACGCCGCGGCGGACTTCGTCTTCCCGGCGCTGGTCATCGAGATTGCCGACACGGAGTGCGTGCGCGCCGATGCGCTCGCCGGCGCCGACGTGCGGGCCGGTGACGCGGTGTTGTTCAAGACGGCCAATTCGCGCGACGGCCGCGTGCGCAGCGGCGTGTTCAGCGAGGATTTCGTCTACGTCGCGCCGGACGCCGCCGCCTGGCTGCGCGAGCGTGGCGCGCGGCTGGTCGGCATCGACTACATCACCATCGAGGGTTATGCCAACCGCGGCTTCGACAGCCACCACATCGTGCTCGGCGCGGGCATGATCGTGCTCGAATCGGTCGATCTCGGCGCGGTCGCGCCGGGCCGCTACACCCTGTTCTGCCTGCCGCTCAAGATGGCTGGCGCCGAGGCCTCGCCGGTGCGCGCGATCCTGGTCGAGGACCCCGCCTGAGCGGGGCGCGGTGCCGGCGACGGCGGGCAGGCGCCGGCCCGCCCACCGTCGCCGCGCTTCAGCGCGGTTCGGCCATGCGCAGCACCACGCGCAGGTGCTGGTACTTCCACTCGCCGTCGACCTTCACGTAATCGTCGTCGTAGCGCAGCGTCATCCAGATCTTCTCGCCGGTCTCGGCGTTGTCCCACGGCCCCATGATGTACCAGATGCCGGTGGCGCGATTGCCGTCGACGGTGATGACCGGGTTCATCATGTTGTGCTGTGAGAACGAGAACATCTTCTGGAATTTCTTGAACAGCTCGCGGATGGCGGCATGGCCCTGGGCCTGGCCGAAATCGGGGCTCTCCCAGATGCCGTCCTCGGCGAACACCGAGGCGATGGTGTCCGGGTTGTGCATGTCGTCGCAGATGTGCGAGTAGCGGGCCTTGAGTTGCTTGATGGCCTCGATGTCTTCGAGGCGGGTGATGCGCTTTTCCAGATCCTGCATGTCCACGGCGTTCCTCCCCTGCGTGGTGGTGAATGAGCGAGCGCCCTAGGATGCGCGATGCGCGGTGCCCGGCACAAGGCGCCCGCCGGCCGTGTGGCCGCCCTCAGGCACCGACCGCCATCATGGTCGTGACCATGTGCAGGATGTGGCGCCCCTCCCCTTCACCCTCGGCGTAGACGTCGGCTTCGCACACCGACAGGGTACGGCCGGCGCGCAGCACGCGGCCGCTGGCGCGCAGGCGCTCACCGACCCCGGGGGCGAGGAAATTGACCTTGTACTCGACCGTGACGATGTGCTGATCGATGGCGACCAGGGTCTCGGCGGCATAGCCGGCGGCGCTGTCGGCGAGTGCGGTAGCCACCGTGCCGTGGACCTGGCCCTGCGGCTGCAGGAGGTCGGCGCGCAGCGGCATCTCGATGACCACGTGCCCGGCTTCGACGAGCGTGGCGTGGGCGCCGAGCACGCTGCTGATGAAGGGCTGGTCGCGCAGGGCCTGGTGGACGCGCTCGACGTAGCCGTCGAAACGGGGCTGGAAGCGCATGCGGGTTACCTCCGTGCGGTCTGGTTCAGGCGAGGATGGCGTCGAGCGCGGCGACGAGTTCGCGGCACTCGTCCTCGGTGCCGATGGTGATGCGCAGGAAGTCGGCAATGCGTGGCCTGGCGAAGTGCCGCACCAGCACGCCGCGCTCGCGCAGGGCCGCCTGCAGCGCCGCGCCGGCGTACGCGGGGTGGCGGGCGAAGAGGAAGTTGGCTTGTGAAGGCAGCACCTCGAAACCGCGCGCGGCGAGCGCCCCGGCGAGCCGTTCGCGACTGGCCACGATGCGCTCGCAGGTCTGTTCGAACCACGCCTGGTCGCGCAGGGCGGCTTCGGCCGCGGCCAGGGCGACGCGGTCGAGCGGATAGGAGTTGAAGCAGCCCTTGACCGTCTCCAGCGCGGCGACCAGGTTGGCGTCGCCGAGGGCGAAGCCGACGCGCAGCCCGGCCAGCGCACGCGACTTGGAGAAAGTCTGCACGACGAGCAGGTTGGGATGGCGGGCGATCAGCGGCACCGCGCTGGCCGCGCCGAAATCGACGTAGGCCTCGTCCACCACCACGACGACGTCGGGATGGGCGGCGAGCAAGCGTTCGATGTCGGCGAGCGCGAGGCCGCGCCCGGTCGGGGCATTGGGGTTGGGCAGGATGATGCCGCCGTTGGGCCGCGCATAATCGTCGACCTCGACCTGGAAATCCGCGCCGAGCGGCACGCTTTCGTAGGCGATGCCGTAGAGCGCGCAGTAGACCGGGTAGAAGCTGTAGGTGATGTCCGGGAACAGCAGCGGCCGCGACTGCTTGAGCAGGCCGAGGAAGGCATGCGCAAGGACCTCGTCCGAACCGTTGCCGAGAAACACCTCCGCCGGTTCGCGGCCGTAGTGCGCGGCGATCGCGGCCTTCAGGTGGCTGCCGTCCGGATCGGGGTAGAGCCTGAGGTCGGCCGTGGCCTGGGCGCGTACCGCCTCCAGCGCCGCCGGCGACGGCGGGTACGGACACTCGTTGGTGTTCAGTTTGATCACCCGGCCGCCCTTGGGTTGTTCGCCCGGCACGTAGGGCGCGAGGCCGCGGATGGATGCGCTCCAGTACTTGTTCATGGGGGCGGATTGTACGGGATGCTCCGCACCAGTGAGCGCGCCGTGCCTGATTGCGCGCGCCTCAGTCGCCGCGGCTCAGCTGGGCCAGGTCGCCGGCGTGATCCTCCCAGTTGTGGCCATCGAAGGGGCGGATGTCGACCACCGTGGGCGCTTCGTCGAGACACCGCAGGTTGACGTCGATGCCGTCGGGGTTCGAGCGTGGTACGTAGAAGGCCTTGATGCCGCAGGTGCGGCAGAAGGTATGCCGGGCAATGCCGGTATTGAAGGTGTAGGTGGCGAGTGCGTCCGCGCCGGCGCGCAGGTGGAAGCGCGTGGCCGGGACGATGAGATGGAGGAAGCCGCTCATGCGGCAGATCGAGCAGTTGCAGTCGACGACCTCGAGTTGCTCCGGCGCCTCGACCTCGAAGCGCACCGCGCGGCAATGACAGCCGCCGGCGTAACGCCGCAGCCCGGCAGCCGATGTCATGCCGGCGGGCGCCCGGAAGAAGCCTGTTCGCGCCGGTCGAAAGCGGCGTCGGCGAGGTCGCGACGGCGGCCGAGGTACCAGGCGTCGGCGATGCCGCCCAGCCACAGCGCCAGCAGGGCGAAGGTCGGCCAGCGCGCCTGGGCATGGGCTGCCGCCGAGCGCTGGTCGATGAGGGTGGTGAGCGCGGTGACGTCAGCCGGCACGGCGCCGGATTGGATCTCGGCGCTGAGTTCGAGCGCGGTGCTCACCGCGACGGAGAGGATGAACCAGGTGGCGATGCCTGCGCCGATCACGAGCAGCAGGCCGCGCAACCGGCGCCGCAGGTAGAGCTGGCCGAGCCCCGGAAACACCAGCCCCGACAGCAGCGCGGCCTTGGTCGCTGCCTTCACCGGGAGTGCCCTGCCGGATGGCGGATGGGAGGCAGCGGGCGTGAAGGCATGGCGCGATCACCGGCCGCACGCGGTGCGCCGGCGGGGCGATAGCGCGTAGTGTGAGCAATTGGGCAGTGTTGCATGGTCGTCGGCGTCGTACGCGATTGTTGTCGACTGCCCGCTTTGGCAGACTCCGGACGGCCGCGCCGGCGGGCGGTGCCCGTACGGTGCGGCGTTGGAAACGACAATAGCAAATGGAACATCCAGGAGGGTGAACAGCATGATGGGAGAATTCCCAATCGCTCGCGCCGGTGCCGGCGCTGCCATGGTCCTGGCCGGTGCGCTGGCCTGCACGGCCGCCCAGGCCACTTACGTCGCCGAGGTCGAGGCCAATGACGGTTTCGCCACGGCCCAGGTTCTCGACGGCAACTTCTCGCTCGACTTCGACGCCGACATCGGCGACCTGTCCGGCGCCAATACCTCGACCAGCTTGGCCCACGCCTCGGTGCGCGCCACGGGCAACGACAGCGTGGACATCTACCGCTTCACGGTCAATGCGCCCGGCAGCCGGGTGATCCTCGACATCGACTACGGCGCGCCCGGCTTCGACAGCGCGCTGTGGCTGTTCAGCGCGGCCGACCTGGTCAACGAGCTCCGCAACGACTGGGATACCACGGCCACCGCCGGCGCGGGCGGTTCGGTGGCCAACCTCGGCGGCGGCCTGTCCGACGATTCCTTCATCGAAGAGGTCGTCGCCAGCGCCGGTGTCTACTACGCCCTGGTCGGCCGCCAGGCCAGCGGGGTCCCGGGCTACGACGTGGTACCGGTGGGTGCCTCCTACGTCCTGCACGTCTCGGTCGACCAGGCCGAAGTGCTGCCGTCGCCAGCGGTGTTGCCGCTCTTCGCCACGGGCCTGCTGGGCTTCGCCTGGTCGCGCCGTCCCGGCGCCTGAGCCGCCCCCGCCCGGGCCATGCCGGTGCGCGTGGCCCGGTGCTTCCACGCCGGCCGACCCGGTCGGCGTGACGTCTCTACCAAGGGCCGTTGCGACCTGCCCTCGCCGCCCGCCCGGGGTGCTTCCCGGCAGCGGCTGTCACGCGTGCCGATCGCCGCACAGGCCCGGCGCCAAGCTCAGCCGTCCGCTTCCGGCGCGTGGCACACGATACCGATCTTGTTGCCGTCGGGGTCACGTACGTAGGCGCCGTAGTAATCGGGATGGTAGTGCGGCCGCAGCCCGGGCGCGCCGTCGTCGCGGCCGCCGTGGGCCAGCGCCGCGGCATGGGCAGCGCGCACGACGGCACGGCTGGCGGCGTCGAAGGCGACCATCTGGCCGTTGCCGGGCTGGTGCGCGTGGCCGTCGAACGGACGCGCGATGACGAACAGCGGGCGGCCGCCGCCCGCAGTCTGCCAGCCGGCCCAGGGGCGCGCCGGGTCGCAGAAACGCTGCTCGAGGCCGAGGCTCGCCAGTACCGGTGCGTAGAAGCGGAGTGCGCGTTCGAAATCGCTCACCCCGAAGAAGACGTGGGAGAACATGGCGGGCTTCCTCGCTTGGCGACGGGATGGTGCGGCACTGGACCTGCCGAGGGCGGGACGCGGTGCGACCCCGCACAGTTTAATGCGGCTGCAGGCCCGGGCGCGGCGCGGGCATCGCGCCGGCCCCGGCCGGCGGCACCGCGGTGGGTCGTCGGCGCTGCGACACTTTGTCGCATTCCGGTCGGCTGCCGTGGCCCCTATTCTTGGCCCCGGTCGAACGGGGGAACTCGAGATGTCGATGCGATTGTCTGGTTGGTGCCTGGTGTTGTGCGGCGCGCTCGCCTGCGCCGGTGCCGAGGCCTGCGACTATTGCCTGCTCTCGCAAGGGATCTCACCGCTCGACACCATCGACGGCCGCGGCCTGCGCCTGGTCCAGCGCTACACCGAGCTCGACCGCGTCTATGCCGGCAGCCGCGAACTCGACAACCCGGGTGCGCGCGAGACCTACCACACCACGGAACTCAGCGGATTCTGGTCGGCGCGTCCATGGTTGACCGTGATGGCCGTGCTGCCCTTCCGCGTGACCGCGGTCGATGGTCATCTCGAACACCACGGCGGTCACCACCACGCGGACGCGGACGACCACGAAGATCACGATCACCACGACGAGGAGAGCGTCGTCGACCCGGCCGTACGCGCGGTCGAGGACCAGCACGGCGGGGATGGTGGCCTCGGTGACGTCTCGCTGCTGGCCCGCGCGCGGGTTTTCCAGCGCCACACCCTGGACAGCACGACCACCCTCGCGCTGCTGGCCGGGGTCAGGTTGCCCACCGGCAACACCGACGGTCGCGCCGACGACGGCGCTTACCTCGACGCCCACCTCCAGCTTGGCAGTGGCGCGACCGACGGCCTGTTCGGTGCCGCCTTCCAGCACGTCAGGGGACGCTGGGCGCTCAACGGCAACGTCCTCGGCGCCCTGCGCGGCCAGGGCGAAGCCGGCGCCCACGACTACGACTACGGCGATTCTCTGAACTACGACCTCACCGTGCGTTACCGTGTAAGCCCGGCGACGCTCGGTGGCGGGCCACGGCGCTGGTTCCTGTCCTGCGGCCTGGGGGGCGAGGTCCGCGGCAAGGAGATCGAGGCCGGCAGCCGTATCGACGATTCCGGCGGGCACGTGCTGTTCGTGCAACCCGGCCTGCAGCTCGGCGTCGGTGCGCGCTGGACTTTCGAAGTGGGCGCCCAGGTGCCCGTCCACCACGACCTCGCCGGCACCCAGCTCGGCGAGGATCTCAAGGTGTTCGGTGCACTCAACGTGCTGCTTTGAAGCACCGTGCGGCCATCCTGTTACTGTGCCTGCTGGCGGCGGCGCCCGCCGCGGCGCGCGACGCGCTGCGCCTGGACCGCTTGAGTGACGCCGTGCCGCCCTTCACGCTCGAGCCCGCCCTGGGCGATGGGCCGGCGCTCGAGCTCGACGATCTCGCCGGGCGCACCGTGTTGCTGCACTTCTGGGCGACGTGGTGCGGACCCTGCCGCGAAGAGTTGCCGGCCCTGCAGGCGCTCGCCGACCGTCTCGAGGCGACCCGCTTCGCGCTCGTGCTGGTCGCCATCGACGATACCGCCACGGGCGCCGAGGTAGCGCGCTTCGCCGCCGATCTCGGCGTTACCGTGCCGGTCTACCTGGCGCGGACTAGCACGGTGAGCGATCGCTACTGGCGCTGGGGTGTGCCGGTGAGTTACCTCGTCGACCCTGCCGGCGGCTTCGTCGGCCGCGCACTCGGGCCGCGCGCCTGGAACGCGCCGGCGAGCATCGCGGCGCTGCGCGCGATCGAGTGAGCGCCGAACGCCGCGGGCTGCTCAGGCTGTTACGCGGGTGAGGACGAAGATCGGGATCTCGCGCGTCGTCTTGGCCTGGTAGGCACGGTACGGCGGGTAGAGGTTGGCCATCATCTCCCACAGGCGCGTGCGCTCGGCACCGGTGGCCAGGCTGGCCTCCGCCGCGAAGACCTCGGCGCCCACCTGCAGCTCGACCCGCGGCTGCGCGCGCAGGTTGAAATACCACGCCGGGTGGGTGTCGGCGCCACCCTTGGAGCCGACGATGACGTAGCGCTCACCGTCCTCGCCGTACAGCAGCGGGTGGGTCACGACCTGGCCCGAGCGCCGCCCGACCGTGGTCAACAGCAGGCAGGGCAAGGGGCCGTCGCCGCCGAAGGCGGTGGCGTCCCACAGGTGGCCGCGCGCGCCGCCGCTCTCGCGGTATTCGCGCAGGTGTTGCTGGATCCAGTCCGGTACCGCGCCCTGGGCCAGGGTGGCGACGGCGTCGTCGGCGGGGTCGTTGCTCATGTCGGGATCTCCGTGCGGGGGCGCCGGCGGACCGGCGCGGTGATGGGGATGCGGGGTCTAGTTTCAGGCGTGGTGGCGGGCGGCCTCGGCGATCACTTCCACCGCCTCGTCCTGCTGGGTGCGCACGGCCAGGGTCGTCGCGCCCGAATCGGTCCAGGCGCGGAAACGCTCGATGATGCGCGCCTTCGGACCGACCAGGCTCTTGTGGTCCACCCATTCGTCGGGCACGGCCGCCGCCGCCTCGTCCTTGCGACCGGCGAGAAAGAGTTCCTGGATGCGCTCGGCGGCCGCGCCGTAGCCGCGCCGGGTCATGAGATCCTTGTGGTAGTTCTTGCCCCGTGCGCCCATGCCGCCCACGTAGAGCGCGACCTCGGGCTTCAGCGCGGCGAGCGCTGCGCCGACGTCGTCGGCGACCTGCACGTGGCAGTTGGCGACGATGTCGAATCCGGCCAGCGACTTGCCGCCGCCGGCGCGACGGAAGCCCTCCTCCAGCCACGGCCGGTACTCGGGCAGCGAACCCGGCACGAAGCCGAGCGGCAGCCAGCCGTCGGCGATCTCGGCGGTCAGGCGAACGGAGGCGGCGTTGCCGGTGCCGAGGTAGATGGGAATGGCCGGGTTCATGTGCAGGATGGACTTGAGCGGCTTGGCCAGGCCGGCCGCGCCGGGGCCCTGGTAAGGCAGGGAGATCTCCTCGCCGGCATGCGTCACCGGCGCTTCGCGCGCCCAGATCTTGCGGATGATGGCGACGTAGTCCCGGAGCCGGTAATACGGCCGTCCCCACGGCTCGCCGTACCAGCCCTCGACGATCTGCGGCCCGGACACGCCGATGCCGAGCAGCATGCGGCCGCCGCCGCCCATGGCGTCGATGGTGCCCGCGGTCATCGCCGCGTTGGCGGCGGTCCGTGCGGCGAGTTGGATGACCCCGGAACCGAGCTTGATGCGTTGGGTGACGGCGGCGAGGTAGGCCAGCGGCGAGAGCGCGTCCGAGCCATAGGCCTCGGCCGTCCACACCGAGTCGTAACCGAGCGCTTCGGCGCGCTGGACGCGGGCGACCGGTAGCGCCATGCGGGCGCCGGAATAACCGATGGCGAGGGCGAGTTTCATGCTGCGCTTCCGGGACTGGCGATGCCGGCAGGATAACGGAGGTTCGGCGGAGTCGTAAGGCCGGTGGCGGCCGGCGCCCGGTGGTTTCAGACACCGCCGGGCAGGCCGTCGATCCCGGGGCGATGGCGCGGGCGATGGTGTCTGACACCGCCAGGCATGTGCTTGATTTCGTGCCGGGCGGGCCCGTTAACGCGAAGCGTGCGCCATCCGGGCTATGCTTGGCACCGCTTGCCGACACGAGACCTGGCCATGGGGCTGAGCCTGGATACCCTCGACATCCATCACCCGGACGACTATGCCGCGCACGGTTTCCCCTGGGCCGCGTGGGACTTGTTGCGGCGCGAAGCGCCGGTGTTCTACTACGAGCGCGACGACATCGAGCCGTTCTGGGCGGTGACCCGTTACGACGACGTCATGACGGTGTCCAACCACCCTGACGTCTTCATCAACGGCGGGCCGCGTCTGCGCCTGGCGCTCAAGGGGCAGCCCGAGATCGCCCGCGCCGGGCTCGATCGCTTCGGCGCGGCACGCGGCTGGGACCCGGACGAGCCACCGGACCTGGTGTTCATGGACAATCCGCGCCACCGGCGCATGCGTCGCCTGGCCAGCTGGGCCTTCACCCAGGGCGCGATGCGGCGCATGCAGCAGCATTTCCAGGCCCTGGCCGAGGACTTCACCCGCGATTTCATGGCCGATCTCAAAGCCGCCGCGGCGCGTGGCGAGAGTCGCGATCTCGTCCAGGGCCTCGCGGCCAAGCTGCCGCTCGCCGCCATCGGCGAGATCCTCGGCCTGCCGCCGGGCGACTGGCAGCGCGTGCTGGTGTGGTCGAACGCCCTGCTCGGCGAGTTCGCGCCGGGCTACCGCCACCCGGGCGAGAGCCGCGGCGCGGCCGGCTATCGCAGCATGGACGAGTTCCGCGGTTACCTCGAAGCCCTGGTGCAGGAAAGCCGTGCCGCGGGCGCCGCACGCGGCGGCTTCATCGATCACCTGGTGCACACCCCGGTCCACGGTGCCCTGCTCAGCGACCAGCAGCTCATCGGTTACCTCTTCCTGCTCGTCGCTGCCGGCAACGACACCACGCGCAACGCCTTCAGCGGCGGCGTGGCCGCGCTCCTGGAGCATCCCGAACAGCTGGCCCGGCTGCAGGCCGAGCCGGCCCTGCTGCCGGACGCCGTGGAGGAAATCCTGCGCTGGACGTCGCCGGTCGGCAGCTTCCTGCGTACGGTGACGCGTGATTTCGTCCTCAATGGCGTGACCCTGCGCGAAGCCGATACCGTCGGCGTGTTCTATCCCTCCGCCAACCGCGACGAGCGTGTGTTCGCCAATCCCTACCGCTTCGACATCACGCGTCGGCCCAACCCACACCTGACCTTCGGTTTCGGCGCCCATTTCTGCCTCGGCACCAACCTCGCGCGGGCCGAGTTGGCGGCGAGCCTGGCGGCCCTGCTACCCCACCTGCATCGCCTGGAACGGGCCGGGCCGGGCGAACGCATGGCGCAGACCCACGTGCTCGGCTACTCCCACTTGCCAATGCGGCTGCGCGCGGGCTGACCATCGCGGCGCACTCAGTATCGGGATTCAATGCCTAAAGAGCGGCTCTTTGACATTTGTTTTCTTTACCCGGGATTCCGGCCGGGCTCCAATGGCGTGACATGCGACCGGCGTCGCGGGCTGCGGGTGCGGCATTCGAACACGCCATCGCCGGCAGGCAAATCCAATAACAAGGCGGGAGACCTGATCATGAAAAAACAAAACATTCTCGCGCACTCCGGCGCGCCGACCAGGCGTGCGGGCTTGCTCGCGGCGACCCTGCTGCTCGCTCTCGGAAGTGGCGGTGCGCAAGCCGGCCTGATCACGTTGAGCGGCGCTGGCCTGCTCGGCCAGGCGGGCGTCGTGCAGCCGAACGGAAACTGGACCGTGGCTGGCAGCTCGATCCAGCATGCCCTCAACAACGGTGGCAACCTCGTGTTGCTGCGCTGGGACAACGTGTTCGGCGCCAACCTGTTCAGCGGTGGCGGTGAAGTCAAGGTCCGACTGGACATGACCAGCCTGAGCGGTGACCAGGATCCCATGATCGCGCTCGCGGATTCCTCGCAGTTGATCGGTGCCGGCGCATTTGATCAGGTCCATGCCTTCACGGGTACCGGTAGCCACAACGGGTCTACCTTCACTTATGACCTGCAGACCGGTAGCGGTCCCAACGTCGCGTTGAACAACTTCATCCTCGAAGGGGTGTTCACCATCGCCGCCAGCGGCCAGACGACGGTGCGTTCGAATGTCACCCAGGGTGCCAACAATGCGACGCTGGTCGAGAGCGACAGCGTCTCGTTCGATCTCAGCCAGCCGCTGTCGCTGCTGTTCCTCGGCCAATCCAGCAGCGAGAGCTATCAGATCAACAGCATCACCCTGGAAGGCGACATGATCGGTGCCGCGGTGCCGGAGCCGGCCACGGCGCTGTTGCTCTCGTTGGGTGGCCTGTTGGGGCTGACCCGGCGTCGCGCTGCCTGAGCGCATAAGCCCGCCTTTCCCGGATTTGCGGCACCGGCCGGGGGATCTCCGGTCGGGCGCCGCAATCCCCGCCTGCTTCCCCTGGACTCGATACCACCCGGGTATCGAGCGTTCGCCGGTCCGCGGCTCAACCCGCGGACTTCTGCACCCCGTCGACGGCGGCCGGCGCCAACGAGACCCGGCGCGCCGGGTGATCGTCGGCGATCCGCGCGTTGCCCTCGCCCGCATAGAGTTCGCGCAGGGTCGTGCGGCGTTCCGGGTAGGCCGTGCGCATGCGCCCGCGGCGCTGCAGTTCGGGTACGACGAGGTCGACGAAGTCGCGCAGGGAGCCCGGCTGGTCGACCGGGATGAGGTTGAAGCCGTCCACCCGGCCTTCGTCCACCCAGCGCTCGAGTTCGTCGGCGACCTGGGTCGGCGAGCCGCAGATCACGGGGCACACCGAGCTCAGCTTCATGTAGTCGCACATGTCGGCGAAGGTCCAGTCGCGCTCGGGATCGATGTCGCCGAAGAAGGCGGCGAGGTGCTGCATGCCGTTGGAGGCGAAGGCACCGAGGGTGTCCTCCGGCTGGTACCCCTTCAGATCGATGCCGGTCCAACCGCCGAACAGCGCCAGCGCGCCCTCCACCGCGGCGTATTCCTTGCACCGCTCGAGCTTGAGCCGCGCCTCGGCCTCGGTCTCCGCCACCACCACGCCGATACCCTGCATGAGCTTCATGCTGCCGGCGGCGCGGCCGGCGCGGGCTTCCAGTTCACGCACCAGCTTCTCGCCGTCGCGCGCCCGCGCCAGGTTCTGGAACACCACGAACTGCGCCTCGGCGTGCTTGGTGGCGAACTCGTAGCCGCGCGGCGACTGGCCGGCCTGGACCAGGAACGGCGTGCGCTGGCGCGTGGGCGTGCACATGTGCGGCCCGGCGACCTGGTAGTGCGGCCCCTGGTGATCGATCAGATGCACCCGCGAGGGGTCGACCAGGCTGTCGTTGGCGACGTCGTAGACCAGGGCGTCCTCCTCCCACGACAGCTCCCACAGCTTGTAGCAGACCTCCATGTATTCTTCGGCGCGGTCGTAGCGCGCGTCGTGCTCGAGGATTTCGCCCAGCCCGTTGCGGCAGGCGCTGTCGAGGTAGGAGGTGACGATGTTCCAGCCGATGCGCCCGCGGGTGAAGTGATCGAGCGAGGAGAACAGCTTGGCGGTCAGGAACGGCGCGAAGTAGGTCGTGCTGTAGGTGACGATGAAGCCGAGATGACGCGTCTCGTGGGCGAGCAGGGGCAGCAATACCGTGGGGTCGTTGCCGGGCAGCTGGATCCCGTGACGGATGCCGGCCTCCATGCTGCCGCCATAGACGTCGTAGCCGCCGTGGACGTCGGCGAAGAACAGCGAGTCGAAGCAACCCCGTTCGGCCGTGCGGGCGAGTTCGATCCAGAAATCCGGGTCGTTGAAGCCGGGCACCGAGCGGTCCCGCGGGTTCTTCCACTGCCCCTCCGACTGCGGTGTCGGACAGCATTGCGAGAATGCGTTGATGAGCATCTGTTGCGCCATGAGCGTGACCTCCCCTCGCGACCGTCATGGTGATCCGCGGGCGTCGACGGCGTGGCGCCGGCGCCCGCGGGGCATCGTTCAACTTTAGTTAATTGATATAAATATCACAAGTATTGATTCATCGGTCATGAAAAGCGAAGACGTGGCGCGGCTGCAGGGTGTCGGTGTACACGTCACCGTTTGCTCCCGGCGCCGCCCGGCAGGTCCTGGTGCAGGGCCATGTACAGGGTCTGGCGGATGAAGCGGTTGATCTCGCGCTTGTCTCGCCACATGAAATGCAGCTGGGTGATGGTGATGCCGCTCGACAGGATCAGGCGTGCGGCGTCGGTCGCGTTGGTCGAACGGGCGATGTCGCCCTGCTTCTGGCCACGGCGGATCGACGAGGCCATCATCTCGACGATGCGGTTGTGGTAGTCGAGAAAAGAGTCCCAGATGCCGTCCTCGTTGCGCACCGCCGTGCACCATTCCAGCCACACCTGTGCATATTGCGGCTCGTCCTTGATCGATTCCGAGTAGGCCTTGACGTGCCCCTCGAGGGCTGCGAGGGGTGGGATCTCGGGCCGGTGCCAGTAGGCGGCGAGTTCGAGGTAGACGCGCTTGACCTCCTCGACCGTGCTCTTGACCAGCGCCGTGCGGTTTTCGAAGTAGGAGAAGACCGTCGGCACCGAGACGCCGCATTCGCGGGCGACACCGGCATGGGTGAGGCGGCCGAGGCCGACGTTGGCGGCCTCGGCGATGGCACCACGCAACAGTTGCGCGCGGCGCTCGGCCTGGGACAGTCTCTGGCGGGGCTTGTGCGGCACGTCGGTCGGCGAGAGGAGCGTCAGCGGTGGATGCGCGGGCCTGGCGGTGAGGGGCGACGTCGCGATCCTACCACCGGCCCGCGCCGCGGCGCGCCGCTTGCGCGTGGAACGGGCGCCGTTCAGTTCACCACGTTGCGCGGTACGCCGGCGACGAAGGCCTCGACGTTGCCGAGCAACTGCCCGGCCAACGCGGCCGGGGTGTGATCGCTGGCGAAGCCTGCCGCGGTGAGGTCGCGCCGCAGGGCCCGGCACAGGGCCCGGCGTCGCCTGGCGGTACGACACCGCGGGGATTGACGGCCGGCGTCGGGCGCGCCATCGTCACGCCTCGTTTCCGACGGGAGCGACCATGCGCGCCGCCCTGCCCGACAGTCAGCGCCTCGCGGCCCGCCCGCGCGGCGGCCAGCACGGCACGCGCCGCTGGCTGGCAGCGTGCCGGCGACGGTTGGCGGTGACATGACGCCGCGCCATCGCGCCGTCCCGCCGGCCGCCCTCCAGCCCCGCGGGCGCTACCTCGAGGACAAGCGCAGCTTCGTCGACACCAGCGACGGCGACGGCGTCAGCGTGAGCCTGCGCACGGCCGTCGCGCCGGCGCGGGGCGTGCCCTATCGCTTCGAACACCCGCTCGTCTGTCTCACCAACGTCGGCGCCATCCGTTTCAGCACCGCCAGCGGCGCGAGTACGCGCCACGCCGCCGGCGACATCCTGTTGATCCCGGCCGGCGAGCCGGTCTTCACGGACTACCTCGCGCCGAGCGCCGCGGCGCCGCTCGCCTGCACCACGCTGGAGCTCGACAACGCGCTGGTTACGGCGGTCGCCGACCGGCTCGGCGCGGCCTGGCCGGATGGCGAGCGCTATGCCGCGCTCTATACCGTCGAATCGATCGGCGAGTTCGTCGACGAGGCGACCCGCGTCTGCATCCGCCAGCTCGACCAGCTGCTGCGTACCGGGTTCCCCGTCGCGCACCGCGAGCACCTGGTCGAGCTCGCCTCGGCGCAACTCGTCACCCTGCTGCTGCAATCGAACGCGCGCGAGGCGCTGCTCGCGCGGCGCGGCGCCGTGGGCGATGCCTCGCGCCTCGGCGGGCTCGTGGCCTACATCGCGGCGAACCTCGCGGGCGATCTCGACGTCACCGCCCTCGCCGCCCGCTGCTACATGAGCGTGGCCACCTTCCATCGCCACTTCGTGCGCCGCTTCGGCTGTCCACCGGCCCGTTTCGTACTCGATGCGCGGCTGCGCGAGGCCGCGCGGCGCCTGCGCGCCGACCCTGCCGTCGCCGTCGCCGAGGTGGCGCGGGCCACGGGGTTCGGCAGCGCCGCCCACTTCAGCACCATGTTCCGGCGGCGGTTCCGCATGAGTCCGCGCGCCTGGCGCGCGGCGGCGCGGCCGGCCGGCGGAGTTGCGGATTCCTAGCAGAGACTTGCGTCGCCGGGGCAAGTTCGCGGCGCGAGCTTGACGAGCACTGCGGCCCTGCCTTTCGATGGCCGGCGGTACCGCGCCCGCGGCGCACGCCGCATGCGGCCGGTACGGAAGAGCACTACGGGAGGTGGAGGATGTCGACGACTGCCAATCGCGTGGCCCTGCCGACGGGCGCCGAAGGGATCTTCGTGCGCGCACTGCGCCTGGTCTTCGCCGTCGCCTGCGTGGCCTACGCGGTGATGGCTTTCGATTATTTCATCGGCTACACCAGCGGCCGCGAAGGCCTGTGGTTGCGCCTGTTCACGGCCCTGACCTCGCCCGAGCACGGCCTCGGCGCGGGTTCGGTCCATGTCGAGCAGGCCGCGCCCTACCGGGCCGGGCTGCCCTTCATGCTGATGCACACCATGATGGGCGCGCTCTGCCTCGCCGTGGGGCCGTTCCAGTTCTCCGCCGCCGTGCGCCGTCGGTATCCCTACGCCCACCGCGCGATGGGCCGCGTCTACCTCGTCTCCGCCGTGATGAGCATGATCGGCGGGCTGCTCTATCTCGGCACGACGTCGTTCGCCGAGGTCTACGCCGGCAAGCCGTTCGCGCTCGCGCTGACCGGGCTCGACCTCATGGTGCTGTTCTCGGCCTGGCTCGCCTACGCGGCGATCCGCCGCCGCGAGGTGCGCCGGCACCAGGCCTGGATGGCGTTCAACTTCGGCCTCATCCTGGCGACCCCGGCGCTGCGCCTGTTCTGGATCCTGTTCGGCTGGTTCGCGCCCGGCCTCGACCAGGAGCAGGCCAACATGGCCATCACCACCTTCCTCCTGCCGCTGTGCCTGTTCGCGACCCTGGCCTGGATGAGCCTGCAGTACCCGCGCCGGCGCGCGGCCGGGGCGGCGTCGTGAGCACGGCCGGCGGCTGGGCGCGCGCGGCCGCGCTCGTTCTCGCCGTGCTGGTGCTCGACCAGGCGGTCGGACGCTTCGTCCTCGGCCATGACCTGCTCGGCGGGCTCAGGGATGCCGCGCAGGCGGCCGCCGGGCTCGCCCGCTTCCAGGCCGCCTGGCCGTTCGCGTTGCTCCAGGTCGCCGCCGCCGCGGCCGCGGCCTGGTGGGGGCCGGCGGCGGTTCGGCGTGCGCTCGACGCGGGCCGGGTGTCGCCGCCCTTCCTCGCCGCCTGCGCGGTGTCCGCCGTGACGGCCGTCGTGCTCGCCGAGCCGGGCGAACTCGGCGGGCGCGACCTGGTGGCCTACGCCTGGGGCATGGGGCTGCTGTGGCTGGGCGCGCTCGGCATGGCGCTATGGGCCGCGCGACGCGGCATCGCGCCCGCGGTGCGCGACTGGACGGCCTACAGCTACGCCGTGGCCCTGGTGCCGCTCACCGCCCTGCCGAGCATCCCGTTGTGGGCGGCGCTGATAGGCATGTCCGGCGACGAGGCGGCCGTCTCCGCGTTCACCCTCTCGGCCGCCTTCCACGTGCTGGTTGCGCACTACTGGATCTTCGAGCGGCTGGACGCGCGCCCGCGACCACCTGCCGCCGCTTGACGGGCCGCCGAGCGCGATCGAATTGCGGACGAATGGCGCGTCGCCCCCGGCTCCGTCACCCCCCACCACCCGCGCGTCACTCCGGCGCCCGCTGCGCCCCGGTGCGGCCATGCACCGAGCGACGATCGCCGCCGTTGCCGGGGCGCCATCGCCACCCCGTGCGCGGCTCAGAGCACCGGTCGCCGCAGGTGCCAGTCGGTGCGCTGCTGGTAGGCGGCGCCGGCGGCGACCAGGCGGTCCTCCTCGAAATGCCGCCCGACCAGTTGAAACACGATCGGCAGGCCTTCGGCGTTGCTCCCGTTCGGCATGATCACGCCCGGGTGGCCGGAGAGGTTGAACGGGCAGGTGAAGCGATGGAAGCCGGCGATCATGTCGTCGTCGACCTCGGCCATGCGGGCACAGGTCGGCACCGGGAAACCGAGCACCGGCAGGGCCAGCGCATCGACGGTGGTGAAGAGCGCGTTCAGGCGGCCCCGGAAATCCTCGCGCCTGAGCAGCAGTTGCTGGTACTCGCAGCCGCTCATGCGGTTGCCGAGTTCGAGCAGCTGCGTCAGCGCCGGGCCGTAGGCGTCGCGCCGCGCCGGGAAGGTGTCGCGGTGGGCGAGCGCCGTCTGCACCGCGCACACGCCGAACCAGTCCCAGATCATGTCGGTAACGTCGGGCACGCGGACCTCGCGTACCGTGGCCCCGGCCGCGGCGAGTTCGGCGACGGCCGCATCGAGCGCCGTCGCCGTCTCGCGATCGGCGCCGGCGGCGATCCAGGCCGTGTCGATGCCGAGGACCAGCCCCTCGCAGCCGCGCGCGACGGCGGCGGCGAAGTCCGGTACCGGGCGCTGGGCGGCGGTCGGGTCGCGCGGGTCGGGCCCGGCGATGACGCCGAGCACGGCCGCGGCATCGGCAACGGAGCGTGCGAACGTGCCGACGTGGTCGAGCGTGGCGGCGAGTTCGAACACGCCGTGGCGCGACACCCGGCCCCAGCTCGGCTTGATCGCGCTCGCGCCGTTGGCCGCGGCCGGCAGCTTGATCGAACCGCCGGTCTCCGAGCCGATCGCCGCGACGCAGAGGCCGCCGACGGTAGCCACCCCGCTGCCGCTCGACGAGGCACCCGACCAGTGCGCAGCCGACCACGGGTTGCGCGGCGCCGGGAACGGCGGGCGGTGCTCGGCGTAGACGCCCTCGGTCAGGGCGAGCTTGGCGGTGAGGATGGCGCCGGCGGCTTCGAGGTGTTCGACCACGGTGGCGTCGGTGCGCGCGATGCGCTCGCGGTGGATGCCCATGCCGGCCGTGGTCGGCAGGCCGCTGACGTCGAGGATGTCCTTGATGGCGATGGGCACGCCGGCCAGTGGTCCGACACGCTCGCCGCGCGCGATGCGGGCGTCGAGCGCGGCGGCCTGGGCGCGGGCGCGCTCGCGCATGTCGGTGATGATGGCGCCGAGCGCGGGCTCGCGGCGGTCGACCTCGGCGAGTTGGGCCTCGAGCACCGCGCCGGCGGTGAGTTCGCCGGCGGCGACGCGACGCGCGAGGCCGGTGACGGTGTACGCTTCTGGGCCTGCTGGGGACATCGTCGGGGCTCCTGGGCGTGGAACGGGGGTGTGAACCGGCGCCAGGGTCCGGCCGGCACGGGAGGATGGCAGCATGAATGAGAAAACGGGCGAGCGCGAGGGCGTGCCGGCGGACTACCCGGGGCGCATCGTCGACTTCGGCGGGCGGGCGTCGCACATGGTCATCGCCCTGCTCGGCGTGCAGAGCACGGCTGAAGCGCAGCACGCCGCTTTCATGGACACCATGCGCGGACTCGCGCGCGAGGCACACGGCCCGGCACGGCTCGAAGCCGGCCGTCATGGTGGCAAAGTGGGTGTGCCGACGACGCTGGCCGTGGCCTACTGGACGGATCGCCAACGGGCGGATGACTGGTGGCGGAGCGGCGCGGTCTCCCGCTGGTGGCAGGGCCTGGCTTGCGACGGCGAGGCCGGTTGGTTCTGCGAGCGCATGGCCATCCCCGAGGCGCGCTTCAACTATGCCGCCGGTACCGAGGATCGCCACGGTTCGGCCGCCACCCTGCCGCTCGCGCCGTGCAAGATCTTCGGCTACTGGGGCGCCTACCGCGATCGGCTGCCGGCGTCGGCCGCCGATCCCTTCGAGAGCCCGCTGGCCGAGCCGCCCGCGCCGCGCGACCCGGTGACGCGAGGCCGCCGTCTCGCCGTTCGCATCCCCGACAACCTCTGCTACATCCGCGAGGGCCAGGGCTGGGCCGACTGCGGCGCGGAGGAACGCGCGGTGTGGAACGAGCAGATGAAGGACAAGGTCGACACCTGGGTGGGCCGCCTCGCCGCCGACCCGGTGGCGACCGGCTGCCTGGCCTTGCGCGACATCGCCGAGTTCGACGCCCTCACCGGCGCACCGCTCGAACGTCGTTCGCAACTCGCCTTCCTGCTCTCGCTCGGGCACATCGAACGCGCGGCGCGGACCGACCCCGCCCACCTCGCCGTACATGGTGCCTTCGCGCAGATGTACCGGGAGCCGCGCTTCACGCCGCGCATGCACGTGTGGGTGGAGGTGGGGATCCTGAAGGAAGACGAGTTCGCGGCCGAGTACGTCAACTGTCACCCCGGGACGGGCTTGCTGCCGTTCTTCACGGCCACGCCGGTTTCGGAGCGTGGCTGAATCCTGGTGCGCGACGGGCAGCACTTACCGGCAGCCTCGCCGGGAGAGTGAACCAGCAATACGCGCGGCTCAGGTGCTCCCTGCTCGCCCAGCCTGTTTGCAGATCGCCGCGTATACCGTGGGACGCAAGGCAAGACCTCACGCCGATGTTCGTTTTCATTCCTTGCGGGCACGACCATGCGCCCCGTGGAACCGGTTCGTTCCCCGCGGTATCTAAGCCGGCCTACTTGCGCACGAGCGAGCGCACTTTCGAAGAGACGATGACTTCACCCTCCCGCACGTAGGCGCGGTGATTGGCCTCGGTGCGTGCCGGGTCGTAACGATAATTCACCATCACGCCCCAGGCGTTCTGCAGGCCGACCGGCGATGGGTCGGCGTCAGCGTGGATGTCGTACAGCTCGGCACCGTTCGAGAGGTGAAAATTGGCGACCGGATCATGCGCCCAGCCGTTACTGCGCTTGGCGCCGGTCAGGTACCGCGCCGCGAGCTTGCGCGCCGCTTCCTTGCCGGGGGGCGAACCGTCCGTGCCCGCGATGTCGCCGAGCAACTCGTGGTTGCGCTCGGCACTGTCGACATAGCGCCGCAGCCCGGGTACCGGCGACAAGGTGACGTAGGTCGTCAATCCCGGGAGCTCGTCGTTCAGGTTGGCGACGACCTGCTTGATGAGGAAATTCCCGAACGAGATGCCCTTGAGCCCTGCGTGGCAGTTCGAGATGGAATAGAACACCGCCACCTTTGCATCGACCGGATCCAGCGACTCGCGTTCAGCAGCAATGATGGCGCCGATACTCGCCGGGATGCGCTTCATCAGCGCGATCTCGACGAAGATCAGCGGCTCGTCTCCCATGGCCGGGTGAAAGAACCCGAACAGCCTGCGATCCGGATCGGCGACACGCTGGCGCAGATCGTCCCATCCGGCGATTTCATGCACGGCCTCGTACTCGATGATTTTCTCCAGTACGGCCGCTGGCGTGGACCAGTCGATGCGCCGCAGTTCGAGGAAGCCGCGATTGAACCAGGAGGAAAAAACGTGCTGAAAATCGTTGTCCAGGCCACTCAGGCCGGGCGCCTGTTGCAGGTTGCCCAGGAGCTTCTCGCGCATGCGGACCAGGCGCGCCGTCGCGCCCGGAACGCGATTCAGCGTACGCAGTAAAGCCAGGCTGCGGGGTTCGGCGGCGTAGTGGAGGCGCCGGGTCGCGTCGGCATCACCCGCGCGCCAATCCGAGATCGCCTGGCTCAACGAGGTCTCGTCGGCCCCGAACCTGTCCGCGACCTGCTCGAAGAACGCCGCTTGGTCGGCGGCAGCGGCTGCTTCGAAGCGGTCGAGAATGTCGCGCGCGAGCACGAGCCCCGCGGCTTCACTCCGCTCTTCGATGAGCGTGCGGCAGGCGTCGGCAATCGAGGAATCGCTGTCGACCGACCAGGGCATGCTCGAAACGCGACGAAGGATGTCGCTCAGGAAGCTCCGGCTCAGCATGTTTCAAATCCCCTGTTGATGCCTGCCAACCGCGAAATTCCGGACGTCCACATTCCCCGTGCCGTCGCGGCAAAGCTCAATGCATGCCAGCGCGTGTGAACTGCACCGCGACGGCGCAAAGATACAGGCCTATTCCAAATATCGAATGGGACATCAAAGTCTTGAGCCGGGCGACGGTGGGATTCGGCGTGTTCGAAGAGGCCACGCCCATTCCGAAACAAGGCTGCATGACGAAAAAAGGGAAGACCATCGTGGCGAGGCCGAACAGCAGCGCAGGCAGAACCGATGGCCGAGCCAGCCATGCACCGGACATCAACACGACCAGCGCAAGGCCATAGACCCCACCGATCGCGTAATGCGCCGCCCAGCCCACGGCACATTCGTGCGGCCTCGATTCCGCCCCGGCGATGCTCGTGTGCACGAAGCGGCCACTCGGCATGTGGCAGAACCAGCGCCCGACGATGCACCAGTTCGTCGGCGCGATTCCCACGGTGAATTTCAACGTGATGGCCCAGAGATCCAGGACCGCTGTCGCACCCAGGCCTACCAGGAGCGCCACCCCGAAGGGCTCGGTATCGATGGTCATGCTCGCGACCCCGGTTACGATTTGTAGCGTCGGATTCTAGCGTGAGATGGTGTCAGGTTTATTTTTCGTTCAAGCCCCGGCCGGTTCCCGGCCTGCCGGGACCGAGCGCGCTCATCCGCCTTCCCAGTTTCTCCTCGATCGCCATCCGGAACCGCCTGCCGCCGGTCAACTGGTTTCGCCTAACCGCGGTGCGCACGGCCTCGTCCGTCTCGGGGCATGCCGCCGTTCTGACGAAAGCCACGTAGTTCGATAGGTCGTCGTCCGTCCCATGGGCGAGAGGTAACAGCGGCAGGGCATGCACGTCTGCCTTCGTCATTCCTGAGCGGACACTGAAACTCGACCACGGATAATCTTCCGGGGCCGCCACCATGCCGGCGCGCACCGGGTTCATTTCGATATAACGGCAGCAGGCCCAGAGATAGTCGTCGCGATCCACGAGAGAGCACTTGAAACGACCTTCCCAAAGGGTGCCGCTACGACGTTCGAGGCGATTCACGTAACGCGTTTGCCGCGCGGCTACCACGCGCATGAGTTCGGAGAGTGCATCGGGCTCGTCGTGCGGTTCGAGCAGCAGGTGGACATGGTTTGTCATCAGGCACCAGGCGTACAACCCGACTCCCCGCACCTGCATCTGTTCTATGAGGTTGTCGACGTAGTACGCATAGTCCGCGTCGGCAGCGAAAACCGGTTTACGGTCATGCCCTCGGTGGACGACGTGATGCGGGAAGCCGGTGAGAAAGGCGCGTGGGTATCTCGGCATCTTGGAACCTCCTTGTTCCTTGATGAGTCATGGTGCCGGGTGGCTTAGTGGGAAAATAAACCTGACACCTTTTCTCTTGAGGCCTCAGATTCACGCGACGATACCGGTGTCGAATTCCTCGAAAACACCGTTATTGCAGCGTAGGCAAGTCCGCCCGACCATATTCTTAACGGAGAAAATGGCGGAAGCGCTGCACTTCGGGCATTTCAATTCGTCGCGATTCAGGTCTAGGCCTGTCATATTCCCGCAAGCTTCACAGAAGCAGTCTGAAAGGAACCCGGTTCGCTTATCAAACGCCTCTTTTATTCGCGCTCGACGCGCCTTTCGATCCGAGGACCACCACCATTTTTGACCTGCGTTGAGATCGGCGAGTTCTTCTTTAGAGAATCCAAGCACTTGCGCGACGTATTCTAATTCGCCGGGATGCGGGCAAATCTGTCGTTCCCCCAAACTCGTTGCCACATAGAACATCCCGCCCCAACCGGACGCGAGCCGCAACGCGCAGTTAGCGCACCGAATTTCGCGGATTCTCGGCATGCCGATTAGGTGTTTCGTCTGTACGGGATATTGAAGACTCTCGCCAGTCCCACGTGCTCTACGGGCCGCGACTCTTGACGTTCTGATTGGCGTTGAAGCTCGTTCTTGTTTATAGCGTCCTCGATGCCGAATTTGAACATATCAATCGTGACTTGCTCAAAGAGGTCGCCCATATCGGAACTCTCTTCTCGGATACCTCGGAGCTGACTTACTACGGCGGGCAGATGCTTAACAGCGGACACTACGTGGGGCATGTGCCGACTATAGGTCTCGACGAGGGCGCCTTGGGATCTCGCCGGAAAAATGTCCTTTAGGTCAGTTAGACCACCGAAATCCTGCTGGGCTGACTTGATTGCGAAGTAATAAATGTTGGCAATGGTGTTGACCAATTCTTCCGACAGGTCGGACGTATCGCCGAATCCGTCTCGGATAGCGGCGCGGACGCTCTCTTTGAACTTCGTTGCCGTCATCGACGTACCACCTGAGGCCTAACGCCACAATGAGCCGCACTTGACGGCGACGACTGGAGCGGCAGCGAAAGGAGGAGCGGTCAAGTGTCGGCCTCGATTGTGATGTTAGAAGGAGCTTTCTTACTTATCCACTGGAGGCCGCACCCGATCTAGGTATCGTGAAAGCGTTGGATTCACAACGACCTTCCCAGGTTCTTCGGAGCTTACTGATATTTGCAGGATGCCTTGTACTAGCGAATTGACTGACTTGAATGCGGCCAAAGCATCGTTCTGGATTTCGTCGATGTTCTCATCCCATAAGTGGAAGTACTTCCTCCGCGTAGTGCGGAGATAAGTAAACGCTTCAACGTGATCTTCTGGAACGCGTTTTGTCACGGCAAGTATTCTGATCCGATGCTCTTGGCCGAGCTTTTCGAACGTGCGGCCGAAGAAAGCCCTCTCGACCTCTTCAGAGCGCTCTTCGGGGTTCTTCGAAAGAGGCTCCATCTCCCAGACAAGTTGGGCGAGCATTTCCGCGACATGTGCACAAAGCTCAATTGCGGCCAAAAACTCGCCTAAGCAATAGCACCGCTTCGCGGACTTAAAGGGAGCCAATAGCCGTTCGAATAGTTTCTCGGTATGTGGGAGAAACGGCAGGTATAGCTCCGGTGTGCTTAGTTCTGCATACCGTTCAAGCACTTCGATGGATAGAGCGGTTAAAGGCAATTCGAAGAACGACTCTGCCAACGCGTACTCATGAGACCTGCCGGGATCAATCTCCCCAGTGTGAACACGGCGAGGAAAATCGCTCCTGACCGGGACTCCCATGAAATTGAGCGTTACTTGGACCGTTCCATTGGCCACGGATTAGCTCCTTCTAACGCCGCGTTAACCTGCGCTTGACGGCGACTGACCGGAGCGGCAGCGCAGGGAAGGAGCGGTCAAGCGTCAGGTTCAACGTTTTGTTGGGCGGCGTGTTCATTGATCTCGAATCTGCGAGGCCCTAATTTTCGACTCCAGATGCGGCTTCAATCTCTTTATCGTTTCCGACAGAGCGCCAATAAACCACGACGCAGCGAATGGAGAAATATAGATCTCGTCTATGAGCAGATTAACGTTTGTTCTAACGTGGCGTCCTTGGGACACATCGTAGGGTGGCGTGTAGCCAGGGTTCGAATTGGGGTTATGTAGGATAAAGAGCCTTAGCTCGTTTTCGTATCTATAGAATTCCCGCTTGGTTGTGACCAACCGGTGCCGGCTGAGATCCGTTTCCGGAAGATAATCTCGATACTGAACTTCTCCGGCAAATATCGTTTCCGGATGCTCATTTTCCGCACCATTGATGCTTTTTCGAAGCCGACTGAAGTTGGTGCGTATCGCGACCCCGTCCCTTGCCCCTCCGAGATAAATCTTCCAAAGGGCATACGATTCATCTCTGCCTAGAGACCAGCAGTTCACAAGCGTTAGTTCGCGCTGCGGGTTATTCGCGGTTTCAAATTTTGCAAGCGCAGCCTCTAGCTCTTTTCCGTCGAATCCTGATTCTTCCAGCTCTTTGCGTTTTGACTTAACGATATTAGGAGGAAGGCTGACCTCGTAGCCGTCCGAGAAGTTTGCGGCGTTCGTGAAATACAACCGCTCATTGATCAGCAGATCGAGGAACTTATCTAGCCCCATGTAACGCCAGATTATCGAACTGCCGTGTGGCGTCTTGATGTGCGTGTGTTTCTCGAAGCGCATGATTCTTCACGCCGCCCAACGCCGCGCTGAGCCGCGCTTGACGGCGACGACCGGAGCGATAGCGCAGGGAGCGAGCGGTCAAGCGTCGGACTCCAGCGCGTTGTTGGGCAGCGCGTGCCTTCCCGCCTTCGACTCAGCTCGAACGAAGGGTTCTGCAATTGCACTCGAGTGGCACAGCCTCGATAGGACGGCCCGGTTCGACCCGTGCTTTCCATGACCACGTTTCCGTTCCGTTGCGAAGCCGCTGACCTGATTGGAACCGATACTACACCGACGCAGATTGGTTTCGGACTAGCGCAGCGCTCCTCAACGAATGTCCCCGCACTGCGCTCGGCCCTTTACCATAATTATTTTCCTGGAAGCCTTTCTGCTCTACCCGCAGCCCAACGCCGCGATAACCGGCGCTTGACGGCGACCGACCGGAGCGGTAGCGCAGGAAGGGAGCGGTCAAGCGTCCGCGTTGATCGCATTGTTAGCAAGATGATTATTCTCCGCCCAATTCTTTCAACTTCTTTTGAAGCTTTTTTAGATGCTTATCCATAAGCTGGCTACATTCTCCAGAACTCAATCCATCGCAGCTCGGAGGAATCATTGCGTGGTCAGGGCAATTGACCAACGAAGCTACGTGGGTGTCTGCCGTAATCCCCCCAATTCCCGGCTCCAGCACAACGAGCTTTAGGATTTCTTCTTTCCCTACGACGAGCATTGCTGATTTGGAGCCGAAGCCCCAGAAGCCGTAGTAGCCATACAGTACAAAGCAACGGCTGTTAAGGGAGTAAACCTGGTTCTCCCACTTAGACCCGGCAGGAGGCGCGACTTCAGCAGCTTCTCCCGCTTCGACGATCACGTGCCCTTTCAGCCCGAGGTGGTCACTAGCCAAACCGCGGAATGCGCCAACACTTGGAGCCGCACCAAGCAGAGTGGTTAGGACGATAAAGACCCAGGGTCGCTCGTGGCTGCGGTTCTTCATCTTGCTAACGCAATGCTGAGCCGCGCTTGACGGCGACGACTGGAGCGGTAGCGAAAGGAGGAGCGGTCAAGCGTCGGACTCCAGCATTTTGTTAGGTGCGCGTTTCATTAAGAGCTGATACTTCCTGGAACGAAAAACTTGCCGACTCTCCAATCCTGAGGCGGAGTTTTGCATGGGTGTTCCCGTCCTTTCGTTGCTGTATCTCGTCAAGCGTGACAGACGATAGGGACAGCCGCAGGAATTCCGGATGCTTCCAATCCCACAACGCATAAAAGCTGAAGCTAAACACGCATGGCTCTGTCTGGGTTTCCAGTGCTTCGCCTAATGGGTTCAAAAGGCGAAACTTATAACCACATCGCATCTTAGAGCGCGACCGGAAATCTTCAAATAGTTCCTCTTCAGTAGTCCAGTTACCCTTCATCGGTTCTGGGTTTGGATATAGCTCTTCAATCGTTCGCCCAACGGATTGCCTTTCCGCGCGGGATGCGAAGGCCACGACGAGTTCGTCACCGGACGGCAGAGTGTATTGGTCAAGATAAACTAGATGGCGGTCTCCCTCGGCTTCGCCGTATAGACCAGCGGTTGCGTTTATCGTCGCCGCGTTGGGGCCTACTACGTCTCCTGCGACCGCTACAGAGACAACATTGTTCGTGTCAGTAAACAGTGTTGCAAGGTGATCGCCGGCGAGCGAAACGACAATGTATGGCATGGCCTTTCGCCCACCTAACGTGCTGCTGAGCCGCGCTTGACGGCGAACGACCGGAGCGATAGCGCAGGAGCGAGCGGTCAGCGTCGGACTCGAGCAGCTTGTGTGGAACCCACGTTCGAATCTACCCTGGCTTCGGAACGGAGAATCGGTCTTGAGCCTGGTGCGGCAAGGCGCTTAGAGAAGATGCTCGGCAGGGGCTTGCGCCACGATTCCCTGCTCTTCCGGCACGGCCCTTCCGAACGGCAGCGTCGACTGACGGAAGGACGATGACGGTGACTCGCTTCGGTTCTGCACAGCGCTTCCCACTGCGCATTAATGCCTTCTGAACTACTCCGTTCGCTTCTTCTATCCGTAATGAGCTTAGCATGTTCCAGTGGCTTCTTGGTTCTGGTCTCGATGCGTCATAAATCTGCTCGCGAGCTTCTCGACCGTGCCGTCTTACGATCCAGGATAGTCCCTTGGTTGATGCCATGAGGTTCTTCCTGGAAGCTAACAACGAGATCGACGGAATCTCAGCACATGACGATGTGCGGATTCCGTGTACATGGGTGATAGACGGAATCCATATAGTGCCGAGCAACGAGCATCCTGATGATGCGGCGGCATGCGAAGCGGATTAACGCCCAGTTTCACGATGCCCTCGACGGTTTGGCCGAGCCAAAGCGCGTTCCCATGGATCACGGGCGCGCGCCAGCGGCGCCCAACGCCTCCAGCAGTTCCCAATGCCAATCCTTCGACACGGCACTCGCGGGTGTGTAGCCCTCCCCCGGATTACACGTATACAAAACCAGGTGCGTAGCCCCCGCCTCCGCAAACGCCCTTAACTTGTCCCGCAACATCGCAGCATCCCCCCAAGCACAAATCGCATCGATCAACCGGTCACTCCCACCCCTAGCCCAGTCGCCCTCCTCGAACCCCAACTCCGCCCACCGCGCGTGATAGGCAGGCAGGCTGATATAGAAAGCACAAGCCCGCCGCGCGAGGTCACGTGCCGTCGCGGGATTCGCATCCAGCACGCACCGCACGGTGACGTGCAGTTCCTTGTCCGGCCCCAGGATCTCGCGCGCCATGCGCACCGCTTCGACCGGCTGCAGGAAGAGAAAGGAACCATCGGCAAGGTCACGCGCCACGCGCACGAGCCCTGGCCCATGCCCGGCGACGATGACGGGCGCGGGCTTGTCCGCGAGCGGGCTCTCGATGGTGGCGTTGCGGATGCGGCCGACGTAGTCGCGCATCTTCTTCACCGGCGGCACCCAGGTGTGGCCGCGGGGTTCGACGAGGACGGGGTGGGAGACGCCGAGCCCTAAGCTGAAGCGCCCGCCGGAGAATTCGGCGAGCGCGTTGGCGGCCTGGGCCGCGCAGTCGGCGTCGCGGGCATAGACGTTGGCGATGCCGGACGAGATCTTGATTCGTTCAGTCTTGGCGAGGAGGTAACCGGCGGTGGCGAAGGGTTCGCGGCCGGCGATCTCGGGCAGCCACAGTTCGTGGTAGCCGAGTGATTCGAGGCGCTGCGCGGCGGCGACGAGTTCGTCACCGCGGGTGCCCTCGGTCCACTGTAGAAGACTCAGTTTCGCATTCATCGCCCCCCTCCCCCGGGTCCGTGACGCGCCCTGAACTCTAGCGCATGACCGGGCGATCCCCTATCGCCCGGTCAGCGTGCTGGCCGTGACTAGCGGAAGTTGGGTATGACTTCCTTCGCCATCAACTCGATGTGCTCGTCGCTCCAGCTCGGGTGCAGGCCCGGCGGCACCGCCCAGGTGTAGAAGCGCTCGCAGGTGGTGGCGTCGACGTACTTCTTGATCATCTCGACGGCTTGCTCGGGGCTGACGATGTAGCACTCGTTCTCCTCGATCGAGGCGCGGGTCGCTTCAACCGGCTTGATGAAGTCCATGCCGGCGGCCTTGAACCACTTGCCGTACTCGTTCTGCTGGTAGGCGAGGTGCTCGACGGCTTCCTTCCAACGCTTCTCCGGATCCTTTGCGACGTGCAGCCAGGCGTAGCCGGCGGCGATCTGGGCGTCCGCCGGGTCGTGACCGGCCTCGGCGAAGGTGTCGCGGTAGATCTTGGTGAAGGGGCCGATCGGGCCGATGGCGATGTAGCCGCCGCCGACGCGCGCGGCGCGCTTGACCGCCACTTCGCTGAAGCCCGCGATCCAGAGCTTGGGCTTCTTCTGCACCGGCAGGGGGCGGAGCTGGATGTCCTCGTAGGTGTGGTACTTGCCGTGGAAGCTGAAGCGCTCGCCGGCGAACAGCCGCTGGATGATCTCGAGGCCTTCGTCCATGCGCTTACCGCGCGACTTCGGGCTGACGCCCCAGGCCTTGAGTTCTTCCACCTTGTAGCCGACACCCAGGCCCAGTTGCAGGCGCCCGCCGGAGATGACGTCCAGCGTCGCCGCATCCTCGGCCACGCGGACCGGGTCATGCAGTGGTAGCAGCAGCACGCTGGTGCCGATGTCGACCTTCTTCGTGCGTGCGGCGATGGCGCAGCCGATGGCGAGCATCGAGGGCGAGTAGCAGTCCTCGAGGAAGTGATGCTCGGAGAGCCAGATGTCGTCGAAGCCGAGTTCCTCGGCGCGCACGATCTGGTCGAAGCAGGCGTGGTAGAGCTCGGTGTTGTCGCGCTGCCACTGCGGCGGGTTGCGGAAGTCGTACCAGAGGCCGAAGCGCAGTTTCTTGTTGCTCACGGGATGGAGTCTCCTTCGAAGACGATGAGAGGCCCGGGCGCGCCGGCGCCCGGGCGTGGGAACGATCTCAACCGGCCGAGGCGGCCTGCGTGCCGAGGGCGCGGTTGACCCGCGGCATGACTTCCTCGGCCATCAGGCGCATGGAGTTCTTCATGCGCGCCTTGTCCTGCCAGTCATGGGCGGCGTAGACCAGCGTGCCGAAGTCGCCGATGGTCTCGCGCAGATCGAGGATTTTCTCGGCCACGGTGTCCGGGCTGCCATGGATGACGCAGGCGTCGCGGCAGGTCTCGTAGGTGAGCTTGGACGGATCGTCGCCCTTGTTGGCGACGAACGGCGCCTTGAAGTTGGAGCGGTCGAAGATGTGGAACAGGTACTCGTAGTAGTAGCTGTAGGCGCCGCCCGGGGTCTTGACGAAGGCCTCGGCCTCGGCGTCGGTGTCGGCGACGTAGACGCTGCGCGCCACGCGCCAGTCGGCCGGGTCGGCCTGGTGGCCGGTCTCGGCCGCGCCGGCGCAGTAAGCGGCCCAATGGGTGGCGGCGGACCAGGTGGCGATGAAGTTGGCGGTGACCGGGATGTAGCCGCGGCGGCCGGCGAACTTGAGCGAGCCGGAGTGCGGGCTCATGGCCGAGATGGCGACCGGCGGGTGCGGCTGCTGGAAGGGCTTGGGCACGTAGCCGAGCTTGATGTCGTGGTGGGTCCAGTCCTTCATGTCGATGTTCCAGTACTCGCCTTTCAGCTTGTACGGCGGCTCGGTGGTCCACAGCGCCAGCATCATGTCGAGCGCCTCTTCCATCATCGCCATGCGGTCCTTGTCCATGACGCCGAAGAGTTCGAAGTCCGAGAGCAATCCGCCCGGGCCCACGCCCATGATGAAGCGGCCGTTGGAGAGATGGTCGAACATCGCCGCCTGGCCGGCCTGTACCGCCGGGTGGTACTGCGGCAGGCACATCACGCCGGTGGCGAGCTTGATCTGCTTGGTGCGCGCGATGAGGTTGGCGTGGAACATCAGCGGCGAGGTGATCTGCTCGACCGCCGAGGAATAGTGCTCGCCCACCCAGGCCTCGCTGAAACCGAGTTCGTCGCAGTAGATGACGGCCTCGACATCCTCCTGCAGGGTCTGGTGGTAGTCCCGATCGATGTGATGCAGCGGCATCATGAAATAGCCGAGTTTCATGCGATTCCCCTCGCGAAATGTTGCCCGGAAGCTACTGCCGCGGCGGCTGGGGTGTCAAGGCGAGCGCGATGCCGGGTTCGGCGGCCGGGCAGGCACGGCCTCGGCGCCGCGGATGCGCCCATGTGCCGTGTCACGGGCGGCCTCGACGGCAGGCCCGCGCCGGCCTGCTAGATTGTTGCCCCCGAAACCCGGAACGGAGCCCCATGACCGAGCGAAGCGAACTTCTCAGGCGCGAAGTGAAGGTGCTGACCTTCGACCAGTACGGCACCATCGTCGACATGCAGGGCGGGCTGACCGAGTTCGTCACGCCGTGGTTGAAGGAACGCGGCTGGGAGGGCGACCCGCACCGTTTCGTGACCTGGTGGCGGCGCACCCATTTCGAGAACTCGATGATCGATTCCCTGTGCGACCGCGGCCACACCCCCTACCGTGAGATCGGGCACCGCGCGGTGAGCTACACCCTCGACCGCGCCGGCATCCCGCACACCAACGAGGACCTGCGCTGGCTGGTCTCCGCCATCGAGCGCCTGCGGCCCTTCCCGGAAGTGCCGGCCGCGCTCGAACGCCTGGCACGGCACTTCCGCCTGGTCATCCTCTCCAACGGCGATCGCGACATGCTGGAAGCGGCCAAGCCCTACATCGACTTCCCCTTCGAACGCGCCATCTCGGTGCAGGAGGCGGGTGCCTTCAAACCGCACCGGCGCACCTACGAGACCGCCTGCCAGTTGCTCGACGTGAGTCCCGTGCAGGCCATGCACGTCGCCAACCACGCCTTCGACTGCATCGGCGCCAAGGCCGCCGGCCTGCGCGCGGCTTTCATCGACCGGCGCGAACGCCCCTTCGGCGACACCCCGCACGAACCGGATCTCGTGGTGCCGAGCATGACGGCGCTGGCCGACGCCCTGTGCGGCCCGGATTGACGGCCGGGCACGCCCCGGCGCCGCGCGGCCGTTTGACAAGGTCCTGCGCGGGCCATTAAATCGGTGACCGGTTCCATCGCCTCGTGTCGGGGCGTGTCGATCATGGTACGGGGAGCGCCATGAATCGTCCGTTGCAGCCAGCCGTCGCCGTTGCTGTCGCGTGGATTGCCGTCGTCTCCCCTGCCGCCGCACCCAACGACGCGCGCGCCCACGGAGACCGTCAGCCATGAAGTTCATGTATTTCTTCTACCCCGCGATCCCGGCCAGCATGGAAGAGCGGGAGACCCTGCGCCCCATCGCCGCGCGCAACGACTACTTCCAGCGCATGCTCGACGAAGTGGTCGAGCTGTCGCAGTTCGCCGAGGATCTCGGCTTCTCGGCGGTGAGCTTCCCCGAGCATCACCTGCATACCGAGGGCAGCGAGATGGGCTCGGTGCCGGCACTGACCCAGCACGTGCTGATGAACACGAAAAAGCTCATGGCCGGCCCCATCGGCTACGTGCTGCCGGGCTGGAACCCGCTCCGTCTCGCGCTCGAGACGGCCTGGATCGACCAGATCACCCGCGGCCGCACCTTCCTCGGCTTCGCTCGCGGCTACCAGGCGCGCTGGCTGAACCCGATGGCGCAACTCCTGCACGTCTCCGCCACGCGCAACACCGGCAACGAGATGGCCGACGTCGACGCGCTGAACCGCGAGGTCTTCCAGGAAGTGTTCGAAGTGCTCAAGCTCGCCTGGGGCGACGAGGCCTTCCGCTACAAGGGCAAGTACTACGAGTACCCCTTCCCCTATGAAACCGGTACACCGTGGCCGGCGGCGGAGTGGACGCGGCGTTACGGCACGCCGGGTGAGATCGGCCCGAGCGGCAACGTCGAGAAGATCAACATCGTGCCCAAGCCCTACCAGCGTCCGCACCCGCCGTTGTTCCAGGCCTTCTCGCAGAGCGAATCGACCATCCGCTGGTGCGCCCGTGAAGGCGTCATCCCCACGCTCCTCACCTCCGAGCTCGACGAGGTGCGTCGCTTCGCCGAGATCATGGTCGAAGAGGCGGCAGCCCACGGCCGCACGCTCGCGCTCGGCCAGGAGATGGGCGTGTTCCGCGGCGTCTACATGGGGCGCGACCGTGCCGAGGCGCGCGAGGTCGCGATGCGCGGCCTGATGGGCACCGGCTGGCCGGGCTGGGCGCACGACTTCGGCTTCACCGATGCCTTCCGCCTGCCCGAGGACGACGTCAAGTACCCGAACCAGAAACTGCCGGTGTCCGAGGCCACCATGGAGCGCTTCGAGCGCAAGCATTTCATCCTGAGTGGCAACCGCGACGACGTGCGCCGCGAGATGGACCTGCTGGTCGAGGCGGCCAACCCCGAATGGTTCATCTGGCAGGGCGACCAGGGTTATCTCGAGCTCGACGAGGTGAAGCGCCAGCTGGAGCAGTTCGGCACCCAGATCATGCCGCACTACCTCGACGCGGCCGCCGCCACCCAACCGGCCTCCGCCGGCTGAACAGCGGGGGCTGCCCGCGCCGGGCTGTCGGCAGCGCAGGCACGTCGCGGACGCAGCGCGGCTGGCCCGTGCGGCAACGGCCCGACGCGGAACCGGTCCGCCAGTGGGGCGCCCGTGAGCGCATCCCGTTTCATCGATCAAAACGCTTACCCGGGGAGGAAGCATGACCGCGAAGACTTGCCACGGCCTGAAACTCGGCGTGTTCCAGGTACTCAACGACGCCACCACGGGCGATCCCGCCCGCATCGCGAAACGCGCCGAGGCACTCGGCTTCGATTCCTACTGGGCGCCCGAACACGTCGTCATCCCCAAGGGCTCGGCCGACGTCTACCCGGGCAAGCCCGACAGCGAGCCGCCGCCGGACTACCTGTTCAAAATGCCCGATCCCTTGATCGCACTGGCGCGCGCCTCGGCGGCAACTTCGACCATCCGCCTCGGTACCGGCGTCGCGCTCGTGCCGGAGCGCAATCCCATTTATGCCGCCAAGGAGATCGCGACGCTCGACCATTATTCGGGCGGGCGCTTCCTCTACGGCATCGGCACCGGCTGGAACGAGCCGGAGTGCACGGTGATGGGTGGTGATTTCGCCCACCGCTGGACCCAGGCCACCGAGGCCATCGAAGTGATGAAGAAACTGTGGACGGGCGACTACGTCGAGCACCACGGCAAGTACTACGACTTTCCGCCGCTGGTGTGCCGGCCGGCGCCGGCACGCAAGCCGCATCCGCCGATCATCCTGGGGTCGATCGGTTCACCGCTGGTGTTCAAGCGCGTCGCGCGCTGGGGCGACGGCTGGCTGCCCTTCACGGCCGACCCGGCCGAGATCGCACATGGCAAGGCCGAGATCGCGAAGAACGCCAAGGCACTCGGGCGCAACCCCGATGGCTTCGAGATCATCCTGTTCTCGACCCCGGGCGGGGTGATGCGCACGCGTGCCGAGATCGCAGAGGTCGCCAGGGCCGGCGCTGATTCGGTGGTGCTGTGGCTGGAGGGGCAGGACAACGACGCGACCGAGGCGGAACTCGCCGAGCTGGCCGGCAGCCTGTTCGACTGAGGGCAACATCGCGCGGGCGCTTGCCGGGGGCGGCGCCCGTGCGCCCGAATGGGGACAGTTTACTTTTCGCCGACGTGTCGCCGTGCCCGGACGCAGGCCAAAAGTAAACTGTCCCCATTCTCGCCGGTTCGGTTTCGAACGCCCCCGCAACTGCTATAGGAAGGGAGAATTCCATGGCGAAGAAAGGCTACGAGACACTGCGCATCGGCGTGTTCCACATCCTGCCCGACCGCGACACCGGCGACCCGGCGGTCATCGCGAAGCGGGCCGAAGAACTGGGTTTCGATTCCTACTGGGTGCCGGAGCACACCGTCATCCCGGAGGGCTCCTGCGACGACTACCCGGGCAACCCGCCCGACGGCCCGCCGCCCTCCTACCTCTACAAGATGCCCGATCCCTTCCTCGCCCTGTCGCGGGCGGCGGCGGTGACGTCGCGCATCCGCCTCGGTACCGGGGTGTCGTTGGTGCCGGAACGCAATCCGCTGCTACTGGCCAAGGAGATCGCGACGCTCGATCATTATTCGCGCGGGCGTTTCCTGTTCGGCATCGGCGCCGGCTGGAACGAGCCCGAGTGCACCGTGATGGGCGGCGACTTCGCCCACCGCTGGCGCCAGACCACCGAGGCCATCGAGGTGATGAAGAAGCTGTGGAGCGGCGAGTACGTCGAGCACCACGGCGAGTACTACGATTTCCCGCGCCTGATCTGCCTGCCGAAACCGCACCAGTCGCCCTACCCGCCGGTGCTGCTGGGCTCGATCGGCAGCCCCCTGGTCTACAAGCGCGTCGCCGCCTGGGGCGATGGCTGGATGCCGGTGCTGACCAAGCTCGACGAGCTGCGCGACGGCCGTGCCGACATCGTCGAGCGCGCCCGCGCCAACGGACGTGATCCGGCGGCGCTCATGTTCATCCTGTTCGGCATGGACGGCATGTGGCGTACCGCGGACGAACTCGCTGCCGTGGCCGCGGCCGGTGCCGACGAGGTCGTCATCTGGATCAAGGGCAAGGGCGAAGCGGCCGTGGTCGCCGAACTCGAGGCACTCGCCGCTGCCTTGCTGTGAGCGCGGCGCGGCACGCCGTGGCAGCGGTCATGGTGACCCTCGTGTCTGACACCCAGGCGTACGATGTTGGCGCCCTGTGTGCTCGCGCCGGCCGACAGTGGGCGGCCGGTGGTGTCTGGCACCGAGGGGTAAGCCACGGATGCCCGCCTGGCGGTGTCTGACACCGTCGGTCAAGTTGTCGATGGGGCGATGCGACGGGTTCCACCCGGTGGCGGCCCTGGTGTCGGATCCCGGACGGTAAGTTGTTGATGGACTTTTGAGAGCGTGCCCCGTGGTGTCTGACACCGAGGGGCAAGTCGGTGATTTCGGTTCGACGGCGTCTGACACCGGCGGTGGTGTGCTCGGGGCTCTAGGCCACCATGGGGCAGCTGGCTAACGCGGCGGCGCCGCGTGCCGGTGACAGGGCGAGCGTGCCCGGTTTCGTCGGTGCGACGGGCGTGCTGCAGCGTGGTTTCGCGGTGACCCGGTCGTTGGCCCAGGTCGTGCTCCGTTTGACGCGCGGGCACACCACGGTGGACGCTCAGGGTTATCGACACGCTCGCCGTGACGCGAATGCGCATGGACGCCAGCCCGGCCGGCCACGGCGGCTCAAAAAAGAAACCCGCCGGGCGGCGGGTTTCGTACGCTCGGCGAGCTTGCCGTGTCCTTCAGCGGCGACGGCGGCGCAAGCCGATCAGGCCCAACCCGGCCAGGGCCAGGGTGGCCGGCTCCGGCACGCCGCCCGCGTTACGCGTGTAGGCGAAAACCTGGTTGTTGTAGAACGGTCGCGCCGAATCGCCGAAGGCGGCGAAGATATTCGAATTGATGGTGGAATTGGTGGACGTGCTGCTGTTCAGGGTGTAGCTCATGTGCACCTGGTCGAACACCAGGCCGGCCACGAGGTTCCAGTTCTGTGCGCCGACGTGAACGAACTCCTGGGTGACCCCGACGTCGCTGAAGCTGTGCACGACGGCGCCGTCGAGCAGGAACTCGGTGGTGATGTTGGCCGTCCGGGTGGCCGATTCGTTGACGCCGAAACTCAGCGGAACGAATTCGTTGTAGTTCGCCAGGAGCGTCCAGTAATCGTTGTTCGCGGCGTGCAGGTCGAGGTCGAAGCTGTCGCCGGCCACCAGAACCGTGCCGGTGGGATTGGCGGAGCCGCCGTCGAGCGCCGCGGCGCCGCCGTTGTAGGTGACGTCGAAGTCGTACAGCGTGGCGTGCGCCGTCGCGCTGGCGAGCAGCAGGGTCGTTGCGGCGACTCCCGCCGCGATCGAATGGATCGAGATCTTCATGGCATCTCCTTGCAGTGGTCGTTGTAGCAGCGCGCGGGGCGGATTGGGCCTGCGGTTGGTCGGAATTACAGCAAGAATTGGGCCGATTTTTTAAAATCTTTTAGCAATCAAACAGATGATTTCGTTACCCGGGCGTGGTCGGAAGCTCGACCGGTGATCTTGTAAAGAACACGATAAATCCGTCGTCATTCTCGGCCCGGAATTCTGATGTTTTTTACGCGGCCTCGTTCGGCGATCCTGCACTCGGGCCGGGTCGACAGCGTCATTGCGAATGCCCCGCCTGTCGGAATTGCGCGCAGCAGGACAAGTCGGCCCGGATTCGAACGAAGCGCCCCGCCCGTCCAGTTCGAGCGTCCGTCGTTTGGGCTGCCGGCCTGGCGTGCAGCCGGCTTGACGCAGCCGGCACTACACCGGCGGATCAGCGGAGCGGGTCGTCGTGCCTCACGACCATGCGGTGCGCGCTCACGCCGGCGCCACGCTGTAACCGATCTTGGGAAAGTGTACGTGCACCGTGCCGACCCGCGGGTCGTTGCGCCGGAGGGTGACGGACGACACCGTGGTGCCGACCAGCTCGCCCTCGACCTCGGCCTCCGCGTAGTCGGCCGGCGAGACCTTGACCGGGGTGCCGGCGGCGATGCCGATCGGATCGTGCGCGTCGATGCCGGTCGCCGGTAGCGGTTCGTGGTCGCGCGCGATGTCGAGCGCCTCGGCGTTGGCCATCTCGACACGGGTGCCCTGGCCGATCGCGGCGAGGCGTGCGAGCCAGGCGGCGATCGCGGGGAAGCGGCCATAGGCGCGTTCGGCTTCGCCGGGGGCGAAGCGGTAGAGGAACCACGGGTCCCACATGGCGTGCATGTCGACCCAGCCCGGCCGGTCGCCGAGCAGGAAGGGCCGGCCGTCGGCCAGCTGGCGGTTGACGAAATCGGTATGGGCGTCGAGCTGGCTGCGGTAGCCGGCCAGGCGCGGGCCGAGCGCATCGGTATCGAACTGCCTGCGCCACATCTTCTTGCGGTCTTCGTGGAAGTGCGCCGGCAGGTCGAGCTGACCGGCGAAGGGATCCTCGGCGCCCATGTAGATGGCGACCGAGGTCACCACGTAGGGGCCGTTGGCCCACGAACCCAGGGCCATGCCGAGGCCCGGGTTACCATCGGGGAAAAGGCTCGGCTGCGGATGCTGAGCCTCCAGCCAGGCGGCGATGAGCTGGGTGTCGCAGTAGATGTCGGCGCCGACCTGGAACACCGGGGTACGGCGGTAACCGCCGGTGAGCGGAATGAGATCCGGCTTGGGCATGGCGGATGGCTGGATGACCGAACGCCAGGTGAGATTCTTGATGCCGAAGACCATGCGGATTTTCTCGGCGAACGGCGCCTCGTCGTAGTGATGCAGGATGAGTTCGTGTGTGGCCATACGTGGTCCTCCCCAAGAAATACGGCGCGACAGCAGCAGGGGGTTAGCGGGCCGTCACGCGCCCCGCGTCGCGAGCGGTCCCCCCCCCCCGTTTGCACGTGCGGTTCACGCCCTTCGCGGTGACGAACAGGGGCGACGCCTGCGTGTCCATAGCATCGGTTGCCGCGCACCGGCCGGTCGATGTCCGAACACGCCAAATCCTGTTAGTTTGATGACAAACAAGACTCGGGTGTTGCATGCAATCCACGGCCATCGAAGAACTGCTGATGCCGGCCACTTACGGCCGGCACCTGGCACGCCTGTTCGGCGCCGCCGCGGTGCTCGCCGGCACGGGGCTGGACGCGGCCGATCTGGAGGGCCCGGAGAGCCGCATCAGCGTGCGCCAGGCGTTGACCTATATCCGCAACACGCTACGCCTGGGGACGCCCGCGGACTGGTACCTGCCGTGGGCGCAGGGCCTGGCCGATCATTTCCACGGCCCGCTCAGCATCGCGCTGGTCAGCGCGCCGACCCTGGGTGACGGCCTCGACGCCTTCGTCCGCTACTTTCCCAGCCGGATCCCCTACATGCACATGCAGGGCCGGGCGCGCGGCGACGACTTCGCCGTCGTCATGACGCCGCTGATCGATCTCGACGAATGCGAACCGCTGCTGGTCGAGACGCCGCTGATCCTGCTGCAACGACATCTCGAATCGGTCTACGCGGTCGAGCGCGCCGACATGCAGCTCGAACTCGCCTACCCGCCGACCGCGCACGCGGCCGACTACCGGCGGCATTTTGCCTGCCCGGTGCGCTTCGAGGCGGGTGCGTCCGCCCTGCTCCTGCCCCGGACCTGGCGCGCCATGCCGAATCTCGGCTACATCGAATCGACCTGGACGCACGCGCTGCAGCAGTGCGACGCGCTCATGGCCTCGTCGCGCGAGCGTGAGACCCTCGGTGCGATTCGCTCCCTGCTCGCGGCCTGGGCCGAGGCGCCGGCGCGGGCGCGACCGGCGCCGACCCTGAACCACGTCGCGGCCGAGCTGCACGTCACCCCGCGTACCCTGATCCGCCGCCTGCGCCGTCTCGGCACCCATTACCAGGCGCTGACCGACGAATTCCTGCGCGCGCGGGCGCAGGAACTGCTGGCCAACGACGAGCTGACCATCAAGCAGGTCGCGGCCGCACTCGGCTTCGACAACCCGGCCAATTTCGGCAAGGCCTTCAAACGCTGGTGCGGGGTGTCGCCGGGACGCTACCGCTCGGGTGCGGCGTCCGCCTGAGGACGGGGTGTCGCTTCAGCGGCGCGCCAGCGCCTGGGTCAGGAGATAGACCGCGAGGCCGCTCAGGATCCCGGGCATGCCCTCGTAGATGAAATCCTGGTAGCCGAAATGGCGCCAGGCAAAGGCGACGCCGACCCCGGTGACCATCATCAGCAGGGCCTGGAACTCGCTCGGCTTGCCGCGCAGGGCATAGACCAGGGCGAGCGGCACGAAGGCCGAGGCCAGGCTCGACCAGGCGAGGATGACCAGATCGAACACGCTCTGCTGGTCGAGCACCGCGAGCAGTACCGCGGTGAGGGTGAAGATTACCGTTGCCGCCTTGGTCAGGAACATGCTCTGCAAGGGGCGTGACGGCAGGTCGTTGGTCAGCGAGGACGAGCAGGACAGGACCAGGGAGTCGGCGGTCGACATGGTCGCGGCGAAGATCCCGGCCAGGATCAGGCCGACCCAGATCGGCGCCATCAGCATTTCGGCCATGCGCGGCAGGGCGAGTTCGGGATCGACGTCGCCGAGTTCGGGCAGGTAGAGCCGGGACAGCAGGCCAACCCCGGTGGCCGCACAGTAGAACAGCACGAAGAAGCCGTAGTAGACGACGCGCGCCATCGCCATGTGGTGGCCGTCGTCGAGCGCCATGAAACGCACCATGACGTGCGGCTGGCCGGCGACGCTGAAGCCGGCGAACATCCAGCCGGTGGCGAACAGCGCCACCCCGGCGGCGCCGGGCACGGCCATGACGTCGGCGGACGGCGCGAGATCCATGTAACCCGGGATGGCGTCGAGGGTGGCCCAGGCGGCGGCGAAGCCGCCCTGGCCCTCGATGGCGACGACCAGCAGGCTGCCCATGGCGGCGAGCATGACCAGGGCCTGGGCGACGTCGGTCCAGATCGAGGCGCGGATGCCGCCGGCCAGGCAGTAGGCGATGACGATGATGCCGACGGCGACCGCCCCGGCCTCGTCGGAGAAGCCGAACATGGCGTGCAGCGCCTTGCCCCCGGCGTCCATCTGCGCGGCCGCGTAGGCGCCGAGGAAGACGATGGTGAGCACGGCCGAGAGGCGCCGGAACAGGCCGAAGTTGTTGCCGTACCAGCCGGACAGCAGGGCCAGGTAGGTGGTCTCGTGGGTGGCCCCGGCGGCGTCGCGCAGGCGCCGATGGATGAGCAGCGACGCGGCGAAGTCGCCGACGATCCAGCCGACCATCAGCCACGCCGCGGCCAGCCCGGTGACGTAGGTGTAGCCGATGACCCCGATGAACATGTAGCCGGAATTGTTGGTTGCGACGGCGGACAGGCCGGCGGCCAGGGGCGAGATGTCCTGGCTGGCCAGGTAGTAGTCGCGGCGGGTCGGGCGCGCGCGCCGCGCCGAGGCGAGCCCGACGAGCAGGAACAGGCCGAGGAAGCCGAGGAAGCTCAGCAGGACCATGCTAGCCGGCAGGTGAAGAATTACGGCGGAGGTCGTGGGCGGCGTTGCGTGCGCGCCTGCGGTCCTCGTTGATACGCATGAACGCCGACCCTCGTTTCCCCCGCGCCTTGCCCACGACCTTGCCTGCTACGTTTTTCACCAGCCTGCTAACGCCCCGTCGCGATGGCTCGCGGCATGCCCGGCGGCCGCCGCGTCGTCCCCGGGTAGCGCGCCGCGCCACCGTTCGATCGCGTGCCGCGCAAGGCGCAGCGCGGGCGGCATCCATGGCCGCGTCGTCACGGGCGCGGCCACGGGGCAGCAGCTCGGTGCGCCGAATCAGACCGGCTCGATGTGCGCGCGGTTGGCGATGTGCTGAGGACGCGGCGGCTGGCCGCTGAACGGCTCCGCGCACCGGTTCGACATCGCGTTGTAGACGAAGAACACGTTGCTGCGCGGATAGGGCGAGATGTTGCTGCCCGAGCCGTGCAGGATGTTGCAATCGAAGATCACCACGCTACCGGCACGCGCCAATGCCGCGCGGATGCCGCGTTCGGACAGCTTGCGGATGCTGTCGTGGTCCGGTACGCCGTATTCCTGCTTCTTCAGCGAGGCCTTGTAGTGTTCGCGCGGCGTTTCGCCGACGCAGGCCACGTAATGCTTGTGCGAACCGTTGACCAGCAGCAGCGGACCGTTGCACACCAGGTTGTCGGTCAGCATCACCGACATCGACAACGCCCGCATGCGCGGCATGCCGTCCTCGATGTGCCAGGTCTCGAAGTCGGAATGCCACCAGAAGTCCTTGCCCTCGAAGCCGGGCTTGTAGTTGAGGCGGGACTGGTGGATGTAAGCCTCGTCGCCGAGCAGGAAGCGGGCGACGTTGGCCAGCCGCGGATCGCGGGCCACCGCGCCGAGGTGCTCGTTCTGGCGATGGATCTCGAAGATCGAACGCACCGCGCGGCTCTCGGGTTCCTCGATCACCGTCGTGTCGTCGATGCCGTGGCGGGCCAGGGCGACATCGGCCGCCGCGATCAGGTTGTCGAGTTCGGCGCCGACGAAGACGTCGGGCAGGATGAGGTAGCCGTTTTCCTCGTAGTGCGCGATCTCGGTCTCGCTGATCGGGGCGCCGGCGCGCGACTCCGACCACACCACCGGGTCCTGCCGCGGTGTGATCCGCGGCTCGGGCTCGATGCGCGAAGGGTAGAGGTCGATGTTGGCTGCAGCTTGAGACATGCCGGGCTCCTGCGACTCAGTCGCTGACGACGTCGGCCTCGGTCGGGTAGACGCCGTTCTCGTTGTGGACTTCGGTACCGTACAGCGGCGGGTTGAACACGCACGCCAGCTCGAGGTCGGTCTCGGCGCGCACGATGTGACGGTCGTGTTCGTTGAGCGCGTACATCTGGCCCGGGAAGATGTTCCAGGTCTGGCCGGTGACGAGTGATTCCAGGGTGCCGCGGCCGCTGATGCAGTAGACGGTCTCGAGGTGGTTCTCGTAGCACATCTCGGTTTCGGTGCCGCCGTAGATGGTGGTGATGTGGAACGAGTAGCCCATCTCGTCGCCGCGCAGCAGCAGGCGCGTGCTCTCCCAGGTCTTGGCGACGATGCGGCGATCGGTCTTACGGCACTCGTCGAGATTCCTCACGATCATGATGCGGGTTCCTCGTGCTCAATCCGGTTTGTAGGCGGCGATGGCGGCACGGGTCGACTCGCCGAGGATGTCGAGCGCCGCGTTCAGGGTGTCGTTCGGCGTCACCAGCGGCGGCAGGCATTTGACGACCTCGTCTTCCGAACCGCTGGTCTCGATGACCAGCCCGGCGCGGAAGCAGCGCCGCACGATGTCGCGCGCCAGGCGCCCGCTGTGGCAGGTGAGGCCCTGCATGATGCCGCGGCCGCGCGGCGCGATGACGTCGTCCGGGTAATCCTTGGCGATGGCGGCGAGGGCGTCGCCGATGAGCCTGGCCTTGTCGGCGATTTCAGTCTCGAAATCGCGGTTGCCCCAGTAGCGCTCGAGCGCCGCCGTGGCGGTGACGAAAGCATGGTTGTTGCCACGGAAGGTGCCGTTGTGCTCGCCCGGTTTCCAGCAGTCGAGGTCGGGGCGGAAGATGGTCACCGCGAACGGGATGCCGTAACCGGACAGCGACTTCGACAGGGTCACGATGTCCGGCTTGATGCCGGACGGCTCGAAGCTGAAGAAGGTGCCGGTGCGGCCGCAGCCGGCCTGGATGTCGTCGACGATGAGCAGCATGTCATGTTTGCGGCAGACGCGTTCGAGGGCGCGCAACCAGCGCGGGGTGGCGACGTTCAGCCCCCCCTCGCCCTGCACCGTTTCGACGATCGCCGCGGCCGGGTGATCGATGCCGCTGGAGGGATCGTCGAGCATGCGTTCGAGGTAGGCGATGGTGTCGAGTTCGTCGCCGAAGTAGTTGCAGAACGGCATGTGGGTGACGCCCGTCAGGGGCAGGCCGGCGGCGCCGCGGTGATGCGAGTTGCCGGTCGCCGCCATGGCGCCGATCGAAACGCCGTGGAAGCCGTTGGTGAAGGCGATGATGTTGTGACGCTGCTTGATGTTGCGGGCGAGCTTGAGCGCCGCCTCGACCGCGTTGGTGCCGGTCGGGCCGGTGAACTGCACGACGTATTCGAGGCCGCGCGGGGCGAGGATGTTGTCGTTGAAGGTGGTGAGAAACGCTTCCTTCGCGGTGGTGTGCATGTCCAGGCTGTGCGTGATGCCGCAGTTCGAGATGTACTCGATCAGGCGGCTGCGCAGGTGGGCGTTGTTGTGCCCGTAGTTGAGGCTGCCGGCGCCGGCGAGGAAATCGATGTAGCGATTGCCGTTTTCGTCGAACAGGTAGGCGCCCTCGGCCGTGTTGAACACGACGGGGAAGGAGCGCGCGTAGCTCTGCACGTTGGATTCGAGTTCATCGAAGGTGGTCGTCTCGACCTGGGATTGAGTGGCGAGCGAAGAGTTAGCCATGGCAGTCATCAGCCTCCTGTGGAGCCCCGCGCGACGAACGGACCGATGAGGAAGAGTTCCTCCGAGTCCGCCTGGCCGGCGAGGTGTACGTGTCTGTCGAAATGTGGGCGCACTTCCACGCCGGCGCCGAGTTCCTCTGCGAGGCGGGTGAACATCGCCCGCGAGGCCTCGTTGCCCGGCGTGACCGTGGTATGAATCCATTCCACGTCGGCGCACGCGTCGCGGTCGAGGATGTCCTGGATGAGCCGGCGCGCGAGCCCGTGACCACGGGCGGCGCTGTCCACCGCGACCTGCCAGATGAACAGCACGTTCGGCTTGCGCGGCGGCAGGTAGCCGGAGACGAAGCCGGCAACGCGACCGTCGAGTCGCGCCAGCGCGCAGCTCTCGGCGAAGTCACTGCACTGCAGCAGGTTGCAGTAGAGCGAGTTGCGATCGAGCGGCGGGCAGCGGGCGATCAGGGCGTGCACCGCGGCGGCGTCAGTCGCGCGGGGCTGAACGATGGACAGGGTGGATGTGGTCTTGTCTGGGTGCGGTTCGGTACGGGACATGCTCGATACAGGACGGCGCAGTGCGGGACGTCGGCCTGATCTGTCTGTTTACGTGAGCCAGGCATTATTTCGTATTTCAAAATAATAATCAAGCCGTATCCATTTCAAAGTATTGATAAACAAAGCTTCATCTTTGTTTTGAGCTCAATTTGTTTCTTTTAAACAAATGATTTCGGGGTTGGCGAGTCATGGCCTGCGGCAATCCCGCCCGGCTGGGGCGCAAGCGCTCCGTCCGAACGGGCGTGCGCCACGACGTGAGCCCGGCCACCCATGTGGCGCGCCGGCGGCCCCGTCCGATCCGCAATTCGACGCGCGCCCGGGGCGAGGCACCGAGCAATGCGGGCTAGAATGCGTCGCCCGTTCCCGGGGAGGAGCCATGGCCGAGATCGACGTCTTCAAGGAAGTCCTCATCGCACTGCGCCAGATCCTGCGCACGATGGAGGCGCAGTCGAAGGTGCTGGCGCGCCAGACCGGGCTGTCCACGGCGCAGTTCATCGCCCTGCAGCTGATCGATGCGGCCGGTCGCATGACCGCCGGCGAACTCGCCCGCGAGCTGCTGCTGAGCCAGGGCACGGTGACGTCGATCATCACCCGCCTCGAGGCGCGCGCACTCATCGCGCGCACCCGCGACGAACTCGACAAGCGCTGCGTGGTGCTGACCCTGACCCCCGCCGGCCAGGACCTGCTGGCCGCCACCCCGCGCGTCCTGCAGAACGTCTTCGAGCGGCGCTTCGCCGACCTCGAGGGCTGGGAGCAGATGCAGGTCCTGGCAGGCCTGCGCAGAACTTCGGCCTTGATGAACGCGGCCGACGTCGAAGCCTCGCCGGTACTCGACGTCGGCGAGCTCGACGTCGCCGGCAGCAGCCGGGACTGAGCCGGGCTGGCCGTGCCACACCGCAGCGATGCGGGCGCGCAGCGAGTGGTTGATAATCGCGCGTTCCCCGTTCGCCTGGAGACGCGTCCATGTCCGCTTATCAACACCTCGCGCTCGAGCGCCGCGAGCACATCACGATCGTCCGCTTCGACCGCCCGGCATGCTGCAATGCCGTCAACCACGAGCTGCTGGCCGAGATCGAACATTGCGCGCTGGCCTTCCGCGAGGATGCCGAGACCCGCGTGGTCGTGTTCACCGGCAATGGCCGTCATTTCTGCGCCGGGGCGGACCTGAAGGAACTCCAGCGCGCGAATGAAGCCCCGCTGGTGTTGCGCCGGCGACGTCAGCGCATGGGGGAGCGTGCGCTCCACGCCATTCTCGGCATGGACCAGATCACCATCGCGGCCTGGAACGGTGGCGCCCTGGGCGGCGGGGCCTGCCTGGCGACGGCAGCCGATTTCCGCATCGGCGCGAGCGACTGCTTCATCCAGTACCCCGAGATCGATCTCGGCATGAACCTGATGTGGCAGAGTCTGCCGCTGACCATCCACCTGGTCGGCCCCACGCGCGCCAAGCGCCTGGTCATCGGTGGCGAACGCGTGCACGCCGAGACCCTGCTGGCGTGGGGATTGCTCGAAACGGTGGTGCCGGCCGGCGAAGTCGTCGAGCAGGCCTGCGCCTTCGCCCGCACTTACGTCGACAAGTCGCCGATCGCCGCGCAGATGATCAAGCGCAGCGTGAACGCCATCACCGGCGCGCTGGACCGCGCGTTGATGCACATGGATGCCGACCAGAACCTGTTCTGCCTCGACACCGCCGATCAGAAGGCGGCCGCGCGCGCCTACCTCGACGGTACGCCTCCCCGCTTCGAGGGCAACTGAATGGCGTGCCGGCACTGGGGCACGCGGCCGGCGTGATGCCCCCGAACTGGAGCGGCCCCCTGCTCGCCTTCACCGCGCTGTGCGTGGTGTGGGGCTACAGCTGGGTGCTGCTCAAGATCGGCCTGCTCGATGCCGGCCCGTTCAGCTACGCCGGCCTGCGCACCCTGCTCGGCGCCTGTGCCCTGCTCGCGTTGCTGCCGCTGCTGCGCCGCCCCGTGCGCGTCGGCCGCTGGCGCGAGCTGCTGGTGCTCGGCCTGGTCAACACGGCGGGCCTGGTCGGCTGCTCGCAATGGGCACTCGTCGAAGGCGCGGCCAACCGCACCTCGATCCTGGTCTACACCATGCCGTTCTGGACCTTGATCCTGGGTTGGCGCCTGCTCGGCGAGCGCCTGCGCGGACTGCAATGGCCGGCGGTCGCGGCAGCCGCCCTCGGTCTCGGCTGCGTGCTCAATCCCTGGACCTTCGCCGGCAGCGCGCGCAGTACCCTGCTCGCGCTCGGCGCGGCCTGGTTCTGGGCGCTCGGGGTGATCGTGGTCAAGCGCATCCAGGCGCGCGGGCCGATCGACCTGCTCGCGCTGACCGCGTGGCAGATGTTCTTCGGCGGCCTCGTGCTGTGCGCCTGTGCGCTCGTCGTCGACGAACCCGCGGTGAGCTGGACACCGCGCTTCCTCGCCGTGCTCGGTGTGACCGCCCTGGTCTCGACCGGCGCCGGCTGGGCGCTGTGGGTCTACCTGCTGCATCGGCTGCCGGCCGGGACGGCGAGCCTGATGACCTTGATGGTGCCGGTCGTCGCGGTGGTGTCGAGCTCCTGGCAGCTCGATGAACACCTCGCGCAGAGTGACCTCGCCGGCATCGTCGCCATCGTCCTCGGCCTCGCCCTGCTCGCCGTCCACGCCCTGCACCAGCACCGTTCGGTGACCGGTACCGCCGCGCCCGAGTGAGGCGCGGGCGCGCTCGGGCTACACTCGGCGCTGCTCGATTTCCCGGGACGCGATCACCATGGCGAACGTCGACCTGCCGCCCGGCGCGGGGCCTGCCGACCACGACAGTGCCTTCTTCGGCCACCCGCGCGGCCTGCGCACCCTGTTCTTCACCGAGATGTGGGAGCGCTTCAGCTACTACGGCATGCGCGCCATCCTGATCCTGTTCATGACCGCGCCGGCGGCGAGCGGCGGGCTCGCTTTCGACGTCGCCCACGCCGGCACGGTCTACGGGCTCTACACGGCGATGGTCTACCTGGCCTGCCTGCCGGGCGGCTGGTTGGCCGATCGCTGGCTGGGGCAGCGCCACGCCACCTTCGCCGGCGGCGTGGTCATCATGAGCGGGCACATCGCGCTCGCCGTGCCGAGCCTGCCCAGCTTCTACCTCGGCCTGGTCCTGCTGGTCATCGGCACCGGCTTGCTCAAGCCCAACATCAGCACCCTGGTCGGCCAGCTCTACGGCGCCGGCGACACCCGCCGTGATGCCGGCTATTCGTTGTACTACATGGGCATCAACGTCGGCGCCTTCATGGCGCCGCTGGTGTGCGGCTGGCTCGGCCAAGGCGCGGGTTTTCGCGCGCTGCTCGGCCGCCTCGGCATCGATCCGGCGCTGTCCTGGCATTTCGGCTTCGGCGCCGCCGCGGTGGGCATGGCCGCGGGCCTGCTGCATTACCTGCACGGAAGCGATTACCTCGGCACGGCCGGCGCGCGGCCGGCGCCCGACGACGCCGTGCGGCGCCAGCTCGTGCGCGGGGTCGCCGGCCTGGTCGGCCTCGGCGGCCTGTGTGCCGTGCTCGGCCTGCTCGGCGTGGTCGAACTGAGCGCCGCGTGGATCGGCAATGCCTTCGGCGTGCTGCTGCTGATCATCACGGTGGCCTTTTTCGGCTGGGTCTTCTCCTACGCCGAATGGAGCGCGGAGGAGCGCCGCCGCCTGGTCCTGGTACTGGTCCTGTTCGTCGGCGCGACGGTGTTCTGGTCGCTCTACGAGCAGGGTGGCTCGACGCTCAACCTGTTCGCCCAGCGCAACACCGACACCAGCCTGTTCGGTTTCGAATTTCCGGCCAGCTGGATGCAGTCCCTCAATCCCATCTTCATCATCGGTGGCCTGGCGCCGGCCTTCGCCTGGTTGTGGCTCAGGCTCGGACCGCGCGAGCCGTCCAGCCCGGCCAAGTTCGCCCTCGGCCTGCTGTTGATGGCGCTCGGTTACGCCGTCATGGTGGGTGCCGCCGTCAATGCCGCGGGGGGCGTCAAGGTCAGCCCGCTGTGGCTGACGACGATGTATTTCCTGCACACCATCGGCGAGATGTGCCTGAGCCCGGTGGGACTGTCGGCGATGAGCCGGCTGGCGCCGGCGCGCATCGCCGGCCTGACCATGGGCATCTGGTTCCTGGCGACCTCGATCGGGTCCTACGTCGGCGGGCGGGTCGCGGGGCTCTACGACACCCTGGAACTCGCGACCATCTTCGGCGTGTTGACGGCGGTGGCCGTGGTGGCCGCTGTCATCATGGCCGCGCTGGTCCGGCCGCTGCGCCGCGCGCTCGCCTGAGCGCGCTGGCGCCCGCCGTTCAGGTTTCCGGGTTGGCGAACAACACCCCGGCTTCGCCGAGCGCGGCGACGCGGGCGTCGTCATAGCCGAGGATCTCGGTCAGCACCTTGGCGTTGTGCTCGCCGAGGGCGGCGGCATCGAGGGGCGGGTTGTGCGGGAAGCCCTTGAAACGCAGTGGCATGCCCGGCATGAGCACCTCGCCGAGCTTGGGATCACTGACGGTGCGGATGGTGCCGCGCCCGCGCATGTGCGGGTGGTTGGCGAGCTGCTCGATGGTCAGTACCGGCGCGCAGGGCACGCGCTCGCGCTGCAGCGCGTCGAGGATGGCCTGGTCGGAGGGTTGCCCGTCGAGCCAGGCCTGGATGATGTCGATGACGTCCTGCGCCGCCGCGCAGCGTTTCTCGTTGGTGTCGTAGCGCGGGTCCTCGACCAGGTCGGGGCGGCCGATGGCGCGGCACACCGCCGGCCACTGCGGCTGCAGGGCGATGATGCAGATCCAGTCTTCCTTGCCCTTGAACAGCCCGAGCGGGCAGACCGCAAAATGGTGATGGCCCGAGCGTGTCGGCATCGTCTCGCCGTTGGTCATGCTGTAGATCTGCACGTTGAGCTCGTGGCAGTGGGTGTAGGCATCGAGCAGGGAGATGTCGAGGAAGGTGCCGGCCCCGCCGCGTTCGCGATGCAACAACGCAAAGCCGATCGCCGCCGCCGCGTGTACCCCGGTCATGACGTCGCCCATGCCGGCCATGGGGAAGGACGGCGGCCCGCCCGGCTCGCCGATCATGCCCATGATGCCGCTGTAGGCCTGGGCGATGTAGTCGAAGCCGGGCAGCGCGGAGAGTTCCCCTTCCTGGCCCAGCGCCGAGATCGAGCACATCACGATGTTGGGATTGATCGCCTGGACCTGTTCCCAGCCGAAACCGAGTCGCCCGATTACGCCCGGCGCGAAGTTCTCGATGAAGACGTCCGACTGCGCGATCAGCTCGCGCAGGATGGCCTTGCCCTCCTCGGCCTTGGCATTCAGGCAGATGCTGTACTTGCCGCGGTTCTGCTGGGTGAAGTAGGCGCTGCGGCCGTTGCGATGCCCGGGCAGGGCGCGCGAGACGTCGCCGAGCGGCGGGAACTCGACCTTGATGACCTCGGCGCCCATCTCGACCATCAGGCGCGTGGCGGTGGGCCCCGCCAGCACGTGGGTCATGTCGAGTACGCGGTAACCGTTCAGGATGTGTTTCGGCAATGCAGCCATGTTGCCCCTCCCCCGTGCAGGCTCGATCCAGACAAATGTTCATGCGCCGCGAAGGACCGCGGCGCGATCCGCGCGCCGCGCGTCAACCGGCCTCGGCGTGCGTGGTCGCCGAGCGTACCAACGGCCGCCGCTCGCGGCGTTCGTACTTGCGCGCCGGCGTGTTGACGATGGCGGCGAGTTCGGGCGCATTGCGCGCCGCGACGACGCGTTCGGTCGGCACCTCGCCATAGGTCGTGGTGCGCTGGGCCGGCTCGCGCCCGGCGGCGGTGATCATCGCCAGCATCTGCTCGGGCGAGGTCTCCTGGCCGTGCCCGGCGCCGGCCGCGCGGGTGATGCTCTCGTTCATCAAGGTGCCGCCGAGATCGTTGGCCCCGGCGGTGAGACAGGCCACCACCCCGGCATGCCCCATCTTCACCCACGAGGTCTGGATGTTGGTGATGTGGGGATGCAGGGCGAGGCGCGCCACGGCGTGCATCAGCACGGCCTCGCGGAAGGTCGGCCCGCGCCGTGCCCGGCCCTTGAGGTAGAGCGGCGCCTCCATGTGCACGAAGGGCAGCGGCACGAACTCGGTGAAGCCGCCGGTCTCGATCTGCAGGTCGCGCACCCGGCGCAGGTGCCGCGCCCAGTGAATGGGGCGGTCGACGTGGCCGTACATGATGGTCGCGGTGGTGTGGAAGCCGACGCCGTGCGCGGCACGCATCACGTCCAGCCATTGCGCGGTGTTGATCTTGTCCGGGCACAAGGTGGCGCGGACTTCGTCGTCGAGCACCTCGGCCGCGGTGCCCGGCAGGGTGCCGAGGCCGGCGGCCTTGAGGCGCGTCAGGTACTCGGGCAGCGTCAGCGACAGGGTCTCGGCGCCCTGCCACACCTCCAGCGGCGAGAAGGCATGCACGTGCATGAGCGGCTGCGCCTCGCGCACCGCGGCGAGGATGCCGAGGTAGGTCTCGCCGGTGTACTGCGGGTGGATGCCGCCCTGCATGCACACCTCGGTCGCGCCGCGCGCCCAGGCCTCGTTCACGCGGCGCTGGATCTCGGCCATGTCGAGATCGTAGGGCTGCCCGCGCAGGTTCTCCGACAGCTTGCCCTTGGAGAAGGCGCAGAACTGGCACTTGAAGTAGCAGACGTTGGTGTAGTTGATGTTGCGGTTGACGCAGAAACTCACGGTGTCGCCGTTGACGGCGGCGCGCAGGCGGTCGGCCGCCTGGCACACCGCGCCGAAGTCGTCGCCGCGGGCGCGGAACAGGCGTTCTATGTCTTCGTCATCGAGCAATTCGCCGGCGTCGACGCGGGCGAGGATGCGGGTGACGTCGGGCGAGACCTGGCGCGGCGGCGTGGTGATGGCGGCGAGCACCGCGGCCGGCGGTTCGACCGCCTCGCCCGGCGACCACTCGTCGGTGCGCGGGTAGCCGTCGGCATCGGTCATCTGCAGCAACGGCGTGTGGAAGCGCTGGTCGACCCAGGTCGCCGCTTCGCGCACGTAGCGCGGGTAGATGGTCAGGCGCTCGAACAGGTGCTTGCCGGCGTCGTGGGTGTCGCGCGCGAGTTGTTCGAGGTGCGGCCAGGGCGCTTCGGGGTTGACGTGGTCGGGGGTCAGCGGCGACACCCCGCCCCAGTCGTTGATCCCCGCCGCGACCAGTTGCGGCAGGCTGCCCGGGCTGAGGTTGGGCGGCGCCTGGATGCTCATGTCGGCGCCGAAGACGAGGCGCGTGACGGCCAGCGTCCACAGCATCTCGTCGAGATCGGGTTCGGGCGCGGCGTGCATCTTGGTGTCGGGCTTGGCGCGGAAGTTCTGCACGATCACTTCCTGGATATGCCCGAACTCCTCGTGCAGGGCGCGGATGGCGAGCAGCGACTCGAGGCGTTCGCGGCGCGTCTCGCCGATGCCGATGAGGATGCCGGTGGTGAACGGAATGCGTGCCAGGCCGGCCTGGCGCAGGGTCTCCAGGCGCACCGCCGGGACCTTGTCCGGCGAACCGTAGTGCGGCATGCCCTTCTCGCACAGCCGGTCGCTGGCCGATTCGAGCATGATGCCCATGCTCGGCGACACTTCGCGCAGCATGGCGCATTCCGCCGCGGACAGCGTGCCGGGGTTCATGTGTGGCAGCAGGCCGGTCTCCTCGTAGACCGCCGCGGCCGCCGCGCGCAGGTAGTCGAGGGTCGAGGCATGGCCCATCGCGGCCAGCGCGTCACGCGCCGCGGCATAGCGCAGCTCGGGCCGTTCGCCAAGGGTGAACAGGGCTTCCTTGCAGCCCAGCCGCTGGCCGTCGCGGGCCAGTGCGACGACCGCGTCGAGATCCATGTAGGGCTGCTCGACCCGCTTGGGCGCGGTGGCGAAGGTGCAGTAGTGGCAGACGTCGCGGCACAGCCGGGTCAGCGGGATGAAGATCTTGCGCGAGTAGGTCACGCCGTTGCCGAAACCCGCGTCGCGCAGCGTCGCGGCGGCCTGCAGCAACAGCGCCAGGTCGTCGCACCCGGCCAGGGCCAGCGCGGCGGCGTCGTCGAGCCGGGCACCCGCGACCGCGCGTTCGATGGAGGCGGACAGGGTCATGCGTTCAGATGACGTGCGAAGCCGCGGCCGCCCCGCTCGCCTCGACCCCGCCCTGGCGCGGCGCCAGCACGCGGCGCGCGATGCCGCTGTCGCAGAGGTAGTCGAGCGTCTCGGTCTCGGCGTCGTGGGTGACCAGGGTGCGCAGGTCCATGGGGTTGTCGATGTCGTGCGCGATGCCATTGAGATGCAGCACGCGCGGCGTCACGCCGGCGGCGCGGGCGGCGTCGCGATGGGCGGCGAAGCTGCCGCGCCCGAAGCTGAACGGGAGCGCGTCGGCCGGGCTGACGGCGAGCGCGTTGGTGCCGTCGAGTTCACGGTCGGGGGCGAGCGTCACGGCCGGTGCCGCGCCGTGCGCGGCGATGAGATCGTCGACCTCCGTCGCCGTCACCAGCGGCACGTCGCCGGGCACCATCAGCAGGCCGCGCTGGCCGTGGGTGGTGAGCCATTGCCCGGCCTGCTGCAGGGCGGCGTTGAGACCGTCGCCGGTCTCCTCGAGAAACAGGCCACCGAGGCGTTCGACGGCGTAGCGCGCGCGCACTTCGCGGGAGACGACCAGGATGCCGGCGACCAGGCGCGCAGCGTGCACCGCGCCGAGGACGTCGTGCAGCATGGCCTGGGCGAGGGATTCGCGTTCGGCTTCGGACAACAGGCTGGCCAGGCGCGTCTTGGCATTCGAGAAGCGCTTGACCGGTACGACTACCCACATGAGCGTTCAGAACGTGCCGAGAAATTCGAGGGCAGTGTGCGCCAGATTGATCCTATCGTCCAGCGTCCGCATGACGCTCGGCGCCGCGATCACGGCGAGATCCGCGTGCGCGATCCGCTCGACCAGCGCGGCGTCGCAGGCGTCCACGATGAAGCCGTCGATGAGGCCCGCGTAGTGTGCGGCGACCGCGCCGGCGTCGAGCGGCAGGCCGAGTTCGGCCATGATTTTCGCCGTCGGTCCCTTGATCGCTTCGCCGCCGACGATCGGCGACACCGCGACCACCGGTGCATGGCACGCGGCGAGCGCGCTGCGCAGTGCGGGCAGCGCGAGCAGCGGGTCGACGCTGAGAAAGGGGTTGGACGGGCAGATGACGACGCCGGCGAGATCGGCGGCGCCGAGCCAGGCCAACACCTCGGGCTGCACGCGTGCGTCGGCAGCGCCGGCGAACTCGATGTGCGTGACCCGTGGCGCGCAGCGCTCGCGCACGAAGTAGTGCTGGAAGGCCAGCCTGCCGTCGGCGGTGACGACCTCGGTGGCGACGCGATCATTGCTCATCGGCCAGGCCGCGTGGGCGACACCGAGGGTGGTGTAGAGGTGGCGCGTGACGGCGTCGAGCGGCTGCCCGGCGCGCAGCATCGCGGTGCGCAGCACGTGCACGGCGAGATCGCGGTCGCCGAGATTGAACCAGTCCTCGCCGCCCAGCGTGCGCAAGGTGTCGATGAAGTTCCAGCTCTCGTGGACGCGGCCCCAGCCGGTGTCCGGGTTGCTGAGCCCGGACAGGGTATACATCAACGTGTCGAGGTCCGGGCTGACGTGCAGGCCGAGATGCTCGAAGTCGTCGCCGGTGTTGACGACGAAAGCGAGTTCGTCCGCCGGCAGGAGATGGGTCAGGCCGAGGGCGAGCTTGGCGCCGCCGACGCCGCCGGTGATGGCGAGGTAGCGCGACACGGGCGTTACTGGAACAGGTCGTCGGCGAGCGGGCGCATGATCTCGGCGGCGCTGCCAGGGTGGTGGTCGGGCGCGAAGCCGCGCACCAGGGCCAGCGGCGTGCGCTCGGTGGTCTCGCCCATCGCGAGCGTGGCGAAAGCGGCGATGGAGTCGGCCCGGTTGATCATGGTGACCTTGAGTTCACGGCCGTAGAGGTCGCTGAGCCCGCGGCGGTCGTCGAGCACCTCGAAACCGGCGCAGCCGATCGCACCACCGGTGGTGCCGAGTCGCCACGGGCGATTGAGACTGTCGGCGATGAGCACGGCGACGTGCGCGCCGGTCGCGGCACGCAGGGCCTCGTGCAGGCGCGCTGCCGAGGCATCGGGATCGCGCGGCAGCAGGAGCGCGCACTCACCGCCCTCGTGCGCGATGTTGGACTGGTCTATGCCGGCGTTGGCGCCGACGTGCCCGAGGCGGTGACGCACGATGATGACGCCGGGCTTGGCGCGCATCACGCAGGCCGACTCGTCGAGGATGAGTTGCACCAGGCGCGGGTCCTTGTCCGTGGCAGCAGCGAGTTCGCGCGCCTCGGCACCCGGCTCGACCGTGTCCAGGCGGACCAGGCGGCCCTCGGCCTTGGACACGATCTTCTGCGCCAGCACCAGGATGTCGCCGTCGCCGAAGCGCAGGCCACGCCGTGCCGCGGCGTCGAGTGCGAGCTGCGCGAGGTCGTCGCCCGGGCGCACCATGGGCACACCGTCGAAAGTCGTTACGCTGAGTTCGAGCATGCTGGCGCCAGGGGTCCTCGGTTGCGGTTCGGGCCGTGGTGGCGCGCCATTCTAATGCGCGCGGGGCGAATTCGTGCCGGCCGTGCCTGGTCCCGGCGCTGGCGACCGCCTGCCGATAGCCGGCGGGGACCAGGGCCGCGCGTGGTCGACGGCGCCGGCGCCGCGCCACGCCGCCACTGCGGCCTGGGCGCTCTGCAGCGGCGGCGCGGCGATTTCGTCGCTGCTCGCGAATCGAGTAAACTCCCGCCCTGCTTCGCCGCGCACACGGCGGCGTCGGGAGGTCGACCAGGGCACGCGTCGCAAGGACCCCGCAACGGGGCGCCCGTGCCGGTCAGCAAGCGAAACATTCTGACGGACCGCGTCGTGCGGCGCGCGCGAACCGCGCCGGCCACGATGACACGCGGCGGTCAATCTTATACGCCGGCATCACAAGCTCTAGGGAGGCAACAACGATGGGTATCCTCGACGGCAAGGTAGTTCTGATTACGGGCGCGGGTCGCGGCATCGGGCGCGACTTCGCGCTGGCCATGGCCGGCGCCGGCGCCAGCGTGGTGGTCAACGATCTCGGCGCGTCCACCGACGGCACCGACATCGAAGGCACCCCGGCGCAGGAAGTGGTGCGCGAGATCGAGGCCATGGGTGGCAAGGCCGTGGCCAATTTCGGCAGCGTGTCGAATCCCGATCACGCCCAGGAAATGGTGCAGCAGGCGCTCGATTCCTTCGGCCAGCTCGACGCGGTGGTCAACAACGCCGGCATCCTGCGCGACCGCATCTTCCACAAGATGAGCCTCGACGAGTGGCACGACGTCATCAACGTGCACCTGAACGGCAGCTTCTACGTGAGCCGTGCGGCGTGCGAGCACTTCAAGTCGCGCGAGACCGGTGCCTACGTGCACATGACCTCGACCTCCGGCCTCATCGGCAACTTCGGCCAGGCCAATTACGCCGCCGCCAAGCTCGGCATCGCGGCGCTGTCGAAGAGCATCGCGCTCGACCTCGGCCGCTACAACGTGCGTTCGAACTGCATCGCGCCCTTCGCCTGGACGCGCATGATCGGCACCATCCCGATCACCGACGAAGCGCAGAAACAGCGCATCGAGCGGCTCAAGGAAATGACCCCGGCCAAGATCGCGCCGATGGCGGTGTTCCTGTGCTCGGACGCGGCCAAGGACGTCACCGGGCAGATCTTCGCCGTACGCAACAACGAGATCTTCCTCATGAGCCAGCACCGCCCGCTGCGCTCCATGCACCGCGGCGAGGGCTGGACTCCGGAAACCATTGCCGAGCACTGCATCCCGGCCATGAAGCCCAATTTCTACGCCCTCGACCGCTCGCAGGACGTGTGGCCCTGGGACCCGGTCTGAGTGTTTGCCCGGTGGTCCCGCGACTGATGCGACAGGCGGCATGCACCGCTGCCGGCGCCGCGCGCGTGCTCGGGCCGTGGGTGCCGCCGTGCCTGGGAGCGTGACCGTGAGCGACGCCGAGCGGCCGTCCGAGCTCGCCGGCGCGCCGGCGCTGCTCGACGGTATCGACGCCCTGTTCCAGCGCGCGCTGGCGCACACCCGTGCCGAGGTCGAGGCCGCGGGCGGCGCCGCCGCCCTCGACCACTGCCAGGTGCAGGGTTACGAGTTCGCCATGATCCGGGCCGAGCTGCACGCGGCGCGCTCGATCATCGACTACGCCCGTTCCTGCATGACCTCGGCCAGTGGCGCCAGCCACGGCGCCGAACTCGAGGAATGCCTGGCCGGCGCCTTCGTCGCCGAGATGCTGCTCAAGCTGCGTGGCCGCTTCGAGAAGATCCGGCACATGACCGGGCTCACCGCGCGCGACCTCGCCCAGGCCTTCGAGAACGCGGGCGTGAACGGGCTCGTGCAGCACTACGCCGCGCCGGCCTTCCTCGAGCAGACCGCCGCCCTGGTGCTGCGCGACGGCCACCACGGTCGCTCGCTGCTCGACGAGGACAAGCAGATCATCGCGGCCAGCTTCGCCCGTATCGCCGAGGACATCGTCCAGCCCCTGGCCGAGCGCATCCACCGCGAAGATCTCACCATTCCCGACGCCATCCTCGACGCACTGGTCGAGATGGGATGTTTCGCCTTGTCGATCCCCGAGTCCTACGGTGGCACGGCGCCCGAGGACGGCCACGACAATCTCGCCATGTGCGTGGTCACCGAGGAATTGTCGCGGGCTTCGCTGGCCGCCGCCGGCTCGCCCCTGACCCGCCCGGAGATCCTGTCGCGCGCACTGATGGCCGGCGGCGACGAGGCACAGATGCAGCGCTGGCTGCCCGGTATTGCGGCGGGCAAGCCGCTGGTCGCGATCGCCGTGACCGAGCCCGATTGCGGTTCCGACGTCGCCGCGGTGCGCCTGCGCGCGACCCGTACCGAGGGCGGCTGGCTGCTCAACGGCGCCAAGACCTGGTGTACCTTCGCCGGCAAGGCCGGCCTGCTGCTGGTGCTGGCGCGCACCGACCCCGACCCGGCGGCCGGCCACCGCGGCCTGTCGCTGTTCCTGGTCGAGAAGCCGCCGACCGCGGACAAGGCCTTCGACTACCATTCGCCGCAGGGCGGCAGCCTGTCGGGCAAGGCCATACCCACCGTCGGCTACCGCGGCATGCATTCCTACACCCTGTTCTTCGACAACCTGTTCGTGCCGGCCGAGAACCTGGTCGGTGGACCGCAGGCCGAGGGCAGGGGTTTCTACCAGACCATGGCCGGCTTCGCCGGCGGCCGCCTGCAGACCGCGGCACGCGCCTGCGGCCTGATGCGTGCCGCCTTCGAGCAGGCCCTCGGCTACGCGCGCGATCGCCGCGTGTTCGGCCAGGCGCTGGCCGACTACCAGCTGACCCGGGCCAAGCTGGTGTCGATGGCCGCCAACCTGCGCGCCTGCCAGGAGATGACCTACAACGTCGCACGCTTGATGGACCAGGGCCGCGGCCAGATGGAAGCCAGCCTGGTCAAGCTCTACGCCTGCCGTGCGGCCGAGTCGATTTCGCGCGAGGCGCTGCAGATCCACGGTGGCATGGGCTACTCCGAGGAGACCCCGGTCAGCCGCTACTTCGTCGATGCCCGCGTGCTGTCGATCTTCGAGGGCGCCGAGGAGACCCTCGCGCTGAAGGTCGTCGCACGCGAACTGATCATGAACGGCGGTTGAACGGTCCGCCCGCGACCGGTCAGTCCCCGGAAAGCCACCAAGCGGAAATGTCATGGGAGCAAGCATGCGCGACCACAGCCAGCTGATCGGCCGCGTCGTCCACGAGGCGGACGACGAGATCACCATCAAGGACACCATCCTCTACGCCCTCGCCCTCGGCCTCGGCGCCGACCCGGTCGACCAGCGCCAGCTGCAGTACGTCTACGAGGACCATCTCAAGTCGCTGCCCGGCATGGCCATGATCGTGGCCTACCCCGGTTTCTGGATGCGTGATCCCGAGTACGGTTTCACCTGGCAGAAGGTGCTGCACGCCGAGGAATCGATCGAGATCCATCAGCCGCTGCCGGTGGCGGGGCGCATTCACGGCAGCACCGTGATCGAGGACGTCGTCGACCGCGGCGCTGACAAGGGTTGCTTCGTCTACCTGCGCAAGGAGCTGCACGCCGCCGACGGCACCCATCTCGCGACGGTGTTGTCGAACACCCTGGCCCGCGGCGACGGCGGCTTCGGGGGCGGTGGCAAGCCGCGCGCGGCCCTGGCCGCACCGCCGGACCGGGCCGCCGACGCCACCTGCGATCTTCCCACCCTGCCCCAGGCCGCCCTGCTCTACCGCCTGTGCGGCGACATGAACCCGCTGCATGCCGACCCGCAGGTGGCCCGCGGCGCCGGTTTCGAGCGCCCCATCCTGCACGGTCGCTGCACCTTGAGCATGGCGATGCGCGCGCTGATCGAGACCTGCTGCGAGCACGACGCCGACCGCCTGCGCGGCGTGCAGGTGCGCTTCAGCGCGCCGGTGCTGCCGGGCGAGACCCTGCGCACCGAGATGTGGCGGGACGGCGCGGCCGTGCAATTCCGCACCACGGTGGTGGAGCGCGATGTCGTGGTGCTCAACCACGGCCACGCCCGCATCGCCGACTGAGCCGAGGTTCCGCCATGCAAGCACTGCTCAAAGGCCTGCGCATCGTCGAGGGATCGGCCTTCATCGCCGCGCCGATGTGCGGCATGACCCTGGCCCAGATGGGCGCCGACGTCATCCGCTTCGACCAGATCGGCGGCGGCATCGACTACCGCCGCTGGCCGGTCACGGCGGACAACACCAGCATCTACTGGGCGGAGATGAACAAGGGCAAGCGGTCGCTCGCCGTCGACCTGCGCTCGCCGGCCGGCCGCGAACTGGTCACCGACCTGATCTGCGCGCCCGGCGAGGCCGGCGGCATCTTCTCGACCAACCTGCCGGCGCGCGGCTTCCTCGATTTCGAAGCCCTGAAACAGCGCCGCCCGGATCTCATCCAGCACGAGATCATCGGCGATCGGCGCGGCGGCACCGCGCTCGACTACACGGTCAATGCGAAGGTCGGCTTTCCCTTCGTCACCGGCCCCGAGGACGACGACCGCCCGGTCAACCACGTGCTGCCGGCCTGGGACATCGCCTGCGCCTACCTCGCCGCGCTCGACATTCTCGCCGCCGAGCGCCATCGCCGCCTCACCGGCGCAGGCCAGCGCATCACGCTGGCGCTGGCCGACGTCGCGCTGGCCAACGTCGGCAACCTCGGCCTCATCGGCGAAGTCAAGATCAACGGTGAGCAGCGCGGCCGCCACGGCAACTACCTCTACGGTGCACTGGGTCGCGATTTCGTCACCGCCGACGGCCGCCGCATCATGATCATCGCGGTCAGCGCCAAGCAGTGGGAACGCCTGCTCGAAGCGAGCGGCACGGCGGCCGAGGTCGCCGCGCTCGCCACCCGCCTGGAACTCGACTTCGCCCGCGAAGGCGATCGCTTCAAGGCTCGCCGCGAGCTGTGCGCGCTGTTCGAACCCTGGGTCGCGCGTCATCCGCTGGCCGAGCTGGCGCGTATCCTCGACGATTGCGGCATCTGCTGGGACGCCTACCAGAGCATCACCGAGCTCGTGAACGAGGACCCGGACTGCTCACCCGACAACCCGCTGTTCGCCGACGTCGAGCAGCCCGGTATCGGCACCTACCCGGTGCCGGGGGTGCCGGGCACGTTCTCCGCCGTCAGTCGCGAACCGGCGCGCCGCGCGCCGCGCGTGGGCGAGCACACCGACGAAGTCCTGGCCGAGGTGCTGGGACTGGACAGCAGTGCTATCGGCAAGCTGCACGACCAGGGCATCGTCGCCTGAACGGCGCACGCGACCCACTAATACAGAGACCACGATGAGTACGAGACAGGAAAAATTTTCGGGGACCAAGGAGGTGCAGGCGCACCTGCGTCTCGACGACGCCGCGCTCGCCGCCTGGATGGAACGTCACGTCGAGGGCTATGCCGGCCCGCTCGAAGTGCGCGAGTTCAAGGGCGGGCAGTCCAATCCCACCTACCAGCTGGTGACGCCCGCGGCGCGCTACGTGCTGCGGCGCAAGCCGCCGGGCAAGCTGCTGCCCTCGGCCCATGCCGTCGACCGCGAGTTCCGCGTCATCAGCGCCCTGCACGGCGCCGGCTTCCCGGTGCCGCGCGCCTTCGCCCTGTGCGAGGACGAGTCGGTGCTCGGCACCATGTTCTACGTCATGGAGATGGTCGAGGGGCGCATCTTCTGGGACCTCGCCCTGCCGGGGCTCGAGCCCACCGAACGCAGCGCCATCTACGATGCCATGGTCTCGACCCTGGCCGAGCTGCAGGGCCTGGATTACCAGGCCATCGGCCTCGACGGTTTCGGCAAGACCACCGATTACATGGCGCGCCAGATCCATCGCTGGACCAAGATCTACGAGGCCTCCGAGACCAACCCGATCCCGCGCATGAACGAGCTCAACGCGTGGCTGCCGAAGAACATCCCGGCATCGCAGGAGACCTGCGTCATCCACGGTGACTACCGCCTCGACAACATGATCATCCACCCCAGCGAACCGCGCGTGGTCGCGGTGCTCGACTGGGAGCTGTCGACCCTGGGTCATCCGCTGGGCGATTTCACCTACCACATGGCGCCGTGGATCATCCCCAACATCGACGAGCGCGTGTCGAGCCTGGAAGGCCTCGACCTGCCGGCGCTGGGCATCCCCACCGAGGCGCAGTACATCGCACGCTACTGCGAACTGAGCGGGCGCAGCGAGATCCCCAACCTGCCCTTCTACAAGGCCTACACGGTGTGGCGCCTGGCCGCCATCTACCAGGGCATCATCAAGCGCGTGCAGGACGGCACCGCGGCCAGCGCCGATGCGCCGAGCACCACCGACATCGTCGAGCAGTTCGCCGAGCGCGCCTGGATCTACGCCCAGGGCGGCTGAGCGGCGTCGCGCCTGCCCCGCCACCGTGCCCGGGGTGGCGGGGTCGCAGACCAACCCCCTGCCGGGCCCAGTGAACAGACGGAGTGCCCATGACTTCAGTAGCCGACAAGCTCCGCTTCGAGCCGCTCCGGCTGCCGCCCGAGCTCGACGAGCTGCGCGCCGACGTGCGCGCCTTCCTCGCCGAGACCCTGGCTGGCATGTCGGTGGTCAAGCGCAGCCACAGCTGGGAATCCTACGACGCCGAGTTCTCCGCCCGCCTGGGCGCACGCGGCTGGATCGGCATGACCCTGCCCGAACAGTACGGCGGCCACGGCCGCAGCGCGCTCGAGCGCTACGTGGTGGTCGAGGAATGCCTGGTCGCCGGTGCACCGACCGGTTTCCACTGGGTCGCCGATCGTCAGAGCGGGCCGCTCATCGTGCGCTACGGTACCGAGGCCCAGAAGCAGGAAATCGTGCCACGCATCACCCAGGGCAAGGCCTGTTTCGCCATCGGCATGAGCGAACCCAACTCGGGCTCGGACCTCGCCTCGCTGCGCACCCGCGCCGAGCGCATTCCCGGCGGCTGGCGGGTCAACGGCACCAAGATCTGGACCTCGAACGCGCACCGCGCGAACTACATGATCGCGCTGTTCCGCACCGATCCCGATCCGAACAAGAAGCACGCCGGCCTGTCGCAGTTCCTCATCGATCTCGACAAGACCTCCGGCATCACCCCGCGCACCATCCAGAACCTCGCCGGTGGGCGTAACTTCAACGAGGTCGCCTTCGTCGATGCCGAGTTGCCCGAGGATGCGCTGATCGGCAGGGAAGGCGAAGGCTGGCGCCAGGTCACCGAGGAACTCGCCTTCGAGCGCAGCGGGCCGGAGCGCTACCTGTCGTGCTTCTTCCTGCTGCGCAAGTTGATCGACCAGGTCGGCGGCAAGGCCTCGTCGGCCACGCTGGCCCGGATCGGCGCACAGGTGGCCTGGGCGACGACCTTGCGCAACATGTCACTCAGCATCGCGGCCAAGCTCAACGCCGGCGAAGACCCGGCGCTGGAGGCCTCGGTGGTCAAGGACCTCGGCTGCCAGTTCGAGCAGGCCCTGCCGGGGCTGTGCCAGGAATTGTGCGAGCTCGAGCCGAGCCTCGAGGGCTTCGGCACCGAGTACCAGCAGGTGCTCGGCAGCCTGGTACAGGTGGCACCGTCCTTCTCGCTGCGCGGCGGCACGCCGGAAATCATGCGCGGCATCATTGCCAAGGGGCTGGGTGTGCGATGAACGAAACGCGACAGATACTCGAAGACAGCGTCAATCGCCTGTTCGGCGATCGACTCGACTGGGATGCACTGACCCGCATCGAGGACAGCGGTTTCCCGCGCCAGTTGTGGGACGAAGTCGTCGACCAGGGCATCCACAAGGTGCTGGCGAGCGAGGACGCCGGTGGCATGGGCGCTGGCTGGGGCGAGGCCTACGCCGTGCTGCGTGCCTGCGGCCGCCACGCCGTGCCCTTGCCGGTGGCCGAGGCCAGCATCGCCGAATGGCTGGCCGCGCAGGCCGGCTGCGTGCTGCCGGAGGGCGTGCCGGGCCTGCTGACCTCGACCCTCGACGGTAACGCCGTCGCGGGCGACAGCCTGGTGCTCGATGGCGCGCGCACGCCCTGGGGGCGCGAAGCCGCCTACCTGGTCGGCGTCGCCGCCCGAGGCAGCGCCGCGGAGCTGATCGTCGCCGACCCGGCCGGGCTCGAGATTACCGCCGAGGACAACCTCGGGCGCGATCCGCGCGACACCCTCAGCGGTCGGGCGCGGGTGACCGCACGCCACGCCTTGCCCCTGCCGGCCGACTGCGTGCGTTGGCTGGGCGCACTCGCGCGCAGCGCCCAGATCGCGGGCGGCGGCGCCGCCGGCCTGGACCTCGCCCTGCAGTATGCCGCCGAGCGCAGCCAGTTCGGCCGCCCGCTGGCCGCCTTCCAGGCCATCCAGCACTACCTCGCCGACCTCGCCGGCACGGTGGCCGCGGTCGACACCATCAGCCTCGCTGCCTGCGAGGCGCTGGACGCACGCGGCATGGCGAGCGACGGGCGCAACGCGCGCTTCGAGATCGCGGCGGCCAAGTGTCGCGCGAGCGAGGCGGTGGAGAAGCTCACCCGCCTCTCCCACCAGGTCCACGGCGCCATCGGCTTCACCTACGAGTACGGTCTGCACTTCGTCACCCGCCGCCTGTGGGCCTGGCGCGCCGAGTTCGGCGGTGCCGGCGAATGGGGTGAATACCTCGGCCGCGAGGCCGTCGCCGTCGGCGGCGACGGCGTGTGGCCGCTGATCACGGCCTGAAGGCGTGGCGGTCGACGCGGCCGGGAACGTCGCGGGCAAGCCGCGCGCGACGCCGGGCCGCGGCCACGCGGACGGTCATGGGCGTCGTTCGACGCACGAAGCCCGGCGCGCAGTCGAACCGCCGCAGGCCGACCCGGGGATCGCGCAACATCGCTCACGACCTCCGCAGTCGTTTTTCACCTGCCTGTAACTGAGGAGCACACCATGCTCGACGATCAACTCCTGCTCGACATCGACGGCCCCATCGCACGCCTGACCCTCAACCGGCCGCAGACGCGCAACCCGCTGGGCCTGCGTGGCGACGGCGCCCGTTTTGCCGCTGCCGCGGCGGCCATCAATGCCGAGCGCGACCTGCGTTGCGTGATCATGACCGGCGCGGGTTCGGCCTTCTCGGCCGGCGGCGACCTCAAGGCCATGCGCGAGCGCAGCGGCGATTTCGGCGGCAGCGTGCTCGATCTCCGCGCGCACTACCGCGAGCACATCCACGGCATCATCCGCGCCTTGTGGAGCATCGAGGTGCCGATGGTCGGCGCCATCAACGGTCCTGCCATCGGGCTCGGCAACGACGTCGCCTCGCTGGCCGACATCCGCATCGCGGCGCAGTCGGCGAAGTTCGGCGCCACTTTCCTCAAGATCGGCCTCATCCCGGGCGACGGCGGCGCGTGGCTGCTGCCGCGTCACATCGGTTGGTCGCGCGCGGCGGAACTCTTCTTCACCGGTGACGTCGTCGATGCCGAGACCGCCTGTGCCTGGGGCCTGGTCAGCCGGGTCGTGCCGGATGCCGAACTGCTGCCGGCGGCCGAGGCACTGGCGCAGAAGATCTGCCAGCAGCCGCCGCACACCCTGCGCATGACCAAGAAGCTCATGCGCGACGCCACGCAGGCCGGTTTCGAGACGATCATGGAGAACTCGGCCGCCCTGCAGGCCGGCTTGCACGACACCGAGGATCACCGCGAAGCGCTCGACGCCTTCTTCGAGAAACGTACACCCGCGTTCAAGGGGCGTTGAGGATGAGCGGGCCGCCGCGCTGCCCGCGGCGACGGCCGGCGCAGGGCGTCCTGCACCCGGTCGCGCGGCGCTCGCCGCCCTTTCCCGTCCCCTGCCGTACCCGGCACGCGCGGCAGGCGTCGCCGGGCCGCGGACGGTTCGACCCCGCACGCTGAACGCGGGCCGGTGACGACGATGAGTGCCGCCACGCGTGTCCTTGTCGTCAGCCGCAACCTGCCGCCCCTGATCGGCGGCATGGAGCGCCTCGGCCAACGCCTCGTCGCGGCCCTGGCCGAGCGTCATGCCGTCGAAGTGGTCGGCCCGCCCGGCGCCGCGGCACACCTGGCGGCAGGCGTCGCCGTGTACGCCTGCCGTTCGGCCGCCGCCGCACCCTATCTCGTCGAAGCCGGCCTGCGCGCGCCGTGGCGCGCCCTGCGCTCGCGGCCCGCGCTGGTCATCGCGACCAGCGGCCTCACCGCACCGCTGGCACGCGTCGCCGCGGCGCTGGCCGGCGCCCGCTGCCTGGTCTGCGTGCACGGCCTCGATCTGGTCACCGAGCACCCGGTCTACCGCGCCCTGTTCCTGCCTGCCATCCGCGCTGCCGATTGCGTGGTCGCCAACAGCCGCAACACGGCGCGGCTCGCCGTCGAACGCGGTGTTCCGGCAGCGCGCGTGCGGGTCGTCCACCCGGGCACCGATCTCGCCACGGCCGATGACGCGGCCGACGGTGTCGCCTTCCGGCGGCGCCTGGGCCTGGAGGACGCCGTGGTCCTGCTCGCCGTCGGCCGTTACGCGGCGCGCAAGGGGCTGGCCGAATTCGTCGAGCACGCCCTGCCGGGGCTGGTCGCGCGTGACCCGCGCCACGTGCTGGTCGTGATCGGCGACGAGGCCGGCCAGGCCCTGCGCCGCGAAGGCACGGTGCACGGGCGCATCGAGGCCGCGATTGCGCGCAGCGGCATGCACGCGCACGTCCGCCTGCTCGGCGGGCGCCCCGACGCGGAACTGGCCCAGGCCTATGCCGGCGCCGACGTCCACGTGTTTCCGCTGGTGCCGGTACGCGGCGACGTCGAGGGCTTCGGCATGGTCGCCGTCGAAGCGGCCGCCCATGGGCTGTGGACGGTGGCCTTCGACGAGGGCGGCGTCGCCGATGCCGTGGCCGACGGCAGCTGCGGTACACTCGTGCCGAGCGGCGACTACCCGGCGCTGATCGAGGCCATCCGGGCTGCGACCAGCGCGGCGAGCGTGGCGCGGCAGGCGGCCTGCCGCCAGGCCGCGCAGGCGTTCGCCTGGCCACGTTACGCCGCCGAGATGCTCGAGGTGGTTGGCAGCACGCTCGACGCCGCGCCGGGAGGCCAGGACCATGCAGGACGATGACGCCGCGGCGCGGCTCGAGGCCATCCGCCGCTTCTACGACGGCGAGTATTACCGCGATGTGCCGCCACGCGCGCGGCCGAGCGCCCATCACCGCCGGCTCGCGCTGCGCCTCGCCGTCGGCGTGCAGGATGCCGTGCTCGACGTTGCCTGCGGCACCGGTGGCTGGCTCGCGGCCTGCGCCGAGCGCGGTGCCGCGGTGGCCGGCATCGACCTCTCGGCGCGCGCCATCGAGTGTTGCCGGGCCTCGCTGCGCGGAGGCGAATTCCACGTCGGCCCGGCCGAGACCCTGCCCTTCGAGGACGAACGCTTCAGCATCGTCACCTGCCTGGGTTCGCTGGAACACTTCCTCGATCCCGATGCCGCGCTCGGCGCCATGCGCCGCGTGGCGCAGGACGATGCCCGCTTCATCATCCTGGTACCCAACGCAGGCTTCCTGACCCGCCGCCTCGGTCTGTTCCGCGGCACCTACCAGACCCAGGCGCGCGAGCAGGTGCTGTCCCTGGCCGCGTGGCAGGCCCTGTTCGAGCGCAACGGCTTGCGGGTGGTGGCGCGCTGGCGTGACCTGCACGTGCTCTCGCGCGACTGGATCCTGCGCCCGCCGTGGTCGCGGGTTCCCGCGCGCGCGGCGCAGGCACTGGCCCTGGCGTGCTGGCCGTTGGGCTGGCAGTACCAGGTTTACTTCGAGTGCCGCCAGACAGGCTGATGCAAAGCTGCTGCGGCGGCCGTCTGCGGCGTTGCGGGCGCGGCTGCGCTGCTCATGGACCGATGTCCATTGCGCTGCTCACCTTGCCCGCGCCTTGCATCCGGCCATCCTCGCGACGCTTTGCATCAGCCTGCGCGCAGGCTCGATGACGGCGGTCGTCTGCGGCGTTGTGGGCGCGGCTGCGCTGCCCGGGCGCTGGCGCCGGTGTACTTCTCACCGCCCCTTGCCATGGCGCCGCGGCGCGCAAAGACAAGCGGTCCCCGTCATCCGCCGGGGCCGCCGTGACCTCGCGCATCGCGCCGCGCACTCACACGTAACCCGGCCCGGCAATGCCGCGGAAGTGTTCGAGTGCGGTCTCGTCGACGGTGATGCCGAGACCGGGGCCGGCGGGCGGCGCGACGTGGCCCGCCGCCGTGACGACCGGGCTGCCGGCGCACAAGTCATCGCGCAGCGGGTTGTAGGCCGTGCAGTCGGCTTCGAAGTAACCCGCGTTGGGAATGACCGACAGCAGGTGCAGCGAGGCGGCCATGTTGAGGCCGGTCAGGGAGGTGTGCGGATGGATCGCGATGCCGTGCTCGATGGCCAGCGCGGCGATGCGCAGGGCCTCGGTCAGGCCGCCGCATTTCGACAGGTCCGGCTGCCACACCCCCAGTACAGCGTCTTCCGCGGCGCGTTCGAAATCGAAGCGCGCGTAGTGGTTCTCTCCCGCGGCGAGCACCAGGTCGGGCCGGCGGGCGGCGCGGTAGCTGATGAAATCGTGGGCCGGGAAGGGTTCCTCCAGCCAGCCGACCCGTGCCGCGACGAGACCGTCAGCGACCCTGCGGTAGGCAGCGAGGTCGTAGCCGGTATTGGCGTCGGTGAGGATGTCGACGTCGGCGCCGAGCGCTGTGCGTACCGCCTCGACCCGGGCGAGATCGCGCGCCGGCGCGTCGCCGAGGCGCAGCTTGAGCGCGCGGAAGCCGCGCTCGACGTACGTGGCAGCTTCGACCGCCAGGGCCGCGGGCGGCTGGAAACCGAGGGTGATGCCACCGGCATAGGCGGGGCTCTCGCGTGCCGGCGCGCCGAGCAGGGCGTGCACCGGCTTGTCGGCGATGCGACCCTTGATGTCCCACAGGGCGAGGTCGATGCCGGACAATCCGATCACGGCGGCTGCGCCGGCGCCGTGACTGGCCAGCTGCATGCGGTAGACGCGCTCCCACACGGCCTCGGTATCGGTGGCTTCGAGGCCGGTGACCAGCGCCGCGAGCGTGGTGTTGATCAGTTCGGCGATGGCCGTCGGCGCCCGCGCCGCATGGGCTTCGCCCCAGCCGGTGACGCCGTCCACGGTGTCGACCCGCACGAGAACCGCATCGCGCTTGACCGTACGCCCGATGCCGAGGCTGACCTGCTGCGCCGGCGGCACGGCAAAGGACAGGGGATAGGCCTGGACCCGGGCGATGGCGCAGCCCATCTCAGCAGCACACGGCGAAGTCGTTGGCGCGAACCCGGCGGCCGGCGGCAGCACGGGTGATCGAGGGCGGCATGCGGATGGCACCTCGGTGCGGGAGCGAGGCGCTACTATAGCGCGCTCCGCTCGAATCGCTGCCATGCCCCGCCGCACCACCCTGCGCCAGCTTCTCCTCCCGGCCGCCGTGTTCCAGGGCGTGATCGTCGGCGGCGGTTACGGCACCGGCCGCGAAGTGGTCGAGTTCGTCACCCGTTACGGCCCGCGCGGTGGCCTGGTCGCCTGCGCGGTCATCGCCACGGCTTTCGCCGCGGTGCTCGGTACGAGCTTCGCCCTGGCCGCGCGCTACCGCCTGTTCGACTACCGCCACTTCCTCGTGCGCCTGCTCGGCCCGGCCTGGGTGCTCTACGAAGGCCTGTTCGTCGCCCTGCTCGTGATCGTGCTCGCGGTGGTCGGGGCAGCCGGCGGCCAGGCCCTGGTCGAAGGTTTCGCCCTGCCCTACGGCGCGGCGCTGGCAGCCGTGCTGCTGGCCGTGGTGGTATGCAGTTTCTTCGGGCGCACGCTGGTCGAGCGCGCGTTGGGCACGTGGACCGTCGTCCTGATGGCCAGTCTCGCCGCGTTCATGGGCTGGGTGCTGGCCGGCGACACCGGCGACATCGCAGGTCATCTCGGCACTGCCGCCAGTGGCAACAGCCTGGACGGCGCAGTGGGCGGGCTGCAGTTCGCGCTGTACAACTCGGCCCTGGTGCCGGTGCTGGTCTATTGCATCGCCGACCTCGAGGCGGTCGGGGCGGCGGCGCTGGCCGGCGTCCTCGCCGGTCTCGCCGGCGCGCTGCCGGCGCTGCTCCTGCACCTGTGCTTCCTGGCGCGCTACCCGGCAGTGGTCGAGCAGCCCATCCCGACCGGCTGGTTGCTGGGTGAACTCGGGCTCGGCGGCGCCCTGCCGCTCTACCACGTGGTGCTGTTCGGCACCATCGTGCTCACCGCGGTCGGCATCCTGCAGGGCATCAACGAACGTCTCGACGGCTGGCAGCGCGATCGCGGTCGGGCGCCCCTCGCCCGCGGCAGCCACGCCCTGGTCGCGGGGTCGCTGGTGGTGGCGAGCCTGCTGCTCGGACAGGCCGGCCTCGTCGCCCTGGTCGCGCGCGGTTACGGCGCGTTGTCCTGGGCCTTTCTCGTCGTCTTCACCGTGCCGCTGCTGAGCCGCGGCATCCTGCTCGTGCTGAGGAAGACCTGAGCACGTGCCCGCCGCGCCGCTGGCCCTGCGCGGCCGATCGCCGCGTGCCTGCGCCATGCGTCCCGGTCGACGCGCGGCGCGCCCCGGGGCATGCTGGCGCCAGCCTTCACACCTTCACCAACCCGAGGAGAATCCAGACCATGCCTGCTGCAATCATCGGCGGCCAGCTGAGCCTGCCCGACGGCACCACCCTGCCCCTGTCCAAGGGCGTACGCGCCGGCGACTTCGTGTTCCTCTCCGGCCAGCTCGGCCTCGACGAGAACGGCCGCGTCGCCGAGGGTATCGAGGCCCAGACGCGCCACTGCCTGCGCAACATCCGCGACGCCCTGGCCCTGGCCGGCCTCGACCTCGGCGCCGTGGTCAAGGCCACGGTGTGGCTGACCGAGGTCGGCGACTTCGCCGCCTTCAACAAGGTCTACGCCGAGGCCTTCGCGAGCGCGCCGCCGGCACGCTCGACGGTGGTCTCGGGGCTGGTCCTGCCCGGTGCGAAGATCGAGATCGAGGTCGTCGCCTACGCCGGCTGAGCCGGCCTCAACAGCAACCGCCGCCCAGGCCGCGGGCGAACAGCCGCTTGGGGTTGTCGATCAGGATGGTGTCGATCTGTGCCTGGCTCAGGCCCGCGGCTTTCAGCTTCGGCACGATCTCGCGGAAGATGTGCGTCGAGCGCCATTTCGGCAGCATCTCGAGCAGGCCCTCGAAGCTCTGCGCGAAAGGCAGCGGGCGCCCCAACCAGCACATGATCGAGTCGTGCGACATCATCACGCGCTCGAGGTGGCCGTTGTTGACCAGGTTGAGCACGCCCTCGATGCGCACGTCGTCGGGCTGGAACATCTCGATACCGAAGCGATCGAAGCCGACGTAGGCGCCGCGTTCGGCCAGCGCGCGCTGGTACCACTGGTCGGTGGTGCCGTCGGAATGGCCGACCAGCAGTTGGTCGACCGGCACGCCCTCGCCGGTGACGAGGTCGATCTGGTCGTGGCCGCAGGTCGCGCCCTCGGTGTGGGAGATGATCGGCGCACCGGTCGCCTTGGCCGCGCGCGCCGCGGCGGTGACCAGCTTCTGCTCGTACTCGCTGACCACGCGATGGCCGGTCGCGATCTTGATCGCCCCGGCATGGATGCCGGTGTCACCGATGCCGTCCTCGATCTCCTTGATGTAGATCTCGGTGATTTCTTCCAGCGGCACCTGCTTGAAGGTGAAGGTGTTGCCCTGGGCTTCGAAGTAGGCGCCGGTGGTGCACACGATGCGCATGCCGCTCTTCTGCGACAGCTCGGCGAGAAATTCGACGTCGCGGCCGAGATCCATCGGGCAGGGATCGACGAAGGTGCCGAGGCCGTGGTCCTTCAGTTCCTGCATCTGGTCGAGCGCGCGGCTCATGGCATCGGCGCGCTTGAAGCGCGGCGCCTTGCCGTCCAGCTCCCAGCCCGGGTAGCCGACCATGACGTGTTCGTGGATGAGGGTGCAGCCGAGCTCCTCGGGGGTGGCGGTACCGGTGGTGGTATTGATGCGGGTCAGTGGCATACGTGCCTCCAGTTGGTCGAGACCTCGATGCTAACGGGCACGGTCTCGGTCGGGTGGTCGGACTAAGCCGAAATCAAGCGCGCGCGCCGCCGGCTCAGATCGCCGTCAGGCCGCCGTCGACCGGGATCACGGCACCGGTCATGAAGGAGGCCTCGTCGGAGGCCAGGAACACTACCACGTTGACGATCTCCTCCGGGCGCGCGAGGCGCTTGAGCAGGTGCATGTCGGCCATCGCGCCGAACGCGGCCGCGCGCTCGGCCTCGCTGACCTCGCCGACGTAGCGGCGCGGCATGGGGGTGTCGACCACCCCGGGGCAGATGGCGTTGACGCGGATGTTGTGCGGTGCCAGGTCGGTGGCCATGGAACGGGCGAGCTGGGCCAGGCCGCCTTTCGAGGCGCCGTAGGCGGCCATGGTCGGAAAGCCGACGATGCCGCCGACCGAGGAATTGTGGATGATGACCCCGCCTCCATTGGCGGCCATCGCCCGCGCCGCGTGCAGGCTGAGGGCGAAGGGTGCGCGCAGGTTGGTGGCGATCAGGGCATCGAATTCGTCCAGGCTGGTATCGAGAAAGGGCTTGCCCAGCATCAGGCCGTGGTTGGTGTAGAGCACGTCGAGACGGCCGAAGCGCTCCACCGCCACGGCGACCAGCTCCCCGGCGAGGTCCTCCGAGCAGATGTCGCCGCCGCGGTAGACCAGCCTTTCGGGTGCCTGCGCCAGGCGCGCGGCGACTTCGCCGTCGGCCGCGGCGGCGCGGTCGGAGGCGACCACGTACGCGCCCTCGTCGAGAAAGCGCGCGACGGCGATCTGCCCCTGGCCGCCGAGCGCACCGGTGATGATGATGACCTTGTCCTGCAGGCGTCCCATGTCCTCTCCCCCATGGCGGCAAACTGGAAATGCCGGGCGATCCCCGCGGGCCGCGCGCCGCGAGACCGGCACCGGGCGAGCCTAGGCGCGCAAGCCGGCCTCGCGCAACAGCGGCATGACGCGATCGGCGAAGTACTCGAGCTCGGGCAGGTAGTCGAGCCACGACAGGATGAAACCGTCGATGCCCATGGCGTGCACCGCCTGCATCTGCTCGACCACCTGCTCCGGGGTGCCGACCAGGGGATATCCACCCCAGCCGGCGATGAAGCGCTCGCCGAGGTTGCGCACGGTGTCCTTGTCGCCGAACGAACTCGACTCGATGCCGAGCAGGTTCATGATGTTCTCGGTCGCGGCCCAGTCGCCGTGGCGCACGATGTTGTCGTACAGCTCGCGCGCTTCGCGCTCGGTGTCGCGGCAGCACACCAGGCCGTAGCTCATCACCCCGCATTCGCGGCCATGGGCGGCGGCGCGACGCTTGACGTCGTCGATCTTGAACTGCGCCTCGTCTTCGGTGGTGATGGTGATGAAGTTGAAATCGACGTGGCGGGCGGAGAACTCGCGGCCGGCGTCGGAGCTGCCGGCATTGACCAGCACCGGGAAGGGCTGCTGCAGCGGTTTGGGATTCAGGTAGCCGCCCTTGACGGTGTAGTAGTCGCCGGCGAAATCGAAATCCTGCTCGGTCCAGGCGCGCTTGATCACCGTCAGCCATTCGTCGGCCATGCGGTAGCGCTCGTCGTGGTCGAGCTGGGCGGCGCCGAACATCTCGATCTCGGGGCGGAACCAGCCGCACACGATGTTGAGGCCGAAACGGCCGCCGGAGATGTTGTCGATGGTGGCGGCCTGCTTGGCCGCGAACAGGGGGTGCACGGTCGGTACGTGCGAGGTTGCGAACACCATGATGTTCTCGGTGTTGCAGGCCATCGCCGTGGCCCAGGTATAGACCTCGAGGTTGTTGGCGTTGAACTCCGTGGTGCCGCCGAAATGCTTCCAGCGCCCCACCGGCACCAGCAGTTCGAAACCGACCCGGTCGGCCAGGCGGCTCAGCGCGACGTTGTGGGCATAGGTCGGCTCGAAGCTGGTCTCGGCATGGGTGATGGTGCAGCCGTTGGAGCAATTCTGGCCGAAGATGCCGAGCTTGAGCTTGTTGTCGTTGAACAGCGGGACGTGGCGGTGGCGCCACGCGCGGATGTCGTCGGCGTGGGTGATGGTGTTCAATGCATGGTCTCCCCTGGGCGCGCCGCCCGTCCCCGCGGACGGCCGCGCGACGCAGTATACTGCGCGCCCGGCCCGTCCGACTCGCCACGATGGAGCGCCTGCCCTACCTCGCCTACGGTTCCAACCTGCTGTCCGCGCGCCTCGCCGCCCGGGTTGGCGCGGTCGAGGTCATCGCGCGCGCCACCCTGCCTGGCTACACGCTCCGCTTCAACAAGCGCGGGCGCGACGGTTCGGGCAAGTGCACGCTGGTGGCGCAGGCCGGGGCGACGGCCTACGGCGTGGTCTATGCCCTGCCCATCGCGGCGCGCGGCGAACTCGACCGCATCGAGGGCCTCGGGCGAGGGTATGAAGCGACCCACGTCAAGGTTCCCACGGTCGGGGAATGCTATGTCTACCTGGCCCAGGACGGCTGGACCGACGACGCCCTGGCGCCGTACGACTGGTATCGCGATCTGGTCGTCGCCGGCGCCCGCGAGCACGGCCTCCCGGCGGCTTACGTCGCGGCGATCGCGGCAGTTGCAGCGCGGCCGGACCCGGACGCGGCTCGCGCAGCCGACCATCGCGCCCTGATCGCGGGCCCGCGGTGAGTGCGGCGGTGCCCGGCACGGCCGGGCGCCGTTCAACCTGACGAGACAGACGAAGATGCCGATGCCGATAGCGCTGTGGAAGGCTGCGCCCGGGGGGCGCCCGAGCCGCCTGGCCGACCATTCCTGCCCGCGTCGCGCGGCGGCCTGACGGAGCGCCCGCAGTGGAACTACGCAACCTGAGGTACTTCATCGAGATCGTCGAACGTGGCTCGATGAAGCGCGCGGCGGAATCGCTGTTCGTCGCACAGCCCGCGCTGTCGCAGCAAATGGCCAAGCTCGAGGACGAACTCGGCGTCAAGCTGCTCACGCGCTCGGTGCGTGGCGTGCAGCCGACCGAGGCCGGGCGCGAGCTGCTGCAGCGCGCCAAGGTCATCCTCGAACAGGTCGAAGAGACCACCCAGGTCATCCGCCGCGGCGCCAACGTGCCCCAGGGCAGCGTCGTGCTCGGCATGCCGTCGTCGATCTCGGCCGTGCTCAGCGTGCCGCTGATCGTGCGCATGCAGGAAGCGCTGCCCAACGTTTCGCTGCGCGTGGTCGAAGGTACCAGCGGCTACGTGCTCGACTGGTTGCGCGCCGGCCAGCTCGAGGTGTGCATCCTGCACGGCGTCCAGCGCGATGCCGGCGTGCACGCCGAGCCACTGTTCAACGAAGAGCTCTACCTCATCACCAGCAGTTCGGAGCGCCGCCGCCGCAGCGTGCGCTTCGCCGAGCTCGCGCGCATGCCGCTGATCCTGCCTGGACGCCACCACGGCCTGCGCGACATGCTCGACCGCATCGCCCAGGAACATGACGTGGTGCTCGCACCGCGGGTCGAGATTGATGCTTTTACCCAGATGAAATCACTGGCGCGGCTCGGCGTCGGTGCGACCATCCTCTCCTATGCCGCCGTTGCCGAGGAAGTCGCCCGCGGCGAGTTGCGTGCGACCCCCATCGTCAGCCCGCGGGTCGAGCGCCGCATGTACCTCGCCCAGACGCGTGGACGGCCGACCTCGAACGCGGTGCGCGCCACCATCGAGCTGCTGCGCACCTGCGTGCAGGAAATGCACGGCGAATTCTGGGACGTCGCGACCGCCGGCGAGTGAAACCCGGGATATAAGAAAAACCTATAGAAGGTATACGTCGGATATTGTTTACATATCCCTGCACGACTCTATAAGCTCACCCTTCCCATCGCCGCTGCGCCCGCAGATGCCCTCTGCACGGTGCCTGTTCCGCAGGCCGGCCGCGCGGCGAATCCGCCCGTTCGCGGGCAGCCTTCGAACCCAAGGGAGGTCACCCATGTTCGACATGTCCTGGATGAAGAAATGGCAGGGCGCGGTGAACAAGAACGGTCCCATGAGCTGGATCGGCAAGCACTTCACCGCCAGCCTGCTGTTCGGTTTCGGCGACAAGCAGTACGTCGTTTCCTTCGAGCGCGGCAAGCTGGCCGAGTTCTCCGACGAACTCGGCCCTGAAACCTGTTACCAGCTCGCGATCCGCGGGCCGGCCGAGAGCTGGAAGAAATTCTGCGAACCGGTGCCGCCGCCGATGTACAACGACCTGTGGGCGATGGCCCACCCCCTGCACGGTCGGGTCACCCTCGAGGGCGACCAGATGGTCCTGTGGCAGAACATGCGCGCGCTAATGTGGGCGCTCGATCGCATGCGCGAGATCTGAGCGCGAGAGGAGAACGCACGTGGCAAACATCGAACCGATTACCGGCCGTTACATCTGGGTTCCCTACGAGGGCACCGAGTACCGCATCTTCTTCGAGGAAGCCGGCGACGGCATTCCCATGGTCTGCCTGCACACCGCCGGCACCGACTCGCGCGAGTGGCGTCACCAGTTGTGCGACCCCGCCATCAACAAGAACTTCCGCGTCATCGCCCTCGACCTGCCGCGTCACGGCAAGTCGATTCCGCCCTACGAGTGGTACCAGGAAGACGAGGAGTACAAGCTCACCGCCAAGTTCTATGCCGGCATCCTGATGGCCTTCTGCAAGGAACTCGGCCTCGACAAGCCCGTCATCATGGGCAGCTCGATGGGCGGCAACATCTGCCTGCACCTGGCCAAGCACCATGCCAAGGACGTCAGCGCGCTGATCGCCATCGAGGCCTGCGAGCATTCGCCGGGCTGGCATCTCGACTGGCTGCGTCATTCGCACATCCATGGTGGCGAGACCTGCGCGCAGTCGGTGTTCGGCCTGATGGCGCCGCAGAGCCCCGACAAGTACCGCTGGGAGACCTGGTGGTATTACTCCCAGGGCGGCCCGGGCGTGTTCAAGGGCGATCTCTACTTCTACAGTGTCGACCACGACTTCCGCGGCGAGACCGAGAAGCTGGCTGGCGACGTGCCGATCTACTACATGACCGGCGTCTACGACTTCGCCTGTACCCCGGAGATGACCGAAGAGACGGCCAAGAAGACCAAGAACTCGGAGTGCATCATCATGGAGGAAATCGGGCATTTCCCCATGAGCGAGAATCCCGACGTCTTCAACCGTTACCTCTACCCGGTGCTCGACAAGATCCTCGCCCAGAAGTGATCCGTCGAAACGCCCGTCCCAGACGACGGGCCCCACGCCACCCCGCCGCCCGGCGGGGTGGTCGTTACTGGGACCGATTACGATTCCGCAGCAAACGAAGAAGGGCCGAGCGATGAGCGTAGAACACGAGGAAACCGTCACCCAGATCCGTGACACCGTGCGCAAGGTGTGCGAAGAGTTTTCCGGCGAGTACTGGCGCGCGAAGGACCGCGAGCGCCAGTACCCCACCGAGTTCGTCGACAAGCTGACCGAGCTCGGTCTGCTCGCCGCGCTCATCCCCGAGGAGTACGGTGGCAGCGGCATGCCGATCTCGATCGGCTCGGCCATCCTCACCGCGATCCACGAGTTCGGCGGCAACGCCGGCGCCTGCCATGCCCAGATGTACACCATGGGCACGGTCCTGCGCCACGGCAGCGAGGAGCAGAAGCAGCAGTACCTGCCCGGCATCGCCGCCGGCGAGCTCCGTCTGCAGGCCTTCGGCGTGACCGAACCGACCGCCGGCACCGACACCCTGAGCATTTCGACCATGGCGGTGCGCAAAGGCGACCAGTACATCGTCAACGGCCAGAAGGTGTGGACCTCGCGTGCCCTGCAGTCCGATCTCATGGTGCTGCTCGCCCGCACCACGCCGAAGGACGAGGTCAAGAAGCGCTCCGACGGTCTCTCGGTCTTCCTCGTCGACATGCGCGAGGCGAAGAAGAACGGCATGACCATCAATCCCATCCGCACGATGATCAACCACTCGACTACCGAGATCTTCTTCGACAACGTGCCGATCCCGGCCTCGAGTCTCATCGGCGAGGAAGGCAAGGGTTTCCGTTACATCCTCTCCGGCATGAACGCCGAGCGCATCCTGATCGCTTCCGAGTCGCTCGGCGACGGGCGTTACTTCCTCAAGAAGGCATCCGACTACGCCCGTGAGCGCGTCGTGTTCGGGCGCCCCATCGGGCAGAACCAGGGCATCCAGTTCCCCATCGCACGCGCCTTCGCCAACGTCGAGGCGGCTGAGGCGATCCTGGAGAAGGCCTGCCGCTACTACGAGAGCGACGATCCGCGCACCGGCACCTACGCCAACATGGCCAAGATGCTGACCTCGGAAGCGGCCTGGGAAGCCGGTGACGTGTGCATGCAGACCCACGGCGGTTTCGCCGTGGCCGAGGAATACGACATCGAGCGCAAGTGGCGCGAGGCGCGCCTGTACCGCATCGCGCCGATTTCGACCAACCTCATCCTGTCCTACTTCGCCGAACACGTGCTGGAGTTGCCGCGCTCGTATTGATCCCCGGAGCCTCGCGATGACTGTTGCCGACAACGCCGCCCTGCCCCGTTTCGACGCCTGGATCGGCGGGCAGACCGTGGCGCCCGCCTCGGGCGCCTACTTCGAGACCGTCAACCCCTACACCTCGCGCCCCTGGGCCGAGGTCGCGCGCTGCGGCGAGGCGGACGTCGATGCCGCCGTCGACGCGGCCTGGACGGCCTTCACCAAGGGGCCGTGGGCGACGCTGAGCGCGACCGCGCGCGGCGCCCTGCTGCGCCGCGTCGGCGACCTCATCGCCGCCCACGCCGACGAACTCGCCGCCATGGAGGTGCGCGACAACGGCAAACTGATCAGCGAGATGGGCGCGCAGTGCGCCTACCTGCCGCAGTGGTACTACTACTACGGCGGGCTGGCCGACAAGATCGAAGGCGCGGTCATTCCGATCGACAAGCCGGACACCTTCAACTACACCCTGCACGAGCCGCTCGGCGTGGTTGCTGCCATCACGCCGTGGAACTCCCCCCTGCTACTGTTGACCTGGAAGCTGGCACCGGCGCTCGCGGCCGGTTGCACGGTGGTGGTCAAGCCCTCGGAATTCACCTCGACCTCGACCCTGCGCCTCGCGGAACTGTTCACCGAGGCGGGTTTCCCGCCCGGCGTCGTCAACGTCGTCACCGGTTTCGGCGCCGAGTGCGGCGCCCGCCTGGTCGAACATCCCAAGGTGGCCAAGGTCGCCTTCACCGGCGGTTCCGATTCCGGCGCGCGTGTCTACCAGGCGGCTGCCGGCGGCCTCAAGCGCTGCACGCTGGAACTCGGCGGCAAGTCGCCCAACATCGTGTTCGACGACGCCAAGCTCGATGATGCCGTCAAGGGTGCCATCTCGGGCATCTTCGCCGCCACCGGCCAGACCTGCATCGCCGGCTCGCGCCTGCTCGTGCAGGACGGCATCTACGACGCCTTCGTCGGCAAGCTGGTCGAGTTCGCGAAGACCGCGCGCATGGGCGACCCCATGGATCGCGCGACCCAGGTCGGCCCCGTCACCACGCCGCCGCAATACGAGAAGATCCTGTCCTACATCCAGGTCGCCAAGGACGACGGCGCCGAGTTGCTGCTCGGCGGCGGGCCGGCCAAGGGCCAGCCCGGCACCGGCGACAGCGAGTACTTCGTGCAACCGACCATCTTCGGCGGCGTCACCAACCGCATGCGCATCGCGCAGGAGGAAGTGTTCGGCCCGGTGCTGTCGATCATCCGCTTCAAGGACGACGACGAAGCGGTGGAGATCGCCAACGACATCGCTTTCGGCCTGGCTGCCGGCATCTGGACGCAGTCGATCAAACGCGCGCTCGCGGTCTCGAAAGCCGTGCGCGCGGGCACGGTATGGGTGAACACCTACCGCGCGGTCAGCTTCATGTCGCCGTTCGGCGGCTACAAGCAGAGCGGCATCGGGCGCGAGAACGGCATCGAGGCCATCAACGAGTACCTGCAGACCAAGAGCGTGTGGATCTCGACCGCCGACGACGTGCCCAACCCCTTCGTCATGCGCTGAACCGGCGCGTGCCCACCGGAGAACGACCATGAAAGGCCGCCTTGCCAACATGACCCAGCCGGGTGCGCTGGAATTCCGTGAATACGAGGTGCCGGAACCGCCGCCGGGCGGGCTCGTCGCGCGTGTCGTGCGCAGCAACGTGTGCGGCTCCGAACTGCACATCTGGTGCGGGCACCATCCGAACAAGAAGAGTGGCGGGCTCGGCCACGAAGTGGTCGGCGTGGTCGACCGGCTCGGCGTCGGCACCACCCACGACCATGCCGGCCAGCCGCTCAAGGAAGGCGATCGCATCGTCGCCACCTACTTCATCCACTGCCGGCGCTGCGTGCCCTGCGCCAAGGGCCAGCCGTGGATGTGCGCCAACGCCTACCAGTACTGGGCGCGCCAGCCCGACGACGCGCCGCATTTCCATGCCACCTTCGCCAGCCACTGGATGATTCATCCCGAGCAGACCTTCTTCAAGGTCCCGGACGAGGTCTCCGACAAGGCCGCGGCCAGCGCCAACTGCGCGCTGTCGCAGGTCTACTTCGGCCTCGACCTCGCCAAGGTGACCTACGGCGACCGCGTGCTGATCCAGGGCGCCGGCGGTCTCGGCCTGAACTGCGCCGCGGTGGCCCATGAGAAGGGCGCCGAGGTCATCATCGTCGACAGCATTCCGAAGCGGCTCGCCGACGCCCGCCGCTTCGGCGCCCACCACGTCATCGACATCAACGAGCATCCGACCACCGACGCACGCATCGCGGCGGTCAACGCGCTGACCGGCGGTCACGGCGTCGACGTCTGCGTCGAGGTGGCGGGCGTGGTCGACGCCTTCGCCGAGGCGCCCAAGCTCATCCGGCTCGGCGGCACCCTGGTGTCGATCGGCACCATCAACATCGGCCAGACGGTGTCCTACGATCCGGGCTTCCTCGTTCGCCGCGGGGTCAATATCATCCCCTGCATGCGCTATTACGGACACTATCTCGGCAAGTCCATGCAGTTTCTCGCCGAGACGCGCGATCGCTACCCGCACGACGAACTGCTCGATGCCGACTACCCGCTCGATGACGTCGCCCAGGCGCTGTCCGATTCCGCCGCGCGCAAGGTCACGCGCGCCTCGCTGGTGGTCTGAGCGATGGTCATGGAGGCAGCGCTCGACGACCTGCTGGTGGTGTCACTCGAACAGGCCGTGGCGGCACCCTACTGCAGCCGCATCTTTGCCGAGGGCGGCGCCCGGGTAATCAAACTGGAACGGCCCGAGGGCGATTTTGCGCGCGCCTACGACACCATGATCCACGGCGACAGCGGCTATTTCGTGTGGCTGAACGGCGGCAAGGAATCGGTCACCGTGGACCTGGCCCGGGACGCTGACAAGCAGTTGCTGGACAAGCTGCTCGCGCGTGCCGACGTCTTCGTGCAGAACCTGCGCCCGGGCGCGGTCGACCGTCTCGGCTACGGCTGGGAGCGCCTGCACGCGCTCAACCCGCGCCTGGTGATGTGCTCGATCTCGGGCTACGGCCTGTCCGGCCCCTACGCCGACATGAAGGCCTACGACGCGCTCATCCAGGCCGAGACCGGCCTGTGCTCGGTGACCGGGCCGCCCGGGCAGCCGTCCAAGGTCGGCGCCTCGATCTGTGACATCGCCACCGGCCTCACGGCCTACGGCGAGATCATGAAGGCGCTCTATGCGCGCGGTCGCGGCGAGGCCGGCCGCCACGTCGAGGTGTCGTTGTTCGGCACCCTGTCGGAATGGATGGCGGTGCCGCTGGCGATGCTCGAATACGCCGGCAAGATGCTCGGCGGCACCGGCCTCGACCACGCCCAGATCTGCCCCTACGGCGCCTACCAGACCGCCGACGGCGAGCTCTTCCTGGTCGTGCAGAACCACGCCGAGTGGCTGCGCCTGTGCCGGGTCGGGCTCGAGCGGCCCGACCTCGCCGAGCACCCGTTATTTGCCAACAACATGCTGCGGGTCGAGAATCGGGACGCCCTGCGCACCGAGATCGAGAGCGTCTTCGCCAACTTCACGCGCGCCGAGATGGCGGCACGGCTCAAGCAGGCCGAGATCGCCTGCGGCAGCATCAACGACATCGGCGACCTGGCGCGGCATCCGGCACTGCAGCGCCACGAGGTCGAGACCTCGGGCCAGCGCGCCTCGTTGATCCGGCGCGTGGGGGCGCCGGATCTGGCGCGGGTGCCGGCGCTCGGTGAGCACGACGACGCCGTGCGCAGGGAATTCGATTAGCGGGCACGCCTGGGGCGTGGCCATCGACGCGGGCGTCGCGCGACGCCCGTCCAATGACTCGAGGAGGGGAAGATGTATCGATCGATCGTATTTGCGGCGGCGTTGGGCCTGGCGGCCGGCGCCCAGGCGGAGGAGAAGCAGTGGTGGCCGTCCAAGTGGGGCGCGGACGACACCCTGGGTTCGTTCAACATGCTCGGGCCGGATCTCGCCCTCAAGGCGGCCAAGCTGATCAAGACCGGCAAGACCTACCGACTCGGCATCGTCACCGGTAGCGACACCCCGGCTTACCCGCCGCGCTCGTTCGAAGTCACCGTGCTGTTCCCCAACCAGTACAACGGCTCGTCCTACGGCGACAATCACTTCAATTTCTTCGACGACACGATGAACGGCTGGATGGGGGTCGGTTCGCAGATCGACGGCCTCGGCCATGCCGCCACCGATGGCGTGTTCTACAACGGCTTCAAGGGCAAGGATTTCGCCACGGTCGACGGCCTGCAGCGCATGGGCATCGAGACCTACCCACCGATCGTGGCGCGCGGCGTGATGCTCGACATGGCGGCCTGCATGGGCAAGGACATGCTCGAGGAAGGCACGGCGTTCAACCGCGCCGAGATCCAGGCCTGCGAGAAGCAGCAGGGTGTGAGCATCGAGAAAGGCGACGTGGTGCTGTTCAACACCGGCTGGATGAAGCTGCTCGATTCCGAACCCGAACGTTTCGGCAAGGTCGAACCCGGCCTCGGAGTCGACGGCGCCAAGTACCTGGTCGAGAAAGACGTGCTGGCGGTCGGCTCGGATGGTTGGGCGCTCGAGGTCATTCCTTTCGAAGATCCCAAGATCATGTTCCGCGTGCACCAGGAGCTGATCAACTATGCCGGCGTCTACATCCTGGAGAACATGGACACCCGTGAGCTGGCCAAGGACAAGGCCTACGAGTTCATGTTCGTGCTCGGCCCCGCGCGCATCAAGGGCGCGGTGCAGATGATCATCAACCCCATCGCGATCCGCTGAGCGGCCGTGGCGCCCGGGATTCACCCGGGCGCCCGCCCTCCTCGCCCCCTGCTGCTGCGACGACCATCATGACCACCCATCACATCGACGGCCCCTATTTCGAAGATTTCACCCGCGACCAGACGTTCACGGCGCCAGCCGTGACCGTGACCGACGGCCACGCGGCGTTCTACCAGGCCGTGACCGGCGACCGTCTGCGCCTGCCGCTCGACCAGCAACTCGCGGCGCGTGTCACCGGCGATCCGCGCGCGCTGGTCCATCCCATGCTGGTGGTCAACCTCGTCAACGGCCAGACCACCTATGCCTCCCAGCACGTCAAGGGCAACCTGTTCTACCGTGGCCTGCTGCTGCAGCGCCCGGTCTACGTCGGCGACACCCTGACGACGACGACCCGCGTGGTCGGTCTCAAGCAGAACCGGCCCAAGCCCGGGCGGGCGGCGACCGGCATGGTCGCACTGGAGATGGAGACCCTGAACCAGCATGGCGCCTGCGTCATGAAATACTGGCGCTGCCCCATGATCCCTTGCCGCGACGCGGCCGCCGACACCGGCCACGACGACGATTTCGATTGGATCCCGGAACGCCTGGACGACGCCACCCTGGACGCGGCGCTGCCGGTCGACTGGAACGTCGCTGCCATGGAGCCCGAGAGCTTCGACGTGCCGGCGCCCGCGCTGGCGGTCGACGACCGGGTCATCATCGAGGCCCAGGACACCGTGACCTGCGCGCCGGAACTGGTGCGCATCACCGGCAACATCGCCTTCGCCCATACCGACGCCTCGCGCAGCTACCTCGGCAAGCGCCTGGTCTACGGCGGGCACACCATCTCCATCGCCCTCGCCCAGGTCGCACGGGCCCTGCCCAACATCGTCACCATGGTCGGCTGGCAGGGCTGCGATCATCTGGGGCCGGTGCTGGAGGAGGACATCATCCGCAGCGAGTTCGACGTCACCGCGCTGCGGCCACTCGAGCGCGGCGGGGCGCTGTACGAATTGCGCGTGGACACCTACGCCAGGCGACCCGGCGCCGACGGCTACGAGGAGAGCCGGGTGCTCGACTGGCGCCTGGTGCTGTGGAGCCTTTGACGCCGCCGCCAACCGATCCTGTCCGCGATCCCGCCCGCGCCATCAAGCGCTGAGCCCGCGTGGCGACCGCCGGCCTGCTCGGCGCAGGCGCGGTGTCTGACACCAACCGTCAAATGCTTGATGGTCCGCCGCGTGTTGGACGCTGACCGGCGCTGGTTCGCCGGCCCGGGCGTCTCCGCCCGGTGTCTGACACCGGGGCTCAAGGCATTGATATCTCAGGCGACGACGGTCTGCGCGGTGTCTGACACCACGAGGCAAGTGATTGACGTGCCGGCCGTGCGTGGCCGTGCTCAGAGTCCCGCGGTGTGGCCGCCGTCGACGACGATGAGATTGCCGTTCATGTAGGTCGAGGCGTCCGAGGCCAGGAACAGGATGGCGCCGTCGAGATCCTCGGGCTGGCCGAACCGGCCGGCCGGGATGCCGGCGCGCAGGCGCTCGCCGGCGGGGCTCTGCAGCCAGTCGCGGTTCATCTCGGTTTCGAAGTAGCCCGGCGCGAGGGCGTTGACGCGGATGCCGCGCGCGGCGAGATCGACGCAGAGATCGCGGCCGAGGTTGATCAGGCCGGCCTTGGCCGCGGCATAGGGCGGGATGTGGCCGCGCGGCTGCAGGCCGAGCACCGAGGCGATGTTGATCACGCTCAGCGGGCGACCGTCGGCGAGGCGGTGGCGGATCACGGCCTGGGCCAGGACCCAGGGGGCACGCAGGTTGGTCTCGTAGACGGCGTCCCAGTCGTCGTCGGTGTAACGCTCGGGCGCCTTGACGATGGCGATGCCGGCATTGTTGACCAGGACGTCGATCGGCCCCTGCGCCTCCACGCTGTCGATGCAGGCGCGTGCGGCCGCGCGATCGCGCACGTCGAGGGCGACGACCTGGTAGCGGCCGCCGAACGCCGCGATTGCCTCGCCCAGGCGTTCGAGCTTGTCGACGCTGCGCGCGGCCAGCACGACCTCGGCGCCGGCCCGCGCCAGGGCCCAGCCGAAGCGCCGGCCGAGTCCGGTCGAGGCGCCGGTGACGAGCGCACGCTTGCCGCTCAGGTCGAACAGGTGACGCGGGTCGTAGCCGGGGTCGAAGTTGTCCACGGAATTCTCCTCGGGCAGGCGCGACGGCCGCGTAGGGCAGCCGTCGCGCGATGCGGGGGCAGGCCTACAGGTCGAGCTTGGGCTTCACCCACGCCGCCATGCGGCGAATGGCATCGTCGGCCTCGGGCGCGCGCCCGGCCAGGAAGTGGAAGACGTGCTGCATTTCGGGGAAGACGTCGAGCTTGACGTCGATACCCGCGGCCTTCGCCTTCTCGGCGAAACGGGTCGAATCGTCGAGCAGGGTCTCGTCGCCGCCGGTCTGGATGTAGATCGGCGGCAGCCCGGCGAGGTCGGCCTGGAGCAGGTTGGCCAGCGGATCCTTGGACGAGGCCTTGCCGAGGAAGGTGCCGGCCATGCCCTTGAGGACCTCGGGCTTGACCAGGACATCCTTGTCGGCGTTCCTGACCAGCGACTCGCCGGTGCCCTCGGGGTCGTACCACGGCGACATCGGCATCGCCGCCACCGGCAGCGGCAGTCCGCGTGCCTTGATGCCGAGCAGGACCGAGGTCGACAGCGCGCCACCGGCCGAGTCGCCGGTGGTGCAGATGTGCTCGGGCTTGTAACCCTGGTCGAGTAGCCAGGCGTAGGCGGTCACCGCGTCTTCGACCTGGGCCGGGTGGGTGTGCTCCGGTGCGCGCCGGTAATCGAGGATCAACGCCTGGCAGCCGATGGCCTTGGCGATGTGGCCGAACAGCTTGCGGTGGGTATACATCGACCCGGTGACGTAGCCGCCGCCATGGGTGCACAGGGCGACGCGGTCCTCGGCGCAGCCGTGCGGCAAGGCCCACATGGCGCTGACCCCACCGGCATCGACCTCGACGTAATCGACGCCGCCGGGTTCGGCGGTGATGTCACCCCAGTGATCGAACAGCTCGCGCATCTCGTCGAGCCCCATGTCCGGCTTGGCGGCCATGGCCGCCAGCCAGCCCGCGTAGAGTTCCTTGATTGCTTCGGCCTGTGGGCTTGCCATGTGTGTATTCTCCTACTCTTCTGCTGGTGGTGATCAACTGACTGGTGCCGAACGACCCGCGTGGTCGTGGGCGGCGGCGTGCGCCGGGGTTCGCGACCCTTCGTCCCCGCAGCCGCCCCGCGGCCGCCGGCTGCGTGCCGGGCGAAAACGTCCCCTGTCCGCCCGTTCTCCCCCGCCGCTTGCCGTGATCGGACTCGCCACACCTGGCCGCCGCCTTTCAGCGCGCGCCGGGGGCGACGCGGCGCACCCGGGCGGGCTCAGCGCGCGCCGACGTTGAGTGCCGACGGCTCGAAATCCTTCTGCTTCATGTTCGGCAGGTTGGCCAGGGTGACCATCTGCAGGGTGGTGCAGTGCATGTTCTGCACGTCGACCACGCTCGAGGTGTCGAGCAACGGCACGCCGGTGCCCTGGTTCTCGGGCAGATGGTAATCGGGGTGCGCGAGGCCGCCCATGAGGAACTTCCACAGCACCCCGCCGCGGTCGTAGACCTTGCCGAAGACCGGGAACATGGTCTGCGCATCGATGTAGATGAGGCGCTTGGACAGCGGATGATCGCTACGCTTGGTCGTGCCCTCCAGCACCAGCACCCGGCGCGGCTGCCAGGTCACGTTGGGGAAGCAGCCGCTGTGGCCGCCGAAATCGACGAAATGGTAGTCGTGACGGCGTGCCTTGCGCTCGGCATGGGGGATCTGGTCGTGGCGGTACATCGGCAGCAGGATCCAGCGCTCGCCGCCGTACTTCCATTCCATGTCCATGATGCGTCCGGTGTACCCGAGGAAGTCCTCGATCATGATGTCGCTGCCGAGGAAGGAGTCGGTGCGCATGGTGGTGGCGACGCGCCGCACCCGGCGCAGCAGCGGTACGTACATCCAGCCCTGCTCCTCGGCGGTATCGTCGCTGTTGTAGAAGATGAGCAGCTTGGTATTGGCGACGTCGCCGGGCTCCAGCGCGGTCAGGGTGAGCGCGTTGTAGACGCGGTAGGTGTTGTCGGGCAGCTCAGGCACCGGGTCGACGACGTGGCGGTACATGAAGCGCATCGCGGCGGCCTCGAACTCGAGTTCGCGCTCGATCTTCTGTGCACGCATGTCGCGGTACTGCCAGTACATCTCCGGGATCTCGCCGCCATCGCCGGCATAGCCGTAGCGCATGTTCCACACCAGCTTCTCGCCGGCGCGCGGATCGTCCTGCGACAACTCGCCCGGAAACGGCCGCCCGCCGACGTAGCCGTTGAGCACACCCGGCGCATCACCCAGGGTGGTCTCGCCGGCGTGGGCCTCGGTCGCGGCGATGTAGTTCGGGTGCGGGTCGAACGAAACGGGCTCGCCCACGGTGATGCTCAGCCAGCCCTCGCGGACGAGTTCGGCGAACTCCGGGTCGAGCAACTGGATCGAGTTCTCGAGATTGCTGCTGTCGATCACGGTGCCGACCGGGGGCGACAGCGATTGCGCGGTGGCGATGTCGAAATCGAAGTCGCCGGCCATGACCGGGAGCGTCGAGTGGGCAAGCAGGGCGAGGATGGCGAGGGTCCGCGGACGGACGAAACGGCAGCTGGATTTCACGCGGGCTCCTTGGAATGGCTCGATTCGGGCACGGCCGCGGCGCGCGCCGCGGAGTGACAGGACGGAACTATACCCGTTCAGGCTTGCCGGGGGGATCGTGGATGACCGCAGAGCGCCGCGCCCGGCGCCGCCCGTGGGCTCCCCGGCGGGCGCAACCCGGCTCAGGTCTCCAGACCGCGACCGTACTCCGCGCCGAGGATGCGCACGATGGCCCAGGCGGCCATGCCGCGCACCCCGGAATCGGCGTCCTTCAGCATCGGCGCGATGCGTTCGAGATAGGCGCGGTCGCCGCGCTGGCCGACCAGCCAGATGCCCTGCATGCGGATGTCGGGATTGGCGTTGCCGAGCGCCCAGGCGTAGAGATGGGCCGGGTCGGCCTTGATCGTGCCCCAGGCCTCGACCAGGCGGGTACCGACGTCGGAGTTGAGCTTGCAGCACTCGAGCAGGACGTTGGTGATCCGTGCGGCGACCTCGGGCGGCATGCGCCGCAGGCTCGCCGCCGCCACCGACGGATCGAGCCCCTTGCCCTCGGCGATGGTGTGGATCAAGGCCTCCATCGCCTCGCGCACGCCGAAGCCGGCCTCGCTCGCCATCGCCGCGACCTGGACCTTGAGGGCATTCGCGTCGCGCAGGGACTTCAACGCTTCGCGGGTGGTGTCGTTGTCGAGCGTGCCCAGCGCGACGGCGGCTGCTTCCTGTGATTCGGCGCCCCAGGAATGGGCGATTTCGATCAGCTTGGCGACCGATTCGTCGCGCGCCGGAGTGTCCATCAGCGCGTAGTAGGCGTAGGCGCGGGTGAGGTGGTCCTGGTGATCGTCCTCGGCAATGGCGCGCATGCGCGCTTCCTTGTTGTCGAGCGGGGTCAGGGCGAGGGCTTGCAGGGCGTGCTTGCGCACCCACAGGTCGTCGAGTTGGAGCGAGCCCATGAGGAACTCACCCATGTCCTCACGCGGGCGGATGGCGCAGGATTCGGCAAGGAACTTCATGAACATGACGTCCTTGGTGGTCGCCGCGTAGCGGTAGATGAGGTCGAGTGCGGCCGGGTGCTGGACGTTGAGCAGGGTGTCGATGGCCGAGCGCATCATGCTCCAGTCGGGATGGGCGAGATTATCGGCGATGAATTGCAGGGCGTCCTTGTCGCCGACCTCGACCAGGGTGCCGGCGCCGCTCAGCTGGTCGAAGACGTTGTCCGAACCGCGCAGCTCGCGCGCCACGCCGAGCGCCTCGCGTACCAGGCTCTCCTCGGCTTCCGAGGCGACGGCGGCATGACAGGTGATGAGCAGGGCCAGCAGGGCGAGACATCTGCGCATGTAGACTTCCTCGAGTATCAAGCTTGGGCACGAAGTGGCCCGGATGCGGGCCCGCCAGGTCTTGGGTGAGTGACCGCCGGGAGGCGATTTGGTTCACCGTTGGGAGCGCCGGCAGCGCGACTGTAGCGCAGGGGTCGGGTGCTTTCCAGCGGGCAAAAAAAACGGAGGGCCCGCAAAGGCCCTCCGTTGTTCTGCGACGTAACGTCGGATCAGAACTGGTACTTCAGCTCGAAGAACAGTTCGTCGTAGTTACGCAAACCACCGATACCCTGGCGCGCCGGCCCGAGCGAGCCGTTGACGAAGGGATACTGGCGGGGTGTGCCCGTGCGGTTGTCGATGGTTATGAAGTTCGAGAACGGACCGGTGTCGTGGGTCTTGTTCTCGTCGCCTTCCCAGATCAGGTGAAAACCACCCTTGACCGACCAGTGGTTGTCGATCAGCCACTCGAGGTTGAAGCCCGAGACGAAGGAGTTGGTCGCCTCTTCCCAGACGAAGAAGCCGGTCGGCTTCAGCTTGTCGCGCATGTAGTTGCCGAGGAAGAAGAAGGTGGTGATCCAGTTGTGTTCATCGACGAAGTAACCACTGTTCTTGTCGCCCTCGTGATCCCAATACCAGGTATCGAAGATCTGCAGGGAGAGGAAGAAGGTGCGGTCCTTGTTGAGGAACGGGATGAAGGTCGGGCGGTCGAAGCCCAGCGAGAAGCGCATGACGTCGCTCTTGTCGACCCAGTCCGGCGAATAGGTGTTGTTGACCAGTTCGTCGAAGGTCCAGGACGACTCGATACGCATCACGACCCCGGACCACGACTCGAAGTAGTCCATCGCGAGACCCAGGGTGTGGGCCTGCTTGTACTCCTGCGAGGTCTGGCCACCGGCCACCGGGCTGCAGAAGATGCCGCCGAGCGACGTGCCGCAGCCGATGTTGGTCAGCGATGGGTCAATACCGGTCCACAGCGGCATGTAATTACCACTGGCAATCGCACGTTGCGCCGCCGTCTGGTAGTTCCCGGTGTTCCCTGCAAGGATCTGAGCTGCACGTTGCGGAGTCACCGACAACACAGGATCGACGATGCCGCCGGTCGCTGCCGTGGCGGCGATGCGCGCCGCAGCGGCGGCATTGCCCGGGCCCGCGGCGAGGTCGTTGCGCACCTGGGTCGTGATGTCGCCGGTCGGGTAGATCGTGCGTGCCGTCGCCAAGTCGCCAATGTTCACGTTAACGTTGGCGAGATCCTGCGCTGCGACGTTCTGCCCGAAGTGACGGGTCGCGAGGTTGACGGTGTGGAACTTGAACACCGGGATGTCGTTCCAGCCGTACCAATGCGACACCGCGAAGCGGAAGTCGCTCAGGCGGAACTCCCAGCGGAAACCCGCCTCGGTGTTCTCGATGTCCCAGTCGGGGCGGTTGTTGACATTCAGACCCTGCGGGGTACCGAAGCCGGACGGCAGGCGGCCGTCATTCGGCCCGCGCGAGCCGCAGATGTCCTCCAGCGCCGCGTTGCCACCCTGCACCTGCGCCGACGCCGGGCCAAAGCACGGCTCGGGCGAGAAGTAGGTGTTGAAAATGGCGAAGGTGCTGGTGTCCTTGGCAAAGGGGTGTGCCCAGAAGTGCGAGGGGTTACCCAGACCGACCTGCTGGTACTCGTCGAAATTCCACACCACCTGGAAGGCGTTGTCGGTCAGCGGACCGAAGGAACCGGCCTTGTACTGGATCGACACCATCCACTGAGGAATGCGGATATCCTCGAACGAGTCGAAGAAGAAGTGCTGGCCGAAGTCGACCGGGTTGATGACGTCCTGCAGGCGGAAGAAGTCCGTCTTGCCCCACACGATCTGCTGCTTGCCGACGCGGATCCACCAGTCGTCGATGACCGCATCCGCGTAGAGTTCGCGGAAGGGGTAGAGGCGACCGTTGGAATCGGTGTTGGCCATGGCGACATCGATGTTGTCGACGTTGAGATCGACGCAACGACGGCAGTCGAGGTTGATGTTGGAGGCTTTCTGGAAGACCTGGGGGAAGCCCGAGATGGTGGTCCTGGCGAGACCGCCGCCCTGCGGGAAGCCCGTGCCGGGGATCTGTTGGATGATCTGCCCGGTGCGGCTGTCGCGGAAGCCGACCTCGAACATCTTCTGCGCGTCGGCATTGCTCAGCATGCCCTGGGTGACGAGCTTGCCGATACCGCCGGTGGAGGTGAAGCCGTCACCGAGGGCGAAGTCGAAACCGCCCCAGCCAAGGCCGTCGTTGGCGAAGTTGAACGCGCCGTGCTGCTGCACCGACGGGCCGGTCGTGCCATCACCGATGTGATTGCTCGACAGGTCGCCCATGTCCTGCACGATGTCGTACTCCGGACGCGCGATGGTGACGAAGGTCAGTTCATCGAAGATGCCGACGTTTTCGTATTTCAGCGCGGCCTCGACCTGCAGACGCTGGATCCACTGGCCCAGGTATGCCGGCCCCGATCCCACGCGGGAACGGACTTCGCTCTTCAGGAAACCCTCCACTTCAAGCTCGCCGCCCAAGGCGTCGATCGTGATGCGGGCTTGTGACGGTACGGCGAACGTAGCCAGCGCCACAGCGGCCAGGGTCCCTTGAAAAGCGCCTTTCAAGTGCTTCATGGTTATGTCTCCCATGTTTCCCCCTTCACAGATAGTCTCGCGCACCCTCTCAGGTGCCCTTGACCGTTTCATGTTCGTGAACATACGAATCAGCGTCCACCGCCATGCTCGAGGCGTCGCCGGTCTCGTCGTCGTCAAGGTGCGACTTCATGACGAAACTCGGCTTGAACACCTTGACCAGCAGCGGCAGCAGCGAGATGGCGCCGACCATGTTGCTCATCATGAGCAGCGACAGCAGCATGGCCATCTCGCTGTTGAAGCGCAGCGACGAACCCGGAATCCAGTAGACGATCGCCGCGACGACGGTGACGGCGGTGAACAGTACCGCGGCGCCGGTAGTGGCGAGCGACACGCGCACCGCGTCGTCGAGGGTGCGGTGGCGCACCTCTTCGCGCATGCGGTCGAGCATGTAGATGGCGTAGTCGACACCGAGACCGATACCGACCGAGGTGACCGGCAGGGTGTTGATATTCAGCCCGATACCGCGGAAGCCCATGTACGCGCGGTTGATGACCACCGCCATGGCGAGCACCACGAATACCAGCAGTGCGGCGGTGATCGAGCGGTAAGTCGCCATGACCGACAGCATGACCACGATCATGATGAGGATGGTCTGGTTGAGCTCGGACTGCTCGACCTCCTCGTTGCCCGCAGCGGTAGTGCCGATGATGCCACCGGCGAAGCGCGGCGTGACGCCTTCGATCGGATGGTCGGCGAGGAAGGTCTTGGCCGCCTCGACCGCAGCGTGCACCGTCGGCCCGGTGGCGTCCTTGAAGAACACCACGAAGTTGGCGGTACGGCCTTCCAGGTCCATGTACTCGAGGATCACCCCGGGCACGGCGGCGCCGGCCTCGTACATGAACAGGGTGTTGCCGATGTCACGCTGGGTCGACGGGATCAGCGACCAGCGCGGATCGTCGTAGTGATACAGGCGATTGATCGAGCGCACCAGGTTGGGGATGTCGCGCGTGCCACCGTAGTTGATCACGTTGGACATGTAGCGGCCGAACTCCTCCATGACCTTGACCACTTCCGGGTCCTTCATCTTGTGAGCTTCTTCGGCCTCGAAGTAGATGCTGAACTGGTTGGCGCCGGCGAACTTCTCGGCGATGTGCGCGGCCGCAACGTTGTACTCGGATTCGCCGAACAGGATCGGTGAGCCGGGCTTCTCTTCGCCCACGACCATGTCCTTGGCGTAGAACAGCGCCGCCGCGATGAGCATGAGGGCGAAGCCGAACACCGGTACGGGTGCCTTGTTGGAGGTCAGGAACACCGACCAGCTCGCCATGATGCGCGAGTAGACGTGCTTGTGCTCTTCCTCGCGGCTGACCTTGGGCGCCGGCAGGTAGGACAGCACCAGCGGCACCAGGATGGTCACCGTAACCAGGTTGCTCATCGACCAGAAGCTGCAGAAGTAACCGAGCTTGGCGATGATCGGGATCGACGACACCGCGAGCACGAGCAGGCCGGCCGCGTCGGTGAAGATGGCGATGAAAGCGGGCACGAACAGCTCGCCCATGCTCGTGCGCACCGCCGCGTCACGCCCCACGCCGAGCCGGATCTCGTCGTGGAAGCGCTCCATCATCTGTACGCAGTGACTGGCCGTACGGGCCGAGATCAGGATCGGCACGACGAGGATGAGCGGATCGAGGTTGAAGCCCATCCAGCCGACGAAGCCCAGCCCCCAGATGGCGGCCATGGCCGTGCCGAGCATGGGCACGAAGACCCCGGCAATCGAGCGGAAGTGCAGGAACAGTAGCGTGATCATCACCGCCGCGGTGACGCCGAAGATCAGTGCCAGCTCGCTCGAGTGGTAGTAGATCCAGCCCTTGAGCATGGGCTCGCCGGCGATGTAGAGGCTGGTCTCGCCGTCCGCCTCGACCTCCTTCTTGAGCTCCTTCAGGCGGGTGAAGATCTTGTTGTAGTCGAGGCGTTCCTCGTCGAAGCCGGCGAGGATCAACGCCGCGGTGCCATCGGCCGAGATGTAGGTGCCGTAGACGATGTCGTTGTTGAACGACTCTTCGCGCAGCTGCTTGAGCTTGTCGGCGTCCTGGGGAATCTCGCGCGGCAGGACCGCCTCAGATTTGATCAGGCCGCCCGCGGTGGTGCGGATGCGGCGAATCTTGGGGTGGGCGATGCTCGCGACCTGGTAGTGGTTGACCCCCTGGATGAGGTCGACCTCTTCGGTCAGGTGCTTGATCTTGTTCAGCGTCTTGTAGGTGAAGATGTCGGCGCCGCCCTCGGCCTGCAACGACATGGTGACGACGTTGGCGCCGCCGAAGGTCTGTTTCATCCGGTTGTAGTTCTGGATGTACTCGTGCTTGGCCGGCAGCAGGTCGGCGAAACGCGAGTAGACCTCGATCGACGGCAGCGAGTAGGCGAGAAACAGCGTCGGAACCAGGATGATCAGGATCGTGATGAGTCGATGGTCGAGCAGCCAGTTGGCGATGCGCTGCCCGAGCGTGAGATTCTGTTGCTGCAAGGTCCCCTCCTCTCTTCTTCTCAGTCACGGCGTGTTCGCGGCCCGTGAAGAGCCAGCGCCCACGCTACCCAGTTTTCGAGTGGCGGCAGTTTGTCACGTTTGTGGCAAAAGATAAACAGTAAAAACGTTGCGTTTACGCAACGCTCCAACACGGCTCACGCGCGGTGCTTGCGTGCATCAGCGTATTCGTCGTCTGGCCTGTCCCCGCGCAGGAAGTCGGCCGGCGTCCGGCGCCACTTCACCATCCCTGGGCGTATGTGGTGCGCGTGACGATAGCCGGGCCACGCTTGCGCCGCCCCCGGGCGTCATGCAAATTGGCCGCCCTGTTCCATCCTCGACGCGATGCCATTCATGACCGACACCTCGATTACCGCCGATCTCTTCCGACGCGCCTGCGGCCTGTGGGCGACGGGCGTCTCCATCGTCACCACCGCCGACACCGCGGGCAAGCCCTACGGCCTGACCATGAACGCGGTCAGCTCGCTGTCCCTCGATCCACCCATGATGCTGGTCTGCGTCGACAAGGGCTCGGACACCCTGGCACCGATGCTCGCAAGCCGGGTGTTCTGCGTGAACGTGCTCACCAGCGCGCAGCAGGATCTGTCCAACCGTTTCGCCAAGAAGGGCCATGACAAGTTCGAGGCCGTCGCCTGGCACCCGGGCACGGTCGGCGCACCGGTGCTGGCGCACACCCTGGTCTCCATCGAGTGCGAGATCGCCGACGTCGTCACCGGTGGCGACCACGAGATCTGCTGCGGGGTGGTGCGCGACATCATTGCCAACGACTCCGTCGACGTCGAACCGCTGCTCTACTACGGCGGCCGTTACGGCGCGCTCGGCAAGGCCTGAGCAAGGGCCCTGTCCTTGTGCGTACAAGGCGCTGTTGTTAACCTACGGCGCCGTCCGAGGGGAGGACGATGATTCCTCTGGCCACTTGCCGCGCCGCCTGGTCTGCACGAGGCCGCAATACCGTGGCGCTTGTTACACGATTCACCGTAGGAGCATCGATGAAAGCTCTGTATACCCGTTTGATCACGCCCGCCGTGTTCGGCATGGCGCTCGGCTGCGGCCTCGCCGCGCAGGCGACCGAGGAACCGGCCGCGATGACCGAGTCGAACGGCGGCAGCACGCCGCTGCGCATGGACTTCCTGGACGCGGCCTACGTGCCCGGCTTCGAACGCGTCGTCGTCGCCGGCCTGCACGGCATGGTCGGCATGCTCGACGTCACCGCCGACAAGGCCCTGCTGACCCTGGCCGCAAACGCGCCGAAAGAGGATTTCACCGCGCTGGCCCGGCTCTCGAACGACGAGGTCCTGCTCGGCTCGTCGACCGGCCACCTCTACCGTTACGACGGCAAGGAGTTCACCGAGGTCGCGGAACTCGGCGAGTACAACGAGCCGATCCTCGACATCGCGGTCGACAACGGCGCGGTGTGGGTGGTCGGCGCACGTGGCCTGGTCGCGCGCAGCAACGACGGCGAAGTGTTCGAGACCCTGGAAATCCGCGACGTCACCCAGCCGGAGACGGCGATGCCGGGCGGTCAACCGGCCGACTGGTATTTCGGCGTGTCCAATGTCGACCCCGACTCGGTGACGATCAACGCCATGGTCGGCGGCGAGCCCGCCGTGGCGGACGAGGATTACACCCTCTACCCGGACGAAGGCTTCCTGCAGATCCAGAACCAGTTCGACATGGATCCGCCGCCCACCGTGCAGTTCAAGTTCAGCCCCGGCCCGCCCTTCCGCCTCGGCGACGTATCGTGGAACGTGGTGCTGGCGCAGGGCGGCAAGGTCACCATCGCCGGCGAGTTCGGCATGATCCTGCAGACCGAGGACAACGGCGAGACCTGGATTCGCCGCGACTCCGAGTTCGTGCCGCATGAGCCGGAACCCGCTTATTGGCTGTCCGGGGTCGAGAACGGCGACACCCTGTGGCTGACCGGCGCGGCTGGGGTCAGCCAGCGCAGCAGCGACGGTGGCGTGACCTGGATCGACAACCCCAAGCCCGGTCGTGAAGGCATCTTCGGTGTCACCCTGCTCGATGGTCAGCCGGTGATTTCCGGCGCCGTCGGCCTCATCGGCAAGCTCGAGGGCGGGCAGTGGAAACTCGCCGACCGGACCGCGCTCAAGCTGCTGTCCTGGCTCAAGACCCCGGTCGCGATGCCCGACGGCAGCGTGCTGGTGATGGGCGGTCGGGCAACCGCCATCCGCTTCGCCGGCAGCGAATTCGTCCGCATCCCGGTCGAGATGCAATAGGCCCGTCGCCATCGACGGCCGGAACGAGGGGGCTCAGGCCCCCTTTTTCTTGCCCGGGCCGTGGGCCCGCTGCACGGCTTCGCGGCGGAAGCAAGCGGCGGCGTGATCGTTGACCAGGCCCGCCGCCTGCATCAGGGCGTAGACGATGGTCGAGCCGACGAACTTGAAGCCGCGCTGCTCGAGCGCTTTGGACAGGGCATCCGACTGCGCGGTGCGGGCCGGGTAGTCGGCCAGCGTACGTGGCGCGGCACCACTCGCCTGTTCATCGGCGAACGACCACAGGAAACTGCACAGGCTGCCATGATCGCGCTGCACCGCGAGCGCGGCGCGCGCGTTGACGATGGTCGCGGTGAGCTTCTGGCGGTTGCGCACCAGGCCCGGGTCCTGCATCCAGCGCGCCACGTCGTCGTCATCGCAGGCGGCGACGCGGGCGATGTCGAACCCGGCGAAGACCTCGCGGTAACGGGCCCGCTTGCGCAGCACGGTGTACCAGCTCAAGCCAGCCTGCGCGCCCTCCAGGATGATCAGTTCGAACATCTGCCGATCGTCGTGGACGGGTACGCCCCATTCCTCGTCGTGGTAGGCGACGTAGTCTGGCTTGCTCAGGTCGACCCAGGGGCAGCGGGGACGGGTGTCGACGTTCATGGCCTGCTCCGTTGTGCGGCGACCCAGCGAGGGCCAGCCGCTATCATGGCCGCCCCGCAACACCGGAGCCAGGCCCGCCACCATGCGCTACTACGATTTCGCCCTCGCCCCCAATCCCCGCCGCGTCAACCTGTTCCTGGCCGAGAAGGGGCTGGTCATCGACACCGTCGAGATCAACCTGCGCGGTGGCGGCCAGTTCGAAGCCGACTTCCGTGCGCGCAACCCGCAGGCCATGGTGCCCTGCCTCGAACTCGACGACGGCAGCGTGCTCGGCGAGACCATGGCGATCTGCCGCTACCTCGAGGTGCAGCACCCCGAGCCGAACCTGTTCGGGCGCGACGCGCGCGAGGTCGGCTTCATCGAGATGTGGAACCGCCGCGCGGAGATCGAGGGCTTTCTGCCCGCCGCCGACGCGCTGCGCAACGAGGGCGAGCGCTTCCACGGCCGCGCCCTGGCCGGCCCGCGCGACTACCCGCAGATCCCGCAACTCGTGGCGCGCGGCAAGGCCCGTGCCGCGGCCTTCCTCGCCGATCTCGACGCCCACCTGGCTGGTCGCGAGTACGTCGCCGTGGAGCGTTTCACGATGGCCGACATCAACGCGTGGGTGACGGTGGAATTCGCCGCGCGGGTGCGCGTCGAGCCCCACGCCGAGCAGGCCGACCTGCGCCGCTGGTACGCGGCGCTGGCCGCGCGGCCGGCTTTCAAAGCCCTGCCGCCGGCGCCGCCGCCGGCCTGAAGCCGCGCGACGCCGGGTGAGCTCGCGGGTGCCGGGCAGAACGCCCTGCACCCGCTCCGGCTCAGACCAGTTCGATGGCCAGCGCGGTGGCCTCGCCGCCGCCGATGCACAGGCTCGCCACGCCGCGCTTGGCGCCGAGATCGCGCAGGGCGTGGACCAGGGTGACGACGATGCGTGCACCCGAGGCGCCGATGGGGTGACCCAGGGCACACGCCCCGCCGCGCACGTTGAGCTTGTCGTGGGGGATGCCGAGGTCGTGCATCGCGGCCATGGCGACGACGGCGAAGGCCTCGTTGACCTCGAACAGGTCGACGTCGTCGACCGTCCAACCGACCTGCTCGAGCAGCTTGTCGATGGCGGTGACCGGCGCGGTGGTGAACCAGCCGGGCTCGTGGGCGTGCGAGCTGTGGCCGAGGATGCGCGCGACCGGCTGCACCCCGAGTGCCTCGGCGCGTGCCGGCGACAGCAGCACCACGGCGGCGCCACCGTCGGAGATCGAACTCGAGTTGGCCGCGGTCACCGTGCCGTCCTTGGCGAAGGCCGGACGCAGGTGCGGGATCTTGTCGAGCTGGGCCTTGCCCGGCTGCTCGTCGGTATCGATGACGGTCTCGCCCTTGCGGCCCTGCACGATCACCGGCTCGATCTCGGCCTTGAACTGCGCGCGGTTGATGGCGTTCTGTGCGCGCTTCAGGGACTCGATGGCATAGGCGTCCTGGGCTTCGCGGGTGAAGGCGTACTTGCGCGCGCATTCCTCGGCGAAACTGCCCATCAGGCGCCCCTTCTCGTAGGCATCCTCGAGGCCGTCGAAAAACATGTGGTCGAGTACCTCGCCGTGACCGAGGCGCATGCCGCCGCGCACCTTGGGCAGGATGTAGGGCGCATTGGTCATGCTCTCCATGCCGCCGGCGACGACCACCCCGGCCGAGCCGGCGTTGATCGCATCGTGGGCCAGCATGATCGACTTCATGCCCGAGCCGCACATCTTGTTGATGGTCGTGCACGGTACCGAGTTGGGGATGCCGGCGCCGATCGAGGCCTGCCGCGCGGGCGCCTGGCCGAGCCCGGCCGGCAGCACGCAGCCCATGATGGTTTCGTCGACGGCGTCGGCGGCGATGCCGGCGCGGCCGAGCGCGCCGCGAATGGCGGTGGCGCCGAGCACGGGCGCGGCGACGTCGGACAATTCGCCCTGCATGCCGCCCATGGCGGTGCGCGCAAGGCCAGCGATTACGGTCGGTTCTGCCATATCAACCTCCGGAGCAGAAAGCTGTTGCGGGTGGGGTGAAAAACCGGCGCCATGTTACGCCAGATAGGTCGTCACCGCAGCGCCGCGGCGCCGGCCACTGCCGCGTCAGGCGCGCGCCGCGGTGATGCGTTCGACCAGCGCCGCGGCGATGGGAAAGGCCGAGGTCGCGGCCGGCGACGGCGCGTTGAGCACGTGCACGCTGCGCGCGGTCTGCTCGATGAGGAAGTCGTGGACCATGTCGCCGCCACGGGTGACGGCCTGGGCGCGGATACCGCAGGCATGCGTGGCGAGATCGTCGAGCGTCAGCGACGGGCAGTAGCGTTGCGCTTCGCGCAGGTAGAGCCGGCGGCTGAGCGCGTGGGCGACCTCGCTCAGGCCGGCGCGCGGGAACCGCGCGAGCAGCCGCCAGGTCCCCGGGTTGCCCAGGCTGGCGACCACATCGGCGGGGTCCACGGCCCACTTGGCGTAGCGTTCGCGGGCCAGCGCCAGCATCGCCGTCGGCCCGATGGTGATGCCACCGTCGGTGGTCAGGGTCAGGTGCACGCCGAGAAAGGGCAGGCGCGGATCCGGCACCGGGTAGATCAGGGTCGAGACGAGGTCGCTGCGCGCAGCCGGCATGCGGTAGTAGTCGCCGCGGAAGGGCACGATGGTGACGTCGATATCGAGGCCGGCGAGGCGGGCCAGGCGATCGGCCTGCAGGCCGCCGCAGACGACCAGGAAATCGGCCACGAGCGCCGGCCCGTCGGCGACTTCCACGTTCACCCCGTCGGCGCGTTCGGCGATGCCGCGCACGGCCTGGCCGAGCAGCAGTTCGCCGCCGGCGGCGGTGAACAACTCGGCCAGGCGCGCGCACACCGCCGGGTAATCGGCAATGCCGGTGTCGCGCACGAACAGCGCCGCGACCCCGCTCACCGCCGGTTCGTGCGCGGCAATGCCGTCGTGTTCCAGCCACGCGCAATCGAGCCCGTTCTCGCGTGCCCGCCCGGCCAGGTCGCGCAGGCGCGCGGCTTCGACCGCGTCGGTCGCGACCACGAGCTTGCCGCACTGGCGATGCGGGATGCCATGCTCAGCGCAGAAGGCCAGCGTCGCCGCCACGCCCTGGCGACAATACGTCGCCTTGAGGCTGCCCGGCGGGTAGTAGACGCCGGCGTGGATGACCCCGCTGTTATGGCTGCTCTGGTGGCGCGCGACGCCCTGCTCCTTCTCGACCACCGCGATGCGAGCCGCCGGGTGCACCTGCTGCAGGCGGCGCGCGGTGGCGAGGCCGACGATGCCGGCGCCGATGACGACGTAGTCGTAACGTGAAGACATGGCGCTAGCGGTGCGACACGGCGCAGCGTCCGTCGACGTCGCCCTTGACGATGGCGGTGGATGCAGCCGTGTCCCGGCGGCGGGAACCGGGCTCACCCTCGTACATGCGGTGCGCGGTCGGTGCAGTTTTCGTCATGCGTAATGAATCCTCGACAGTTCCGGGCCGGCACGAGGGGTACCGTGCGCGCCTGCGCACGGTCCTCGTCCGGGACACCGCGCGGCAACGCGCACGGCGTCCGTGCTTCATCGCCAAGCGTACGCGCGGCACCCCGGCCGGTGCATCGTTCGTGCCGGAGCTTCCCATATCCGTGACGGGCTCTAGAATAGCCGCTCCGCGCCGGCAAACGGGTCATCCATGTCTTCGAATAGCGCCACCAACATCACCTGGCATGGCCACCAGGTCTCGCGTGCCGAACGCGAACGACTCAACGGGCACCGTGGCGTGGTGCTGTGGTTCACCGGACTGTCCGGCGCCGGCAAGAGCAGCGTCGCCAACGCGGTCGACGGCCTGTTGCACGCGCGCGGTGTCCACACCTACCTGCTCGACGGCGACAACGTGCGCCACGGTCTCAACAACAACCTCGGCTTCTCCGCCGCGGATCGCAGCGAGAACATCCGTCGCATCGGCGAGGTCGCCCGGCTGATGGCCGATGCCGGACTGGTCACCCTGTCGGCCTTCATCTCGCCCTACCGCGCCGATCGCGACCGCGTGCGCAGCATCGTCGGCGACGGCGGTTTCGTCGAGATCCTCGTCCAGGCCTCGCTCGAGACCTGCGAGGCACGCGATCCCAAGGGCCTGTATCGCAAGGCCCGCGCCGGCGAGATCAAGGACTTCACCGGCATCGACGCGCCCTACGAGCCGCCGCTGGCTCCCGAGCTGGTGCTCGATTCGGACCTCCGTGACGTCGCCACCCTGGCCGCCGAGGTCGTCACCTTCCTCGAACGCAACGGCTACCTCGCCGCCTGAGGGGCGTGCGGGCGAAAACCGGGGTGCCACGGTGAGGCATCCACGCGCGCTCAGCACAGCTTGCCCGGATTCATCAGGCCACGCGGGTCCAGTGCCCGCTTGAGCGTGCGCATCAGCTCGATCTCGGTACCCCGGCGGTAGTGCTCGAGGTCGTGCCGCTTGAGCTGGCCGATGCCGTGCTCGGCGCTGAAGCTGCCGCGGGCGGCCTCGGCGAGATCGTGGACGAGCGCCGTGATGGCCGCGGCATGTTCGCGGCGGAAGGCGGCGGGGTCGTGGTCGGCCGGGGCGAGCACGTTGAAATGCACGTTACCGTCGCCGAAATGGCCGTAGACCGATAAGCGGCTGCCGGGCCAGCGCGCCAGTACGGCGTCGCGCGCGTGGTCGAGGAATTCGGGCAGGCCGGCCAGCGGCAGGGTGACGTCGTGCTTGACCGAACCGCCGAGATGGCGCTCGGCCGCGGGGACCTGCTCGCGCATGCGCCACAGCGTCCGGCGCTGCTGCTCGCTGCGGGCAAGGTCGACGTCGGCCAGGCCGAGGTCATCGAGCGCCGCGCTCACGGCCGTCAGCAGGGGCGTGTCGTCGTCACCGAACCCACTGCACTCGGCCAGGACGCAGGGCGCGCGGGGACGCGGCCAGAGGGCATCGGGGAAGGCTTCCTCGAGCCGCGCCAGGGCGTCGGTGGCGAGGTATTCGAACGAGGTCACGGCATCGCCGACGGCGGCGCGCAGGGTGCCGAGCAGGTCGAGGGCGCGCGCCGGCGAGCCGACCGTGGCGAGCAAGGTGAGCTGCTGCGTCGGCCGCGGGTAGAGCTTGAGGGTGGCCGCGGTGATGATGCCGAGCGTGCCCTCGGCGCCGATGAACAACTGCTTGAGGTCGTAACCGGTATTGTCCTTGCGCAGGGCGCGCAGCAGGTCGAGGACGCGGCCGTCGGGCAGCACGACCTCGAGGCCGAGGGTGAGATCACGCGCCATGCCGTAACGCAGCACGGCGAGGCCGCCGGCATTGGTCGACAGGTTGCCGCCGATGCGGCAGCTCGCCTGCGAGCCCATGGCGAGCGGGAACAGCAGGCCGGCCGCCTCGGCGGCCGCCTGTACCGCGGCCAGGGTAACCCCGGCCTCGACGGTGATGGTGGCGCCGGCACGGTCGAGGTCGCGCACGCGGTCGAGGCGTTCGAGGCTGATCACGACTTCGTCGCCGCCGCCCGCCCCCGGGGTCGCGCCGCCGCAGTAACCGGTGTTGCCGCCCTGCGCCACCATGCCGACGCCGGCCGCCGCACAGGCCGTCACCACCGCGGCGGTTTCGGCGCAATCGGCGGGACGCACCACGGCCAGCGCGCGGCCGTCGTAGAGACCACGCTCGTCGACGAGGTAGGCCGCGCAGGCGGCGGTCGCGGTGAGGACGTGATCGGCGCCGACGATCGCGCCCAGCGTCGTCGCCAGCGCCGGGCGGGACCCGCTCACCGCTTCACGCAGCGCGGATCGAGGCCGCCGCGCGCTTGAACGCGGCGCAGCGCTGGAAGTAATTCTCGGTGGTCTTCGGCATGGGCACGCGGGCAAAGGCAATCCACTCGATCAGGCGCTTGCCCTCGCGGACGAGCTTGACGCCCTGGTCGGCCATGGCGCGTTGCGCCTCGCCACTGCCGCGCTCGGGTTCGAAGGCCCACAGGTGATCGCCGGCGACGACGAAATCCGGCCACACGCCGAAGATCGCCGGATCGGTCTTGATGGTTTCGCTTTCCAGCTTGGCGGCCCGCGAATAGCCCCGGATCAGGGCCGGCGCGGCGCCGAACCCGCTGATCTCGCCGAAGGTGTCGAGCATGTGGGTGGTGATGGCGTCGATGGCGGCCATGGTCAGCGCGATCTTGATGTAGCGCGATTCGTAGAACTCCGCCACCGGCATGTAGAACACCTTGAGCGGCTCGCCCCACAGTTCGTCCAGGCCCTCCTCGCCGCTGTAATGCTTGACCTGCTTGCCGAGGTCGAAGGCCTCGAGGAAACACGATTCGCATTCGAGCATGAGCTCGTTGTTGGGGGTGATCTCGATGCCGCGCCGGTTGAGCTCGAAGATCATGGTGAAGATGTCGGAGCCGCGGTTGAGCAGCGCGCCGGCGAGCATCGCCGCGTTGACCCGCCGGCGTTCGGGATCGCGCTCGGCCTCGTAGGCGCGGCGCGCCTCGCGCAGGTTGTAGCCCGGCGTATTGATGCCCGGCTCGGTGTGATGGAAGACCCGCTTGGTGAGCTGGTCGATCAGCTCGCGGCGCGCGGCCGCCTCGTCCTTGGGCACCTCGTAGCGGCGGATCCAGTAGCCGTCGTAGAAGACACAGGACTTGCCGTCCACGTCGCGTACGGTGCCATTGGCAGGGGTCGTGTTGTCGGTAGTCATCGGCGGTCAGCGGCGGCCGCCGCGGAGTGGGCGGCCGGACGGGCGGCGGGGCCGGCGGTACCCGGGACGGTAACCATGGGCGCGTAGTGTACTCACTTGGCGGCGCGACCGGAACCGGCCGCCACCGCGCGCTCAGGCGTCCGGAAAGCGGTACTCGTCGAAGGCCCGGCGCAGGTTGAGCTTGCTGACCTTGCCGGTCGCGGTGTGCGGCAGGGACTCGACGAAGGCGACGTCGTTGGGGATCCACCACTTCGCCACCCGGCCCTCGAACATCGCCAACAGCTCGGCGGCAAGGGCGTCGTCGGCCGCGTCGCTGACGACCACCAGCAGCGGGCGCTCCTGCCACTTGGGGTGCGGCAGGCCGATGACCGCGCACTCGCGCACGCGCGGATGCGACATGGCGACGTTCTCGAGATCGATCGAGCTGATCCACTCGCCGCCGGACTTGATCACGTCCTTGGTGCGGTCGGTGATCTTGACGTAACCATCGGCGTCGATGATGGCGACGTCGCCGGTGTCGAACCAGCCCTCGTGATGGGCCGCGGACGGCGCCTCGGGGTGGTAGTAGTCGGCGCACACCCAGGGGCCGCGTACCTGCAGGGCGCCGAAGCAGCTGCCATCGCGCGGCAGCTCCTCGCCGTCCTCGTCGACGATGCGCAGCTCGACCCCGGGCAGCGCGCGGCCCTGGCGCACGACGTGTGCACGCAGGGCTTCGCCGGCGAGGTCGGCGGTGTTCGCGTTGGGACGGTTGACCGTGCCGACCGGGCTCATCTCGGTCATGCCCCAGCCGTGCAACACGGTGACGTCGTGGGCCTCGCGGAATTCCTCGATCATCGCCAGCGGGCAGGCCGAGCCGCCGATCACGGTGCGGTTGAGGGGCGCGAGGTTGCGCCCGCTGCGACGCAGGTAGTCGAGCACCGGCAACCACACCGTGGGCACCCCGCCGGCAATGGTCACGCCTTCCTCGGTGATGAGATCGACCAGCAACTCGGGCTCGCTCAGGCGGTGACCAGGGAAGACCAGCTTGGCGCCGACCATCAGCGCGGCGTAGGGATAACCCCAGGCGTTGACGTGGAACATCGGCACGATCGGCAGCACGCAGTCGAGCGCGGACAGCCCGGCGCTGTCCGGCAGGGCCATGGCGTAGGTGTGCAGCACGGTGCTGCGGTGGCTGTAGAGCACGCCCTTGGGATGGCCGGTGGTGCCGGAGGTGTAGCACAGGCTGCTGGCGGTGTTCTCGTCGAACTCGGGCCAGCCGGCCACCGGCTGCGCCGCCGCGAGCAGGGTCTCGTAGCAATGCAGGTTGGGCAGGCTGGACTCCGGCATGTGGGCGGCGTCGGTCATGGCGACGTAGCCGCGCACCCCGGGGCACTGCGTGGCGACGCTTTCGAGCAGCCCGGTGAAGGCGACGTCGAAGAACACCCACTCGTCCTCGGCGTGGTTGACGATGTACACCAGTTGCTCGGCGAACAGGCGCGGATTGATGGTGTGCAGCACGCGCCCGGAGCAGGACACGCCGAAATAGAGTTCGAGGTGACGGAAGTCGTTCCAGGCCAGGGTCGCGATGCGCGCGTCGGGCGTGGTGCCGAGACTGTCGAGCAGCGCGGTGACGCGGCGCGCGCGCTCCATGGCGGCCGCGAACGTGTAGCGGTGGCGGTCGTGATCGGCGGTCACCGACACGATCTCGCGTCCTCCGTGGTTGCACACGGCGTGCTCGGCGATGTTCTGCAGCAGCAGCGGGGTGTCCATCATCAGGCCACGCATGGCAGGGCTCCTGGGCTTGCGGTCGAATTGGCAGGGCCGCGCATTCTATGAGAGCCCGCAGGGCTGAGCGAGCACTCGTGCGGGCGCCGGCCGGGGATACCGCGCCGCGAGGTGCGTGCTACAGTCTCGCCGCCATGAGCCTGCCCGAGATCGAGATCCCCTGCCCCGACGACTGGCACCTGCACCTGCGCGACGCCGACATGCTCGGCGCGGTCCTCGCCGACACCGCGGCGGCCTTCGCCCGCGCCATCGTCATGCCCAATCTCAAGCCGCCGGTGACCACCGCCGCGATGGCCGTGGCCTACCGCGAGCGCATCCGCGCGGCGCTGCCGACGGCGAGCGCCTTCGAACCGCTCATGACCTGCTACCTGACCGACAACACGGATCCCGGCGACCTCGCCGCCGGCGCGCGCGACGGCGTGTTCACCGCGGCCAAGCTCTACCCGGCGGGCGCCACCACCAACTCGGACGCCGGGGTCACCGACGTCGCCCGTCTCGACCCGGTGCTGGCGGCGATGAGCGCGGCCGGCCTGCCGCTACTGGTCCACGGCGAGGTCGTGGACGACACGGTCGACATCTTCGATCGCGAGGCGGTGTTCATCGAACGGGTGCTGGAACCGCTCAGGCGGCGCCACCCCGGGCTGCGCGTGGTGCTCGAACACGTCACCACCGCCGAGGCCGTCGCCTACGTGCGCGGCGCCGATCCGGCGCGCCTCGCCGCGACCATCACGCCGCACCACCTGGTCATCAACCGCAACGCGCTGTTCGCCGGCGGCATCCGCCCGCACGTCTACTGCCTGCCGGTGGCCAAGCGTGAGCGCCATCGCCTGGCCCTGGTCGAAGCCGCCTGCTCGGGCGACGTGCATTTCTTCCTCGGCACCGATTCCGCGCCGCATACCGTCGCCGCCAAGGAGAATGCCTGCGGCTGCGCCGGCATCTACAACAGCGTCACCGCCCTGGCCACCTACCTCGCGGTGTTCGAGGCGGCCGGCGCGCTCGGCCACTTCGAAGCCTTCGCCTGCCGCAACGGGCCGGCGTTCTACGGCCTGCCGGTGAATGCGCGGCGGGTGCGGTTCGGGCGGGGCGCGGCCTGGCAGCCACCGGCACAGCGCGCCACCGGCGCCGGCCCGGTACAGGTGTTCGCGCCGCCGCTGGAGCTGTGCTGGCAGCAGGTGGCCGGGTGAGCGCGGCGCCGCCCTGGCTGGCCTGGGAACGCGCCCACGTCTGGCATCCCTACTCGACCCTGCAGGATCCGCCACCGGTGTTCGCGGTGGAGAGCGCCGCCGGGGTGCGCCTGCGCCTGGCCGACGGCCGCGAGCTGATCGACGGCATGGCCTCGTGGTGGTCGGCCATCCACGGCTACAACCACCCGGCGCTCAACGCGGCGGTCGAGGACCAGCTCGGGCGCATGGCCCACGTCATGTTCGGCGGCCTCACCCACGCGCCGGCCGCGCGGCTGGCCGAGATCCTGGTCGAGGTCACGCCGGCCGGGCTCGAGCACGTGTTCTTCGCCGACTCCGGCTCGGTCGCGGTCGAGGTGGCAATCAAGATGGCCCTACAGTACCGCGCGGCACGCGGCGAGCACGGCCGGCGACGCCTGTTGACCCTGCGCGGCGGCTACCACGGCGACACCTTCGGCGCCATGGCGGTATGCGACCCGGTCACGGGCATGCACGGCCTGTTCCGCGGCGTGCTGCCCGAGCACGTGTTCGTGCCGCGACCCGAGGTGCGTTTCGGCGCGCCCTGGGATGCCGCCGACATCGAGCCGCTGGTGGCGGCCGTCGATGCCCACGGCGAGGAACTCGCCGCGGTGATCCTCGAACCCGTGGTGCAGGGCGCCGGCGGCATGTGGTTCTACCACCCCGAGTACCTGGCCGCCGTGCGCCGCGTGTGCGATGCCGCCGGGCTGCTCCTCATCGCCGACGAGATCGCGACCGGCTTCGGCCGCAGCGGGGCGCTGTTCGCCTGCGACCACGCCGGCATCGCGCCCGACATCCTGTGCCTGGGCAAGGGCCTGACCGGCGGCTATATGACGCTCGCCGCCACGCTCACCAATGCGCACGTCGCCGACACCATCTGCGGCGCCGAACCGGGCGTGTTCATGCACGGCCCGACCTTCATGGCCAACCCGCTGGCCTGCGCGGTGGCGCGCGCCAGTATCGAGCTGCTGCTGGCCGACGACTGGGCGGCCGAGGTCGGGCGCATCGAGCGGCGCCTGGCCGCGGGGCTCGCGCCCTGCCGCGCCCTGCCCCAGGTCGCCGACGTACGCGTGCTCGGTGCCATCGGCGTGGTCGAACTGCACCAGCCGGTCGACATGCGGGTAGTGCCTCAGGCCTTCGTCGACCGCGGCGTGTGGGTACGGCCCTTCGGCCGCCTGGTCTACGTCATGCCGCCCTACGTCACCGACGATGCCGATCTCGACACCCTGTGCTCGGCCATCGGCGCGGTGGTCGACGGACTGCCCGTGCCGTGAGCGACGCCGGACTGCCCGCCTTCGACGACGAGGTCGTGCGCGCGATGGCGCGCTGGCCCGACGTACCGCAATGCTTCGGCTGGCTCGGGCTCGACCGCCGCGGCGGCTGGCGTATCCGTGGCGAGGCCATCACCCACGCGCGTGCGCTGGCCTTCCTCGGCCGCCATTACCGTGCCGACGCGCAGGGCCGCTGGTACGTGCAGAACGGTCCGCAGCAGGTCTTCGTCACGCTCGACTACACGCCTTGGATCCTGCGCTACGACGGCGCCGGCCTGACCACCCACACCGGGGTGGCGGCCGGCGCGCCGCGGCTCGCCTGCCTCGACGACGAGGGCAACGTGCTGCTGGACACGCCGCTCGGCATCGGCCTGCTCGACGATCGCGATCTCGCCGCCTTCGACGCCTTGATCGAGTACCGCGACGACACGCCCGCGGCGCTGGGCTGGCCGGGCGGTCCGCGCCTGGCGTTCACCGCCATCGCCCGCGCCGCGGTGCCGGCGCGCTTCGGCTTCGTCGCCGCGCCCGCGGCCTGAGCGTCGCCCGCCGCTCGCCGTCGCCACATCGCGCGGAACTGACGAGGCGATGTTCCCCATCCACGACGACAACCCGACACGCTGCCGGCCCTACGTCACCCTCGCCCTCATCGGGCTCGACCTGTGGGCCTGGGCGGCCCTGGCGGTGGCGGGTGAACCGATCGCCGAGCGTGCCCACTTCGCCTTCGGCCTGGTCCCGGCCGTCCTCACCGGCCATGCCGCGTTGCCACCCGGACTGCAGCTGCTGTTCCCGCCGCTGAGCCTGGTCACGGCGCTGTTCCTGCACGCCGGCGTGCTCCACCTCGTCGGCAACCTGCTCTACCTGTGGGTGTTCGGCAACAACGTCGAGGACGCCCTCGGGCACCGCCGTTTCCTCGCCTTCTACCTCGGCTGCGGGGTGTTCGCCGGGCTGGTCCAGGCCTGCGCCGCGCCGCTGGTCACGGTGCCGGTGATCGGGGCCAGCGGCGCGGTGTCCGGCGTGCTCGGCGCCTACCTGCTGCTGCACCCCCGCGCCAGCGTGCTGGTGATGCTGCCGCTCGGCATCATCCTGCACCCGGTACGCCTGCCGGCCGCCGCGCTGCTGGTGGGGTGGTTCGTGCTGCAACTGGCCAATTCCCTGCTCAGCGGCCCGGGCCAGGGTGACGTCGCCTGGTATGCCCACCTCGGCGGCTTCGTCTGCGGCCTGGCCGGGGTGCTCTTCCTCAAGCGGCGCGACGCGCCGTTGTTCGCCTGAGTGCGTCGATGATCGCCGGCGGTTTCGCGCTCTACCTGCTGGTCATCGCCGCCATCGCCGTGGTCGCCTGGCGGCGCACCCGCGACATCGCCGATTACCTGCTCGGCGGCCGGCGCACTTCGCCGTGGGTGGCCGCCCTGAGCGCCGGTGCCTCGGACATGAGCGGCTGGCTGCTGCTCGGCCTGCCGGGCCTGGCCGTGATCGCACCGGCCAGCGCGGCGTGGACCGCGGCCGGCCTGCTCGTCGGCACCTGGCTCAACTGGCGCCTGGTCGCGCAGCCCCTGCGCGAAGCCAGCGCGTCGCTGGGCGCGCTCACCCTGCCCGACTTCCTCGCCCGGCGCTTTCCGCGCCAGGCCGGCCCGCTGCGGGTGCTGACCGCGCTGACCATCGTGGTGTTCTTCCTGCTCTACACCAGTGCCGGGCTGGTCGCCGGCGGCAAGCTGTTCAACACCGTGTTCGGCCTGGCCTATGGCGAGGCGGTGGTGCTGGGCGCACTGCTCATCCTCGCCTACACCCTGTGCGGCGGTTTTCTCGCCGTGACCTGGACAGACGCCTTCCAGGCCCTCCTGATGAGTGCCGCCCTGCTGCTGGTCAGCGGCCTGCTGGTGGCCGCCCCGCCGCCCGCGGCGCCGACGGCCACGGTCACGTCCGCGCCCGGCCCGGCGGCGGTGGTGTCGGCCCTGGCCTGGGGCCTCGGCTATTTCGGCCAGCCGCACATCCTGGCGCGCTTCATGGCGCTGGCGGCGCCGGCGCGCGCCGCCCGCGCGCGGCACATCGCGGTGAGTTGGACCGGTCTCGGCCTGGTTACCGCCGTCGTCATCGGCAGCGCCGGCGCCGGCCTGGTCGGTGCCGGCGACGATCCCGAACGGGTTTTCATGCTCGCCGTCGCCGATCGCTTCCCGCCCTGGTTGGCAGGCTTCTGCCTGGCCGCCATCCTGGCTGCCGTCATGAGCACGGCCGACTCCCAGCTCCTGGTCACGGCCGCCGCGCTGGCCGAAGACCTGCTGCCACGGGCCGGGCAGGGCAGCGCGGCACGGCGGCTGCGCAACGGGCGCATCGCGGTGGCGGTGGTCGCGGTCGCGGCCTGCGCGCTCGCCCTCGACCCGGAGTCCGGCGTGTTCGCCCTGGTCGCGCGGGCCTGGGCCGGTTTCGGCGCGACGCTGGGGCCGGTCCTGCTGATCGCGCTGTACGCCCGCCGTGCGAGCGGACGCGGCGCCGTCGCCGGCTTGCTCGGCGGCGCGGTCGTCGTCTCGGCCTGGCCGTTGTTGCCGGGCGACGGCTTCGGCGTCTACGAACTGCTGCCCGGCTTCGTCGCCGCCCTCGCGCTCAATCTCGGCGTCAACCGGTTGCAGGCCCGGGCCGAGGACGGGCCGGCATGAGTGCCGCGCCGGAACTCGTCTACGACGGCGACTGTACGTTCTGTGCGGCCTGGGTGCGCTACTGGGCGCGTCGCGGCGGCACGCACATCGCCTATCGTCCCCTGCAGGTCGCGGCGGCCGACCACCCCACCGTCGCGCCGGCGGATTTCGTCGCCGCCATCCACCTCTTCGAGCCCGACGGCCGCCACACGCGCGGCGCCGCCGCGGCGTTCCGCGTACTCGCCCTCACCGGCGCGCCGCTGTGGTGGTGGCTGTACCTCCGCTCAGGGCTGTTCGCACGGGCCAGCGAGGGCGCCTACCGTGGCGTTGCCCGCCGGCGCGGCGCGGCCTTTGCGGCGATGCGCCTGCTGTGGGGGGACGAGCGCCATCCCGCCACCTACGCCGTCGCGAGTGCGCTGTTCCTGCGCCTGGTCGCGCTCGTCTACCTCGCCGCGTTCGCCTCCCTCGGCAGCCAGGTCGTGGGCCTGCTGGGCGCGCACGGCATCCTGCCGGCCGGCGAATTCCTCGCCGCGGCCAGGGCGGCCTTCGGCCCGGGCGCCTGGCTGCGCTTCCCCAGCCTGTTCTGGCTGGGTGTCTCCGATGGCGCCCTGCTCGGCGCCTGCATGGCCGGTGGCCTGGCGGCCGTCGCGGCCGCCTGCGGCTACCGGGTCCTGCCCGCGCTCGCCGCGTGCTACCTGCTCTACCTGTCGCTGTTCAGCGTCGGCCAGGACTTCCTCGCCTTCCAGTGGGACCTGCTGCTGCTCGAAGCCGGCTTCCTCGCCCTGTTCCTGCGCATCGGCTCGCCGTGGATTCCGCGCCTGTTCCGCCTGCTGCTGTTCCGTTTCATGTTCCTGGCCGGCTGCGTCAAGCTGCTGAGCGGCGATCCCACCTGGCAGCACCTCGCTGCCCTCGATTTCCACTACGAGACCCAGCCGCTGCCGACCCCGCTGGCCTGGTACATGCACCAGTTACCGCGTTGGTTCGATCACCTGTGCGTGGCCGGTACCTTCGTCGTCGAGTTGGTGCTGCCGTGGCTGATCTTCGCGCCGCGCCGGCCACGCATGCTCGCCGCCGCCGGCATCGCGCTGCTCGAGCTCGGCATTCTGCTGACCGGAAACTACAACTTCTTCAACCTGTTGACCCTGGCCCTGCTGGTGTTCCTGTTCGACGACGCCCAGTTCGGCCGTGCGCCGGCCGCGGCGACGCGGCGCGGGACGCTGGCGCGGGCACTGCTCGGCGCCGGGCTCGCCGTGATGCTGGCCCTGAACCTCCTCCACCTCGCCCGGCCCTTCGGCACGACCGCCCTCACCCGCGCGCTGGCCGCGGCGGCAGAGCCGTTCGAGCCCTGGCGCATCGTCAACGCCTACGGCGTGTTCGCGGTGATGACGACCACCCGCCCCGAGATCGTCGTCGAGGCTTCGCAGGACGGCCGCACGTGGCGGCCCTACCGCTTCCGCTACAAGCCCGGCGACCCGACCCGCGCGCCGCGCTGGAACATTCCCCACCAGCCGCGCCTCGACTGGCAGATGTGGTTCGCCGCGCTCGGCGACGCCGGCCACACGCCCTGGTTCGGCAACTTCCTGGTGCGCCTGCTGGCGGCCGAGCCGAGCGTGCTCGCCCTGCTCCGGGAAGCGCCGTTCGGCGCCAGGCGACCGCGTTTCGTACGTGCCCGCCTCTACGATTACCGCTTCACCGACCGCGCCGAGCGCGCGCGCAAGGGCGCGGTGTGGCGGCGCGAGCCGCTCGGCCTGTACTACCCGCCAGTGCGCCTGCCGTGAGCACCCCGCTGCTGCGAGTTGTGCTGGTGGCGTGGGGCCTGCTCGCACTCGCCGCCTGCAGCGACGACGAGCCGGCGTGGCCGCCACTGGCCGCCGACGCCGTCATCCTCGCCTACGGCGACAGCCTGACCCACGGTACCGGCGCCGCGGCGGACGCCAGCTACCCGGCGGTGCTGGCCGCGATCAGCGGCCACCGGGTGGTCAACGCCGGCGTGCCCGGCGAGGTCAGCGCCGCCGGCCTGGCCCGCCTCGGCGGCGTGCTCGAGCGCGTGCGGCCGGCGCTGGTCATCCTCTGCCACGGCGGCAACGACATGCTGCGCAAGCTGAACCGCGAGGCCGCCGCGGCCAACCTGGAAGCGATGATCGCCCTCGCCCGCCAACACGGCGCACGGGTGCTGCTGCTCGGCGTACCGGCCCCGGGACTGCTGCTCAGCACGGCCGGGTTCTACCACGAGGTCGCGGCGCATACCGGCGCCCCGCTGCTCGACGAGGCCCTGGCCGACATCCTCGGCCAGGCTGCGCTCAAGGCCGACCCGGTCCACCCCAACGCGGCGGGGTACCGCGAACTCGCCGACCGGATCGCCGCGCGCCTGCGCCGGCTCGGGGCCCTGCCTTGACCCGCGCGTCGCGTGCACGCAGGGCGATGCTTGTGGGAACATTGCCGCCGCCGCGGGGTCTCTGCCCCGCTCCGACCCAGTAAAGGAAAACCATGAAGCTCCGTCACCTGTTCTGCCTGCTCGCAACCTTCGCCGTGGCCGGCCAGGCCGCCGCCGTCGGCACCTCGCTGGAGACCGACGCCGAGAAGTACAGCTATGCCATCGGCATCAACTTCGCCCAGAGCCTGATGCGCCAGGGCGTGCCGCTGGATGCCGACGCCGCCTACATGGCCATCCGCGACGCGCTCGAGGGTGCCGAACCGCGCCTGTCGGCCGACGCCATGAGCGACGCCCTGCGTGCCGAAGCCCAGCGCGCCGGTGAGCGCAAGCGCGCCATGGCCGGCGAGAACCTCAAGCGCGGCCAGGCCTACATGGCCGAGAACAAGACCAAGGAAGGCGTCACAACCCTGCCCAACGGCATCCAGTACGAGATCCTGCGCAAGGGCGACGGCGACCACCCCAAGCCGACCGACACCGTCACCGTGCACTACACCGGCACCCTGGTCGACGGCCGCGAGTTCGACAGTTCCAAGCGTCGCGGCGAGCCGGCCACGTTCGGTCTCGACGGTGTCATCGAGGGCTGGCGCGAGGTCTTGCCGCTGATGCGCAAGGGGTCGCGCTGGCTGGTGACCATCCCGCCCGACCTGGCGTACGGCCTCAACGGCGCCGGTTCGGCCATCGGTCCCAACGAGACCCTGATCTTCGAAATCGAGTTGCTGGACATCGGCGGCTGAAGCACCGCCGCGGCCGTGGGCGGCCGGGCCGCCGACGGCCGCGGGTATGCGCGCTGCGTCGCCGGTGCGTTGCCGGCCACTCCCGCTGCCGACTAAACTGCAGAACCAGCGCTCAAGCCAGGCTCAGAAGAACGATGATCGAGATCGAGGACAAGGGCCGCGAAGCGGGCCACGCGGTGTTCAACGTGGTGGTCTCCGACTCCGCGGGCAAGACTCAGCACCGCGTCACCCTCTCGGACGAAACCTACCAGCGGCTGACCGGCGGACGCATCACGCCCGTCGCCTGCATCGATGCCGCGTTCCGCTTCCTGCTCGAACGCGAGGCCAAGACCGACATCCTGCCGAGCTTCGACCTGAACGTCATCCAGCTCTACCACGCCAACTTCGAAAAAGAATTCCACAACTACATGTAAGCGGGGGTTGCCAGCCCCCCCGCTGCGACGGCCCCGAGGGACCTGGCCGCGTGGCGCAGTCACGGGTGACCAGTCATGCGCCCGCTCGAACTGCACCCGCACGGCTTGCCTGACGCCCTCGTGGGACGCTTTTGCGACGGCGTTGGTTTCCTAGACAGCCGCGGCGCGCCGCCGGCGCTCACGGCCAGTCGGCCTGACGGGCGGCCAGGGCCGCGCAGGGCCGGTCCACTTCTTCGCGGCGCGCCGCCAGGGTCTCGATGACCGCGGCCCCGCCGATGGTCGCGACGGCCGTGCCGAGGCGGGCCGCCCGCTGCAACAGGCGCCCGCTGTCGACCTCGACCGCCGGCGCGGTGAAAAGCCCGCTGACGGTGATGTCGTGCACGGCGTTCAAGCCGCCGATGCGTATGCCCTGGCGCGCCGTGGGGGTGAGATGCAGATCGAGCGTGCCGGCGACGAAATCGATGCTGCCGCCGCCGGCGAGGCGCATGCGCCGCGTCCACAGTTGCACCAGCAGGGGCGCCGCGGCACGCCCGTCGACGACGTCGGCCCGCGCACGCAGGCAGGCCACGCGGCTGGTGTCGCCATCGCCGTGAAACGGGCTGAAGGCGTCGAACAGGGCACCGAACACGCTGCCGCCGGCGCGCTCGATACCGCGCTCGATGGTGCCCTCGCCGTGATCGCGCACGTCGATGCGGCCGTTGGCGCTGGCCAGCAGGGCGCCGCGCGTGGCGCCGTGTCCGCGCAGGCGGAGCCGGACGTCGATCGGCAGGGCGCGCACGTACCCGGTGAACAACCCGCTCGCGCCGAGGTCGACCGCGCCGAGATCCGCGGCCACGGTGGTGTCGCCATCGGGCTGGTGGTGTACGGAGAGCTCGGCCCGTCCGCCGGCGAAAGCGGCACTGCTGGCGGTGAGCTCGGCACCCTTGGTGTCGACGTGCAGCGCCGCGTGGACGTTCGTGGCGTCGCCGCCCGCCCACTCGATGCGCTCGGCGCTGAAGGCGATGGTGGCAGTGAGCCGTGCCAGCCACGCCGGCAACAAGGCCGGCTCGCCAGCGGCCGCGGTCTGCGCCGTCACCGGCGCGGTCACGCCGAAGAGCAACAGCGCGACCGGCGCCACCCTCACGACGTGGCCGTCCCCCGGTAGGCGTCGACCAGGTCGGCGAGCACCTCGCCACGCCAGCCTTCTGCGACCCGCTCGGGCACCTGGCCGGCGACGATCTGCTCCACCTCGCGCCGTGTCAGCAGAACGGCCGGCGCGATAGCGAGCCCTTCGGCGCGCTCGCGCACGGCCGCGGCACAGGCCTTGATGCGCTGGCGCGCGGCGGCATCGGGCGGCGGGCGCACGTCGACCTGCGCGGCCAGGGCCGGGTCGGCTTCGCGCACGATGGCCAGGGCTTCGTCGCCGTGGCGCCGCACGAAGGCCGGGTTGTCGGGCAGGGCCGCGGCGAGCTGGCCGGGGGTGGCCGGTGCGGCGGCCGCGATGGCGAGCAATTCGGCGTCCTTCAGGACCCAGTTGCGCGGCAGGTTGCGACTCTGCGCACGGGTTTCGCGCCAGGTCGCGAGGGCGACGGCGCCAGCCCGGGCCGGCGGCGCCAGGCCGGCCAGGCCCTTGACCCGTTCCCAGGCCAGCTCGACCGGCGGCGCATAGAGGGCCGGGTCGGCCAGCGCCGCGCAGTCCTCGGCGTACCAGTGCAGACGCCCGAGCCCGGCCAGCCGTTCGCGCAGGTTTGCTTCGACCGCCTCGAGGTGACGGACGTCGTCGGCGGCGTAGGCCAGTTGGCGCGCGCTGAGCGGCCGGCGGCGCCAGTCCGTACGCGTCTGGCTCTTGTCGAGTTCGTAGCCGAGCAGTTGCAGGACGAGGTCGGCGTAACCGATCTGCTCGTGGAAGCCGGCCAGTGCTGCAGCCACCTGGGTGTCGGCGAGTGTCGCCGTGCACGGCACCCCGGCCTGGTACAGCACCTCGAGGTCCTGGCGCGCGGCATGCATGACGAGGCGTCGCCGCGAATCCCCCAACAGCCCCCCGAGCGGCGCCAGGTCCGCCATGCCGAGGGGGTCGATGCAGGCCACGCGCCCGTCGACCGCAGCCTGCGCCAGGCACAGCTCCGCGTAGTAGGTGCGCTGGCGTTCGAACTCGGTGTCGAACGCGACCGTCGCGGCCGGCGGCGCCGCCGCACACCAGCTGGCGAGCTCGGCGGCGTCGGTGATCAGGAGGTGGTTCTCGGGACTGGAATCGGGCATATCTGTGGAGTCGTCGCGACGGGGCGCCTGCTGGGCGCTGCATTATGCCCGGGAACCCTCCGCCACGGCCGGCCTCCAAGCAAATGCGCTACACTGTCCGGCCCGCAACGGCGGTCGTTGGCGCCGTTTGCGATGCCGGAGACGTCATGACCATTCGACCGCCGATTCGATCTTCGTTCCGAGCGCTGTTCGCGCTGTTGTTGCTGCTGGTGGCGCTCGGCGCACAGGCCAACGCGCCCGTGGTCGCGCTGGAAGACCTCCACCCGTTGCCCGAGCATCGTCGCGCGACCCGCCTGATCACCCACGTCATCGCCAATTACCACTATCGCAAGGTAATGCTGGACGATGCCCTGTCGCGCGTCATCCTCGAACGCTACATCGACGCCCTCGACCCGACCCGCAGCTACCTGCTGGCCAGTGACATCGCCGAGTTCGACAAGCACGCCACGCGCATCGACGACTACCTGCGCAGCTCGAGCCTCGACCCGCTGTTCGACATGTTCGTCCGCTTCCGCGAGCGCCTGCGCGAACGCGTCGAGTATGCCGTCGCCGAACTCGACGAGCCGATGGATTTCACCGTCGACGAGAGCATCGATTTCGATCGCGAGGACGCGCCGTGGGCGACCAGCACCGCCGAGCTCGACGAACTTTGGCGCAAGCGGGTCAAGAACGACATCCTCTCGCTGCGTCTCGCCGGCAAGGACGACGAGGACATCAACAAGACCCTGCGCGACCGCTATACCGGGCTGTTCCGGCGCACCGCGCAGCTGACCAGCGACGACGTCTTCCAGACCCTGATCAACGCGTTCACCACGGCCATCGATCCGCACACGGCCTATTTCTCGCCGCGCACCTCGGAGAACTTCAAGATTCGCATGAGCCTGTCACTCGAAGGCATCGGTGCAGTGCTGCAGAACGAGAACGAAATGACCCTGGTACGCGAGGTGGTCACCGGGGGGCCGGCCGAACTCAGCGGCAAGCTGCACGCCGACGATCGCATCGTCGGCATCGGCCAGGACGCCGACGGCCCGGTCGTCGACGTGGTCGGCTGGCGTCTCGACGACGTCGTCGACCTGATCCGCGGCCCCAAGGGTTCGACCGTGCGCCTCGAGGTCCTGCCCAAGGGCACGGCCGTCGACGGCCCGACCCAGGTCGTGTCGATCGTCCGTGACACCATCAAGCTCGAGGAGCAGGCCGCCAAGGGCTCGGTCCACGAGGTCGCCGGCGGGCTCAAGGTCGGCGTCATCGACGTGCCGACCTTCTACATGGATTTCGAGGCGCGCAGCGCCGGCGATCCCGACTACCGCAGCACCACCCGCGACGTCCGCGCCATCATCAAGGATCTCGTCGCCCAGGGCGTCAGCGGCCTGATCCTCGACCTGCGCTCGAACGGCGGCGGTTCGCTCAACGAGGCCACCGAGCTGACCGGCCTGTTCATCGACCACGGCCCGGTGGTCCAGGTGCGCGATTCGCAGGGCCGCGTGCAGATCGAGCGCGATACCGACGACGGCGTCGCCTACGCCGGCCCGCTGATGGTGCTGGTCGACCGCAACAGCGCCTCGGCCTCGGAGATCGTCGCCGGCGCCATCCAGGACTACCACCGCGGGCTCATCGTCGGCGAGCCGACCTTCGGCAAGGGCACCGTGCAGAACCTGGTCGATCTCAACCGCTTCGACCAGAGCATGGGCGGCAAACTCGGCCAGCTCAAGGCGACCATCGCGCAGTTCTTCCGCGTCAACGGCGGTTCGACCCAGCATCGCGGCGTACTGCCGGACATCGTGCTGCCGACGGTGATCAGCCAGGAGGATTACGGCGAGCGCTCGCTGGACAACGCCCTGCCCTGGGCCGCCATCGACCCGGCGCGTTACCGCGAGGTCGCGTTCGATGCCGCGGCCCTGCCAGTGGTACGCAGCGAGCACGAGAAGCGTGTTCTCACCGACCCGGCCTTCCGCGCCCTGCTCGACACCGAGAAGGCGATCAAGGAAGCGCGTGACAAGACCACCGTGTCGCTGGTCGAGAGCGTGCGCCGCGCCGAACACGACAAGGCGCGCGAAGAGCAGCGCGAGCGCGCCAACGCCATCCGCGTCGCCCACGGTCTGGACCCGCTGAGCGAAGACGACGACACCGCGAGCGAGGCGGATGACGAGCTGGCCGTGGCCGAGGACCCGCCCGCCGACGAAGCGCTCGACGTGGTCCTCGACGAGGCCGGGCTCATCCTGCGCGACTGGATGACTGCAGTGGCACGCGACGACCAGCGCCTGGCCGACGGCGTGGCGCCGGATGCGCCCATCGAACTCGGCAAGACCCCGCCGTCGCCGCCGGCAGCCGGCGCACAATTGCACTGAAGCGCGATCCGCGCGGCCCCACTTCGCCCCGCGTACCGCGCGGGCGGCCTCGCGCCCCTGCTTCCCCGGGCGCGGCCGGCTTCATGCCGCCAGGCAATCCGCCAGCGCGTCGTAATGCCGCGTGATGTCGGCGAGCGAGTAACGCGCGTTGGCCGGACTCGGGTTGGGCGTCACGTAACAGCGCGCGCCGAACAGTACGAACGGCTGTGCACCCCACTCGCCCGGCACCTCGCCGGCGCCGGCGTGGCGGCAAAAGCCGCGCAGCGCGACCATGCCGTGGAACCACAACCACGCCGGGCGGTGGCGGGTGACGGTAGCGGCGAGCACCGGCGCCCACTGTTCGAAATCGGCCGCGCGCAGCTGGCGCATGCCCGGGGTGGGACGCTTGACCACGTCGGTGAAGCCGATGCCGTAGCGCTCGAGCAGCACGGCCATCGCGGCGACCCCGGGAACGAGCGCTTCGTCGACCAGGCGCGACGCGTTGAGGGCCGGCCAGAAGCGGTTGCGCGGAAAGGCGAAGGGATAGCCCGCACGCACCGCGTGCAGCGACGGGTTGATGCCGACGGCGAGTACGCGCAGACCAGGACCGACGAAGTCCGGCAGGGTGTCCATCGTCGCGGTCATTGCCAGGCCGTAAGCAGGATCACGCCACCCACCATGATGACGCCGGCGGCGAGGTTGCGTCCGAGCTGCGTTTCGCCGAACAGCAGCGCGCCGTAGACGAGGCCGAACAGCATGCTGGTGCGCTTGACCGCGATCATGTAAGCGACCTCGACCCGTTCGATGGCGATGAAATGCGCCAGCACCATGATCGCCATGGCACCGCTGACCAGGGCCGCGCCGAGCGGCCGTCGATGCACGATGGTGAACACGCGCCGCTGGCGCGCGAAGACCACGAGCGCCGTCGCGGCGGCCAGCACGGCGCTGTAGAACGGGCCGAACAGCGGCGCCGGCATGTACTGCATGGCGCCCTTGCCGAGGGTGGCGGTGATGCTGAAGATAACCGCGACGCCGAGCATCAGCCGCGGCCCCTGTTCGCGCAGGATGAAGCGGAACGGGGCCAGCTTGTCCGCGCGCCAGGTCGCGCCGTCGAGGTTGAGCAGGTAGGCGCCCAGGCTGACGAGCACGATGCCGGCCAGGCCGTGCGCGGGGATGGCCTCGCCCAGCAGCAACCAGCCGGAGGCTGCCGTCAGTACCGGGGTGAAAGCGAGATACGGCAAAGTGTGACTGAACGGCGCGGCCGTGATGGCGCGCACGTAGAGGTAGATCGCGGCGATGTCGAGCGGGATCAGGGTCCCCAGCCACGGCCAGAAATGCCACGAGGTCGGCGCTTCGTAGGTGAGCGCGAGCCACGGCAGCAAGGCCATGCCGCTCAACACGAAACGCACGACGACGCTGTCCCACACCCCGGCATCGGCGAAGAACTTCTTGGTCGCGGCATCTGCGCTGGCAAAGGCGAAGGCGCTCAGCAGGGTCAGCAGGAACCAGTCCATGGCCGCATCTTAACGGCGCCGTGGCCCTGCGCTAGGATGCCCGCTCGGCACAGCTTCCCTCCATGCCCTGCGGACGCCCATGCACACCGGCCTCGTCTACGATTCCCGTTTCCGCGACCACGACACCGGTCCCTATCACCCGGAGCAGCCGGCGCGCATGGATGCCGCCCTCGCGGCCATCGAGCAGGCGCCGTGGCAGCAGCAGTTGCACCGCCTGGCGACCCGCGCCGCCGACATCACCGACGTCGAACGCTGTCATCGCCTCGATTACATCCGCCGTGCGCAGCGCGAGTGCGCCGCCGGCGCGCCGTTCATCGACACCACCGACGTGACCATCTCGGCCGCCTCCTGCGACGTCGCCCTGCTCGCCGCCGGCGCCCCGCTGGTCCTCGCCGACGCCCTGGTCGCCGGCGAAATCGACAACGGCTTCGCCCTGGTGCGCCCGCCCGGGCACCATGCCGAGCGCGCCGCTGCGATGGGCTTCTGCCTGTTCAACAACGTCGCCATCCTCGCGCGCTACCTGCAGCGCGTGCACGGCCTCGACAAGATCGCCATCCTCGACTGGGACGTGCACCACGGCAACGGTACCCAGCACTGTTTCGAGGAAGATCCCAGCGTGCTCTACGTGAGCCTGCACCAGTATCCCTACTACCCGGGTACCGGCGCCTACTCCGAGACCGGCATCGGGCGCGGCGCGGGGTCGGTGCTCAACTGCCCGATGCCGGCCGGCGCCACCGACAGCGCCTACGAGCGCGCATTCCAGGAGCAGGTGCTGCCGACCCTGGACCTGTTCAAACCCGAGTGCCTGATCGTGTCGGCGGGCTTCGACGGCCACCGCGACGACCCCCTGGCCGACATCCAGTTGTCGACCGAGATGTACGGCTGGATGAGCGAGCGGGTGCTGGAGACGGCCGACCTGCACTGCGAGGGACGCCTGCTCTCGGTGCTGGAAGGCGGTTACAACCTCGATCGGCTCGGCGAGTGCGTGTCGCTGCACCTCGCCCATCTCGCCGGCGTCGCCTGACGGCGTCGCGCAACGCGCCCGCCGGCGCGCCGTGGCAGCGAGCGCCGGCCCGGTAGTCCTGGCGCGTCGCCCCCGCGCGGTCCTTGCCGTCGCGGCTGGCCGCGCTCAGGGCAGCGGTTTGCCGCGCCCGGCGAAGAACGCCGCGATGGCGCGCTGCGGCTCGTCGCCGGCCTCGTAGGCGCGCACGAAGGCGTCGACGCCGCGTTCGATGCCGAGCGAGACGGGCAGGTCCTCCCACGACAGGAACAGCGCCTTCTGGGCCGCGATCGCACCCGGCGTACCGGCGGCGATGTCGGCGGCGATGGCGTGGGCGAGCGCGCTGAGTTCGCCCGTGTCGACGAGGTGCTGGAGCAGGCCGACGGCGCGCGACTCGCCGGCGTCGATGATGTGCCCGCGCAGCATGAGTTCACGCGCCTTGCCCCAGCCGATCAGGCCGGGCAACAGCGCCGCCTCGACCACCGACGGCACGCCGACGCGGACCTCGGGCATGCCGCAACGGACCGAGTGGTCGCCGATGCGAATGTCGCAGGCGGCCGCGATCTCGAGCCCGGCGCCGAGACAGAAGCCCTGCATGACCGCGATCACCGGCACCGGCGCCTGGCGCAGCGCCGCGCAGAATTCGTGGACCGCACGGATGAACGACTCGGCCTTGCCCGCGTCCAGCGCGTGCAGGGCGGCGAGGTTGGCACCGCCGACGAAGGCGCGCTGGTCCTGGCCGTGCAGCAGCACGCACCGCAGGTCCGGCGTCGCCGCCAGGCTGGCGAAGGCCGCGGCGGCGTCGCGCAGGATGTGCTCGTCGACCAGGTTGAGGGCCTTGGCGCCGCGCAGGCCGACGTCGGCGAGGCGCGCGCCGGCGACGGATTCGAAGCGGATTTCGAGGGCATCGGACATGCGGTCTGACTCCGTGGGGTAAGGCGCCGGCGGCCGCGGCGACCAGCGGCCACCATTCTGGACAAGCCCCCGCCGCGACGCTAGCGTGGCCCCATGACGTTCACGCTCGCCATCAACGGCCGCGAGTACCTCGTGGAGAGCGAGCCCGAGGTGCCGCTGCTGTGGATCCTGCGCGACGTGCTCGGTCTCACCGGCACCAAGTTCGGTTGCGGCGTGGCCGCCTGCGGCGCCTGCACCGTGCACGTCGACGGCCGCGCCATGCGCACCTGCACGCTGCCGGTGGCGGCCGTCGCCGACAAGACCATCACCACCATCGAGGGCCTCGACGATGCCGTCGGCACCGCCCTGCGCGCCGCCTGGCTGAGCCACCAGGTCCCGCAATGCGGTTACTGCCAGTCGGGCATGCTGATGTCCGCCGCGGCGCTGCTCGCGACGCAACCGCGGCCGAGCGATGCCGAGATCGATCGCACCCTCACCAACATCTGTCGCTGCGGCACCTACCAGCGCATCCGGCGCGCCATTCACGCCGCTGCCGCCACCCTCGGCGGCGCGGCGTGAGCCTCAACCGGCGCCACTTCCTGCTCGCCGGCAGTGCGCTCGGCGGCGGCCTGCTGATCGGCTGGGGTGCGATGCGCCCACGCCAACTGCTCGGCGAAGCCGCGCTGCTGCCGGTCGAGGCCGGCGAAATCGCCTTGAACGCCTGGCTCAAGATCGCGGCCGACGGCATCGTCACGGTGGCGGTGCCGCGCGCCGAGATGGGCCAGGGCGTCTACACCGCGTTGCCCATGCTGGTGGCGGAGGAACTCGCGGCCCCGTGGGCGTCGCTGCGCGCCGAGCAGGCGCCGATCGCCAGCGTCTACGGCAACGTCACCGTGATGGTCGACGCCGCGCCGCTCGACGAACACGACCACGGCCTGCTCGCCGGCGCGATGCGCTGGACGCTGGAACGGGTCGGGCGCGTGCTCGCCGTGCAGGTCACCGGCGGCAGCACCAGCGTGCGCGATGCCTGGTTGCCGATGCGCAGCGCCGGCGCGGCAGCGCGCGACATGCTCGCGCGCGCCGCCGCCGCCCGGCTCGGCGTGCCGGTGGCCGAGATCGAAGCGGATGCCGGGCGCATGGTCCATCCGGCCACGCGCCGCAGCCTGGCCTACGGCGAACTCGCGGCCGATGCCGCGCGCCTCGACCCACCCGACGCGATCACCCTGCGGGCGCCGGCGGCCTGGCGTCTGCTCGGCCGCCCCCTGCCGCGCACGGATCTCGCGGCCAAGACCGACGGCAGCGCCGTGTTCGGCATCGACGTGCGCCAGGCCGGCACGGTCTACGTCTCCCTGCGTACCGCCCCGGTGGTCGGCGGCAGCCTGGCGCAGTACGACCGCGTCGCGCTGGAAGCGCGGCCCGGGGTGATCGCCGTCGTGCCCATGGCCGATGCGCTGGCGGTGGCGGGGCGTACCTGGTGGCACGCCGAACAGGCCCTGCAGGCGGTACCACCGAGTTTCGATCCCGGCGAACACGGCGCGCTGTCCAGCGACGACATCTTCGCCGCGTTCGGCGCGGCCCTCGACGCCGGCGACGGCAGTGCCTACGAGGACCGCGGCGATGCCCTGGGCGAGTTGCACGACGCCGACGTGCTGCGCGCCGAATACCGTGCGCCGATGCTGGCCCACGCCTGCATGGAACCGATGAACTGCACGGTGCGACTGCACGAGGGCGCGGCCGAGATCTGGCTCGGCAACCAGGCCCCGGACCTGATGCGCCGCATCGCCGCGACGGCCCTCGATCTGGACGAAGCCAAGGTCCGCGTGCATACCCCGCTGCTCGGTGGCGGCTTCGGACGGCGCGCCGAGCCCGACGTCATGCTGCGGGCAATCGAGATCGCCCGGGCCATTCCCGACCAGGCCGTGCAACTGGTCTATTCACGCGAGGAGGACCTCCAGCACGACACCTACCGGCCGCCGGCGCTGGCCCGGTTCGCCGCGCGCCTCGACACGCGCGGGCGCCTCCACGCCTGGCACAACCACGTGGCCTGCCCCTCGGTGAGCAAGGCCGTACTCGGCCGCGCCTTCCCCGGCCTGCCGCTGGCCGGGCCGGACAAGACCAATCTCGAAGGCGCGATGTTCCTGCCCTACGCCGTGCCCCATCGGCGCGTCGCGCACAGCACCGTGCCGATCGTGCCGCCGGTCGGTTTCTGGCGCAGCGTCGGTCACTCCTTCAACGCCTTCTTCACCGAGTGCTTCATGGATGAATTGGCCGGGGCAGCCGCGCGCGATCCGATCGAGTTTCGCCTCGAGCACCTCGCGGCGCGCCCGCGCGAACGCCACGTGCTGGAACTGCTGCGCGACTTGAGTGACTGGAACGAACCGTCAGCGCCCGGCACCGCCCGCGGCGTGGCCCTGCACGGCTCCTTCCATTCCATCGTCGGCCAGGTTGCCGAAGTGTCGATCGACAACGGCGAGATCGTCGTGCAACGCGTGACCTGCGTGGTCGACTGCGGCCAGGTCGTCAATCCCGACATCGTCATCGCCCAGATGGAGAGCGGCATCGTGTTCGGCCTGACCGCGGCCCTGTACGGCGACGTGCGCATCGCCGCGGGCCGCGTGCAGCAGTGGAACTTCCCCGACTACCGCATGCTCACCCTGGGCGAGGCGCCGCCCATCGAGACCCACATCGTCGTCAGTGGCGCGCCGCCGGGCGGGGTTGGCGAGCCGGGTACGCCGCCGATCGCGCCGGCCGTGGCCAACGCCCTCGCCGCGCTCACCGGCCAGCGGCAGCGCGCGCTGCCACTGCGCGCCCCGGGCTGAACGTCGCCCCCGCGCCAGCCTGCCGGCACGTCGCTGGCCAGGTGAAGAAGGCAGCCCGCGGGTGCGTTCCGTGCGCAACGAGACCTACGCGACGCGCAACGCTGCCCGCCGGCGATTTCCGCCCGCCGCTCAGGCGCTGCAGCGCACCCCGGTGCCACCCAGGCCGCAGTAACCGCCCGGGTTCTTGGCCAGGTACTGCTGGTGGTAATCCTCGGCGAAATAGAACGCCGGCGCGGCCCTGATCTCGGTCGTGATCGCGGGGAAGCCGGCCGCGACGAGGGCCCGCTGGTAGGCCTCGCGCGACGCTTCGGCAGCGGCCAGCTGTGACGCGCCCGTGCAGTAGATGGCCGAGCGGTACTGGGTGCCGACGTCGTTGCCCTGGCGCATGCCCTGGGTCGGGTCGTGCGCTTCCCAGAACGCGGTGAGCAGTTGTTCGTAACTCACCTGGGCCGGCTGGAAGACCACCTGCACGACTTCGGTATGGCCGGTCTGCCCGGAGCAGACTTCACGGTAGGTCGGGTTGGGGGTGTGTCCGCCGGCATAGCCGGCGGCAGTGGTGTAGACGCCGTCCATCTGCCAGAAGCGTCGTTCGGCGCCCCAGAAGCAGCCCAGTCCGAACACCGCGATTTCGCAGCCCTCGGGATAGGGCGGCAACATGCGTGAGCCGAGCACGGCGTGGGTTTCGGGTACGGGCATGGCCTCGGCCCGCCCGGGCAGGGCCTGGTCGGGACGCGGCAGATCGAGCGCTTTGTGCATGCCTAACATGGTCGTACGGGCCTCCTGTCGGTGGTGGTAGCGAGGTTCAGGGCGTGGCTTCGAGCAGGGTGTCGAGCGTGGTGCGCAGCGCCTGCTCCACGGCGTCCGGCCCGGCGCCGCGCGGCCGCACGTAGTGGATGCGTTGCGCGCCGTCGGTGACGACGACGGCCGGCGTGCCGTGCACGCCGTAGTCCTCGGCGACGAGATCGGCGGCCGGCAGCAGGGTCATGTGGTAGCCATGTTCGCGGAAATAGGCCGCGGGGTCGCCGTCCTCCCACACGTTGAGCGCGTAGAAGCGTACGCCGCGCGTGGCGTAATCGGCCTCTACCGCGACCAGGTGGGGAAACAGGGCGCGGCAATAGGGGCACCAGCTGGCCCAGAACAACAGCACCGCCGGGTGGCCGGCGGCATCGGTGTAGAAGTCGATGCTGCTTCCGTCGACGCTGTCGAGCGTCCAGTCGGGTGCCCGCGGCGGCATTTCGGCGAGTGCGACGCCGCCGGCCATCAGCGTGCTCAACAGGACGATGATTCTCAGCATGGGATTTCCGCTCGGCCCGGGCCGTGAACGCTTGGCGCGCCCCGAGCTTAGAGTCTAACATTGCGCGTACGTTCACCGACCGGGGGCGACATGCGCGACGGCATCGAAGTCTATTGCGATTCCTACGGCGTCTGGTATTGCGGTACGCGCGATCGCCTCATCAACGCGGGCATCGCCACCCGCGCCATGTTCCCCTCCTCGCGCGAATCGTGGCGCGGCAACGGCCTCAGCCGGGCGCCCGACGAACCGTTGTGGTCGGTACAACGCAGCGCGGGTAATCGCTACAAGGTCATGTGGGGCCTGTGCGTGGAGCCGCAACAGGCCGACTGAATCCCTGCCGCACGGCGGCATCCCTGACCCGGGCACCAGCATGCGACTCAACGTCTACGGGACGCCGCTCGAAAACTGTTCGCTCGATCCGTTGACGGGGTTCTTCCGCGACGGCTGCTGCGCGACCTGCGCCGAGGATGTCGGCCAGCACACCATCTGTGTCGAGATGAACGAGGACTTCCTGCTCTTCTCGCGGGCGCGCGGCAACGATCTCATCACGCCGATGCTCGACATCGGTTTCCCCGGCCTGTTACCCGGAGACCGCTGGTGCGTATGCCTGCCGCGCTGGCTGGAGGCACGCGCCGCCGGGGTCATCGCCCGCGTCCACCTGCGCGCGACCGAGCGCTCGGTGCTCGTCCAGGTCCCGCTCGAGGAACTCGAGCGGGTCGCCGTACCGGATGCCTGAACCCGGCGGGGCCACGGCGCGGGGTAGCGACGCACGCACCAGCGCGGGTCCTTTTCGCGGCGACGGTGCGGGCAACGCGCGTGTTTGGTGCAGTCGCGGCCAACGTGAAAATCTTAACTGCATGATTTTATTTGAATTCAAAGTTGGCACGCGAGCTGCTACTACATTATCGACGCAGAACTTCCCCGAACGGTTCTGCCGTCACTCCTCTCCAAGTGCGACCCGGGGGGCGTTCTGCGCCCCCCACCCTTTTTCCCCCTGAGCGGCTGCCGTGTTCCAGCCCACCTCGCTGTTCATCGCCCTGCGCTACCTGCGCAGCCGCCGCCGTCATCGTTTCACCGGCTTCGTCTCCCTCGTCTCCCTGCTCGGCATCGCCCTCGGCGTCGCGGCGCTGGTCATCGTGCTGTCGGTCATGAACGGTTTCGAGCGCGAAGTCACCCGGCACGTGCTGGGCATGACCGCACATGCCCTGCTCGCCCCTGCCAACGGCCAGTTGCACGACTGGCCCGCGCTGCGGCGCCAGGCTCTCACCGTCCCCGGCGTGGCGGGTGTCGCCCCCTACGTGCGGGGCAGCGGCATGCTCAGCCGGCGTGGCGAAGTCCGCGGCGTGGTCGTCGAGGGCATCGATCCGACGCTCGAACGCGAGACCACCGACATCGATCGCTATCTTCCCGCCGCGGTCCTCGATCGCCTCGTCGCCGGCAGCCGGCGCGTGCTGATGGGAAAGGAACTCGCCGCGGAGCTCGGCGTGACCGTCGGCGACCACCTCACGATGATGGTGCCGAACTGGGATGCCGAGGGCCGTGCGCGCCCGCCGCGTTACGAACGGCTGGAGGTCGCCGGCCTGTTCCACGTCGGCATGCACCAGTACGACGCCAAGCTGGTGCTGATGGCGCTCGACGATGCGGCCGCCGTGTTCCACCTCGATGCCGCGGTATCGGGGCTGCGCGTGCGCTTCGACGACGCGGCCACCGCGCCGCTCGGCGCCCGCCGTCTCGCTGCCGGACTCGAACCGCGCCTCGGCGTGGTCGACTGGACGCAGTACCACCGCAACTTCTTCATCGCGCTGGAATCGCAGAAGCGCATCATGTTCGTCATCCTGGTGCTGATCATCGCCGTCGCCGCGTTCAACGTGGCAGCCAACATGATCATGGTGGTGACCGAGAAGGTTCGCGACATCGCCATCCTGCGCACCCTCGGCGCGACCCGCCGCAGCATCCTCGGCCTGTTCCTGCTGCAGGGTGCGCTGATCGGCCTGTCCGGCGCCGTGCTCGGCGCCTTGTTCGGCGCCTGGGGCGCGCGCGAGAGCGAGGCGGTAGCGCGCTTCATCGAGCGCACCCTGGGCGTCGATCTCATCAATGCGGACGTCTATTTCATCGACTACCTGCCGGCCGATCTGCACCTGGTCGACGTACTCGAGGTCGGTGGCGCCGCCCTGCTGCTGGCCGTGCTGGCCACGCTCTACCCGGCCTGGCGCGCGGCCCGTGTCGAACCCGCGCAGGCGGTGCATTACGAATAGGGCCTGCCCCAGAACACCAGGCCGCTGAAGAAACCAGCGTCCCAGCGTTCGCGTTGGGCGAGGACGAACGCCGTCAGTTCGTGCAGCAGCCGCTCCGCGGCGGGTGCGATCTCGCCGAGCGCTGCGGTGGCCGCGCCAGCCTGCGACATGTCGTCATCGTGGTCGATGAGCCGTTGCCGGAACGCCGCGTCGGACAGGCGCGCGAAGCAGAATTCGTAGTCCGCGAGCACGCGTTGGAAGGCGTGCGGATCACGCCCGCCCATGACCAGGGCGAGGCGTTCCAGGGGCGTGGCATCGAGACGCGATGCCAGCCAGCGCGTCCGCTCGGCATCGGCCTGGCAGCTGGCGGCGCCGAGCAGTACCAGCAGGCCGGCGAAGGTCAGCAGGCGCACGGTGCCGAGCTTGGCCTGGCGCAAGGCCCAGCTGTCGTCATCGCTGCGCGAGCGCTTGTGCTGTTGCCAGGCGGCATAACTGTGCAGGTAACGCTTGAGATCGTTCTGCAGGTCGGCCAGGCCGGGGCGGCCGTCGGCGTACCACTGCAGCACCGCCCCGCGCAGCTCGCGGAACGCCGCCGCGCCGTACAGCGGCCGGGCGTCCAGCAGGCATTGCATGCGCTTGCCGAACAGCGCGGGCGGTTCGTCGAGGCGACCACGCGCGCCCGGCTCGAGCAGGGCTGCGCGGCTGACCGCGTCGCGAAAGATGCCATCGGGCTTGGGCGGAACCAGGCCGCAGGCCGCGGCCGCGTCCAGCACGGCGGCGATTTCGCGCTCGACGCGCGCCGGCGCCGCGCCCGCACGGGCGACGAACACCGCGTCGAAGTCGGAACGGGTGGCGATTTCCAGCCGCCCCAGCGAGCCCGCCGCGGCGACCGTCTCCAGCGCTTCGAGCTCGAGCGTCGCGCACCGCGCCGCGAGCGTGTCGAGCAATGCCGTGGCGGCGGCCCGGGCAGCGGCCAGGCATGGCGCGGTGCGGTAGTCGACCCGACGCTCCATCATTCGTAACAGGCCCGGCGCGTTTCCATATTGCAGTGCACCATGAGGCTCATATAATCGCCCCATCGTTCCACCAGTACGCGGAGTCTAAGCATGGAAATAAAGGGCAAGGTCGGGGTCATCACGGGTGCCGCCAGTGGCATCGGGCGCGCCGCGGCGGCAGAACTGGCCAAGCAGGGCGTGGCGGCCCTGGCCCTCGTCGACCTCGCCGATGCCGTGCACGAGGTCGCCGCCGAACTCAACGGTCGTGGCGGGACGGTGGTGCGCGCGTTCCAGGGCGACACCACCGACAGCGCGTTCCGGGCCGAGGTGTTCGGCACCATGCGCCACGAGCACGGGGCGGTCAACCTGTGCGTGCCGGCAGCCGGCATCACGCGCGATGCCCTCGCGGTCAAGCTCAACAAGGACAAGGGCAAGGCGCACATCTACCCGATCGAGAACTTCCGCCAGGTGCTCGAAGTCAACCTCCTCGCCCCGGTCTACTGGGCGCTCGAGATGGTCGCCCAACTGGCCGAGGAGCGCTTCACCCGCGGGCTCAAGCAGTGGCAGCCGAACGAAGGCACGCAGGGCGTGATCGTGTTCATCGGCTCGGTCTCCTCGCAGGGCAACAAGGGCCAGATCGCCTATGCCGCGACCAAGGTCGGCCTGGAAGGCGCGGCCTCGACCCTGATGAAGGAAGCGATGTTCTACGGCGTGCGCTGCGCCGTCCTGCACCCTGGTTTCACCGACACGCCCATGGTGCGGGCACTGGGCGAGGACTACATCAACAACCACGTCTTGCCGGCAACCCAGATCAAGCGCCTCATCCGGCCCGAGGAAATCGCCGACGCCATCGTCTTCCTCATCCGCAACTCGGCGGTCAGCGGCCAGTTGTGGGCGGACGCCGGCTGGCATCCCATGCCGACCTGAGCGAGCACTGCAGCCGCAGCCGGGCACGCTCGCCGTGACGGGGCGCGTGGGCGTCGCGGCGCCCGCGGCCGGCGGGCCGGAAAGACGCGGCGCAGACGTTTTGCACCACGCCGCCGAGGCGCGGCGCCGGCACTTGCGCCGCGCGTCCGCGGACCGCGTTCAGCGTGCGAACACCTTGCGCAACAATTCCGTGGTGCGTGCAGCCGGGTTGGCGCGGATACGCTGTTCCTCGGCGCCGATCGCGCTGTACAGGCCGTCGAGGGCGCGATCGGTCACGTAGCGCGAGAGATCGAGCTTGTCGGTGTCGACCAGCTGGGCGGCCGGTCCGGCGCGGTCGAGCAAGGCCTGGTAGCGCGCCGTCACGCCGGCTTGGCGCACGGCGTCGTCGACCAGGGGGCGCACGCGGTCCTGCAGGTCAGCGTGGCTGGTCCTGCGCAGGTAGTCGGTCGCCGCGGTGTCACCGCCGTTGAGGATGCCGCGGGCGTCCTCGATGCTCATCTTGCTGACGGCATCGGCGAGCACTTCGCCGGTCGCCGGCACGGCGCGTTCGGCAGCGCGGTTGAGACTGGTGACGAAGGCATCGGCGACGTCGTCCTTGCCGATCGCGCGCAAGCCGCGTTCGAGGGTGCGCAGGTGCTTCGGCACCGGGATGCGCAGGTCGGCATTGGCCAGGAAACCGTCCTCACGGCCGAGTTCGGCGACGGCATTGCGTACGCCCTGGCCGAGTGCTGCGCGCAGGCCGTCGGCGACCTCGCTCTGCGACAGGGCGTCGACCGCCGGCGCGGCGCTGTCGCTGCCGAGCAGATCCTTGAGCCGCGTGGTCCAGTCGGCCTGGGCGCACGGCACCACCCAGCACAGGGTGAGCGCAACGATGACGGCGCTGAAACGGTAACGGGTGAGCATGGCTCGTTCCTCCATGACGTTGCGGGTGCCGCGCGTTGCGTGCAGGAACGGGATATTGCCACAGCGCCGGTTGCCCGGCGCAGCTAGCTGCCACTACGACACCGCGGCGGACCTGCCGCGGCCCGGTCCGCCGCCCCGGCGCGCCGGCCACACCGTTGCACACGTCGAGCCGTGCCGCGCGCGGCCGTGTTGGGGAAAACGGCTCGCGCCATTACACTCGCCGGGCAGTCATGGGCATCACCGAATACAGCATCCTGGTCGTCGTCGGCGTCGCGGCGGGTTTCATCAACGTCGTCGCCGGTGGCGGCTCGATGCTGACCGTGCCCGCCCTGGTGCTGATGGGCGTGCCCGGGGCGGTCGCCAACGGCACCAACCGTATCGCGATCATCGCGCAGACGCTGGCCGCCAGCGCGACCTTCTTCCGCCGCGGGGTGCGCGACCTGCGCCTCTCGGCGACGCTGGCCGTTGCGCTGCTGCCGGGCGCTATCCTCGGCGCCTGGACCGGCGCGCACATCGGCGGCGAGTGGTTCAATCGCCTGCTCGCCGGCGTGATGGTCGCGGTCATGCTGACCATGGGACTGGAGAACCGGGTCAAGCGCGCCGCCGCGGCGGCCGTGACCGGCACGACCCTGCGACGGCCGCTGCTCACCCATGCGCTCATCGCCGTCATCGGTTTCTACGGCGGCATCATCCACATCGGCATCGGCTTCCTGATCATGTTCGTCCTGCACCGCGTCGGCGGGCTCGACCTCGTGCGGGTGAACATGCACAAGATGGTCATCGTCATTCCGTACTCGGTCGTCGCGCTCGGCATCTTCTGGGCCGAGAGTGGCATCCTGTGGTGGGCCGGTCTCGCCCTCGCCGTGGGTAACGCGGCCGGTGGTTGGCTGGGTGCCCACCTGTCGATCACCCGCGGCGAACGCTTCATCCGCATCGCCTTCAACCTGTGCATCGTCGCCTTGATCCTGCGCCTGGTTTTCGGCCAGTGACGGGAGCCACGACGACCGTGCCCGCGCACGCCGACCCGGGTCCGGGAGGCCCCCTGCGACGATGAGCGAACCCCTGCCCAAGATCCTGTGCGTCGACGACGAGCCCGATTGCGCCAACCTGCTCGAGCGTCACCTGGGCGGACAGTTCGACTGCGTCCTGGCCGGCGACGGCGCCGCTGCGCTGGCAGCGCTGGAGGCGCAGGGACCGTTTGCCGTCGTCGTCAGCGATTACGCCATGCCCGGCACGGATGGCACGGCGCTGCTCGCCGAGATCAAGGCACGCCAACCGGACACGGTCGGCATCCTGCTCACCGCGGTCGACGACCTCGACGTCGCGGTCCGGGCCTTGAACGCGGGGGCCGTGTTCCGCTTCGTCCGCAAGCCGTGGACGGCGACGGAAATCGTCACCGCGGTGCGCGAAGCGGCTGCCTATGCCGAGCTCGTGGCCAACGAGCGACGCCTGCGCGAGCAGTTGGCCCGCGTCAACGCCGAGCTCGACGAAAAGCTCCAGGACCTGGACGAGGCCAACCAGCTGCTCGAGTACTGGGTCGAGTTCAGCCCGGCGATCCTGTACAGCTTCAGCTGGGACGGCGCCCAGCTGCGACCGAGCTACATCGGCAAGAACTTCCTGCGCCTGACCGGTTACGAACGCACGACCGCGGTCATCGAGCCCGGTTTCTGGCCGGGGCTGATGAACGCGAGCGACCGTGCGCGCTACCAGGCACTGCTCGACGAGTTGCTCGCAGGCGAACGCCTGCACGGCGTGGTGGAGTACGCCATCCGTCACCGCGACGGCAACCCGGTCCTCGTGATCGACTCGATGCGGGCCGTCCAGGATGGTGACGGGCATACCCTGGAAGTTCTGGGGGCATGGTTGGACATCTCGGCAAGAGACTGAGCAGGCAGGAGTTTTCCTTCCCTTGCCCGGCAATTCTGAGAACGTTTCGCAGAAAAGTCTGCTAATTTTATGAAATAGAAAGAGAAACCGATTGACTTAAATTGAAGGTATCGCTATAAATAAACTTCGCAACACCCTAATAATCATCGATTATCCTGATTTGCGAGGTCTGGTCCATGCAACAACACAAACTGCCCGCTGGACCCGGCGGCCCGCCGCCGATGATGCCCAACCCCGGGGCCTATACCGACCCCGAGCGCCTGGATGACATCCATAACGATTTCATACCGCATCCGGCGCAGTTTCCGCTCAGGTACCGGCGGCGCAGCGCGTTGCCCTGGCGTCACAAGGAATCGTCACCCGTGGCGGGTGACGTCGGCCTGAGCTTCCATTCACCGAAGTACGTGCCGGCCGGCACGCGTCTCGATCTCGAGATCCCGTTGCGCGGCGTGACCCAGCGCTTCACCGCCACGGTGGTACTCGTACGCGAGGTCGACGGGGGTTTCGAACTCGGCCTGTGGTTCGCCTCGTCGGACGACGCCTCCCGTGCGCGGATCGTGGAGAAGATCTGCCACACCGAGTGCTACCTGCGCGCGCGCCGCGAACGCGGCGCCAACTGACCCGCGGCGGCTACGGCCCGCCGCCGTCGCGGTGGGCCGTCATCGCGGCTCAGGCCGCGCTTTCGCGATGCTCTTCCCCCGCCGCCGTGCCAGCCACTTCGGCGCTCGGCTCAGTGTCCTCGATCACCAGTCCGGGACGCTTGAATTCATCCAGTTGCGGCAGGTCTTCGCGGGTGTCGCACAGGCTCACCGCGCTCTTGGCCATGTGGGTGTAGAGCGTGCGGTACTGCTCGGTCATCTGGTGCATGAGATCGGCCGTCTCCTGGAAATGGCCGTTGACCCCGCGCTTGTAATCCGCGAACTCCGCCTCCAGCGCGGCGATCGCCTCGCTGTTGTCCTCACCCTTCGCGCGATCGCTGCCGACGACGTAGCCGATGACGCCGCCGAGCAAGGGCAGCACCACGATCATGACCAACAGTTCAACGACGGAAATACTCAGCATGACATTACCTCTGTAGCGGACGGTGCGCGGCGGGCCGCGCCGAAAGCGGCGCATGATATCGTGTTTGGCGCTTTCATTCGTTGCCGGCCACCATGACGCTCGCGCTCGATTACCTGCTCTTCCTGGCCAAGCTGCTGACGGTGGTGGCCTTGTGCACCCTGCCCCTGCTGCTGGCGCTCCGCGCGCGGCGCCGGCAGGGCGATGACGACGGCGAGGTCACGGTCACGCGCCTCAACGACGACCTCGAACGCGGCCGTCTCGCCCTCGAGGCGGCGCTGATGTCACCGCGCGAATTCAAGCGACGGAGCAAGGCCGTGCGCAAGGCGCGCAAGGCCGCGCGGACCGGGGACGACGGGCGTCCGCGTACCTTCGTCTGCCATTTCGACGGCGACCTGCGGGCGACGGCGGTAGCCGGCCTGCGCCGCGAAATCACCGCGATCCTGGCCGTTGCCGAAGCCGGCGACGAGGTCGTGATCGTGCTCGAGAGCGGCGGCGGCGCGATGCATGCCTATGGCCTGGCCGCATCCCAGCTCGACCGCCTGCGCCGCCGGGCCGACCTGCGCCTGCGCGTGGTGGTCGATCGCATCGCTGCCAGCGGCGGTTACATGATGGCCTGCGTCGCCGACGAGGTCATCGCCGCGCCCTTCGCCATCATCGGCTCGATCGGCGTGGTCGCCCAACTGCCCAATTTCCATCGCCTGCTGCGCAAGCATGACATCGATTTCGAGCTCGTCACGGCTGGCGAATTCAAGCGCACCCTGACCGTGTTCGGCGAGAACACGGCAAGCGGACGGGCCAAGTTCCAAGCCGAGATCGACGATGCCCACGTGCTGTTCAAGGATTTCGTGCAGCGCTGCCGTCCGCACGTCGACCTGGCGCGCGTCGCCACCGGTGAATGGTGGTTCGCCAGCCGGGCGCTCGAGCTCGGCCTGGTCGACCGCCTCGCCACCAGCGACGAGATCCTGCTCGAGGCCGCCGCCGAGCGCGGCGTGTTCCGGGTCCGTGCCCAGCACCGCCCGACCCTGCTCGAGCGCCTCGGTGCGCGCGCCGAGGCGCTGCTCCACGCCAGGCCCGCACCCTGAGCGGCCGCCCATCCGCCCGTTTCAATCGTCGGTCGGAGCGGTGCGGGCGCGCGCATGCCGGCACGCCGCGCCATCGCCAGGGCCGGGCGCCCGCCCGGCGCCGCGCTGCCGGGCGCTGTCCACTGCCGCAGCCACCGTGCCGAGATGGATGTCGACGATGTCTTGCACGGCCTCGGCATAACCGCCGCCCATCAGCACCACGACCGCGGCGCCCGCCGTAACGCAGGCGTCGAGCACCTGCTCGTCGCGTCGCCTGACTGCGGCCTTGTCGAGGGCGAGACGGCCGAGCGCGTCGCCGGCATAGACGTCGGCGCCGGCCTGGTAGAACACCAGGTCCGGGCGTGCGCAGGCGAAGGCATGCGCGAGCGTCACGGCCAGCAACGCGTGGTAGGCGAGGCCCGCGCAGCCGTCCGGCAGGCCGACGTCGACATCGCTGCAGGCCTTGGCATGGGGGTAGTTGCGCGCCGCGTGCACGGACACGGTGAATGCGCGCGTCTCGGCGGCCAGCATTTCGGCCGTGCCATCGCCCTGGTGCACGTCGCAATCGACGACGAGAACGCGCTTGCTCAGGCCGGTGGCGAGGACGGCGTGGGCGGCCACCGCGATATCGTTGAACACGCAGAAGCCCGCGCCGCGGTCGCGCCGGGCGTGATGGGTGCCGCCGGCCAGGCTGACCGCGAGGCCGTCGCCCAGCGCGGCCCGTGTCGCGGCCAGCGTGGCGCCGACCGAACGTCGACTGCGGGCGACCAGCGCCGGCGACCAGGGCAGGCCGATGGCGCGCTGCTCGGCCGGGCTCAGGGTGCCGTCGAACACCCGCGCGACGTAACCCGGATCGTGCACGGCTTCGAGATCGGCGCGGGCGACCAGGGGCGCTTCGCGCAGTTCCACCTCGGGCGCGGCCAGCGCGGCCACGCCTTCGCGCAGGCGGGCGTACTTGGCCATCGGGAAGCGGTGCCCGGTGGGCAGGGGCAGGACGAAGCGATCGGAATGGTAGACGTGCACGTCGACCCGCGCGCCAGGCCTCAGCCCTGCCAGGCGCGCCGGACCTCCTCGCCGATGACGCGGATACCGTGTTCGACCTGCACCGGGTCCTGGGCATAGGACACCCGGATGCACTGGTGCCGATGGGGCCAGTCCCCGGCCAGCCCGGGGAAGAAGAAATGGCCGGGGATGACCAGCACCCCGCGCGCCTTGAGCCGCGCATAGAGTTCCTGCGCGGTGATCGGCAGATCGGGGAACCACAACCAGAGAAAGATCGCACCCTCCGGCTTGTGCACGTGATAGTCGATGCCGTCGAAGTGGCGCGCGCACCACGACACGGCATCGGCGACGCGTTGGCGGTAGTAGGGGCGGACCACCTCGGTCACCACGCGCAGGACCTCGCCGCTCGCGACGAGATCGGTGGCGAGCACCGCGCCGAGGCTGCCGGTGGCCAGGGTGAGGATGGCGTTGAAACTGCGGATGGCCTCGATGATGTCGGGGCGAGCGACGACGATGCCGGTGCGCAGGCCCGGCAGGCCGAGTTTCGACAGGCTCAGGCAGTAGACGACGTGCTCGGCCCAGACCGGCTCGACGGCATCGAACACGATGCCCGGAAACGGCACGCCATAGGCATTGTCGACGATCAGCGGCACGTCGGCTGATGCCGTGATCTCGACCAGGCGCGACATCTCGTCGGCGTCGAGCACGTTGCCGGTCGGGTTGGTCGGCCGGCTCACGCAGACTGCACCGCTATCGGCAGCGAGATCGAAGGCCGGGAAATCGACGCGGTACTTGAACTGGCGGGCGTCCAGGTGCTCGATGAGCGGGCGCCGGGCGCGCAGTGCGTCGGCCTCGATGGCGATGTCGGCATAGCCGATGTATTCCGGCGTCAGCGGCAGGTCGAGGTAACGCCGGCGCCCGTCCACGCAGTGGCCGGTGAACAGGTTGAACAGGATGAAGAAGCTCGACTGGCTACCGGCGGTCACGGCGATGTGGTCGACCTCGACCGGCCAGCCGTATTCACGGCGCAGCAGGTCGCGCACCGCGCGCAGGAATTCGCGGTTGCCCTGCGGCCCGTCGTAGACACCGCTGACACGATCGAACGTGCCGTCGTCCAGGGTCGCGCGCAGGCGCGCGCGAAACAGTGCCTGCAGGGCGGGTATGCGCGCCGGGTTGCCGCCACCGAGGTTGCAGAGGTCTTCGCCGGCGGCGAGCGCTTCGCCGAGGTCGTCCATCAGCAGGCGGGTACCGCTCGGGCCGACGAAGCGGCTGGCGAAAACGGAATAGCGTGGGTCCATGGTGGGCAATCCCGAGTGCAGACCGGGCGGCTCCGAGGCCGACCCGGGGTGGTTGATACTTCACGGCGCAGGCCGCCCGTGCCCGCAGGGCCGAGCAGTCGGCTGGGTGAGCGCAGTCCACAGCCGGGCCACACGCGCAGATGCTTACACCGCCCGGCACCCACGCGGCGCGAACCCGCCTCGAACAATCCGCCAGGCGTCGTTGCGACCCGCCCGCCGCGACTCGCCGCGCTTGGCGAGATTGCTACGTGACGGTGACGGGCGACGAACGACGTGTGGCCCTAGTGTATGATCGCGCCCGACATGACGACAGGCGACGACAACACCAACGGCACGGGTTTCTTCACCCGCCTCGGCCCCTTGCGGGTGTTCCTGCTCGGCGCGGCCTGTATCGTCATGCTCGCGGCGCCGTTCGCCGATGGCACCACCCACGCTCACGATTGGCGCCTCGTGCCGAGCGTGATCGCCCCGACCGTGCTGATGATGCTGGTGTTCGCCGTCCCGCTCGACATCACCATGTCGCGCGTCTTCATGACCGACGCGTCGCCCGCGGAGCGCGCCCGCCTGCGCTTCGCGATCAAGGTCGAGGTGCTGGTCTACATCGCCATGCTGGCGGCGTGGACGCCCTTCATCGTCAACGTGCTCGAGTTCAATCCTTTCGATTGATCGACATTTCGCCCATCCCGACTGCAACGCTCGGGATATTTGGTGCGCTCCGTCACACTAACGCTCTTGAGGTCGGCCACGTCCTCGCCTATTATTTTAGGTAGTTTGTTAGGTTGGATTTGTAACATCATGATATTTAATAATATCTCGATGCGATCAATTCCATGGACGGAGACTGCGGCGAGAGCCTTGAAGCGGCTGTTCCGCGCGCGGCGCCTGCACTTGTGCATGGACGAACGGGCGCACGTGTTCTCCTGCCTGGCGGACTTCGATTTCGCCATTGCCCCGCGCACCGCCGTGCCGGCCGCACGCCTGGCCGAACTCATGCAGCGGCCGGCCGCCGAACTCGTCGCCGAGGACGACACCCTGCGCACCCTCGAGCATCGGCTCACCGGGCTGGTCGAGGACTACACCCTGCATGGCATCTCCATCGCGGCCTCCCTGCGTCAGATCGGCCTGGTGATTTTCTCGAAGGATCACGGCTGGCGACGGCTGTTCCGCAGCTTGCTGGAAGCGTCGGCGAGCAACGAGGATTACCTGCGGGTCGCGCTCGAACGCTACGTCGACTACCTCAGCGCACGCCGCGACACGCTGCGCATACTCATCGCGCTGCGTAGCACGGAGGAGCAGCCGCGCGAAGCGCGCACCACGGTATTCGAGACCCCGCCGCTGGCTGCCGACGATAGCGCCACCGTCACCTCACCGCTGCGCCGCCTGCCGCACGGCCGTGCCGTCATGCTGCGCCTGGAACAGGGACGCGAAGTCGTCATCCGTCTCGCGCGACACAGCTTTTCGCTCGCCCATGATCAGGATTGGGCACTGCTCGCCGACGACGGCCAGCGTTACACCCTGCAGCGCGGCGTCAACACCATCGGCCGCAGCCGCGACAACAGCGTCATGGTCAGCAGCGCCCTGCGCAACATCTCGCGCAAGCACCTGCTGGTGGAGACGGTCGGCCAGGATGCCGTGATGCTCACCGATCTGTCGTCGTCCGGCACCTTCATCCCACCCACGGCCATCGCCTCCTGAGAGCGGCTTTCAGGCGCCGCCGTCCTTGCGGGCGGCGAGCTTCAGTCGCAGCAGTTCGATCGCCATGTCGGGCATCTCCAGGTGGCGCCCGCTCTCGGCGGACAGCAGCCAGCGGTCGACCGTCGCCCGGTCGGTCCGCACGAGGTCCGCGACCTCGCGTCGCTCGAGCTTGAAATCGGCCATCATTTCAATCAGCTGATCACGGTTGTTCATCTGGATTCGCTCCTGTGGCGGCGGCCTCGATCGCGGCGGGAACGGCGATCTCGTCGCTGATGCGCTCGGCCTCGAGCGAGACCAGGGATTGGCGCGCACGCTGCTCGATCAGGCGCCGGATGGACCGGATGATGTCGGCGTAACCGTAGCGTTTCTGGAACGCCTCGCCTACTTCCAAGGCCAGTCCCGGCAGCGCCGCGGCGGCGGCACGCAGTTCGTCGAGCAGGTAGCGCGGGCGGACGCCGAGGTCGACCGCGGCTTCGCGCCAGCGCGCCGCGGTGAGCCAGTCGGGGCGATCCTCGGTGCCGACCCGGAAGCCGAGGCGAAAGCTCATCTCGGGATACACGTGGGTCGACCACAGGCCGAAGAACGGCGCCAGGGACGGGCCACGCGGTCCGTAGAGCAGCGCGAGCTGTCGCGCATGGCCGGCGCCGGCACCGATCAGGAAACCGAAAACTACCCAACGGACCAGGGCACGCAGGTCCAGCGCCGGCTGCACGCTGGCACGGCGCAGCAGGCGAGCGATGTCCGCCAGCCGCGGGCCGCCCTCGCGCTCGTACTTGTAGGCCGGCGCGATCCCCAGCGCCTGGCAGCAGTCCTCCATGTGCAGGCGGGCGCTGCCATCGGGCGTGCGGTCGACCCGCCGCACTGCGAGCAGGCTGAGCTGTCCCTGCAAGACCTCGGATGCAGCCACCGGCAGGCCCCAGGCCTCGGCCAGGGCCATGCAGAAGCCTTCGTTGGCGACCGACTCGCGCAGGCCCGGGCGCGCCGGCTTGATCACGTGCGTGGTCGATTCCTCGCCGAACACGATGCTGACCTCGCCGTCGGCGACGCGCACCGGCAACTTGTCGAACTCGCCCGGCAGCGTCTTGCTCAGGCCGTCCGCTTCGGCAAGCAGGGGATTGACCAGCAGTGCCGCCACGGCATTGCGCAACTCGGCCGGGTCGAGCGCCCGTGGGGACGGCATCGGGCGCAGGGTCTCACCCGGCCAGGCCAGTGCCAGCGCGCCGTGGCACTCGTGTCCGACCCGCCCCAGCAGGGCGAAATCGTTACCGGAAGAAAAGCCCAGGCTGCGCGCCAGCCGTTCGCGCAGGCTACCGTCCGGCAGCAGGGCACTGAACACTGCGTGGACTGTCGCGCCGCCGTGCACCGCGCGGGTGCGTGGCAGGGCCAGGCTCACTGGCAGCGCGTCCGGGTTGCCACGGTAGTCGTCGGCATAGATGAACGACCATTGCCGCGGCGCGGTTTCGACGAGGTGGCCGCAGTGCTGCCGTCCCAGGCGGACCTCGAGTTCAGTCGACATCGCGTTGCTCGATGTCAGACCAGGTGCGCGGGTCGAGATGGAGTTCGAGGCCCAGGACGTCGAGCACGCGGAGCGCCCGCCCGATCTCGATGGTGTCCTTGCCATTCTCGAGATCCGACACGAAACGGTTGCCGACGCCGGCCAGCGCGGCCAGCTCGTCCTGGCGCAGGCCCTGCTGACGGCGGCAGGCGCGCACGGTACGGCCCAAGGCAGATGAATTCATAAAATGCTCATTCGGGAAATGAATCTATCAATAAAGCTTTAATTATTCTTCTACGGCCGTTCGAAGACAGAACCGCCATAAAGCCTAATCGCCTCTAAATATATCCCGTACTGTAATAATTTGAACAAACATCAAGCGATTCCCGCCATTCGCGATGCTGGCAGGGCCCGCGTTCAGGGTGCTCGGGGCAGGCGTCGGGCGAGTAGCAGCCAGCGCGCAATCCGTCGGCCGGCGCCTTCGAGGTTGGTCGCGGTGTCCCTGAGTGCTGCCGCCAGGCTCGTCGGCGCAGTCGTCGCCGCGACAAAGGCATCGAAACTCGTGGCCAGTTCGATCTCGGCCCGCGGCGCCAGGCTGCCACCCACCGCCACCACGGGGATGCCGCGGGCTGCGGCCCGCCGCGCGACCCCGAGCGGAGCCTTGCCGGCGGCCGTCTGGGCATCCACCCTGCCCTCTCCCGTGATGACGAGGTCGACGTCGACGAGGCGCGCGTCGAACCCGATGAGGTCGAGCACGAGGTCGACGCCGGGCACGAGCCGGGCGCGGCAGGCGGCGAGCAGCGCCCCCCCCAATCCCCCGGCCGCACCGGCCCCGGGACGCTCGCCGATGGCGATCCCGGTGGCGTCTTCGAGCAGCCGGCCGAAGTGCGCCAGTGCCGCATCGAGCCGCGCCACGTGCGCCGGTGTAGCGCCCTTCTGCGGACCGAACACTGCGCTGGCCCCGCGCGGGCCGCACAGGGGGTTGTCGACGTCACAGGCGACGACGAAGTCGACGCCCGCGGTGCGTTCCTGCAGGGGTGCCAGGTCGAGCGTGGCAATGCGCGGCAAATCGCCGCCGCCGACGGGCACGGTGAGCGGCGCGCCGCCGGCGTCGCGCAGCGCCGCGCCGAGCGCCTGCAGCACGCCGGCGCCGCCGTCGTTGGTGGCCGAACCACCGAGACCGACGACGATCTCGCGCGCCCCGGCAGCCAGCGCCTCGCCGATCAATTCACCGGTCCCGTAGCTGCTCGCCGCCAGCGGTGCGCGCAACCCCGGTTCGACCAGGGCCAGGCCGGAGGCCGCGGCCATTTCGATCAGGGCGCGGCGGCCGTCGTCGAGCAAGGCGTAGCGTGCCTGGCACGGACGCCCCAGGGGATCGCGTACGGTGCGCGTCCGCGTCGCGCCCGGCGCCGCCGCGAGGATCGCGTCCAGGGTGCCTTCGCCGCCATCGGCGACGGGCACCTGCAGGCAGGTCACGGCGTCGCCGAGAACGTCCTGCAGGCCACGTGCCAGCGCCGCGGCGACATCCGTTGCCGAGAGGCTTTCCTTGAAGGAATCGGGCGCTATCAGGATGCGCAAGGGCGTCTTCCCGGCCGGGGGTTGGGGGCGATCGCTGCGGCCGTAGGGCGGCTCAGCGCCAGCGCCGACGCGGCGGCGCGAGGCGCTCGGCGGGCTGGCCGAGCAAGGCCGTGCGCACGCGCAGGGCCTGGTCATGGGGCAGCGACTCGGCGAGCTGGAACTCGCTGCCGAGGCGGTAACCGGCCGGCACGCCGTCGAGGAAGGCGAGCTGGTTCTGCTCCACGGCCGGGATGCGCGCGCCGGGCAGGACCACGCCGACCAGGTTGAGCGGGTCGGCGGCGCTGACGGCGACGATCTGTCCCTGCCCTTCGCGACGCCGGATTTCGCGCAGGGCGCCGACCGCGTCGGGCAGCGCGAACTGCTCGCCCGAATGCCCGGCGACGAACCGTCCGCCGCGCACCTCGCCGCGGTCTTCCAGGCGGCGCAGGGCCCACAGCAGTTCGCGCCATGGCGGCAACGCCGTCTCGCGCTCGAGCAGGGCGCGGAACACCACCCCGTAGCGACGCAGGAGGATGCGGGCCACGGCCTCGGCACGGGTGTCGGAGGGGCTGGTGGCCGCGTCGCGGCGCAGGCGATCCCAGCGCCCTGCCTCGTCGATGCCGGGCAAGGTCGTCCGCCGCGTGCGGCGGCCGAAAGCCTGGCGCCGCGCGGCCGGCAGGGTCAGCGCGCGCAGGCCGGCGAAACTGTCGCAGGTGACGTGGCCGGCGGCGGCGAGCTCGTCGAGTGCGTTCTCGCATTGCGTGCGCAACAGGCCGCAGCCGGCGACGATGTCGTCGAAGAAGGCCGCGCCACCGCGCTCGATGAAGGCGAGCACGCTTGCCGCGGCGCCACCGGGGCGGGCTTCGTCCTCGAATTCGACGCACTCCAGCCACAGTGCCAGATCGGCACGCGGCATGAGCGCGAGCGGCGTGTTACGCAGGGTGCCGGACTGGCGTGCGGCCAGGGTGCGCTTGGGGGTCAGGCGCAGCCACGCCGCGCGCCCCGCCCGCACCAGTTCATCGAGCAGGTTCAGCTGGTAGGCACGCAGGCGGTTCGGCAGCAGCTGCCCTTCCCAGGCGGCCGCCGGCGCCTCGAATCCGGACAGCTGGCCGAGCACCTCGAGCAGGCCACCGCTGCCCTGCAGGCGGGTATTGACCGTGAGGTGCTGCCAGTCGGCCAGGAAACGCATGAACACGGCCCCCGGCACCGGTTCGATCTCCTGGCGCAGGCGACCGAGGGTGTAGCGGTGGATGCGCGCCAGCAGGCGCCGGTCGCACCACTGGGCATCCGGGGCATCGTTGTCGAAACGGCCGCGCAGGGCGATGCCGCGCCGCTCGAGCGCGGTCAGCGCGGTGACGGCGGCGGCGGTGCTGACGGCCAAGATGGCGCCGAGCTCGGCGGCGCCGAGCGGACCACTCATCTCCAGGCGACTGCGTGCCAGGCCAGCCAGGGCTTCGTCGCGCTCGGGCGCCGCGCCGGGGTCGTAGCCCAGCGCGGCACCACGCCGCTCGATCACGCTGTCCGGGTGCAGGCCCAGCCAATCGCCCTGGCGCTCGGTGGCGAGCCAGCCGGGCAGCGGCGCGGCGACGTGCACCAGGCGACCACCGTCCTGCAGGCCCTGGCACAGCACGGCGGCGCCCTCGCCCAGGCGCGCGGCTTCCTCCTCGGGCACGAAGCCCAGCAGCAGCACGGCCTCATGCATCTCGTCGGCATCGCGCGGGCGCGGCCAGACCTCCTCGCGCACGCGTGCGATGGCAGCGGCATCGAGGCGGCCGAGGTCGTCGGCGGTGGCCGGGTCGAGCCAGCGCCGCCCGCTCACCGCCTGGGTGCGGCGCTCCTCCAGGGGGGCGTCGTCGAGGAAGGCATAGGGATTGGCGTTGAGGACGGCCAGCGCGAAGGGCGAGGGTTCGGTCAGGTCACGTGTGACGAGCGTCTTGTGCCCCGCCGCGATCTCGCCCAGCAGGGCTTCCAGCGCGCTCACGTCCATCGCTTCGTGCAGGCAGTCCTCGATGGCCTGGCGCACCAGGGGATGATCGGGGATGTCGCGCCGCCCGCTGAGGTTCTCGGCGCAGGCGAGCTGGTCGGGGAAGACCACCGCGACGAGGTCCTCGGCCTGCATGCGCATCAGGCGCGGCGGCGTCTTGCGTCCGCCGCGGAAGCGCTGGATGGCCAGCGCGCAGCTCGCCACCCAGCGCCAGCGGATGGTGAACAGGGGCGCGGTGAGCAGGGCCTGGGTGAGTACGTCGCGCACGCTGTCGCGGGTCAGGTAGCGCCACACCTCGTCGAGTTCGAAACTGTGCACCGCACCGAGCGAGATGACGATGGCATCCTCGATCGCCGCCGCCTGCAGTTCGAAGTTGAAGGTGCGGCAGAAACGCTTGCGCAGGGCCAGCCCCCAGGCCTTGTTGAGGCGGCTGCCGAACGGCGAGTGGATGACCAGCTGCATGCCGCCCGACTCGTCGAAGAAGCGCTCCATGACCAGGGTGTCCTGGGTCGGCATCGCACCGAGCGCGCGGTAACCGGCCAGCAGGTACTCGGCGGCCTGGCGCGCGGCGACCGCACCGACCCCGGGGATATCGCCCAGCCAGGCGGCCAGCTCGGCGCTCTCCGTGCCCGGCCGCTCGGCCAGCTCGCGCAAGTGCGTGCGCAGCCGCGACACCGCGGCCGAGAACTCCGTCGAGCGCGCCGGCGCCTCGCCCAGCCAGAACGGCATGTTGGGCGGTTCGCCCGCCGCGTCCTCGACGCGGAGCGCGCTGGCCTCGACGCGCAGGACCCGCCACGAGGTGTTGCCGAGCTGGAACACGTTGCCCGGCAGGCTCTCGATGGCGAAGTCCTCGTTGACCGAGCCGACGATCTCGCCGCCCGGTTCGGCGATGACGTCGTAGTCGGCGGTGTCGGGAATGGCACCGCCGCAGGTCACCGCGACCAGGCGTGCACCGCGCCGCGCGCTGAGACGGCCATTGACGTCGTCGAGATGCAGGTAACCGGACTGGCGGCCGCGGGCGAACGCGTAGCCCGCCGCCAGCATCTCGACCACGGCGCGGAAATCCTCGCGACTCAGGTTACGGTAGGGCCAGGCCTCGCGCGCCAGGGCGAACAGGGCGTCCTGTTCGTAATCGCCGCTGGCCACCTCGGCGACCAGTTGCTGGGCCAGCACGTCGAGCGGCCCCGGCGGGATCTCGACGCTGTCGAGTTCGTCGCGGCGGACCATGTCGAGCAGGGTGATGCATTCGACCAGCTCGTCGCGGGTCTGCGGAAACAGCCGCCCCTTGGCGGTACCGCCGACGGCGTGGCCGGAGCGCCCCACCCGCTGCAGGAACATGGCCAGGGTGCGGGTGGCGCCGAGCTGGCAGACCAGGTCGACATCGCCGATGTCGATGCCGAGTTCGAGCGAGGCGGTCGCCACCAGCACCTTCAACTCGCCCGCCTTCAAGCGCTTCTCGGCGTCGAAGCGCCGCTCGCGCGACATGCTGCCGTGGTGCGAGCAGACCTGGTCGTCGCCGAGCTGCTCGGCCAGCGCCCGCGCCAGGCGCTCGGCCATGCGCCGGGTGTTGACGAACACCAGCGTGGTGCGATGCGCGGTGATGAGCTCGACCATGCGCGCGCGCAGTTCCTCGGCGACCTCGGCCGAGAGCACCGTCTCCAGCGGCGACGGCGGCATCTCGATGGCGAGGTCGCGACGCCGCACGTGGCCCTCGTCGATGATCGTGCACGGGCGTCCGGCGATCCCGACCAGGAACTCGGCCACGCGTTCGATCGGGCGCTGGGTCGCGGACAGGCCGATGCGTACCGGCGGGGTCGGCGTCAGGCGTTCGAGACGGGCCAGGCTGAGGGCGAGGTGCGCGCCGCGCTTGTTGGCCACCACGGCGTGGATCTCGTCGACGATGACGCTGCGCACCGTGCGCAGCATCTCGCGCCCGGAGTCGCTGGTGAGCAGGATGTAGAGGGACTCCGGGGTGGTGACGAGGATGTGCGGCGGCCGCTTGCGCATGAGCGTGCGCGCGGCCGCCGGCGTGTCGCCGGTACGCACCGCCGTGCTGATGCCGGGGGCCATGCCGAGCTCGGCCTCGAGGCGGGCGCGGATGCCGGCGAGCGGTTGCTCGAGATTGCGCTGGATGTCGTTGCTGAGTGCCTTCAGTGGCGAGACGTAGAGCACGCGGGTCTCGTTGACGAGCGTGCCGTCACGCGCCTCGGCGGCCAGGTCGCTCAACGCGGTGAGGAAGGCGGCGAGGGTCTTGCCCGAGCCCGTGGGGGCCGCTACCAGGGTGTGGTCACCCTGGGCGAGCGCGGCCCAGGCACGTGCCTGGCACGCGGTCGGCTGGCCGAACGTGTCCGCGAACCAGGCCCGCACCGCGGGGTCGAACGACGACGGGATCATCGCGCGAGATTAGCGCGTTCCAGGGTGGGCGGCCACGGCCGTCTGCGCGGGGACAGTGCTGCACGAGTACGCACGCCCGGCGAGGTCGAGCCGCGCCGGCGGCGCAATGCCGCGGTCGGGCAGCGCAGGCAATTCCGGCGCGCTTCCCTGGCTCGGCACTCGCCCCTGCCCTATAGTCGAGCCCCGTTCGAGAATGCCCTGATGTCCGAATCCGACACCTTCACCCTGCACCCCATCGGCCACGTCCATACCGCGGTTGCCGATGCCGACGTTCCGCGGCGCCGGCGCGACATCGTGTCGACCATCGAACTGCTGCCACGCTATGCCGCCGCCCTGCGCGGCATCGAGGCCTACTCGCACCTGATCGTGCTGTTCTGGATGGATCGCGCGACGCCATCGGCCGAACTCACCTGCCATCCGCGTGGCAATCCCGAGCTGCCCCTGACGGGGGTGCTCGCCGCGCGCGGCCGCAACCATCCCAACCCGGTCGGCCTCGCCGTGACCGAACTGCTCGAGGTGCGCGACCACTGCCTCACGGTCCGACGCCTCGACGCCTATGACGGCACGCCCGTGATCGACATCAAGCCCTACGACGACTACGACCGTGTCGAGGCGCCGCGCGTGCCGGCGTGGTTCAGTGCGCGGGCGCGCAGCCCGCGCGAGCGCTGAGCACGGATGCGCCCGGCCGGTGCCGTGAGGTAAAGTGGCCCTTCCCTACCGCGTTACCGCAACCGCCATGCCCAGCCGTCGCTTCCGCCTGTCCGTCACGGCCTTCATCGTGCTGCTGGCGGGCACCGCCAGTGGCGAGGACGAAGCCGCTTACGGCGCCTGGACGGTACGCTGCGAACAGGCCGATGGCGACGCGGCGCCCGAATGCATCATGCAGCAGAACCTGGTGCTCAGAACGGGCGGGCAACCGGTGCTGCAGTTCACCCTCGGCCTGGCCCCGAACGACGCCCAGCCGACCGTATTGCTGAAGCTGCCGCTCGGCATCTACCTGCCGCCCGGCATCACCTTGCGTATCGACGCGGGCCCGCCGGCGACCTTCCCGGTCGAACGCTGCGATCCCGATGGCTGCCAGGCCGTCATGAAGATGCGCCCCGCGACCCTCGCTGCCCTGCGCGCAGGGCAGCGCTTCACCATCACCTTCCACGACGCCGAGCGACGTCCCCTGGACATGCCCCTGTCGCTGGACGGCTTCGGCGCCGCGTACGACGCCCTGCAGGCAGGCAGCTCAGGGGGCGCTGACCAGTGACGCCCGGTCACCGGCGGCCAGGCCCAGGCGCCGCGCCGCGCCGCCGCTGATTTCGAGCACGTAGCGCACCGGCCGCGGCGCGCGAATGAGATCGAGCGAACCCGGCACGGCCCGATGATGGACCCCGACCACCACCCCGCCGGCGTCGACGAACACCATGTCGAGCGCGATCAGGGTGTTCTTCATCCACATGGTCACGGCCTGTTCGGCGCCGAAGTCGAACCACATGCCGGTGCCGTCGGGCAGTGCACTGCGTTCCATCAGGCCGGTCCGCCGCGTTTCGGCACTGCGTGCGAGTTCGACCTCGAACCACACCTGGGTGCCGTCGGCGCGCTCGACCAGCAGGCGCGCGCTGCCGTCGTCGGCGGACGGCGCCGGCGCTGCCACGGCCAGTGTCCAGGCGACCAGCGCGAGCAGCAGCCGACGCCTCATCGCCGGATCTCCGCGTAGCGCGCCAGCGCGGCTTCGCGTGCCGGCGCGAGATCGACGATGGGCGCGGGATAGCCGGCGATCCCGGGCGGCGGTTGGTGGATCTGCGCCGCGTCGAGTGCGGCCAGCTCGGGTAGCCAGCGTCGCAGGTAGACGCCGTCGGGGTCGAACTTGCGGCTCTGGGCGTACGGATTGAAGATGCGGAAGTACGGCGCGGCATCCGCGCCGCAGCCGGCCACCCACTGCCAGCCCAGGCTGTTGTTGGCGAGATCGCCATCGACCAGGGTGTCCCAGAACCAGCGCGCGCCGGCCAGCCAGTGCTGGCCGAGATGCTTGGTCAGCAGCGAGGCCGTGACCATGCGCACGCGGTTGTGCATGAAGCCGGTCTCCCACAGCTCGCGCATGCCGGCGTCGACCAGCGGGAAACCGGTCCGCCCGCGCTGCCACGCCGCCAGGCCCTCGGCGTCATCGACCCAGACCATGTCGGCGAACTCGTCGCGCAACGGTGCGTCGGTGGTGTGCGGAAAGTGGAACAGCAGGTGCCAGGCGAATTCGCGCCACACCAGCTGGCGCAGCCAGGCCGCGGCGGCGCTCTCGTAGGGCGTGTTCCCGCTCGCGGCGCTCGCCGCGCTGAGCTGCGCCCAGGCGTCACGCACACCGAGCGCGCCCTGGCAGAAATACGGCGACAGCCCGGAGATGGCGCCGGCCGCGGGCTGGTCGCGGCGCTCGGGGTAGTCGATGACGGTGTCGTCGATGAACGTCGCCAGCCGGGCCTGTGCGGTGCGTTCCCCCGCTTGCCAGCGCGCGCGGATGCCAGCAGTCCAGTCGATGTGCGGCTCCAAGGCGAGGTCGTCGAGCTGCAGCGACGATGGCCACCGCGCTGGCGGCGCGAGCGCGGCCGGCTCCGGCGGCGGCGCCGGCGGTGGCCCGGCCGCCAGGCAGGCGCGGTAGAACGGCGTGAAGACCTTGTAGGGGGTGCCGCCGCCCGTCATCACGGCGCCGGGCTCGAACAGCAGGTTGCCGGCGAAGCTGCGCACCTCGCAGTGTTCGGCCAGTGCCGCCTTGAGCGTCGAGTCGCCGGCGATGCCGGCCGGCGTGTGGCGCCGGTTCCAGAACACCGCGTCCGCAGCGCAGGCCGTGAGCATGCCGCGCAGGACATCGAGCGGCGCCCCGCGCGCGATCACCAGGCGGCTGCCACGGGCGACGAGCAGCGCGTCGAAGGCGGCCAGGCCATCGTGCAGCCACACGCGGCTCGCCGCGCCCGGGCGCCAGGGATCGCCGGTGTCGCCCTCGTCGATCCACAGCGGCACCACCGCGCCGCGCGCCGCGGCCGCCTGCAGAGCGGGGTTGTCGCGCAGACGCAGGTCGTGGCGAAGCCAGACGATGGTAGTGGGCATGGCGGGCTCGGTGCGGGAACGGTCGGGCTGCGGCAAGGGTCGTAGCATGATACGCGTGGGCATCCCGCCCGGATCGCGACGGCGGCCGGCTTTATCCCACCGTGCCGTGCGCTTACCATGCGCGCGCGTCCCGCGTACACGTCCATTCACCCAACGGGAGTTCCGATTTCCATGCCACGTAAAGCCATCCTCTGTGCACTGCTCGCCTGTGTCAGCTTCGCCGCCTCGGCCCATGGCCCGAGCCGGCAGAAGGTCGTCGAGACCGTCACCATCAACGCGCCGGCGGCCAAGGTCTGGGCCATGGTCGCGGATTTCTGTTCGATCAAGGACTGGCACCCCGGGGTGGTCGAATGCACGGGTGAAGGCGGCAACGCCGTGGGCGCGACCCGCGTGCTCACCATCGGCGAGCCGGGCGGCCCGCAGATCCACGAAGAGTTGTTGAAGTACGACCCCGAGGGCATGACCTACAAGTACAAGATCACCCAGACCGTCATGGACGTCCTGCCGGTTACCACCTATTCGTCGTTCTTCACCGTCAAGGACAACGGTGACGACACCTCGACCGTCGAGTGGAAGGGTGGCTTCTACCGCGGCCACCCCAACAACGACCCGCCGCCGGAACAGAACGACGAGGCCGCCGTGAAGGCCGTGACCGCGACCTACCAGGGCGGGCTGGCCGAACTCAAGAAGCTGGCCGAGCAGTAAGCCGGCGATGCCGTCGCTGCGTGCCCGGGGGCTGGCCGCCGCCCTCGCCTGCGTGCCGCTGCTGGCGCTGGCACCCGGCGGCGCCGGCGCGGCGCCGTTCGCCTTCGTCACCAACCAGGGCGCCGATACCGTCAGCGTGATCGACCTCGCCACCAATGCCGTGGTCGACACCGTCGCGGTGAGCGGTGCCCCGGCCGGGGTGGCGGCGGATCCGCGCCGCGGACTGGTCTTCGTGACCAGCCCCGATACGCACCAGCTCAGCGCAATAGACGCCGACTCGCACGGCGTCGAAGCGCAGACCACGGCCGGCCAGGGACCACTCGGCGTGGCCGTCGACAGCGTCGGCGGACGGGTCTACGTCGCCGACTGGCACGGTGACGAGGTGCGCGTGTTCGATGCCATGACCCTGGCCGAGCGCGGGCGCTACAAGGTCGGCCGGGCACCGTCCGGCATCGCCCTGAGCGCCGACGGCCGCCTGCTGCTCGTGGCCAACCGCGACGACGACGAGGTCCAGGCGATCAGCACCGGCGACGGGCTCACCCTCGGCCGTATCGGCGTCGGCAAGGCGCCGTTCGGCGTCACCATCAGCTCCGACGGCGCCCGCGCCTTCGTCGCCAACGTGCAGAGTGCCGAGATCACCGTCATCGACCTGCGTGGCCTGCAGCCCAGCCTGACCCTGCCGGTCGGCCACATGCCCTACGCCATCGCGCACGATCCGCGTCGCGAGCGCCTGTTCGTGACCAACCAGGAGGATTCCACGGTGTCGGTGCTCGACCTCGCCGAGCGCCAGGAGATCACGCGCATCGAGGTCGGCGACTACCCCGAGGGCATCGCCTTCAGTGCACGCCTGCGGCGGGTCTACGTCGCCAACTGGTTCAGCAACAGCATCACCGTCATCGACGCCGACAGTCTCGCCGTGGTCGACACCATCGCCACCGGCGACGGCAGCCGCGCGTTCGGCAATTTCATCCTCGAGTAGGGCGCCCGGCGCTCAGGCGCCGTCCGCGGCGGCGAGCAGCGCCGCGAGTTCACCGGCGACGTCGTCGAAGGCCGGCGCGCAGCCCAGCCGCTGCCACGACCGCCCCGGGTCGCAACGCCGCCCACCACCGCCGCGTACCTGCGGTCCACCGTCGAAGACCGGCGCGGCGACCCCGAGCGCCGCGGCAAGGGCCGCGTAGTAGTCCCCTCGCCGCAGCGGCCGCCCGTCGCTGACCACGAGCACCGCCGGCAGGTCTTCGAGTTCGCCTGCGGCCACCAGTGCGCGCGCCGCGTCCTCCGCCCGCACCAGGTTGAGCCAGGCCGCGGGCGCGCCGGCAACCGGGCGGCCGTCGCGCAGCGTGTCGCGCCCGATGATGCGCCCCGCGCCCCACAGCCCGGCCAGCCGCACCGCGACGCTGGGGAGCCCGGCGTCGCCCCAGGCCGCCTCGATCGCTGCCAGGCGCCGCGTCCGCGCCGAGGCGAGTTGGACCGGCGTACGCTCGTCGATCACCCCGTCATCACTGTCGGCCCAGATGCCGGTACTCGAAGCCACCACCACGCGGGCGGCGCCGCTTGCGGCGAGGCCGGCGGCGAGCGGCGCGAGGACGCGCCCGGCCGCATCGCCGAGCGCGCTCGGCGGCAGGGTGAAGTACACCGTGCCGGTGAAACCCGCCAGGCGGGCGCGCAAGCGTGCGCGGTCGTCGTCGCGGGTGAGATCGCAGGCCAGGGCTTCGACGCGCGCATCGTCGGGGCGTTGCCGCCAATGACGGCGCACGGCGAGGATGCGCGCCGTTGCCGGCAAGGCCCGGTAGAGATAAGGCGCGAGGTAGCCGGCGCCGAGGACCAGGTGGGTCGGCGTCACGACGAACGGCGCGCCGCCCAGTGCGAGGCCAGCATCGACAACAGGCAGTAGGCGAGGAAGAAGTACAGGCCGACCCCGAGCGCGGCACGCCCGTGCACGTCCTTGTCGAGGGCGAGATAGGCGACCAGTACGGCGACCACGAAGACGTCGGCCATCGACCACTTGCCGAGGGCGTGCAGCGCGCCGAGGCTGCGTTCCCGGGTGACCGGTCGCATGCTCTGCACCGCGCACACCACCAGCGCGACCTTGAGCAGCGGCACGAGGATACTGAAGCCGGCGATCAGGCCGGCCAGCAGCCAGTTGCCGTCGTCGGCCAGGGCCGCGGTGGTCGAACAGATGCTCTTGGCCTCGTAGCGCAGCACCACCTCGCCCAGCACCGGCACGTCGGCGTAGGCAACCACGGTCAGCATCGGCGCGGCGATACCGACCGCGAAGGCGACCAGGGCGACGAGATTGAGATGCCAGGCGAACACGCGACTGCGCCCGCGCGCGGACCACGCGACCCAGGCCAGCTGCAGCAGGCTCAGCACGGCAAAGGCCAGCGCGCCGTGCTCGACCTGGCCGGCGGCGTCGCGCGACGCGCCGATCAGGGCGCCGTAGGCCTGCTTGAGGTCGCTCGCCCCGCTGTACAGCGACAGGCTCAGGCGTTCCAGCAGTTCGGCCCAGGCCAGCCGCGTGGAACCGGCCAGGGACTGCATTTCCGCCGCCGCCTGGGCCAGGCGCTCGGCTTCGCCGGCCTCGATCACGACCAGCGCGGCGAGCGCCACGGCGAGCGGGTAATAGAGGTAACGCGTGAGTGTGATCATGACCGTCGAGGGGCGGCGCCGGGACGCGCGCGGCAAGCGTAACACGGCGTCTGCACGCGACTTTCGGCAACCTCTGCCGCGGCGTGTCCGGTTGCAGGGTGAACGACGATTCAAATAGTATTTGCAGCGCACAATGCGCTCGATTTACGCGATTACGTAAAGACGGAGGAAGTTTAGTGACCGCGAAAATTCAGGTGCCCGTGGAAGGCGCCAAGATCACCATCAGCAACGGCGTACTCAACGTCCCGGACAACCCGATCGTCCCGTTCATCGAAGGCGACGGCATCGGTCCCGACGTGTGGCGTGCGAGCAGCCGTGTGCTCGATGCCGCGGTCGCCAAGGCCTACGGCGGCAAACGCAAGATTCACTGGATGGAAGTCCTCGCCGGCGAGAAGGCCAACAATCTCGCCGGTTCGTGGCTGCCCGAGGAGACCCTCGACGCCTGCCGCGAATACCTGGTCGCGATCAAGGGCCCGCTGACCACCCCGATCGGCGGCGGCATCCGCTCCCTCAATGTCGCCCTGCGCCAGATCCTCGACCTCTACGTGTGCCTGCGCCCGGTGCGCTGGTTCAGCGGCGTGCCCTCGCCGGTACGCAAGCCCGAGCAGGTCGACATGGTCATCTTCCGTGAGAACACCGAGGACATCTACGCCGGCATCGAGTTCGAGGCCGGCAGCGAGGAGAACGCCAGGTTCCTCGAGCTGTTCCAGAAGAACTTCCCGGATTCCTACAAGAAGATCCGCTTCCCGGCCAGCTCCGGCATCGGCATCAAGGCGGTCTCGGCGGAAGGTACCGAGCGCCTGGTGCGCGCGGCGATCCGCTACTGCATCGAGAACCAGCGCAAGAGCCTGACCTTCGTCCACAAGGGCAACATCATGAAGTTCACCGAGGGCGCGTTCCGCAACTGGGGCTACGCCCTGGCCGAACGCGAATTCGGCAACGAGACCTACACCTGGGACCAGTGGGAGCGCACCGTGGCGGCCAAGGGCGCCAAGGCGGCCAACGACGAGCAGCAGGCCGCGCTCGACGCCGGTCGCATCCTGGTCAAGGACGCCATCGCCGACATCACCCTGCAGCAGGTGCTGACGCGGCCGAGCGAGTTCGACGTCATCGCCACCATGAACCTCAACGGTGACTACCTGTCCGACGCCCTCGCCGCCCAGGTCGGCGGCATCGGCATCGCGCCGGGTGGCAACATCAACTACGACACCGGCCACGCCATCTTCGAGGCGACCCACGGCACGGCACCGAAGTACGCCAACCAGGACAAGGTCAACCCGGGTTCGGTGCTGCTCTCGGGCGAGATGATGCTGCGCTACATGGGCTGGACCGAGGCCGCGGACAGGATCATCGCGGCGATGGACAAGACCATCGGCCAGAAGACCGTGACCTACGACTTCGCGCGCCTCATGGACGGTGCCACCGAGGTCAAGTGCAGCGAGTTCGGCGACGCCCTGATCAACAATCTCTGAGCTGCCTGCCCGACCCGCCGGCGCGGCCGCCGAGCCATGGCCCAGCAGTCACTGCAGGACCTCATCCGGCTCGCGGCCGCCGGCATTCACGACGGCTTCACCAACTACAACAACAACTACCGCCGCATCACCCAGCGCGCCCGTCACCGCTTCGAGCAGCGTGACTGGGCCGGCGCCCGGCGCGACCTCGCCGAGCGCATCGAACTCTATGACAAGTCCGTGCAGCGCACGCTGGGCGCATTGCGCGGCATGCTCGACGCTCGCATCGACGATCTCGGCATCTGGCGCGCCATCCGCGTGCTCTACTGGAGCCGGGTCGACGACGTGCCCGACGGCGAGTTCTCCAAGACCTTCTTCAACTCGGTCTACCGCGACGTCCTGCGCAGCCTCGACATTGACCCGACCCAGGTCTCGGATACCGCCGACGTGGTCTCGCCCGAGCAACCCCAACGCCATCCCGCACGCCAGCACAACTACATCAACTGGTACAGCGTGCAGGACATCGTCGCGCGCATCCTCGGCGACTTCCGTTTCGACAACCGCTACGTCGATTTCGACGGCGACGTCGCCTTCGTCGTCGCCGGCATCCAGCGCGTGGTCGCCGATGCCGGCGAGTTGGACGAGGCGGTGCGGCGTATCGAGGTCATGCAGGACATCTTCTACCAGACCAGCCGCGCTTTCGTCGTCGGCCAGCTGTTCTGGGCCGACCAGAGCTGCCCCTTCGTGCTCGCCTTCGAGAACCGCGAGGACGGCGTGCGCGTCGAGGCGGTGCTGACCAATCCCGACGACGTCAGCGTGCTGTTCGGCTTCACCCGTTCCTACTTCATGTGCGACGTCGAGCCGGTCGAAGGCGCGGTCGACTTCATCAAGTCGATGCTGCCGCGCAAGCCGCTCGACGAGCTCTACACGATCCTCGGCCGCGCGCGCCAGGGCAAGACCGAACGGGCGCGCTCGTTCTACCGCCACCTGGCCGATTGCGAAGACCACTTCGTGCACGCACCGGGCGACCGCGGACTGGTCATGCTGGTCTTCACGCTGCCGTCCTACGACCTGGTGTTCAAGGTCATCCGCGACAATTTCGGCCACCCGAAGAACGTCAGCCACGACGAGGTCAAGAAGAAATACAAGTTCGTCTTCAACCACGACCGCGCGGGCCGGCTGATCGACACCCAGGAATTCCGCAACATCGAGTTCCCCCTGCACAAGTTCGCGCCCGAGTTGATCGAGGAAATGCTGAGTTCGACCTCGCACACGGTCCGCATCGACGGTGACCAGCTGGTCATCGATCACCTCTACTCGGAGCGCCGGCTGACCCCGCTCAACCTGTTCCTGCAGGACTACGAGCGCGAGCAGGCGCGGCTCGCCCTGCTCGACTACGGCCAGGCGATCAAGGATCTCGCCATGACCAACATCTTCCCCGGCGACCTGCTGCTGAAGAACTTCGGCGTGTCGCGTCACGGGCGCGTCATCTTCTACGACTACGACGAGCTCACCCTGGTCACCGACTGCGAATTCCGCGAAGTCCCCGAGGCCCTGTACCCGGAAGACGAGCTGCGCGCGGAGAGCTGGTTCTACGTCAGCGAGCGTGACATCTTCCCCGAGGAGTTCATGCGTTTCATCGCCGTCGAACCACGCCTGCGCGAAGCCTTTCTCGACGCCCACGGCGATCTCCTGACGGCCGACTACTGGCGTTCGATCAAGCGGCTCCACCTCGAGAACCGGGCGCCGGAAGTGGCGCCCTACTACCGCCTCGGCGCGCGGCGGGACGCGGTTGATCCCGGTCAAGGCGAGGCGTGAGCCAGGCCGTAGAGTATTGCTTCAATAACTAAGAATGATTATTATTCAGGCTAAGTTTTGCCACCGCAGACACTGGCCCGCCAGGCAGGCCGGCGAAATGCGTCGCGAGGACCGGAGCCCACGCGGTTGAAAACGGGCGCCGGGCGAGCGCCCCGGGGCACCGTGACCTCGCGCTGTTCTGTCCCCCGTCTACCGAGGCCGTGGCCCCGAGTGCACACAAACGTGACCCTGTCCAAGCTCAAGTACGGCGACCGCGCCGTGATCACCCACATCGAGACGCCCGACAACGGCGCCGTGGCCAAGCTCGCCGCGCGTGGCATCGTGCCCGGCACCCTGGTCGGCATCCTGTGTGCCGGCGACCCCTTCCTCATCGGCATCGACAACGATCGCTGGGCGCTCAATCTCAGCGAAGCGGCCTGCATCCACGTCGACCTCGTCGATCGCCCGCGCCGCGGGCTGCGCGCCCTGTTCCGCCGCTCATGAGCGCGGCCTTGACCGCGCTGTCGCCCGGACAGGCGGGGGACATCTGTGGCTTCACCAGCGACGACGTCCAGCGCCTGATGGAAATGGGCCTGGTCGAGGGCACCACGGTGGAAGTCCTGCGCTACGCCCCGGCCGGCGACCCGGTCGAGATCCGGGTGATGGGTTACGCCCTCTCGCTGCGCAAGGCCGAGGCGGCCTGCATCCTGCTCGACAACGTGCGCCCGGCATGACGGTGAGCGCGGTCGCCAGCCCGCCCGTTGTCGTCACCATCGGCAACCCGAACACGGGCAAGAGCACCCTGTTCAATGCCCTGACCGGGCTGCGCCAGAAGGTCGGCAACTATCCCGGCGTGACCGTCGAGCAGGTCTCGGGCAGCGCCCGGCTCGGCGAGCGCGAGATTCGCCTGGTCGACGTGCCCGGCACCTACTCGCTGGCCGCGACCTCGCCGGACGAGATCATCGCCGTCGACGTGCTGGCCGGCGACATCGTCGACCTGCCGCCGCCCGCCGCGGTGATCGTCGTGGTCGATGCCACGAACCTGCGCCGCAACCTGTTCCTGCTCACCCAGGTGCTGGAGGCCGCGGTGCCGGTGGTCGTCGCGCTCAACATGACCGATCGCCTGGCCGCGACCGGCGTGAGTCTCGACCACGCCGAACTCGAACGCCGCCTCGGCGTGCCGGTGGTTCCGATCGTCGCCGCCGAGGGGCGCGGTATCGACGACGTCCGCGACGCCGTCGCCGTCCAGCTCGACACGCCGCGCATCGCCGACCTCGCCATCAATCCGCGCCTCGATGCCGCCGTCGCCATGCTGACCAAGGAACTGGCCAAGGACCCGCTGCCGGCACGCCACCTGGAAGTCCGGCGCGCCCTCATCGACGTCGGCGGTTACGCCGAGCAGCGCCTGGTCGCCCGCCACGGCGAGGCCGTGCGCGCGCGCCTCGAGGCACTGCGCAGTGATATCGGCAGCGGTCGCAACCTCGCCACGCTCGAGGCGCGCGATCGCTACAGCTACATCCAGGGCCTGCTCGACGGCGTCGAGCAGCGCAGCGAGGTGACCCGCGAGCGCGCCCGTGACCTCGCCGACGCCGTACTCAACCATCCGCTCAGCGGCACCGCCATCTTCGTCCTCGTCATGGCCCTGGTGTTCCAGGCCGTGTTCGCCTGGGCCGGCCCGCTGGTCGACGGCATCGACTACCTCACCGGCGCCTGCGGCGAAGCCGCCACGGCGCTGCTCGGCAACGGCCTGGTCGGCAGTTTCGTCGCCGACGGCGTGATTGCCGGGGTCGGCTCGGTGGTGGTCTTCCTGCCCCAGATCCTGATCCTGTTCGCCTTCATCATCGTCCTCGAGGACACCGGTTACATGGCCCGCGCGGCTTTCCTCATGGACCGCGTGATGCGCGGCATCGGCCTGTCCGGCCAGGCCTTCATTCCCATGCTGTCGAGTTTCGCCTGCGCGGTGCCGGGTATCATGGGCACGCGCATCATCGCCAACCGCCACGACCGCCTGGCCACCATCCTCGCCGCACCGTTCATGACCTGCTCGGCGCGCCTGCCGGTGTACTCGCTGCTGATCGCGGCCTTCGTGCCCGATACCCGCTATGCCGGGGGGCTGCTCAACCTGCAGGGCCTGGTCCTGCTCGCGCTCTACCTGCTCGGCATCCTCGGCGCCGCGCTCACCGCCTGGCTGGTCAGCCGCCTGTACTGGCGGCGCCCGCGCAGCCGCTTCCTGCTCGAGATGCCACCCTACCGCATGCCCAGCCTGCGCGCGGTGCTGCTCAAGCTGCTGTCGCGCGCCCTGATCTTCCTGCGGCGCGCCGGCACCATCATCTTCGCCGTCACCATCGTGATCTGGATGCTGGCCTCGTTCCCGCGCGCGCACGCGCCGACGACGGCCGCCGTGGCTGCGCCGCCGACCCTGGAAAACAGTTATCTCGGCCGCCTCGGCCACGGCATCGCGCCGCTGTTCGCGCCGCTCGGCTGGGACTGGAAGGTCACCGCCGCGGTGCTGGCCTCGTTCCCGGCGCGCGAAGTCGTGATCGCGGCACTGGGCACCATCTACGCGGTGGATACCGAGGCCGAGGACGGCACGACCACCTTGACCGGCCGCATCCGCGAAGCGCGCCATCCCGATGGCAGCCTGGTCTACACCCTGCCGATGGTACTGGGCCTGCTGATCTTCTACGCCTACTGCCTGCAGTGCGTGTCGACTGTCGCCGTGATGCGACGCGAGACCGGCACCTGGCGCTGGCCGCTGGTGGCCTGGTGCTACATGACCGCGCTCGGCTACGGCGGGGCGTACGTGGCCTACACCGCCGGGAATGCCCTGCTCGTGGCCTGAGCAGCGGCCCGAGCGCGGTTGGCACCACCGCCGCCCGCCTTTATCATCGCCACCCCCGTTGTGCGCCTGTCGAGAAGCTTGCCGATGTTCCAGATCACCGACGACGAACGCATCGCCGGTTACCGCCCGCTCATTCCGCCGGCGATCCTGACCGAGGAACTGCCGGTCAGCGAGCATGCTTCGAACACCGTCGCGCGCGGTCGCCGCGCCGCCGAGGCCATCGTGCGCGGCGACGACGACCGCCTGCTGGTCGTCACCGGGCCCTGCTCGATCCACGACCCCAAGGCGGCACTGGAGTACGCCGATCACCTGCAGGGCCTGGCCGGCGAGCTCGCCGACGACCTCCACGTCATCATGCGGGTCTATTTCGAGAAGCCGCGTACCACCATCGGCTGGAAGGGCTTGATCAACGATCCCCACCTCGACGGCACCTTCGACATCAACAACGGCCTGCGCACCGCGCGCCGCCTGCTGCTCGAACTCGCCAACCGCGGCATCCCCGCCGGCTCGGAATTTCTCGACGTCATCACCCCGCAGTTCATCGCCGATCTGATCTCCTGGGGAGCGATCGGCGCGCGCACCACCGAGTCGCAGATCCACCGCGAACTGGCGTCCGGCTCGTCGATGCCGATCGGCTTCAAGAACGGCACCGACGGCAACGTGCAGATCGCGATCGATGCCATCGGCGCGGCGCGCCACCCGCACCATTTCCTCTCGGTGACCAAGCAGAGCATCGCGGCCATCGTCAGCACGTCCGGCAACGACACCTGCCATCTCATCCTGCGTGGGTCCAATGTCGGGCCGAACTACGATGGCGAGTCGATAGAGGCCGCCGCCGCCCAGCTCGCCAAGGCCGGCCTGCCCCAGCGCGTCATGGTCGACTGCAGCCACGGCAACAGCCGCAAGGACCATCGGCGCCAGCCCGAGGTCATCGCCGAGGTCTGCCGGCAACTCGCCGGCGGCAGCCAGCGGGTATGCGGCGTGATGCTGGAGAGCCATCTCAAGGAAGGCAAGCAGGATCACACCACCGCCACCCCGCTGGTCTACGGCCAGAGCATCACCGACGCCTGCATGTCATGGGAAATGACCGCACCGCTGCTGCGCGACCTCGCCGCCGCGGTCCGCGCGCGGCGCGCCGCGGGCTGACCTTCCTCCTGCTCGCATGCGCCGTCGGCGCCGGCGCCGCGCCCCTGCGTGTCGCCTCGCTCAACCTGTGCACCGACTCGATGCTGTTCGAGCTGGTCGACGACGCGCGCATCGCCTCGGTCACGACCCTGTCGCGTGACCCCGGCCTGAGTCCTTTTCACCGCCGCGCCGCCGGCCTGCCCGTCAACCACGGTGCGGCCGAGGAACTGCTGGCGGTGGCGCCCGATCTCGTGCTGAGCGGCAGCGGCGGCACGCGCCTCGCCGAGCGCCTGCTGGGTGCGCTGGGCGTGCCGGTGCTCAGCTTCGACCATGCCGACTCGCTCGAGGCCTACGCGGCCAACCTGCGCCGCCTCGCCGCGGCGCTGGGCGTGACGCCGCGCGCCGAGCGCCTCCTCGCCGCGCTCGCGGCGAAGCTCGCCCGCCTCGCGCCGCCGCCGGGGCCGGCGCCGCGCGCGGTGGTCTACCAGCCGAACGGCTACGTCCCCGGCGCGCAGACCCTCATGCACGACCTCGTCAGCCGCGCAGGCTATGCCGATCTCGCCACCGAGCTCGGCCTCGGCTTCGGCGGTTTCGTGGCCCTGGAGAGCCTGGTCGCGGCGCATCCCGAGGTCCTCATCGTCAGCGTGCGGGACACGCGCGCGCCGTCCCTGGCCGAGCAGCTGCTGGACCACCCCGCCCTGCGCGCGAGCACCGCCGCCGCGCGCCGGGTCGAGGTCGCGGAGAACCTGTGGACCTGCGCCGGCGCCTTCAGCGCCGACGCCGTGGCCACCCTCGAGCAGGCGCGACCGTGAGTACCGTCGCCGACCGTGCCGGGTCGCGCCGCCCCGCGCCCGCCCTGCTGCTCCTGCTCGCCGTGTGTGCGCTGCTGTTCGTCGCCGCGCTGTGCGTGGGACCGGTGCCGACCGCGCCGCTGGCGCTGCCGCGGCTGTTGTGGGGCGACCCCGGCGATCCCCTGTCGGTGATCGTGCGCGAACTGCGCCTGCCGCGCGCCCTGCTCGCGGTCCTGGTCGGCGCCAGCCTGGGCCTGTCGGGGGCCGCGCTGCAGGGCCTGCTGCGCAACCCGCTGGCCGAGCCGGGATTGCTCGGCATCTCGGGCTGCGCGGCCCTGTGCGCGGTGCTGGTCTTCTACAGCGGGCTCGCCGGCCACGACGCCTGGGTGTTGCCCGCGGCCGGCATGGTCGGCGCCGGCGGCGCCGTACTCGGCCTCTACGCCCTGGCCGGGCGCCAGGCCAGCATGCTCACCCTGATCCTGGCCGGGGTGGCCCTCAACAGCCTGGCCGCCGCGCTGACGACGCTGGTCCTCAACCTCACCCCCAATCCCTTCGCTGCCTACGAGATCTTTTTCTGGCTGATGGGCTCGCTGGCCAACCGCAGTTTCGAACACCTGTGGCTGATATTGCCTTTCGTCACGCTCGGCGCGGCCCTGCTGCTGGCCAGTGCGCGCGGCCTCGACGCGCTCGCTCTCGGCGAGGACGTCGCCCACAGTCTCGGCACCGACCTCGGGGCCCTGCGCCGCCGCGTCATCCTCGGCAGCGCGCTCGCCGTCGGCAGCAGCGTGGCCGTGACCGGCGTGATCGGGTTCGTCGGCCTGGTCGTGCCCCACCTGGTCCGCCCGCTGGTCGGCCACCGGCCCGGCGCCGTGCTGGTGCTGAGCGCCGTTGCCGGCGCCGCGCTGACCCTGGCGGCGGACCTGGGCACGCGTTTCCCGCTGCTGAACGGCGAGTTGCGCCTCGGTGTCGTGACTGCCCTGCTCGGGGCACCGTTCTTCATCCACCTCGTGCTGCGCTCGCGCCTGCCGACATGAGCCTGCTCGAGGCCAGCGGGCTGAGCTTCGCACGCCGGGGACGCGCGGTGCTCGAGGGCATCGACCTCGTCGTCGCGGCCGGCGAGCTGGTTACCGTCATCGGCCCCAACGGTGCCGGCAAGAGCACCCTGCTGCGCGTTCTCGCCGGCATGTTGTCACCGCTGCAGGGCACGCTACGCCTGCTCGGCCGCGATCTCGGTAGTTACCGCCCGGCGGCGCGGGCGCGCCTGCTCGGCTACCACGCGCAGAACCCCGAACTCAACTGGCCGCTCAGCGTCTGGGACATCATCGCCCTGGGGCGCTTGCCGCACAGCGCCAACCTCGGCGCGCTGACCCGCGCCGACCATGCCGCCGTCATGCAGGCGGCGGCGCGGGCCGACCTGCTCGGACTGCTCGGCCGGCGTGGCGACAGCCTGTCCGGCGGCGAACTGGCGCGCGTGCTGGTCGCGCGGCTGCTGGCCGGCGAGCACCGCCTGCTGCTGGCCGACGAGCCCATCGCCAACCTCGATCCCCGTTACCAGGTCGACATCCTCGCCCTGTTGCGCGCCCATGCCGACGGCGGCGGCGCGACGGTGGTCGTGCTGCACGACCTCGCCATGGCCGCACGTTACAGCGACCGCCTGGTGCTGCTCGATGGCGGGCGCGTGCAGGCCGACGGGCCTCCGCACCGGGTGCTGACCGCGGCGCGCCTCGCCGCGAGCTTCGGCGTCGACGCCGATTACCTCGCCACGAGTGGCATCGCAGCCGCCCTGGCGCGGGCGCGCGCCTGACACGCGGGGCCGCTGGCCCTCGCCCCGGCCCGTTTCTACAATCCGGGCTCGTTGTTTCCGGGGAGACTCTCGATGGCGAATGCCAAGCTGCGCTTCGGCCTGTGGTACGCCTTTCGCAACCCGCCGGCATGGCGGGTCGACTACGCCGATCTCTACGCCGCGCACCTGCGCCAGATCGCCTGGGCCGAGACCATCGGCTACGACGACGTGTGGCTGACCGAGCATCACTTCTGCGACGACGGCCATGCGCCGTCGATCCTGCCGCTGGCGGCTGCCGTCGCCGCGACCACGACGCGGATCCGGATCGGTACCGGGGTGCTCCTGTTGCCGCTGTACAACGCCGTGCGCGTGGCCGAGGACGGCGCCACCATCGACATCCTGTCGCGCGGGCGGTTCGAGCTCGGTGTCGGCATCGGCTACCGCCCGCAGGAATTCGCCGGGCTGGGCGAATCGACCGCGGCACGCGCGACGCGCATGGACGAAGGGCTGGAGGTGATCCGCGCCCTGTGGTCGGGTCAGCCGGTGCACTACGACGGACGCCACTACCAGCTCGACGGCCTGACCCTCGAACCGCCGCCCGTGCAGCGTCCGCGTCCGCCCCTGTGGGTAGGCGGCTTCGCGCCGGCGGCGGCGCGCCGCGCGGCGCGCCTCGGCGACGGTTTCATCGGCACCGGCGAGATGGTCGAGCAGTCGCGCCTGTTCCGCGAGGAATGGAGCCGGCTCGGCCGCAGCGGAGAAGCGCGGCTCGCCGGCGGCCATTTCTGGCTGGTGGTCAGCCATGACCCGGCGGCGACCTTCGCGGCCATCGCGCCGCACGTGCTCTACCAGATCAACGTCTACAACCAGTGGCTGGCCGACGCCGGCCAGGCCCTGTTCCCGCCGGTCGAGAACCCGGCGCAACTGCGCGAACTCGGCATCCTCGCCTGCGTCACGCCGCAGGAAGCGGTCGATCGCATCGGCGCCTACGCCGAGCAGACCGGCATCGAGCGCTATTACACCTGGACCGTGCCGCCCGGCTACCCGGTGGAACGCATGGATGAACACCTCGCGCTGTTCGCCGAGGCGGTCATGCCGCACTTCCGCTGAGTGCGCGGCGCGCCGCCATCCCGGCCGCCATCGCCCACCCGTGGCGGCGCGCCGTCAGCCCTCGCTGACGACCGGGATCTTGCCGATGCGGCCCTGCCATTCACGCGGCCCGGTCTGGTGCACCGAGGTGCCATTGCTGTCGACGGCCACCGTCACCGGCATGTCCTCGACGACGAACTCGTGGATGGCCTCCATGCCGAGATCCTCGAACGCTACCACGCGCGACTGGCGGATGGCCTTGCTCACCAGGTAAGCCGCACCGCCCACCGCCATCAGGTAGACGGCGCGGTGCCTGGCGATTGCCTCGATGGCGACGGGACCGCGCTCGGCCTTGCCGATCATGCCGAGCAGGCCGGTACGTTCGAGCATCATGTCGGTGAACTTGTCCATGCGCGTGGCAGTGGTCGGGCCGGCCGGGCCGACCACCTCGTCGCCGACCGGGTCGACCGGGCCGACGTAGTAGATGAAGCGGTTGTTGAAATCGACCCCGGGCGGCAGCGGCTCGCCGCGGGCGAAGAGGTCCTGGATACGCTTGTGGGCGGCATCGCGCCCGGTCAGCATTGCCCCCGACAGCAGCAGGGTCTCGCCGGGCTTCCAGCTGTGCACCTCCTCGGCGGTCACGGTATCGAGATTGACGCGGCGCGCGCTGGCGCCGGCCGACCAGGTCACCTCGGGCCAGTCCGCGAGGCTCGGCGTCGGCAGGTGGGCGACGCCGCTGCCGTCGAGATGGAAGTGCACGTGGCGGGTGGCGGCACAGTTCGGGATCATCGCCACCGGCAGCGAGGCGGCGTGCGTGGGATAGTCCAGGATCTTGACGTCGAGCACGGTGGTCAGCCCGCCGAGCCCCTGGGCCCCGATACCGAGCGCGTTGACCTTCTCGTAGAGTTCGACGCGCAACTCCTCGATGCGAGTGGCCGGGCCGCGGGCGATCAATTCCTGCATGTCGATGGGGTCCATCAGCGCCTGCTTGGCCATGACCATGGCCTTTTCGGCGGTGCCACCGATGCCGATGCCGAGCATGCCGGGCGGGCACCAGCCGGCGCCCATGGTCGGCACGGTCTTGAGCACCCAGTCGACGATGCTGTCCGAGGGATTGAGCATGACGAACTTGGACTTGTTCTCCGAGCCGCCGCCCTTGGCCGCGACGGTGACGTCGAGCCCGTCGCCGGGCACCAGTTCGACGTGGATGACGGCCGGGGTGTTGTCCCGCGTGTTGGCACGTGCGCCGGCCGGGTCGCGCAGGATCGACGCGCGCAGCTTGTTGTCGGGATTGAGGTAGGCGCGGCGTACGCCCTCGTTGATCATGTCCTCGAGCGACTCGCTGCCGGCCCAGCGCAGTCCCATGCCGACCTTGCAGAACACCGTGACGATGCCGGTGTCCTGGCAGATCGGCCGATGACCCTCGGCGCACATGCGGGAATTGATCAGGATCTGCGCCATGGCATCGCGTGCCGCCGGTGATTGTTCGAGTTCGTAGGCGCGCGCCAGATTGGCGATGTAATCCGGTGGGTGGTAGTACGAAATGTATTGCAGGGCGTCGGCGACGCTCTGGATCAGGTCCTCGGACTGGATGGCGGGCACCGCTGGAATCCTCCTCTTCGTAATCGTTCTGTAATGCAAGCGATCCTATCATTGCACCCCGTAATTCAACGTGTTCCCGTGTCGCAGCATTCTCCCTGGCGGGGTGTGACAAACGTTGTATTACAGGTAGGATCGCGGCCCGGGCTGGCGCTCCGTGGCCGGATTCTGCGCAGGCAGGACTGTATACCGCGAACGGTCGCTCGCGCATTGCGCGCGGCACGCCTCCGGCCTGGGAACGTGGCGGGCCGCAGGTGCGGCCCCGGCCTCACACAACCTGAGACGATTTTGCTATGAACAATCCCGTGATGCGGGCTGTCGCGCTTCGCCTGGCGCTGCTGGCGGCCTTCCCCCTGGCCGCCGGCGCGGCGGACAAGGTCGACACCCTGGTCCAGGTCGGCGAGCAACGCGCCGACGAAGGCGCTGCGGCGCAGAAGCAAATCGAGCAGATGAGCGACCAGGCCGGCGACATCGAGGCCGAGTACAAGCAGGTGCTCAAGGTCGTCGAAGGTCTCGAGGTCTACAACGGCCTGCTGCAGAAGCAGGTCGACAACCAGACCGCCGAGATGAACGCGCTGCGGGATTCGATGGACAAGGTCGCGCTGATCGAGCGCCAGATCGTGCCCTTGATGATGCAGATGATCGAAACGCTCGGCGAGTTCGTCAGCCTCGACGTGCCCTTCCTCACCGCCGAGCGCAACGACCGCGTCGAGCGCCTGCGCGCGATGATGGAGCGTTCCGACGTCACCGCGGCGGAGAAATTCCGCCAGATCATCGAGGCCTACCAGATCGAGAACGAGTACGGTCGCACCATCGAGGCCTACAAGGGCACGCTCGACATCGACGGCGGCAAGCGTGAAGTCAACTTCCTGCGCGTCGGCCGCATCGCCCTGCTCTACCAGACCGACGGTGGCGAGCTGACCGGGGCCTGGAACCAGGACAGCCGCAGCTGGGAGGCGCTGCCGCCCGAAACCTACAAGCAGGCCGTCGCCATGGGCCTGCGCATCGCGCGCAAGCAGGTCGCGCCCGATCTCCTCGTCTTGCCGGTCGCCGCGCCGAAAGGAGCCGCACAATGATCAAGTGGACGACCCTCCCGGCGTTCGCCCTCGCCCTCGTCGTCGCGCTGCCGGTCGCCGCTGCCGACACGCCGCCCAACCTCGACGCGCTGCTCGAGAAGGTCAAGGCCGGCCGCGTGCAGGATGCCAAGGAGAACGCCGCGCGCCTGGAGAAGTTCAAGGCCGACAAGGCCGCGCAGGCCCGCCTGCTCGAGCAGGCCAGGGGCGAACGCAGCCAGGGCGAGGCGCGTTCGCACGAACTGGAAACGGCGTTCGAGGAGAACGACCAGCAACTGGTCGAACTCGAAGCACAGCTGAAAGAGCGCCTGGGTTCCTTGAAGGAACTGTTCGGTGTGCTGCAGCAGGCTGCGGGTGATGCCCGCGGGCAGTTCGAGAACTCGCTCACCCACGTCCAGTTCCCCGAGCGTATCGAGTTCCTCAACGAGCTGGCACAGAAGATGGGGCAGACCAATCGCCTTGCCTCGATGGAGGAAATCGAGCGCCTGTGGTTCGAACTGCAGCGCGAGATGACCGAGACCGGCAAGGTCGTGCGCTTCCCGGCCAAGGTCATCACCCTCGATGGCGCCGAGGTCGAAAAGGACGTGGTGCGGGTCGGTGCGTTCAACGTCGTCGCCGACGGCAAGTACCTGTCGTTCGTACCGGAGACCGGCAACCTGATCGAACTCGGGCGCCAGCCGGCCGCACGCTACGTCGACCGCATCCCCGAACTGACCTCGGCCACCTCGGGCTATCACCCCTTTGCCCTCGACCCCTCGCGCGGCCAGATCCTGTCGCTGCTGATCCAGGCACCGAGCCTGCGTGAGCGTATCGACCAGGGCGGCGTGGTCGGCTACGTCACCATCGGGCTCGGCGTGCTCGGCCTGCTCATCGCCCTCGAGCGCCTGCTCGTACTGACCGTCACCGGCATGCGCGTGCGCCTGCAGGCGCGCAACCCGGACAAGCCCGGCAACAACCCGCTCGGCCGCGTGCTCAAGGTCTACCACGACAACCCCAAGGCCGACGTCGAGACGCTCGAACTCAAGCTGTCCGAGGCCATCCTGCGCGAGACGCCGCGCATCAACCGGCTGCTGATGTTCCTCAAGATCATCGCCGTGGTGGCGCCCCTGCTCGGCCTGCTCGGCACGGTCACCGGCATGATCATCACCTTCCAGGCCATCACCCTGTTCGGCACCGGCGATCCCAAGCTGATGGCGGGCGGTATCTCGACGGCCCTGATCACGACCGTCATCGGCCTGTGCGTGGCCATCCCGATCGTGCTCCTGCACACCCTGGTGTCGACCCGCGCGCGCCGCCTCACGCAGATCCTGGAAGAGCAGGCCGCGGGACTGGTCGCGGCGCAGTCCGAGCAGCGTCACGCCGCCTGAGGTCAGCGCCGTGGAATGGCTCTTCTACCACATCCCCCAGCTGTCGGCGGTACGCGACTTCCTGGAGATGGGCGGCAACGTGCTGCTGCTCATCGCCGGGCTGCTGGTCGTGATGTGGATGCTCATCATCGAGCGCCTGCTCTACCTCGGCCTGCGCTATCCCACCCTCGCGCGCGACGCCATCGCCGAGTGGGAGGCGCGCGTGGAACGCACCTCGTGGTACGCCCACCAGGTGCGCGAGTACCTGATCTCGACCGTGGCCCAGGATCTCGAGCGCGGTATGCCGCTGATCAAGACCTGCGTCGCGCTGTGTCCCCTGCTCGGCCTGCTGGGCACGGTGACGGGCATGATCGAGGTGTTCGAGGTGATGGCGATTTCGGGTTCGGGCAACCCGCGCTCGATGTCCGCCGGCGTCTCCAAGGCGACCATCCCGACCATGGCGGGCATGGTCGCGGCGCTGTCCGGGGTCGCCATGAGCGCCTGGCTGCAACGCCGCGTGAGCCGCGAGCGCGACCTGCTCGGCGAACACATGACCATGGATCACTGAGATTTTGCCCGGAGTATCCCCATGAGACGACTGGCCGGACGTAGCAGCGAAGAGGACGAGGCGGCGATCGACCTGACGCCGATGCTCGACGTCGTCTTCATCATGCTCATCTTCTTCATCGTCACCGCGACCTTCGTCAAGGAAGCCGGCATCGACGTCAACCGCCCCGACGCGGCCACGGCGGTCAAGCAGGAGAAGGCCAACATCCTCATCGCCATCGATGCCGACAACCGCGTGTGGATCGACCGCCGCCAGATCGACATCCGCGCCGTGCGTCCCAACATCGAGCGCCTGCACGCCGAGAACCCGCAGGGTTCGGTGGTGATCCAGGCCGACAAGGCCTCCACCACCGAGACGCTGATCAAGGTCATGGACGCCTCGCGCTCGGCCGGCGTGTACAACGTCGCCATCGCTGCGCAGGAGCCCTGAGGCGTCATGCCCGGCCTGTCTTCCACGTCCAGCCAGTTGCCTTCCTGAACCGCCCATGGCCAGCGCTTCCCTGCCCTCGCTGCGTCGCGACCCGCTCGCCGCCGTGCGTTTCGTGTTCGGCGTCGCGCTCGCAATCGTCATCACGCTGTTCCTGTTCTGGGTCATGCAGTACCTGATCGCGACGGCCGATCGCACGCTCGACGAAGCGGAGCGCGGCAGCCTGCTCGACTTCGTGCGGGTCAAACGCGCCGAGGTCGTCGAACGCCGCCAGACCAAGCCGGAGAAGCCGCCGCAACCCAAGGCACCGCCGCCCGAACCACCGGCGCCCAAGCTCGACGAACTCAAGCCGACGGCGGAGAAGATGGCCGTGACCGCCGCGCCGGTCGAAACCGAGATCGACCTCGCGCCGGGCGGCTTCAGTCTCGGCATCGGCGAGGGCGACTACCTGCCGATCGTGAAGGTCGCGCCGATCTACCCCCAGCGCGCGCTGTCGCGCGGGGTCGAGGGCGACTGCATCGTCGAATTCACGGTGACCCGCTCGGGCACCACGCGCGACGCCTTCGCCGTCGAGGGCCAGTGCGACCGGCTGTTCGAGAAGGCCTCGGTCGAGGCCGCGCTCAAGTTCAAGTACAAGCCCCGCGTACTCGAAGGCCAGGCCGTCGAGGTGCCCGGCGTGCGCAACAAGTTCACCTACAAGCTGGAAGACTGACGATGCTGCGCGGCCTGCTACTCCTGGTATTCCTGCTCGCGCCGCTGCTGGCCACGGCCGCCGAGGGCGATGGCCAGAAGACCAAGCAGACGGTGGCGATGAGCCAGCCGGTCTTCGAAGGGCTCAAGAAGGCCCAGGAACAGATCGAGGCCAAGCAGTACGGCGCCGCCCAGGGCGAGTTGAAGAAGCTGCGCGAGAAGAGCGACCTCTCGCCTTACGAGACCGCCCAGATCTGGAACCTCACGGCCTACGGCTATTACCTGCAGGAGAACTACAAGCAGGCCATCGGCGCTTACCTGCAGGTGCTCAAGCAGGACGGCCTGCCGGAGGCGCTGGAGCAGAGCACGCTGAAGACGCTCAGCCAGCTCTACTTCACCGTCGAGGACTATGCCAAGGCCTTGACCGTGGTCGACCGTCTCATCGCCGCCATCGCCGAACCCAGCCCCGACGTGCTCATGCTCAAGGGCCAGGCGCATTTCCAGCTCGAGCAGTACAAGCAGGCGCTGGCACCGATCAAGAGCGCGATCGAGAAGTACCGTGCCCAAGGCAAGACGCCGCAGGAAAACTGGCTGCTGCTGCTGCGCGTGAGCTACTTCGAGCTCGGCGACTTCAAGAACATGATCAGCGTGCTCAAGGAGCTGATCACCCTCTATCCCAAGGACCAGTACCTGCTGACCCTGGCCGGGGTCTACAGCGAGCTCGGCGACACCAAGAAGCAGCTCGCCCTGACCGAGGCCCTGTACGAGAGCGGTCGCCTGAGCGATCCCAGCCAGGTGGTCAACCTGGCCAACCTCTACCTCGTGCACAACAACCCCTACAAGGCGGCCAAGCTGCTCGATGCCGAGCTCGGCGGACGGGTCGAGGAAAGCGAGCGCAACCTGCGCCTGCTGTCGCAGGCCTGGTACCAGGCGCGCGAGGACGAGAAGGCCATCCCGCCGCTGGCGCGTGCGGCGAAGATGTCCGGCGACGGCGAGCTCTACCTGCGTCTGGCGCAGTCCTACATCAACCTCGACCGCTGGGCCGAGGCCGCCGAGGCGGTCGAGCAGGGTCTCGCCAAGGGCGGTATCAAGCGCGTCGACACCGCCAACATCATGCTCGGCATGGCGCTGTTCAACCAGCGCAAGCTCGACGCCGCACGCAAGGCCTTCGTCGCCGCCGCTTCCGACAAGCGCAGCGCCAGCGCGGCACGCCAATGGATCGCCTTCGTCGACAGCGAGATGACCCGCGACAAGACCCTCGACCAGACCCTGCCCGAGCAGGCACAGCGCAAGCAGGACGCCATCCTCGAGAACCTCTGAGGCAGCCGCGGGCGCGCGCCGGGCCGCCTGCCGTCCGCTTCGCGCCGGCGCTGCCGGCCGTCAGTCACCCCGAGCCGTCGTCTGCCCCGCCCTGCTCCACCGCCTGTGCCAGGGCCTGCTCGAAGGCCGCCAGGTCGGCGCTCGCCGCCGCCTGGACCAGGGCCAGACGGGCGAGCAAGGCCAGCTTGTCCGCGTCGCCCGGGCCTGCCGCGTCCAGCGCGGCGGCCAGCCCGTCGTAAGCCTGTTCGAATTCCTCGCGCGTCATGCCGCTCTCCGTGCCGTCGCCCGCAGCAGGGCCGCGAGCGCCGTGCGCGGCGCGAAGCGCGCCCATGCTGCGCAGACATGGCGGTCCGGCCGCACCAGCAGCGCGCTGCCGGGTATGGCGGCGTGGCGGGTGGCGAGACGGCCGTCGCGGTCGGCAATCACGCGCGTTCCGCGCGCTTCGGGCCCGCCGACGCAGCGGATGTCGAGCGGGATGCCACGGGCGTGCGCGGTCGCAACCAGTTCGTCGAGCGCCGCATCCGCGGTAAGCGCCGCCCCGGAGAAATACAACAGCGTGAACCCCGTGCCGAGGCGGTCGAGCAGGAAGCTGCCGTCGTCCAGCCGACTGTTGAACAGTGCCGCGCCTGGCACGGGCAGCGGTGCGCCGGCCGCCGCCGGCGTGGTCAGCGGGCTGCCGGCGTAGGTATAGGGCTGGGACTGGCGCGGGTCGAGCAAGCCCCGCGCGGGCGCGTGGTGCGGCGCCAGGGTCAGCGCGGCGTCGCGCAGCAGGCGGTAGCCGCGGCTCGGCGGCGACATGAAACGGGTGCTGCGCCCGGCCTGCTCGAAGATGTCCAGGGTTGCGCCGCGCCGCTCCGGGCTGTAGCTGTCGAGCAGGGCCGGGGCGGCATGCCCGCGGCGCACGTAAGCCAGTTTCCAGGCGATGTCGGCAGCATCGGCAAACCCCGAATTGAGGCCGCGTACGCCGAAAATCGGCACGAGGTGGGCGGCGTCGCCGGCGAAGAAGACGTTGCCGACGCGGTAATCGTCGAGGCACAGGGTGTAGGCCTTGTACAGGCTCCACCATTCCAGCGCCCACTCACCACGTTCGCCCAGCATGTCCAGGATCGGCGCGATGCGGGCGCGGATGGTGGCCTCGTCCAGGGCCGTATGCTCGTCTTCGTCGTCGCCGAGCTGGTAGTCGATGCGCCAGATGTCGTCCGGCTGGCGATGCACCAGGATGGTCGCGCCGGGGTTGGCCGCGGAGTCGAAGAAGGCGCGCCGTTCGGTCGGATGGTCGGAGCGCAGCCGGACGTCGACGATGACGTAGCGCGCCTCGTAGGCGGCACCGTGGAGGGCGACGCCGAGCGCCTCGCGCACGCGGCTGCGCGCACCGTCGGCCGCGACCGCCTGCGCTGCGCTCAGGGCATAGCGGCCCGCTGCGCATTCGACGTCGAGGTCGACGCCGTCGCACGTGTTGCGCAGCCCGGCGACGCGGTGCCCGAAGCGCAACTCGATGAGGGGTTCGGCGCGGGCGGCGTCGACCAGGAAGGCCTCGATGTACTGCTGCTGGAGGTTGTACATCGGGTGGAAACGTTCGTCCGGCCCGTGCGGCATGGCGAGGCGATACACCGGCCGCCCGCGGTGAAACGACGTGCCGTGGGTCCACGGCAGCGCCTTGGCGGTGAAGGTGTCGGCGACGCCCGCCTGTTGCAGGATCTCGAGACTGTGGCGCGCGATGCAGATGGCGCGGCTGCCGTCGCTGACCGAGGTCTTGGGGTCGAGCACGACACTCGGCACGCCGTGGCGGGCGAGCAGCAGCGCGGTGCACAGCCCGACCGGCCCGGCGCCGACGACGACGACCTCGGCGACATCGCTGGCACCGGGTGACGGCGCGACCGGGTAACGCGGGTAGTCGAAGTAGAGCGAAGCCGACTGGGCCGCCGGGCGTGGCATCGCCGGGCGCCTCAGGCGTCCGCCGCAAGCGCCGCCAGCGCCTTTTTGCAGCGCCGTTCGAGCGCGGCCCGGGCCCCGCTCCACGCCTTGCCGTGACCGGCGAAGAGCGTCAGGCCTTCGAGCGCGGCGACCATGACGACGCTGACCTCGTCGATGGCCTGGCAATCGGCGCCGGGGTGGATTTCGCGCAAGAGCTCCACCAGCACCAGCCGCGCCCGCTCGTAGAGGTCGTCCATCAGCCGCGCCGCTTCGGCATCGTGGTTGGCCAGTGCCCACAGCTCGGGAAAGAAGCGCGTGGTCCGCGGCGTACCGAGATCGCCCAGCCAGAAGTCGAGCACGCACTCGAGCTGGGCCTGGGGATCCTGCGGATGGCCGCGGCGCCGGCGTTCGAACTCGGCCAGGTAGCCGACGATGACATGCTCGACCATCGCCCGCAGCAGGGCGCTCTTGCGCGGGAAGTAGTAATTGAGATTGCCGATCGAGATGCCGGCGGCATCGGCCACGGCACGCACGGTGAAATTGGCGTACCCCTGCTCGAGGAAGACCTCGACCGCGGTTTCGAGGATGCGCTGGGCGCGATCGCGCCCCTTCTGGGTGACGGAGGTTTCCGCGGGTGCCGCCGCCCGCTGCCGGGCCGATGACTGCAATGCCTTCTCCCTCTCGGGCTTGCCTGCAGCCCGTCGCGGCGCACGCTCGGCGGAATTCTCAAATCCCGTCGCTAAGCCTCTGGTTTCTAAAGTGTCGACCTCGACCGTCGCTATGGCTATACTCGCGCGAAATTTAGGACGACCGCCCTAGACTAGCACCGTGAAGGCACGCCAGGAAGCTGCCGGGTGTTGTTACCAGACAGCCAGGGGGACATACACATGGCACCATTCAAACGCGCCGGATTGGCCACCGCCATCGCCGCGATCGTCGCCGCTCCGAGCGTCAGCGCCGAAGTACTCGAAGAAGTCGTCGTCACCGCGCAGAAGCGCGAGCAGAGCGTGCAGGACGTCGGCATCTCGGTCACCGCCTTCACCGGCGAGCAGCTCAGCCAGCTCGGCTACACCAACGCCCAGGAAGTCACCGCGCTGGCGCCGGGTGTGAGCACCATCCAGCCCAACGGCCCGGCCAACTATGCCGTCGCCATTCGCGGCGTGGCGCAGAACGATTTCATCTCCAACCAGGAAAGCCCGGTCTCGATCTACATCGACGACGTCTACCTCAGCCAGATGTCGAGCGCCGGCTTCATGCTCTTCGACATGGACCGCGTCGAGATCCTGCGCGGCCCGCAGGGCACGCTGTACGGTCGCAACGCCACCGGCGGCCTCGTCCACTACGTCTCGCGCAAGCCGACCGCCGAGCGCGACGGCTATGCCCAGCTCACCGGCGGCTACTACGACCAGGTCAAGTTCGAGGGCGCCTACGGCGGCGCGCTGAGCGACAACGTGTTCGGTCGCGTCTCCGTTGCCACCCATCACAACGACGGCTACGTCGACAACCGCGTGTTGGGTGAAGACATCAACAACGCCAACGACTACGCCGGGCGCATCCAGTTGCTGTTCCAGATCAACGAGGATCTCGACTTCCTGTTCAATGCGCGCGGCTCGATCTCGCAGATCCGCACCGGCTTCTTCGAAAACGTCACCGGCGGCTTCGACCCGGTCACGGGCGCCGGTTTCAATACCCCGGGCGTACCCAACGCGTACAACGGCTACGTCGATAACGACGGCGACCCGTGGGCCGGCGACTACAACTACTTCGGTCACCAGGACATCGAGACCTGGGGCTTCTCCGGCACCTTCAACTGGGACCTGCGTGACGACCTCAAGCTGATGTCGATCACCGACTACCAGACGGTCAAGCGCGACTACATGGAAGACTCGGACGCCTCGCCGTTCTCCGACTTCAACTTCTTCCAGGCCACCGACGCCGACCAGTTCTCGCAGGAATTCCGCCTCATCGGTACCGAGGACCAGTTCCGCTGGATGACCGGCTTCTTCTTCCTGCACATCAACGTCAACGACGCCAACGGCGCGCAGACGCCGCTGATGACGACCTTCACCAACCCGCTCTTCGGCGGCCTGCCCGGCCCGCTGATCGATGCGCCGACCGGGGCTTTCGGTGCGATCGAGGGCGACGGCTCGTTCTTCGGCAACGACAACCCCTACCACACCATCACCAACAGCTGGTCGCTGTTCGGTCAGATGGAGTACGACTTCAACGAGCAGTGGACGGGTATCGCGGGCCTGCGCTACATCGACGAGCACAAGAACCACACCTTCCACAACAACTTCGTCGATTTTCAATGGGGCACGAAGTGGCGTAACGGCAATCCCAATATCCTGCAGAACCTCGGCACCTACACCGGCAACTACGACAAGGGCCTGTGGGCCGCCAAGGTCGAGCTCGACTTCAAGCCGACCGACGACGCCCTGCTCTATGCGAGCTGGAACCGCGGCGTGAAGGGCGGCGGCTTCAACGCCCCGCTCGACGTCACCGACTACTTCGGCATCTTCGGCAACACCGGTCTGATCCCGCTGACCGACAACCTGATGAAGTTCAAGGAAGAGAAGCTCGATGCCTTCGAGGGTGGCTTCAAGCTCAGCCTGTTCGGCGGCCTCGCCCGTCTCAACGGCTCGGGTTACTACTACGATTACAAGGACTACCAGGCCTTCCAGATCATCGGTCTGACCACCTTCATCTTCAACGCCGACGCCAAGTCGCACGGCGGCGAACTGGAGTTCCAGGCCTCGCCGATGGAGGGTCTCGACTTCCTGGCCGGTGTCGCCTACAACGACGTCACCATCAAGAACGTCGATCTCGACGGCGCCGGCCCCGGCGGTGCTTCGGACACCAAGCCGGTGCAGTCGCCGAAGTGGAACATCAACGCGCTGCTGCGTTACCAGTGGCCGTTCTGGCAGGGCAATCTCGCCGTCCAGGGTGACTTCCAGTACCGCTCCAAGCACTTCTTCAGCCTGACCCGCGCGCCGGCCAGCACCCAGACGGGCTATGCCATCGGCAATGCCCGCCTGAGCTACCAGACGGCCGACAAGCAGTGGGAAGCGGCGGTGTTCGTCAACAACATCGCCGACGAGGAGTACCTGGTGCAGACCTTCGACCTGGCCGCCATCCTCGGCATGAACGAGCAGTTCTACGGCCTGCCGCGCTGGGTCGGCGGCAGCGTGCGCTTCAACTTCTGAGTCCTGCCTGCATGCCGGGCGGGCACGCCGCCCGCCCGGCGCTTCAAGACTTCCCGCCCCCGACCAGTTCGCGCAGCCGCGCCACTTCCACCTTGCCCAGTGCCGTGCGCGGCAGGGCGTCGACGAAGACCACGTCGCGCGGCCGCTTGTAGCGCGCCAACACGCCGTCACACAGCCCCAGCACCGCCTCGCGCGTGACCGACGGGTCGGCCGGCACGGCGACGATCACGGGCACTTCCCCCCAGCGCGGGTCGGTACGCCCGGCGACGGCGGCCTCGCGCAGCAGCGGGCTGCCCTCGAGCACGCGTTCGATCTCGGCCGGGTAGATGTTCTCGCCACCCGAGATGATCACGTGCTTGATGCGATCCTTGAACCACAACAGGCCGCGCGCGTCCTGCGCGGCGACGTCGCCACTGTGGAACCAGCCGTCCGCGAACGGCACCGCGGCGGCACGCGTGGCATCCCAGTAGCCGCTGGCGACATGGGGTCCGCGCACGAGGATTTCGCCGGGCACGTCGAGCCCGACGGCCGCCCCCGCCGTGTCGACCAGGCGCACCTCGGTGTGCAGGCCGACCCGTCCGATCGAACCGACGGTGTCGAAGGCGTCCTCGATGCGCTGGTAGACGGCGACCGGCCCGGTCTCGGTCGATCCGTAGATCTGGATGACGGCGACGCCGCGTTCGTGCAACGCCGTGATCGCGCCCACGGGCACGTCGGTCGAGCCGGTGGCAACTGCGCGCAGCGAGCCGAGATCGGCCGACACCCAGCCGGGCAGCTCGACCAGGGCCTTGATCACGGCCGGCACCAGCACGGTCAGGCTGGGGCGCCAGCGCGCGATGAGGTCGAGGGTCTGGGCCGGGTCGAAACGCGGTTCGAGGTAGACCGAGCCGCCGCAGTAGAGCGTCGGCAGGGTCTGGATGTTGATGCCGCCGACGTGGAACAGCGGCAGCACGTTGAGCACGCGGTCGCTGGCGGTGAGATCGTGCATGTGCACGGCATTGAGGGCGTTGAACAGCAGTGCCTGCTGGCTCAGCACCGCGCCCTTGGGGCGGCCGGTAGTGCCCGAGGTGTAGACCAACAGCAGTGGCGTTTCCGCGGCCACCTCGCGCGCCACCAGGCGTAGCCCGGGGTCGGTTGCCGGCAGGTGATCGGGATCATCCGCGCCGCCTGCGCCCGCCATCACCCGGCGCAGCCCGGCCAGCTCGGCGCCGAGGGCGGCGCAGCTCGCGTCGACGACCAACAGGCCGGCGCCGGCGTCGTGCAGCACCGCCTCCAGTTCGGGCGGCGACAAGCGCCAGTTCAGCGGCAGCAGCATGGCGCCGAGATCGGCGCAGGCGAACAACAGCGCGAGCTGCTCGCTGCTGTTGTGGCCGAGCCAGGCGACCCGGTCACCGGGCGCGATGCGCTCGTGGTGTTCGAGCCAGTGCGCGAGGGTCGCGATGCGCGCGGCGAAAGCGGCGTAGTCGAGCGCCCCGGCCGGGCTCTCGATGGCTATCCGGGCGGGGGCGAACGCGGCATGCCGTTCGATCCAGCCGGCCAGCGAACGCATCAGTCGTTTTCGCCCGGCAGGTAGAGGGCGTCGTGGCCGATCCGTTCGAGACAGATGTCGGCGTTCCAGGGCAGCATCAGCGAACCGCAGCGGCTGTCGCGGTAGAGGCGTTCGAGCGGCAGGGATTTCAGCATCGACTGTCCGCCGCAGGTGCGGATGGCGAGCTGGGTCATCTCGTTGGCGTTCTCCATCACGCTGTACTGCGCCGCCCACGCGCGCAGCATCATCTCGCGACCGGGATCGACACGCGCCTCGCTGACGACCTGGAACCACAGGCACTTGGTCTGCTCGAGCATCAGGCGCATCTGCGCCACGTTGTGCTGCTTGACCGCGTTGTCACGCCGCTTGTCGCCTTTCTGCCCCGGCACCTCGCCGCGCAGGTAGCGCACGGTGAAGTCGTAGGCGGCCTGGGCGATGCCGAGGTAGGTCGGGGTCAGGGTGAGGAACATGTGCGGCCAGCGCACCGCACCCTGGTAGTAGAACCCGGCCGGCATCAGGGCTTCCTCGGCACCGACCACGACATCTTCCAGCACCAGGGTGCGGCTGACCGTGCCGCGCATGCCGAGCGGATCCCAGTCGCCCTCGACGCGCAGGCCGGGCGCGCTCGCCGGTACCGCGACGTAGAGCGTGTTCCGCCGCGCGAGCTGGCCCGCGGCATCGGCCTCGGTGCACAGGATGCCGTAGTAGTCGGCGTGGCCGGCCAGCGAGGCGAAGATCTTGCGCCCGTTGAGGCGCCAGCCGGCGCCTTCGCGCACCGCGGTGGTCGCGAACGGCACGGCGCCGGCGGCCGCCGAGCCGCCCTCGGAGAACGGCTGGGCGTAGACCGCGCCATCGTCGACGATACGCGCATAGTGCTTGGCCCGGCGCTGCTCGTGCGCGGCGCGTTCGGCGTCGGTCATGTCGAGGGTGTCGGCGAGCGGCCCCGTCCACAGGCAGGAACACACGTGCATGTTGAAGGTGAGCGCGGTGGCCCCGCAGTAGCGTCCGATCTCGGCCGCGGTCAGGGCATAGGCGCGGTAGTCGGCACCAAGACCGCCGTAGGCGGCAGGCACGCACACGCCAAGCAGGCCGGCTTCGCGCAGGTCGGCATAGTTCTCGGTCGGGAAGCGCGCCTCGCGATCGAAGATTCCGGCGCGCGCGGCGAACCGCGTCTGGCCGAGTTCGCGGGCTCGCGCCGTCAGCTCGCGCTCCTGCGCGGTGAGACGGAAGGCCTCGGCATCGAAGATCGGGGCGTCGTCGGCGTTGCTCATCGTCTCACTCCTTGACCAGGCGGCCGTGCTCGACCACCGGGACATCGTCCAGGCACACCGTGCAGTTGCCCGCGGGCAGGTCGAAGTGGCCCTCGGTGAAACGGCCGGCGACCTCGTTGGCCCCGGTCGAATAGAGGAAGTTGCCGGCGTAGGCACGCAGCTCGGTACCGTTGGTGTCGCGCTGGTCGTACATCGTGAGCGCTTCGTAGCGGGCGCGCTCGTTGAGCCCCCAGCCGACGTGACTGACGCCGTAGGCTTCGCGATCGCCCCACGCCGCGAGGTAGCGCCGCATCAGCTCGGCGTCGGTGCCGCTGCCGTTGACGGCGGTGACGTAGTCGTTCTCGATGACCAGTTCGACGGGGTGTTCGAGGTAGCGCTTGAAGGTGAGGTTGATGTCGCCGACGTCGAGCACCAGGCGACCGTTGACGCTGCCGGGGCGCGGGAAGTTGACCACGATGCCACCGGGCCAGTGCGAGACCATGCCCGGCTTGTCGGCCCAGCCCCACACGCCGCCGGTACGCGCATCGGTGAGATCGACGACGAGGTCGGTGCCGGCAGCGGAGCTCACCGTCATGCGGGTGGCCGCGCGGCAGGCCTTGATCGCGGCGCGCACGACCCGCTCGTCGGCGGGCTCGGGCACCAGGCGTTCGAGCGCCTCGGGATGCTCGTTCGAAACCATCATCACGCGCGAACCGGCGCCGAGGATGGCGGGCAGCTGGGGCGCGTGCAGCAGGCCCTCGAGGGTCAGGTCGACCACCATGGCCGAGGCCTTGAGGGCTTCGAGCGCCGCGGCCTGGCCGTGCAGGACCTGGCTCGCACCGGTCGAGCGGACCGGCACCGGTGCACGCTGCGCCGGGGTCGGCAGGTTGATCTCGAACACCTGCAGACCGAGCTGCTGCAGGGCGAGGCGGGCGAGTTCACGGTTGAGCGGGCGTGACTGGGTTTCGCTCAGGATCGCGACCTCGGCACCCGCCTCGAGCTTGCACAGGGCGAAGACGCGCTGGAAGGCGTCCAGCCAGCGGTGTTCGATGACATCGTTCAACATTGCACAATCTCCTCGTGGAATACGCGCCGGAGTCGCCGGCCGGACGATGTCCGGGGGACGGGATCAGGGCGCCCCGATGACATCGGGATGGGTATCGCGAAACGCCGGCAGGGCCATGCAGGCCCGCTCGATGGCGGCGATGCGCGGGTAGTCGTCGACGTCCAGACCGTTGCGCCGCGCGACCTCGACCTGCGGCACGAGGCAGACGTCGGCCAGGCTGACCGCATCGCCGACGCAGAAACGCGGCGGATTGCCCTGCGCGGCCAGCCACAGCTCGATGGCATCGAAGCCCTCGGCCAACCAGTGCAGGAACCAGGCGCGCCGCCGGCGCATGTCGACGCCGAGCGCATCGCGCAGGTAGACGTGGACACGGAAGCCGTTCAGCGGGTGCACGTCACAGGCGACCAGGCTCGCCAGTTGCCGCGCCCGTGCGCGGCCCTCACGGCTGGCCGGTAACAACGGCGGCTGGGGATAGCGTTCCTCGAGGTATTCGAGAATGGCCAGCGACTGGCTCAGGTGCAGCGTCTCGTCGCTGTAGACCGGGACCAGTCCCTGCGGGTTGAGACTGCGGAAGTCGGCCTCGTGCTGCTCGCCACGGACCAGGTCGACGCCGACGCGCTGATGATCGACGCCCTTGTACGCCAACGCGATACGGACCCGATAGGCAGCGGACGAGCGGCTGAAATCGTGGAGTTCGAACACGATCGCCGGTGTGGATTGATGGCGCGGCTCAGCCCCCGCGCGCGCGGCGACCGGGCCCCGCCCGCCGCGCCACGCACGCCGTGCGGCACGGCTCAGCCATCGTTGTTGGCCACGCGCACGACCAGGCCATCGAGCGCGTCCGATACCTCGATCTGGCAGGTCAGGCGGCTGTTGGGCCGTCGCTCGACGGCCAGCTCGAGGGTCGAATCCTCGATTTCGTCCGGTTTGCCGACCGCATCCATCCACCGTTCATCGACGTAGGCGTGGCAGGTGCTGCAGGCACAGCTGCCACCGCAGATGGCCAGGATGCCCTCGATGCCGTTCTGAATCGCGCCTTCCATGACCGAAATGCCACTGGGCACGTCACACGTGCGCTCGTTGCCGTTGACGTCGATATACGTGATTTTCGGCATCTAGGAACACCCTCCCCGAACGTTCTCTTTATAAGGTTTTCGCCGCCGCGTGCGACGGCGTCAGCCACGCGCGATTTGCATGAGGTCGACTTCGCTGTCAGCGACCTGCGCGGCCGTGACCATAGTGCCCTGCGCCAGCAAGCGCCGGCAAGCCATGTGGTCGGCCGGCCGGTTGACCGAGTCGGCGCCGACCAGCCGGCCGTCGCGGAAATAGAACAGCGAGAAGCTGCCCGACGCCGTCGTGCCGCGCAGTGCGCTGTTGTCGTGCGGCATGCCAATCCCCGCCATCTGCAACTTGACGTCGTACTGGTCGGACCAGAACCATGGCACCTGCACGTAGGGCTCGCCTGCGCCGAGCAGGCTGGCCGCGGCCACCTTGGCCTGGTCGACGGCGTTCTGTACCGATTCCAGGCGGATTTCGCGCGCAAGGAAACCGTTGTAATGCCAGGTGCAGTCACCGGCCGCGACGATGTCGGCATCGCTGGTGCGCGCCTGCGCGTCGACGACGATACCTCCGCGGCACTCGAGTCCCGCCGCGGCCGCGATTTCATCGTTCGGCACCACGCCGATCCCGGCGACGACGATGTCGACCTCGACCTCGCCGCCGTTGGCGTCGCGTACCAGCAGGCCATGCCGGGTTCGCTCGATGGCGGCGATACCGCAGCCGAGACGCAGGTCGACGCCATGCCCACGATGGAGCGCCGCGTAGTAGTCCGAGATGGTCGGCGAGACCGCACGCGCCATGAGGCGATCCAGGCCTTCGTACAACACCACGGACTTGCCCAGGGTACGGGCAATGGCGGCGACCTCGAGGCCGATGAAACCGCCGCCGACCACGGCGAGACGCGCCGCGCCGGGCAGTCGCGCGCGCAGCGCTTCGCTGTCCGCCAGCGAACGCACGTAGCAGATGTCGGCGAGGTCGGCGCCCGGGCAGGCCAGCGGCCGGATGCGGGCCCCGGTGGCCAGTGCGAGACGTGCGTAGTCGACGACGCTGCCGTCGGCGCAGCTGACACGGCGCGCGGCGCGATCGATGGCCGTCACCGTGCACTCGAGCCGCAGCTCGACAGCGTTCTTCTCGAACCAGCTGGACGGCCGGAAGTACAGGCGCTCCGCTTCGAGATCGCCGGCGAGGAATTTCTTCGACAGCGGCGGCCGTTGGTAGGGCGGGCTCGACTCGGCGGCGAGCAGCACCAGCGGGCCGTCGTAGCCGAGGCGGCGCAGGGAGTCGCAGATCTGCAGGCCGGCCTGCCCGCCCCCGATGACGACGTACGGTGCGGCGGCCATGGCGCGGGCTCAGGTCTGGCGGTCGGGCAGGGTGACCTGGAGGCCGTCGAGCTCGGCGCTCATCTTGATCTGGCACGACAGGCGGGAATTCGGCTGCCGCTCCGCCGCCGTGCATTCGAGCATGTCACCTTCCATGTCGCCGATGGCCGGCAGGCGGTCGGCGTAGGCCTCGTCGACGTAGACGTGACAGGTGGCGCACGCGCAGCCACCGCCGCACTCGGCGACGATGCCCTCGATGTCGTTCTGGATGGCGGCCTCCATCAGGCTCCAGCCCACGGGCACGTCGACCACGTCTTCGCGGCCATCGGGGTGTCGATAGGTTACCTTCGGCATGTCTTCAATCGCTGTCGTCACATGTTGGGATAATTGGGCCCGCCGCCACCTTCGGGCGTCACCCAGTTGATGTTCTGGGTCGGATCCTTGATGTCGCAGGTCTTGCAGTGCACGCAGTTCTGCGCGTTGATCTGCAGGCGCGACTCACCGCCCTCCTCGACGAACTCGTAGACCCCGGCCGGGCAGTAGCGCTGCTCGGGGCCGCCGTAGCGCGCGAGGTTCACCTGCACCGGCACGCTGTCGTCGCGCAGGGTCAGGTGGCAGGGTTGGTCTTCCTCGTGGTTGGTGTTGGAGAGGAACACCGAGGACAGGCGGTCGAAGGTCAGCACGCCGTCCGGCTTCGGGTACTCGATGGGCTTGCACGCGGCCGCCGGCTTGAGCTGCTCGTGGTCGGGGCGATGGCGCAGGGTCCACGGCGCCTTGCCGCGCAGCAGCACTGTGTCGATGGCCGAGTAGGCGAAGGCCAACGGCAAGCCCCAGTGAAAGGACGGCTTGATGTTGCGCACCCGGTAGAGTTCGTCCCACAGCCAGGTCTGCTCGAGGCGCTCGCGGTAGCCGGTGACCTCGACGCCGCTGGCCGACTCGTCGGCGAGGGCCTCGAACACCGCCTCGGCCGCCGTCATGCCCGACTTCATCGCCGTGTGTGTGCCCTTGATCTTGGGCACGTTGAGGAAACCGGCGCCGTCGCCGATCAGCAGGCCACCGGGGAAGGACAGCTTGGGGATGGACTGAAAACCGCCGGCCGAGATGGCGCGCGCGCCGTAGGCCAGGCGCCGCCCGCCCTCCAGCACCTCGCGGATCAGCGGATGGGTCTTGAAGCGCTGCATCTCCTCGAACGGACTCAGGTACGGGTTCTGGTAGTCGAGCCCGACGACGAAACCGATCGAGACCAGGTTGTCCTCGAAGTGGTACATCCACGAACCACCATAGGTCGACATGTCCATCGGCCAGCCGGCGGTGTGGGTAATCTGCCCCGGTACGTGCTTGGCCGCGTCGATCTCCCACAACTCCTTCACGCCCAGGCCGTAGACCTGGGGGTCGACGCCCTCGCGCAGCCCGAAGCGCTCGAACAGGGTCTTGGTCAGCGAGCCGCGGCAGCCTTCGCCGAACAGGGTGATGCGGGCAAGCAGTTCGTACCCCGGCGTGAAGTTCGGCCCTTCCTCGCCCTCCCGGGTGCGGCCCATGTCGCCCGTGGCGACGCCGCGCACCGCGCCGTTATCGTCGTAGAGCACCTCGGCCGCGGCGAAGCCGGGCAGGACCTCGACGCCGAGTTCCTCGGCCTGCTCGGCCAGCCAGCGGCACACGTTGCCGAGGCTGACGATGTAGTTGCCGTGGTTGGCCTGCTGCGGCGGGGTGACGAACCGGAACGCGCGCTTCTCGGTCAGGAACATGAAGCGGTCTTCGCTGGCCGGCGTGTTCAGCGGCGCCCCGCGTGCCTGCCAGTCGGGAATGAGCTCGTTCAGCGCGCGCGGCTCCATCACCGCGCCGGACAGGATGTGCGCACCGATCTCCGAGCCCTTCTCCAGCACGCAGACGCTCAGCTCGCGGTCGTGCTCGGCGGCGAGCTGGCGCAGGCGGATCGCCGCGGCCAGGCCGGCCGGGCCACCGCCGACGATGACGACGTCGAACTCCATCGCTTCGCGTTCCATGGGACTACCTCCAGCGCGGGGTGCGGGGCCCGGGACGGGCGGTTTACTTGTCGAGCGCCTCGACCATAGCCGGCACTTCCTTGAACAGGTCGCCGACGAGGCCGTAGTCGGCGACACCGAAGATCGGCGCTTCCTCGTCCTTGTTGATGGCGACGATGACCTTGGAGTCCTTCATCCCGGCGAGGTGCTGGATGGCGCCCGAAATGCCGACCGCGATGTACAGCGTCGGCGCCACCACCTTGCCGGTCTGGCCGACCTGGTAGTCGTTGGGCACGTAGCCGGCATCGACCGCCGCGCGCGAGGCGCCGACCGCGGCGCCGAGCTTGTCGGCGAGCGCCTCGATGATGGCGAAGTTCTCCGAGCTGCCGACGCCGCGGCCGCCGGAGACGATGATGTCGGCAGCGGTCAGCTCGGGACGGTCGGACTTGGTCAGCTCCTCGCCGACGAATTCCGACAGGCCAGCGGCGTCGGCCACGGCGACGCTCTCGACCGCACCGCTGCCGCCGCTGGCGGCAGCCGGGTCGAAAGCGGTGGTGCGTACGGTGATGACCTTCTTGGCATCGGCGCTCTTGACCGTGGCGATGACGTTGCCGGCGTAGATCGGCCGCACGAAGGTGTCGTTCGACTCGACCCCGATGATGTCGGAGATCTGCGCGCTGTCGAGCAATGCCGCGACCCGCGGCATGACGTTCTTGCCGGTGGTCGTCGCCGCGGCGAGCAGGTGCTCGTAGGGTTCGGCGAGGGATACCACCAGCGGGGCGAGGTTCTCGGCCAGCGCATTGGCGTAATGGGCCGCGTCGGCCAGCAGCACCTTGCGCACCCCGGCGACCTGGGCCGCGGCGTCGGCCACCGCCTGGCAGGCGGCGCCGGCGACCAGCACGTCGACGTCGCCGCCGATGGCGCTGGCGGCGGCCACGGCGTTGAGGGTCGCGGCGTTGAGTTCGGCGTTGTTGTGTTCAGCGATTACGAGTGCGGTCATGTCAGATCACCTTGGCTTCGTTGCGCAGCTTGTCGACCAGGGCGGCGACGTCCGGCACCTTGATACCGCCCTGGCGCGCCGGCGGCTCGGCCACCTTGAGCACGCTCAGGCGCGGCGCGACGTCGACCCCGAGATCGGCCGGGGCGAGGGTGTCGAGCGGCTTCTTCTTCGCCTTCATGATGTTGGGCAGCTTGACGTAACGCGGTTCGTTGAGGCGCAGATCCGCCGTCACCACCGCCGGCATCTTGAGCTTGAGGGTCTGGATGCCGCCGTCGATTTCACGGCGCACCGTGAGACTGCCGTCGGCGAGCTCGACGCCGGCCGCGAACGTGCCCTGCGCCCAGCCGAGCAGCGCGGCCAGCATCTGGCCGGTCTGGTTGGAATCGTCGTCGATGGCCTGCTTGCCGAGAATGACCAGTTCGGGCTGTTCCTTGTCGACCACGGCCTTGAGCAGCTTGGCCACGGCGAGCGGCTGCACGTCCTCGTCGGTCTCGACCAGGATGCCGCGATCGACGCCCATGGCCATGGCCGTGCGCAGCGTTTCCTGGCATTGCTTGGGGCCGATGGAAACGGCCACGGTCTCGCTGGCCGTGCCCGCCTCCTGAATGCGGATGGCCTCTTCGACGGCGATCTCGTCGAAGGGATTCATGGACATCTTGACGTTGGCCAGGTCTACCGCCGAGCCGTCTGCCTTGGGACGCGCTTTCACGTTGTAGTCGATGGCGCGCTTCACGGCCACTAGGATCTTCATGCATGCCTCCAGGTCTGCTGCAGGTCGCCACCGGTGTCGTGCCGACGGCGCCGCGGACGCGCGCACACGGGCCCGCCGGGCCCTGGGTCGTGCGCGGCGTTGCCGCTGGCTGCATCGGGTCGGCGCCGGCTGGTGCCGGTGGCCGTCGATCGAACGGTGGAACCACGTCGCCCGAACCGCCGGGCGCTTGATTCAGGGGCGCGATGTTAACAATAAACACTTGATCGCAAAAGACAGCGCGGGCTGCCGCACGGTCCCTTGCGGGGCCCCGTCGAGGGGCAGGGGCGGCGCATGGCCGCTGGCAGCGGGCCGATGCTATAGTCCGGCGCCCCGTTCGACCCCGGCCCGCTTCGCGGCGGGCCAGTAGCCGGAGAGCCCTCGCCGATGAGCACGCCCACCGATAACCGATCCGCACCGTCCAAGGCCACGGCCGAAGGCCCGTTCGACTGGCAGGACCCGCTGCGCCTGGTCGACCAGCTGCACGAGGACGAGCGCCTCGTCAGCGCGGCCGCGCGCGCCTTCTGCGAAGAACGCCTGCTGCCGCGGGTGCGCGACGCGCATCGCCACGAGCATTTCGATCGCGCGATCATGAACGAGTTCGGCGAGCACGGCTTCCTCGGCCCGACCATTCCCGAGCAATATGGCGGCGCCGGCATGAGCTACGTCTGCTACGGCCTCATCGCGCGCGAAGTCGAGCGCATCGATTCCGGTTACCGCTCGGCCATGAGCGTGCAATCGAGCCTGGTCATGCATCCCATCTATGCCTACGGCAGCGAGGCCCAGCGCACCCGCTACCTGCCCAAGCTGGCCAGCGGCGAATGGGTCGGCTGCTTCGGCCTGACCGAACCGGACCACGGCTCCGATCCCGGCGGTATGAAGACCCGCGCGCGCAAGGTCGACGGCGGCTACCTGCTGAACGGCGCCAAGATGTGGATCTCGAACGCCCCCATCGCCGACGTCTTCGTGGTGTGGGCCAAGACCGACGACGAGCGCATCCGCGGCTTCGTGCTGGAGAAGGGCCTGAAAGGGCTGTCGGCACCGAAGATCGAAGGCAAGTTCTCGTTGCGCGCCTCGATCACGGGCGAGATCGTGATGGACGACGTGCTGGTCCCCGAAGACGCCCTGTTACCCGGGGTGTCCGGGCTGCGCGGCCCCTTCGGCTGTCTCAACCGCGCCCGCTACGGCATCGCCTGGGGCGCCATGGGTGCGGCCGAGTTCTGCTGGCGCGCAGCGCTGGACTACACCCTCAACCGCAGCCAGTTCGGCCGCCCGCTGGCAGCCAACCAGCTGATCCAGAAGAAACTCGCCGACATGCAGACCGAGATCGCCCTCGGCTACCAGGCCGCGCTCGCCGTCGGCCGCATGATCGACGGCGGGGTCGGCGCGCCGGAGGCCATTTCACTGATCAAGCGCAACAACTGCGGCAAGGCGCTGGACATCGCCCGCGTCGCGCGTGACATGCACGGCGGCAACGGCATTTCCGACGAATACCACGTCATCCGCCACGTGCTGAATCTCGAGGCGGTCAATACCTACGAAGGCACGCACGACGTCCACGCCCTGATCCTCGGCCGCGCCCAGACCGGCATCCAGGCCTTCACCGGCTGAGCCCGCTCGACCCGGTCGCCGCGTGGCCGTCGGCCGCGCGGCGTTGCCATTTCCGCATCCCGCCCCCGCACTGCCAGCGGGGCGCGCTCCGCCCACCCCCCATCACCAGGAGGCAGCCATGGAAAACCTGCAACAACTCGCCATCGACTACGGCATCATCGACTACGCCCTGCAAATCGTCGCCGCGCTGGCGGTATTCGTCTTCGGGCGCTGGGTCGTGCTCGCCCTCACCAGTGCCACCCGGCGCGTGCTCGACGCGCGCAAGGTCGACCCCATGCTGGTCGCCTTCGGCACCAACGTCGCCTACGTCGCCCTGATGGCCTTCGTCGTCGTCGCCGCCCTCGGCCAGCTCGGCATCCAGACGGCCTCCTTCGTCGCCATTCTCGGCGCGGCCGGCCTCGCCATCGCCCTGGCCTTCCAGGCTTCCCTGTCCAATCTCGCCGCCGGTGTCCTGCTGGTGACGTTCCGCCCCTTCCGCATCGGTGACTTCATCGAGGCCGGCGGTACTGCCGGGGTGGTGGAGAAGATCGAAATTTTCACTACCCAGGTGCGCACCGGCGACAACAAGACCATCATCATCCCCAACTCGGCCGTCGCCGGCAGCAACATCGTCAATTACTCGACCAAGCCGACCCGCCGCCTCGACCTCGTCGTCGGCGTCGGCTACGACGCCGATCTCGACCGCGTGCGTGCCGTGCTCGACGACATCCTGGGCGCCGACGAACGCGTGCTGGCCGAGCCGGCGCCCACCATCGGGGTCACCGCGCTGGCCGACTCGAGCGTCAACCTGGTCGTCAGGCCCTGGGTGGCGAGCGAGAATTACTGGCCGCTGCATTTCGACCTGCACGAGACGATCAAGAAGCGCTTTGATGCCGAAGGCATCTCCATCCCCTTCCCGCAACGCGACGTGCACCTGCGCCAGGTCGCGTGATCGGCGACGTTTGCGCACCTTTGCGGCTTATGCTTGAATCTGCCGACTTGCCGTCTCGACGACCGTGCGTTCGATCGCGGTCCACTCACCAGTAGACCCGCCGATCCCGACGCGCCGGATGGTCGTCGCCGGTGGCGCACGGGGGAAATGTGCGCCGCCGGTCAGCGGCAAGCGACGAGCAGATCCGACGCGGTACGGGTTTCGCGCCAGTGGGTGTAGCCGGTTTCAGCCGTACGCAGCGTGACGACACATATAAGGGGGGCCATCGTGCGCGAGAAGGTCTCCGATAACACACACAAGGGATCGGGACGACAACATGAATATCTACGTGGGCAATCTCCCCTACAGCGTGAAGAGCCGGGAATTGCGTGAAGCCTTCGAAGCCTATGGGACGGTGACCTCGGCCGAGGTCATCATCGACCGCCGCACCAAGCGTTCACGCGGTTACGGGTTCGTCGAGATGGACAGCGATCAGGACGGCCGTCGGGCCATCCAGGAACTCAACGGCCGCGATTTCATGGGCCGTGAGCTGCGCGTCGACGAATCGCAACCGCGCGACCAGAAACCGGAGCGCCGCGCCGAGCACGCACCCGAGCGCGACACCGAGCGGCCGCGGGCGGCTGCATCCGCGCCAGCCGCATCATCGGCCGGTGGCGGCATCGTCGGTTTCTTCAAGCGCCTGCTCGGCTGAACCGTGTCACCCGCCACGCCGTCCGCCCCTGCCCTGCCAGCAGCGGCCGCGGCGGCGTGGCAGGCCTACCTCGCCATGGCCGCCAGCAAGGCGGCCCATTTCGAAGCCCTGTCCGCCACCACAGCGCCTGACGACGAGCGGCGCGGTCCGCGGCTCGCACGGGCCGCGCAGCGTGCCGCGCGCCTCGCCGAGCACGATGCCTGCGTACAGCGTTTCAAGACGGAAATCCGCGCGCTCGCCGCGACCGACGCCAGCGCGCATCGCGCCCTGACCGCCGCCATCGCGGCCCACGCCGCGCAGATCGTCGAGAGCGACGCGTAAGGGCCCCACCGCATCGCGTCCACCCGCCGCGCGGCCGGCGTGAGCTCTGATCAACCACCCTGGGTGGTGCCGCCGTCGTCCCACACCCGCGTCGCCGCGGCGTAGTACTCGGGCTTGCCGGTGGTCCACACCTCGCCCCAGTGCTGGCCGCCGCCATCGACGACCAGGGTCTCGCCGTTGATGAAACTGCCGCCCGGGCCACCGAGAAAGACGCAGGCCTCGGCAATCTCCCACGGCGAGCCGGCGCGCATCATCGGATTGGTACGCGGGTAACGCGAGCGCGCCTGTTCGGAGTAGACCGCCCAGCCCTCGGTCTCGATCGCGCCCGGCGCCACGCAGTTGACCCGGATGCCGTAGGGCGCCCATTCCACCGCCGCCTTCTCGGCGAAGGCGATGACGCCGGCCCGCGCGGCCGAAGTGTGGGCGACGCCGTAGAGCCCCTGGTTGACCACCACCACGTTGACGATGCTGCCGCCCCGCCCCGTTTCGCGCCAGGCCAGCGCGGCGGCCTGCATCATGTGCCAGGTGCCGTTGAGGTTGGTGTTGATGACCGTCTGCCAACCCTTCTCGCTGTAGTCGATGGCGGCTTGCGGAAACTGGCCGCCGGCGCTGTTGACGAGGATGTCGATGCCGCCGAAGCGTTCGCCGATCTCGACGAAGGCGGCGTCGACGGCTTCGCGCTCACGGATGTCGACGACCACGTAGGCGGCCTGCAGCCCCTCGCGGGCGTTGATGGCGTCGACCACGGCGGCGAGCTTGTCGGCCTTGCGCCCGCCGATGACGACCCGTGCGCCGAGACGCGCGGCGAGCCAGGCGGTGGCGCGGCCGATGCCGCTGCCGGCGCCGGAGACGAACACCGTGCGCCCGGCGAGCAGCCCCGCGGCGAAGATCGTCGGGTGGACGGCGAGGTCGTCGTTCGATTTCGGTACCGGGTGCGGCGGCGTGGCGAGCCCGGTCACTTGAGCAGCTCCTGGCTGATGATCATCTTGCGCACCTCGGTGGTGCCGGCGCCGATTTCGAGCAGCTTGGTACCGCGGAACAGGCGGTTGATTTCCGATTCCCAGATGTATCCGAGGCCGCCGTGGACCTGCACGCCCTCGTCGAGCACGCGGTTGAGCATGTTGGCGCAGTACATCACCGAAGCCGCGGTGTTGGCGTGGATCATGCCGCGCCCGCCACCGCCGACCTCGAGGTGGTTGACCTCGGCCAGGGTCTTGAAGTTGAGCGCCTTCATCGTCTCCACCCACACGTACATGTCGGCCAGCTTGGACTGCACCATCTGGAACGAGGCGATGGGCCGGCCGAACTGTTCGCGCGTCTTGGCGTACTCGATGCTGAGCTCGAGCGCACGCTCGGCCATGCCGACGCACAGCGGCGAGATCACCGCGCGCTCGAGGTCGAGGCCGCTCATGACCACGGCGACGCCGCCGTTCTCCTCGCCGACCCGGTTCTCGACCGGCACCGCGCAGTCGTCGAACACGAGTTCACCGGTCTGGCTGCCGCGGAAGCCCATCTTGACCAGCTTCTGCGCCACGCTGAAGCCGGGAAAGTCCTTCTCGACGATGAACGCCGAGATGCCGTGCGGCCCCTGCTCCGGCGCGGTCTTGGCGTAGACCAGCAGGACGTCGGCGACGGGGCCGTTGGTGATGTAGATCTTGCGCCCGTTGAGCAGGTAGACGTCGCCCTCGCGGCGCGCCGTGGTGCGCATCGAGCCGAGCGCGTCGGAGCCGGCACCAGGCTCGGTCAGGCCGAGCGCGCCGATCTTCTCACCCGAACAGAGCCCCGGCAGGTAACGTGCCCGTTGCGCCTCGCTGGCATTGCGATAGATGTTGTTCAGGCACAGGTTCTCGTGCGCGACCCAGCTCAGCGCAAGGGCGTAATTCCAGCGCGCGAAGGCCTGGCCGACCAGCCCGCTGGTGAAGAGGTCCAGGCCCTGGCCGCCGTATTCCTCCGGTACCGTGAGGCCGAAGTAGCCGGCCTCGCCGATGGTGCGGAAGACGTCTTCCGGCCACCACTCCTCGTCGTCCATGCGCGCGGCCAGGGGATAGAGCTCGTTGCGTGCGAAGCGATCGGCCTCGTCGAGCATGGCCCGCTGATCGGCATCGAGATCGAAAGGATGATCGGCATCGGTCGTGGCTGTCTGGCCCATCGTGTACTCCGGTTCGGGCGGCCGCGGCCGCCGGCTGGTCAGGAATGCGCCTCAGGCGCGGCGCGCGGCGAAGAAGGCCTGCAGGGCGGCCAGGGTATCCGGCGCGGAGACCTTCTCCGCGATCGACTGCCCTTCGAGTTCGAGCTGTGCCTCGAGTGAATTCGACAGGCTCTGGCGCAGCAGGCGCTTGGCGCGCCCGATCGCCTGCGAGGGCGCGGCCAGGAGCTGCTGCAGGATGCGTTCGACCTCGGCGGTGAAATCGGCGTCGTCGACCACCCGCGCGATGAGCCCCATCGCGCAGGCCTCGTCCGCCGGCAGGGTCGGGTTCAGCGCCATGATGTCGAAAGCGCGCTGCGCGCCGACCAGGCGCGGCAGGAACCAGCTCGCGCCACCGTCCGGCGTCAGGCCGGAGCGGGTATACGCGAGGTTGAACCTGGCCGAGCGCGTGGCGACGGTGAGATCGCACATCAGCGCGAGGCTGACGCCCCCGCCGGCGGCGATCCCGTTGACCGCACAGACCACCGGCACTTCGAGCCGGTTCAGCACCGTGATGCCGAGATGGAACCAGGCCGCCATCTCGCGCACGTGTTCGCGCAGGCCGTCACCGACGGCGAGAAACTCGTTCAAGTCCCCGCCGACCGAGAACTCCTTGCCGTTGGCGGTCAGCAACACCACCCTCACCGCGGGGTCGTTCTCGCAGGCAATGGCGGCGCGCGCGAACTCGCGCGTGAACTGGGCGCCGACGACGTTGTGGTGGGCGGCGTCGTCGATGACGATGCGCGCGATGCCGTCGGCCACGCTGAAGGCAATCTTGTGTTCACTCATGGCTTGATGTTCCGCTCTGTCGGGGGGATTCAGTCGTCGGCGCGGTGTTCCAGGGCGAGCAGGTCCGGCCGCGTCACGCGCACCTTGTCGACGACGTGATCGATGAGCACGCCGAGCACCTCGTCCATGCGCGCGTCGGCGCGCCCGGCACGCAGCGCGCGACTGAGCACCGCGTGCAGGTGCTCGTCACCCGGCTCCACGCCCAGGGCCAGGGCCAGTTCGCGCAAGCGCCGATCGTCGGCCGTGGCCGGGTGCTGCCACTCGCCGGCCAGCTCGCGCTCGACGATCTCGACGAGGAAAGCCGAGACCAGGCCATGGTAGCGATCCTTGCCGTCCAGGCGCGGCGTGAGGTCGACGAGGAACTCGCGCACCGTGCGCAGGATTTCTTCCAGGGGTGGATTGTCGTGGGCCATGTCCGCAACCGGGTGAAATCAGTCGAACCTGCCGGCGATGCTCATGATCAAATCGTACTCGATGGTCGCGATGTTGCGGCCGCAGGCGGCGAAGGCCGGCGAGCGCCGCCGCTCGCTCATGTGGCCGTAGCTCTGCATGAGGTTGTACAGCGCCCAGCGCAACAGGCCGAAAATCTCCCACCAGCGCGCCGCTTCACGGTCGACCGCCTCGCCACCGGCCGCCTCGTAGGCCCGGTACAGCGTGTCGCGCGAAGCCAGCCCGCCGGCCGGCAGGTGATTGCGCCCGAAACGCCACGAACGCGTGCAGAACCAGCCGAGATCCTCCAGCGGGTCACCGATGTGCGCGCACTCCCAGTCGAGCAGCGCGCGGATGCCGGCGGGCGCCACGATCAGGTTGCCGATGCGGAAATCACCGTGGACCAGGCAGCGCCGCGGCGCCCGCGGTCGGTGCAGGGCGAGCCAGCGGAAGGCGAAGTCGAACACCGGGTGGGGTTCCTCCCAGCGGTCGTAGTAGGCCATCCAGGCCTCCAGGGTGTCGCCGCTCTCGGGCACGTCGGCCAGTACCGGCACCGCCGCCGGCTCGATTCGGTGCAGGCGCGCCAGCATCGTGCCGACCTGCCGCGGGAAACGCGCCCGCGCGACCTGGAAGGCCGGGTCGCCGAGGATCCGCTTGGGCAGGGTCTCGCCGGCGATCGCACCGACCACGTAGCCGAGGCCGAGATCGTCGACGGGTTCGAGCTCGAACAGGGGTTCGGGTACCGGCAGGCCGCGGGCGTAGACGGTGTTCAACACCGGCCATTGGATCGGCGCCTGCAGGAACGGCGTGTAATCCGCGGCGATGGTCTCCTGGCGCAGCACCAGGCGGCGGTGATGGCGGTCGTCGACGAGATCGAACAGCAGCGTACGATTGGAGCCGCCCAGGGTGGCGAGCTGGAAACGCGCGATGTCGACCGTGGTGCCGTAGCGCCGGCGCACGGCCTCGCGCAGGCGTTCGATGACGGCCTCCGTGGCGGGGTCGAAGCGGGGTTCAGCGGTGCTCATGGATGCCGCGTGCGCGCGCCCTCAGAGCGGGTAGCCCACCGGTTCGCCGTCTTCGAGGATCTCGATGTACTCCGTCACTCCCATGCCCTCGCGGTCGTCCCAGCGCCACAGGGTCAGGCCCTCGGCGATGCGCGATTGCAGGACCTGGTCGCCGACCTTGCGCCGGTTGCGCAGGGGCGCGAGGCGCAGCACCTCGCCTTCCATCAGCACCCCGCGCCGGGCCGTGCGGACGCCCAGTCGCATGCGCACCGGGTCCTTGGCCGCGTCCCACTCGGTGTAGAGATCCATGTCGGTGATCTCCTCGTAGGCGCCGTCGTACTGCAGCACGCCCTGGCGGCGGGTGCGCCCGTCGCGATCGGTGATCTTGAGCAGCATCATGGCGCGGTCGGGGCCGAAATTGGCGATCAGCAGGCGGTAGAAGTAGATGTTCGTCCAGTAGCGCGGCCCCCACGAGTGATCGCGCCAGCCGAAGCCCTCGAAGGTGTGGCGCACGCCATCGACGGTCATCGCCGCCTGCACCCGCATGTGCTGGTTGAAGTGCCCGAGGGAGAAATCCCGCCCGTACATGGTCTCCTGGTCGTCCGAGGTCGGCTCGCCGCCGTGCATGGGCGAGACCGCCTCGAGCTCGTACTCGACCCGCGCCGGCGCGGTCGGTGCGGTCTTGAACAGGGTCTGCGGGTCGCGCAGCAGGTTCGGATCATCGAGCACCATCACCTCGCCGGTGTAGCGCATGGCGATGCGCTTGAACGGCTCGAGCACCTCGTACTCGAGCCCGCCGGCAGCGAAACCGTCGTTGGCGGTCAAATCGGGACGGCGGAACTGGCAGGCGATGCGCCCGTCCGGCAGGTAGAGACACACCTGGGTTTCGGCGTGGCCCTCGTTGACGCGGTTGCCGAGGCGCATCCAGCCGCCGTAGCGGCCGACCGGGTCGAAGCCGTTGACGTAGACGCTCTCGTTGAAGTTCGGCTCGGGGCCGGGGGCGTGGTTGTACTCGTCGACGGGGTCGAGGCGGAAGGGGTCGGTCATCGGTTCTCTCGTGGCAGATTTACAGGGGCCAGGCGACGGGCACGCCGTGCTCGAGGCGTTCGACGTACTCGGTCATGCCGTAGCCGCGATAACCGTCCCACTCGAACTCGGTGATGCACTCGGCGATGCGCGAATGCAGCTCCGCACCGTCGATGCGGCGGCGATTGCTAAGCGGGGCGACGTTGAGCACGCGGCCGTGGATGACGGCGCGCCAGGAAGCGGTGCGCGCGGTCAGGGTCACCGCCACCGGGTCGCGCGCGGCGTCCCAGTCGGTGAACACGTCGAGGTCGAGGATGTCCTCGTAGCGGCCGTCACGGAACAGCACGCCGGCGCGACGGATGGCGCCGTCGCGGTTGGCAATCTTGAGCAGGGTGATGCCGCGCTCGGGGCCGAAAGCGGCATAGAAGCCGCGATCGAACAGGATGTTCTGCCACAGCCGCGGCCCCCAGGAGTGGTCGCGCCAGCCCCAGCCGTCGAAGTCGAGATCCGCGCCGCCGATGCGCAGGTGCGCCGCCACCGCGGTGTGCTGGTTGAAATGACCGAGCGAGAAGTCGCGGCCGAACATGGTCTGCTGCCCTTCCCCCACGGGCAAACCGCCGTGGATGGGCGAGACCCCGCGCACCCGCCACTCGAGTTCGCACGTGGCCCGCTCGGCTTCGCCGAACAGCCGCCTGGGCTCGCGGAACAGGCCACGATCGGCGACCAGCATGACCTCGCCCGCGTAGCGCATCACCACTTCCTCGTGCGGCCTGATCACCTCGTAGCTGAGGCCGCCGGCGCTGAATTCCCGGTTGGCGTCGATGGCCGGGCGCTGGAACTGGCAGGCGATGCGGCCGTCGGGCAGGAACAGGCACACCGCGAGCTCGGCATAGCCTTCGTTGGCGCGGTTGCCGAGCCGCATCCAGCCGCCGTAGGCACGCTCGTGGTCGAAGCCGTTGACGTACACGGACTCGTTGAACAGCGCTTCGGCACCCGGATCGTGCGGGTACTCGTCGGCCGGCGCGAGCTTGTAATGGGCCATGTCGGGGCTCCGTCCTGGCCTCAACCAGGGGCGTGAAACGCGTAACGCGGGTCGGCCGCCCGCACGCGGGCCTCGTCGAGACCGAGTTCGCGGCGCACGATGTTGGCGCCGAGCACGACCGACACGCATTTGTAGAAGGCGATGCGGCGCGACAGGCCTTCGCGACCGAAGCCGCAATCGGCCGTGATTACCAGGCGTTCCGGCGGCACGTATTCGAGTGCGTGGCGGATGGTCGCCGCCACCTGTTCCGGCGATTCCACCGTGGTTCGAGTGTGATCGACGACGCCGATGCCGATCTTCTTGTCGGTCTTGAATTTACCCAGCAGCGCGATGTCGCGGGCGTTGTTGCTGCCCCCCTCGAGCATCAGCACGTCGCAGTTCATGTCGAGAAAATACGGCAGGGCGCGTTCATAGCTCGGCCGATCCCAGTAGAAACTCTGCTGGTTGGGATTGCCCCAGCAGGTGTGCGCCCAGATCTCGGTGTCGACCCCGGCGACCTGGCGGTTGAAGGCTTCGGTGTAGAAGGCCAGGTCGGCATCGGAACAGGGTGGTTGGGCGTTGCAGTTGAAATGATGCACGGGTTCCTCGATCTGGATCACCGGGCAGCCGGCCGCCGCCAGTTCGCGGTACTCCTCGTTCATCGCCGCGGCGAGGTCCATGACCATGTCGCGTTCGTTGTCGTAGTACTCGTTCCACAACATCATCGGCAGGCAGGTGGCGCAGATCGACCCGATTTTCACCGGCCGGTCGGTCATCTTCTGGGCCGTCTTCCAGACCGCGGCGAGATGCATCGGTCCGCGGGTGATGCGGTCGGTGACGGTCGGCGGATGCCAGCTCTCCTGGACCTCGTAGAGGATGTGGCCGGGCTTCATCGGGCCATAGTCGAGGAAATGCGAACTGTCACGGAAGCCGGTGATGCCGTTCAGACGCTCGATGGTATAGAAGAACCACGACCGTCCACCGACCTCGAGATCGAAGCGGGTGTCGCCGTCGACCAGGATGTCGAGGCCACAGCGCTCCTGCTCGTTGATGTAGCAAGCGACCGAATCCAGGTATTGCTCGCGGTACTGCGAATCGCCCATGGCGACCTTGAACGGCCGGCCGTGCAGGTTCTGGTCGAACCAGGTGGGCTTGGGAAACGATCCGACCATCGCGGTCGGCATGATCTTGTCCTTTGTCGCAACGAACATGTTGAACCCCCTCTCCTTCGAACAGTATTGTTTGCCCCAATCCGTTCACGCGGCCATCGTCCCGCAGGTCGTTGATGATAGGGTTTCCCTCGCCGCGGGGGAATGTCAGGCGGGCGCGCTCCCGCATCTCCAGGTTTGCAGAGGCCACACCACATGCAGTTCAGCTTTTCCGAAGACCAGATCGCCATTCGCGACGCCATCACCCGCCTGTGCGAGGATTTCGACGCCGAGTACTGGCTCGAAGGCGACAACACCGGCCGCTTCCCCCAGGATTTCGTCGACGCCATCTGCGCCGGCGGCTGGTTCGGCATCGCCATGCCGGAAGCCTACGGCGGCAGCGGGCTCGGCATCACCGAGGCCTCGATCATGATGCAAGCCGTGGCCGAATCCGGCGCCGGCATGAGCGGTGCTTCGGCCATCCATCTCAACATCTTCGGCCTCAACCCGGTGGTGGTATTCGGCAGCGAGGAACAGAAGCAGCGCTGGCTGCCACCGCTGATCCGCGGCGAGGACTCGGCCTGCTTCGGCGTTACCGAGCCGAATGCCGGTCTCGACACCACCAGCCTGCAGGTGCGCGCCGAGCGCAGCGGCGACGGTTACCTGATCACCGGTCAGAAGCACTGGACGTCGATGGCCCAGCGCGCCAACAAGGTGCTGCTGCTGGCCCGCACCACGCCGCGCGACGAGGTTAAGCGCAAGACCGAGGGCCTGTCGCTGTTCTACACCGATCTCAACCGCGACTACGCCGAGGTGCACGAGATCCCCAAGATGGGCCGCAAGGCAATCGATTCGAACGCGGTCTTCTACGATGCCATGCCGGTGCCCCAGGAAGACCTCATCGGTGAAGAAGGCAAGGGTTTCCACTACATCCTGCACGGCCTCAACCCCGAGCGCATCCTGATCGCCGCCGAGGCCGTCGGGCTCGGCCGCGCCGCATTGCGGCGTGCCTGCGAGTATGCCCGCGAGCGCGTGGTCTTCGGCCGCCCGATCGGCATGAACCAGGGCATCCAGCACCCGCTCGCACGCAACTGGATGGAACTCGAGGCGGCCAACCTGATGACCTTCAACGCCGCCTCGCGCTACGACAATGGCGAAGACTGCGGCGCCGAGGCCAACGCCGCCAAGTTCCTCGCCGCCGAGGCCGGTTTCCACGCCTGCGAACAGGCCGTCCTGACCCACGGCGGCATGGGCTACGCCCGCGAGTACCACGTCGAGCGCTACCTGCGCGAAATGATGATCCCGCGCATCGCGCCGGTCAGCCGCGAGATGATCCTGAACTACATCGGCGAGCGCGTGCTCGACCTGCCGCGCTCGTTCTGAGCGCACCGCGCGCCGAATGACGATGGGCAGGTCAAAGCGGCAGGCGAGGACGGTCGCGCGCAACGCGGCGCGCCTCGTCGACGGCGGTTTTTCACCCGCCCCCTAACCCGGGCGCGCCACATCCAGGCGCCCCACCAACCGACGAGGGGAGAACGACGATGCGATTCGGCTTTATGGAGGATTTTCGCAACCCGGTGCGCTGGCGCCGACCATGGCCCGAGTTCTATCGCCAGATCATCGACCAGGTGAGCCGCGGCGAGGAACTCGGCTTCGACCACGTGTGGTTGACCGAGCACCACTTCACCGAGGATGGCTACAACCCCTCGATCATGACCACTGCCGCGGCCATAGCCATGCGTACCTCGCGCATCCGCATCGGCAGTTTCATCATCATCATGCCCTACCAGCACCCGGTGCTGCTGGCCGAGGAAGTCGCCAATGTCGACATCCTCTCCGACGGCCGTTTCGACCTCGGCGTCGGCCAGGGCTACTCGCACTACGAGTTCGAATCGTTCTGCATGAATCGCAGCGAGCGCGGCATGCGCACGCGCGAAGGCACACGCCTGATGCAGCGCCTGTTCACCGAGGACGAGGTGAGCTTCGAAGGCAAGTTCAACAAGGTGGAGAAGGCCCGCCTGTCGCCGAAACCGGTGCAGCAGCCGCACCCGCCGATCTGGATCGGTGCGCGTGGCCCGAAGGCGATCACCCGCGCGGCCGAGATGGGTTATCACCTCATGGCGACCATCGGCCCCGACCCGGCGCCGGTCTACCTCGACGCGCTGGCGAAAAGCGGGCGCAACCCGGACGAGTTCAACATCGCCCAGCTGCGCATGGTCTATTGCGCCGAGACCGAGGACCAGGCCTGGGACGAGTGCCAGGACCACCTCTTCCACATGCTCGAGTTCTACCAGGACATCCTGTCGGAGGCCAAGGATGCCGACGGTGACGACAAGCCGCTGCCGGTGACCAAGGCCAGCGACATGCGTCACTCGGTGCTGGCCGATCACTTCATGATCGGTACGCCCGACCAGGTTGCGGCCAAGATCGAGCGTTTCCAGCAGGAATTCCGCTGCACGGACTTCATCATGGGCACCCAGTTCCCCGGCCTCGACCCGGCCAGGGGTACGCGTGCGCTGGAGATGTTCGCCAAGGAGGTCATGCCGCGCTTCCGCGGCGCGTGAGGCTTGCCGGCAGCACGGATCGGGCGCGCCGGCGCCCGCTCCCCGGCCGCACGGACCTCAGGCGCTCAAGCGCGCGAGGCCGTCGATGAGGGCGTTGTAGAGGCCTTCGAGGCTTTCGCGCACGCTGTCCTCGTCGGCGCCCCTGGGCTTCCAGTTGCTGCCCCAGGCGACGTGCGTGCCCTTGCCGGTGTCGCTCAAGGTGACCACGGCGAAGTACTGCTCGACCGGCAGGGCGTCGGTTTCGAGGATGGTGTAGCCGTAGACACTGTCGTCGTGGACGACTTCGAGGCGTTCGACCACGCGGCCACCGCCGTTGAGGACGATGGTGCGCTCGGCGCCGACGCCGTCGCCGATGCAGGCACAAGACTCCACGGCGTCGGGCAGCAGCTTCTTCACGCCGCCGAAATCGACCAGCGCGGCGAACACCGTCGCGCGCGGAACCGGGATCTCTCTCTCGACCAGGGCGTCATAGGGCATCGGGGTTCTCCTCATCGTGGTTGATGGCGACCCCGCGCGGGGATGACGGAGTCAGCGGGCCGCCACTCTAGCCGGCGCACCCGGCAGCGTCGACCCCGGCCTGCGCCCGTGGGCGGGCCCAGGCTACTCGCCTCGGCGGCGCGGCCGGTTGGACTGCACGAAATCGCGGATGCGCGGCGCGATCTCCGCCCGCCAGCGCGAGCCGTTGAACACGCCGTAGTGGCCCACCCCGGGCTGTACGTAGTCGACCCGACGTGCGGCCGGGATGCTGGTGCACAGGTCGTGCGCCGCCTGCGTCTGGCCGATGCCGGAAATGTCGTCCTTCTCGCCCTCGACCGTCATCAGCGCGGTATTGCGGATGGCCTTGAGATCGACCGGTATGCCGCGGTGGGTCATGGTGCCCTCGGCGAGGCGGTGTTCCTGGAACACGATCTGGATGGTGTCGAGGTAATACTCGGCGGCGAGGTCCATCACCGCCAGGTACTCATCGTAGAACTTGCGATGGGCGTTGACCGAGTCACCGTCGCCAGCGACGAGGTGCTGGAACAGGTTCTTGTGCGCGTCGAGGTGGCGATCGAGATTCATGGTCATGAACCCGGTCAACTGCAGGAACCCGGGGTAGACCCGCCGCATGGCGCCGGTGTGCGGGAACGGCACGTAGGTGATGACGTTGTTCTCGAACCAGGTCAGTGGGCGGGTCTTGGCGAGGTGATTGGGCTCGGTCGGGCTGCGCCGCGTATCGATGGGGCTACCCATGATGGTGACCGTGGCCGGCTGCGCGGGGTCATCCGCCGCCGCCAGCAGGGCGGTGGCGGCGAGTACCGCCGGCCCCGGCTGGCACACGGCCATGACGTTGAGATCGGGACCCAGTTCACGCATGAAGGCGATGACGTAGTCGATGTAGTCCTCGAGAGCGAAGGCGCCGCTGGTGACCGGCACGTCGCGCGCGTCGCGCCAGTCGGTGATGTAGACGTCGAACGATTCCAGCAGGGTGCGCACCGTGCCGCGCAGCAGGGTGGCGTAGTGGCCGGACATCGGCGCGACGACGAGCATGCGCGGGGCATCGCGCTGGCTGCGCGGCAGCGCGTCGGGGTCGCGCACGAAGTGCAGGAGGTCGCCAAAGGGACGTTCGAGCACCACCTCCTCGCGCACGCCGACCCGCTGACCGCCGATGGAGACCTGGTCGATGCCGAACTCGGGTTTGCCGTAACGCCGGGTCAGGCCCTCGAACACCTCCAGCGCCGCCGAGGTCGCCTTGGCCGGGTAGGTGTAGGACCAGGGGTTGGCCGGGTTGCTGAGCGTCAACCGTCCGAGGTGCGCAGCGGCGCGCCAGGGCGCCACGGCGGCGTGGGTCAGTTCGTAGAGGTGATAGAGCATGCGCGTCCTCCGGGTGACGGATGGGGCACGTAGCCAGCGTCGTGGCCTGGCGCCAATCAGCTTTTGCACCGCAGCATACGACAGCACCCGGCAAGCGCCAAGCGCACTGGCCCCGCGCTTGCACTCCCTTACAATTGATTCACGCCAGCAACCGGAGCCGCGCCATGCCCCTCGAACGCCTCGACCACTACTTCGTCTACGCCTCCGACCTCGATCGCTCGCGGCGCTTCTACGCCGACGTCCTCGGCTTGCACCAGGGCCCGCGACCGGATTTCGACTTTCCCGGCTACTGGTTCTATCTCGAGGATCGACCCGTGGTGCACGTCGGCAACGATGCCTTCGAGGGCGGTTATGTCGACGCGGGCGACGAACGCCGCATCACCGGCGGCACCGGACCGGTCGATCACATCGCCTTTCGCGGCAGCGACATCGAGGCCTTCGAACGGCGTTTCGATGACCAGGGCGTGAGTTACCAGCGCCGCGAGGTACCCGATTTCAAGCTCAGCCAGCTGTTCGTCAAGGATCCGGAGGGGGTCACGATCGAATTGAATTTCTTCCACGCCGAATGAAGCTGCGTCGCGCCGCGCGGCGCCTCCTGCTCGCCGTGGGCTTGTGCCAGGCGACGGCGGCGGCAAGCGCGGGTTTCGACCTCGACCAGGCCCAGCTGGTCGAAATCAGCCCGCGCCCAGGGACCGTCATCACGGCCGAGAACCTGCCGCGTTTCGCCCACCTCGTCGACCGTGATTTCGCGCGCTTCGTCGCCGGCGGTTTCGCCACCCTGGACATCGACGAACCGCTGTCGTTCGCACCCCACCCCGCCTTCGTCTCGGCCACCGCGCGCTTCGGCGGCCAGGCGCGCATCGGCCAGCAGCCCGGCCTGCTCGACGACTTCGTGCAGGGCCTGCCCTTCCCCGGCCCCATGCGCCTCGACGATGCCCAGGCCGGGCTCAAGACGGCCTGGAACATGCGTTATGCCTACACCGGCGACAGCGGGCTGCTGCCCGAGATCCACTGGCAGCTGCGCGACTGGCGCAGCGAGAAGGTCGATCTCGAGATGCTGTTCGAGGCACGCAGCATGCGTTTCATGTTCCGCCACGTGCAGCCGCCGGTGCCGTTCGTCGCCGACAACCCGCAGGACGCCTATGCCGCGTTCCGGCTGGAGGCCATCGATGCCGGCAGCTACGACGGCACCGAGGCCCTGGTCTTCGCCAACCGCGACGAGTCACGCGAGGTCAACGGCTGGGTCTACATCCCGCAGCTCGGGCGCACCCAGTCGCTGGCCTCGTTCTCGACCGAGGAATCGATGTTCGGCAGCGACATCCTGCCGACCGATTTCCTGGTCTACTCCGGGCGCCTGGTCGACATGCAATGGCGATACCGCGGCATGACCTACATGCTGCTGCCGATGTATCGCCACGACCGCGTGCAGCTGTCCGAACGCAAGGCGCGCAAGTACGACTACTGGCACGTTGCCTTCGACGGCCGCGCCGGCTGCTTTCCGCGCGTGCAATGGCAGCTGCGCCCGGTCCTGATCCTGGAGGGCACGGCGCTCGACGACGCCGCACTGGTGCGCAAGCGGGTGTTCTACGTCGACGCCCAGACCCACGTCGCGCCGTTCTGGAAGGTCTACCGCGACGGCGATGCGCTGTGGAAGTTCGTCATCACGGCCTATGCCCACCCCAACTCGCACCTCGCCCACAACAACGAGTCGGGCGCCCCGTTGCCGACCGCCTTCTCGACCATCGACATCCAGACCAACCGCTGCACCACGCTGCAGATCCTCACCCTGGTCAACGTCGACGAGGTCGAGCCCGACGATTTCGACACCGCCGACATGCAGGGCCGCGGCCGGCGGCGCTGACCTGCGCCCTGCGCTATAGTCCCCCTCGGTCATCTCGGGGAGGGGGACGATGAAATTCAGCCTGCACGTACAGACACGCATCACCGACTGGCAGCTCATCAAGGAGCTCGAAGATCTCGGTTACGACGCCGCCTGGGTGCCCGACACCCAGATGATGTGGAGCGACTGCTACGCGACCATGGCACTGGCTGCTCAGGCCACCTCGCGCATCCGTATCGGCACCGGCGTCGCCATCGCCGGCACGCGCATCGCACCGACTACCGCGGCGGCCATCGCCTCGATCAATGCCATCGCGCCCGGGCGGGTCTTCCTCGGCATCGGCACCGGGCACACCGCGATGCGGGTGATGGGCCAGGACCCCATCCCGATCAACGAATTCCGTGACTACCTGCGCGTCGTGCGCGCGATGCTGCACGGCGAGGAGGTCGATTACACCTACCGCGGCCGTACCACCGACATCGTGTGGCAGGACCACGGTCCGGGCTTCCGCAACATCGAGGACCGCGTGCCGATCTACGTTGCCGCCAACGGGCCGCGCGCCCTGCGCACGGCCGGCATGTACGGCGACGGGCTGGTCTCGATCTTCAACGAGCAGAAGGACGTCCTCGATTTCAACCTGAACCACGTGCGCGAAGGCGCCGCCAAGGCCGGCCGCGGTATGGACGGCTTCCACACCGTCACCCTGACCAACGCCGTGGTGCTGCGCGCGGGCGAGAAGCTGAGCGACGACGCGGTCGTCGAACGCGCCGGCTCGTGGGTGACGACCGCGCTGCACTTCGTCTACGAAATATGGCGCTATACCAAGGACGACAGCGTGGTGCCGGATTACATGAAGGACATCTGGGAGGAGTACAACGACCACGTCGAGAACTTCCCGGTACCGCGCGAGAAGTGGCACCAGCTCATCCACGAAGGCCATTGCAGCTACTACACCAGCGGCGAACGGCGCTTCATCACGCCGAAGATGATCGAGGGCACCTCCCTGGTCGGCGGGCCGTCCGAGCTGGCCGAGCAGATCCGGGCCGCCGAGGCCAACGGCCTCGGCGAGGTCAGCCTGCTACCGCCGCTGGCCAACATCCGCGAAGTGGCACGCGATTTCGCCGAACAGGTGATCCCACTCTGCTGAGGCCCACGCGGCGCCGCGTCAACCCACCACGACGTGCTCGCGGGTGATGATGAAATCGAGCGGCACGGCGAGGAAATTGTCCTCGTCGGCGCGCGTCGCGGCGTATTCCGGCGAGCCCGCCGAGGCGCGCATCGCCGCGGTGTCCTCGAACCAGGTCAGGGCGAGGCCGTCGAGGGCCGGTTCGCGGCCGTCACGGTAGGACGTCGCCCGCGCATGGTTCTGCACGTAGCGACGCACGGTGGGGATGGCCGCGCCGAGCGGGCCGTGGACCTCGCGCCAGTACCGCTGGAAATCCGCCACCGGCATGCCTGCCTTGCGTCGCACCAGCTCGATGTTCTTGACCCCGCCGGCCGGCACGGCGCCGTCCTTGATCACGTGTTCTTCGATGAACAGGCGCAGGTGCGTGGTGGGATCGATGAACGCGTCTTCGTCCTGCGCGACCGCGGCGAGCTGCGCCGTGCCCTGCAGGGCGCGCAGTGCGGCGGTGTCGTCGAACCACAGTTCGGCGATACCGTCGGCCGCCGGGCGTCCCTTGCGATAACCGGCGAGCAGGGTGTGACACTGCACGTAGCGCCGCAGGCCGGGCAGACGCGCGACCAGTGGCCCATGGGTGTTGCGCCAGTAGTCCTGAAACGCCGCGACGTCGAGCGCGGCGCGCCGCCGGATCACGGAAACCAACTTGATCATGGAACCTCCTCTCCCGTGGATGCGCCGGGCTCGCGCCCGGGTTCGATGTCGGCATGACGCGGCAGCGTGTCGGCGATGATCTCCCACTCGGCGGCACTGGTGGCGAAGATGTGCGCGGCCGGACGGTGGCCGCCGAGCGCGTCGAACAGGCCGGCGCGCAGGCGCAGGGTGGCGCTGTCGTCGCGGCGACTGTACAGCGGGCTGCCACAGCGGGCACAGAAGGCGCGCAGCTTGTGCGGGCTCGACTGGTACTCGCGCACCAGGCCCTGCGGGTCGTCGATCGTGACGGCCTCGCGCCTACCCGGAATCACCGCCTGGAACGGTGCCCCGGCACTTTTGCGGCATTGCCGGCAATGGCACAACACGAACGCGCCGGCGACCACGCGCAGGCCGAGCGTGACCGCGCCGCACAGGCAATGGCCCCGCAGCGCGCCGTCTTCGCGCGGACCGCCCGGCTCACCCATCGCGTGCCGCCCGCGTTTCCTTGAGCGCCCCGACGCCGCATGGCACCATGCGGCGCCAGCCACCGCCCCGAATGTTCGACCCCAGCCGCGGATACTGCCGATGCGCCTGATCCCGTTCCTGCCCTGCCCGCGCACCTGCGCGCTGCTGCTGAGCGCGACGCTCACGCCCCTGTTCGCAGCGCCGGCCGCCGTGGCCGACGGCAGCGCCGCCGCCGCGCATGACGACCTCGAAGGACACTGGCGTTTCGACCAAGAGCTCAGCGACGACGTCGAGGACGCCTTCGACGGCAAACTCAAACGCAGCCGCTACCCGGTGCCGGGCGGCCTGGTGCGCGAAGGCGAGCGGCCCAACAACCAGGACATCCAGCAGATGAACTACTGGGACGCCATCCGCGATTCGCGCGAGCGGCGTTCGCAGAAAGATCTCAGCCGCCTCGGGACGGTCTACCCCTTGCTGACGGCAACCCGGCTCGATGTCGTGGCGAGTGCGGACGGTTATACCTTCACCTACGACGAGCTGCTGCCGCGCCGGGTACGGCCCAACCCCGCCGGACGGGTCTACTCGGCCAAGGGCGACGAACTGGTCTCCGACACCCTCGGCTACACCCTGTCCTACTGGGAAGGCGACACCCTGGTGCTGGAGACCGACCCGCCGGACGGTGGCCATTACGTCGAGCACGTCACCCGCCGCGACGCCCCGCCGCGCCTCGAGTACCGGGTCAAGGTCGACTTGATCATTCTCGATGAGCCGATCGAGGTGACGCGGGTGTTCGTCGCGGCCGACGGCGCCGCGCCCTGACGCCCGCCCGCACCCGCCCGCGTCCGGCCCTCGCATTCAGGCCAGGGCCGCGGCCAGTTCGTCGCGGAAATCGGGATGGGCGATGGCAATCAGCTGCTCGGCGCGCTGCCACAGGCTGCGCCCGCGCAGCCGCGCGATGCCGTACTCGGTGACCACCGCGTCGACGCAGAAGCGCGGCGTGGTGACGACGCTGCCGCTGGCCAGCCGCGGCACGATTTTCGAGCGCTTGCCGTCGGCGGTGGTCGAGGGCATGGCGATGATCGAAACGCCGCCCGCCGATTGCGCCGCGGCCTCGATGTAATCGAGGCTGCCGCCGACGCCGCTGATCTGCACCGCGCCCAGGGTCTCGCCGTTGCTCTGGCCGTGGAGATCGATCTCGATCGCCGAGTTGATCGACACGAAGCGCTCGAGTTCGGCCAGCGCCCGCGGGCTGTGCGTCACTTCCATGCCACGCATCTCGATCGCGGGGTTGCCGTCGCAATAGGCATACAGCTCGGGCGAGCCGGCGAGTTCGCCGGTCAGCACGCGGGCGTCGTGGCGCGCGCCGTCGAGGAAGCGGGTGAGACTCTCCGACACCATGCCGGAGAAGATGTCGACGCCACGGATGTCGGCGAGTCGTCCGAGTACGCGATCGGGCACGGCGCCGATGCCGAGCTGCACCGTGGCGCCTTCCGGCACCAGGCTCAACACGTGCTCGATGATGGCCTCGTCGCGCGGTTCGGCCGCACCGATGTCGTAGGTCGCGAGCGGGAGGTCGGACTCGATGGCGTAATCGATGCGTTCCAGGGGGATGCGCGACTGCCCGCCGGTGACCGGCATGTTGCTGTTGAACTCGGCGATGACCAGCCCGGCCTGTTCGACGAAGTGGCGGTTGGGCCCGACCGACACGCCGAGGCTGACGGTGCCGTCGGCCTGCGGCGGCGAGGTCTGCACGACCACCGCGTCGAGCGCGATGGGGCCGCCGCGCCGGATGACCTGGGTGACGTCACTCAGGCGCAGCGGCACGAAACTGACCTTGTGCGGGTCGTTCTCCTTGAACAGGTGGCGAATGCGCGGCGCCGCCTGCCAGGTGAGGTAGTGGAAATGCTCGCCCAGGCCGCGCTGCAGGAAATCGTAGCTGCCGAGCGAGAGGCCGGACACCACGGTCAGGCGCTGGAAGCGTTCGACGTCGGCGCTGAAGGCGCGATAGAACGCGCGCGGATCGGCACAGGCGCCGGGGAACGCCACGCAACTGCCATCGGCGATGGCCGCTACCGCGGCGCTGGGTTCGACGAGTTTCATCGGCTCATGTTCTCTCAGTCTGAAAAGATCCGGCCACGGGCCGGGTCATCCGGGCCTTTCTGGCCGCGGTCGCGAAGCCCGTGATATAAAGCGCCGCAAGGCTGGGGACCCGCGCTGCCGGGCACGACTACGACACCGGCCGCGTTACCGGGGAGTACAGCATACATGTTCGGATTCGACCCCCTCATCTTCTGGGGCTGGACCTTTCTTATCCTCTACATGGGCTTGATGATCGCCTTCGGCTTCGTCGGCATGTCGCGGGTCAAGGGCAGTGACGACTTCGCCACCGCGCGCGGCAGTTACGGCCCGGTCTTCCTCGCCTTCGCCATGACCGCGACCACGGCCAGCGGCGCGACTTTCCTCGGTCTGCCCGGCCTCGCCTACAAGGCCGGCCTGTCGGCGCTGTGGTATGCCTTCGTCTACCCGCTCGGCGTCTACATCGGCGTCCTCGTGTGCCTGCACGCGATCCGCCGCGCCGGCGCCAGCTTCGGCAGCCGTTCGATGCCCGAGTACCTCGGCGATCGCTTCGATTCCAACGGCCTGCGCATCCTTGCCGCGCTGTTCTCCCTGCTGCTGCTGTTCTACCTCGCCGGCCAGCTCCTCGCCGGCGCGGTGATGTTCACCCAGATGCTCGGGCTGCAGACCTTCCCGGCGCTGTGCGTGACCGCCGTGGTCCTCATGTTCTACATCGCCCTGGGCGGCGCCCATGCCGATATCCTCACCGACGGCGTGCAGGGCGCGCTGATGCTGCTGCTGGCCTGCCTGGTGCTGTGGATGTTCCTGACCGGGTTCCACGTCGACGGCGGCTTTCCCGGCATGCTGCAGCGCCTGGAGGCACTCGACCCGACCCTGGTCACGCCACTGCACCCGACCAATCCCCTGTTCAATTCGAAGTGGGACCTGTTCGCGATCTTCGTCGCCCACCTGCCGCTCGGCCTGTTGCCCCACATCGGCAACAAGCTGTGGGCGCTCAAGGACAACCGCGACCAGGTCAAGTTCATCACCATTTCCTTCGTCTTCGGCATGCTGCTGCCGGCCATCACCTGCGGCGGCGTCCTCGCCCGCGCCCTGCTCGGCGACGAGCTGCTGGCCGAGGGCAGCAACCCGAACAACGCGATCCCGGCCCTGTTCATCGCCACCCTGCCGGCCTGGGCTGCCGCCCTCATCGGCGCCGGCGTGCTCGCCGCGGTGATGTCGACGGCCGACGGCCTGGTCGTCTCGACGGCGCAGATTTTCGCCAACGACATCTTCCGCCGCACCCTGGCCCCGCGCCTGATGACCGACGCCGACGACGCCGCCATCGATCGCATCGGCCTGCTGATCGGGCGCGTGGCGACGGTCGCCGTCCTGCTCGTTTCGATCTGGCTGGCCTGGTCGACGCGCGAGAAGAACATCGCGCTGCTGGTCTGGCTCGGGGTCGGTGGCATGATGGCGGCGACCGCGGCGCCGATGTTCCTCGGCGTCCTGTGGCGGCGGGCGACCCGCAGCGGCGCCTACATCGGTTTCATCGCCGGCGGGGTCACCTTCGGCGTGCTCAAGGCCGGCCTCATCGAGGCGGGCTGGTTCGCCGGCGGCGGCCTCGAAGGCCTCGCCGTGTGGCTGCAGAGCCAGGCCGTCAACCCGTTCGCCTGCGCGACCCTCGGCGCCGGCGTCTCGCTGCTGTTCATGATCGCGGTGTCGCTGATGACCACCCCGCCCTCGGAGCAGCACCTTGCCCGCGTTTTCGGAGACTGAATCATGGCCGGTATGCTCGCTGACAAATCGATCGTCGTCACCGGTGGTGCCACCGGCATCGGCCGCGCCACCGCCCTGCGCTGCGCGGCCGAGGGCGCTGCGCTGACCATCGCCGACGTCAATGCCGAGGCCGCGGTGGCCTTGTGCGAAGAAATCGTCGCCGGTGGCGGGCGTGCGCACTTCGTCGCCACCGACGTCACCGACGCCGCCCAGGTACAGGCGATGGTGGCGAGCGCGGTGGCCGCCTACGGCCGGCTCGACGGGGCGTTCAACAACGCCGGCATCGAGGGCCGCTTCGTCAGCATCCTCAAGATGACCGAGGACGAGTACGACCGCACGGTCAACGTCGACCTCAAGGGGGTCTGGCTGTGCGTGAAGTACCAGGTCGAGCAGATGATCAAGCAGGAAAGCGCCGGCTCCATCGTCAGCACCGCCTCGGTGGCCGGCCTGGTCGGCTCGCGCGGCGGGTCCGCCTACTGCGCGGCCAAGCACGGCGTGGTCGGCCTGACCAAGTCGGTCTCGCTCGAGTACGCGCGCAAGGGCATCCGGGTCAACGCGGTCTGTCCGGGCGTGATTCTCACCCCCATGGTCGAACGCCTCACCGGCGACACCGGGGTGAGCTACGAATCGCTGGTCGCGCAGGAGCCGGTGGGACGGCTCGGCGAGCCGCGCGAAATCGGCGAAGCGGTGGTCTGGTTGTTGTCCGACCTGTCGTCCTTCGTCACCGGCATCGCCATGCCGGTGGACGGCGGCTACACCGCGCTGTGAGGCGCGGCGTGCTCAGGAACTCGCCAGCAGGCGGCTGAAGCCGAGCAGGTCGCGCGCGAAGTAGAGCGCGCAGCACACGCAGGTCAAGGCACCCCAGAACTGCAGCCAGCGCTGCTCGCCGCGCACCCCCGCGACCAGGAACACCACGCCGACGAAGAGCGTGAACCAGACCGTGCCGGTGACGACGTCACCGGTGGTCTGGTTTGCCACGTCGGTGAGTCCCTCGGGGGTGATGCGGTAGCGCATGGGGCGATGTTCCGGGCCAGGACGCGGCGCCGCCTGACGCGGCGCCGGTCCGTGGGGCAATGGGCGTCCGTCAGGCCTGCGCCGCGGCGCGGTCCTTCTCCTTCTGGCGTAGTTCGCGGCGCATGATCTTGCCGGTGGTGGTCATCGGCAGGCTGTCCACGAACTCGATCAGCTTGGGCACCTCGTGCCGGGCCAGACGCCCGCGCACGAACTCACGCAGCTCGTCGGCCAGGGCATCGCTGCCGGACTGGCCCTCCTTGAGGATGATGAAGGCCTTGATGATCTCGGTGCGCACCGGGTCGGGCACGCCGATTGCCGCCGCCATCTGCACTGCCGGGTGCTTGAGCAGGGCGTCTTCGATTTCGCCGGGACCGATGCGGTAACCGGAACTCGTGATGACGTCGTCACCGCGGCCGTGGAACCAGAAGTAACCGTCCTCGTCCATGTGACCGACGTCACCGGTGATGAGCCAGTCGCCGATGAACTTGTCGCGCGTGGCGTCCGGCTTGTTGAGGTACTCCTTCAGCATGACCGGGTGCGGGCGCTTGCACGCGATGTGGCCCTCGGTGCCTGGCGGCACCTCGTTGCCGTTATCGTCGATGATGCGCACGACCGTACCCGGGGTCGGCTTGCCGAGCGAGCCCGGCTTGATCGGGAACACGTTGCCGTTGTTGCCGAGAATGACGTTGCACTCGGTCTGGCCGAAGCCCTCGTTGACGTTGAGCTTGAGCTCGCTCTGGGCCCATTCGAGCAGGGCCGCGCCGACCGCCTCGCCGCCCGACAGCACCGCGCGCAGCTTGAGTTGGTGGCGCGAGAGCGGGTCGGGCACCTGGCGCATCAGCTTGAGCATGGTCGGCGTCAGCAGCGCCAGGGTCACTTCGTGCTGGGCCAGGATGCGGTAGGCATCCTCGGCGTCGAAACCCTTCATCGCCGTGGCGACGACGCTGCAGCCGTGGAACCAGCCCGGCATCAGCACGTCCATGAGCCCGGCCATCCAGGCCCAGTCGGCCGGCGACCACAGCACGTCCTTCGGCTGCGGGAAGAAGTCGTAGATGAACTCGAGGCTCGGCATGTGACCGAGCATCATGCGATGCGGCTGGACCGAGCCCTTGGGCATGCCGGTGGTGCCGGAGGTGTAGCTGATCCAGGCCGTGTCCTCGGCCTGGGTGGTGACGTTGGTGAACTGGTCGCTGGCCCCTTCGATGGCCTGCCAGAAGTTCTCCGCGCCGTCCGGCGTACCGTCCACCACCAGCACCCGTTCGAGCTTGGGGCATTCGCCGCGGATGGCCGCGACCTTGGGGTAGTTGGCACTGTCGGTGATGAGCACACGCGCGCCGCTGTCGTTCAGGCGGTAGGCGACGGCGTCGCCGCCGAACAGGACCGAGCAGGGCCCGGACACCATGCCGCCCTTCCAGCAGGCGACGTGGGCGATGGCGCACTCCGGGTCCTGGGCGAGCAGCAGGGTCACGCGGTCGCCGCGTTTCAACCCGTAGCCCGCCAGGGTGTTGGCGAGCTGGTTGGCGTAGCGACGGACGTCGGCGAAGGTGTAACGATGCACCTTCTTCTCCGCGTCCTCGTAGATCAGGGCGACGCGCCCGGCGTCATCGGCCCAGCGGTCGCACACATCGTTGGCGATGTTGTACTCGGCCGGAATGTTCCATTTGAAGTTGTTCCAGACCTCTTCGTAGGTGGAACCGCGCTGTAACAGGTTGGTCATGGATCTCCCCTGGATTTCGTCCGTTGGACGCGCCTCGTCGATGGTCGGCGCTCGGCGACGCGCCGGCTGCGGCTACGTTGGCTGCAGCGACCCGTCCTGACGCTGGCGAAAGATACCATGCCCGCGGGTGTCTTCGGTGCGCTGACGGTGAGCGCGGAAAGGTCTTACAGCCGCCGCGCCACTTTTCGCCGCGCGGCGAATAGTGAATAATTCATTCAGTATTCACTCAGGCTCGCCGACCGCCATGGCCACGCCCCAGCCAGACGCCACTTGCGACACCGCGACCGTTATCCTCGATGCCGCCCAGGCGCGCCTGCTCGAGTTCGGGTACCACAAGACGACCATGGCCGAGATCGCCGCCGACTGCGGCATGTCCGCGGCTAACCTCTACCGCTATTTCGCCAACAAGGAAGAGATCGCCGCCGAGTGCGCGACCCGCTGCATGAACGAACGCCTCGAACGCCTGCGTCCGATCGTCGAGGATGCCAGCACCAGCGCCGCCGACAAGCTGCTGGCCTACGCTCTCATGCTGGTCGAGGACAGCCACGCGCTGGCCGGCAGCGAATCCCGCATCGGCGAACTCGTCGCCACCATCACCCATCACCGCCCCGCCCTGGTCCACGAGAAGCTCGCCCTGCACCATGCCTTTCTCGGCGAGATCCTCGAACAGGGCCGCGCCGCGGGCGAGTTCGAATACGCCGAACTGGCGACGACCGCCCGCGACGTCCATACCGTGCTGACCCTGTTCGACGTGCCGCTGTTCGTCGGCCTGTTCGACCGCGCCGAGTTCGAACGGCGTGCCCGCGGCGTCATCCGCCTGTTGCTGGACGGGCTGCGCAAGCGCCCCCGCCGGCGCCGCTGAATCCCGTCTCCCCGAGGAACCCCGTCCGATGAAACGTTTCGAGGCTGCTTTCGCGCGTTGGGTCATCACCTACCGCTGGCTGGTCATCCTGCTCTCCCTCGCGCTGGTCGCCGCCCTCACCAGCGGGGTGACCCGGCTCTATTTCGACTCGAGTTACCGCGTCTTCTTCAGCAAGGACAACCCCCAGCTGCTCGCCTTCGAGACCCTCGAACGCACCTACACCAAGAACGACAACGTCTTGTTCGTGCTCGAACCCGCATCCGGCGACGTGTTCACCCGTGACACCCTGGCCGCGGTCGAGGAGCTCACCACCGCCGCCTGGCAGGTGCCCTACTCCAACCGCGTCGACTCGATCACCAATTTCCAGTACACCGAGGCCGAGGAAGACGACCTCATCGTGCGTGACATGGTCAAGGACGCCGCGTCCCTGAGCGACGCGCAGCTGGCCGAGGTCAAGCGCGCCGTGCTCGCCGAGCCCGCCCTGAACAAGCGCCTGATCAACGACCGCGGCCACGTCACCGCCATCTACGTCACCGTGCAGATGCCGGAAGGCGAACGCACCACGGCGACCCCGGTGATCGTCGAGGCCGCGCGCGAGATGGCGCGCACCTTCGAGCAGAAGCACCCCGACATCAAGGTCTACCTGACCGGCATGGTGTTGATGGACAACGCCTTCTCCGAGTCCGGCATGTACGACTCGATGTACCTCGTACCGCTGAGCTTCGTCCTCATGCTTGCCATCATCGCGGTACTGGTGGGCGGCTTCTTCGGGACTTTTGCCACCCTGTTCGTGATCGGCAGTTCGATCGCCTGCGGCCTCGGTGCCGCCGGCTACATCGGCTTCCCGATCACCTCCGTGACGACCTCGGCGCCGATCATCATCCTCACCGTTGCCGTGGCCAACTGCGTGCACCTGCTGACCACCTTCCTGCACTACATGCGCGAGGGCGCCCCGCGCAAGGCAGCCATGGAGGAGAGCCTGCGCATCAACCTGCAACCGGTGTTCCTGGCCAGCACCACGACGGCCATCGGCTTCCTGACCATGAACTTCTCCGACGTGCCGCCCTTCAACCACCTGGGCAACATCGTCTCGGTCGGTGTCGTGGTCTCGTTCCTCCTCACCATCGGCTTCCTGCCGGCCTTCATGACCCTGGTACCGGTGCGGGCCGGCACCGCGCATGCCGACGACAGCCGCGGCATGGGCCGGCTGGCCGATTTCGTCATCGCTCACCGGCGCAAACTCCTGTGGGGTTCTTTCGCCGTGGTCCTGGCCACCGTCGCCAACCTGCCGCGCAATGAGCTCAACGACGTCTTCGTGCACTACTTCGGCAAGTCGATCCAGTTCCGCGCCGACACCGATTTCATGGTCGACAACCTCACCGGCATCTACACCATCAACTACTCGCTGGAGTCGGGCGAATCGGGCGGCATCGCCGAGCCGGGTTTCCTGGCCGACGCCGAGGCCTTCGCCGAATGGCTCGAACAGCAGCCGGACGTCATCCACGTCGACCGTTTCACCACCGTGATGAAGCGCTTGAACAAGAACATGCACGGTGACGACCCGGCCTGGTACAGGCTGCCCGAGGACCGCGAACTCGCCGCGCAGTACCTGCTGCTCTACGAGATGTCACTGCCTTACGGACTCGACCTCAACAACCAGATCAACGTCGACAAGTCGTCGACCCGGCTCACCGTCACCCTGCCGGTCATTTCGAGTAACGCGATGATCGCCCTCGACGATCGCGCCACGGCCTGGGCCCGCGCCAATCTCCATCACGTCAAGGGCGTGGACAGTGCCGGCACCACCCTGATGTTCTCCCACATCGGCCACCGCAACATCCGCTCCATGCTCATCGGCACGACCGTCGCCCTGGTGCTGATCTCGGGCATCCTCATGCTCGCCCTGCGCTCGTTCCGCCTCGGCTCGGTCAGCTTGTTGCCCAACCTCGCACCGGCGGCCATGGGCTTCGGCCTGTGGGGCATCTTCGTCGGCGAGGTCGGCCTGTCGCTGTCCGTCGTCACCGGCATGACCTTCGGCATCGTCATCGACGACACGGTGCACTTTCTCTCGAAGTACCTGCGGGCGCGGCGCGAACAGGGTCTCGATCCGGAAGCCGCGGTCCGCTATGCCTTCCGCACCGTCGGCCGGGCCCTGATCATCACCACCGTCACCCTGGTGGTGGGCTTCGCCGTACTGTCGACCTCGAGCTTCGCGATCAATTCGCGCATGGGGCTCATGACGGCCATCATCATCTTCATCGCGCTCGTCGGGGTCTTCCTGATGCTGCCGCCCCTGCTCATGAAAATCGAGGAGAAAGCCATCCATGCGTCATCTCACGACGGCACTGTTGATCGCGCTGCTGCCGCTTAGCGCGCCCGCCGAAACGCCCGAGGAAAAGGGCCTTGCCATCATCGAGGAGGCCGACCAGCGCGATACCGGCTGGGTCGACGCCACCGCCGAGATGAAGATGATCCTGCGCAACCAGCAGGGCGAGGAGTCCGAACGCGAGTTGCGCATCAGTTCGCTCGAGGTCGAGAACGACGGCGACAAGAGCCTGTCGGTGTTCGATGCGCCCAAGGACATCAAGGGTACGGCTTTCCTCAGCTATACCCACGCCCTGACGCCGGACGACCAGTGGCTGTACCTGCCGGCACTCAAGCGCGTCAAACGCATCGCCTCGGCCAACAAGTCCGGCCCCTTCGTCGGCAGCGAGTTCGCCTACGAGGACCTGACCTCCCAGGAGGTGGAGAAGTACACCTACAAGTACCTGCGCGACGAGGCCGTCGACGGCCGCGACAGTTTCGTCATCGAGGCCTACCCGGTGTACGAGAACTCGGGCTACACGCGCCAGGTGGTGTGGCTCGACAAGGAGATGTACCAGCCGGTCAAGATCGACTACTACGATCGCAAGAACGCCCTGCTCAAGACCCTCGAAGCGAGCGAGTGGCAGCAGTACCTCGATCGTTACTGGCGCCCGGGCCGCATGAACATGGTCAATCACCAGACCGGCAAGAGCACGGAACTGAAATGGTTCGACTACCAGTTCAAGACGGGCTTGAGCGACCGCGACTTCGATCGCGACACCCTCAAGCGGACGCGCTGAAGCGCGCGCACGGGCGCGCCCGCATCCTCAGCGCTTGATGTGACAAGTGGTGGTGCCGTGGGCGTAGACCACGCCCGCGGTATCGCGCAGCACGCCCTGGGACACGCCCACGCTGCGCGACACGTGCACCAGGCGGGTCTCGGCGACGAGATCGGTCTCGAGCGGGATCGGGCGCACGATCTTCACCGCCAGGTCGACCGTGGTATGGCGCGCCTCGCCGTCGATACTGATGAACACGGTCAGGCCGAGCGCGGTATCGAGTACGGTCGCCGCGAAACCGCCGTGCACCGTGCCCAGTGCATTGACGTGGCGTGCGTCGGCGCGTGTCGTCATGCGTATGCAGCCCGGCTCGTAGTCGAGCAGGCTGACCGGCACCGTTTCCCACATCGGCGGGTAGGGTTCGCGGCCATCGCGAATCCGCTCCAGCTTGTCGACCGCACGCGGGTTGAGTTGCGGCGTCACGCCTAGTCTCCTCGGATGTGAACCAGGGCGGCGATTGTGCCACGCCCTGCCCTCAAGCATGGCGGCCGGCGGCCGCTACTGCCGCGCCGCTCGTGGCGGAGCACCGTCGGCAGCCCGCTGCCGGGCACACGGCAATTCCTGCCGCACGCCATTAAAGTTTTGCCGCACCCCGCCCGATACCAGCAGCGGAGGCGGTGAATGACCCCACCGGGACATATCCGCCATAGCTGTAACGATGCCGGCGCAGAACGCGGGCATCCTCGTTCAAGGGGTGCATAGCAATGCCTCAGACGATCAACACCAACATCATGTCGCTGAACGCTCAGCGCAACCTCAACCGCACGCAGTCCGACCTGACCACCACGATCCAGCGCCTGTCTTCCGGCCTGCGTATCAACTCGGCCAAGGACGACGCCGCCGGTCTGGCCATCTCGACGCGCATGAGCACGCAGATCAACGGCCTGTCGGTCGCCATCCGCAATGCCAACGACGGTATTTCCATCGCGCAGACCGCTGAAGGCGCCATGGACGAAATGGTGAAATCCCTCATCCGTGCCAACGACCTGGCCCTGCAGGCCGCGTCCTACAACACCGACGCCGACCGCACTTCGCTCAACCAGGAAGTCAACCAGATCGTCGACGAGTTGAGCCGCGTCGTCAGCCAGACCCGTTACAACGGTCAGGCCCTGCTCGCCGGCGGCTTCAGCGCCGACATCCAGGTCGGCACCAACGTCAACGAGACCATCAACGTCTCGATCAGCAACCTGGCGCCCAGCGGCCTCGGCGTGGCCTCCAGCTACACCGCTGTCAGCACTGCCAGTGACGCGACGTTCGCCGATCGCATCCGCAACACCAATGACACCCTGCTCGACGGCACCACCGACTCCCTCAATGGCGTGGTCCTGAGTGGCGTCGCCGCGGGCAGCACGTCGGATGCCAAGATCGATGCCATCAACACGGTCACCTCGCAGACCGGCGTCAAGGCCTTCGGTTACGGCAACGCCGCGGTCGCCTCGACCGACGTCACCGATGCCGACGCCACCGGCGCCGGCCAGAACATCGGCGCCGGCGCGCTGACCATCAACGGCGTCTCGGTCGACGGCAACGGCGCCGGCACGACCCTGGCCAACCTGGTCACCAACATCAACGCCAAGAGCGGCGAAACCGGCGTCACCGCCGTTCTCGACGCCGGCGGCGCCGCCAACCAGAGCCGTCTGGTGCTGATCAACCGCACCGGTGCCGCGATCAACGTCACCGTGGCCGACGCCACCACCGCCGCCTCCACCGGCTTCGCGGTCGGCGACACCACGGTCGACGCCGGCAGCAACGGCCTGGTCGTCCTCAACGACTCCCTCGGCACCTCCGCCGTCACCTTCGATGCCGCTGCCACGGGTAGCGCCATCACCGGTGTCGCCGCGGCGACCGAGACCCTGGCCGACGCCACGGTGAGTTCGCAGAACGTGTCGACCCAGGCCGGCGCCAACCTCGCCCTGCTCGCTTTCCAGGCCGGTCTCGACCAGCTCAACAGCGACCGTGCGGTGCTCGGTGCGAAGCTCAACCGCTTCGACTCGACCATCCGCAACCTGGAGAACGTGCGCGAGAACGTCACCGCGGCCCGCGGCCGCATCCAGGATGCCGACTTCGCCATGGAGACCGCCTCGCTGACGCGCGCGCAGATCCTCCAGCAGGCGGGTATCGCGATGGTCTCGCAGGCCAACTCGGTACCGCAGGCGGCCCTGGCGCTGCTGCAGTAACCTGAGCCTCAGGCAATCGGTTACAACGCGCCCGGGGCCGACAACGGCCCCGGGCGTATTGCCATACGAGAGATAGCGCCATGGTCACTCACGTCGGTTATCGGAACTACCAGCCCGTTAACGGCGAGACGGGCACGCTGCGCGAACCTGCCACGACGGCGGCAAACCCTGCCGCCCAGTCGTCGCTGCAAGTTGCCACCGAGCCGGTCGCCTCAGTTGCCAGGGACAGCATTCCCGCGCTCGACGCGCGCACGCTCGATTCGGTCGTCGCGGACGTCTCGCGCAACGTGCAGACGCGGCAGCGCTCGCTGCAGTTCAGCGTCGACGAGCACAGCGGACGCACGATCATCACCGTGATCGACAAGGAGACCGAGGAAATCATCCGGCAGATCCCGCCGGAAGAGGTCGTCGCACTCGCGGAACACCTGGATGGCGGCGGAGGCTTCCTGATCAAGGCCGAGGCCTGATCTGGCCCCGTTCTTGCAGCTTCGCCGGCATCTGCATCACATCTGCACGAGGCTAGGCTCATGCTCAGCACCCCTGGAGTCGGCTCCGGCCTGGACATCTCATCGATCATCGACCAGCTCATGGCGATCGAACGCCGGCCGCTGGTCAAGGTCGGTACCCGCCAGGTCGAACTCGAGGCGCGGCTCAGCGCCTTCGGCAAGCTGAAAAGCACCGTCTCGACATTCGAGAGCGCCATGGCTGGCCTCGAGGATGCCGACAAGTTCAAGTTCTTCCAGGCCACCTCGTCCAACGAAGACGTCCTCACCGCGAGCGCGGCCGCCGGCGCGGCCCGCGGTCGTTACAGCGTGGAGGTCGTACGCATCGCCGAGAACCATCGCATGGCCGCCGCCACGGTGTTCAGCGACACCGACACGACGACCATCGGCACCACCGGCGACACCATGACCATCACGGTGGGCAGCGCGAGCTTCGACGTCGAGTACGGCGACCTCACCCTGGACGGCGTGCGCGATGCGATCAACGAAGCCGGTGCCGCGCACGGGGTGACCGCTTCGCTGCTGCAGGATGACACCGGTTACCACCTCACCCTCGCGGCCGACGATACCGGTTCCGATCACCTGCTCGGGGTCAGCTACAGCGCCACCGACAGCTTCTCTTTCCAGACCCTCAACGCCGACCGCGACGGCAGCGGCGGCTTCACCGGCGCCGACCTCGACGCCGTGCTGACCCTGGAGAACAGCTTCACCGCGACGCGTTCGAGCAACAGCGTCAGTGACGTCATCAGCGGCGTCACCCTGTCGCTGGTCGATGCCGGCAGCGTCACCATCGACGTCGACCGCGACATGAGTGCGATCCGCGGCTCGGTCAACGAGTTCATCGGCGCCTACAACAGCGTCGTGTCGACCACCGCCAAGCTGCGCAACGAAGTACTCGCCGACGAGCGCGCTTCCCTGCTCAGCCTGGAAGCGCGCTTCCGCGGCATTCTGAACACCAAGGCGGGCGACTCCAGCGCGTTCAACTACCTGTTCGAACTCGGCGTCTCGACCGAACTCGACGGCACCCTGAGCCTCGACACGGCGGTCTTCGACAAGGCTTACGCGCGCGACCCGGATGGCGTCGCCAGCATGTTCGCCAATGCCGACAATGGGCTCGCCGCACGCATGTCCGATTTCGCGCGCGAACTCAACGGCAGCGGCGGCCTGCTCGCCTCGCGCGAGACGTCGATCAATGCCCAGATCCGCGAAGCCGAAACGTCGCGTGCCAATATCGAGTTTCGTCTCGCACGCAAGGAAGCCGGCCTGGTCGAACAGTTCAGCGCGCTCGACGCCCTGCTCGCTTCGCTCAACACGACCAGCAATTTCCTCACCACCCAGCTCGACCAGATCGCCGCGGTCACCAAGTCAAGCAATGGCGGTTGAGGCCGCTAACCATACCGCGGCGGGTCGAGTACCTGGTCCGCGAGCTGTCGCCGCGCGGCAGCCGGCTTGACTCGAACACGAGGAGATTCCATGAGCCGTATGAACGCCTTCCAAGCCGTCGACCAGTATGCCCGTCTCGGCCTGCGCACCGATGTCGAAACCGCCTCGCCGCATCGCCTGATCCTCATGCTGCTCGAGGGCGCGCTGGACAAGCTGCGCCTCGCTCACATGGCCATGGAGCACGGTCGCGTCGCCGACAAGGGCGCCAACATCAGCTGGGCGATCTCGATCATCGACGGCCTGCGCGCCAGCCTGGACATCGAGCGTGGCGGCAACCTCGCTACCAACCTCGACCGTCTCTACGATTACATGACGCGCACCCTGGTGACCGCCAACCTCGACAACGACCTCGCCAAGGTCGACGAGGTCAGGGGCCTGCTGGAAGAAATCCGCGCCGGCTGGAAGGGCATCGAGCCGCAGGTCGACGGCGCGGTTCCGCGCGCATCGAGCAACGAGATCGGCCCCAACGCGGTCGCCACCAGCTGATGCCGGACACTGCCACGCCGCCCACCTGGGCCGGTGATTTCGACGCCCGTATCGCGGCCCTGCGCGAGGCGGCGGCGGCCGATGACTGGGCGCGCGCCATGGACATCGCGCAGACGCTGCACCAACTCCTCGCCCGCACGTTGCGCGGCCCCGGTGTCCCCGACCTGGCCGCCGCCCGACGCGCGCAGGTGGCCCTGTCCGATCTCGTCGGACAGGTCGCCACGGCCCGCGAGGCCACTGCGGCGGCGCTGCGCGAGCTGCGTGCGGGCCAACGCGCCGTCCGCGCCTATCGCTGAAGGGCGGCCGCCGGGCGGCGCGCGCACCGGCACGCCCGGCAACCGTCGCGGACGACTGGCCGCCGTGGCCGCTGGCCCTTATCCTGCGCGTTCCGGCCCGCCGGGCCGCCGGGGAGAAACAGCGACCATGGCCGACCACGACAGCTTCCGCATCGCCGGATTCACCACCCAGTCAGGTGTCACGCTCGACGTCGACCTGGCCTACAAGACCTTCGGCACCCTGTCCGCCGCGGCGGACAATGCCGTGCTCATCCCGACGTTCTACGGCGGGCGGCACGCCGAGACCGAGTTCATGCTGGCCCCGGGCCGCGCCATCGACCCGGCGCGGCACTTCGTCGTCGTCGTCAACATGCTCGGCAACGGTTGCTCGACATCGCCGAGCAACACGCCCGCACCGTATGGCCGCGGTGCGTTCCCGCTGGTCACGGTCTACGACAACGTGTGCTGCCAGCACGAGCTGGTCACCGAGCACCTCGGCATCAAGCGCCTGCGCCTGGTCAGCGGCTTCTCCATGGGCGCACAGCAGACCTTCCAGTGGGGTGCGCTGCACAGCGACATGGTCGATGCCATCGCCCCGATCTGCGGTGCCGCGCGCATTGCCGATCACAACCACGTCTTCGTCGACTCGGCGGTCGAGGCCTTGCGCCTGGACCCCGCCTTCGCCGACGGCTGGTACGAGCGAGCGCCGTTACGCGGGGTGCTCGCCTTTGGCCGCGTCTACGCCGCCTGGCTGTTCTCCCAGGATTTCTTCCGCGAGCGTCTCTACGAACAGCTCGGCCTGGCCTCGCGCGAGGACGTGGTCCGCTTCACCCAGAACTATTTCCTCGCCAACGACGCCAACGACCTCATCGCCATGGCGCGGACCTGGATGAATGCCGACATCAGCGCCAACCCGCGCTTCGGCGGCGATCTCGCCGCCGCCCTCGGCGCCATCCGCTGTCGCGCCATCGTCATGCCAGGCGAGACCGACCTCTACTTTCGCGTCGCCGACAACGCCGCCGAGGTCGCCCACATGCCCGATGCCGAGTTGCGCCCGATCCCCTCGAAATGGGGCCACGGCGCCGGCTTCGGCATCGACCCGGCGGACAACGCCTTCGTCGACGCCGCCCTGCGCGAACTGCTGGCATGAGCGCCGCCGCGGCCGGCAGCGCCGCCGCCGACCCGCGTTACGCCGACGGCTGCGCCTGGATCGAAGGCGAACTGCTGCCCATCGCCGAGGCCCGCATCCCGATCCTCGACACCGGCTTCACCCGCTCCGACTGCACCTACGACGTCGTCGCCGTGTGGGACGGCGCGTTCTTCCGTCTCGATGATCACCTCGACCGCTTCGAGCGTTCCTGTCGCCTGGGGCGCTTCAACCCGCCGCTCGCGCGTGACGGCGTGCGTGCGGCGCTGTTCGACTGCGTGCGCACCAGCGGGCTCGCCCAGGCCTACGTCGAGATGATCGTCACCCGCGGCGTGCCCGAGGCCGGCGAACGCGATCCGCGACGCTTCCGCAACCGCTTCTACGCCTTCGCCATTCCCTACGTCTGGATCGCACGCCCCGAGCAGCAGGCGGAGGGCATCGCCCTGGTGGTGGCGCGGGACACGCAGCGTATCGATCCGGCCGCCGTCGACCCCACGGTGAAGAACTTTCATTGGGGCGACCTCGTGCGGGGCCTGTTCGAGGCCTACGAGCGAGCGGCGCACAGCGTGGTGTTGCTCAATGCCGCCGGCGAAGTCACCGAGGGGCCCGGCTTCAACCTGTTCGCGATCTGCGACGGCGTGCTGTGGACGCCGGCCGCCGGCGTGCTCGAGGGGATCACCCGGCGCACCGTCCTCGAACTTGCCGAACGGCGTGGCATACCGACCCGGATCAGCATGTTCGGGGTCGAGCGCTTGCAAGCCGCGGACGAATTGTTTATCACGAGCACGGCTGGCGGCGTGATGCCCGTGACCAGGCTCGATGGCAACACCCTCGGTGACGGCCGCCCGGGCCCGTTGACGCGCACGCTGCGCCAGGCCTACTGGGACGCCCACCGCGACCCTGCATGGATCACCCCCGTGCGCTGAATGCCGGCGCACGCCAAGTACGGAACCTTCGATGACCAGCCCCTTCACCGTCCAACCGGTCGCGGAGACCGACCCGGTCGTGCTGCCTGACAGCCTCGGCTTCGGCCGCCTCTTCACCGATCGCATGTTCAGCCAACGCTACGCTGCCGGGCAGGGCTGGCACGACGCCACCATCGGTCCCTACCGTCCGATCACGCTGGACCCGGCGACCACGGTCTACCACAACGGTCAGATGATCTTCGACGGCACCAAGGCCTACCGCCGCGACGACGGCCACATCAACCTGTTCCGCACCGAGCTCAATGCCGCGCGCTTCAACGACTCGGCCACCCGCATGGGCATGCCGCCGGTCGACGTCGCGACGCATGTCGAGGCCATCACCGCGCTGGTGCGTCTCGAGCACCGCTGGGTGCCGTCGCGCCCGGGCACCGCGTTGTACATCCGCCCGGTCATGATTGCGACGGAGAAGACCCTCGAGGTCCGCGCCAGCCGCGAGTACCTGCACTACGTCATCCTGTCGCCAGTCGCGCCCTACTTCGCCGACGGCTTCGCGCCGGTCTCGGTCTACGTCTCCGACGACTACGTGCGCGCCGTGCGCGGCGGCACCGGTGAGGCCAAGACGCCCGGCAACTACGCCGGTTCGATCGCGGCCACCGAGGTCGCGCTGGCCAAGGGTTACCAGCAGGTGTTGTGGCTGGACGGCGTCGAACGGCGCTACATCGACGAGGTCGGCGCGATGAACATCGCCTTCGTCTACGACGGACGCGAGATCGTCACGCCAACCCTGACCGGCGCGATCCTCAAGGGCATCACGCGCCGCTCGCTGCTCGAGCTCGCGCCCGATCTCGGCTACCCGGTCAGCGAACGGCGCATCACCATCGACGAGGTGCTGGCCGGCCTGGCCGACGGGCGCATCAGCGAGATGTTCGGCATGGGCACCGGGGCGGTGATCGCCCCGGTCGGTCGCCTGCACTACCAGGGCCAGGACATCACGGTGCGCGACGGCCAACCCGGCCCGGTGGCGACCCGCCTCTACGACGAACTGACCGGCCTGCAATACGGCCGCCGCCCCGACCCGTATGGCTGGACGCACCTGGTCGAGGTCCCCGGGGCCACCGCCGTGCGCCCTGCCGCCCAGCGCTGAACAGGAGCAACCGAACCATGGCCACGGTCAGCCTGATCGAATACGAAGACGCCAACGACGCGGTCCGCGCCGTCTACGACGACATCCTCGCCACGCGCAAGGGCGGCTTCATCAACAATTTCTGGAAAGCGCTCGCACACAATCCCGAGCTGCTCGCCCGCACCTGGCAGCAGATCAAGGCGGTCATGGCGCCCGGCGCCCTCGACCCGCTGACCAAGGAATTCATCTACATCGCGGTATCGGTGGCCAATGGTTGCGAGTACTGCACCCATTCGCACACCGCCGCGGCGCGCGCCAAGGGCATGAGCCCCGAGCAATACGCCGAGCTGCTGGCGGTGATCGGGCTGGCGCACCAGACCAACGGCCTGGTGACGACCCTGCAGGTCGCTGTCGACGACGCCTTCAAGGCCGACTGATCCCGGCCGTTCCGCCGCGGCACGCGAACGATGCATCGATCCCACCTCTTCAACGAGCTGATCGAGCTCTACACCCATGCCGGGGCGAGCTACGAGCGCGCGCGGCGCTGGCGCTTCGATGCCGTCGTCGGCAACGGGCCGACCGACGCCGCCGGCAACCTCGTCATCACCGCCGCGCTGGCCGCGATCTTCGCCGACACCGCGAGCCACCTGGCGATCGGCCTGTGGCTGATCGCCATCAATGCCCTGTCGCTGATACGCCTGGGGATATTCTTCGCCCACCCGCGCGCCGACCAGGCGCGCCGGCGGCGGCTGCAACGCCTGTTCTCCATCAGCCTGGTCGCGCACGCGGCACTGTGGGCTTCGTCGTTCCTGTTGTTCGCCCCGCCCGATTCGATCGCCCATCGCAGCGCCGTGCTGATCTGGCTGGCCGGCTGCGCCGCCTGGGTGGTGGCGGCCTACACGCCGCTGATCGAGGCGGTGCTCGGCTTCCTGCTGGTGCAACTGCTGCCGGTATCGCTGGTGCTGCTGCTGTCGGGGGCGCGCTTCTGGCAGCTCGTCGCCGTCGCCTGCCTGATGTTCCTGCCGACCATGGCCATGGTCGCGCTGCGCACCCACGCCCAGCTCATGCGCGGTACGGTCACCCAGTTCGAGAAAGAGGAACTCGCCGCGGCCCTGGAGCAGGAAAAGAAGGTCGTGCTCGAGCTGAATCGTGATCTCGCCGCCGACCTCGCCCGTCGCGAGCGGGTCGAAGCCGACCTGCGCGAGGCCAAGACGCGCGCCGAGCGGCTGGCCCAGGAACTCGAGAAACTGTCCTCGCTGGACGGCCTGACCGGTATCGCCAACCGCCGACGCTTCGACCAGACCCTGGCGCGAGAATGGAGCCGCGCGCAACGCGGCGAGCAGTCGCTCGCCCTGATTCTGTGCGACATCGACTACTTCAAGCAGTACAACGATCACTACGGCCACCAGGCCGGCGATGCCTGCCTGCGCCAGCTCGCCAAGCTGCTGGAAGGCTCGCTGCATCGCGGCGGCGACCTCGCCGCGCGCTATGGCGGCGAGGAATTCGCGATCCTGCTGCCGGGACTCGACATCGAGCACGCCGCCGGGCTCGCCGAAGGCATCCGCGAGAACCTGTTCGAGCTGGGCCTGCCGCACGCGGCCTCCGCCGTCGCGCCGGTGCTGACCGCGAGCTTCGGCGTCGCGGCCATGGTCCCCGGCAGCGAGCATGCCCCGGACCAGCTGGTGCAGCAGGCCGACCAGGCCCTCTACGCCGCCAAGGCCGCCGGGCGCAACCGCGTCCATCGCGCCGGCGAGCGCAGTCTTGCCCCGCTCGGCACGCAGGACAGCCTGTTGCACTGAATCGCGCCCGCGCCGCGTCGTCGAATCGCCCGCGGCCCGCCGGCCGCGGCGCAACGCACCCATGCTCGGCGAGTGCCGCGCCCGCGCGCCGAACATGCGTCGGCAATGCGGGCTAGAATGGCCGGCCGCTCACCCTACCCAGCCCCTCACACGGAGGAAAACCATGGCAGAGACGTCCGCCACGTCAGGCTTCGTCATGAACCAAACCATGCTGCGCATCCGCGATCCCGAGATCTCGGTCGCGTTCTACCGCGACGTCCTCGGCATGACCCTGCTCGATCGCTACGACTTCGAGGCAATGAGCTTCTCGCTCTACTTCATGGGTTACCTGGCCCCCGGCGAGCGCATTCCGGAAGACGCCGGCGAACGCGCCCAGTGGGTGTTCGGACGCCCGGCCCTGGTCGAGTTGACCCACAACTGGGGCACCGAATCGGACCCGGCATTCGCCGGTTACCACGACGGCAATGCGCAGCCGCAGGGCTTCGGGCACATCGGCATCTCGGTGCCGGACGTCTACGCCGCCTGCGCCCGCTTCGAGTCGCTCGGCATCGAGTTCGTCAAGCGTCCGGACGACGGCAAGATGAAGGGTCTCGCCTTCATCAAGGACCCGGACGGTTACTGGATTGAAATCCTGAGCCCGCAGGGGCTGCGCGCGATCGTCGCCGACTGAGGCAGCGCACCCGGCGTCGCCCGGCTCGACCGCCGCCGACGCCGGGTCTCGCCGTGCCCCCGGCTCACGGCCCGTAGTAGTAACGGTAGCCGCGGTAGTCGGGCACCAGTTCCTCGTAACGCCCGTGCAGGAACTGCACGAGGTCGATCAGCTGCGCCACGGTCATGCGGCTGTTGAAATCGGGCATCGCGGTATCCCCGCGCGCCGCCTCCTCCTTGTTCAGCAGCTTCTGGTACTCCTCGGAGATGACGTGCTTGGGATTGACCACCGAGGTCAGCAGCTCGCCGTAGTTCTTGATCCGGGCCCGCTTGCCGCCGAGTTCGATCTCGAGTGCTGAGACGCCCTCGTAGGCCGGCAGGTCGAGACCCGCGACCACGTGGCACTGCCGGCAGCCCATGTCGAGAAAGACCTGCTGGCCGCGCTCGGGGTTGCCCTTGGGCAGGACGAAGCCATCCGCAGTGAGCTCGTGCTTGTCCTGGCCGCAGCCGCCCAGCAGCAGGCCGGCGGCCACCAGGCCGGCGACGAAAAGCTTCGACGGGATAGCGTTCATCGGTCTCTCCTCGTGGACTCGGTGGAGTCTGCAGTATAGGGGGCACCGGCAGCGTGCTGCTGACCGGGATCAAGCCTCGATCAGGCGTTCTTGATGGTCAGCCCGCCATCGACCGGCAGGTGGGTGCCGGTGATGTACTGCGCCGCCGGCAAGACGAAGTTGAGCGTCGCGTGGGCGACTTCCTCGGGCTCGGCGTAGCGCTTCAGCGCGACCCGCCGGCGGGCGAACTCGGCCTTGGCCTCCTCGGGGATGCCGGCCGTCATGCCGGTGCGGATCGGCCCCGGGCAGATGCAGTTGACCGTGATGCCGCGCGTGCCGAACTCCACCGCCAGCGAACGGGTGAGACCGATCACACCGGTCTTGGCCGCGGTATAAGGACTCAGGCCCTTGGTCGCGCCGAGCCCCTCGGTCGAGGCGATGTTGACCACCCGCCCGGCGCCGCTGGCCGTGAGATGGGGCAGGCATTCGCGGATGAGCATGGCCTGGGCCGTGAGCAGCACGTCCAGGGTCCGCGCCCAGGCGTGGGCATAGTCGGGGCCGTCGAGCGGGCTCTCGATGGCGATACCGGCGTTGTTGACCAGGATGTCGAGGCCCCCCCAGCGCGCGACGATGGCCGCCACCACCCCGCGCCGCTGACCGTCGTCACTGACGTCGAGCACCCAGCCCGCCGCGCTGCCGCCGGCCGTGGTGATCTCGTCGACCACGGCATCGACGCGCCCCTGGTCGACATCTGTGACGGCGACGTGCGCGCCCTCGTCGGCGAACAGGTGCGCGGTGGCGCGCCCCATGCCGCTCGCCGCCCCCGTCACCAGGGCGACCTTGCCGGCGATGCTGCGACTCAGCTTGCTCAATCGGGCCATGTGTAATCCTCCGTTCGTGTGCGTGTTGGGTGAATCGATCGCGCGGCCGGCCTCAATCCGCCGCTGCCGCGCACAGGCTCTCCGCCATCGCGCGCAGGCGGGCTTTCTGGATCTTGGTGCCGTTGGCGCTGGCCGTGGTCGGGAAGGCTTCGAGCGTGAACACCCGCGCGGGCACCTTGTAGCCAGCGAGCCGTTCGCGGCACCAGGCGACGATGGCCTCGGCCGCGGGCACGGCACCGGCCGCCGGCAGCACGAAGGCCACCGGCCGCAGGCGGCCGTCGATACTGAGGGCCACCACCTGGCTGGCGGCAACGTCGACATGCTCGTCGATGACCGCCTCGATCTCGAGCGGGCTGACCAGGAAACCGCCGAGGCGCAGCACGTCGCCCATGCGCGCGAGGTAGCAGAAACGACCGTCGTCCTCGAGGTAGCCGAGGTCGCCGGTGCGCAGGTAACCATCGTTACCGAGCGCCTCGGCGGTCGCCGCCGGGTTGTCGTAGTACTCGAGCATCAGGCTTGGCCCGCTGACCTCGATCTCGCCGGGCTGGCCAGGGCCGAGCAGCACCCCGCTCTCCGGATCGCGCACGCGTACCGCCGCGCGCGGCGACAGTGGCCGGCCGCCGCCCTTGCGGCGCTCGGCGCTGTCGAGCCGTGGTGGCTGCATGGCATACAGGGCATGGCATTCGCTCATGCCGTAGAGCCCACACAAGGTCACGCCGCGGGCATCGGCCTCGGCCACGATGTCCTCGAGCGCGGGATTGAACGCGGCATAGCCGAACAGGCGCAGCGAGGGGAAGGGTTGCGGCTCGCTGCGTGCCGCGAGCATGGCCGCGATCATGTCGTCGACGCCGTGCATGTGGGTGATGGCGCGCTCGCGCACCATGCTGGCCGCCGTCGCGGCGTCGAACACCGGCAGCAGGTCGACCGGCGCACCGGCGACCAGCGCCGACAGCGCCTGGGTGAAACCGAACACGCCGCACATCGGCAGCGCCTGCAGCACCCGCGTCCCGGGCGCGGCGAGGTCGAGCGCCGCGGCGACGTCGGCGGCATGGTCGGCAACCGTGCCCTGTACGTGGCAGACGAACTTGGGCGCCCGCGTCGTGCCCGAGGTGGTGAAGATGACGCAGCGCGCGGTGTCGTCGCCGCGGCCCGGGTGCGGCAGCTGGGTACGGCAATCGGCGTAGGCGGTGACGCCGACGCCGTGCAGGGCCACCGGGGTCACCTCGTCCTCGCCGTAGGCGACGATATGATCGAGCGCCGCCAGCACCTCGGGCGCGACCCCGGCCAGGATGTCGCCGAAATCGATGCCGTTGAAACCCGGCCAGACCACCAGCACGCGCGCACCCGAGCGGCCGACGATGTCGCTCACCTCGTGGGCGCGGAAGCGGGTATTGACCGACACGGCGATGGCGCCGAGCCGCGCGCAGGCGAGAAAGCATTCCAGCCAGGCGGGGATGTTGGGCAGCCACAGGGCGACGCGGTCGCCGGCGCCGACGCCGAGCGCGGCCAGTCCCGTGGCGAGCCGCGCGCTGCCCTCGAGCAGAGCGGCGACGTCGTCGCTGCGACCGTTGCAGCGCAGGATTTCGCGTTGTGGTGGCAGGCGCTCGAGCGCCTCGAACAAACGGCTCACGTCCGGCTCCCCTCCGGTTTCGCGCTACGGCGATCGACGCCAGACCAACAGGTGGTTGTTGGCCGGCAGGCGGCAATCTTCGCACAGTTCCAGGCCGACCCCGCGCGCCAGGGCGTCGATGGTCTCGAAGTCGCGGATGGCCAGCGCCGGATCGATGCCGGCGAGCCAGGCGTCGAGCGCGCGGTTGCCCGCACTGACCGGCTCGCCGCGGTAGTGGAAAGGGCCGTAGATCAGCACCAGGCCACCGCCCGGCAGGATCTCGCCGATGCCGGCGAACAGCGTTTCGAGTGCCGGCGCAGGCAGGAAATGCAGCAGGTTGGCGGCGTAGACCGCTTGGCACGGCCACGCCGGCCACGGCCGCCGGGTGACGTCGAGTGCGCGCGCCGGCAGCAGGTTGGGCAGACCGGCCTCGCGCCGCCAGGCCTCGATCCCGGGCAACCGTTCGGCGAGGTCCGTGGCCTGCCAGCTGAGGTGCGGCAGGGCAGCGGCGAAGCGAACCGCGTGCTGGCCGCTGCCGGCGCCGAGTTCGAGCACCGTGTCGACCTCGTCCAGCCAGCCGCGCAGCGCGGCGAGGATGGCGTCCTGGTTGCGCGCGGCGGCCGGCACGAAAGGTTTGTCCATGGCCGCAGTGTAAGGGGCGATTCGTGTTAAGGTCGCGCGCCTTGCCGCACGAACCCAGGCCTCGATGTCCGATCCCGCCCCGACCCGCGCGCGCCGCCTGCGGGCGCTCGCCGGGCTGCGCCCATTCCTCCGACCCTACCGCTGGACCATCGCCGCCGCCCTGCTGGCGCTGGTCGCCGCGGCGGCGGCCACGCTCGGCATGCCCATTGCCATCCGCCACTGCATCGATGCCGGCATCGCCCGGCCGGGTGCCGCCGACATCGGCGCCACCTTCCTCGCCCTGTTCGGGCTCGCGCTGCTGGTCGCGGGCTTCGCCGCGCTGCGCTTCTACCTGGTGTCCTGGATCGGCGAGCGCGTCGTCGCCGACCTGCGTCGCGCGGTGTTCCGCCACGTCCTCGGCCTGTCGCCGGCCTTCTACGAGGTCACCCGCAGCGGCGAACTGCTGTCCCGCCTGACCACCGACACCACGCTGATCCAGAACGTCGTCGGCAGCAGCGTGTCGATCGCCCTGCGCAGCGGCATCACCCTGCTCGGCGCCTTGCTCATGCTGACCGTCACGAGTCCGCGCCTGACCGCCCTCATCGTCGTCCTGATCCCGCTGGTGGTGCTGCCCATCGTGCTGTTCGGGCGCCGCGTGCGCGGGCTCTCGCGGGCGAGCCAGGATCGCATCGCCGACACCTCGGCGCTGGCCGGTGAAGTCCTCAACGCGATGCCCGTGGTGCAGGCCTTCAACCTCGAAAGCCTGCACGCCGAACGCTTCGACGGCGCCGTCGAGCAGGCCTTCGTCACCGCCCGGCGCCGCGTGCGCCAACGCGCCCTGCTCACCGGCTGGGCCATCGCCACGGTGTTCGGTGGCCTCACCCTGGTGCTGTGGATGGGGGCACAGGCGGTGCAACAGGGCAGCATGAGCGGCGGCGAGCTCGGCCAGTTCCTGCTCTACGCCCTGTTCGCCGGCGGTTCGACCGCCGGCCTGTCCGAGATCTGGGGCTCCCTGCAACAGGCTGCCGGCGCCAGCGAACGCCTGCTCGAACTGCTGGCGACGCGTCCCGAGCGCGAACCGCCGGCCCACCCGCGCGCCCTGCCCCCGCGCCTGCACGGCCGGCTGCGCTTCGAGGGCGTCGGTTTCGCCTACCCGACGCGGCTCGAAGCGCCCGCGCTGACGAACTTCACCCTGGAGGTCGCGGCCGGCGAGACCGTCGCCCTGGTCGGCCCCTCGGGCGCTGGCAAGAGCACGCTGTTCGCCCTCCTGCTCGGCTTCTGGCAGGCCCAACAAGGCCGCATCCTGCTCGACGACGTCGATCTCGCCGAGGTGCTGCCCGCCGCGGCGCGCGCCCACATGGCCGTGGTGCCGCAGGACACGGTGCTGTTCGCCGACACCATCACCGAGAACATCCGCTACGGCTGGCCGCAGGCCGACGACGCCGCGGTGCAGGCGGCGGCACGCGCCGCCGGTGCCGACGACTTCATCCGCGCCCTGCCGCAGGGCTACGCGACCACGCTCGGCGAACGCGGCGCCCGCTTGTCCGGCGGCCAGCGCCAGCGCATCGCCATCGCCCGCGCGGTGCTGCGCGCGCCGGCCGTGCTGCTGCTCGACGAAGCCACCAGCGCGCTCGATGCCGCGGCGGAAGCCGAGGTGCAGGCCGCGCTGACGCGGCTGATGCGCGACCGCACCACGCTGGTCATCGCCCATCGCCTGGCCACCGTGCGCAACGCCGACCGTATCGTGGTCATGGATGGCGGGCGCGTGGTCGCGTGCGGCACGCACGACGAACTGATGACCGGGGACGGCCTCTACCGCCGGCTGGCCCGCTTGCAGTTCCGCGATGCCGACGCCACCCCGCGCGAGGGCGCCGCCTGAGGCGCGTCCGCGCCGCTCAGATCAGCGGCGGCAGGGGGCAGTCGAGGGTGAGGGCGATCGCCTGCAGCAGCTCGCCCTCGGCGACGGTGATACGGCCGTCGTCGATGACGCAGTCGGCGGCGGCCTGGATGACGTTCTTCTTCAACAGGGGCGAGAGCCGGGCCAGGCGTTCCAGGCTGCGGCCGAGCGCGCTCATCGTGCAGGCCTCGCGCGCGAGCAGGCCGCCGTCGCCGAAGCCGAACGGCCGCCACGCGCGCAGGTAGGCGGCCGCGGCCGCGGCCTCGTCGCCATGGCCGTGCCGGGCCAGCACGCTGAGCAGCAGGCGCAGGTCTTCGTCGACCGCGGCAAAGTCGAAGAAGCGCACCGGCGGCTTGCGCGTGGCCGCGTCGGCGAGGTGGTCGCGGAGCAGGCACAGCAGGGCGAACTCGAAAACCGTGAACTGGCGGTCGGCGACGATGATCGACTTGACCAGGGTGACCACCCGGCGGCGCTCGGCGGCCTCGAGCAGCTTGAGCGACGGCATCGCGAGCTGGGCCAGCGGCAGGCGCGCCGCGGGCGGCAGGTCGCGGACCGCGCCGACCAGTTCCGGCAGGCCGGCGACCAGGTCCGCGCGGTGACTCTGGACGAGGTCGTAGACGGTGTCGTGGGCACCGCGCGCGGCGGCGTTGACCAGCAGTGCGCACAATACCTGCAGGGCGCCTTCGCGCTGGTGGAGCCGTTCGTGCAGCGTCACCGGCAGCTTCTCCACGAGGGCCTGGCCGAAGGCGACCTGCCGCGGGCTCAGGGTGCCGACGCTGTCGGCGACCGCAGCGGGTGGCGGCGCGGCCACGCTCCCGGCCTCGAACTCCGACCACGTCGGCGCGGCGGCCGCCGTGGCGTTGCCGGCGGCAAAGCCGCTCGTGCCAAGCCCATCTGCAGCGCTCGCACCGGCAGCGGGCATCGCCACGCCGGGTGCCGTGGGCAGCGGCCGGAAACCCGGATTGACCGCCGCGATCCGCGCGGCGATCGGCGGATGCGTCGCGAGCAGGCCGGCGAAGGCGGCCTGGACGGGGGTACCGAAACAGAAGTGCCCGAGATCCTCGGCATGGCGGTTGGCAAGCAGCGAACCGTCGACGGCCTGGCCGATCTTCCACAGCGCGCTGGCGATACCCTGGTTGTCGCGCGTGAACTGCACGGCCGAGGCATCGGCGAGGAACTCGCGCTGGCGCGACACCGCGGCCTGGATCAGCTTGCCGAAGAACAACCCGATGTAGCCGATCACGAGCACGGCAATACCGAGCAGCGCGAACTGGCCCGAGTTGCGGCTGCGGCCATGGGCGCCGGAGCGCAGCATCAGGCGACCGATCTGGGCCATCAGCATGAGCCCGGCGAGGACGCCCATCAGGCTCAGGTTGAGCGACATGTCGTTGTTGAAGATGTGGCTGTACTCGTGCGCCACCACGCCCTGCAGTTCCTGGCGATCGAAGGTCTCGAGCGCCCCGCGCGTGACCACCATGACCGTTTCGCTCGGCCGGGTGCCGGCGACGAAGGCGTTGATGCCGGGTTCGTCGTCGAGCACGTAGAGCGCCGGCACCGGGGTGCCCGAGGCGATCGACATCTCCTCGACGACGTTCTGCAGCCGGCGCTCGCCGGGGTCGGCCGTGGCAGGGTCGACGCGGCGTGCGCCGACCATGTCCGCCAGCGCCGGCCCGCCACCGCTCAGGCGCAAGGTGGTGTAGATACTGCCCGCGCTGATCACACCGACCACGCCCGCGGCAATCCAGGCCCAGGTCGAACCGGCCAGCCACGCCTGCAGGGTGACCGGTTGACGCGCGCTGGCGTTGACCGCGACCAGGGCGACCGCGTTGAGCGCGACGATGATGCTGACGATGGCGAGCCCGAAACAGGTCACCAGCCACAGCGTGCGCCGACGCGCACGGTCCTGGTGTTCGTAGAAGTTCATCGCCTGTGGACGATGCGCCCGGTCGGGAACGGCCGCGCGGGCGCGGCCTGGCTCAATTGAAGGAAACCTTGGGCGCCTCGCGTACCTCGGGATCGGTGATCTCGAGCAGTTCGCCGGCATGGAAGTTGAACATCCCGGCGACGATGTTGCTCGGGAACTGTTCGCGGCGGTTGTTGTAGGTCGTCACGGCGTCGTTGAAATGCTGACGGGCGAAGGCGATCTTGTTCTCCGTCGTGGTCAGTTCTTCCATCAGTTGCTGCATGGTCTGGTTGGCCTTGAGATCCGGGTAAGCCTCGGCCAGCGCAAGGAAACGCCCCATGGCGCCGCCCAGCATGCCCTCGGCGGCGGCCAGGCCGGCGATGGCGCGCGGATCGTCGGGATGGGCCGACGCCGCCCGGGAGGCGGCCTGGGCCTGGTTGCGCGCCTGGATCACGGCTTCCAGGGTTTCGCGTTCGTGCGCCAGGTAGCCCTTGGCCGTTTCCACCAGGTTGGGAATCAGGTCGTAGCGGCGCTGCAACTGGACGTCGATCTGGGCGAAGGCGTTCTTGAAGCGATTGCGATCCGCGACCAGGCTGTTGTAGAGCCCGATACCGACCATCGCCAGGACGACGACGAGCCCCAGTACGATGAGCGTTCCCATGGCAGTCTCCTGTCGGCTGATTGGGTGGGAAGGTTACAGGGCCTTCGAGGTGGCGGCTACGGTCCGGCCAGGGCGCCGGCGACGTCGTCTTCGACCGCCGCGACTTCCTGCTGCCGCTGCCACATCGAGGCATAGCGGCCGCCCGCCGCCAGAAGTTCAGCGTGGCGACCGCGCTCGGCGATACGCCCGGCCTCGAGCACGATGATCTCGTCGGCATCGATCACCGTCGACAGGCGATGGGCGATGACCAGCGTGGTGTGCCCCCGCGAGATCTCGCGCAACGCGGCCTGGATGCCGCGCTCGGTATGGGTGTCCAGTGCCGAGGTCGCCTCGTCGAAGAGCAGGATGCGCGGCGCCTTGAGGATGGTGCGGGCGATCGCCACGCGCTGCTTCTCCCCGCCCGAGAGCTTGAGCCCGCGTTCCCCGACCATGGTCTGGTAACCATCCGGCAGGGCGCTGATGAAATCGTGCACGTGGGCCAGGCGCGCCGCCTGCTCGACCTCGGCCGGGCTCGCGTCGGGCCGGCCATAGGCGATGTTGTAGTACACGGTGTCGTTGAACAACACGGTGTCCTGGGGTACCACGCCGATGGCCTGGCGCAGGCTGGCCTGGCTGACCGTGCGAATGTCCTGGCCGTCGACGCGGATGGCGCCGGCGTCGACGTCGTAGAAGCGGAACAACAACCGCGCGATGGTCGACTTGCCGGCGCCGCTGGCACCGACGATGGCGAGCTTGTGCCCGGCCGGCACGCTGAAGCTGAGCTCGTGCAGGATCGGCCGGCGCGGGTCGTAGCCGAACTCGACGGCGTCGAACTCGACCGCGCCGGGCCCGGCGACCAGCGGCACCGCGTCCGCCGCGTCCTCGACTTCGGCCGGCACGTCGAGCAGGTGGAACATGGACTCCATGTCGGTCAACGCCTGCTTGATCTCGCGGTAGACGAAGCCGAGGAAGTTGAGCGGCATGTAGAGCTGGATGAGGTAGGTGTTGACGAGCACGAAGTCACCCACCGTCATGCGGCCGTCGATCACGCCGCGCCCGGCCATGGCCATGATCGCGGTGAGGCCGACGCCGATGATGGCGGCCTGGCCGATGTTGAGCATGGCGAGCGACATCTTGCTCGTCACCGCGGCGTGCTCGTAACGCGCCAGGGCGTCGTCGAAACGCCGCGCTTCCCATTCCTCGTTACCGAAGTACTTGACCGTCTCGTAGTTGAGCAGGCTGTCGATGGCGCGGGTATTGGCCTCCTGGTCGGTCTCGTTCATGCGCCGCCGGTACTTCAGGCGCCATTCGGTCACGGCCAGGGTGTAGCCGATGTAGAGGGCGATGGTGACGAAGGTCACCAGCGCGTACCAGGCGTCGAACATCACCCACAGGATGCCGCACACCAGGGTGATCTCGAGCAGGGTCGGGATGATGTTGAACAGCATGAAGGTGAGCAGGAAGTCGATGCCCTTGGTGCCACGCTCGACCGCGCGCGAGAGGCCGCCGGTCTGGCGATCGAGGTGGAAGCGCAGCGCCAGCCCGTGCAGATGACGGAAGGTCTGCAGGGCGACGTCGCGGATGGCGCCCTGGGCGACGCGCGCAAACACCCAGTCGCGCAGTTCGGCGAAGGTGATCTGCAGCACGCGCAGGCCGCCGTAGGCGAGCAGCAGCGCGAGTGGGAGGGCGACCGGCAGGTGGGCCGGGTCGGACAGGCGATCGACGAGGTCGCGGTAGAGCAGCGGCACCCATACCGTGGCCAGCTTGGCCAGGGCGAGGAAGCCCATGGCGACGACCACCCGCACGCGGGTGTCGCGTCGCCCGCGCGGCCAAAGGTAGGGCAACAGCGATTGCATGGCGCCCCACTCGAAGCGGCCGTCACGGCGACGTCCGGAGAGGCTGCGACTATCTGGCACCGGGCTCACTCCCGCGGCTGGCGAGCGGCGAGTATAAAGGCCCCGGCGCACCCGACCGTGGGCAAACCCACCGGCGCGGTGACGCGACGACCGGCGCGGGCACGGGCGCGCAGCCGCGGCGGGCTATCATGGCGGCACGCCAGGCCGGCCGCAGCGGCCCGGCGCCGCGTCCGCCGATCACCCCGGGGAGTCTGCCATGACCACGACCGCGCCAGCCGCCGCCATCCACGCGACGTTCAACTACCTCGCCGACGAGGAATCCGCTCCGGCCTACTATCTCTACGAGACCGCGCCGGGCTACACCCCGCCGCCGCCGGCGGTGCGCAAGGTCGAATGCGCGGTCGACGACCTGCGCCCGGCGCTGGCCGGGTTCAGTCTCGACCGCCAGGGTTTCGCCTTCGTGCGCGAGGACCTGCCGGCGCTCGACTTCCTCGACGACGCGGCAGTGCGCGAGCATTACTATCCGCGCTGCATCGATCTGGTGCGGGCTGCGACCGGCGCCGCGCACGTACTCGCCTTCGATCACAACGTGCGCGACAAGACGCTCTCACGCCAGGCCGGATCGGACATCCGCGAGCCGGTGCGCTTCGTCCACAACGACTACACCGAGCGCTCCGGCCCGCAGCGCGTACGCGAGCTGCTCGGCGACGCCGCCGACGCCGCGCTGGCCGGGCGCTACCTGTTCGTCAACGTGTGGCGACCGTTGCGTGGCCCGGTCGAGGACCAGCCCTTCGCCGTGTGCGACGCCGACAGCCTGCGGCCGGAGGATTTCGTGCCGACGGCACTGTGCTACCGCGATCGACGCGGCGAGATCTACACCGTGCGCGCCCACGCCCGCCATCGCTGGTATTACCTCGGGCACATGCAGCCCGAGGAGATCATGCTGCTGAAGTGTTTCGACTCGGCCGGGGACGGCCGCGCGCGCTATACCGCGCACTCGGCCTTTCACCACCCGGCACCGGCCGCCGGCGCCCCGACCCGGCGCAGCATCGAGGTGCGCACGCTGGCCTGGTTGGCGTCCTGACGGCCCGGCGCGGGCGAGGCGCGGCCGCGCCTCGCCGCGGCGCTCTCAACCCGCCATCTTGATCTGCGGCGCGGCCGCGTGGAGGCTGCCGCTGGCGCTCGGGCGGGCATGCATGCGGTCGTACCAGGCCTTCAGGTTGGGCAGGTCGTCCTCGATCGGCTGGCCGACGTCCTTGGCGAAATCCATGCAACAGTAGAGCACGATGTCGGCCAGCGAGATCTTGTCGCCGGCGATGAAATCACGCCCGGCGATGAGGCCGTCGAGCCATTCGCGGCCGGCGCGGGCCTTCTTCTTCAGGCCGTCGGCGGCCTCGGGGATGCACACCATGCGGTTGCGGAAGATCTCGATACCCTCGGCATAGCGGAAGGCGTTGTACATGTTCTCGGTGACGTTCAGTTCGACCCGGCGCACCCACATGCGGGTGTTGGCGCGCTCGACCGGGTTGGTCCCGACCAGGGCCGGCAACGGCTGCATCTCTTCGAGGTACTCGCAGATCGTGACGGTCTCGGCGATGACCGTGCCGTCATCGAGTTCGAGCGCCGGCATCTGGCCGCCCGGGTTCTTCTTCAGGTAGGGCTCGGCGCGGTTCTCGCCGCCCATGAGGTCGTGCTCGACCGCCGGCAGCTCCATGCCCTTCTCCAGCGCGAACATGCGCACGAGGCGCGGATTGGGGCCAAAGGAATTCAACAATTTCATGAGGTGCTCCTGCTTGCCGCCCACGCGGCTCGGCGCTGCGCGAGGCTGGGTGGTGATTGCGAGGGGGTCTTATAGGGTGCCGATGGCGGTGACGTCAATCGAGCCCGGTTGAACCGCCGCCGAGCGCGCCGCTCTAACAGGCCGTCGGCCGGGCTGTCGCGGGTGAGCGCGCCGGACACGCGGCTCGCGCGCGTGACGCGCACCACCAGCCGCCGCGCCCCGGTTCGGGCCGGTCGACGCCGATGATGCCTACTCGCCGAGTCCGTTCCGCCATGCCCAAGTTCCGACCGCGGTCACACGCACTCCACCTGGTCCTGCTCACAGCGCTGCTGGCCGGCATCGCGACGACGACCCTGGCCGCCACGACCATCCGCGCGCAGACCCTGGACGGCGAACCGGTCCGGCTCGACGACTACTTCGCGCGCGGACGTTGGACACTGGTCGTGGTGTGGACCACCTACTGCCCGGTCTGCGCCGGCGAGTTCGACACCCTGGCCAGGCTGCAGGCCGCGCATGCGGCCAGCGAACTGGAGGTCCTGGGTGTCGCCATCGACGGCGTCGCCGCACGCGGTACGGTGGCCGGCACGCTCGCCGAACGCCACGCCCGGTTCGAATCCCTGGTCGGTGAACCGACCGAAATCGCCGCCGGTTTCGAGCGTCTGACCGGTACCCCTTTCCTCGGCACCCCCACCTACCTGCTGTTCGATGGCGACGGTGAACTGGCCGCGCGCAAGAATGGCCCGCTCGATCGCGCCGAACTGGAGCGCTTCCTGACCCGACACCACCCCTGAAGCACGCGCTGACCGGAGCAGCTTTACTTTCTACTTGTTGCAGTGCACCATGCCCGCCCCTCGCCGTCGGTGCGGCTCGAGCCGCGCCTACTCGACCAAAGTGATCATCGCGTTAAAGACGGAATGTGATTTTTGAGTTTAAATATTTTTCTTTATTTATTGTTTTAAATAATGATTATAGCTAACATGCTTGCCCTGGACCGTGTCGGCGAGGCGCCGTAATGAGGCTCCGACAGCTTGCCCTGGTGCTGATCACCACATCCGCCACGACGGTCGTCTCGGCCGACGACGTGCTCGGCGCCCCGAACGACGCCGCTGCCATTGCGCAGACCTGCCCGCGCACCCTGGCCGAGGAACCCCTGGCAACCGAATACGGTTCGGCCGGCATCATGAAGAACCTGGCCGAGACCGACGACTCGCTCAAGGCCATCGCCAGCCGCCTGCTGGCCGAGGCCCTCACCGTCGAGAACAAGAAGCCCGCGCCCGGGTGCACCCCCGACTGCCCGGATGACGGCGTGGCGGAGGTCATCTACCGCGTCGCGCCGATGAGTTTCCTGCCGCGCGGCGAGCAGAACGCGCTCTGCCTGCAACTCGAGGACGAGACCGCGGCGGCGCCGCTCAGCTTCACCCCGCCCACCTTTGGCGGGGTCGAGGCCCTCAATCGCTGGATCAGCGAGCTGTCGCAGGGACGCGGCGACGACGGCAAGGCGCTCTACGAGCGCTGTGCGTCGAATTGCAGCCCGCGCTACACCTTCTTCATCGCCTCCGAGGAAGCGGGCTACAGCGTGCGGGCCGAAGTGTTGTGCGGGCTGGCGCGCGACAAGTCGAACGATCAGTACCTGATCTCGACCGCCCTGCGCCGCTCCTGCGCCGTCGACTGAACATGACCGGTGCTACCCGCGCGGGCGGCTCCCGCGCCAGTTCCCACGCCCGCGGCTGGGCGCGCGTCGCGCGCGCGGTGGCCTGGCCGGGCCTGCTGCTGAGCTGCTCGGCGATCCTCGCGACCGGCTTCGCCCTTGGCCACGAAACCCTGTTCTTCAACCTCTCCTACGCCTGGATCGTGTGCTGGCTGCTGCTGGCCGAGCGCACGCTCGGTTACCGCGCGGACTGGCAACGCCCGGACGGCCAGCTGCGCGCCGACCTCGCGCACACCGTGCTGAACAAGGGCCTGGTACAGCTGCTCATCGTCAGCATTCTCGCCACCGGCGTGCTCGACCACGCCGCGCCGACGGGGCTCGGCGCCTGGCCGCTGGCCGCACAGGTGGTGTTCGGGCTGGTCGCCTCGGAGTTCGGCCTCTACTGGGCCCACCGTCTCGGCCACGAATGGCCGTGGTTGTGGCGCTTCCACGCCGTCCATCACAGCGTGCGCAAGCTGTGGCTGGTCAACACCGGGCGCTTTCACTTCGTCGACTCGCTGGAGAGCGTGCTGTTCAGCCTGCCCTTCCTGCTGCTGACCGGCCTGTCGATGGACGCCATCGTGTGGGTCAGCGCCATCACCGCCTACATCGGCATCCTCACCCACTGCAACGTCGACATGCGCTGCGGCGCGCTCAGCCTCGTGTTCAACACCCCGGAGCTGCATCGCTGGCACCACGCCATCGACCCCGCCATCGGCAACAACAACTACGGCGAGAACCTGATGCTGTGGGACCAGCTGTTCGGTACCTATTACCGCCGCCCGGGCCTCGCCGTCGACACCATCGGCATCGCCGACTACATGCCCCCGGGCTTCCTCGCCCAGCTCGCGCTGCCGTTCCGCTGGCGGCGGGTTCAGGCCGCCTTCGCCGGCGTCGACGAGGCCGCGTGAGCGCGCCCGGCGCGCTGCAACCACCACCAGCCGAGCCGTCCGCACCAGCGCGTGAGCGGCGCGCCCGGACGCGCGCCGATGGCACCCGCGATCATGTGCACCGCGGTGTGCACGTGACGACGGCCGTACAGCGTGCCCACGATCGCCTGGTAGCGACCGGCGCAGGCGGCGCGATCGTAGGCCGGGGGGGCCGCGCGCGGTGCCTCGTTGGCGGCATACCAGGCGCGGCCGAGCTCGTCGTCGCCGGTCTCGACCACCCGCCCGAGCGCGACCTGCAGCCGTCGCCACAGGGCCGGTCGCGGATAGCGCTGGTAATGGGTGTGGAACAGGCGGTAATGATGGGCCTCGTCCTGGGCGATGCGCTGGCAGATCTGGCGCAGCACCGGTTCCGCGGTGGCGTCGCGCAACGCCGAGTAATACGAGCAGGTGCCGGACTCGACCACGCAGCGGGCGAGCAGTTCGCCGGCGCGCGAGCCGCGCACCGAGGCGCTGACTTCCAGCGGCAGGCGGTAGTGCGCGCGGAAATGCGCCAGCGCGGCGGCGAAATCGAAGTCCGCATCGACCAGCATGGCCCAGCGGCCGAGCGCCGCGCCGTGCTGCGCCTCCTCCTCCCCCCACCGGCTCGCTGCCGCGCAGAAGGCGTCATCACCCTGAAACACGTTGTGCAGATACTCGACGTAATCCGCGCTGTTGGCCTCGACCAGGGCCGCGGTCTTGACCGCCGCCAGCAGGTCCGGGGGGACGCGGGCGGCCTCGAGCCGGCTCCAATCGATGTCGTCGAGCGTCCAGCGCATAGCGGGTTCGGCCTCGCAGAGGTGCCGCCGGCAGCCGCGGCAGCACGGGGAATTCAGTATGATCGGCAGCCACGCCCCGCACATCGGGCCGGGCCGCGGCGCTGCGATTGTAACAAGTGGCCCGCAACCCCGCCGGGAGTCGTATGTCCCACCGTGTCGTTTCCACCTCCAGCATGAACAAGACCGCGCCCGCATCGCCGCCGGCCAGCCCGCCGCGCCACCGTTTCACCGTCGCCCCACACCTGCGCGGGCCCTGGCGTCACTGCGCTCCGCTGGTCGATCGCCTGCTCGCGCTCGACGGCCTCAACGCGCTGTACGAGTCGATCCCGCCGCATCTCGATCCGCACGCCTTCGCCCGCGCCACCCTCGACGGCGCCGGGGTCGAGGCGCGCATCGACGCGACCTCGCTCGCGCACATTCCCGCCGACGGGCCGTGCATCGTGGTCGCCAACCATCCCCATGGCGGGCTCGACGGCGTGGCCATGATCGAGCTGCTCATGCGCCGCCGCCCCGACCTGCGCGTGATGGCCAATCACCTGCTCAAGAGCTTCGCCGAACTGGCCGAGGTGTTCATCGCCGTCGACCCCTTCGGCGGCAGCCAGGCGGCGCGCTTCAACCTGCGCGCCGTACGCGAAGCCCTGGGCTGGCTGCGCCAGGGCGGCCTGCTGCTGATCTTCCCCGGCGGCGAGGTCTCGAGCCTGGACCTGCGCCAGCGCCGCATCGTCGACCCGCCGTGGGATGCCGGGGTCGGCTGGCTGGTCGAGAAGAGCGGCGCGCCGGTCGTACCGGCCCATATCAACGGCCGCAACAGCACCCTGTTCCAGCTCGCCGGCCTGCTCCACCCGGCCGCGCGTACCGCGCTGCTGGTGCGCGAGATGCTCAATCACCGCGGCACCGTCATCGAGGCACGCTGCGCGCCACCGATCGAGGCCGACACCCTCGCCCTGCTCGGTTCGCGCGAGGCCATCGGCCCCTACCTGCAGGTCACCAGCGAACTGGTCGGCGCCCGGCGCGCCTACCGCAAACCGCTGCGCCTCGGCGCCGTCTCGCGGCGCCCGCAGCGGGTCGAGGCGATCGCACCGCCGATCGAACCGGCCACGCTGGCCGGCGAGGTCGCCGCGCTGCCGGCAATGCAACGCCTCGTCACCGCCGGCGATCTCGAGGTCTGGTACGCGACCGCCGACCAGCTGCCCTGGACCCTGCAGGAGATCGGCCGCCTGCGCGAACTCGCCTTCCGCCAGGTCGGCGAGGGCACCGGCAAGCGGGTCGACCTCGACCTGTTCGACAGCTACTACCTGCACCTGTTCGTTTGGGATCGGGTGCGCCACCGCATCATCGGCGGCTATCGCCTCGGCGAGGTCGATCGCATCCTCGATCGCTACGGTGCCAAGGGGCTCTACGTCGCCTCGCTGTTCCACCTCGCGCCCGAACTCGAGGTCGACCTGCGCGCTGCGCTCGAAGTGGGGCGTTCCTTTGTCGCGCCCGAGCACCAGCGCAACTACTCGTCGCTGATGCTGCTGTGGAAAGGCATCGGGAGCTACGTCGCGCGCCACCCGCGCCACCGCGTGCTGTTCGGGCCGGTCAGCATCAGCAACGATTACCACCCGGTCTCGCAGCAGCTCATGGTGCGTTTCCTGCAGCGGCACAGCATGGAGACCGAACGCGCCAGCCTGGTGCGCGCGCGGCACCCCTTCCAGACGGCGGCGGCGAGCGCGCGCCGCGCCGATCTCGACGTCGGCGACATGCGCATCATCGCCAGCCTGCTCGCCACCGTCGAAGACGAGGACGTCGGCGTGCCGGTGCTGCTGCGCCAGTACCTCAAGCTGAACGGCCGCCTGCTCGGCTTCAACGTCGATGCTGATTTCAACAACGCCATCGATTGCCTGCTGTGGGTCGACCTCACCCGCACGGAGCCGCAGTTGCTGCGCAAGTACATGGGCGCGGACGGCGCGACGACCTTCCTCGCCCACCACGCCGACGACGTTGCGCCGGCTCACGCCGCGCGACGCGGCGCGCCTTGACTTCGTCAGCGGCGGCGCGCACCATCGCGCCGCCATGAACGCCGCCAGCCTCATCCGCCCCGTCCGCGCTGCCTGCCCGCGCCGCCTGCGCATGCGCACCGGCAAGCGTGCGCCCGTGCGCCTGCGACGACCTCGTTCCTGACCGTTTCCCGATCGACGAGAGAACCGCAGCGCCAACAGCCCTGCGGTTTTTTTTTGCCTGCACCATGCCCCGTGCGAAGGACCCCGCCATGAGCGTCCCTGCCGCCTACGTCACCGTCATCGTCATCTGGTCGACGACCCCGCTCGCCATCAAGTGGAGCACCGAGGAAGTCGGTTTCCTGTTCGGCGCGGTCGCGCGCATGACCCTCGGTTTCCTGTGTGTCTACGCCCTGCTGCGCTGGCGGCGCGAGCCGCTGCGCGGTGACGCCCGCGCCCTGCGCGCCTACGCCACCGCCGCGCTCGGCATCTACGGCGCCATGATCGCCACCTACTGGGCCGCCCAGCACGTGCCGTCCGGCTGGATCTCACTGATCTTCGGCCTCTCGCCGCTGGTCACGGCCGTGCTCGCCGCGGCCTTGCTCGGCGAGCGCGCGCCGGGCGCACACCGCCTGCTGGCACAGGGCCTCGGCCTCGCCGGTCTCGCCGTGATCTTCTACCGCGGGGCGGCGATCGGCCCGGACGCGGTGCGCGGCATCGCCGCGCTGGCCTGGGCCACCGCCTGCCATTGCCTGTCGGCGGTGCTGCTCAAGCGCCAGGACCATGGCCTGTCGTCGACCGGACTCGCCGCCGGCGGCCTGCTCGCGGCCCTGCCGCCCTACTACCTCAGCTGGTACCTGGGCGGTGCCGAAGTGCCGCACGCCCTGCCCGGCTACGTGCTCGGTTCGATCGCCTACCTCGGGGTCGTCGCCACCACCTGCGGCTTCACGCTGTATTACTACATCCTGGCGCGACAGAGCCCGGTGCAGCTCGCCCTGATCACCTTCGTCTCGCCGCTCAGCGCACTGCTGCTCGGGCGCTGGTTGAACGACGAGGCCGTGGACGGGCGCGTGGTGCTCGGGGCGGGCTGCGTGCTGGGCGCCCTGTTCCTGCACGAGGTGTGGCCGGCGCTGCGGCGTCCGCGTGCGGCCGCGGCACCGCTGCTGGCCGGCGATACCGCCCGGGGTTGAGCCGGGAGCCGCGCGCGGCGGGGCAGCCCGACCGCGCGGCGGCACCGGCGGAAGCGCGGGGAATCCGGGTTAAGATCGCCCGCCTCAAGTAGCGCGGAGCCCACCTCATGGACATGAACGTCAACCACAATGCCGAAGTCGAGGTCCATCACCTGCCCGGCCTCGAACACCGCACCCTGGCCGGCGCCCGCGACGGCCTCGGCCACTTCGAAGTGTGGCGCCAGACCATCGCACCGAAGGCGGCGACCCCGGTCCACCGCCACGACTGCGAGGAAGCCATCGTCATCTTCAGCGGCGAAGGCGTGTGCCACTGCGGCGGCCGCGAATTTCATTTCAAGGGCAACGACACCCTGCTCATCCCGGCCAACGCGGTGCACCAGATCGTCAATACCGGCGACGCCGACCTCGAGATCATGGCGACGCTGTCGATGTCACCGGTGCGCGTCGAAACTGCCGACGGGGAACACCTGGCACTGCCCTGGGATCACGGTGTCGCATGACGGCGGCCATCGTCACCGACCACGTCCCGGGTGCGCCGCGGCTGGCCTACGACCATGCCGGTCGCGGCGAGACGGTGGTATTCCTGCACGGCATCGGCGGTAACGCGCGCAACTGGCACCGCCAACTCGACGCCCTCGCCGACGCCTACCACGCGGTGGCCTGGGACGCGCGCGGCTACGGCAACAGCGAGGACTACGACGGTCCGCTCGACTTCGCGGATTTCGCCCACGATCTCGCCCGCCTGCTCGACCATCTCGGCGTCGAACGCGCGCACCTGTGCGGGCTGTCGATGGGCGGGCGCATCATCCTCGATTTCCACGATCGCTACCCGCAGCGCATCGCGAGCCTGGTGCTGGTCGACACCTTCCCCGGTTTCGACGCCTCCTTCACCCAGGAGGGGCGCGAACGCTTCGTGCGCGAACGCCGCCAGCCCTTGCTCGACGGCAAGGAGCCGGCCGACATCGCGCCCGCGGTGGCGAAATCGCTGGTCTCGCCGCACGCCCCGCCGAGCGTGGTCGACGAACTCGTCGCCAGCATGTGCGCCCTGCACAAGGCGTCCTACATCAAGACCATCGAGGGCATGACCATGTACCTGCCGGTGACGGACGTCGCGACCATCGCCGTGCCGGTGCAGATCATCGTCGGCGAGGACGACAAGCTCACCCCGGTCAAGGTCTCGCAGAAAATGGCCGCGGCGATTCCCGACGCGCGCCTGCTGGTCATGGAACGCACCGGGCATCTGAGCAATCTCGAGCGCCCGGCGGAATTCAACGCCTGCCTGCGCGGTTTTCTCGACGGCATCGCCTGAGCCGGGACCTACCGCGGGCACAAAAAAGGGGCGGCCCTGGCCGCCCTTCCCCGCGCCGCTGCGGCGCCGCCTCAGGCGGCGACCAGCGAGACGGTGTTGTTGGTCTCGTGGTCGAGCACGATCGGGCAGTCGAGGTATTCGAGCAGCGGGGCCTGGCCCCAGGCCTCGCCCATGTATAGCTTCCACGCCTCGTCGTACCAGGCATCGGCCTTCTCGCGCGATTCCCACAGGTAGATGCCGCCGGCCTGGCTGCCGTCCTCGCTGGTGAGGTTGTACTTGCCGATGAGGCCGTCGAGACCCGCGTCCTTCGGCGCGGTACCGAGCATCTTCTTCAGTTCTTCGATCTCGGAGTGTTGGTCGGGAACAGGACTCGGGCGACGATCATGGGGCGTAGGCCTCGGGAATCACGGGGCTGCGGGGCGGCGCGAACGAATGAAAGGCGCCGGAGTGTGCCCGATCGCGGCGTGGCGCCGTTCAGGCGTTCGCCGCGACCAGGATGGTGAGTGGCCAGCGCACTTCGCGCCGGCCATGGCCGCCCCAGGCCGCGCGCAGCGCTGGTGCGATGTCGGCGACGGGGTCGCCGCCACCTGCGCGACGACAGGCCGCCACCGCCGACCACGTGCCGAGGTAGGCCAGCAGGTGTGCAGGCGTCCAGGTCGTGACCATGCGGTCGCTGTAGCGCCGGGTTGCCGCGAACGGCCACGGCAGGCCGGCATAGGCGGCCTCCACCCAGCGGCGTTCGGGCGGCCACCAGGGGCCGACGATGTCGCGGTAGAAGGTATCGATCAAGGCGTCGACCGCGGCCGTCACGCGACACAGGCCGTAGGTCCAGGCGGCGATCCGGCCACCCGGGCGGACCACGCGGCGAGCCTCGGCGTAGAAGGCCTCGCCGGCGAACCAGTGCAGGGCCTGGGCCACGCTCAGCAGGTCGACCGAGGCCGTCGCCAGTGGCGCCTGCGCGGCGCGCGCGACGAGGCGATGGACGCCGGCCGCGGGCGGCAGGCGGGCGAGTTGCGCGGCACTCGCATCGGACGCGATGACCGTGCGGAAACGCGCCGCCAGGCCGGCCACGGCCTGGCCGCTGCCGCTGGCACAATCCCACGCGACTTCGCGCCGCGCGAGGCCGCCGCACACGGTATCGAACAGGCTGTCGGGATAGCGCGGCCGGTAGCGTCGATAGTCCGCCGCGGTGGCCGAGAAATGATCGCTGAAGCCCTCAGCCACCGGCGCCCTGCAGGTAGTCGGCCACCGCGACGTCGAGGTCGTCCTCGTGTTCGAGGCGATTGCGGCCGCGCTGCTTGGCCCGGTAGAGGGCGGCATCGGCCTGCTGCAGCACGCCGCCGACGTCACACTCGCCGAGGAACTCGTAGTGGGCCATGCCGATCGACACCGTCAGGTACCCGCAGTCGGCGGTGGTGTGTTCGAGTCCGAGTTCGCGCACACCCTCGATGATGCTGTCGGCCAGGCGCCGCGCCCCGTCCATGTCGAGGCCGCCGGAAATGACGCAGAACTCCTCGCCGCCGTAGCGAAAAACGAGGTCGGTGGCACGGCGCGCGCAATGGCGGATGACCCCGGCGACCGCCGCCAGGGCGCGGTCGCCGGCGACGTGCCCGTAGTGATCGTTGAAGCGCTTGAAGAAGTCGATGTCGATCATGAACAGCGCCAGCGGTTCCTCGCTGCGCCGTGCGCGGTTGAAGGCGTTGCGGGCGAGATCGTCGAAGAGCTGCCGGTTGTAGGCCTGGGTCAGCGAATCGGTATGCGAGATGTGGGCGATGGTGCGCAGGTTGCGCTCGTGCTGGCGGGCGAAGAAGTACAGCGCGGCGACGGCCGTGACCTGCGCACTCAGCAGCACCATGATCGACAGCGGTTCGTAGGCGCCGGCGCGGACCATGGCGATGACGACGATGCCGACCATGCAGGCCGCTGACCAGGCCAGGCCCTCGCGTGCATCGACCAGGCTGAACGCGGCGATGACGAGCAGGATCTGCCACGGCTTGTTGTCGAAGCTCTCGTTGCCGAGATACAACCCCAGCATGCAGATGGCGACGCTCGCGGCGAGGAACAGGTGAGCCGCGGTGACGACCTCGACCAGGCCGCGCCGGAACGCGACGTAGAGCGCGATCACGGCGGCGAAGAAGCCCAGCGATGCGAGGGTGAGCGCATTGATCCCGACCAGGTAATAGGTCGGCACGATGACCACGGCGGCGCACGCCGTGATCCGCAGGTACAACGCAAGCACCTCGCGGCGGAATTCGAGCAGCTTGTCGCGCCCCGGGTCGACGCCGGCGGCCGCGACCGCGGGTCTGACTACAGGCACGTGGCCGGGCTCGCGCCGGCCACGGCCACTGGGCTTGGCGTGGGTGTTCATGACGGGATCATCGTCTGACCGGCGGGCGTTTGCCGGGCATGGCGGGCGATCATGCACGATCCATCATATTGCGGCGCACAACGACACCATCTTTTACATCGCCGATCGGTTCGAGCGATTACGACCGCCGTGCCACCGGCCCGTCCCACCGGTCACTCCGTCGCCGTGCACATCAGTGCCGCCAGCGCCGCTCCCCCTGCCTCCGTGGCGAGCCCGGCAGCCACCCCGGCGCGGTCGTCGCGGTCGCGGTTCTGGCTCAGCTTGTACTTGCCTTCGAGCCGCGTCACCGCCAGTTCGACGCCGACGATGGCGCCGAGCAGGCGCTCGATGAACGCAGCCGGCGCATCACCGACGGCCCAGGGTGCGGTGCGCCCGGCCTCGTGGACGGTGGTCAGGGCGGCGACGTGCGCGGCCAGCCAGTCGCGGTCCTCGATCGCCCGCAGGCAACCGTGGGCGTGGACGACGGCGTAGTTCCAGGTCGGCACGACGCGGCCGTGGGCGGCCTTGGAGGGGTACCACGCCGGGCTGACGTAGGCCTGCGGGCCGTGATGGACCGCGACCGCCTCGATGCCGGCCCCGGCGCGGCGCCAGAGATCGTTGGCGCGGGCGACGTGCCCGCACAGCGCGAGCCCGCCGTCGGCGCGGTCGACCACCAGCAGGGGCAGGTGCTCGACCGCCGGCGCGCCGTCGACGACCGTCACCAGGGTGGCCAGCGGCGCTGCCGCCAGCAACGCGCGCAGGGCCACCGGGTCGTCCTCGGCGAAGTGCGGCGGGCGGTACATGCGTCAGCGCTCGAGATCGAGGCGCCGGTGCCACTCGGCGATCGACTCGCGCGGGTACTCGTCGTAGCACTGGTCGTGCGCCCCGGGCGTCACCTCGACCCACGGCGCTTTCGAGCCGAGCATGAGATGGACGCGCTCCGGCGGCGTCGGCAACGGGGTGTCGATGGCCGAGGCGAAAGGATGGACGAGTTCGGGCCAGCGCGGGTCCCACACCCACAGGGCGCTGCCGCAGCGCGTGCAGAAGCGCCGTTCGGCCGGGCTCGGCTCGGCGGCCTTGCCCGTGCCCATCACTGCGCGGTAGACGCCGACGGCGTCCTCGCCGCGGACTTCGAGGGACTCGGCCGCGCCGCCGAGGTTGATGGCGTAGCCGCCGCCGCCCGCGGTCTTGCGACAGATCGAGCAGTAGCACAGGTTGAACGGGTAGGGATGGGCGCATTCGAGCGAGAAATGCACGGCGCCGCAGTGGCAGGAACCATCGAGTTTCATGACCGGGTCTCCTCTTCCAGGGTCAGGTCGAGCGCCCGCGCCAGGGTGGCGCGATCGAGATTGGCGCCGGACAGCACCAGCGCCACGCGGCGGCCGGCATTGCGTTCGCGCTCGGCCAGGGCGGCAGCGAGCGGCGCGGCGCCGGCGCCCTCGGCCAGGTTGTGGGTGTCCTCCAACAGGGCGCGTACGGCGGCCAGCACGGCCTCGTCGTCGACCCGTACCACGCGGGCCAGGCCCTGCTGCAGGTAAGCCAGGGCCGGTACCGAGGGCGTGCGCACGGCGAGGCCATCGGCCAGTGTGTCCGCACTCGTGGTCGCTACCCGTTGCCCCTGCTCGAAGGACTGCGCGTAGGCGTCGGCGTGCACCGAGACGACCCCCACCACCTCGCAGTCGAGGCCGAGCGCGTCGCGCGCCGCAATCACCCCGCAGGCGCCCGAGCCGAGGCCGATCGGGACGTAGACGACGTCCGGCGGCGGCATGCCGCGGAACAGTTCCAGCGCGTAGCTCGCCACGCCCTGCACCAGCACGGGATGCCAGGACGGCAGGGCGTACAAGCCCTCGTCCGCCGCCCGTTGCGCGGCGACCGCCAGCGCGGCGTCGAAATCCTCGCCGGCCTCGACGAGTTCGGCACCGAGCGCACGCATGGCGCGGTTCTTGTCCGGGTTGTTGCCGTGGGGCACCACGATCACCGCGCGCAGGCCAAGCCGCGCCGCGGCGAAGGCGATGCTCTGGCCGTGGTTGCCACGGGTCGCCGCGACCACCCCGCGGCAGTCCGGCTGCGCGGCCTGCAGGCAGGCCAGGAACCACAGCCCGCCGCGCACCTTGAACGCGCCGGTCGGCAGGTGATTCTCGTGCTTGACCCAGGCTTCGCAACCGAGGCGCGCAGCGAGCAGCGGCCAGGCCAGCTGGGGGGTCGGCACGAGCACTTCGTGCACGGCCTGCGCGGCACGCTCGAGTTCGGCCAGCTCGAATGGCGCCGCGACGAGGTCGCGCGCGGCGAACTCAGCCACCGGCGCGGTGATGCGCGGCCTCGTCGCGTGCCGCCAGCGCCTCGGCCTGGCGCGCCACGATGCGCTCGAGGCGGGCGGCCGGGAAGCCGAGTCCGAGCAGCCCGGTCGCGGTATTGGCGACCTCGTGGTAGGCCAGGATGAGGTCGTCCCGCAGGGTGCAGATCGACACGCCCTCGAACAACGCACGGCGGCCTTCGCTGCCCGGCAGGCGGCCGTCGTAGCTGAACACGTAGCGGGCGTAGCCGATGTGTCCGTCGGACACCGGGTCGTGCATGTCCCAGATGAAATTGGTCGCGTCGCGGTGGAAATAGTCGCTGACCATGCGCGGGATCTCCGCGCGAGGGAACGCGCCGTAGAAGACGTCGTGGTAGACGCCGTCGGCGTGGAAACAGGCCGCCGCCGCGGCACCGTCGCCGCGCGCGATGGCCGCGGCCATGGTCGTGATCAGTTCGCCGAACGGCATGTCTCGCCCTCCCTCGATTTCGAGCCGATGAACTATACACGGGCGGGGGGGCGTGGCTAAGCTCGTGCGCCGAGCTTCGTTCGCAGCCTGCACAGGGACTTGCTTCATGGCCACCCGAGGAATTCCACGCCGCCACCTTGCCCGCACCGCCGTTGCGCTGGGCCTGCTCGCGCTCGCCGTCCCTGCCACGGCCTTCGACGTCGATCGCCCGGAGGTGACCGGGGCCTACCTCGGCGAGGTGACGTTCGAGAAACGGCAGGTTGCCTACGAGGGTGTCGACGAACTGCTCAGGGTGCTGGCCGACCTCCCGGGGGGCGGCGGTTCGGCGGGCCTCGGCATCAGCGTGATCGGCAGCACCAGCTCCGGTCTCGGCCCCAGCTATGGGATCGCCGTCGACAACACCATCACGGCCGCGGCCGACGGCGACCTCGCCGCGCACGGCAACCCCGTCGCGCTCGACGGCACGCGGCTCGCCGTGACCGCGAGTTTCGCCACCGCGCGCGATTTCACCATCGGCAGCAAGGGCGCGGTCATCGACACCGACGTCCACACCCTCACCCTGAGCGGCGACATCGACGCCCAGGGCCTGTTGCGCAAGGACGGTCCCGGCATCCTGGTCCTCACCGGCGCCAACACCTGGTCACAAACCGGCAACTGTGCGCCGGTGGCGAGCGGCAGCGGTGCCGGCGGCTCGCTGATCATCGACGCCGGTTCACCCAGCCCCCCTCTGCCGGCGGGGTCGTCGCTGGTGTGCCGCGTCGCCGGCGCGCCGCCCAACGTCTACCTCGACGAGGGCACCCTGCGCGTCACGACCACGAGCTTCGATGCCAGCCTGGCCTCGGCCTTCTCGAGTTTCGGCGACACCGTGCTCGAGTTCGACCAGGACTTCGACGGCACCTACGCCCAAGCGATCAATGGCGACCCCGTCGTCGGCCTGCGCCGCCCCCGGCTCACCGTGGTCAAGCGCGGTACCGGCACGGTCACCCTGAACCAACGCACTTTCCTCGGCGACGGCGGCACCCAGGTCCATGCCGGAACCCTGGCGTTCGGCGGACGCAACGGCACCTCGGGTGGTGCGGGCCCCGGTGACGGCACGGTGTTCGTCGCCGCCGGCGCCACGCTCGACCTGCGCCAGGCCAGGTTCAACCTGGTCACCCCGGAACGTTCCTACACCCGCACCGGCGCCTTGAGCGGTGATGGCGCCATCGTCCTCGGCGCCAACAACCTGGCAACCGAGCTGCCGACCGGCGAGCATGCCTGGGGCGGCGTGATCAGCGGCACCGGCGGGTTGCGCGTGGCGGCCTCCCGCGAAGCACGTCTCACGTTCACCCGTGCGCAGACCTATGGCGGCCCCACCACCATCCTCGACAAGGCGACGCTCGCCCTGGTCGGCGCCGGCGCGCTCAGCGCAAGCAGCGCGGTCAGCGTGAGCGGCCGCGGCACCCTGGACATTTCCGGCGCGGACGCCGGGCGTACGATCGGCGGCCTGAACGGCAACGGTCGCGTGACCCTCGGCACGCGTGCCCTGACGCTCGACCTCGCCAGCGGCGACGCCAGCTTCAACGGCAGCATCAGCGGCAGCGCGGACGTCCTCAAGTCGGGCACCGGCACCCAGTCCTTCCTCGGCACACTCGGCCACACCGGCACACTGCGTATCCGGCAGGGCCGGGTGCGCGCGACGACCACCGGGCTCAGTGCGCAGGTCGTCAACGACGCCGAGTTGGAACTGGTGCAGGGCGACGACGTGGCACCGCCGCTGAACGCGTATTCCGGCGCCATTTCCGGCAGTGGCCGGCTCAGCAAGACCGGCCCCGGCATCGTGTGGCTGCGCGGCGCCAACAGCTACTCCGGCGGCACCACCGTCGAAGAAGGCGTGCTGCTCGGCAACACCGCCAGCCTGCAGGGCGACATCGAGGCCGCTGCCGACGCCGCTGCCGCCTTCTACCAGGTCGACGACGGCAACTACGCCGGCCGCCTGTCCGGTGCCGGCGCCCTGCTCGCCTTCGGCCCCGGTGCGGTGACCCTCAGCGGTGACAACACGCACACGGGCGGCACGGTGTTCTCGGGCACCCTGGTCGCCGCGCGCGCCGCCAACCTCGGCGCGGCGGGTGGCGCGCTCGCCTTCGCCGGCGGCACCTTGCGCCAGGCGGGTGACATCAGCAGCCGGCACGCCGTGTTCGTCGACGCCGCGGGCGGTACGCTCGATACCGGCGCGCACCAGTTCGTCCTGCGCGGCTCGCTCGCCGGGCCCGGCACGCTGCGCAAGCGCGGCAGCGGGCTGTTCGACCTCGCCGGCGCCCACCCGGGCTTCACCGGCACCCTCGACGTCGTCGCCGGCCAGGCCCGCCTCGCCGGCAGCACGGCCGGTGCTCTCGTGCTCGGCGCGGCCTCGACGCTGGTGGTGGACGTCGGCCCGGGACAAGCCACGCGCTTCGACGTCGACGGCAACACTGTCCTCGAGGGCGGCGCGCTCGCCGTGCACGCCGCACCCGGCGCCTATACCAAGCGCGTACGGCATACCGTCCTGCAGGCCGCCGGCGGCGTCAGTGGCAGCTTCGCCGCGGCCGGCATCGACGACCCCGCGCTCGCGGTGACAGTGGGCTACACCGCCGACGCAGTGCTGGTCACGGTGAGCGATCCCGCGGCCTCGCTGACCGGTTTCGTGCAGGAACCACAGCAGGGCGGCGCGGCGCAGGTCCTCGACGGCCTCGCCGGCGGCAACGGTGGTGCCGCAGCGGGAACCGACTTCGCCCTCCTCTCCCTGCTGACCGAGGAGGAGCTGCCGCTCGCCCTGGAGTCCCTCGCCGGCACCAGCATCGCCCACGTCAATGCCTCGCTGGCGCAGGCCAGCCGCGCCGTGTTCCAGGTGACCAACCAGCGCCTCGGCTTCCTGGCGCCGGGCCTCGGCGGTTTCACCAGTAGCGGCGCCGCCGGCGCCGCCCCGTTGCTTGCCGGCGCGGGCCTGGCTTTCGGCCTGCCCCGCCAGGGCCAGCCGCACGGTGCCTGGTTGCAGGGCGTGGGCGGCGCCGGCAGCCTGGACACGACGTCGAGCAGCGACACCGACCTGCGCCTCGGCGGGATCGTCGCCGGTTACGACCTCGCACCCAGCGCGGCCTGGACCCTCGGCGCCCTCTTCGCCCTGACCGAGACCACGGTCGAGCAGGCGCTGCCGGCGCATCGCACGAACATCGACACCTGGCAGATCGGCCTCTACAGCCGCTGGCGCGGCACGCGCTGGACGATCGACGGCAATGCCGGCTACAGCGATCACGATTTCAACGCGCGCCGCACGCTCGCCCTCGGCCCCGTGCCACGCACCGCCAGGGCCGCTTTCGACGGCCACACCTGGCGTACCCGCATCGCCGCCGGCTACGCCCTCGACGCCGCCGGCCGGGTGACGCCCTACCTCGCCCTCGAGCACCTCGCGCAGAAGACCGGCGGCTATACCGAACGCGACGCCGGCGCACTGGGCCTGGTCGTCGACGCCCACCACGAGACCGCGCTCACCAGTGAACTCGGCCTGCGCCTCGACCTGCCCCTGCTCGCCGACCGCGTGCGCGACGTGCGCCTCGGGGCCTACGCCGCCTGGGCCCACGAATACACCGGCGACGGTATCCTGCGCGCCCACCTCGCCGGCGACCCGGCCGCGCTCGACTTCGCCATCCGTGGCGATCACCAGCCGCGCGATGCCGCGCGCTTCGGCCTCGCCTTCGGATTCAATGCCGGCCAGTCCCTGCGCCTGTTCGTCGGCGGCGACGGCCAGGTCGACGCCCGCCAGACCTTCTTCAGCGCCAACGCCGGCCTGCGCTGGCGCTGGTGATCGAGCCCGCCGCGGCACCCTCCCGCGGCCGCCGCGGCCTGCTATAGTTGCCGCCTGCCCGGGCCCACGGCGTCAGCCGGCGCGCGCACCGCGGCACCAGCCAAAGGGGAGACAGCAATGGCAGCCAACCTGTCCGTCGAGGACATGCTCGACGCTTATCGCACGATGAAGACCATCCGCGAATTCGAGGACCGCGTCCACGTCGAATTCGCCAAGGGCGGCATACCCGGTTTCGTCCATCTCTACGCCGGCGAGGAAGCCTCCGCCACCGGTGTCGGCATGCACCTGCGCGACGACGACCGCATCGCCTCCAACCACCGCGGCCACGGCCACTGCATCGCCAAGGGCGTCGAGGTCAAGGGCATGATGGCCGAGATCTACGGCAAGGCCACCGGCACCTGCCGCGGCAAGGGCGGCTCGATGCACATCGCCGACCTCGACACCGGCATGATGGGCGCCAACGGCATCGTCGGCGGCGGACCGCCGCTGGCCTGCGGCGCGGCGCTGGCGCACAAGATGAAGAAGACCGGCGGCCTGGCCGTGGTCTTCTGCGGCGACGGCGCCTCCAACCAGGGCACCACCTTCGAGGCCATGAACCTGGCCACGGTATGGCAGCTGCCGGTGGTGTTCGTGTTCGAGAACAACGGTTACGCCGAGGCCACCGACGCCCGCTTCTCGGTCTCCTGCAAGGACATCGCCGACCGTGCCAAGGGTTTCGGCATGCCCGGGCGGATCGTCGATGGCCACGACTTCTTCGCCGTGCACGAAGCCTTCGGCGAAGCCGCCGAACGCGCCCGCGCCGGCGGCGGCCCGTCGCTGCTCGAACACAAGCTCGACCGCTTCTTCGGCCATTTCGAAGGCGACAACCAGAAATACCGTCCCGACGGCGAGGTCCAGCGCCTGCGCGACGAAGTCTGCTGCATCAAGCGTTTCCAGAAGCTCGTCACCAGCCAGCACGGCATCTCGCCGGACCAGCTCGCGGCCATCGACCAGGAAGTCGCCACGCTCATCGACGAGGCCGTGGCCTTCGCCGAGTCGTCACCGGATCCCGATCCGGCCGAGCTCTTGACCGACGTCTACATCAAGTACTGAGGAGCGCACGATGGCACGCAAGATCACTTACCAGCAGGCGATCAACGAGGCGCTCGACCAGGAAATGGCGCGCGACGAGTCGGTCGTCATCATGGGCGAGGACGTCGTCGGCGGTTCCGGCAGCGACGGCGAAATGGATGCCTGGGGCGGCGTGCTCGGCATCACCAAGGGCCTGCACGCCAAGTACGGCGACCGCATCATGGATACCCCGATCAGCGAGTCCGGCTTCGTCGGCGCGGCGGTCGGCGCCGCCACCTCGGGCCTGCGCCCGGTGTGCGAACTGATGTTCATCGACTTCATGGGCGTGTGCTTCGACCAGATCTTCAACCAGGCGGCGAAGTTCCGTTACATGTTCGGCGGCAAGGCCGAGACACCGGTGGTCATCCGCACCATGATCGGCGCCGGCTTCCGCGCCGCCGCCCAGCACTCGCAGTGCCTCTACCCGATGTTCACCGCGGTACCGGGCTTGAAGGTGGTCGTACCGACCAACCCCTACGATGCCAAGGGGCTCCTGATCCAGGCCATCCGCGACAACGACCCGGTCATCTTCTGCGAGCACAAGGTGCTCTACACCCTGGAAGGCGAGGTGCCGGAGGAGAGCTACACCATCCCCTTCGGCGAAGCCAACGTGGTGCGCGAGGGCAAGGACGTCACCATCGTCGCGCTCGGGCGCATGGTCCACCAGGCGATGAAGGCGGCGGCGGACCTGGCCAAGGACGGCATCAGCTGCGAGGTCATCGACCCGCGCACGACCTCGCCGCTCGACGAGGACACCATCCTCGAATCGGTCGAGGCCACCGGCCGGCTGGTGGTGGTCGACGAGGCGAACCCGCGCTGCTCGATGGCCACCGACATCTCGGCCCTGGTTGCGCAGAAGGCCTTCGGTGACCTCGAGGCGCCGATCGAGCTGGTCACCGCCCCGCACACCCCGGTACCGTTCAACGGCAGCCTGGAAGACCTCTACATCCCGAGCCCGGACAAGATCGCCGCGGCCGTCAAGAAGACCGTGGAGTACGCCTGATGAGTAACGACGGCATCATCGCCATCACCATGCCCAAGTGGGGCCTGTCCATGCAGGAAGGCAAGGTCATGGAATGGCTGGCCGAGGAAGGCGCCACGCTCACGCGCGGTGACCCCGTGATGGACATCGAGACGGAGAAAATCGCCAACACCTTCGAGGCCCTCGACGCCGGCGTGCTCAGGCGCAAGGTCGCCCAGCCCGACGACGTGCTGCCGATCGGCGCCCTGCTCGGGGTCATCGCCCCGGCCGAGGTCGACGACGCCGCCATCGACGCCTTCATCGCCGAGTTCCAGGCCAACTACGTGCCGCCGGCCGAGGACGAGGCCGAGGGCGGTGGTGGCTGGCAGACCATCGACGCGGCCGGCTACCGCCTGCGCTACTCGAAGATGGGCGACGGCGCCAGGCACATCGTGCTGGTGCACGGCTTCGGCGGCGATGCCGATCGCTGGGCCTTCACCCAGGAACCGCTGGCCGCCAATGCCAGCGTGTGGGCCTTCGACCTGCCCGGCCACGGCCAGTCCTCGAAACAGGTCACGGATGGCAGCGTGGCAGCCCTGGCCGAAGTGGTGGTGGCCTTCATGGACGCGGTCGGCATCGACCAGGCGGAGCTGGTCGGGCACTCGCTCGGCGGCGCCATCGCCCTGCAGACGGCCATCGCCCACCCCGATCGCGTGAGCGGGCTGGCGCTGATCGCACCGGCCGGGCTGGGCAGCGCGATCAACGGCGATTACCTGGCCGGCTTCATCGCCTGCGACAACCGCAAGGAGATGAAGGGCCTGCTGCAGCAGCTGGTCGCGGATCCCGAGCTGGTGGGTCGCCAGCTGGTTGCCGACATGCTCGCCTTCAAGCGCATCGACGGCGTGCCGGAAGCGCTCGCCACGATCGCGGCCGGCTTCACCGCCGACGGCCGCCAGAGCGTCGACCTGCGCGGCGGGCTGGCCGGGCTCGGCATGCCGGTCAAGGTCATCTGGGGCGACCAGGATCGCATCATCCCCGCCAGCCAGGCCGCCGACCTGCCCGGCAACGTCAGCACCCACGTGCTGCCGGGCTACGGCCACCTGGTCCAGCTCGAGGCCGTGGCCGAGGTCAACGCCATCCTTGGCGCCTGACGATCGCCCGGGCTCTGTACACCGGGGCGCGGGTAGCCGCCTGCGCCCCGGGCGTTCGCCCGGGCTGCCGGTCTTCGTCGGTGAACGCAAGCGCGACGCCGTCCACATCCACGTCATCGATTACGCCGAGGACGGTGTCACCGAGCTGGCCCAGGCCAGCCTGGACGACTGCACGCGCGCCCGCGGCGACGGCACGGTCACCTGGATCAACGTCGACGGCATCCACGACGTCGACATGCTCTCGGCGCTCGGCCAGCGCCTCGGCCTGCACCCCCTCACCGTCGAGGACATTGCCAACACCACCCAGCGCCCCAAGGCCGAGGAATTCCCCCACTACATCTTCCTCGCGCTCAAGATGATCCTGTTCGACCGCGCCAGCGCCAGCCTGCGTGTCGAGCACGTCAGCCTGGTCATCGGCCAGGGTTTCGTGCTGACCTGCCTGGAGGACGCCGGCGACGTCTTCGACGAAGTGCGCGAACGCATCCGCGGCGGGCGCGGGCGCATCCGCACCCAGGGCGCGGACTACCTCGGCTATGCCCTCGCCGATGCCGTGGTCGATCACTACTTCATCGCCCTCGACGAGTTCGGCAGCCACGTCGACGAACTCGACGACGCCATCCTCGACGACCCCCAGCCCGGCCACGTGCACGAGATTCATCGCCTCAAGCGCGAGGCCATCCGCCTGCGCCGCGCGGTATGGCCGCTGCGCGAGGAGATCATCTGGCTCGAACGCAGCGAGTCGCACCTGATCAGCCACGATACGCATGTCTACCTGCGCGACCTCCACGACCACACCCTGCAGGTCGTCGACATGGTCGACGGCTACCGCGACATCCTCGGCACCCTGCACGACACCTACCTGTCGGCGGTGAGCAACCGGCTGAACGAGATCATGAAGGTGCTGACCATCATCTCGACGGTATTCATTCCGCTGACCTTCCTGGTCGGCGTCTACGGCATGAACTTCCGCCACATGCCCGAGCTCGAATGGCACTGGGGCTACCCGCTGGTGTGGCTGGTGATGGTGATCATCGCCGTGGCCATGATGCTCCAGTTCAAGCGCCGTGGCTGGTGGTAGGCCACGCCGGCCTCAGGCGCCGTCGAACGGGTAGCGGGTCATGAGCACGAAGCGTTCGCGGGCGCGGAAACCGGCCGCGCCGTAGAGCCGCCGCGCGGCCTGGTTGTCGCGCGCCACTTCGAGATGCAGCGCGCTGAGTTCGAGATCGCGGCAGGCCGCCGGCAGCGCCGCGAGCACCTGCCGGCCGATCCCGCGTCCGCGCCAGGCGGGCAGCAGGAACAACTCGTCGAGGAAGGCGTCGTAGCCGCCGAACTCGAGGCTGAAGCCGCGGCACACGACGCAGTAGCCGGCGGTCGCGGCGCCGACCTGCACGAGCCAGGCACGGCCGAGTGCGGGCGACCCCAGCAACCGCGCGACGGCCGCCGCGCGGGCGCCGTCGTCGAGTTCGATACCTTCGAAGGCGTGGTAGGCGCGCACCAGCGGCAGCACCGTGGCCTGGTCGCTCGGTGCCGCGGCGACGAGTATCGCCGGCGTGGTCCGTGCATCGATGTCCATGGCAGCAAGCTCCCGCGTTTACCCCTTGGTCGCGGTGACCGCCGTTTCCTTTCAGGCCCCGTGACCCCACGCATGACAGGCCCGGCAGCGAGCGTGCATCATGCCGGCCCCGAGTCCCCCGAAGCAGGCCATGCCCGAGCGCGACATCACCGCCGAAGCCATCCGTGACGCCGTCGGGCCGTCGGCGTTCGAGCGCGGTCGCACCTACCAGCGCCAGGGGCGCGTGCGGCGGGTGGAGTCGGTGCGTTTCGCCGATGGTTTCGGCCTGGTCGGCGAGGTGCGAGGCAGCGGCGACAACGTCTACGAGCAGGAAATCCTGATGCTGCCGGGGGCGCACGGTGCACGCATCGACGGTAACTGCACCTGCCCGGTGGGTTACGACTGCAAGCACGTCGCGGCGGTCTGCCTGGCGTGGCTGGACGGCAGCGGCAAACCGACACCGTCGGCCTCGTTCGATCCCGCCCTGCTTGCCCGCGAGTGGCTCGGCTTCGTCGAGCGCGGCACACCCGAACCCGCGGCCGATGCCTCCCGCGTGGTCTGGTTGCTCGACCTCGAACGGCGCGGCGATGGCCTGGAATGCCACGCGCGGCTGGTCAAGCCGCGCAGCGCGGGGCGGGGCTACACGCGGGGGCGCGAGATCGACATCCGCGAGATCGCCGATGGCTATCTCGACCGGTTCCATGCCGCAACGGCCGTGGATCACGACATCGCGCGTCTCGCCAGTGCCGGCTGCGGCCGCTGGGGCGCGGTCACGCTCGGCGGGCGACCCGGCGCGCTGGCCCTGCAGGCGATGCTCGAGAGCGGGCGCTGCTACTGGCAGGAAGCCGGGGAAACGCCGCTCGGCCTCGCGCCGCCGCGCCGCTTGATCCTGCAGTGGGAGGATGCGGGCTCAGGCGACCAGATCCGGCTGGCAGCCGAGGTCGAGGGCGACCCGTTGGTGCTGCCGACCGAACCGCCGTGGTACCTCGACCCCGATACCCACGAGGCCGGCCTGCTCGATTGCGGCGGCCTCGATACCGAACGGCTCGCCGGCCTGCTCAGCGCACCGCCCCTGCCGCGGGACGCGGCGGATGCCTTGAGCCTCCTGCTCGCCGGGCGGACGCGTCCGCTGCCCATCCCGCCGCCGAGCAAGGTCGAGCTGCGCGAACTCGGCAGGGTCGCGCCGCGGCCGGTACTGACGGTGACGCCGGGCGACCGCGCGCACGCCGCCTACGCCGTGCTGGCCTTCGACTATGCCGGCATCCGCATACCCGACCGCCCCGTTGCCGCCGCCACCCTGCACGCCGACGCCGACGGGCACGTCCGCGTCGAGCGTGAACTCGACGCGGAGAATGCTGCCGAAGCGCGCCTGCTCGAAGCCGGCTTCGGCATCCACGCCAGCGATGCCGGCACGCGCCGCTTCGCCCCCATCGCGGCTGACCTGCTCGACTCGGCCAGTGCCTGGTCACGGCTGGTCGACACCACCCTGCCGGCCCTGGCTGCCGCCGGCTGGCTGATCGAGTACCAGGACGACTTCGCGCTGCACTTCGACGCCGGCGACGTCTACGCCGACATCGCCGACGACGCCAGCGGCATGGACTGGTTCGGACTCGGCTTCGGCATCGAGATCGACGGGCGCCGCCTGCCCCTGCTCGAACTGCTCGAGCCGGTCCTCGAGCGCGACTGGGACGCGCTGCCGGACCCGGTCTGCGTGCCGCTCGCCGCGGGTCACTTCGTCGACGTGCCGCTGGCGCGCCTGCGCCCCGTGCTCGACACCCTGCGCCAGCTCTTCGACGGTGGCGTGAAACCCGCCGCCGACGGCAGCCTGCGCCTGGCGCGTCACGAAGCGGCACTCCTCGACGAGCTCGAACAGGCCGGCGTCGCGGTGGCGGCCGCGCCGCACTGGCGCCGGCTCGCTGCGCGCCTCGCGCCCGGCGCGCCGCTGGCCGCGGTCGAAGCACCGCGCGGTCTGCGGGCGGCCCTGCGTCCTTACCAGCGCCACGGCCTGGCCTGGCTGGCGTTCCTGCGCGAGAGCGGCTTCAACGGCGTCCTCGCCGACGACATGGGGCTGGGCAAAACCCTGCAGACGCTCGCCCACCTGCTCGCCGAGAAAGCGGCCGGCCGCCTCGATCGCCCCGCGCTGGTGGTCGCGCCGACCAGCCTGGTCGGCAACTGGGCGCGCGAGGCAGCGCGCTTCACCCCGGACTTGCGCACGCTGGTGCTGCACGGCCCGCTGCGCCACGCGCTGTTCGACCAGATCGAGACCGGCGACCTGCTCGTCACGACCTATGCCCTGCTCGCGCGCGACGCCGAGCGCTGGCAGGAGATCGCCCTGCACTACCTGGTACTGGACGAGGCCCAGCACGTGAAGAACCCGCGCGCGCGGGCCGCCCATCTGGTGCGCGGCCTGCACGCGCGCCATCGCCTGTGCCTGACCGGCACGCCGCTGGAGAACCACCTCGGCGAGTTGTGGACCCAGTTCGACTTCCTCATGCCGGGTTTCCTCGGCGACGCCACGACCTTCCGGCGCCTGTGGCGCACGCCCGTCGAGCGCCACGGCGACGATGCCGCCGCGGCGCGCCTCAAGCGCCGGGTCGCCCCGTTCCTGTTGCGCCGGACCAAGGTCGACGTCGCACCGGAGCTGCCACCGAAGAGCGAAATGGTGCACGGCGTCGCCTTCGACAGCGCCCAGGCCGAGCTCTACGAGAACATCCGCGTCGCCATGGACGGCAAGGTCAAGGCAGCCATCGCCCGCCAGGGCCTCGCGCGCAGCCACATCACCATCCTCGATGCCCTGCTCAAGCTGCGCCAGGTGTGCTGCGATCCACGCTTGCTCGCCGCCTGCCCGCAGCCCGCCCCGGCCTCGGCCAAGTTCGACCTGTTGTTCGAGCTGCTGCCCGGTTTGCTCGAGGACGGCCGCCGCATCCTGCTGTTCTCCCAGTTCACCAGCATGCTCGGCCTGATCGAGGACGAACTCGCCACGCGCGGCATCGCCTACACCAAGCTGACCGGGCAGACGCGCAAGCGCGAAGCGGCCATCGCGCGTTTCCGCGCGGGCGAGGTGCCGCTGTTCCTGATCAGCCTCAAGGCTGGCGGCGTCGGTCTCAACCTGCCCGAGGCCGACACCGTCATCCACTACGACCCGTGGTGGAACCCGGCCGCCGAGGACCAGGCCACCGACCGCGCCCACCGCATCGGCCAGACCCAGCCGGTGTTCGTCTACAAGCTCATCGCCGAACACAGCGTGGAGGAACGCATGCTCGCCCTGCAGGCGCGCAAGCGGCGCCTCGCCGCCGGCATCCTCGACGGCCGCCGGGATGCCGGCCTGCCCGCGCTCGACGAGGCGACCCTGGCCGAACTGCTGGCGCCCCTGGCGGCGTCTTGAGGCGGGCCGCCGGCGCCGACGTGGCCTTTCCCGCGCCACGCCCCGCGCGTTATGTTGGCAGGCCGGAGCGACCTGCAACGGGGAGGACAGACGCATGTCGAGCGACGACATCATCGCCATCGAGCAATTGCTGTGGGCCTACTGCCATCGTGTCGACCGCGGCAGCGCCGCCGAGGTCGCCGCGCTGTTCGCCGCGGACGGCGTGCTGATCCCGAAGTACGACGGCGACTACGAGTGCCGCGGGCGCGCCGAGGTCGAGCGCTGGTATGCCTACTACCACGAACATTTCCGCGCCTCCGTGCAACACCTCAAGCATATGGTCAGCGCACCGTTGATCGAACTCGACGGTGCGCGCGCCAGCGGCTGTTGCTACCTGCTGGCGACCCTGGTCGACGCCGACGGCACGAGCGGCAGCTACGCCACCGGCACCTACCACGACAGCTACTGCAAGGTCGACGGTCGCTGGCTGTTCGCCTCGCGCACCATCGAAGTCGAATGGGCGGCGCCGCACACCACCGTGGTGGCGCGCTTTCCGCCGCTCGGCTTCAGCCCGGCCGGCCAGTGAGCGATCCCGACGACCTGCCCGCGCCGGTCGACGTCCTCGTCATCGGCAGCGGCTTCGGCGGCAGCGCCTGCGCGCTCGCCCTGGTCGAGGCGGGTCTCGACGTGCTCATGCTGGAGCGCGGGCCGTGGCGCGACACCGTGCCGGTACGCTCGATGGGCATCGCCGCGCGCAGTCCCCTGCCGCGCGGTCGCCGCGGCCTGCTGCGACTGGTGCGTACCCTGCGCGGGCGCTGGCTGCCGGGCGGGCGCGCCACGCTCAATCGTCACGGCCTGTTCGACATCCATCTCGACCGCGGCCTGCACGTGGTGTGTGCGTCCGGGGTCGGTGGCGGCAGCCACGTCTACGGCGGCCTCAACGAACGCCCGCCCGACCCCGATTACTGGAACGGCATCGCGCCCGGGCTGGGCGCGGCGGATCTCGAGCCGAGTTACCAGCGGGTGCTGGCGCGCATGGGATCGCGCCAGCCGCTCGCGGACGACCAGCTGCCCAACATGCTGGGCGCCCGCCTCGGCGCCAACCCGGCCTTCGTCACCGACGGCGTCGACGGCGAGCTGACCATGGGCCTGGCCTTCCCCGAAACGCCGGGGCAGCCGCGCAAGGTCCGCACCGCCGACGGCGTCGAACGCTGGGAGGCGCGCCCGGGCGAGGACGGCGTGCTCGGCTCGGCCGGCGGCGGCAAGACCACGCTGGACTTCGCCTTTCTCGCCCGCGCCCTGCAACTCGGCCTGAAGGTCCTCGACCTGTGCGAGGTCAGCACCATCGAACACGGTGCGGACGGCACTTACACGGTGCACTTCGTCAATCACCACAGCGGCCGCCGCGAGCAACGCACGGCGCGCCGGGTGGTCGTCGCCGCCGGCACCCTCAACACCCTCGGCCTGCTGCTGGCGAGCGTCGCCGCCGGCGGGCTCGCGCCGATGGCCGGGCTCGGCGAACGCTTCGGCGGCAACGGCGATTTCTTCGGCTACTGGAAGCTCGACGACGTTGCACGGGATCTCAGCCACTCGGTGCCGGCACGCGGGTTGCTGCGTCTCGCCGACGAGGAGGCCCTGGGTCCTGGCCGCGCCTGGCCGATGATCGCCGAGGGCGCCCTGCCGACCCCGGCCAGCCTGCCGCTGGGCCGCCGCATCGCGCGCCTGCTCAGCGGCGGCAGCTTCGTCGCCGGCATGGGCGCCGATGCCCAGGACGGCGTGGTGCGCTGGCGCAACGGCCGCCTGCGCATCGACTACCGGCCGGACGGCAGCGCGATCTTCGCGCGCATCCGCGACGCCTTCCGCCTCATCGGCGAGCGCAGCGGGCGGCGCATCTATCACTTCCAGACCCCGATCACCGTCCACCCCACCGGCGGCGCGTGCATCGGCGCCGACGCCGACCACGGCGTCGTCGACATCCATGGCCAGTGCTTCGCCAATCCCGGCCTCTACGTCGCCGACGCCGCGGCCTTCGCCAAGCCCGTCAGCGGACCGCCGTCGATGAGCATCGCGGCCTGGGGTGACCGGGTCGCACAGGGGATCGTCGTCGCCACCGGGTGAACCTGCCGGGCGACGCCACCGGCGCCGTCCCGTCGTTGCGCGGCGCGCGCCGCGGCGGGCCCGCGCTCAGGGGTTGAGCAGCGCTGCCGCGTCGATGCGCGCGCGCGCGCCGGCGGCGGCGTTGTCGGCGGCGTTCCAGTCCGGAGTCAGGACCGTCAGGGTGACGTAACCGGCGGCGAAGCGGCCGGTATCGGTGACCGCCTCGGCCTGGCCCTCGGCGTCGTGTTCGATGGCGGTCTTGATGCCGTCCGGCGTGGCCCCGTCGTAGCGCAGGGCAAAACCGCCGTGGCGGCTGGCGCGCGCCCACACCACCCCGGCCGGGGTGGCCACGGCGGGGTAGTTGACGTTGACGATCTGGCCGGGCGGCAGCAGGCCGTCGGCACGGCGCGCGGCGAGCGAATCGACCAGCCGCGCGGTGAAGGCGGCGGCGCCGGGGAAGGCGGCCAGGGTGCTGGGAAAACGTGGCTCGGCGCCGGCCTCGGCGAGATCGAGGCCGACCGACACCGCGATCGCCGGCACGCCGTGCATCACTGCCATCATGGCCGCACCGACGGTGCCGGAAATCATGACGTTGTTGCCGAGGTTCTGGCCGAAATTCGCCCCGGAGACGACGAGGTCGGGCGGCGCGTCGCGCAGCACGTGTTGCAGGCCGACGCCGACGGCATCGGCCGGGCTGCCGTCGACCGACCACACCCCGGGGTGCTGCTCGGTCACGACCAGCTCGCCCAAGGTGATCTTCATGCCGCTGCCGCTCTGCTGGGAGAGCGGCGCCACCACGGTCACCCGGTGTCCCGCCGCGGTGAGCGCCGCGGCCACCGCGGTGATGCCGGGCGAGTCCCAACCGTCGTCGTTGGTCAGCAAGATGTCGAGCGCGCGGTCCTCGCCGCCGGCCACGGCCGCCGCCGCGTGCAGCAGCACGCCCCACACCAGCCATCGCATGATCTTGCCCACTGCTCCGCCTCCCCTCGCGCCCGGACCGCCGGCAAGCATGCCACAAACACGCGACCGTGCGCGTACCCTGCCCGCGGCGGCGCGGGGTTTAGAATGGCGGCCCGTTCCCAGCGAGGTGACCCGCGATGACCGACCCTGCCGATCTCGGCTTCGATCCCGAACGACTCGCCCGCCTGCCGGCGCGCCTCGATGCCGATATCGCGGCCGGCCGCTACCACGGCGCCGCGCTGGCCGTGAGCCGTCACGGCGAGCTGGTCTACCGCGCCGTGCATGGTTATGCCGACCGCGCCGCGGGGCGCCCGCTGACCGTCGACGACGCCTTCGTCACCTTCTCCGTCGGCAAGCAGTTCACCAACGTCGTCGTCCTCGGGCGGGTCGAGAACGGTGACCTGTGGCTCGACATGCCGGTGTGCGAGCTGTTGCCCGAGTTCGGCGGGCGGGGCCTGCGCGAGATCAAGCTGTGGCACCTGCTCACCCACACCAGCGGCATCATCTCGGCCATCCCCGGGGTCGCCCCGGAAGTCCTCACCAACATCTCCAAGCTGACCGCCTGGGTCGCCAGCCAGCGGCCCGACGCGCTGCCCGGGGAGGTGGTCAACTACTCGATCATCGCCGCCCACTCGGTGATGGCCGAGATGGTGCTGCGCGCCGAAGGCCACCGCCGCAGCTTCACCGAGCTGTTGCGTGAAGACCTGTTCGAACCGCTCGGCATGACCCATACCTGCATGGGGCGGCGCGCCGATCTCGTCGAACGCCTGTGCCCGGTCACGACCTGTTACACCGAGCCCGGCATGTTCCATCCCGAGGAAGTGCTGGGGGTCAGCCAGGTGGTGATGGTCGACGGCTGCGAGGTGCCGGCCGGCGGCTACATCACCTGCCTCGACGATCTCCACCGTTTCAGTCTCATGCTGCGCAACGGCGGCGAACTCGACGGCGTGCGCATCCTCTCGCCGCGCACGCTCGAGTACTGCACCCAGAACTTCACTGGCGAGCGCCGCAACCTGCTGTTCGACTACGCCCGCGACCTGCGCGGCTGGGCGCCGTGGCCGGCCAGTATCGGCATCGGCTTCTTCATGCGCGGCGAGGGCGTGCAACCGGGCCCGATGAGCAATTTCTCCAGCCCACTGGCGTTCTGCGGCTGGGGCGCCGGTTCGACCTGCTTCTGGGTCGACCCCGAACTCGATCTCACCTTCAGCTTCCTCTCCACCGGGCTGATGGAGGAGACCTACCACATCGAGCGCCTGCAGCGCCTGGCCGACCTCGTCATCACCTCGATGGTCGAATAGCACGGCCCGGCGATGCCCGAACTGCCGGACATCACGCTCTACTGCGAGGCGCTGGATACGCGCGTGACCGGCACCCGGCTCGACACGATCGAGATCCGCGATCCCTTCGTGCTGCGCACGGCCGAGCCCGCGGTCGACACGTGCAGCGGGCGGCGGGTCGCGGGCGTGCGGCGGGTCGGCAAGCGCATCGCGCTGGGCCTCGAGGGCGGGTTGTGGCTGGTCGTACACCTGATGGTCGCCGGCCGCCTCGCCTGGATCGAGGCCGGCCGCCGTGCGCGTGGCGGCAAGGCCCTGGCGCGCTTCGAATTCGAACGCGGCACCCTGGTCCTGAGCGAGGCCGGCAGCAAGCGCCGCGCCTCGCTGCACGTGGTCGCAGGCGCCGAGGGCTGGCGTCAACACGACCCGGGCGGCCTGGAAATTCCGGGCAGCTCCCGCGCCGCGTTCGCGGCGCGGCTGACCGCTTCCAACCACACCCTCAAGCGCGCCTTGACCGACCCGCGCATCGTCAGCGGTATCGGCAATGCCTACTCGGACGAAATCCTGCACGCCGCGCGCCTCTCGCCGGTGACGCTGACGCAGAAGCTGACCGCGGCGGAGATCACCCGCCTGCACGACGCGGCCCAGGGCGTGCTCGCGGCCTGGACGGAGCGCCTGCGCAGCGCCTGCGGCGACGACTTCCCGGCCCGGGTCACGGCGTTCCGTGACGGCATGGCAGTGCACGGCCGCTACGGCCAGCCCTGCCCGGACTGCGGCACCCGCGTGCAGCGCATCCGCTATGCCGATGCCGAGCTCAACTACTGCCCGCGCTGCCAGTGCGGCGGACGCCTGTACGCCGACCGTGCCCTGTCGCGCCTGCTCCACCGCGACTGGCCGCGCACGATCGAGGCCCTCGAGGCGCAGAAACCGCCCTGACGGCCGGGCCAATCGCCACCGCGCGACCGCTCGCCACGCGGGCGTGGGAGAAATCCCGCCCAGCGGCTAAAATGCGCCGTTCACGATCGTCCGGGCCGGAACCCGGGCGGGCGGGCCCGGTACCGTGCGCGGCCGCCCACCCGTGCGCCGCGCCGGCGCCCAGCGCGTGCGCCGCGCCCGCTCGCCAACCACACCATACCGAGGGGATACCAAGTGGAATTCAGCTTCAATGACAAGACCCGCCGCCTGCTCGACGAAGTCAAGGCTTTCATGCACGAACACGTCTACCCGGTCGAAGAGGAAGTCTTCGACTGGAACCACGATCCGAAGAATCTGTGGAAAGTGGCGCCGGTCGTCGAGGAACTGAAGGCCAAGGCCAAGGCCCAGGGCCTGTGGAACCTGTTCCTGCCGCACGAATACGGCGAGTACAGCCCCGGCCTGACCAACCTCGAGTACGCCCCCCTGGCCGAGGAGATGGGCCGCGTCAACTGGGGCGCCGAGGTGTTCAACTGCAGCGCACCCGATACCGGCAACATGGAAGTGCTGGCCCGCTACGGTTCGCCGGAACACAAGAAGCAGTGGCTGGAACCGCTGCTGGCCGGCGAGATCCGCTCCTCCTACCTCATGACCGAGCCGCTGGTCGCCTCCTCCGACGCCACCAACGTCGAGACCTCGATCGTGCGCGACGGCGACGAGTACGTGATCAACGGGCGCAAGTGGTGGAGTTCCTGCGTGTACGACCCGCGCAACCGCATCTACATCGTCATGGGCAAGACCAATCCCGACGCGCCGCGCCACTCGCAGCAGTCGATGATCCTGGTGCCGGCTGGCACCCCCGGGGTCGAGATCCTGCGCCCGCTGCGCGTGTTGAACGACCTGCATTCGCCGCATGGCCACGGCGAGGTCCTGCTCAAGGACGTGCGCGTGCCGACCAGCAACCTGCTGCTCGGCGAGGGCCGTGGTTTCGAGATCGCCCAGGGCCGCCTCGGGCCCGGTCGTATCCACCACTGCATGCGCCTGATCGGCTGCGCCCAGCGCGCGCTCGACATCATGTGCGCGCGGGTGGAGAGCCGCGTCGCCTTCGGCAAGAAGCTGTCCGAGCAGTCGAGCATCCGCCAGGACATCGCCAAGTCGCGTTGCGATATCGAACAAGCCCGCCTGCTCACCCTGTGGGCGGCCGACCGCCTCGACCGCGAAGGCAACAAGGTGGCCAAGGACGCCATCGCCATGATCAAGATCGTGGTGCCGCAGATGTGTCAGACCGTGGCCGACCGTGCCATGCAGGCGCACGGCGGGATGGGCGTATGCCAGGACACCGTGCTGCCCGAGATCTTCGGCTACGCGCGTACCGTGCGCCTGGCCGACGGTCCGGACGAGGTCCACATGTCGCAACTCGGCAAGCTCACCATCCAGCAGACCCTGGAGGCCTGAGCCCGCCACGCGGTGACGGGTGGCCGCTCCGGCCACCCGTCCCGTCTACGCCCGGGGCGCCGCGCGCCGCCCGCACCGACACCCCCTACGGAGCTTTTCACCGATGAGATTCGTTATCGCCGCCTGGGTCATGAAACACCGTGTGCTGGTCAGCATCCTGTTCGTGCTGGTCACCATCGGCTTCTCGCTCGGTATCCCCAAGGTCGACATCCGCACCATCTTCAACGACCTGCTGCCGCGCAACGATCCCTTCACGCAGGTCTACTTCGACCATCGCAACTTCGGCAACCCGATGATGATGGCGATCATGGTCAAGCGGAAGGACGGTGATATCTACAACGCGGAAACCCTGGCCAAGGTGTGGGACATCACGCGCGACATCGACCTCGCCCCGCACGTCAACCACGACCAGATCCTGTCCATCTCGACCGAGAAGCTGCGCTACGCCGAGGCCACCACCGACGGCATCGACACCAAGCCGCTGATGGACGACCACCCGCCGGCGACGCCGGAGGAAATCGCCGAGTTCAAGCGCCGCGTGATGATCTCGCCCAGCGCCATGACCTTCTTCATCTCGCGCGACGAGACCGCGGCGCTGATCAACGCCACCTTCCACGACACCATCGAGTACGGCGAATCCTTCGCCTACGCGCAGAAGCTGGTCGAGGCGGCGCGCGACGAACACCACGAGGTCTACCTCGCCGGCCAGCCGGTGCTGACCGGCTGGGTCTACAAGCTGCAGAAACAGACCTACTTCATCTTCGGCATCACGCTCGGCCTGCTGGTCATCGCGCTGGTGCTGTACATGCGCAACATCGCCGGCGTCGCCACGCCGATCATCTGCGCCGCCGTGGCCGGCCTGTGGGGCTTCGGTTTCATCGGCTGGCTGGAACGCGCCATCGAACCGCTGCTCATGATCGTGCCGCTGCTGCTGGTGGCGCGCTCGTTCTCACACTGCGTGCAGTACACCGAACGCTACTACGAAGTGCTGCTGCACGTCGGTGACCGGCGCAAGGCGGCCGAAATCACCATGGGCATCATGATGGCGCCGTCGATCCTGGGCGTCATCACCGACTTCTGCGGCATCGTCTTCATCGCCATCGCGCCGATCCAGACCATGGTCAACCACGCCATCTTCTGCGGCATGTGGGCCCTGTTCATCATCCCCACCGGCACCTTCCTCTGCTCGATCCTGCTGTCCTACCTGCCGGTACCGAAGAACATCGAGGGCATCGTCGGCGGCAAGGACAAGGAATCGGGCATCCACCTGCTGCAGGAGAAGGCCCTGCTCGGTCTCGCCCGCCTGAGCCAGGGCAAGCTCGCCCACGTCACCGCGCTGGTGATGGTCGCGATCGCGGCCTGGGCGCTCTACCTCAACTCGCAGATCAAGATCGGCAACCCGGTCGAGGGCTCCAATCTGCTGTGGCACGACTCGGAGTTCAACACCGCCGTGCGTGCCATCAACGCCCACTTCCCCGGCACCAACACCCTCGAGATCGTGCTCGAAGCGAAGACCGAGGACATCGACCACCGCATCGCCAACACCCCCGGGGTGGTCGCCGTCCACGCCCAGTTGCAACGCCTGCTCGAATCCGACCCGGAGTTGCCGCCGCGGGCGACCCTGAGCTGGACCGACTACATGTCGGAAACCAACCGCCTGTTCTCCGGCGGCAATCCCAAGTGGGCACCGCTGGACCTGACCAACGACGCCATCAACGCGGCCTCCTTCGGCGCCCTGCTCGGCAGCAATGCGATCAATTTCGGGCACGTCGCCGACTTCGAGTTCCAGAACTCGACGGTGTCGCTCTGGTACAAGGACAACAAGCAGGAAACGGTCGACCACGCCCTGGCCGCCGCGCGCAAGGCGGTCGACATCGTCGGCATCGACCACGACGAGTTCACGGTACGGCTCGGCACCGGCGTGATCGCCCTGCAACAGGCGGTCAACAACACGGTGGAGAAGTACCACTGGATCATCATCGGCATGGTCAACCTCGCCGTGATGCTGCTGGCGACCTTCGCCTACCGCTCGATCATCGCCGCGCTGATCCTGCTCATCCCGGTGAACCTGTCCAACGTGATGCTGGTGGCGGCGATGGAACTGGTCGGCGTCGGCCTCGACATCAACGCCGGCATCGTCGCGGTGATGGGCGTCGGTGTCGGTATCGACTACGGTATCTACCTGCTGTCACGCATCTGCGAGGAGTACACCGCCCACGACCACGACCTCGCGCGGGCACTGACCGCGGCGCTGACCACCACCGGCAAGGCCATCATGTTCACCGCCAGCATCATGTTGCTCGGTATCGTGCCGTGGTATTTCCTGTCCGACCTCAAGTTCATGGCCGACATGGGCCTGCTGCTGGTGGTCGTGATGGTCATCAACATGGTGTTGTCGCTGGTCGTACTGCCGCTCCTGGTGTGGTACTTCAAGCCCGGCTTCATGGCGCGCCAGGACCTGCTGGTCGGCGAGAACGTCGACATCTCGCAGTTCACCACCACCTGAGGCGACAGGGCGTCCGGTACCCGGGTCGTGCAGCGTCCCGGGTGCGACGATGCCCGCAGCCTCAGCGGCGTTTGCCGAGCAGCGAACCGAGAATGCCGCGCACGAGCTGGCGGCCGAAAGCCGAACCGATCGCACGCACCGTGCTCTTGATCATGGCCTCGGCGACGGACTGACGGTTGGAACGCCGCGGCGCGCTCGCTTCGCGCGCCGCCGCTGGCGGGGGCGCCGGGCGCGTTTCGCGCGCCTCTGCACGGCGCGCCAGTTCCTCGTAGGCCGAGTGCCGATCGACGCTCGTCGCGTACTTGCCGGCCAGCACCGAGCCGGCGGCGAGCGCGGCGCGTTCGGCCGCGTCGAGGGGCCCGATACGCGAAGTCGGCGGGCGCACCAGCACGTGTTCGACCGGGGTCGGCGCACCGTCGGCCGCCAGCACCGAGACCAGCGCCTCGCCGGTGGCGAGCTCGGTCAGCAGGCGTTCGGTGTCGAGCGCCGGGTTGGGACGGAAGGATTCCGCCGCCACCCTGACCGTCTTGCGGTCGCGCGGGGTGAACGCACGCAGGGCGTGCTGCACCTTGAGCCCGAGCTGGCCGAGCACGTCGTCGGGAATGTCGGCCGGGCTCTGGGTGACGAAATAGACCCCGACGCCTTTCGAGCGCACCAGGCGCACGACCTGTTCGATCTTGTCGAGCAGCGCCCGCGGCGCCTGGTCGAACAACAAGTGGGCCTCGTCGAAGAACAGCACCAGGCAGGGCCGGTCGGCGTCGCCACGCTCGGGCAGTTCCTCGAACAGTTCCGACAGCAGCCACAACAGGAAGCAGCCGTAGAGCCCGGGCGAGCGCGTGACCAGTTCGGTGGCATCGAGGATGTTGATCATGCCGCGGCCGTCGGCGTCGCGGGTCATGAGGTCGCGGATGTCCAGCGCCGGCTCGCCGAACACGTGCTCGGCACCCTGGCTCTCGAGTTCGAGCAGGCGGCGCTGGATGGCGCCGATACTGGCCGGCGAGACGTTGCCGTACTCGAGCTTGACCTCGCGCGCGTGCTCGCCCACCCAGGCCAGCATCGCGCGCAGGTCCTTCATGTCGAGCAGCAGCAGGCCATTGTCGTCGGCGACACGAAACGTGGCATAGAGCACACCGGTCTGGGTGTCATTCAGGCCGAGCAGGCGTGACAACAGCAACGGCCCCAGCTCGGACACGGTCAGGCGTACCGGGATACCCTGGCGGCCGAACAGGTCCCACAGGGTGACCGGCAGCGCCTCGGCGGCGTAACCCGGGATGCCGATGCGGGCGACCCGCTCGTCGATCTTGGGATGCGCGCGGCCGGCGGCGGCGAGGCCCGACAGGTCGCCCTTGATGTCGGCGGTGAACACTGGCACGCCGAGGCGCGACCAGCCCTCGGCGAGGATCTGCAGGGTCACGGTCTTGCCGGTCCCGGTGGCGCCGGCGACCAGGCCGTGGCGATTGCCGGTCGCAGCCGGTTGCACGATGTGGCGCCCGGCGGCGCCGCCTATCAGCACCCCGGTGGGCGTCTGTTCCGTCATGTCTTATCCTCGTCTTGCAGGCGCGGCCCGGCGCACGCAGCGCGCCGACCGCAAGGGTGCCCGGCCTGCCGCGCGTGCAGCGCCCACGCCCGGGTACGGACGCCGTCCGCGCGCCTAATGTAAACGAGGCCGGCGCCGATCAGAACGCTGGCGTTCGCCGCGCCACGCAGCGCCCTCACCGCACCGATCGAGGACGACGTCGGTCTCGCCCGCGCCCGGCAGCTGGTTCACCGCATGGGCGGCGATGCCGGGATCGCGACCGGCGCCGACGGCGAACAGGAGTACTGGCTGAGTTACCCCAGCAGTCCAGCCTGAGGCCGCTGCCGCGGTGCTCAGTGCGGTGGGAGGTGGCGCCGCAACAGCTCGGCGAATTCATCCAGCCGAAAGGGTTTGCTCAGGTAATCGTCCATGCCTGCCGCCATGCAGGCCTCGCGCTGTTCCCTCATGGCATTGGCGGTGACGGCGACGATGGGCACGCGGCGGCGTCCATCCGCGGCCTCGACGGCGCGCATCGCGCGCGTCGCGGCGAGGCCGTCGAGCACCGGCATCTGGCAATCCATGATGACCAGCGCATAGCTTGCGCCGCGGAAGCGCTCGACTGCCTCGGCGCCGTTGCCGGCGACATCCGCGGCGTAGCCGAGCACCTCCAGGAACGACAACACCAGGCGCTGGTTGGCCAGGTTGTCCTCCACCACCAACAGGCGCGCCGATGCGATGGCCGGCGGCAACGGGGCGGCGCCAGCGGGCGCCAGCGCGCCAGACGCCGCCGCAGCGGCACGCCGGCGCGCCGCACTGACCGCAACGTGGAAACCTTCGCGCCGCAGCGGCGGGCGCACGCAGGGAACCCCGGCGCGGTCGGCGCGCAGCGCTTCGCGCGCGCCGCTACACAGCACGACCAGCGGCCGCAGCGGCTGCCCGCCGTCCTGCAGGTGGAACCAGGTGGCATCGTCAAAGCTGCCACTGTCGACCACCAGCACGCCGTCGCCGGCAGCGCCCGGCGCGTTCAGCGCCGACCAGCCCGGTGCGACCCCGCGTGACTCGACCCGCCCGCCGAGGGTACTGACGTGGTCACGCACGATCTCGGCGACGAGGGCATCGGGGGCGACCAGGGCCACCGTCGTCCCGGCCAGCGGCCCGCTGGCCGGCGGCGCTGCCGCTTGCAGGCACGGCAGGCTCAGCTCGAGGCTGAACAGCGAGCCATGCCCCGCCTCGCTTTCGACGTCGAGCTCGCCCTCCATCAGGGTGGCGAGTTCGCGGCACAGGGCGAGACCGATACCGATACCGCCATGGACGCGGTCGAGGCGCCCCTGCTCCGCCGCGCGGAAGGCCTCGAAAATCCGTGCCAGCGCCGCCCCCTCGATGCCCACCCCGGTGTCGCGGACCTCGAAGCGCAGGTGCGCCGTGCCCGCCTCGACCCGCGCCGCCAGGCGCAGCAACACCGTGCCCCGGTCGGTGAACTTGATCGCGTTGGCGACCAGCTGGGTGAGCAGGTCGGCCAGGCGCGCCTCGTCACCGCGTACTTGCGCCGGGACCTGCGGGCGGATGTCGACGAGCACGCGCAGGCGCGTCTCCGGGCCGCTGCCGGCGTGACGCGCGGCGATGTCCTCGAGCAGCGTAGCCGGGTCGAACGGCACCGCCGCCAGGCTGATTTCGCCGGCGCCGAGCTGGGCCAGGTCGACCAGGCGATCGACCTGGTCGCGCAACTCCGCGGCGCTGCGATGCAGCAGGTCGAGCTGGCTCGTACGGGCCTCGGGGTCGGCCGCCAGGGCCAGCAGTTCGGCCGCGCCGACCACGCCGTTGAGCGGCGTGCGCAGCTCGTGACTGACGTTGTTGAGGAAATTGCCACGCGCGCGCGCAGCCGCGAGCGCGTCGTCACGCGCCGCAGCGAGCGCCTCGTTTCCGGCGCGCAGGGCCTCGTTGAGATCGGACAGGTGGGCGATCAGGCGGCGCCGCGATCGGTCCATCATCCACAGGAAGGTGAACAACACCCCGAACAGGCCGAACATGCCGAGCCCGTAGGCCAGCAGCAGGCGGGTGCCGCCGAGCGCGTTGGCGGGGAAGTCGTGGCCGCCGAGCTCGAGCCCCAGGAGCGCCCCCTCGATGACCAGCGCGAGGCCCAGCCAGGCCACCGCGCGCCGGTAGCGGCCGAACAGCAGCAGGATGCTCGGAATGGTGATCAGCCACCAGGCCGTGGCCGAGACCACCCCGCCCATGGCGTGGGCGTGCAGGGTGACGGCCAGCGCGATGATGCAGGCGATGGCGTCCAGCCCGGCATCGACCGCCAGCCAGGTGCGCCACGTGGCGATGCCGGCCGTGGCGAAAGCCAGGGTCGCGACGCCGAAGCAGCCCGTCCCCCAGGGTTCGCCGAAGGCCGCCAGGCTGGCGGCGAAGAACAGCGCGGCGACCGCGCAAATGGCACTCAGGGTGGCGAAGGCGCGGCGCTCGTCGCCGGCAATCACGGTCAGGTGAGGTCGTTCCATGTCTGCACCCGGCAACGGAGCGGCGCGAGCGGTACGCAGCGGTGAGCGTGCCCTCGCGCCGGGTTGGGGACGGCGCCGCGACGCGCCGCGCTCAGGCGGCCAGCGAGCGGGCGCGGCCGTGGCCGAAGCGCAGCAGACGACCGGAGTGGGTATGGGTCTCGCGGTCGTCCTCGATGGTCACCGCGCCATTGACCAGTACGTAGCGGTAACCCCTGGCGCGCTGGATCCGGCGCCACTCGCCGCCCGGCAGGTCATGGGCGATCTCGCCCGGCAGGACCTCGAGCGCGTCGTAGTCGTAGACCACGATGTCGGCCGGCGCACCGCGCCGCAGCACCCCGCGTTCCTCGAAACCCGCCACCATCGCCGGCAACGCCGCCAGCCGCCAGTGGGCTTCTTCCAGGCTCAGCATGCCGTGCTCGCGCACGACCTTGCACAGGGTTTCGGTCGGGTAACGGCCGGCGGTGAGGAACTTGGTGTGGGCGCCACCATCGGACACGCCGAACAGCACGTAGGGGTCGTCGACGATCTCGCGCAGGTGGTCGAGCGAGACGTTGGGCGGGGCGGCGAAGAACTCGGTCTTGAGGCCGTCGGCGACGGCGATGTCGAGCATGGCGTCGACCGGGTCCTTGCCGAGTTCCGCGGCGATGGCGCCGATGCTGCGATCGCGGAAGCGCTCGGTCGCGGCCGAGGCCGGGCCGGTGACGACGACGTCCTCGATGGGCCCGGTCGCGGTCAGCGGCCGCGGCGCGCGCAGGCCCGGGCGGCGTGCCGGGTCGGCGAGCTTGGCCAGGCGTTCCTCGACGCTGCCCAAGGTCGCCTCGCGCCAGGACGGGCGGTCGTCCCACAGGTTCCAGTCCTCGAAGGTGAAGGCGAAGCCGGCGTCGGTGGTCAGGCCCTGGCCGTAGACGCGGATACCGCGCTCGCGGCAACTCGCCAGCCAGGCCAGGCCGTCGCGATGGATCTCCGGCTTGTGGTCGTAGGCCTGCAGCACGTTCCACAGCAAGGGCCGTCCGCTGAGGCTGGCCAGCTTCTCCATGTGGGCGCGGTCGTGCGCGTAGTTGCCCGACGAGATCGTCATCTGCATGAAGCCCTGGTTGCGTTCACCGAGGATGCGTGCGAAGAGCTCACAGGTCTCGTCGTGCATGACGTCGGTGACCATGGGCGTACCGTCGTAATCGAGCTGCACGGCCGAGGGACCGGTCGGCATCAGGCGCTGCGCCGACCAGCCGCAGCCACCGGCGTCGAGCGCTTCGACGAACAGGCGCCGCAACTCGTCGTGCTGGGCCGCGTCGGGCTTGACCCCGGCCTTGGCCGCTTCGAGTCCCAGCACCCAGATCAGCAGGGGGCCGACCGGCACGTAGGGCAGCACGTTGATGGCCTTGGGCGTGCGCTCGACGCTGTCGAGGAACTCCGGGAAGCTGACCCAGTCCCACGGCATCCCTTCCTTCATCGAGGCGTAGGGAATGGCCTCGACCCGGGTCATGGACAGCATCGCGCGCTCGCGCTCTTCGGGCCGCACCGGCGCGAAGCCGAATCCGCAGTTGCCGATCACCGCCGAGGTGATGCCGTGCCAGCCGGACAGGGTGCAGTAGGGATCCCAGAACAGCTGGGCATCGTAGTGGGTGTGCAGGTCGATGAAACCGGGGGCGACGATCAGGCCCTCGGCGTCGATGACACGTTCGCCGTCCGCGGCGGCAACGTGGCCGATCTCGCCGATCGTGCCGTCGACAATGCCGATATCGGCGCGGAACCGCGGCACCCGGGTGCCGTCGATGACCGTACCCCCCTTGATGACGATGTCGAAACGCGGCATGTCTCCTCCTCCTGGTCGTGGTTCGCGGCGGACGGACCGCCCGGACAACGCTGTCAACGCATCGGCGCCGCCTGTTACGCGCGTTGCGCGGTGCTCGTCGCGCACCGCCCGCGCACGTTGCGCCTGATCTGGCGTCGAATGCCGTGCGGTCCCCGCGAACGACCGCGGCGCACCGCCGGCGTGCTCAGCGCAGGCGCGCGGTGACCCGGATCTCGACCAGGCCGCCGGGAATGGCGAGCTCCGACACCCCGATCGCCGTCCATGCCGGGTACGGCTCCTTGATGTAGCCATCCTTGACCTGCATGAAGGCGCCGAGATGTTGTTGCAGGCCGACGTGGAAGGTCGTCATCTCGGTGATGTCGGCGAAACTCGCGCCGCCGGCGGCGAGCACCTCGGCGAGGTTGTCGAAGGCCTGGGCGAACTGGCGTGCCGGATCGTCGGGCACCTGCCCCGTCGCGAGATCGATGCCGATGACCCCGGCGCAGCGCAGGTGGTCGCCGTCGACCACGGCCGGCGCGAAGTGGTAATCGTCGTAGAAACCCTGCATGGAGGGCGGGATGATGCGTTTGCTCATGGGGCGTTCCTCGTGGTGGCGTGACTCAGATGATGCCGTCGCGTTGCAGGCGTTGCAGTGCGTCGGCATCGAGACCGAGCGCGCCGTAGACCTCGGCATTGTGCTGGCCCAGGCTCGGCGCGCATTCGTGGACGCGGGTCGGTGTGCGCGAGAACTTCGCCGCCGGGCCGGTCAGCGGCACTTCGGTGCCATCGGCCAGGCGGGTCTTCTGCAGCATGTCGCGTTCGCGCACGTGGTCGCTGTGGCAGGACTCGGCGAAGGTGTTCACGCGGGTGATCGCGAGCCCGATGGAATCGAGCTGGTCGACCACCTCGGCGGTGGTGTGGCCGCGGCACCAGTCGGCGACCACGCGGTCGAGTTCGTCGCGCCGCTCGAGGCGGTCGGCGGCCTTGAGCCCGGCGAGATCCGCGCGACCGATGTGCGCACACAGCGCTTTCCAGTGGCTATCCAGCAGCACGCCGCCGTAGACCCGCCCGTCGCTGCACGCGTAGACGTTGACCGGCGCGGCGATGGCGAACTGGTTGCCCATGCGCGGGATCGGGATGCCGAGCAGGCCGGCGGTCAGGTGCCCGTTGCTCTGGAACATGAGACCGTCGACCAGCGCCACGTCGACGTGCTGGCCCTCACCGGTGCGCGCGCGGTGCTGCAACGCCGCCAGCGCGCCGAGCGCGCCGTGGAGGCCGCCGAGATCGTCACCGAGAAAGGTCGGCGCCTTGGTCGGGCCGCCGCCCGGCTCGCCGTTGAGCGAACTCCAGCCGCTGAAATTCTGCGCGATGGGATCGTAGCCGGGGCGCTCGCAGTACGGGCCGAACTGGCCGAAGCCGCTGACCGAGACGTAGATGATGTCGGGCTTGACCCCGCGCACGTCGTCGTAGCCGCAGCCCCAGCCGGCCAGCGTGCCGGGCTTGAAGTTTTCGAGCACGATGTCGGCGCCCTTGCACAACTCGAGGAACAACCGCCGCCCCTCGGCCGCCTTCAGATCGAGGGTGACGTTCTTCTTGTTACGGTTGACCGTCTCGTGCGGGACGGTCAGGCCGGTTCCCGGGATGTAGGGCGGCAGCAGGCGCGCGACCTCGCCGGCGGGATGTTCCACCTTGATCACGGTGGCACCGAAATCGGCCAGCACGCAGCCGGCCATGGGCCCGGCCCAGGTGGTGGTCGCCTCGATCACCGTCACGCCGTCGAGCGGGCCGCGCAGATCGTCGCGTGCGTTGGCGTAGAAAGCTTGCTTGTCCATCCTCTCTCCCCGGGAATTGCGCTGCCCGCGCGGGCACGGCGACCGCGCGGCAGGAGAGTATGCCGCAACTGCGGGTCGCGCTTAAGGAATCGCTGCACGACCGGGGGCAGGACAGGTCGGCCGGACGTGCGCCGGGCGACAGCCGGACGCGGCGGCAAGCCGGGACGTCTCCGGGGCAGGTCACGGGCAGGCTGGTCCGGGCGCGCCGCGATTTCGCCATCGGCATGCGCCGCCGGCGATTGCGGACAAGTCCTAGCCCGGCTGCCGTCAAGCCACCGCGAGCGAAGCCGCTAGCTCCCCCGTCGCGCTACTTCGCGGGAGTCCTCAACGCATGTTTGTCGTCGTCGGTGCCATCGTCGTGCTCGGCTGCGTGGCGGGCGGCTTCGTGCTCTCGCACGGCCAGCTCGCGGCCCTGTGGCAGCCCTACGAGCTGCTGGTCATCGGTGGCGCCGCGTTCGGCGCCTTCATCATGGCCAACCCGCCCGGGCTGGTGAAGAAGGTGCTCGGCGCCCTGCCCGGCCTGTTCAAGGGCTCACCCTACGGCCGCGCCTTCTACATGGACGCGCTCGCGCTGATGTACGAAGTGCTGGCCAAGGCGCGCAAGAACGGCGTCATGTCGATCGAGGGCGACGTCGAGGATCCGCGTGCGAGCGAAGTGTTCAAGAAGTTCCCCCGCATCCTCGCCGATCACCACGTCCTCGAATTCATCACCGACTACCTGCGCCTGATCGCATCGGGCAGTATCACCCGCCCGTACGAACTCGATGCCCTCATCGACGTCGAGCTCGACAGCCATGCCGCCGAGGGCCACGAACCTGCCGCCGCGCTGACCCGCGTGTCCGACGGCCTGCCCGGATTCGGCATCGTCGCCGCGGTGCTCGGCATCGTCATCACCATGGGCGCGATCGGCGGGCCGCCCGAGGAAATCGGCCACCACGTCGCTGCCGCCCTGGTCGGCACCTTCCTCGGCATCCTGCTCGCCTACGGCTTCGTCGGTCCGCTGGCCGTGCTCCTCGAGCACGGCGCCACGGCCGAGGGCCAGGTGCTGCGCTGCCTGAAGTCGGTGCTGGTCGCGGCGCTGTCCGGCTATGCGCCGCAAATCGCCGTCGAGTTCGGCCGCAAGGCCATAGGCCACGACCTGCGCCCGAGCTTCGCCGAGCTCGAAAACCGCATCAAGGGGCGCTGAGGGTCTCGCCGTGGACGCGACCGACATCGCCCCCATCATCATCAAGAAGGTCCGCAAGGGCGGACACGGCCACCACGGCGGCGCGTGGAAGGTCGCCTTCGCCGACTTCGTCACGGCCATGATGGCCTTCTTCCTGCTCATGTGGCTGATCGCCTCGACCAACACCGCACAGCGCAAGACCATTGCCGCCTACTTCAACGATCCCCTCGCCACTCGCGGCTATTCCGGCAACGGCGCCGGCGACCCGGCGCTCGACGGCGGTGACGGCTTCCTCGACGGCCGCGGCCAGAACCCCTTCACCGGGCAGTCCGAGGACCAGACGGCGACCAGTCACGGCGACGACGAGGCCGCCGCCCAGCGGCCGGATCAGGTCGCGATCGAACAACAGCGCATGCAGGCGATGCTGGCAGAGCTGAACAGCGTGATCGACGTCGGCAAGGCGCTGGCCGAGTTCGCCGACCAGCTGCTGTTCGACATCACCGACGAAGGCCTGCGCATCCAGATCGTCGACCGTGAGAACCGCGCCATGTTCGACACCGGCGCAGCGACGCTCAAACCCTATGCCGTGCGCATCCTGCAGGAGATCGTCGCGGTCATTCGCCAAGCACCGAACAAGATCAGCATCTCCGGTCACACCGACGCCACGGCCTATGCCGCGAACGCCAGCTACGGCAACTGGGAATTGTCCGCCGACCGCGCCAACGCGGCACGCCGTGCCCTGGTCGCCGCCGGCCTGCCGCCAGCCCAGGTCGGGCGCGTGGTCGGCCGCGGCGCGGCCGAGCCCTTCGATGCCGCGCACCCCGCGGCGCCGGTCAACCGGCGCATCAGCATCGTCGTGCTGAGCAGCCACGGCAGCGAGGAGGTCCGCGGCGCCGCGTCCATCCCGGCGCTCCCCGCCACGCCACCCGCCGCGGCGGCGACGCGACCGTCCGCGGCCCCGCTCGCTGCCGGCCCACCGCACGCAGGGGCCGACTGGTCGCGGCCGACGCCACCTTGAAGCAGGCGCCGCTCAGATCAAACCGCGCGCGGCGAATTCGTCCTTCAGCCAGGCGTAATAGACCGGCGCCGCCACCAGCCCGGCAAGGCCGAAGGCGGCTTCCATGCACAGCATCGCCAGCAGCAACTCCCAGGCCCGCGCGCGGATGTGGCTGCCGACGATGCGCGCATTGAGGAAGTACTCGAGCTTGTGGATCGCGACGAGGTAGGCCAGTGACGCCAGCGCCACGCCGAAGGATTGGCTCAGGCTGACGATGAACACGATGGTGTTCGAGATCAGGTTGCCCAGGATCGGCACGAGGCCGGCAACGAAGGTAATCACGACGAGGGTCTTGGCAAACGGCAGGTCGATACCGAGGGCGGGCAGCGCAACCAGCAGGTAGACCGCCGTGAACAGGGTGTTGAGGGCCGAGATCCAGACCTGTGCGAAGACCACGCGCCGGAATGCCGAGGCCAGGCGCGCGGCGTGGGCGGCGATCGCGGCGGCCAGCGGGCCGCGCCCGCTGCGCGCACGCTCGAGCGACAGCAACGCACCGATCACCATGCCGACCAGCATGTGGGCGAGCGCGCGCAGGAGCTCGGCGCCGGCGATCTGGAAGACGTCGACGTGGCTGCGCAGCCACGCCACCACGGCGTCGCGCACGGCGTCGGCGTCGTCCGGCACGTAGTTCTGCACCCAGGCCGGCAGGCGTTCGCGCGAGTGCTCGACGATCTCGGCCATGCGCTGCATCAGCGCCGGCAGACTCTCCGCACCGTGACGCACCAGCCACACCACCCCGATCGCGGCCAGCCCCATCAGCACCACGGCGAGCAACGCGATCAGGGTGACCGCGAGGCGCCGCGGCCGCCCGCCCTCGCTGGCGACGCGCGCGGCCGGCACCAGCGCATCGACCGCGACGTAGACCAGCAGACCGGCCAGCAGGGACGGCAGCAGGTGCAGGCCGAGCAGGCCGCCGAGGCCGGCCACGAAACCGGCCCAGGCGAGCAGGTCCAGCGCCGGGCGCATGGGCCCGGCGCCGGTTGCGGGCGACGGTGGCAGGCTGCTCACGGTGGCGAGATGCGGGCGTGAGCGCTATGGCAAGGGCGGGACGTGGCGGCTGGCCTCGACGGACGCCAGCGGGCTGGCACGGCGCGGAATCTAACGCGCCGCGCCGTCCGGCACAACGTGGTCCTTGCCGCGGCGGCCGCGACCGCCGCAGGGTCGCCGCGCCATGGCGCCCGCGCGGGCCCGCGCCCTGGTGCGTGGCCGGCAGCACCGTCGTGCGCCACGCTCACCGCGCGGCCCGAACGGCCGCGCTCGCCGGCGCCGCCCTCAGCGCACCACCGGCTTGTACTTGATGCGATGCGGATTGTCCGCCTCGACGCCGAGGCGCTCGCGGCGATCGGCCTCGTAGTCGGCGTAGTTGCCGGGGTACCACTCGACGTGGCTGTCGCCCTCGAAGGCCAGCATGTGGGTGGCGACGCGGTCGAGGAACCAGCGATCGTGGGAGATCACGATGACGCAGCCGGGAAAGGCCAGTAGCGCTTCTTCCAGCGCGCGCAGGGTCTCGACGTCGAGATCGTTGGTGGGCTCGTCGAGCAGCAGCACGTTGCCGCCCTTGAGCAGGGTCTTGGCGAGGTGCACCCGGTTGCGCTCACCGCCGGAGAGCTGGCCGACCCGTTTCTGCTGGTCCTGGCCCTTGAAGTTGAAGCGCCCGCAGTAGGCGCGCGACTGGATCTCGACGTCGCCGATGGCGAGGATGTCGTGGCCGCCGGAGATCTCCTCCCACAGGGTCTTGGCGGGGTCGAGCGCGTCGCGGCTCTGATCGACGTAGGCCCACTCGACGGTATGGCCGATCTTGATCTCGCCGCTGTCGGGTTGCTCGATGCCGGTGAGCATCTTGAACAGGGTCGACTTGCCGGCGCCGTTGGGGCCGATGATGCCGACGATGCCGCCCGGCGGGATGTTGAACGAGAGGTCGTCGATGAGCAGCCGCTCGCCGAAGGCCTTGCTGATGCCCTTGGCCTCGATGACGACATCACCCAGGCGCGGCCCCGGCGGAATGTAGATCTCGTTGGTCTCGTTGCGGCTCTGGAACTCGCGCGACTGCAGCTCTTCGAAGCGCTGCAGGCGGGCGCGGCTCTTGGCCTGGCGGCCCTTGGCGCCCTTGCGCACCCATTCGAGTTCGGCGGCGATGGTCTTGCGATGCGCCGCTTCCTCGCGCGCTTCCTGCGCCAGGCGCTTCTCCTTCTGTTCGAGCCAGGACGAGTAGTTGCCCTCGTAGGGAATGCCGTGGCCGCGGTCGAGTTCCAGGATCCAGCCGGCGACGTTGTCGAGGAAATAGCGATCGTGGGTCACCGCGACGACCGTGCCCGGGTAGTGCTCGAGGTATTTCTCCAGCCACGCCACCGACTCGGCATCGAGGTGGTTGGTCGGTTCGTCGAGCAGCAGCATCTCGGGCTGCGAGAGCAGCAGGCGGCACAGCGCGACACGCCGGCGCTCACCACCGGACAGGGTGGTCACGTCGGCCTCCCACGGCGGCAGGCGCAGGGCATCGGCCGCGATCTCGAGCTTGCGCTCCACTTCCCAGCCGCCGGCGGCATCGATGGCGTTCTGCAGGTTGCCCTGTTCTTCGAGCAGGGCGTTCATCTCGTCGTCGTCCATCGGCTCGCCGAACTTCATCGAGATCTCGTTGAAGCGTTCGACCAGCTTGATGGTCTCGCCGAGGCCCTCCTCGACGTTGCCGCGCACGTCCTTGGCCGGGTCGAGCTCGGGCTCCTGCGACAGGTAGCCGATCCTGAGGCCCTTGAGCGGGATGGCCTCGCCCTCGATGTCCTTGTCGATGCCGGCCATGATGCGCAGCAGGGTCGACTTGCCGGAGCCGTTCAGGCCGAGCACGCCGATCTTGGCGCCGGGGAAGAAGGACAGCGAGATGTCACGCAGGATCTGCTTCTTGGGCGGCACGATCTTGCTGACGCGTTGCATCTGGAAAACGTATTGAGCCATCGGGGACCTCGGGCGGCAGCCCATCCGCTGCCGCGCGTCGCGAACAGGCGCCGGGGCCGTGGCGATGACGGGGTCCTGGCGCTGTCGGGTTCACGGGACGGCGACGTGCCGGGTGCCGGCGCGTCGCGGTGAGCGCGGCAGTATAAAGGAAGCGCTGCAAAAGTGAGTCCGCGCGCCGGCCGGGCAGGCGTACGGGCATCTCGCCGCGCCCCCGCAGTTGCCGCCCCGGGCGGCGCCGCGATCAGGCGGGCGGACGGCGGCGGATCCGGCGACCGACGTGGCGAGGTCGCGACGGGCGGGACGGGCAGCACCGGTGCCGCCCACGGTGATAGGCTGGCCGCCGCCGCGCGCCCGCAGCGCGGGACTGACCAGGGGAGAACACCATGCACACCGACACCTTGCGCCGGCCGGCGCCTGCCCGCGCCCCATCCACGCCGCACAGCGCGCCACGCGCACCGGGCGCACCGGCATGAGCGTGCTGCCCGCGCCCACCCGCGACCCGGCCCGCGCCCGTGCCGACCTCGACAGCCACGGCCTGGCCATCCTCGCCGGCGCCCTCGACGCGACCGCCCTGGCCACGGTGCGCGCCAGGCTCGAAGACGCCATCGCGGCCTCGGAGGCCGACGGCGTACCCACCCGCGGTTACGCCTTCGATCCCGACCTGCACAACGTGCGCGTCTTCCACCTGTTGAATCTCGACCCGCTGTTCGTCGACCTCGTACGCGACCCGCGCGCGCTCGCGTTCGTGCGCCACCAGCTGGGCGAGAAGTTCCTGATCTCGAATTTCAGCGCCAACATCACCACCCCCGGCAACGCGCCGATGCTGATGCACGCCGACCAGGGATACGTCTACCCGCCGTGGGGCGAGCGCCCGCTGGCCTGCAACGTCGGCTGGCTGCTCGACGACCTGACGGACATGAACGGCGGCACACGCGTGGTCCCCGGCTCCCATCGCCTCGACCATGGCCCTGTCGCCGGCGAGGCCTACGACACGGTTGCCGTCGAGGCGCCGGCCGGCTCGCTCATGGTCATGGACGGCCGCCTGTGGCACCAGACCGGCGCCAACCGCACCCCCAGCGGCACCCGCGCGGCCCTGTTCGGCTACTACGTGTTGCGCTGGCTGCGCCCGCAGATCAACTGGAACGCGGCGCTGTGGCCGGAGACGGTGGCGCGACTGGACCCGCCGTTCCTCCACCTGCTCGGTTACTACACCGGCAACACCGAGAGCCAGATCCCGAACGGGCGGCGCGCGGCCGTGTCCATGCCCGCCGGGCTCGACGAACCCGGCCAGGATTTCGCGCTCGGCTACGGGCGCGGTTGATTACCCGCCACGGTAATCCCCGGGGACAGGTCGATGCCCGAGCACGGCAGCCGAAGCGCCCTCGTCGAAGACCTGGTCGACGCCTGCGACGCCGAGGACTTCGCGCGTTTCCGCACGTTCTTCGCCGACGACTTCCGCTTCTGCCACCACGACCGCTGCTTCAGCTTCGACGACGCCGATGCCTGCGTCGCCCTGCTCGAACGCTTCGCCCGCGAGATCATCCCCGCGCGCCGCTGCGGTCCGCGCAGGCGCCTCGTCGAGGCCGGCAATGCGGTGGCGCGTGAGCAGCCCCGGGGCGGCCTGGTCAGGCAGGACAGCCCGGGCATGGCGCGGGCCGGCGAGCACCTGCAGCTCGATCTCTGCACGGTGTTCGTGTGCGACGGCGCCACGGTCGCCGAGTACCACGATGACGGTTGAGGTGGCGGCCTCGACGGCTGGCGGCCGCCCCGGGACACCCGGCCCCGGGGCGGCCGGGGCTCAGTTGCCGGCGGCGACCTTGTTCACCGCCTTGCGCGCCATCTTGCGGATGTAGTGCTGCAGGGCCACGACCTCCTTGTCGGTGAAGTCGGGCATGCGGGGCATGCCGTTGGCGCGCCTGGCGCCGTCGAGCACCACCGCCTTGAAAGCATCCAGGCTGAGCGGGATGGGCGACTCGCGCAGGTCCGGGGCACCGCCGCCCGAGACCGCACCACCGCCGTGGCAGAGGAAGCAGGACTGCGCGTAGACCTGCTGGCCGTACGCCGCCTTGGCCTCGTCGACGACGAACTCCGGCGGGTCGACCGGTTGCGCGAGTTGCGGCGGCGGCGACGGCGGCACCTTGCCGGTGGCGTCGAGGGCGAAGGTGTACAGGCGGCGCGGGTGCACGCCGTACTTCCAGCCGTGCTGGGCGGCGAGCGAGCCGGCGATGAGCCCGGCCCCGCCCCAACCGACCAGCAGCGAGACGTACTGCTTGCCGTCGACGCTGTAGGTCACCGGCGGTGCCGAGATGCCGACGCCGAGGTCGATGTCCCACAGGATCTCGCCGTCGGTCGCGCGGTAGGCGACGAAATGGCCGTCGGCGCGGCCCTCGAAGACGAGGTTGCCGGCGGTGGTCATGGTGCCGGGATTCCACTGCGGCGGCAGATCCTGCTTCCACACCTGGACGTTCTTGATCGGGTCCCAGGCCTGCAGGTAGCCGTAACCGTAGTCGACCGGGGTGTCCTCGGTGCCGAACTCGGTACCGACACCGACATAGAAGTGCGGCGACTTGAAGTTGCGCAGGTCGACCCCGGTGTCACGCCACATCGCCGGCATCTCGATGGTCGGGATGTAGACCAGGCCGGTCTGCGGGTTGTAGCTCATGGCGTGCCAGGAATGGGCGCCGAAAGGGCTCGGCCAGACCAGCTCCTCGCCGTCCTCGTAGCGCGCGCCGGCGTTCTCGACCGGGCGCCCGGTCTTGAGATCGACGTGGCTCGCCCAGGTGACCTTGGCGATCTTCTCGGCCGACAGCAGCTCGCCGTTCTCGCGGTTGATGACGTAGAAGAAACCGTTCTTCGGCGCGTGCATCAAGGCCTTGATGGTCTGCTCACCGTACTTGAGGTCGGCCAGCACGATGTCCATGTTCGAGTTGTAATCCCAGGTCTCGCCCGGGTTGGTCTGGTAGTGCCACTTGTATTCGCCCGTATCGGCGTCGAGCGCGACGATCGAGCACAGGAACAGGTTGTCGCCACCGTCCGGCGAACGGATCTTGATGTTCCACGGGCTGCCGTTGCCGGTGCCGATGTAGACGGTGTTGAATTCCGGGTCGTAGGTGAAGCCGTGCCAGGCATTGCCGCCACCGCCGAATTTCCACCATTCGCCGGTCCAGGTCTTGGCCGCCATCTCCATCGCCTCGTTCTCGAAACCGTCGGCCGGGTTGCCGGGCACGATCCAGAAACGCCAGGCCTGCTCGCCGGTGTTGGCGTCGTAGGCGGTGACGTAACCGCGGGCCGCCTCCTGCTCGGTGCCGCCGTTGCCGATCAGGACCTTGCCGCGGAATACCTTGGGCGCGCCGGTGATGTAGTAGGAACGGCGCGGGTCGATGGTCATGGTCTCCCAGACCTTCTCGCCGGTGTGGCGGTTGAGCCCGACCAGGCGACCGTCGATGGTGGAGAGGATGAGCTTGTCCTCCCACACCGCGGGCCCCTTGTTCTGGTCCCACATCACGCGCAGGCGGTCGCCGGCGTGCTCGATCGACTTGGGGTCGTACTCCCACAGCAGCTTGCCCGTCCTGGCGTCGACCGCGCGAGCCTTGGAATAGGAGCCGGTGAAATAGATGACGCCGTCGACCACCAGAGGTGTCGCCACCAGCGAGCGGTCGCCGGGCAGGTCGAGCACCCACTCGACGCCGAGACGGGCGACGGTGTCGGCGTTGATCTGGTCGAGCGGGCTGAAGCGCTGCTCGCTGTAGTCGTGGCCGAAGGCGGCCCAGTTGCTGCCGTCGCCACGCACGGACAACGTGGCATCATTGACCACGCTGTCGGCCTGGCCGGCGTGGACGAATGCGCATAGCGCGCCGGCGGCGAACCATCGATAGGCTGGATTCATGCGGAACTCTCCCCTTGGTGTCGATCCCGGTGCCCCGCTCCCCGATTCGTTGGAGCACACGGCTGCACGGATTCTAATGCAATCCCGCGCGGCCATGCCCTTGCGTACTGTCGGCCGGGGTACAGCTACGTGAGCGTGTCCGACCTGCGCCGGACCCTGGTCGAGCAGGCCGCGCGCGTGTGCGCCGAGTTCGGGCCGTTGCGCCTCGCCGCTGCGGTGCTGGGTGCGCCCATACCGGACCCGGCGCGCGAGGCCGAATTCGGCATCCTCGCGCTGGAAGACGGCGCCGCCGGGCTCTACTACGCCTGGCTGGGCGGCGCCCAGGCCGAACTGCCGCAGCGCTTCCACGCCGCCGATTTCGCCGGTGTCGACGTCATGGACGTGGCCCGGCTCTACCTCGCCGGCGCCGACGCCGAACGGTCGTTGGGACTCGCCGCGATCAGCGCGGTCACGGCCCACTTCTACCGGCGCGCCGGCTACCGGCCGCCGAGCGCCCCCGATTCCATGGCCGGGCTCGATGTCGGCCCCGGGGACCGGCTCGGTTTCATCGGCAATTTCGTGCCCCTGGTGCGCTACGCCCGCGCGCGCGGCGTCGATGTCGCGGTGGTCGAACGCAAGGCCCACATGGTGCATGCCGAACCCGGCCTGGTGATCAGTCTCGACCCGCGGGTACTGCACGACCGCAGCCACGTCATCTGCACCGGCACGACCCTGCTCAACGACAGCTTCGAGGCGATGCTGCCGCACTGCCCGCACGCCCGCCGCCTGGTCCTGGTCGGGCCGACGGTGGGCTTCTTTCCCGACGCGGTGTTCGCGCGCGGTGTCGACGCCGTGGCCGGTACCGCCATCGTCGACACCGCCCAGGCCCTGGCCCGGGTCGCTGCCGGCGCGGCGATCGGCGACACCGGGCGGCGGACCCTGATCGCGCGCGACCACTACCCCGGCTTCGACACCCTGCTCGAACGCGCGCTGGCTCGCGGCTGAGCGGGCGCGCATGACCAGCCGCGCCGACCTTCTCGCCTTCGTCCGGCGGCACGCCGCGCGCAGCGCCGCGGCGACGCCGCTGAGCCTGGGCGAGATTGCCGACAGCCTGGGTGATTCCGCCTTCTCCATCCTGTGCGCCGTGATCGCGCTGCCCTTCCTGACCCCGTTGCCGCTGGGACCACTGGCGACCGTGGCCGGCTTCGCCCTGGCCCTGCTCGGCCTGCAGATGCTGCGCGGCGCGCCCACCCCGCACCTGCCGACGCGCGCCCGGGCGGTGGTCCTGTCGCCGCGGGTCCTGGGCGCGACGATGCGCGTGCTGGGGCGGATCCTGGCCGTCGTCGACCGCCTCAGCCGGCCACGCCTGCAGGGCGTGGTCGAAGGTCCCCGCGGGGCCCGCCTGCGCGGCCTGGTCACCGGCAGCAGCGGCCTGGTCATGGCCGTACCGCTGTTCGGCCTGCCGTTCAACAACGCCCTGCCGGCGCTCGCCGTGCTGCTGGTGTCCCTGGCCGAACTCGAAGACGACGGCGTGCTGGCCTGGGTCGCGGTCGCCACCCTCGCCCTCGCCAGCCTCTACGTCGTCGGCGTGTGGCTGGCCGTTGCGGTGCTCGGACGAGAAACGATCGCCCTGACCGGTTGGTAAAGCGATGCCACGGCGGTCGCCCGCGACACCATGCGGCATCCTGGGCCAGGCCGCCTCTACCGGCCCGGGCCCCCCGCCCCGCGCCGCTCGCAGCGGGCGCACGCGGTCGCCCGCGTCGTTCCCGGTCGAGCCGTTGACGGTCGAAGCAGAAGAAAAACATCTGTTTCGGGGCGGTGCCACCCTGTGCCGATGCGCCGTGCCTGCCGCTAGAATCCCTGCATGAACGCCTTCAGCACCCTTCGTGCCCGAAATGGGGGCCTGCCGTGAGCACCGCGGCCGCGCCCCCGAGCCTGGCGGAACTGCGCTTCGACAACCGCTTCGTCGCCGAATTGCCGGGCGATCCGGAGAGCGCCAATTTCCGCCGCCAGGTCGCCGGCGCCTGCTGGTCCAGCGTCGCCCCGACCGCGGTCGCGGCGCCGCGCCTGGTGGCGGTCGCCGACGAGGTCCTGGCCCTGCTCGACCTGCCGCCGGCGGCAGCGCAGGCGCCGTTGTTCGCCGAGGTGTTCGCCGGCAACCGCCTGCTCGACGGCATGCAGCCGCACGCCACCTGCTACGGCGGCCACCAGTTCGGCAACTGGGCCGGCCAGCTCGGTGACGGTCGGGCCATCAACCTCGGCGAGATCGTCAACGCCGACGGTGAGCGCTGGATCCTGCAGCTCAAGGGCGCCGGGCCGACGCCCTACTCGCGCGGTGCCGACGGCCTGGCCGTGCTGCGCTCGAGCGTGCGTGAATTCCTGTGCTCGGAGGCCATGCATCACCTCGGCGTCCCGACCACGCGCGCGCTGTCACTGGTATTGACCGGCGAGACCGTGGTGCGCGACATGTTCTACGACGGCAACCCCCGCCCCGAGCCGGGCGCGGTGGTGTGCCGGGTGGCGCCGTCGTTCACCCGCTTCGGGCATTTCGAGATCCACGCCGCGCGCGGCGACCACGCCCTGCTGCAACGCCTCGCCGACTACACCATCCGCACCGATTTCCCGCACCTCGGCGAGCCCGGCGACGACCCCGCCGCGCGTCGCGCCGGTTACGTCGCCTGGTTCGACGAAGTCTGCCAGCGCACCGCCCGGCTGATCGCGGAATGGATGCGCGTGGGTTTCGTGCACGGCGTGATGAACACCGACAACCTGTCCATCCTCGGCCTCACCATCGACTACGGGCCCTACGGCTGGCTCGACGACTACGACCCCGACTGGACCCCCAACACGACCGACGCCCAGGGCCGCCGCTATCGCTACGGCCAGCAGCCCCAGGTCGCGCTGTGGAACCTGTTGCAGCTCGCCAACGCGCTCCATCCCCTCATCGGCGACAGCGCGCCGCTCGAGCGCGCGCTGGAAGACTACGGCCGCCACTACGAATCGGCCTGGCGCGCTGCCATGGCGGCCAAGCTCGGCCTCGCCGCGCTCGACGGCGACGATGACCAGGCCCTGGTCGAAGCCCTGTTCGGCGTGCTCACCGCGACCGAGACCGACATGACCCTGTTCTACCGCACCCTGAACGAGCTCGATCCCGGCAGTGATGCAACCGGCGCGACCCTGGTCGAACGTTTCGCACCGGCCTGGTACCGCCCCGAACATGTCGACGACGACTACCGCGCGCGGCTCGCGCGCTGGCTCGACGACTACCGCGCGCGGGTGCGCGCCGACGCCCTCGCCCCGGCCGGGCGCGCGGCACGGATGCGGCGCGCCAACCCCCTCTACGTCATGCGCAACTACCTCGCCCAGCTCGCCATCGATCGCGCCGAGCAGGGCGATTTCGGTGGTGTCCGCGAATTGCTCGACGTCATGCGCCGTCCCTACGACCCGCAGCCCGGGCGCGAGGCCTATGCCGCGCCACGACCCGACTGGGCGCGCAGCCGCGCGGGCTGCTCGATGCTGTCCTGCAGCTCCTGAGCACCCATGGCCAGCTTCCCCGCCCTGCTGCCAGGCCCCGCCGGCGCCAACGTCGATGCCGCGGCCGCGCGTGGCTGCGCCGGCGCCGGCCCGCGCCGGGCCGCGCACGCACCACGGCCGTCGCCTCGCGGCGGGCGCCCTGGCCACGAGAGCTGAGCCACCATGCCGATTGCCCACGACCTCGCCGTTTGCCGGCCCGATTACGCCGGCGGCTCCATCGTCAACCTGATGGCCTCGCTCGGCAACGGCCTCGGTGCGCCGGCTTCCGCCTATGCCGAACTGGGCGTCCTGCCGGCCGCCGAGATCGCCGCCGCCCGGCGCGTCGCGCTGGTCGTCATCGACGGCCTCGGCGCCGAGCTGCTCGCGCATCTCGACCCGGCCGGCACCTTCGCCGCCCGCCGCCGCGCCACCATCACCTCGGTCTACCCGCCGACCACGGCCAGCGCCATCACCACCTTCATGAGCGGACTGGCACCGCAGCAGCACGGCCTGACCGGCTGGTTCATGCATTTCCGCAAGCTCGGCACGGTGGCCGCCGTGCTGCCCTTCGTGCCGCGCTACGCACGCCAGGGCCTGGCGCGCCAGGGCATCGAGCCGGCGGCGGTGATCGATGCACCGAGCTTCGCCGCGAGCCTGCCCTGCCCGGCGGCGGCACTGCTGCCGGCCGACCTCGCCGAGTCCGACTTCAGCCGCCTGCTCGCCGCCGGCGCGCGGCGTGACGGCTACACCGGCCTGGACGAGTTCGTCGCCCGCCTCGGCCACTTCGTGGCCGGGCAGGACGAGGCCCGCTACCTCTATGCCTACTGGCCGGATCTCGATCGCGAAGCCCACCTGCAAGGGCCGTCCAGTGGCACCGTCGCCGACCACTTCGCGACGTTGCAGGCGGCGCTGGCGCCGCTGCTCGAGGCCGCGGCCGGCAGCGGCACCTTGCTCCTGCTGACGGCCGATCACGGCTTCGTCGACAGTCCGCCGGAACTCGCCGTCGACCTCGACGCGCATGCCGAACTCGCCGCCCTGCTCAGCCTGCCGCTGTGCGGCGAGCCGCGCTCGGCCTATGCCTACGTGCGCACCCGTGCCGCGACGGCCTTCGAAGACTACGTCGAGGCTCACCTCGGCGCGGTCACGCAGCTGGTCGCCAGCGAGGATCTCATCGCCGCCGGCTGGTACGGCCCCGGTCCCGCCCACCCCGAACTCGCGGCGCGCTGCGGCGACTACGTGCTGCAGATGCGCGGCTGTCACAGCATCGGCGATCGCGTGATCGGCGAACGACCGTTCGCCCTGCGCGGCCACCACGGCGGCAGCAGCGCCGCCGAACAACGCGTGCCGCTGATGGTGGCGGGACCATGAACGAAGACGTCACCGATATCACCCAACCGGGCCAGCACGGTCGCCGGCGCCGCCGCCGCCAGTCGCGCCGGCGCAACTGGCGCGGCCTGCTCGTCGCGCTCGGCCTGCTCGCGGCCACCCCGGTGGTGGTGGTCGCGGTCCTGCTCGCCACCCTCGACCCCAACCGCTACCGCGACGACATCGCCCGTGCGCTGTCCGCGGCGAGCGGACGCGCGGTGGTCATCGAGGGTGAACTCGGCCTCGCGCCCGGCCTCGCCCCGGCCCTCACCATGGCCGGCGTCCGCCTGGGCAACGCGGCCTGGGCGTCGCAGGCGGACATGGCCACCATCGGTCACGCCCGGGCCCAGGTCCGCCTGTTGCCACTGCTCGCGCGGCGCCTCGAGATCGTGCGATTCGAACTCAGCGCGGTCACGCTCGAACTCGAACGTGATGCCGACGGGCGCGGCAACTGGACTTTCGGTATGTCCGACGACGGCGCCGCCACCGGCGCCATGCCCCAGCTCGTGCTCGAGGACGTCAGCCTGCAGGACATCGCCGTCACCTACCGCGCGGCGGGCGCCGAACCGCTGCGCCTGGCCCTGGACCGCGCCGAGGTTCATGGCGGCCTCGGCCATCCCCTGCGCTACGCCGCGCTGGCCGAGGTCGGCGACGTACCGCTGCATCTCGGCGGCCGCCTGCCCGATCTCGCCACCCTGCGGGCCGGCGCCGCGGTGGATTTCGAGTTCCATGCGAGTTACGACGCCCTGCGCCTGGCCGTCGAAGGCGAGGTCGCCGACCCCGCCGCACTCGCCGGCATCGACGCCCATTTCCGCCTCGAGAGCACCACCCTGGCCCAGCTCGCGACGCTGTTCGACCGGCGCCTGCCCGACCTGCAGCGGCCGCACGTCGAAGGCCGAGTGGTCGCCGCCGAACCGGCGCGCCTGCGCCTCGAACAGCTCGATATCGAGATTGGCCAAACCAGCCTCGAGGGCCAGCTCGAGCTGACCCTCGGCAAGGGGCGACCGCGCCTCGCCGGTCGCCTCGACGCCCGCCAGGTCGACCTCGAACCCTTCGCCGGCAACGCGGCGCCGGCGCCAGCCGACGCCGCGCTGCTGCCGCCCGTCCCCCTCGACTGGCCGGCGCGGGTACCCTTCGATCTCGCGCTCGCCGGTGACATCGGCATCCTGCGCGCTGCGGCGACCCGGACCCTGCATGACGTCCGCTACGAATTCGTGCTGGCGGGCCCGGTCTTCACTCTCGCGCGCCTCGAAGCCGGCGTTGCCGGCGGCACCCTGGCCGCCTCGGGTCGTCTCGACGCCGACGCCACCCCGCCGCGCCTGGTCGCGCGGCTGCGCCTCCAGGGCATGAGCCTGACCCCGTTGGTGAGTGCGGCGGAGGCGCGCAACGTGATCGGCGGCAACCTCGAACTCGCGCTCGACTTCGACGGCGCCGGGGCGACCCTGAGCGCCGCCGGGGCGCAGGCCCGGGGCCACCTGCAGACCCGTATCGACGACCTCGTCATCCGCAACCGCGGCGCCGAGATCGCTTCGGCCGACCTCTTGTTGGGGCTGTTCGAGGCCGTCAACCCGCTCGCCCGCGGCGCCGACGAGATCCGCGTCGAATGTGCGGTGGCCAATTTCCCCCTGCAGGACGGCCGGCTCGAAAGCGCTACCGGCCTCGGCATCGCGACCCGCCGGCTCAGCATTCTCGGGGGGGGGCGCATCGACCTCGCACGGGGCGCGCTCGATCTCGGTGTCGACATCAAGCCGCGCGAGGGCATCGGCCTCAATGTCGCGGGCCTCGCCGATTTCGTCCGCGTGGGTGGCACCCTGCGGGCACCGGCAGTCACCACCGATGCCGCCGGCCTGGCCACGGCCGGGCTCAAGACCGGCGCAGCCATCGCCAGCGGCGGCCTCACCCTGGTCGCCGAAGGCCTGCTCGATCGGGCCGAAGGTGACGTCGACGTCTGCGGCGTCGCCGCCGGCGACGTCGCCCCGCCCGGCGCCGGGGCCACCGCGCGCGCGAGCCACGCCGCCGGCCGCGCCCTCGACGCCGCGGCCAGCACCCTGGGGCGCGCCGGGCAGGCCCTCGGCGCCGGCATCGGCAAGCTGTTCGGGCACTGAGGCAAAACCTCGAAAGATTCTAAAAAATATTTATAACTTTATGAATTTGATGTAGTCTTCGTTCACATTTCGAGTAGTTTGTGAACCAGGACAATGCGCGCCTTCCTGACCGCCCTGCTGCTCTGCGCAGCTTTCACGACCGCCGCCGACGACTCCCCCCGGCCCTACGGCAGCCTGTTCCGCGCCGTCGCCGGCGAGCGCCTCGAGCGCGAACACGGCATCGCCGTGATGGGGTTCGGCCACGTCACCCTGAGCGAGGCCAACCACGACATCCCGGCCAGCCGCATGCCGCAGGGCCGGGCGCGCAACACCCAGCCGCAGAGCGGGGTGGCCCAGGACGAGGGGCTCAACCTGCAGCACGTCGGCCTGATCGTGTGCAAGGGCGATGCCTGTCCGCCGGGACGCATCGCGGCACCGACCCGCAACCTGCTCTCGCGCATCGGCCCCCTGCCGGGTCCGCGCGGTGACCAGGTCAAGGTCGACTGGGCGTTGTCGGCGCTGGTCGGCGAAGACGGCGTGTTCTGGAAGACCAAGGGCTTCGACGACTGGTCGTGGAACGCCGACGATGCCCACCGTCTCGCCTTCACCCAGTGGTACCTCGACCTCTACCTGCCCATCGGCGGCGGCACGACGGTGCTGCTCGGTAGCTGGCACAACCCGCTGGCAGCCGAAATCGGCTATACCTTCACCCCGCCCAACTACTTCGCCAGCCGCTCCTACGCCTTCGCGGTCGGCCCGGCCAAGAACGTCGGCGCGCTGATCGAGACGCGCCTGCCGCTCGCCCCGGCGTTCGGCCTGGCCAGTGCCTTCTTCGGCATCACCGGCGACTGGAACGCGCTCGATTTCGGGTCGGGCAGCGGCGGCCCGACGTTCATGTTCGGCGCGCGCTGGCGCAGCCCGGACATGCGCACCTGGCTCGACCTCGAGACCATCTACGGCAACGGCGAAGACGACTTCGGCGACGTGCGGGTCAAGAACGGCATCCCGCGCCCGCGCGGCGGCGGCAGCCAGTACCTCGCGCTCAGCTCGACCGACGCCTACCTCGATCGCTTCGTCGGCTACGTGACCCTGAACCATGCCGTGAGCGAACGGCTCGACCTCGTCGCCGAGGGTGTCTACGGCTTCCAGGAGGGCGGCGACCTCGCCCCGCTGCCCTTCGCCATCACCCAGGACGCCAGCTTCTACGGCCTCAACGTCGGTTTCCGCTATCGCCTGCTGCCGGGGCTCTATACCGGCGCCCGTGTCGAGGCCTTCGTCGACGAGGAGGCTGCCAACGTGCTGTGGGGCGGGGTCGGCGCCGGTGGCGGCGCAGTCTACGCGGCGACGCTGAATGTCAGCTGGGAGGCGCTGCCGTGGGTCATCGTGCGCCCCGAACTCAAGTACGACGCCTACGACGGCGACGGCCACCTGTTCGCACCCGACCGCAACGGCATCGCCCAGCACGACAGCCAGCTGCTCGGGGTGATGAACTTCGAGTTCCGCTTCTGACCCGGCTGGCGTAATCCCGATGTTCTATCCCCGGTGTCTGACACCACGCATCAGGCCCTTGATGCTGCGTTGATGGCGAGCGCCGTCCGCCCCTGAGCGGCGCCCCGCGGTGTCTGACACCGGGGGGCAGGTTTTTGATTCTCGCGTCGTGGGACTCAGAGCAGGCTGCTCGCGATGCCATCGATGGCCGCTTCCATGGCGTCCTGCCCCGGCACGAAGGCGGCCATGATGACCTGGTCGACGCCGGCGTCCTCGTAACGCTTGAGACTGTCGCGGTCGCAGGGCTTGGCGTAGGGGCAGACCGCGATGCGCACGTCGGCGACGTCGCGGCCTTCGCGATCGCAATGGACTTTCAGTTCGGCGATCTTGTCGGGCATCTCCTCCGGCAGCATGTCCAGGCCGTACCAGTGGCCGAAGCGCGCGACGCGGCGCAACGCGGGTTCGGACTCGCCGCCGAAGTAGAGCGGCGGGTGCGGCTGCTGGACCGGCTTCGGGTACTGGGTACAGGGCGGCAGGCTGCGGAAGCGGCCCGCGTAGCTCGACTCGTGCTCGGTCCACAGCGCCTGCATCAGGCGCAGGTAGTCGTCGGTGCGCGAGCCGCGCTTGTCCCACGGCTCGCCGAGCGCGGCGAACTCCTCGGCCAGCCAGCCCACGCCGACGCCGAAGTCGAAGCGCCCGCCCGACAGCACGTCGAGGTCGGCGACCTGCTTGGCAGTGAGCGAGGGATTGCGCTGCGGCACCACCACCACGCCCGTGCCGAGGCGGATGCGCGAGGTGTGGGCGGCGATGAAGCTCAGCAGGTTGAACGGTTCCAGGCCCTGGACCGCCGGGTCGACCGGGAAGGAGCCATCCGCGCTGTAGGGATACTTCGAATCGAACTGCGTCGGCAGCAGGATGTGGTCGACCGCCCACACCGAGTGGAAACCGCGTTCCTCGAGTCCTCGCGCGATGCGCGCGACGTACTCCGGTTGCGCGGTGTCGCCGCCGAACAGCGGCATGATGCCAACTTTCATGGTGTTCTCCCCTTCGTTCCTGGTTCTATCGATAGTCGTCACCAGCCTGGAAGCTGGCGCCGTCGGCGAGCAGGCCCTGGCCGGGTACGTGGTTGATCTCGAGGCGGGTACCACAGGGGTCCTCGAACAGCAGCGAGTAGTAGCCGGGGGCCCAGTGACCCTCTTCCGGCGGGTGCACGACCCGCCCACCGAGGCGCAGCACCTCCGCGTGCACGGCGTCGACGTCGGCGCGGTTGCGCGCGCGGAAGCACAGGTGGTGTAAACCGACGCTGTTCTGCTCGAAGCGCTCGCCCGCGTGCCCGGGCGCACAGCGGCCGACGCCGAGCGCGGTACGTCCGCCGACGAAGTAGATCATGTCCTCGCCGGCGAAGACCTGGGTCAGGCCGAGGAAGGCCAGCAGGCCCTCGTAGAATGGCTTGCACTCGTCCCAGCGGCTCACGCTCAGGATGACATGGGCCATGCCGTTGATTTCGATCATCGCGTTCCCTCCCCGCGCGGATTCAATCCACCCACAACCACACCACCGTCGCCACGATCCAGCTCGCCTCGTTGGCCGCCTCGCCGATGCCGATGCCGATGCGATGGCGATCCCAGCCGGCCTCGCGAATCGAGTACCACACCTGCCACAGGCGCAGGCCGATGGTCAGGTGACCGGTGAGAATGGCATAGGCGGCGACCCCGCCGCCGCCGTCGCGCGCCATGTTCCAGGCCAGGGTGAGCTGCGGCACGGCCTTGCACAGCACGGCGAAGGCCGCGCGCACGTAGGGGTCGTGGACCCCGACGCCGTGCACACGACCGACCACGATGGCCCCGGCCACGCCCGTCGCCGTGATGGCCGCCGTCACCGTGTCGACCGCGTTCCACTGCCCGCCGGCGATGAGCAACCAGCCGAAGTTGATCGCGCAAACCACCGTCCACACACCGTAAATGACCACCGTCTGGCGGATCACCCGGCCCGGGTGCTCGCGCAACGCGCCGAGCGCGAGGGCGAGATTGACGACGAGGAAGGCCAGCCACAAACCGAGCCAGGTGATGCTGACCCCGGCCACGGTCTTCTGCATGGCGAGGAACTGGGCGACGCCGAAACCGCAGGCACACAGCACCTGGAACCAGAACAGGCCGTCGGCGACGAGCCGCTCGCGACGCAGCGCCAGCTTGGCGACCGGGGCGCTCACGCGAGTGCGACGATCGCGCTGCCGCTGGTCTTGGTCTCGCCGTGCTGGTCGACCGCACTCACCGCCACGCGTACACAGCGCCGCTCGCCGTCGACGAACTTCTCGATCACCTCGCCGCGCGCGGTGATGGCGTCGCCGATGCGGGTCACGGCGAGGAAGCGGGTGTCGAAACTCACGATGGCGGATTGCGGCACCCAGCCGGTGAGCACGCGGCCCGTCCAGGCCATCACCAGCATGCCGTGGGCGATGACGTCATCGAGGCCCGAGGCGCGGGCGAAATCGAGGTCGACGTGCACGGGGTTGTGATCGCCGGACGCGCCGCAGTAGACGGCCAGCATGGCGCGCGTGACGGGCGGCAGGTCGAGCGACGGCAGGGCATCGCCGACGGCGACGTCGGCGTAACGGGGCGTGGTGACGCTGCTCATGTCGGGTGCCGGATGACGACGGTGCGGTCGAACTCGGCGACCGCCGCGCCGTGCTGGTTGGTGACGACGTTGCGCTGGACGAGGAATTCGAGCGCGCCGCCCTTCTTGTGCCAGACCGCGGTGACTTCCGACTCGAAGCGCAGGGTGTCGCCGGCATAGGCCGGGGCGTGGTAAGTGAAGGCCTGGCCGCCGTGCAGCACGCGGCCGAGCGGAATGCCGAGTTCGGTGAACCAGTCGTAGGGATCGTCGCGTTCCATCTCCAGGCAGAACAGGAAGGTCGGCGGCACCGGCAGGGCGCGGTGCCCGGCGGCGCGCGCCGCGGCCTCGTCGTGGTAGACCGGGTCGGTCTCGCCGATGGCCTTGGCGAACAGGCGCAGGCGGCCCTTCTCCACTTCGACTTCGAACGGCCGCCCGCGCCAGCCGACCACGCTGTCGTCGAGCACCGGGCACCGGATGGTGTCGCTCACGAAACCTCCTTCACCTGCCTGAGCTTGCGCAGGTCGCGGATCAGGCGCCGGGCCAGCGGCAGGCCGAGGCGCTGGTTGATGCGATCGAGCGCCCAGGACAGGCGCGCGTAACCGGGGAATACGATCACCGCCTCGTTGCGCAGCACGCCGTCGAGGATGCGGCGCGCGGCTGCCTCCGCCGGCACCTTGCGGAACGGGATGTCGCGGGCGAGGTCGTCGGCGGGCAGGTTGACGGCCTCGGCAGCGGCGTAGATGTTCGACTCGACGAAGCCCGGGCAGACCACGCTCACCCGCACGCCGAGATCTTCGCCCTCGATGCGCAGCGAGCGCGACAGGCCGACCACCGCGTGCTTGGTCGTGCTGTAGGGCACGTTGCTCGGGAACGGCACGAGGCCGGCGAGCGAGGCGATGTTGACGATGTGTCCGCTGCCCTGCGCCGCCATCAGGCGGTAGGCGGCATGGCTGCCGTGAACGACGCCCATGAGATTGACTTCGACGACCCGCCGCCAGTGCGCGAGTTCGAGATCGCGGGCGTCGCCGGTCACGGCGATGCCGGCGTTGTTGAACACCAGGTCGAGGCGGCCGTGACGTGCCGCGGTGTCCGTGACGAGCCCGCTCACGGCGGCGGCATCGGTGACGTCGAGGGCGTGGGCGCTGGCACGCGGGCCGATGGCCGCGGCGACCGCCGCGGCACCGGCGCCGTCGATGTCGGCCAGCACCACCGCCGCGCCGCGCGCGGCCAGCGCATGGCCGAGCGCGCGCCCGATACCGGACGCGCCACCGGTGACGATGGCGACCTGGCCGTCGAAATCCATGCGCCCTCCCCGCGCAACCGAGTCGTCTATGATGATACCCGACACCATCGGGGGACCGGACCATGTCGGACAGCTTGCGCGAAACCATCCACGCCACGCAGGAGAAACTACGCCTCGGCCCCGATCGCGCGCGGGCCACCTTCCGCTCGCGCTCGGCACTGGTCGAGGGCTTCCGCTCCGACGTCGCCGTGCGCGACCACGCCCTGGTCGTCGACGAGCCGCCGCAGCTCGGCGGCGGCGACGCCGGCCCCAATCCCATCGAGCTCCTGCTCGCCGCGCTCGGCGCCTGCCAGGAGATCACCTACAAGGCCTATGCCACCGCGCTCGGCATCACCGTGCGCCGCGTGTCGGTCGAGCTCGAGGGCGAGATCGACCTGCGCGGCTTCTTCGGCGTCGACGATACCGTGCGCGCCGGCTTCGATACCATCCGCGGCACCGTGCACCTCGATGCCGACGCCTCGCCCGCCCAGCTCGCCGAGCTCAAGGCCATGGTCGATGCGCATTGCCCGGTCCTCGACATGCTGTCGACCCCCGTGCCGGTCGCCCTCTCCCTCGTCGACGGCGACGCCTGATGGCGGCCACCGACACCCTGCGCGCGGTCGAAATCGAGCCGCGCGGCGCCGCGGATGCCGCGGTCATCTGGCTGCACGGTCTCGGCGCCGACGGCCACGACTTCGAACCCGTCGTGCCGCATCTCGGCCTGCCCGCCGATCTCGCCGTGCGCTTCGTCTTCCCGCACGCGCCGGCCATGCCGGTCACCCTCAACCAGGGTTACGTGATGCCGGCCTGGTACGACATCCTCGGCACCGACCTCGGCCGCCGCGTCGACGACAGCGGCCTGCGCGCCTCGGCCGCCGCGGTCGGCCGCCTGGTGACGCGTGAGATCGAGCGCGGCGTGCCGGCCTCGCGTATCGTCATCGCGGGCTTCTCCCAGGGCGGTGCGGTCGGCTACGAGCTGGCCCTGTCCTGGCCCGAGCGCCTGGCCGGGCTGGTGGCGCTGTCGACCTACTTCGCCACGCGCGATTCGATCGCCCGGAGCGCCGCGAACGCCGACCTGCCGATCCTGATCTGCCACGGTCGCCACGATCCGCTGGTCGCCGAAGATCTCGGTCAGGCCGCCTACAAGCACCTGCGCGAACTCGGTTACCCGGCCGAGTACCGCTCCTATCCGGTCGAACACGGCGTCGACCTGCAGGAAATCCGTGACATCGGCGGCTGGATCGCCGCGCGCCTTGCGCCAGCCTGAGCACGGCCGTCGCCGCCCCGGGCTATAAGCGTGACTTATCGCTTGTATATCCAGGGCCTGATTTACATATAGCGCGCCAGCTCGCTAAGCTGCCGCCCCCGCGTACCTCGCGTCGCGACGACACCCTGCCGGCGGCGCCGGCGCCCCGCGCGGGTGGCCCCGGCCCCCGCCCGAAACCCCGACACTGGGAGGACAACAATGGATTTCGGATTCGTATTCATGGGCGACGTGCACATCCATGGTGACGTCAAGTACGCCGAGGATCACGGCTTCTCGCACGCCTGGATCTACGACACCCAGATGCTCGGCAGCGAGGTCTACGCGGCGCTCGCGCTGTGCGCCGACCGCACGAGCAAGATCAAGCTCGGCCCGGGCGTGACCAACCCGGCCTCGCGCATCGCGCCGCTGTCGGCCTGCGGCATGGCGACGATCAACTCGCTCGCCCCCGGCCGCGCCATCATGGGCATCGGCACCGGCAACACCACCCGCCGCACCATGGGCATGCCGGCGGCCAAGGTCGCCGAGCTCGAGGAACACGTGCGCATCTGCCGCGACCTCTTCGACGGCAAGATCACCGACTACTCGGAAGGCGATCGCCACCGCAAGATCAAGTTCCTCAATCCCGACCTCGGCTATATCAACATCAAGGACTACATTCCGATCTACGTCTCCGCTTCGGGGCCGAAGGTCGCCCAGCTCGCCGGCCGCGTCGCCGACGGCGTGATCCTGTTCGGCGCCGTGCACCCGGAACTGGTCAAGTGGATGGTCGGCAACGTGCGCAAGGGCGCCGAGGAAGCCGGCCGCAACCCGGACGACATCTACGTGCTGTCGATGACGGCCTTCCACCTGACCGAATCGGACGAGCAGATCGAGACCCGCGAAGTGCGCGAGGCGGTCGGCCCGATGGTGGCTTCGAGTTCGAACATCTTCGCCCTGTCCTGTCACAAGGACCCGAGCGTGATGCCGGGCGAGCTGCGCGACGAGCTGATGAAGTTCGTCGGCGTCTACCGCGAACCGGATGCGCCGATCGAGACCCGCCACCTCAAGCTCTACGAGGGTTACCTGCAACACCTCAAGGACGAGCACGAGGCCCTGATGACGAAGAAGGTCATCCAGGCCACCACCCTCACCGGCACCAAGCAGGAGGTCATCGGCATGATCGAGGCCATGCGCGACGCCGGCGTGCACCAGGTCGCCATCCAGCCCATCCGCCCCAGCCGCGAGGTCGTCGACCAGGTGGCACGCGAGATCATGCCCGCCTTCGCCTGAGGCCTGTCCCGAACCCTGCCTGCGGGGCGGCGGCGCCGCATCACGATGCGCCGCCGTCCCGGTCTTTACCGCCCTCTCCGCTAGCCCCGCGCCTCAGGCGCGGGTGTCGACGTGGCGCCCGGGCGTAGGCGTCGCCTGCGCCTCGGCCCAGGCCGCGTCCCGCCCGCTGCCGTCGGGCGGCGCCGGCCACGGCCGTGCCCCCGCCACCATCCAACCACCCGGGGCCGGCCGCGCCGTCGCCACCACGCGTTCGACGGCCGCCGGGGCCAGCGCCTCGGGCGCAACGACACGGCTGGCGGTGACCAGCCAGCCACCGGGCGCGGCCGCCGCTCGCTGCGCCTCGGCGGCACCGACCTCGGCGAGTACGGATTCACCGGCGGCGGCCGCGAGCGGCCGCGCCAGGGCCACCATCCAACCGCCCGGGGGCGGCGGCCGGGGCGCGCCGGCCGGCCCGGCCGCGGACGCCGACACCGGCGCTGTGGCGGCGTCCGCCACCGCGGTGGTGGGCGCCGCGTCTTGCGCCGGCAGATCCAGCGCGCCGCGGATGCCGGCCTCGACGGCCAGGCCCGCGGCGGCGAAGCCCGCCCCGATCGGCCCGCCGAACAAGGCGCCGCCGGCAATCCGCAGCGCCGGCGCGATGGTGTCACCGGTCCACTTGCGGTAGTAGCTGCCGAGCACGGGGATGTGCTGCAGCGGGTTCACCAGGTCGACGAGGTCGCCGAAGGTGAAGCCGTCATCACCGAACAGGCGGCGGACGAGGCCGCTGCCGGCGTCGTCCGGACGGGCGCTCGACGTCGTCGCGGAGCCCGCGCGCGCGGACATCGCGGCGGCCGGGGTGGCGGCAGGACTCAGGCGGTTCACGCCGCGGGGCCCGCCGGCGCGGCCGGGCGACGGTGGCGGTCGTCGGGCAGTAGGCAAACACTCATGACAGGCGTCGTGAGCAAGTGCCATGCCAGTCACTCGCGACCCGATTTCAGCGACTTGGCCGGCCGTAGCGGCGCGGGGCCGGCAAGCCCCGGCCGGCCGTCGCCGCCATGGCGGAAAGCCTTGCCGCCGCTCAATCGCCGTCGGTGATCTCCGGCAACTCGCGCATGGCCGCGGCGACGGCCTCGGCCGGGTAGTCGTAGCGCTCCAGCTCACCGGCCATGTAACGCCCGTAGGCCGCCATGTCGAAGTTGCCGTGGCCGGAGAGGTTGAACAGGATCACGCGCTTCTCCCCCGCCGCCTTGGCCGCCAGGGCCTCGTCGATCGCGGCACGCACGGCGTGGTTCGATTCCGGCGCCGGCAGGATGCCCTCGGCGCGGCCGAACAGCACCCCGGCCTCGAAGCAGTCGAGCTGGTCGATGGCGACGGCCTCGACGAGCCCGGCGTCGAGCAGGGCCGAGACCTGTGGCGCCATGCCGTGGTAACGCAGGCCGCCGGCGTGGATGCCGGGCGGCACGAAACCGTGACCGAGGGTGTGCATCCTGATGATCGGCGCCATGCCGGCGCCGTCGGCATAGTCCCAGGCATAGACGCCGCGGGTCAGGGTCGGGCAGGCGCTGGGTTCGGCGGCGACGATGCGCGTGCGCCGGCCATGGCGCAGGTTCTCGCGCACGAAGGGGAAAGCGATGCCGCCGAAGTTCGAGCCGCCGCCGGCGCAGCCGATGACGACGTCCGGGTACTCGCCGGCGAGATCCATCTGCTGCAGGGCCTCGAGCCCGATCACCGTCTGGTGCAGCAGGACGTGGGGCAGGAAGGATCCGGCCGAGTACTTCTTCGCGCCACCCGATCCTGCCGCCATCTCGATCGCCTCGGAGATGGCGATGCCGAGTGAGCCGGGGTGGTCGGGGTCGCGCTCGAGCAGCGCGCGGCCGGCAGCGGTGCGCGGCGACGGGCTCGGGTAGACGCTGCCGCCGTAGGATTCCATGACGAAGCGGCGGAAGGGCTTCTGCTCGTAGCTCACCCGCACCATGTAGACCTCGCAGCCGAGGCCGAAGAATTGGCACGCCATGCTGAGTGCCGAACCCCACTGCCCGGCGCCGGTCTCGGTGGTGAAGGCGCGGCCGCCCTCGTCCTCGAGGTAGAAGGCCTGTGCCACTGCCGTGTTCGGCTTGTGCGAACCGACCGGCGAGACCCCCTCGTACTTGTAGTAGATGTGGGCCGGGGTCTCGAGCGCGGCTTCGAGGCGACGCGCGCGCAGCAGCGGTGTCGGTCGCCACAGCTTGTAGACCTCGCGCACCGGCTCGGGAATCTCGATCTCGGCCGCGCTTGCGGCATCCTGCGCGATCAGCGCCCGCGGCATCAGCACCTCGAGGAATTCGGGCGTAACCGGTGCGCCGGTCTGCGGGTGACGTGGCGGCGCCAGCGGGCTCGGCAGGTCGGCGTTGATGTTGTACCAGGCGCGCGGCAGGGCGCTCTCCGGCAGGTCGAAGCGGGTCTGCTTGTCCACGGCGAACCTCGGGCAGGATCAGGTGCGCGGCGGCGACCGCGCGGCGACGCGCAGCTTATCGCGTATGCTGCCCGGGGGTCGCGGGCCGCGACACCCACGAGCGCCGGCGATGCCGCGCAACGCCACTGCCGAGGAACCTCGCCATGCTCGCCCTGTTACTCAGTTTCCTCGTCGGCGGCGCCCGCCTGGCCGTGCCTGAAGGCCTGCCCACCGCGCCCTTCGACCTCGCCCCCGGCCGCCAGGTGATCGAACTTCGCGCGCCGCTGGTCGCGCGCGCGCCCGGCGCGCGCCTGGTGCTGTTCGTGCCCGCCCTGGCCCGCGCCGGCAGCGACGACAGCCTGCGCGCCGCGACCCTGATGGCCGCCCTGCCGCCGGCCTCGGTGAGCGCCGTGCTCAGCAGTGCCGATGGCCACCGCCTCGAACTCGTACACAGCGGCTACCGCAGTTACCACGGCCAGGTCGGGCTGGTCCTGACCGAGGTTGCAGCGGGCGCCGGCAACGTCGCCTACACCACGCTCGAACTCGACTCGCGCATCCGCCTGCAGAACGTCCGCGCGGTATGGCTGGACCAGCCGGTGCGGCGGGTCGAGGATCTCGAACTCGGCTGGTGAGCCCGCCACCGACGGACCGTGGCTGGCCTAGAATCGTCCGTCCACCAGCCCCCGCAAGAAGAGAGGAGAGCACCATGTCCAGTTTCCGCCGCGTCATCACCGGCCACGATGCCGAAGGTCGTTCGATCATCGCCAGCGATGCCGCCGTGCAGGGTCGGCCCGTCCCCGGCATGAGCGGAGTCGAACTGACCACCCTGTGGGGTTCCGACCAGCCCATGGACTACCCCGACGACGGCAGCCTGCCCGACTTCCGCACCTGGTTCGCGCCGGTCGGCGGCTTTCGCTTCATCGAGTTCGTCGTCGGCCCGGAGGGCCACGGTGGCGCGGCCGCGGACGATCCCGACCCGGCGGCGACGCGCGCGGCCATCGATGCCGCATTCCCCGGCCTCATGGACACCATGGACCCGGACGTGCCGGGCATGCATCGCTCCGACACCGTCGACTTGCTCTACGTGATCAGCGGGCGCGTGGTGCTCGAACTCGACGACGGCTCGAAGACCGAACTCGCCGCCGGTGACGTCGCCGTGCAGAGCGGCACCATGCACGCCTGGCACAATCCGTGGGACGAGCCGGCGCGCATTCTCGGTGTCATCCTCGGCGCGCACATGCGGCGCTGAACCGCCGCCGCGGCCGGCGCTCACGCCGCCGGCCGCAGGCAGCGCGCGAAGAACGCGGCCAGCTCCGCGTGGCCGTTCAGCGGCAGCACGTGGGCGACGTACTGGTCGGGGCGCACCACCACCATGCAGCCCTGCTCGCGGTCGACGCCGCGCAGGTCGAAGATGTCGGCAGCCGCCTCGATGGCCGGACAGTAGGCCTTCTCGTAATCGACCAGGCCGAAGCGGCCCTTGCGCGGCAGGAGCAGCCCGGGCAGGTCGGTCACGGTCAGCTCGCGGTGGGGCTGCTGGAACACCGCCAGCACTTCGATCACCGCGTCGATGTCTGCGCCCGCCGGGGTATTCCGCCGCAACGGCGAGGCGGCAGCGTCGGCGAGAAAGGCCAGCAATTCACCGAGCTGCGAGCCCGGCTCCCCGCGCTCGCCACGCGCGGCGAAGGAGAACAGCCGCCAGCGGCCGTCGGCGCGCACGACGTGACCGAGCTGCAACGGCCTGGCGTCCGCCAGGCGCACCACCGGCGCCGAGTGGAAGCGCATGCCGACGGTGAAGCCCGTGGCGAGGTGCTGGTGCGTGCCTGGCCCCACCAGCAGGGCGGGCGGATAGCGGGTCGCGGTGCCGGCGGTGAAACGCCCCTGCTGCACGAAGTAGTCCTCGAACGCGGCCGGTACCTCGCCGGCGCCACTGGCGCCCGCTGGCCGCGCGCTGAACAGCGCGGCGAAGCGGCGATCGAAATCGAGCAACTCCCCGGCCACCGCGCGGCGCTCCGCCGAGTAGGTCGCGAGCAGTGACGGCGGACTGCGCCGCATGAGCACGGCGGCCAGTTTCCAGCCCAGGTTGAAGGCGTCCTGCATGGACACGTTCATGCCCTGGCCGGCCTTGGGGCTGTGGGTATGGCAGGCATCGCCGGCGATGAAGATGCGCGGCTCGCGCGCGTCGTCGTCATCCGTGCGGTCGTCGAAACGCGCGCACAGGCGCTGGCCGATCTCGTACACCGACCACCACGCCACCTGCTTCACGTCCAGGCTGTAGGGGGCGAGGATGCGCCGTGCAGCGGCGACGAGGTGGTCCGGGGTGACCTGCAGCGCGGCCACGCGCTGGTCGGGCGCGAGCGCGTCGAGCTCGATGTAGAGCCGGACCATGTAGCCGCCTTCGCGCGGGATGATCAGCATGCTGCCCTGGCTCGCCGACTGGATGACGGCCTTGCGACGCACGTCGGGAAAATCGGTCACGGCGAGCACGTCCATCACGCCCCAGGCCTGGTTGGCCGAATCGCCGACGAGGGCCCGGCCCAGCGCCTGGCGAACCGCGCTGCGCGCACCGTCGCAGCCGACGACGTAACGCGCGCGCACCGCTTCGAGACCTTGCGGCAGGCGCGGGTCGCTGGCTTCGAAGCGCGCCGTCAGCGGGTGGTCACCGGCGCCATCGTCGCGCACCAGGTCGAGCAGGCGACGCGAATACGCCGGCGCGACGGGCGTGGCGGCGTGGCGCATGAGGTCGAGATAGAAGTCGTGCACGCGCGCCTGGTTGAGGACGACATGGGGAAACTCCGACAGGCCGTCTTCGACGTCCTGGATGACCCGGGCACGGGCGATGTGCGCGGGAGCGGCCGGGTCCGGCCGCCAGAAGGCGGTCTCGTTGACCCAGCAGGCTTCGCGCGCCACGCGCTCGGCGAAACCGAAAGCCTGGAACATCTCCATGGTGCGGCAGGCGATGCCGTCGGCCTGGCCGACGAGCAGCGGGCCGTGCTTCTGCTCGACCACGCAGGTGGTGATACCGGGGAAGGCGGCGAGTTGCGCGGCGAGGGTGAGCCCGGTGGGGCCGGCGCCGACGATCAACACGTCGACCCGTTGCGGCAGCGGCGCAGGGGCCTTGCCGTGGCACACCTCGGGATCGCCCGGGGTGAAGCCGTTCAGGTGAAACTGCATCGGTCGTTGGCGGCGATGGCGGCGCCGCGCCGTCAGGCGGCGAAGAAATCCAGGATCAATCGCGTGACGTGGGCCGGTCGATCGAGCATCAGCCAGTGTGTCGCGCCCTCGACGCGGGCGTAGTGCCACGCGGCGTCCATCCAGGCCTGCGAGCCGACCATCTGGGTCTCGGTGAGGTAGATGTCGCCGCTGCTCCACACGCCGAGTGTCGGCACCTGCACGCGCGGCATCACCCAGCCGTCTTCGGTCCAGGTCTCGACGTCGACGTTGGCGCGGTACCAGTTGAGCGCCGCGGTCAACGCCCCCGGCCGCGCGAGGTCGGCCAGCCAGGTGTCCATCTCCGGGTGGTGCTGCCAGAGATCGCGGAAGAACTGCCAGTCCTGGCGCATGAGGATGTCCTCGGCCAGGCCCTGGCGCATGAACAGCAGCATGTACCAGGCCAGCCGGCGCTGGGCGATGCCGGCCTGCCACAGCGACGACAGGTGGCCGACCGACAGGGCCACGTGGCGTTCGACCCGCTCCGGGTGCCAGGCCGCCAGCGCCCAGCCGACCGCCGCGCCCCAGTCGTGACTGACCAGGCGCACCCGCTCGAGACCGAAGTGATCGAGCACGGCGAGGGCGTCGGCGAGGACTTCGGGCAGGGCGTAGGCGGCGACCTCCTGTGGCTTGTCCGAGGCGCCGAAGCCACGCTGGTCGGGGGCGATGACGCGATGCCCGGCGGCCACCAGCGCCGGGATCTGGTGGCGCCACAGGCGCGCCGAATCCGGGAAGCCGTGCAGCAACAGCACCGGTGTGCCGCGCCCCGCCTCGGTGATGGCAAACTCGTACTTGCCCAGGGTGATACGGTGGACGGTCATGCCTCGCTCCTCGCTGATCGGGGCCCGCATTATGGCCCGCGCGTGCGCGTTGACGATCGCGAAAGCGGTTTCGCACAATGCCGCGAGCCCAGCCGGAGAATCGCCATGGCAACCGCCGCCACCCCGCCCTACGCCGCCCGCCTCGACATCGTCTCCGACGTCGTCTGCCCGTGGTGCTACATCGGCAAGCGCCGCCTCGAACAGGCGCTGGCCACCCTGGACGGCGAACTCGCACTCGAGGTCCACTGGCAGCCCTACGAACTCAATCCCACCCTACCCGCCGAGGGCATGGATCGCCGCGCCTACTGCGAGGCGAAATTCGGTTCGCTCGAATATGCCCGGCAGCTCTACGAGAACGTCGCCGCGAATGCGCGCGCCGACGGCCTGCCGATGGCGATCGAGCGCATCGCACGCACCCCCAACACCCGCCGCGCCCATCGCCTGCTCGAACTGGCCGGTGCCGCGGGCTGCCAGGATGCCGTGGTCGATGCCCTGTTCCAGGCCTATTTCGTCGACGGCCGCGACGTCGGCGACGTCGACACCCTGCTCGGCATCGCCAGCGCCGCCGGCATGGACGCCGGGCGCGTGCGCGAGGCCCTCGACGATGCCGCCGCCCTCGCCCGCATCGAACAGGAGGAGCGCAGCGCGCAGGCCATGGGCATCAACGGGGTGCCGGCCTTCCTCTTCAACGGCCGCCTGCTCTTCACCGGCGCGCAGACGCCGGAGACCATCGCGCTGGCGCTCAAGCGCGCCGCGGCCAAGGGCCTGTGAGCGGCCGCCCGCCGCGCCCGGCGGCGGACAACGACTGGGCCGCGCCCCAGGTCGATCGCCTGCTCGACAGCTTCCAGCGCCTGACCGGGCAGAGCCTGTGGCCCGGCCCGGAAAGCGGCGCCGCGCGCGCCCGCGCGGTGTTCGCAGCGCCCTTCGCCCTGCTCTCGCATGGCCTCGAGGACGACCCCCTGTTCAACTACGGCAACCGCACCGCGCTCGAACTGTTCGAGCTCGACTGGGACGACTTCGTACGGACCCCGTCGCGTGCCTCGGCGGAGGCCGCCAACCAGGCCGCACGGGAGAGCTTCATGCGCGGCGTGCGCGAACACGGTTTCGTCAGCGGCTATGCCGGCGTGCGCATCTCGGCCAGCGGCCGGCGTTTCGTCATCGAAGACACCACGGTGTGGAACGTGGTCGACGCTGCCGGCGGCTTCCACGGCCAGGCGGCAAGCTTCGCGCGCTGGCGGGCCCCGTGAACGGACAGGCGAGCGGGCCGCACCCGTAACGGAGACGGCGGCACCCCGGCCCAGTCGCACGGCGGGCATGCGCAGCGTCGCTACCCGCATCTCGGCTGGCAACGCCGGCATGGGCGCCGCCGGGCCCGCGCGGCCGCTTGCGCCCACCCTAGTGAGTTGGGATAGTGCGGCGCCGCCCGAACCGCGAGAACGCTCACCGTGACTGCCGCCCGCCCCCGTATCCTCCTCACCAACGACGACAGCCACGACTCGCCGCTGTTCCACCTCGCCATCGACGCCCTGCGCACGCTCGGCGACCTGCATGTCGCCGTGCCGGCCACCGAGCAGAGCTGGAAGGGCAAGTCGATGACGCGCTACGGGCCGCTCTACGCCGAGCGCATCGCCATCCACGACTTTCCCGCCTGGTCGATCACCGGCACCCCGGCCGACTGCGTCAACCTCGCGCTGTACAACCTGCTCGACGCGCCGCCCGACATCGTCGTGTCCGGCATCAACATCGGCAAGAACGTCGGCCTCGGTTTCGTCTTCGCCTCGGGCACCATCGGCGCCTGCCTCGAAGCCAACATCGCCGGCATCCCGGGACTGGCGCTGTCGCAGGAACTCGTCCGCGACGACTTCCTCTACTGGAACGAGCACCGCGCCTTCCGGCCCGAGACCACTGCCACCCTGACCCGCGCGGTGGGCGAACTGGTGCCGCGGGTGTGGCACCACTTCATCGAGGGTCACCTCGACCAGCAGACCACCTGGAACGTCAACTTCCCCTACACGCCGGCCGCCCTGCCCGATATCCGGCGTACCCGCATCGGCCACAGTTTCTACCGCGACTGTTTCCGCCAGAAAGGCGACCAGTACCACTTCGGCCTGGCCACGGCCGAGCTCGACGAGAGCCCGGATACCGACGACGCCACCCTCAAGGCCGGCCATGTCAGCGCGACCCTGCTCGACCTCAGGGCCTTCGGCCAGCGCCTTTGACGGCATCAAGCACTGCCCCCTGCGGTGTCAGACACCGCGGCACGAAACATCAACTACTTGCACGCTGGTGTCAGACACCACTGCACGGGAGATCGAGATGAGCCAGGAGCTGTGGCGCAAGCCCGCCCATGAACTCGCGGCGCTGATCCGCGCCCGCGAGGTCTCCAGCCGCGAGGTCGTCGACTGTCACCTCGCCCGCATCGAGGCGGTCAACGGCCCGGTCAATGCCGTCACCGTGACCCTGGCCGAGACGGCGCGCGCCGCGGCCGACCAGGCCGATCGCAGCGAACCACGCGGCCCGCTGCACGGCGTGCCGTTCACGATCAAGGAGAACATCGACTGCACCGGCTCGGCGACGACCCAGGGACTGACGGCGATGGCCGCCGCGCTGCCGGCCGTCGACGCCCCGGTGGTGGAACGCCTGAAGGCGGCGGGCGCGATCCCGCTTGCCCGCACCAACCTGCCGGAGATGGGCCTGCGCATCGCCACCGACAACGCCTTGCGCGGGCGTACCAACAATCCCTGGGATCTCACCCGCACCTGCGGCGGATCCAGCGGCGGCGAAGGCGCCGCGCTGGCCTGCGGCATGAGCCCGCTCGGCCTCGGCAACGACATCGGCGGTTCGCTGCGCAACCCGGCCTATTGCTGCGGCATCACCGCGCTCAAGCCGACCACTGGGCGCATCCCGCTGGCCTGGTCGCTGGCACCGAACATGGGCATCGCCTTTCGATTGATGGCCGTCGAAGGGCCGATGGCGCGCTCGGTGGCGGATCTCCGCCTCGCCCTCGCGCTCATGGCCGGCTGGCATCCGCGCGACCCCTTCTCAGTCTCCGCTCCCCTGCAGGGGCCCTGGGCGCCGCGCCGCGCGGCACTCGCCACGGCCATCCCGGGCTGCACCCTGCCGCCGGCGACGGTCGCGGCGATCCGGCGCGCCGGCGCGGTGCTGCGCGCGGCCGGCTGGACCGTCGACGAAGTCACGCCACCCGAACTCGAGCGGGTCAACGAGGTGTGGGGGCAGATCCTGGCGCGCGACATCGAGGACATGCTGCCCGTGCTGCGGACGGTGATGTCGGCCGGCGCGGTGGCAACGGTCGAGGCCCTCGGCCGCCATTTCGATGCCGCCGCCCTGCCCGGCGGCAGCCGCTTCGTCGAACGCGACCGCCTGGCCCAGGCGTGGTCGGCCTTCTTCGTCGACTGGCCAGTCGTGATCGGGCCAACCTGGACCGACCTGCCGTTCCTGCACGACGCCGACCTCGACCCGGTCAGCGGTCTCGACACCACCCTCGGCCGCCTGCGCTTCATCACCCCCGGCAACCTGCTCGGCCTGCCGGCCGTGGCCCTGCCCATGGACGTGACCGACGGCCTGCCGAGCGGGGTGCAGATCTATGCCGAACGCTGGCGTGAGGATCTCTGCCTGGAAGCGGCGTCGGTCATCGAGGCGGCGGTCGGAACGCGTGCGCCGATCGATCCGGTGATCTGAATCACCGGCATGCGATCGAACATCCGGGCCGCTGCCCCCGGGGCGTCGCGAAAAACCGTCAGGTCCTGCGTCGAGCCGATCGCGCGAGCACCATGAGAGCACTGCCGAGGAACAGCACGGCGGGGGGCACTGGAACCGCTGTCGGTGATGTCGCAAAGCGGAAATTCGATATCGCGATGTCGTCGCTTCCGCTGTCCTCGTCGAAGAACACGCTATCGAAGTCGAAGCTTGCGACGACGCCGACGAAGCGGATGCCGAAAACATGCCCGACCACGCTGCTCAACGGCACCGTCTCGATGACCGAACCGCCGCGGGACAGCGCCAGGGTCTCACCGGCGAAGGTGTCGCTGTCCGAAATGTCTACACCGAACGCCGACATGGTCGCGCCGTCGAGCAACTCGAGTCGGAAATCGTCATCCACCACGTTACCGATGTCCCCGGGCGACAGCGCGTCTTCGTAGCTCGTCCAGGGCGCACAGCCGGGTGCCGCTTCGCAATCCGACCAGGTGAACAGCGTCGCCTCGGTTGCGGTCACGCGAAAGCCCCGGGTGAGTCCGGTATTGGCCGCCTGGAAAGTCAGCACATTACTGACCGCGAAGTTGGTCGTCGCAGGCGCGGCCGATTCGTCGGACAGGCCGATTTCCGCCGCCGTAGTGTCCAAACCCTCGATGTCGACGACCGCGCTCGCCCACGCAAGCGGGTCCGTGTAGAGCGTGACAGCAGCCTCGGCAGGCGCACTCGAGACCATCACGATGGCAGTGACCAGAAAGAGTCGATTCGCGTAGCGCATAGCGTGTTCCTCCTTGAGCGCCGCAGTCTCCGGATCGCGAGTCAGGTCGCGCCCGAAACCACTCGGGCGCACGAGTCGCGAAAACGCCATGGCGCAACGCACGGCCCCGTCCGAGGCCTGAGGCTTGCATTGAACCAGACCGGTCGGGCCAGGGCAACGTACGGGTCGAACACCCCACCTGCGTTGTGCGGCGCCAGTGCGACGCAGGTTTGAGCACGACTTTGCTGCCACACCCGCGGCCAGGCCGTGACACCCGACGTCACCGACCGCCGCGACAGATATCAACGACCTGGCTGCCGGTGTCAGACACCGTCGTCACAGATAATCCTCGATGAACCAGGCGGCGAAGGCCGGCCGGCCATTGACCCCGGCCTTGCGGTAGATGGCCGAGGCCTGCTGGCGCACGGTCTTCTCCGCCGTCTCGCGCAGGCCGGCAATCTCCTTCAGCGACAGCCCCTTGAGCAGCAGCCAGCCGATCTCCCGTTCGCTCGGGCTGAGCTGCCAGGCCGCGAACTGGGCGGCGATGAATTCGCCGAGCTGTCGCCGCAGCGCCTGGTCGGCGGCGCCTGCGGTTCGTGCAACGGCAGCCGCCTCGGCCAGCTCGCGACGCAGACCGGCCACGGCCTCACCGCGGCGCCGGATCTCCCACGCCATCCAGGCGAACAGGCCGAGGGCCGCGCCGAGCACCAGGGCTTCCTCGACGAGGTGACCCTGGCCGGCACCGCCGCCGAGGTCGCTCCAGAGATCGTAGGCAGCACCGGCGGCGATCCCGCCGAGCCCGAGCAGAAAAGCCTGTTCGCGGGTGAATCGCATGGTGATCGCGCTGTCCTCCAAATCAACGAGTTGGCGATGGTACATCCGTCCCACGGGCGGCCGCCGCGGACATCTGCCCGATGCCGGGCGCCGCCGGGCGGACCATGCTCGCCCCTGGTCAGTCACATCGCAGGAGGCCCGCCATGGGCACGCAAGTCTACGTCTGGGATCGCTTCGTACGCTTCTTCCACTGGTCGCTGGTCGCCGCATTCACGCTCGCCTGGCTGAGCGCCGAGGAGAACGACACGGTGCACAGCATGGCCGGTTATGCCGTCATCGGCCTCGTGCTGGCGCGCCTGGGCTGGGGCCTGGTCGGCACGCGCCACGCGCGCTTCGCCGACTTCGTGCGCGGTCCCCGCGCGGTCAAGCGCTACCTGCTGAGCCTGGCCGGCAGGCCCGAACACCACGTCGGCCACAACCCGGCCGGCGGCTGGATGGTGGTCGCGCTCCTCGCCACGCTCCTCCTGACCACCGCGACGGGCGTGGTGGTCTACGGCTACGAAGGCCATGGCCCCCTCGCCACCACGCTGGCCCCGGCGCTGGCCCCGGCGCGGGCCGCCGGCGTGGCCGAGTCCGCGGCCGAGCGCACGGCCCGGCGTCGCGCCGAGCATCGTTGGGAAGAGGTCCACGAGTTCGCGGCAAACCTCACCCTGGTGCTGGTCGGGCTGCACGTCGCCGGCGTGGTCGTCGCGAGCCGCCTGCACCGCGAGAATCTGGTCCGCGCCATGCTCAACGGCTACAAGCGGGGTGGCGCGACCGCCCGCGACGAGGTCTGAGCACCGTCGTCCCGTCCCCGGATCAAGGACTTGACCGCCGGTGTCCGACACCGGCGGCGGGCGCGGGCGAGCCCTCAGAACTCGACGTCCACCGCCATGCACAAGTAGCTCACCAGCGGCACCATGTCCTTGAAATGGCGCGCGACGTACGCCGTGAACTTCGGCTTCTCGATCTCACCGTCGTCGAAATTCATGCAGGCGATGAAATCCTTGCGCTTGAGATCGGCGATCAGTTCGTGCGCGGGGTCGAAACCGCGCGGCGGCCGCACCAGGCTGTCGCCGACCAGTGCCCAGCGTGTCCTGAAGGCCGCCGCCCGCGTGGCTTGTTTCCAGGCGTTGGGGTTGTCGGCGATGAACTCGCGGATCGCGGCCAGGGCCTTGGCCTCCGGGTGCCAGATGCCGGCGCCGAGGAAGCAGTTGCCGGGCTCGATGTGGACGTAGAATCCAGGCGCGTGGACATCCTTGGCCGACTCGTGGCGGAAATGGATGCCGACGTTGGTCTTGAACGGTGTCTTGTCATTGGCGAAGCGGGTGTCGCGGTAGACCCGCATCAGCGACCCGCCCACTTTCTTCGGCAGGGCGAGGAAATTCGGCGACAACTTCTTCAGTGGTGCGTCCATGTCGGCGATGAAGGCGAGCGCGGGATGGCGCACGCAGTCCTCGTAGCGCTGCTTGTTGTCGTTGAACCAGGGCCGCTCGTTGTGCTGCGCCAGGTCGCGCAGGAACTTCAGGCAGCCGCCGGGAAATCCATCGAACTGGGCCATGAAACCTCCTCGCTCGGTTTAGTGTCCTGTCGGCCGAATGCGTCCGCCCATGGCCTCGGCGCGGTCGCGCGGGATCTCGCCCACCTCGACGACTACCGCCGTCTCCACCGGCCCGGAAATCGTCGAATTCAATCCCGCCCGCCGCCGAGGCCCGCCTCGGCACGTACGTCGACGGCCACCGCCGTCCAGTCCTTCTCTCCCAGGCCGTGGTCGACGGCCGCGGCGAAGCGTCGCTCGAGCAGTTCGCCCAGGCGCATGCGCGCGTCACACTCGGCCGCGGTCTCGGCCGCCAGGCGCACGTCCTTCAGGCCCAGCGCCAGGGTGAAGGCCGGCGTGTCCCAACCCTGCTCGACCAGGATGCGGCCGTAGTTCTGGTACAGCGGGCAGCCGAAGGCGGAGCCCACCACCATCTCGTAGAACGTGCCCGGATCGAGACCGGCTTTCTCGACCACGGCGAAGGCTTCCGCCATCGCCTCGATCGCGCCGGCGATGAGGAAGTTGAAATTGATCTTGGCGACGTTGGCCGCCGCCGGGTCGGTGCCGAAATCGAACACGCGCCGGCCGAGCGCGGCGAGCACGGGTTCGACGCGCGCCTTGGCCGCCGGGGCGCCGGCCAGGAGGTAGGACTGCAGGCGGCCCGCGACGGCATCGGGCCGGCCGATGACCGGCGCGCCGAGGTAATCCACCCCTGCCGCAGCGTGGGCTGCCGCGAGGCGGCCGGCACAGGCGGCCGAGATGGTGCTCATCGAAACGTGCACGCCGCCCGGGCCGAGCGCGGCGAGCACCGCGCCATCGGCGAACACGGCGTCCAGCGCAGTATCGTCGGCGAGACAACTCAACACCATGCCGCCGGCCGCGCACACCGCGGCCGGGGACTCGACCACCCGCACGCCGGCCGCGGCCAGCGGCGCGGCGCGTGCCGCGGTCCGGTTCCAGGCCGTGACAGCGTGACCGTCGGCGACGAGGTTTTCGATCATCGGCACGCTGAGACGGCCGGTACCCAGGAATCCGAGTTGCATCACGAGCCTCCAAGTGGGGGACAGCCTGCTTTGCGCCCCTTGGGCGAGCGGGCCAAAAGTATACTGTCCCCGTCGACGCGCCTGGCGCCGGTCGTATCAGCGCCGTCCCCGCCACTGCAGGTCGAACAGGTCGCCGCGACGGTCGTTGAGATTCATCACCGAGCCCTCGATGCGCAGCTCCTGCAGCTTGGCGAGGTCGAGGTCGACGACCAGCAGCTGTTCGGTGTTGGGCGTGGTCTCGGCAATGATGGCATCGTGCGGGAAGGCGAAATCGGACGGCGAGTAGACCGCCGATTGCGCATACTGCAGGTCGAGGTGATCGACCTGCGGCAGGTGACCGACGCTGCCCGCCACCACCACGTAGCACTCGTTCTCGATGGCGCGCGCCTGGGCGCAGCGTTGCACGCGCAGGAAGGCGTTCTTAGTGTCGGTCCAGATCGGCACGAAGAGAATGTCCATGCCGGCCAGCGCCTGCAGGCGGGCGAGTTCGGGAAACTCGACGTCGTAGCAGACCAGGATGCCGACGCGGCCGGCATCGGTATCGAAGGTACGCAGGCCGTCGCCGCCGCGGATCATCCAGTAGGAACGCTCGTCCGGGGTGATGTGCAGCTTGTACTGCGCGTCGACACGGCCATTGCGCTGGAAGAGATAAGCGACGTTGTAGATGTCGTCGCCTTCGCGCTGGGGCATCGAACCGCCGACGATGTTGACGTTGTAACTGAGCGCGAATTCGCGCAGCGCATCGACGATGTCCGGGGTGTAGTCGGCCAGGCGGCGGATGGCCTCGGCCGCCTTGCCGTCGTGGTGCCCGACCCCCATCAACGGCATGTTGAAGAATTCCGGCAGCACGACGAAATCGGCGCGGTAGTCCGACAGCGAATCGACGAAGAACTCGACCTGGGAGAGCAATTCGTCGAGCGAGCCGATGGTGCGCATCAGCCATTGCACGACGCCGACGCGGACCTCGGTCTTGGACGCCTCGACCAGCGGGGTCTCGTCCGGTTCGTAGTAGAAATTGTCCCATTCGAGCAGGGTCGCGTAACCCCGGCTGGCCTCGTCCTCCGGCAGGTAGCCGCGCATGATGCGCTTGACCTGGAAATCGTTGGAGAGCTGGAAGTTCAGCACCGGGTCGTCGAGTTCCTGGCGTCGCACCCGCTCGATGTACTCGGCCGGGGTCATGGTGTCGGCGTGTTCGGCGTAGCCGGTGATGCGACCGCCGGCGAGGATGCCGCGCAGGTTGAGCTCGTAGCACAGCTCCTTGCGCGCATCGTAGAGCCGCCGCCCGAGGCGGTAGCCGCGGTATTCCGGGTCGACCATGACGTCGATGCCGTAGAGGGCATCACCGTCCGGATCGTCGTGGATGATGAGATCCGTGCTGACCAGGTCGCGATAGCGATGCGGCGAGGAAAAGCGGTTGTAGTTGACGCGCACGGTGAGCGCGGCGGCGACGATGTGGCCCTGGTCTTCGATGCAGATCTGGCCCTCGGGGAAACCCGTCAGCAGGCCGTCGATGGTACGGCGCGGCCAGGCCCCGCCGAGGTCGGGGTAGACCACGTTCTCCAGGCGTTCGAGTTCGGTATGGTCGTCGGGGCGCAGGTTGCGCAGGGTGATCAGCGTTTCGCCGCTGGCATCGCTCTGGGTCATGGTCGGGAATTCGTGCAGGTCGGCTATTTAGCCTACCGGATCACGGCGGCACCCTGAACCGGAGCGCCGCGCCCGGGCCTTGGTGAATCACCGCAGACGTGCCGCGAGCGGCCGGCACCCGCGCGGCGGGGCGGATGGCGACGGCCGGATCATGCGTGATTCAGCGCGACGCCGAACAACCCCGGGCAACCCGGCACGAGGGTCTGCTCGGCAGGACGGCCGTGGCGCTACACTGTGCCCCATCCGTGCACCGTCGCCTCGACTCCATGACCCGCTACCGTCTCGGCTTCCTGCTCTGCGATCACGTCACCGGCGCCCTGGGCGCGCGTTTCGGCGACTACCCGGCGATGTTCGAGCAGGCTTTCGCCACCACCGGCGCGGCGCTCGACTGGCGTGTCTACGATGCCACCGCGGGGCAGTTGCCCGCGCATCCGCAGGATTGCGACGGCTACCTCGTCTCGGGCAGCCGCCACGGCGCCTACGAGCCCTGGCCCTGGATCGCGCCGCTCGAACAGCGCCTGCGCGACATCGTTGCCGCCGGCCGCCCGCTCGTCGGCATCTGCTTCGGCCACCAGGTGCTGGCGCAGGCACTGGGCGGCGAGGTCCGCCAGGCCGCGCAGGGCTGGGGGCTGGGCATCAAGGCCTACACCGTGACCACGACGGAGGCCTTCATGCAGCCGCCGCTGGCCCGCGTCCACGTGCCGGTCTGTCACCAGGACCAGGTCACGCGACTGCCGCCCGCGGCGCGCGTGCTGGCGGCCAGCGAGCACTGCCCCTGCTTCGCGGTGCGTTATACCGAGCACGCGCTGGGCATCCAGGGCCACCCGGAATTCTCGCCCGACTACCTCGGCGCCCTCATCGACAGTCGGCGCGACACCCTGCCGCCGCCGGTTCGCGACAGCGCCGTGGCATCCCTCGCGACATCCCACGACAACGACGCCGTCAAGCGCTGGATCCTGTGCTTTCTCGGCGTCACGGAGGCCCGCACGTGAAATTCCTCGTCCTGCAGCACGTCGACGTCGAGCACCCCGGCATCTTCCGCGACTTCATGCGCGCCGAGGACACCGCCTGGGACACCGTCGAGCTCGACCGCGGCGAAGCCCTGCCCGCACCCGACGACTATGCCGCCCTGATCGTGATGGGCGGGCCGATGGACGTGTGGGAAGACGCCATCCACCCCTGGCTGGCCGCCGAGAAGGCCTTCATCCGGCATTGGATCGTCGCCCTCGAACGCCCCTTCCTCGGGGTCTGTCTCGGTCACCAACTGATGGCCGCGGCACTCGGTGGACGGGTGGCGCCGGCGTCGCAGGGGGAGGTCGGCATCCTGCCCGTCGCGCTGACCGCGGCCGGCCGCGCGCATGCCTTCTTCGACGGCGTGCCGGACCATTTCGAATGCCTCCAATGGCACGGCGCGGAAGTCGCCGAGCCGCCGTCCGGCAGCGCCGTGCTGGCCGCCTCGGCGGCCTGCGCGGTGCAGGCCCTGGCCTACGGCCGGCGCGCCTTCGGCTTCCAGTTCCACGTCGAGGTCATCGCCAGCACGGTCGACGACTGGGCCGCGATCCCGGCCTACGCCGCGGCCCTGCGCCAGCATCTGGGCGCCGATGGGGCGGCCGGTTTCCGCACCGCCACCGCGGCCCGTATGGGCGACTTCAACGCCCTCGCCCGCACCGTGTGGAACAACTGGCGGCGCGCCGCGTTCGCGCCCTGAAACCGCTCAGCGCGCCACCCGTTCCGGCAGGCGCAGGCTGACCCGCAGGCCGGGCGCGTTGTCGCCGAACTCGAGCGAGCCGTGGTGCAGTTCGCTCACTGCCTTGACCAGGCTCAGGCCAAGCCCGCTGCCGGGCAGGCTGCGGCTCTGGTCGAGGCGCGCGAAACGCTGCGTCACCCGCTCGCGTTCGCCGGCCGGGATGCCGGGGCCGGCATCGGCCACCTGCACGCGCACCGCGCCCGGTTCGCGATGGACGCCGACGTGCACCGTGCTGGCATCGGGGGCGAACTTGAGCGCGTTGTCGAGCAGGTTGGCGACGGCCTGGAACAACAGGTTGCGGTCGCCCTCGACGGTGCTGCCCGGCTCGCAATCGGCGACCAGGCGGATGTCGCGGCCCTCGGCCACGCCCTGGTAGAGCTCGAGCGCGTCGTCGACCAGGCGGTCGAGCGCGACCGTCTCGAAGTCGGCGTCGTAGCTGCCGGACTCGATGCGCGCGATGCGCAGCAGGGCGCTGAACGTCGCCAGCAGGGCATCGGCATCCTCGACGCTGAGCTCGAGTTCCCCGCGCAGCTCCTCGGGCGCCGCGCGCGCCGCCATCTCGATGCGATTGCGCAGCCGGGTCAGCGGCGTGCGCAGGTCGTGGGCGATGTTGTCCGCGACGTGGCGCACGGTGCCGACCAGCGCCTCGAGACGGTCGAGCATGACGTTGAGCTGCTCGGCGAGGACGTCGAATTCGTCGCCGGTGCCGCGCGTCGTCACGCGGCGATCGAGCCGGCCGTCGATGATCTCGGCGGTGACGCCGGTGAAGGCGCCGATGCGGTTCAACACCCGGCTCGACAGGAACAGGCCGCCACACGCCGCCAGGACCAGTACCACCCCGATACCGAGCGCCAGCGCGTGATTGAAGATGGCCTTCAACTGGCGGATCTGGGCGATGTTGCGCCCGACTAGCAGGTGCAGGCCGTCCTGCAGCAGGTACACGCGCGCCCGTGCCGGCACACTGCGGCCATCCGCGCGGGTGTGCACGAATTCGATCCAGCCCTCGGCATCGGGCTCGACCTCCGGCCAGCTCGTCAGGTTGCCGGCCAGGGGGCGATTGTCGGGGGTGGCGAAGAGATAGAGCATGTCGCCGCTCTCGTCGGTGCGGATGCGGTGGGCGATGACGTTGAGCAGGCGGTCGAGGCCATGCTCGAGGTATTGCTCGGCCAGCCCCGTGATCTCCGACTTCAGGGTGGCGTCGGTCTCGCGCACGACCACGCCGATGGTCGACCAGTAGAAGAACACGGTCAGCACGCTGACCGAGACCCCGAACAGCACCACGTAGGACAGGGTGAGGCGGAAGGTCGTGGTGCGCAGCAGGACGCCGAGGCGCTGGCCGAGCGCGGTCATCAGCGCGGCCCCGCGCGGCACCCGCGTCGCGGCCACGCGTGCGGCCCGGGGCTAGGCGGCATCGGCGTCGGCGGCGAGCCGATAGCCCGCGCCGCGCACGGTGTGCAGCAGCGGCTGGTCGAAATTGCGATCGATCTTGGCCCGCAGGCGGCTGACATGGACGTCGATGACGTTGGTCTGCGGATCGAAGTGGTAGTCCCACACGTGCTCGAGCAACATGGTCCGGGTGACGACCTGGCCGGCATGGCGCAGGAGGTACTCGAGCAAGCGGAATTCGCGCGGCTGCAGGTCGATCTCGGTATCGCCGCGGCGCACCGTGCGCGCCATGAGATCCATTTCGAGATCGCCGACCTGCAGCACCGTGGCCGGCCCTTCCGGGGTGGTCCGGCGCACCAGGGCCTCGATGCGCGCCTCGAGCTCGCTGAAGGCGAACGGCTTGGTGAGGTAATCGTCACCGCCGGCGCGCAGGCCCTGCACGCGCTGGTCGACCTCGCCCAGCGCGCTCAGGATCAGCACCGGTACGCGGTCTTCGGAGGCGCGCAAGGTGCGCACGATGGTCAGGCCGTCGAGCTCGGGCAGCATGCGGTCGAGCACGACGAGATCGAAGCTGCCGCTGGTCGCGAGCAGCAGGCCGTCCCGGCCGTTGTCGGCGACGTCGACCGTGTGCCCGGCCTGTTCCAGGCCACCGCGGACGAACTCACGGGTGTCGCGATCGTCTTCTACCACCAGGATGTGCATGTTGCGCCGCCTCTCCGTCGTTCTGGCTACGCCCCCAGTATCGCGGCCACCGGCCACGCCCATCCCACCATTACAAAAAATTAATGCGACGGAAAGGCTGCGGTAAGCGACCAGGCCCTACCTTGTGCCCAACGTTCGGATGCATACAGGAGATGCCCGCAATGAAAGCCAGCTCCCGCATAGCCCTCAACCTCACCCCCGGCCGCGTGGCCCTCGCCTCGCTGCCCCTGGTCCTCGCCGCGGTGGCGCTGAACACCAGCAGCCCGGCCGGCGCGGTCGAGGCCCCGGCGCCCCGCCCGGCCTTCGAGCGCGTGCAGTTCGCCGACGTGATTGCCGAAGTCCAGCCGGCCGTGGTCAAGATCAGCGTGACCAAGACCATCGGCGGCGTCGCCCGCCTCGGCGGCCAGGCCGCCCCCTTCGACGGCGGCCCCTTCGGTGAGTTCCTGCGCCGCTTCGGACCCTTCTCCTTCGTGCCCCAGGGCGAACCCGAGACCAAGGCCGAAGGCCTGGGCTCCGGCTTCATCATCGATGCCGACGGCTACGTGGTGACCAACAACCACGTCATCGACGGCGCCGACGTCATCGGCATCACCCTCAATGACGGTCGCGAGTTCGACGCCGAGCTGGTCGGCAACGACCCCCTGACCGACCTCGCCCTGCTCAAGATCAAGGATGGCAAGAACCTGCCCCACCTGGAATTCGGCGATTCCGACGCGGCCCGCGTCGGTGACTGGGTGGTCGCCATCGGCAGCCCGTTCGGCTTCGGTGGCAGCGCCACTGCGGGCATCATCTCGGCCCGCGGCCGTGACATCCACTCCGGCCCCTACGACGACTACCTGCAGATCGACGCCCCCATCAACAGCGGTAACTCGGGCGGCCCCATCGTCGATGCCAGTGGCCGCGTGATCGGGGTCAACACCGCGATCTTCTCGCCCAACGGCGGCAACATCGGCATCGGCTTCGCCATCCCGGCCCAGGATGCCCAGCGCATCGTCGCCGAGCTGAAGGACAAGGGCAGTGTCACCCGCGGCTGGCTCGGGGTGCAGATCCAGGGGGTCAACCCGGACGTCGCCGAGGCCCTCAACCTCAACAAGCCGACCGGCGCGCTGGTCGCCTCGGTGGTGCCCAAGAGCCCGGCCGCGCTGGCCGGTGTGCAGCCCGGCGACGTCATCCTGCGCTTCAACGAGACCGACATCACCGAACCGCGTGATCTCAGCCGCGTCGTCGCCAGCACCGAGCCGGGCTCCAAGGTGAGCATCGAGGTCATGCGCCGCGGCGAGGAGCGCCGCCTGGCCGCGGTCATCGATCGCAACGCCGAAGCACAGAAGCTGGCCTACGCGGCGCACGGCGACGAGCAGGCCAATCCCGACGATCTCGGTCTCGGTCTGGCCCTCGGCCCGGTCCCGCCCGAGGCCCGTGAACAGCTCGACCTCGGCCCCGACGTGCAGGGTGCCTTCGTCGTCGGCGTCAAGAACAACGGGCCGGCCGCCGAGTCCGGTGTCCGCCCCGGTGACGTCATCGTGCAGGTCAACCAGAAGAACGTGAAGGACGTCGACGACGCCAGCCGCGAGCTGGCCGAGGCCAAGGCCGCCGACCGCCCCATCATGGTCCTGGTGCGTCGCGGCGAGGACCAGTTCTTCACCACCTTCAAGCCGGCCTGAGCGAGGTCGTCAACCACCGATTGTCTCCCTCCCTTCACACGGATGTCTCCCGCCCCTCCCAAGGCGATTTGCCCCGGCTCGTGCCGGGGCTTTCTTTTTGCGCTGGCCGAACGCTTCTGAAACGCCCGCCGCGCGCGACGCGGCACGCGCGGCCCGCCGGCCTGCCCCGGGCCGGCCTCAGGACACCGCCGGTACAGGTTCGGCGCGTGCCGCGGCGAAACGGAACCCGGGGTAGCCCGCCGCGGCCTCGCGCTCGATCAGCTCGCGGTAACGCTTGCCGCCACCGAGGTAGAACATGAACACGCGTGGCTTGCCCGGAATGCTGTCGCCCATGTACCAGGAGCTGGCCTTGGGCATGAGGCTGCGGTCGGCAAGTTCGACGATGTGTTTCAACCAGTCCTCCTCGCTCGCCGGGTCGGCGTCGATCGTACCCAGGCCGCGCGCTTCCATGTATTCGATGCAGGCCGCGATCCACTCGCAATGCATCTCGATGCCGGGCGGGAAGTTGTAGAACACCGAGGGGCTCTGCGGCCCGGTGATGTTGAACAGGTTGGGGAAGCCGGCGGTGCACAGGCCGAGGTAGGTACGCGGCCCCGCCGCCCAGTGTTCGTTCAAGCTGCGCCCGCCACGCCCGCTGACGTTCATCTTGAACAAGGCCGCGGTGAAGGCATCGAAACCGGTCGCGTAGATGAGGTAGTCGAGCGCGTACTCGGCGTCGCTGGTCCTGACTCCGCGCGGGGTGATCGCCGCGATGGGCGCGGCATGGATGTCGACCAGGGTGACGTTGTCGCGGTTGTAGGTTTCGAAGTAGCCCGACTCGCAGGGCTGCCGCTTGGTACCGTAGGTGACCCCGGGACGCGGACACAGCATTTCGGCAATCTTCGGATCGCGGACCCGCTCGCGGATCTTCTCGCGCACGAACTCGGCGGCCGTTTCGTTGGCCTCGGCATCGTGGAAGATGTCGCCATAGCTGCCGCACCAGACGTTGAAACCACCGGCATCGTAGCGGCTCTGGTAATGGGCGCGCCGCGCTTCCGGCGTATCGGCCATCGCATGGGGGCGCGCCTCGAGAATGTTGACGCCGCCGTAGTGGGCACGGGCGCTGGCCCGCAGCTCGGCGTAGTGGGCCTTGATCTCGCGGTCCTCGGCGTCGCTGAGCGGCTTGTTCTGCAGGGGCACGGCGAAGTACGGCGTGCGCTGGAAGACCGTCAGGTGGGCGGCCTGTTCGGCGATGACCGGAATGGCCTGCACCGCGGTCGCCCCGGTGCCGATGATGCCGACGCGCTTGCCGCTGAAATCGACGCCGTCCCGCGGCTAACGGCCGGTGAAGCAGCTGCGGCCGTCGAAGTGCTCGTGCCCGGGAATGCGCGGCACGTTGCCCTCGGACAGCACCCCGGTGGCCGGGATGAAGTACTTCGCACGGTAGCTCGAGCCGTCGGCGGTACGGATGATCCAGCGCTGCGCGGACTCGTCGAAGCTCGCCTCGTCGACACGAGCGTCGAAGCGGAAACTTCGCGCGAGATCGAAGCGGCTGGCCACGTGCTCGAGGTAGGCGAGGATGTCGGGCTGCGCCGGGTACTTCTCCGGCCAGCGCCATTCCTGCTGCAGCGCCGCGGAGAACGAGTAGGAATAGTCACAGCTGGCGATGTCACAACGTGCGCCCGGGTAGCGGTTCCAGTACCACACCCCGCCGACCCCGCTGGCGGCTTCCAGCCCGACCACGTCGAGCTGCAGCTCGTCGCGCAGCAACAGCAGCATGTAGAGCCCGGCGAAACCGGCGCCGACGACCACGGCATCGACCTCCCGGGGTACCCCAGGCGATGGCAGCGACGAACCTTGCACGGCCATGACCTCCCCTCCCTCGCGTTGTGAAGAAGTCAGTGTTGGGTAATGCCGGGCCACGCGCTTGATGTCGATCAGGTTCGCGCCCGGCGCCGGTGCGACCGCCGGCCCACCGCGCGCCGCGGCAGGCGCCGCGCGCCACCTGCGCCGGATCAGATCGGCGACGGCCGGCGCTGGAACGCGCCCCGGTCCTGTGCCAGCTTCGGTGCGCCCCGGCGACGCCGCCGCGACCAGCGGGACGCGCCATCGGGTATGCAGGCACTGCGCAAACGGGAGCCATCATGCAACAACGTTCATCGGCATGGCTGGCGCTCGCGGCGATCCTGTCATGGGCCGCACCGGCCGGCGCCGCAACCACCGTCTACGTCGACCGGGCGGCCTGGGAGAGCGCCGTCGCCGGCGCCGTTCTCACCGAGGATTTCGCCGATGCGGTCCTGAACAGCGGGGTGACGTTCGTCTCCGCGGAATCGGGCCACGTCAATCCCGCGCTCGAGCTCTACCAGGACGTCCTGGCCTCGACCAGCGGCAACCTCCCGGCCACCACGTGGCACTTCGCACCGGACATCGTCGCCTTTGGCGGCACCTGGACGCTGGGCGGCCCGGGTGGTTCGGGTAACAGCTTGCTGGTCTATGCCGACACGACGACCTTCGTCGGCAGCATTCCCAACAGCTACGACGGCGAGTTCTGGGGCTTCGTAGCGTCCGCGCCGATGTCATCGCTCAGGCTGGTCGGAGGACTCGGCACGCACCAGCAGAACTACCAGTTGGACGACATGGTCTACGCGCCCGTGCCGCTGCCCGCCGCCGCCGGGCTGCTCGGCGCGGGCCTGGCCGGCCTGTTCGCGTGGCGCGGGCGCAACGCGGGCCTCGCACCGCCCGGCTGAACGCGGCCCGGTGCGGACGCCCGGCGAAAACGGCCGCGCCGCTGCCGGGACCTCACCGACAGGGGACCGAGTACAGGGCGATGGGCTATCCTCTCGCCCTTTCCGCCCGGGATCGTTGTCGTGCCTCCAATCGCCCCCACCTGGTCGATGCTCGCCGATGCCACCGCGCTCACCCTGCTCGTCGCCTATCACGGCTACCTCGTCCTGGTCGCGAGGCGCGCGCCCGGACGCACCATCATCGGGCGCAACCGCGCCATCCGCGAGGCCTGGCTGCGCGAGATCATGAGCCGTCGCGCCGACCTCCTCGCGGTGCAGACGCTGCGCAACTGGACCATGACGGCGACCTTCCTCGCCTCCACCGCGATGCTGATCGCGATCGGCATCGTGCACTTCATCTTCGTCAACCAGCCCGGCGTGGGTGCCAGCAGCGCGATCCTGCGCGCCGACCTCGCCGAGACCAAGCTGCTGCTCCTGGCCGGCCTGTTCTTCGTCGCGTTCTTCTGTTTCGCGCAGACCCTGCGCGTGCTCAATCATCTCGGCTTCGAAGCGGCGGTGGTGGACGAGGCCATCCATGCCGACACCCTCGCTCACCTGCATCGCCTGGCCAACGCCTTCACCCTCGGCATGCGCGGCTATTACCTGTCGTTGCCGTTCGCACTGTGGCTGTTCGGCAGCGTGCATTTCCTCGTCGGCGCGGTGGTGCTGTTGTTGTTGCTGCGGCGCCTCGATTTCACCGCCGCGGGGGATGCCGCGGCCTGACCGGCGGTCGCATCACGGCCCGGCGAGGAGGCGCCCGCGGGTGATGTTGAGTTCGTGCAGGTCGTGCATCCAGGCGAGGTCCCGGCGCAGGACGCCGTCGCCGATGCGCGGCAGGGCGGCGGCGAGACGGCGCGCCACCCAGGCCTGGCCGCGCTCGAGCAGGGCGATGCGGCCGGCATAGTCCTCCAGCGCGGCCATGCGCTCGTAGAAAGCCCCGCGCGGCACCCGCACATCGCCACCGTAGCGGCGCGACTGGCGCACCAGCATGGCCGCGCAGCGCGCCTCGTCGCGGGCGAGTTCGACCAGCGTGGCACGGTCGGCCGGCGGGCACTGCGGCAGGCACAAGCGGTAGAGCGCGGCAGCGCCGGCACGCTCGGCCGCCAGCAACTCGGCGAGCAGGACGCGGATCTCGGCCCGGTCGGCGAAGCCGGACCAGGCGGCCGGGGCATCGGCGAGGCCGCACGGCGGCGAAGCCGCGCGGCCGGCGCGGTCGTCACCGCTCATGGCCCCGGCACCGCTGCCGGCGACCAGCGTTCGACCACCGCGGCCGCGCGCAGCGGGCCGCGGCCGGCGTAACGCACGAGCGCGTCGTCGGTCAGCAGCAGGTCCATGGGCACGTCGTGGGGCTGCGGACGAATGGTTTCGAGGCGCGCGCCGGCATAGCCGATGCCGACGGCGAGCGCCGGTCGCCGTGGTCCGGCCAGCGTGCGGTCGTAGTAGCCGCCGCCGTAACCGAGCCGGTAGCCGGCGGCGTCGTAACCGAGCAGAGGTACCAGCAGGACATCCGGCACGACGACCGCGCCGTCGGCCGGCACCGGGATGTCCCACACGCCGCGCGCGAGACGCATGCCCGGCCACCAGCGCCGGAACTCGAGCGGCTGGCCGCGGTTCGCGACCACCGGCAGGGCGAAGTCCCGCGCGCGCTCGGCGAGGACCCCGGCCAGCGGGCGCAGATCGATCTCGCCACGGAACGGCCAGTAGAGCGCGATGCAGGCCCCGTCGATTTCCGTCAATTGGTGCTCGACCACGGCGCGTACGAAGCGCCCGACGCGTTCGACGTAGTCCGCGGCCAGCGCGGCGCGCCAGCCCTGCAACAGCGCCCGCGTACGCCGGCGCCACGCCCGCACCTGCGACCAGTCGGCGTCCGCGGCCGGTGCCGCGGGCAGGCCAAGGGGCTGGTTGAACATGATGGTGGGCTCCCGGACGCCGCGTCGAAACAGTGCCACGCAGCCTAGGGCGCCTCCTGGAATCGTTCAAACGAATTTTATTGCCGTTTGAAATCGATATTTTCGATTTAACATGGCCCGGCCATGGACACCGAACTGGCCCGTACCTTCCTCGCCGTGATCGAGCGCGGCAGCTTTGCCCGCGCTGCCGACCATCTCCACGTCACCCAGTCGACGGTCAGCGCGCGCATCCAGGGGCTCGAGCGCGAACTCGGCTGCACCCTGTTCATCCGCAACCGCGGCGGAACCCGCCTGACCACCGAGGGCCGCCGCTTCCAGCGTCATGCCGTCGACCTCGTGCGCTGCGTGTCGCGGGCGCGCCAGGCGCTCGGCGTGACCGGCGCCTGCGTCGACGAGATCGTCGTCGGCGCGCGCTTCGGACTGTGGGAAGCCTTCATGGTCGAGTGGCTGCCGGCATTGCGCCGGGCGGTGCCGGCGGTCGCGGTGCGCGCGGAGGTCGGCTTCGAGGACGAATTGATGCAGGGCCTGGTCGAGGGCCGCGTCGACCTCGGTGTCATGTATACCCCGCAGTACCGTCCCGGCCTCACCGTCGAACGGCTGTTCGAGGACACCCTGGTGCTGGTCACGACGGCGCCCGCGGCGGGGGCGCTGCCGGGGCCGGACTACGTCTACGTCGACTGGGGACCGGAATTCCTCGCCCGCCACCAGTCGTGCTTTCCCGACTATGACGGTGCCGGCATCACCGTCAACATCGGCTGGCTCGGCCTGCAGCACATCCTGCGCCACGGCGGCAGCGGCTACTTCCCGCACCGCCTGATCCAGGCCGACCTCGCGGCCGGTCGCTTACACCCCCTGCCGGCGGCACCGACTTTCGCCCTGCCGGCCCATGCCGTCTACACCGACGACGCGCCGTCGGCCACGCTCGAGCGGGCGCTGGCCATCCTGCGCCGGCAGGCGACTCAGGCCTCGATGTCCTCGAACAACACGCTGGAGAGATAGCGCTCACCGCCATCCGGCAGCACCACCACGATGGTCTTGCCGGCGAACGCGGGTTCGGCGGCGAGGCGCGCGGCGACCACGGTGGCGGCGCCGCAGGAGATACCGGAGAGGATGCCCTCCTCGGTCGCCAGCCGCCGCGCCATGGCCACGGCGTCCTCGTTGCTGACCTGCTCGACGCGGTCGACGACGTCGAGGTCGAGCGCGCCGGGGACGAAGCCGGCGCCGATGCCCTGGATCTTGTGCGGCGCCGGCTTGACCGCGTCGCCGGCCAGGGTCTGGCTGATGACCGGGCTGGCGGTCGGCTCGACGGCGACGCTGACCAGCGGGTGACCGCAGGTGCGCTTGATGTAGCGCGAGATGCCGGTGATGGTGCCGCCGGTGCCGACCCCGGCGACCAGGGCGTCGATACGGCCCTCGGTCTGCTGCCAGATCTCGGGGCCGGTGGTCTTCTCGTGGATGGCGGGATTGGCCGGGTTCTCGAATTGTTGCGGCATGTAGTAGCGTCCGGGTGCGCTGGCGACGATTTCCTCGGCCTTGGCAATCGCCCCCTTCATGCCCTTGGCGCCTTCGGTGAGGACCAGGTTGGCGCCGAAGGCCTTGAGCACCTTGCGCCGCTCGAGGCTCATCGAGTCGGGCATGGTCAGGGTCAACTTGTAACCGCGCGCCGCGCACACGTAGGCCAGCGCGATGCCGGTGTTGCCGCTGGTCGGTTCGACCACCTCGACGCCGGGCCCGAGCAGGCCGCGATCCTCGGCATCCCAGATCATCGCCGCGCCGATGCGGCATTTCACCGAGTAAGCCGGGTTGCGTCCCTCGATCTTGGCCAGCACGGTGGCGCGGGCCGGATCGACGATGCGGTTCAGCCGCACCAGCGGCGTATTGCCGATGGACAGGGAGTTGTCGGTGAAATAGGCCATGTCTTCCTCCGTTCAGGACGCGCCGCCGTCGCGCGTGCCGCTCGACTCCGGCTCGCCCGCGCGCACGCCACGTTGGTCGAACAGGTCGGAGCCCAGGCTGCGCGTGTCGGCGCCGCTGACCGTGCGAATGGCGCGCTGGAAAAGCAGGTTGTTGGGAACCCGGATGGTACTCCGATCGTCCTCGTCGAGGAGCGTGGTGTAGATGAGGTCCATGCCGGTGACCTTGCCGCGCAACCCGCGCTTGTCGGCCTCCTTGGCAGTGACCTCGATGATCTCGATGCGATCGCCGATGCGGAACGGTGCGAACACCACCAGGAACAACGCGCAGAGCATGTTCGACAGCACGCTCCACATGGCGACGAAGCCGACCGCGACCATGACGAACACCGCCGACAGCGCCGTCCACAGGGTGTGCACGGAGACGCCGAACTGCTGCATCACGCTGAGCAGCACGACGACCGTCAGGCCCCACTTGCTCAGCGCACGGGCGATGAAGCCGGCGTTCTCGCTCAGCCGTCCCTCGCCGCGCAGCCGGCGCACGCCGCGCCGCACCACGACGTGCACGCCGACGGCGAGTACCACGATCGCCGTCGCGCGCAGCGCGGCGGGCAACAGCTCCGGTGCCGCGAGGGCCATGGCGCGGGCTACAGCGAGGGGATCACGTGCTCGCCGAACAGGCGGATGTCGGCCAGCGCCTCCGCCTGCGGCGGGCCGCCCGGCTGGCGCATGCGCAGCATGACGTAATCGGGCTGGATTTCGTCGCGCCACATCTGCAGCTGGTCGAGACATTGCGCGGGTGTGCCGGCGATGAGACGGTCGCGCGCGCAGATCTCGAACGTGAGCTGCTCGGAATCCTTGACGTCCTTGATGTAGTCGTCGTGCACGTAGGCGCCGTAATGGTGATACCAGCGATGAGTGACCATGGTCGGCCCGCTCTTGGCCACGCAGGCCGCCCAGGAATCGCCGATCACGCAGTCGCGCATCAGCACCACGTAGGGTTTGCGGCCGTGCTTCTTCGCCTCCGCGCGGTACTGGTTCGCGTAATCCTTGATCACCGGCAGCGACTGGATGGGATCGGCGATCCAGCCGTCACCCATGCGCCCGGCGCGCTCGAGCCCGGCCGGCACCCAGCCGGCCAGCCAGATCGGCGGCCCGCCATCCTGGTAGGGCACCGGGGTGACGCGCACGTCCTCGATGGTGTGATAGCGGCTGGGATAGCTGAACGGCTGCCCGGTCCAGGCCTCGCGCAGGATCTCGACGCATTCCTCGGTACGACGTGCGCGCTGCTTGATGGGCACGCCGAAGGCGTCGAAATCATGCGGCTGGTAGGCGATGCCCAAGGCCGAGATCATGCGCCCTCGCGTCGCCTGGTCGACCACCGCGATGTCCTCGGCGAGGCGGATGGGATGGTAGAGCGGCGCCAGCAGCACGCAGGTGCCGACCTTGATGCGGGTGGTCTTCATGCCGATGAGACCGGCCATCAGGACCGGCGCGGGCAGGTAGGCGTCTTCCTGCTGGTGATGCTCGGTGAAGAAGAAGCCGTCGAAACCGACCGCCTCGCAGGTCTGGGCCTGTTCGATGAGCTCGTCGATGAGCCCGGCCACGTTGCGCCCGTCGGGCGGGTCCTGGGTGCACGGGAAATAACCTACCGGCAGCATGGGTCCTCCTCTGTTCGTCGGGAAACTCTGCAAAAAGGCCTGCGCGAGCCGCGCCGGCGCCTTTGCACAGTGTCCGTGCCCCGGGAGGGCGCATCTTCGCAGATTTGGCGGCCGCCGTGCGCCCGCGTGCCGTGTTCACTCCCGGCGCGGCTCGCGCGTCGCCCGCCGCAGCAAGGCCGCACCCAGCAGCGCCGAGGCCAGCGAGCCGGTGAGCACGCCGATGCGCGTCGCCGCGAGGTGGTTGAACTCGCCGCGCTCGAAAGCCAGCCCGCCGATGAACAGGCTCATCGTGAAACCAACCCCGGCGAGCACGCACACGCCGTGGAAGGCGGCCCAGCCGGCACCTTCGGGCAGGCGCGCGATGCCGGCACGGATCGCCAGCGCGCAGGCCACGAACACGCCGAGCTGCTTGCCCACGAACAGCCCCAGCGCGATGCCGAGCGGCAGGCCGGCGAGGAACATGCTGGCGGTCAGCCCGAGCACGGGGACGCCGGCATTGGCGAAGGCGAACAGCGGCAACACGCCCCAGGACACCCAGGGGTGCAGGGCGTGTTCGAGCCAGTCGAGCGGGGAATAGTCGGCCTCGTCACGGGCGATGGGAATGGTCAGCGCGACGACGACCCCGGCCAGGGTCGCGTGCACCCCCGACTTCAGCACTGCCACCCAGATGAACAGGCCGACCAGCGCATAGGGGATGATGCTGCGCACACCGCCGCGGTTCAGCGCGATCAAGATCCCGGCGCCGCCCGCCGCGAGCGCGAGGGCGAGCAGGGAGAGGTCGTCGGTGTAGAACAGGGCAATGACGATGATGGCGGCGAGATCGTCGAAGATGGCCAGCGACGTGAGGAACAGGCGCAGCGACAGCGGCACCCGCGGCCCCAGCATGGCGAGCACGCCGAGGGCGAAGGCGATGTCGGTCGCCGCCGGCACGGCCCAGGCCTGCGCCGCCATGGCGTCGTCGTGGTTGAAGGCGAGGAACACCAGTACCGGCACCACGAATCCGCCCGCCGCGCCGATCGCCGGCAACACGATCTGGCTGGGCTCGGCGAGGTCGCCCTCGAGCACCTCGCGCTTCAACTCGAGACCGATGAGGAAGAAGAACACCGCCATCAGGCCGTCGTTGATCCACAGCAGCAGCGGCTTGTCGACGCCCTTCCCGTCGACCAGTACCGCGAAGTGGGTTTCCAGCAGGTGTTCGTAGTAAGGCGCCAGCGGCGTGTTGCTGATGACGAGCGCGGCCAGTGCTGCCAGCATCAGCGCGATGCCGGGCGCGGACTCGTGGCCGAACAGCCTGCGCAACGCCGAGGTGAGGGTGTCCATGGCCGTCGAGCCTGAACGTTCGGACCGTCGCCGACAAGTCCCGGGCCGCGCCTGTCACGCGCCGCGGGCGCTGCGCGTCTTCACCCCGTGTAGCCCGGGATCCCGATCATGACAGCCACTACCGACGTCTTCGAAGCCCAGCGCGCCTTCCTCTTCGGCATCGCCTACCGCATGCTCGGCAGCGTCAGCGACGCCGAGGACGTGGTGCAGGACGCCTGGCTGCGCTGGCAGGGCGACAGGCCGGCCGATCTCGCCCAGCCACGCGCCTGGCTCGCGCGCGTCGTCACCCACCTCAGCATCGACCTGCTGCGCCGCCGCCGGCGCGAGCGGGTGGACTACACCGGCCCCTGGCTGCCCGAGCCGCTGCTCGAGCCCGCCGCCGACGACGGCGCCGATGCCGCCGACCACGCGGCGCTGGCCGAGACCTTGTCGATTGGCCTGCTCGCCCTGCTCGAGGCACTCCCGCCGACCGAGCGCGCCACGTTCGTGCTGCGCGAGGCCTTCGGCATGGACTACGAAGCCATCGGCGCGATCCTCGAGGCGCAACCGACGACCTGCCGCCAGTGGTTTCGTCGTGGACGCGCGCGCCTCGCGGCGCGCGATCACGACGCCGCCGCGGGCCGCGCCGGGCGTGCCCTGCTCGACCGCTTCCTCGCCGCCCTGGCCAGCGGGGATGCCACGCGGGTTGCCGCGCTGCTCGGCGAAGACGTCGAACTGGTCAGCGACGGTGGCGGCAAGGCCGCGGCGGCCAGCCGTCCGCTGCATGGCCGCCGCGCGGTGTCGCGCTTCCTCGCCGGCCTCGCCGCGCGTGCCGACGCCGCGGTGCGGGTGGCACCGGCGCGGCTCAACGGCGCCTGGGGTTGCCTGGTCTACCGCGGCGCCATGCTCGAAACGGCGGTTGTCCTGAGCGGCGCTGCCGACGCCGTGCGCGGCATCTACCTGGTGCGCAATCCCGACAAGCTCGCCCGCCTGCACGCCGCCGCCCGCTCAGCGGCGCAGTCCACCCAACACCCATAGCCCCCACAGCAGGCCGCCGGCGAGCACGCTGGTACCGGCCAGGCGCAAGGGCGACGGCGGCCCGGCGCCCGCCTCGAGAACGAAGGCGAGCCCGACGAGCAGGAAGCCGAGGGCGCAGGTCTGCAACGGCAGGCGCAGGCCGGCCAGCGCACGGGCCACGCACAGGCCGGCCACGGTCGCGCCGCCGAGCAGCGCCCAGCCGGTGGCAAAGATCGCGAGCGGCAGGCGTACGGGACCCCACACGCCGATCGCGACCAGGCCAACCAGGGCGACCGCGGCCGCGGCGAGGGCTACAGCACCGACCAGGCGTTCGACGCGCCCGGGCGGCTGCCAGCCTGGGCGGGGCGTTGCCACCCGTGCCGACCTCAATCGCCGCCCGGCAGGTCGAAGGGTTCGGCCAGCGCACCGAGCTGTTCGCGCAGCTCGAGCACGTGGCGCTCCCAGTAGGCCTGGGTGTTGAACCAGGGGAAGGCGTGGGGGAAGGCCGGGTCGTCCCAGCGCCGTGCCAGCCACGCCGCGTAGTGCAGCATGCGCAGGGTGCGCAGCGGCTCGACCAGGGCCAGCTCGCGGTAATCGAAATCGGCGAACTCCTGGTAACCGTCGAGCACCGCATCGAGCTGGGCGCGCTGTTCTTCCGGGCTGCCCGAGAGCAGCATCCACAGGTCCTGCACCGCCGGCGCCATGCGCGCGTCGTCGAAATCGACGAAGTGCGGGGCGTCGTCGCGCCACAGCACGTTGCCGGCGTGGCAGTCGCCGTGCACGCGGCGCAGGCGCACCTCGGCACGGGCCTCGAACGCGCGTTCGAGATGGGCGAGCAGGTCGCGCGTGATGCTGTCGTAGGCCGGCACGAGGTCGGCCGGGATCCAGCCGTCCTGCAGGAAGGCGATGCTGGCGTGGGCGAAGTCCGCCACCGTGATGGCGCCACGCGCCTGGAACGGCCGCCCGCCGCCGACGGTATGCAGGCGGGCCAGGCAGCGGCCCATGGTGCGCAGGTTGTCGGCACGGTCGAGGTCCGGCGCGCGACCGCCGCGGCGCGGGTACAACGCGATGTGGAAACCCTCGAAATGGCGCAGCGTGCCGCCGTCGCGCTCGGCCAGCGGCGCCACCACCGGCAGGCCCTGCGCGGCCAGTTCGGCGACGAAATCGTGTTCCTCGTGCAACGCCGCCTCGCTCCAGCGCCCCGGACGGTAGAACTTCGCCACCAGCGGCTCGGCATCCTCGATGCCGACCTGGTAGACGCGGTTCTCGTAGCTGTTCAGGGCCAGCAGGCGGCCGTCACAGCGGACCCCGCCGGCCTCGATCGCGGCGAGGATGAAATCCGGCGTCAGGCGTTCGAAGGGATGGGAGTCGGACACCTCAGGCAGCTCTCGACGCGTGGCGGGACCGTCCGTGGGCCTTGTTGCGCCTGGCCCGGCCATGCTCATGCCTCGCGAGCAGGCGCTGTGCGTCGCGCGCGGCGCCTGCCATGCCCCGGGCCTGCTCGCGCACGGTTCGGCGTCCCCTCAGTCGCGCAGGCGACGCGCGAGTGCGGCGACCTGGTCGAGCACCGGCAGGACCTCGTCGCGCGGCGCCGAGGGCAGGCCGAAGATGAGATGCGAGTAGCCGGCCGCGACCTGCTCGCGGACCGTCGCTTCGTCCAGCGGCGGGTAGAACAGGGCCAGGGTGATGTCCTCGGCCTTGCGCCCGCGTTTCGCGCAGGCTTCGCGCAACTGTTCCACCGAGGCGCCGCCGGCGCGACCGCCGACCGGGATCCAGCCGTCGGCGTACTCGGCGACGCGGTCGGCGACGTACTTCGAGTTGGCGCCGATCCAGATCGGCGGGCCGCCCGGCTGGACCGGCTTCGGGTACGACCACATCGGCGCGAAGTCGACGTACTCGCCGTGGAATTCCGGTTCGTCCTCGCTCCAGATGGTCTTCATGGCCAGGATGCGTTCGCGCACGACCTTCCAGCGTTGTTCGAACTCGACCCCATGGTTCTCGATCTCGGGCTTGTTCCAGCCTGCGCCGATGCCGAAGATGAAGCGCCCGTTGGACAACCGGTCGACCGTCGCCACCTCCTTGGCGAGAGTGATGGGATGGCGCTGCGAGACCAGGCAGATCCCGGTGCCGAGACGGATGCGCTCGGTGACCGCGGCGCAGGCGCCGAGCACGACGAAGGGATCGTAGGTGCGCAGGTAGGGCGGTGGCACCTTGCCGTCGGGAAAGAACGGCGAATGGGTGTCGAGCGGTATGTGGGTGTGCTCGGGCACGAACAGGGAGTCGAGCCCGCGCGTCTCGACCTCGCGCGCGAGTTCGACCGGCTGCATGGACTGGTCGGTGGCGAAGATCATCACGCCGCAGGCGGGAGAGGTCATGACAGGCTCCTGGTGGAATGGGGGCGGCAGCAGGCCGGGCAATTGGTGACAGTATACTTTCGGCGCCCCGGTGAGGCGCCGAAAGTATACTGTCACCAATTCGCTCGTTCCCCCGTCCGACCACGCCCGGAGTCCGCCATGCAACGCAACGTCAATGTCCTCGGTGTCGGCATGACACCGTTCAAAACGCCCAAGCACGCCGATCCCTACGACGTCATGGGCATCGCCGCCGGGCGCCTCGCCTTCGACGATGCCGGCATCGGCTACGACTGCGTCGAGCAGGCCTACGTCGGCTACGTCTACGGCGATTCCACCGCCGGCCAGCGCGTGGTCTACGAGCTCGGCATGACCGGCATCCCGGTGTTCAACGTCAACAACAACTGTGCGACCGGCTCTTCGGCCCTCTACCTCGCGCGCCAGGCGGTCGAGTCCGGCGCGGTCGAATGCGCGCTTGCGCTCGGCTTCGAGCAGATGAGCCCGGGCGCGCTGGGGGTGGTCTTCCCCGACCGCCCCGCCCCGCTCGGCAGGTTCGTCGAACGCGCCCTGGCCAAGTACGGCGACAGCCAGGTGCCGATGGCACCGCTGCTGTTCGGCGGCGCCGGGCGCGAGTACATGGAGAAATACGGCACCAAGCCGGAAACCTTCGGCCGTATCACCGTCAAGGCCCGCCAACACGCCGCGCACAACCCGAACGCCGTGTTCCGCGACCCGCTGAGCCTGGAGGAAGTCATGGCCAGCGCCTCGATCTGCGATCCGGTGACCCGTTTCCAATGCTGCCCACCGACCTGCGGCGCGGCCGCCGCGGTGCTGTGCTCGGACGACTTCGCCCGCCGTCACGGCCTCAAGCCCCGGGTCCGTATCGCCGCCCAGGCCATGACCACCGACACCGCCTCGACCTTCGGCGACAGCCTCATGGCGACGGTCGGTTACGACATGTCGAAAGCCGCGGCGCAAAAGGTCTACGAGGCCGCCGGCATCGGTCCCGAGGACGTCAAGGTGGTCGAGCTGCACGACTGCTTCTCGACCAACGAGGTGCTCAACTACGAGGCGCTGGGCCTGACCGCCGAAGGCACGGCCGAGCGCATGATCGAGGACGGCGACAACACCTACGGCGGCAAGTACGTGGTCAACCCGTCCGGCGGCCTCATCTCCAAGGGCCATCCGCTCGGCGCCACCGGGCTCGCGCAGTGCGCCGAACTCAACTGGCACCTGCGCGACGAGGCCGGGCCACGCCAGGTCGAGGGCGCCAAGGTCGCGCTGCAGCACAACATCGGCCTCGGCGGCTGCTGCGTCGTGACGCTCTACGAACGCCTCGGCTGAAGCCACGCCAGGCAGCCCGCGCGTGGCCCATCCCACCCTCACCGTCATCGGCCTCGGCCGCATGGGCAGCGCGCTGGCCGGCTGCTTCGCCGCCGCCGGCGTGCCGCTGACGGTGTGGAACCGCAGCCCCGCGCGCGCCTTCGCCTTCGACGGCCGCGCCGCCATCGGCCTGAACGCCGCCGCGGCCTGCGCCGCCAGCGACGTCATCGTGCTGTGCCTGTCTGATTACAGCGCCGGGCTCGAAGTCATGGACGAGGTCGCCGCACACACCGAACTGGCCGGCAAGCTGCTCGTGCAGTTCACCAGCGGCTCGCCCTCGGACGCCCGCACCATGGCGGCCTGGGCGCACATGCACGGGCTGGCCTACCTCGATGCCGCCATCCTCGCCTATCCCGCCGGCGTCGGCAGCGAGGGCGCGATCGTGTTCTACGCCGGCGACGAAGCGCCGTGGGAGCGCCATGCCGACACCCTGCGCCTGCCGGGCGGCCTCACCCGCTACCTCGGCGAGGCGGTCGGTGCCGCCGCCGCGCTCGACTGCGCGGCGCTGGGCTATTACTACGGCGCGACCCTGGCGATGCTGCACGGCGCCGCGTTGTGCGAATCCGAGAGCCTGCCACTGACCGAGTACTTCTTCATCGCCAAGCGCCTCGCGCCGCTGCTCGCCGGCACCGCCGACAATGCGCGCGAGATGATTGCGCGCGAGATCTACGCCGGCAACGAGTGCGCCAACGAGGTGCATACCGCGGCCATGCGCCACGTTCAGCGCATGAGCCATGACAACGAGGTCGAGCCGCGCCTGGCCGATACCGTCATGGCGGCGTTCCGCAAGGCGCTGGCAGCAGGCCACGGCGAAGACGAGATCGCGGCCCTGTTCGAGGTCCTGCGCCGGCCGCGCTGACGGCCCTCAGCCCGACGCGGCGAAAAAGGTATAGCTGCGCTCGACCCGCGCCACGCGCACGGCGTAGGCGTCGTACCACTGGGCGCGGCCGCGTTGCTGGGCGGCACGATGCTCGACGTGGCGTTTCCAGCCCAGGATCGCGTCCTCGTCGCGCCAGTAGCTGACGACCACCTCGCCGCTCTCGTCGTGGGCCGACTCGACACCGAGGAAACCCGGCATGTCGGCCACCAGTTCGAGCATGCGGCCTATGGTGGTCTCGTAATCGGTCTGGTCGGCGCTGGCGCGGGCGCTGAAGATGACCGCGTAATACGGCGCTTCCAGGCCTTCAAGGATCTGCATCGACGTCCCCTCCCCGCAAGTGGCAGGCGGCCAGCATAGCGCCGGCGAGGCGCCAGGGGATCGGCCAACTGCCGGCCACCGTCGCAAGCACCGTGGCACGCGTTCGCGGCCCAGGTATCCCGGAGGCGGCGTTCCGGGCGCCGCGAGAGCACCCGGCGTGGCGTGGTGTCGCCGGGCGCGGATCCGAGCGGTGGCGGCACCGGCGTGCAGGCCGAAAGGCCGGCCGAAAGGCGTTGCCCACCGCCCCCCGTGTCCACCGCCGCAGTGCCCACCGGCCTGTTAGACTGCGCGCCGGAGGTATCGCCCATGTCCCAGCCGTTCCGCATCGCCGTCATCCTGCTCGCCCTCCTCGGCGCGCTGCCCGCGGCCGCCCAGCAGTCCGCCGTGGACGTGTGGGAGACCCTGCTGCGGCCGCACCATTTCCCGGACACCGAGATCATCGAGGACAGCACGGTCATCGAGTTGAGCACGCCCTACCGCTCCGAGGATGCCGCCTTCACCCCGCTGCGCATCACGGCCAAGATCCCGCAGACGCCGGCGCGCTACATCGAGTCCATCCACCTCTTCGTCGACCACAATCCCGAACCCGAGGTCGGCACCTTCCATTTCACGCCGGCCGCCGGCCGCGCCGACCTCGCGCTGCGCATCCGCATCGATCGCTACACTGACGTGCGCGCCATCGCCGTGCTGAACAACGGCGAGCACCACATGGTCAAGAGCTTCGTCAAGGCGCAGGGCGGCTGCGCCATCCCGGTCGCCATCGACTACAAGCAGGCCATGGCCGGGCTCGGCAAGATCCAGTTGCACACCCTTACCGACAAGGTCGAGGATGGCGCCGGCCTGCCGACCCAGCTGCGCATCCGCCACCCCAATTTCACCGGCATGCAGATGGACTACAAGATCTACGCCGTGCGCCCGGCGCACTACGTGAACTCGATCCGCGTGCTGCTGAACGGCGAGGCCATCATGACCGCGGAGACCGGCATCTCGATCAGCGAGGACCCGAGCTTCCGCTTCTTCGTCAATCCCGACGCCAAGGGCACCCTGACCGCCGAGATCACCGACACCAAGGGCAACAGCTGGGAAGAATCCCTGACCCTCTAGGCGTCGCGGCGCAGCAGCGCGGCGGCACCCGCCAGGCAGGCCGCGGCCTCGGCCACGATACGCACGACGAGGTCGGCCGCCGGCGGACAATCGCCGACGAGGTCGGCCGCCTCGCCGACGATGACCGCGGCGCGCTCGGTATCGGCGGTGGCGACGGCCCTGGCGTAGTCGATACGTGCACTGTCGATGTCCCGTTCGAAGGCGGCCGGGTCGGCCGCGTACTCGCGCGTGACGGCGTTGGCGAGCGTGCGCAGGGCGTAACCCGGCGGCCAGTCCCAGCCGCGCAGTCGATCGAAGGCGGGGCTGCGCACGCTGTCGTCGCCGCTGGCCGCCACCGCCACGGCGCGCAGGGCGGGCGCGGCGAGCGATTCGGCACAGGCATAGAAGCGGCTGCCGAGCATGCCGCCGGCGGCGCCGAGCATCAGTGCCGCGGCCAGGCCGCGACCGTCGGCAATCCCCCCCGCCGCCACCACCGGCAACGGCGCCACGGCGTCGACCACCGCCGGCACCAGCGGCAGGGTGGCGCGCTGGCCGGCGTGCCCGCCGGCCTCGCTGCCCTGGGCGACGACGACGTCGGCACCGGCGTCGCGTGCTGCGCGCGCCTGCGCCACGCTCTGCACCTGCACGACAAGGCGGGCGCCGGCGGCCCGGATCGCGGGGGCGAACGGCGCCGCCTCGCCAAACGACAGCAGCACGGCGCGCACCCCGTGCGCGAGGGCGAGATCGAGCACCGTCGGCCGCGCGGCGAGACGCCAGCCGATGAAACCGATGCCGACCGGTACGTCACCGGCGGCGGCGAGTTCGGCGCCGATCCATTCCGGGTCGCAATAGCCGCCACCGATGAAGCCGAGCCCGCCGGCGCGGCTGACCGCCGTGGCGAGACGGCCGCCGGCGACGCCGGCCATGGGTGCCGACAGCAGCGGATGGACGATGCCGAGGGTGGCGGCGAGCGGGCTGTGCAGGAGGCTGGAGGACATCCGCGGATTGTCCCTCCACGCCCGGCAACGGGGAAGTCGCGCCCCGACCTGGGCTACACTCGCCGCCCGCCCGTCAGCACCCAACGCCCATGTTCGACCGCAACTTCATCGTTCTCGAAATCGCCAACATCCTCGCCGGTCCGGTCACCACCATGGCCTTCGCCGAGCTCGGTGCGCGGGTGATCAAACTCGAGAATCCGCATACCCGCGGCGACGCCACGCGCGGCTGGAAGCTCGCCGGCGAAGCCGACGACAGCGACATCTCCGGCTACTTTTCCTGTGCCAACTGGGGCAAGGAATCGCTCGCCTGCGACTTCACCTGCGCCGCCGGGCGTGACATCGCCCATGCCCTGGCCGCGCGCGCCGACATCGTCGTGGTGAGCTTCAAGCCGGGCGACGAGGCCCGCCTCGGGCTCGATTACGCGACCCTGTCGGCACTCAACCCGCGCCTGATCTACGGCCAGATCAGCGCCTATGGCGGCGACGACCCGCGCCCGGGCTTCGATGCCATCCTGCAGGCCGAGGCCGGTTTCACCTACCTCAACGGCGAACCCGACGGTCCGCCGACCAAGATGCCGGTGGCCCTCATCGACCTGCTGCTCGCCCACCAACTCAAGGAAGGCCTGCTCCTGGCCCTGCTCAAGCGCGAGCGCAGCGGCCGGGGATCGCTGGTGACGACCTCGCTGATCGAGGCCGGGGTCGCCTCGCTGGCCAACCAGGCGACCAATTACCTGGTCGGCGGCGTGGTTCCCCAGCGCATGGGCTCGGAGCATCCCAACATCGTGCCTTACGGTTCCATCCTGGCCTGCGCCGATGGCCGCGAAGTGGTCATCGCGGCGGCGACCGAACGCCAGTACCGCGAACTGGTCTGTGCCCTCGGCCTGCCCGAGCTGGCCGACGACCCGGCCTACGCCACCGGCCAGCTGCGCGTGCGCAACCGCGACCGGCTGCTCGCGCGGATCCGCGACCAGGCTGCCACCCTCGCCTCGGCCGACCTCGCCGCCCGCCTGATCGCGGCCAAGGTGCCGTTCGGGTTCGTCAACGACATGGCCGCGGTGTTCGAACAAGCAGGCGCGCGCCGCCTGCTGCTCGAGGCCGCACAGGACGGGCGCCCGCTGCGTGGCGTGCGCACCCTGGCCTTCGGCGGCGACGCCGTCTCCACCGTCACGCCCACCCCGCCCCCCCATTTCGACCAGCACGCGGAGACCATACTCGGCGGTCTCCTCGGCCTCGACCGGGACGCCATCGCGGCGCGACGCGCGGCCGGTGCATTCGGCCCGGCGCCCGCCCGCTGATCCGGCCGCACCGGGGCAGCCTATAATCCCTCGCAGTTCAAGTTGTCATGCCGCCAGGCCGCCATAGGGGACAGCCGTGCCCCGCGCGCGGCCGTTACCAGCCACACGGAGCGATCGCCGCGCATGACAGTGCAGGATCTCGCAGCGGTTCAATTCGACAGGGAGCGGCCCGAGCGGTCTGGGCACATGGACGACGAAGTTTACGCCGCAGACGATCTGCTCGCCGCCGGATTCGATGCAGTCACCGATGCCGTGCTACTGCTCGACGGGCACGGCCGCGTGCAGCGCCTGAACCGCGCCGCCAGCGCGCTGCTCGGCATCTCGAGCGCGCAGGCTGCGTCGTGCCCGTGGTCGGACATCGTCACCTTCGACCCGGCGCTGAGCGAAGCGCCGCCGAGTGCCGACGAGGCCGGCAACCCGCGTCCCGGCGAGTATGCGGTCGCGCTCAGCGGCGCCGTCAGCGAACCCGGGTTGCGGGTCACGCTGCTGGTCTGGCCGTTGGACGCGCCGGCCCGCGGCAGCATCATGGGGCTGCGCCCGCAGCGCGATCTCAGCCGGCTCGAGGCCGACCTCGCGCACAGCCGTCACCTGCTGCGCCTGGCCTGTATCCGCGGGCAGGTCGGGTTGTGGGAATGGGACGTCACCACCGACCTGGTGCGCGAATCCGGTTACTGGGTCGGCCGCACCCTGCATACGGCCGCCGGCCACGAGAACCCGAGCACCGCGCTCGTTCCCTACCTTCACCCCCACGATCGGCGCCAGGCGCGGGACGCCCTGGTCGCCTATCTCAAAGGCGACACCGAGTTCTTCGAGTGCGAGATGCGCCTGCGTGCGCTCGACGGCAACTACCTGCACTTCCTGGTCCGTGGCCAGGCCCTCGGCCGCGATCTCGACGGCCGCGTGCTGAGCATGGCCGGCACCAACGTCGATTTATCGGCCTACCGCGAACAGGAAGCCCTGCTCGAGTTCGCCCTGGAAAGCAGCCAGCAGGGCATCTGGGACTGGGATCTCGACCGCCACCGCATCACCGAGCACAACTACTGGCGTCCGGACATGGCGCGCTACCGCGTACCCTCGGTGCTGTCGCAAGCGCGCTTCATGGACCTGCTGCCGGCCGACGATCGCGAACGCCTGCGCGAATGCGCCATCACCTACCTGCGCGGTGGCACGACCTCGATGGAATGCGAGGTGCGCATCGCGCGCCAGGACGGCACCTGGGGCGAGCTGTTGCTGCGCGGTCGCGCGCTCGAACGCGACGACGACGGCCGCGTGCACCGGATCATCGGCACCTATACCGAGATCGGCGCACTCAAGGCCCAGGAGCGCCGCCTGCAACTGGCCCTGGAAAACGGCCGCCAGGGACTGTTCGAATGGTGGCCGGAGAACGACCGGCTCGATTTCTCGCGCGAGTGGTACGCCATGTTCGGCTACCCGCCCGGGGCGATCGCCTCGCTGCGGGTCGACCTCCAGCGCATCCTGCACCACGACGACGTCGCCAGTGGTTTCGCCGCCCTGGTGCCGATGCTGCGCGGCGAGCGCGACACTTTCGAGGTCGAACACCGCCTGCGCCATGCCGACGGTCACTACCTCACGGTGCTCTCACGCGGACGCGTGATCGAACGCGACGCCGCCGGCCGCGCCGTCCGGGTCATCGGCACCCATGTCGACGTCAGCGCGCTGAAGGCGACCGAAACCCGCCTGCTGGAATCGCGCAAGCTGCTCGAAACGGTCATCGATGCCTTCCCCCAGCGGGTGTTCTGGAAGAGCCTGGACGATCACTACCTGGGCGCCAACCGCCGCTTCGCCCGCGATGCCGGCTTCGACTCGCCCGAGCGGCTCATCGGCAAGGCGGTCGCCGACGTGCCCTGGCCGATCGCCTTCGACGAGATCGCCGCCGACGATCGCCGCCTGCTGGACAGCGGCGAGTCCCACATCACCGTGCGCCGCCCCTTCCGCACCGTCGCCGGTGAAGAGTTCTGGGCCGAGACGACCAAGGTGCCCATCCTCGATGCCGGCGGCGAGACCATCGGCATCCTCGCCTACTACGACGACGTCACCGAGGAGCAGGCGCGCGAGGTGCAGCTGCGCACCGTCGCCGAGGCCCTGACCGGGCACGATCGCGCTCGCCTGCTCGACAACCTGGCCCGGGCCGCGGCGGAACTCGCCGGTGCCGACTTCGCCTTCATCGGGCGCTGCCAGGACAATCGCGCCAAGCTCGACATCATCGCGCGCTTTCCGGCCGACGGTGTCCAACTCGAATCGGACTATGGCATCGCCGGGACCCCTTGCGCGCGCAGCCTGGAAGACGGCTTCTACTTTCTCCGCGACGGCGCCCGCGAGCGCTTTCCGGACGCCGGCGTGCTGCACGAACTCGACATCGCGGGCTACGCCGGGCGCCAGCTGACAGCGGCCGACGGGCACGCGCTCGGCCTGCTCGTGCTGCTCTTCAAGCAGGCCAACGCCGACGCCGGCCGCGTGCGCCGGGTCATCGACGTGCTCGAAGCACGCATCACCAGCGAACTCGAACGCGAACTCTCGCTGGCCGAGCTGGCCGCCAGTGAACAGCGCCTCAACGCGGCCATCGAGGCCGGTGGCCAGGGGGTATGGGAATGGACGCCGCGCAGCGATGCGCTGAACGTCATCGGGCCGTTCTTCCGCGACCGCGACGTTCGCACCGGGCACGACATCGAAGCCCTGCATCATCCCGACGACCTGCCGCAGATGCGCCGCGTACTGCGCGAGTTTCTCACCGGACGCACGACGTTCTACGAGTACGAAGCGCGCCTACGCGTGTCCGCCGACAGCTATTGCTGGATGCTGGTGCGCGCGCGTGCCGCCGAACGCGATGCGGCGCAACGCGTGACCCGGCTGATCGGCACGGTCACCGACATCTCCGCCCTGAAGACGGCACAGGCGACGTCGGAACAGGCCCAGCAGTTCCTCGGCCTCGTCATCGATACCGTGCCGCAGGCGATCTTCTGGCAGGACCTCGAGTTCCGCTACGGCGGCTGCAACCAGCGTTTCGCCGATCTCGCCGGCGTGGCCGATCCGCAGGACCTGGTCGGCCGCACCGATGACGACCTGTGGTGGGCCGAACACGCCCGCCAGTTCCACGAAGCCGACCGCCGCCTGCTCGACGGCGAAGTCCGCCAGCAACGCTTCGAGAACGAGATCCGGCGCCCGGGGCGCGAACCCGGCTGGTACGAGACGACCAAGGTCGCCATGCGCGATGCCGACGGTCACATCATCGGCATCCTCGGCGCCATCCACGACATCACCACGCGCAAACGTGCCGAGGACGCCGCCCGCCACCTGGCGCGTTTCGATCCCCTGACCAACCTGCCCAACCGACGCTATTTCGCCGAACGGCTCGAGACCAGCCTGGCCGCGGCGGCGCGCCACCTGCGCATGGGCGCGCTGTTGTTCATCGACCTCGACCAGTTCAAGCAGATCAACGACACCCTCGGCCACTCGGTCGGTGATTCGTTGCTGCAGGCCGTCGCCGAGCGCCTGCGCAACGTCACCCGCCAGGAAGACACGGTGGCACGCCTGGGCGGCGACGAGTTCGTCGTCTTGTTACCGGAAGTAGCGGCCGACCTCGAGGCCTGTGCGCGCCAGGCGCAGACCGTGGCCGAGAAGATCCACAGCTCGCTCGGCCAGCCGTTCCAGTTCGATCACCACCAGTTCCACATCACGCCGACCATCGGTATCTCGCTGTTTCCCGAGGGCAACAAGAGCGTCGACGACGTGCTCAAGGAAGCCGACACCGCCATGTACAACGGCAAGGCGGCCGGGCGGAACGTCACCCGCTTCTTCCGCCGCGAGATGGAAGAGGCGGCGCAGGCGCGCCTGCGCATCGAGGGCGACCTGCGCCGTGCGATCGTGCGGCGCGAGTTCGAACTCGCCTTCCAGCCGCAGGTCGACCGCGTCGGCGAAGTCACCGGCGCCGAGGTCCTGCTGCGCTGGCGACATCCCGAGCGCGGCATGATCCCGCCCGGCGAGTTCATCCCCATCGCCGAGGAACGCGGCCTCATCGTCGACATCGGGCGCTGGGTACTCGATGCCGCCTTCGACAGCTTCCGGCGCTGGACCGACGACGGCAGCATCGACCTCGACGAACTGGCCATCAACGTCAGTTCGCGACAGTTCCGCTCGGACGATTTCGTCGCCGACGTCGAACGCCTGCTGGTGTTGCACCGCATCCCGCCGCACCGCATCGTGTTCGAGATCACCGAGAGCACGGTGGTCGAGGACGTCGAGGCCACCATCGAGATCATGGAGCGCCTGCGCCGGGTCGGCATCCGTTTCGCCATCGACGACTTCGGTATCGGCTATTCCTCGCTGTCCTACCTCAAGCGCCTGCCCATCGACCAGCTCAAGATCGACCGCTCCTTCATTGCCGACATCGGCCGCGACAACAACGACGAGGTGATCTGCCAGACCATCGTCGCCATGAGCCAGCACCTGCGGTTGCAGACCATCGCCGAGGGGGTCGAGACGCGCGAGCAGTACAATTTCCTGTCGCGCCTGCGTTGCAACGGTTACCAGGGTTACCTGTTCCTGCGCCCGTCGTCGGAGCAGGAATTCCTCGACTACTGCCGACACACGCAGGCGATGGCCTGAGGCCGGGTCACGCCGGCACGCCTCGAACCGGCCCGCCCACGCACGGCGTCGTCGCCACCCCGGAGGCTCCCCGCCATCACCGCGGCGGTCGCCGCCTGCCGCGCAGGCCCCGAAATCGGCCACAATGACGGCCCCAATCGTCGTCGCCGAGGTTGTCATGACCGACCTGCTCGATCGCCTTCGTAATGCCGTCCCGGTATGGAGCGCCGGCATGGGCGGCGGCCTCGCCGGCCCGCAACTGGCCGCCGCGGTGAGCGAGGCCGGCGGCTTCGGCGTCCTCGGCGTCGGCGGTGGCCTGCCGCGCGCCGCGGTACTCGAACTCGTCAGTGCGACCCGCGCCCTGACCAGCCGCGCCTTCGGCGCCAATGTCATCCTGCCGATGTCGGACGGCGAAGACATCGCGGCCTGCTTCGACGCCCGCGTCGACGTGCTCGTGCTGTTCTGGGGCGACCCCCAGCCCTACGTCGCCGACGCCCACCGTCGCGGCATGTTCGTCGTCGCCCAGTGCGGCGGCCCCGAGGATGCCGTGGCGGCGGCCGATGCCGGGGTCGACGCGGTGATGGTCCAGGGCACCGAGGCCGGTGGGCACGTCAAGGCGCTCGCGCCCCTCGCCGAGACGGTGCCGGCGGCCGTGCGCGCCCTCGGTCGCCGCGTGCCGGTCATCGCCGCCGGCGGCCTGGCCACCGGCGCCGACGTCGCCACGGCGCTCGGCTACGGCGCCCGCGCGGCATCGCTCGGCACCCGCTTCCTGGCCAGCACCGAGGCTGCCGCGGTCGACGCCTACAAGGCCCGCGTGGTCGCTGCCCGCGCCGCCGACACCGTGTTCACCGACTTGTTCGACATCGGCTGGCCGCGGGCCAATCACCGCGTGCTGCGCAACACCACCTACACCGCCTGGGAGGCAGCCGGTCGCCCCGCCCCGGGGGCGCGCCCGGGCGAGGGCGAGGAAATCGGTACAATCCCCGCCGGCGCCGAGCGCGTGCCCCTGCCGCGCTACGCCGTCATGCCGCCGATGAGCGGATTCGAGGGTGACCTCGAGGCCGCCGCCCTGTACGCCGGCGAATCGGTCGAGCGCATCGACGCCGTGGTGCCAGCGGCCGAGCTCGTCACGCGCCTGCTGGACGAACTGCGGGCGGCGTCGTGACCCGCCGCGGCGCCGGGCCTGCGCGCCTGCGGGGCCGGATATAGTTCACGATGGCGCCCGGCGCGCGAGCACCGGCAAGCGCACGCACGAACTGCGCGGACCTGCGCCGTCCGCCTGACAAGGATCACGAGAAGACCGGAAACATCATGCGAGTCACCCAACCCCTGCAGCGCAACCTGCAACAGATCCCCCACGACATCGCCACCATCGACGGCGAGCGCCGCCGCACCTGGGCCGAGTTCGTCGACCGCGTGGCGCGCCTTGCCGGCGGCCTGCGCGGCCTCGGCGTCGCGCCGGGCGACCGGGTCGCCGTCATCGGCCTCAACTCGGATCGACACATGGAGGTGTTCTTCGCCGTGCCGTGGGCCGGCGCCGTGATCGTGCCCACCAACTACCGCTGGTCGGCGCCGGAGATCGCGTTCTCGCTCAACGACTCGGGCACCCGCGTGTTGTTCATCGATCACACCTTCTGGCCGCTGGTCGCCGAGCTGCGCGCCCTGGTCGACCATCCGTTGACGGTGATCTGCATCGACGCCGCATTGGAAGGTCACGACGCGGTACACGACGACCTCGTCGCCGCGCACGCGCCGCTCGAGGAACACGTCAACGAATCGACGTCACTGTCCGGCATCTTCTACACCGGCGGCACCACCGGGCGTTCCAAGGGCGTCATGCTGACCCACGGCAACCACGTCGCCAACACCCTGCAGTTCGCCGCCATGATCAGCTTCGGCGCCGACATCTGCTACCTGCACGCGGCGCCGATGTTCCACATTGCCGACGCCCTGTACATCTACCTGGTCACCCACCTCGGCGGCCGCCACGTGTTCATCCCGCGCTTCGAACCGGCTGCCTGCGCCGCGGCCATGCAGGAACACGGCGTCACCGACACCATCCTCGTGCCGACCATGATCCAGATGCTGCTGGAACAGAAGGGCTTCGCCGATTTCGACCTCTCGCGGCTCGAACGCCTCTACTACGGCGCCTCGCCGATGCCCGAAGCGGTGGCCGTCGACCTCATCGGCAAATTGCCGCACGTCGCCGCCTACCAGCTCTACGGCCAGACCGAGTCGGCACCGCTGCTGACCGCCCTCGACTCGCGTTTTCACGTCACCGAGGGCCCGCTCGCCGGCCGCCTGCGTTCGGCCGGGCGCGCCGTGCCGGCAGTCGAGATCCGCATCGTCGACGAAAACGACGTCGAGGTGCCGCGTGGCCAGGTCGGCGAGATCGTGGTGCGCGGCCCGAACATCATGAAAGGTTACTGGGGCCGCGACGATCTCACCGCCGAGGCCCTGCGCGGTGGCTGGCTGCACACCGGCGACGCCGCCTACATGGACGAGGGCGGCTTCATCTTCATCAGCGATCGGCTGAAGGACATGATCATCTCGGGCGGTGAGAACGTCTATTCGACCGAAGTCGAGAACGCGCTCTACCAGCATCCCGACGTCGCCCAGGTCGCCGTCATCGGCGTGCCGGACGAGAAATGGGGCGAACGGGTGCATGCGGTGGTCGTGCCGCGCGAAGGTGCAAATCCCGATCCCAAGGATCTCATGGCCTTCTGCCGCAGCCTCATCGCCGACTACAAGTGCCCGCGCTCGGTGAGCTTCCGCGACGAGCCGCTGCCGCTCTCGGGTGCCGGCAAGGTGCTCAAGACGGAACTGCGCAAGCCGTTCTGGAGCGGCCGCGACCGCCAGGTCAACTGAGCCGGCACGGCCCGCGCACATCATGGTGACAGTATACTTTTCGGCCGTGCGCGGCCGAAAAATATACTGTCACCCTATCCCGCTCAGCCGAACAGCTCGCGCAGCAACGCCTCGGTTTCGGCCCAGCCCATGCAGGCATCGGTGATCGACACGCCGTAGCGCAAGGCCTCGCGCACAAGCGGCTGGTTGCCGGCTTCGAGGTGGCTCTCCAGCATCAGCCCGACGATGCCCTGGCGCCCCGCGACGCGCTGCGCCATCACCGCGCGGGCGACGAGCGGCTGGCGCGCGGGGTTCTTGGCCGAATTGCCGTGACTGCAGTCGACCATCACCGCCGTGGGCAGGCCGGCCGCGCCGAGTTCGGCCACGGCGGCCTCGACCTGGGCGGCTTCGTAGTTGGGCTCGCGCCCGCCGCGCAGGATGAGGTGGACATCGGCGTTACCGCGCGTGCGCACGACCGCCGTGCGCCCCTGGCCGTCGATGCCGAGAAAATGATGCGCGGTGCGTGCCGCCTGCATCGCCTGCACGGCGATGGTCACGCTGCCATCGGTACCGTTCTTGAACCCGCACGGCGCCGACAGGCCGCTGGCCATCTCGCGGTGGGTCTGCGACTCGGTGGTGCGGGCGCCGATCGCGTACCAGCTGATGAGGTCACCGAGGTACTGCGGCACGATGGGATCGAGTGCCTCGGTCGCGGCCGGCATGCCGGCCTCGGCCAGTTCGACGAGGAAACTGCGCGCCAGGGTCAGGCCCGACTCGATGTCGAAGCTGTCGTCGAGCCGCGGGTCGTTGATCAGCCCCTTCCAGCCGGTGGTCGTGCGCGGCTTCTCGAAATAGACGCGCATGACGATGAACACGCGTTCGGCGAGTGCGGCGGCGAGTTCGCGCAGGCGGGCGAGGTACTCGCGGCCGGCCGCGAGGTCGTGGATCGAGCACGGCCCGACCACCACCAGGGCGCGCGGATCGCGCCCGGCCAGGATGTTGGCGACGGCGGCACGCGAACGCGCGACGAATATCCCGGCCTCGGCCGCGAGCGGCAGGCGCCGGTGAAGATCGGCCGGCGACGGCAGCGGGGTCAGCGAGACGACGTTCTGGTTTTCGAGCTGGCAGGCATCGTTGAGGGCTGTGGACATGGTCATTTCCGGAGCGACGACCCGGGCGGGTCCTGTGGCAACATGGGCGGCGATCATAACCCGCGCCCCCCGCGCGCGCCGCACCAGGGAGTCCGCATGCAGCTCGCCATGAACATCCGCAACTGGGGCGCCCAGGCGACGCCGGCCAAGCTGCGCGCCTGCGCCGAGGCAGCCGACCGCTCCGGCCTGGACGCCATCTGGTTCAACGACCACATCGGCCTGCCGCCGGTGATCGGCGACAACGCCTACGGCATCCCGGACGAGATGGGTGCCATCCTCGACCCGCTGGGCTTCGCCCACTGGCTCGCCGCGGTGACCACCCGTATCCGTTTCGGTACCGCGGTGCTGGTCCTGCCCTACCGCCCGCCGCTGGTCACCGCCAAGCTCGTCCAGACCGTGCAGGCCCTGTCCGGCGGCCGCTTCCTGCTCGGCGTCGGACCGGGCTACCTGGCCGAGGAATTCACCGCGCTCGGCGTGGCGCGCAACCGCCGCGGCGCGCTCACCGACGAGGTGCTCGAGGTGCTGCACGCCGCCGCGCGCGACGGCGTGGTCGAACGTCACGGCCAGCTGCTGCGGCTCGAACCGCGCCCGCCGCTGCCCCCGATCTACGTCGGCGGCGGGGCGGCGGCGGCGATCCCACGCGCGCTGGCCCGCGGCGACGGCTGGATGCCGGTCGGCCTCGCCCCCGCGGCCCTGGCGGCGCCGATTGCCGACCTCGCCGCGCGGACACGCGACGCCGGCCGCGAACCGCTCGCGGTGGTTGCGATGAAGACGCTGCCGCTGGAAGATCCCGCCGCCGCCGCAGCCCTGGCCCGCGCCTACCGCGATGTCGGCGTGACCCAGCTCGTCCACACCCAGGGCTACGACAGCCCGGCCCACTATGCCGAGGTGGTGGAGCAGGTCGACCGTGAGCTGCGCAGCGCCATCGCCTGAACCGAGTCCGAGAACATCCGCATGAGCCATCACTACGACCACATCATCGTCGCGCCCTTGACCCCGGCCATCGGCGCCGTCGTCGACGGCGTCGACCTCGCGCGCCCGCTGGCCCCCGCCGTGTTGGACGAAATCCAGCATGCCTTCCACGAACGCCTGGTGCTGTTCTTCCGCGACCAGTCGCTGGCCCCGGAGCAACTGGTACGCTTCGCACGCAATTTCGGCGACATCGGCTACTACCCCTTCGTCGAGGGCATGGCCGGGCATCCCGAGGTCGTCGAGGTGGTCAAGAAAGAGGACGAGACCATCAACTTCGGGGGGCTGTGGCACACCGACACCGCCTACCTCGAACGTCCGCCGGCCGGCTCGGTCCTCTATGCCGTGACCGTGCCGCCCTACGGCGGCGATACCCTGTTCGCCAACATGTACCTGGCCTACGACAGCCTCTCCGACGGCATGAAACGATTGCTGGAGGGCCTGCGCGGCGTCAACAGCGCGGAGAAGCCCGATGCCGCCGTCACCCGCGTCCACCGCATGGCCGACAAGCCGCGCGACGCCAGCGCCATCGTCACCACCGCCGCCCATCCGCTGGTGCGCACCCATCCCGTCACCGGGCGCAAGGCGCTGTACTGCTCGGATGCCCACACCACCCACATCGAGGGCATGAGCGTCGCGGAATCGCGCCCGCTGCTGCAATACCTCTACCGGGTGCAGCAGCGCGAGGAATTCGGCTGCCGGCTGCACTGGACGCCGGGCACGGTCGCGCTGTGGGACAACCGCTGCGCCCAGCACAACGCGCTGAACGACTACCACGGCCACTTGCGCGTGATGCATCGCGTCACGCTGGCCGGCGAGGTACCTTGCTAGGGTCCGTATTGCATCAATCGCAGCCTCCGACGCCGAGCCGCGCCGGGGCCCATCCCAGGGGAGAGCAACATCATGAGCGAACGTTTTTTCACCGACGCGGAACTGCGCGAGATGGAGCGGCGCACGGTCGACCGCCTGACCGACGCCATCGAGGCCGGCGACAGCGACAAGGCCAAGAAGCTCGCCCGCCGCATGTACAACGAGTTCCTGTCCATGCACGACCTCTACCGCAACTGGATCACCGCGACCTTGAGCGAAGTCGGCCGGCGTTACGGTGACGAGGCGCTCGACGACGTCATGGTCGAGGGCGTGCGCGCCTGGTGGCAGCCGATCACGCGCGCCATGCCGCAGGACCCGGAGTCACTGCCGGCGCGCATCAAGATGTTCGCCGCTGGCCTGCACGGCCACCTGCAGCCGCTCGAGATCAGCGAGGACGACGACAAGATCGAGATCAAGATGTGCCCCTGTGGCAGCGGCGGGCGCCTGATCCAGGAAGGCAAGTACGAGGGCGACGAGGCCTTCCTCACCATCGAGAAAGGCCAGCGTATGACCTACGGCCGCCCCGACTACCCGGTCTACTGCGCCCACGAGTACGCCATGGAACGGGTCGACATCGAGGAGAACGGCACACCGTTCGTCGTCGTCGAGCCGGCCGCCAGGCTCGGACGCGATCACTGCAAGATGGTCGTCTACAAGGATCCGGCCAAGATCCCGGCCGAGTACTACGAGCGCATCGGCCTGAAGAAGCCCTAGGCCACCGCCGTGCCGTCGCGCGGCGCGCCAGCGGCGGGCCGCGCGACCTTCAGGACGCGTCGAGCGCGGGCAGGCGCTGCTCGACGATGTCGGCAAAGCTCTGCAGCACGCGCAGGGTCAGGCCCCAGATCACGTGGTCGTCGAAGCGGATACCCGGGAAGCTGGCCCCACCCGGCGGGTATTCGATCTCGGTCACCGTGCTGTCGTCGAACAGGTGGGAAAGCGGCACCCAGAACACGCTGGCGACCTCGTGCGGCTGGCGCACCGTGGCCTGGGCCCGGGTTGCCCCACCGACGTGGTAGACGAACGGCGACAGGGTCAGGCCGCCACGCACGTCCGGCCGCACCGGCAACGGCCCGACACGGTCGGCCGGACCGATGTGCAGGCCGATCTCCTCGAACGTCTCGCGCTCGGCGACGGCGTGGGCATCGGCATCGTGGATGCCGGCACGCCCACCGGGGAAGGCCACCTGCCCCGTCCAGGGGTCGCCCTTGCGCTCGGCGCGGCGGATGAAACAGACGTCGAGTTCGCGTGCGCCCGGCGACAGGATCATCGCCACCGAGGCGTGGCTGGGCGCGGGTTTGAAGGCGGCGGGGACGTGCTCCTGCGCGAGCAGGGCCGCGCGGATTTCTTCGAGGGTCAACACCGGGTAAGGTTCGCGATTCGCTGCCGCGGCGTCAAGCGCCCGCGCCGCGAACCGAGTCCAGCCACGAGGAGGAGCGATGTCATTCCGCCACCAGATCCGCGTCCGCTACGGTGAGTGCGACCAGCAGGGTGTTGCCTTCAACGCCCACTACATGGCCTGGATGGACGACGCCACCGAGGTCTGGGTGCGCGGCATCAGCCCGGGCGGCGACTACCACGCCTTCGACTGGGAATGGATGGTGGTCAAGAGCGTGATCGAATGGCAGTCCTCGGCGCGCACCGCGGACCTGCTCGACATCGACGTCGGCGTGGTGCGCTGGGGGCGCAGCTCCTTCGATTTCGGCTTCGTCGGCTGCGTCGCCGGCCGCCCCGTGTTCAGCGGCCGCACCGTCGCGGTGAGCGTGAAGCCGGTGACCCTGGCGAAGATGGACACCCCCGCCGCGGTGCGCGAACTGCTGGGGCCGGCGTTGGACTGGGACGTGCCGGCCTAGGACGGCGCATGCGGCGCGAATGGGCCGCGCGAATGGCGCGAATGGTGACAGTATACTTTTCGCATGCGCCGTGCCGTCGGCACGGCGTGAGTCAAAAGTATACTGTCACCATTCGTGCCAGCATTCGCGCAGCCGACGGCGCAACGCCGCGGACGGGCGTGGCAACAGCTCTGCGCCCGTCCGTCAGAGCGTCAGACGATTCTCGAGTCGTGCTTGCCCCAGTAGCGGTCGCGCAGCAGGCGCTTGTACAGCTTGCCCGTCGGCAACCGCGGCAACTCGTCTTCGAAGTCGATGCTGCGCGGGCACTTGATGTGTGACAGGTTGGCGCGGCAGAAGACGATCAGTTCCTGCTCGAGCGCCGCCCCCGGGGTTTCGCCCGGCATCACCTGGACCACCGCCTTGACCTCCTCGCCGAGGTCCTCGTTGGGCACGCCGAACACCGCGGCATCGGCCACCTTCGGATGGGTGATGAGCAGGTTCTCGGTCTCTTGCGGATAGATGTTGACGCCACCCGAAATGATCATGAAGGTCTTGCGATCCGTCAGGTAGAGGTAGCCCTCCTCGTCGACGTAGCCGACGTCGTTGACCGTGCACAACTCGCCATTGGACGAGCGTGACTCGGCCGTCTTGTCCGGGTTCTTGTAATACTCGAAGGGCGTGCCGCTCCGGAACCACAGCGTGCCCGGCTCTCCGGTCGGCACCGGCTGCATGTCGTCGTCGAGCACTTGCAGTTCACCGAGCATGATCTTGCCCACCGTGCCGGGGTGCGCCAGCCACTCCTCGGCGTTGCAGTAGGAGAAGCCGAGGCCCTCGGTGGCGCCGTAATACTCGTGGATGATCGGCCCCCACCAGTCGATCATGGCCTGCTTGACCTGCACCGGGCAGGGCGCGGCGGCGTGCACCACGTATTCCAGCGAGGACACGTCGTACTTGCTGCGCACCGCTTCCGGCAGCTTGAGCATGCGGCTGAACATGGTCGGCACGAGCTGGCTGTGGGTGACGCGGTACCTCTCGACCAGGGCGAGGTACTGCTCCGGGTCGAACTTCTCCATGATGATGCTGGTGCCGCCGACGCGGATGGTCAGGCTGACCGAGGCGTTCGGCGCCGAGTGGTAGAGCGGCGCCGGCGACAGGTAGACCATGTCCTCGCGGAACTGCCACAGATCGGTGAGGAACTGGTAGAGCAGCAGCGGCTCGCTCGGCGGCTGGTCGGGCAGCGGTCGCAGGATGCCCTTGGGACGCCCGGTCGTGCCCGAGGAGTACAGCATCGACGTGCCCAGCCACTCGTCGCTGATGGGGGTGGCCGGGAAACGCGCCGTCGCCGCCTCGAAGTCGACCACCGCGCCCTCCGCGCCGTCGCCGCCGCCGACGACCAGGACCTGCTTGACCTGCGGGCACTGTTCGACCGCGGCCAGCGCCACCTCGCGCTTGGCCTGCGAGGTGATCAGCAACTGCGAGTCGCTGTCGTTGATGATGAAGGCGACCTCCTCGGGGGTGAGGTAGGAGTTGATGCAGGTGTAGTACAGGCCTGCCCGCGCCGCCGCCCCGCAGGCCTCGCAGTAGTGCGCGTTGTTCTCCATGAACACCGCGTAGTGATCGCGTTGACCGAGGCCGTGGCTGCGCAACAGGTGAGCGAGGCGGTTGGTGCGCGCCTCGTATTCGCCCCAGGTCACCACTTCGCCGGACCCGGCCATGATGAAACAGGCTTGATCGGCCTTGGCGGCCGCATGCTTGCCGGGATACACGCGTGGTTCCCCCTCTTTATTCTTCCTTCGACGTGGTTGAATGCCCGTGGCCCGCCGTCCGCGTCAGCGCGACGCGGGCGCGGCGCTTCACACGTCCGAACGCTGCTCGATGTCGGCTAGCACCGGTAACAGGTACTTCTTGAACTGGACCGGGTCCTCGGACATCGGGAAATGGCCCATGCCTTCCATCAGGGTATAGCTCGCCCCCGGCACGGCCTCGGCCAGAGCGCGGCAGGCTTCCGGGTAGGCCGACCAGTCATAGTCGCCGCTCAGCACGTAGAGCATGCATTTCGCGGTATCGATGCCGCCCGCCGCCTCGCGCAGGTCGTGTTCGAGCGCGTAGTACCAGAGGTCGCCGGAGAACACCGGCGGCGCACCCTGGCTGTAGGTCCACACCGTCTCGCGCACGCGCGCCTCGGGCGCGTTGGGCGAGCACAGCGAGAGCATCATGGCCGGCTTGGCGTCGTTCGACAGTCGTGGATGGCGCCACCATTGCTGCCACAGCCGGTCGAAGCCGCCGCTCCACATCGAGGCCTCGAGGCCGATGCAGGCGCGGAAGCTGTCGGCGTGATTGAGGGCCAGGTCGGCAGCGAGGTGGCCGCCCATCGAGCAACCCATGTAGACGGGGCGATCGAGTCCGAGCGTCTCGACCAGGCGTACCCAGTAGTTCATGAAGAAGGCCTGGGTGAGCTTGTACTCCTCCTCCCAGTAACGCTTGCCGTCCGGCGGCAGCGACTTGCCGTGATACGGCAGGTCGGCGGCGATGACGCGGAAGCGCGCGGTGATCTCGGGATCCTCGAGCAGGTGACGGTACTGGCGCCCGTCCGAGCCCGCGGTGTGCTGGCAGACCAGCGGGATGCCCTGCCCCGCTTCCTCGAAGTAGACGCGATACTCGAGGCCATCGAGATCGAGGTAGACGTAGCGGCCGGTGATGTCGGAATAACGTGCCATGCCAACCCTCCTCATGCAGCCTGCGCGGCTTCGCGCACGCACAGGCCGAACACGGCGTGGATGCGGCGCAGCGCGTAATAGTAGGCGTAGGCCGCGCCCAGGTCCCCGCTCAACTCGAAACCGTGATGCAGGGTGGCGGCGAAGATGTCGTGGTAGAACGGCTTGGGATTCGCCTCCAGCAGCATCGGCCGCCAGGTCTCGAGCGCACCACCGACGTGGATGTCGTAGGGGTCGTAGCCCTGGCTGCCCGGGACGAAGCCGGTGACCCGGCCGTTCTCGATGTGCATGAAGTAGTCGTCGTCGCCGACGCGGTAGCGGATGTCGCAATTCCAGTAACGCGCCGTCAACGTGAACTCGGCATCGGCGTTCAACCGTTCACGGATGGCGTCGACCGGCAGTCGCAGCGGGTCGCTCATGTCTTCCTCCCCAGTGCTAGAGCGGCCCGGGCGCAGAGGTGCCGGGCCGCGGGCCGTCAGCCCTTCTGTTCCATGAAGGCCTGCAGCGCGGCCTGTTGATCGGCCATGACCTTGGCCCCTGCCGGGCGCGCATTGGTCTGCTCCAGTGCGGCCTTCAAACCCGGCACCGCTTCGACGATGTCCCAGCCGTAGACCGCCTGGCACACCGGCGCGGCGTAGATGAAGCTGTGCGCGGCGACGATGTCGGCGAGCGAGAACGCACCGCAGATGAAGGGCTTGAAGCTGCCCAGGGCCTGCAGCGCGGCGAGGCCGTTCTCGATGACCGGCTTGGCCTCGGCGACCGCGGTTTCATTGCGCTTCTCACCGAAGAAGATCTCGGCGTAGTGACGGCGCGCGGGCAGCTCGATGTAGAGTTCGACGATCTTGGCCACCTCGCGCACGCGGGCGGCGGCGAAGGCATCGCCGGGCACGAGCGCCGGGGTCGGCTTGAGGGCCTCGATGTAGTCGAGGATGACGTTGGTCTCGGCGAGGAAGCCCTGCTCGGTCTCGAAGCACGGCACTTTGCCCATCGGGCTCTTGGCCTTGTAATCGGCCTCCTGGCTGGGCATGGCCTGCACTTCCTCGAACTCGAGACCCTTCTCGAGCAGGGCGAACTTGACCATGTTGTAGTAATTGCTGACGGCGAAACCATGCAGCTTGATCATGACGGGATCTCCTCCTCAGTTGTCGTACGGTGCGCCCGCACCGGCCCTGCCACGGTCGCGGCAGCAGCACGCGACGGCGGCGCGCGAACGCTCACCCGGCGGTGCCGCGGGGCGTCGCGTTCAGATGGCGCCGATGCTGCGCCCGATCGCCGCGTAGCGGTCGAGCCAGCGTAGCACAGTGTCGCGATCCTCGGTCGGGCAGCGCGGGATCGCGCGCTCGATGCAGCCGAGGTCGGCGAAGCGCCTGAGATCGTCAGCCGAGGTCTCGAAGATGTCGAACATCGAGACCGGCACCTCGGCCGGATCGCGGCCGACCGCGCGCAGCCGCGCGTGCAGGTCGTCGAGGTCGGCGCGCAGGTCGCGATGGAAGCCGCCGACGGGGATCCAGCCGTCGCCGAACTCGGCCACCCGCTGGCGCCCCCAGCGCGAGGCGAAGGTGCCCAGGATGACCGGGGGATGCGGCTTCTGCACCGGTTTCGGATACGACCACACGCGGTCGAAGTTCACCCATTCGCCGTGGAAACTCGCCTCGTCCTGCGTCCACAGCGCCTTCATGGCCTTGACGCGTTCTTCGAGGACCTGCCAGCGCTTGTCGTAGGGGGTGCCGTGATTCTCCATCTCCTCGCGGTTCCAACCGGCGCCGACGCCGAACAGGAAACGTCCATCGGACAGCCGGTCGACCGTGGCCACGGTCTTGGCCAGGGCCAGCGGTTCGTGCTCGACCACCAGGCAGATACCGGTGCCGAGCTTGATGGTCTTGGTCACCACGGCCGCCGCGGCGCAGCTCGCGAAGGGGTCGGACATGTGCACGTACTCGCGCGGCAGCGGCCCATTGCCCGGCCACGGCGTCTCGCGGCTGGCCGGGATGTGGGTGTGTTCCGGGAACCACACCGACTCGAAGCCGCGTTCCTCGGCAGCGACCGCGAGTTCGTCGGCGCGGATCGAATACTCGGTGTTGAAACTCATCACGCCCAGCTTCACGTCGTCCTCCTCTCCTGCGAATCGACGCGCCATTGTGTGCCATCACCGGCGTCGGCGACAGCACCGGCACCCGCACCATGACCGGCAAACGCGACGTGCGGAACCTACACTTGAGCGGAAAGGTCCACTTCAGTCCGCACCGAGGAGATCGCCATGCCCACTTACACGCTCTCGCTGACCCCGCTCGACCTCGCCCCCGGCACGCCCATCCGCCAACCGCCGCGGCGCCCCCTGGAGACGGTTACCGCGGATTCACCCGCCATCGTGGTGATGACCGACCTCAGGCAGACCCGTCCGGTTACCGTCGCCCCACAGACCACGGTGGGCACGGCGCTGTCGATCATGATCCACGCCAACGTGCGCCTGCTGCTGGTGCTCGACGCCGAGCACGCCATCTGCGGCCTGGTCGCGGCACGCGACCTCGGCGGCGAACGGCCGCTGCGTGTCGCGACCGAAGCACGCATCCCCTACGACCAGGTCACCGTGGGCCACGTCATGACCGGGGTGGACGAAATGCGCCCGCTCGGCCTCGCCCAGGTCCGCACGGCCAGCGTGCGTGACGTGGTGCGCCACCTGGCGACGAGCAAGCGCCAGCACGCGCTGGTCCTGGAAGGCAGCGAGGAGATCGGCTACGTCGCGCGCGGCATCCTTTCGGCGACCCAGATCGGGCGCCAGCTGGGGCAGGAAGTCGCCGTCGACGACGGCTCGGTGAACAGCTTCGCGGAACTCGAACGGCTCATCGCCTGAGCGCCGCCGCGCGCGGCGGCGTCGCCGCGTCGCTCAGCTGGCGTCCTCGCCCAGGCCGCGCACGCGGGTCACGCGGAACTGGTCGAGCACCTCTTGGGTGTGCTCGCCGAGCGCCGGCCCGGCATGGCGCACCCGGCCGGGCGCAGCCGAGAACTTGACCGGCACCCCGGCGACGGCGGCGCGGCGATCGAGCCCGGGCAGGTCGATGGTCGGCAGCATGTCGCGCGCGGTGGCATGCGGATCGGCGACGATGTCGGTGATGTCGTTGACCGGGCCGCAGGGCACCCGCCCGCCGAGCCGCTCGGACAGTTCGTGCTTGGTCATGGTCGACGTCCAGTCCTCGATGATCGCGCGCAGCTCGACCTGGTTGCGTGCGCGGTCCTCGTTGGTGACGAAGCGCGGGTCGGCCGCGAGGGCCGGCTGCTGCATGACCTCGAGCAGGGCGTGCCACTGGCTGTCGGTGGGGCAGCCCAGCGCCATCCAGCCGTCCGCGGCGCGGTAGACCGAGAACGGGCTGACCAGCGGGTGGTCGTTGCCTTCCGGTTTCGACACCGCGCCGCCGAAGGAATAGCGGTACACGTTGCGCTCGCACACCGCGATCATGGCGTCGACCATGCCGACGTCGACGAACTGGCCGTGGCCGGTCTGCTCGGCGTGGCGCACCGCCGCGACCACGCCGAAGGCGGCCATGACGCCGGGAATGATGTCACCGACCCCGGGCCCTGCCTTCATCGGCGTCCCCGGCGGCCCGGTCATGGCCATGAAGCCGGACATGGCCTGGGCGACGATGTCGAAGGCCGGCCAGTCGCCGTAGGGACTGACCCCGGACCGCGCATCGCCGAAACCGCGGATGCAGGCGTAGACCAGGCGCGGGTTGCGCGCGTGCAGCGCCTCGTAGCCGAGTCCGAGGCGCTCCATCACCCCGGCGCGGTAGTTCTCCACCACCACGTCGGCCTGCTCGACCAGGGACAGGAAGGCATCGCGATCGTCGGCGTTCTTGAGGTCGAGCACCATCGAGCGCTTGTTGCGGTTGATGCTGTGGAAATAACCGCCCTGGGTACGTGCGCCGTCCTCGGCCAGGTAGGGCCCCATGGCGCGCGACATGTCGCCGCCGGGCGGCTCGATCTTGATCACGTCGGCGCCGTGATCGGCGAGGATCATGGTGCAGTAGGGTCCGGCCAGCATCTGCGTGAGATCGAGGACGACGATGCCCTCGAGCACGCCGTTGGTGTCGAGCGCGCTCATCGGCCGGCCTTGCCGAGCAGGTTGTCGGAGATGATGCGCAGCTGGATTTCCGAAGTGCCTTCGAAGATCTTGGTCAGGCGCGCGTCGCGCCAGTAGCGCTCCACCGCGTGCAACTTGGTATACCCGGCACCGCCGAGGATCTGCAGGGCATCGGAGGTCACACGTTCGCTCATTTCCGAGGCGAAGTACTTCACCATCGAGGCTTCCTTGTCGCAGCGCTGTCCGCCGTCGATGCGGTCGCACACGTAGTAGAGCAGCTGGCGCGCGGCCTCGATGTCGGTCGCCATGCGCGCGAGCTTGAAGCGCAGATCCTGGAACTCGGCGATCGGCCGGCTGAACTGCATGCGCTGCTGGGCATAGGCCATGGCGTCTTCGAGGGCGCCCTGGGCGAGCCCGATGGAGCGCGCCGCGGTGTGCGCGCGGGCCTCGTCCAGGCCCTTGGCCAGGGCGTAGAAGGCCGTGCCCGGTTCGCCGATGAGGGCTTCGGCCGGCAGGCGCAGGCCATCGAAACCGAGCTCCCAGGTCTTCCAGCCGAAGTAACCGATCTTGGGGATCGGCGCGCCGTGGCAGTTGGGGGGCAACTCGCCGCGCGGCTTGTCGATCATGAAGGCGCTGATGCCGAGGTGGCGGCGCTTGGGATCGGGCGGCGGCGCGGTACGTGCGAACACCACCAGGTAGTCGGCGCCGTCGGCGAAGGTGCACCAGTACTTGGCCCCGGTCAGCACCCAGGCGTCGCCGTCGCGTTCGGCGCGGCAGGAGATCGAGGCGAGGTCGGAGCCGGTATCGGGTTCGGACAGCGACATCGCGCCGAGGTACTCGCCGCGCACCACGCGCGGCAGCTTCTCCGCTTTCTGTGCGTCGGACAGGAGATCGATGGTCAGCGTGCCGTTGCCGCGCGCGATGATGCTGGCCACGCTCATCCAGCCGCGCGCGAGCTGCTCGGCGACCAGGCAGTACTCGAAACAGCCGAGCCCGCTGCCGCCGTATTCCTCGGGAATGCGGATGCCGAAGTAGCCCATCTCGGCCAGCTTGTCGCGCAGCTCGAGCGGGATCTCGCCCTCGACGGGGTCGAGGCGATTCGCGACCGGCAGCACCTCGTTGAGGGTGAACTCGCGCGCGGTGTCGCGAATCATCCGGCGCTCGGCGCTGAGCAGGCCGTCGGCGCTCATGGGCTGCGCAGTCCTCCGCGTGATGCGCGGCCGCAGCCGTCTCCAACCGCGGCGGTCATCAGAAATCGCCCGACTGCAGCACGCCGTCCGTTTCGAGCCGGGCAATCTCCTCGGCATCCTTGCCGAGCACGTCGGCGAGCACCGCGCCGTTGTGCTGGCCGAGCGTCGGCGCGACGTAGTCGGCGTCGTAGGGGTAGTCCGATGTGCGGATGGGCATGCCCGGCACCTTGAACTCGCCGGCGACCGGGTCGTTGATGGTGCGTACCGTGCCGCGAGCGACCAGGTGGGGATGTTCGACGGTCTCCGCCACCGACAGCACCGGCGCGCACGGCACACCGTGTTCCTCGAGCTTCGCCACGGCGGTGCCGACGTCGGCGAAGCCCTTCAACCAGCCTTCGATCAGCGCCACCACCTCGTCCTGGCGGGCGAGGCGCTCGGCATCGGTCGCCCAGCCGACGGCCTGCACCAGGTCCTCGCGGCCCATCGCCGCACAGAGGTCCGCCCAGTGGTGCAGGAAGGCCATGATCATGACGTCGCCGCCAGTGCCGGCGAACACCCCGGCCGGTGACACGTAGCTCAGGTGACGGCCGCAGCGCGTCGGCTTGGTCGCGCCGCCGGTCGCGCTGTAGGTGTGCACGTTGACTTCGTGGTAGTGGTAGTAGCAGTCGAGCAGCGCGATATCGAGATGCTGGCCGCGCCCGGTGCGACCGCGGTGCAACAGCGCGGCGGCGACGGCGAAGGCGCCGTGCACCCCGGTCGAGACGTCGCCGATGCCGAGCAGCGGAATGTAGGGCGGCTGGTCGGCCTCGCCGATCATCGAGGTCACCCCGGCGTAGGCCTGGGCGATGAAGTCGTAACCGGGCTTGCCGGACAAGGGCCCTTTCTGCCCCAGCGCCGAGATCGAGCACAGGATGATGTCCGGCCTGAGCGCCTGCAGCGCTTCGTAGCCGAGCCCCATGCCGGCCATCACGCCGGGGCGGAAGTTCTCCACCACCACGTCGCAGTGCGGCACCAGCTCGCGGATCAGCGCCATGCCCGCGGGCTTGCGCAGGTCCACGCACAGGCTCTTCTTGTTCAGGTTCTGCTGCACGTAGTAGAGGCTGCGATCGTTCAGCAACTTCGACACGGCGCGGGTGAGGTCCCCGGACGGCGCCGCCTCGACCTTGATCACCTCGGCGCCCATCTCGGCGAACATGCGCGTGCACGAGGGGCCGGCCAGGGCGCGGGTGAAATCGAGGATACGGTAGCCGCTGAGGAGATGTTCGTTGGGTATGCTCATGGTCGCCGGAGTATATGTCACCGCCCGGCCGCCACGGCAAGCCCGGCGCGCCGACACCCCGGGCGGGAGCCCGCCGGCCGCACCCGAAACCGGCGCCGCGGGCGCTGCCCGCGCTCAGAAGCGCCAGCTCAGCGTGCCGCGCACGGCGCGCGGCTCGACCGGGTGGGCATGGACGCCCTCGACGCCGTCGCGCGGCGCCGCACCGCACGCGGCCGCCGGATCGCCGGGGATGCACGAGGCGAACCAGTAGCTGATGTCTGGATCACCGCTGTCGAACAGGTTGAACACCTCCAGCGCCAGTTCGACGCCGCGCGCCACGCGGTAGCCGGCGCGCAGGTTGACCACCGTGGTGTCGCGGGCCTCGACGCTGCCATCCTCGACCAGCGGCGTGTCGCCGAAATGGCGCAGGCGCAGGCTGCCGAAGAATCCCTGGGGGAAATCCAGTGCGACGCCGGCGGTGATCACCCGGCCGACGGCGTTGGGGATCGCGTCGTCGACGACGCCGGTGAACTCGGCATGGGTGAAGGCGAGGTCGAGGTCGAAGGTGAGCCAGTCGCGCGGCCGGTAGAAGTTGGTCCATTCGACGCCATAGCGCCGCGACGCACCGCTGGCCTCGGTGGTGCCGGCATCGCCGACGAAGAGGAGTTCGGAATCGACCTCTAGGTACCAGCCGGCGACGGTGGTGGTGAGCCCGGGCAGCGCGGTGGTGCGCCAGCCGGCCTCGCCACCCCAGGCGCTGACCAGCGGGTCGACCGGGGTGCTCGGCGTGCCGCTGGCCGGGTCGATGCGGGTCAGCACCCCGCGCGCGTCGTTGCTGTGGAAGCCGCGCCCGTAGTTGAGGTAGAGCTCGTGGCCGGCGTGCGGAGTGAAAACCAGCGTCGCCTTGGGACTGAGCTGGGTGTCGGCGGCCGCGCCGCTGTTGGCGGCGAGGTCGGCGGCGACATCGAACCAGTAGCGATCCGCACGCAGCGCCGCCTCGGCGCGCAGCCAGGGTGCGAGTTCCACCCGCGTCGCAAGGTAGAGCCCGAGGCTGGTCTCGTCGACACTGTCGCTGCGCACGAAGGCGTGCACACGCCGCGCGGTACTGCGCGCCAGCGCGACGTCGAGGATGCCGTCGTGACGCACCTGCGTCCCGACGCGGGTCTCGGCGGCGTGGCCGAACAGTTCGTGCGCCTGCGTGAACTCGCTGTTCATGCCGGCCAGCCAGCGGCGGTCGAACTGCGCGATCTGGTCGCCCCGCACGGGGTCGTCGAGGAAATAGGTGAAGTTCGAGTAGAGCTCGAAATCGGAATACACCGCGTAGGCGTTCGCCTGCCAGCGTCGATCCGGCGCCGGTGCGCCGCGCCAGGCGAGGTTGACGCTGTAGCGTTCGCTCTCGCCGCCGAGCGTGGGGTCGATGCTGCCGAGGCGGTCGATGCGGCCGTCGCGCACCGCGCGCAGCGGGACCTGGTCGGTCGAATCCCAGCGCGCCTCGTAGACCGTCAGGCTGGCGTCGAAGCCCTCCTCCAGCGTGCCGCTGGTGTAACGCAGCAGGCCGTTGAGCTTGCGCGCGTTCTCGTCGACCTCCCAGGGGCCGTCGTAGTACTGGGCCTCGACCGCGCCGAGAAGCTCACCGGCGGCAACGGCAGTGCTGGCGGCCGTCACCCCACGGTAGTAGCCGAATTCGCCCGCCTGTACGCGCAGCAAGCCGTCATGCAGGTGACGCTTGAGCGCGTAGCGCGCATAACCGGCGGCAGCGAAGTCGCCGACACTGGCCTCGTAGGGACCCTTGCCGTACTCGATGTAATCGACCAGCTCGGGGATGATCGGATTGAGGTCGAGATAACCCTGGCCGTGGCCGTGGGTGCGCAGGTTGAGCGGTACGCCGTCGAGGCTGGCCGAGAAGTCGGTGCCATGGTCGAGGTTGAAGCCGCGCAGGAAGTACTGGTTGGCCTTGCCTGTACCGGAATGCTGGGTGACGGCAGCGCCGGGCACCACTTCGAGCAGCTCGCCGGAACGCAGGATGGGCCGCGCCGCGAGGTCTGCGGCGCCGACCAGGCCGCTGGAGGCGCTCTGCTCGATGCCGATGAGGTCGGTGGCGCGGCCGCGGACGACGATTTCCTCGGAGACTTCCTCGTGTGCACCGGCCTGCGGGGCGATACTCGCCAGGGCGAACAGCAGGTACCGGCACGCGGCACTCACATGGCTCGGGTTCACGCAGTTCCTTTCCTCCGCCGGGGTCGTGTCGACTGCCCGCAAGGCTAGCAGCTTGCACCTCCCCGCACCTTGGGAAACCTTCCTATCTTCGTCCGGCGGCGGTCAACCCGCGGCGGCCGCCTCGGCGGCGGCGACCGTCTGCCAGATCAGCGTGTTGATGGTCATCGGCCCGACCCCGCCCGGCACCGGCGTGTAGGCGCTGGCGCGCTCCACGATGGCATCCAGTTCGACGTCGCCGACCCCGCCCGGGTGGTAGCCGGCGTCGACCACCACCGCGCCGTCCTTGATCCACTCGCCGCGGATGAACGCCGGCTTGCCGACTGCGCCGACCACGATGTCGGCCTGGCGGACCAGGGTGGGCAGGTCGCGCGTCTTCGAGTGACAGACCACGACGGTGGCGTCGGCATTGAGCAGCATCGCCGCCATCGGCTTGCCGAGGATGGGGCTGCGCCCGACCACCACCGCGAGCCGCCCGGCGAGCGGGATCTCGTAGTGTGCGAGCAGGCGCATGATGCCGGCCGGGGTGGCCGAACCCCAGGCCGGTTCGTCCATCGCCATGCGGCCGTAGCCGGCCGTGGTCACGCCGTCGACATCCTTGGCCAGCGCGATGCGATCGAAGCACGCGCGCTCGTCGATCTGCGCGGGCACCGGGTGCTGCAGGAGGATGCCGTGGACGTCGGGGTTGGCATTGAGCTCGTCGATGCAGGCGAGGAGTTCTTCGGTGGTGGTCGTTGCCGGCATTTCGATCGCGCGCGAGTCCATACCGACCCGGCGGCAGGCGTTACCCTTCATGCGCACGTAGGTGGCCGACGCCGGGTCGTCACCGACCAGGATGGTGGCGAGGATCGGCACGCGGCCACCGTTGCGCGCCGCGAGCGCGGCGACGCGCGTCGCCAGTTCGCCCTCCGCCGCCGCCGCCAGCGCCTTGCCATCCAGCACGCGTGCCGTCATGTCGTCGTCCTCGGCTATTCAGGGAGCGCGATTATAGGCCGGGCCGGCGGGCCGGCCCGCCGCGGGTGTTTTGCGCCATAATCCGGGCCCATGCTCGATTTCACCGACTACCTCGCCGAGGACGGACTCGGCCTCGCGGCCCGCGTCGCCGCGGGCGACGTCAGCGCCGCCGAACTGCTCGAGACGGCGATCGCCGCGTGCGAGGCGGTCAACCCGGCCATCAACGCCGTCATCGAGCCGATGTTCGAGCAGGCCCGGGCGCGCGTCGCGCAGGCGAGCCCGGCCGGCCCCTTCGGCGGCGTGCCCTTTCTCATGAAGGATCTCGGCTCGGCGGTGGCCGGTGCGCGGCTGCAGAACGGCTCGCGTTTCTTCCGCGACTTCGTGCCCGATTACGACGCCGAGATGGTCGTGCGCCTGCACGCCGCGGGCCTGGTCACCTTCGGCAAGACCTCGACCCCCGAACTCGGTCTCGTCGGCACCACCGAGCCGCGCCTGTTCGGCCCGACGCGCAATCCCTGGAACCTCGAACGCACGGCGGGCGGTTCCAGCGGCGGATCCGGCGCGGCCGTCGCCGCCGGCATCGTGCCGCTGGCCAGTGCCGGCGATGGCGGCGGTTCGATCCGCATCCCGGCGGCCTGCAACGGCCTGGTCGGGCTCAAGCCCTCGCGCGGGCGTAATCCGTCCGGCCCCGAGGGCGGCGAGGGCTGGTACGGCCAGGTCCAGCTCGGGGTCGTCTCGCGCAGCGTGCGCGACACCGCTGCCGCGCTCGACGCCACCGCCGGCGGCGACCCCGGCATGCCCTACTGCGCGCCGCCGCCGCCGCTGCGCTTCAGCGACGAGATCCAGCGTGAGCCCGGCCGCCTGCGCGTGGCCGTGTGCCGCGCCGCGCTGTGCTGCGAGGCGCCCATCGACGCCGAGTGCCTGGCTGGCCTCGACGCCACCGCGCAACTGCTGGAGCAGCTCGGTCACCATGTCGAGGAAGCCGTGCCGCCGCTCGATCGCCTCGCGCTCGGCTGTAACTTCCTCATGCGCGTGCTGGCCTGTACCGGCGCCGAGATCGCCGATGCCGAGCGCCTGCTCGGCCGCCGCTCGCGCTACGGCGAGTTCGAACCCACCACGCGCGCCTTCGCCAACCTCGCACGTGCCTTCAATGCCGTCGACCTGACGCTGGCCAACCGCGCCATCGAGCGCGAGATGCGCACGCTCGGCCGCTTCATGGAAGGCTACGACGTGCTGCTGACACCGACCCTGGCCACGCCGCCCGCGCCGCTCGGCGTGTTCGATCCGCACGGCGTCGACGCGGTGATGACCGCGATTGCGAGCCGCGTGTCGCTCGGTCCGCTGCCCAAGTGGGGGGGTGTGCTCGAACAACTCGTCGCCAACAATTTCACCTTCGTCGTCTCGACCATGCTGGCCAACATGAGCGGCGAGCCGTCGATCTCGCTACCCCTGCACTGTAGCGCCGACGGCCTGCCGGTGGGCATGATGTTCACCGCGCGCATCTACCAGGAGGCGACCCTGCTACGCCTCGCCGCCCAGCTCGAACGCGCGCGCCCGTGGGCCGCGCAGCGCCCGCCCCACGGCCTCGCCGCCTGATCACCCGGAGAAACACCATGCCCGACATCCGCTATGCCGAAGCCGTGACCCTGAGCCCGCGCCTCAGGCGCGTGACGGCGCGCAACCCCGGGCGCATGACCGGTCCCGGCACCAACACCTACATCGTCGGCACCGAGCAACTCGCCGTGGTCGACCCTGGCCCGCTGGTCGAGGAGCACGTCGAGGCACTGCTCCGCATCTGCGGCGAGCGCCTGCGCTGGGTGCTCGTCACCCACACCCACCGCGACCATTCCCCCGCCGCCCACGTGCTCGCCGAACGGACCGGCGCCGAGCTCATCGGCAACGTCATCCCCAACGACGGCTACCAGGACGACACTTTCGGCGACGCCCGCGCGCTGGCCCAGGACGACACCCTGGTCACGCCCGAGTTCACCCTGCGCGCCCTGCTCACCCCGGGGCACGTCGCCAACCACGTGTGCTACCTGCTCGAGGACGACCGCATCCTCATGACCGGCGACCACATGATGGCCGGCTCGACGGTGGTCATCGTGCCGCCGGCCGGCGACATGAAACACTACATCGAGTCACTCGAACGCATGCTGGACTACGCCGTCGACTGGGTCGCCCCGGGGCACGGCGACCTGATCGGCGAGCCGGCGACGGAAATCCGCCGCCTCATCGAGCATCGCCTGGCCCGCGAACGCAAGGTGGTCGAGGCCCTGCGCCGCAGCGGTCCGGCCAGCGTCGAGGCGCTGACGCCGCCGGTCTACGACGACGTCGACCCGGCCCTGCACGGCTGGGCAGCGCTGTCCCTGCACGCCCACCTGCTCAAGTTGCAGGCCGAAGGCCGCGCCGGGGTCGAAGGCGAGACCTGGTGCTTGACGGAGGCGTGAGTCGCGCCCGGCGACGCGGCGTCAGCACCGGGCAACCCGCTGCCCGTCCCGGTCAGAACGACAGCGACAGGGAAATCGAGCCGAAGTTGTGACGGTCGCGCCGCTGGCCGTCGAATTCCTTGGTACGGAACACCTGTGCGTAGGACAGCTTGGCCGCGCGCCACACCACGCTGCCGCCGATGATGAAGTCGCCGACGGCGATCTTCTTGTCGACGTCGTGGCTGTCGGCGAAGGTGTTGCCGTCGAGGAAGATGTCGCGTCCGACCAGGCGCCCGCCGAAGGCGGCGAAACCGTAGACGCCGAGTTCGCGCGCACGCACGCCGTGCGCGCTCGATACCGCCGGTGCGTTGCTGTCGCCGCCCGGGCGGATCACCGAGGTGCCGAAATCGCGTGGCAGGTTCCAGCCGAAACGCAGTTCGCCGCCGGCGGCGAGGTAGTCGTAGACGTTGCCCAGCGCGAGGCCGGCGTGGGCGATGACGTCGCCGCTCAAGCCGGCGCCGAAATCGCGCGCGGCGAGCCGCCACTTCCGTTCGAAATACAGCACCCCACCCGGCTCGTTGTCGAGCTGGTTGTCCCAGCCGCGCGGCAGCGGCAGGTCACGGATGTCGTGGACCAGCTTCTGCGCATCCTCGGCCAGCGAGGCCGGGCCGATCATGCCGAGCTGGATCTCGAGGGTATCGGCGATGTCGGCGTTCTTGCTGACCAGGGTGAGTGCACCGTAGAGCCAGCCGGCATAGGGCCGGTCGTCGCGGATCAGCGCGGTGGCCTGGGTGTCGTCCGGGGTGTACATCATCTGGCCGAGGGCGAAGCCGACGTTGAACTCACGGCCCTGGTCGGGGAAGTAGATCTCCTCCAGCGCGTTGATGCGCGAGACGGCTCCGAGCAGCCAGGCCGGCACGCCCGGGGCGTCGGCCAGCGCGCCGAGATCGGGCGAGAGGTAGGACAGCTTCATGCCGTTGGTGTACTGCGCGTCGGTATCGCCGAAGAGGTCGTTCTCGAACGTGAACGTGACGACGTGCGGCCCCGGGTCGAAATCCGCCGGCGCCTCCGCGGCCGCCGCGGCGCAGGCAAGTAGCGCCGCCCACGCGGCGAGGGATGTCAGGCGGCGGAGCATTGTGCGACCATCCATAGCAAATTCGGCCGCGCACTATACCAGTCGTGCCGCGCGTCAAACGGGTTTGCGTCTCAACGGGGAGCTTGTATGAGCTGGATGACCATCGGCGATGTCGGCATCGCGCGCGTGCTCGAATCGAACGGACCGTTCATGAGCATCTACGATTTCTTTCCCGACGCCACCGCGGAAGCGCTGGCGCCGCACCGCCACTGGCTGGACGGCAGCGCGCTGGATCCCGCCAACGACATGATGCTGATGCCGATCCAGAGCTACGTCGTGCGCACACCGCGCTCGACGGTGCTGATCGACAGCTGCGTGGGCAACCACAAGTCGGTCGGCTGGTTCCCGGCCTGGGACAAGATGGATGGCCACACCTGGCAGGCCAACCTCGCCGCGCTCGACCTGCGCCCGGAAGACATCGACGTCGTGCTGTGCACCCACCTGCACGTCGATCACAGTGGTTGGAACACGCGCCGCGTCGACGGCCGCTGGGTGCCCAACTTTCCCAATGCGCGCTACGTCTTCTCGCGCCGCGAATGCGCCAACGCCGAGCGCATGTGGCAGAAGTACCAGGACCCCGTGTGGGTCGAGAACGTCGAGCCAGTGATCAGCGCCGGGCAGGCCGTGCTGGTCGACGACGACCACGAGATCGACGAGTACGTCCACCTCGAACCGACCCCCGGCCACACCCCGGGGCATTGCGCCGTACACGTCGCCCATCGCGGGCAGGACGCGGTCGTCACCGGTGACCTCATCCACAGCCCGATCCAGTGCCACTATCCGCACTGGAACTTCAAGTTCGATTTCGACAAGGCACAGGCGGCGGCCACTCGCCAGGCCTTCCTGGAACGCTACACCGATTGCGCGACACGGGTGCTGACCGCCCACTTCCCGCTGCCCTCGACCGGCCACGTCCGCCGTGACGGCGCGGCCTTCCATTTCCATTACGACGCGTGAAGCCATGCCGGCCGCCGCGTCCCGGCGACCGGCTCAGGGATCGACCGGGTTGCCGTGTACGCGTTGCAGCCAGTCGACCAGCTCGGCCGCACCGAGGTGGGGCTGGAGGTCGAGCATGACCGCGGCCACGCCGCTGGCATGGGCCGCGGCGAAGGACGGTCCGGAGACGAAGTCGTAGCGCCCGTCGGGCACCGTCGTGAGCAGCTGCAGGCCGGGCACCGCGAGCCGCGCCCCGGCCACCGGGTTGGCCGGCGGATCGCTTTGCTCGACGGCGATGACCCCGGGGATCGAGGTCGGAAAGGCCTGGCCCGGTTCCTCGCCCACCGCGCCGATGACCACCGCGCCGAGCTCAATGGCGCGGCTGACCAGCCGTTCCAGCAGGGGATCCTCGGGCCCGGCCAGGCTGAGGTTGATGATGCGTGCGCGGACGTCGATGGCGTAGTCCAGCGCGCGCGCCAGGGTGTCGGTGCTGCATAGGCCGATCGCGTAGTGCGGCTCCCAGCAGGCGCGCAGGGCGAACAGCTCGGCGTCGGCCGCGAGACCGTGAATGCCGATGCCGTTCCCGGGGCGTGCCACGATCAGCCCGGCCACCGCGGTACCGTGGAACTCGGCCGGGATGGTGGCCGGGTCGCCGCCGGCGAAGTTGATGGCCTCGGTGATCTGGCCGGCCAGGTCCGGATGGGCCATGTCGATGCCGGTGTCGATCACCGCCACCCGTACCCCGCGCCCGCTGGCGTGGCGAACCAGGGTCTCGACCGCACGCCGCTCGGTACGCATCTGCAGGTCGTAATAGGGGTCCTTGACCGGCATGCGCGGCACCCGGCCGGCCACGCGGTGGTGGCGCATGACCTGGGCGGCCTCGACCCGCGGATCGACCGCCAGGGCTGCGGCCATCGCCTGTGGATCGGCACCCGGCGCCACGGCGAACTCGACCACGTCGAGTTCGAGCGCCGCCAGGGCGTGGCGGTCGAGCATGCGCAGGTCGTGATCGCGCGCCAGCGCCGCGACCAGCGCCGGCGTCGCCTGCGCCACGGTGACGAGTAGCGCGGCATCGCGCGCGGCAGGCGCGGCGGCGGCCGGCCGACCCAGGAATCCGAGCAGTGCCGCCAGCAGCCACGGCAGCGCGACCGCGGCGACGCCGCGGCGCTGCTTCACCGGCGCCGGTCCGGACGCGCTCCGATCACGCTCACCGGTTCGACGAACAGGGTGTGCGCGTCGGCGCGCAGCGCCGCGACCACCTCGTCGAGGCGGCCGGGACCCAGCGGCACGCGCACCGTCATGACGCCGATGGCCGACGGTCCGTCGACCAGTTCGGCGCCGTGCCGCGCGAGCCAGGCCGCCCGCGTCGCGCCGTCGACCTCGTCGCGCAACACCACGCGCAGCTCGGGATAGCCGATCTGGCCGGCCGGCTGGGTGGAACGCCCGAGGGTCTTGAACGGCTGGTCGAACGGCGCCATGCCGCGTTGCCCGCTCAGCACGATGGCGCCGGCGACGACGGCCGTGCCGATCAGCAGGGCCGCCCCGGCGACGAGGGGCACCGGTTCGCACACCGTGCGCAAGGCCGCCCACAGGCGCGCAACCCCGCGGCGGCGCGGTTGCAGGCGCGCTGACAGCTTGGCGTAGGCCAGGCCGCAGGCATAGTCACCCGCCGGCTGCGCCAGCGCGCGGGCCAGCACGTCGAGGCGGCGCAGCTCGCGGGTGCACACCAGGCAGGCGCTGACATGGGCGCGAACGCATTCGCGCTCGGCCTCGTCGAGGCTGCCGTTGGCGTACCACGGCAACACCGCCCAGGCGGCCTCGTGGTCGTAACCGGCCTGCCGCCGTTCAGGAGCGTGCATGACGTTTCTCCTCGTCGAGCGCCTTGTCCAGTACCGGGCGCAAGCGCTCCCGGGCGTAGAACATGCGCGTCTTCACCGTGTTGACCGGACAGTCGACGATCTCGGCGATCTCGCCGTAGCTGTAGCCGTAGAAGAACGACAGCTGCACGATCGAGCGCTGGGCGAGCGGCAGGCGGGCGACGGCCACACGCAGGCGCTCGAGCAACGCGGCATCGCTGACCTGGTCGGCCGGGTCGCGGGGATCGGCGGCCTCGACCTCGACCTGCAACTCGCGCGCGGCCCGGCGTTTGCTCGCCTTCAGGCGCTTGAGCGCCTTCTTGTAGGCGATGCCGAAGATCCAGGTCGACACCTTGGACCGCCCGGCGAATTCGTCGGCCTTGCGCCAGACCACGAGCATGGTGTCGTTGATGGTCTCCTCGGCGTCGCTGGGCGAACCGAGGATGCGCAGGACGAAATCGAACAGGCGCGGGTAGAACTCGCGGTAGAGCCGCTCGAATGCCGCCGGTTCGCGCTGCAGGCGGCGCAGCGCGGCGAGGTCGCGGGCATCGTCGGCGCCGCGATCGATTGCCTCGCCTGCCGTCACCCCGGTCTGCGGTGTGCTGTCGTCCATCGTCTCCCCTGCCGGCCGTCGCCTGTCGGTCAGGCTTAGTCCCCGCCGACCCCGTGCCGGTTCAGATAGCGCACCGTCACCGCGCGCATCAGCGCAGGCGCCCGGGCTGGTTGGCGAGGAAGGCCTTGGTCATGTCGACGTAGTAGCCCACCAGGCGCTGGAGATCGGTCGGCGGACCGAGCCCGTTGCGGTTCAGGGTCCATGCGGTCGGCGAGGCCAGCGCCTGCGACAGGCTGGCACGCAGCAGGTCGCCGTCGTAGACGTTGACCGAACCGGCCCAGGAATACTGGCCGGTGGCGGTGTTCTCGTTGACGGTGAGCCGGTAGACGACGAGGCGCAGGTTGTTCCACGTCCAGCCGGCGTCGTGCACCTGGTCACGCTTGACGATGGTGTAACCGGCAGCCTCGAACAGCGGCGCGACGGCGGCGTAGACGTCGTCGATGGTGAGGTCGTGGACCTTGAACTTGGGATCGAAGCCCCAGTAGTCGAGGACCACGCGCGGCACCGCGTTCTCCGCCGCCTCTCTCGCGCGCTGCTCGGCCGCCGCCGCCAGGCGCTCTTCCTCCGCCTTGCGCCGGGCCTGTTCCAGCAGCCGCGTGGCCTCGGCCTCCTGCGCGGCGCGGCGGCGCTGCTCTTCCGCCTGGCGCGCCTGCTCGGCCTGTGCGCGCATGGCCGCCTGGCGCGCCTCGGCCTCGGCCGCCAGCCGCGCCGTCTCGGCCTCGCGCCGACGCGTCTCGGTCGCGCTGATGTCGGCAGCCAGCAGCCGCGCCGGTTCCGACTGCGGCAACACGCTCAGCGCCCGGCTGGCGAACTGGCGCGCCTCGTCGAACTCGTCGCGGCCGAGGGCCTGGCGCGCCATGTCGAGATAGCGGTCGTGGATGCGGCGCATACCGTCACGCGCAGCCACGTTGCCCGGGTCGAGCCGGCTCACTTCCTGCAGGCGCTCGACCGCGTTGTTGCCGGCCGGCGACGTGAGGCGGTTGGCGGCGATGTCGGCGTCGGCCTGCTCGAGCAGGGTCGCGATGCTGGCATTGCGCTCGGTTTCGCTGCGCTCCTCGCGCAGGGCGTCGCCGAGCGCGACCACCGCCTTGGCGCCGGCGTCGATGAGGCTGGCATGGCCATGCCACTCGGCTGCCTCGGCGCGCTCGCCCGCGGCCAGCGCCGCCTGGCCCCGCTCGGCCATGGCGACGGCCAGCGCGGCCAGGCCGGCGGCGGCGGCGGCATTGTCCGGTTCCAGGATCTGCACCGCACGGTAGCGCGCCAGTGCGTTGTCGGTGCCGGCCCCGACCAGGCGCCCGGCGGCGACGTCGGCGGCGGCGGCATCGAGGTAGGCCTGGATGCGTTCGGCCTGGCGCGCGCGCTCGGCCTGGCGCGCCGTCGCCGCCGCCACCCGCTCGCGCAGCGCGACCAGGTCGACGGCATCCTTGGGGATCTGCCCGAGCAGGGCCGAGAGCGCGGCGAAACGCGCGTCGTCGCCGGCTGCGATGGCCTCGTCGAGCGCACTGCCGAGGCGTTCGCCGACGATACGCAGGCCGTGTGCGGCGTCCTCGTCGCCGGGGCTGTCGGCCCAGGCGCGGGCGTAGAAGGCCAGCGCGCTGCGCCCCTCGGGTTCGAAGACCTGGCCGACCGAGAGGGCACGGTCGCCCTGCGCGACCAGGCGCTCGGCACGCCCGAACTGCAACAGGTGGGTCGGCAGCAGGCCGGCATACCAGGCATAACCCCCGCCCCCCGCCACGAGCCCGAGCAGCAGCGCCAGTACCCACGGCCAGCGTCGCCGCGGCGCCGCGTCGGCTGGCGTCGCCGAACGCGGCGCGCTGCGTGACTCGGACACCCCGCCGCGACGCGAGCGCGTACCGCTCGCCGGTGCCGACGGGCGGCGGATGTCGGGATTGAGTACCGCGCCGTCCGCGATCACCTGGGTGGGGTCGACCAGGCCGCTGTAGCGGGTCGCGCCGTCGTCGGCATACACGGTGACGAGCGCGCTTTCGGTCGGCTCGGTCGTGGGACTGGCGAAGTGGAAGGATTCGCGCCACTCCGCCACGCTCTGCGGGCGCTTCTTCTCGTTGAATTCCAGCGCGTGATCGACGGCGACGAGGAAATCGCGCGAATACTTGCCGGCACCCAGTTCGGAGGCGGAGATGAACACGTCGCGCTCGGCCTTGAGGATGGCCTCGCTGCGATCGATGGCGGCCATCGGCTGCAGACCGCTGATGCAGCGGTAGAGCGTGGCGCCGAGCCCGTAGATGTCGGTCCACGGCCCCTGGCGATCGCTCTTCGAGTAGTACTGCTCGAACGGCGCATAGCCCGGCGAGACCACGCTGGTCAGGGTGCGTGTCTCTTCGCCCAGCGCCTGGCGCGCCGAGCCGAAGTCGAGCAGCACCGGTTGCCCGCTGTGGTTGATGTAGATGTTGGCCGGCTTGATGTCGCGATGGATGAAGCCCTGGGCGTGCATCGCCTCGAGCCCGTCGAGCAGGGGCAGGACCAGGGCCACCAGTTCCTGCTGCGGCAGGGTGCCGCGGCGGTCCAGCACCCCCTGCAGGCTGAGACCGTCCTGGTATTCCATCACCATGTAGGCGGTGTTGTTGGCTTCGAACACCGACATCACCCGCACGATGGCCGGATGCTTGAAGCGCGCCAGGGTGCGCGCCTCGGTCAGGAAGCGCTCCAGCCCCCAGCGGTAGCGCTTGTCGTGGGCGCGCGAAGCCGGGTAGACGGAGTGGTCGCCGTCGCGCACGGCGAGCTCCATCGGCAGGTATTCCTTGATCGCGACCGGCTGGTCGAGGTTGGTGTCGAAGGCCAGGTAGGTGATGCCGAAGCCACCCTGGCCGAGCACCTTGTCGATGCGGTACCAGTGCAGGACGTGCCCCGGCTTGAGCGCATTACGCAGCTTGTCCTCGCTCACGCAGCCTCCAGCGCCCGTCCCGGTCGTCGTCCCGGCATCAGTCCTGCGTCTCGTAGCGCGGCTGCTTGGCCTTCACGTAGGTCTGCTTGAGCCGGATCAGCGGCCCGTCGAAGTGCAGCAGGTCGAGGCCGCGCAGGACGGTGGTGACACCGTCCTTGGTGGTGCGCAGATCCCAGCTGCTCATGACCTTGCCGCTCTCGGCGTCGACGAAGGTGTCGTCCTCGACGAACTCCATCGTGCCGAAGCGGCCTTCGAACTGCGGCTCGAACGCGGCGCGCACGGCCGCCTTGCCCTCGTTGGGCCGGCCGTTGAGCTCGTCGTACACGGCATCCTCGCTGAAGAAGGCCATGACGGCATCGAGATCGTTGCGGTTGAACGCGTCGAGAAATTCGCGCGTGCGTGCGTAGAGTTCCTGGCGGCGATCGGCCATGGCGGCTGCCCTCCCCTGCGGTGGACGCGGACGTGGGGCCGGATTCTAGCAGGCTCCCCCCGCCGCCGAGCCCCCCGGGGCGCCGCCGGGAGGGGTAATCGTTCACGCCGCGGTCGCGGCCGCGTTCAGCCGGCCAGGCCGCGGAAACGCAGGTAGTCGGCCGCGGTCTCCGCCGGGCGTTCGATCATGGGCACGTGACCCATGCGTGGCATCAGGATGCGTTCGGCCTTGGGCAGCAGGCCGGCGACGACGTCGAGACCCGACGGGTGCAACACGCGGTCGTCGTCGCCCCACGCGACCAGGGTCCGCGTGGCAAGGCCGTCGATACGCCCTTCCAGCGGCACCGGGTCACCGAAGATGTCGGCGAAGATCTTGTGATTGAAGGCCGCCTCGCGGCGTGCGCGCGCGAGGAGTGGCCGCTTGAACTGCGCCGGCAGGTAGGGCTGACGGGTGAAGCACAGCGCGGCGAGGCGCTCGAACTGCGCCATGGTGTCGGTCACCAGCGGGTTGTCGCCGCGCTCGATGAGGGCCAGGGTCTCGCTGGTCTCGGCGCCCATGGCGCCGGCCGGGGCGAGCAGCCACAGGCTCGCCACGCGCTCCGGATGGCGGGCGGCGAACATCGCCGCGAGGTAACCGCCCATCGAGTTGCCGCCGAGATGAAAGCGGTCGAGGCCGAGGGCATCGGCGAAGGCGGCGATACGTTCGAGCTGGGCATCGAGCCCGTAACTCGCCTCCGGGCGCCGCGTGCTGTCGCCGAAACCCGGCAGGTCGGGGGCATAGACGTGGCAGTGGCGGGTGAGATGCGGTGCGATCGGCACCCAGTTGTCCTTGTTGGCGCCGAAGCCGTGCAACAGCAGCAGTGGCTCGCCGCGGCCCCCCTCCAGGTAGGGCACGCGGTGACCGTCGACGCTGACCGCGTCGACGCGCAGGCGCCCGGCGCGCCGCGCCAGGGCCAGCGCGCCGGCCAGCACCACGCCGGGCACGAGGTAGTAGAGCGCGACGGCCGCAAGGACCAGCGCGAGCAGGACGTAGAGGATGACGTTCATGCGCCGTCGACGACCGGCAGGATCAACCGCGAGGCGCGGCCGGCCTCGCGGAACACCCGCTGCAGGGCCGGTTCGAAGCGCGTCGCGGTATGGGCCAGCTCGCCGGTGTTGGGATTGCGGTCGTAGCGCGGGAAATCGCTGGACGTCACCAGCACCGCCAGCCGGTGACCGGCGCGGAACACCGCCGCCGTCGCCCACAGGTCGAGGGTGTAGGTGGTCACCGCGCCCGGTTCCAACAGGCACCGTTGGCGCCCGTCGCGCAGGCTCGCGCGCACCACGCCGTCGCACAGGTTGACGATGCGACCGTCGGGATGGACGTCGCACAGCTTGACCATCCAGTCGGTGTCCGGCCCCGAGGTCGCAGCGACCAGCTCGAAGCTGACCGCCCCGGCGATCTCGAGATCGCGTGCGAGCGGCGCCGAGGTGTAGACCAGCACGTCGCGCCGAGCGGCGACCTCGCGCTGGTCGACCGGGCCGGCCGGGTATTGCGGTGGCAGCAGGGTGTTGCCGCCGCGCGTCGGGCACGGCTCGGCCGGGTCGTAGACGTAGCTGTCGGCGCCCGCCCCCGTCGCCGGCGCCTGCGGCGCGAGGCAACCGCCCGCGTGCAGGTACCACGACGTCGGCCGGTTGGGCGGCGGCCAGTCACTCGCCTCGCGCCAGCGATTCGGGCCCTGCACGAAGTAGCGCACCGGCGCCTCGTCCTCGCAGCCGTTGGCGGCCTCGTTCAGCCAGCGATCGAACCAGCGCAGCTGCAGCTTGGTCAGGTCTTCCTTGAGGTCGAGGAACAGGCCGTTGGCGCGGAAGCCGAAATCGACCTCGCCGACGACGTTGCCGAACATGCCGTGCGACCACGGGCCGATGACCAGGCGGCTGTGGCGCCGCGCCTGCTCGCTGCCGGCGTTGGCGCGCATGCCGGCGAAATGCTCGAGGTCGCCCATCAGCAGCAGGTCGTGCCAGCCGGCGATACTGAGGCTGGGCACCGTGACCTCGGCGTGGCGATCGGAGAACAACACCGAGCCGGTCCAGTCGTCCGGTGCCGGGTGACGCAGGAATTCGTAGAAGAACGGCACGAAATCATCGGCCTCGGGGTGCGCCGGCGCGAAGCGCTCGAGCGGCAGGGCAGCGAGGATGTCGCCGAAGGCGTCGATGTCGTCGATGAGCTGGACCAGGGGCGGGCCGAAGCTGGCCGGCTCGGGCCGCGCCCGGATCAGCGCGGCAGGCCCGATCGCGCGCAGCGCCCACATCGCCAGCGTGCCGAGGTTGAGTGCGCCGCCGCGCCAGAAATGGTTGCGCCAGAAATCGTTGGGCGCCGTGGTCGGCGAGATCGCGCCGAGCGCGGGGTGCCGGGACAGCGCCGCCAGCCACGAGGTACCGCCCATGTAGGACAGCCCGTAGCAGCCGACGCGCCCGCTCGACCAGGCTTGCGCCGCGCACCAGGCGATGCTGTCGTGACCGTCGTCGCGCTCGTGCACGTAGGGAAAGAACACCCCGCCCTCCGAGGCCCAGCGCGACCGTACGTCCTGGATGACGACGGCGAAGCCGGCTGCCGCCGCGCGCACCGGGTCCAGGGTCATGGCCGTGATCGGCCACAGTTCCTTGTTGTAGGGCGTGCGCTGCAACAGCACCGGGTGGCGGCCGCCGTCGTTGGGACGGTAGACGTCGGCACGCAGGCGCACGCCGTCGCGCAGGGGAATGTCGACGTTCTTCTCGACGATGACGGTCATGTGAGGTCCTGTGTCGGGGGGTGGATCAGGGCTGGTCGCTGGCCTCGTCGGCCGACGCCCGGCGGTCACGCGGCGCGCGCGGGCCACCGGGCGCGAGCAGTTGTTCGATCATCGAGCGGTGCAGGTCGACCAGGGCCAGCCAGTTGTGCAGGAACAGCGTGCCGGCCTGGGTCAGTTCGTACATGCGGCGGGCCGGCCCGGACTGGCTGGTGTCCCACATCGAGCACACCAGGCCCATGTGTTCGAGTTGGCGCAACGCCCGGTACACCGAGCCCTTGTTGTACTCGCCGAGACCGGCCTCGTTGAGCCGCTGCACGAGTTCGTAGCCGTAGGCCGACCAGCCCTTGAGCATGGCCAGCAGGTGGGCGTTCAGCATGTCGCCGGTCGGGTTGACCGAATGCTCGTCTTTCATCGCTCCGTTCCTTTCCGGCGCGTGGCCGGCAAATCGCTGCAGCTACCTATATGCATCTTGCACCTAGGTGTCAAATGTCTTATATTTTGCATCGCAGCATTTCGACACCCCGTGAATCCGTCGTGCTGCACAGGAAAACCCGTACAACCCAGGAGGTTGCAGACATGGCCACGACGAAGAAGACCGAGACGACGGTCGAAATCCCCGCCCAGTTCACCGAATCCGCCAATGCCTACGCCGAGCGCATGCTCAGCGCCCACGAGCGCCTGGCTAACGCCATGGCGACCGCCCGCGCGCGCAACGCCCGCGTCGCCGACAAGTTCTTCGAGGCCCTGGTCGCCGGCCAGCGTGACGCCCTCGAGCTCAGCCGCGCCATGATCGCGGAGCCGACTGCCTATGCCAAGAACATGGAAGCCGTCGTGCACTCCATGACCACCGCGCAGGAGCGTGCGCTCGAAGTCGCCAAGACCGTCTATCGCGAACAGTCGGAAGCCACCGGCGAGATGCGCGAAGCGGCCGGCAAGGCCTTCGAATCGGCCAAGACCTGGATGCCCTCCTTCGACAAGATGAAGGACCTGTGGAGCCCGGTCGCCGCCAAGTAAGGTCCCGACCTGCACCTTCACCTGCTCGAGGGACGTCGATGATCCATACCGAAAACGAGCCCATCGATACCGACGAAGACGTCAGTCATCTCGGCTTTCTCGGCTATGACGACGCCATCGAGCACGTCCTCACGCCCCTGTGGCGCGAGGCCGTATGGGGCTTCGAGTGGGCCCAGCTGCGCCTGAGCCCGGTGTTCTACGGTATCGGCGTGCCGCACGGTCGCGGCGAGCCGGTACTGGTGATCCCGGGTTTCATGGCCGGCGACCTGCTCATGCTGGAAATGCATCGCTGGCTCAAGCGCATCGGCTACCGCTCGTCGCTGTCGCGTATTCCGTGGAACAACGACTGCCCGGATCTCACCGGGCGCAAGCTGCTCCACCGCGTACGGCGGCTCTACGAGCGCACCGGCAAGCGGGTCAACCTGGTCGGCCACAGCCTCGGCGGCATGCTCGCCAGGAGCATCGTCCAGGAGGTCCCCGAGTACGTCGACCGCGTGGTCACGCTCGGTTCGCCGTTCCGCTCGCTGGTCAAGGCCCATCCGGCCGTGGTCGGCATCTGGGACAAGCTCAAGCTGGCCCAGGGCGGGCTCATCGGCCGCAATCTGCATGCGTCCTGCGGCACCGGGCACTGCACCTGCACCTTCGTTCGCAACATGAGCCTGCCGAAGGCGGTCGACGTGCCGCAGTACGCGATCTACTCGCGCAACGACGGCGTCGCCGACTGGTCGAGTTGCATCGAGGACGATCCGAGCATGAACCGCGAGGTGTCCTGCACCCATATCGGCATGGCGGTCCATGCCGGCGTGTACCGCGAACTGGCGGGCTGCCTGGCGGCCGGCCGCACCGGCGCCTGACGCCGGCCTGCAAGAAAAACGAACACCGTACTGATCGGAGGGAATCACGATGAGCGATGGAGACGGCCTGGACCCGATGCGCCTGTGGCGCGAATGGTTCGTGAAATCCGAGAAAGCCTGGAGCGATGCCCTGACCGACCTGATGGGCGACGAACGCTTCTCCAACGGCATGGGACGCTACGTGCACGAAGCGCTGCACACCCATCGCATGTTCAGCGAGGCCATGGCGCAGTACCTGGCGAACCTGAACATTCCGTCGCGGGCGGACATCCTCGACATGAGCGACCGCATGGCGCACATCGAGGACACCCTCAACCAGATCCAGGTCGAGCTGCGCGGCCAGCGCTCGCAGCTGACCAAGCTGGCGGCCAGCGCACCGGGTGCCGAGGAGCGCAAGCGCCCGGCGCGCACGCGCAAACCCGAAACCAATGACAGCTGATGACAGCCGCTCGTTCGCGAGCGCGGGACTGATCGAGAACGCCGCCATGGAACCTGTGACCGCCGAACACCCTGCCGCGGGCGACGACGACAACTTCGACGCCCACGTCGAACGCGTCGTCCAGCGCGCCATCCTGCGCAACATACCGGGCCTGAACCTGCCCCAGTCGCAGTCCGAGCTCGACGTCGGCCAGACGCCGAAGGAACTCGTCTACAGCAACGAGACGGCGCGGCTGTACCACTACACGCCGATGCTCGACGAGATCTACCGCGTGCCGGTGCTGATCGTGATGTCGCCGGTCGCCAAGGGCTACATCCTCGACCTCGCCCACGGCCAGAGCCTGATCGAATACCTGCTCATGCAGGGCCACGACGTCTACATGCTCGACTGGGCCGCGCCGCACCGTGAGCAGAGCCGCCTCGGCCTCGACGAGTACGTGCTCGACCTCGTCGGCGGTTGCGTCGAAGCGGTTGCCCACGACAGTGGCGAGGACGACATCACCCTTATCGGCTACTGCATGGGCGGCATGCTGTCGCTGATGTACACCGCGCTCAACGTCGGCGGCCCGGTCAGGAACCTGGCCTGCTTCACCACCCCGGTGAATGGCGACGGCATGGCCTTGTTCAAGAAGTGGATGACCTCGAAGTCGTTCGACATCGATCGCCTGGTCGACCAGATCGGTAACATCCCGGGCGACATGATCAACGGTTCGATCCAGGCTCTGCGGCCGCTGCAGCGCTCGGCCAACCAGATGCGTCTGCTCAACAACGTGCAGGACGACGCCTTCGTCAAGGCCCACCTGCGCTTCGATCGCTGGGCGGTCGACCAGCTGCCCTTGCCGGGCGAGCTCGCACGCAAGATGGCCAAGGATTTCATCATCGACAACAAGCTCATCCGCGGTGGCCTGGAACTGCGCGGCAAGCCGGTCGACTTTGCTAATATCCGCGTGCCCTTCCTGCACGTCGCCGCGCTCTACGATCACATCGTGCCCGCAGAAGCGTCACGTGACCTGATCGATCTCGTCGGCAGCGAAGACAAGAAGGAGATCGTCATGAAGGGTGGGCACGTGAGCCTGGTCGCCGGCGGCAATGCCATCTTCCGCCTGTGGCCCCAGCTCGATGCCTGGCTGGCCGCACGCGACCAGTAGCTGCGCTGCTTCAACAAAATCCGATTCGAAAGGAGCTCCGCATGTCGCGCGAGGCACTCGAACAGGCGCTGAAGGCCTACCCCCTGCAGGTCAAGCTCAACGGGCGTGGCTACACCATTCGCCCGATGACACTGGACGACGGCGACGCGCTGCGGGCCTTCGCTTCCGCGCTGCCGGCCCACGACCGCCTCTACATGCGTCGCGACCTGACCTCCGCCGCTGGCATGGAATCGTGGCTGGACGACATCCGCGAAGGCGTCATCTACTCGCTGATCGCGTTGGACGACGACGGCGTGGCCGGTTTCTCGACCGTGCATCTGAACAAGCTCGAGTGGACGCGCCATGTCGCCGACATCCGCGTCGCCACCGCCGAGCGCACCCGGCGCAGTGGGCTCGGCCGGGTGCTGGTGCGCGAAGGCTTCAACCTCGCGCTCGCACTCGACGTCGAGAAGCTGCTGGCGCGCATGACCCCCGATCAGAACGGCGCCCGGGTGCTGTTCGAGGAACTGGGCTTCACCCCCGAGGCCCTGCTCAAGGATTACGTCAAGGATCGCGACGGCCACTACCACGACATGCTGTTGAAGGGCTGCTCGGTACGCGAGTTCCTCGCCCGCCGCGAGGCCTACGGGCGCAGCTGACCCGCCCGGCGGCCTGCTCAGAAATTTTCCGGCCACCGCGGAGGGCGCCGCCGTTGAAGCGCGCGGCGCCCGCCCCCATCTGTGTCCCCGGGCGCCACGGCGCCGGTTTCGAACCACGTTCTGCGCGGGACACACATGCAGTACAAAGACTACTACCAGGTCCTCGGCGTCGCGCGCGACGCCGACGGCGACGCCATCAAGCGCGCCTACCGCAAGCTCGCGCGCAAGTACCACCCGGACGTCAGCGAGGAGGCCGACGCCGAGGAACGCTTCAAAGAGGTCCAGGAAGCCTACGAGGTCCTCAAGGACCCGGAAAAGCGCGAAGCCTACGACCGCCTTGGCGCCAACTGGCGCGCCGGCGAGGATTTCACCCCGCCGCCCGACTGGGAGCCGGAGTTCTCGTTCCACGGCGGCGGCTTCCGCAACGCGGCCGACTTCAGCGACTTCTTCGCCTCGATCTTCGGTGGCGCACCCGGCGGCGGCGCCCGCGGCGGGCGCGGTGCTCACGGCGGCGGTTTCCAGATGCGCGGCGAAGACCGCCAGGTGCGGGTGCAGATCCGCCTCGAGGACGCCTACGCCGGGGCCACGCGCAGCTTTTCCTTCGTCAGCCCCGAGATCGATCCGCGCGGCGAGGTCCGCCAGCAGCAGCGCAACATCAACGTGACCATCCCCAAGGGCGTCGTCGAGGGCCAGCGCATCCGTCTCGCCGGCCAGGGCGGCCCCGGCTTCGGCGGCGGCCCGGCCGGTGACCTGTTCCTCGAGGTCGAGTTCGAAGCGCACGCGATCTACCACGTCGACGGTCGCGACATCCATCTCGACCTGCCCCTGGCACCCTGGGAGGCGGCGCTCGGCGCCAAGGTCAAAGTGCCCACCCTGGGTGGCCAGGTCGAGCTGAACATCCCGCCCAACACCCAGGCCGGGCGTAAGCTGCGTCTCGGCGGTCGCGGCCTGCCGGGCAAGGTGCCCGGCGACCAGTACGTGACCATACGCATCGTCACCCCGCCGGCGCACGACGACAGTCAGCGCGAGTTCTACCGCCGCATGGCCGAGGTCATGCCCTACGATCCGCGCGCCAACCTCAAGGCCTGAGCCATGACCGACGATTTCACTCCCGGCGCCGGCGAACTGCTCGCCGACGATCGTCACCTCACCCTGGCCGAGTTGGTCGACGCCAGCGGCGTACGCGTCGAGCTGATCGTGGAAATGGTCAGCCACGACATCCTGCGGCCGCACGGCCGTGGCGCCCCGGACTGGCGCTTCCCCGCGCCGGCGCTGGCGCGCGTCCGTCGCGTGGTGCGCCTGCGCCAGGATCTCGAACTGAACTGGCCCGGGGTGTGCCTGGCGCTCGAGCTACTCGACGAACTCCACGATCTGCGCCGCCGCCACCGCGCCCTCCTCCGCCGCCTCGGCTGAACGCGCCCCGGCACCGCCGTCGGCCACGATACGCAGCGATTCGCCGAATCCGAGTACGCGGAACGCGTCCGCCGGCACCCCGGCGGCGTCCAGTGCCCGCGCGAGCTCGGCATAGGGCTCGTCGATGGTCTCGAAGGTGAGCTGGAAGGTGCCGTGGTGGATGGCGATGCTCTGGCGACAGCCGAGGTCGAGATGCGCCTGCACCGCGCCCTGCGGATCGAGGTGCACCGGCAGCATGAAGTCGCGCGGGCGATAGGCCGCGATCGGCAACAGGCAGAGGTCGAAACCGCCGAAGCGCGTCCGCGCGGCGGCGAAATGCGGCCCGTAGCCCGTATCCCCGGCAAAGTACACCCGGCCCTGCGGCGCACGCAGCACGAACCCACCCCACAAGGTCTTCATCTGGTCGCCGAGCCCGCGCCCCGAGCGGTGGCGCACCTCGACGAAGCTCGCCTCGAGCGGGCCGAGCGCGGCCGTCTGCCACCAATCGAGCACACGGTAGGGCGTGATCCCGCGCGCCTCGAACAGGGACTCGTTGCCGAGGCCGGCCAGTACCAACGGCGGCCCGTCGCGGCCGTGGGCGGCCAAGGCCTGCAGGCTGTCGAGGTCGAGATGGTCGTAGTGATCGTGGCTGACCAGTACGAGGTCGATCGGCGGCAACTCGGCCAGCGCCAGTCCGGGTGCACGAACCCGTGTCGGGCCGAGAAAGGAGAAGGGACTGGCGCGCTCGCTCCAGATGGGGTCGGTCAGCACATTCACTTCGCCCAGGGACAGCAACACCGTCGAATGGTTGACGAAGGTGACGACGATGCCGTCCGCGCCGGGAGCCGGTCGCGGCGGGTAGTCGCCGTTGGCGACCGCTTGCGGCCAGGCCTCGCGCCGGAACGGGAAGGTGGCCAGGAAGCCCACGATGTCACCGAGCGACTTGTCGGCCGGCAGGCGGTTGTGGAAGCGTACGCCGTCGAAGTGCGCGCTCGGCGCGCCGTCGTGGCGCGGCTGCAGGGCGCAGCCGTGCATGACCACGGCGACGGCCAGGCCGGCGGCCAGCAGCTGCCACAGGCGGCGTCTCGTCATCTTGCGTCGTCCTCCGGGGGGCCGCGGCGGCGCAGGATGCGCGGCGCCAGCCTGCCGCTATACTAGCCCGCCTTGTCGCAGTTCACGGGGAGGTGAACATGGCCCGCAAACGCAGCCCGGCGCTCAGCGCGCGCAGCTACAGCATGCCGGAATTGTCCGAACTCTACGGCGAGCCGCCGTTCCACTACCGCGAGGTGACCCAGCTGCTGGTCGCCTTCGAAACCGACCCCAAGGTGCTGCGAGCGCTGGTCCCGGCGCCGCTGGTCCCGAACAAGGAAGCGACGATGTTCGTCTCCATCGCCGACTTCCTGTGCTCGGGTTTCGGCCGCTACTACGAGATGCACCTGTTCACCCACGCCACCTACAAGCGCCGGCTGGTCAACTTCAGCCTCTACCTGGTGCTCGATAACGACGTCGCCATCTGCGGCGGGCGCGAAATCTGGGGCTTCCCCAAGAAGCTCGGCCGGCTCGAGATGGACATGACCGACGACGTCGTGCGCGGCACGGTGGAACGCGGCGGCATCCAGCTCGTCGACATGGCCGTGCGCATGAAGACCATGGTCGCGCCCGAGGACCTCGGCGGCACCGTCGACTGGGTGGCGCGCAAGTTCATTCCCAGCGTCTCCCTGAAAAGCCCGCCGGACGTCGACCAGCTCACCCTCACCACGCTGACCAACGTGGTGGTCGACGAGGTCCACGCTGGCCCGGCCACGCTCAGCTTCGGCGCCTCGCCCGCCGATCGTCTCGCCGACGTGCCCATCGCGCGGGTCACCGGCGGCTGGTTCTTCCAGAGCGAGATGACGCTCGAGGACGGCCAGGTCCTGCACGACTACCTGGCCTGAGCCGTTCGGGCATGCGCGAGCGCGAGGCCGACATCGAGCGTCACTACGGCGCCGCCGACATCAGCGCGCGCATCTTGGACGCGCTGGCGCGCGCCGGGCGCGATCCCGAACGCCTCGAACGGGCCGACCTCGCGCCCTTCGACGAGTTCCACGGCGGCGGCATCGCCTCGACCCGCGACCTCGCGACCTTCGCCGGCATCACCCCGGGGCTGCGCGTGCTCGACGTCGGCAGCGGCATCGGCGGCCCGGCGCGCACGCTGGCGGCCGAGTTCGGCTGCACCGTGACCGGCGTCGATCTCACCCGCGAGTTCGTCGCCGCGGCGCAGATGCTGACCGCGCGACTCGGCATGGGCGACGCCTGCCGTTTCGTGCAGGGCAGCGCCACCGCCCTGCCCTGCGCCGCGGCCAGCTTCGATCTCGCCTGGTCACAGAACATGCTGATGAACGTCGCCGACAAGGCGGCGTTCTTCGCCGAGGTCGCGCGCGTGCTGGTGCCGGGCGGGCGCTTCGCCTTCGAAGCAGTGCTGGCCGGCGATGGCCGCCCGCTGCACCTGCCGACCTTCTGGGCTTCGCGCCCCGAGTTCAATTTCCTCGTCACCCTGGACGAACTCCAGGCCCTGCTCGGCGGCGCCGGGCTCGAAGCGGTCGCACTGGAAGACACCACCGCCCAGGTCATCGCTGCCGGCCACAAGCGGCGCGCCGCGATCGCGGCGCAGGCCGAGGACCCGGCCGCGCTCAGCATCGCCGTCATCGTGCCGCAGGACGTCGGCACCAAGATGCAGAACGCGCTGGCCAACAACGAACAGGGCCGTACGCGCACCGTGAAAGCGGTCTACCGGCGGCCGGCCTGAATGCAAGGCCCGGCCACGGTCCGGGCACCGACCACCCAACCATCGATCAAAGGGGGAGCTTACCCATGGACCTCGGACTCAAAGGCAAGAACGTCGTCGTCACCGGCGGCAGCCGCGGCATCGGCCGCGCCACCGCGCTGGCCTTCGCCGCCGAAGGCGCCAACGTCGCCATCTGCGCACGCAGCCAGGACGCGCTCGACGCCACCCGCGCGGCAATCGAAGCGGCCGGGGTCAAGGCGCATGCCGCGAGCTGTGACGTCGGCGACGCCGCGGCGCTGGCCGCGTTTCTCGATGGCGCCCGGGCGGCACTCGGCTCGGTCGACGTCCTCGTCAACAACCCGTCCGGCTTCGGCATGACCGACGACGAGGCCGGCTGGAAAGCCGCCGTCGACGTCGACCTCATGGCCACCGTGCGCGCCACCCAACAGGTGGTGCCGTGGATGGAAGCGGCCGGCGGCGGCGCCATCGTGCACATCTCGTCTGCCTCCGGCCTCGAGGCCGGCTGGCCCGCGCCCTACGCGGCGATGAAGGCCGCCCTGTTCAACCACGCCAAGACCATGGCCGCCGAGCTGATGCCCAAGGGCATCCGCGTCAACTGCATCGCGCCCGGTTCGATCTTCTTCGAAGGAGGGGTGTGGGACCAGGTCCAGCAGAACATGCCCGACTACTACAACGCGACCCTGGCACAGTGCCCGGCCGGGCGCATGGGCACCCCCGAGGAAGTCGCCACCGCGGTGGTCTTCGTCGCCTCGCCGCGCGCGAGCTGGGTGTCCGGCGTCACGCTGCTGGTCGACGGCGTGCAGCACAAGGGCATCTACTGATCGCGCCCGGCAAGCACAGGGAGAACCAAGGCATGTACGACAACCCCTACTACTCGCAGGAACTGCACGGCCCTTACGAGATCTTCGAGGCCGGCGCGTTCGAACTCGAGGACGGCGGCCGCCTGCCCGACCTCAAGCTCGCCTACGCCGTGCACGGCAAGCCGAACGCGAACAAGGACAACGTCGTCCTCTTCCCGACCTGGTATTCCGGCACCAACAAGCTGCTCGAGCAGGTCTACATCGGCCCCGGCCGCGCGCTCGACCCGGCGAAGTATTGCATCGTGTGCGTGAACCAGATCGGCAGCGGCCTGTCGAGTTCGCCGCACAACACGCCGGCGCCGTGGAACATGGCGAAATTCCCGCGCGTGCGCATCAGTGACGACGTCCGTGCCCAGCACAAGCTGCTCACCGAGCACCTCGGCCTACACGAACTCGCGCTGGTGGTCGGCGGCTCGATGGGCGCGCAGCAGACCTACGAATGGGCGGTGCGCTATCCCGACATGGTCAAGCGCGCCGCGCCCATCGCGGGCTATGCCAAGAACACCGACCACGACTTCCTCTACACCGACACCCTCAGCGAGGCCATCACCTCGGACCCGGGCTGGAACGGCGGCTGGTACGCGAGCAATGCCGCGGTTCACCAGGGCCTGCGCCGCCAGGCCAAGCTGTGGTCGGTAATGGGCCTGTGCCCCGAGTTCTTCGCCCAGGAAGGCTGGCGCGCCCTCGGCTGCACCTCGCTCGAAGACTTCCAGGTCGGTTTCATGGAAGGGCTGTTCACCCAGATGGATCCCAACGACCTGCTGTGCATGGCCTGGAAATGGCAGCGCGGCGACGTCAGCCGCCTCACCGGCGGTGACCTCAAGGCCGCGCTCAAGCGCATCAAGGCCAAGGTCTTCGTCCTGCCCATCGACACTGACATGTTCTTCAAGGTGCCCGACTGCAAGAAGGAGCAGAAACTCATCAAGGGCTCGGAGCTGCGTGTCATCAAGAGCGTGGCCGGTCATTTCGGCCTGTTCGGCCTGGAGCCCGAGTACCACGCCCAGGTCGACCAGCACCTCAACGACCTGCTCGCCATCGACGTCTGAATTCAACCGGAGAAACCCGTGACCACCACCAACCGCGTCTGGCGCCTGCGCAAGCGCCCCGTCGGCGAACTCACCGACGACGTCCTCTCCCTCGAAGAGGAAGCCATTCCCGAGCCCGGCGAAGGCGAATGCCTGTTCCGCCTCAACTACCTCTCGCTCGACCCGACCAACCGCATCTGGATGAGCGACATGGACCAGTACATGCCGCCGGTGGAGCTCGGCGCGCCGATGCGCGGCGTGGTCTGCGGCACGGTGGTGAAGAGCCGCAACCCGGCGATCAAGGAAGGCGACATCGTCTCCGGCCTCGGCGAATGGGCGGACTACCAGATCGGCCGCGCCGGGTTCGTCAACCCGCTCGGCGACACCGGCGGCGTGCCGGTCGTCGACGCCTTCGGCACCTTCGCCGTGGTCGGGCCGACCGCCTACTTCGGCCTCGTCGACCTCGGCGAGCCCAAGGCCGGCGAGACCGTGGTGGTCTCGGCAGCGGCTGGCGCGGTCGGTTCCATCGTCGGCCAGATCGCCAAGATCAAGGGCTGCCGCGCCGTCGGCCTCGCCGGCTCGGACGACAAGTGCCGTTGGATCACCGAGGAGCTCGGCTTCGACGCCGCCATCAACTACAAGACCGAGGACGTGCCGGCCGCACTGAAGCGCGCCTGCCCGGACGGCATCGACATCTACTTCGACAACGTCGGCGGCGACATCCTCGACGCCTGTCTCAAGCAGATGAACTTCAAGGGCCGCGTCCCGACCTGCGGACTGATCTCGCAGTACAACGCGACCGGCGCGGTACCGGGGCCGAAGAACTACGACATGATCCTCATGCAGCGGCTCAAGGTGCAGGGTTTCATCGTGCTCGACTACGCCGATCGCTATCCCGAGGCCATCGGCGCGCTGGCCGGCTGGATGGCCGAGGGCAAGCTGAAGGTACGCCAGGACGTGGTCGACGGCCTGGAGAACGCCTTGCAGACCCTGAAGAAGCTCTACACCGGGGCCAACACCGGCAAGCTCATGATTCGCGTCGAGGACGTCTGAAGGCGTCCAACCGAGGGGAGAACACCATGCTGAAAACCACTCACCGCGCGCTCCTGCTGGGCGCGCTGGGCGCCCTGCTGCTGCACTTGCAGGGCGTCGCCGCCGACGATCGCGCCATCGGCGCGGAAGCCTTCGACCGCGCCTGCTCGGGTTGCCACGGCGACCCGCCGGTGCCGCGCGCGCTGACCCGCGCCCAGCTCGCCGCGCTGCCGCCGGAGAAGATCTTCCAGGCCCAGTTGTCGGGGCTGATGGCGCTGCAGGCCGCGGCGCTGACCGAGATCGAGAAGAAGGCCGTGGCCATCTACCTGTCCGACACCGAGTGGGGCACGGTGAAGATGGAGAAAGCGGCCGAGAAGCTCGCCATGTGCACCGGGTCGAGCGCGGTCACGGCGGCGGACTTCGAACGGCCCAAGTGGATCGGCTGGGGCCTGGACCTCGACAACAGCCGCTTCCAGCCGGGTGACCAGGCCGGGCTGACCGCCGCCGACCTCGCCAATCTCGAGCTCAAGTGGGTACACGGCTACGCCGGCGCCACCACCGTCACCACCCAGCCGGCCGTGGTCGGCGACCACATTTTCATCGGCTCGCCCAACGGCGCCATCTACAACCTCGATCGCAAGACCGGCTGCGCCTACTGGAAGTACGACACCGCGGCCGAGGTGCGCGCCGCCATCGTCGTCGCCCCGCGTGCCGACGGTACCATCGGGCTCTACGCCGGCGACCGCAAGGCCAACTTCTACGCGCTCGACGCCAACAGCGGCAAGCTGTTGTGGCAGGACCGCGTCGAACCGCACCCGTGGTCGATGATCACCTCCTCGCCCGTGCTCTACGAGGGCAAGCTCTACTTCGGCACGGCCTCGTTCGAGGAACTCGCCGGCGGCTCGAAGAAGTACGAGTGCTGCACCTTCCGCGGCAGCGTGCTGGCCTACGACGCCGAGAGCGGCAAGAAGCTGTGGCAGAGCTACGTCATTCCCGGCGAACCGCAGAAGACCAAGGTGACCACCGAGGGCGTGCAGTTGTGGGGACCGTCAGGCGCGGCGGTGTGGTCGAGCCCGACGCTCGATCCGGCCCACAACACGCTCTACGTGACGACGGGGGACTCCTACTCCGCGCCGGCCGCCGACACCTCCGACGCCATCGTCGCCATGGACATGACCACCGGCGCCATCAAGTGGTTCAAACAGATGACGGCGGACGATGCGTTCACCGCGGCCTGCGTCGCGCCCAACGCCGACCCGGTGTCCAAGGAGGGCTGCGGGCCGGACGTCGACTTCGGCGCCTCGGCCATCCTGCGCACCCTGCCGAACGGCAAGCGCCTGCTGCTGGCCGGTCAGAAGTCGGGCGTCATGCACGCCGTCGACCCGGACGCGGACGGCGCCATCGTGTGGCAGAAGCGGCTCTCGCCGGGTGGCGTGCTGGGCGGCATCGAGTGGGGCTTCGCCGCCGATGACACCCACCTCTACGTGCCCATCTCGGACGTGTGGGAGACCAAGCACGCGCCGGGCGCGGCGGGCGGCATCTATGCGCTGAACTTCGCCGACGGCAGCGAGCTGTGGAACACCCCGGCGGCCAAGCCCGACTGCAACGACATCCCCGGCTGCAATGCCGGCCAGCCGGCAGCGGCCACGCTCATCCCGGGCGTGGTGTTCTCGGGCTCCATGGACGGCCACATGCGCGCCTACGACCCGGCCAGCGGCAAGGTCATCTGGGATGTCGACACCAAGGGCGAACACGCCACCGTCAACGGCGTCCCTGCCCACGGCGGCTCGATCAAGGGCGCCGGCGTGACCGTGGTGAACGGCTGGGTCTACTTCGGCTCCGGCTACGGTCTCTTCGGCATGCCCGGCAACATGTTCATGGCGTTCGGGCCGAAAGGGGACTAGTCCCCGCATCCAGCGCCGGTCCGTCGCGGTCCGCCCCGGGCCGCGGCGGCCGGTCGCCTCCCCTGACGGGCGACGGGCCGGGCGCAGTTCGGCACAGCGGGGCGACGGTACGCTGCATCGCGGCCGGCAACTCATTACCATCGCGTCCATGGATACGCTCACCCCCGCCCCCGCTGCTTCACTCAGCGCATTCCCCCCGGCCGAGTACGCCGCACGCCGCGCCCGCGCTCGCGACGCCATGCGCCGCGAAGGCCTCGACGCCATCCTGGTCTCGACGCCGGAGAACATCTACTACCTCACCGGCCTCGACCACATGGGCTACTTCGCCTACCAGATGCTGGTACTGGCGCTGGACGGCGAACCGGTGCTCATCACCCGCGCCATGGAGCGCGTGACCATCGAGCTGCAGGTACCCGATCTCGTGCACGTCGGCTACAGCGACGGCAGCCACGCCGCCGCGACCGGTGACCCCGGCGAGATCGAAGGCGACATCGGTGGCAACCTGTTCGTCGAGCCGCTGCTCGACGAGCGTTCGCGTCCCGGGGTCATCGACCTCGACGCCGACTTCTCGCCCCCCGTCAAAGTGACCTGCGGCGCGGTCGCCGACCTCGGGCTCGCCGCAGGCCGCCTGGGCCTCGAGATGGGCGGCAGCTTCCTGTCCTACCGCGTTGCCAACGGCATTCAACGCGGCTTACCGCAGGCGCGCTGGCACGATGCCACCGGCCTGGTCGACCAGCTGCGCCAGGTCCAGTCGCCGGCCGAGCTCGCCTACACCCGGCGCGCGGCGGTGATCTCCGACGCCATGCTGCAGGCGGCCATCGCCGCCGCCGGCGAACGCATCCACCACGGCGAGATCATGGCCGCGATCTACGACGCCATGTTCCGCCGCGGCGGCACCTACCCGGGCTTCGTGCCCCTGGTGCGCTCATCGGCCAACCTGCTCGAGGAGCACGGCACCTGGGGCGACATCAGCCTGGCCGCGGGCGACCTGCTGTTCCTCGAGATGTCGGGCTGCGCGCGGCGCTACCACGCGCCGATGGGGCGGGTGGTCCACATCGGTGACGTGCCGGCCAGCGCCGGCCGCGCGCTCGAAGTCTGTGCAGAAGCCCAGACGGCCGCCTTCGACGCCCTGCGGCCCGGCGTCCTGGCGGGCGATGTCTACGCTGCCTGGCAGGGCGTCCTCGACGGCCGCGGGCTGGCCAGCTACCGCCGGCATCACTGCGGCTACGCGGTCGGCATCGGCTACCCGCCGAGCTGGTCGGGCGGCGGCGTGCCGGTCGGTCTGCGCGCCGATTCGACGATGCCGATCCGCGCCGGCATGGTCTTCCACCTGATGTCCTGGCTGCTGCGCTCGGAGCACGGTGATTCGTTTCTCTCCGACACCGTGGTCGTCACCGCCGACGGTGCCGAGATGCTCACCACCACCACGCGCGAACTGCTGCGGCGGATCTGAATCGGCCGTGGACGGACTGCACCCTGCGGCCAGCGCTCGAGCATTTACCCCTCGGTGGCAGACACCACGGCGCGCGCCACAGGCCGCTTCCGGTACGGCTGGCTCGTGGCGCGCCCCACCACGGCCGTCAGATCATCGTCCGCCCACCATCCACGGCCCACGACTGGCCGTTGACGTAGCTCGCCTCGTCGCAGGCGAGGTAGACGACCAGGCTGGCCACTTCCTCGGGCCGGATGAAGCGCTTGAGCGGCACCGAGTTGACGAAGTTCCGCGTCGTCGTTTCGACATCCAGTCCGGCCACCCGCGCATGCTCGGTGATGAAACTGGTCGCCATGTCGGTATCGACCACCCATGGGCACACCGCGTTGACGCGCACGCCCTGGGCGGCGAGTTCCAGCGCGAGGCAGCGGGTGAGACCGATGACGGCGTGCTTGGAGACGTTGTAGGCCGCCTGGTTGGGGGTGCCCCACTTGCCGGCGGTCGAGGCCAGGTTGACGATGCTGCCGGCGCCGCGCGCGACCATGCCGGGCAGCACGAGCTGGGTGACGTGCAGCACGCCGATGAAATTGACCTCGAAGAGATCGCGGAAGTCCTGCGCGTCGTAATCGAGAAAGGCCGCCGCGCGATGGATACCGGCGTTGTTGACCAGCACGTCGATACCCCCGGCCGCCTCGGCCTGTTCGACCATCGCCGCCATCGCCGCGCGATCGGTGACGTCGCCGGCATGGACCGCCACGGCGACCCCGAAACGTCGCCGCAGGTCTGCGGCGACCGCCTCGAGGCGCGTCGCGTCGCGCGCATTCAACACCAGGCCCGCACCTTCCGCTGCGCAGGCCTCCGCCACCGCCAGGCCGATGCCGCGGCTGCCGCCGGTGATGAGCGCGGTGCGCCCGGCCAGTCGTCCACTCATGTCCCGTCTCCTTCACTGTGTCTCGCTGCCGTGTCGGACACCGGTCGACAGCCGGGACTCGGGAACCTCGTCCCGGTGTCTGACATCGCACAGCAACGCGTTGAATCCTCGGCACGGACCCGATCGGTGTCGGACACCGTCGTGGTCGATCCGCCGCCACCCTATCACCCTGCCGCGAACCCCGTCGCGGTGTCTGACACCGCGTGGCGGCGCGTTGAATTCCGGTCAGGCCACCGGCCGTCGTCGGCCACGCTCGGAGCGGGCCGGCCCTCGCGCCCGGGTCCGGCCGCCGCTCACGCCTCCGCCACCGAGCGAAAGCGGAAGCTCTCCCGGTAGCGCGACGGCGTCATACCCACGTAGCGCTTGAACAGGGTGCGGAAGAACGCCGCATCCGCGTAGCCGACCCTCGCCGCAACCTGGTCGATGGGGGTGTTGTCGTGCTCGAGCAGGCGCCGCGCGGCATTCAGGCGCAGCTTCTGCAGGTAGACCTTGGGGGGATCGCCGAAAGCCTCCTGGAAGCGCCGGTAGAAGGTGCGCCAGGACATGCCGAAGTCGGCCGCCAGGCGTTCGAAATGGATCGGCTGGTGGAAGTGGCCGAGGATCCAGCTCTCCACTGCGGCCATGGAACCAGCCTCGATGCCGGCGCGTTGCAGCATCGGCGGCGGCACGTTCTGGCGCACCCGCGGCAGGTCGGCGAGAAACCATTGCGCGCAGGCCAGCAGGGTGTCGCGCCCGCACAGGCGGTCGACGAGGTAGAGAGTGAGGTCGATGGTCGCGCTCGCCCCGCAGCAGGAGTAGATGCCGTGGTCCTCGACCACCATGCGCTCGGCCGTCCAGTCGACGCGCGGGAAGCGCTGGCGGACCTCGTCGATCAGGCTCCAGTGCATGGCCACGGTGCGGCCGTCGAGCAGGCCGCCGTGGGCGAGCAGGGCCTGGCTCGGGCAGACCGTCGCCACCGGCACGCCACGCGCCATCTCGGCCGCGAGCCAGCCGAGGATGCCGGCATTGGCCTCGATCACCTCGTCGACGTTGCACGGCATGCCGGCGAGAAAGATGAAATCGGCCGCCCGGGCATCGGCGATCGAGGCCACCGGGGTGATGGTGACGCAGCCGTCGCAGGTCACCGCCGCACCGTCACGCGTGATCACCGAGACCTCGAACGGCGGCGCGTGGGCGAACTGGCGCGCGGCGAAGTCGAGGATCTCGAGCGGCCCGGTGACGGTCGACGCGTTACCGCCGGCGAAGGAAGCGAGCACGAGGTGTCGTGGCGGTACGGGTGGCCGGGTCATGGCGAGGTTCTCCGCTGGCGAACGCCGCTCGCGGCGGCTCGGTGGGTGCATCGCAGGCATGGCGAATCCACCCGTGCAATATGTCGCTTTCGCCAGCTTGTGTCGACCACCGCCGCGGGGCGAGCATGACCACGCGGTCGTCGCGTCGCCGCGACCCGATTTCTTCATCACCGCGCCCCCGGGGAGAGCACGGCATGAGCATCCAGTTGTACGACCTCGCGGGCGCCGACCCGCGGTATCTGTTCAGCCCGTTCAGCTGGCGCGTACGCATGGCGCTGCTGCACAAGGGCCTCGATTTCGAGGTCGTGCCGTGGCGCTTCTCGGCGCGCGAGGCGATCGCCGAGTCCGGCAGCAAGGCGGTACCGGTGATCAAGGACGGCGACGCCTGGGTCAGCGACAGCTGGGCCATCGCCTGTTATCTCGATACCCATTACGCCGATCGTCCGCCGCTCTTCCCGGCGCCGTGCGGCGAGGCCCACGCCCGCCTCGTCAGCGCACTGTGCGGCAAGCTGGTGTTCCCCGCGGCGGTGCCGATCGCCCTCTACCAGGCCTACGTGCTGCTCGACCCGGCCAGCCAGCCCTATTTCCGCGAGAGCCGCGAGGCGATGTTCAACGCGCGCTTGGAAGACATCCACGCCGACGCCAAGACCGGCCCGGCGCGTCTCGCCGAGGCCTTGAAGCCCTTCGACGAAGTGCTGGCGGTGTGCGACTACCTCGGCGGCAGCCAGGCGACCTACGCCGATTTCCTGCTCTTCGGCATCCTCAAGTGGACCGACATCGTCAGCAGCTACCCGGTCATCGATCGCGACACGCCGAGCGGACGCTGGTTCAGCCGCCTCGAAACCGACTACGGCGGCCACGCCGGCCGCGTCCCGCGCGTGCGCGACTGAGCGCCTGTGCCAGAATCTCACCCCCTGTTGCCGCCCCGGAGCCCGACATGACCACCACCCTCACCGAACGCGAACAGGTCCTGCTCGCCGCCACCACCGGCGCCGGCGCCAGCCCCAACTGGCTGACCAGCGACATGGTCGACGCCCTGCTCGGCGGCCACGGCATGCTGAACATCGCCGTCATCAACGCCGCCGAGGTCATCGTCCACGAACTCAAGCGCGGCATGGACAACAAGCTGCGCTTCGCCAATGCCGCCAGCCAGCCCATCGACGAGATCCTGGCCAAGGCCATCAAGGCTGCGGTGCAGGCCGGCGCCGCGCCGGCCAACGCGGCGCTGATCAGCGCCGTGCTGATGTACCTCACCGGCACCAAGGCGCAGGTCGGCATCCCCGCCGGCAACCGCAAGCTCGGCGCCAGCGCGCGCATGCAGGCCGGGGTCGATCGCTCCGGCGTCGCGGCCATTCCGACCTCGAAGAAGAACAACAAGGTCTCGGGCTTCGCCGCCGTGATGGCCATCCACCAGGCCATGATGGAAGGCCGGCTCTCGCCCATCAGCGGTTACGACATGGTCGTCTCCGGCGGTCCGCTGGTCGGCCACGGCCGCCTCGGCGAGGACATCATCTTCCCCGCCATGGCCGAGAACGGCGCGCGCATCGGCACCCAGGCGATGATGGACTGCATGGCCGGCGCCGGCATGAAACCGCAGGCCCTCAACGCCGCCGTGTTCGGCGCCGCCGCCATCCTCGAGATCATCCATCCCGACGCCGACATCGCCGAGGAATACGGCCCGCACGGCAAGGTCACCACCGCCTGGCTGGCCGGCAAGACGGCGGCCGAGACCGCCGGCCTGCCGCCGAAGCTCACCGTGCGCATCACCGGCCAGGAATACGACACCGGGCAGGTTATTGGTGACCTCGGCCTCATCCTCAAGGACATCGGCGGGCCCTCGGTGATCGGCATCATGGCGGTCGACGAGATCATGGGCGTGTTCCAGGAAGGCATCGCCGGTTCCTCGGCCGGACCGGTCAACCCGCCGCTCGGGCATGTCTGCACCGACGCCGTCATCGCCATGAAATGCCTGCTCGAACCGGATGCCACGCCGCAGTCGGTGGCGCAGGCCCTGCGCCAGCGCCGCTACGATCTCGCCTTCGATCCCGAAACCTCGATGATCGCGATGAACATCGTGGCCAAGAAGGCCCAGCAGCTGAAGGCCGGCGCGGTGACCAACGCCATGATCCTGGCCTCCGAGGCGGTGCGCGCGAAGGCGCTCTACCGGCGCGCCGCCAAGACCTACGACGATCTCTCCGCCGGCCGCTCGCTGGAGGACGTGGTACGCGAGCTCGACGCCGAACGCAAGGCGCAGGTCGAGCAGCGCGTCAGTGCCTTCCTGTCGAAGATGACGGGCAAGTCGGTGCAGATCCGCATGACCCACGTCGGCCCCGGCGCGCGCCGCAGCAGCCCCCTGGCGCGCGAGTGGTTCGCCTTCGACGCCCACCTCGATGCCGAGGTCACCGTCGACGGCGTGACGACGAAACTCGAACGCTACTCCGACCAGGTCATCCCCGACGTCGCCCAGGGCAAGCGCCCCGAGCTCGCGCCGCTGGTGCCCATGGTGGTGCCGCTGGCGAGCGAAATCCTGCTCGCCTCGAACGTCATCATCAACGTCACCGTGCCCGCCGCGGTGGCCGCCGCGATGGGCAGGTACACCCCGGAAGAAGCCGGCAAGGTCGCCCAGCGCGCCGGTTTCATGTCCTCCGGCATCCCCGGCTCGAACGTCAACGCCGAGGCCGCCGCGCGTCTCGCCGTCGACATGATGGGCGCGCCGTGAGCGATGGGCTGCGTCTCATCATGGCCCAGGTCGACGACGTGCCGGGCGAGTTGATGGGCGAATTCATCGGCCGCGCCGAGGCCCTCGGCGCACGCAACGTGCAGGTGGTGCCGAGCCTGACCAAGAAGAACCGCCCGGCCTACCTCGTCTACCTCGACGTGCCGGCCGCGGCCGAGGCCGCCGCCGGCCGGCTGCTCGCCGCCGAGCTCGGCTGCTGGGGTTACCGCGTGCTCGCCGCCGAGCATCGCCATTTCGACATCGGCCGTCACGAACTCGAACTCACCGTGCACCGCGGCGGCATCACTCATCGTGCGGCCCTGCGCGCCAAGACCATCGCCGATGGTGCCGAGCGCCTGCGCGTGAAGGCCGAGCACGACGACCTCGCCGCAGCCTGTGCCGCGCTGCGCGGCGCCGGCGCCGAGCTGCCGCTGGCGGTGCTCAAGGCCGCGGTGGAAAGCCGCCTGACGGGCGCGGACGCGCTGCCCGCCACCCTCGAACTACACCTGTGAGCCGGATGACGGCATCATCAAAGCTTTCGCGGAGGAAACCGACATGACCCGACACCTCGCCACCTTCACGGCACTGCTGCTGGGCAGCGGCAGCGCACTCGCCCACGACCATCTCGTCCTCGACGGCACCCTGCACCGTGCGCTGCATGCCATCGGCAGCGAGCGCCTGGTGATGTTCGGCGGCATCGCCCTCGCCGTCGTCGTCGGCTGGGCCGTGCGCCGCGCGGTACGGCGCCGTGACGCGGCCCGTCGCGAGGGCTGACCGGCACCCCTGGCAGCCGTGCATCTCCATCTCGACGCCGTCGGCGGCATCGCCGGCGACATGTTCGTCGCCGCCCTGCTCGACCTGCGCCCGGACCTCGCTGCCGGCGCGATCGGCGCGGCGCGCGCAGCCGGCCTCGGCGCGGACATCGACCTCGGCCTGGAACCGTTCGACGACGGCGTGCTGACCGGCAGCCGCTTCGTCGTCGCGCGCGCCGCCGACGAAGCCCGCGGCGCGGCCCCGCCACACGGCCCGGGCGCGTCCGCGAGCGACCACGGTGAATTCAGCAACGCACACGGCCACGCACACGGCCACGCAGACGCCCCCCCGCACGACCACGAAGCACGGCCGGTCCACGCTCGTCCGCCTGCCGACCAGACCCCTGCGCACGCCCACGACCATGGCCACGTGCACTGGGCGGCGCTGCGCGAGCGCCTCGCCACGGCGCCGCTGGCAGCTCCCGTGCGCGAGCGCGCCATCGCCATCTTCGCCGGCCTCGCCGAGGCCGAGGCACGCGTGCACGGCAAGCCGGTCGAGGCGGTCAGCTTCCACGAGGTCGGCGCCTGGGATTCCATCGCCGACATCGTCGCCGCGGCCTGGCTGATCGAGGCGCTCGGCGCCACCAGTTGGTCGGTCGGGCCCCTGCCGCTCGGCAGCGGCCGCGTGCGCACCGCCCACGGCCTGCTGCCGGTGCCGGCGCCCGCCACCGTGCTGCTGTTGGAGGGCCTGCCCTGCTTCGACGACGGCCATGCCGGCGAGCGCATCACCCCGACCGGCGCCGCCATCCTGAAACACCTCGCGCCCGGCACGGGGCTGGGCACGGCGCCGCGGGTGCTCGGCCGGGTCGGTCACGGCTTCGGCACGCGCCGCCTGCGTGGACTGTCCAACGTGCTGCGCGTGCTGGCCTTCGACGACGCTGGCGCCAGCGCTGGCATCGGCATCGACCAGGTCACGCGGCTCGCCTTCGAGATCGACGACCAGACGCCGGAAGACCTCGCGCTGGGCCTCGAGCGCCTGCGCGCGGTGCCCGGGGTCATCGACGTGACCCAGGGCACAGTCACCGCCAAGCAGGGCCGCCAGGCCGCCACCGTCCGGGTACTCGCCGAGGTGGCCGCGGGCGAAGCGGTCGCCGCGGCCTGTTTCCGCGAGACCACCACCCTCGGCGTACGCCTGCAGCGGCTCGAACGCCGCGTGCTCCAGCGCGAGCCCTGGGTCGGCCCCGACGGCACCCGGGTCAAGCGCGTGCGGCGCCCCGACACGGTCACGGCCAAGGCCGAGCTCGCCGACCTCGCCGAGGCCGACGGCCATGCCGCGCGCGAGGCGCGGCGCCGCACCGCGGAGGACGCGGCGCTGGACGATACGGACGGCGGGGCCGGCGCGTGAACGCCGTGCGCGACGCCCTCGCCGCGGCCGACACCGGCGCCGCCGTCAGCCGCCTCGAAGCGGTGCTGCGCGATTGCGCGCCCTGTGTGGTGGCGGTGTCGGGCGGGGTCGACAGCCTCACCCTCGCCGCCCTCGCCCATCGCACCCTCGGCCACGAGGCCTACATGGTGCACGCCGTGTCGGCGGCCGTACCGCCCGCCGCGACGGCGCGGGTGCGGGCGCTCGCGGCGCACGAGGGCTGGCAGCTCGAAGTCCTCGGCGCGGGCGAGTTCGACGACCCGCGCTACCTCGCCAACCCGGCCGACCGCTGTTATTTCTGCAAGAGTCACCTCTACGATGCCCTCGCCGGCGCGCGGCCCGGGCAGCTCGTCTCGGGTACCAATACCGACGACCTCGACGATTACCGTCCCGGCCTCGACGCCGCGCGCGAGCGCGGCGTGCGCCATCCCTTCGTCGAGGCCGGCGTGAGCAAGGCGGGCCTGCGCGCCATCGCCCGCGCGCTCGGTCTCGGCGACATCGCCGACCTGCCGGCCGCGCCCTGTCTCGCCAGCCGGGTCGAGACCGGCCTGCCGATCCAGGCCCCGGCGCTCGGCTTCGTCGACGCCGCCGAGACCCTGGTCCGCGACACGCTGGGCGCGCACACGGTGCGCTGTCGACTGCGCCGCAGCGGGGTCGTCATCGAGCTCGACCCGGGCGGCCTCGCCGCCCTCGACGCCGGTCACCGCAGCGCTCTCACCACGGCCCTCACCACCCTCGCCCGCGAGCACGGCGTGCGCGGCGACGTCGCTTTCGCCGCCTACGCCCGCGGCAGCGCCTTCCTGCGGCCCTGAGCAGGCCACCGCGTGAGCGCCGAGGACATCAAGCTCGATCTCACCCGCCGCGAACGCCTCGGCTTCGAGGAGGCGATGTTCTGCGCGCACAAGAGCCCGGCCCAGATCGACGCCGTGCTCGACCAGCTCGCCGCCGCCGGCCAGGGCAGCCTGCTCACCCGCCTCGAACCCGAGCGCGAGGCGATGCTGCGCGCCGAGCACCGCGCGCGGCTCGATTACGACCCCGTCTCGCGCACCGCGTTCTACGCCTGTACGCCCGCGGCCGACGGCGCGCCGCGGGTCGGCATCGTCACCGCCGGCAGCTCCGACGTGCCGGTCGCCCGCGAGGCCCTGCGCACGCTCACCTACTGCGGGGTGCCGGCGCTGCCGGTGTTCGACGTCGGCGTGGCCGGGCTGTGGCGGCTGCTCGAACGCATCGAGGAACTGCGCAGCCTGCCCGTGCTGGTCGTCGCCGCCGGCATGGACGCGGCGCTGCCGAGCGTGATCGGCGGCCTCTACGGCGGGCTCGTCGTGGCCGTGCCGACCTCGGTCGGTTACGGCGTCGCCGCCGGCGGCCAGGCGGCACTGAATGCCATCCTCGCCTCCTGCGCCTCGGGCATCGTGACGGTCAACATCGACAATGGTTACGGCGCGGCCTGTGCCGCGCTGCGCGCGCTCAATCATCGCGCCTGAGCGCAGCCCACGGCTTGTTCCGCCCGGCCGACGGGGCTAGGCTCGGACATCACGTCAACACCCTGGGGAGGGTCACATGGTCCAGACGGCAGAAGTCACCGACATCGATTACACGGTTGCGGAAATGGAGCGGCACGTCGCCCGCTTCGCCGACCAGAAGAGTTCCCACCAGGCCTTCCTCGACACCCGCATTCCCGGCCACGAGCGCGAGATCTTCAGCATCATCGGCAACGGCGTGCAGGAAGACGCCGACATGCGTCCGCCGATCGAGCCGCAGGAGTTCCACCTCGCCTTCATCCGCGCCGAACCCGGCAAGGGCGCCGCGCTGCACTCGCACCTGACCCAGGAGGTGTTCGTGCCGATCAGCGGGCGCTGGGCCATCTTCTGGGGGCCAAACGGCGAAAAGGAAGTGGAGCTCGGACCGTGCGACGTGATCTCGGTGCCGCTGCACATCATGCGCGGCTTCCGCAACGTCGGCGACGAGAGCGCGGTGATGCTGGCCGTCGTCGGCGGCAAGGACCCCGGCCGCGTCGGCTGGCCCGACTCGCTCAAGGCCATGGCCAAGGATGCCGGGCTGGTCATCGACGACGACGGCAACCTGCGCGAACTGACCGCGGCCTGAGTACCATGGCCGCGGCCGCGCACCACGCCGCGCTGCTCGACGAGGAGGCCATCGCCGCCTACCGCCGCGATGGCCAGGTGACGCCGCACTGGCGCCTGGCCGACGATCGCCTCGCCGCCCTGCGGTCGGCGCTCGACCGCCTGCTCGCCCTGCACGCGCCGGCCAGGCCGGACTTCATCCCCCTGCCGCACGTGCCGCCGGCAGACGGCGAGCCGGCGCGCCTCGCCCTCGCGCGCGAGTTCTTCGAGTTCTTCACCGACGACCAACTGCTCGATCTCGTCGAGCCCCTGCTCGGCCCCGACATCGTGCTGTGGACCGCGGCCGTGTTCTGCAAGCCGGCCGCCACCGGGCTCGAAGTGCCCTGGCACCAGGACGGCCAGTACTGGCCGATTCGCCCGCGCGCCACGGTCACGGCCTGGATCGCGCTCGACGACGTCGATGCCGGCAACGGCTGCATGCGCGTCATCCCGGGTTCGCACCTGGTGGGCGAATTCAGCCACGAGAAGAGCACGCGCGAAGACCTCGTGCTGAACAACGTGCTGAACGACCCGCGCATCGATCTCGCCAGCGCGCGCGACATCGTGCTCACGGCCGGCCAGGTGTCGCTGCACGACGTCGACCTCGTGCACGGATCCGCGCCCAATACCAGCGGCCGTCGCCGCGCCGGGCTGGCCGTGCGCTACATGCCGGCCAGCGCCCACTACGACCGCCGCATCGATCCCGGCCAGGCCTCGCAGACCGTCGCGCTCGATTTCGCCCAGCGCCCGATCTGGCTGGCGCGCGGCGAGGACCGCGCGGGGCTGAACGATTACCGGGTGGGGCACACGCATTGGTAATCCAGGCAGACGGGCGGCATGGCCACCGCGGGGCCAGGGACTGGCTCGCGGCACGCCGCCCCGGCATGACTCGAAGGCAGGGCCCCGGAGGCCTGCGGCCAACGCCCGGCGACGAATGCTCCAGCAGCTCGCAGCGCACTGAACATGTCACCGGATGACGATGCATTCGGCCCGGCCGCGCTGCCCCCGGCAGCGCTCGATGCCCTGGCACGGGGGCACACGATCGAGGCCATCAAGATCGTGCGTGAGCATACCGGTCTCTCGTTGAAGGACGCCAAGGCGTTGGTCGACGAGGTGGCCGGGCGCGCAGCCGCGCTCGCGCGCGTCGTGCGCCCGGCGCCGCCGCCCGTCGCCGACGGTCGAACGGGCCCGGTCTCGTCGGCAGCCGCCGCGGCGCTGAACCGGGGCGACAAGATCCAGGCGATCAAGCAGGTCCGCATGGATACCGGGCTCGGCCTCGCGGCGGCGAAGACCCTCGTCGAGCAGTATGCCCGGGGCGAAACACCGGTCCTTCCCGTCGCGGCGCCGGCCGCGCCGTCGTCTGCACGCCGCTCCGAGCGGCAGGCGACCCGTTCCGCCCACGCGACGGCGACGCGGCTTCCGCCCGCCGAGCGCACGCTTGGTCCCGCGCGAGACACGGGTCGCAGACCGAGCCGCCGCCCGGCGCCGCAGGAAGACGGGCGCACCGCACGCTGGCTGGCCAAGCTCGTGCTGGTCGTTTCGACCCTCGGCCTCCTCGCCATCGCCTGGTCGTTCCTGGCCGCATCCTGGCCGCAGGTGCCCTGACCTCGCTCGAGCACCGGCGCGTCGTCCCTCATCACACCACCCCACGAGCCAGGGAAGAACCCGGATGCACCCTCTCGCGCCGGCCGAAGTCGAGTCCTTGTTGAGCGAGCATCTGCCCGCTGCCGATCGTCACGGCGAGGTCATCGAGGCGATCACGCCCGGCTGCCTGCGCATGCGCCTGCCGATGCGGGACGCCTTCCTGAGCCGCGACCTGCCGCCGGGCTCCGGCCAGGCCGTGGTCTCCGCGCCGCTCATGATGGGCCTGGCCGATACCGCCATGTACGCCGCGATCCATGCCTTCTACGGGCGCGACGCCTTCGGCGCCATCATCTCGATGACCACCTCGTTCCTGCGCGTGGCGCCGGCCACGGACCTGATCGCCGAAGTGAGCGTGGTAAAGAAGGGCAGGAAGCTGGCCTTCCTCGAAACCTCGATTTCCGGTCTCGGCTCGGACGCGGTCTGCGCCCGCGTGACGGCCAGTTACGCGGTGTGGCGGGCCAGGGGATGAACTGCGCCGTAGCGCCCTGAGCGGATTCAGGGCCCGAGCAGCCAGCCCAGTGCGTCCTCGCTCGCGCGAAAGACCTCGGTCGCGACGTCGTAGAAGGCGACGTGCCCGGCGTAGACCCGCATCATGCCGAAATCGAGATCCTGCGCGGCGACGAGCGCCACCCGGGCGGGCAGCACGGACGGGCGTTCGCGGCGGGTGAAGTCGGCCAGCCGACGCGCGGCCAGGGTCGCGGCGCGCGCCGCGGTGCGCGGCGTGCCGTCCCGGATGAGGCCGCTCAGCATCTTGATCTCGTCCTTGCCGAAGCGGGCGCGGGCCGCGGTGAAATCCCACAGCGCCCGCTTCGCCTCGGTGTATTCACGGCGACTCCAGGCAGTGCGGAACACCTGTTCGTAGTCGGCAAGCCTCAAGGTGCCCGCGATGCGCAGGTGACAGCAGTCGGTCCGCGGATCGCGCAGCAAGTCGAAGTCCATCGCCCACCTCCCGCTTCGCTCGAAGCGCCGCCGGGACTATATGGTGACCACGCGGGAACCGACACCGGCGCAGCGGCCGCCGCCGGTGAGCGGCGCGGTCACACCCCCCAGTTGTCGAGAAAGCGCCAGGAAGGGTTGTCGATCATCGTCGCCAGCTCGTCCATCACCCCGGTTTCCGTGCGCCACGCGAGGTACTTCTCGTAATGCGCCCGGCTCTCCCACAGTTCGACGATGATGATCTGCGCCGGGTTGTCCTGGTCCTTGGTGATGTAGAGATAGATGCAGCCGTCGAAGCCGCGGGTCGCCGGCAGCAGTTCGACGAACTTCTCCCGTAGCTTGTCGTGACAACCGTCCTTGATCGTGGCTTCGAGCAATACCTGGCAGGCCATGTTCGTGTTCCCTCATTAAAACCCTATGCTTGACCGCGGCTGTCGCCGCGGCGCGGGCGAGTATAGCAACCGGCGGACGGGCCGGTCCGACCGCACGTGCCATGGCGCAATGGACAGGGAGGATAAGGATGGCCACGGGAACCACTACCCGACACGAGCTGCGCACCCCACTCGGGGCAGCGCTGCGCGGTACGGCGCTAGTCGTGTTCGACGTCGCCGTGCTGAATCAGGGCGCGCTCGCTGTCGTGGTCGGACTGTGGGCGGTACTGGTCACGCTGCTCGCGGTGCTGCGCTCGGCGCACTGGGCCGGCCGGCGGCGCACCGGACTGGTCAACGTCGCCATCTGCTTGCTCGCCGTCGCGATGACGCTGGGCGCCAACGCGCTGTTCAACGCGCGTGCGCGCGAACGCGCCGCCGCCGTGGTTGCGGCAGTGGAGCGCTACCGGGACGCGACGGGTGAGTACCCGCGCGCGCTCGCCGATCTGGTGCCCACGTACTTCGCTGCCGTGCCACGGGCCAAGCCGGTCGGGATGAGCGCGTTCATCTATTCCAGGAACGACACCGCGGCGACCCTGATGTACGTCGAGCGCCCGCCCTACGGACGCCCGGTGTACGACTTCGCCAGCGGCGAGTGGACTTACCTGGACTGAGTACGCCGCCTCGGCACGGGTCGCGCCGCGAGCCGAGGGGCGCCTACCGTGCCTTGCCTCAGGCGACGTATTCCTGCAACGGGGGTTGGCCCAGCGCCGCGCGGTAGTTGTTGTGGAAGTGATGCAGGGCGGGCTCGTTACGACCGAACAGGAAGTAGTCGAGCTTGCCGCCATTGGCCGCCACCTGCGCCTTCTCCGACATCAGGTAATCCTCGTGCTCGACGGTGCTGAGCAGCAGTTCGATGGTCGCCGAGACGTCGAACTCGGGCCGCTCGTTCATGTCGGCGGAATAGACGTTCTCGCCCTTGACCGCGACCGAGCGTTCGGCCGCCGGCAACTGGGCCTTGATGTGCGGCATGGCGAAATGGGTGATGCGGCTGACCGACCGCGCGACGTCGTTGCGATCGGGGTAGATGCGCACCATCACCACCATGCCGCCGACGAACACCAGCTGCACGTTGGGGAACAGGTAGTAGGCCGCGATGGAAGCGAAGGCGAAATTCCACTCGCTCTCCGGCAGGGTGCGCATGACGTCGAGGTAGCGGCTGGCCGTGCAGATGCGGTGGTGGCGGCCGTACTCGCGGTAGGCGGCGTAATCCGGGTGGGCGAGGTTGAGCAGCGTCTTGCTGTGCAGCACGCTGAAGTGGTAGTTCTCGCCGAAGGTGTCGTTGGCGAGCTTCCAGTTGAGCGCCTTGTCGATGACCGATTCACCCACCAGCTCGGATTTCTCGAACTCCCAGCTGGCGAGTTCGGCGGCCAGTTCCTCGCCCAGCAGTGCGTCGATGTCGACCTGGCCGTCGACCTGCGGATGGATGACGAGCAGGCCGTACTTCTCCTGCGAGGGCAGTTCGACCAGGCCGTGGCAGGCCTTGTCGACGTTGCCGAACATCTCGCCGTGGCGGATGCCCATCAGGCGGCCGTCGGGCGCGTAGGTCCAGGCATGGAAAGGGCAGGTGAAACGATGGGCCTTGCCGCGCGTCTCCTCGGTGAGCTGCGCACCGCGGTGACGGCAGGCGTTGACGAAGGCATGGAATCGGCCGTCCTTGTCACGCGTGGCCAGGATCGGCGCGCCGAGATCGTTGTTGGTGATGTAGGTGCCGGGCTCGGGCAGCTCGGACGACAGGCCGATGACCTGCGGCTGCTCCTGGAACATCACCTGCCATTCGCGCTCGGCGAGCGCCTTGTCGGTATACGACGAGGTCGGATTGACGACGATCTTGCCGGCGTCGCAGGTGGTGTTGGTGTCGATCTGGTGGATCAGTTCCTTGAGGATGTTCAACTGTTCGGCATGTTTCACTGTGACTCTCCCCTGCTCGTCTGCGAGCGTTTGCTCATGGTCCCGGCTTGCACCGCCGGCGCAGTGAGCCCGGCGATCCGTTGCGTCAATACGGTGCGGAAATCCGCCGTCGCGTCGGCGCACAGGGTGACGTAGAGATCACCCAGGGCGACGCGCCGGAATTCGGCGATGTCGTGGTGGCCGAAGGCCCAGCCGCGGCAATTCATGCGGAAATTACGCGTGATGAGTTCAGCCAGCAGGGCGGCCGGGATGCGGCCCTCGAGGTCGCCGGCGGCGCGGCAGGCGGCCACGCCCGCTTCCATCATGTGGCCGACCCAGGCGTAGATGCGCGCGACCTCGGCATGGTGCTGGCCGCCCTGGTCCAGCCACTCGACGGCGAGGAAGGCGGCGCGGTAGAAGTCCTCGTCCTCCTCGAACAGCCGGGTCGATTCCTCGACCACCGCGGCGGCCAGCGCGAGCGGGTCGTCGTCCGCTTCGGGCGTGGTACGGGCCTCGATCTCGGTCAACACGCCCGCGGCCACGGCCAGCAGCACGTCTTCCTTGCAGCCGATGAGGTTGTAGATGGTCGGCACGGTGAGGCCGGCCTGGCGCGCCAGCTCGCGCAGGTTGAGTGCCTCGAAGCCGCCGCGCGCCAGCAGCACGCGCGCCTCTTCGAGCAGGCGCTCGCGGCGCTTCTCCATGTTGCGGGCTCGCACGGGGCTGGTAACAGCGTTCATCGCGAGATATTTACACGACGTTAAATTTTTATCAACGATAAATTTTAAACTCGGTCAGCCACGTCCCGACTTGACCACCGGCGTGGCGTGCACCGACGCGCCGCGTTCCGGCGCGGGCTGCCGCGAGCGCGTCCTCGAACAGTCCGAGGTGGAGCCCAGGACGAGTGGTCAGCGGGCCGCGCCGGCCCGGTCCGCCGGCTGCCCCGCGTTGCCGGGCCGGCCGTCGCCGAGCCCCGGCGGCGCGTCGCCGAGCCCTGTGATGCCCGGTCTACGTGTCTACCCGCGAGCCGGGGGACGATGACGCCACCACCTGCAGGCGCAGGTTCGCCGCCAGTCCCGGCGCCGCCGAGGATCCCGCGGCCGGGGGTGCCGGCGGCCCGCTCGGTGCCTACTTGGCGCGCTACTTTCCCGCCGCGACCGAGCCCGCTCGGGCCTTCGTCAACCCGCAGGGCGTCAAGCTCGGGCGGCCGAGCGGTCGCCACATCCGCCCCGGCGCGGACGGCGAACCCGCCATCGGCGGGCAGGCGGTGCGCCGCGGTGCCGGCACGCTCGCCGTCTGGCGCGTCGGCGCATGGCATCAGGCGCACGCCACGATCCCCGGATGACCGGGAAACCCCGGCGGCGCGGCGTGCCCGCCGCCGCGGCGATGGAGCGGCGCGGCGACCATTTCCGCGCCGCTCTGCAGACGTTCGATGACCGCTTCGATCGCCACCGCGACGCCCTGACCGACATCAAGACCCCGCCGCAGAACCTCGTGGATGATCGCCCTGGCAAGCGCATGGTTCGCGCCGCCTCGGCGCGATTCAGTAACATCGTCCAGGATCCGTACGCGAGGGGTCGTGAGCCGCCCGGCCGGATCCCTGCCGCGTCCGCCAGCCCATTTACAGGAGCCGCCATGACCGCCATCGATTCCGACCTGCTCGAAGAGATGATCCGTACCCCCGTCGATCATTTCGAAGACCCGCACGCCGTGACCCACGACGCGCGCCTCAGCCACGCCCAGAAAGAAGCCGTGCTCGAAGCCTGGGCCCAGGGCTGCCGCGACAAGGACGCGCCGTCGCCACGCCTGGAGCGGGCCTACCTCGGCGAGGTCGAGCGCGCGCTGGAACGCCTCGCGGAGTTGCGCCGGGACTGAACCAGCCCCGCAGGTCATCGACACGCCGGCGCGGCGCCGCCCGCGCTATGCTGCGCGCTGTCCGCTACCCGGTGACGATGAACATGTCCTTCAGCCCGTCCGAGCGCGCCGCGCTGCTGCAACTCCCGGGCGTGGGGCCGACGGTCCTGCGCCGCCTCGAGGAGATCGGCATCCACTCGCTGGCAGCGCTGGCGAACCACGAAGCCGCCGACATCACCGCCCTCGTCGCCGAGCGGCTGCGCACCACCTGCTGGAACAACAGCCCGCAGGCGCGTGCGGCCATCAACGCTGCGATCGCGCTGGCACGAAGTCGTCGCACCGATGACCGCTGAATCCAGGCTCCGGCCGTTGCGACGGCGACGCCATCGCGGCACCGGGCCCGCCACGGCCCCGTCGCCGCCGGCGCCGGCCTGCCGACCACCCTGAAGCCGCTCGGAGATCACCATGCTCGACCACCTGCGCGAAGCGATGGGCCGCTACGCGGCCCCGCCCCACCTCCTCACCACCGGGGCGGATGGCCGCCCACATGCCACGGCGACCACCGTCGTCTGGGACGGCGACACGCTGGTCCTCGAAGCCGGCCGTCGCAGCCTGGCCAACCTCGCCCACAGCCCGCGCGTGGCCCTGTTGTGGTCGCCGTCGGTACCCGGCGAGTACAGCCTGGTGATCGATGCCGAACTCGCCGCGCCGCTCGACGCCGACCGGGCGACGGTCAGCCTGGCCGTGACCCGCGGCGTGCTGCACCGTCCGGCCACCCCGGCCGGTCCGCGTAATCCGGCCTGCGGCAGCGACTGCGTCCCGCTCTACGGCTGACTTCCCGCCCCGCCCGGCCAGCGGGGCCGGCGCCCGGCGCAGCGTCGCGCCGCGATCTTGATCGGCGTCACCGCGCCGTCACGAACGCATTTCCATACTTCGCCGCGCATCCACTCGTACAACCTTCGCATTCAAGCAGGAGGCAGCCATGAGCCTGGTACCGCGCAGAAGCTTCTTCGATTTCGACGACCTGTTCGACCTGTGGGCGCCGCGACGCGGCGTCGAGTCCGCCGGCGGCGCCCTCGCCCCACGCGTCGACGTCAAGGACATGAAGGACCACTACGAGATCACGGCCGAGTTACCCGGCGTGAAGAAGGAAGACCTCGACGTCAGCCTGCACAACGGCGTGCTCGCCATCAGCGCCGAGACCAAGCAGGAGAACGTCGAGGAGAAGGACGGCAAGGTCATCCGCCAGGAGCGGCGCTACGGCCGCTACATGCGCAGCTTCGACCTCGGCCCGGACGTCAGCGAGGGCGACATCGAGGCCGCGTTCGCCGACGGCATCCTCACCGTCAAGGCGCCGAAGAGCGCGCCCAAGCCGCCGGAGGCCAAGCGCATCAAGGTCGAATGAGCGCAGTTGCCCGGCGCGTGGCGGGGCGCCGCGCGCCGGGCCGCTCGACTCAGGCCTTGCGCGACAACCGCGCCTCGAGTTCGTGGCGCTGGATCTTGCCGGTGGTCGAGCGCGGCAGCGCGTCGGGCTCGATGAAGATGATGTCCTTGGGCCGCTTGTAACTCGACAGCTCGGCGCGGCAGCGCGCTTCGAGATCCGCGGCATTCAACTCCGCCGATACGCGCGTTACGAAGGCCACCGGCACTTCGCCCCACTTGTCGTCCGGGCGGCGCACCACCACCGCTTCGCCCACCCGCGCGTCACCGCACAGCACGAGTTCGATCTCGGCCGGGTAGATGTTCTCGCCACCGGACTTGATCATGTATTTCACGCGGTCGACGTAATCGAGCGTGCCGTCGGCGTTGCGCCGCAGGACGTCGCCCATGTGGAACCAGCCGTTGCGGAAGTCGTTCGCGTTGGTCTCGTCGGCCTGCCAGTAACCGCTGAACACCGTCGGCCCGCGCACCGCGGCCTCGCCCGGGGTGCCGACGGGTACGTCGTTGTCGTCGGGGTCGACCAGGCGCAGATCGCAGAACGCGCTCTGGCGCTTGGACAGGCTGCTCGGCACGACGCCGACCGGGATGGTCGCGCCGGTCGCCGGCGGCAGGCCGGTCTCGGTCGCGCCGAAGGTGTTGGCATAGGGCGCATCGAGTACACGCGTGACGGCGGCGATGTCCTCGCGCGGCACGAGGTCGGCCATCGCGCCGCAGATGCCGATGCCTTGCGGCGTCACCCCGCTCGTGGCCACGGCGCGGGCGAAGTCGCCGACCATACCCGGCATGAGGATGAGGAACTGCATGGTCTCGCGTTCGATGAGCTCGATCAGGCGTTCGGGCAGGTAGCCGTCGACGACGTGCACGGTACCGCCGCGCAGAAGGGTCGCCAGGCCCTGGTCGGTCGAGGCCATGTGGTAGAGCGGCGCCCAGGCGACGAAATTGTCGCCGACGGGTACGCCGAACTCGGAGGTGAAACAGCCGGCGCGGGCAAACATTGCACGGTGGCTGATCACCGCGCCCTTGGGCAGGCCGGTGGTGCCGCTGGTATAGAGGATGACCAGGCCGTCCTCGGGATCGACCGCCACATCGGGGTAGCGCTCGGGCGCCGCCGCCAGCACCCGTTCGTAGTCCTCGCCGATGACGATGCGTTCGACGGGTTCGAGATCGAGGCGGCCGTAGGCCTCGACCAGTTCGGCCTGCACGATGACCAGGCGTGGCTCGACCAGGCGCACGCAATGGCTCAGCTCACGCTCGCCGAGGCGCCAGTTGAGCGCGGCGACGATGACCCCGATCTTGGCCGCGGCCAGCTCGACTTCGAGGTACTCCGCGCAGTTGCGGGCGAGGATGCCGACGCGGTCGCCACGGACCAGGCCGCGCGCGGCCAGGGCATTGGCGAGGCGATTGCTGCGCGCCTCGAGCTCGGCGTAGGTGACGACGCGCGAGCCGTCGACGATGGCGCGCGCGCCCGGGTGTGCCGGAACGCGGCGATGAAACAACGAGCCGATGGTGGTCTTGCCCGCGGCGTGCACGACGCCGGGTGGCACGTAGATGGACACTGGCAGCTTCTCCCCTGCGATGGACTTGCCCGCGGCGCGTCGGCGCGCCGCGCGCACATGATAGCGAGCTGCCTGGCGCCGCGAGCGGGCCTGCGTGCCCCCCGCATCGCACCGCCGCCCCGTGGCCGGCGACGCGCGGTGCGGCCGGTGGACGGTACGACTCAGGCCAGCAACGGCGGCGCGAGGCTTGCGCTCAATACCGTGAGCAGGTGAGCCCAGGCGAGGAGCGCGGCCAGCAGCACGCTGAGGGTCATGACGATTTCGGCTCGGTTCATGGCAGGTCTCCGGACAAGTGAGTGGGCCTGCCGGGAAGCTTGCGCGCGCGAACCGTGACGTGCGCTCCGTCGCTTGTGCGGTAATCCTCGTGGCGTTACGCGCGGTGTCTGACAGCGGGGCGCAAGCCGTCGATTTCGATATCACGGTGTCTGACACCGCGAGGCAATCGGTTGATTTGCAGCCGCCGGCGGCAGGCCTGCGTGCCCGTGCCGCGCGCCAGGTTGGCCGTTTCAGTTCCGCTTCATCACCAGCTCGCCCTCGGGACGGCGGATGTATACCTGGCGCGCACGCTTCAGGGTCATGAGGTGACCGAGCAGGTCCTTCAGGCTCATGTCGTCATGGTAGTCGTAGGTGCGCTTGACCGGGCCCGCGGCGCGGGCGGCAGCCAGGTCCTCGGCTGGCACGAGGTAGCGCAGGATCAGCTCCTCGTCGGAAACCTGCTTGCCGCCGTACTGCTGGCGAACCTCCGCCAGGCTCGGTTGCGGGCGCGTCCACGAGGCCAGCCGCCGGCCCTGCTCGGAGTTGAACACGCGGTCCTTGACCGCCTCGCTCAGCGGCGCCGGCGGCGTGCCGTAATGCTCGTAGAGATAGAGCACGACCTCCTCGGGCACGGTCGACCAGCGTTCGCCGGTGACCACGTTCAGCACCGACTGGATACCGATCAACTGCGAGAAGGGCGTGGCCGAGACCGGGTGACCCATCTCTTCGCGCACCCGCACCGTCTCCTCCAGCACCTCTTCGAGGCGGTCTTCCATGCCGTACTGGGCGAGCTGCTTCTTGAGCGTACCGGTCATGCCGCCCGGCAGGTGATGACGGTAGGCGAAGGCCGAGTACTCGTTGGGCACGCCGATCTCCCAGCCCTCCTGGCGGGCGATGCGCGCGCAGTGATCGGAGATCAGCGGCAGCACCGACTCGTCCACCGAGTGCGTGTGTCCGAGCCAGCGGATGTTCTCCAGCGTCTGCTCGGTCGAGGGCAGGGACGGCCCGTTGGCCATGGAACGCGCGCAGGTGTGCAGGCAGCGTGCGCCGGCCTCGAGCGCGATGACGTAGTTGTAGGCGCCCATGCCGGTGTTGTTGTGGAACTGGAACTCGATGGGCTTGTCGCCGGCTGCTTCGATGAGCGCCGGTACCAGGGTGCGCGCGCGCTCGGGGCTGAGGATGCCCGGCGCGTCCTCGACGTAGATGCCGCTGATGCTCGGCCAGCTCGCCATCTCGCGCACGCGGGCGGCGAACCACTCGTCGGTGTGCACCGGCGAGATGCCGTACATGATCGCGCCCATGGCCTTGGCTCCGGCGGCATGGATGGTCTGCGACAGTCGCTGCATGCCGTCCATGTTGTACAGGCAGTCGTAAATCCAGAAGGCGTCGATACCGTGCTTGATCAAGGTCTGGCAGTAGAGATCCATCAGCACGTCCGGGGTCATGCCGAAGGTGCCGATACGGTTCTGGCACACCGGCGCGCGCAACTCGGACCGCGGCATCCACTGGCGCCAGAGGTCCAGGCTCTCCCACGGGTCCTCCTTCGAGTAGCGCACGCTGCATTCCATCAGCGAGCTGCCGGTAACCTCGATGGCGCGGAAGCCGGCGTCGTCCATCTGCCGCGCCACCCGCTCCAGCATGCCGCCGCGCAGGCGCATGCCCCACAGGCTCTGCTGGCCGTCGCGGAAGGTCTGCTCGACGATATCGATCGTTGCCACGTTCAGGACGCCTTCGGCGCGGGATAACTGTTCTGCGGGTTCGGCTTGCCCTCGGCGGGTGCCTGCGAGTAATCACCGAACAGGCCGTCGCGCTGGGCGACCGCGGCCGGCACGCCGGCACGCTCGGCGAGTTCGATGAAGGCATCGGCCTCGGGGGTGTTGCGCATCAGGCCGTCGAGCACCGAGCCGAGCAGCTGGGTCGACTTGAGCCCCTGGTTCTCGAAGGCCTGGTTGACGACGAGTTTCATGCAGGCGAGCTGCGAGAGCGGGATCGAGCACAGCTCGTTGGCGAGCTTGTAGGCCTCGCCCTCGAGTTCCTCGAACGGCACGGCCTTGTTGACCAGGCCGCAATCGACGGCCTCGATGCCGGACAGCGGCCGCCCGGTGAGCGCCAGTTCCTTGGCCTTGGCCAGACCCAGGCGGTGCACCCACATGCCGGCGTGGTGGCAACCCCACATGCGCGAGTACGGCGTGCCGATGCGGGCGTCCTCGCTCATGAGAACGATGTCGGCGCACAGTGCCATCTCGCTGCCGCCGCCCAGCGCCCAGCCGTGGACCATGGCGATGACCGGCTTGGGGCTGTGCCACAGGCTCATGAACTTCGGCACCCAGCCGGTCACCGGCGAGCAGGTCATGACGAAGTCCTTGCCGGCGTCCCACTTGCCGCCCGAGGTGAGACCGTCGTCCCACTGGTGGAAGCCGCCGCTGAAGTTGAAGCCGGCGCAGAACGCGCGCCCGGCGCCGCGCAGCACGATGACCTTGATGGCGTGGTCGCGCACCGCCTCGGCCACCGCCGCCTCGAGCTCGTCGGTCATCGGCGGCACGATGGTGTTGAGATCCTCGGGCCGGTTGAGGGTGATGGTCGCGATGGCGCCTTCGGTGGTGTAGACCAGGGTTTCGTAGCTCATCTTCGGACTCCTCGTGGGTTCGCGGGCGGCAGCGCCGGCGCTGGTTCAGGGTTCGCGCGTGCGGCCGAGCAGGCGCAGCAGGTCTTCGTGCATCTCGAACCACAGCGTGTGGTAGCTCGGCACGCGCACCCCGCTCATGTAATCGCCATCGCCGTCGAGCACGCGGTCGTAGGCGGCGTCGAGCAGTTCGAAGTAGACGGCGAGCCGCGCCTCGAAATCGCCGAAGCGTTGCAGGATCGGCTCGGCACGCTCGTGCAGCGCACCGAGTTCGTCGATGACACGAGCGTCGTAGGCTCGATCGGCATGATCGTTGGCCACCGTCGCGCCGCCGATGTCGCGGCTCTGCCAGCGCGTCATCAGGGCCAGCAACTGGCGGTTGACCACTTCGAAACGCTCGTAGGCCTCGGCGAAGCCGGGCTCGGCGCGGTACGCCGCGCAGACCACCGGGTAGGCCGCGTCGAGCCAGGCCCGCCCGGCCGGGCTGACGACGTGTTTGCCCGCCCCCGCCACCGCGTGACCGGCGGCAACGGCGGCGTCGAGCGCCTGCTCGATGGCGGCAACGTCGGCGCCCATCAGGGCCGCCACCTCGGCCGCGCTGCCGGATTTCTTCACCGCCAGGCCGTGCACGGCGAGAAAGCCGATGTCGCCGCTCGACGCCGGTGGTGGCGTCGCGGCGACGTCGCCCGCGGCGCGGAGGGCATCGAGCTCATCGCGCGTGACGCCGGCGCCACGCCCGTCGAGGTGCCGCGAGCCGCGTTGATCGAGGCGATAGAGCTCGTCGGCCAGCGCGCTGTCAGCGTGATCCCGTACCCAGGCATCGTCGAGGTAGCGAAAGCGTGGCGCACAGCTCGCCGGCGTGAACCCGGCCGCGGCGGCGTTGTAGGCCTCGAGGTCGAGCTTGCCGCGGGTGGTGAGATAGGGGCCACGCTTGGGCTCGAGCGAGGTCCAGCCGCCGCGCAACGGCCCGCTGCTCGACGTGTACTCGTCGCCGTCGAGCACCGCGTAGGGCACCGGTGTCCACATGTCGCCCTGGCCGTCGAACCACTTGTTCATGTTGTAGCTCGAGCCCTGCTGTGCGGGCAGGCTGATGTAGCCCAGCAGCTCGGCGAGGAAATCGCGTGCGTACTCGTCGTTCAGCAGCGGTTTCACGGCCTGGGCGCAGGCATCGATGGTGAACCAGTCGTCGGGCCGGTAATCGCCGGCGACGTGGAAGAAATCCTTCGCGACCGCGGCGTACACCATCGCGCCGGCGTCGATCATCTGGTCGCGTGACCAGCCGGCCATGCGTTTCCACAGCTCGCGGGTGGCGCGGCCGAGGATCTCGTTCTCGTGGGCGAGAAACTCGGCCAGGGTGGCAGCGTTGTCCATCGCCACCGGGATCTCGCCCTCGGAGAGAAAGTCCGAGGTATAGAGGCCGACGGCGACGACGTTGTCGTGCGCGAAGGCCGGCGTCGCCTCGAAGCTCGCCCAGTCGTCGACGATGTGGAAATGGGTGTCCTTGACGATGGTCGGCAGGGTCAGGTTGTTGTGGCTGACCTCGGCCGCGATGCCATCCAGCCACGGCAGGTCGCACTCGCCGAGATCGGCGAACCCACGCACCAGCATCTCCTCGTTCGCGCGGCAGCGGTAGGGCCCGTGATTCCAGATGCCGAGCCGCGATTCGCAGTGCGACAGCAGCACGTACTGGTTGGCCGTGGCCATGAAGCGTTTCAGGGCCGTGTGCAGGCGATCGCCGGCGCGCATGCCGATGGCGTCGGCCTCGAACACCTGCAGACGGCGCTCGGGCAGCAGCTGTGCGCGCAGGTTGCAGTCCGAGGGCAGCACGTGGGCATGGTTACGGTGGTAGGCGAGGTTGACCCGCTCGGCGAAGTCCTGCACGAAGACGAGATCGTCGAGGGCGTCGGTGGCGCGCATGAGGCCGAGTTCGATCAGGGTCTGGCGGCCGGCAAGGTAGAACTCGGGCACGCAGGACAGGCTGATGATGCTGCCCTTGGTCGAAGTCTCGCGCAGGCGATCGCCGATCGCTTCCGGGCTCATGCGTGCGGCCAGCCGGCGCAGCAGCGGCGGGTAGCGGTAGAAGGCCTGCAGGTAGGACACCACCATGTAGGCCGGCACCGGGAACAGCTTCGATTCCTGCACCGTGCGCGTGGCACAGTGGAAATGCCAGGTGTCCGCGTTCTTGCGTATCCAGGCGTTGAGGCGGAGCAGATCCGTGTAGCTGTGCGAATGGCTCATGCGCCGTCCTCCGCCGCCAGCTTCCACACCCGTGCGCGGCCGGCGCCGCCGGCCTCCTCGTAGGGTGGCCTGGCCGCCACGCTGTACTCGACCTGCACGCGGTCGCCCTCGGCGAGCCCGCGCACCTCGGCGTTCATGAGGCACGGGATCTGGTACTCGCGGGTGAGGATGCCGAGGTGTGAGCGTACCGAGCCACCCTTGCACACCACCGCCGTGAAGCCCTCGAGGATGGGCGCGGTGAGCGTGCCGCCGGAATCATCGATGATGGCGACGGTGTCGGGTGGCACACCGTGGGTGAGCATGTCCATGACGACGTCGACGCTCTTGATGAAGCGCGCGGTACCGACGACGTCGGCGGTGACGTGGAAGACGTTGTCGCCGTGGCCGGCGAGGCGCCGCCCATCAGCATCCGGTTCGACGTCGTCGAGATCGTCGACAGCCGCCACTTGCTCGTACTTCTCGGGCGCCTCGACGAGCGAAATGCCGGCCGACATCTGGAAGCGCAGCCCGCTGGCGAGCAGTTCGTCCTCCAGCGCCTGGTAATCCGCCGCGGTCAAGGCGAGCGCACCATCCCATACCGCCGCTGCCCAGGACTTGCCGCTGGCGGCGACGCGGGCGGCGAACAATTCCGCCACACGGCGATGGTAAAAGGCCACGGTGCGCGACTGCGGCGGACGTGCCCACTTGCGGGCGGGTCGGTGACTGCTCAAGCGTTGCTCTCCCCATCGGCCGGCCGATGCATAACCACTGTGGCGGACCGCCCGTGACGGCGCACGGCGCCCGCCTTATCAGATTTCCCCGCGCGTGATGGCCAGGGCCCGTTCGGCCAGTTCCACCGCGCCGTCGCCGAATTCGCTGAGGTAGGGATTGACCACTTCGCCGGCTACCGCGCGGCGGTAGTTGCCCTCCATCATCGGCGCCAGCCGCCACAGCGCGAGTACTTCGTACCAGCGCCACTGTTCGACGTTCACATCGCTCCCCGCGGCATAGCGCGCGACCAGTTCCGCGCGGCTGTGGAAACCGCCCGCACGCACGGCGCCGGACAGTTCGAAGAACTTGAGCGGCGGGTCTTCGGGTTGCACCCACAGCGCGGTGAGATAGCCGAGATCGACCAGCGGGTCGCCCAGCGCCGCCATCTCCCAGTCGAGCACGGCGGCGAGCCGTACCGGCAGCGTCGGCGCGAACATGAGGTTGCCGATGCGGTAGTCGCCGTGGACGATGGTCGCCGCGCGGCTTGCCGGCAGGTGCGCTGCGAGCCAGTCGGCAACGGCGTCGAAAGCCGGGATCTCGCGCGTCTTGCTCGCCGCCCAGTAGCGGACGTAGCGCGCCACGTAGCGTTCGAGGAAGCCCGCGGGGCGGCCGAAGTCGGCCAGGCCGACCGCGGCCGGGTCGAGGGCGTGCAGGGCCAGCAGGGTGTCGACCACGCACTCGCCGATACGGCGACGCGCGGCCGGGTCGGCGAACACCGCCGGCGTGCGCTCGGCCAGGACGTGGCCCTCGACGAAGTCCGAGACGTAGAACGGCGCGCCGATCACCGACTCGTCCGCGCACACCGCGCGCAGCGGAGCGAGCGGCACCTGCCCGGCCAGGGCAGCGATGATGCGCGCCTCGCGCAGCACGTCGTGGAAGCCGCGCGGTAGCGGCGGCGGCGGCGGCCGGCGCAGCACCAGGTGGGCGCCTGCGCGGCGGATGGCGAAGGTCAGCATGGAATGGCCGTCGCCGATGCGGGTGACCTCGAGCGGCCCCTGGCCGAGACCCTGCCCGTCGAGGTAACGCGCGAGCGCCGCTTCCGGCAGCCCGGTCACCGCGGTGACCGGCAGGCGGTCCGGGGCCTGGAGACGAGCGCTCATGCCGCGACGCCGGTGCGCCCGGGCGCGGCCGTCCACGCCGGCAGGAAATGGTCTTCCAGCCAGCGGGTGTTGATGCGATCGGCGCGGAAATCCCCGTGGCCGACGAGATCGCGCAGCAGCGGCACGGTGGTCGCGATCCCTTCGATGCGTACGTGGCCGAGCGCGCGGTAGAGGCGATCGAGTGCCTCGGCCCGGCTCGCGCCGTGGCAGATCAGCTTGGCCACCATGGAGTCGTAGTGGGCGCCGACGACGTAACCCTCGTGGCAGTGGGTGTCGACGCGGACGCCCTCGCCCTGCGGCAGGGTCCAGCGCTCGATGCGGCCCGGCGACGGCAGGAAGTCCTGCGCCGGCTGCTCGGCGTTGATGCGCACCTCGACCGCGTGGCCGCGCAGTGCGACGTCGTCCTGGGTGAAGCCGAGCGCGTCGCCGCCGGCGATGCGCAACTGCTGGCGGACGATGTCGATACCGCTGACGAGTTCGGTGACCGGGTGCTCGACCTGCACCCGGGTGTTCACTTCGAGAAAGGAGAAGGCTTCGCGATCGAGATCGACGAGGAACTCCATGGTGCCGGCGCCAACGTAATCCAGTGCCCGCGCCAGGCGCACCGCGGCCTCGCCGAGCGCCGCGCGCAAGTGCGCGGGCACCGCGGCGGCCGGCGCCTCCTCGACCAGCTTCTGGTAGCGGCGCTGGCAGGAACAGTCACGCTCGCCGAGATGGACGACCTGGCCGTGGCCATCGGCCAGCACCTGGATTTCGACGTGGCGCGCATTGGTGACGTAGCGCTCGAGGAACAGGGTGCCGTCGCCGAAGGCCTGCTGCGCTTCGGTCGAAGCGCGCAGGAAGGCCTCCTCCAGCTCGGCCTCGCGGCGGACCTGGACCATGCCGCGACCGCCGCCGCCGGCGGCGGCCTTGAGCAGCACGGGGTAGCCGATGTCGGCGGCGATACGCCCGGCCTCGGCGACGCTCGCGATGGCATCCGAGCCCTCGCCCACCGGAATGCCGAGGGCACGCGCCGCGCGCCGCGCCGCCACCTTGTCGCCGCCGCGGCGAATGACCGCGGCCGGTGGCCCGACGAAGGTGATGCCGTGCTCGGCGCAGGCCTGCGCCAGTTCGGCACGCTCGGAGAGGAAGCCGTATCCGGGATGGATGGCGTCGCAGCGCGCGGCAATGGCGGCGCCGACCACTGCGCCGATGTTGAGATAGCTCGCCGTCGCCGCCGCCGACCCGATGCAGATGGCGCCGTCGGCCAGGCGCGCGGCGAGGCTGTCGCGATCGGCCTCGGACACCGCGGCGACGCATTCCAGGCCCTCGTCGAAGCAGGCCCGCGCGATGCGCACCGCGATCTCGCCGCGGTTGGCGATCAGGACCCGGCGCAGGGGGCGTGGGCGCATCAACCGGCGTCCGGCCGGATCACGACCAGGGCCTGGTCGCGCGCGACCTGCTGGCTGTTCTCGACGACGATGGCGACGACGGTGCCGGCGACACCGGCGACGACGCGGTTCATGAGTTTCATGACCTCGACGATGCACACCACCGTGCCGGCCTCGACGTGCTGGCCGACCTCGACGAAGGGTGGCGCGCCCGGCGAGGGCGAGCGCCAGAAGATGCCCGGCGAGGGCGAACGCACGGCTTCGCCTGCGGGGATTTCGGCCGGCGTGCTGCTCGCCGTGGCCGCTGCCGGGGCCGACGCCGATGTCGTCGTGGCGGGTGCGGCCGGGGTCGCCGGCGGCGCGACCGCCGCGCGCGGGCTGGTCGCCGGCGGTGCGGCCTCGTCGCTGGCCGAGATGAACACCTCGACACCGTCGACGGAAAGACGAATCTCGTTCCAGTCCGACTGCTCGAAGGCGTCGAGCAGGCGGCGGATGTCGGACGGTTCCAGGCTCATTCGAAGCCATACCTCGGGTAGGGCCCGTTCATGGTGTGCTCGAAGTGCGCCATGCCGCGCGCGCCGTTGGCTTCCACCATGACCATGGGGAACTCAGTCGGGCCGAGGCGGTGCTTGACCGGGACGTGCGGCGGGCCGCCGGCTGCGGCAGCCGGGCTGGCGTCGTAGCTGTCGTGCTCGACGACCTCGTCACCGCGGTAGACGCCGGCGGAGAGACCGTCGCGCCAGCCGCGGTAGTAGCCGCCGCCCTGCACGTCGGCCGGGGTGCCGCGGAGTTCCAGGGTGTAGCGGCGGGTCTCGCCGTCGTCGCCGTCGAGTTCGAGGGTGCCGCCTCTGGGCCAGCGCGTACCGGGGATGTAGTCGAGTTCGTGGCGCACCGCCGTCAGGTGCACCGAGCGACCGTCGGCGTAGTCGAGCCGGCCTTCGAAATCGATCGGCGTGCCGTCCGGCGCCTCGTGGGTGTTGTAGAAACCGCAGTGATCCTCGACCTGGAACGGCACCCACATGCGCAGCGCGCGGCGCACCGACTCGGCATCGAGTCGATCGACGCCCTTGATGCCGGTCGGTACCGCCATCGACGAGCGCACCCCCCAGGAGTGATCGCGCATGCCGTGCCAGCCGTCGATCGCGAAGGACTCGCCCGCGACCCTGGCGTGCCCGGTGGCGCGGCAGATCTGGGTGTAGCGGATGAGGTCGTTGACCACCGCGCCGTACTTGAAATGCTGGTAGCGGTCTTCGATCACCGGCGGCGCCTGGGCTTCGAGCACGACGTCGAACGCGACCCCGGCGGGGTTGTCGCCGGCGATCAGGCGCAGCTTGCGCATGGGCTCGACGATTTCGTAGCGGATCGGACCGACCGCCAGATCATCGTAACGCGGATGCAGCGCGCGCGAGGCGCGCACCGAAGTCTGCCGGTGGGCGTGGGCAACGGTCGCCCAGCCGTCGATGACGTTGACGTTGGGATGCAGGCGCAGGCCCGTGCAGAAATACCACTCGGCGGCATAGAAGGCGCAGAAGTAGCCGTCGTTGTAGTGCGCGTCCGAGGTGTAGACGGTGGCGAACGGGGTCGGCGCCTGGTGGAAGGGATAATCGTCGAACGGGCTCAGTCTCATGTTCATGCGTGTTCTCCCGCGGTGCCGGCGCCGACGGCGGTGAAGCCGGTCTCGGAGCGTTTCAGCACGAGGTCGCCGGTCGGCCCCGACACCACGACCTGGCGCGGGCGTTTCAAGGTCAGCAGGTGATTGAGCAGGTCGTTCATGCTCATGCGGTCGTGGAAGTCGTAGCCGCGCCTCGCCGGCCCGGCAGCACGGGTGGCGGCGAGGTCCTCGGCCGGGGCCAGGTAGCGCAGCAGCAGTTCCTCGTCCGAGAGATGCTTGCCGCCGTACTGCTGCCGTACCTCGTCGAGCGTCGGCTGCGGGCGCTGCCAGCCGGCGAAACGCTTGCCGTGTTCGGAGTTCAGCACCTTGTCCCTGACGTTCTCGTCGAGCGGTGCCGGGGGCCTGCCGTAATGCCCGCCGAGGTAGAGCACCGATTCGTCCGGCACCGTGCCCCAGCGCTCGCCGGTGACCACGTTCAGCACCGACTGGATGCCGATGATCTGCGAGAACGGCGTGGCCGAGATCGGGTGCCCCATCTCCGCGCGCACCCGTACCGTCTCCTCCAGCACCTCGCCGAGCCGGTCCTCCATGCCGTACTGCGCGAGCTGCTTCTTGAGCGTGCCGGTCATACCGCCCGGCAGGTGGTGGCGGTAGGCGAAGGCCGAGTACTCGTTGGGCACGCCGATCTCCCAGCCCTCCTGGCGGGCGATGCGCGCGCAGTGTTCGGAGATGGCCGGCAGCACCGATTCGTCGATGCCGTGTTCGTGGCCGAGCCAGCGGACGTTCTCCAGCGTCTGCTCGGTCGAGGGTAGCGACGGCCCGTTGGCCATCGAACGCGCGCAGGTATGCAGGATGCGGGCGCCGGCCTCGAGCGCGATGACGTAGTTGTAGGCGCCCATGCCGGTGGTGTTGTGGAAGTGGAACTCGACCGGCAGTGCGCCGGCCGCCTCGAGCAGCGCCGGCACCAGGGTGCGTGCGCGCTCCGGGGTCAGGATGCCGGGCGCGTCCTCGATGTAGAAACCGGACACGCAGCCCCAGCCGGCCATCTCGCGTACCCGCGCGGCGAACCACTCGTCGGTGTGCACGGGCGAGATGCCGTACATGATGGCGCCGAGCGCCTGGCCGCCGGCCTCGTCGATGACCCGGCACAGGCGCTGCATCTGGTCGAGGTTGTAGAGGCAGTCGTAGACCCAGAAGCTGTCCAGGCCGTGGCGGATGAGGGTGCGCACCCAGAGATCGAGCAGGCACTCCGGCGTCATGCCGAAAGTACCGATGCGGTTCGAGCCGACCCCGCAGCGGAAGGGTACGTCCGGCATCCACTGGCGCCAGAGATCGAGGCCTTCCCAGGGGTCTTCCTTGGCGTAGCGCACCGTGCACTCGAACATCGAGCTGCCGGTGATGTCGAGCGCGCGGTAGCCGGCACGGTTCACCAGCGGCGCGACTGCCGCCAGCATGCCGGTGCGGATACGCATGCCCCACAGGCTCTGCTGGCCGTCGCGGAAGGTCTGGTCGACGATCTCGATGTTCGCCACGTCCGTGCTCCCCGGGCTCGGGCCGCGCTCAGCCGCGGCCGCTGCGGCGGGTCCGTGCGGGCTGACGCGGCGGTTCGGGCCGCGAGCCCTTGGCGAAGCTGTCCATGCCGGCCATCGCTTCCGGCGCCACCGACGGCTTGTGGCACAGTTCGACCTCGAGCGCGAGGCCGTCCTCGAGCGACATGCCGATGGTGGCCAGTGCCGCCTTGCGATCGGCGCGGATGCCGCCCTGCGGGTAGCCGGCGATGTGCGCGGCCAGGGCCAGGGCGCGGTCGAGCGCGGTGCCGGTCTCGACCACTTCCTGCACCAGCCCCATGGCCAGCGCGCGGTCGGCCTCGATCTCCATGCCGGTCTCGATCATGTACAGCGCGTTGCCGTAGCCGAGCAGCCGCGGCAGGCGCTGGGTGCCGCCGTCGGCGAGCGGCAGGCCCCAGCGCTTGTTGAGCAGGCCCATCTTCGCGTTCTCGTCGAGGATGCGGATGTCGCACCACACGGCGAGTTCGACCCCGCCGGCCCAGCAGTTGCCGTTCAGCGCGGCGATGGTCGGCTTGCCCGGGTCGAGCTTGCAGAAGCCCATGGGGCCGGCATCCCCGGTGTGGCGATGCTCGAACAGCTCGCGCATGCCCTTCAGGTTGGCACCGGCGCAGAAGGTCGTGCCGCCGGCCCCGGCGATGACGAGTACCTTCTGGGCATCGTCGTGACCGAACTCGATGATGGCGTCGGCCAGCAGGCAGGCCAGCTCGTCGTCGACGTTGTTGTGCACCTCGGGACGGTTCAAGGTCAGCAGCGTGACGGCGCCACGCTTCTCGATCAGAAGCTTCGACATGGTGGTGTCTCCCCAGGGTGGCCGCGGGCGAAATCGTCGCGGCACGGTGATGCGGGCGCGGCGGGTCGCGCGACCCGGGACCGGCAAGCCGTGCGACGGGCGGGATGCTAGCCAGCAGCGCGGCGCAGCGGCAATGCAGTATCCTGCCAATATCTATTACTTTGATGACAGCCTGCGCACGTCCCTTCCGCAGGTACGGCCCGGCGAAACCGTCGCTGCAACGCAACCGGCATGCAATGGTGACAGTTTACTTTCGCCGGGCGCTGAGCCGCGTCCCGCTGTCCCGCAAAAGTAAACTGTCACCATTGCGGCGACGGTCGCCGGCATGCCGCTACCGCCCGTGGCGCAGGGCTGTCCGGGGCGCGTAACGGTGACAGTTTACTTTCATGGAACGGTGACAGTTTACTTTTGCCGGGCGCTGAGCCGCGTCCCGCCGTCTCGCAAAAGTAAACTGTCACCATTGCGGCGACGGTCGCCGGCATGCCGCTACCGCCCGTGGCGCAGTGCTGTCCGGGGCTGTCGCCACCTCCGGCCGGCCGCTAGCATGACGCCCCCCAACCGCGAAGCACCCCCGATGCCCGACCATGTCGACGCCCATTTCCACGACCGCGTGGACGCCCACATCGAGCTCGCCAACACCCAGCTCGACGACAGCACCCGCGCCCGCGTCAGCACCTCGATGCTCTACGCCACGGCGCGCTTCCATGCCTGGCTCGGCGCCTGCAGCTTCGAGCACGCCGAGGCCATGGCCGAAGCCCGCGACCGCCTGCTCGCGCAGTTCGTCGCCCAGTTCCGCGACAGCCTGGCGGAGAACCTCGACGACTACATCGCGCACTTCGACGACTACATGGCGGACGATTGAAACCCGGCCGCGGCCGGGCCATGGGAACAGTTGGGCAATGGGGACAGTTTACTTTCGCATGGCACACGGGCCGGCACGGGCGCCCGGGAAAGTAAACTGTCCCCATTGCGACGCGTCGTGAAACCGCTGGCCAGCGGCCGCGATCGTGGCGCCCCCGGCAGCTGCGCCCACTGGCTGCTCGATGCCTGGATGCCCGTCGACGCCGTCGCCCTGTCGCCCGTCCTGCACGGCAACCCGCTGGCGGCATGGCTGTCGATCGACGCCGTGAACGGCAGGTGCGCAGGGTCGTTCGTGGTCGGCGCTGCGCGCCGGCCGCCGGTGGTGCCGCAGGACGGCGGTGCTTTGAGGCGTTGCGCGCACCGCGTAGGATCGAGCGCCTCGCCACTGGAGTCACGGCCATGCTGGAACTGCGCCCGACCTGCGAACACTGCAACAAGGCCCTGCCGCCCGACGCCAGCGATGCGCGCATCTGCTCCTTCGAATGCACCTTCTGCGCGACCTGCGTCGACGCGGTCCTCGCCGGCGTCTGTCCCAACTGCGGCGGCGGCTTCGCCCCGCGCCCGGTGCGCCCGGCGCACGACTGGCACGGTGGCAACTGCCTCGCCAACTACCCGGCCGCGACCACCGTCAAGCATCGGCCGGTCGATCCCGCGGCGCACGCCGAGTTGCTCGAGCGCCTCGCCGGGCGCGCACCGGAGGCGCGCTGAAGCGCGGGTCACGGGCGACTCGGCCGATGGATCTCAGTTATCGCTCGCCGGCCACGGTCGTGCGCGAGAGTCCCATCCACGGCCACGGCCTGTTTGCGACCACGCCCATCGCGGCCGGTGACATCGTCGCGGTCAAGGGCGGCCACGTGCTCAGCGCGGTGCAATGGCGGGCACTCGAACCCGCCCTCGGTTCGGCCGAGATCCAGCTCAGCGAGGACCTCTTCATCGCCCCCGTCGACGCCGCCGGGCGCGCGGGCTCCATGCTCTACCTCAACCACTCCTGCGACCCCAACTGCGCCATCGCCGGCCAGATCGTGTTCGTCGCCATGCGCGACATCGCCACCGGCGAGGAGCTGACCCACGACTGGGCCACCACCGACGATCTCGACTACGAACTCGATTGCCGCTGCGGCAGCGCCGCGTGCCGCGGACGCGTCACCGGCAAGGACTGGATGCGCCCGGAACTGCAGGCGAAGTACCGCGGCTGGTTCTGCTGGTTCCTGCAGCGCAAGATCGACGCCCTGGGCGCCGCCGACTGAGACGGCGACGACCGTGCCCGCCCTGCCCTTCGCCGATCGCCTCGGCCTGCCGCTGATCGCCGCGCCCATGTTGCGCGTGTCGGGCCTCGAGCTGGTCAGCGCCGCCTGCGCCGCGGGAGTCATCGGCGCCTTCCCCACCGCCAACTGCCGCGACCACACCGAACTCGGCGCCTGGCTCGACCAGCTCGACGCCGCGGCCGCGGCGGCGCGCGCGGCCGGCCGCGCGCACGCGCCCTACTGCCCGAATCTCATCATGCGTCGCGATGCCGCCACGCTCGACGCCGACGTCGCCGCCATCACCAGGCATGCCTGCGAGCTGGTCATCACCAGCGTCGGCTCGCCGCGTGCCGTGGTGCCGGCGCTGCACCGAGCCGGCTGCCAGGTCTACGCCGACGTCGCGACGCTCCGCCACGTCGACAAGGCCCTCGCCGATGGCGTCGACGGCCTGGTCCTGCTCACCGCCGGCGCCGGCGGCCAGACCGGCTGGTTGAATCCCTTCGCCTTCGTGCGCGCGGTGCGCGCGCGCTGGGACGGCCCCGTCGTGCTGGCCGGCGGGATCGGTGACGGCGTCGCCCTGCGCGCGGCGATCGCGCTCGGCTGTGACCTCGGTTACATGGGTACGGGCTTCATCGCCACCGCCGAGAGCCTGGCCAGCGACGCCTACAAGCGCATGCTGGTCGACAGCTCGATCGACGACATCGTGCTGACTTCGGCCTTCACCGGCCTGCCGACCAGCTTCCTGGCGCCGTCGATCGCCGCCGCCGGCATCGACCTCGCCAGTCTGCCCGAACGTCCCGCCCCGGCCACGGCGCGTGCACGCTTCGGCCCGGCCGGCAGCAGCGGCACGCGGCGCTGGGCAGACGTGTGGAGCGCGGGCCACTCGGTGGCGGCGGTAAGCGACCTGGCGACGGTGGCCGATCGCGTCCGTCGCCTGCGCGCGGAGTACGAGCAGGCGACGGGCTGAACGATGCCGGCGTGCCGGCTTCAGGCCGCCGGCACGAGCCTCAGCGCGGTGCGTCCTTCCAGCGCGATGTCGAGGTGCGCACGGCCCTGCGCGTCGGCCGCGAGATCACCCTCCGCGATGCCCTCGACGCGGTAACGCCGGCCCGGCTGCAGGCGATCGAAACCGAGCGTCTGCGTGCCGCTCGCCCGTCCCGGGTAGAGCACGAGTTCGAGATCCTCGCCGTCGCTGACGGCCCTGGCCACCAGCACCTCGGGATACGTGGCCTCGGCCAGGCGCGGCCCGCGCAGCGCCGTCGCGGCGGGCCCCTTGACGAAGGTGTTGCGGAAGCCGCCGGTACCGAGCAGCTTGGCTTCCACCGCCCAGGCATTGGCCATGCCGGACGCCGTCTTGTAGTAGATCACGCCGTCCTCCTCGACCCGCCCGCAGTCCTGGTCCATGGAACGGATGGCCGCATCGGCCAGTTCGTGGTCGCCGAACTCGCGCCCGCAGATGGCGACCGCGGCGTAGGCGAACAACATGCCGGGCTTGTAATGACCGACGTCGATGGTGTCGAGGAAGCTCATCGCCTCGCGCGGGATGGTGAGGCGCGGGCGACCCTCGGCATCCGGCGCGACGCAGAAGCCGAGCTCCCGGCGCCCGACTGCCCACAGGCGGCGCGCCAGCGCCGGCGAGAACACGTTGGCGAAGAAGGCGAAGCCGGCTTCGCCGTTGAAGATGCCGAGCGCGTGCCCGGTGAGGTAGGAACGCAGGCCGACGATGGAGCCCTTCTCGTCGACGAACTCGCGTTCGAGCTGCGCCATCCAGCGCGGCAGCACGCGCGCCGCGTCGTGCCGGCCGAACACCGCGTCGTGCGCCGCCACCGAACCCAACCCGTACATGTTGCACACCGGGTAGATCCAGTTCGGCTCGCACGGAAAGAGACAGAAATCGGAACGCTCGAAATTGGCCAGCACCGAGCCCGCGATGGTGTGGGCGTCGTGGCGGTAGGCGGTGTGTTCGTTGAGACGGAAGGTCAGGCTGCCGGGCTCGCCGTAACGCCGGTCCCCGCTGGCCAGCATGTAGCCGTTGACCTGCAGACCGAGGTAGCCGGTCAGCATGACGTTGTCCTTGCGCGCCGGGTCGAAGTTGCTGAAGTTGAAATGCCCCCACATCGATTCCAGCACCCAGTAGCTCCACACCTTGGGATCGAGGTAGGTCTCGATGAGGTTGCGCTGGGCCTGGTCGAGGTAGCCGGAGAAACTCGGCGTGTAGTGGGTCTGGCTGATGGCCAGCGCGTAGCCGAGATGGTTGATCTGGTAGCGCAGGGCGGCCGGCTGGAACTGGTCGATGATGGTGTAGCCGGCGTACTCGCCGACCGGCTGCAGGGCGCGCTCGAAAACGTAACGCAGCGCACCGAGCTGCTCCGGGCTGAGTTCCCGTGCGCCGCGGGCGAGCTCCGGGGTGACACGTTGCTCGACCTCGGCGCGCGACTCGGCGTAGAAGGCCTGCCGCGCCGCGTAACGTTCGCGGTCGGCGGCACGCTGGCGCGCGCTGCGCAGGTACAGGGCGCCGCCCACCGCGGCGGCCGCCGCCGGTGCCAACCACACCGCCGGCGCCCATACCGTGGGCCCGGCCCACGCCCCGGCCACCGCTGCCGCGCCCAGCCACACGCCCAGCGGCGCGACGATGTTACCGGCCCAGAACCAGGCCACGCAGGCCAGCCAGAACAGGACCAGGGTGAACGGCAGCAGCAGGACCCACGCGCCGCCCCAGGCGAGGAAGCCGGCGCCGGGCAGCAACAGGCCGAACCCGGCGGCCTGCCAGCCGGGCGCCGCGCCGAACAGGGTCGGCGCCAGGGCGAGCATGGCGACGCCGGCGTAGACGAGCGCATTCCGGCGCCGGCGTGCCGCCGTCACCGGCCCTGCGCCAGCCGCCGGCGCCTGGGCAAAGCGCCCGAGGATTTCGTGTTCGACAGCAGACATCGTGCTTTCCTCCCCGTGCCCGGCGCCGCCGGCGCACGTTACCGTCGCGACCTGCGCGACGCCGTAGCGCCGCCTCCCCGGCTGCCGATGCTAGCCCTGCCCTGCACCACCGGCAACGGCGCCGACGCTGCCGGCGGGCCTGCCTTTCCCTATACTGCCGGCTCACCGAGGAGCCCGTTCGTGCCGAAGAAACCCCGCCCGCCGCGCCGCCCGCGCGCCGCCCAGGTCGTCCGTCTCGCGCCCGAGGCCGCCCGGGGCGCGCCGCCGCCGGCGACCGAGGCCAGCGATCGCTGCTCGTTCTGCGGCCGCGGACCCGAGGACTACCGCGCGGCCGTGCGTGGGCCCGCTGGCATCATCTGCGATGCCTGCCTCGCGCGCGCCTCGGCCATCACCGACCCCGGCCCGGCGGGGCACTGAGCCGGTTCAACGCACGGCACCGCCCGCCGGCCACGGCGAACGGCAAACGCCTGGCGGGCGCACGGCGCAACGCACCCGGCCCGCGCCCCGCCGCGGGCTGCCTGCCGCGTTCACCCATTCGGGGTGCACGGGCGCGCGGCGCGAGGGCCAATGCGCGTTTCGTCTCAACTGTCCGTAGCCACCGCCGCTAACCCCTGCGTCCACGGCTACCGCCGGCCGCGACGGCGGCGCTGCATGGACGCCCATCAACCGGATCAACGGCTGGCATTGCCGGCAGCAGGCACGAGTGCGTCGTGAGCGACACCACCCCCATCGTGGATCACCGCGCAGTGGCACCGCCCGCCGTGGCACGCCGTTGCGGCGGCGACGTCGACGCGAGCATGCGCGCGTCCCTGGTCCGGCTGTGCTACGTGGCGACGCCCCTGGCCCAGCTCGTCACCGTGATCAACGGTGCCCTGCTCTTCTATTTCCTGCACGACGCCGTACCGTCGCCGGCGATGTCCTGGTGGCTGGCCATCCTCGGCGTGGTCGCTGCGCTTCGCCTGGGCAGCTACAGCGCGTTCGAGAACTGTCCGGACCTGTTCCGCGCCGTCGCTCGCTTCGAGCGTCTCGGCATCGCGGGCGCCGCACTCAGCGGTGCGCTGTGGGGGCTGGCCGCGATCCTGCTCTTCGTCGACGACAGCGTCGCCCACCAGGCCATCCTGTCCTTCGTCGTCGCCGGCATGGTTGCCGGGGGTGTCACCACCTTGTCGTCGCTGCGCGCGGCCGCCGGCATCTTCATCGTCCTCGCCACCCTGCCGCTGGCCTGGCGCTTCGCCGTCGCCGACCACGTCTTCGCCCACGGCATGGCGCTGCTGGTCGTCCTGTTCGCGGCCATGATGATCGTCGCCAGCCGGCGTTTCGCCGCCAACTATCGCGACAGCCTCGCCGCCGGCCTGCGCCGCGAGGCGGCAGAGCGCGAACTCGCCCAGATCGCCTATTTCGATCCCCTGACCGACCTGCCCAACCGTCGCCTGTTCAGCGAATACCTCGAGCGCGCGGTGAGTGCGGCACGGCGGCAGAAGGGCTACGTCGCGGTCTGTCACGTCGACCTCGACAACTTCAAGCATCTCAACGAGCGCCACGGCCACGATGTCGGCGATCGGCTGTTGATCCTCGCCGCCAACACCTTCAAGCAATCGATTCGCGCCGGCGACGTCGTCGCCCGCTGGGGCGGTGACGAGTTCGCCCTGCTGCTGACCGGCTTCCACGCGCCGAATGCCTGCACCGTCGCCCTGCGGCGGTTGACCGAGGCCCTCGCGCAGCCGTTCGAACTCGATGGAGAAACCTATACCCTGAGTGCCAGCATCGGCGTCAGCATCGCGCCCGGCGAGAGCGACGATCCCGAAACCCTGCTGCGCCAGGCTGGCCAGGCCATGTACCAGGCCAAGCAGGCCGGGCGTAACCGCTTCCACGTCTTCGAATCCGGCCAGGACGACGAGGATCAGCGCCGCCGCGAGGCGCGTGATTCGCTCGAACGCGCGCTGGCCAACGAAGAACTCGTGCTGTTCGTCCAGCCCAAGGTCGAGATGGATTGCGGCCGCGTCTACGGCGCCGAGGCGCTGTTACGCTGGCAACACCCGGAACGCGGCCTGCTCGCGCCCGGCGCCTTCCTCGACGCCTGGGAAGCGGACCCGGCCATGGCCCAGCTCGACCGCTGGGTGGTGGAGAACGCCGTCGACCGCATCGAGGGCTGGCGCGCGCGTGGTCACGACCTCGTGCTGAGCGTCAACGTCTCGGCCTGGTTGCTGCACGAGGAGGGCTTCGTCGATTACGTTGATCGCCTGCTCGATACCCATCCCAGCGTGCGCGGCTACCTCGAACTCGAAGTCACCGAGACCCGTGCCCTCGACGACATCGGCCGTGTCTCGGACGTCATGCACGCCTGCCTGTCGCGCCAGGTCGAGTTCGCGCTGGACGACTTCGGCACCGGCTTCTCGTCCCTGGTTCACCTCCAGCGCCTGCCCGCGCACGCGCTCAAGATCGATGCCAGCTTCGTGCGCGGCATGCTCGACAACGAGCACGATCGCAACCTGGTGCGCGGCATCGTCGGCCTCGGCGAAGCGATCGGCAAACAAGTCGTCGCCGAGGGTGTCGAGACCGAGGCCCACGGGCTGGCACTGCTGCGCATGGGCTGCCGCCACGCCCAGGGCTACGGCATCGCGCGGCCGATGCCGGCGAGCGATCTCGCCGAGTGGATCGCGCACTACCGCGCGCCGCCGTCCTGGCGCCAGGCCAGCCCGCTGCCGACCGTCCAGGTCGTCCACGCCTGAAGCCACCGCCGCCCGCTACCCGGACACTCGCTGCACGCTGACATCGCCGCCCGCCCGGCCCCACGGCTCACCGTGCGCCTGGCGCGAGATTCGCCTCGCCGCGGTACTCGGCCCCCTGCTAGACTGCGCGCCGTCGCGCGCCGGCCGCCGCCGGCGCCCCCCTGCGGATCAATGAACATGACCGTCGATGCCGTCGTCGTCCGTGCCTTGCGCGAAAACGAACTCGGCGCTGCCCAGGGCATCATGCGCCTGGCCTTCGGCAGTTTCGTCGGCCTCGCCGAACCGACCGAATTCAACGTCGGCGTCGAACATGTGGCCCACCGCTGGCACAACGATCCCGCCGCCGCCTTTGCGGCCGAGCTCGACGGCCGCCTGGTCGGCTCCAACTTCGCCACGCGCTGGGGCAGCTTCGGTTTTTTCGGCCCACTCTCGATCGCGCCGCAGTTCTGGTCGCGCGGTTATGCGCATGCCTTGATGGCGCCGGTGATGGACTGCTTCGCGCGCTGGGACACCGCGCTGTGCGGTCTGTTCACCTTCCCCCACAGCGCCCGCCACATCGCGCTCTACCAACGTTACGGTTTCCGCCCGCGGGCACTCACCCTGGTCCTCGAACGCGACCTCGCCGCGGGCGGCGCGGCGTCGCCCTGGCGGGCGCTGTCGACTCTGGACGCGACGACCCAGGCAGGCGCACGCGCCGATATCGCGGCGCTGTGCGACGCCCTCCATGCCGGGCTCGATCCGCGTGCCGAACTCGCCACCATCGCGGCCTGCGGGCTCGGCGACACGCTGCTCGTCGGCGCCGACCGCGTCGAGGCCTTCGCTGCCTGTCATCTCGGCACTGGCACCGAAGCCGGCCCCGCGACCTGTTACGTGAAGTTCGCCGCGGCCCGTCCAGGGGCGGCCGCGCGGCGACACTTCGGCAGCCTGCTCGCGGCCTGCGCCGACTTCGCCCGGTCGCGCGGCGCCACGCGCCTGGTGCTCGGCATCAACGCGGCCCGTACCCGCGCCTACGAGGACGCGCTCGCCGCCGGCTTCCGCGTCGCCTTGACCGGCATCGCCATGCACCGGCCCAATATCGCCGGTTTCAGCCGCCCGGACGCCTTCGTCATCGACGACTGGCGCTGAGCGGCCGGCTCAGGCGCGCCCGGCGCCAAGCAGCCAGAACACCAGCCACCCCACCCCTGCGCACCACAGGACGACGATCACCGCGGCCGCCGCGCGGCTCGGCGCCAGCCGCGCGGTGGCGGCCTGCGCTTCGCACTCGACCCACACCGCGCGCGGCACCAGGCGCATGGCAAGCCACAGGCCGAGCGGCAGCAGGACGAGATCGTCGAGCCAGCCGATGACCGGAATGAAATCGGGGATGAGGTCGATGGGCGACAGGGCGTAGGCCACCACCGCAATCACCAGCAGGCGCGCCAGCCACGGCGTGGCCGGGTGGCGCGCGGCGAGTGCGAGCACCGTGAGCTGGCGTTTCAGCCTGCCGGCAGCGGCGCGCCAGCGCGCGAACAGACCGGCCCGCGTATTGCGCGCGGCGCCGGTCATACGGGACCTGCGACCTGCGCTCAGGCGTGCAGCGCGGCGAGCACGGCGTCGAGACTCTGCTTGGCATCACCGAACAACATGCGCGTGTTCTCGCGGAAGAACAGCGGGTTGTCGACGCCGGCGTAGCCGCTGGCCATGGAGCGCTTGAGCACCACCGTGGTATTCGCCTTCCACACCTCCAGCACCGGCATGCCGGCGATGGGGCTGCCCGGCTCGTCCTGCGCGGCCGGGTTGACGATATCGTTGGCGCCGATCACCAGCACGACGTCGGTCGCGGGGAAATCGTCGTTGATCTCCTCCATCTCGAGCACGATGTCGTAGGGCACGCGGGCCTCGGCCAGCAGCACGTTCATGTGGCCCGGCATGCGCCCGGCCACCGGGTGGATGGCGAAGCGTACTTCCTTGCCCTTCTCGCGCAGGCTCTTGGTGATCTCGTAGACGGTGTTCTGGGCCTGCGCCACGGCCATGCCGTAGCCCGGCACGATGACCACGTGCTTGGCCTCGCGCAGCAGCTCGGCGGTCTCCTCGGCGCTGACCGAGGTCACTTCGCCCTCGTAGCTGGTCGCCGCACCGCCGCCCGAGGTGCCGAAGCCGCCGGCAATGACGGCGAGGAAGTGGCGATTCATGGCGCGGCACATGATGTAGGACAGGATCGCACCGGACGAGCCGACCAGCGCGCCGGTGACGATGAGGAGATCGTTCGACAACATGAAGCCGGTCGCCGCCGCCGCCCAGCCCGAGTAGCTGTTCAGCATCGACACCACCACCGGCATGTCGGCGCCGCCGATGGCCATCACCATGTGCACGCCGAAAGCGAACGCGAGCAGGGTCATCAATACCAGCAGGAAGACCGCCGTGCCGGTCGACTGCGCGCCGACGAAGCCCGAGCCGATCCAGATGCAGGCGACGCCGATGCCGAGGTTGAGCCAGTGGCGCCCTGGCAGCAGCACGGGCTTGCCGTCGATCTTGCCGCGCAGCTTGCCGAAGGCGATGACCGAACCGGTGAAGGTGACCGCGCCGATGAGGATGCCGAGGTAGATCTCGACCTCGTGGATGGTGCGCTCGGCGCCGTGGAAACCCTCCAGGCCGACCAGGTAGGTGGCGAAGCCGATCAGCACCGCGGCGAGGCCGACGAAGCTGTGCAGGATGGCGACCAGTTCGGGCATCTCGGTCATCTGCACGCGGCGCGCAGCCTGCACGCCGACGGTGCCGCCAATCAGCATGACGACGATGAGCACCGCGTAGTCGGTGACCTGGTTGCTGAACACCGTGGCGAGGATCGCGATGACCATGCCGGCGATGCCGTAGGCATTGCCGCGGCGCGCGGTCTCGGGGTGGCTGAGGCCGCCGAGACTGAGGATGAACAGGACGGCGGCGATGATGTAGCTGGCGGTGACGATACCGGATGCCATGGCGGGGCCCCTACTTGCGGAACATGCGCAGCATGCGCTGGGTGACGAGGAAGCCGCCGGCGATGTTGATCGTGGCGATGAGGATGGCGAGCCCCGCCAGCAGGGTGACCAGGAACGACGAGGTCGAGATCTGCAGCAGCGCACCGATCACGATGATGCCGCTGATGGCATTGGTCACGCTCATGAGGGGGGTGTGCAGCGCCGGGGTCACGTTCCAGATCACCTGGTAGCCGACGAAGCAGGCCAGCACGAACACGGTGAAGTGCGACATGAATTCCGGCGGCGCGACCCGCCCCAGCGACCACAGCGCGAGCGCGCCGCCGGCGAGCAGGGCGACGCTGGCCCAGGGGTTCTTCTTTTTCTCCTCCGCCGGCGGTGGCGGGGCGGCGGCGGCCTTGGCCTGCGGCGGAGCCGCCGACAACTTGGGCGGCGGCGGCGGCCAGGTGATCTCGCCGGCCTTGATCACGGTGGCGCCGCGGATGACCTCGTCGTCCATGTCGATGACGGCGTTGCCGTCCTTCTCCGGCGTCATGTCGGTCAGCAGGTGCCGCAGGTTGGTGCCGTAGAGCTGGCTCGACTGGGTGGCGAGGCGGCTCGGCAGATCGGTGTAGCCGATGATGGTCACGCCGTGCACACGGTTGATCTCGCCCGGCACGGTGAGTTCGCAGTTACCGCCCTGCTCGGCGGCGAGGTCGACGATGACCGAACCGTCGGCCATCGACTCGACCATCTCCTTGGTGATCAGCTTGGGCGCCGGTTTGCCGGGAATCAGCGCGGTGGTGACGATGATGTCGACCTCGCGCGCCTGGGCGGCGAACAGTGCCATCTCGGCCTCGATGAACTCCTTGCTCATGACCTTGGCGTAACCGCCCTCGCCCGAGCCCTCTTCCTTGAAGTCGAGTTCGAGGAACTCGGCGTCCATCGACTCGACCTGCTCCTTGACCTCCGGGCGGGTGTCGAAGGCGCGCACGATCGCGCCCAGGCTCTTGGCCGCACCGATGGCGGCGAGCCCGGCGACGCCGGCGCCGATGATCATGACCTTGGCCGGCGGGACCTTGCCGGCGGCGGTGATCTGGCCGGTGAAGAACCGCCCGAACTGGGTTGCCGCCTCGATGATGGCGCGGTAGCCGGCGATGTTGGCCATCGACGACAGGGCGTCCATCTTCTGCGCCCGCGAGATGCGCGGCACCATGTCCATGGCGATGACGTTGCCACCGGTCGCGGCGAGGCGCGCGAGCAATTCCTCGTTCTGGCCCGGCCACACGAAGGAGACCAGGGTCTGGCCCGGCTTGATCAGGTCGACCTCGTCGGCGCCGAGGCCGGGATGGTGTTCCGGCGCGCGCACCTTGAGCACGATGTCGGCACCGTCCCACAAGGCGCGGGTGTCGCTGACGATGGTGGCGCCGGCCGCGGCGTAGGCATCGTCGGAGAAGCTCGCCGGCAGGCCGGCCTCGCTCTCGACGCTGACCTCGAAACCGAGCTTCAACAGTTGCTGGACGACATCCGGGGTGGTCGCGACGCGGCGCTCGCCGGGATGGACCTCGCGCGGAACGGCGATCTTCATACAGTCTCTCCTCGTCCGCCGTGGGCGGCGATGGGGCCGTGACAGGTGAGCGGGCGATTATATATTGCGCTGCACACAGGACAATCCCAGCCGCGGCGCGGCGGGCGGGACGGCCACGACGAGGCCGGCGTCGGGATACCCGGTGGCTGCACCGACGCCGTTGGGGTGGTTTACCGTTCGCGCGCCGGCCACGCGCGGTGGCGATGGGACAGCGCACTGGTTCGCCGGCGGCCTCCCGGCATGGTGCACGAAACGTCGACCGCCCCACCGCCGGCTCGTCGAATTGCTAAAGTGACGGCCCCGCAATCCGGAGTCCCCCCAATGAGCGCGCAACCCACCCAAGTGTTCGAGTCCGAAGAAGCCCTGCGCGACTACATCGGTCGGCCGCTGGACCTCGCCGTGGCCAAGGCCATCGACCATCTCGACAAGTATTGCCGTGCATTCATCGAACGCTCGCCCTTCCTGTGCATCAGCACCGCCAGCGCCGACGGCCGCGGCGACGTCTCGCCGCGCGGTGACGGGCCGGGCTTCGTCCAGGTGCTCGACCCGCACACCCTGTTCATTCCCGACCGTCCGGGCAACAACCGCCTCGACACCATGACCAACATCATTGCCAACCCGAACGTCGGCCTGCTGTTCCTGGTACCCGGTTTCGAGGACTGCCTGCGCGTCAACGGCCGCGCCCAGGTGGTGCGCGACGACGGCCTGCTGGCGGCCGCCGCGGTCAAGGGTCGCACGCCGCTGATCGGTATCCGCGTCGCCGTCGACGAGGCCTACCTGCATTGCGCCAAGGCGATCAAGCGTTCGAAGCTGTGGGACGAGGCCTCGCGCCACGACCGCGGCGCACTGCCCTCGATCGGCAAGATGATCCTGGAGCAGACCGCGGCCCCCGGCGCGGCGCCGGACGCCGCGGTGGTGGCCGAGGTCGACGAACTCATCGAGGACAACTACCGCAACGCGCTCTACTGAGCGGCGCCCACGGCGGCGCCCACGCGCCGCTCAGTCGCGCGCCGCGTGGTCGCCGAAATAGAGCACTTCCCAGGCCTCGCGCGCCGGCAGGTCGGCCGCGTTCAATTCCACGCTGGCGCCGTCCAGGCGCCGTACCCGGGGCTGGCGCCCGACCCACTCGGCGGCCGGGCCCAGGGTGGTGAGAACGCTCGACGTGCCCGGCATGTGGTAGTGCGCCGGGATCACCAGGCGCGGCCGGTAGCGCGCGATGATGGCGGCGACGTCGTCGTCGGAAAGCAGGTGGTGGGAGGCGTCGATGGGCAGGATCAGCACGTCCACCCCGGCCAGGGCGGCGTCGGCGTAGGGCGCCGGCTGCGCCCGGTTGTCGCCCCAGTGGGCGATGCGCAGCCCCCCGGTCGTCACCACCTGGATGAAGTTGTCCATGTGGAGGGGATTGTCGGGCGGGCAGAAATGCTGGCCGAACTCCGGCCCCGACGCGTCCCAGGCGTACCAGCCGGGCGCTTCGCACACGTGCTTGTCGGCCAATCCGGTGATGACCGCGTCGCCGAGTTCGAGTCGTCCGGCCAGGCGCTCGAGCACGCTGGTCGCGTGCGGCCGGTGCACCGCGTCGTGATCGAAATGGGCGTGGGTGCTCAACACCAGGTCGACGGCAATCTCGGGGAACTCGGCCGGGAACCACAGGCCCCAGGCCCCCGAGGGGTCGTTACGCCAGGGGTCGATGAGGATGCCGAGGCCCCGCGGCGTGGTGATGCGAAACGCCATGTGGCCATAGAACTCGACGCGCACGGGGCCCGCTGCCGCGGCCTGCCCGCCGCCGCTCTGCGCGGCCATCACGGCGTTGTCGTTCTCGGCGAACGACCAGCCGCGCGACTGCGCCAGGGCCGCCGACGCGGCGAGTAGCAGGGCCAACCAGGCGAGGCCGCGCCAGGCTGCGGCAGGCGACCTCACAAGGCCTCCACCGGGCTGCTCAGCCAGCGCCGCGTGGCGAAGTCGTAGACCTGGCGACCGAAGGGTGGCGCATCGGCGAACGCCAGCAGCACGCGCCCGCGGCGATTGAAGTAGAGGAAGCCGTCGAAACCGAGGGCGAGCTTGGCCCGTGGTACCGCCGGCAGGTAGCGCGGTACCAGTTCCTCCAGGCTGCGCGGGTAACGGCCGGCGACACCGCGGAAGTGTTCGATCACGCCGACCAGTTCGGCGGCGCGGCTGCGCGCCAGGTGGTTGTTGAAATTGATCGTCACCATGATGGCGACGGCACAGGCCAGGCAGGCGCCCGCCGCCGCCAGCGCCGGCCGCGTGGCCCGGCCGGCCTGGCGGTAGAGCCAGGCCCGCGGCAACAACACCAGCACCGCAAACAGGACCAGGCCGGCAGCGAGCAATCCCTGGCCCAGCACCAGTGCGTCGAGGACGAACAGGGTCGCGAGGGCAGCGCTAGCGGGCGCGCCGGCCAGCGCCCGCACCGGCGTGCGGGTCGACGCGTCCGGCAATGACGTCGAGCCCATTCCCGCCGCCGTGCCGGCGCGGCCCTCAGGACCCCGCCACGGCCGCCGCACCCTCGACCTCGAAGCTGCGCGTCACGTTGCGCCCCTTCGAATCGGTCATCTCGGCGGTCAGGGTGCCGCCCTGCTGTGGGCGGAAGAAGAAGCGGAAACTCGGGTCCTCGCTGATCGAGATGTCGGTTTCGGCGGTCATGATGTGCTCGCCGTTGAAGCGCACCACCACCTGGGTCACGTACTCCGCGGGGATGTAGGCGCGCGTGCGCTGGTCGAGCTGCAGGCCGGTGACGTTGGGGTGGCTGATCAGCAGGTGGGCCAGGGCGACGTCGCCGTTATCGTCATCCGCGCGGGTCTTGAAACGCATCTCGCCGATCCGCGCACGCGCTTCCTTGAGCTTGAGGAAGGGCGGCGGTTCGGAACATCCGCCGCTGGCGCGGGTATAGCCGGTGTCCATGTAGAGCTGGCCGTCGTTGGTTTCGGCGACGACGCGAACATGGGTGAATTCGTTGATGCGCAGGCGCATGGCGAGGTCCGCCTTGCCCATCGCCGGGGTGAGCAGGAACTTGCCGGCCAGCGGACGCGGATTCTTGTCGACGAAGACGTAGAGTTCCTTGATGTAGCGCTCCGCGGTCTGCGGGATGCCGGCATGCACGCTCACCGGGACGACGCCGGAATCCTCCGCGCGCAGCGGGATGCGCAGCTCGACGATGGACTTGCCTTCGCTGATCTCGCGATCGCCGAAGTATTGCGGCCGCAACAGGGTTTCCCAGACATCGACCTCCGATTGCTCGGCGGCGTGGCCGGCACTGGCCAAAACCGCGCACAGCAGCAGGCCGATCAAGCGCAGCGTCGTCATCGACAACTCCCGTTCCTCTCCGTGAGAGGCGCAGTGTAGCGGGAATCGGGGCCCGCTTCAGCGCAGCGGTGGCGAACCGCCGGCGCCCACGCCGAGGCGGCAGCGCATGCGCACGGCGGCCTCGCGGCCGCGGTAGTAACCCGGCACGGTTTCTTCCTCGACGAAGCCCAGGTGGCGATAGAAACGCCGCGCCGGCGGGTTGGACGCGCGCACCTCGAGGTGGACCGTGCTGATCCCGGCGACCAGCGCGGTACGCTCCAGCCAGGCCCACAGCGAACTGCCGATACCGCGTCGACGGCGGTCGGCGGCGACGGCGAACAACAGCAGGTGCGCACGCTCCTCGCGGTAGTGCATGAGGGCGAAGCCGACCACGCGCTCGCCGTCGACGGCCACGATGACATTGGTGTCGACGTCGGCAATGCTGTGGCGGACGCGCGCGGTGGTCCAGCTCCAGCCGAGCCCGGACTCGATCAGTTCACGGCTCATCACGGCGATGGTGCGCGCCTCGGCGCGCCGCGCCAGGCGGATGCCACAACGATGGTCGGTTCGGCCCATGGGCATGGCCTCGCGGCGGGAAGGGACGCCCGGGCAATTCTTGCGCGCCACGCGCCGCTGTCAAGCCGTGCGCCCGGCGTTGCCACTGCGCGCACCGATCGCGTACCGTTACGCGCCGTGCAGCGGGCACCGGACCCCATCTTGAACCAGCGACACCAGGCCCTGCGCCTCGGACTCGGCGACACCCTCGCCATCCTGTGGCCCTACGCGCGCGACAATTTCCTCGACCAGGTCCGGGCGATCTGGTTCATCGTCGTCTACCTGGTGCTGTTCCAGATCCTGGTCCTCGGCCTGCCCATCGTGTTCGCCGCCATGATCGGCGCCGGCATCGTCATCGTCGCCAGCGGCCTGATGTTCTTCATGGAAGGCCTGCGCCTCGGCCTGATGCCGCTGGGCGAGACGATCGGCGCGGTGCTGCCGCGCAATTCGCCCCTGCCGCTGATCCTCGGCTTCGCCTTCCTGCTCGGCCTCGGCGCGACCTTCGCCGAACCGGCCATCGCGGTGCTCAAGACCGCCGGTGGCGACGTCGAACCCTTCGCCGCGCCACTGCTGTACAGCCTGCTCAACGATTTCGCCGGCGAGCTGGTTCTCGCGGTCGGCGTCGGCGTCGGCGTCGCGGTGCTGGTCGGCATCCTGCGCTTCTTCTACGGCTGGTCGCTGAAGCGGCTGATCGTGCCGCTGGTTCTGGTGCTCTGCGGCCTCACGCTCTACGCCCACTTCGACCCGGTCCTGGCACCGATCCTCGGCCTGGCCTGGGACTGCGGCGCGGTCACCACCGGCCCGGTGACGGTACCACTGGTGCTCGCACTGGGCATCGGCGTGTGCCGCATCGTCGGCGACGGCGAAACCGCGCACGCCGGCTTCGGCATCGTCACCCTGGCCTCGCTGGCACCGATCATCGCCGTGCTGCTGCTCGGCCTGTGGCACTTCACGCAGGATGACTACTACGGCCAGGTCAACTATGCCGGCGCCGTCGTGCCCGGGCCGGCGGCCGATGCCGCAACCCTGCCCGTGGCGCCTTCGGCTGGCGACTACGAGCCCTTCTCGCCGGAGGAGTTCAACCGTTTCCTCGCCACCGGCCACGTCGATGCCGAGATCCGCATGCGCTTCGAGGGCGGCAACCGCGCCCTGGAGGACGGCCGCATCGTGCTCGAGAACAGTGCCATCGTCATCGAGAAGCTGCCCGAGGAACGCCCCAACCTGGTCAGCCCGGTGACCTGGGATCCCCGGCAGTCGCTCGCCTCGGAACTGCACGGCGCGCTGCTCGCCGCGCTGCGCGCGATCGTGCCGCTGTGCCTGTTCCTCTATCTCACCCTCAAGCTGGTGGTACGCGAACGCCTGCGCCAGCGCGACGAGCTCGCCATCGGCGTGGTCTTCGCCGTCGCCGGCATGACCTTGTTCGTCCTCGGCATCACCCTCGGCCTGAGCCCGCTCGGCCTGCAGCTCGGCAGCAACGTGCCGGCGACCTTCGCCACCCTCACCCCGTGGGGCATGGAAGGCCGCGAAGGCCCGCTGTTCGAGCCGCCGTTCTACGGCAAGCTGGTCGCCGTCGCCTTCGGCTTCTTCCTCGGTTACGGCGCGACCCTGGCCGAACCTGCCCTGAATGCACTGGGCAACACCGTCGAGACCATCACGGTGGGCGCCTTCCGCAAGCGCCTGTTGATGCAATCGGTCGCCATCGGGGTCGGCCTCGGCATCGCCGCCGGCGTGCTGAAGATCGCCTACGCCCTGCCGCTGGCCTGGCTGCTGGTGCCGCCCTACCTGCTGCTGCTGGTCCTGACGCTGGTGTCCTCCGAAGAGTTCGTCAACTTCGGCTGGGACAGCGCCGGGGTCACCACCGGGCCGATCACCGTGCCGCTGGTGCTGGCCATGGGCCTCGGCATCGGCGCCAACGTGCCGGGCGTCGAAGACGGCTTCGGCGTGCTCGCCCTGGCCTCGGTCGGCCCCATTCTCACCGTGCTGGTGGTCGGCTTCATCGTCTCGCGGACCAGCGCCGGCGGCGTGCGCCGGGGTGGCGCATGAGCGACTTCGTCGACCATCACAACGTCTCGGTGGTGACCGCGATCCTGCCCCAGCACGGCACCAACCGCGTCATCGAGCAGGTCTTCGCCGCCGGCGATCGCAATACCCTGCTGATCAACGCGCGCGGGACGCTGGTGCGCGATCGCTGGTACCAGGCGCTGCTGCCGGTGATGAGCCCCGAGAACGAATACCTGCAGTTCCTCGTCCCCGACGTCAAGGTTCAGCACGTCATCGAGACCGTGGTCGAGGCCGGCGAGTTGCACCTGCCGGGCTCGGGCGCGGTGTTCGCGGTGCCCTGCGAGCGCCTGAGCTGCACGCCCGACTTCGTGCTGTGGTCGGACGACGCCTGGGAAGCCGAGCATTACGACGCCTCGCGCAACCTGCGCGAGAACCTCACCGCCATCTTCTGCATCGTGGCGCCCGACCAGACCGATGCCATCACGCGGGCGGCCATGGCCAACGGCGCCCACGGCCCCGTCGTCTTCTACGGCGAAGGTCGCGGCCTGCGTGACCGCCTCGGTTGGCTGCGCATCACCAAGAAGCGCAACAAGGAAGTGCTGCTCGTCATCGTCGACAACGCCGACGCCGTAGCGGTGACCGAGGCCATGATCGACGCCGGCGACCTCGACCTGCCGGGGCGCGGTTTCCTCTTCCGCGTGCCGGTGCAGACCGGCCTGGTCAACATCGGTTCGACCTTCGGCAACCAGCGCTACGCCGCCAACATGCAGCAGGTCATCGCCGCCATCGACGAGCTCAAGGGGTCGAGCCAGTGGCGCAGCCAGCGCGTCAGCCACCTCGTCGGCACCGGCAAGAGTGCCGGCCTCAACCTGTTCGGCAAGGTCCGTGAACGCAGCTACCTGAGCGGCCAGTGCCTGTTGTCGTGCATCGCCGGGCGCAAGCATGCCGAGGCCATCGTCGATGCCGCGCTGGCCGGCGGCGCGCCCGGCGCCAACTTCAGCTTCGCCAAGCTGATCGAGGCGGACAGTCGCGCCACCAGCCGCGGCGTGCGTTTCAACCGCGAACGCGTGATCGTGCGCGCGGTGCTGCCGGAAGAACGCCTGACCAGCGTCGTCATCGCGATCCAGGCGACTTGCGCCGAACTGGCCATCGGCGATGTCTGTCTCTACAGCCAGCCGGTGACCCGCGCCGTGACCTACGTGCCCGACCCGGCCCAGAACGCGGTGCGCGAACGCGCCTACCTCAAGTCGCCGCGCGCGCCGCGCTGACGCGTAGCCGGCTCACGCCGGCGAACGCGCCAGGCCGGCGAAACGGGCGGCACATTTCTCGACCAGGAACTCGACGAAGGCGCGCGCCTTGCGCGGCAGGTAGGCACGGCTCGGGTAGAGGGCGTTGATCGGTGTACCGCGCGGCTCGACCTGGAACCCGGGCAGCACCCGCACCAGCGAGCCGCGCGTGAAGTCGTCGGCCGCCAGCCAGTCCGCAACCATCACGATGCCGAGCCCCGCGCGTGCGCAACCGAGCAGGGCATCGGCATCGCTGATCGACACCGGCGCCTGGAAGCGCACGCTGAAGCGCTCCGCTTCGCGTGAAAAGTGCCAGGTCGCGGCGGCGTCGGCGGCCTGGATGGTCAGGCAGTCATGATGGCTCAGATCGTCGGGTAGCCGCGGCACCCCGCGGCGCGCGAGGTAGTCCGGACTCGCGCACAGCAGGGAATCGGTTTCGACCAGGCGCCGCGCGACCAGGCCCGAGTCGTCGAGGTGGCCGATGGTCACGCCGACATCGCAGCCGCGCGCATGCAGGTCGAGAACGCGCGCCTCGGTCAGCTCGAGGCTGATGGTGACCGCCGGGTAGCGGGCACGGAATTCACCGAGGTAGGGCACGACGATGTGGCGCCCGAGACCGGCGCGGGCGAGCACGCGCAAGTGCCCGCTCGGTGCGGCGTCGCTGGTCTGCAACGCTTCGCTGGCGGCGTCGGCGGCAGCGACGATGCCGCGCGCATGCTCGACGAGCAGCAGGCCCTCCGGGGTCGCGCCGACGTGGCGGGTGGAGCGCGAGAACAGGCGCACGCCGAACTCGGCCTCGAGTGCCGCGATGCGGCGCGTCGCCACCGCGGCGGACAGGTGCTGTCGTTGCGCGGCACGGGCGAAGCTGCCCTCTTCGGCCACGGCGAGAAAGAGCCTGAGCGTGTCGATGTCCTTCATAATTGCGGATACTGCAATAATTGATTGACGAAATCGATTATTCACAACCATTCGGTCAATCACTAAGCTTCCTTCCAACGTCGAGCGGGGCCCGGCCAGGGCCTCGAAAGACCCTCAAAATGAAACTAATTTTGGAGAATTATCATGGAATTGAAGCAAAATACTCGAAACGGCTTGCACACATTGGGCGCCATCCTGGCCCTCGCTCTCGCCTTCCAGCTGGTGGTGGCCACCACTCCCGCGATCCCGGCCGGCAAGCTGGCCGCGACGGAGGACGCACGGGCAAGCGTTGTGGTCTAATAACGGCTCACCACGACACAGCAAGGCTGGGTCATCCGACCGGGCGGAACACAACACCACGATGCCCCCTTCTCCCGGTCGACCCACCTAGTTGGACGAGCCCGGTCGCTTCGACCGGGCTTTTTTATGCGCGCTCGCCGCCCCCCTCCACCATGCCTGCCGTGCCCGACGCAACCACCACACCGGCCCACCCACGCCGTCGCGATCGCTTGATCCGCTTCGCCCTGGCGGCGTCGTTCAGCGTCATCGGCGCGCTCGGACTCGGCGCGACCCTGGTACACCGCACCGAGTATCCCGGCCGGGCACCGCTGCTCGTCGACACCCTGCTGTTCACGAGCCTGGCGCTGTGCGGCCTCGGCCTGCTCAGGCGGCGGCTGTGGGCCGCGCGCGTGGCGACTGCGATTCTCTACTTCGCGTTTCTCGGCGTCCTCGCCGCGCTCTCGCTGACCTATGCGCAGGCGCGCACGGCGTGGTGGTACTGGTTGCTGCCCCTGGCCCTGCCCGCCCTCGGCTTCGCCGTGCACTCGCTGCGCCGCCAGCGCGCACACTGGCTGCGACGCTGGTAATCGCCGCGCTCGGCCATGGAACCTCTGCAACAGCGCCTGCTCCTCCCGCTGGCGGCTGTGCGCGCTTCTGCCGTGCTCATTCACCCCGTGTAAACCACGCGCCGCGAAACCTGCGTGCCTTGCCCCCGGCGTGCTCGACTGCTTTTGTGGAGGTTCCCTATACTGGCGCTCCTGTCTCGCCCCGGGGAATGAACATGCTGCACAGTGAACAAGTCGCCCTCGCCGAGCGCCTGTTCGAGTACATCGCCGAACAGCGCACCGCCACCAGCGACGAGATCTACCTGCAGCCGGTCGACGAGTACGTCAGCGCCGACGTCGCCGCCCGCGAGCAGCGCCACCTGTTCCGCGAACGCCCGCTGTGCGTCGGCCTGAGCGGCCTGCTACCGGCGCCCGGCACCTACGCCGTGCACGACCTCAGCGGCCTGCCGCTGCTGCTGACCCGTGCCGAGGACGGCGCCTTCCGCGCCTTCCTCAACGTCTGTCGTCACCGCGGTGCGCGCGTGGCCGAGAATTGCGGCCGCGGCCGCCAGTTCGTCTGTCCCTACCATGCCTGGACCTTCGGCCTCGACGGGCGCCTGCTGGCGCGACCGCAGGACCAGGCCTTCGGCCAGGCACCGCGCTCGACCCACGGCCTCACCGCCGTACCCGCGGTCGAACGGGACGGCCTGTTGTGGGTCACCCCGCAGGTCGACGGTGCGTGCGACATCGAACGCCATCTCGGCGGGCTGTCGGGCGAACTCGCCGCCTACGACCTGGCAGGATTCCATCACTACCGCACCTGCACGCTGCGCCGGCGCATGAACTGGAAGCTGCTGGTCGACACCTTCCTCGAGTCCTACCACTTCTGCGTGCTGCACAAGAACTCGATCTGCAACATCTTCTACGACAACCTGACGACCTTCGACCACTGGGGCCCGCACTTCCGCCTGGTCTCCGCGCGGCGCACCATCGAGCAACTGCGCAGCGCCCCGGCCAACGACTGGAACCTGCTCCCGCACATGGTCGCCATCTACGTCCTGTTTCCCAATTCCGTGCTGGTGTGGCAGCTCGACCACATCGAGTTGTGGCAGGTGTTCCCGGGGCCGAGCGCGGACGAATCGCTGGTTCAGCTCTCGCTCTACACGCCCGAACCCGCGACCAGCGAGAGCGCGCAGCGGCACTGGGACAAGAATTTCGACCTCGTCGTGCACGTGGTCGAGGACGAGGACTTCCCGGTCGGCGAGGGTATCCAGAACGGCTTTCATGCCGGCGCCCAGTCGCACATCACCTTCGGCACCAACGAGCCGGCGCTGAGCTTCTATCACCGCGCCATCACCGCGGCGATCGCCTGAGCGAGCGGCACGCCCGGCGCGCCGGCGATCGGCCGCACCGGCATGGGCGGCCGCGGGTAACGCCGAGTCTCGCCCTCAGGTGCGCAGCCCGGCGAAGAATGCGCGGATATCGTCGACCAGCAGCGCCGGCTCCTCGAGGGCGGCGAAATGGCCACCGGCTGGCATCTCGGTCCAGCGCTGGATGTTGTAGACCTGCTCGGCCCAGGCCCGCTTGGGGCGCGGGATGTCCTTGAACAGTGCCACCGCGGTCGGCGTCGTGACGTAGCCCTGCGGCGGCCCGAAAGTGCCGGCGCGACGCGATTCGCAGTACAGGCGGATGGCCGCCGGCATCGATTCGGTCACCCAGTAGATCATGATGTTGGTGATCAGCTCGTCGAGGCTGAAGCGGGACCGCAGGTCGCCGTCGGCGAGATCGCCCCACATGTAGAAGCATTGCAGCACCCAGGCGGCGAGGCCGAGCGGCGAATCGTTCAGCGCGTAGCCGAGCTGGTCGGGCTTGAGACTCTGGATCGCGGCATAACCCTTCTGCTCGTTGTAGTACTCGCGACTGATGCAGGTCCGCCCCGGCATCACGCCCTGCGCACGCGCCTCCTCGGGGTCGTCGGTCGACGGCGTCGAACACATGTTCAGATGCAGGCCGACGACCCGCTCGGGCGCGAGCATGGCCATGTAGGGGCTGACGACGCCGCCCCAGTCGCCGCCCTGCAGGCCGTAGCGTTCGACGCCCAGGCCGGCCATCAGCGCGACCTGGCGCGCCGCCACCCGGCGTACGTCGCAGCCCGGTTCGAGCCACGGATCGGACCAGCCGTAGCCGGTCAGCGAAGGACACACCACGTGGAAGGCATCGGCCGCATCGCCACCGTGGCGCTCGGGGTGGGTGAGCGGTTCGACGACCTTGTAGAACTCCATGAACGAGCCCGGCCAGCCGTGGGTCATGACCAGGGTCAGGGCCTGCGGATCGTCGGCACGGGCATGGACGAAATGGATCAGCCGGCCGTCGACGTCGCCGAGGTATTGCGGCATGCGCTCGTTGAGCAGGGCCTCCTGGGCACGCCAGTCGTAGGCATCCAGCCAGTACTCGACCAGCTCGCGCATGGTCGCGAGCTCGGTACCGTAATCCCAGCCGGCGTTGCGCACGACGCTTGGAAAGCGTGCCCGCGCGAGGCGCTCGCGCAGGTCGTCGAGGGTGCGTTGGGCGACGTTGATGCGGAAGGGCTCGACGTGCATGGGGCGCTCCGGCTGCGGGCCTCGCGGCTGGCGGTGAGTCTTACCACCCGTACCCGGCAGCCGCCAACAGTATACTCAGGCGCCCCATACGCCTGTGTCAGCGAGGTGCCCGATGCACGAAGAACCCGGCCTGTTCGAGGTCATGTATACCCTGCGCGCGATGCGCCGGCTGAAACCCGACCCGGTACCGCTGGAACTGGTCGAGCGCCTGCTCGATGCCGGCATCCGCGCACCGAGCGGCCAGAACAGCCAGCCCTGGGCCTTCCTCGTCCTCACTGGAACCGACGACAAGCGCTTCTTCGGCGAACGCTACGATTACTGGATCAAGGAACGGTTCGGCGCCGCGCTGCTCGCCGACGACCCGCGCACGGCGCAGGGTCGCACCGTCAACGCCGCCCGCCACCTCGCCGAACACATGCACGAAGCGCCGGTCATCCTGATGGTGCTGGGCCGGCGCGACTGGCCGTTCGCCGTAGCGCCGGAGGCCCGCGTCGGGCGCGCCCCGCCCTCCTACGGCTCGGTCTATCCCTGCGTGCAGAACATCCTGCTCGCGGCGCGCGCGCTCGGCCTCGGTGCCAGCCTCACGACCATGCACCAGATGTTCGAGGACGAACTCCACGCCCACTTCGGCATCCCCGAGGATCACGGGGTGGTCGCCGTGATCCCGATCGGCTGGCCGCAGGGCCGTTTCGGCCCGGTGCGCCGCGAACCGGTCGCCGACAAGACTCACTACGGGCGCTGGGGCGGCGCACGCCCGCGCGCCTGAACCTGCGCTCAGCGCTTGGCGAGGAGGTCGCGGATCTCGGTCAGCAGCTTCTCCTCCGCGCTCGGCTCGGGGGGCGCGGGCGGCTCCGCGGCCACTTCTTCCTCGCGCGCGCGCTTCATCGCGTTCATCGCCTTGATGGCCATGAAGATGGCGAAGGCGACGATGACGAAGTCGAGCACGGTCTGGATGAACGTGCCGTAGTTGATCGTTACCGCCGCGACGTCGCCCTGCGCTTCCTTCAGCACCACGGCGAGGTCGGAGAAATTGACCCCGCCGAGCAGCAGCCCGATCGGCGGCATGATGATGTCGTTGACCGCGGAGGACACGATCTTGCCGAACGCGGCGCCGACGATGATGCCGACGGCCATGTCGACGACGTTGCCCTTGACCGCGAATTCCTTGAATTCCGACAGCAGACCCATGCTTGCAGCTCCCTTCCCTCGAGAAACGTTGTACTTCTTGTCGGCCGCGCGGCGGCGGCCGCAGACGTTATTCCATCAACGACGACGAGAGTCAACGTGACATTGCCGCCGGCGTGAGGAGTGTGCTTTGATGCCGGCTCGCAGTGCCGAGGGAGGTCCGCACCATGGTCACGACCGTTCGCACCAATTGCCCGCGAGACTGCTACGACGCCTGCGGCATCGTGGTCGAGGTGCGCGAGGGGGGGCGCCACCGCGTGCTCGGCGATCCCGAGCACCCCATTGCCCGCGGCAAGCTGTGCAGCAAGTGCGCGCTGGCCTACAACGGCGTGTGGCAGGACCCGCAGGCGCGCCTGCTGACCCCGCTCAAGCGCAGCGGCGCGCGCGGCAGCGGCGCCTTCACCCCGATCGGCTGGGACGAGGCGCTGGCCACCGTGGCGGCACGCATGAACGACACCGTCGCCCGCGATGGTGCAGCGGCGATCCTGCACACCCATTACTCGGGCACGCTGGGCCTCATCGGCTTCCTCTTTCCCAACCGCCTGTTCAATTACCTCGGCGCATCCGAGGTCGATCCCGACACCATCTGCAACGCCGCCGGCCACGTCGCCTGGACGCTGTTGTTCGGTAACTCGGTGGTCGGTTTCGATCCGCGCACCGCGCGTGATTCCGCCTGCATCCTGGTGTGGGGCGCTAATCCCTCGCACTCGGCGCCGCACGCCCACGAGCACTGGCTGCGCGAGGCGCCGGGCAAGATCGTGGTGGTCGACCCGATCCGCACGGAGAGCGCGGCCCAGGCCGACCTGCACCTGCAGCCGCGTCCCGGCACGGACGCCGCACTGGCTTTCGCCCTGCTCCATTGCCTGGGCCGTGACGGTCGCTTCGACCATGCCTACATCGACGCCCACACCGTGGGCTACGACGAGCTCCGTGCCGACATCGAACGCGCCACCCCGGCCTGGGGTGAGGCCATGACCGGCGTACCGGCGGTCGACATCGAGCAGGCCGCGGCCTTCTACGGCGCCGGTCCGGCCCTGCTGTGGGCCGGCCAGGGCCTGCAGCGACAGCGCACCGGTGGCAACGTCATGCGCGCAATCGGCCTGCTGCCGGCGCTGACCGGCAACGTCGGCAAGCCCGGCGCCGGCTTCAGCTATCTCAACCTCGCGCCGATCATCGCCGGCCTCGATCTCGACTGGCTGGGCGGCGCGCCGATCGCGCGGGCCGGCGGCAAGAAGGTCAGCCACATGGAACTCGCCGAGCGCCTCGCCGGCGACGAGTTCAAGGTCTTCTTCAGCTGGAACACCAACCCGCTCGCCTCGGCCCCCGAGCAGGCGCGCCTGCGCGCAGCGCTCGCGCGCGAGGATCTCTTCACGGTGTGCTGCGACGTGTTCATGACCGACACCGCGCGCCACGCCGACATCGTGCTGCCCGCGGCGAGCTTCCTCGAAGGCGAGGATCTCACCTTCGGCTATTTCCACGTCCTCATGGGCGCCCAGGCCAAGGTCTGCGAACCGCCCGGCGAAGCGCTGCCCAACGCCGAGATCTTCCGCCGCCTGGCGCGGACCATGGGCCTCGACGAGCCGGCCCTGTTCGAGGACGACGCGGCCCTCATCGCGACCATGATGGCGCAGATGGACCTCGGCTTCGATTTCGCCGAGCTCAAGCGCCGCGGCCATCACGCCTTCGGCGACGAGCCCCTGCAACCCTGGGCCGAACAACACTTCGCGACCCCCAGCGGCCGCATCGAACTGGCCTCGGCACAGGCCGAGGCCATGGGCCTGCCGCGCACCCCGCAGCCGTGGGCCGACGACGAGCCGCCGGCCGGCCGCTTCCGCCTGCTGAGCCCGGCCTCGAAATGGCGCATGAACGATTCCTACGCCAACGACCCCCACGCCGCGGATCGCAGCGGTCCACCCGCGGTGCACCTCAATCCCAGCGATGCCGCCGGGCTCGGCCTGCACGACGGCAGCGCGGTCACGCTGGCCAACGCCAGCGGCCGCGTGCCACTGGTCGCGCGGCTCGACGACGGCGTCCTGCCGGGCACCGCGGTCGCCTACAAGGGCCGCTGGCCGAGCCTCGAGGCGAGCGGTACGAACGTCAACTTCGTGCATACCGCGCAGGCCGCCGACATGGGCGCGAGCAGCAGCGTGCATTCGACCCTGGTCACCATCGAGAAGGCCTGAGCACCGGCCATGGCCGACTTCACCCACGACGACGCGCGGCTCGACGCGGTGCGCCTGCACTACGTGACCTGCGGCACGGGCGATCCCGTGGTGCTGCTGCACGGCTGGCCGCAGACCTGGTTCGAATGGCGCCACGTCATGGCCGCGCTGGCCGACGAGTACCGCCTCGTCGCTCCCGACCTGCGCGGCCTCGGCGACTCCTCGCGCCCGGCCGACGGCTACGACACCGATACCCTGGCCGGCGACGTCCACGCCCTCGTCGCCGGGCATCTCGGTATCGCGCGCTGCCACCTGGTCGGCCACGACTGGGGCGGCCCGGTGGCCTTCGCCGTGGCCGCGCTGTACCCGGAGCTGGTCGCGAGCCTCACCATCGTCGACGTCGCCATCCCCGGTGACGGCCAGCCCAGTCTCAGCCAGGGCGGGCGACGCTGGCACCATGCCTTCCACCAGACGGCGGACCTGCCCGAGGCGCTGGTCAGCGGTCGCGAAGCGCTTTACCTCGGCTGGTTCTACGACCATTACGGTGCGCGCGCCGATGCCGTCGACGCCACGGCGCGCGCCGAGTACCTGCGCTGCTACGGCCAGCCCGGCGCGCTCGCGGCCGGCTTCGCCTACTATCGCAACATCCCGCGCGACATCGCCCAGAACGAGGCCCACCTCGCGCGCGGCAAGCTCGCCATGCCGGTGCTGGCGCTGGGCGGCGCCGGCGGTTGGGGCCGCGGCGAGGAGGTCCTGGCCAGCTGCCGCCGGGTCGCGACGGACGTGCGCGGCGGGGTCATGGCCGACTGCGGCCACTGGATCCCGGAAGAGCAGCCGGACGAACTGGCGCGCCGCCTGCGCGCCTTCTTCGCCACCTGCCCCATGAATCGCGCGGTCACCACGACGCCATGACGCCGCATACCGCCGAACGCTGGCGCGCCACGCTCGAACGCCATGCCCACGGCTTCGGCAACCTGTGCGTCGACGTCTTCCATTACGTCGCGCTGTTCGCCATCGGCGCGGCCACGGTGTGGTCGGCGGTGGTCGCCTTCCTCGGCATGGTCGAGCACGGTTACGCCTCGATCGACGACATCCTGCTGCTGTTCATCTACCTCGAACTCGGCGCCATGGTCGGCATCTACTTCAAGACCCTGCACATGCCGGTGCGCTTCCTGATCTACGTCGCCATCACCGCGTTGACCCGCCTGCTCATCGCCGACGTGCAGCATCACGATCAACCCGGCATGCACCTGCTCTTGATCGCCGGCGCCATCCTGCTGCTGGCGCTCGCCACCCTGGTCATCCGCTTCGGCTCGGCGCGCTTCCCCTCGGTCTACGCCGAGTCGCGCCAGGCCGGCGGCCAGGAACCCTGAGGAAGCTCGCAACAAGTGAGCGAGCATCCCCGGGGTCACGGCGCGCGTGATTCGAGCAGCGCAGGTGCCGCGCAATCAATGTGCGTCGCCGGGCAACGCGCAACACCGTCGACGGGCGGCACGACCGCTTGTCCAGAATTTTCCCAACCGACCGAGGAGCACCCACCACCATGAGTGACGATCGACGCGACAAGGGCCGCGCCCTGCTCGAACAACTGTGCGGTAATGCCGATGCCGTCAACCAGATGCCGGAGCGCTTCCGTGACATCACCCTCGAGCACCTGTTCGGCGACGTCTGGCAGGGCGAGGCCCTGCCGTTGCAGGAACGCTCGCTGGTGACCTGCACCATCCTCACCGCGCTCGCCCGCGAGCCCGAGCAACGTTTCCACTTCGCCGCCGCGCGTCGCCTCGGCATCCCGCGCGAAAAAATCCTGGAGATGATCGTGCACACCGCGCACTACACCGGCTGGCCCAACGCGGTCGGCGCACTGCGCAGCCTGAACGAGGTGTGGCCGGAGGATTGAGGGTGCCGCGACCGGGGCGTCGGCGACCGGCGACGTTCGCCCCGCCCACCGCGGCGGCGGCCGCGCGGTCCCGATGATCGATCTCTACTGCGAACGCACCGCCGCCGGCCTGCTGGCCGAACCGTGGAACGCGGCGAGCAACCTCGCCTTCGCCGCCGCCGCCGTGGCGGCCGCCGGCGCGTCGCGGCGCCAGGCGCGCGGCGACGGTCTCCTGCTGGCCGCCCTGCTCGGCCTGATCGCGCTCGGCAGCACGGCCTTCCACGTCTTTGCCACGGCCTGGGCACAATGGCTGGACGTCCTGCCGATCGTGGCCTTCCAGCTCGCCTTCCTGGGCTGCTACCTGCACCGCGTCCATGGCCACGGCAAGATGCGCGCGGCCGGTGTCAGCGCGGTCTTCTTCGCTACCTTGCTGGCCGCGGCGCAGGCGCCGCGGGTGCTCAATGGCTCGCTCGCCTACCTGCCGGCGGCGGTGGTGCTGGGCTGGGTCGGCTGCGACGGCTGGCGGCGCGGGCGCAACGGCGCCCTGCTCGCCGCCGCCGCGCTGTTCCCGCTCTCACTCACCGCGCGCAGCGTCGACCTCGCCCTGTGCGCGGCCTGGCCGCGCGGCACGCACTGGCTGTGGCACCTGCTGAACGGGCTGGTGCTGTGGCTGGTGGTCGCGGGCTACCTGCGCAGCGCGCCGCACCCGCGCGTCGCCCCCAGCACGCCAACAACGGCTTAGACCCTGGTGTCAGACACCGTCGTTGCCCGAACAACGGCTTGGACACCGGGGTCAGACACCGCCGGCGACGGGCCTAGGGTTCGCTGCCGAGCTTGAGCGGCAGCGACTCGTCCTTGACCCACTCCGACATCGAGCCGTCGTAGACGGCGACGTTGCGCTGACCGCAGAGTTCGAGCGCAAGGCAGTCCATCGTCGCCGAGATCCCCCCCCCGCAGTAGGTGATGACCTCGGGCGCTTCGAGCGCGCCGCTCGCCGCGAACAGCGGTGCGAGCTTGTCCGGGGGCAGGAACTCGTTGGTGTCGGGATCGATGAGGCTGCCGTAGAACACGTTGTGGGTGCCGGGCAGGTGGCCGGGGCGGCCGTACTGGTTCTTGTCGCCGCTGTAGACCTCGGGCGACAGGGCATTGATCGTGACCGGGCTGCCGCTGGTGATGACGTCGAGCATGCGCGCCTTGTCGGCCCAGCGTTGCGGGCGGGCATTGACGCTCAGCTGCCCCTGCGGATGGGTCGTGACGTCGGCCGTGACCGGGTGGCCCTCACGCGTCCACTTCTCCCAGCCGCCGTTCAGCACCGCGACGTTGTCGAAACCGATCGAGCGCAGCATCCACCACACCCGCGTCGACCACATCGGGAAGCCCTTGTTGTAGAGCACGACGGTGGTGCCGTCGGCGACGCCGTGGCTCGCCATGGTGGCGGCGAAAACTGCCGGCTCGGGCATCATGAACGGGATACCGGCGCCGGCGTCGGACAGCTCGCCGAGGACGTCGAGGAAGCCGGCGCCCGGGATGTGCGACTCCGCCCATTCGTCACGGCCGGATTCGGGCAGGTAGCCGAAGCCATCCGGCTTCATGCGCAGGTAGATGGTGGTGTCGTAGATGCGCAGGCCGGGCTCGTCGAGATGGGCGGCCAGCCAGTCGGTCGAGACCAGGGGTCCGTCGAGCTGCATGGTTGAGTCTCCCCAAAGGATTGGAGGCAGGATTCTAGCCCGGAAGTCGTACCGTGGGGGTGGCGCGGCCGGCTACGGCGAAATGCGCCGCGCAGGTGCCCCCGGTTCAGCCGCGGGCGCGGCGCGCGAACTCGCCCAGCTCGGCGTTGAAACGCAGCGGGTCTTCCATGAACGGGCCATGGGCGACGTCGTCGTACCAGGACGGCGCGGCCTGCGGACAGTGTTCGAGGATCAGTTCGGCCATCGCCGGCAGCACGGTGACGTCGCGGCGGCCATGGCTCACCAGCACCGGGCAGGTGAGTTCGCCCAGCACGTCGCAGTTGTCGACCTCGCGTGCGCCGAGCGCCGCGCGCACGTCGGGACGCACGGTCATGTTCCAGCACAGCACGCGTTCGTAGTCGCGCCGCGACAGCTTGACCGCGAAACACCGTTCGATGAACACGCGCATGGCGTCGATCGCGGCCTCGAGGTCGTGGCCGGCGGCATGGGCGAAGACGTCGGTGAACCCCGGGCCGATCAACGGCCCCATGGCCTGCTCGCCGATGCGTACCGCGGCACCGACGAAATTGACCGCGCCGATCCCCGCATCACCGTAGGCACGCAGGTAATCGGTGATGACCAGCCCGGCATAGGACCAGCCGACCAGGACCACGTCGCGCAAGGCCAGGGCCTCGATGACGGCCTTGACGTCGTCGGCCCAGGCGGCGCTGCCGGTGTAATGCTTCTGCCCCGCCGGCGCTTCCGACAGGCCATGCCCGCGCAGGTCGAAGGCGACCAGGCGAAACTCCTCGGCGAGCGCGCTCTCGACCTGCTTCATCCAGCACAAATGGGTCTGCGACCAGCCGTGGACGAACACGATGGGCCGCCCATCCGCCCGTCCCCACTCCATCACGTTCAGCCTGAGTCCGTCGCCGCCGGCCACCGAGTGCTGCCTGCGCATAGATTCCCCCCGTCCTGTCATGCAGCGCGACAGTGTACCCTCCGCCGCCGCGCGCTGACGCATAATGGCCCTTCCGCGACCCTGGAGCGCCACCATGTCGTCCCCGCGCCGGTGCACGACCCGCCCGATTGCCGCCCTGCTCGTGCTGCTGACCTGCACGCTGCCGCCCACCGCACCGGCACTCGACCTCGCCGGTCTCGCTGCCCTGCTCGAACGTCTCGACGTGGAAGCGATCGGCGGCGCCGGCCAGTGGCGCGCGGTCGTCGGCGGCCGCGCCGTCATGGTGCTGGCCGACCCGAGCCATGGCCGGCTGCGCATCCAGGCTCACGTCACGGCCGCTGACGCGCTCGACGAGGCCCTGCTCAGGCGCGTCCTCGAAGCGGATTTCGCGACCGCGCTGGAGGCCCGCTACGCCATCGGCGGTACCACCCTGTGGAGCCTCTACAGCGCCGATCTCGCCGCGCTCGACGCGGCCGGCTGCGCCGCCGCCCTGGGCCAGGTCGCCAACCTCGCGGCGAGCTTCGGCCGTGAGTACGCCTCCGGCCTCGGCCCTGACGGCCGCCCCGACGCCTCGCCGCGCGGCGCCCTCGTCACCGACCTCGTCGCGCGCGCGGCCGCGGCCACCCCGGAGCAGACCCCATGACCTGGCACCACAGCGCCTGCCCGCACGACTGCCCCTCGACCTGCGCGCTCGAAGTCGAGCGCCTCGCGCCCGACCGCATCGGCCGCGTGCGCGGCGCGGCCGACAACAGTTATACCCGCGGCGTGATCTGCTCCAAGGTCGCGCGCTACGCCGAGCGCATCCACCATCCCGACCGCCTGCTCCACCCCCTGCGCAGGACCGGCCCCAAGGGCAGCGGGCAGTTCGCGCGCATCGACTGGGACGAGGCCCTCGACCTCGTCGCCGAACGCTTCCTCGCCGCCGAGGCCGCGCATGGCGCCGAGACCGTGTGGCCCTATTTCTATGCCGGCACCATGGGCCTGGTGATGCGCGACGGCATCAACCGCCTGCGTCATGCCAAGGGCTATTCCGGCCAGTACTCGACCATCTGCACCATGCTCGCCTGGCAGGGTTGGCTGGCCGGCGCCGGGCGCCTTGCCGGGGTCGACCCGCGCGAGATGGCCGAGTCCGACCTCATCGTGCTGTGGGGCACCAACGCCGCCTCGACCCAGGTCAACGTCATGAGCCATGCCCTCGACGCGCGACGCAAGCGCGGCGCGCGCATCGCCGTGGTCGACGTCTACGAGAACGCGACCGCGAAGCAGGCCGATCACTTCGTGTGCATCCGGCCCGGCACCGACGGTGCGCTGGCCTGCGCGGTGATGCACGTGCTGTTCCGCGACGGCCATGCCGATCGCGACTACCTGGCGCGGTATGCCGACTGTCCCGATGATCTCGAACGCCACCTGGCCACGCGCACGCCGGCCTGGGCCAGCGCCATCTGCGGCGTGTCCGCCGCCGAGATCGAAGACTTCGCGGCGCTCATCGGCGGCCATCGCCGCGCCTACTTCCGCCTCGGTTACGGCTTCTCACGCCAGCGCAACGGCGCGGTCAACATGCACGCCGCGGCGTCCATTCCGCTGGTCACCGGCGCCTGGCAACATCCGGGTGGCGGCGCGCTGTTCAACAACGGTGCCGTGTACCACTGGGACCGCACCCTCATCGACGGCCTCGACGTGCGTGACCCGGCGGTGCGCCAGCTCGACCAGTCGCGCATCGGCGCGGTGCTCACCGGTGAAGCGTTCGCCCTGCAGGGCGGCCCGCCGGTCACGGCACTGCTGATCCAGAACACCAACCCGGTGTCGGTGGCGCCCGATCAGAACGTGGTCAAGCGCGGTTTCGCGCGCGAGGATCTCTTCACCTGCGTGCACGAGCAGTTCATGACCGAGACCGCCCTGATGGCCGACGTCGTGCTGCCGGCGACGATGTTCCTCGAGCACGACGACCTCTACCAGGCCGGCGGCCAGCAGCACATCCAGTTCGGACCGAAGGTCGTCGAGCCACCGGGCGAGTGCCGCTCCAACCACGAGCTCGTCTGCGACCTCGCCCGGCGCCTCGGCGCCACGCATCGCGGCTTCGACATGAGCCCACGCGCGATCATCGACTGGACCCTGCAGGCATCCGGCTGGCCGGGACTGGCCACGCTCGAGGGCGAGCGCTGGATCGATGCCCAACCGGATTTCGCCACCGCCCACTACGTCGACGGTTTCGGCCATGCCGACGGCCGCTGGCATTTCGCCGTCGACTGGTCGCGCCTGGCGCCGCCAGGACTGGTCGACCCCGTGCTCGTCGCCGGCATGCCGCGCCTGCCCGATCACTGGTCGGCGATCGAGGACGCCGACGGCACTGACGGTTTCCGCCTCGTCACCGCGCCGGCGCGGCACTTCCTCAACTCGACCTTCACCGAAACCCCCACCTCGCAGCGCCGCGAGGCGCGGCCGACGGTGATGGTCCACCCGGACGACGCCGCCGCGCTCGGTATCGCCGACGGCGACGCGGTCGAACTCGCCAACCTGCGCGGCCGCGTGCGCCTGCACGCGCAGCATTTCGCCGGCGTCCGGCGCGGGGTGCTGGTGGCCGAGAGCATCTGGCCCAACACGGCCTATGCCGACGGCTGCGGCATCAACACCTTGACCGGCGCCGACACCCCGGGGCCGGCCGGCGGCGCCGCCTTCCACGACAGCCGCGTGACCATGCGACGACTCGCCTGAGCGTCGCCGGCACGCCCGTCGCGCCGCTCACTCGGGCAGCGCGGCGACGTGGTCGAAGTCCTCGCGCATGCTGCGGCTCGACATCCAGTAGAAGAACGAGGCCGCGGCGTAGAAGACCATGTTGACTGCCAGCAGCGCGTAGCGCAGCGACTCCTCGCCGTAGGTCGGACGCAGGTGATCGCTCAGCCAGCCGGTCGTCGCCGGGCCGCACATCAGCCCGATGATGTTGATGACGAAGAACAGCACGGCGGCCGCGGTCACCCGCATCGACGGCGGGGCGAGGAACTGCGAGGCGGCGAAAGCCGGCGCCTGGTAGATCTGCCCGCACAGCCCCGGGATCATCAACAGGCCGATCGCCAGCGGCGTGTTCTCGCACAGGAAGGCGGCCGCCGAACCCGGTACCGCGATGGCCATGCTGACCATGGGCAGGAGCGCATAGGCACGGCGGTCGTGCTTGGCCCAGGCGTCGGCGATGAAGCCGCCAGCGAAGGTGCCGACACCGACCCCGCCGGCCATGATGAAGGCCGCCGCCTGGCCCTGCTCGACCGGCGACAGACCGTGCGAGCGTTCGAGGAAGAGCGCGATCATGAACGAGGTCGAGTAGGTGGCGAAGGCATAGAGCCCGGACGCCAGCGAGAGGTAGCGGAACGAGCGCCGCTGCCACAGGAACGCAAAGACGTCTTTCACCGGCGGCAATGCCGTGTGCCGCCGGCGCGGCGGCTCGCGCACGGTGAACAGCAGCAGCGCGGCGACCAGCAGCCCCGGTGCACCGACGACCAGGAAGGCCATGCGCCAGCCGACGATCTCGCGCAGGTAGCCACCGGCGAGAAAGCCGATCACGATGCCGACCGGCACGCCCATCGAGTACAGGGACAGGGCGCGGCCGCGCTTTTCCTCCGGCACGGAGTCGCTGATGAGGGAAATTGCCGGCGGACTGCAGCCGGCCTCGCCGACACCGACGCCGACGCGGCAGGCGAGCAGGCTGGCGAAGCCGCGCGCCGCGCCCGACAGCGCGGTCATCCCGCTCCACAAGGCCACGCACACGGCCATCACCGTGCGCCGCGGGTAACGATCGGCGAGGCGCCCGATGGGGATGCCCATGGTGGCGTAGAAGATGCCGAACGCGGTGCCGGACAACAATCCGAGGTGCACGTCCTTGAGGTCGAGTTCGGCCTTGATGGGCGAGAGCAGGATGGCCAGGATCTGGCGATCGACGAAGTTGACCGTGTAGGCCAGGAAACAGACGCCCACGACGTACCAGACGTACGCGGGCGAGGCCTGCGACGCCGACGCCGCTCCCCGTTGCGTGTTCACTCGAAGCTCCCCCTTGTGCTGATGGCCGCCGCGCGCCCCCCGCGCACCGCGACCGCGCCAGTCTAGCGTGGTTTCGTCAGGCGTCGTTCGGTATCGCCGACACGACGTCCCCGCGCCGGTCGGCGTGCAGCGTATGATGCCGCTGCGCACCGCCCGGAACGACTTGACAGGGGTCAATGCGATGACCGGCCCGACGCGCTAGAAAGCCCACAGCCATCGTTGCCGGAGCCATCGCCATGTTCGAAGCCGCAGAACTCGGCCGCAAGGTCTCGAAAGAGGATTTCAACGCCCGCGAACCGGACGTGCATTCCGGCTTGCTGGCCGTGCAACGCCGCCTGCGCGAGGCCGACTTCCCCGTCATCATCATCGTCTCGGGGGTCGAGGGCGCAGGCAAGGGCGGCGTGGTCAGCCTCATCCACAAGTGGATGGACGCACGCGGGCTGGAGACCAATGCCTTCTGGGACGCCACCGACGAGGAACTCATGCGGCCGCGGTTCTGGAAGTTCTGGCGCGCCCTGCCGCCGACCGGCCGCATCGGCATCATGTTCGGCTCCTGGTATACCCAACCGATCATCGACCGCGCCTTGAAGAACATCAAAATGGACAAGTTCGACCGCGAGCTCGAACGGATCCGTCATTTCGAAGACATGCTGGTCGACGACGGCGCCCTGATCGTCAAGCTGTGGTTCCACCTGTCGAAGAAGGAACAGCTCAAGCGCCTGAAGGACGAGGCCAAGGGCAAGGGCGGCAAGATCTCGCCGTTGACCAAGTCCTTCTCGCGCCGTTACGACGAGTTCGCGTCGATCTCCGAGCGCGCCATCCGCAAGACCGACGTCGCCCATTCGCCCTGGCACATCATCGAATCGGGCAATACCCGTTACCGCGATCTCAAGGTCGGCGAAATCCTGCTCGAGCGCATCACCACCCGACTCGACCAGCCGCCGCCGAGCAGCGGCCGGGTCACCACCAGTTCCCCCGCGCTGCAGAAGATCGGCGAACCCAGCGTGCTCAGCGCCGTGCCGCTCGACCGCAGCATCGACGACAAGCATTACCGCAAGCAGCTCAAGGCCTACCAGGACGAGCTCTACCAGCTGGCCTGGAAAGCACGCCAGCAGCGCATCAACTCGGTCGCGGTGTTCGAGGGCTGGGATGCGGCCGGCAAGGGTGGCGCCATCCGCCGCGTGACCCAGGCCATGGATGCCCGTCTCTACCGCGTCATCTCGGTCGCCGCACCGACGGACGAGGAAAAGGCCCACCACTACCTGTGGCGGTTCTGGCGTCACCTGCCGCGCGCGGGATACCAGACCATCTACGATCGCTCCTGGTACGGCCGCGTCCTGGTCGAGCGGGTCGAGGGCTTCGCCCGCGACATCGAGTGGCAGCGCGCCTACAACGAGATCAACTCGTTCGAGGAGCAGCTCGTCGAGCACGGCATGGTGCTGATGAAATTCTGGGTCCACATCTCGCCGGAAGAGCAGCTGCGGCGCTTCCGCGAACGCGAGCAGATCGAGTGGAAGCAGCACAAGATCACCGACGAGGACTGGCGCAACCGCGAGCGCTGGGACGACTACGAGCGCGCCGTCACCGACATGGTCATCCGCACCTCGACCGAGATCGCGCCGTGGACCCTGGTGCCGGGCAACGACAAGCGCATCGCCCGCCTCGAGGTGCTGCGCACCTTCTGCGAGCGCATGGCGGCAGCGGTCGGCCAGTAGCGCCGCGCGCTGCCCCCGCCGCGCGCGGCCTCACTCGCAGCGGTAGTAGACCGTCGCCGCCGGGTCACCGGCGGCGGCGTTGCCGAACACCAGGGTGCCCTCGCCCGACAGCACGCCCTCCTCGTTGTGGAGATGCACGCCGGGGCCGTCGCGCGGCGTCACCAGGGTGCCGTTGATGCTCTTGTCGGCAACGTAGAAGCGCCCCTGCCGCAAGCTGATCTCGGCGTGGTGGCGCGAGGTGAAGCGGCTCGCGGTGACGATGTCGTTACCGGCGATACGTCCGACCCGGCAATGACGATTAGCCTCGTCCAGGCACAGCTCGTGGTCGCCATGGCGCAACCACAGGCGCTGGCTCGTGCTGACCGCGGCGGCTGGCGTGGCGCGAAAATGGGTGGCTTCCTCGTCGTCCTCCCAAGGTAGCTTGTAGATCCCGAGCGGCGCGCCGTCGGCGCGGCTCTCCACGGTGTCCATCAACTGCGCGTCGGCGCGCCAGGCCGCCGGCAGGGCTGCGACGGCCTCGGCCGAGGCCAGGATCTCCTCCGGCTTGGCACGGCCGATGACCTGCTGGGCGACGAGCGGCAGGGGCCCGACCAGTTCATGTCCGCGCCATTCGGCGCTGCCGTAATGCCAGCCGATCTTGACCCGCAGGGTACCGGTACGAAAGCGACCGGCGGCACTCGCCTCGCGCAGGGTCTGGTGCATCTCGTGGGCGGCGACGGCGGCGTGCTGCGGCACGCTGAAAGTGCACATCACCTCGTCGCCGATGGTCTTGATCACGCGGCCGTGGTGACGCGCCGCGACCTCGCCGAGCAGCCGCAGCACCAGGCCGACGTCGTGGCGCGCGATCGCGTCACCGTACTGCTCGTAGAGCCGGGTGCTGCCGCTGACGTCGGCGAACAGCACCACCAGCCGCCCCAGCGTACGGTCGTCGTCCATCCAGTTACCCCGTTGGCCACCTGCCCCGAGTTTCGAGTGCCTGGGCGGCGGTCTCCCTGATCGGGATCAAGCCCGTTCCGCTGGTTTTACCGCGTCGCGCGATTCGCCTATGCTCCGGCCATCCTTGAGACGCCGGGAGCTGGCATGCACGAAGAACTCGCAACCCTGCAGAAGGTCTACGACATCTGCGTCGACTTCTTCGTCAACTACTCGTTCCAGATCGCCGGCGCGGTGATCATCCTGATTGCCGGCATCATCGTCGGCAACTGGGCCCGGCGCGTCCTGCTGCGACTCCTGGAGCGCCGTAACGTCGACGTCACCCTGCGCCAGTTCATCGCTGCCGCCGCACGGCTGATGGTGATCGGGCTGTTCGTGATCATCGCCCTGTCCAAGCTCGGCATCAGCATCACGCCGCTGATCGCCGCTATCGGCGGCCTCGCCGTCGGCGCCAGCTTCGCCATCCAGGGGCCGGTGTCGAACTACGGCGCCGGCCTGGTCATCATCCTGACCCGGATGTTCAAGGTCGGCGACGCCATCACGGTACAGGGCTGCTCCGGGGTCGTCACCGAGATCGACCTCGCGGCGACCCGCCTGGTCGCCGAGGACGGCGAGGACATCGTCATCCCGAACAAGCACATCGTCGGCGAGATCCACCGCAATTCCTATGCCATGCGCATCGTCGAGGCCAGCGTGACCATCGACACCGGCGCCGACGCCCAGGCCGCGACCCAGCTCGTGCGCGCCGTGCTCACGGCCACCGAGGGCGTCGCCGAACAGCCCGCCCCGGTGGTCGGCATCGAGGCCTTCCCGGCCGGCGGCATCGTCGTCGGCTACCGCTACTGGGTGCCGGCCATGCGCTATTTCGAGCTCAGCTTCGCCGTCAACGACGCGGTCTTCGCGGCACTGCGCGCGCGGGGCATCGGGCTGGCACCGGCGATCGCCGTGGCGGCGCGGCCGCTGCACGGCTGATCACGGACGCGGTCCGCGCGCGGCCGGCTCAGCGGCGCCGTTCGACCCGCGGCACCTCGATACCGTGACGCATGGCCAGCCGTGCGCCGTCGTGAACGGCGTCGGCCTGGCTGGCGTAACCGCCGATGCTGACCCGGTGCTCGACACTCCCCGCGCGCGACATCCGCGAAGTCTCCGAAGCGTAGCCCGCGGCGTCGAGCGCCGTCGCCAGCCGCGTCGCGTCGGCCGCCGCCGCGAAGCTGGCCAGGTGCAGCACGAAGGGACCGTCGGGATCGACGATACCCTGCCCCGCCTGTGGCTCGGTTTCCGCGGCCCAGCCCGCGAGGTCGTCCGCATCGACCGGCGCGATCGGCAACGCGGCCGCGCCCCGCGGCGCCATGAACAGGCTGAGCGCCTCGTCGAGCGCGTATTCGCGCCCGTCGCGTTCGATGGTGATGGCGCCTTCGAGCAGGACGACGAAATCGCGCGCCGCCTCGCTCTTGCCCCATACGTCGGTGCCGCGGATGCCGATGGTCGCCGAGCGCACGCGCGCGTCGATCGCACGCCGCCGCCCGACCACGGTCGTGGTGAAGCGAAATGCGCCGCGCACGACGTCGAGGAAGCCGCTGAACAGGCCGTCCTGCGTGGCCGGCACGACCACATCGTCGAGTGCCAGCGTGGCATCCGCGCCGAGCTTGACCACGCTACCCTCGGCCAGGCCCAGCACGACCCTGGCGCCGCTGCCGGTGACGATGCGGTCGCCGTTGTGCAGCGCACGACCCGGCGCGAGGGCGTGGCGGAGCCCACCGCGTTCCAGCCATGCGGGCGCCTGCACCAGCCGTATGGCGGCCGGGGCCTCGGCGGCGGCGGCCAGCTGCACGCCGGGGCCGAACATCGAAATTGCCATCGCCAGCAACCATCCACGTCTCATGCGTCACTCCCGGCCGCGAACGGCGGCAATCGGAAACCTGGGTTGCCGGCCGCGCCGATCGCGTTCAAAAAAAACGGGGCCAGGGGCCCCGTTCGCTGCGCATGGCGGGCGCCGCCGCTTCAGTTGCCGACCTTGATCCGCTTCGGTTGCAGCTGGGCTTTCTTGGGGATGCTGATCTCGAGCACGCCGTGCGCACTGCGTGCCTCGACGCGCTCGGCATCGGCTGTATCGGGCAGCGAGAAACGCCGGTAGAACGAGCCGTAGACGCGCTCGATACGCCGCGCGCTGGCGCCGTCGCCGTCGCGCTTCTCGGCCTTGCGTTCACCGGAGATGGTCAGCACGCCGTTCTCCATGGTGACGTCGATGGCCTCGGGCTCGACCCCGGGCACATCGGCCACGATGACGTAGCGATCGGCTTCCTCGTGCACGTCGACGGCCGGCGCCCAGTGGCTCACCGCCGAGTTCGAGTTGTCGTCGCCAGTGGTCAGCACGCTGCCGAAGGCGCGGTTCATTTCGTCCTGCAGCCGGCGGATGGTCGTCAGCGGTTCGTAGATGGTGGTACGCATGGTTGCTCCTCCAGGTCGGGGCAGTGTCGGTTGCAGCGCTAGATGGAGCGGCGCGAGACGATTTCAAGCCTGCTGCCGAACGCCGTGCGGATGACCTTGAAAGCGCGCGACGCAACACCATCTCCCGTCCAGGCGGCGCACCGGCGTCGCCGGCCACGGAGGTATCAACGCATGAGTACGTTCGACGATCTCAAGCAGGGACTGAGCCGTGCCTGGCAGGGTGTGGCCGAAGGCTGGCACGAGTTCACCGCGCGCGCCGGCGATGCCCTGACCCGCTTCAACCCGGTGCACCACGCCGACGCCGCGCGCGCCGAGCAGGACGTGGTGCGCGCCGGCAGCCGCTGGGGTGTACTCGCCGCCGAGCTGCGCGTGGGCGACGACGTCGTCGAGGTCGACCTCGAATGTCCCGGCATGGGCGAGGAGGATTTTTCCATCGACGTCGTCGACGATCTCCTCGTGGTCCGCGGCGAGAAGCATCTCGAACGCACGCGTAGCAGTGGGCGCTACCACGTCATGGAACGCGCCTACGGCGCTTTCGAACGCGCCCTCAGGCTGCCCGTCGCGGTGGACGAGAATGGCGGCCGCGCGAGCTACCGGCGCGGGGTGCTACACGTCGTCCTGCCGCGCGCCGACCACGGCCGCGTACGCCGCATCCCGGTGCGTTCGGCCTGAACCGTCTCCCCTCCCCCGGTGCCGCATCTCCGTTCCCTCCCCCTGCCGCGGCGCCGGGGTTCTTTTTTCCGCACCCGGCACGCGCGTGCCGAACGGGCGCCAGGCGCCTGCCGCCGCTGGAGAAGCGACCATGCCGAACGCCCTGCGTGTGACCGTCCAGGCCGCCCTCGGCCTGCTGCTGGTGAGTCTCGTGGCTGAAGCCGGCGAACCGACCAGCGCCGCCCAGCAGCGCCTGCTCGAGGTCATTGCCCGCGACTTCCGCGAGACGGCCTACCTGACCGGCCTCGGCACGATGAGCCCGGCCGTGGCCGCGGCCATGCGTACGGTGCCGCGCGAACGCTTCGTCAAGCCGCACGACGTCGACTTCGCCTACGACAACCGGCCGCTCTCGATCGGCCACGGCCAGACCATCTCGCAGCCCTTCATCGTCGCCCTCATGACCGAGCTGGCCGACCTGCGGCCGGGTCAGCGGGTGCTCGAGATCGGTACCGGTTCGGGCTACCAGGCGGCGGTCCTGGCCGAACTCGGCGCCGAGGTATGGACCATCGAAATCATCGCCGCGCTGGGCGAGCGCGCCGCACGGATCCTGGCCGAACTCGGTTACGCCGACGTCCATGTGCGCATCGGCAACGGCCGCGAGGGCTGGCCGCAAGCGGCCCCCTTCGATGCCATCGTCGTCACTGCCGGTGGCGATCTGCCGGATGCACTGGTCGAACAGCTCGCCCCCGCCGGTCGCCTGGTCATCCCGCTGGAACGCGGCCCGGGTGACCAGGTCCTGATGATCTACACCCGTGGCGAGGACGCTTCGCTCGACGCACGCGAGGTTCTGCCCGTGCGTTTCGTGCCACTGGTCGACGACGACTGAGCCGCGGCGGCTTCAAGCGGGCGCGGGGGTCGCCGGGACCAGCGCTTCGAAACCCGCCACGAGGTCGAACAACTCGGCATCGACGGTATCCTGGCGCAGGCGGTTGTAGAGCCCCTCCAGCGTCTGCCGGCGTTCGACGATGTTCTTCTCGGCGCGCTGCATCGCGGCCAGACGCGCGCGGTGCTCGGCCAGGCAGGATTGCATGCAGGTCGCGTGCAGGGCCACGAAGCGGTATTCCTCGAACAGCGCGTGGCCACTGTCGGCACCCCGCGCAATGAGCTGCGGAGTGACCCCGCGGCGCGGCCAGGCACGGGCGGCGACATCACGCACGCTGGCCGCGCTCACCGGCAGGAAGGGCAGGCAGTGGGTCAGGTAATGCGGGCGCGTCGTCGGCAGGTTGGCGACCAGCTCGACGTGGTCGCAGGCCGAACCACCGATCGCAGCGAGCAGCTTGCTGACCAGGTTGGCGGCGGCGGCCGGCGACTGCGGCGCGTCGAAGCTCGCCGTAACGGCCAGCTCGTCGCCCAGCAGGTCGGCCAGGCGCCGGCCGACCACCCACAGCCGCGGCGCGGCGCCGGTCTGCGTCATCGCCCCCAGCAGGCATTCGCGCAGGTGCTCGTTGAACTGCCCGACCAGGCCCTGGTCGGTACCGAACACGACCACCCCCCGCGACCCGGCCGCGTCGGGCACGTCCAGCAGGCCCGCGCGCGCGGCCAGCGCGAGCGCCTGCTCGGTCGCCGCGCGGTAGGCCACGGCGGCCTGCGCGGCCTGCTCGAACTGCACCACGCCGGCGGCCGACAAGGCCTTCATCATGCGCACCACGGCGGCGAGCTCGTCGACGTTGCGCAGGCGCTTGCGCACCGCCACCGGGGTCGTCGCCGGCATCCCGTTCAGTCCGCCGCCGCGGTGTCCACGGACCACTCGGCGAGCGCCGTGCGCGCTGCCGCCAGCACCGCCTCGGCGCTTGCCGGCGTGGGTACGGCGCCGCCGAGCAGGGCCTCGCGCAGCGCCGGGGCCAGGCCCGCCGCGGCACTGCGCACGCGGCCTTCGGCCTGCCCCATCTCGCCCAGGGGCACGCCGTCGAACAGCCCGGCGGTGAGCGCCGACAGGACCACGATCTGTTCGAGCGCCGGCACCGGTGCGAACTCCGGTTGCTGCAGCAGCGCGCGCGTCCGGCGCCCGTGCTCGAGGATGGCGCGGGTGCGCTCGTCGAGTCGTGTGCCGAAGCGGGCGAAGGTCTCCATCTCCTCGAACTGCGAATAGGCCAGCTTGAGCGGGCCGGCGACGCGTGCCAGCGCGCCGAGCTGGGCCTTGCCGCCGACCCGCGAGACCGAGCGGCCGACGTCGACCGCCGGCAGCTGGCCGAGTTCGAACAGCCGTGGCGAGAGGTAGATCTGCCCGTCGGTGATGGAAATCAGATTGGTCGGGATGTAGTCCGCCAGGCTCTCTGCCTCCGTCTGCAGGACCGGCAGCGCGGTCAGCGAACCGCCGCCGAGCGTTGCGTCGAGCCGGGTGGCGCGTTCGAGCAGGCGGGCGTGGACGTAGAAGATGTCGCCCGGATAGGCCTCGCGTCCGGGCGGGCGGCGCAGCAGCAGCGACAGTTCGCGGTAGGCGCGGGCGTGGTGGGTGAGGTCATCGTAGGCGATGAGGACGTCGTGGCCCTGGGTCATGAACCACTCGGCGATGCTGGTCGCGGCATAGGGCGCGACGTAGCGCAGGCCGGGCGCATCGCTGCCCTCGCTCACCACCACCACGGTGTAGTCCAGCGCGCCGCGTTCACGCAGCTCCGCGACCAGGCGAGCCACCGCCGACGCGCGCTGGCCGATGGCACAGTAGACGCACAGCACGCCGCTGTCGGCCTGGTTGACGATGGTGTCGAGAACCACCGCGGTCTTACCGGTGCCACGGTCGCCGAGCACCAGCTCGCGCTGGCCGCGACCGATCGGGATCGCCGCGTCAATGACCTTGATGCCGGTCTGCAGCGGCACCGTGACCGGCGCGCGGTCGAGGATGTGCGGCGCCGGCCGTTCGATCGGCAGGCGCTGGCTGGTCGCCGGCGGCGCACCGCCGTCGAGCGGCTGGCCGAGCGGGTCGACCACCCGCCCGAGCAGCTCCGGCCCGACCGGCACGTTCATCACGCCGCCGGCGCGCTCGACCTCCGAGCCGGTGCGCACCCGGGCCGGGTCGGAGAGCAGCACGATGCCGTTGTCGTGCTCGTCGATGTTGAAGGCAATGCCGGTCGCGCCACCCTCGAAGCGCACCAGTTCCTCGTAGCCCAGGCCGGGCAGCCCGGAGACCTGGGCGACGCCGGCGCCGACGGTGTGCACGATGCCGATCTCGCGTACCGCCAGCGGCGCCGCGCCGGCCGCGCGCGCCGCCGTGAGCCGCGCCAGCAGCGCGTCCGGTGCGGGCCGCTCAGCCACCGCCCATCGCCGCCTCGGGGGCCGTGGCCAGCCGCTCGCCGAGGCCGTGCAGGTACTCGTCGACCGACCACGCCAGCTTGTGACCGTCGACCGCCAGTTCGATACCGCAGACCAGGGCCGCACGCTCCTCGAAACGCGGGCAGACCGCCGCGCCGAGGACTTCACGCACCGCGGCCTCGAGTTCGCCGCGCGCGGCGGCGTCCAGCGGCCAGGCGCTGCGTACGCACACCGTGCGCCCGCTGCCACTGCCGAAGGCTGCCAGCAGGGCCGCGCGTTCGGCGCCGGCGAGCGCACGCAGGCGGGCGGCGAAGGCCGCCGCGATGCGGGCCTCGAGCGAGCTGTCGGCGAGTTCGGCCAGGACCTGGCGGGCCAGCGCCAGCACCTCGGTTTCGACCGCGCGACGCAGGCCGGTCTCGAACGCGCCCTGTTCCTCGGCCAGCGCCGCGCGCCACCGCGCGCGTGCCGCAGCGACCTCGGCGCGCGCCGCGGCGAGTGCTTCCTCGCGTGCGTGTGCGGCCTCGCTCTCGGCGGCCGAGCGCAGCGCGGCGTTGTGCGCCGCCAGCTCGCTGCGCGCCTTCTCCAGCGCCTTGCGTTCGTTCTCCGCCGCGGCCAGCGCTTCGCTGGCCGCGCGCCGCGCCTGCTCGATGCGCGCCTGGCGGGCGTCCATGGCGCGCAGCACGGGGCGGTAGAGCAGCCGCTCGAGCAGCCATACCAACACCACGAAGTTGACGATCTGGGCGCCGAAGGTGAACCAGTCGATGGCCATGGGCCGAAACTCCCGCGGCGCTCAGGACGCCGCCACGAGGTGGTTCCAGAACGGGTTGGCGAACAGCAGGATCATCGACACCACGAAAGCGTAGATGGCCAGCGATTCGATCATGGCCAGCCCGACGAACAGGGTGCGGGTGATGGTCCCGGCGGCGTCGGGCTGCTGGGCCAGGGCCTGCAACGCGGCCGCCACCGCCCGGCCCTGGCCGAGCGCCGGCCCGATGCAGCCAATGGCGGTGGACAACATGGCGCCGATGATCGAAACGACGATGGTGAGCGATTGGGTGTCCATGCAGATAATCCTCAGTCGGTGACGGGCGGTGGGGTGTCGGCGTCGTGGGTGGCCGCGGCGATGTAGACGCAGGCCAGCACGCTGAAGATGTAGGCCTGGACCAGGCCCGTGAGCAGCTCGAGCGCCTTGAACAGCACGGGGAAGAACAGCGGTGCGAGGGCCAGCACGATGGCCGCGACCAGCCCGCCGCTCATGGCATTGCCGAACAGGCGCACGGCCAGCGCCAGCGTGCGCGACAACTCGCCGACGAGATTGAACGGCAGCATGAACACGCTCGGTTCGAGATAGGTGGCGAGGTAGCCGCGCAGCCCGCGCGCGCGGATGCCGTAGAACGGCACGGCCACGAACACGCAGGTGGCGAGCGCCGCGGTGGTCGACAACGAGGCCGTCGGCGCCTCGTAGCCGGGCACGATGGTGAGCAGGTTGGCGCTGGCGATGTAGACGAACAGGGTGCCGACGAAGGGCAGGTAACGCTCGGCGTCGCGCAAGCCCACCGCGGCAATCTGGTCACGCAGGCCGCCGACCAGGATCTCGAGCGCATTCTGCACCGGGTCCAGGCCCGTGCTGGCGGCGAGCCGGCGGCCGAGCAGCCAGGCGGCGGCGGCGAGCAGGGCCATCACGCCCCAGGTCGTGACCACGGTCAGGGTGAGGCGCACGGCGCCCGCCGTCCACACCACCACGTCGTCGGGGCTCAGGTGCATCGACGGTCCTGCCCCGCATCACGCCGCGTCACGGCCATGACTACCAGGCGGCTGGCCAGGAGGCCCGCACAGCCGGCGACGAGCGCGGCGGGCGAGACCGCCGCCAGTGCCCACAACACCGCCAGCACCACCGCCGCACGCAGCACGAAACTGCCGAGCACCAGCGCCACCGGGTGCCGTGCCCGCGGCAGGGCCGTGACCCCGAGCCACAGGCCGCCGTAGAACACGCCGCCCGCGGCCAGGCCGGCGAGCAGTGCACCACCCAGGATTGCTTCAGGCATCATCGTCGTCATCCTCGTCCGCGCGGCTGATCGCGCGCTGTTCGCGCGCCAGCCATTGCCACGCCAGCAGGCAGCCGAGCGCAAGCCCGGCGAGCAGCAGGGTCAGGGTCCAGCTGCGCCCGCCCGGGTGGCTGGTATCGAGCCAGCGACCCAGCGCGGCGCCGGCCAGGGTCGGCACCACCACCGACCAGCCGACCATGCCGAACACGCCGAAGCCCGACCATTCGCGCCCGGCCTGGCGCCGGGCGCGCCGGCGCGCCCGCGCCGCGCGTTCGACTTCGCGCGCCAGCGCCGGCGAGGCGCTGTCGCCGGCGGTGCGCTCAACGCGCCGCGCCACGACCGCTCTCCCGCACGAGTTCGCCCTCGAGGCGTGCCAAGACCTGCCGCGTCTCCTGCTCTTCGGCGCCGAGACGGGCGAACCGCCGCTCGACCAGGGCGCGCAGGCGACCGAGATCGTCGCCCGGAACGCCGTTGCGACAGGCCACCACGACGTCCGCCCCGGTCTTGGTCAACACCCCGCGGTCGAGCGCCACGTAGTGCCGGGTGCCGTCCGTGGTGACGAATTCCAGTACGCCCGGCAGCAGCACCGCCGCGCAATCGAGCCGTCGCGGCAACAGGCCGTGGCTGCCGGCATCGGTCGTCACCACGACGGCGGTGACGTCCTCGCGCTCGAGCAGCACACGGTCCGGCAACAGCACGCGCAAGCGCAGGCGGCCCGTAGGCGTGTCGGTGGCGGCGTTCATCGGGCCTGCAGCGGGCCGTCAGGCAACGTGCCGAGCATGTAGAACGCACTCTCGGCGACGTCCTCCAAGGCATCGCCGAGGATACGCTCGCAATCGGCCAGGGTGCGCGACAAGGGTACGTACTGGCCGTCGAGGCCGGTAAAGGCCGCCGTGGTGAAGAACGGCTGGGTGAGGTAGCGCTCGAGACGACGGGCGCGGAACACCGTGCGCCGGTCGGTGGCGGACAACTGCTCGACACCGAGCATGGCGATGATGTCCTTGAGTTCCTCGTACTCGGCCAGCGTACGACGCACTTCGCGCGCGATGGCGTAGTGGTGCGCGCCGACGTTGCCCGGGGTGAGCATGCGCGAGTTCGAATTGAGCGGATCGACCGCGGGAAACAGGCCCTCGGCGGCGCGCTTGCGCGACAGCGCGATCGAGGCGGAGAGGTGGGAGAAGGTGTGCACGGCGGCCGGGTCGGTGAAATCGTCGGCCGGCACGTAGACCGCCTGGATGGCGGTGATGGCGCCGTTGTCCGTGCTCGCGATGCGCTCCTCGAGCTCGGCCAGCTCGGTCTCCATGGTCGGCTGGTAGCCGAGCCGCGAGGGCATTTGCCCCATCAGGCCGGAAACCTCCGAGCCGGCCTGGATGAAGCGGAAGATGTTGTCCATCAACAGCAGCACGTCCTTGCGCTCGTCGTCACGAAAATACTCCGCCATGGTCAGCGCCGCATGGCCGACGCGGAAGCGGCAGCCGGGCGGCTCGTTCATCTGCCCGAACACCATGACCATGTCGTCGAGCACGCCGCTCGCCTTCATGTCGCGGTACAGCTCCTCGCCCTCGCGGCTGCGCTCGCCGATGCCGCAGAAGATGCTGGCGCCATGCTGGCGATTGGCGATGTTGTGGATCATCTCGGTCAGGAGCACCGTCTTGCCGACGCCGGCGCCGCCGAACAGGCCGGCCTTGCCGCCACGTTCGAGGGGCGCGAGCAGGTCGATGACCTTGATGCCGGTTTCGAACACCGTGGTCTCGGTGGAACGCCGTACCAGTGGCGGCGGCGCGGCGTGCACGCTGCGCCATTGCACCTCGCCGAGCGGCCCGGCGCGGTCGATCGGCTGACCGAAGACGTCGAACATGCGCGAGAGAATGGCCGGGCCGACCGGCGCCTGCAGCGGCCGGCCGGTATCGCGCAGCTCGTCGCCGCGGGCGAGGCCCTCGGTCGCGTTCAAGGCGACCCCGCGCACGTGGTGGCGATCGAGCTGGCTGAGCACCTCGATGGCGATGTCGCCGGCGGCGCGGGCGCGCAGGATGGCACGCACCGGCGGCAGGCCGACCTCGAAACGGCCGTCGACGACGCTGCCGCGCACCGACACGACGTGGCCCTGCCCCGGCGTGGGGCTCACCACCGGCGTCGCGCCGCTCGCCTGCACTTCGCTGCTCATCGTGGCGCACAGCATGACGCAAGCCCGCCACGGGTGCCTTGATCTGTGGCAGGCGCCGCCCCCTGCCGTGCGCCCCGCCTTCCGGCTACCATGGCCGCCCGCTGTCATTCCGAGGCCGTCGCCATGATCGATCTCTATACCGACGCCACCCCCAACGGCTGGAAGGTGTCCGTCATGCTGGAAGAAATCGGCCTGCCCTACACGGTGCACCACGTCGATCTCATGCAGGGTCAGCAGAAGGCGCCCTGGTTCCTCGAAATCTGCCCCAACGGGCGCATCCCCGCCATCGTCGACCGCGCCAACGGTGATTTCGCGGTGTTCGAGTCCGGCGCCATCATGCTCTACCTGGCGAAACAGAGCGGCCAGCTCATGCCGTCGGACGCCAAGGGCGAATCCCGCGTCACCCAGTGGTTGATGTTCCAGATGGCCGGTATCGGCCCGATGATGGGCCAGTCGAACGTGTTCTACCGCTACTTCCCCGAGAAGCTGCCGGCGGCGATCAAGCGCTACCACAACGAGTGCCGGCGGCTCTACGAAGTGCTCGATCGCCAGCTCGCCGGCCGCGACTACCTGTGCGACGAGTACTCCATTGCCGACATCGCCAACTGGTGCTGGGTGCGCATCCACTTCTGGGGCGGCAGCAGCATCGAGGGGCTGGCCAACCTGCAGGCCTGGCTCGATCGCCTGGAGGCCCGCCCGGCCTGCCAGCGCGGCATCGCCGTGCCCCATCCGGCGGACTGGGCGAAGTACGAACGCGACCTCGCCAGCGAGGACAGCGTCGTGCGCGGCCTGGTGACGCAGTGATGAGTGCCATGCAGATCGCCCGCGCCGACGGCGGCGACATCGTCGCCGAACCCGAACTCTACAACGCCCTGCTCGCCCTCGACGGCGCCGCCATCGTCGAACTCGGCTGCGGCACCGGCGTGCATACCCGCGCCATCGCCGGCGGCGGGCGCGACCGCCGCGTGATCGCTTTCGAGGTCGACCGCGTGCAACTCCAACGCAACCAGGCCGACGCCCCGGCCAACGTCGAATTCCGCTACGGTGGCGCCGAGGCCATCGACCTGCCCGCGGCCAGCACCGACATCGTGTTCATGTTCAAGTCGCTGCACCACGTGCCGCTGGCGGCACTGGACGCCGCGCTGGACGAAGTCGCGCGTATCCTGCGCCCCGGTGGGCGCGCGTGGATCTCGGAGCCCGTGTTCGCCGGCGCCTTCAACGACGTCATCCGTCGCTTCCACGACGAGCAGGCGGTACGCCAGGCGGCCTTCGCCGCGGTCGAGCGTGCCGTCGAGCGCGGCGTGCTCGAACTCGAGCGCGAGATTTTCTTCCGCAACCCGGTGCACTTCGCGAGCTTCGCCGAGTTCGAAGCACGCATCATCAACGCCACGCACAGCGAGCATCGTCTCGACGAGCTGACCCTGGCGCGGGTGAAAGCCGATTTCGACGCCCACCTGGGTGCCGACGGCGCCCACTTCCAGGCGCCGATGCGGGTCGACCTGCTGCGCCGGCCGCCAGCTTGAACTGACTGGATCAAGCCTCGGCGCGCAGCCGCGCTATGCGCGCCTCCAGCGGCGGGTGGGTCGACAACAGGCTGCCCAGTCCGCCACTGATGCCGAAGGCGGCCATGCTGTCGGGCAGGCCCTGCGGGTCCGACTGGGCCTTGAGCCGTTCGAGCGCGGCAATCATCTTGCCGCGCCCGGCCAGGCGGGCGCCGCCGGCATCGGCGCGGTATTCGCGGAAGCGGCTGAACCACATCACGATCAGCGAGGCGAGGAAGCCGAGCACCGCCTGGGCCGCGAAGTAGCCGAGGTAGTAGCCGGCGCCGTGGCGACCGCGACCGTCGCGGTCGATGGCCGCAGCGAGGACGTGGGCGAAGACCATGACGAAGGTATTGAGCACGCCCTGGACCAGCGCCAGGGTGACCATGTCGCCGTTGGCGACGTGGCTGATCTCGTGGCCCAGCACCGCCTCGACCTCGTCCTCGCTCATCTGCCGCAGCAGGCCCGTGCTGACCGCGACCAGGGCGGCGTCGCGATTGGCGCCGGTGGCGAAGGCGTTGGGGCTGGGCGAGTCGAACACCGCGACCTCCGGCATGCCGATGCCGGCCGCCGCGGCCTGGCGTTCGACGGTGGCGAGCAGCCAGCGCTCGGCGGCGTTCGACGGCTGTTCGATGACCTGGGCGCCGACCGCGCGTGCCGCCATCGTTTTGGACATCAGCAACGAGATGAGCGAGCCGCCCATGCCGAAGATGGCGGCAAACACCAGCATGCCACCGGTGCCGGAGCCCGGCTGGTCGAGCCCCAGCACCTTCATGACGATGGACAGCACGAACAGCACGGCGAAGTTGGTGGCGAGGAACAAACCGATTCTCAGCATGCAGCGGAACTCCTGATGGCGCGGACGGGTACGGCGAAACCCGTTTGAGATGCGGGCGCGGCCGGCGAATTCAAGCAAGCGGTCGAGCCGCCACGGTGCCGCCGCGCGGTTCGTCTGCCGGCGCGCCGACCTCGGCGTCCGGCAGGCTCACCGTCACCGTGGTCCCGGCATTGGGCGCGCTGCGGATGTCGACCTGCCAGTCGAAGCGATCGGCGATGCGCTTGACCAGGCCGAGACCGATACCGTTGCCCTGCGCGTGCAGGCGGTTGGCAGCGGGGGTGAAGACCTGCCCCAGGTGCTCCTCGGTCATGCCGCGGCCGCTGTCGGCGATGCTCACGCCGTCGGCATCGACGCGCACGACGATGGTGCCCTGCTCGGTGTAGGCGGCGGCGTTGCGCAGCAGGTTGCCGAACACGATGGCGAGCAGGCGCGGCGTGCTCGATACCGCAAGCCGCGCGTCCTCGACGAAACGCCATTCCAGCGGCTTGGCGCCGTAGATCATGCGGTAGCCGGCAATCGCCTCGGCGAGTACGTCGTTGACCACCACGCGCCGCTTGGCCAGGGTGCCCTCGTTCTCCCGCGCCAGCAGCAGCAGGATTTCGGTCAGCTCCTCCATATCGAGCGCGGCGCGCCGGATCTTCTCCGCCATGGCGCGGGCGTCGTCGTCGAGGGTGGTGCGCTTGAGCAGGTTGTCGCAGGCCATACGGATGACGGTGAGCGGGCTGCGCAGCTCGTGGCTGGCTTCGCGGGTGAACATGCGCTCGCGGTCGATGAAGCGGTCGACCCGGCCGAGCAGGTGGCGCAGGGCGCGCGCCAGGACGTCGATTTCGGCGCCGCCGCGGCCACCGCCCTCGCCTTCGAACGGCGACAGGTCGGGGGTCTCGAGATCGATGTCGCGGACGCTGCGCGCGAGCAGGATGACCGGTGACACCGCGCGCCGCGTGATGCGGTAGGCAACCCAGGCCGACGAGTAGAGCACGATCAGCATCAGGCCCAGGGGGGCGATACCGAAGTAGGTGGCGAGCTCGGTGACGTTGGCGGCATCGAAGACCAGGTACAGCCGCGTGCCGTTGTCCTCGCTCACGTGCACCACGGATTCACCGATCGGCGTGACGACGTCGTGGATGCCGAGCGAGAGATCGGCGAACTCCGCCGGCACCTCGTCGATGCCACGCTCGAAGACGTAGCCGATCAAGGTGTTGGTGTTGGGCGCCGGCGTGTCGGCCGTGATCTTGCGCCGCGCCCAGAAGTAGTCGGCCTCGCGCTCCAGCGCCGAGACGATGAGCAGCTCGCGGATGGCGAACTCGGCGAGGAACACGCCAGCGAAAGCGGTCGCGCTGATCAACACGATCTGCAACACGAAGGCGCGCCACAGGCTGGTATTGAGGCGGCGGCGGCTGTCAGTCGTCATCGGCGACGCGGAAGCCGGCGCTGTGCACGGTGTGGATGAGGGCGCGTTCGAACGGCCGGTCGACCGCCTTGCGCAGGGTGTAGAGGTGGCTGCGCAGGGCATCGCTGTCCGGCGGCACGTCGCCCCACACGGTGCGTTCGATGCTGCGGCGGTCGACCACGCGCGGCGACTCCTGCATGAGCAGGGCCAGGATCTTGAACCCGATCGGGGTCAGGGTGAGCTCCTGCCCGGCGCGCTCGACACTGTGGCGGCGGAGATCGAGGCGCAGGTCGCCGACCTCGAGCACGTCGCCCTGGTTGCTGCCCGCGCGGCGCCGGATCAGGGCGCGCAGGCGCGCTTCCAGCTCCTCGAGGTCGAAGGGTTTGACCAGGTAGTCGTCGGCGCCGCACTCGAACCCGCTGAGCTTGTCGGCGAGCGTGTCGCGCGCCGTCAGCATCAGCAGCGGCGTATCGATGCGCGCCTCGCGCAGGCCGCGGCACACTTCGAGACCGTCGATGCCGGGCAGCATGACGTCGAGCACCACGGCGTCGTAGCGGTTGTCGGCGCCGAGGCGCAGGCCGGTGTGCCCGTCCGCGGCATAGTCGACGCTGAAACCGCGCCCCTCGAGGTAGGCGCAGACCATCTCCGCGATGTCGTGGTGATCCTCGACGATGAGAATATCGCCGGCGTGCTGCATGGTCGTTCCACCCGGCGCCAAGCTGCGACGCCCTCCCGATCCTGCGCGCCACTTATACACCGGCCCGCGCGACGCGGCCAATCGTCGCCTCGGCGTCGCCCCCTATGACGGCGGCGTCATGAACCGCGCGAGCAGCAGGCTCGCCACCACGGCGCTGACCAAGGTTGAGACGACGATGGTCTGCGCGACCGTGGTCTCGCGCACGCGGTAGTGGCTGGCGAAGACGAAGGCGTTGACCCCGCTCGGCATCGCCGCCAGCACCACCGCCACCGCCAGCCAGTCCGCGCGTACGCCGAGACCGTGGCCGAGCGCCCACACCGCCAGCGGATGGGCGACGTTCTTGAGCGCGACCAGCAGCGCGACGTCGCCCGGGGCGCCGCCCAGGCGGCACTGGGCGAGGCCGATACCGAGTGCGATCAACGCACAGCCGGGCCCGGCGCTGCCGAGCAGGCGGAGCAGGTCGTCGAGCGGGCGCGGCAGCACCGCGCCGCCGAGATTGAGGGCAATGCCGAGGACCAGGCTGAGCACCACCGGGTTGGCCACCAGCACGCGCAGGGCGCCCGCCGGGCCGCCTGCGGGGCCGCCCGCCGGTGTGCCGCGCTCGCACAGCCAGGTCGTGAGCGGGAACAGCAGCGGGCTCTGCGCCGCCAGCAGGATGAACAGCGGTACCGCGCCGGCGTCACCGAAGGCACCGATGACCAGCGGGTAGCCGAGCAGCACGATGTTGGCGTAGGCCCCGGCCATGCCGGCGACGCCGAGTTCGCCCGGCGCCCAACCGAGGCGCCGCCGTGCCAGCACCGCGGCCAGGCCGTAGAGCAGCAGCGAGGGCAGGTAGAAGGCGGCGATGAAGCGCCAGGGCAGCGTGGCCGGCAGGCTTGCCCCGGCCAGGCTGCGCAGCAGCATGGCCGGGATGGCAAGATGGAACATGAAGCGCACCAGCGCGCGTCCGGTGGCGGCATCGAACACGTCCGCCCGCGCCAGCCCAAAGCCGATAGCGACGGCCGCGAAGACCGGGCCGACGACCGTGATGACGCCGCTCATGGTTCACCCGCACCGCGCATCACGCGGACATGAAAAACCCGGCGGCGGCAGTGCCGGCGCCGGGTTGCTTGCCGATGCGGCGGGTGCTCAGCCGGCCGATTTCTGCGCGGCTTTGCCGCCGCCGATGGCGTCGGTGAAGTTCGGCCACACCTTCTCGGTCATCAGTTCCAGGCTCTTCATGCACTGGTCGTGCGGCATGTGGTTGTAGATGAACATCCAGAAGTAGTCGACCGGCAGTTCCTTCAACAGCTTTTCGAGCTTGCGGTTGACGGTGTCCGGCGAACCATGGATGACCAGGCCGCGTTCGGAGATGGTTTCGAAGGTCGCGGGCATGTCCCACGGCCCCTCGCCCGGGCCCGCCACCGCGGCGTTGAAGCCGAACGGCACGAAGAAGTTGTTCCAGATGAACGAACCCGCTTCGCGCGCGATGGCCTCGGCCTCGGCATCGGTGTCGGCGACGATGATCTCGCGGCTCATCGCCATGCCCTGGCCGAACTTGTAGTTCATGCCAGCCTCGTTGGCCGCTTCCATGCCGGCGCGGAAATGCTCCTTGACGACGTCGTAGTGGGTCATGATGGTCACCGGCACGATGCCGCGCGACATGCCCCACTTGATCGAACGCTCGGAGGTGGCGAAGGGCATGAAGAGATCGGGGATCTGCTTGTCGTAGGTCGGCGGCGCGATGCCGATTTCCTCGATGATGCCGTCCTTGTTGCAGCCCTGGCCGTAGTTCCAGGCGACCTCGGCCGCGGCCCACTTGATGTCCTTGGTCGGCACCTGCCAGTGCTTGCCCTTGAAGCTGAAGGTGTCGTTCTTCCACGCTTCCATGATGATGTCGAAGTGCTCTTCGAACAGCGAGCGCTTGAGATCCTCGTATTCCTCGCCGGCGCCCGGGTCGGACAGACCGATCTGCTGGCCGAGCACGTTGACCCAGCGCGGCTGGTAGCCGCGGGCGAAGCCGGCGAACACGCGACCCTGCAGCATCTGCGAGACCATGGCGATGTTCTCGGCCAGGTTGATCGGGTTCTGCGAGGGCAGCACGTTACCGAGCTGGCCGAACTTCATGCGCTTGGTCTGCATGCCGAAGTAGAGGTCGAGGATGACCGGGTTGGTCGACACCTCCTCGCCCTCGACGTGGAAATGGTGCTCGGTGAAACCGCAGCCGTAGTAGCCGTTCGCGTCCATGTACTGCAGCTGTTCGGTGATCTCGCGCAGCATCATCTGGTAGAGGTCGGTCCGCTTGCCGGCCATCCCTTTCTGGATGTCCTCCATGTGGCCGACGGATGGCAGATAAAAGGCACCTACTTGCATCGTGAATTCTCCCCGCCGCCTATGCGGCCGCTCTCATGACAGTCACGGGCGACGGGACTCACTGCGACCGCCACCATGGATGGCGGCGAGGTTACTATGCGCCCGCGTACGGCGTCCACAGCGCGGACCCTGCGCCGGCTCAACCGGGCGCCGCGGCCACGGCCTCGATCTCGAAGCGCCATTCCGGTTTGAGGAGTTGCTTGACCAGCAATGCCGTGGACGCCGGCCGGGCGTCGCCGAGATGCCGCGCGCGGGCCGCGGCGAAAGCCGGGTAGTCCGCTGCATCAATCAGATAAGCGGTTATTTTGACGACGTTTTCGGCGCCCATGCCGGCGACGCGCAGGGCCGCCATCACGTTCACCCAGGCCTGCTCGGCCTGGTCCTCCAGGGTCGCTGGCAAGTGACCCTGGGGGTCGAGACCGACCTGGCCGGCGATGTGGGCGACGCGCGCGCCCGGTGGGATCACGACGGTGTGGTGATAGGCGTCGTTGAACGGCGCGACGATGTCAGGTGGATTGAGTTTCTCGAGCATGCTGTCCTCCCCGGGTAGCAACCGGGCGCGCAGCAGCGTTCCCGGTCGTGTTGTGGATTCCGGCGCGACCAGTTGCGTATAGTGTCGGCCTCGCGCGCCTCGCGGCGCTTCCCGTCCATCACGCAGCAGTCCGCCCGATCATGTCAACAACGGCCATCCGCACCGAACAGAGCTATGTCCTCGACGAGCCCTACTACGAGCCCGTCGCCAACGAAATCGAGGTCTTCGCGGCCGCCTACAACAACCAGTTGCCGATCCTGCTGAAGGGACCGACCGGCTGCGGCAAGACCCGCTTCATCGAATACATGGCGTGGTATCTCAAGCGCCCGATGGTGACGGTGGCCTGCCACGACGATCTCACCGCCTCCGACCTCATCGGCCGCTACCTCGTGCGCGGCGGCGAGACGGTGTGGGTCGATGGCCCGCTGACCAGCGCGGTGCGCCAGGGCAGCATCTGCTACCTCGACGAAGTGGTCGAGGCGCGCAAGGACACCTCCGTCGTGATCCATCCCTTGTGCGACGACCGCCGCCTGCTGCCGATCGAAAAGCTCGGCGAGCTGCTCTCCGCGCCGCCCGAGTTCTGCCTCGCCATCTCCTACAACCCGGGCTACCAGAGCGTGCTCAAGGATCTCAAGCAGAGCACCCGCCAGCGTTTCGTCGCGCTCGAGTTCGGCTATCCCTCGGCCGAGACCGAGCAGATCATCATCGAGAAGGAGAGCGGGGTCGACGCCGGTACCGCGCGCCAGCTGATCAAGTTCGGCAACATGACGCGCAACCTCAAGGGCAGCGGCCTCGACGAGGGCGCCAGCACGCGCCTGCTGGTCAACGCCGGCAAGCTCATCGCCTCGGGCATCGCCCCGGTGGCGGCCACCGACGCCGCCATCGCCCAGGCCCTGACCGACGACGAGGACATGCTGCAGGCCGTCCACGAGCTGAGCCGCTCGATCTTCTGACCCGTCGCGCGGGCGCGCCCGGCGCGCCCGCCGTCCCCGAGCACCGCACATGAGCGAAGAGCCGCGGCAAAACCTGCTGAACACCCTGCGCATCCGCAAGGACCTGGAGAAGTTCACCGCCGGCGCGCTGCTGCGCCATCCCCAGGTCGACGCCGTCATCGAGCGCATCGCCGCGCTCGAACCGCGCGACCAGCAGGTCGTCTACGCCTGGGCCGAACTGGTCGGGCGCGCCAACCCCGAACTCGCCGCGCACTTCGTCGCGCGCGCGCCGGCGGCCTTCGCCCAGATGGATCGCGATGGCGTCGAGGACTGGATCGACCAGGTCATGCACACGTTCGACAACCGCGGCCTCGGCTTCGCCGTCGACGCGGTGGAAGGGGTCGACGAGTTCGCCCGCGACTACGCCAGCCGCCACGTGCGCTGCGGCTTCGACGACGCCAGCGGTTTCCTGCGCCACTTCGTCCGCGGATTGGGCGGGCGCGAGCTGCGCGTCGTCACCGACCAGTCGACCTTCACCGACACCGAGTCGCTGTACCTGCCGGACGCGGTCAACCTGTTCCCCGAGCCGGAGCAGAACTTCACCCTCTACAAGCTGACCGCGGTACACCTGTGGGCGCAGACCTGGTTCGGCACCTGGCGCTACCAGGTGGTCGAGCGCCTGCTGCGCCAGTACGACGACGACGCCATGATGGCGGTGTTCAACCGCCTCGAATGCCTGCGCCTGGAAGCCTGCATCGAGCGCGAGCTGCCCGGCCTGGCGCGCGAGTTCGCCGTGTTCGGTCACATCGATGCAGCCGCCGACGCGCTGTGGGCGGCCTGGCGCGACGACGCCGCGGCGCTGCTCGACCCCGGTGCCACCGCCGAGGACACCCTCGACCTCGTCGAAGCCTTCCTCGAGCGCCCGCTGCCGCCGTTCAAACCGTTCCAGAGCGACATGTTCGCCGGCCGCGTACGCCAGGCCCTGTTCGCGCGCATCGAGCGCGAGAAGGCCGCTTTCCAGCGCGCCATGCAGGACCTGCGCGAAAGCCAGGACGGCCCCGAGCAGGACGGCGAAGGCGACGCCTCCGAGAAGCAGATGGTCGAAATCCAGATGGGCGACGAGGACGCTGGCGACGGCGGCGAGATCAAGTTCCAGGTCACCGTCGACGGCGAGACCGTCGCCGTGCCCGAACACCTGCGCGACCTGATGGGCTCGATCATGCAGGATTTCGGCGAGATCCCCGACGAGCACATGGAGCCGAGCGAGCGCGGCGAGTACAGCGACGATCTCCTGCCACAGTCGGGCGACGGCGCGGCCGACGACGACCTCGACCCGGATGCCGTCGGCACCTTCACCTACCGCGAATGGGACTGCGTGCGCCAGCGCTTCCGCGAGGACTTCTGCACGCTGCGCGAGCTGGGCGTCCCGCCCGGGGACCCGGGCTTCGTCGAGGCCACCCTGGAGAAGCACCGCGGCCTGCTCAAATCGATCAAGCGCTCGTTCGAGGCCGTGCTCGGCGAATCGCGCCTGCAGCGCCGCCAGTCGGACGGCGACGACATCGATCTCGATGCCGTCATCGAGGCCTATACCGACATGGTCAACGGCCGCGAGATGAGCGAGTACCTGTATACCCGCTACCGCAACCAGGAGCGCTCGATCGCGGTGATGTTCATGGTCGACATGAGCGGCTCGACGCTCGGCTGGGTCAACGACGCCGAACGCGAGTCGCTGGTGCTGCTGTGCGAGGCGCTCGAGATGCTCGGCGATCGCTACGCCATCTTCGGTTTCTCCGGGCGCACCAACAAGCGCTGCGAGGTCTACCGCATCAAGGACTTCGAGGACAGCTACAGCAAGGACGTGCGCGAACGCATCAGCGGCATCCGGCCCAAGGCCTACACCCGCATGGGCGTCGCCATCCGCCATCTCGGCCAGCTGCTGCAGCACACCCGCGCGCGCACCAAGCTGCTCATCACCCTCTCCGACGGCCGCCCCGAGGACTACGGCGGTTACAAGGGCAAGTACGGCATCGAGGACACCCGCCACGCCCTGCTCGAGCTCAAGCAGGGCGGCATCCACGCCTTCTGCGTGACCATCGACAACGAGGCCCAGGAATACCTGCCGCACATGTACGGGCCGGCCAACTTCGCCGTCATCGACGAGGTCGAGAAGCTGCCGTACAAGGTGGCGGACATCTATCGCCGCCTCACCACCTGACGGCCCGCCGCAGGACTCCTGCGGCGGGCCGCTGCGGTGTTACGTGCGCGGCTGCGCGGCTCGTTTGCCCCCATGGGTTGCGCTGCTCGCGTTGCGCGCTTGCTGCATCGCGGCACTCAGTCGCACCAAGCCGCGACCGGATTCTCGAGCACGCCGATCGGCGGGATCTCGATGCGCACCGTGTCACCGGCGACGAGGAAACGCGGCGGCTCGAAGCCGGCGCCGACCCCGGACGGCGTACCGGTGGCGATGACGTCGCCGGGGTAGAGGGTGATGCCGGCCGAGATGGTCGCGATGAGGCTCGCGACGTCGTTCATCATCGCGCCCGTGTTGCCGTCCTGGCGCAGCTCGCCGTTGACCCAGGTGCGGATGGGCGTGTGCGCCAGGTCCAGGGCATCGCGGGTGACCGCGAACGGCCCCATCGGGCAGAAGCCGTCCTGTGACTTGCCGAGCAGCCACTGGGTGTGACGTTTCTGCACGTCACGCGCGGTGACGTCGTTGACGATGGTGTAGCCCCACACGTGCTCGAGCGCGCGCTCCCGCGGGATCGCGCGCCCGCCGCGGCCGATGATGACGGCGAGTTCGCCCTCGTAGTCGAGCTGGGCGGTGACCCGCGGGTCATGGCGGATCGCCGTGCCGTGGGCGATCACGCACTCCGGCAGCTTGGAGAACACCACCGGCGCCGCGGGCGGCTTGGCGCCGCCGCCGGTGGTATCGAAGCCGGCGCGCGCGATCTCGGCGACGTGCTCGTAGTAGTTCTTGCCGACGCAGAACAGGTTGCGCCGCGGGCGCGGCAGCGGCGCCAGCAATACCACGGCGGGGTCGTCGAGCCGCCGCGCGGGCCGGCCCGGCGGCGGTACGGACGCGGCATCGCACAAGGCGGCCACGCCGCGCGCGGCCTGCGCCGCCGGCAGCTCGAAGGGCGTCACGCCGATGCCGTCGTCGGCGACACGGCCGACTTCGACGCGATCGCCGATCCGGTAGGTTGCAACACGCATGGCAGGCTCCGCCGCGGATGTTCCGGCTCCCGTGTATCGGTCAGCGGTAGCCGCGCTGTCAAGCGCGCGTCTCAAGTCGACTCGACCGGCAGCCGCTAATCCCTGCCATGGCCGCGACTGCACCCACACTGCCCGACGACTGGAAGGACAAGTACGTCAAGGCGCTCAATGCCTTCGACGACCAGGAGCGCAAGTGGCACGAGCAGCTCGAGCGCATCGGCCGCGACCTGCTCGCCATGCTCGAACATTTCCGCGGGCGCCACGCGCAGTTCGACCGCACGCTCGACACCGCCGCGAATGCGCTCGGCAACGGCGGCGACCCGCTCGTCGACGCCCTGCGTGCCACCCTGACCGCCTATGAACGCTTCCTGGCCGAAGACGCCGGCGGCACTGCGCCGGCCGCCGCGACGGGCGACGACGACGGTCGCGCCAGCCTGCTCGGCCTGGTCGAGATCCTGCAGGCCGAGATCGGGCCGCGCACGGAGCTCGACGAGGTCCACCATTTGCTCAGCGCCGCCGACGTCGGCATCGACGCCGCCATCGCGACCTGCGCCCGCCAGCTCGGTACCATCCTCGGCGGCGCCAGCGCGGCCGAACCGGTCCGCGCCCGCGACACCCTGCAGGCCCTGCTCGATCACCTGTCGCTGCCGGAAGCGGTGCAGGCCCGGCTCAATGCCCTCACCCCGCGCCTGCAGCAGGCGGACGACGAGGCCGAGCTGCGCGACGTCGCCAAGGAACTCGCCAACGTCGTCATCGAGTACGTCGGCACGCTGCAGTCCGAGATCGCCGGCCTCAATGGCTTCCTGCGCGCGGTCAAGGGCCGACTCGACGACGTCTCCCAGCACATCGGTCTCGAGCGAGCCGACCGCAAGCGTGCCGCCGCGGCCCGCGAAACCCTCGACACCACGGTCAGACGCAGCCTGAACGACATCCAGGGGCAGGTCGAGAGCGCGGCCGACATCGACGCGCTCAAGCAGGCAATCCAGCGCCAGATCGCCATCATCGACGACAGCGTCGACGACTACCTGGGCGAGGAATCGCGCCACGCCTCGGGCGCCGAAGCGGCGCTGGCGGCGCTGGAAGCGAAGGTCGCGAATCTCACCCGCGAATCCGAGAGCCTGCGCGACAAGCTCGCCGAGGCGCGCGCCAGTGCCACCCGCGACACCCTGACAGGCCTGCCCAACCGCCTCGCCTACAACGACCGCCTGGCCATCGAACTCGCGCGCATGCGTCGCGCCGGCACGCCGCTGGCGCTGGCGGTGCTCGACCTCGACCGCTTCAAGTCGATCAACGACACCTGGGGGCACCAGGCCGGCGACCGCGTCCTCAAGCACCTGGCGCGCGAGATCGGCAGCCAGGTGCGCACGCAGGACCTGTTCGCGCGCTTCGGCGGTGAAGAGTTCGTGCTCCTGCTGCCCGAGACCGGCATCGACGGCGCGGCGCGCCTGTGCGACGCGCTGCGCCGCCACATCGCCGGTTGCCGCTTCAAGTACAAGGACACCCCGGTCGCCGTGACCATCTCCTGTGGCATCACCGAGTTCGCGGCCGGCGAAGCCGAGGGCAGTGCCTTCGAACGCGCCGACCGCGGGCTCTACGCCGCCAAGCGCAACGGCCGCAACCGCTGCGAGGTGGTGCGCGCCTGAGTCTCGCCGCGCCCGTTCAGGGCGCGAAGATCTCGCCGAAGAAGTCCTGCATGGCGGCCCACGAGCGGCGGTCGGCGCGCGCGTCGTAGGCCAGGCCTTCGAGGCCGTAGTCGCCGGCGTCCGGATTGGTGAAACCGTGCTTCGCGCCGCCGTGGACGGTGACGCGCCAGTCGACCGCGGAGCCGGCCAGGGCCTGCTCGAACGCCGCCACCCGTTCCGGACCGACGAAGCCATCGGCGCCGCCGTGCTCGACCAGGATGCGCGCACGGATGTGCCCGACCTCGGCCGCGTCGGCCGCGGGCAGCGAACCGTGAAAGCTGACCACGCCACGCAGATCGGCGCCGCTGTAGGCGAGTTGCAGCACCGAGGCGCCCCCGAAGCAATAGCCGATCGCGGCCAGGCGGGCCGGGTCCACGCCGGCCTGTGCTCGCAGTACCGCCAGCGCGGCCAGCGCACGCTGGCGCCAGGCGGCGACGTTGGCGGTGACCATGCCGGCCCACTCGCCGGCCTGCTTGGGATGCTCGGTGACCTTGCCGGCGCCGTACATGTCGACCGCGAAGGCGACGTAGCCGAGTTCGGCCAGGCGCCGCGCGCGCTGGCGCGCGTAGTCGTTCAGGCCCCACCACTCGTGGATCACCAGCACGCCCGGGCGTGGCCCGTTATGCGCATCGTCGGCGTACAGCGTGCCCTGCAGCGCGACCTCGCCGTCGTGGTAGTCGATGGTCTGTTCGCGTACCGCGGCCTGCGCGGCGCCGGCCAGGATCGCCCAGGCCAGTGCGCAGACCAGCGCGGCGGCGGCACGCCGCCCTCCCCCATGTCCCATGCCAGGCTCCCCGTTGCGGCGCTCAGGCGATGGCGCCGGCGATGTAGTTCTCCAATTGCCCGATGACGAATTCCTGCTGGGCGATGATCGCCTTGACCAGGTCGCCGATGGAGATGATCCCGAGCAGGCGGCCGTGCTCCATCACCGGCAGGTGGCGGATGCGGTGCTCGGTCATCAGCGCCATCGCCTCGGCCACGCTCTGTCCGGGCAGGGCGTGCAGCACCGCCGTCGACATGATGTCCGCGGCCAGGGTCTCGCGCGACTTGCGCCCCTCGAGGATGACCTTGCGCGCGTAGTCGCGCTCGCTGAGGATGCCCACCACCTGCCCTCCGCGCATCACGAGCAGGGCGCCGATGCTCTTCTCCGCCATCAGGCGCAGGGCGTCGTAGACGGTGGTGTCCGCGTTGACCGACCACACCTGGTGGCCCTTGTCGTCCAGCAACTGCCGTATCGTGGTTTGCATCGCTCCCCTCCTCCTGGTGAGACTGCTTCTCGTTTCAACTCTAGTACACTGCCACCGAATCACCACCCGGGCGCGCCGCGCCCGCATCAGCAGGGAACCGTCGCCCCCATGCCCGAGGTCGTCCTGAAGGAATCCACCGGCGCCGTCATGCGCCTGGTCATCAACCGCCCTGAACGCCGTAACGCCCTCAACGAAGAGGTCTGCGCCGGCATCGAGGCCGGCATCGAGGCGGCCGAGGCCGACCCGGCCATCCGCGTCATCGTGCTCACTGGCGCCGGCGACAAGGCCTTCTGCGCCGGCGGCGATCTCAAGCCCGGCGCCGACGGCGCGCCGTTCGAGATGAACCCGGCCGATCCGCGTCACTACGTCATCCGCCTGTTCCGGCGCATGGAGCGCTGTCGCCTGCCGACCATCGCGCGGGTCAACGGTCATGCGCTGGCCGGCGGTCTCGGCCTGGTCTGCGCCTGCGACATGGCCGTCGCCGCCGACAGCGCCACGCTGGGCGTGCCGGAATCGCGCATCGGCCTGTTCCCGATGATGATCCTGGCCTACATGATGCGCATCGTGCCGCGCCGCAAGCTGTTCGAGATGACCATCACGGGCGAGCCCTTCAGCTCGGCGCAAGCGCTCGAACTCGGCATCCTCAACTACGTCGTGCCGGCGGCCGAACTCGACGCCAAGATGGCCTGGCTGATCGAGCGCATCGCCGACAAGTCGCCGACCGCGATCAAGCTCGGCAAGCAGGCCTTCCGCGCCATCGAGGACATGCCGCTCGACAAGGCCTTCGAGTACACCCAGCTGATGCTGCCCATGATGGCCCTGACCGAGGACGCCCGCGAAGGCTTCGCCGCCTTCAATGCCAAGCGCCAGCCGGCCTGGCCGGGGCGCTGAGGGTGGCACGCGAAGTCGTTCGCGTCGGCTGCGGCGGCGCTTTCTGGGGCGACTCCGCCGAGGGTCCGCGCCAGCTCGTGCGCCACGGCGACATCGACTACCTGGTGCTCGACTACCTGGCCGAGATCACGATGTCGATCCTGGCGCGCATGAAGGCGCGCGACCCGCAGGCCGGTTACGCCAGCGATTTCGTCACCCAGGTCATGCAGCCGCTGGCGGGGGAGATCAAGGCCCGCGGCATCAAGGTCGTGACCAACGCCGGCGGCATCAATCCGCGCGCACTGAAAGCGGCGCTGGAAGCGGTGCTCGGCGACGGCCTGCGCGTGGCCGCGGTGTGCGGTGACGATCTCGACGCCGCGCTGCCGACCCTGCGCAAGCACGACGTGCGCGAACTGAGCAGCGGCGCCGCCCTGCCCCAGCGCCTGACCAGCATCAACGCCTACCTCGGTGCCACCCCCATCGCCGCGGCGCTGGCCGCCGGCGCCGACGTCGTCGTCACCGGGCGCTGCGTCGACAGCGCCCTCGTCCTGGGTCCGCTGATGCACGAGTTCGGCTGGGCAGCCGACGACTACGACCGCCTCGCCGCGGGCTCGCTGGCCGGCCACATCATCGAGTGCGGTACGCAATGCACCGGCGGGCTGTTCACCGACTGGCAGGACGTGCCGGGCTGGGACGACATGGGCTACCCCGTGGCCGAGTGCCGTGCCGACGGCAGTTTCGACATCACCAAGCCGGCCGGCACCGGCGGGCTGGTCAACGCCGCCACCGTCGGCGAGCAGGTGGTCTACGAGATCGGCGACCCGGCGCGCTACCTCCTGCCCGATGTCACCTGCGATTTCTCGCGCGTGCGCCTGCGCGAGAGCGGGCCCGACCGCGTCCGCGTCACGGGTGCGAAGGGCCTCGCGCCCGGCGATCACTACAAGGCCTGCGCGACCTGGGCCGACGGCTACCGCGCCACGACCACGCTCATGGTCGGCGGCATCGACGCCGCGGCCAAGGCCGCGCGCGGCGCGGATGCCCTGCTCGCCCGCACGCGCCGCCTGTTCGCAGAACACGGCCACGACGATTTCAGCGAAACCTCGGTCGAGATCCTCGGCAACGAGGCGACCTACGGCCCGCATGCGCGCATCGCGGGCGCACGCGAGGTGGTGCTCAAGCTCGGCGTGCGTCATCCCGAGCGTGCGGCGCTCGAGCTGTTCGCACGCGAAATCATGTTCTGCGCGACCGCCCACGCGCCCGGCACCACCGGTTTCGCCGGCGGCCGGCCCGGCGTGCAGCCGGTGGTGCGGCTGTTCTCCTGCCTGGTGCCGAAGTCCCTGCTCAACGTGACCGTCGAACTCGGCGCGGACACGTACGCGGTCGAAATCGCACCCGGCGCGCCCCTGCCGCCACCGCCCGCGGTCACGGCGACGCCGGCCGGCACGGTGCTCGGCAGCGAGGATCCCATCGAGGTCCCGCTGCTGCGCCTCGCCCACGGCCGTTCCGGCGACAAGGGCGACAGCGCCAACATCGGCATCCTCGCGCGCCGCCCGGAATACCTCGACGTGCTGGCCGGCCAGCTCACCGCGGCGGCGGTGCAGGACTGGTTCGCCCACGTCCTCACCGGCCCGGTGACGCGCTACGAGTGGCCGGGCCTGGACGGCTACAACTTCGTCCTCGACGGCGCGCTCGGCGGCGGCGGCGTGGCCTCGCTGCGCCACGACCCGCAGGGCAAGGCCTTCGCCCAGATGCTGCTCGACATGCCGATCCGAGTGCCCTCATCGTGGGATCAGCCGGGCGGTATACTCCGGCGTTTCTGAACGTCCGCGTCGGAGCCGCGTCACCCCATGCTCGACAGCATCCTGATTGCCAACCGCGGCGAGATCGCCTGCCGCGTGCTGCGCACCGCGCGCCGCCTCGGCCTGCGCACCATCGCCGTCTACCACCACGCCGACCGCCACGCCCCGCACGTCACGCTGGCCGACGAGGCGGTGGAACTCGAGGCCGACGCGCCCACCGCCGCCTACCTCGACAGCGGCCAGATCGTGGCCGTGGCGCGCGAACGCGGTGCCGCCTGCGTCCATCCCGGCTACGGCTTCCTGGCCGAGAACGCCGGCTTCGCCGCCGCCGTCGAGGCCGCTGGGCTGACCTTCGTCGGCCCCCAGCCCGAAGTCATTCGCCTCATGGGCGACAAGGTCCACGCACGCGAGTTCGCCGTCGCCGCCGGCGTGCCGGTCGCCCCCAGCGTGCTGCAGGAGGGCGACCTCGACGCCTTCGTCAGCGCCGCCAGCGCCATCGGTTTCCCGCTGCTGATCAAGGCCGCCGCGGGCGGCGGCGGCAAGGGCATGAGCATCGTGCGCGCGGCCGGCGAACTCGCCGCGCGCGCGGCCACCGCAACGGCCGAGGCCGAGCGCTACTTCGCCGACGGCCGCGTCTACGCCGAGCGCTACATCGAACGTCCGCGCCACATCGAGGTGCAGGTCCTGGGTGACGGCCACGGCAACGTGGTGCACCTGTTCGAGCGCGAGTGCTCGGTACAACGGCGCTTCCAGAAGATCATCGAGGAAGCGCCGGCGGCGCGCCTCGACCCGGCGCTGCGCGAGCAGATCTGCGCCGCCGCCGTCGACCTCGCCGCGCGCGCCAACTACCGCAATGCCGGCACGGTCGAGTTCATCCTCGCCCCGGACGACGCCTTCTACTTCCTCGAGATGAACACCCGCCTGCAGGTCGAGCACCCGGTCACCGAACTGATCCTCGGCGTCGACCTGGTCGAAGCGCAGCTGCGGGTCGCCGCAGGCGACGGCCTGCCCTGGACGCAGGACGCCATCCGCCCGCGCGGGCACGCCATCGAGTGCCGCGTGTGTTGCGAGGACCCGGCCGCCGATTTCCGCCCGGCCACCGGCAGCGCACGCATCCTGCGCGTGCCCGAGCTGCCCGGGGTGCGCTTCGACGGCGGCCTGGTCGAAGGCCAGGCCATCACCGCCGCCTTCGATTCCATGGTCGGCAAGCTGTGTGGCTACGGGACGGAGCGCGATGCCGCCATCGAGCGCTGTCTCGCTGCACTCGGCGAGTTCGTCCTGCTCGGCGTCGACAACAACCTCGACTACCTCGGGCGCGTGCTCGACCACCCGGCCTTCCGTGCCGCCGAGCTGCACACCGGTTTCGTCGTCGAGCACGCCGCCGACCTCGTCCCCCCCGCGCTCGACGACGTCGACCGCGCCGCGGTGCTCACCGCCGCGGCGCTCGCGGTCGACGACTTCCGTGAACTCGCCTACGGGACCCCGGAGCCGCACGCGGCGATCGGCGGCTGGAGGAACTGACCCGTGCCGCAAGCCTTCCGTTTCACCCTCGCCGACGACGCCCATACCGTCGGCATCCACGCGCGCCGCCCGGCCCTCGTGGTCGACGTCGATGGCGTCACCCACGTCGTGCGCGAGACCCGCGAAAACGACGGCGACGCCGTGCTGCTCGAAGTCGCCGGTCGCAGCTACCGCGTGTGGCGCACGCGCGAGGGCAACCGCGTGCATCTCCACCTCGGCGGGCGCAGCTTTTCGGTCGGCTACGAGGACGCCATCACCCAGGCCCGCCTCGAGGCCGGCGGCGATGCCGAGGTGCGCGCCGACATGCCGGGGGTGGTCGTCGCCGTGCACCGCGCGGCCGGTGACCCGGTCAGCGCCGGCGACACCCTGCTGGTGATCGAATCGATGAAGATGCAGATCAACGTCGTCGCCCCGCGCGACGGCGTGGTCGAGACGGTGCACGTCGAGGCCACCCAGACCTTCGACAAGGGCGCGGTGCTGATCGCACTGGCGGAGGACGCCTGATGGCCCGCCTGCAATCGAACATCCAGACCGGCTCGGCCGATTTCCGCCGCCACTACGCCCACAACCGCAAGCTCGCCGCCGAGCTGCACGAACGCCAGCACGCCGCCCGCCACGTGCGACCGCAGAAGGATGTCGAGCGCCTCGCCAAGCAGGGCAAGATGATGCCGCGCGAGCGGGTCGAGAAGCTGCTCGACCCGGCCACCCCCTTCCTCGAGTTCTCGACCCTCGCGGCCAACATGGCCTACGGCGGCGAGGCCCCGGGAGCGAGCTGCATCACCGGCATCGGCATGGTGCAGGGCCGCGAGGTCATCATCTGTGCCCACGACGCCTCCATCAAGGGCGGCGCCTGGTACCCCCTCTCGGTGAAGAAGATCGTGCGCTGCCTGGAGATCGCGATCGAGAACCGCCTGCCGGTCATTCACCTGTGCGACAGCGCCGGCGGCTTCCTGCCGCTGCAGTCGGAACTGTTCCCCGACAAGCACATGGCCGGGCGCATGTTCCGCCACCAGTGCGTGCTGTCGGAACTCGGGGTCAAGCAGCTCGCGCTGGTGTTCGGTCACTGCACCGCCGGTGGCGCCTACATCCCGGCACTGTCCGACTACTCGGTGATCGTGCGCGGCACGGGCGCGGTGTTCCTCGGCGGCCCGCCGCTGGTCAAGGCGGCGACGGGCGAGATCGTCACTGCCGACGAGCTCGGCGGCTGCGACCTGCACACCCAGGTCAGCGGCACCTGCGACTACCCGGCCAGTTCCGAGGACGAGGCCATCGCCATCGGCCGCGAGATCGTCGCCCAGTGGCAGCGCCCGCAGAAATGGGCCGCCCAGCAGGATGCGCCGGAAGATCCCTACTACGACCCGGACGAGCTCTACGGCATCATCCCCGACGACATCAAGCGCAGCTTCGAGATGCGCGAAGTCATCGCACGCCTGGTCGACGGCAGCCGCTTCCACGAGTACCAGCCGGCCTACGGCACGACGCTGGTCTGTGGCTACGCCAACCTCTGGGGCTACAAGGTCGGGATACTCGCCAACAACGGCGTGCTGTTCAACGACAGCGCGCTGAAGGGCGCGCACTTCATCGAGCTGTGCAACCAGAACGACACGCCGCTGGTGTTCCTGCAGAACATCACCGGCTACATGGTCGGGCGCGAGTACGAGGCCGCCGGCATCTCCAAGGACGGCGCCAAGATGATCATGGCGCAGGTCGGCAGCCACGTACCCAAGTTCACCGTCATGTGCCACGGCTCCTTCGGCGCCGGCAACTACGGCATGTGCGGGCGCGCCTACGACGGCCGCCTGCTGTTCGCCTGGCCCAATCACCAGATCGGCGTGATGGGCGGCGAGCAGGCCGCCAAGACCTTGGCCGAGGTCAAGCTGAAGCAGCTCGAACGCCAGGGCCGCGAGGTCGACCAGGCCACGCTCGATGCCGTCTACGACGAAACCCTCGAGGCCTACCAGCACCAGCTGTCGGCCTACTATTCCACCTCCGAGCTGTGGGACGACGGCATTCTCGATCCGGTCGATACCCGCAATGCGCTCGGGGTGAGCATCAGCGCCGCGCTCAATGCGCCGCTCGGCGACCAGGGTTACGGCGTGTTCCGCTTCTGAGGCGGCATCGGCCGTTCGTTCGCAATCAAGGGGGGAGAGGCAGCGTGACCACCAACGCAAAGGCTATCGTCGAGGCCGCCATCGCGGCCCTCAATGCCGGCGACGGCGAGGCCTTCATGGCCACGCTGGCCGACGACATCGCCTGGCAGTTCTTCGGCAGCCACCGCTTTGCCGGCACCTTCACGGGCAAGCAGGCGCTGGGCGAAGGGCTGTTCGCCGTCGTCGACGCGACGATGATCGACGGCCTCAAGGTCGAGGTCAGGAAGATCATCGCCGACGGCGACTGCGTCGTCGTCGAGGCCAAGGGCGACGCGCGGTCCAAGGCGGGGCTCGATTACAACAACGACTACTGCCTGGTGTTCGAGGTCACGAACGGCAAGATTTCGCGCGCTCGCGAGTATCTCGACAGCGAGCTGGTGACGCGGGTATTCGGGCCAGCCTGAGAACCCGGCGCAGGTATCGCCACCACCCGCCACGCACCGAATCGTGCAATACCTGACGCCGCGCATGACCACCCCTGACGCGGGCGTGCTAAAACATGCCCCATGCTCGACCCATCGGCGTACGAACTCGGCGTTACCGATCTAGACCGCCTGCTCGCCCTGCTCGCGGACGACGGCTACAACTGCCTTGGCCCGACGGTACGCGACGGCGCCATCGTCTACGCCGCCATCGCCTCGACCGCCGACCTGCCGCGCGGCTGGACCGACGAGCAGGCGCCCGGGCATTACCGCCTGCGCCGCCGCGGCGACGACGCCCTGTTCGGCTACAACGTCGGACCGCAGGCCTGGAAGCAATTCCTGTTCCCGCCGCGCGAGCGGGTCTGGCAGATGAGCATCGATGGCCAGGCCTTCGTGCCCGCACCGGATGTCGACGCGGCGACCCGCCATGCCTTCATCGGCGTGCGCGCCTGCGAACTCGCCGCCATCGGCGTGCAGGACCGCGTGTTCGGCGGCAGGCCGTTCCACGACGACGCTTACCTCGCGCGGCGCGCCGGGGCCTTCGTCGTCGCGGTGAACTGCGTCGAGGCCGGCGGCACCTGCTTCTGCGCCGACATGGGCACCGGGCCCGCGGTCGAGGCCGGCCACGACATCGCGCTGACCGAAGTGCTCGGCGGCGATGCGCATCGCTTCCTCGCGCTTGCCGGCAGCGAGCGCGGCGCCGCCCTGCTCGAACGACTCGGTTGCGGGCCGGCCGCCGCCGATCTCGCCAGCCGCGCCGCGGCCGGCATCGAACACGCCCGCACCAGCATGGGCCGCCGTCTCGATACCGCCGGCCTGCCCGCCCTGCTCGCGCGCAGCCTCGACAGCCCGCACTGGGAGACAGTGGCCGAGCGCTGCCTGGCCTGCGCCAACTGCACCGCGGTGTGCCCGACCTGCTTCTGCTCCAGCGTCGAGGACACGGCCGACCTCGACGGCGGCCTCGCCACGCGCTGGCGGCAATGGGATTCCTGCTTCAACCCCGGCTTCAGTTACCTGCACGGCGGCGAAGTCCGGCGCAGCACCGCGGCCCGCTACCGCCAGTGGCTCACGCACAAGCTCGGCACCTGGCACGACCAGTTCGGCAGCAGTGGCTGCGTCGGCTGCGGACGGTGCATCAGCTGGTGCCCGGTCGGCATCGATATCACGGCCGAGGCCACAGGTCTGCGCGAACGCGACGCGCACAAAGCCGAACGTCCCGCGGCGGCCGCCCGCACGTGATCGGCAACGCAACGAGGCAAGCCGCATGAAAACGCTCGATGTCGTCATTGCCGAACATCCCTTCTTCAGCGGCTTCGATCCGGCGCACACCGCGCTGATCGCCGGCTGCGGGCGCATCGCCGCCTACCAGCCCGGCGAGTTCCTGTTCCAGGCCGGGCTGCCGGCCGACGACTTCTTCCTCCTGCGCCGCGGCACCGTCGCGCTCGAACTGGAGGTGCCGGGGCGCGGCCCGTTCCGTTTCGGCACCGCCACGGCCGGCGAGGTCATCGGCTGGTCGTGGTTGTTTCCGCCCTACGAGTGGCAGTTCGACGCCCGCGCCATCGATGCCGTCGGCGTGGTGCGTTTCGACGGCGCCTGCCTGCGCGGCAAGTGCGAGGCCGACCCGGTGCTGGGCTACGCGGTGATGAAGGCCTTCGCCGGGGTGCTGGTCGATCGTTTCATCGACACCCGCCTGCAACTCGTCGACGTCTATGGCCACCGTGGCTGAGGCGGCGACCCGCAACGCGGCGCTGCTGCCGCGACCCTGGCGGGTGGTGGCGGCGAGTCGCGAGAGCCACGACGTCGTCACCCTCGAACTCGAATCGGCCGCCGGCGAAACCTCGGCCTGGCAACCCGGTCAGTTCAACATGCTCTACGCCTTCGGCATCGGCGAAGTGCCGATCTCCTTCTCCGGCGGCGACCCGCGGCGCCTGCGCCATTCGATTCGCGAGGTCGGCACGGTCAGTCGCGCCCTGGCCGGGCTCGTCCCCGGCACCCTGGCCGGCGTGCGCGGCCCTTACGGCAGCGCCTGGCCGCTGGATGCCGCGCGCGGCGGCGACGTCGTCATCGCCGCCGGCGGCATCGGCCTGGCCCCGCTGAAACCCCTGGTCGAGCGTATCTGCGCCGAACGCAATGATTTCGGCAGCGTCAGCCTGCTCTACGGCGCGCGCACCCCCGTCGACCGCCTGTTCGGCGCCTGCCTGGCCGACTGGCGTGCGCAGGGCATCGACGTCGCCGAGACCGTCGACCATGCCGATGCCGGCTGGACCGGCCAGGTCGGCGTGGTCACCACCCTGGTGCGGCGCGCGCGCTTCGATCCCGCGACCACCCGCGCCTTCCTGTGCGGCCCCGAGATCATGATGCGTTTCACCGCGCTCGAACTCGAACGCGCCGGGCTCGCGCCCACCGCCATCGCGCTGTCGATGGAGCGCAACATGCAGTGCGCGCTGGGCTGGTGCGGGCACTGCCAGCTCGGGCCCTGGTTCGTCTGCCTCGACGGCCCGGTGTTCGACTGGCCGCGGATGCGCGAGCTGATGATGGTGCGCGGCCTGTGAGCGGCGCGCGGCCACGCCTGGCGGTGTGGAAGTTCGCCTCCTGCGACGGCTGCCAGCTGTCCCTGCTCGACTGCGAGGACGAGCTGCTCGCCGTTGCCGGCAAGCTCGACATCGCCAACTTCCCCGAGGCCTCCAGCGCGGTGTCCGAGGGGCCCTACGACCTCTCGCTGGTGGAGGGCTCGATCACCACGCCGCACGATGCCGAGCGCATCCAGGCGGTACGCCGCCAGTCACGCGTCCTCGTCACCATCGGCGCCTGCGCCACCGCCGGGGGCATCCAGGCGCTGCGCAACTTCGCCGACGTCGACGATTTCCTGCGTGCCGTCTACGCCACCCCGGCCTACATCTCGACCCTGGCCACCTCGACGGCCATCGGCGATCACGTCGCGGTCGACTACGAGCTGCGCGGCTGTCCGATCAACAAAGCCCAGTTGCTGGACGTCATCGGCGCCTTCCTCGCCGGGCGCCGGCCGCGCGTGAGTTCGGCCAGCGTGTGCACGGAGTGCAAGCGCCGCGGCACGGTGTGCGTGATGGTCGCGCACGGCGCCGCCTGCCTCGGCCCCGTCACCCACGCCGGTTGCGGCGCGCTGTGCCCGGCCTACGATCGCCCCTGTTACGGCTGCTTCGGGCCGAAGGAGCTGGCCAACGCGGCGGCGCTGGCGGCGCATGCCGAGGGCGCGCTGGGCGCAGACCGCGCAACGATGACGCGTGCCTTCCACACCTTCAACGCCTGGGCCGAGCCGTTCCGCTCGCTGTCGCGCCACGGCGAACCGCCGCCGGAGCCCGGCCATGACTGAACGCCGCCGCATCCAGGTCGACTACCTCGCCCGCGTCGAGGGCGAGGGTGCGCTCGACGTCGTCATCGATGGTGAGCGGGTCAGCAACGTGAGCCTGCGCATCTTCGAGCCGCCGCGCTTCTTCGAGGGCTTCCTGCGCGGCCGCGACTTCCGCGAGGCGCCGGACATCACCGCGCGCATCTGCGGCATCTGCCCGGTGGCCTACCAGATGAGCGCGGTGCACGCGCTCGAACAACTCTGCGGGGTCACGGTCGACGGTCCCCTGCGCACCCTGCGCCGCCTGCTCTACTGCGGCGAGTGGATCGAGAGCCACACGTTGCACGTCTACATGCTGCACGCACCCGATTTCCTCGGCCGTCACAGCGTGGTCGAGCTGGCCCAGGACGCACCGCAGATGGTCGAACGGGGCCTGCGCCTGAAGAAGGCCGGCAATGCCATCGTCGCCCTGCTCGGCGGCCGCGAGGTGCATCCGATCAACGTGCGGGTGGGTGGCTTCTGGAAGATCCCGGCGCCGGCCGAGTTCCGCGCCCTGGGCGAAACCCTGCGCGCCGCGCGCGAGGATGCCCTGGCCACCGTCGAGTGGGTCGCCGGCTTCGACTTCCCCGATTTCGAGCGCGACTACGAGCTGGTCAGCCTGCGCCATGCCGACGAGTACCCCTTCAACGAGGGCCGCATCGTCAGCAACCGCGGGCTCGACATCGACCAGCGCGACTACCACGCCCACTTCGAGGAACATCACGTCGAACACTCGACGGCCCTGCACTGCCGCCTGCGCGAACGCGGCCATTACCACGTCGGCCCGCTGGCGCGTTTCGCGCTGAACTTCGACCGCCTGCGTCCGGCGGCACGCGAGGCGGCCACGCGCGCCGGCATCGGCGCCACCGTGCGCAACCCGTTCAAGAGCATCATCGTGCGCGCGGTGGAGGTGGTGCAGGCCATCGACGAGGCGATCGCCATCATCGACGGCCTCGAGCTGCCGCCGGCGCCGGCCGTCGACGTCACGCCGCGCGCCGGCACCGGGCTCGCCGCGACCGAGGCGCCGCGCGGTCTACTGCACCACACCTACCGCATCGATGCGGCCGGCCTCATCGAGCATGCCCAGATCGTGCCGCCGACCTCGCAGAACCAGGCCAGCATCGAGGACGACCTGGCCGCATTCATCGCCCCGCGCGTGGCCCTCGCCGACGACGCCCTGCGCTGGCAGTGCGAGCAGGCGGTGCGCAACTACGACCCCTGCATCTCGTGCTCGACCCATTTCCTGCAACTGAGCGTCGAGCGGCGATGAACACGGTGACGGTGATCGGTATCGGCAACCGCGACCGCGGCGACGACGCCGCCGGGCCGGCGGTGATCGACGCCCTCGCCGCCGCGCCACCGCCGGGTGCTCGCCTGCTCACCGCGCCGGGCGACATGCTCGCCCTGCTCGACCTGTGGGGCGACGCCGGGCACGTCATCCTGGTCGATGCCATGGCCGCGCAGGCTGCGCCGGGCCGGGTGCTGCGCCTCGATGCCGGCGACGCGGCGCTTACCACCGCACTCGGCAACTTCGCCTCCAGCCATGCCTTCGACCTGGCCGAGGCGATCGAACTCGGCCGCGCGCTCGGCCGCCTGCCGTCGCGCCTCGTGATCTACGGCATCGAGGGCGAACACTTCGATCACGGCCAGCCGCCCGGTGCGGCGGTACAGGCCGCGGTGGCCGAGGTCGGGCAGCGCATCCGTGCGGAGGTGGGGACATGCACGAAGCATCCCTGATGCGCGCCCTCATGCGCGGCCTGCTCGACGCAGCGGCGCAGAACCAGGCGACCCGGGTGACGGCGGTCACGGTGCGCCTCGGCGCGTTGTCGCACATGTCGCCGGGCCATTTCCGCGAGCACTTCGAGCAGGCCGCGGCCGGCACCATCGCCGCCGGCGCGCGCATCGAGACCATCGCCGAGAGCGACATCGCGAGCCCGACCGCGGCCGATGTCGTCCTCGAAGCCTTCGAATGCGAATGAACCCCGCACCGTCTGCCGAGCGCCTGCACATCGTCGTCCACGGCGCCGTGCAGGGCGTCGGCTTCCGGCCCCACGTCTATCGCCTGGCGCGTGAACTGGCCCTCGACGGCTGGGTACGCAACCACGCCGACACGGTCGAGATCGAGGCCCAGGGCGCGGGCGTGCACGAGATGCTGGCCCGGCTCGCAGCCGCGCCACCGGCCCACGCGCGCATCGAACGCGTGGAGTGGCGTGCCCTGCCGCCGCTGGCCGCGCGCGGCTTCAGCATCGCGCCGAGCGTCGGCGCCACCCCCGCAGTGCCCCGCGTGCAGCCCGATCTCGCGCCCTGCCCGGCCTGCCTGGCCGAGATCGACGACCCGACGAGTCGCTTTCACCGCTATCCGTTCACCAACTGCAGCAGTTGCGGGCCGCGCTACTCCATTCTCGATGCCCTGCCCTACGACCGCGCGAGCACCGCGATGGCCGGCTTCACCCTGTGCGCGGCCTGCCGGGCCGACTACGACGATGCCACGGGCCGGCGCTTCCATGCCCAGCCCACGGCCTGCCCGGCCTGTGGGCCGCGCCTGCAGTTCACGCCGGCGGACGCCGCAGCGGTGACCGCGGGCGCTGCCGCGCTGGACGCCGCCTGCGCCTGCCTGCGCGACGGCGCTATCCTCGCCGTCAAGGGCGTCGGCGGTTACCAGCTCGTCGCCGACGCCACCCGCCACGACATCGTCGAACGCCTGCGCCGGCGCAAGCGCCGCCCGCACAAGCCCCTTGCCCTGCTCGTCGCGGACTGCGCCGGGGCCGCCGCCCTGAGCAAGCTGAGCGAGGCAGAGGCCGCGCTACTGGCCAGCCCGGCCGCGCCCATCGTGCTGCTCGAGCGCCGTGACGACGCCGCCCTGCCAGCGGCCATCGCCCCCGGCCTCGCCACCGTGGGCCTGATGCTGCCGGCCTCGCCCCTGCATCACCTGCTCGCACGGGCGGTGCAGCGCCCCCTGGTCTGCACCAGCGGCAACCGCGCCGAGGAACCCATCGCGATCGACGCCGACGACGCCCGCTCCCGCCTCGCCGGCATCGCCGACGCCTGGCTCGACCACGACCGCCCCATCCTGCGCGCGCTGGACGACTCGGTGATGCGTATCGTCGACGGCGCGCCGCAATGCCTGCGCGCCGGGCGCGGCCTGGCGCCCGTGGTCCTGGAGACGAGCGTCGATACCCCGCTGCTGGCCTGCGGCGGCCAGCTCAAGAACACCGTGGCGGTGGCGGCCGACGGCCGCGTCGTCGTCGGCCAGCACCTCGGTGACCTCGACGATGCCCTCACCCTCGATGCCATGCACGCGGCGGCCGCCGACCTGCAGCGTTTTCACCGCGTCGCGCCACGGGCCGCCGCGGTCGACCTGCATCCGGACTATGCCGGCGATGCCGACGGCCCCGCTGGTACGCTGCCACGCCGACGCGTGCAGCACCACCTCGCCCACGCGCTCGCGGTGATGCTCGAACACGGCCTCGACGGCCCGCTGCTCGCGGTGACCTGGGACGGCAACGGCCTCGGCGCGGACGGCGGCCTGTGGGGCGGCGAGTTCCTGGAGGTGTGCCGCGCGCCCGCCCCGTCCTGGCGGCGGGTTGCCCACCTGCGCGACTTCGCCCTGCCCGGCGGCGACGCCGCGGCACGCGACCCACGCCGTGCGCTCGCCGGGATCCTGTGGGCGATCCCCGGCTTGCGCGGGCGCGTGCCCACGGCCTTCCGGCCCGCGCTGGAACGCGGGCTCAACGCGCCACGCACGACGAGTATCGGGCGCCTGTTCGATGCCGTCGCCGCCCTGGCCGGTTTCGACGGCATACAGAGTTACGAGGGCCAGGCCGCCGGCCTGCTCGAACACTGCGCCGTCGACGGTGCGGGCGAGCCCTACCCCCTGCCCTGCGTGGACGGCGTGCTCGACTTCGCCCCCCTGGTCGAGGCGCTGTGCGCCGAAGCCGCGGCCGGCGCTTCGGCCGGTCACCTGAGTGCACGCTTCCACGCCGCGCTGGTCGCCGCCATCGTCGAACGCGCGGCGGCGCTCGGCCACCGCGACGTCGTGCTGGGCGGCGGCTGCTTCCAGAACCGGCGCCTCAGCGAAGCCGCGGCCGCGGCCCTGCGCGCCAGCGGTCACCGCGTCCACCTCGCCCGGCGCCTGCCACCCCACGACGGCGCGCTCGCCGCCGGCCAGGTCGCCGCGGTGGCGGCGGGGTTCGTCGCCTGATGTGCCTGGCCGTACCCGGGCGCGTGATCGCCATCCTCGACGACGCGCCGCTGACCCGTCGCGCCGAGGTCGATTTCGGCGGCGTGCGCACCACGATCAACCTCGCCTTCGTACCCGAGGCAGCGGTCGGCGACTACGTGCTGGCCCACGTCGGCGTCGCCATCGCCCGCCTCGACCCGGACGTCGCGAGACGCACCCTGGCCGAACTCGGCGCGCCCGCACCGCCGGAGCCGGCGGCGTGAGGTTCGTCGACGAGTACCGCGACGGCGCAGCCATCGCCGCGCTGGCCGCACGCATCGCCGCCCGTGCCACCCGCCCCTGGACGCTCATGGAGGTCTGCGGCGGCCAGACCCACGCCATCGTGCGCCACGGCCTCGACGCCCTGCTGCCCGCAGGCCTCACCCTGGTCCACGGCCCGGGCTGCCCGGTCTGCGTGACCCCGCTCGCCGTGCTCGACCAGGCCCACGCGCTGGCCGCGCGCGCCGACGTCACTTTCTGCACCTTCGCCGACATGCTGCGCGTGCCCGGCAGCACGACCGACCTCTACACCGTCAAGGCGCGCGGCGGCGACGTGCGCCTGGTCAACTCGCCGCTGGAGGCGGTCGCACTCGCCGCGGCCCAGCCCGACCGCGAGGTGGTGCTGTTCGCCATCGGTTTCGAGACCACGGCGCCGGCCAATGCCATGGCGGTGGCCCAGGCCGCGGCGCGCGGGCTCACCAACTTCTCCCTGCTCTGCGCCCAGGTGCGCGTACCGCCGGCCATGACCCGCCTGCTCGAGGCGCCCGACAACCGCGTGCAGGGCTTCCTCGCCGCCGGCCACGTCTGCGCGGTGATGGGGCGGGCCGAGTACGACGCCATCGCCGCGCGCTACCACGTGCCCATCGTCATCACCGGCTTCGAACCGCTCGACATCCTCGACGGCATCGCGCGCTGCATCGAGCAGCTCGAGGACGGCCGTGCAATGGTCGAGAACGCCTACCCGCGGGTCGTCGCCGACGACGGCAATGCCCACGCCCGGCGCTTGATGGAAGAGATCTTCGAAGTCCGTGCCCAGACCTGGCGCGGACTGGGCGACATCGCCGCCAGCGGTCTTGCGCTCAAGCCCGCCTACGCCCGCTTCGATGCCGTGCGCCGTTTCGGCGTGGCCGCGGGCGCGGCGGCCGAACCGGGCGAGTGTCGCAGCGGTGACGTCCTGGCCGGACGCCTCGCGCCCACCCGGTGCCCTGCTTTCGGCACCCGCTGCACGCCCGAACATCCGCTCGGCGCGACCATGGTCTCGGGCGAAGGCGCCTGCGCGGCCTATTACCGCTACCGCGCGGCGGCGACGACGTGAACGACACGGTCGCCTGCCCGCTGCCGCGGGACGACACGGACTGCGTCACCCTCGCCCACGGCGGCGGCGGCGCGCTCATGCAGCGCCTGGTGCGCGAAGTCTTCGCCGCCGCCTTCGGCAACGACGCGCGTCACGACGGTGCCCGCGTCGACAGCGGCGGCCGACCGCTGGTCACCACCACCGATGCCTTCGTGGTCAAACCGCTGTTCTTCCCCGGCGGCGACATCGGCGCGCTGGCCGTGCACGGCACCGTGAACGACCTCGCCATGTGTGGCGCGCGGCCGCTCGCCCTGACCGCGTCCTTCGTCATCGAGGAAGGTTTCGCCGTCGCCGACCTGCGCCGCATCGCGGCGAGCATGGCGAGGGCGGCACGGGCCGCCGGGGTCGCCATCGTCAGCGGCGACACCAAGGTCGTCGAACGCGGCCACGGTGACGGCGTCTACATCACTACCAGCGGCATCGGCGCACTCGACCACGGCCTCGACATCCACCCGCGCGCCATCGCCCCGGGCGACGCCGTGCTGCTGAGCGGCGACATCGGCCGCCACGGCACCGCGGTGATGGTCGCCCGCGAGAACCTGCACACCGCGACCCCCATCAGCAGCGACCAGGGCAACCTGTGGCCCGCGGTCGCCGCATTGCTCGCGGCCGGCATCGAGGTGCACTGCCTGCGCGACCTCACCCGCGGCGGCCTCGCCACCGCCATGGTCGAACTGGCGCGCGACGGCGGCTGGGGCATCGGCATGGAGGAAACGGCCGTCGCCGTCGAACCGACGGTCGCCGCTCTGTGCGAGCTGTTCGGGCTGGACCCGCTCTACGTCGCCAACGAGGGGCGTTTCGTCGCCGTGGTGCCGGACGGCCAGGCGACGGCGGCACTGGCGGTACTGCGCGAAACGGCTGCGGCGGCCAGCCTGCTCGGACACGTCAGCGCGGTGCCGGATGGCCGCGTGCGCCTGCGCACGCGCTACGGCACGACGCGCCACGTGGCGCTGTTGAGCGGGGCGCAGCTGCCACGGATCTGCTGAACGAAGTGGGGGCGACTGAGAGGGGGTAAAGCGAACGGTGACAGTATACTTTTACCGCACGCGGAGCCATGCAAACGGATGGGGAAACGGATGGGGACAGTATACTTTTGCGGTACGTCCAGCCATGGCTCGGCGTACTGCAAAAGTATACTGTCCCCGTTTACGCCGTCCCCCCGTTCCCGTTTACGCCGTCCCCGTTTACGCCGTCCCCGTTCGCACCGGTTCGCGGCGGCGTCGTTCGGGCGCCGCGTCAGAACCCGATCTGCATCACCTTGTCGACTGCCGCGACGCGCGCGATGGCGTCGAGGGTGACCTCGTCGAGCGGCTGCGAGACGCCGAGCACGGCGATGGCGACCTGGCTGCCGTTGGCAACACCGACCTGCATGCGCGAGATGTTGATGCCGCGGCGACCGAGCAGTTCGCCGAGCGTACCGATGACGCCGGGCTGGTCGGCATGGCGGGTGAACAGCAGCTGGCCTTCGAGCGGCGACTCGATGGCGTAGTCGTTGATGCGCACCAGGCGCGAATGGCGCCGTTCGAACACCGTGCCTTCCAGGCACACGGTGTGGTTGCTGCTGCGCGCGCTGACCCGGATCAGCGACACGTAGTCGCGCGAATCGGCCGAGCTCACCTCGGTCAGCTTGATGCCCTGGCGGCGGGCGAGGTGGATGGCGTTGATGGTGTTGACCGGCACCGAGTGGTGCTCGCACAACAGGCCGACCATGGCGGCGCTGGCGATGGGGTGGGTATCGAGCTTGGCCGCCTCGCCGAACACGCCGATCTCGACTTCGCTCAACGGTTCGTCGGCCATGCGGCAGAGTACGCGGCCGAGCTTGCGCGCGAGATCCATGTAGGGCGCGAGCTGTTCGAGCTTCTCCGGCGCCATGCTGGGCACGTTGACCGCGTTGATGACTTCGCCCTTGATGAGATAGGCCGCGATCTGGTGGGCGATCTCGACGCCGACGGCAGTCTGCGCCTCGTGCGTGGATGCGCCGAGATGCGGGGTGAACTGGATGTCGGGCACGGCGAACAGCGGCGAATCGCCGGGCGGCTCGTTCTCGAACACGTCGAGCGCAGCGCCGGCGAGGTGCCCGCTGCTCACGGCTTCCGCCAGCGCGGCCTCGTCGACCAGGCCGCCGCGTGCGCAGTTGATGAGGCGCGCGCCCTGCTTCATCTTGAACAGGCGCTCGCGGCTGAGCAGGTTGCGCGTGCCCTCGGTGACCGGGCAGTGCAGGCTGACGAAATCCGCCTCGGCAAGTAGATCGTCGAGTTCGGCGGGCTCCACGCCGTGCTCGGCGAAGGTCTTCTCGGTGACGAAGGGGTCGAAACCGATGACGTGCATCTTGAGCGCCCGCGCGCGCTCGGCGAACAGCCGCCCGATGGTGCCGAAGCCGATGATGCCGACGGTCTTGCCCGAGATCTCGGTGCCCAGCAGGTTGCGCTCCCAGCCGCCCTCGCGCACCGAGCGATCGGCTTTCGGCAGGCTGCGCGCGAGCGAGAACATGTGCGCGATGGCCAGTTCGGCGGTGGTCGTGGCGTTGGCGTCGGGGGTGTTCATGACCACGATGCCGCGCTCGGTGGTGGCATCGAGATCGACGTTGTCGACGCCGATGCCGGCGCGGCCGACCACGCGCAGCTTGCTCGCCGCGGCGAGCAGCTCGCCTTTGATCTTGGTCGCGCTGCGCACGATGATGGCGTCGGCCGCGGCGGCGTGAGGAATGGCCTCGGCGACGGACAGGCCGGGGGTGAAATCGATCTCGATCTCGGGATACTGCTCCAGCGCGGCGATACCCTCGGGCGCGAGCTTGTCGGCTACGAATACCTTGTACATGACGATTCTCCGGCGTCGGGCGGCCGCTCAGGCGGCGTGGTCGGCGGCGATGGTGGCGTAGGCCCATTCCAGCCACGGCAGCAGCGCGGCGAGATCCTGGGCCTCGACGGTGGCCCCGCCCCAGATGCGCAGGCCCGGCGGCGCGCTGCGGTAGCCGTTGATGTCGAAGGCCGCGCCTTCCTTTTCCAGCAACGAGGACATCTTCTTGGTCAGCTCGGCCTGGGCGTCGTCGTCGAGAGCGAGGAACCAGTCGGCGACGATCTTGAGGCAGATCGAGGTGTTCGAGCGCTGCGCGGGCTGGGCGGCGAGAAAGTCCACCCACGGCGTCTTCGCGACCCACGCCTCGAGCACGGCGAGGTTCTGGTTGGAGCGCTGGCACAGGGCCTCGAGGCCGCCGAGATCGCTCGCCCAGCGCAGGGCGTCGAGGTAGTCCTCCACGCACAGCATGGAGGGCGTGTTGATGGTCGCGCCGTCGAAGATGGAACGGTCGACCTTGCCCTTCTTGGTCAGGCGGAACAGCTTGGGCAGCGGGCGCGGGGGAACGAAGCTCTCCAGGCGTGCGACGGCGCGCGGCGAGAGGATGATGACGCCGTGCGCGGCCTCGCCGCCCAGCACCTTCTGCCACGAGAAGGTGGTGACGTCGAGTTTGTCCCAGGGCAACGGCATGGCGAAGGCGGCCGAGGTGGCGTCGCAGACGGTCAGCCCGGCGCGCCCGGCGGGGATCCACTCGCCGTCGGGCAGCTTCACCCCGGAGGTGGTGCCGTTCCACACGAAGACCACGTCGCGCGTGAAATCGACCTGGCCGAGATCGGGCAGTTCGCCGTAGGGTGCGACGAGCTTGCGCGCGTCGTCGATGGCGAGCACGTCGAGCACGTCGGTGACCCATTCCGAACCGAAGCTCTCCCAGGCCAGCACGTCGACGCCGCGCGGGCCGAGCAGGTTCCACAGCGCCATCTCGACCGCACCGGTGTCCGAACCGGGCACGATGCCGACGAGGTAGTCGTCGGGCACGCCGAGCACCTGGCGGGTCGCGTCGATGGCCGCATTGAGACGCGCCTTGCCGGGCTTCGAGCGGTGCGAACGACCGACCAGGGCGTCACCCAGGACGGCCGGTTGCCAGCCCGGCCGCTTGGGGCAGGGACCGGAGGAAAAACAGGGGTTGGCGGGCTTGAGCGCGGGTTTCTGCATCACCTTTGCCGCAGTGCAAAAAGAAGAGGCGCGCATTGTACGAGGCCCCTAGCCGAATGCAACGTCCGCACCGCCGCGCGACGCATTGCCCGCGGCTTCCCGGCGCGGCTCGAGGTGCGCCGTCGGACAGTCCCGCCCCGCGCGCGATGCCCTCGTCAATGGAAGTCACGCGAGGCCACCTGCAGCTCGCCGAGCAGCGCGGTGTGGTCGAACAGGCGCCGCGCGATGACGTGGATCACCTCGCCTTCGCGCTGCACTTCGCCGGCCACGCCGAGCAGGCGGGCGCCGAGCAGCTCGCGGCGCTGGCGTTCGACCAGGCTGGACCACACGATGACGTTGATGCTGCCGCTCTCGTCTTCGAGGGTGACGAAGACCACCCCGGTCGCCGTGCCCGGCCGCTGACGGGTGACGACCAGGCCCGCCGTGCGCACCGGCGCACCGTGCGGCAGCTCGGCCAGCGCCGCCGCGGTGACCACGCGACGCCGCGCCAGCCGGCGCCTGAGCAGGGCCAGCGGGTGGCGACCGAGGGTGAGGCCGAGGCTGGCGTAATCGGCGACGATGTCCTCGCCCTCGCCCGGCCGGCGCAGCAGCGGCGTGGCCTCGCGCACGCGGCTCTCGGCCAGTAGCGGGGTCGGCGCCTCCACCCCCAGCGCCGCCCAGCCGGCCTGGTGGCGGTTGCCGGCCAGGGACGCCAGGGCGCCGGCCCGCGACAGCGCGCGCAACTCGCCGCGACCGAGTTCGGCGCGCCGGGCGAGGTCGTCGACGTCGCGCAGTGGCGCCTGCATGCGCGCCGCGACCAGGCGTCCCGCGGCGGCCTCGCCCAGGCCCTTGACCTGGTTCAGGCCGAGGCGCAGCGCCGGCCGGCCGGGATGCCGGCGAGCGGGCTCGAGCGTCGCCTCCCAGGCGCTCGCGGTAACGTCGACCCCGCGCACCTCGACGCCGTGGCGGCGCGCGTCCTGGACCAGTTGCGACGGCGCATAGAAGCCCATCGGCTGGCTGTTGAGCAGCGCCGCGGTGAAGGCCGCCGGCTCGTGGCATTTCAGCCAGGCCGAGACGTAGGCCAGCAGGGCGAAGCTGGCCGAGTGCGACTCGGGAAAACCGTACTCGCCGAAGCCCTGGATCTGGTTGAAGATCTGCTCGGCGAAAGCCGGCGTGTAACCGCGCGCGGCCATGCCGTCGACGAGCCTGGCGCGAAAACGCTCGAGGCCGCCGTTGCGCTTCCAGGTCGCCATCGAGCGGCGCAGCTGGTCGGCCTCGCCAGGCGAGAAGCCGGCCGCGACCATGGCCAGCTTGATCACCTGTTCCTGGAACAACGGCACGCCGAGGGTGCGTTCGAGCACCGCGCGCACTTCTTCGCTGGGATAGCTGACGGCCTCCTCGCCGTTACGCCGCCTGAGGTAGGGATGGACCATCTCGCCCTGGATCGGCCCCGGCCGGATGATCGCGACCTCGATGACGAGATCGTAGTAACTGGCCGGGCGCAGGCGCGGCAGCATCGCCATCTGCGCGCGCGACTCGATCTGGAACACGCCGACGGTATCGGCGCGCTGGATCATGGCGTAGGTGGCGGGGTCGTCCGCGGGAATGGCGGCCATGTCGAGGCGCCGACCGTCGTAGCCCTCGATGAGTTCGAAGCTGCGCCGGATGGCGCTCAGCATGCCCAAGCACAGGCAGTCGACCTTGAGCAGGCCGAGCGCCTCGAGGTCGTCCTTGTCCCACTGGATCACGGTGCGCTCGGGCATGGCCGCGTTCTCGATCGGCACGAGGTCGGACAAGGGCCCGTCAGAAATGACAAAACCGCCGACGTGCTGCGAGAGATGGCGCGGAAAGCCGAGGATCTCGCCGACCAGGCCGATGACGCGGCGGATCACCGGGTTGTCCGGGTCGAAGCCGACCTCGCGCAAGCGCTCGGGGATGGCCTCGCCCTGGTCCCACCAGTAGAGGTTGCGGGCCAGCCGCTCGACCTGCTCCTGGCTCATGCCCAGCGCCTTGCCGACGTCGCGCACCGCGCTGCGCAGCTTGTAGGTGATGACGGTGGCGGCGAGCGCGGCGCGCTCGCGCCCGTACTTGGCGTAGACGTACTGGATGACCTCCTCGCGCCGCTGGTGCTCGAAATCGACGTCGATGTCGGGTGGCTCGCCGCGCTCCTTGGAGATGAAGCGCTCGAACAGCATCTCCATGCGCGCCGGGTCGACCTCGGTGATGCCGAGGCAGTAGCACACCGCCGAGTTGGCCGCCGAGCCACGGCCCTGGCACAGGATGCCGCGGCTGCGCGCGAACAGCACGATGTCGTGCACGGTGAGAAAGAAGGCCTCGTAACCGAGTTCGCCGATGAGGCCGAGTTCGTGTTCGACGAGATCGCGTACCCGCGCCGGCGCCCCGCCCGGCCAGCGCGCGGCCATGCCGGCCGCGGTCAGGGCGCGCAGGTGCGCGGCCGGCGTGCGCCCCGCCGGCACCAGCTCGCGCGGGTAGGTGTAATGGAGCTGGTCGAGGTTGAAGTCGCAGCGCGCGGCGATGGCCACGCTCTCGGCCAGCAGCTCCGGCGGGTAGATGCGCGCCAGGCGCTGGCGCGGGCGCAGGTAGCGCTCGGCATTGGGAAAGAGCGCGAACCCGGCCGCCATCACCGTGGTGCGCAGGCGGATCGCGGTCAGGGTGTCGAGCAGCGGCTGGCGCCGGAAATCGTGCATGTGGACATCGCCGGCGGCGGTCAGCGGCAGGCCGTGGGCCGCGGCCAGGGCGCGCGCGCGGGCCAGCAGGCGGCCGTCGACCCCGCTGTAGAAGAGGCCGAGCGCGATCCAGGCGCGGCCGCGGAAGTGCCGCGCCAGCCAGGCCGCGCGCGCCGTCTCGTCGCCGTGCGGACGCGGCGTCCACAGCACCAGGCCGTGGGCGAGGCGTTCGATGTCGTGCGCATCGAGGGCGTAACGCCCCTTGGCCTGGCGGCGGCGCCCGCAGGTGATCAGGGCGGCGATGGCGCGGTAGGCGGCGAGGTCGTCGGCGAGCAGGGTGAGCCGGGTGCCGTCGTCGAGTTCGACCCGGGTGCCGGCGATGAGCTTCAGATCGCATGCCTGCGCCGCGACGTGGGCACGTACGAGACCGGCGAAGCTGCACTCGTCGGTCAGCGCGAGCGCGCGGTAGCCGTGCGCAGCCGCGGTCTGCACCAGCTCCTCGGGATGCGAGGCACCGCGCAGGAAGGAGAAGTTGCTCAGGCACTGGAGTTCGGCGTAAGCGGGTGTTGGTGGGCGTTGCATGGGCGACGGTACGGCCGGTTCCGGCCTCCTTTTTTTATACTGTATATATAAACAGTATTATCACCATCCTGACAACGGGCTCGCCCGGCGCGCCCCGCAACCGGCCTCGAGCGGGCTCAATCATTTGGCCGCGTGTCCGATAAACCTCAGGATCCGTGATGCGACCAGTGGACTTTCTGCACAAGCCATTGCCAGAATCGTTCGCCACAACGCGCCTGGCGCGTGGTCGGAGCCCCGTTACGGACATCCATTGGAAAACTAGCTAGAGGGAACATTCATGAAATCAGGCAAAGTACTCGCAATCGCCTTGGCCGCCGCCTGCGCCGGCGCCCCCCTGGGGCAGGCCCAGGCCGAAGGCGGCCTCGAAGTCGGCGTGCTGACCTGCTCGGTCGTGCCGGGCTCGCGCTTGAACCTGCTGATCCGCTCCACCGCCGACGTCAAGTGCGTCTATGCCAAGGGTGGCCAGACCGAGGAGTACGTCGGTGAGACCGGCATCGCGCTCGGCCTCGACCTCAGCTTCAAGCAGGACGAGAAGATGGCCTTCACCGTCATCGCCGCGTCCGAAGACGTGCGCCCCGGCGCCAAGGCCCTCGGCGGCAAGTACGTCGGTGGCGAGCTGTCGGCCGCGGCCGGTCTCGGCCTCGGCGCCAAGGCCCTGGTCGGCGGTGGTGCGAAGAACATCGGCCTGCAGCCGCTCGCGCTCGAGTCCAGCACCGGCATCGGCGCTTCGGGCGGCCTGTCCTTCCTCTACATCGAACCGGCGCCCTGAGCGATCACCCGGTTCCCGGCGCCTGCGGCGCCACGCGACGGCGGCCTGCGGGCCGCCGTCGTCGTTTGCGGCGGCACGGTTCAAGTCCGCCCCGGCCACGGCCGACATCCCTGGAAGCACCCGACCCGGTACCGCCATGCGCGCCCTGCTCGTCACGATCCTGCTGCTGTTCGCCCTGCCCGGCCACGCCGACACCCCGGTACTGACCGCCGCCCAGGCCAAGGCCTTCGCCCGCGCACGCCTGGCCGATGCCGGCGACCTGCTCACCGGCCCCGGCCGGCCGCAGTTGCCGAGCGTCGCCGAACAGGACTGCGCCGCGCTCTACGAGCGCCGCCTCGCCCTGTTCCACGCCGGCCTCGATCGCGCCCCCGCGTTCTGGGACGAACCGCGCCACGTCGCCGCCGTCGTCATCGGCACGATGTGGACCCCGGCTTTCTACTTCCTGCCCTACCGCGCCGTCGCCGCCACCACCGCCGAACGTGGCCGCCATGCCGAGCTCGACGAGCTGACCGCCCTGCGTCGCGCCGCCGCCCGCGCACACTGCTTCGAGCGCTGAAACGAGCGTCGCCCTCTGCGTCCGCGACGGCCCCTGTGCTATAGTCGCGCGCCGTTCCGAAAGCCCTTTTCCGTGACGTTTGCCCGGAGTCGTCCGCCCGCATGTTTGAAGCACTCGAACCGTTGAGCCCCGATCCCATCCTCGGCCTGATGGCCGCGTTCCGCGAGGATGCCCGCGCGCAGAAAATCGATCTCGGCGTCGGCGTCTACCGCGACGAGGCCGGCGACACGCCGATCATGAAATGCGTCGGCGAGGCCGAGCAGCGCCGCTTCGCGAGCGAGACGACCAAGTCCTACATCGGCCCGCCCGGTACCCCTGAGTTCAACGACGTCGCCCGCGCCCTGATGTTCGGCGCCGGGCACGCGGTGCTGCGCGACAAGCGCGTCGCCGGGGTGCAGACCCCGGGCGGCTGCGGCGCGCTGCGCGTCGGCGCGGAACTGATCAAGCGGGCGCGCCCGGCGACCACCATCTGGGTCAGCAGCCCGACCTGGGCCAACCACGTCCCGCTGCTCGGCAACGCCGGGCTGGCCATCCAGGAATACGCCTACTACGCCAAGGCCAGCCACAGCCTCGACGCCGACGGCATGCTGGCGGCGCTGGCCGAGGTGCCGGCCGGCGACGTCGTGCTGCTGCACGGCTGCTGCCACAACCCGTCCGGGGTCGATCTCAAGGCCGAGCACTGGCACGCCGTGGCCAGGCTCGCCAACGAGCGCGGCTTCACCCCCTTCATCGACCTCGCCTACCAGGGCCTGGGCGACGGCATCGAGGAAGACGCCGCCGGCGTGCGCATCCTCGGCGAGGCCTGCCCCGAGCTGATCGTCGCCAGTTCCTATTCGAAGAATTTCGGTCTTTACCGCGAGCGCGTCGGCGCATTGCAGATCGTCAGCCCCTCGACGCAGCAGACCGCCATCGTGCAGAGCCAGCTCGGCAGCGTGGTCCGCGGCATCTACTCCATGCCGCCGGCCCACGGCGCGGCCATCGTCGAGATCGTGATGAACGACGAGGCCCTGCGCGCGTCCTGGGTCGACGAGCTGAACGGCATGCGCGAGCGCATCAACGGCCTGCGCGATCTCCTCGCCGAGCGCCTCGGCGCGGCGACCGGCCAGGACTTCGGCTTCATCCGCGAGCAGCGCGGCATGTTCTCCTTCCTCGGCATCAGCCCGGCCCAGGTGCAGCGCCTGAAAGACGAGTTCGGCATCTACATGGTCGACTCGAGCCGCATCAACGTCGCCGGGGTCAACGGCGCCAACGTCGACTACTTCGTCGACGCCATGCGCCAGGTGCTCGTCTGAGCCACGCCTGACGAGGCGCCGGTGCACGCGCCGCGGCGTGCGCACCGGCCGGGGGACACGCGTTATCCTGAAGCGCCGGCGCGGCAGCACGCACCCGCCCTACCCGCACCGCCCGACAGGAGGTTTCCCGCCATGGCCACACGCGCATTGTCCCGCCTGGCCTGCCGTGCCCTGATCGTCCTCGTCGCCTGCGCCATCGGCAGCGCCCCGGCCGCGGCCGATGACACGCACATCCTGCTCCAGTCGACCACCTCGACCCAGGTCTCGGGGCTGTTCGACGACCTCCTGCCGCGCTTCGAAGCTGCCAGCGGCATCGAGGTCCGGGTGGTCGCGGTGGGTACCGGCCAGGCGCTGCGCAACGCCGCCGACGGCAACGGCGACGTGGTGCTGGTCCACGCCCGCGCGGCCGAGGAGGCCTTCATTGCCGCCGGCCACGGTGTCGCCCGCCACCCGGTGATGTACAACGAGTTCGTCATCGTCGGCCCGGCCGCCGACCCGGCCGGGGTCGCCGCGGCCAGTGGCGCGGCCGACGCCTTCGCGCGCATCGCCGCGCGCGGCGCGCTGTTCGTCTCGCGCGGCGACGACAGCGGCACCCACCAGCGCGAGCGTGCCCTGTGGAAAGCCGCCGGTGCGCAGCCGGACGGCGCACACGACACCTGGTACCGCGACACCGGCAGCGGCATGGGGCGCACCCTGCAGGTCGCCGCCGAACTCGGCGGCTACACCCTGAGCGACCGCGCGAGCTGGATTGCGCAGCGCGACAAGGGCGGCCTGCGCGTCCTCTACCGGGGTGACCCGGCACTGTTCAACCAGTACAGCCTGATCCTCGTCGACCCCGCCCGCCACCCGCAGGTCAAGGCCGCCGCGGCGCAGGCGTTCATCGACTGGATGCTCGGCGACGCCGGCCAGGCCGCCATCGCCGCCTTCCGCCGCGACGGCGAACAGCTCTACTTCCCCAACGCCGGCGCCGAGTGAGGGCAGCGGCCGTCAGGCCGGCCGCCAGCAACCGTGGAAGCTGAGCGGCACGGCGTGGCCGAGATCGAGGCGCGCGACCGGGCCGTCGGCCAGCCGCGCGGCATCGAGCACGGCGACGTGGGTCCGGCCCGCCGCGCCGTCGAGCACCAGGCATAGCAACCAGGCCGCGCGGCCTGCGCGCTCGCCGGCCGGCACCGCCTCGCCGACATGGCAGTGCGGTCCGAAGTCGAAGCAGTCGTCGCGCTCGTGCTCGAAATCGATCGCCCGCACCGCGCTGTGCAGGTTGGTCCCGGCCCGCGTGCCGTGGGTGAAGTAGCCGACGGCATGACGCTGGCAGTTCGCGCCGGGCACGGTGAGCGGAAACTCGTGGTAGCCGCCGGCCAGGGTGGTCTCGTCGAGCCGCCGCCGCGCGAGGTCGATGCGGTAACGCCGCAACGTGCCGGGCGCCGCGGCCACCCCCTGGCGACCCTGCATGACGGCGAAGAACTCGGCGTCGTCACCGATGAAGTGGTCGGGCTCGTCGTAACCGACGAAGTCGGCGACGATGGCATCACCCTCGTCGTAGGCGTTGAGCGCGTGCCACATGAAGGCCGGCGGCGCCTCGAAGCGGCCCACTTCGCGCCCGCTGGCACGCTCGACCACGATCGCGAGGTTGCCCAGGCGCGGCTGCCAGCTCAGCGAGTCGATGAAACTGCGCAGCCCTGCCAGCATGCCGAACGGCGCGAAGTCGAGGGCGTGAACCAGGAACACCACGTGCCGCCCGCTGACGAAGAAGTCGTGCAGGTAGGTCGAGCGGCCCAGCGCAACGCTGTAGCGCACCGCGCCCCGCCCGTCGCGCGGCACGACCGCGACGTGGGCCGTGGTGTGCCGGCCGTAGGTCTGGCCGAACAGGATCCAGTCGCCGTTGCGGCCGTCGATGCGGCTGTGGGCGTTGTACGACGGCAGGCGCACGCTGCCGTCGAGCACCGCCTCGCCGAGGGTCGCGAGGTTGTCCGGGTCGAGTTCCCAGGGCTGGCCGGCGTCGTCGAAGGCGAGCAGGCGGCCGCCGCGCATGACCACGGCGACGCCGGCCTGGGTGCGGATGCGGTTGCCGACGTTACGCAGCCAGTTGCCGGGTACCCGGGTCGACCAGGTCGGGTAGAGATAGCGGCCGGCGGCCTGCTCGGCGCGGTACTTGTCGGTGGCGACGAAACGCGCGCGGTAGCGCGGCGCGCCATCGCCGAGCGCGAGCGCCTGCACGTAGCCGTCGCCGTCGAGCAGGTGGCGCTTGCGCGCGCCGCCGCGCTCGAACAGCCCCGGGCCGTTGCGGTAGAGGGTGCCGCGCAGGTCTGGCGGCAGGCGCCCTTCGACGGCGGGCTCGAATTCGCATTCCGCGGCCGACTGGCCGAGCCGTTCGAGCCCGGCCAGGGCGGTGTCGGCGAGGGTGCTGACTTTGGCATCCATGGACCTCTCCTGCTTGCGCGCGTCGATTACAGTCCGGTGATTGCAACTAAGCGCATATGCTCATAGTTGCAGAAAATTAGCCCAAGCAGATCCGGAGTCAAGGCGGCCATGTCCCTGCGCTACGCCATCCTCGCCTCGCTCGGCAACCGGGCCCAGACCGGTTACGAGATCGCACGCGCCTTCGACCGCGGCGTCGGTTACTTCTGGCAGGCCTCGCACCAGCAGATCTACCGCGAGCTGGGCCGCCTCGCCGAGGACGGGGCGGTGGAATTCGAAACCATCGATCAGGCCGGCAAGCCGGCGCGCAAGGTCTACGGATTGACCGCACGGGGCCGCGACGCCTTGCGTGCCTGGATGACGACGCCGGCCGCGCCGCCGGTGGTCAAGGACGAGCTGCTGGTCCGCCTCTACGCCGGCACCCACGCCGGGCCGGGCGACCTGCGCGCCGAGGTCGAGCGTCACCAGGCAGCCTGCGTGCAACGCCAGGCCGAGTACGAGGCCATCGAGGCGCGCTATTTCGACGATGCGGACAAGCTGGCGCCGGAACTGCGCCTGATGCACCTGACCCTGCGCAAGGGCCTGCTGACCAACGCCGCGGCGCTGGCCTGGTTCGAGGAAGCCCTCGCGCTGCTCGGCGAGCTGGACGGCTGAGCGCCCGGCTCAGGATCCTCAGCGGCCGGCGGTCTCGGCATCGACCTCGCGGTCGAAATCGGCCTCGCCGAGGCCCTTGGAGAGATGGGGATAGTGGCGACGGAAGTCGTCCTGGATGCGTGCCAGCGGCACGTCGGCGAACTCGCCGCGGTAGGCGAGGTATTCCATGTGCTGGCGACCGTCGAGATCGTAGGGGTGGTAGATGGAATCCTCGCTGCCGTCGAACTCGAGGGTGCGGATGCGGAACTTCTCGCACAGTTCGCGGTTGAACGCCGGGGTCGACTTGACCCAACGCTCGTCGAGCCAGATCGCGGTGTAGCCGTGCCAGTAGAAGACATCGGTCTGCATGGTCTGGCGCATGCGCTCGGTGGAGAGGTGATTGCGCACGTCGGCATAACCGAGCGCGGCGGGAATGCCGACCGCGCGGCAGCAGGCGGCGAGCAGTGCAGCCTTGCTCACGCACCAGCCACGGCCTATTTCCAGCGCGCGGCTCGCCGACAGGCCGCGCTCGCTCAACTCGATGCCGTATCCGTCGTAGCGGATGCCGTCACGCACGGCGTAGTAGAGCGACACCGCGCATTCGACATCGTCGTCGCCGACCGCATGCTCGTTGGCGTAGGCGACGACCGCCGGATGGTCGGAATCGACGATCCGGGTCGGGTCGAGACAGTCCTGGGGACGGACGCTGGCGATTTTCATGGGGCGCAGTGTAGAGGCTGACGCCGGTGCCGTACACCGCCGTGCGCCCCAGCCCGCGCCCGCACCGCAAGCTTGATCGAGATCAACCACGGCGCCGCCCGCCGCAGTCAGATCGAGCGTGACCATTGAACGACGACAGCCAACCAGGAACCAGGGGCGCGAACGGCGCCGGGAGGTCATCATGAAACTGGGCATGTTGCATCTGTTCGAAAATCCCGTCGGCCATACCGAGCACGAAGTGGTGAAGAACCAGATCGAGCTCATGATCGAGGCCGAGCGCCTCGGTTACGACTCGGTATGGCCGGCCGAGCATCACTTCTCCGAATACGGGTACTGCGCGTCGCCGCAGGTCTCGCTGGCGGCCGTAGCGGCGCGCACCTCGCGCATTCGTCTCGGCACCGGCATCGTCATCCTGCCGTTCCATCACCCGGTGCGGGTGGCGGAGGATTTCGCCTTCATCGACCTGATGAGCGACGGCCGGGTCGATTTCGGCGTCGGCCGTGGTTACCAGCCGACCGAGTACAAGGGTTTCGGCCTCGACCAGACGAAGTCGCGCGAGATGTTCTTCGAGAGCCTGGACATCATCAAGAAGTGCTGGACCGAGGATCGCTTCAGCTACCAGGGCCAGTTCTGGCAGTTCGACGACATCTGCGTACGGCCCAAGCCGCTGCAGCAGCCGCACCCGCCGATCTACATGGCCTGCCTGTCGCCGGGCACGTTCGAGGTGGCCGGACGCCAGGGCTACGACGTCATGATGTCGACGGTGTTCGGCCTCACCCCCGAAGCGGCGCGCCAGGGACTGGCCGACTACAAGCGCGGCCGTGCCGAGGCCGGCCTCGATCCGGACGGCGGCAAGATCGCCTGCCTGGTCATGGTCTACCCGGGCAAGACCCGCGAGGCGGCGCGCAAGACCTTCGGCCCGCGCGTCGACTGGTACTACCACACCATCGCCAAGTACGTCGCGCCGCCCAAGGGGCAGCAGGACGTGGCCGGCTACGAGGGTTACGGCGAGGCACGCGACCTCGCCGCCTCGCTCAAGTTCGAGGACATCGTCGACGGCACCTCGGTGATCTGCGGCGAGCCCGAGTACTGCACCGAGAAGCTGCTCACCATGGCCCGGGATTTCGGCTTCGACGAACTGCTGTGCTGGACGCGCATCGGCGGTCTCGAGAACGCCAAGGTGCTCTCGGCGATGGAGCTGCTCGGCACCGACATCATCCCGGCGGTGCGCAAGGCCAGCCTGTCGGCGGCGGCCTGAACGTGCGGCGCGACGGCGCCCGGCCGTGTGCCAGGGCGTCGTCCGGCTCGAAAGCAGTCGAAATTTTTTCTCTATCTATTTAATTATTAAAATAAAATAGAGAAAATCTAGAAACCCTCTCAGGTCTCCTCGGGCGGCACAGGTCGCCCGAGCAGTTCGTACACCCGGGGCAGGCGTTCCAGCCCCCAGAAGAGTTCCTCGCCGACCCGCCAGGACGGCACCCCGAACACGCCGACGGCCTCCGCCTGCGCCTGGATGGCGTCGTGGCGTGCCCGTCCGGGCCCTTCCAGGTAGGCCTCGAAACCGGCGTCGGCGTAACCGAGTTCGCGCATCAGGGCGGTCAGCACGGCAGCGTCCTCGATGTCCAGCTCGCGACGCCAGAAGCGTTCGAACACGGCGTCGTGGAAGCGCCGCCACTCACCCTGTTCACTCACCCACAGGAAGGCGACGTGGGCGGGCACGGAGTCGAAGATCTTGCGCGGGCCACGGATGGTCAAGCCGCGCCGGTTGGCCTCGCGGCGGCAGTCCATGTAGGCGTAACGCACCCGCCGCCACTGGTGATCGTTGCGCGTGCCGACGGTGTCGCTGCCGTCGGCGGCGAGTTCGGCGGCGCCGAGGTACTTCGGGATCTGCAGGGTATAGGGCCGCCATTCGAGCGTGACCCCGGGCTCCGCGCCCAGCCGCCAGCTGGCGGCCTGGGCGAGGTAGGCATAGGGGCTCTTGTAGTCGAAGTAGTGCTCGACGACGGTCGCCGTCATGGTGCGGCCTGCGCCTGGACGTAGCGCGCGATCTCCTCGTGGGTGGCGAACCACACGCCGGGCTTGGACTTCATGTAGGCGATGAGGCGGTCGAGCATGGCCGCACGGTAGCGGTGGCCGATCACCTGCGGGTGGGTGGTGAGGATGTACATGGTGCCTTCCTCGTAGGCGACGTCGAATTCGTCCTTCCAGATCGAGTAGACGTCCTCGGCGTTGCGCGCCGCGACGTGCTTGGCCGGCCAGGAGATCTGGAACAGCGGCCAGTCGTCGAGGATCCACTCGACCGGCAGCTCGACGAGCCCGGTGTCCTTGCCGTTCACCTTGAGCTCGTAGGGACGATCGTCGGCCATCATCGAGCTCTCGTAGAGGAAGCCCATCTCCTTGACGATGGACACGGTGGACTCGGTCAGGTCCCAGGCCGCCGAGCGGAATCCGACCGGTTTGCGCCCGATGTGCTTCTCGAAGATGGCCATGGCGCGGGCGTAGACCTGGCGCTCCTCGACCGAGGTCAGGCGCATGGGATTCTCGTGCACGTAGGAATGGAAACCGATTTCGACCCGCGGATGGTCGCGCAGCAGGCGCGTGGCCTCGGGGTGCAGTTCCATGGTCATGGCCGGGACGAAGAAAGTCGCCGGGATGGCGTGCTTGTCGAGCAGTTTCAGGATGCGCGGGATGCCGACCCGCGCGCCGTACTCACCGCGCGACATGTAGGACGGGCTCGACTGCTCCTGGAAGCCGATCCAGACCGGCTCGGTGTCGAAATCGAAGGAGATGCTGACCGCGACCCGGGCGCCGTCCGGCCAGACTTTCGGCGTGAGGTCGCGCCCGGCGCGGACTTCGTCGACCTTGTCGACGATCTGCTCGGGCGCCCAGGTCCAGATGGCCTGGTCATGCGGCGTGCCCTCGTCCTCGTGTGCCGCCAGCGGCGCGGCGAACAGGGCCCCGGCCAGGATCGCGGCAGACACGCCGCCTCGTGCTACGTGCTCGGTACGCATCGACAACTCCTCCCCCGTGCGATGAACCTTGCGGTATGTTGCCACAGTCGGCGGTGACACCAGAGCGCCGCTGCACTGCCCCGGAGATCCGCATGCGCATCCTCAACACCATCGCCCAGCACGACCTCAACGCCAGCCGCGCCGACGCCGTCGCCGCCGAGACCGCCGGCTACGACGGCATCACCACCCTGGAGAACCGCCACGATCCCTTCCTGCCCCTGGCGGTGGCCGCCACCGCCACCCGGCGCATCGAACTCGTCACCGGCGTCGCCATCGCCTTCCTGCGCTCGCCGATGTCCCTCGCCAACATCGGCTGGGACCTGCAGCGCAGCTCGGGCGGGCGCTTCACCCTCGGCCTCGGCCCGCAGATCAGGGCGCACAACGAGAAACGCTTCAGCGTACCGTGGAGCGCGCCGGTGCCGCGGCTGCGCGAGTACGTGCAATCCCTGCGCGCCATCTGGCAGGCCTGGCAGGGCGGTGGCGAGCTGCGCTACGAGGGCGAGCACTACCGCTTCACCCTGATGCCGCCCAACTTCCGCCCCGAGCCGATGGACCTGCCGCCGCCGCGCATCCTGCTCGCCGCGGTCGGCCCGGCGATGCTCAAACTCGCCGGCGAGGTCGCCGACGGCGTCATCCTGCATCCCTTCTGTACCCGCCCCTACATCGAGCAGACCGTGCTGCCGGCGCTCGCCGCCGGCTTCGCGCGCAGCGGGCGCAACCGCGAGGATTTCGAGATCGTCGGCGGCGGCTTCGTCGCCACCGGCGCCGACGACGATGAAGTTCGGCGCCACGCCGAGTGGGTGCGCCAGCGCATCGGCTTCTACGGTTCGACCCCGGCCTACTGGCCGGTGCTGGAATCCTGCGGCATGCGGGATCTCGGTGAGCGCCTCAACGTGATGACCAAGGAGGGTCGCTGGGATGCGCTCGCGGCCGAGGTGCCGGACGATCTGCTGCAGGCGTGTGCCGCGGTAGCGCAGCATGACGAGCTGGCGTCCGCGGTCGCGGCGCGCTTCGGCGGGCTCAGCGACAGCCTGCCGCTGAGCGCGAGTTCGGAGCAGCCGGCAGAGGTGCCGGAGCGCGTCATCGCAGCGTTGCGCCGGATTCCGAGCGGTGCCGGTTGATGGTGCCGGTGACCGGAGTACGCGAACAGGGGAATTGCACCTCCCGCGCCCTCTTTCGTATCGAGATGTTTTATAAGGCCATTTAACCCAGATCGAGGCCTTCATTTTCGTTTTTTTTAAAATATTCTGACATTTTGCAGCGGCTCCAACCGCACCCCGCGAACCGGCCGTCGAGGGCCAGGGGCAGGGCCGGAATTAGTTCGAATCGCTTCACGAAACCGCCCCGACGTCCGGCGCCGGCTGGTGGTCGGGAAATAAAGAATCCGAGAATCGCCGCAGCGCTCTCGCGCGGCGAGCCAAGGGTCAGAAGAGCAAGGCGTCGGCGACCGCTTCGAGCCCGGCCCGCGCGCAGTCGTGATCGGCCTGGGGCGTTGGCGCGCCGGACACGCCGACCGCGCCGATGACGACGCCCTGGTACTCGATCGGCACACCACCGCCGACCATCATCATGTCGTCGACCTGGTGGAGGACACCGAGTTCGGGGCGATCGACCATGGCCCGGCCGAGATCGAGCGTGGGCTGGCGGAAGCCGGCCGCGGTGCGCGCCTTGGCCAGGGCGATATCCCAGGTGAAGTTGCCGGCGAGCTGGTCGCGCAGCGCGACCTGGGGCAGGCCGGCGCGATCGACCACCGCCACCGTGACCTGGTAGTCGCGGGCGCGGCAGGCATCCTGGGTGGCGTGGGCGAGACGGTAGGCCACGGCCGGGGTCAGGGAGCGGGTGACGAAGGTGGGTGGATCATCGTCGGCCGTCACCTCACCGCCGCCGAGCAGTCCGATCATCATCAAGGCCAGGATGGCACGCTGCATGGCTCCCCCTCTTCAGACCAGTTTCACCGCCTCGTTGGGCGTAACGGTAACCTCGTCGCGTTCGGCCAGGTAGTCACGCACGAGATCGTAGACCGGTGGTCCCTCGACCCCCGGGTTGACCGAGGCCCAGCCGGTGACGACGTAGTTGCGGCCGGCATCCAGCGGTTCGCCATCGGACAGGCGGCGCAGGTTCTCGATGCGCCGGCCGCGCGCGGCGGCAACGCGCAGGTCGAAGCCGATCCCGCCGACGCGTACCATGTCGCCGCCTTGCTGGTAGTAGGGGTCGGGATTGAACAGGTTGTCGGCGACGTCCTCGAGAATGGCCTTCAACTGCGCCCCGCTCATCTCGCTGCGATAGGCCTCGGGATAGGTGATGGCGGTCTGGTTGTAGACGTCCTCGGCGGTGATGGCCTCGCCCGGCAGCACGCTCGCCCCCCAGCGGAAGCCGGGTGAGAGGGCGATCTCGGCATCGCGCCGTTCCATCAGCGACTGGCAGATGAGGTCGTCGAAGGTACCGTTGAGATTGCCGCGGCGATAGAGAAGCGATGCGCTGCGCGCGAGCTCGCGGCCGAGCTGTTCGAGGTGCGGCGCGCGGATGGCTGCGACCACCGCGGCCATCTCGGCATCCGGCGCGATGGCATCGGCGAACACCGGGATGAGGCGGTAGCGATAGTCCTTGACGCCGTCCGCACCGACATCGAGATCCACGCGCGACAGGAACTTGCCGTGCGAGCCCGACGCGACCAGCAGGGTCTTGCCGACCTCGACCACCGCCGGTAACGCATCGTGGGTGTGGCCGGTGAGGATGACGTCGATGCCGGGCACGCGTGCGGCCATCTTGCGGTCGACGTCGAAACCGTTGTGGCTGAGGACGACGACGAGGCCGGCGCCTTCCGCGCGGGCCGCTTCGACCGCCGCCGCCATGGCCTCCTCGCGCACGCCGAACGACCAGGTGGGTATCTTGTAACGCGGGTTGGCGATCGGCGTGTACGGGAAGGCCTGGCCGATGACCGCCACCTTGACCCCGCCGCGCTCGAAGTAGGCGGTCGATTCGAACACCGGTTCGTCCCACTCGGTGTCGAAGACGTTGGCGGCGAGCAGTGGGAAATCGAGTTCCTCGATCAGCTCGTTGACGCGCTCGTCACCGTAGGTGAATTCCCAGTGCGCGGTCATGGCATCGACGCCGAGGGCGTTCATCGCCCGCACCATGTCCGCGCCGCGTGTTTCGAGGGCGGTGTAGGAACCCTGCCAGGTATCACCGCCGTCGAGCAGCAGGGTGTTGCCCGGGCGTTCGCCGCGAATCGCACGAACCAGGGTGGCGATGCGATCGAGGCCGCCGACGCGGCCGTAACTCCGTGCCAGCGCGGTGAAATCGGTGCTCGCCGTGGCATAGGCCAGGGCGCTGCCCGGCTCGATGCCGTAATGCTCGAGAAAGGCGCGCCCGGTGATGTGGGGCGGCAGGCCGGCGACTTCGCCAACGCCGACGTTGATCGAGGGCTCGCGGAACCACACCGGCACGAGTTGGGCATGCAGATCGGTGAGGTGCAGCAGGGTCACCTGGCCCAGCGGTTCGAAAGCGAGCAGGTCGGCCTGGTTCAGACCCTGTTGGGCGAAGCTACGCAGCGGGTTGGCGAACAGCGGACCACCCGCGCCGAGCGCCAGTGCGAGCTGCAGGAAATGGCGCCGTTCGAGCATCAGTTGCGCACCGCCGGCGTCTCCACCGGCAGGCCACGCGCGCGCCAGGCGAGGTAGAGCTCGAGGTTGACGTACTCGTCCGAGCCCGGCGCGTAGGTCTCGGCGCGCACGTCTTCGTTGCAGCCGCGGATGCGTCGATGCAAGGAGCCGATGGTCTGCCACTTGAGGCGATAAGTCGGGAAGCCGTTGGACATGCCCTGCGACAGGCGCTGCGCACGCAGCATGTTACCGGCGTTCATCTCGTGGCAATGCACGCAGGCGAGATCGAGCTGGCCGCGGCGCTTCTCGTAGAAGGCCTTGCCGGTCTCGAAGAACGGCGCCGCCGGACCGTCGATGACCGGGCTGACCGGCATGCCTTGCGACTGGTGGCGCACGTAGGTCGTCATGGCGAGCAGCGGCTCGGACTCCCACGTCCAGGGTTCCGCCCCCATGCGTTCGGTGCGGCACTGGTTGATGCGTTGTTCGAGGTTGATGAGCTTCTCGCGCTCTGGTGCGAACACGGGGTAACGCGCGCCGACCCCGCGCATGGATTCGGGCGCGTCGCCGTGACAATCGCTGCACGCCTGGCCGACGCTGCCGTCGGCCTCGTCCCACAGCTCCGCGCCCTTCTCGACCCAGATGTAGCCCGAGTTCTCGAACTCGTCGTCCTGCATGGCGCGGGTCTCGGACGCCGCGTAGGTGTAGCCGCTGCGGCGGCCATCCTCCAGCGCGTACGGGCCCCAGTCCTCAGCTGCGTCCGCGGCGACGGCAGCCGGCAGCCGGAGGACGGCGACGACGGCGCTCACCGCGAACAGCGCGGTGCGCATCAGCTGACCTCGATCGTCTTCTTGGCCGTCGCGCTGTCACCGCTGTCGTCGACCCAGGTGAATTCGAGTTCGCCGCTCTTGTCGGCGACGACCCAGAACGCGAGGTAGGGATTGGCCGACACCGCGGGGTAGAACCTGGCGCTGAACACCACTTCGCCGTCGAGCTTGGCGGTGAAGGTGTTGATGATCATGCGCGGGATCTTCTGCCCCGTGGCCTCGTCCGTGCGCTGCCCGGATTCCATCTTGTGCGAAATGAGGGCCTTGACCTCGAACGGCTCACCGGCCTTGACCTTCTTGGGTACCTTGACGCGTGGCTTGTCCATGATGACTCGTCCTCTGCTCAGCCGCCGCAGCCGCCGATGGTGACCTTGACCTCGTTAGCCGTACGCCAGACGCTGCCGTCGGACAGCTCGGCGATGGCGATGACGTCCTGGGTCTTGGCCAGGCGGATGCGGGTCGCGGCCCGCGCGAATCCGCTCCGGGGCGTGAATTCGAACGTGACCACCTCGGGCACCGGGTTTTCCGGCGCGAACACGTGGATGCTCTTGACGTAACGCTCGGCGCTGAAACGGCCGCCGGCCTCGACCGAGATCGGCACGGTGTTGCCGTTCTCGGCAATCGCCGGGGTCGTCAGCTTGAGTTCGCCGGCGCTGGTATCGCGCCCGGCGACCAAGGTCTCGATCGCCGCCATCGCCTTGTCGTCGGCCAGCGCAATGCCCGGCAGCAGCAGGCCACAGGCGATCGCCGCCTGGCGCAACCACTCGCGGCGATTGCAGCCGTTGGGGCGCTCGAGGGATTGCCGGGATGTCGAATCGTGCATACCTGGAACCTCCGGTTGGGGAACGCGCGCGGGTGTCAGGGGGCTTACCGCAGGGTGAGCAGGTAGGCGAGCACGTCTTCCACCTGCTGAGCGCTGAGGATCGGTTTGCCGACGTATTCCGGCGCCACGCGGTACAGCCCGGTGGTGCGGAAATAAGCGGGCATCATGGTGTAGGGATTGATCTGCTTGGGGTCGACCAGGCGCAGCCGCAGCTGCCCGGCATCGAGGCGGCGCGCGACGCCGACCAGGGTCGGGCCGGTCGTTCCCGGGAATTCGTAGTCGCCGGGCAGCACGTGGCAGGTGAGGCAGTTGCCGAGCGCGCGGGTGGTCGCGATTTCCTCGCCGCGCACGGCGTCGCCCGGCGTCGCTGTCAGGGGGGCGGCAATACGGTAGTCCTCGACGACGTAGGCGACCGGCGCGGCCGTGGCCGCCGCGGCCAGCAGGCCACAGACCAGTCCCATCGTTACCCGGCGCAAGCTCGCCACGTGCGTCTCTCCCCTTCCCGGTTGCCCGCCACGCGGCGCATCCCGGTGAACAAGTTAGCGGTTGATTCGATATATATCAATATCGAATAACTATATAACTCTGCAGAATATAACGCGGCCGCATATCCCGTCGTCGCAGCCCACTGGTCGTTCAGACCGCGACCGTCCGGCTGCGGTTCGCTGCGAGGCTCATTCCGACCGCCGCGCGGGTGAATCGCCGCCCGCCGTCGCCGCGAGCGGCGGCGGCAACCCACGCTTCTGGCCCGGCTCGGGCTCACCCGGATCGCCGGGGATGGCCTGGCCGGCGATGTAGCTGATGGCGCCGCTCTGGCGCGCCTCGCCGGCGTAGGCCGCGTCCAGGCCGGCCGTGGTTTCGGCCGGGTCCTTGCGCCCCGCGGCCAGGCGGGCAGTGACCTGGGCGGCGTCGACGGCCGGTACGTATTGACCTCCTGTCGCGGTGCCGGCACGCGGCGGGCCGGGCGGAACGCGCTCGCGCTGGCGCCGGGCGAGCCGCAGCAGGATGTTCCAGGCGCGCTTGTTCTGCGCGATCGGCTCGACTTCGACTTCGCCGGCCGCCTCGAACTCGCGCCACAGCGCTTCGCCGCGCGCGGTCCTGATGACGACGATGGTTGCACGATCGGTACCGACCCCGCCGCAGGCAATGTCGGCGAGCTCGGCGGAGAAGTCCCCGCAGTGCCGGCATTCCGGGCGCTGGTACTCGGCCATCGCCTCCGCCAGTGGAATGCGCGCGACGTCACCGTCGCGCTTGTAGATCAGCACCTCGCCCTTGACGTTGAACTGGCGTATGTCCTGCAGCGGGATGCCCATCTGCTGCTCGATGCGTTCGGTCATCAGTTCCGGGCGAAACACTTCGGTGCAGAACAGGCCGATGCTCACCCCCACCCGCGCCGCGGGGTCACGCAGGAAACCACGCTGGCGGGCCACGATCTTCGGCTTCTTCTTCTCCGTGACGAGGAATGCCGGGTCCATGTGGGCCATCTTGCGCAGCGGCGTGATCTGGCATGGAACGCCGACGAAGGCGACCTGTTGCAGGTCACGCTCCGCGACCTCGTGCAAGGCGAGGTTGTTGGGGCAGTAGGTGTACCAGCTGCCCGCGCTGGCGCGGATTTCCGCCTCCGTGGTGACGACCTTGGGGCTCGGGAAACAGGGCCGGTCGCCCTCGCCGACCGCGGCGACCACCGCACCGTCGATGCGTCCGCTGGCGCGGGCCCAGGCCAGCAGCGCGGTGACCACGCCACCATCCTGGCCGGCGGCCGCGATGTCCGCACGCTTCGCCCGCGCGACGAAAATGTGGCGGAACACGCCGAAGATGTCCTCGTAGCCGCGCGCCTCGCCGAACACGACGTCGCGCAGGTGCGGCTCGCGTGGCCACAGCCGCGGACACACCGTCGCGCACACGTCGCAACCCGCGCCTTCGCTCACGCCGCAGTAGTCGAACGGGGCATCCGCCTTGGCCGTCTGGCGCGGCTTGCCGTCGATGTACTCGATGACGTTGTGCGGGCAGGCGAGCACGCATGCGCCGCATTCGCAGCAACTGCCGTAATCGACGACCTCGTTCATCATGTGCTTGAAGGCGTTGTGCTCGAACGAGTCCAATGACTGCTCCTCGTGGCGACGGGGCCGCGTGCTTGGTGAAGGCGAACGATGCGCCGCGTACTCGCCGCGACACTCCCAGCATACAGGGCAGTGCAAACGATGAGCAGCGTGCGGGCGGCCGCCAGAGACCACCGCATCGGCGGCAGCCTCCAGCAGGTTCTCGATACGGTCTAAACGCAGCGCCGAGCCGGCGTCCGGGAAATGCACCCCGAACGCCCGCGGGCCGGCGCTACGCTCTGCGGCGCGCCGCGCGCGCCGACCGCATTGACCGTGCTGCGTTGTCCGCGCGGAACGGGCCCCGGCGGCAGCGGCCGTCCCCCGGACACGACGGCGCCGCCCGCAGGCGGCGCTGCCTCCCGATCGTGACGGGCGCTCAGAGCGCTGCGCGCAGGGTGAACATGAACAAGTCGCTGTCGAAACTCGTACGGCCTTCCACGCGCTGGTACTCGAGGGTCGTGGTCACGCCCCAGTTCGTGTAGTAGCGCAAACCGACACCGAGCTGAACCTCGTCGTCATCGTTCGGCTGCAGTGCGGTGAACGCACCCGGCAGACCACCGGCACGATTACCGTCGTCGCGGCTGAGGTCGTTGCGGTACTCGGCACGGAAGAACGGCTCGAACAGCCCGGCCGAGTAGGCGATTTCGCCGCCGGCCACGACCTGCGAGAGATCGATGTTGCGCTTGAGCACGGTACGCAGCAGCGCCGCGCTCGCCGCGTTGCCACTCTCGAGATAGGCGTCCTGGTCCTCGTCGGTGTGCAGGTAGCCGACCTTGGCGCTCAGCACCCACTGCTGCACCACCGCCATCCAGTTGAGGTTGGTGGCGATGAACCAGCGCTCGGAATCGAAGCTCGCGCTGATGTTGCTGCCGTCCGCCGGGGATACCCGGTCCTGGTCGTTGTCGAGCCAGGTGTAACCGCCCGAAACGTCGATGCTCCAGTTGGCGTTCAGCAGCAACGCGGCATAGGGCGCGAGGGTGTAACCGTCGCTGTCCTGCTGGCCACCGTTGAACACGGTATCGATTTCGAGCGACTGGTAACCCACGGCCAGGCCGAGCAGCAAGCGCTCGTTGAACAGGCGGTCGATGCCGAACAACCCGTTGTGGGCATCGGCGTCATACCCCAGCGAGCGACCGGCGAAGCGGAAGTCGGAGTCGAAGTCGTTGTACGAGTAGCTGCCCCACATGCCGAACACGCTGCCGCCCATGTCGTCGCCGGCGGCGAGTCTCTGGTCAGCCCCGAACAGGCCGACGGTCGCCGTACCGCCGCCCGCCTGCTGGCGACGGCGACGCTCGTTGGCGATGTCCTTCATGCGCGCGGCGTCCATGCGCAGACCGGCACCGTTGGTGACCGAACTCGACACGCCGTTGAGGCAGTTGGCGAAGTTCTCGCGGTCACAGACCACGTCTTCTTCGTGGTGCGATTCCTCGAACACCTGTGCCAGGGCGACATTCGACAGCGCCGCCAGTAATCCGGGAACCACCAGGAACCGGAGGGTCTTGTTCAGCTTGTTCATCAATAAATACCGATGGTTAGACAGGTAAATTAGAAAAATTATAGGTTACGCTCGCGGGCCACGCCAGCCGTTGGCGGCCTGCAGCCTAGTGGAAACCCGGGCGTGGCACGGCGATGCGCTGGATGTTGGCGATGTTGCGGACGAGATTCTCGATCGTGCGCAACTGCATGCGCTGCGGTGGCGACGGCGGACTGTGGGCATCGGGCACGCGCGTGCCGTAGCCGGCCTGGTCGATGACCACGCTGCCGTAGTCGTTGCCGACCTCGATGGCGGACGGCGCCTGGTCCTCGCTCTCGAGCAGGACGATGGTGGCCGACTCGCCCTCCACCTCGCCGCCGACCGTGGTCCCGCGGATGCCGATGGTGGCGACCACGCCGGTCCGCACGCGCATGGCGCCCGGCCGGCGCTTGGATATGAGGCCGGTGACGAAGCGGAAAGCGCCGCGCAGGATCTCGGCGCTGAACAGGCCGTCGTCGCCATCGTCCACGCGGTCGACGCGGAACTGCGTGCGCGGGCCGAGGTTGAAACGCGTATCGTCCTTGAAGCGCACACTGAGCAGGGACTTCGTGCCGGTCTCGAGCAGGTCGTCCTCGAACACCGCCGCGCCACGGCTGAGCGTGGTCCGGGTGCCGTCGGCGGCGAGCCGGGTCGCGCTGCCCTTGAGCACCGTCACTTCGCCGACCGCGGCCGCCAACGCGGGACCGACGCCGCCGAACAAGGCCAGCAGGCCCGCGATCAGGAGAATGGGGATTCGATTCGTCATGGCATGGCGCCCGGGCTGCGCGGAAGGGGCAACGCTAAGCCGCCCACCGGCCCGATGCAAGGCGTCGGATCAAGGATGGAGCGGACAGTCCGGCCGCGTGCGACAGCCTCTACAATAGCGACCGCCAGCTTCAGGGGAGATCCACACCGTGCAACTCGACGAGGTCCGCCACGGACTCGAAGCCTTCATCGCCGACGAGATCGGCGCCCAGGCACGCCTCGGCTCACTCGCCGAATCGGACGGCCACGCCGGCCTCACCTTCCTGTTCGAGATCGTCGACGGCGCGCGCACCCTTCCCTACGTCATCAAGCTGCCCCCACGCGGGGTGCGGCGCAGCGGCAACACCGACGTCTATCGCCAGGCTCCCTTGTTGCGGGCCCTGCACGCCGACGGCCTGCCGGTGCCCGACGTACCGTGGGCGTGGGAGCACGAAGACAATCCCTGGTTCGGCCTGCCCTTCATCATCATGGAGCGGTTGCCGGGCCATACGTTTTTCGTCTGGGACCCGGCCGCGGGCGTGAGCCGCGACCCGGCCGATTGCGAACGTTACTGGACCGACTGCGTGACCACCCTGGCCCGGCTGCACGCCTTCGACTGGCAGCGCCACCTGCCCGACTGGGAGGCGCCGATGGAACTCGAGCGCGAGATCACGCGCTGGGAACGCATCTACGCCCAGGCCCCCGAACCGGCCTGGGCCCGCGCCGCGGCAGCAACCGAGCGCGCACTGCTCGACAGCATGCCGGCCGCACTGCCTTTCGGCCTGTTCCACGGCGACTACCAGCCGGGCAACTGTCTCTACCAGGATGGCAGCCTGGTCGGCGTGATCGATTGGGAGCTGTCCGGCATCGGCGCCCAGCTGCTCGATCTCGGCTGGCTGCTGATGGTGGCCGATGCCGCGATCTGGACCCCGGGCTGGATGCCGGTCAACCCGCTGCCACTGGCACGGGTGCGCGCGCTCTACGCCGCCGGCCGCGGCGAGGATTTCGACCACGTCGACTGGTTCCACGCGCTGGCCAACTACCGCCTGGCCTCGATTGCGTGCCTCAACGTCAAGCTGCACCGCACCGGCAAACGCCACGACCCGATCTGGGAGCACAACGGCCGCAGCGTCCTGCCGATGTACGAGCGCGCCCTGGCGCTGGTCGCCGGCGCCTGACCCAGCCCATCTTTCGAAACCCCATGAAACTACTCGACGCCCTCGGCCCCAACCCGCGCGCGGTGCGCATGTTCCTGCGCGAAAAGCAGCTCGACCTCCCGTGCGAGCAGATCGACATCCTCGGCGCCGCCAATCGCCGCCCGCCGTTTAGCGAATTCAACCCGGGCGGCCAGCTGCCGGCCCTCCTCCTCGACGACGGCAGCTGCATTGCCGAGACGGTCGCCATCTGCGAATACCTCGAAGACCTGCATCCAGCGCCACCGCTGATCGGCAGCACGCCGCGGGAAAAGGCCGAGACGCGCATGTGGCAGCGCCGCGTCGAACTCAACATCACCGAGAACCTGTACAACGCCTTCCGCTACTCGGTCGGCCTGGAGATGTTCCGCGAGCGCATGACCTGCCTGCCCGAGGCGGCGCCCGGGCTCGCGCGCATCGTGCAGGAGAAGCTGGCCTGGCTCGACGGCCTGATGGGTCGCCGCAGCTGGATCTGCGGCGAGCGCTTCACCTTGGCCGACATCATCCTGTTCTGCGCCCTCGATTTCGGCGAGGGCGCGGGCCAGCCGATCGACCCCGGCCTGATCAACGTCAATGCCTGGTTCGCACGCGTCGTCACGCGTGACAGCGCCCATGACAGCCGCCATCCCGAGGGCGTCGCCAGCGGCCAGCGCGGCGTATGACGACAGGCCCGTACTGCGCGCCCCTCGCCGACGCCGTCGCGGCCCGCGTGCTGCTGGCCGCGGCGATGCTGCCCGTCGCCGACCTCGAGGCCAGCCAGGTGGAGCTGCTCGGTGCCTGGAGCAGCGGTGAACTGGTGGGGGTGATTGGCCTCGAATGCCACGGCCGGGACGCGCTCCTGCGCTCGCTCGCGGTGTGCGCCGAGCGGCGCGGCCAGGGTATTGGTACGCGCCTGGTCGGAGCGCTCGAGGCGCGGGCGCGCGGCGCCGGGGTCGAGCGCCTGTGGCTGCTCACGGAAACCGCGGCGTCCTTCTTCGCCGCCCGCGGCTACCGCCGTGTCGACCGCGCCGCGGCGCCGGCAGCACTTGCCGCGAGTCGTGAATTTGCCGCACTGTGCCCGGCCACCGCGACCTGCATGGCGCGCACGCTCACGCCGTTACGCGCCTGACCTGCCGCTCCGCCCGGCTACGTCGCGTCCCCCGCCGGCCACGCGGCCAGCGGCAGTTCGATCCAGAACGTCGCGCCGCCGTCGACGTTGTCGTGCACACCGATGCGGCCACCCATCGCCTCGACCAGCGACTTGCAGATGGCCAGCCCGACCCCGCTGCCCTCGATGTTCTCGACATCGGCGAGGCGCTGGAACGGCTCGAAGATCCGATCCCGTTCGGCTGGCGGCACCCCCGGCCCCTGGTCGCTGATCGACAGGCGCGCGCTGCCGGGATGTTCGCCGGCGGTGAGGCGGACATCGATCGTGCCACCGTGGCGGTTGTACTTGACCGCGTTCGAGAACAGGTTGACCAGCACCTGGCGCAGCCGCGCCGGGTCGGCATGCACCATCTCGATGTCGGTGTCGGCGCTGTGATCCTCGAGCCGGATGTCACGCCCGGCGATGAGCGGCTGCAGCGATTGCGTGACCTGTGCGACGACCAGCGGCAGCACGACGTCCTCGGGTTCGAAGTCGACGCGGCCGGACTCGATGCGGCCGAGGTCGAGTACCTCGTTGACCAAGGCGAGCTGGTGACGGCCGCCCTCGATGATGCGGTCGATGTTCTCGTGCAGGCTGGGATCGACCTTGTCGCGCTCGTAATCGAGCAGGCTGGCGAAGCCGATTACCGCATTGAGCGGCGTGCGCAGTTCGTGGCTCATCTGCGAGAGGAAGCGCGACTTGGCCTGGTTGGCGGACTCCGCGGCATCCTTGGCCGCGGTGAGTGCCTCCACCGCAGCGCCCAGCTCGCGCCCCATCGTCGCCAGCTGCTGCAAGGCCTCGTCGAGTTCGAGCACGCCGGAGGCCGCGGGATGCTGGTCGTACGCGCCGGCGCCGATCGCGCGCGCCGTGGCGCTCAGGCGTTCCAGCGGTTCGGCGATGCGCCGGCTCATGACCCGCGAACGCCAGTAGAGATAAGTGAAGAACAACAGGTAGAACCCGATCATCGCGGCGATGATCAGGTAGCCGAGACGCTCGTAACGTGCCTCGATCTCACGTGCCTCGGCATAGACCTCGTCTTCCGCAACGACGGTCAGCAGGTTCCAGCCACTGCCCTCGACGCGGCTCCAGGCCACGATCTTGCCACCCTCCAGGGCGACCTGGCGCACGCCGTGCGGCTTCGCCGCCAGTGCCGCGGCGAGGTCCGGGAGATGCGCGGCGAGCCGGAATTCCTCCGGCTTGCGCGCTTCCGCGGTGATGGCGGTGGCGTAGTCGTGGTGCTTGAGCTCGGTCAGGCCGAGCTCACGCTCGGCCGCGCCCGGCATGGCGAGGATGAAGCCGTCGCGGTCGACCAGCAGGGCGTAACCGCGCCACGGCAGCTCGAGGCCCAGGACCTGCTCGACGATGCTGCCGATGGTGACGTCGAGTCCGACCACGCCTTCGAGGAAATCACCGCGATAGACCGGCGCGATGACCGAGGTCATCCAGCCCTGGCCGGCCGGGTCGACGTAAGCGTCCGTCCACACTGCGCGGCGTGCGGGATCATGCGTGGCGTCGGCCTCGTAGTAGAAGTTGTAGGACGGGATGTCGAGATGGGGATCGTACTGGGCGAGCGTGTCGAAATAGGGGTAGATGCGATTGGCCGAGTCGTAGGTGTTGTAGTAGGCCTGCACCACCAGTGGATCGGCGGCCACGACGTCGGCGAGCGTAGGGTCGATGCGGGACAACTGGACCAGCTTCTCGACCTGCTCCGGGCCGGTCGGATTGACCGCGCTGAAAAAGGCCGCGGCACCGCCGTTGTCCCGGTTCGTATGGATGACGCCGTTGGGCGCGCGCACGTGGCGCGCCCGCTCGGCCGGCGCGATGTCGCCAGCACTGGTCGCGACGCGCGCGACCTTGCGCCGCAAGACCTCGAGCAGGCGTTCGGCCGCCTGCAGGCGCAGGCCGACGGTCCGCGCCTCGCCGGTCGTCACGCCCAGCAGGCCGCGGTTGGCAACGTCGTGCATGTGCTTGATGTTGTCTTCCCGGATTGAGGCGTTGGTCCACAGGTAGACCAGCACCAGCAGGACCTCGACGCACAGCAGCGGAAGCAACGCGGCGCGCGCGTAGGCGCGCCAGATGAGCGAGAACAAGTGGCGTTCCGGCACTGCCGTGGACGGGCGGCTCATGTCGGGGTGGCGAATCCGGTGATGAGGGGCGCGCGTAGTATACGTTCATCGGTCAATCCCGCAGGCGCCATTCGAAGCGCGGCGGCGGTGCCCCGCGGGCGGCCAGCGCAGCGGCAAATCGGGCCAATCGCGGGCGGCGACAGGCGTGGAACAGGTGGCTGGCGCACCGGCAGTCGCTGGCACCGACGCCGTCGATCATGCGCAACCCGGGATGACCGCCGAGCGCCACGGCCCAGTCGTGCTCGGCATTCGTAGCGCTGTAGGCGACCCAGGCACCGGCGACGGCCATCCGGGCACGCAGGTAATCGACGTGCCAACGGCACCGTCCGCCGCCGCGCAGGTGGCGACCGAGCCGCGCGCGCACGCCGCCGGGCCCCAACGCACTACCGACGTAGAGATACCAGCCCGGCGCAAAGTCGAGGTGACCGCGGCGCCCGACCACGATGGACGTCGGCGTCGTACAGCGCAGAACGAGCACATAGCTGCCCGGCGCGGCCTCGAGCGCCGCGCCTACCCGGCCGACATCGGCAACCGTCATGGCCTGGCCCGCCTCACGTCGAAGCACGCGCACGGGCCTGTCGGACACCTGCCGGGCCGGCAAAAAAATCTGCTGTCAATTCGCCGATCTCCCGCCTATACTGCTTTCGTCCTGAGTACCATCCGGTCGGTACCCGGGCCTCGCGGCCGTCTCCCTCCTTGATAGACTCTCCTCGATATTCGTCAACTGATTGCTCCACCTCGACCGGCCCCGCTAGATGCAGGGGAGGCTGGATCCGGAGCTCATATGCCTTTCGCCCGTCTCGGCCTCAAGGCCGAACTGTTGCGCACAGTCACCGCGCAGAACTACGTCACTCCCACGCCCATCCAGAGCCAGGCCATTCCCGCCGTGTTGGCGGGCCGCGATGTCCTCGCCGGCGCCCAGACCGGCACCGGTAAAACCGCTGCCTTCGCCCTGCCCGTCCTGCAACGTCTCGCTGCCGATGCGGCGGCCGGCGCCCGCCGTGGCCGTGCGCCGCGCGCGCTGGTGCTCACGCCGACGCGCGAACTCGCCGCCCAGGTCGGTGACAGCTTCGTCACCTACGGCGCCGAACTCACCCTGAGCTGCGGCGTGATCTTCGGCGGTGTGGGTATCGAACCGCAGAAGGCGCTGCTGCGCCGCGGTGTCGACATCCTCGTGGCCACGCCCGGACGCCTGCTCGACCACGCCGACCAACGTACGGTCGACCTGTCGGCCGTCGAGATCCTCGTACTCGACGAAGCCGACCGCATGCTCGACATGGGCTTCATCCGCGACATCCGCAAGGTGCTGCGGCTGTTGCCCCGGCAGCGCCAGAACCTGTTGTTCTCGGCGACCTACTCGGACGACATCCGGCGTCTCGCCGAAGACCTGCTGGTCGATCCCGCGGAGATCGAGGTTGCCCGGCGCAGCAGCGCCGCCGAGACCGTCACCCAGCACGTCTACCGCGTCGAGAAGGAAGCCAAGCGCGACCTGCTGGTGCATCTCATCGACGAGGGCAACTGGTACCAGGTGCTGGTCTTCACGCGTACCAAGCATGGCGCCAACCGCCTCAGTGAACAGCTTCAGCGCGCCGGTATCGAGGCCGCCGCCATCCATGGCAACAAGAGCCAGAGCGCGCGGACGCGCGCCCTCGCCGGCTTCAAGGACGGCGCGCTGCGCGTACTGGTCGCGACCGACATCGCCGCCCGCGGACTCGACATCGACCGCCTGCCGCACGTGGTCAACTACGAGCTGCCCAACGTACCGGAGGACTACGTCCACCGGATCGGGCGCACCGGCCGCGCCGGCGAGTCCGGCAGCGCCCTGTCGCTGGTCGGCCGCGACGAGGCCGGCCTGCTCAAGGACATCGAGCGCCTGCTCAAGCGCAAGGTGCCGGAACTGCCGATGCCGGCGGTGGTGCGACATGCACCGGCACCCGCCGCGACGACCGAACCGGCCGCACCCGGTGGCAGCCGCCACCGCGCCGCGCCGCGGCCGGCGCAGGGCGAGGCCCCGGCCCAACCGCGCAAGCGCCGTCGCTCGCGTGGACGCGGCCGTCGTGCCGCCGGTGGCGCAACCTGATGGCCTCGTTCCGCATTCGCCAGTGCTCTGGCAAATCACCCGCGTGCCGCGTGTCGACGGCGCCCGGGCGTCAAGCCTGATCGACACACTTACGAGGATTGAATGATGATGAATCTCTACGTCGGCAACCTGCCGTACAGCGTCACGGAAGACCAGTTGCGCGACACTTTCGCCGCCTACGGCGAAGTGGCCCGTGTCAACCTGATCACCGACAAGTTCTCGGGCCAGTCGAAGGGTTTCGCCTTCGTCGAGATGCCCGACAACGCGGCGGCGGATGCGGCGATCAAGGCGCTCAACGATACCCAGATGGGCGGCCGTAACATCAAGGTCAACCAGGCCAAGCCGCGCGGTGAACGTCCGGCCGGCGGCGGTGGCCGCGGCGGCCCCGGGCGCGGCGGTTCGCGCTGGTAAGCCGACCATGACCCGCCAGGCGTCGCCCCCACGGCGACGCCCGGCGCACTCGCCCGAGCCCGCCACGGGGCCCCTACGGCGAGTCGAGTTCGATACCCGCCGCGGGCATCCTGCCCCCGGCGCCACCTGCCTCGGCATCGACGACACCCAGCGCTCCTGCGCCTCGGCCAGGCCGGCCAAATGCGCGGGCTTCGCTCCGGCGCGGCGTCAGCCGATGCGCAGGTCCGACATGGCCGAGGCCGGCCGCGGCCCCCGGCACCCCGGACACCAAGGCGTACACCCGCCGCGCATCCTGCTCGCGCCGCCTGCCGCCGGCGTGCCGTTCGCTCAACGCCCGGCCCAGTCCGGCTTGCGCTTGTCGGCGAAGGCGCGCGCGCCTTCGAGGCGGTCCTCTGAGGTGTTCCAGCGCGCAAACGCCGGGTAGTCCTTCTGCCCGCACATGGCGGCCTCCACCCCGCGTTCGTCCAGGCCGCGCATCACGGTTTCCTTCGAGGCGCGCAGCGCGAGTGGTGCGCAGCGCAGGACCCGCGCACACCAGTCCGCGATCGTCGCCTCCAGTCGATCGGCTTCGACCAGCGCGGTGACGAAGCCCATGCGGTAACCCTCCTCAGCGCTGACCAGGTCGCCGGTCAGGATCATGCCCATAGCCTGCTTGAGGCCGACCTGGCGCGCCAGGCGGTGCATGCCGCCGCCCAGCGCGACCGCCCCTACCAGCGGTTCGGGCAGACCGAAACGCGAACGGGACGTGGCGATGATGACGTCGCAGGCCAGCGCGAGTTCGAACCCGCCGCCGGCGGCCACGCCGTCCACCGCGGCGATGAGCGGCTTGTCGAGGTCGAAACGCTCGATGAGTCCCGCGTAACCGCAGCGCGGGTAGACGTGGGCCTGGCCGCTGCGCGCGATCGACTTGAGGTCGGAGCCGGCCGAGAACGCACGCTCGCCCGCGCCGGCAACGACGCACAACCATTGCTCGTCATCCGCCGCGAAGCGATCGAAAGCCGCCTGCAACTCGTCGTGCATGCCCTGGTTGATGGCATTCAGCACCTCGGGTCGATTGAGCGTGATGCGGGTGACGTGGCCTGCCTGCGCCACCTCGATGAAATCGTAGCCCACTGCCTGTCCTCCCCTGCCGGACCGATGAACGGCCTCGCAGGGTACTGCGGCGCGACGCGCGGCGAAAGACACGGCCGCAATGACCCTCAGCGGCCGGCGGCCTGCTGCCGGAACTCGGCGTAGAGGCGGTCTTCGCCGGCGGTATGGTGAACGCACCACTCGACGAGGAAGCGCACGATGTCGTCGACGGTGGTCGCCTCATCGGCCAGGCTCACCGCGTGCTCGCGTGACGACAGGGCATCGAACAGTTCGTCGTGCAGGCGGCGATGCCGTGCCAGGCCCGGATAGGCATCGCGCTGCATCAGGTTCTCTTCGCTCAGGAGGTGAAAGCGGTCGTAGGCCTTGAGCTCGGCCAGCAGGGCGGCGCGGCGCGCTACGCCGCGGGCATCGCTCAGCGCGCCGGCCAGGCGGTTGACCAGGTTGAGGAAGTAGCGATGCTGGAGGTCGCCGTCTTCGCGGCCGAGTTCGAAGCGCGCGTCCCAGTGCGGGATGGATTCATGCATGCCGCGCACCAGGCGTTGCGCTACGGCAAGGCGCCCCTTCGGCCGCGGGGCGCGGTCAACGGGCAGGTCGAATCAAGCGCCGGCCAGCAGGATGCGTTCCATCCACTTCATGCCGATCACCCCGCCGGCGACGATGGCGACGAAGGTCAGCAGTGAGCCGACCGCGAGCGTCGACACCCCGGTGATGCTCTGGCCGACGGTGCAGCCGAGCGCGGTGATGCCGCCGATGCCCATCAGCGCGCCGCCAGCGAGGTTGCGCACGGTGTCGCCGGAGTCGGCGAAACCGATCAGCTTGAACTTGCGGCTGACCAGCGCGGCAAGCAGCGAACCGGCCAGCGCACCGAGCACCGTGGCGACGCCGAAGCCCGGCACGCGGTCGGCGGTGAAGCGCTCGAGGTACTCCAGGGTGTCGCCGCTCGGACGCACGTAGGAGAGCGATTGCGGCGCGCGCGGCAGGTCGGCGAACTCGTCGTAGCCGAGGCCGGTCAGCGCCCAGCCAGCGACCACGCACAGGCCGACGCCGAGGCCGCCGATGACGTGGCGCGGCGAGCTGCGGAAATCGCCGTTGGCGAAACAGTACGCAATGAGCGCGGCGGCGAGAACGCCGCCAACCACCCAGTTCAGGCTGGCCTCGGCGCCGACGCCGGCACGGGCCAGCAGCGCGGCGGCCGATTGCGAGCCGTCCAGCCCGATCGCGGTGTTGGCTTCGAGCCAGGCGCGCGTCGGGCCGAGGATGCCGCCGAGCGTCATGTAGGCGGTGATGCCAACCATCACCAGCACCACCAGCGCACGCAGGTCGCCGCCGCCGACCCGCACCAGGTTGCGGCTGGTACAGCCACCGGCGAAGACCATGCCGATGCCGAACAGGACGCCACCGACGGCATTACCGAGCCAGTTGAAACTCGGCCCCACGTACATCGACAGGCCGAGGTCCACGACCCCGGCCTGGACCAGCGCCTGGGTGCCGAGAATCGCCACGGCAACGGCCAGCAGCCAGCTGCGGAAGCGGCGGTAATCCTCGAAGGACATGATGTCGGAGATCGAGCCCATGGCGCAGAAGTTGGTCTGCTGCACGACGAAGCCGAACACGCCACCGATGGCGAAACCACCCCAGGCCAGCCACAACGGCGCCGCTTCCAGGATCTGCTCGCGCAGGGCCTCCATGGTCGTACCCTCAGCCGGCCGCCGCCGCGCAGCCTTCGAAGGCGTCGGCGTCCATCTTGGCCTCGTACTTCGCCGTCACCTCGGCGCCCGGGGTGAGCCCGGCCTTGACGCCGGCCCAGTCGTTCGGGCGCAACACGATCATCCAGCCCAGCGCGTAGGGATCCTGGTTGGCCAGGTTGGGTTGCTCGACCAGGGCGTCGTTGACCGCGACCACCTCGCCGTCGGCAGCCGAGCGCGCCGGCCCCACCCACTTGCCGGACTCGATGGTGGCGCATGACTTGCCGGCCTTGACGTCGCGGCCGACCTTCTTCGGCGTGAAGGCGACCAGCTCGCCGGCCAGCGCCGTGGCCACGGTGGTCATACCCATGCGCACCGTGCCGTCGCCGAGATCCTGGTACCAGGTGTGATTGTCGACGTCGTAGAGCAGCTCGTCGGGCAGGTTGCATCCGCGTACGTTAGGCATCTCAGTCCCCTCTCAGTCGTCGCGTGGGCGCACCGGCCGGCGGCGCCACTGCTTGTTGTCATCAGTCGCGGTGCACCGTCGCGGTGCGACCCGCCTCCTTAGTTCAGGCGCTCTCTGCCTGCTCCTTCGCCGACAGGCGCAAGGGTCGCGACGCGCAGCAGAAATCGCCCAGCCCTGCCTGTTCCAGCTTGCCACTGACGAACAGGAACAGGTGGCGCAGTGCGAATCGCATCATGGCCAGGCGCTGCTCGCGCTCGGCGTGGTCGGGCTCGAGCGTGAGCAGATTGTAATGCCAGGCGAGCTCGCGACAGGTCTCGCGGCAGGCATTGAAACTCGGCTCGGTCTTCGCCCCCTGGCGGTGCAGGGCGAGCAGGCGGAAGCCCTCGCGCTGCTCGGCGGTCGGCGTACGCTCGTGCGCGGCGTGCCAGGCTTCGAGCACGGCCTCGCCCAGCGCGAGCATGGCGGCGGCGTCGAGGTCCGGCGCCTCGACGGCTGCGCCGAGCTCGGCGAGCGTGGTCATCGCAGGATCTTCTCCTTGACCAGCGCCATGCTGTCCGAAACGTTCTCGTGCACGCCGACCTGGCGCGGGCTCAGGCCCAGGGCGAGGCCCAGCAGCTGGGTGAAATAGAGAATCTTCACCGCGGTCTTAACGCCGAAATTTTTCTCCGCGCGCACCTGGTGCATCTCCAACCCGGAATGGCAGGTCGGGCACTCGGTGGCGATGACCTCGGCACCCGCCGCCTCGGCAGCCTGGATGATGTTCAGCACCAGCTTCGTCGAGGTGTCGGAGTCAGACAGCGTATGGGCGCCACCGCAGCAGGCGGTCTTGAGCGGGAACTCGACGTTCTCGGCACCGGCCGCGGCGAGCAGGTCGTCCATGAAGTGCGGCTTGGCGGTCGACTCGGACCCGGCCCCCTGGTCCTTCTCGGGGAAGATGTGCCGCGGGCGGGTATACATGCAGCCGTAGTAGTTGGCGACCTTGAGCCCCTGCAGGGAATGCTTGACGCGCGCGGCCAGGCCCTCCTCACCGATGGCACTCTTGATCCAGTCGAGCGCGTGGATGGTCTCCACCGTACCGGCCTCGTAGGTGGCATGGCCGGCCTTGCTCGACAGGCGTTCGACCACGTCGCGCGACCCGGCATCGTGGGCGAGGTCGTACTCCGCCTTCTTGAGGTTGTGATAGCAGCCGTTGCACGGCGCCATCACCGTCTTGTGCCCCATGTCGTGGGCGGCAATGGCCATCACCCGCGACGACAGGTAGGTCTGCAGCTTGGGATCGATGTTCTTCACTTCCATCGCCCCGCAGCAGTTCCAGTTCTTCACTTCCTCGAGCTTCAACCCGAGCGCCTTGCCGAGCGCCTGGGTCGAACGGTTGTAGGCATGGCCCGACCCTTCCAGCGCGCAGCCGGGGTAGTAGGCAACGGATTCGTACTTGCTCATGGCTGTGCGCCTCGCGCCGGTTGATCGAGCTCGCTGGCCGCGGCCTTGACCAGGGCATCGAGCCCGAGGGCCCGGCGTTGCACCTGTTCGCGCTCGTGGACGTATTCCTCGATGGCGGCACGCGCCCGGCCCCAGCCGCGGGTGCGCGGCTTGAGCACGTTGGCCAGCCCCATGGTGACGATCAGCTTGACCGGCAGGTGGCGCAACAGGCGCTTGACCATCTCGACCAGCCAGTCCTGCATCAGCGCCTGGCCGGTACGCGCGAAGAAGCCGCGGATGATGCGGCCCTCCTCGATGCGCCCCGTGGCGAAGACCTGGCCGGCGAATTCCTCGTCGAAATGCATCGAGGGACTCTTCGGCGTGTGGCCCTTGAGCTCGAGCCAGTGCGCGGTCGCCTTCATCACGCCTTCCGGGAAGACGTCGCGCGGACAGGCATAGGTGCACTTGTTGCATGACACGCACTGCCAGATGATGTCGCGGTCGCGCAGCAGCTCGGACTCCATGCCCATGCGGATGAGGTAGATCCAGTAGCGTGGGTTGAAGTCCGGGTTGATGGCATTGACCGTGCACGAGTTCGTGCACGAGCCGCACTGCCAGCAGCGGTGAATCTGCTCGCCCCCGGGCAGGGCCGCGATCTCGTCCTGCAACGCCTCGTTGTAATCGGTCACCACGCGCGACTCGATGAAGGTGCTCCAGTGGCCGGAGACGTCGACGCCGTCGATGACGAGCTGCTCGTGGGTGACGAGGTTCTCCGGCCGGATCAGGTGTTCTTCGTGGATCGGCATCGCTTCAATCTTCGCGGTGGAGGTCGACCACGCGCACTTGCGCGGCCTGTTCGTCGAGCACGAAGGCCTGGCCCTCGAGCGCCTTGGCGCGCAGGCGCGCCGAGCCGGCCTTGACGCCGTCGAGGCCGAGCATGCGCCGGGTATGCTGCATGGGGTCCTCGGGCGTGGAGAAATCGGTGCGCAGGTAGGTACCGCCCTGGGCGCAGATGTACTCGGCGTAGATCTCGGCCAGGAGCAGGTCGACGTAGTGGTTGATGTCGCGGAAGAAGCCGTTGTCCGAGAGGAACACGGCCAGTTCTTCGCGCAGCACGAGGAAGGTCGCGTAGTCGTCGGCGGCCGGGATGGTCAGGTGGTCGACATCGTCGCCGAACCAGATCTCGCGCAGCGCACCGGTGTTCGCCCGCGCGTCCCACACCCAGCGGGTCATCAGGGGATAACGCTCTGGGTCGACGTTGTGCAGCACCTCGGCGGCGAAATCGCGCACCCAGCGGTGGTCGCGATCGTCGGGAAACTGGGCGCGGCAGGCGGCCATGCGTTGATCGGTGCTGCGGGTGTCCTCGCGACCGTCGAGCAAGAGGCTGAGCGCCGTCCGCAGGCGGGTCAGGCCACCGGTCTCGAGCACCGGGGCAAGCCGGCGGCGCACGGTCGGCATGAACGCGGCCAGGGTGACCAGGGTGTCGAGACCGACGTCGCGCGGCGCGGCCTCGAGCAGGGCGTCGCGGAACAGGCGCGACTTGAGCTCGAGCGCGGCGATGTAGCGCTCCACCCCGCCGTGCTCTTCACAGCCGGCGATGGCCGCTTCCAGCGCGCTGCGCAGACGCGTACCGGACAGGTGCAACACCGGGCGCGGTACCTCGGTGGCGCTCGCCACCACGCCGCGCGCCGCGCCCGTCTTCCTGCCCAGTCCCAGCACCATCAGTCCCGCGCGTGTCAGACCGCGACGGCCGTGTAGCCGAGGCTGGCGATGGCGGCAGCACTACCCTGGGCGATGGAATCGTCGATGGTCTCGGGCCCGGTCGCCGCGCCGGCCACGAACACGCCTGGCCGCGAGGAGTGGCCGCTGGCGCTGTAGGTGTTGCCGCGATCGATGTAGCCGTGGCTCTCGAGGTCGATGCCGAAGACCTGGGCGAGCTGCTTGTTGTCGACGTTGGGATCCATGCCGATGGCATGCACGACCATGTCGAAGGGGATGGTGATGGGGCGCTTCACCAGCGTGTCCTCGCCCTTGACGATGATGCGCTTGCCGTCGGAGGTGACCTCGGCGATGCGTGCCTTGATGTACTTGACCTTGAACTCCTCCTGGCTGCGCCAGTAGTACTTGGTCTCGTAGAGGCCGAAGGTGCGGATGTCCATGTAGTAGATGTAGACGTGGCAGTCCGGCAGTTCCTCGCGAATCTCCATGGCGAGGTTGGCCGACACCGTGCAACACACCTTGGAGCACCACTCGCGCCCGATCTGGCGATCGCGCGAGCCGACGCAGAGCAGGATGGCGACGCGTTCCGGCTTGCGGCCGTCGGAGGGGCAGCGCACGCCCTGGCCGGAGGAAATCATCTGTTCGACCTGGGTGGTGGTGACCACGTCGGGGAATGTTCCGAAGCCCCACTCGGGCTTGTTGACCGAGTCGAAATGGGTGAAACCGGTGCACAGGATGGCGGCACCGACGTCGAGCTGATCACCGCTGGCGAGCGTGGCGCGGAACGCGCCCGGATTGCCGTCGAACGCACTTACCGTGGTGTTCAGGCGCACATCGATGCGCGGGTTGGCAGCGACGCGCTCGACCATGCCGCCGATGGCGTCCTTGGCCCATTCGCCCGAGGGCACCAGCTTGGCATAGCCGGACAGGATTGGTGCGCCGCCGAGCCGATCGGCCTTGTCGACCAGGATGCAGTCACGGCCGACACTGGCCAGCGCCTGCGCCGCAGCGAGTCCGGCCGGCCCGCCGCCGACCACCAGGGTGGGTTTGCTCATGCGCTCGTTTCCAGTTTCTTGAAGCCGGGGCCGCTGGTGATGCGGCGGCGCGGGTCGTAGAGATTCTCCGGCGCACCCTGCTTGATGTCTTCGAGGTAGGCCTCGAACTCGACCTTGGCCTGGCGCCAGTCGATACCGAGCTTCTCCATCAGGTCCTCGACCGCCGAGGCGTGCCAGTGCGACTGCACGATCTTGAACGGGTGAGCGCCGCAGACCAGCGCGGCGAACTGCACGTCGGCCAGGATCGGCAGCGAGTAATCCTTGCCTACCGCCTTGCCGATCCACTGGTTCTTGTCGAGCGTGGTGATGCAGCCGGTGTCGTGGCCGATCATGACGTCGGCGCGCGCGTCTTCGACTGCCACGCGCACCTTGCGGTCGATGGCGAAGGACCGCGTGAACTCGCGCTCGGAGATGATGTGGCGAAAACCGAAGCCGCAGCAGTCGTACCAGGTCTTGTAATCGATGACCTGGGTACCGAGCGCCTGCATGATGCCCGTCGAGACGGCGACGCGGTTGCCTTCGAGGATGTCGTCGTCGTAGATCGCATCCTGCGGCACCATCTTGTAGACGTGGCAGGCCGGGTGGATGGTCGCGCGCACCTGCGAGCAGTCGATGACCTGGTGTTCGCGGATGCGCTCGCGCATCACGTGCACCCACTCCGAGTAATGCACGATTTCCTCGGGAATGAGCAGCTTGCCGTCGACCAGGCGGCCGAGCTTGCCGAGGATCTTCTTCACCTTCTCGCGCAGTTCGGGCGAGTGGATCAGGAACTCGCGCACTTCCTTGTAGTTGCCGAAGGATGTGCCGCAATGGACCAGCGGGTAGTAGTAGCCGGCCGGCCGCCCCTCGGCCTGGGCCGAGACGTAGGCCTGGTGGAAGTTGCGCAGGAACACCGCCGCCAGCGACTCGAGGTTGCCGATACCCGAACCGTGGTAGTTCCACGCCGTGCACGAGGTCTGGTCGGTCTCGTCGAGGTAGCGGATGTCCATCTTGTTCATCAGCCACAGCAGCGAGGCCGGGTAGCCGGGAATATTGCCGCACTGCCCACAGGACTTGTGGTGCCACAACTGCTGAGTGGGCACGCGCTTGTCCCAGCCATACAGCGTCTTGACCGTGACCGGCTCGTGTTCGTCGGCAACGCGGTGGACGACGATCTCGCCGTCGCGCTCGAGTTCCCACATGGCGTCACGCACGTCGGCGACGCGGTCCTTGTCGGTCAGCAGCGAGCGGCGGTCGACGCGTTGCTCGACCCAGGCGGTGGCGACGCGCGCCTCCGTGCTGCTCAGGTCGCTGTCGCGCCACTCGGCGCCGTGGCCGGTGAATCGTTCGCGGGTGTCGGTCGTGTCACTCATGGTGTCGTCCTCGCGTCGCTGGCGCCGGCGGCAGCCGATGCCGGTTTCAATCGTCCTCGTCGTCGTCTTCCTGGTCTTCCAGCCAGTCGTCGTAGTCCTCGCGCTTCTCGTCCATGATGTCAGTGATGACGTCGAAGAGGTTCTCGTCGATGCCCTCGAGCTGGTCGAGGACGCCGGTCATCTCCCAGATCGTGTAGAGCTCGATCGAAGTCTTGAGATTGACTTCCCAGGCCGTCTCGGTGGTGTTCAGGGTCGGCATGGGAATGGCCTTGCGCAGCAGCTTCAACGGCGCATCGACCTTGGAGATGTTGGGCCCCCAGTCGGCGAAGTGATCAGGGGTGATCATGTTCGGCGCGAGCTGGTTGCCGGTGGAGATGAGCTTGAGCATGACGCGGCTGAACGGGCGCAGCACGTTCTTGGCCGATTCCATGCCGTGCTTGATCGCAGCCTCGCGCATCAGCATGACCAAGCCGCCGGGGGAATTTCCGAACGGGCAACGCGCCGCGCAGGTGTAGCACTGGGCGCAGGCCCAGATCTTCTCCTGCATGGCGTCGTAGATACCCTCGAGGTTCTCGGTCCAGAGCAGCTGGACGATTTCTCGCGGGCTGAAATCGTAGTAGTGGGCGGCCGGGCAGGTCGCCGTACAGATGCCGCAGTTGAGGCAGCCGTTCAGCTCCATGTCGTAGCGCAGGTCGGCCTGGATGTCGCCGAAGATCGCCTCGAGTTCCTCGCGCGGCCGCGCCGGCGCCTCCGACAGCGGGTCGCCGATGACGTGCTGGACACGGCTCGCGGTGGCGTGACTCATGGCCGTGGCCCTCGTCAGTAGGTCAGAACCTTGCAGTCGTCTTCCATGACCGCTTCGATGAGGTAGGCGCCGCCGACGATGCCCTCGCATTCCTCGATGAGGTCCTCGGCCTTCATGTCGAACAGGTCGAGATTGGGCGAACAGCAGAAGAACTTGACCCCGGCCTCGTGCGCTTCCTTGATGAAATCGTAGACGGATTTCGGCGAGCCGGGTTTGACGGTGAGCGCTTCGGCCACGCCCTTCTTCATCAGGCGCCCGGACGTGGCGGTGCAGATGACCTCGACTTCGTAGTCCATGGCCGCGGCGACGCTGGCCTGGAAGATCGGCGCCCCCAGCTCCTCGCCGTTGCGCGGATCGGTGTTCGCCATGACTATCACGAGCTTGTCGGCCATCCACTTGTCTCCCCGGTTCGCCGCACCGCGGACCGTCGCGGCCCACGTCCTCACAGTATCGTGAGTCTCGCTATATGAATCAAGGTTATATAGATATATCTATTTCGAATAACCTTTGATTCTAAACGGTTAAATCGGTTTTTCGGCGCCTCAAGCCGCCGGCACCACGGCCAGCGCGCTGTCCATGGGGACCTCGAGCAGTTCCACCACGTTGCCGTCCGGGTCACGCCCGTAGGTCGCGCGGATGTCGCCGAGGGCCTGCGGCGCGCAATGGAAGTGCATGCCCGCGGCCGCGAGCCGCGCATGCTCGGCATCGATGTCGGTGACCTGCAGGCAGAGATGGGTGATGCCATGGTCGCACACCGGCCGCGCCGCGTCCCCCGGGCGTGGCGGCGGCGTGTGGTACTCGAACAGTTCGACACAGGCATTGCCGCAACGGAGCATCACGATGCGTGCCGAGGAGTCGCGCAGGCCGGTGATGCTGTCCAGTTCGCGGTGGCCGACGTCCCAGTCGAGCGTGAACACCTCCTCGAAACCGAGCAGGTCCTTGTAGAAGGCACTCAGGCGCTCGATGTCCGGGGTCGAAATGGCGACGTGGTTGATGCCGTGGATCATGCGGGCTCCCCTCCCGTTGGATTCCCGGCATCATAGCGCGCACGCCCCGGGCGTGCTGCCCGCACGCGTTCTACAGCATGCGACGGCTCGCACCTGCAACGCAGCAGACGGACTCCGCAGTCCTGTCCACTGCGTGCAGGCTGAAAGCAAAGCATTGCCCGGAAGCCGGCACGCAAGGCGCGGGCCAGGCGAGCAGGAAAACGAGGACAGTGGCCTTTGCGCGAACACACGGCAGCGGCCACGGCGCTGACGCCAAGTAAACCGTCCCCGTTTCGCCCAGACGCAGCCGCGCCCGCAACGCCGCAGGCGGGCTCCGCAGCAGCTTTGCGTCAGCCTGTGGCGGACATCCAGCCCATGACCTGCACCAGCCCCGTCATCGTCAACACCAGCGCGTCTTCGATTTCACGCACGCGTGGGCGCACGGCGCTCAGCATCGTCGCGGCGTCCGCCGGCGACTCCTCGAACTCCATGATCAGGTCTTCGGCGATGGCCGGTTTGAAGCCGGGATGGCCGCTGAAGCCGAGCGCGTTGTCGCCAACCTGGAACAGCGCCGGCTCGCCGCTCGCGGTCACCGCCAGGATGCGCGCACCGAGGGGCGGTTCGAAGGTGTCGCGCCCGTAGCGGACGTCGAGATAACGTTCGGGCAGGTAACCATTGAGCGCCGCGTCGTCGATGCGGCGGGCCTCGCCGCAGCTGAACTCGAGCGCCGTCGGCCGGCTGCGCCCCCCGGCGGCGAGTGCCAGGATCTGGGCGCCCAGCCCGAGGCCCAGCACGCTGATCCCACGGGCCAGGCAGGCATGCGTGAGTTCGACCTCCTCGATCAGGGTCGGCACGTTGCGCGGCCCGGCCGATCCCCACGGGCCGCCGCCGAGCAGGACGAGACCGTCGGCGACGTCGTCGACGCGCGGGATGCCGCCGCGCCCGGTGAACGGGCGGTGATAGCTGAAGCGGATCTTGCGCCCCTCGAGATGGTCCTCGAGCAGACCGAGGTAATCGGCCGAGGTGTGCTGGACGACCGTGAGGTGGGCGAGGTAATCCATCAGGCAGGTTCCGCTTCGAGTGCGTCGCGCAGGGTCTCCACGATCGCGTCCGGGGCGACCGACATCAGCTCGATCGGCGCCGCGGCGAGAAACTCGGCGGCGACCCGTGCCGCCTGCCCGAGGGCGACCTGCCTCAAGGCCGCCTCCAGGTCGAGCAGCACGCGCGGCGGCGTGACGAAGAAGTCGCCACTGAACACCACCTGCTCGAGTCGAGGTGTGCCGGTCGCGGCCCGGGTGGCATGCACGGTGATGGTGCCGCCCGGCGTCTCGTGCCGGGCGTGGTACACGGCGCCGCCGTCACCGAGGCCGTCGATTTCGTGCACGAAGGCGTCAGTACCGATCTCGCCCTCGTAGCATCTGCGCGCCGCGCCGAGCTCGGCCGCGTCGAGTTCGCTCTCGGCGCAGCTGAGGTCGAAGGCAGCCGCGAAGGCCGCGGCCACGGCGTGCTTCACGGCATGCCAGGGCGGTGCCCGGCCGAGCAGTTCGACCAGCGAGGTCACGCGCGCAGCGGGCGCAACGTGGCCGTGGCGCGCGCGCTTGTCGCCGGGTACACGCAGCGCGCCGAACATGGTGACGGCATCGAGTTCGCCGATCACCGTGCCCTGGTAGAACAGCGTACCGCCGTCGAAGAAGCCGCCGGTACCGCCGATCTTGCGTCCGCCGACCTCGATGTCGTTGCGCGGCCGGAAGCGGGCGTCGATGCCGAGCGTGGTCAGCCCGGCTGCCGCGGCGGTGCAGATACGCGTGGCCAGTTCGCCCAGCGCGCCGCCGCCCAGCGTCTCGCGCGCGCAGATCAACTCCCAGCCGAGCTGGCCCTGGTCGAGGTAGATGGCGCCGCCGCCGGTCACGCGCCGGCCGACGTCGATGCCGTGGGCAGCGCAGAACTCGAGGTCGACGTCGCGCGAGAGGTCCTGGTGGCGACCGATCAGCACGCTCGGGCTGAAGGCGAGAAAGCGCAGGGTATCGGGCGTGGTGCCGGCGCGATGGCCGTCGATCAAGGCCTGGTCGAGGGCGACGTTGCGGCGTCCCGGCTGCACGCCGGTGTCGATCACGCGCAGCCGGCGCCCGGTCATGCCCATCGCCTTCCGCTCAGCGCGCGAACTGCTCGATGTCCTCGCCCTCGTCGTAGCGCTCGCCGTCGCGCAGGCGCCCGAGCTGGTGTCGGATCTTGCGGATGTCGACCGCCACCGGTTGGAAGGGATAGCTGGCGACGTCGGATGGCGGCGAATCGCCGTAGGGGCGGTCGCAGGCCGAGATGTCGTCGGCGAACTTGCCCGGGCAACCCGAGGTGCGGAAGGCGATACCGGCATCGATGATGGCATCGAGTTCCGACTGTGGCAGGCCGAAGTCGGCGACCGCGCCGTGCGCGTCGAAACGCATGTGCTCGACCCGCACACCGCGGTAATCGATGAGATAACGGGCGAGCTGGACACGGCGCCACTGGTCGCGCGGCGTGGCCGGCAGGTGGTCCATCAGCGAGCCGCGCTCGGGGAAGAAGCAGAACAGGTGGCTGTGGCCGCCGAGATCGACGATACGCTGCACCAGCTCGAGCAGTTCGTACTCGGTCTCGCCCATGCCGACGATGATGTGGGCACCGAACTTCTGCGGACCGAACACCTCGCGCGCGTCCATCATCACTTCCCAGTACTTGTCCCAGCGGTGCGGCGACTGCACGCCCTTGCCGCGGGTGCGCTCGAAGATCGCCGGGGTCGCGGCATCGAGCGCGACGGTGAAGATGTCGGCGCCGAGTTCGCGCAGGCGGACCACGTCGGCACGGTCCATTGTGGTGGGGTTGGACAGGATGGAGACCGGGATCGCGTCCGGGTCGATGCGCTCGGTCCAGCGCCTGAGCACGCTCACGGTGTCGGCATCCGATGACGGGTGGGTGATCATCGAGATGCACATGCGGTGGAACGGGCTGCCGGCAACGTCCTGCGCGACGATGTCGACGATGTCGGCGACCGGCACCGCCGGCCAGTCGACGCGGATGAAATTGCGATCGGCGTAGTTGCGCTCGGCCTCGCGATGGCGCGCCAGCCCGCAATAGGCGCAGTTGGCGCGGCAGCCTTCCGGGTAGGTGAGCAGCAGGTTGAGACAGCGCGTGCAGCCACAGCGATGCATGCGCCCGGGCATGATGCCGAGGGTGATGGCCGCCGCGGTCGACAGCTGTACGTAGTCGGGCGAACGCATGCTCGGCGTCAGCACGTTGTTGTTCGGCAGGTAGACCCCGGCCGGCGCCGCGGCGTCGCGCTTGACCCGCCCGCCGTTGCGCAGCGCCGCCGGCGTGCGCGCCGGTGCGCGCGGCGCCATGTGCGCGAAATCGTTGAGAGCGGTGCCGCCGGTCGGGGTGGCGCTGGCGTCGCGTTCGAAGCAGCTCATCGCGGGCGAATCTCCTCAGGCAGTGGCGGGGTCGGCCGCAGCCGTCCAGTAGGCGGGATAGGCGATCCAGCCGGTGCGCAGCGCAGCGCGGCTCGGACGGGGTTGCCGCCACAGCTGGCGGCGGCGCATCAGCGCGTGGTCGAGGGCACGACCGAACAAGTCGGCGATTTCCTCGGCGTAATCGTCGCCGGCGACGCAGTGCCCCTCGAGCCGGTCTGCCGCGGCGCTCCCGGCGAGTCCACCCGAAACCACCGCGGCGTGAATACCGGCGCCGCTGACCGGGTTGACCAGGCCGGCCGCATCGCCGGCCAGCAGCACCAGGCGCTCACCGAGGCACCCTTGCGGCGGCAGGCGACCACCGACCGGGATGGTGCCCCCGGTCAGGTTGTGACTCCGGCGGCCGACACGGCCGTCCCGGCGCAGCTCGGCATGGAGTGCGGCGAGCAGCGCGCCGAGGCGTGCACGCGCCCCGGCAGTGACGCCGACTCCCAGGTGGGCGTGGCTGCCACGCGGGAACAGCCAACCGTAGCCGCCGGTGATCTCGGCCGAGAGGAAGATGTCGGTGGCATCGCTCGCAGCGCGCAGCGGGACGGTGTACTGGCGCGCATAGACCAGCTCGCGGTTGACCGCGCCGAGGGCGCGGCCGACCCGCGAACGCGGCCCGTCGGCGCCGATGACGACCGCCCCCTCGAGGACACCGCCGCCGGCGAGCACGACCCGGCCACACGCGTCGACGGCGGTCACCGGCTGCGCAAAACGGCACTCGGCGCCGGCCGCGCGCGCGGCGTCGACCAGTTGGCGGTCGAAACGTGCGCGATCGATCATGAAACCGGGAAACGGGGCGCGCTCGTCGGCCGTGCCGTCCTCGACCCGGGTCAGCATGCGTTGCACCGGCTGGCGCACCGCGGGTGCGAAGGCGGCGACGTCCTGGCCGACCAGGCCGGGTACGAGTTCTGCGCACTGCACGGGATAGCCCGCACGCAGGCGACGATCGACGGCGACCACGCGGCAGCCGCGCGCCGCGGCACTGCGCGCGGCGCTGGCGCCGGCCGGCCCGAGACCGACCACGACGACATCGACGCGTTCCGCGGCCATGGCGCGCTCAGGCCGCAACCGTGGTGCGGCGCGCCTGGGCCAGCTTGAGCGAGCAGCAGGCGTGTTCCTGATGACACGGCCGCCCGATCGCATTCGCCACGGCCACGATGCCATCGGCCGGGAAGGCAATGCCGTCGAGGCCCGCCATCACGGCGTAAGCATCGGTCAGGCGCTTGTGCAGGCCGGGCGGACGGGCGCAGCCGAGCAGCACCTCGCGCGCCGGCAGGCGTTCACGTGCGGCCAGGAAGATTTCGCCCACGGCGTGCGGCGACGGCGTCTCGAAGCGACCGGGCTCGGCGTAGAACGGCATGATGACGACCAGCACCAGGGCATGGATGGCATGGCGCGCGACGATGTCCAGCGCATTGGCTTCGCCGAGGATGCGGCCGTAGTGCAAGCCGATGACGATGTGCGGGACGACCTCCATGCCGGTCGCGCAGAGCGCGGCCAGGGCGGCCTCGAAGTCCGCCACCGGCCGCTCGAGGTGGTAGACCTCGCGCACCGTGTCCTCGGCACCGATGATATCCAGCATCGCCGTGTCGACCCCGGCATCGGCCATGCGGCGGGCACGGGGCGCGTCGATGAGCGCCGAATGCACTGCCACGCGCAACTGCGGGAAATCGCGCTTGAGGCCCTCGACCACCGGCCAGTAGCGCTCGTACTTGATCTCGTTGCGACGGTTCGAACCGCCCGAGAGCAGGAAGCCCTGCAGATCCTGTTCCGCGACGAGGCGGCGCACCTGCTGATCGAGCGCGGCCGGGCTGAGGACCGGGATCATCGGTTCGAGGATGCGTGCGCGACAGTGGTCGCAGTCGAGCGCGCAGGCCGACCCGGTGACCGAGAACGCCGGAAAGCTCATCTTCGAGCAACCCTTGAGTTCGCTCGAGCCGTAGCTCTTGAAGGTCGGGGTGGAAAAGCGCAGCGGTCGCGTTGCGAGGTCGCCACCAGCAGCCTGCATGCGGCCGACGAGGCCGGCGTCGAAAGCGACGTCCTCGAATTCCTCGATGTGCGCCAACTGCTCCAACCAGGCCATCGTCTGCATGCTCCCCTGTTCCGAGCCCGCCACCGCACCGCGGCAGGCGCCTCGGCCAAGCATATATTCAATTCGGTTATATGTTTAGAACCGTTACTTATATGACCGCGATTCCGTTATGATCCGGCGCGCCGGCGCGCGACGCCGGCCACCGAGTCTGCGCAACGGAGAACGTCTGTCATGGCCGATCTGCTCCTCGATACCAAGGGCCTCAACTGCCCCCTGCCCATCCTCAAGACGAAGAAGGCGATCAAGGACGTCGCCGTCGGCGGCACCATCGAGATCCTCGCCACCGACCCGGCCGCCGATGCCGATTTCCAGGCCTTCTGCCGCACCACCGGCCACGAGCTGATCGAATCCGCCCAGGACGGCGACGTCTACCGTTTCGTCATTCGCCGCGCCAAGTAGGCGTCGCCCGCGCACCGGCCGGACGCTGCGCCCAGCCGCGCTCGCGCGGCCATGACGGGGTCGGCGTCGGCACGAAGGCCCCGCCGCGGCGACGTGCCACCGTGCTATCGCGGTCCCAGCCGGCACCACCGTGCCTGCGCCCGGCATGTCCGCGGTACGGGGTGCCGTAGTAACCACCGTACGGCACGCCCCAGCCGCCGCGCTGCTCGATGACGATGGGTGGTGCCCAGGCCGGTTCGCGCGCCGCCCGTGCTGCCGCGGTACGGACCCGCTGCTCGGCGGCGGCCTCGCGTTCCGCGCGCACCCGCGCCCACTGGTTGGTCACCGAGTAGTAATCCGTGGCCGCGTCCGCCACCGGGCCGCTGTCGGCGATCTCGAAGACCTCGGTGTTGCTTGCCGCGGCCGGCGGCGCGTCGGCGTAATGCCGCACCCCCGCCTCGTCGATCCAGGTGTGCACGGTCACGGCCGCGGCGCCCGCACTGCCCAGCGCCATCAATGCCGCCACCAGTACGCCGGTTACGCGTCCGCCACGAGAGGAGTCGTCCATACGCATACCCGCAGTGTAGCAGCCCGGCTGCGCCCGCCCGCGGCGCGCTGCGCGGCGGTGCACCTGGCGGGTATCATGGCCCGCGACCTGCACGCCGAAGACCGCGCCCACCCGTGAATACGCCCAGTGCCGATCGTTCCCACCCGCCAGCGCGTCCCCGCGACGCCGCCAGCCTCGTCATCCATCGCCAGCGGCGTACCCACCACGAGGTCTTGATGGGCCGGCGCGGCGGCAAGGCGCGCTTCAAGCCGGGCGTCTACGTCTTCCCCGGCGGCGTGCTGGAACGCCACGACTATCGCGCCCGACCGCTGCGTGCGCTCGATGCCGCGGTGCCACCACAGCTCGCCGTGGGCGGTTCGGCGGGCAAGGCCAACGCGCTGGCCATGGCCGCCGTGCGCGAGGCCTTCGAGGAGGCCGGCCTCATCTACGGCTCGCACGGCGATGTCGGCACCGTCGGCCACGAGACCTGGGCCGAGTTCCGCCGCCGCCAGCTCGCTCCCGACCTCGCCGCCCTCGACTTCCTCGGCCGCGCCATCACCCCGACCTTCCAGCCGCTGCGCTTCCACGCGCGCTTCTTCGCCGTCCCGGCCGAGCACATGAGCGGTGAGCTGCGCGGTGACGGCGAACTCGAGGACCTGCGGTGGATCCGCATCGACGACACCGCGGGCCTGGAGATGATGATGGTGCAGGAGATGATCCTGGCGACCCTGGCGAAACGCCTGGCCGGCCAGGCTGCACCGCCGCAGCGGCTGTTCTTCCGCTGGGGCCGGCGCAACGTCGTCGACGCCTGAGCCACCTGCCGCATGCGACCGCCGCGCCGCCGGCGCAGCGTCACAGACCACGCGTGGCTGGCCCCTTCAACTCCATCACGTTGCCTTCCGGATCGGTGACGTAGATCGACGGCCCGTAGCCTTCGGCGCCATATACCTCGCGGGTCTCGCTGTGCGCGGCACCGAGGCTCTCGAGATGCGCGTGCACGCCGGCCTCGTCGAAAGGGTCGACGCGCAGGCAGAAGTGGTCGACGTTACGGCCCGGTCCGGGCGGCGGCCCGCCCTGGCGGCCGAGTTCGCTGTCGGCCGGGACGAGGTCGATGAGGATGTCGCCGGCACGCAGCTGTACCAGCCCGATGTCGAGTTGGCGTTCGACCGTCGCGCCGAGCACGGCACGGTAGAACGCCGCCATGCGTTCGATGTCCCTGACCCGCAGGACCACGTGATCGAGATGGATGTGCTGGAACATGCTCGCCCTCCCCGCCCCCGCATCCGCTTCAGCGCCGCAGGGTCTCGTGGGCATAACGATACACGACCCAGCCGCCGGCCAGGCCGACCGTGCCGACCGTCGCCGCGGCCAGCGACAGCGGCGCCAGCGCCACCACCGAGCTGACCAGCATCGGCCCGGCCGCCGTGCCGAGATCGGTCAGCAGGCGCCACAGGCCGAGGAACTCGCCGCGTCGCGCCGGCGGCGCGAGGTCGGTACCCCAGGTCATGACGATGCCGGTGGACAGGCCGTTGGCGACGCCGAGCGCTACCGCCGCGACGAGCAGCCCGTTATAGGACTCGACCGCCGCCAGGCCAAGCAGGACCAGCGCGAACAGGAAACAGCTCGGCACCGCCGTGGCGCGCCGGCCGCGGCGATCGAGCACCATGCCGGCCGGGTAGAACAACGCCACGTCGACCGCCGCCGAGAGCGAGACCACGAAGCCGATGGTCGGCGCATCGAGCCCCAGTGCCGCCCCGACCAGTGGCAGCAGCACGGTGCGCGCCGCGCGCATCAGCATGAAGGTGATGGCGGCGACGCCGTAGCTGGCGAAATCGGCGCGATGGGCCCAGGCCAGCGCCGGGTAGCCGTGCCAGCGCAGGGCGTCGCGCTGCCCGCGATCGGCGTGCGCGGTGAGCGCGATGACCAGCAGGCCGAGCAGGATCGAGCCGCCGGCCACGACGAAGGTCTCGGCATAGCCGATGGCATGGGCCAGCGCACCGCCGACCAGCGGTCCGAGCAACGCGGCCAGGCGCAGGCTGCCGGCAATCATGGCGATGACACGGCCACGTTCGGCGCCGTCCAGGGTCGCGGAGACGTAGGCCATGCGTCCGAGCAGGAAGCTCGACGAGCCGGCGCCGTTGACGAAGGCAATGAAATAGAACCAGCGCAGGTCTTCGGCCCAGGCATAGCCGAGAAAGGCGCAGCCGAGCAGCAGGCTGGCCGCGATCATCAGGCTCTTTTCACCGAGGCGCGCGGCGAGCATGCCGGCCGGCAGGTCCATCACCATCATGCCGATCCCGCGCCAGCCGACCACCGCGGCGGCGGCCGCGGCGCTGCCGCCGGCGTCGAGCACGTAGAGCGGCAGCAGCATGAACGAGGCCTGCGCCGGCACCCCGAGCAGCAGGGCCGGCAGGTAGACCGGCCACAGCATGCGGCGATGCACGCCCGCCACGGCCACGTTCAGGCGTGCATGCGCCCGCGCGCGAGCGACAGGGCGACGCCGCCGAGTGCGAGCAGGGCGGCGACGGCGAAACAGGTATGGATGGCGCGGGTGAGCTCGGGAAAGACCGCCGGGGTAATCGGCACCGGGCCGATCATCAGCGCGAACACCATCGCCACCAGGCCCATGCTGCTCATCTGGCCGATCACCCGCATCACCGCCATCGCGCTGGCCGCCCGCCCGTAGTCGCTGGCCACCACCGCGCCCATGATGGCGTTGGCGTTGGGCGAGGAGAACAGGCTGAAGCCGAGACCGGTCAGGACCAGGCTGCTGAGCACCAGGCGCAGCGAAGAGCTGCCGTCGACGAAGGCGAACACGGCCAGCCCGAGCGCGGTCAGGCCCATGCCGAGCGAGGCGATGATGCGTGGCTCGCTGCGATCGGACAGGCGCCCGGCGAACGGCGAGATCACGGTCATGATGGCCGGCTGGGCCATCATCACCAGGCCCGCGGTACTCGGCGTGATGCCCTTCAGGTACTGCAGGTAGAGGCTCACCAGCACGACGTTGGCGAAGGTCGTGGTGTACATCACCAGCGACGCCAGGCAGGACATGATGAACACCCGGTTGGTGTAGAACAGTTCGACGTCGAACACCGGGTGGGGATGGCGGTGCTCGTGGCGGAAGAACAGCCAGATGCCAGCCACGCCGGCCAGCACCATGGCGATGCCGCTCGCGCCCGGCAGCAGCGACACGCCGCCCATCAGGATGCTGATGGCGATGCCGTAGAGGGCGGTGCCGAGGCCGTCGAAGCTGCCGCGCTCGTCGGCGCGCCATTCGACGGCGAGACGGGTCAGGCCGATCCACAGCACCACCAGTGCCAGCGGCACGTGGATGAAGAAGGTCGCGCGCCAGCCGAACAGCTCGATCAGCCAGCCGGCCAGCAGCGGCCCCACGGCGAGACCGAAGTAGATCGCCGACACCGTGTAGCCGATGGCCGTGCCGCGCTGCGCCGGCGGGAACACCGAGGAGATGATGGCAACGTTGGTCGCGTAGAGCATCGCCGCGCACACGCCCTGGGCGAGACGCCCGCCGATGAGCTGCCATTCGTTGGTGGCGCAGGCGGCGAGCATGGAGGTGACGACGACCCCGGCGGTGCCGAGCAGGTAGATGCGCTTGCGCCCGAACATGTCGGCGAGACGGCCGAAGGCCAGCGCGCAGGCGGCGCCGGCCATGAGGTAGCTCATCGGGATCCACGACAGCGCCACGGCGTCGACGCCGAGATCGCGCGCGACGTCGGGCAGGGCGACGTTGACCGCGGTCAGCATCATGGCCGTGCTGATCGAGTTCAGCATGACCATGACGATGGTCGCGCGCCGCGTGCGCGCGTCGAGGCCGCCGCCGGGGGCGTTCAAACGGGAGCGGGACCCGACCCCGTCATGGTGGCCGCGGCACCGTAGCGGCCGTCACCTGCGCCGCGGGGCCTGGCCGCGATCTTCATGCGCGCCCTTCTTCGCGTGCACGCAGCTCGACGCGGCGGATCTTGCCGCTGACGGTCTTGGGCAGGCCGTCGACGAACTCGATGCGACGCGGGTACTTGTAGGGCGCGGTGACGTTCTTGACGTGTTCCTGCAGTTCCTTGACGAGCTCAGCGGACGCCGCGTACCCGGGCGCCAGCACGACGAAGGCCTTGACCACCGCGCCGCGGGTCTCGTCCGGGCTCGCCACAACGGCCGACTCGGCCACCGCCGGGTGCTCGATCAGCGCGCTCTCGACCTCGAACGGGCCGATGCGGTAGCCGGCCGAGAGGATGACGTCGTCGGCGCGGCTGACGAACCAGTAGTAGCCGTCGTCGTCGACGTAGCCGCGATCGCCGGTGATGTACCAGTCGCCGACGAAACAGGCCGCGTAGCGCTCCGCGTCGCCCTTGTAGTCGACGAACAGGCCGGGCGCGCGCAGCGGCTTGACGCGAATGGCGATGTCGCCCTCCTCGTTGGCCGGCAGCGGCTGGCCCGCGTGGTCGATGATGGCCATCTCGATGCCCGGCATGGGCTTGCCCATGGAACCGAAACGCGGCTCGAGGAAGGGGAAGTTGCCGCACACCAGCACCGTCTCGGTCTGGCCGTAACCGTCGCGGATGGTGATGCCGGTGGCGCGCTTCCAGGTTTCGATGACCTCGGGATTGAGCGGCTCGCCGGCGCCGACGCAGTGGCGCAGGGTCGGAAAGCGGTAGGCCGAGAGATCCTGCAGCACCAGCATGCGGTAGACCGTCGGCGCCCCGCACAGGGTCGTCACCGGGTACTGGGCCAGCAGGTCCAGCGACTTCTTCGCGTCGAACACCGGGGTGTGGTGCACGAACAGGCACGCGCCCTGGCAGAACGGGCCGAAGTAGCTCGAGTAAGCGGCCTTGGCCCAGCCGGTGTCGCTGATGTTCCAGTGCAGGTCGTCGGGCCCGAGGTCGAGCCAGTACTTGCCGGTGATGCGATGGGCCAGCGTGTAGCCATGGCAGTGGATGGTCATCTTGGGATAACCGGTGGTGCCCGAGGTGAAGTAGCACAGCGCCTCGTCACCGGCCGCGGTATCGGCAGTGGTGAAGTCCTCGCTGGCCGCGTCGACGATGTCGTCGTAGGCGAGCCAGCCCTCACGGCTGGCTCCGACCAGCACGCGGGCCTTCAGGGTCGGGCATTCGCCTGCCACCTGGTCGAGCTTGGGCGCGTTCTCGGCGTCGGTGATGAAGCAGGTCGCGCTGGCCGCGTTCATGCGGTAGGCGATGTCCTTGGGGCTCAGCTGGGTGGTGCCGGGCGAGGCTACCGCGCCCATGCGCAGGCAGGCGGTGAGCACCTCCCACCACTCGAGGTTGCGCCCGAGCATGATCACGACGGTGTCGCCGCGCTGCACCCCGGCCGCGGCCAGCGCGTTGGCCAGGCGGCGCGAGCGCGCGGCCAGTTCGGCGTAGGTCAGGGACTTCTCGTTGCCGTCGTCGTCGACCCAGCGGATGGCGAGCTTGGCCGGGTCGCGCGCCCATTGGTCGATGACGTCGCGCGCGAAGTTGCAGCGCGCCGGCGGCTGCCAGTCGAAATCGGCACGGGCCTGCTCGTAGGTCGTGATGGTGTCGGCGATGCTCATGACGTGGTCTCTCCCGGGATGATGCTCAGAACCAGCTCTCGGCGGCGCTCAGGCAGGTGTCGTCGCCGTCGGCGAGCAGCGCGCAGCGCTCGGCGACCTTGGGCAACTCGTAACGGTAGAAGTAACGGCAGGCCTGCAGCTTGCCGCGGTAGAAATCGACGTCGCTGCCCGCGGCGGCGGGCAGCGCGCGCACCGCCACCAGGGCCTGGCGCAGCCACATCCAGGCGATGACGACATGGCCGAAGGCATCGAGATAGAGCGTGGCGTTGGCCAGGGCGCGGTTGACCTCGCCCGCCGCGCGCATGTCGACCAGCGTGCGCGTGGTGGCCGCGAGGGTGTCGACGGCCGCGGCCAGCGCGCCCCGGTACTCGGCCAGTTCGGCCACCGCGGCCGTCTCGTCCAGGGTCGCGCGGTACTCGGCGAGCAGCGCCGTCCAGGCGGCGCCGTCCTGCATCGAGACCTTGCGCCCGAGCAGGTCGATGCCCTGGATGCCGTGGGTGCCTTCGTGGATGGCGTTGAGGCGATTGTCGCGGTAGAAGCGCTCGAGCGGGAACTCGCGGGTATAGCCGTAACCGCCCAGGATCTGGATGGCGTGCTTGTTGCCCTCGAGACAGAACTCGGACGGCCACGACTTCGCGATCGGGGTGAGGATGTCGAGCAGCAGGCCGAGCCGGCGGCGCTCCTGGTCATCCGTACTGCCGCGTTGCCGATCGAGCAACCACGCGCAGTAGAGCGCCAGGGACAGCGCGCCCTCGGCCGCCGCCTTCTGTGCCAGCAGCAGGCGCTTGATGTCGGCGTGCTGGATGATCGGCACCTGCGGGCTGCCCGGGTCCTTCTGCTGCGGCAGGCGCCCCTGCGGGCGCTCGCGGGCGTACTGCAGCGAATGCAGGTAACCGGTGTAGCCGCTCATGGTCGCGGTCATGCCGACCCCGATGCGCGCCTCGTTCATCATGTGGAACATGTAGGACAGGCCCTGGTTGGCCTCGCCCACCAGCCAGCCGTGGCATTCGCCGCTCTCGCCGAAATTGAGCACCGTGTTGGTGGTGCCGCGGTAACCCATCTTGTGGTTGAGCCCGGCCAGCACGATGTTGTTCTTCGCCCCCAGGCTGCCGTCGTCGGCGACCCGGTACTTGGGTACGACGAACAGCGAGATGCCCTTCACCCCGGGCGGCCCGCCCGGGATCTTGGCCAGCACGAGGTGGACGATGTTCTCGGACAGCTCCTGCTCGCCGCCCGAGATCCACATCTTGGTGCCCTTGATCAGGTAGTGCCCGGCGGCGGTCGGCTCGGCGCGCAACTGGATGTCGGACAGCGAGGAGCCGGCCTGCGGTTCGGACAGGCACATGGTGCCGAAATAGCGGCCCTCGATCATCGGCACCAGGTAGCGTTGCTTCTGCGCCTCGGAACCGAATGCACTGAGCAGGTTGATCGCGGCGTGGGTGAGGAAGGCGTAGGCGTTGGCGGCGACGTCGGCGGCCATGAACCAGGCGCAGGCGGCCTGCGTCACCACCCACGGCAGTTGCATGCCACCGTACTCGCTCGATGCCGCCATGCCCATGAAGCCCGACTCGATGTAGGCATCGATGGCGGCCTTGACCTCGGGGATGATGTACACGCGTTCGCCGTCGAAGCTCGGCTCGTTGGCGTCGAGCCTGGCCGCGTGTGGCGCGAACAGGTCCTCGGCCAGGCGCTCGGCGCTGGCGAGCACCGCGTTGAAGGTCTCGCGGTCGTGATGGCCATAGATCTCGGTGGCGAGCAGGACCTCGGCGTCGAGCAGTTCGTAGAGCAGGAAATCGAGGTCGCGGGGATTGACTAGCAGGCTCATCGGGCAGGTCTGGGGCTGTGGGCTCGGCTGGCGCACGCGTCGCGCGCGGCGCGGTATTGAATCACACCGCCCGCGCCCTGCCCACGCCGCCCGGCGTGACAGCCCGCGCGCCCGGTGGCCGGCGCGACCGCCCGTGCCCGGTCCTGCCTGCTCGACGACCGCCGCTCAGGCGTTGTCGGCGACGCTCAGGCCCTCGAATTCGTACTCGGGCGGCTCGACGTGCGCGGCCTCGACGAGGGTCGTGCCCGGCGGGTCCAGGGTCAGCGCGGAGAGATCGTACTCGGGTTCGGGCACGTGCCCGGCCTCGACCAGGGTCACGCCGGGCTCGGCCATGCTGAGGTGTTCGGTGGCGATGTCGGGTGCGGCCGGTGCCTGGTAGTCGACCAGCACCACCCCGGGCTCGTCCACGCTGGCCTCGATGGCGGCCGGTGGGCTGCCATCGGCATAGGCACTGGGAATGGTCTGCGGCGGCGCGGTGGCCGCGAGCGGACGCGCCGGCGCGGCTGCACTCGCCACTGGTGCTGCCGTTGCCGGCGTGGCGGCGGACGCCGCCGGTTCGGCCGCCTTCGGCGTGGTGCGCGCCATCTCGGCCAGCGCACCGGCCTTGGCCAGCACGGCGAGATATTTCTTCGCGCCGGCCTCGTCCAGGCCCTTCTTGATGATGACGGTCTGGCCCGAGAACATCTTCTCGATGCGCGCGGCATCGGCCTTGAACAGCGTGGCGAGGTTGGCGCGGACCGCGGCCGGTTCGGCGCCCTCGACCAGGCGCCCGCGGAAGACTACGGCAAAGTTGGCGTCCGCCATCGGCATCCCTCCTGTCCGACTCTCGGCAAAGACCAAGGATAACGGACGCGCGTGCCCGATTCGACGCGCGCCGCGCTCAGGCGAGGTAGCCGCCGTCGACCACGATCGAGCTGCCGGTGGTGTAGCTCGCCGCGTCCGAGCACAGGTAGAGCACCGCCCCGGCCATCTCGTCGGGCACCGCGCCGCGGCCGAGCGGGGTGTGCGGCAGCTGCTTTGCCATGAATTCCTCGTCGTCGTGCAGGGCCTGGGCGAACTTGGTCCGCGTCAGGCCGGGCACCAGGGTGTTGACGCGAATGCCGTACTCGCCGCATTCCCGTGCCAGCGCCTTGCCCATGTTGTGGATGCCGGCCTTGGTGATGGAGTAGACACCCTGCTTGTCGCCCGGTGACAGGGCGTTGGCCGAGGCGACGTTGACGATGGCGCCGCCACGGCCGTGATCGCGCATGCGCCGCCCGGCCTCCACGCACATGAAGAAGTAACCGCGCAGGTTGACGTCGACGGTCTTCTCGAACGAGGCGACGTCGGTGTCGAGGATGTGGCCGTAATAGGGATTCGCGGCGGCGTTGTTGACCAGGATGTCGAGGCGGTCGCCGTGGCTGCGGTGGAACCACGTCCAGAAGGCCTCGATCGATTCCATGCGCCCGATGTGGCAGGCACGGGCCTCGGCACTGCCGCCGCCGCGGCGGATGAGTTCGACGGTCTCCGCGCAACCGTCCTCGCCACGGCTCAGGGCGACGACGTGGGCGCCGTATTCGCCGAGGATGAGCGCGATCGACTGGCCGATGCCGCGACTGGCGCCGGCGACGACCGCCAGCTTGCCGTCGAGATTGAACTGATCGCGTGCCATGGCATCCCTCCGCTTAGCCCGGATTGCGGCAGCGGCCCCCGTGGCCACCGCGTGGCGGCGCACTATAGCAGGCGGCCCGGCGGCGACGCGCTCGCCGGGCGGGAAGGGCGGGCGCTATGATGACGCCCTGCCCAGCCCCGAACACCGGACCAGCCGAAACGATGCGCCCGTTGCCTGCCCTCGCCCTCGTCGTGTCCCTTGCCGCCCTCGCGCCGTCGGCTATGGCCGCTGGCAACGCGGACGCCGATCCCCGTATCCAGGCCATGAAGGAAGGTGCCCGCGGCCCCTTCGCCCGCATCCGCTGGTTCTGCAAGGACGGCACCCGGCTGCCACCGACGCCGTCGGCCTGCGAACCGTACGGCGGCGGCGCCCAGCACGGCGAGTGGTCGGAAACCACGCGCGCGCTGCGCGAGGCCGGCTACCGCATCGCCAACGTCTATGCCGATCTCGACATCGATGGCCTGCTCGGCGGCGCCGATCCGGCACCCGCCGTGGCGCAGATGGCGATCGAACAGTTCCTGATGCGCATCGACGACGGCTGGATCCTGCGCCGTGCCCGCTACTACCGCGGCGCGCTGCAGGAGGAAGGCGAACGCGCCGGTGCCCGCCGCCTGCTGCTGGCCATGGCGGCGGACCCGCGCTGGAGCGGTTCGCACTTCCTGGCCTGGCGTGCCCTGGCCGGCTTCCTGCCCCACGGCGCGGACACCGCCTCGGCCCGCGCCGTGCGCCAGGATGCCGCCAACCTGGTCCAGCGCGATCCCGATTTCCGCGATCTCAAGAACAAGATCCACGTCGCGCCGTCCGCCGCCGACGCCGCCGCCGTGCGCGCCTACGCCGCCGGCCGCGACGACGCCGAGCTGGCGTCGGCGCTGAACGCCCTGGCCGACGACATCGATGCCCTCTACACGCTCGACATCGGCACCGCGCTGGCCGACCTCACGGCCCGTCTCGACAGCGCCGATCCCTCGCTCGCCGCCGCGCTCGGCGAGGCGCGCACGGCACTGGCAGCGGGCGCTTCGCCGCGCGCCCGCTTCGCCGCCAGCGCGACCCTGCTGGCCGCACTGCGCGATGCCGTGACGCGCAGCGCCGATGCTTCGCTCCGCCTGCGCCTGCTCGACACCGGGCGGCTGGTCGAGGCGGAACATTTCGCCGCTGCCAGCGCGCTCGCCGGCACCATCGCCACCCTCGACCGCCGCACGCGGCTCGCCCTGCTCGGCGACACCGCCGACGCCCTCTACGGCACCGGCCTCATCTCCACCCGCCAGCGCCGGGCAATCGCCGCGGCCCTCGGCGCGCTCACCTCCGACCCGCTCACGCTGGCCGCGTACCGGCGCGAGATCGACTACCTCGGCCTGGTGCCGGCGTGGGGCGATCGCAGCCTGCAATTCGTGTTCGGCCGCGGCCAGGACAAGCTGGCCGAGATCGAACCGCTCGCCCGCCTGTTCATCCAGGACCAGCTGCGCGGCAGCCCGCTGTTCTTCTACGCCGCGCTGATCGACGGCCTGCAGCGCGATGCCAACCGCCTGGCCGGGGTCGAGCACCGCCTGTTCGACACCGAGACCGGCGGCGGCCTGCGTGCACTGAATCCCGGTCTCGCGCGCGGCGTGCTGCGTGACGGCCGCGGCCTCGACGTCGCCGGCTTCGCCGCCGACGGCATCTACCTGCTGCCGGAGACAGTGGCCGACCTGCCGCCGGTGGCGGGCATCCTTACCGCCGGCGAGGGCAACCCGCTCTCGCACGTACAGCTGCTGGCGCGCAACCTCGGCATCCCCAACGTCGCCGTCGATGCCAGCCTCCTCGACCTGCTCGCCGCCCACCAGGGCGAGCGCGTGGTGCTGGCGGTGAGTGCCGGTGGTGCGGTCCACCTCGTGCCCGACGGCGCGGACTACGCCGCCCTGTTCGAACAGGCCAGCAGTGGCCCCACGCATCTCATCGAGCCCGAGCTCGACAAGCTCGATCTCACGCGGCGCGAACCGGTCGACCTCGCCGATCTGCGCGCCGACGACTCCGGCCGCATCGTCGGCCCCAAGGCGGCCAAGCTCGGCGAACTCAAGGCCCATTACCCCGCCGCCGTGGCCGACGGCATCGCCATTCCCTTCGGCGTCTTCCGCGCCCTGCTCGACGGTCCCGCACCGGACGGCAGCGGCCCGATGTTCGACTACATCGTGGCCGGTTACCGCGCGTTGGAAGCGCTCCCACCGGGCAGCACCGCGCGCGAAGCGGCCACCGAGCGCCTGCGCAGCACCCTCTACGACTGGGTCGAGCACAGCCGCGTGCCGGCAGCGCTCGCGGCCGACCTCGACCGCCGCCTGAGCGCCCTGCTCGGCCCGCCCGGCAGCTACGGCGTGTTCGTGCGCAGCGACACCAACGTCGAGGACCTGCCCGGCTTCACCGGCGCCGGTCTCAACCTCACCCTGCCCAACGTGGTCGGCTTCGACGCCCTGCTCGCGGCCATTCCCGAGGTGTGGGCCTCGCCGTTCACGGCGCGCGCCTTCGCCTGGCGCCAGGCCCTGATGCGCGAGCCCGAGCACGTCTATCCGGCGGTGCTGCTGCTGCAGAGCGTCGATGCCGACAAGTCCGGCGTGCTGGTCACCCAGGACATCGATTCGGGCGACCGCGGCTGGTTGTCGGTGGCCGTCAACGAGGGCGTCGGTGGCGCCGTCGACGGCCAGTCCTCCGAATCCCTGCGGATCGAGATGGCGAGCGGCCGGGTACGCCTGATGGCCCAGGCCAGTGCACCGCTGCGGCGCCAGGTCGACCCCGCCGGCGGCATCGTCAAGCTGCCGGCGAGCGGCGCCGACACGGTGCTGCAGCCCGCCGAGATCGCACGCCTGATCGCCTTCGCCCGCGACCTGCCGACGCAGTTCCCCTCGATCGTCGACGCCGACGGCCGCGCCGCCCCGGCCGACGTCGAGTTCGGCTTCCAGGACGGCGAACTGCGCCTGTTCCAGATCCGGCCCTTCCTCGACAATGCCGCCGCGCGCGGCAACCAGTACCTGGTCGACATGGACCCGGCGCCGGCCAGCCTGGCCACCGTCACGGTCGACCTCGGAGGCATTCCGCAATGAACCCGCGTTTCGCCGCACCCACCCGCGCCGCCGTGTTCGGCAGCGCCCTCGCCCTGCTGCCGACGATGGCCGGCGCCTGGCCGCTGGACGACGCCGACGGCACCGACATCGGCCGCCTCGAATACATGCGCCGGGTCGAGGCCGGCACCCTGCCGGGTTCGAAACAACCCAAGGGTGCGTTGCTGCCGACCAGCGCGGTCGACCTGCGCCTGCTCGACCGGCCCGATTTCAGCGTGCCGCCGGTCGATGCCGAGTTCAGCGCCCAGGTGCGCGGCCTGCTCGGCACCAACGCCGATCGCTACGCCATCGCCGTGCTCGACCTGTCCGAGCCCGACACCCCGGTCTACGCCGAGCACAACATCGACGTACGTTACAACCCGGGCAGCGTCGGCAAGCTGCTGGTAGCGGTGGCCTGGATGCAGGCACTGGCCGATCGCTTCCCCGACGACCTCGACGCGCGCTGGGCGCTGCTGCGCGACACCCACATCGAGGCCGACGACGTCGTCTACACCGACAGCCACACCGTGCGCCGCTGGGACCGCGAGCACGAGAAGCTCATCCGCCGCGCCCTGCAGGCAGGCGACCCGGGTACCCTGTTCGAGTTCCTCGACTGGATGATCTCGCCGAGCTCCAACGCCTCGGCCTCGGTGCTGATCCGCCAGGCCATGCTGCTCAACCATTTCGGCCCGGCCTACCCGGTCTCCAGCGCCGACGCCGCCGCCTTCTTCAAGGCCACGCCGCGGGCCGAGCTCGAGCAACTGCTCGAACGCACCCTGCAGGCGCCGCTCGCGCGCAACGGCTTCGATCTCCACCAGTTGCGCCAGGGCAGCCTGTTCACCCGTAACGGCAAGAAGCTCGTCTCCGGCACCACCAGCCACGCCACGCCGCGCGCGCTGATGAAGCTGCTCATCGCCATCGAGCAGGGCAAGGTCGTCGACGAGTTCTCCTCGCGCATCCTCAAGAAACTGATGTACGTGACCGAGCGGCGCATTCGCTATGCGTCGTCGCCGGCGCTGAACGAGGCCGCGGTCTACTTCAAGAGCGGCTCGCTGTTCCGCTGCGAGCCCGAGCCCGATTTCGTCTGCCGCGCCTACCAGGGCAACAAGCTGAACCTCATGCACTCGGTGGCGATCATCGAGTCGCCGGCGGCGGAACGCCACCTGCATTACCTCGTGGTGGTGATGTCGAACATCCTCAGGAAGAACTCGGCGGTCGACCACCAGAGCTTCGGCACTGCGCTCGAACTGCTGCTGCGCAAGCGGCACGCGCAGGCGTCGACCGTCGCCGCGCCGGCCGAGTGATGTCGATGGGGGTGGCGGGCGGGCGAGGCCGCCCGGGCGACGCGCCCTACTTGCGGGCGAGCTGCGAGGGATACATCGAGTCGTGCAGGGTGCGCGCGATCAGCGGCAGCCACTCGCCGCCGCGCGGATCCTCGGCCAGCGCGACCAGGATGTAGCTGCCGCGCGGTGTCTCGACGATGGCGCTGTCGGCATGCCACTGCCGCCAGGTGCCCGACTTGCGGAAGATCTCGACGTTGCGGCCGTGCAGGCCCTTGACGAACTTGTGGAAGATCGCCGGCCGCGACAGCATCGACTTCATCTCGGCGTTGAGGTCGGGGCGCAGCAGCTGGCCGCTCTCGAGCAGGTAGTAGAAGCGCGCCACCTGCATCACCGTCGCGCCGTGCGAGATGTTGTGCAGCGGGTCGCGCTCGAAAGCCGGGCGTGGACCGTATTCCTTGCCCACCCACAGGCCGCCGTTGGTGGCGGTGTCGTAGAACTTGAAGCGGCTCGAGGCCAGGATCTGGTTGACCCGCCGCTTGCCAACGAGGTTCATGACCCGCGTCGCCTCGACGTTCGAGGACACCCGGATCATCTCGTTGAGCGACTTGCGCAGCTTCGGCGTGAGGGTCATGTTGCCGCGCTCGACGTCGTAGAGCGCGGCGAGCAGGATGCCGATCTTGGGCAGGCTCGCGGCGTACATCATCTCGTCGCCGTTGACGCTCGCGACCCGCGGGTGTTCGAGGCGGGTGACGTCGACCAGGGCCACGGCGAGGTGTCCGCGGCGCACCGCCGCGTCGAGGCCGATACGGTCGAGGCCACGTTCGAGCAGGCGTTGCAGGCGGGGGTCGGCGGAATCGCGCAGCGAGGGGAAATCGGCGGCACCGGCTGCGTGGCTCGCACAGACGGTGAAAAGCACCACGCATGCCGCTAGGATGTACCGCACTCTCATGGGTTCCGGATTCTGCCCGTAAATCCCCGCGCCGACAATGAAAATATTCGTGTCATGAGCCCGCCGACGGCGTCCGGCCCAGGCCCGCGGCCGGCCCTGATGGGGCGCGCGGTGATGCTGTTCGTCAGCTTCCTGCTGGTGATCCTGGCCTATTACCAGGTCAAGGCGGCGAGCCGCTCGCTGCTGCTCGAACACGGCGGCACCGAGGCCTTTCCCTACGTCTGGATCGGCTCCGCGCTGACCCTGCTCGCCTTCATCGGCGTCTACAACCGGCTGGTCGAACGCCTCAGTCGCCTGCAGGTGGTGGTCGGCTCGCTGTTCGCCTTCGCCGCCATCCTGGTCGCCTTCCGCGTCGCCCTCAGCGACGGCGGCATCACCACCGTGGTCGCCTTCTACATCTTCGTCGACCTCTTCAGCGTGGTCCTGGTCGAGCAGTTCTGGAGCCTCGCCAACAGCATCACCCGGCTCGACGAAGGCCATCGCAGTTACTGGTTCATCGCCACCGGCGGGCTGGTCGGCGGCGTCGCCGGCGGCCTGGTCGCCGCCGGCCTGTTGCGCTACACGGCCATGCACACCGTCGACCTGCTGCTGTCCTGCGCCGCGATGCTGCTGGTGACCGGGCTGGTCAACCTGGCCATGGGACGGCGCGGCGCCTTCGTCGAGGTCGCCGAGGAACCGCGCATTCCGCTGCGCGGTGAGGGCTTGCGCGCGGTACTGCGCAATCGCTACCTGGTGCTCATCGCCCTGGTCGTGTGCCTGTCGCAGCTGGCCGAACCGGTGGTCGAGTTCCAGTTCCTGCGCGCGATCGCCGAAGCGTTCCCCGGCACCGACGAGCGCACCGATTTCATCTCGCGCTTCTTCAGCGTGATGGGCTTCGTCTCGATCGGGGTCAACCTCTTCGTGACCCCGGCCGTGCACCGCTACCTCGGCACCATCGCCGGGCTCGCGGTGCAACCCGTCGTCCTCGCCATGGTCACCCTCGGCTACAGCGTCAAGCCGACGCTCGGCATGGCGGCGACGATGAAGATCGCCGACCGCGGCTTGTCCTATTCGATCAACCGCGCGTCGAAGGAAATCCTCTTCATCCCCGTCGACCCGGTGCTGACCTTCCAGGCCAAGGCCTGGATCGACATGCTCGGCTACCGCATGTTCAAGGTCCTCGGCTCGGGCCTCATCGTCGCCGTCACCGCCGCCGTGCCGGCCGCCCTGGTCTCGACCGACCTGGCCTGGCTGACCCTGGTCATCTGCGCGGCCTGGGTGGTGGCCGTGATCATGCTCGGCGTCGAGCAGCGCCGCGTGCTGGTGCGCGCGGCGGCCTGACGCGCGCGGCGAAGCGGAGCCGACATGCCACACGTCTACGGCGACATCCATTCCGGCAACTGCTACAAGGTGAAGCTGCTGCTCACCCAGCTCGGCATCGCGCACACCTGGGAACACGTCGACATCCTCGCCGGCGCCACCCACACCCCGGAATTCCTCGCCATGAATCCCGAGGGCCGGATCCCGCTGGTGCGCCTCGACGACGGTCGCCTGCTGGCGGAATCGAACGCCATTCTCAACTACTACGCCGAGGGCAGCCCGCTGCTGCCGGCCGATCGCTACCTGCGCGCGCTGGTCCTGCAGTGGCAGTTCTTCGAGCAGTACAGCCACGAGCCCTACATCGCCACGCCACGCTACATCGTGCGCTACCTCGGCAACCCACCCGCGCGCCAGGCCGAGCTGGCCGAGCGCCGTCCGCGCGGCTACGCCGCGCTGAACGTGATGGAACATCACCTGGCGGGTGCGGACTTCTTCGTCGGCGGGCATTACACCATCGCCGACATCAGCCTCTACGCCTATACCCACGTCGCGCCCGAAGGCGGCATCGCGCTCGACGACTTTCCGCGCATCCGCGCCTGGCTCGCGCGCATCGCCGCGCAGCCGGGCCACCTGCCCATGCCGCCCTGACCGAGAGGACTCCTGACCGATGAGCTACGAGACCATCAGCATCGCGCGCGAAGGCGCCATCGACTGGCTGACCCTCGATCGCCCCGATCGACTGAATGCCATCAACCCGCGCATGTGCGACGAGCTGACCGAATACTTCCAGGCCCTGCGCAGCGACGAACGCGTGCGCGTGGTCATCCTGCGCGGCGCCGGCCGCGCATTCTGCGCCGGTTACGACCTGCGCGCCGCCGACGGCGTCAACGCCAGCACGGTGTCGGGCATGCGCGCGCAGAAACAGGTCAGCCAGGTGTTCATCGCCATGCGCCGCTGTCCGCAACCGATCATCTGCCTCGCCCACGGCGCCGCCACCGGCGGCGGCTTTGCCTTCGTGCTGGCCTCGGACGTGCGCATCATCACCCCGGCCACGCGCATGAACGTGGCCATGATCAAGGTCGGCATGAGCGGCTGCGACGTCGGCATCAGCTACTTCCTGCCGCGCTCGGTCGGCCAGTCGGTGGCGGCGGAGCTGATGATGACCGGCCGTTTCCTCGAACCGGCGCGCGCCGAGCGGCTCGGCCTGGTCTCGGCCGTGGTCGAGGAGGACCAGCTCGCCGAAACCGGCCGTGCCATGGCGCGCGACATGCTGGCGACCGCGCCGCTCGGGCTGCGCCTGACCAAGGAAGGCCTCAACATGGCGATCGACGCGCCCAGCCTCGAGGCCGCCGCCGCGCTCGAGGATCGCGGACAGATCCTGTGCGCCTCGGCCGGGCTGTTCAGCGAGGGCATCGCCGCCTTCCTCGAGAAACGGCCCGCCGAGTACGGCGACGACTGAGCGGACGTCCACCGTGGCAGTCGCCGGCAACGCCCGCTATCTCAACCTCGCGACCTGGCGCCGCGACGGCCGCGAGGTGCGCACCCCGGTGTGGTTCGCGTTGCTCGATGGCCGCTATTACTGCTTCAGCGCGGACGATGCCGGCAAGGTCAAGCGCCTGCGCAACAGCGACCGCGCGGCCATCGCCCACTGTAATGCGCGCGGCGGGGTGCTCGGTGCCTGGCAACCGGCCCGCGCGACCCTGGTAGACGAACCTGCCCGTGAGCAGGCCGCCTACCGCGCGCTGCGCGCCAAGTACGGCTGGCAGATGGCCCTGCTCGACCTGCTCGCCCGCCTCGGCGGTCGCTACGAGCGCCGCGCGATGATCGAGATCGTGACCGTGGACGACCTGCCGCAGCACTGAAGACGGCGCCCCGCGAGGTGCGTTCCATTCTTGATAGTTAGGTGCAATAATTAGTCCTAACTACAAGAAATATATCGGTTCTTGACCGACCTTTCCGGGGAAACCAGGGTGGACGTCGAAGCCCGGCCTCGCCGCTGCACGCCGCTCGCCGACGGCCAGCCGCGCCCGCGCACAGCGCCAGGTTCCGTGCGAAGCCGCACTGAGCGGCGCGCCCGAACGCTTGCGACCCGCGGCCCGGCAAGGCCGCGCCCCGGGACCGCGCGTGACGACGCGTTCGACAACGACAACACCGGCACGGAAGCCGGTGACGAAACAGCCCGCTCGACCACACCTGCCCCCCATCGCGGGGCAGTACACACGCGGAGGCCGCGCGGACGATGAATGACCACCAGGAACCCGACCATCGAGGCATGACCGCCACCGCTCGCGCGCTGGCCGACATCGTCGCCGACCTGTCACAGCAGCGCGACGCCCGCGACCAACGCTCGCCGGCCGAGCGCGCGCTCGACCGAGACCCTGCCGATGACGCGTCACCGCCGAGCACGGCGGGTGCGGCGGCGATGCCGTCCGACGCGTTTCTCGCCACCCTGCTCGCCGATGTCGGCAAGCGCATCGACGACGAGGTCGAGCGCCGGGTGAGCCTCCGCACGGCCGCCGTCGAAGCGGACTACCGCAGCAAGCTCCAGCGCCTGCGTGCGCTCACCAACGAGGAAATCCGTCTGCGCGAGGCCGCCGTGCGGCGCGCGGTCGCGCGAGAGAACCAGGACACGGCGCAACTGCTGCGCGGCTACTACGAGCAGCTGATGGCGCTCGCCGACACCATCGCTCGCCAGAAAGCGCAGCTGGTCGAGGCGCGGCGCCAGTTCGAGCACAAGCTCGCCTCGGCCGACCGTCTCTACCGCGACATCGAGGACATGCGCCGCCTGCTCGACGAGCAGATCACCTACCTCGACCAGCAGCCCATCGAGGAACCGCCGCGCCTGTCGCTCTCGTTGTGACCGGCGCGGCCGCGTTCAGGCGTGGATGGCCTGGACCAGTTCGCTCCAGCGCGAGAAGTTGCCCTCCCCGCCCATGGTCATGTAGAGCGAGACACGGTCGAGGACACCGTCGTAGCGTTCGCGCAGGCGCTGCCCGACGGCGCCCGGCTTGTCGATGATGGCAACGTGTTCGAGAAAATCCGCCGGGATGGCCGCGGCCATTTCGGCCATCTTGCCTTCGCGCATGAGGCCGTTGAGCTGGCGTGCCAGCGCACCGTGGCCGTGGTACTCGAGCACCGCGGCATAGCTCGGGGTCGAACCGTAGAACGACACCTGTCGCCGCACCATGCGCTCCATCTCGTCCATCTCGCCCTGAGTCTCCCCGGTGATGACGAAGACCGGCGAGTAGAGTTCGAGATCCGCGGCCGTGCGCCCGGCTTTGCGCGCACCGGCATCGAGCGCGGGGCGCACGACGTCCTTCAGGTAGCCCACCGAGTGCATGGGGTGGACGTGGAAACCGTCGGCAACCTCGCCCGCGGCCTGGCACATGCGCTCGTTGACCCCGGCCAGGTAAATCGGAATGTGCGGGTGGTCGATGGGGCCCGCGTTGAAGAAGTCGTTGATCACCTTGAAGCGGTAGAACGGCCCCTCGTATCCGGGCCGCGTACCGTTCTGGAAGGTGTCCCAGATCGCCCGCACGCAACGGATGTAGTCGGTCACGCGCGCCGCCGGGTGATCGAAGGGCATCGAGAAGCGGCGCTCGATGTGGGCGCGCACCTGGGTACCGAGACCGAGGCGCATGCGGCCGCCGGAATCGCGCTGCAGGTCCCAGGCGATCTGGGCCATCGAAAACGGTGAGCGCGCGAAGGCCACGGCGATGTTGGTGCCGATGCCGAGACGGCTGGTCGCGGCGGCGGCGTGGGCGAGCGGCAGGAAGGCGTCGCTGCGGGCTTCGAAGGTCCAGGCGCAGTCGAAGCCCTGGGCCTCGAGTTCGCGCGCCTGGGCGGCGACGTCGGCGGGCGCCGCGGCCGCCAGCAAGGTATCGATTTTCATGGCTAGCTCCGTGTCGGGCCGGCGGCAGTGCCGCCGGGATTGGCATTAGCAGGCGGGGGAAGAACTACGGTGGAGGTCGTGCACGGCGTTGCGCGTTACGCAGGGCATCCTGCCCAGCGCCCTGCGGGCCGGCCGGACGGCCGTTCGATTGCGCGCCCGGTGAAACCGTCTCGCCGCCGGTCCTGGTCGATCCGCCTGGACTCCGGTCCTCGTCTCGCGCGTTTGTCCACATCCTGCCTCGCCACGCTTTTCACCGGTCGGTCAGGCGTCGGTACCACCCACCACCGGGTGGCCCTGGGCGCGCCAGCGCAGCATGCCGCCGGCGAGGTTGGCGACGGCGGAGATGCCGGCGCGCTTGAGTACGACGGTGGCGTGGGCCGAGCGTCCGCCGGCGCGGCACACCGCCACCACCGGGCGCTCGCGGTCGATCTCGTCGAGCCGTTCGCTGAGCGTACCGAGCGGAATCAGGCGGGCGCCTTCGATGTGGCCGAGCGGCCCGTCGAACTCGTCCGCTTCGCGCACGTCGACGACCTGGACCGCGTCGCCGATTTCCTCCAGCGACTGCGGCTCGATCTCCCAGATCCCGGCAAAGGTGTAGCGCAGCGGCGCCCAGCTGGGCGCCGCTTCGGGCATGCTGCCGTCGGCCGGTCGACCACACTTGAGGTTGGCCGGCAGGGCGAGGTCGATCTTGCGCGGATGGGGCAGGCCGAGGTTGGCCATGTAGCCGACGAAATCGCGTTCCGCGATATCGCCGCCGAGACGCGGGTTGAAACGTTTCTCTTCGCCGACGCTGGTCATGGTCAGGCCGTTGTAATCGTGGGCCGGATAGAGCCGGGTCTGCTCGGGCAGGGACAGGATCTGGGTCCACACCGAGCGGTACAGCCGGGCCGGGTCACCCTGCTGGAAATCGGTGCGACCACAGGAGCGGATCATCAGGGCATCGCCGGTGAAGGCCATCGACTCGTCGTCGAGTACGTAGGTCACGCAGCCGTCGGTGTGGCCCGGGGTCTCACGGACTTCGAGGTAACGTTCGCCGAAGGCGACGCGATCGCCCTGAGCGAGGTAGCGGTCGGCGCCGTCGACGCCGCTGTGCGCCGAGATGCCGATGGCCGCGCCACTGCGCTGTTTGAGCAGCCACGCGCTGGTCACGTGGTCGGCGTGGCAGTGGGTATCGAGGACGCAGCGCAGGGTGAGGCCGAGTTCGCGCAGCAGTGCCGTGTCACGTTCGATCTGCTCGAACACCGGGTCGATGATGACGGCCTCCCCGGAGCTGCCGTCACCGAGCAGGTAGGTGTAGGTCGAGGACTCTTGATCGAACAACTGGCGGAAAATGAGCATGGGCGGACATCCGGGCTTCGCGCCGCTGACTGCGGACGCGCCGATTCTATGCAAGTCCGCCACGCCGGGAAACGCCGGCGCCGCAACCGCCGTGCTCAGCCGCGTGGTTTGCGCGACGCGCCGTCGATCTTGCTGAGATAGCGATTGAGCGAGATCAGCAGGTCGAGCCCGCCGCCACCGGCGATGAGACGTTCCGCCGTGGCCTCGAGCCGTTCCTGGTGGCTGCGCGCGAGGTAGCGCAGGACCTCGAAGGCCTCGCTGTCGGACAGTCCGAAGCGTTCCATCACGATGCCGACGGCGATGCTGATCGACTTGCGGTCTTCGAAATCGGACGACAGGCGCTCGACCGACTTGAGCAGCTTGCCCATCTCGCTGGAGCGCGATACCGCGGTCTCCACCGCGGCGATGAGTTGCTCCATGCCGACCGGCTTGATCAGGTAGGTCAGCGCCCCGCCGCGGGCGGCGCGCTGGTAGGCCTCGGCCTCGGTCTGGCCGGTGAGATGAATGTAGGGCAGCGCGTACTCCGCCATCAGGCTGTGGCCGAACTCGACGCCATCGGCGTCGGGCAGACCGATGTCGACGATGGCGAGATCGAACGCGTGCTCGCCGAGATGGGTGCGCGCCTCCGCGGCGCTGTGCGCCGTCGTCACCTCGTAGCCAGCCATGCGCAGCGCCTGGGTCACGAACCTAAGGAGCGGCTCGTCGTCCTCGACGACAAGGACGGCGGGGGCGGTTTTCTTGGGGTTGGACATGGTTGGAACCGCTGGGGGTCGGCGCGCGCCGCGGGTGGCCGCCGACGCTCGGCTGTGATGGGTGTCGTGTCACGGCGCCGGGTCGTGGGGCACGTGCTCGGCGAGCGGCGATTGCGGCGGCTCGGTCGGACCGGCGGGACATGGCCGGGCCAGCAATCATGCCCAAGGCCCCAGCGGCAATCAAGCATGTCCGCGGCTTCACGTACAGGGCAATTCGAGCCAGAACGTGGCCCCTTCGCCAGGCCCGCCGCGCGCCCCGATCGCGCCCCCCATGGCTTCCGCGAGCTGCTTGCTGAGGGCGAGTCCGAGCCCGATGCCCTCGCTCGAGGTCCGTGCGGTCTCGAGGCGGCGGAACGGCACGAACAGTTGCTCGAGCTCGGTCTCGGACAGGCCCGGGCCGGTATCACTCACGCTCAGGCGCAGCACGTGCTCGTGGACGCGGCGCACCTCGACCGTCACCGTACCACCCTCGACGTTGTACTTGATGGCGTTGCTCAGCAGGTTGAGCAGGATCTGGCGCACCCGCGTGCGATCGGCGATGGCGTGGCCGGGCGGCGTGCCCGCGCCGTCGGCGCGGCGCATGACGATGCCGCGCGCCGCCGCCTGCGCCTGCACCATGGGCAGGCATTCGGTGACCACGCCGTTGACGTCGACCGCCTCGAGCTCGATGCGCAGCTGGCCCATCTCGATGCGGGTCAGGTCGAGCATCTCGTCGACGATGTCGAGCAGGTGGCGGCCAGCCTTGAGGATCTCGCCGACGTTTTCGCGCGGCCCCTGGGCCAGCGCCGCCTCCGGGTCGACCAGCAGCAGCTGGGCGAAACCGAGCACGGCGTTGAGGGGCGTGCGCAACTCGTGGCTCATGCGCGAGAGAAACTCCGACTTGGTGCGACTGGCGCTCTCGGCCTCGTCCTTGAGGCGTCGCAACTCCTGCACGCTGCGCGAATCCGTGATGTCCTCGGTGAAGCCCGCGATACGCGCCAACGCGCCGCCCTCGCCGCGGATCGGAAAGGCGCGCGTGTGCAGCCAGCGCGGTTCGCCGTCACCGCGCAGGATGCGGTATTCGACGTCGACGGTGCCGGTCGTGAGCAGGCTTACCCGCGCCCGGCGCAGCATCGGGGCATCGTCTTCGTGCAGGCGATCGAGCCACGGCACGGCGTCCACGGCCTGCTCGACGGGATAACCCCAGATGCGCTCGTAGCCGTGCCCCACGTAGACCACTTCGCCACGCTCGGCGTCCATCAACCAGAACAGGTCGCGGGTGTTCTCGGTGATCTGGCGCAGCATCGCCTCGTTCGCGGCGAGCGCCATCTCGGCCTGCTTGCGCACGGTGATGTCGGTGGTCAGACCGGCGACCAGCGGCGCACCGGGCGAACTGTGCGGCACGACGTGGGCCTTTTCCAGCACCCAGCGCTCGCTGCCGTCGGGTCGCAACACGCGGTACTCGGCCTGGTAGTCGCGGCCGTCCTTGAGGTCCTCGAACAGCGGCGCCATGCGCGCGCGATCGTCGGCGTGCACCCAGCCCAGCCAGCTGGCCGGGTCGCCGCCCGCCTCGTCGATGTCGCGGCCGTAGATCGAGTGGAAGCCGGGACTCACGTACATCGATTCCGGCCGCCCGACCTCGATCAGCCAGAACACGTCGGCGATGGTCTCGGTGATACGACGCAGGCGTTCTTCGCTGTTCTTGAGTGCGGACTCGGCCGCCTTCTGCGCGGTGATGTCGCGCACGATGCCGACCATGCGCGCCGGGCGACCGTCGGCGTGGCGCTCGACGCGGGCCTGCGAGAGCAGGTGCAGCACCCGTCCGCTGGCCAGGCAGGCGCGATGTTCGACGTCGTAGTCCTGCTCGCCCTGCAGGGCCAGGTCGACCCGCTGCAGCACGTAGCCGACGTCATCGGGGTGGATGAAACGGGTGTAGGTATCCGCGTCGATCGCGAGATCCTCGTGCTCGAGTTCGAACAGGCGTTTCAACTGGCGCGACCAGTAGATCGAACCGCTGTCGACGTCGAGCTCCCACAGGCCGAGCTGGCCGGCACGCTGGGCCTCGGCGAGACGCCGTCCGTGGCGTTCGAGCGCGGCCTCCTGTTCGACGCTGTCGGTGACGTCGCTGAGTACGCTGGCGAGCCGGATGCCGGAGCCGTCGGGGGTGCGCACGACGTTCGCCTTGTCATGGATCCAGCGCGTTTGGCCGCCCGCGCCGACGACGCGGTAGCGGGCCTCGAAACTGCCCCGGGTGAGGGTGCCGGCGAACTGCGCGCGGACGCGTTCGCGATCGTCGCCATGGACGCCATCGAGCCAGGTCGCGCCGGCCCGCGCCCCCGGCCACATGCGCTCGACCGCCGGGCTCACGTACAGCCAGTGACGTCGCTCGGCATCGCTGAGCAGGAAGCCCTCGCTGCTGCCCTCGGTAATCTGTCGTAACAGTGCTTCCTGCTCGCGCACCGCGCGCAGGGCCAGCACGGTGTCGGTGACGTCCATGGCGATGGCGATGAAACCGCGCTGGACGCCGTCCTCGACCAGTGGCCTGAACTCGACATGGTGGTAACCGCTGTCGCCGCTACGGTCGCGACGCGCGACGACCTGACCCTGTACCGCGACCGGGCGCCCCGCCAGCACCGCGGCCAGCGCCGGTGCAATCTGCGCCATGACCTCGCTCGGGAACAGGGCATCGAGCCGCTGGCCGGGGAGCGTCACGCCGTCCACGCCCATGTACTCGACGAAGGTCTCGTTGGCGAAAATCAGCCGCGTGTCCATGTCGTAGGCGGCCAGCAGCGCTGGCACGGTATCGATGACGTTGCGGATCTCGGCGGTTGCGCGCCGTTGCGCGGTATCGGCCACGAGTTGCTCGGTGACGTCCTCCATGAGGGCGATGAAGCCGCCGTTGGCACGCGCCGGATCGGGCACCAGGTGCACACGCAGGGTGCGCTCCGGGTTGGCGAACAGCGGGTTGTGCCGGGCGTAGTCGAAGCGCAGGAACTCGCCGGCCGCGGCCCGCCGCAGCAGCGGCCCGGTCAGCTCGAACGCTGCGCCCACGACCTCTTCGACGGGCCGCCCGATGAACCAGGCCTGCGGCTTCTCGTACCACTCCTCGAAGCGACGGTTGACGTAACGGTAGCGGAGATCCCGGTCGATGTAGGCGACCAGCGCCGGCAGGTGATCAGCCACCGCCCGCATCTCCCACTGCGCCTGCAATGCCGCGGCCTCGGCCTGGCGCCGCTCGGTGATGTCCTCGTAGAGCGCGAAGACGCCGTCGACGCCGCCACCGGCACGGCGGTCGGGTACCAGGTGACAGACCAGGTGACGCTCACCGTGGTCCTGGGGCATCGTACGGACGAATTCGAACGAGACCGCGTGACCGCGCAGGGCATCACGTATGTAGGGCGCGATCGTCGCGAACGTATCATCGCTGACGACCTCGGCAATCGCGCGCCCGACGAACCACTCGCGGGGCTGCCCCAGCCACATCTCGTAGCGCGCGTTGACGAAGCGGTAACGCCAGTCGCGATCGTAGTAGGCGATGAATACCGGCAGGTGGTCGACGAGCAGGTCGACGTCGTGCAGCAGCACGTCGCGATTGCGGAACGGTGCTGTCGGGCGCGCTGGCAGCACGCTGAGCGACGCGATCAGGGCGGCGGCGCCCTGCGCCAGCGTGCACGCCGCCAGGCGCACCTGCAGATGGTCGCCGTGTTCGTTGCCGGGTAGCGGCAGGGTGAGCTCGTGCTCGGCCGCTGCCCCGGCCAGCACCGCGGCGCAATCGACGGCGGCCAGCCCGGGCAACAAGGCCGTCAGCAATTGCCCCCGGCAGGCCGCGGCCATGCGCCGCAACAAGCGCGCGGCGCTGCGGTTGACGCGCAGCACGCCGAGATCGGCCGCGGCGAGTACCAGCGCGGTCGGCGCCGCCTCGAACCAGTCGTCGCCGGCATCACCCGGGTCCCTGAACTGGACGACGCGCGGCCCGGGCAACTCGCTGTTCATGGCTGTGCTGTCCTGTCTGACCTGGCGCTGGCTCGGCAAGTGCCGCGGGCACGCGCCGCTGCCGTTGCGGACGCGACGCGGCCGCGGGCGGTTTCCGTGCACCGCGCTCGGCATGTATCATCGCCGCGCCCCGCGCCGACGGCAACCGGCCGGCGCGCCACGCGCCGCCGCGTGTGTCGCGACCCGGCGCTGCAGGCAGCTCGACCCGGCACGCTGGCGTGCCCGGCAGGATGCGCAGCGGCCGTCCATCACGGTCGATGCCGGATCCACGACCACGCCGCCCGGCGGGCCCGGGTGACGCGCCGCGCAGCCACTTGTCACGAACCGCTCTCCAGCAACCCGGCTTCCAGCACCATGGACACCACGAACGGACTTATCGAGGACTGGCACGACGCCACCTTCCTGGTCGCCGACGACATCAGCGCCAACGTCAACCTGATCACCAAGATCCTCAACCTGGCCGGCTGTCGCAACGTCCACTCGACGACCGATTCACGCGACATCGAGGGCCTGGTTGAAGAACACACCGTCGACCTGCTGCTGCTCGACCTGCACATGCCTCACATCAACGGCCTGGAGGTCATCGAGCGCCTGCGCGCGCGCTTCGCCGAGGCCTGTCCACCCATCCTCGTGCTGACCGCGGAACGCTCGGCCGGCACCCGCGTCCGCGCGCTCGAGAACGGCGCCCGCGACTACCTGACCAAGCCCTTCGACCAGGCCGAGTTGATCGCGCGGGTACGCAACCTGGTCGAGATCGAGAAGCTGCAGAAGTGGATCCGCGGCGAGAACCAGGTGCTCGAGCGTCGCGTCGCCGAACGCACCCAGGAACTCTACGAAACGCGCCTGGAGATCGTGCGCCGTCTCGGGCGCGCGGCGGAATATCGCGACAACGAGACCGGCAACCACATCCTGCGCATGAGTACCGCCACCGCGCTGGTCGGCCAGCACCTCGGGCTCGATCCGCAACGCTGCACCGAGCTGCTCAATGCCTCGCCGATGCACGATATCGGCAAGATCGGCATTCCCGACGCCATCCTGCTCAAGCCGGGACGGTTGACGGACGATGAATGGAGGGTGATGAAGACCCACACCCTGATCGGCGCCGATCTCCTGCGCGGCACGGATGCCTCGCTGCTCGAACTCGCCGCGAGCATCGCCGAACACCACCACGAACGCTGGGACGGCAGTGGCTACCCGCACGGCCTGGTCGGCGCGGCGATTCCGCTCGAGGCGCGCATCACCGCGGTCTGCGACGTCTACGATGCCCTCACGTCCGAGCGCCCCTACAAGACGCCGTGGCCGGAGGAGCGGGCCACCCGCTACATGCGCGAACAGCGCGGCGGGCATTTCGATCCGACGGTACTCGACGCCTTCCTCGAACTGCTGCCGCAAATCCGCGTATTGCGCATCCGCTACGGCGATACGCGCGCCTGAGGCAGGCGAGACGCTGATGACTCGCCTGCTGTACATCGAGGACAACCCCGTCAACGCGCGCCTGCTGGAGAAGTTCTTCGCCCTCAAGCAGCGCCTGCACCTGGCCGTGGCGACATCGGCCGACCAGGGCCTGGCCCTGGCGCGTGCGCAGGTGCCGGATGCCATCCTGATGGACATCAACCTGCCGGGTAAGAGCGGCGCCGAGGCGCTCACCGAGTTGCGCGCCGATCCGGTGTTGCGCGGGGTGCCGGTGATCGCGGTCTCGGCCGACGCCCGCCCCGAACACGTCTCGCGCATGCTCGAGCACGGCTTCGATGCCTACCTCACCAAGCCGGTCGATTTCACCGAACTCGACGCCACCCTGGCACGCTTCCTGCCCTGAGCGGTCGCGCGCAGGGCCGCGGACCCGGTCCCGGACAGCCCACGGCATGGGCGCCGATGATCGCGTCGCCCGTGATCGGGAGCGGATACCCGATCACGGCCCGGGCCGGCACGGGGGTGGGCGTCACGCCTCGCCGCCGCCGAAGGCAATCCCCAGCGCCTGGCCGAGATCGGCGATGGCCTGCGCCTCCGACACCACCTTGATGGTCGTCATGCCCATCTCGCGCGCCGGCCTGAGATTGACGCCGAGATCGTCGAGGTAGACGACCTCCTCGGGCGCCACCTGCATGCGCTCGCAGGCCAGGACGTAAATGCGTGGATCGGGTTTGCGCAAGCCTTCCTTGCTCGATTCGATGACGAGGTCGAAGCGTGCCATGACATCGGCAATCTCGGCGGCGTGGCGGCTCGAATTGGCCATGCCCGGACCGCGGCCGGATTTCACGTTGTTGGTCAGACAGACGACCTTGTAATCGGCCTTGCAGCGATCGAGCACGGCGACCATGCGCGGTCGCACCGCGCCGCCGAGGAGGCCGAGGACGTCATGGCCGGGCACTTCGTGGCCGGCGGCAGCGGTCTCGGCGCGGAACTGGCGGTCGAACTCGTTCTCGTCGATGCGGCTCGACTCGAATCGCGCCCAGGCGTTGTCGTGGTGATTGACCGCGTTCACGCCGCGGATGAAATCGCGCGGCAGGCCACGCTCGGCCTCGTAGCGGTTGAAAGCCTCGAACGGCGACGTCGTCAGCACGCCACCGAAGTCCCACAGAATCGCGCGATAGCTCATCGCTGTCCCCAATGTATGAATCAAGCGCGGTATTTTCGCAGATTTGCCGCGCCAGCCAGGGACGCCCGCGCGGGCCGCGCGGGGCCGGCCGTGCGCCGTGCCCGCGGCAGCGACGACAGGCCCCCGTTGCCGGCCCTACACTGTCGCGACCATGCGCGTCGCGATCCTCGCCCTCTACCGTGCCACCGCCGCCGGCGCCTTTGCCGACGGCACCGCCAGCGGCATCTTCAAGACCCCGGTCGCGGGCCCGGTGCAGGTCGGTCGCGAGGGTCTCGACGGCGATTTCCATGCCGACCGCAGCGTCCACGGCGGCCCCGACCAGGCCTTGCACCACTTCCCGGCCGAGCACTACCCGCCGCTCGCCGCGGCCTTTCCGCGCGCTGCCGCGGCGCTGGTCCCGGGTTCGATCGGGGAGAACCTGACCACCCACGGCCTGGCCGAGCACGACGTGTGCATCGGCGACGTCTACGCCGTCGGCGCGGTGCGCCTGCAGGTCACGGCGCCGCGGCGGCCGTGCTGGAAAATCGATCGCCGTTACGACGCCCGCGGGATGGCCGCGCACATCATCGCCGCCGGCCTCACCGGGTGGTACTACCGCGTCCTCGACGGCGGCTGGCTGGAGGCCGGTGCGCCGCTCGAATGCGTCGAACGCCCGGCGCAGGCGCCGAGCGTGGCCGCGTTCCATGCCGCGCTGCGCGCGACGCGCCCGCCGGCGGAGGTGCTCGAACGCCTCGCCGCCCTGGCCGCCTTGCCGGTGGCCTGGCAACGTCGCCTGCGCGCGCGCCTCGACTGGCTGCGCCGCCATCCCTGAGCGCGCTGCCTGCGCATCGAGCTGGGCCAGCGGTTATCATGCGCGTCGCCGCGCCCGGCGTGTCCCGCCCAGCACTCGAGAGGTTCCCCGTTCCGTGAATGCAGCAGCGCCCACCGAATCCCCCGCCCGTGCCGCGATCGTCGATATCCAGCACGGCCTGGCGACGTCCGGCTACATCGCCAGTGACGCCATCGCGACCGTGCTCTACCTCGCCCGCGCGCTGTCCAAACCGGTCCTCGTCGAAGGCCCGCCCGGGGTCGGCAAGACCGAACTGGCCAATGCCGCGGCCAAGCTGATCGACAAGCCGCTCATCCGCCTGCAGTGCTACGAGGGGCTCGACGAGTCGCGCGCGCTCTACGAGTGGAAGTACGGCAAGCAGCTCCTCTATACCCAGGTCCTCAAAGAGAAGCTCGGCGACCTCATGGCCGGCGCCCAGGGCCTCAAGGAATCGATCGCCCGCCTGCACGAGTTCGACGACACCTTCTTCAACGAGGAATTCCTTGAACCACGCCCGCTGTTGAAGGCGCTGTGGGCCGAACACGGCGCGGTACTGCTGATCGACGAGATCGACAAGTCGGACCAGGAATTCGAGGCCTTCCTGCTCGAACTGCTCAGCGACTACCAGATCTCGATCCCCGAGATCGGCACCGTGCGCGCCAAGCACCCGCCGCTGGTCTTCCTGACCTCGAACAACACCCGTGAGATCGGCGACGCCCTCAAGCGGCGCTGCCTGCACCTCTACATCCCCTTCCCGGATTACAAGCTCGAGCAACGCATCATCGAATCGCGCGTGCCCGAACTCGAGGCGCGCCTGCGCACGCAACTGGTCAGCTTCGTCCAGGGCCTGCGCGGCCTCGATCTGAAGAAGGTGCCGGCGGTCAGCGAGACCATCGACTGGGCGCGCACCCTGGTGCTGATGCATGCCAACGAACTCGATACCCAGCTGGTGCGCCAGACCCTCAACGTACTGCTCAAGTTCCAGGATGACATCGAGAACGTCGACGCGGAAATTCCGGCGCTGACGCGGACGGCGAACAAGTCCTGAGCCCGTGACCCAGGCCCTGACCCATTTCATCAAGGCCCTGCGCGCCGCCGACGTGCGCGTGTCGACGGCCGAGAGCATCGAGGCCGCCGCGACGCTGGAGACGGTCGGCTTCGGCGAACGCACCCTGCTCAAGACCGCCCTGTCGCAGGTCCTGGCCAAGAGCCTCGACGACAAGGCACGGTTCGACGAATGCTTCGAGGCCTATTTCAGCTCGCGCGCGCTGGACGGCGAACGCACGCCGCGCGCGGCCGCCGACGACCCCGACGCGGAAGCCGATTCCACCCCGGATGGGCTGGCGGCTGAGGGCGCCGGGGGTGGCGGCAGTGGCGGCGGCGGCAGTGGCGAGGACAGCCTGCTCGCCCTGCTCGAACGCGGCGACGGCGCCAGCCTGCAGCAGCGCCTGGCGCAGGCCGCTTTCAACGTCCAACTGCAGAACATCCGCCTGTTCACCCAGCGCGGCATGTACATCCGGCGCATGCTCGAGGACATGGGCATCGAACAGGTCGAGGAACTGCTCTACCAGCTGATCAAGCGTGACGACGACGATCCGCGCGCCGAGCGCCTGCGCGAGGCCAAGGCGCGCTTGAGCGAAGACGTCGCCGCCCACGTCGACCAGCAGATGCTGCTCTACACGGCCAACGCCGGCCGCCAGCTGCGCGAGGAGATCCTGCAGAAAACGCCGTTGGCGCGGGTCGAGATGCGCGACTTCAAGGTCATGCACGAACTCGTGCGCAAGCTCGCCAAGCGCCTGGTCGCCCTGCACGCACGGCGCCGCGCCGTGGCACGCCGCGGCCGCCTCGACGTGCGCCACACCATCCGCCGCAACATCGAGTACGACGGCCTGCTGTTCGACACCGTGTGGAAGCGCGTCCGCGTCGACCGGCCCAAGGTCGTCGCGGTGTGCGATGTCTCCGGCTCGGTCGCCCAGGTCGCGCGCTTCCTGCTGATGTTCCTCTACAGCGTCAGCGAGGTCATTCCCAAGGTGCGTTCGTTCGCCTTCTCCAACTACCTCGGCGAGGTCACCGAGCTGTTCGAGACCCAGCCCGTCGAAACGGCGGTCACCGAGACCATCAATCGCTGGGGCATGGGCGCGACGGACTACGGCGGCGCGCTGGCCGAACTCGAGCGCCTCACCCTGGACGACATCGACCACCGCACCACGGTGCTGATCCTCGGCGATGCACGCTCGAACTACAGCGACCCGGGCGAGCGCGCCCTGCGCCGCATTCACGAACGCGCGCGGCGCGTCCTGTGGCTCAATCCCGAGCCGCACCAGCTGTGGAACACCGGTGACTCGGAGATGCGCAAGCTCGCCGCCGCCTGCGACCGCGTCGAACCCTGCCGCTCGCTGCGGCACCTCGAGCGGGTGATTTCCGAGATTGCGCGCACCGCGGTGTGAGCCGCCGCGAAGCGTGTCGCCGACCGCGGCGGCGTCGCGCGGGTGGCGTTCCCGGGCAGCGCTCGCCCACGTCCCCTGCCAGCGCCAGCCGACCGCCCGGAGATCCGGCGCCCCGCTCGTGGCAGGGGCCCGCGGCGGTGGCCGGCCGGTCATGATTAATTTCCGTCCCCGCCCTACAATCGGGGCGATCCGGGGCCGTCCCCGACCCTGCCGACAGCCAGCCGGGTAGCCGTTCGCCATGGCGCAGACCGAAACCTATCGCAATGCCCTCAAGCCCGGCCAGCGCGTGCTGTGGTTCGAGATCGAGCGCACCCTGGGCCAGGGCGGTTTCGGCATCACCTACGTCGCCTTCGACACCAATCTCAAGCAGCCCGTCGCGCTGAAGGAGTTCCTGCCCGCCGAACTCGCCGTGCGCGAGGGCGAATTCGAGGTCCACCCGCTGTCCAGCGCCCGCGCCGGCAGCTTCGCCTGGGGACTGGAGAAGTTCATGGACGAGGCGCGCACGCTGGCGCACTTCGACCACCCCAACATCGTCAAGGTCTACACCGTCTTCGAGGCCAACAACACCGCCTACATGGTGATGCGCTACGAGGACGGCCTGAGTCTCGGCAGCATCTACAGCAAGCGCCGCCGCCTGCCCGAACGCCTGTTGCAGCACCTGGTCCATCCGCTGCTCGACGGCCTCGAGAGGGTCCACGACCAGGGCTTCATCCACCGCGACATCAAGCCGGACAACATCTACCTGCGCCAGGACGGTTCGCCGGTGCTGCTCGACTTCGGCTCCGCGCGCATCGCGGTGGGCTCGGAGACGCGCGCACTGACCTCGCTCGTGACGCCGGGCTACGCGCCGTTCGAACAGTACGTCACCGGCAGCGATCGCCAGGGTCCGTGGTCGGACATCTACAGCCTCGGCGCGACCCTCTACCGCGGCATCGCCGGCATCGCCCCACCCGACGCCACCAACCGCAGCGAGGCGCTGAGCTACACCGGCAAGGACGTGCTGGTTCCCGCGCTCGAAGTGGGGCGCGAGCGCTGCTCCGAATCCTTCCTCGTCGCCGTCGACGCCGCGCTCGCGTTCCGCTACGACGAACGCCCGCAGAGCGTCGCCGAATGGCGGCGCATGTTCCGCGCCCGACGCCAGCGCAAGGGCCGACGTCAGCGCGACACCCTGACCGAGGAGATCGAGCCGCCGAAGGTGCGCGCGGCGGAGTTCGCGCCCGACGCGGCGAGCGAGGTCGTCGACGAGCCGACGCCACCGCCGCTCGCGGCGAGTGGCGAGACCGCAGCCCCCGTCCTGCCCGTCCTGCCCGTCCTGCCCGTCCTGCCCGTCCTGCCCGTCCTGCCCGTCCCGGCCGCTGCCGACGCGCATCCGCCGAGCACGCCGCCGCCGGCGCGGCCCGGGCGCCGCCGCTGGCCACTGGCCGTGCTGGCCCTGGCCGCCCTCGGCGGCGTCGCCTGGTGGTGGCGCCCGCTGCCACCGCCGCATACCCCGGGAACGCCGCTGCCGGATACGGATGTGGCGGTGGAGTCGGCGGCGCCGCCGGGCACGACGGCAGCCCCGGCCGAGGCGGTCGCGGTCACCACGCAAGGGCACGAGGATGCCACCGCGACCACGCCGCCAGCCGACGCCTGCGCCGTGCTGGCCGAGCTGCCGCGCCTGCCGGACATGGCCGCCCGCGTCGCCGCCGGCAGCGACACCCCGCGTTACGCCATCGACACCATCAAGCTCTACGGCCCGGGCAACGCGGCCTATACCCGCCTGCTCGAGGACGCCGGCGGTGAACTCGAGGCGCGCCGCGCCACGCTCGCCGCCACCCACGGCGCCGGCAACCGGCTGTCGGCGGCGGATATCGAGGCGCTTGCGGAACTGCTGACGGACACCGCGCGCGAACGCGGCCTGCTCGCCACTGCCATCGCGCCGATGCAATTCCTCGATGCACACGAACTCGCCCTGACGGTGTTGCCGTGGCGGTTCGGCGCCGTGCGCCTGAGCGGCGTGCCGAGCGAGTTCCGCGCCGCCAACCAGGCCGTGGCCGCGCGCGTGCTCGGGGCTGCACTGGCCGATGCACCGCGCGCCCATTCGCTCAAGCGCGCCCTGCTCGCCACCATTCTCGACACCGATTTCCACGGCTCGGCCTTTGCCGTGCTCGAACCCGGCGCCACGCTGGCCAGCTTCGACGTGGTCCTGAAATGGCAGGACGCCAAGCCCGCCTTCGACCCCGCCACGGTCGATGTCGACCGTCTCTACATCTACGCCGTGGCTGGCAGCGGCATACGCCTGCCCGTGACCCAGGTCGGCGATGCCGACGCCGTGCCGGGCGGCGCCGACGTCGACGATTACGCGCGGCAGGTCGTCGACCTCTTTGCTCCGCTCGCGGGCGAGCCCGCACTCGACTGCCGCCGCCAGGCCCTGCTCGGCGCTTATCGCGATGCCGCGCGCGAGCGCGTCGCGACCGGCACCGGCGACGACATCGCCGATTCCCGGCCGCGCTGAGCGCGCGCGTTACAATCCCGTGACAGGATCGTGCTCTCCGCGCGGTCCGCAGCGGAGAGGAGACGATTCCAGTGGAGTCCCGCAGCAACGCCGACGCCATCGAGTGTTACTCGTTTCTCGTCATGTTCGCCAACGACGGCCTCATCGACGCCGCCGAGTTGGCTTTCTGCGAGAAGCTCGCGCTGGCCGACGGTGTCGTCGACGACGACGAGCGCGACGTCCTGCGGCGCATCTTCAGCCGTGTCGATCCCGCCCGCCTGGCGCCCCAAGTGCGCGACGAGATCGCCTCGTTTCGCGCGCGCTACGGCATCTGAGACGGTCACGCCCGCGGCAGCGGGGCCGCAGCCGTCGGCCCGGCGGTGCCTGGCGCGACGGCGGCGCAGCGGTACGACGGCGGCCGGCGAATGCCGCGGGGCAAGGGTTGGCCAACGCGACCGAACGAGGAAAATCAGCCGCTTGCGGCAACTCACCCGGACCACCAGCCGAGTGCGGCTGACCGCGTCGGCGCCCGCCGGCGGCGGCACGACGATGCCCCGGCCGGCTGCATTGTGCTAGCGTTGGCGGGCCATGGCAGACCACCCCACCTCCCGCAACTTCGCCGCCGACCGCCGACGTTTCCTCGCCCGCGGGGTCCAGGCCGCCGGCGCCGTGAGCCTGGTCGGCATGCTGCTGGCCAGCCACGCCGAACAGGCCCGCTCGCGGCCAGTGTCGGCGCTGCGTCCGCCGGGGGCGCTGCCCGAGGACGAATTCCTCGGCGCCTGCGTGCGCTGCGGCCTGTGCGTGCGCGATTGCCCCTACGACACCCTGCGCCTGGCCAGCTTCGGTGAACCGATCGCACCGGGCACGCCCTACTTCGTCGCGCGCGACATCCCCTGCGAGATGTGCGAGGACATCCCCTGCGTCGTCGCCTGCCCCACCACCGCGCTGGACAAGAACCTGACCGACATCCGCGAGGCCGACATGGGCGTCGCCGTCGTCACCGGTACCGACACCTGCTACAGCATCACCGGGGTCGGTCGTTGCACCGGCTGCTACGACGCCTGTCCGATCAAGGACGAGGCCATCACCATGGAACTCAAGCAGGAAGGCGGCCGGGTCTACTTCGTACCCACCGTGCATCGCGAACAGTGCACCGGCTGCGGCAAGTGCGAGGCCGACTGCCTCTATCCCGAGGCCGCGATCAAGGTATTGCCGCGCGCGCTCGTGCGTCACGATGTCGGCTCCGACTTCGTCTGAGCCGGCCACCGCGCCGGTGACGCGCCCGTGGTGGCTGCGCCAGCGCTGGCTGCTGTTGCGCCGGGCCAGCCAGTTCGGCCTGCTCGGCCTGTTCATGCTCGGACCGTGGGCCGGCATCTGGTGGGCCAAGGGCAATCTCGCCGCCAGCACCTGGTTCGACCTCGTGCCGTTGAGCGATCCCTTCATCGTCCTGCAGAGCTGGCTCGCGGTCGGTGCGGTGACGTCCACCGCCCTGCTCGGCGCCGGCCTCATCGCCGGCTTCTACTGGCTGGTCGGCGGACGGGTGTTCTGTTCCTGGGTGTGCCCGGTCAACGTCATCACCGACGCCGCCCACTGGTTGCGCACGCGCCTGCGCCTGCCACCCGGCTGGCGCCCGCAACGCAGCCTGCGCCTGTGGCTGGCGGCAATGTGCCTGGTGGCGGCGACGCTGACCGGTTCGCTGGTGTGGGAGCTCGTCAACCCGGTCACCCTGGTGCAGCGTGCGCTGGTGTTCGGCGTCGGTGCCGGCTGGACGGTGATGCTGGCAGTGTTCCTGTTCGACCTGCTGGTCAGCCGCCGCGGCTGGTGCGGCCACCTGTGCCCGGTGGGGGCGTTCTACGGCCTGCTCGGCACGGCCTCGCCGCTACGCGTGGCCGCCCACGCACGCGAGGCCTGCACCGACTGCGGCGATTGCTTCGAGGTGTGTCCCGAGCCGCAGGTGATCAGCCCCGCGCTGCGCGGCAGCGGCACCCGCATCGTGGTCTCCGGCGACTGCACCAACTGCGGACGCTGCATCGACGTGTGTCCGGACGACGTCTTCCGCTTCGCCCAGCGCTACCGCTACCGCCCGCCGGGCTGAATGCGCACGCGCCGCCCCGCCCCCGCGGGCGCCCGCCCGCGTGTCCTGCTGGCGCTGCTGGTGCTGAGCGCGCGCGCCGCGGCCGCGACGACCCCCGTCACGGTGCCCGTCACCCTGCCCTACGCCCTGCTCGAACGCGCCCTCGCCGAGCATGTCTTCGCCACCGCCGATGGCCGCCTCGAGGTGTTACGCGACGGCCAGGCTTGCAACCGCCTGGTGCTGGCGCGCCCGCGCGTCGCCGCCCAGGGTGACGGCCGCGTCCGCGTGACCCTCGACGTCGAGGCCCACGGCGGCTCGCCGCTCGGCACGCGCTGCCTGCTGCCCTTCACCTGGCATGGCACCCTCGATCTCGTCGAGACGCCGTTCCTCGAGGCCGCGCCCCTGCGCATCGGCTTCCGCGTCACCGATTCCCATCTCGCCGCGGCCGACCGCACGGCTGCCCGCGCGCCGACGGTGTTGTGGGACTGGGTCAAGCGCCTCGTCCATCCGCGTCTCGAAGCCGTCGTCATCGATGTCGAAGACCTGCGCGACGCGGCCACGGCGCTGCTCGACGCCAGCCTCGCCGCGTGGCCGGCGACGGCCGGGCATGCGCGCGCCACCTTCGCCGTGGCGAGCCCGCAGGGCGGCCCGGACGGGCTCGACGTCGTGCTCGGCTTCGACCTGCTGGAACCGCCGGCGTCGGCGCGGCGTGCGCCGCTCGACACGCCGCTGAGCGCGGTCGAACTGGCCGCCTGGGACGCCGCCTGGCAGGACTGGGACGCCTTTCTCACCTGGGCGGTGAAGCAGCTCGCCTATACCACCCCGGCCCTGCGCGACGCCGTGCTCGAGACCTTGGAAGACGCCCGCTACACCCTGCGCGCCGTGCTCGCACGCGATGCCCGCGGGCCCGACCCGGCGCGCGAACTGTTCCACGCGACCTGGGGCCGGCTCGCACCGCTCGTCGCCGCGCTCGACGGCGGCACCGGCACCGCCCTGCGCTACCTCGCCTTCGTCGGCGCCGGCGATGCCCTGGCCGCGCTCGACACGGCCGGTGCCGGCTTCGGCGTGCGCATCGACCGTGCCGGCCTGCGTGCACTGGCGCGCAGCCTGGTCCCGGCCGTCGATGACGGCGAACTGGCCTACGACGAGCGCCCGGACCCCGCCCTGCGCGAACTCTACGGCCTGCCGCCGGAGCCCGATTTCGCCGCCGCGGCGCCGGCGCCGTCCTGGCTCGACTGGTGGTTGCGCCCGGCCCGCGCCGCGGCCGATGCACCCGCCGCCTGGCTGCCACCGGACGACGATCCCGGCGACTACCTGGCGCGCGTCGACACGCTGCTGGGCGACGTCGTCACCGAAAGCGCGGCCGGCGAGCGGGTCGCCGAGCGTTTCCGCGCGGTCTACCGTTTGCTGGTGCCGAGCACGGCCTGGCAGGAATCGTGCTGGCGACAATTCGTCGAACGCGCAGGCGAAGTGCAGCCGATCCGGTCGAGCGCGGGCTCGATCGGTCTCATGCAGATCAACCGCCACGTGTGGCGTGGCCTCTACGACGTCGAACGCCTGGCCGACGACATCGCCTACAACGCCCGGGCCGGCAACGAAATCCTGGTGCACTACCTGGTCGACTACGCGATCCGCCGCAAGGAGCACGAGGTGCGCGGCGATCTCGACGACCTCGCCCGCGCCACCTACGCCGTCTACAACGGCGGCCCGGCCCACCTGCGCCGCTATCGCGAGGCGGCCACGCGGGCACCGCTGAAAGCGATCGACGAGGCCTTCTGGCACAAGTACCAGGCGCTGCGGGCGGAAGGCGCCGCGGCCGTGCGCAGCTGCTACGGACGCTGAACGCAGCGGGGCCGGCAGGCGGGGGAAGGTGACGGTGGCAGTTGCGCGGCACGGCCGGCGGGCTTCCCCGCCACGCCGTCAGGGCGCCGCTCAGGGATACAGGCGGGCGGTCGTCCAGCCGGCGGCGTCGCGCTCGTAGAGCGTGCGTTCGTGCAGGCGGAAGGGACGTTTCTCCCAGAACTCGATGCGCCGCGGGACGACCCGGTAGCCCGACCAGAACTCCGGCCGCGGCACCGGCCCGATGGCGAACGCCGCGGTGTAGCGCGCGACCCGCTGCTCGAGCTTGAAGCGCCCTTCGAGCGGCGCCGATTGTTTCGACGCCCACGCCCCGATGCGCGACTCGCGCGGCCGCGAGGCGAAGTAGGCGTCGGCCTCGGCCGCGCTGACCGCCTCGGCAGTGCCGTCGATGCGCACCTGGCGTGCAGTCGACTTCCAATGGAAGCACAGCGCGACCTCCGCGTTGACGGCGATGTCGCGCGCCTTGCGGCTGGTCAGGTTGGTGTAGAAGACGAAACCGCGGTCGTCGATGCCGCGCAGCAGCACCATGCGCAGCGAGGGCCGACCGTCGGCGTCGACCGTCGCCACCGACATCGCCTCGGCGTCCTCGGGTTCGTGGGCGCGTGCATGGTCGAGCCACGCGACGACCTGGGCGATGGGGTCCGCGGCGCTCATTCGAACGGATGGCGCAGCACGATGGTGTCGGCGCGATCCGGCCCGGTGGAGACGAGGTCGATGGGGGTCTCGGCGATCTCGGCGATGCGTTCGAGGTAGTGACGGGCGTTGGCCGGCAGGGCATCCCAGGCACGGATGCCGACGGTCGATTCGCGCCACCCCGGCAACTCCTCGTAGATCGGCTGGACTTCGGCCAGGCCCTCGGCGCCGGGCGGCACCGACTGCAGGCGCCCCGCAGGCGTGTCGTAGCCGACGCAGATGCGGATCTCGTCGAGACCGTCGAGCACGTCGAGCTTGGTCACGCACAGGCCGGAGACGCTGTTCAGCTGCTGGGCGCGGCGCAACGCCACGGCGTCGAACCAGCCGCAGCGACGCGGCCGCCCGGTGGTGGCACCGAACTCGTGGCCGCGCCGGGCCAGGTGCTCGCCCATTTCGTCGAAGAGTTCGGTCGGGAACGGCCCCGAGCCGACGCGCGTGGTGTAGGCCTTGGTGATGCCGAGCACGTAGTCGATGACGCGCGGACCGGAGCCGCTGCCGGTGGCGGCGAAGCCGGCGGTGGTGTTGGACGAGGTCACGAACGGATAGGTGCCGTGATCGATGTCGAGCAAGGTGCCCTGGGCGCCCTCGTAGAGCACGTTGGCGCCGCGCTGGTGATGCTGGTAGAGCAGTTCGGAGACGTCGCCGAGCAGCGGCCCGATGATCTCGGCGTGGGCCATCGCCTCGTCGAGGATCTGCTGGAAGTCGAGGGTGTCCGCGCGGTAGTAATTGGCCAGCACGAAGTTGTGATAGTCGAGCACCTCGCCGAGCTTGGCGGCGAATCGTTCCCGGTAGAGCAGGTCGCCCACGCGCAGGCCGCGCCGCGCGGCCTTGTCCTCGTAGGCGGGGCCGATGCCGCGCCCGGTGGTGCCGATGGCGGCCGCGCCGCGCGCCTTCTCGCGCGCCTGATCGAGGGCGACGTGGTAGGGCAGGATGAGCGGGCAGGCCGGGCTCAGGACGAGTCGCTCGCGTGCCGGCACGTTGCGTGCCTCGAGCATGGCGATCTCCTCGAGCAGCGGGCCCGGCGCTACGACTACGCCGTTACCGATCAGGCACTCCACGTTGGCCCGCAGGATGCCCGAGGGAATGAGGTGCAGCACGGTCTTCTCGCCGTCGATGACGACGGTGTGGCCCGCATTGTGACCGCCCTGGAAACGCACCACCGCGTCGACGCGATCGGTGAGCATGTCGACGACCTTGCCCTTGCCTTCGTCACCCCACTGGGTACCGATGATGACGACTGATTTGCCCAAAGCTAGCCCCCGCAGCACGAGCTGCCTGTCTGCAACGATACAACTGCCCGGCCACGGCGTGGTCCGGGCGCGGAAATCATACGTCCTCGAGCTGCCAGCTGCCGCCGGCATCGCTGAGGCATTGCGCGCAGCCCATGGCCGCGGCATCGCCCTGTTGGCCGGGCAGGCCCTGCACCACGCGGTAGCCGGCGGCGCGCAGGTCGCGCATCGCGGCGAGCAGGTCGGGACTGGTGCCGGCGGGCGCGAAAATGCGCCCCAGTTCGACCTGGGGCGTCGCGCTCAGTTCGGCCAGCACGTTGAGATCGGTACTGAAACCAGTCGCCGAGCGCGCGCGGCCGAAGGACTGGCCGATGTTGTCGTAGCGCCCGCCCCAGGCGATGGCGCGACCGGCGGCCGGCGTGTAGGCGGCGAACATGACGCCGGTGTGGTAGCGGTAGCCGCGCAGCTCGGCGAAATCGAGATGGACCTGGGCGCGCGGCGCGAGCGCGGCGAGCAACTCGATGAGGCGCTCGACGTCGTCGAGCGCGCGCCCGACTGCGGCCGGCGCCACCGCCAGCGCGTGGCGCGCCCGCGCCAGCACGTCGAGGTCGCCGTTGAGTTCGAGCAGCACGCCGAGATGACCGCGCACGGCGTCGTCCACGCCGGCCTGCTCGAGCACGCCTTCCAGCCCGCTGGCGTCCTTGAGCAGCAGCACCTCGAGGATGCGCGACTCGATTTCGGCGTCGATGCGGGCGTGTTCGCAGATGGCGTGGAACAGCCCCATGTGACCGAGTTCGAGGGTGACGTCGCCGATCCCCGCGCTGCCGAGAATCTCCAGCAGCAGGGCAATGACCTCGGCGTCGCTCTCGATGCCGGTATGCCCGTAGAGTTCGGCGCCGATCTGCAGCGGGTTGCGCGAGCCGGCGAACTTGTCCGGCAAGGTGTGCAGGACCGGCCCGATGTAGCAGAAGCGCTGCGGGTGATCGGCCGGCAGGCGATGGGCGTCGATACGGGCGACCTGCGGCGTGATGTCGGCGCGCACCCCCATCATGCGACCGGTGACCTGGTCGATGAGCTTGAAGGTCTGCAGGTCGAGATCTTCGCCGATGCCGGACAGCAGCGAATCCAGGTACTCGATGACGGGCGGCACGACCAAGTCGTAGCCCCAGCGCTCGAACACGTCGAGCAGGCGCCGGCGCAGCGCTTCCACCTGCCGCGCGCGCGGCGGCAGGACTTCGTCGACGCCATCCGGCAGCAACCAGCGATTGCGTGCGCCCATCGTCAGTGAACCACGTAGAGCAGCGCCACGCCGCCGAGCATGCAGACCAGCCCGGCCACGCGCAGGCCACGATCGTCGAGGCGCGCCGCGGTGATCAGCGTGCGCCGGAAGCGGGCGGGATTGAGAAACGGCATGATGCCTTCCAACACCATCATCAGGGCAAGTGCCGTGAGCAGGTCACCTAGCACGTCGGCGGGCGCTGGAGACCCGCGCACGCGCCGCGGCTACTGTTGCCCACGCGGGTTGCCGAAATACTTGAAGAACTCCGAGTCCGGTTGGAGCAGGAGTACGTCGTTCTTGCCGCTGAAGCTCGACTTGTAGGCATTCAGGCTGCGGTAGAAGTCGTAGAACTCGGCGTCGCGGTTGTAGGCCTCGGCATAGATCTCGGCGGCCTTGGCATCGCCCGCGCCGCGCAGGTCCTCGGCATCGCGATAGGCCTCGGCCGAGATCACGGTACGTTGACGGTCGGCGTCGGCGCGGATGGTGATGGCTTCCTTCTCGCCGCGGGCGCGGAACTCGCGCGCCACGCGCGAACGCTCCGAGCGCATGCGCTCGTAGACGTTGCTCGAGACCTCGGTCGGCAGGTCGATGCGCTTGAGGCGCACGTCGACGATTTCCATGCCCAGCGCTTCGCCGCGTTCGTTGGCCATGTGCGTGACGATCTTCATGATCGCGCCGCGTTCGCCCGAGACCACTTCCTGCACGTTGCGCTTGCCGAACTCGCTGCGCAGGCCGTCGTTGATTTTCTGGTAGAGCAGCAGGCCGGCACGGCGCGGATCGCCGTCGGTCGACTTGTAGAACTGCTCGACGTCGAAAATACGCCAGCGTGCGAAGGAATCGACGATGACGTCCTTCTTCTCGCCGGTGAGGAAGCGCTGCGGCTCGGCGTCGAGGGTCTGCAGGCGCTTGTCGAAGGTGCGCACGTTCTGCAACACGGGCACCATGAAGTGCAGACCGGGCTTGAAGTCGGAGCGCGAGATCTTGCCGAGCTGGAACAGGATGGCGTACTCGTACTCGTAGACGCGGAAGGTGCACATCCAGGCCAGGCCCAGCACCAGGACGATGACGGTGAAGATACGCGCGGCCATCTCAGCGCACCGTCCGCGTACGGCCACTGCGCCGATCGCGCATGCTGTCTTCGCTGCTCGGCACGTAGGGAGTGCGCTCCGGCATCACGGATTGCGCCGCGTTCTCAGCCGCCGACTCGCGCTGCTTGTCGATGAGCTTGTCGATGGGCAGGTACATCAGGCTCGAACCCCGGTCGTCGTCCACGATCACCTTGGTGCTTTCCGACATGACCTCCTCGAGAGTCTCGAGGTAGAGGCGCTGGCGCGTGACTTCCGGCGCCTTCTCGTACTCGGTCAGCAGTTGCTTGAAGCGTTTCGCTTCACCATCGGCCTGGGCCACGATGCGTTCCTTGTAGGCCTCGGCATCGAGGCGGATGCGCGCCGCCTCACCCTGGGCCCGCTCGACGACCTCGTTGCGGTAGGCCTCGGCCTCGTTGATCTTGCGTTGCTCGTCCTCGCGCGCCTTGATGGCATCGTCGAACGCTGCCTTGACCTCTTCCGGCGGCTTGGCCGGCTGCATGTTCACACTGGATACCTCGATGCCGGACTCGTAGTTGTCGAGGATTTCCTGGATCAACGACTGGGCGCTGGCGGCGATCTCGGCGCGGCCCTCGGTGATGACGAAATCGAGCGTGCTCTGGCCGATGATGTCGCGGATGGCGGCCTCGGTGACCCGCTGCACGGAGACGTCCGGGTCGGCGATGCGAAACAGGTATTTCTGTGGTTCGCGGACGCGGTACTGCACCGCGACCTCGACCTCGACGATGTTCTCGTCGCCGGTCAGCATGGCGGAATCGGCCGTCAGGGTCTGGATACGCTCGATGTTGACCTTGACGACTTCCTCGATCGGTCGCGGCAGGCGGATGTGCGGGCCCGGCGGCAGGGTCGTGACGTACTTGCCGAAGCGCATCACCACGCCGGCCTCGGCAGGGTCGATACGGTAGACCATCTCCCAGGCCAGCAGCGCGAGGGCGAGCACCCCGACCACCGCCCACACCGCGGCGTTCTCGCCGCCGCTGCCACTGCCGCCGCCCCGGCCACCGAACAGGCCGCCGAGCTTTTGCTGCATCTTGCGCACGACCTCGTCCAGATCGGGCGGTCCCTGGTCGTTGCGGCGGTTCCCCCAGGGGTCGCGATCGTCACCGTCTGGATCGTTCCAGGCCATTGAATTCTCTTGTCTTGTGCGGTTGCGGGGGCAAGGGCGCCGATTGTAAGGGGCGCACCCGGCATGTTCAATCTCGGGTGGCCCGCGCGGCGCCGCGCAGGCTACCGCTCAGACGAGTTCGCCCGAACCTTCGGGCGCCACCTCGAGTGGTACGGCATCGGCGTCGACCTCGATCACCGCGGTGGCGAAACCGGGTTCGGCGCGCAAGGCCTGCCAGCGCGCCTCGCCGAGGTTGGTCTCGACCAGCCAGCCACCTTCCGGCAGGTCGCTCTCGTCGGCCACCGCGCCCCATTCGTAGAGCCGCGCGCGCAGGCGCCCGGCGCCCGGCGCGAGACGCAGCCAGCGGCGGTTCTTGCGCTCGTCGAGGTGTTCGCCGATGGCCTCGAGCAGGAGATGGATGCCACGGCCGTCGAGGGCCGACAACCACACCCGCCGCACGCGGCCCTGGGCATCACGCTCGACCGCCGGCTCGCGACCGGGGATGGCGTCGATCTTGTTGTAGACCTCGATGACCGGCACCGCGCCCGCGCCGATGCGTGCGACGACCTCGAGCACGTCGGCCATGCGCTGGTCGCGCTCCTCGTCGGCGGCGTCGACGACGTGCAGCAGCAAGGTCGCGTCGCGCGTCTCTTCCAGTGTCGCCTCGAACGCGGCCACCAGTTCGGGCGGCAGGCGGCGGATGAAGCCGACGGTATCGCTCAGCACCACGGGGTGCTCGCCCGGCACGTCGAGCGTGCGCAGGGTGGTGTCGAGGGTGGCGAAGAGCTGGTCGGCGGCGTAGACCCCGCCCGCCGTGAGCCGGTTGAACAGGGTCGACTTGCCGGCATTGGTGTAGCCGACCAGCGCCACCGTCGACAACAGGGCGCGCTTGCGCGCACGCGTACCCTGCCGCCGCTGGCGCTTGACCCGTTCGAGTTTCTCGTTGATCTGCTTGATGCGCACGCCGATCAGGCGGCGGTCGGTTTCGAGCTGGGTCTCGCCCGGCCCGCGCAGGCCGATGCCGCCCTTCTGGCGTTCGAGATGGGTCCAGCCGCGTACCAGCCGCGTCGACAGGTGCTTGAGCTGGGCCAGCTCGACCTGCAGCTTGCCTTCGAACGACCGTGCACGCTGGGCGAAGATATCGAGAATGAGACCGGTGCGGTCGATCACCCGGCATTCGAGATGACGTTCGAGGTTGCGTTCCTGGGCCGGCGAGAGGTCGTGGTTGATCAGCACGACCTCGATGTCGTGCGCGCGGCAGGCCGCGGCGATCTCGTCGGCCTTGCCGCTCCCGACGAAGAACTTGGCGTCCGGGGTGGTACGACGCGCGGTGACCGCGGCGACCGGCTCGACCGCCGCCGCGCGCGCCAGTTCGGTGAACTCTTCGCTGTCGTCGTCGTCCGGCGCGAACTGGACGTGGACGAGCAGCGCCCGCTCGCCACCGGAGGGCCGTTCAAGCAAGTGTGCGAGAACCCCGGGTGTTCAAGACTCGCCGTCGTCCTTGGCGTCCTGGTCGTCGGCCTGGTCGGCGCGCGGCAGGCGCACGTTGCGCGCCGGCACGACCGTCGAGATCGCGTGCTTGTAGACCATCTGGCTGACCGAGTTCTTGAGCAGGATGACGAACTGGTCGAACGACTCGATCTGGCCCTGCAGCTTGATGCCGTTGACCAGGTAAATCGAGACCGGCACCCGCTCGCGGCGCAGCGCGTTGAGGTACGGTTCCTGGAGTGATTGTCCCTTGCTCATGGCAGTCCCCTTGTTCTTGTTCTGTGCGATCGCGGTGTCGGGTTTCGTCGCGATGGCCGTCCCTGCCATGGATCGCGCTGTAAATCCCCGCGGTACTCTAATGCAGAACGACCGCATTGCAAAATCGCATCATCGTGCCATTACCCCGAGCAGGGTGGCCAACGCAGCCTCGCCTGCCAGCCAGGTGCAGTCCCGTTCCCGCCGCAGCCAGGTGAGCTGGCGCTTGGCCAGCTGGCGCGTGTCGATGACGCCGCGCTCACGCATCGCGGCGAAATCGTACTCGCCGTCGAGATAGCGCCAGATCGCGCGGTAGCCGACCGTGCGCATGGCCGGCATGTCCGCCGCCAGGGACGCGCGTCGCCGCAGCATGGCGACCTCGTTGACGAAGCCGCGTTCGAGCATGTCGTCGAAACGCGCGGCGATCGCTGCGTGCAGATCGCGTCGTTCGGTGGGCGCGACGACGAACTTCAGCGGCCGCGGCGTGAGCGGCGCGAGCTGGCGTTCGGCCCACAGCTCGCTGAGCGGACGCCCGGTCAGTCGCTGCACTTCGAGCGCGCGCGTCAGGCGCTGCGGATCGTTGGGGTGGATGCGCGCCGCCGCTGCCGGGTCGACCGCGGCGAGACGCGCATGCAGGGCGGCCGCGCCGTCGCGGGCGAGTTCCTGCGCGAGTTCGGCGCGCAGCGCGGCGTCGGCTGCGGGCAGTTCGGCCAGGCCCTCGTCGAGGGCGCGGAAGTAGAGCCCGGTCCCACCGACCAGCAGGGGCACCGCGCCGCGCGCGGCGACGGCGGCGATGGCCGCGCGCGCGTCGGCGCGGAACTCGGCGGCCGAGTAGGTTTCGCCCGGATCGCGGATGTCGACGAGGTGGTGGGCGACCCGCGCGCGCTCCGCCGGCGAGGGCTTGGCCGTGCCGATGTCGAGCCCGCGGTAGACCAGGGCCGAATCGACGCTGATCACCTCGACCGGGCACCGTGCGGCCAGCGCCAACGCGAGGCGCGTCTTGCCGGCGCCGGTCGGGCCCATCAGGAACACCGCCGGACCGCGGTAGGGTGTTTCAGCCACGGTCGAACAAGCGGGCGAGCGCGGCCGCGTCGAGCGTACGGGCGAAGGTGTCGAGCGCGACGCCGGCGGCCCCCGCCGCGCGGGCGAGTTCGTCCAGCGCGCGCCGGCTCGCCGGCGGCGGCGGTTCCAACGCGAGGCAGCAGGCCGCGGCCTTGGCAATGTCCGCCGGCGCGGCTTCGCCGGCGTCGACCAGCGCCGCGACGAACGCCATCCAGTCGAGCGCCGGCAATATCGTCGGCACCGCGCGCAGCACCCCACCCGCCGGCCCCAGGTCATCGAACTCGAAGCCGCGCGCGGCCAGCCCCGGGCGTGCAGCCAGGGCCGCAAGCTGGCCCGGGGCGAGCCGCACCGGCAGCAGCAAGGGGCGCGCCACGGACGGCTCGGCGAGACGCACCGTGAGCACCGCGCGCCAGGCCTCGACGAGGTCGAACACGCGCACCACCCCGGCTTGTTCGTCGACCAGGTAGCGCCGGCCGACCAGGCCCAGCGGCCGCCCCGGCCAGGTCGCCTCGGCCAGCGCGGCCGGGCGGGTCGTGGCGGCCGGCGCAGTTGCCACGTAGGTCCGTGCCGGTGCTTCGCCGAGTGCCGCGGGCGCCGCCACGCCGCCCGCCCGCCCGCCGGCCTCGGGCAGGGCGCGGCGCACCGCGGTGTGCAGAACGTCGTGCACCGCGCGCAGGTCGGCGAAGCGCACCTCGAGCTTGCCGGGATGGACGTTGACGTCGACGCTGTCGGGGGCGACGCTCAGGGCCAGTGCATAGGCCGGGTAGCTGCCGGCCGGCACGCTCTCGCCGTAGGCGGCGCGCACCGCGTGATGCAGGTTGCGGTCGCGGATGATGCGTCCGTTGAGGACGATGAACTGCAGATCGTTGTGATTGCCGGCGAGCGCCGCGCCGCCCACCCACCCGGCCACGGCGATGCCGTCGAGCATGAAGTCGAGCACCTGCGCCTCCTGGCAGAACGCGGCGCCGAACACCGCCCGCCAGCGAGGTGCGTCGACGCCGTAGGTCGCCGGGCGTACGCGCAGACCACGCGCGCCGGCCTGGCTGAGCGAGAAGGCGACCTCGGGGCGGGCGAAGGCGAAGTGGCGCATCAGGCGCAGCACGTGCAGGAACTCGGTGCGGGCCTGCTTGAGGAAACGCCGTCGTGCCGGGATGCGCGCGAACAGCGCGCTGGCCTCGATGCGGCAGCCGCGGTTGCCGCGCGCCGGGCGCGGCGGCGGCAGCGCGGCACCGGCCGCGGCGGCGACCTGCCAGGCATGGGTGTCGTCGGCGGTACGGGTGACGACGGCGACGTCGGCGACTGCCGCGATGCTGGCCAGGGCTTCGCCGCGGAAGCCGAGCGAGACCAGGGCCTCGAGTTCGCGCGCATCGTGCAGTTTGCTCGTCCAGTGACGGCTGAACGCGGCGCCGAGCTCGGCCGCGGCGATGCCGCTGCCGTCGTCGCTGACGACGATGCGCTCGATGCCGCCGTCGACGAGTTCGACGTCGATGCGCCGGGCACCGGCATCGAGGCTGTTCTCGACCAGTTCCTTGACCACCGAGGCGGGACGCTCGACGACCTCGCCGGCGGCGATCTGGTTGACGAGGTGTTCGGGCAGCGGCCGGATCGCGGCGCGGGGCGCAGTCATGCGGCGGAATCTAGCCCAGATGGCTCTGTCGTGTCCTGCCGCGCACACCGCAGGGGAAACGGCCGCACTGCTGTCGTGCACCCGCGCGCGCGGGCGCCGCCGCGCTCAGGGGATGCGCAGCTCCTGGCCGGTGCGCACCATTTCCGATGACAGGTTGTTGGCGAGCTTGAGGCTGCTGATGCTGACGTCGTAGCGGTTGGCGATCCCCGACAGGGTGTCGCCGCGCGCGACCCTGTGCCGGCGGACCTCGGCCATGCGCGTGCCGGGCGGCGGGTTGATGTCGAAGTAATGGGCGACGCCGGCATGGATCGCGCGGGCCAGCTTGCGCCGGTAGGCGACGCTGCGCAGGCGCTTCTCCTCGGTCGGGTTCGAGATGAACGCGGTCTCGATCAGGATGGAGGGAATGTCCGGTGACTTGAGTACCATGAACCCGGCGTGCTGTACCTGCTTGCGATGCACCGTCCCGATGCCCTTCAGCGCACCGAGGACATGGTTGGCCAGGTCGATGCTGGCTTCGATGGAGGCGGTCTGCGAGAGGTCGAGCAGCACCGACTTGAGGACGTCGTCCTTGTCGTCGAGCGAGACCCCGCCAATGAGGTCGGCAGCGTTCTCGTTGTCCGCCAGCCACTTCGCCGCCTCGCTGCTGGCGCCGCGCTGGGACAGCACGTAGACCGAGGAGCCGCTGACGCGGCGATCGCGGAAGGCATCGGCGTGCAGCGAGATGAACAGGTCGGCCTGCTGGGCCCGCGCCCGGTCCATGCGTTCGCGCAGCTTGAGATAGCGATCGTCGCCACGCGTCATCACCGCGCGCATGCCCGGCTGTCTATCGATCAAGGCCGCCAGTTCCCGCGCCAGCGCCAGGGTGATGTCTTTTTCGTAGACGCCGCTCGGCCCGATCGCGCCGACGTCGGCGCCACCGTGCCCGGCATCGATGGCGACGATGGCATCACGCACCCGCGCCGGCCGCGCCCGCGCCGTGGTCACCGGCGTCGGCGCCGCCGTGACGACGGCGGGCGCCGGCTTGGCGGCGACGGTCTCGGGCGCGCTCAGTGCCGGCGACGGCTGCGGCGCGGGCGCCGGCGGCGGGGTCGGCGTCACGCGCGGCTGCGGCGCACCCGGGGCGAGCAGGTCGACGACCAGGCGGTAGCCGTAGTCGGCGCTCGGCGGCAGCAGCACGTCGTCGACTTGCATGGCCTGGCCGAGGTCGAGAACCACGCGCAGGCCGTCCTTGCCGCGCACGGCGTGGCGCAGGCCGCGCAGCCCGGCCAGCCCTGGCGGGATCACCAGGCGACCGTGGGTCCGGGTGGCCTTGAAATCGATGACGACGCGCTCGGGATTGCGCATCGTGAAGACGCTGTAATCGGCCCGATCGCTCAAATCGAAGACCACGCGCGTGCGCGGCGGTTCGCGCCAGGTGCGAACGCCTTCGAGTTCGGCAGCGTCGAGCACGCTGCAGAGGCACAGCAGTATGAGAAAAGCGAGCCTGCGCATGGGCTTAGGAGAAGTTTCTCAGACTTTGCGCACATTCTGGTCGAGTTGCCCGTCTGAATTCAAGTCTTGTTTATGAATTGATTCTATTTAGTTGATTTTTATTGAATTAGTTCTGCCTCGAAACGCTCGGCCCAGGCCTCGTCGCCGAATGCCAGGCTCAATTCCCGCGCCGTGCCCGCCACCGTGATGGCGATCTCGAGATCGGGCAGCGGCAGGACGCCGGCGCCGCGCGCCGGCCATTCGACCAGCACGTCGGCCTGGCCGTCGAAGTAATCGTCGATGCCGATGAACTCGAGTTCCTCGGCGTCGGCGAGGCGATAGAGGTCGAAGTGATGAACGGCGCCGCCGTCCAACGGGTAGCTCTCGACCAGGGTGAAGGTGGGGCTCTTGACCGCGCCCGCATGGCCACGGGCCCGGACATAACCGCGGGCCAGGGTGGTCTTGCCGGCCGCCAGCGGGCCGGCCAGGGCGATCCGACAGCCGCGCCGCGCCGAGCGCGCCAGCGCCGCCCCGATCGCCTCCATGTCGGCGTCGCTCGCGGCATGACGGTGCAGGGTTCGCATCAGTACGCGCGGCGCCCGGGCGCGGCGGGTGTCTGCCGGGCCGGCACGCGTTCAGGCCGCGGGATTGGCCACGACCCGCAGCCAGGGCATCAGGTCGCTCGCCAGCAGGCCGCGCTCACCGCCGCTCTGTGCCGCGCGGTCGGCAGCCTCGGCATGCAGGCAGGCGCCGAGGCGGGCGGCGTCGGCCGGTGACCGGCCCTGGGCCATGAGGGCGGCGACGATGCCGCACAGCACGTCGCCCATGCCGCCACTGGCCATGCCCGGGTTGCCACCGCCGATCACGGCCGGCGTTTCCTCGGCGTGGTGCACGATGGTGCCCGCGCCCTTCAGCAGCACCGGCCCGCCGTAGCGCTCGGCGAGCATGCGTGCGCAGCCGAAGCGGTCGCGGGCGACCGCACCGGTATCACTGCCGAGCAGGCGCGCGGCCTCGCCCGGGTGCGGCGTGAGGACGCGGTCGGCACGCTGGTCGGGATCCTGGGCGAGCAGGTTGAGACCGTCGGCGTCGACCACCAGGGGCGCGGAGCCGTCGCGCGCGGCGGCGAACAACTCGCGCCCCCAGGCGCCCTGGCCGAGCCCCGGTCCGAGCGCGACGACACTCGCACGCGCCAGCAAGGGGCGCAGCGCGGCGCCATCGGCGACGCCGTGGCACATGAGTTCCGGGCGTGCCGTGGTCAACACCGTCGCGTGCGCCGGGTGGGTGGCGAGCGACACGAGTCCGGCACCGACGCGCAGCGCGGCCTCCCCCGCCAGGCGCGCGGCACCGGCATAGCCGGGCGCGCCGCCGACCACCAGCACGTGACCGAAATCGCCCTTGTGCGCGGTTCGCCGGCGCGGCGTGAGCGCGGACGCGAGCGTGGCGTAGTCGAGGCGGCGCGCGGTCGGTGCGATGGCGGCGACGCAATCGGGCGGCAGGTCCAGGCCGGCAAATTCGATGCGGCCGGCGTGGGCCGGGCCGTCGCCGGTGAACAGCCCCTGCTTGAGGCCGATGAAGCTCACCGTGCACGCCGCCTCGACCGCGCGGCCGAGCCGCCGTCCGCTGCTCGCATCGAGGCCCGAGGGCAGGTCGACCGCCAGGACCGGGCGTTGCGCGGCATTGATGGCATCGATGACCGCGGCGTGCCGGCCGCCGACCTCGCGATCGAGACCGGTGCCGAGCAAGGCATCGACGACGACATCGGCCCGCGCCAGGCGCCGGGCGAGGCCGTCCGCGGCGTCGCCCGGCGCGACGCCGGCGGTCGCGGCCATCGCCACGGCCAGCGCCGCGTCGCCCCGGATGCGCGCCGGCTCGCCGACCAGCGCGAGGTCGACCTCGAGGCCTTCGGCGCACGCGAGGGCGGCAATGACGAAGCCGTCGCCGCCGTTGTTGCCGGTACCACAGACGATGGCGAGACGCCCCGCCTGCGGCCATTCCCGGCGCAGGGTCGCGAAGGCCGCGCGACCGGCGCGCTGCATCAGCTCGAACCCGGCGATACCCGTCACCTCGATGGCATGGCGGTCGAGCGCGCGCGTGGCCGGCGCGTCGTAGAGCGCGGTTGGCAGGTCGGCGAACGCGCTCACGCCGGCAGGCGCAGGAAGTGGGCCCGGTAGTGCGCCAGTTCGCCGATCGAATCGCGGATGTCGTCGAGGGCAAGGTGCTGGCCCTGCTTGGTGAATGGCGGCAGTTCGGGCGCCCAGCGCCGGGCCAGCTCCTTCAGGGTGCTGACGTCGAGGTTGCGGTAATGGAAGAACTCGGCCAGCGCGGGCATGTAGCGATAGAGGAAGCGCCGGTCCTGGCAGATGCTGTTGCCGCACATCGGCGACGTGCGCGGTGGCACGTGGCGCTGCAGGAAATCGAGCGTCGCGGCCTCGGCGTCGGCCATCGACGACGCGCTCGCACGCACCCGCGCGGTCAGCCCCGAGGCGCCGTGCTGGCGGGTGTTCCATTCGTCCATCGCCGCGAGCACGGCGTCGTCGTGATGGATGGCGATGACCGGCCCCTCGACCTGCTCGTGCAGGTGCGCATCGGTGACGATGGTCGCGATCTCGATGATGACGTCACGTTCGGGATCGAGACCGGTCATCTCGAGATCGATCCACACCAGGTTCTGATCGGAAAACTGCATGATGCTCTCCCGCGGCCAGCGCCGATTTTATGGAAGCTCGGCAGACCTGTCTGCGCCGCCCGCGGGCGGTTTCGCGAACGCGCCGCGCGCTCAGTACTCGTGGCGGCTGGCCAGCGCGCGCGACAGGGTCGAGCTGTCGACGAATTCGAGTTCGCCGCCGATCGGCACGCCGTGCGCGATGCGCGTCGCGCGGACGCCGTGTTCGGCCGCGATCTCGCGCAGGTAGTGCGCGGTGGCCTCGCCTTCCATGGTCGTGCCGGTGGCGACGATCAGCTCGGCGACTTCGCCTTCGCGCAGGCGCTGCTCGAGCAGCGGAATGCCGATGCTGGCCGGGGTCATGCCGTCGATCGGCGACAGCCGCCCCATCAGCACGAAGTAACGGCCACGGAAATCCGCCGCCTGCTCGATGGCGGCGACGTCGAGCGGATTCTCGACCACGCACACCACGCTGCCGTCGCGGTTGGGATTGCGGCATAGCTGGCAGATCTCCTCCTCGCAGAAGGTCCGGCAGCGCGCACAGTGACCGATGCGTTCGGCGGCGAGCCGCAGCACGTCGGACAGGCGCAGGGCCTTGTCGCGCTGCTGCTCGAGAAGGTGGAAGGCGATGCGCTGGGCCGATTTCGGCCCGATGCCTGGCAGGAACTGCAGGGCCGTGATCAGCTCGGCGAGCAGCGGAGAGGGATGCATCGTCGGTCCTGGCGGCGCGCGCTCAGAACGGCAGCTTCATGCCGGGCGGCAGGTCGAGGCCGGCCGTGACCCCGGCCAGCTTGTCCTTGCTCAGGGCCTCGACGCGACGGTTGGCGTCGTTGACCGCGGCGGCGAGCAGGTCCTCGAGCATGCCGCGGTCCTCCTCCATCAGGGCGGGCTCGATGCGCACCGCGCGAACCTCGTGGCGTCCGTTCATGGTCACCTTGACCATGCCGGCGCCGGCTTCGCCGGTGACCTCGGTCCGCGCAATCTCTTCCTGCAGGCGCTGGACTTCGGCCTGCATCTTCTGCGCCTGTTTCATCAGGTCGCCCAGGGCACCTTTCATCGTTCGTCTCCTCGGTGGCGGCGCCGGCCGGTGCCGGTCAGGGATGGGTTCAACGCGCCGAGACGTCTTCGACGGTGGCGTCGAAGGTGGCGCGCAGGGCTTGTACGTTCGGATCGGCGTCGATGGTCGACTCGGCCTGGCGCTGGCGCTCGGCCTGCTCGGCGCTGCGTTGCTCGGTCGGTGTCTGCAGGCCGGCGCCGGCCTCGACCCGCACCTCCACCCGCACGGCCTGGCCGAGATGCTCGGCCAGTGCGGTCTGCAGGTTGTCGACGTGGCGGCGCTGGGCGAGCTTCTCGAACTGCGGCGCGATGACGAGGCCGAGCACGCGGCCATCGTAGGCGGCGAGCGCACTGTTGCGGGCCAGTTCGCGGGCCAGGCCGACCAGCGCCAGTTCGTCGACGGTGACCGCCCAGTCGAGCGGGACCACGGCGGCCGGGGCGAGCGGCGCCGCGGACGTGGTCGAGACGTCCTCCGCCGCGGCTTCAGCAAGCGGCTCGGCCGTGACCGGTTCGGCGACGACCGGCGCGGCCGGCGGCGCAGTGCTGGCACGCGGTACCGGTGCGGCCGGCGGTGCCGCAGCCGGCGTTCCCGTCGCCAGCGGCGCCGTGCGCGGGGCGGCCGGCGCGCCCGCCGGTACCGCCGGCGGCGTCGCCGGGCGGAAGGCCAGCATGCGCAGCAGCACCATCTCGAAACCCGACTCGGGTTCCGGCGCGTACTGCAGGTCGCGCCGGCCGTTCAGCGCGATCTGGTAGAACAACTGGCATTCGTCGGCGGCGACGCGCGCCGCGAGTTCGAGCACCCGCGGGTCGCTCTCGACCTCGCCCGCGGCCTCGCCCAGCGCATGGACCACGGCGATGCGGCGCAACAGCGAGAGCATCTCGGCCAGCACCTGGGCGTAGTCGGGCGCGTAGTCGGCGAGTTCCCGCGCGCACCCGATCAAGGCGCGGCCATCGCCGCCCGCGAGCGTGTCGACCAGCCCCAGCACGCGGCCCTGGTCGATGGTGCCGAGCATCTGCGCCACCTCGGCGGTGACGATGCGGCCGTCGCCGTGGGCGATGGCCTGGTCGAGCAGGCTGAGCGCGTCGCGCACGCTGCCGCCCGCGGCCTGGGCGACGAGTTCGAGCGCGGCCGTTTCGTGTTCGACCCCCTCGGCGCCGAGTACGCGGGCGAGATGCTCGGCCAGCTGGGCCACCGACAGGCGGGTCAGGTTGAACTGCAGGCAACGCGAGAGGATGGTGACCGGCAGCTTCTTCGGGTCGGTGGTCGCGAGCAGGAACTTGACGTGTGGCGGCGGCTCTTCGAGCGTCTTCAGCAGCGCGTTGAACGAGTGGTTGGAGAACATGTGCACCTCGTCGATGAGGTACACCTTGTAACGCGCGCGGGTCGGCGCGTAGGGCACGTTGTCGAGCAGTTCGCGCGTCTCGTCGACCTTGGTGCGCGAAGCGGCGTCGACCTCGATGAGATCGACGCAGCGCCCGCTGTCGATCTCCTGGCACGAGGAACACTCCCCGCAGGGCTGGCTGGACACCCCGCGCTCGCAGTTGAGCGCCTTGGCGAAGACCCGCGCCAAGGTCGTCTTGCCCACCCCGCGGGTGCCGGTGAAGAGGTAGGCATGGTGCAGGCGGTCACGATCGAGGGCGTTGATCAGCGCGCGCAGCACATGCCCCTGCCCGATGACCTCGCCGAAGCTGCGCGGTCGCCATTTTCGGGCGAGTACCTGGTAGCTCATCGATCGGCGTCGTCGTTCGGGCTCGTCGGCGCGGCGCGCCGTGGGAGAAAAGGCGGCGGCCGTATCAGCCACACCCCGGCACCCGCAGATACCGTTACCGCTGCTCCCTTCCGGGCCTGACGGGGTTCACGGCGCTACGCCGCGGGGGGACCGAAACGGCCACCATTGATTCGAGGTGCGCAGTGTACACCATGGCCCGGGGAGAGATCGCACCTCGTCAGGCGAGCGGCAGTTCGGTCTTCTTCGCCACCGTGCGCAGGGTGAAGCTCGACTTCACCCGCGCCACCCCGGGCAGCTTGGTCAGGTGCTGGTGATGAATACGCTCGTAGTCGACGGTGTCGCGCGCCACCACCCGCAGCAGGTAGTCGTACTCGCCGGTGACGAGGTAGCACTCCATGACCTCCGGCACCTCGCGCACGGCAGCTTCGAAGCGGTCGAGATCCTGCTGTTGCTGGCTGACCAGGGTGATCTCGGCGAAGACATTGCCGGGGATGCCGACCGCCACCGGGTCGACCAGCATGGTGTAGCGGGCGATCACACCGTGCGCCTCGAGCAGGCGCACGCGGCGCAGGCAGGCCGATTCCGACAGGTGGACGCGCTCGGCGAGCTGGACGTTGGTCATGCGGCCATCGGCCTGGAGGGCAGTCAGGATGGCGCGATCCGTGGGGTCGATTTTCATTTTTCGAATTTAATGCGAAAAATTTCTCCGAATCCATCGAATAGCGTCGAATACGCGGCCATTCATCGACGAATACGCAAGCCTATTTCAGCGCATTGCGCCTAGAGTGATCCGGCATGGGGCGCGCACCGGGCGCACCCCGCGCCCCCCGTCGCCAGGAGGACCGGACCATGCTCATCGGCGTACCCCGCGAGATCAAGAATCACGAGTACCGGGTTGGCCTGACCCCGGCCAGCGTGCAGGAACTGTGTGCCCGTGGTCACCGCGTGCTGGTCGAGGCCGGCGCCGGTGCCGGCGCCGGCATGGACGACACCGCCTACCGCGCCGCCGGCGCCGACATCGCCACTACCGCGGCGGACGTCTTCGCCAGCGCGGAACTGGTGGTCAAGGTCAAGGAACCGCAGCCCGCCGAATGCCGCCAGCTGCGCCCCGGCCAGGTCCTGTTCACCTATCTCCACCTCGCCCCCGACCCCGAACAGGCGGGGCTGCTGCTCGAGTCCGGGGTCACCGCCATCGCCTACGAGACGGTCACCGACGCGCGCGGCCGCCTGCCCCTGCTCGCGCCGATGAGTGAGGTCGCCGGTCGCCTCGCCGTGCAGGCCGGCGCCCACTGCCTGGAGAAGGCCCACGGCGGTGCCGGCGTGCTGCTGGGCGGGGTGCCCGGGGTCGCGCCGGGCCACGTGGTCGTCATCGGCGGCGGCGTGGTCGGCGAGAACGCGACCCAGATGGCGGTCGGCCTCGGCGCCGAGGTCACCCTGCTCGACACCTCCCTCGAACGCCTGCGCCAGCTCGCCGACAAGTACGGTTCGCGCGTGCGCCTGGTGCATGCCAACGCCGCCCATGTCGCCGCCTACGTGGCCGCCGCCGATCTCGTCGTCGGCGCCGTGCTGGTGCCGGGCGCCGCCGCGCCACACGTGGTGACACGGGCGATGCTCGCGGCCATGCGGCCGGGCAGCGTGGTCGTCGACGTCGCCATCGACCAGGGCGGTTGCTGCGAGACCTCGCACCCGACCACCCATGCCGAGCCGACCTTCGTCGTCGACGGCGTGGTCCACTACTGCGTCGCCAACATGCCGGGCGCGGTGCCGCGCACCTCGACGCTGGCGCTGAACAACGCGACCCTGCCCTACGTCCTCGCCCTGGCCGACAAGGGCGTGCGCCGGGCCCTCGCCGACGATGCCGGCCTCGCCGCCGGGCTCAACATCGACGGCGGTCGCGTGACCTGCCGCGCGGTGGCCGAGGCCCTCGGCTACACCTGGTCGCCGCTCGACCCCGAGCGAGCCGCCTAAGGCGCGCGCCGTTGCTATACTCCCCGCGCCCCGTCCGCCGGGCGAGGCGCGGGCGTTCGGCGCCGCGCCGTCACCGCACGCTGCAGGGCGTGACGAGGAAGGCCGGTTGCACGATCCGGATGCAGTCCGGCCTGCCGTCCGCGGCAGGTAGTCGCGGCAGCAGGCCGCCTGCGCCTGCTCGCCGACGGCCGTGGCCGCATTGCATCAGCCTGCCAACGACAACCGGGGGATTGTCTCCATGCCCTATCGCATCTCCGTCGACACCGGTGGCACGTTCACCGATGTCGTGGTCACCGACGAACGTGGCCGCTTCACCGTCGGCAAGGCGCTGACCGACAAGCAGCGCGCGTTTGCCAGTATCGAAGCCGGCCTCGCCGTCGCCGCCGAGGAGCTCGGCCTCGCGGTGCCGGCACTGCTGGCCGAGACCAGCGTCTTCCTCTACGGCACCACGCGCGGCACCAACGGCATCGTCGAGCGCAAGATTGCGCGTACCGCCTTTCTCACGACACAGGGCTTCCCGGACACCCTCCTGCTCAAGGAAGGCGGCAAGTCCGAACCGCACAACCTGCGCATGGAGTACCCCGACCCGTACGTCCCGCGCCGCTTGACCTTCGAGGTGCCCGAGCGCGTCAACGCCGAGGGCGGCGTCGAGGCGGCGCTCGACGAGGCCGCGGTGCGCGAACTGCTGGCCGGGTTTCCGGCGCGCGGCATCGAGGCGGTGGCGGTATGCCTGCTGTGGTCGATTGCAAACCCGGCGCACGAATTGCGCGTGGGTGAGCTGATCGCCGAATGCCTGCCCGGGGTGCCCTACACGCTCTCTCACCAGCTCAACCCCATCCTGCGCGAGTACCGGCGCGCCTCCTCGGCGGCCATCGACGCCTCGCTGAAGCCGCTGATGCAGGAGTACCTGCTGACGCTCGAGGCCGACCTGCGCGCGGCCGGCTATGCCAACGACATTCTGGTCAGCACCTCCTTCGGCGGCGTGATGCACCTCGCCGACGTGGTCAAGAAACCGATCTTCCTGGTCAAGTCCGGTCCGGCGATGGCGCCGGTGGCGGGGCTGGCCTACGTCGAGGCCGAGGGCCTGCCGAGCGACATCATCGTGTGCGACGCCGGTGGCACCACTTTCGACGTCAGCCTGGTGCGCGACGGCCAGGTCGAGTTCTCGCGCGACACCTGGCTCGGGCCGCAGTGGACCGGCGACAACCTCGGCATGGCCTCGGTGGCGGTGCATTCCATCGGCGCCGGCGGCGGCTCGATCGCCTGGGTCGACTCGGGCGGCCTGCTGCGCGTCGGCCCGCACTCGGCGGGCTCGGAGCCGGGCCCGGCCTGTTACGGCCGCGGCGGCGACGAGCCAACGGTGACCGACGCCGCGGTGGTGCTCGGTTACATCGACCCGGCGCACTTCCTCGGCGGGCGCATGCAGCTCGACGAGGATGCCGCGAAGCGCGTCGTCGGGCGGCTCGCCGAGACGCTCAACGAATCGGTCGAGCGCACCGCCTTCGCCATCCTCACGGTCGCCAACGAGAACATGATCGAGGCCATCAAGGAGCTGACCATCAACGAGGGCATCAACCCCTCGGAGTCGACCCTCATCGGTGGCGGTGGCGCGGGCGGCTTGAACATCGTCCCCATCGCGGCCGAGCTGGGTTGCCGCACGGTGCTGGTGCCGCGCACGGCCGGCGCCTTGTCCGCCTCGGGCATGCAGTTCTCGGACATCGTGACCGAGGCCGGGGCGAGCAAGCTCACCGCCACCGACCAGTTCGACTACGACGGTGTCAACGCGGCGCTGGCGAGCATCGATGCGCAGTTGGAGAGCTTCGCCGCGCGGCTGCGCGAGCGCGGCTTCACCGACGTGCGCACCCGCTACTTCGTCGAGGCGCGCTACCGCTTCCAGGTGTGGGAGCTCGAGATCGAGGTGGCCGGCAACCGCTTCGAAGGCGAGGCCGACGTCGCGGCGCTCATCGAAGCCTTCCACCAGATGCACGACCGGGTGTTCGCCATCACCGACCCGGGCCAGGCGGTGGAGTGCCTGAACTGGCGCGGGCGGCTGATTGCCAACGTCAAGGCGCCGACCCTGGAGCCGAGCCGCGCCGGCAAGACGGTGCGGGCCGAACCCGACCGCCGCCGCCCGGCCTACTTCGCCGGCGGGCTGGTCGAGACCGCCATCTACCTCGGCGACCAGCTCGCGCCGGATGCCGTCATCGAGGGCCCGGCGATCATCGAGGAGCCGACCTCGACCCTGGTCGTCAACCCGGGGGCCACGGCGCGGGTCAGCGCCGGTGGCCGCTACATCCTCACCCCGCCCGCGGAGGCCGCGCTATGAACCAGCCCGAGAACGAACCCCAGGTCGCCTACGACATGGACCCGGTGTTGATGGCGGTGCTGTCGAACCGCCTCAACGCCATCGTGCGCGAGATGTCGAACACCCTGCTGCGCACCGCGCGCTCGGCGGTGCTCGCCGTGGTGCGCGACTTCTCCTGTTCCATCGTCACCGCCGACAACCAGCTGCTGTGCCCGGGTGAAGGCCTGCCGGTACACATCTTCGGCAGCGCCCTGCAATCGCAATCGATGTGCGACACCCACAAGGACCTCGCGCCGGGCGACGCCTTCCTGCACAACGATCCCTACATGGGCAATACCCACCCGGCCGATCACATGATCATGTGCCCGGTGTTCGTCGACGGCGTGCACCTGTTCACCACCTGCGCCAAGGCCCACCAGGCGGACTGCGGCAACTCCATCCCCAGCACCTACCATGCCTACGCCCGCGACATCTACGAGGAAGGCGCGCTGATCTTCCCCTGCGTGCGCGTGCAGAAGGACTACAAGGATGTCGACGACATCATCCGCATGTGCCGCCGGCGCATCCGCGTGCCCGAGCAGTGGTACGGCGACTACCTCGCGACCGTCGGCGCCGCGCGCATCGGCGAGCGCCGCCTGGCCGAACTCACCCAGCGTTACGGCATCGACACCATCCGCCAGTTCGTGCGCGACTGGTTCGCCTACTCCGAGAAGCGCATGGAAGAGGCCATCCGCAAACTGCCGGCCGGGCGCCTCGAGAACGTCACCGTCTACGACCCGCTGCCGCCGGTGCTGCCCGACGGCCTGCCGATCAAGGTCGCCATCGACATCGACCCGGCCGCCGGCCGTATCGAGGTCGATCTCAGCGACAACCCCGACAACCTCGACTTCGGCCTGAACGAGTCGGTCGCCTGCGCCACCTCCAACGCGTTGTGCGGCGTGTTCAACTGCCTCGACCCCGACGTGCCGCACAACGAGGGCAGTTTCCGTCGCCTCTCGGTCAAGCTGCGCCAGGGTTGCGTGACCGGCATCCCGGAGTTTCCGCATTCGTGCTCGATGGCGACGACCAACATCGGCGATCGCATCGTCAACGCCACCCAGGCCGCCTTCGCCGGCATCGGCGATGGCCACGGCCTGGCCGAGGGCGCGGTCGGCATGGGCGCGGGCGCGGCGGTGATCTCGGGCAAGGATTGGCGCATCGGCGGCAGCCCCTACATCAACCAGGAATGGCTGGTGGTCAACGGCGGCCCGGCCACGCCGGAGACCGACGGCTGGCTGAACTACGGCCTGCCGGTCGCCGCCGGGCTCATGTACCGCGGCTCGGTCGAGGTCGACGAGTCGAAGTACCCGATGCTGTTCAAGTCGCTGCGCGTGGTCGCCGGCGGCGGTGGCGCCGGCCGCTTCCGCGGCGCGCCGGGCGCCGAGGTCGTCTACGGGCCGCGGCGCGACCCGATGACGGTGGTGGTGTCCTGCGACGGCCAGGTCAATGCACCGCAGGGTGTGCGTGGTGGGCACGATGGCCCGCCCGCCGCGACCTTCAAGGTCAAGCCCGACGGCCAGGAAGAAAAACTGCCCGGGGTGGTCGAATGCCGCCTCGCACCCGGCGAATGGGTGCGCGGGGTCGATGCCGGCGGCGGCGGCTACGGCTCGCCGCTCGAACGCGACCCGGCCCGGGTGCTCAAGGACGTGCTCGAGCGCTGGGAAACGGTGGAACGCGCGCGCGACGTCTACGGCGTGGTCTTCAGCGGCAGCGCCGAGGACGAGTCCCTCGCCGTCGACAGCGCCGCCACCACCGCACGCCGCGCGGAACTCACCGCCGCCCCCGCCTGAAGCGGCGGCGCGCGGGGCGCCTTCAGCGTTCCGCGCGCCCGGCCGCGCGCATCGCCGCGGCCAGCGCCTGCCAGCGCGCGTCGCCGTCGAGCGCTTCGAGGGTCAGCCCCAGCTTGCGCCGCCAGTTGGGGTATTCGTCGTGGGTGCCGGGCACGTTGACCGGCGTGTCCTCGCCGCTGACGTCATCGAGTTGCACCACCGCGAGCATGGCCGCGCTGCGCGCGACGATCGCGTGCAGGGTCGCGGTCACGATGGCCGCATCCGTCTGTTCGGTGGGCAGTCCGAGTTCCGCCGCCAGCGCCATCAGCCCGCCCCGCTCGGCGGCGCGCCGGTCGCGCTCGGCTGCACCGAAATCCGCCTCCGGGTAGAGCCCGAGTGCCTCGCGCCGGGCGATGTCGTCGCCCGCCCACAGCTCGGCGATGGTCGGCATGTCGTGGGTGACGACGGTGGCCAGCGCCTGCTCGGGGTACTCGTGCGGCCGCTTGAAACTGCCGTCGCCGTCCCAGTGGCGTTCGAACAGCAGCACGCGGTAGGACAACAGCCCGCGCGCGGCGAGCGCTTCGCGCAGGCCGTCGGGCACCGAGCCGAGGTCCTCGCCCACCACCAGGCAGCGGTTGCGCACGCTCTCCAGCGCGACCACCGCGGCGAGACAGTCGAAGGGCTGGCGCAGGTAGGCGCCGTCTTCGCCACAGCGTCCGGCCGGGATCCAGAACAGCCGGTAGAGCGCCATCACGTGGTCGATGCGCAACGCGCCGGCGTGGCGCATGTTGGCCGCCAGCAGCTCGGCGAACGGCCGGTAGCCACGCGCCGCCAGCACCCGCGGGTTCCACGGCGGCAGGCCCCAGTCCTGGCCGTTGTGGTTGAGCAGGTCGGGCGGCGCGCCGACGCTGGCGCCGGGGGCAATCAGCGTGCCCGCGGCCCAGCACTCGGCGCCCGCCGGTGAGGCGCCAACCGCGACGTCGCGGTAGAGGCCGATCGACATGCCACCAGCGCGTGCACGCGCCGCCACCGCGGCGAGTTGGAGGTCGGCCTGCCACTGCAGCCAGCACACGAAGTCGACCTCGGCCGCATGCGCCTCGCGCCAGGCGGCGACCTCGGCGCTGTGCGGGTCGCGCCAGGCCGGCGGCCACTGCCGCCAGTCGCTGCCCCGGCCGCTGGCCGCACCGGCCAGGCGCAGGGCCTCGCCGGTGGCGAAGTCGTCCAGCCAGGCGGCACTCGCGGCGCGGAAGGCGGCCAGGGCCGCGCGGCGAGCGGCCGGCGCGTGGTCGTGGAAATGCTCGAAGCCGGCGCGCAGCACCGGCAGCTTGAGCGCGGCGATCGCGGCGTGATCGACCAGCGGCGTGGCGCGTGCCGCCGCCAGGCGCCGGGTGAAGTCGGCGCTGGCCATCAATGACTGTGCCGCCGCCGCGTCCTGGACGTCGGCGATGGCCGCGACGTCGAGGTAGAGCGGGTCGAGGGCGTAGCGCGAGGCCGGCGCGTAGGGGCTGGCCTCGTGCGGTTCGGCGAGGTGGCGGGCGTGCAGGGGATTGACCCCGACCAGCGCGGCGCCGCCGCGCGCCGCACTGGCGACGACCGCGGCGAGATCGGTGAAATCGCCCATGCCCCAGTTGCGCTCGGAACGCAGGCTGTAGACCTGCACGGCGAGCCCCCAGCGCCGCGCACCGCCGGCCAGCGCCGGCGGCAGCCAGGCCTGGCGCGGTGCGGCGATCACGGTGCAGCTCGTATCGCAGAGCGGCAGCTCGAAACGGTGGTAGCCGGCCGGCAGCACGAGACCGGTGTCGAGCCGGCACGCCAGGCTGCCGTCGGTCGCCATCGCTTCCGCGACGACCACTGGCCGTGCCGCGCCCGCGTGACCCTGCCCGCCCTCCTCGACCAGCTGCCAGGCCACGCTCGCCCCGGCGCGCGCCGCCGGCAGGCGGCAGTCGATCGCCAGCGCCTCCCCCGCCGCCACGCAGACCGCCGCCGGCAGCACCTGCGCCGTCGCGCCGTCGTCCGGCGCGGCCGCGGCCAGCGCCGCGAGCAGGGCCTGCGCGGTCTCCGCGCCGAGCACGCGGTGCACGCCGAGCCCGTCCCAGTAGTCGGGCTCCAAACCGGCCGCCGTCGCCTGCGCCTGCCAGTCCTCAGTCATCGCGGCAGTCCACCGTCGAGGCGAGCACGACCACGCCCTCGCCGGGCGCGCCGACGCCGGCGGCCTCGAGCACGGCGCCACCGGCGCTGTCGAGCACGACCGTCCACGGCCCTCCGGGCGGCGCCGGCAGCACGAAGGCCAGCGCCTGGGGATGGGGGTTGAAGATCACCACCAGCGCGGTGGCGTCACCGGCGACGCGGCCGAGACGCATGCCGAAGGCACGGCCGTCGAGGGCGTCCCAGGACGGCGCATCGAGCGTCGTGCCGTCGGCGTCGAACCAGTGCACGTCGGGTTCGCCGTCGGCCGTCACGCCGTCGGTGAGCCAGCGCGTGCGGCGCAGCGCAGCGTGGCCGCGGCGCAGTGCCGCGAGTGCGCTCACGAACGCGCCCAGCGCGTCGTCGTGGCGACTCCAGTCGACCCAGCCGAGCGCGTTGTCCTGGCACCAGGGATTGTTGTTGCCGTGCTGGCTGCGGCCGCCGTCGTCGCCGGCCGGCAGCATCGGCACGCCCTGCGAGAGGTAGAGCGTGCTCAACATGGCGCGCACCAGCCGCGCGCGGCGCGCAACGATGGCCGGATCCTCGCTCGGCCCCTCCACGCCGCAGTCGATGCTGCGGTTGTGGTCGGTGCCGTCAGCGTTGCCCTGGCCGTTGGCCTCGTTGCGCTTGTGGGTATAGCTGACGAGGTCGGCCAGGGTGAAACCGTCGTGGGCCGTGACGAAGTTGATGCTGGCCTGCGGGCAGGCGCGGTTGTGGGCGAACAGGTCGGCCGAACCGGCCAGGCGCTGCGCCAGTTCGCCACGGCTGGCCTGGCCGGTCAGCCAATAGTCGCGCACGGCGTCGCGGTAACGATCGTTCCACTCGGCGAAGGGCGGCGGAAAGCCACCGGTCGCCCAGGTTGCGACGTCCCAGGGCTCGGCGATCAGCTTGAGGCCGGCCAGCGCCGGCTCCTGGCGCAGGCAGTCGAGGAAGTTCGCACGGGGCTCGAAGCCGTGGGCGTTGCGCGCCAGGGCAGTGGCGAGGTCGAAGCGGAAACCGTCGACGTGCATGTGCTCGGCCCAGTAGCGCAGCGAGTCCATGACCAGTTGCAGCACGCGCGGATGATCGAGATTGAGCGTGTTGCCGCAGCCGCTGAGATCGACGTCGCGCGCGGGGTCGCGCGCATCGAGGCGGTAGTAACTGGCGTTGTCGAGACCGCGGAAGGCGTAGGTCGGGCCATCCACGCCGCCTTCCGCCGTGTGGTTGTAGACGACGTCGAGAATGACTTCGATACCCGCCGCGTGCAGCGCCCGCACCATGTCGCGGAAGGCGCTGCGCGGATCGGCTGCGCCGGCGTAGCGTGCGCTGGGCGCGAAGTAGCCCAGCGTGCTGTAGCCCCAGTAGTTGACCGCGCCGCGCCGCGCGAGCATGGGTTCGTCGACCATGGCCTGCACCGGCAGCAGCTCGACGGCGGTCGCGCCGAGCGCGCGCAGCCGCGCGATCGAGGCCGGGTGGGCGAGGCCGGCATAGGTACCGCGCAGCGCCGCCGGCACCGCCGCATTGAGCATGCTGAAGCCCTTGACGTGGGCTTCGCAGATCACCGTTTCGCACCACGGCGTCGCCGGGCGCCGGTCACCGCGCCAGTCGTAGTCGTCGGCGACCACCGCGGCGCGCCACGCGCAGTCGGCGTTGTCGCGGGGATCGGGCCGCGTGGGCGCCGCGGCATCCGCGCCGAGGTGGCGCTCGTCCCACCGGTAGGGGCCGACCACGGCACGCGCGTAAGGGTCGAGGAGCAGCTTGGCCGGGTTGTGGCGCTGGCCGGCATGCGGCGCGAAGGGGCCGTGCACGCGGTAGCCGTAGACCGTGCCCGGGCGCGCCGCCGGCAGGTAGACGTGCCACACGTCCTCGCTGCGCGCGGCGAGTTCGACCCGCGCCCGCTCCGGTCCGCTGTCGCCGTCGAACAGGCACAGTTCGACCCGTTCGGCATGGGCGGCGAACAGCGCGAAGTTGACCCCGGCACCGTCCCAGGTCGCGCCCAGCGGCCAGGGCCGTCCCGGCGCGCTCAACATGCCGGCTGCAGCCAGATGCAGGCGAGCGGCGGCAGGGTCAGGTCGAGCGAACAGGGCTGGCCCTGGGCAGGCCGCGCCGCGGCGACCAGGTCGCTGCCGTTGCCGACGTCCGAGCCGCCGTAGAAGCGCGAATCGCTGTTGAGAACCTCGCGATAGCGGCCGGGCGCGGGCACGCCGAGGCGATAGGCCGGGCGCACCACCGGGGTGAAATTGCACACGGCGATCAACTCGGGCGCGTCGCCGCCGGCGCGGCGGCGGAAGGCGAGCACGCTGTGGGCGTGATCGTCGCAATCGATCCAGGCGAAACCGTCCGGCGCGGCATCGCCGGCATGCAGCGCCGGCAGTTCGCGGTAGAGCCGGTTGAGATCGCCGATGAGGCGGGCGATGCCGGCGTGCTCGGGCCGGGCCGCGGCCTGCCAGTCGAGCGGGTGATCGTGCTGCCATTCGCCCGGCTGGGCGAACTCGCCGCCCATGAACAGCAGTTTCTTGCCGGGATGCGCCCACATGAAGCCGAAATAGAGCCTGAGGTTGGCGAACTGCTGCCAGCGATCGCCCGGCATCTTGCCGACCAGCGAGCCCTTGCCGTGCACCACTTCGTCGTGCGAGAGCGGCAATACGAAGCGTTCGCTGAAGGCGTAGAGCAGGCCGAAGGTCAGCTCGTCGTGGTGGTAGCGGCGATGCACCGGGTCGCGCCGCATGTAGGCCAGGGTGTCGTGCATCCAGCCCATGTTCCACTTGTAGGCGAAACCGAGCCCGCCCTCGCCCACTGCGCGTGACACCCCCGGCCAGGCGGTCGACTCCTCGGCGATGGTCAGCGCGGCGGGGTGGCGCTCGGTGACGGCACGGTTGAGGCGTTCGATGAAGTCGACCGCCTCGAGGTTCTCGCGCCCGCCGTGACGGTTGGGGATCCAGTCGCCGGGCTCGCGGCTGTAGTCGAGGTAGAGCATCGACGCCACGGCGTCCACGCGCAGGCCGTCGACGCCGTAGCACTCGAGCCAGAACAGTGCGTTGGCGAGAAGGAAATTGGCGACCTCGTGGCGACCGTAGTTGTAGATCAGGGTGTCCCAGTCGCGGTGCACGCCCTGGCGCGGGTCGGCGTGTTCGTACAGGCAGGTGCCGTCGAATCGTGCGAGCCCGTGGTCGTCGTCGGGGAAGTGCCCGGGCACCCAGTCGAGCAGCACGCCGAGGCCGGCCTCGTGGCAGCGCGCGACGAAGCGCGCGAAGCCGGCCGGGTCACCGTGGCGCGCGGTCGGTGCGAACAGGCCCGTCGGCTGGTAGCCCCAGGAGCCGTCGAAAGGATGTTCCATCACCGGCAACAGCTCGAGATGGGTGAAGCCGAGCGCCGTGACGTAGGGTACGAGCCGCGCGGCGAGCGCGTCCCAGTCGAGCATGGCGCCGTCGCCCGCGCGCTGCCAGGAGGCGGCATGCACTTCGTAGATGGCGAGCGGGCGCTCGGCCCCGGCCGGGCGCGCCAGCGGCGCCGGCGGTGGCGGCAACGTGGCGACCACGGAGGCAGTGGCCGGGCGCAGCTCGGCCGCAAAAGCCAGCGGGTCGGCCTTGTGGCGGCGCTGGCCATCGTCACCGAGCACCTCGTACTTGTAGCGCGTGCCGACGCCGACCCCGGGCACGAAGATTTCCCACACCCCGCATTCCGGGCGCCGGCGCATCGGATGCCGGCGTGCGTCCCAGTGGTTGAAATCGCCGATCACCGCGACCCTTCGGGCGCCCGGCGCCCACACCGCGAAGCGGCAGCCGGGGCAGCCGTCGAGCGTATCGGGATGCGCGCCGAGCACCCGCCACAGGGCGAGGTGACGGCCCTCGGCGATGAGCCAGGCGTCGAGCTCGCCGAGCAGCGGCCCGAAACGGTAGGCGTCATCCTCCAGCGTCACGTGCTCGCCGTGACGCACCTGCAGCCGGTAGCCCGCATCGGCGGCGAGTTCGGCGACCGTGCCGTGGAACACGCCGGCGGCATGCACGCGTTCGAGCGGCTGCGGCGCCGCACCCTCGGCGCCGATCACCGCGACCGCGCTGGCGCCGGGACACACCACCGTCACGCGCACCACCCCGTCGCGGACATGGCGGCCGCGCAGCGCGAACGGATCGGCATCGGCGGCGGTAGCCAGCGCGGTGATGTCGCTCGCGTCCAGCATGCCGTCGCGTGGCCCGCGCGGCGCGCTCAGAGCGCGAGCGCGCGCACGCCCCAGATGCGCTCGGCGTAGTCGCGAATGGTGCGGTCGGAGGAGAACGGCCCCATGGCGGCGACGTTGCGTATCGCCGCGGCCTGCCAGGCGTCCTGCGCCGCGAAGTCGTCGTCGATGCGGGCCTGGGTGGCGATGTAGGCGGCGTAGTCGGCGAGTAGCAGGTAGTAGTCGCCGTGATCGAGCAGGGCCTGGATCAGGGGCTGGTAACGGGTCGGTTCCTCGGAGGAGAAATGGCCACCGGCGATCTGCTCGAGAACCTGGCCCAGCTCGGCGTTGCCGGCGACCACTTCGCGCGGGTGGTAGCCCGCGTTGCGCAGGTGCACGACCTCCGCGGTGGTGAGGCCGAACAAGTAGATGTCGTCGGCGCCGACGGCATCCCGGATCTCGATGTTGGCGCCGTCCTCGGTGCCGATGGTCAACGCGCCGTTCAGCGCGAGCTTCATGTTGCCGGTACCGGAGGCCTCGGTGCCGGCGGTCGAGATCTGCTCGGAGAGATCGGCGGCCGGGATGATCATGCGCGCTACCGACACGCTGTAGTTGGGCACGAACACCACCTTGAGCCGGCCCTGCAGGCGTTCGTCGGCGTTGACCGTGGCGGCGACGTCGTTGATGAGGCGGATGACGAGCTTGGCCATGAAGTAGGCCGAAGCCGCCTTGCCGGCGAAGATCACCGTGCGCGGCTGCCAGGCGCGTGCGGGCTCGGCCAGCATGCGGTTGTAGCGCGTGATCACGTGCAGCACGTTGAGCAGCTGGCGCTTGTACTCGTGGATGCGCTTGATGTGGACGTCGAACAGTGACGTCGGATCGATAGCTACCCCCGTGCAGCGCTCGATGTAGGCCGCCAGGGCGCGCTTGTTGGCCGCCTTGACCGCGGCGAAGGCGGCGCGGAAGGTGGCGTCCTCGGCCGCCGGTGCGAGCGCGGCGAGCTGGTCGAGCTCGGTGCGCCAGCCGCTGCCGATACGCTCGTCGACGAGGCGTGCGAGACCGGGATTGGCCAGCGCCAGCCAGCGCCGCGGCGTGATGCCGTTGGTGCAGTTGGTGATGCGGCCCGGGAACAGCCGTTCGAAATCGGCGAACACGGTCTCACGCAGCAGTTCCGAGTGCAGCTTGGAGACGCCGTTGACGCTGTGGCTGGCGAGCACCGACAGCGAGCCCATGCGCACGCGGCGGCCATCGTTTTCGTCGATCAGCGAGATCCGCCGCAGCAGCTCGGCGTCGCCGTCGTGCTGGCGCCGCACCTGGTCGAGGAACAGCTCGTTGATGTCGAAGATGATCTTCATGTGGCGCGGCAGCACGCGCTCGAGCACGCCTACCGGCCAGGTCTCCAGCGCCTCGACCATCAGGGTGTGGTTGGTATAGGAGAAGATGCGCGTGGTCAGGCTCCAGGCCAGCGTCCACGGCAGGTGGCGCTCGTCGACCAGCAGGCGCATCAACTCGGGGATGGCGATCGCCGGGTGGGTGTCGTTGAGATGGATGGCGACCTTGTCGGCGAGCTGCTCGACTGAGTCGTGGCTCTCGAAGTAACGGTGCAGGAGATCCTGCAGCGAGGCACTGACGAAGAAGTACTCCTGGCGCAGGCGCAGTTCGCGGCCGTGCTCGGTGGAGTCGTCCGGGTAGAGCACGCGCGAGACGTTCTCCGAGCGGTTCTTGTCCTCGATCGCCGCGGTGTAGTTGCCCTGGTTGAACAGGGTCAGGTCGATGGCCTCGGTCGAGGTCGCCGACCACAGCCGGAGGGTGTTGACCGCGCGGTTGGCGTAGCCCGGGACCAGGGTGTCGTAGGCCATGGCGAGGACGTCGTCGGTATCGACCCAGTGCGCGGACTTGTCGTGGTACTCGACGTGGCCGCCGTAGCGGATGGTGTAGCGCACCTCGGGCCGGGCGAACTCCCACGGATTGCCGGCGACCAGCCAGTGATCGGGGAACTCGACCTGGCGGCCGTCGACGATGTGCTGGGCGAACATGCCGTACTCGTAGCGGATGCCGTAGCCGAAACCGGGCAGCGCCAGGGTCGCCATGGAATCGAGGAAGCAGGCGGCGAGGCGGCCGAGACCGCCGTTGCCGAGCGCCGGGTCGTGTTCGAGTTGCTCGAGGTCGTCGAGATCGAGACCGAGTTCGGCCAGCGCCGCGGCACAGTCGTCGTAGAGGTCGAGCGCGATGAGCGCGTTGCTGAGCGCGCGCCCGGGCAGGAATTCCATCGACAGGTAGTAGATGCGCTTGGCGTCCTCGGCGTAGGTCGCGCGGGTGGTCTCCATCCAGCGCTGCACGAGGCGATCGCGCACCGCCAGCGATACCGCGTGCAGCCAGTCGCGCGGCGCGGCGACGCGCGTGTCCTTGCCGATCGAGAACGTGAGGTGGTCGGTCACGGCGCGCGCCAGCGCCTCGCGCGCCGCGGCTGGGGTCGGGTCGGGCCTGTCCATCTCGTTCGATCCTCGTTCGCTCGGGGCGCCGCGCTGGTTCAGGCCGGCGTGGGCGGTGGGTCGGCCTGCGGGCGCAGTTCGCGGTACAGCGCGAGGTAGCGCCGCGCCGCCCGCGCCCAGCCGAAATCGGCGCCCATCGCGCGCGCCTGCATCGCCTGCCAGCGGGCTGGCTCGGCCCAGGATTGCAAGAGTCGCGCCAGGGCTGCCTGCAGCGCCGGCAGTTCGGCCGCGTCGAACACGAAACCGGTGCCGTCGGGGCCGTCGCTGACGGTATCGGCCAGCCCCCCCGTGCGCCTGACCAGCGGCAGCGCGCCGTAGAGCATGGCATACATCTGGGTCAGGCCGCAGGGCTCGAAACGCGAGGGCACGGCGACGGCATCGGCGCCGGCGAAGATGCGGTGCGCGTACGTCTCGTCGTAGCCCACGCGCACCGCGACGGTGCCGGGATGGGCGCGCGCCAGCGCCTGCCAGGCGGCTTCCTCGCCGGCGTCGCCGCTGCCGAGCAGGACCACCCGGCCATCGGCGGCGAGCAGCGGCGCGACGGCCGCGCGCAGGAGGTCGAGGCCCTTCTGCGCGGTCAGCCGGCTGACCACGCCGAGCACTGGCCCGGCGGCGTCGCCGGCGAGCCCGGCCGCCGCGAGCAGGGCGGCGCGGCAGGCGCGCTTGCCGGCCGGTGCGGCGCGGGTGAACGGCGCGGCCAGGGCAGGATCCTGCGCCGGATCCCACACCCGCGTGTCGATGCCGTTGAGGATGCCGAGCAGGGCGCCGGCACGGGCATGCAGCACGCCCTCCATGCCGCAGCCGTAGTCGGCCGTCTGGATCTCCGCGGCGTAGGTCGGGCTGACGGTGGTGATGCGGTCGGCGAAGTGCAGCCCGGCCTTCATGAAATTGACCCCGCCGTGATACTCGACGCCGTCGATGGCGAAGAAATGCGCGGGCAGGCCCAGGTCGTCGAACGACTCGGCCGCGAAGTGCCCCTGGTAACTCAGGTTGTGCACCGTGAACACGCTCGCCGGCCGCGCCCCACCACGCGCGGCGAGGTAGGCCGGGGCCAGGCCCGCGTGCCAGTCGTGGCCGTGGACGACGTGCGGGCGCCAGCGGCCGATGCCGCCGTCGGCGAAACGCGCGGCGACCGCGCCGAGCAGGGCGAAGCGCAGTGCGTTGTCGGGCCAGTCGGCGCCGCTGGCGTCGAGGTAGGGGTTGCCGGGGCGGTCGTAGTAGGCCGGGGCGTCGATGAGCCAGGTCGGCACCGCGCCGAGGCGGCAGGGCAGCAGACCGACGTCGGGGCAACCGAGCATGGCGCCGAGCGCGATGCGCCGGCGCGGCGCCTGCGCCGCCGCGCGCAGGGCCGGGAAAGCCGGCAGCAGCAGGCGCACGTCGGCGCCCTGCGCGCGCAGCGCCGGCGGCAGGCCGGCATTGACGTCGGCCAGCCCCCCGGTCTTGAGCGCAGGGTGCAGCTCGGTGCTGACATAGAGCACGCGCATGGTGGCGGAACGCGGGTTCAGGCGTCGCCGGTGAGGCGGTCGATCATGTCCTGGGTGACCAGGGTGACACCTTGCTCGCTGACGTGGAAACGTTCGCTGTCGGCGGCACGGTCCTCGCCGATGACCAGGCCCTCGGGAATACGCACCCCGCGGTCGACCACCACGCGCGACAGCCGCGCATGCCGCCCGACCTCGACCGAGGGCAGCAGCACCGCGCCGTCGATGGCGCAGAAGGAATTCACCCGCACCTTCGAAAACAGCACCGAGCGCGACACCCGCGAGCCGGACACGATGCAGCCGCCGGAGACGATCGAATCGACCGCCATGCCGCGACGCTCGGCGTCGTCGAAGACGAACTTGGCCGGCGGCAACTGTTCCTGGTAGGTCCAGATCGGCCAGTAGGGGTCGTACATGTCGAGCGCCGGCTCCGGCATGGTCAGGTCGATGTTGGCCGCCCAGTAGGAGTCGACCGTGCCGACGTCGCGCCAGTAGGCCTCGCCCGTGCCATCGGCCGGCGCGACGCTCGACAGCTCGAAGGGATGGGCGCAGGCCAGGCGCTGGCGCACCACCTCGGGAATGATGTCCTTGCCGAAATCGTGGCTGGAGTCGGGGTTCTGGATGTCCTGCTCGAGCAGGTCGAACAGGAAGCCGGTGTTGAACACGTAAATACCCATCGAGGCCAGCGCACGGTCCGGCTTGCCCGGCATCGGCGGCGGATCGGCCGGCTTCTCGACGAAGTCGATGATCTGGTGCGAGCGGTCGACGTGCATCACGCCGAAGCCGCGTGCCTCCTCGCGCGGCACCTCGATGCAACCGACCGTGCACTGCGCGCCGTGGTCGACGTGGAATTGCAGCAGGCGGCTGTAATCCATCTTGTAGATGTGGTCGCCGGCGAGCACCACGATGTAGTCCGACTGGTGGTCGTTGATGATGTCGATGTTCTGGTACACCGCGTCGGCGGTACCGCGGTACCAGGATTCGTCTTGCGTGCGCTGCTGTGCCGGCATCAACTCGACGAATTCGTTGGCCTCCCAGCGCAGGAAGCTCCAGCCGCGTTGCAGGTGGCGCAGCAGGCTGTGCGACTTGTACTGGGTGATGACACCGATGCGCCGGATGCCCGAGTTGATGCAGTTCGACAGGGTGAAGTCGATGATGCGGAACTTGCCGCCGAAATAGAGCGCGGGCTTGGTCCGCCAGGCGGTGAGATCGCGCAGGCGCGTGCCGCGCCCCCCGGCGAGGACCAGGGCCACGGCGCGACGCGGCAGGGGCAGACGGGTGAAGCTGTCTCGACTCAAGGCAAGTGGCCTCCACTGGCGGCAACGCCGCGCGGACGGCGCGGCCGGACGAGGAGATTACCAGCCCGCGGCGGCCGACGGGCGATCGGGATCAAGCCGGGCGACGCGGCGGCGCGCGGTTGCACCGCGGCGGTGCGTGCAACGTGGAACCGCGCAAGTATGGCGCGGCGCAAGCCAGCCACTGGTCTGCACGGTGCCGCGCATGGCACGCGCCGCGGACCACGCTGGCCTCAGTCACAGAAGTTGTCGTAGAGGAATCCCATCAGGCGACTGAGCCGCCCACTCGGCAGGACGTAGTAGATCGTCTGGCCATCGCGCCGTGTCTGGACCAGCCCTTCACGCCGCAGCAGGGCGAGCTGCTGCGACACGTTGGGCTGCGCCTGGCCGAGGCGCTGGGCGAGCTCGCCGACCGACTTCTCGCCGTCGACGAGCTGACACAGCAGCAGCAAGCGGGTGCGGTGGGACAGCGTCTTCATGAGGCCGGCGACCTCGTCGGCGCGTCCTTCCATGTCTTGTATATTCATAAATCAATATATACGTATAATTACATATACATGTCAACCACGACGCCGCGTATGCTCGAACCATACCGTTGGCGAGACGAGGAGCAAGCCCATGAACCCGGAAGTCCGAGGCTTTTTCGACAAGGCCACCTATACCATCAGCTACGTGGTCAGCGACCCCGAGACGGGGCGCGCCGCGATCATCGACTCGGTGCTCGATTTCGATCCCAAGTCGGGCCGCACCAGCACCGCGTCGGCCGATGAACTGATCGCCTACATCCGCGATCGCAACCTGAGCCTGGACTGGATCCTCGAGACCCACGCCCACGCCGATCACCTCTCCGCCGCGCCCTACCTCAAGGAGACCCTGGGCGGCCAGGTCGCCATCGGCGAGCACATCACGACCGTGCAGGAGACCTTCAAGGGCGTGTTCAACGAGGACGAGCGCTTCAAGACCGACGGCTCGCAGTTCGATCGTCTGCTCGCCGACGGCGACACTTTCGCCATCGGCAAGCTCGAAGCGCGGGTGATGCACACCCCCGGCCACACCCCGGCCTGCATCAGCTACCTCGTCGGCGACGCCCTGTTCGTCGGCGACACCCTGTTCATGCCCGACTACGGCACCGCGCGCTGCGATTTCCCCGGCGGCGACCCGGCCGTGCTCTACCGTTCGATCAAGAAGCTGTTCGAACTGCCCGACGAGACCCGCATGTTCATGTGCCACGACTACATGTCGCCGACGCGCGACTTCCACGCCTGGGAAACCAGTGTCGGCGAGGAGCGGCGGCACAACGTCCACGTCCACGAGGGCATCGGTGAGGACGACTTCGTGCGCGTCCGCACCGCGCGCGACAAGACCCTCGACATGCCGGTCCTGATCCTGCCCTCGGTGCAGGTCAACATGCGCGCCGGGCACAAGCCGCCGCCGGAGGCCAACGGCGTGTCCTATCTCAAGCTGCCGATGGACCTGCTCTGATCGGCAGGCCGCCGCCGCGGTCCCCGGGTGACCTCCCCTCCTCCCCCGCCCGGGGGCCGCGGCATCCCTCGTCGCGCCGGCCGCGCCTCGCGGCGACGGCCGAGCCGGGCCACCTCCCGCTGCGGCGACGCGCCACCGTGGCCCGGTCGTTACACTGTCCCTCCCGCCACAGGTGTTCCCGGGAGTGTCACGATGGTCTATCCACCGGCGTATCCCCACGATCCGATCCAAGCCATCGCCGACGACGTCTTTCTCGTCCGCGGTGCCATCCGCATGAATGCGCTCATGCGCATCAGCCGCAACATGGTGATCCTGCGCCACGGTGCGGAACTCACCCTGATCAATCCCCTGCGCCTCGATCCTGCCGGCGAACGTACCCTGCGCGAACTCGGCGCGGTGCGACGGGTGATGCGTCTCGGCTGCTTCCACGGCATCGACGATCCCTACTACGTCGATACCTTCGAGGCCGAGTTCCGGGCCCAGCCGGGCGGCACGGTCCATCCGGGACCGGCCATCGACCAGCCCCTGGCCGAGGATGCCGCCCTGCCCTTCGCCGGCGCCCGCCTGTTCTGCTTCCGCGGCACGCCACAGCCGGAGGCCGCGCTACTGCTCGAAGGTCCGCGCCTGCTGCTCACCACCGATGCGATCCAGCACTACGGCGACTATCGCCACAACAACCTGCCGGCGCGGCTGGTCATGCCCTGGATCGGGTTTCCGCGCACGACCATCGTCGGCCCGATGTGGCTGCAGGCGATGACCCCGCCAGGCGGTTCGCTGGAGGGCGAGTTCCGCCGCCTGCTCGAGTTCGACTTCGACGGCCTGGTCGCCGCCCACGGCAGCCATCTCGCCAGCGGCGCCCACGCGGCCGTCACCCGCGCCGTCGAGCGGGCCTTCGGCACGCCCTGAACATGGTCGACCACGCGCGTGGCGTGACACGGCCGCCCGGTGCGCCGCCGGCGCGCTCGCGGCACTCGCCGCAATGCACGCCGCCCGGGCCGTGCGCGGCGGCGGCCATGGCGGCTAACGCCGTCCAGGCAACCGGGTTCGGCTCCAGGCGCGTCGCCGGCGCGTGCGCCGGCGCTCGGTCCTGACCCGCGGTGGAAATCGGTGCCAGCCTGCTGACCCTGCCCTGGGCCGTTCCGGCCTGGTTGGCCTGCCTGGCCTGCGCGTTGTACGCCGGGTGGCGCGCGCCGTGGCGCTGGCTGGGCCGCGGCGGCGCCGCGCTGCGCCTGGCCACCGCCGTTGCGGCGGTGGTCGCCCTGTGGCAGATCCGCGCCGCGCCCGGTGGCGAACCCGCCTTCCACCTGCTCGGCGCAACCCTGCTCACCCTCGCCTTCGGCTGGGCGCTCGCCCTGCTCGCCCTGCTCACCGCGCTGGCGGTGCTGACCGCGTCCACCACCGGCGCCTGGATGGTCTGGGGCATGAACGGGCTGGTGCTGGTCGTCCTGCCGGTGGCCGTCAGCTACGGCTGGGCGCGCCTGGGCGAGGCCTGGCTACCGCGTCACTTCTTCGTCTACGTGTTCTCGGCCGGTTTCCTCGGTGGCGCCCTGGCGGTGGTGAGCAATGCGCTCGCCGCCGGGCTGGTGCTCTACGGCGCCGGCGAAATGTCACGCCAGGCGCTCACCAGCAACTACCTGCCCACGGCCCTGCTGTTGCTCTTCCCGGAAGCCTTCGTCACCGGCGGCGCGGTCACCCTGGCGGCGGTCTACCGGCCGGCGTGGCTGGCCTCGTTCAGCGACGCCCGCTACGTCGACGGACACTGACGACACGCGGCGTGCTGCGCGCCCGACGCAGGCGCGGCCCGCCGCGGCCGGTGTCTGGCGGCCGGTGTCTGACACCAGGGCCCAAGGCGTTGATTCGCGGATGAGGCCACGCCCTCCGCGCCCCGCTTCAGTGACTTGACTGTCGGTGTCAGACACCGCGCCTGAGGCATCGGGATCGCGGTGCTCCGCGGGCAGCGTCGCCGCCGCGCTCGAAGCGGACCGCCTGACGCCTCGAGATTGGCGGGCGGGGTGAAGGACGTAGCCTGCCGGTGGTGTCTGACACCAGTGCTCGAGTGGTTGATTGCCGGCAACGGAGCCGGCGCTCCGCTGCCACGTTCAGTGACTTAGCCGCCGGTGTCGGACACCGCCCGGCAACTCAGGCCCGCGCGGTCGACCCGCCGTCCACGCACAGCACCGTCCCGGTGCAGTAGGAGGCTTCGTCCGAGGCGAGGTAGAGGCAGGCATAGGCCACTTCTTCGGGGCTCGCCGGGCGGCCCATGGGCGCGATGAGCTTGGGGTTCTCGGGTGAGAACAGCATGGGGATGACGCTCTCGACCATCTGCGTCTGCACGAAGCCGGGCGCGACCACGTTGCAGCGGATGTTGTCGTCGACGTAGGCGACCGACATCGAGCGGGTGAGGTTGATGATGGCGCCCTTGGTGGCGGTGTAGGTGTGCGCATCGGGCGCGCCGCCGAGGCCGAAGATGCTGGCGACGTTGACGATCGAGCCCTTGTGCGCCGCCTTCATGTGACGGAGCGCGATGCGGGTGACGTAGAACAGGCTGTCGAGGTTCAGCGCCATCACCTCGCGCCACTTGTCGATGGGCGTGGTGTCGATGGGATCCATCGAGCCCTCGCTGGTCTCGCGCAGGTTGTAGCCGACCCCCGCCGCGTTGAGCAGGATGTCGATGCGGCCGTAGCGGTTCACGCATTCGTTGACCGCGCCCTCGGCCAGCGCCGGGTCGGCGAGGTCGGCACTGAACACGCTGCCCTGCCCGCCGGCCGCTTCGACCTGGCGCAGGGTTTCGTCGAGGTTGGCCTGGGTTCTCGAAACCCCGAACACCGTCGCACCCTCGCGCGCGAACATCACCATGCAGGCGCGGCCGATGCCGGTACCCGCGCCCGTGACCATGGCAATCTTGCCTTCGAGACGCCCCATCAGTCGTGTTCTCCTGTCGTCGGCCGCGCACGGCGCGGCGGAAGATGCATGCAGTGCGCCGTCCGGCGACGCTGCTCAGTATGCGGATACCCTCGTCCGGCGCGCGCCGCGCCGCGGCGCCCGGCGTTCCCCTCCGACGCCTGCGATCACTCCTCGCGCACGCGCCCGAGCACGCGCAGCAGGTCCTCGTGCAGCTCGAACCACACCGTGTGGTAGCTGTCGATGCGGGCATCGGAAACCCACTCGATGTCGCCGTCCTCGGCCTTCTCCAGGGCCTCGCCGAGCTTGGACTTGTAGATGCCGAAACGCGCATCGCCGCGCACCAGCGCATCGAGCACCGGCTCGAACTTCTCGTGCAGGTCGCCGAGCTGGCCGATGACCGCCTCGTCGTAGTCCTTGTCGGAATGATCGTTGGCGACGGTCTTGCCGCCCAGCTCCATGGTCTGCCAGCGCGTGATGACCTGCTTGAGTTCGCGGTTGATGATCTCGAAGCGCTCGTAAGCGGCAACGAAGTCGGCGTCGGCGCGGAGATCCTGCCAGAAGCGCGAATACTCGGCAGCGACGATCATCTGGCCGGCCGGGGTCAGCAGGTACTTGCCGTCGACCTCGGCCAGGCGGCCGCCGGCACAGGCCGCGCCCAGCGCGGCGGCGGCGGTGGCACCGGGCAGCCCGGCGATGGCGGCAATGTCAGTGGCCGCGCCGTGCTTGCGGATGGCCGCGGCGTGCATGAGGAGATGCAGTTCGGTTGCCATGGGTCGCTCTCCTCAGTTCTTGTCGCGCAGCGCTTCGACATCGGCGCGCGAGAGCCCCGCGCCCTTGCCCTCGAGCAGGCGTGAATTGGCCTGTTCGAAGCCGAACAGCTCGTCGGCGAGCGGCGTGTCGTAGTGGTACTTGACCCAATCGCCACAGAGGAAGCGATAGGGCGCCTGGCAGGCCTTGGGCACGAACTCGCGGCTGCGCCGGTTGTACTCGGCCTCGCTGAGCACGCCCTGGGTGGTGCGGTAGCGATCGTTCTTCGCCGGCAGGTTGGTCACCCCCGGCGCCATGCCGCCGACGGAGGCCGTGTAGTCGCCGTCGTTCAACAGGCTGTAGGGGAAGTAGGACAGCGCGCGGCGCGGCTGGCCGGTGTGCATCATCATGGTGTATTCGTGCATGCGCTGGCTGGGGCAGGAAATGAAGCCGACCAGCTCGCCGAGGAAGAGATTGCCGTACTCGTCGTTGAGCAGCGGGCGGAAGCGCTCGGCGCGCTCGTCGATCAAGAGCCAGTCGTCCTTGTCGTAGACCCCGGCGATATGCGCGAACTCCTTGCCGACACCGAAGTAGACCAGCGCACCGGCATCGAGCTGCTGGTCGCGGGTCCAGCCCGACATCTCCGCCCACAGCTTGGCCGTGGCGTCCTTGATGCGCGCGGTGAGGTCGTCGAAGGTCGCGATCAATTCTTCCTTGCTGCCCATGCCGACCGGCAGGTGGCCTTCGCTCAGGTTGTCGGCGGTATAGAGACCGACGGCGACGATGTGCTCGGCCTTGAGCTCCGGTTCGGATTCGAACGAGCCCCAGTCGTCGAGCAGGTTGATGTGGCAGCCCTCGATGATCATCGTCACCGTGAGGTTGTTATAGGGGATGTCGCGGCCGACCCCGTCCAGCCAGGGGTAGTCGTACTCGGCCAGCTCGCGGAAGTCGCGCACCAGCATCTCGCGGTTGTCGGCGATCTTGTACGGGCCGTGGTTGTGGATGGTCAGGCGGCTCTCGCAGGACACCAGGAAGCCGTACTGCGCGATGGTCGCCAGGAAGGCCTGGGCGGCGGTGTGCAGGGCATCGCCCTCGCGGCACTCGAAGGCATCGGCATGGAACACCTGCAGCTTCTGCTCGGGCAGGATCTGGCCGCGGTGATCGGCCTGGCGGTTGGTGATGTTGCCGTTGTTGCGATGCCAGGAGAGCTGGAAGCGCTTCCAGAAGTCCATCACGTAGATGACGTCCTCGACCGCGTCGGTCGGCTTGATCACGCCCCAGTTGATGAGCATCTCGCGGCCGAGCAGGTAGAAGCAGGGAATCGTCCAGGCCACGATCTTGATGCCGGCGTGGCGCGCGCGGTCCCCGATTTCCTCGGCTGACATCGAGGCCTCGATCTTCTTCAGCAGGCTCGGGTAGCGGTAGAAGCAGTTGAGGTAGGAGAACAGGATGTAGGCCGAGACCGGGAAGATCTTCGACTCCTGCACGGTGCGCGTGGCACACAGCCAGTAGGTCTCGTCGGCGTTCTGCTGGATGAGGTTGTTGGTCTCCAGCAGTTGCGCGTAGGTCACTTTGTTGTCGGACATGGTGCGGTATTCCTCGGCAATCGGGTCGGGGCGGCTGGGGCGCTCAGGCTTTCGCCAGGCGCCACACGCGGGCGGAGGCGTCGCGGCCGCTCTCGTAGTCCTCGACGGTCTTGCCGCGCGCGGAGACCTCGACCTCGATGCGGTCGCCGTCCTTGATGCCGGACAGGCGCACGTTCATGAAGCAGGGGATGTTGTACTCGCGGGTGAGGATGGCGAGGTGCGAGCGGGTGGTGCCGCCGGCGCACAGCACGCCGTGGAATTTCTCCAGCACCGGCGCCGTCAGGGTGCCGCCCGAGTCGTCGACGATGGCGATGGTGTCCTCGGCCACGCCCTGCTGCAGGCATTCGAGGACCTTGTCGATGGTACGCACGTAGCGCGCCGTGCCGACCAGGTTCTGCTTGTGGGTGACGACGTTGTCACCGCAGCCACGCAGCTCGCGCCCGTCGCCGTCGACCGGCGCGGTGGGCGCCTCGGGATGCTCGAAGCTGAAGTCCTCGGCGTAGAGACCGGAATCCTTGTAGGCCTCGGGGCGCTCGCGCGAGGACGACATCGCCGAGGGCTCGAAGCGGTAGCCGTATTCGAGCAGGCGATCCTCGATGGCCTGCATGGCGTCCTTGTCGATGACGGCGTATTCCTTACCGAACACGAAATCCTTCCATTCGCAACCGGCCTCGGCGAAGCGCGCGCGGACGAGATCCTTCACCGCGGCGTTGTAGGCCTCGACGATGGGAAAATCGGATTGGTAGCCGTACTTGTCGGTGTCGGCATAGAGCTTGGCCATGGTGTCGTGTTCCTCCCCCGTCAGACGGTGTACGCGGCGACCAGCCGCGCGCGCTCGGCTTCGCCGAGCCCGAGTTTGCTTTCCAGGAACGCGGTCATCGAACCGCAGTCTTCTTCGATCGCCTCCAGTACCACCTCGAGGTAGGAGGCACGCGCCTCGAGCAGCGGCCAGATGATGGCCCGCGAGGCCTCGCCGCGCTGCACGTTGTATTTCTCGATCACGCGCGGCACTTCCTGCTCGGCCGGAAAATACCGCGCCGAGAGCATGAAATCATAACGAATCGTCTCCAGCGGCACGCCGAGCGCGGCGAGCAGCAGGGCGACGCCGACGCCGGTGCGCTCCTTGCCCGCCGAACAGTTCAGGAGCACCGCCCCGGCCGGCGCCTCGAGCAGGCGCTCGAACAGCCGCGCGTAGTACGGCGCGCACTCGCGCACCAGCCCGCGCAGGATGGCATGCATGGCGTCGACCACGGGCTCCGGACCCTCGGCGCTGGCGAAGACGTCGTCGAGGAAATCCTTGGTGCCGACCCCGGGCGGTACGCCAAGCACGTGCAGGGCCGGCGCGCCGGGCAGCTCGGTCAGCTCGGCGGCCCGCTCGAGTTCCATGCGGAAATCGATCACGGTCGCGATGCCGAGGGTGGCAAACAGCGCCTTGTCGCTCTCGGTCAGGTGGGTCATGTGACCGGAACGGTAGAGCCGGCCCCAGGGCAGGCGACGACCGTCGGCAGTGGCGTAACCGCCGATGTCGCGGAAATTGACCGCGCCGGCGAAAGGCACGCCGCGCTCGGCGACGACCAGGGCCGCGCCGTCGTCCGCGAGCAGGTGGAAGTACCAGCGTCGCGCGGGGTCGTCGACGACGATCTCGGCGCCGCCCCGCGCCCCTTCGGCGACGACCACCCCGTCGGGCGCCGCGGCGGCCGTCGTCGCGGCACGCACGGTGACCGCGGAGGCGGTGAAACGATCGTCCCAAGTCAGCACGTATCGACCGGGTTCGGGCTGTTCGACCGCTGTCGCGAGCAGGGGATCCATGGATGACGCCGACTGTGAAGCGGGCGGCAGCATAGCGCATCGCGCCGCGGGCCGTCAGGGCGCCGGGGCGCACCCGGCGCGGCGGCTGCCGCGGACGCGGTCCGCACGGCATCGTGGTGCCGCGGCTTTGGTAACGTATCACCTCGTACATCCACCGCGCCCGGAGTTCCGACCATGCCCACCCCGCCGCCCGGCCTCGCGCTCGGCCCTGCCGCGAGCGTCATCGACGCGCCGCAGGCCGCCGGCCTCCACGACCTCGAGCTGCGCGACGACGCGAACCGCGCGGCCCGCTTCACGCTGGCCCTGCCGGACACGCCGGCGCCGCCCGGCGGTCACCCGCTGGTCCTGGTCCTGCACTACGGCGGCCAGCCCACGCGCTACTACGGGCGCCCGCTACTCGAGCACCTGTTCGGCCCGGCCCTGGCCGCGCTGTCGCCCATCCTCGTGGCGCCCGAATCGCGCGGCGCGAGCTGGAGCGAACCCGCCAACGAGGCCTTCGCCATGGCACTGCTCGAGACCGTGGCCGCGAACTACGCCGTCGATCCCGCCCGCCTCGTCGTCGGTGGCTACAGCCTCGGCGCAATGGGCGCCTGGCACCTCATCGAGCACTACCCCGAGCGCTTCTCCGCCGCGATTCCCGTCGCCGGCCTGCCCAACGCCCGCGTCACCGCGCCGGTGCCGGTCTACACCCTGGCCACGCCGTCGGACGAGATCTTCGAGTACGCCGCCATCGAACGCCTGGTCGAGACCCTGCGCGAGCACGGCCGCGATGTCGAACTGGTGCGCGTCGAGGCGCAGGGGCATTACGACGTGACTGGCTTCGCGCCGGCGCTGGGGGCAGCGGCGGCATGGCTCACACGGGTCTGGGGCGAACAACCGATGCCTTCCAACCGGGAGCAGACGACATGAACCGACGAACCATGCAAACCACCCCCACGATGACGCCCCACCGCGCATTTCGCGGCCTGGCCCTCGCCGCCCTGCTCGGCTCGTCCATCCCGGCTCACGCCCACGGCGACGCCGCCCACGCCCCGGACCCGGCCGCGGCAAACGACCACGCCGTGGTCAGCCACGGCACCCGTGACCTCGTCGCCGGCCCGGTCACCATCCGCATGCTGGCCGAGGCCGCCAACCTCGGCCGCGGCGACGTCGAGGTGGGCGAGCTGAACCTGCCGGTCGAATACGGCGAAGGCGCCGCCCACGCCCACGGCAGCCTCGAACTCTTCTACGTCGTCGCAGGCACCCTCGGCCACGAGGTCAACGGCGTTGCGCACGCCCTCGCACCCGGCATGCTCGGCATCGTGCAGCCGGGTGACACCGTGCGCCACAGCGTGATTGGTGAGACGCCGGTGAAGGCCGTGGTGATCTGGGTGCCGGGCGGCGAGGCCGAGCGGTTGGTGGAGCAGGCGGGGTTCGCGGTGAAGCCCGTCGAATAGCCTCGTTCAGGGCCCTGGCGGCGGGTAGTACGGCGAAGGCAGCGTCGGGTAGGCGCGGTACACGTGGCGGAACACCGCCTGGGGGGCGTTTCGACGTCGGGCTCGCCGTAGCCAGCGCCCGGCTCACCCGAACCAGCGGTTCAGGCAGCGGGATGCTGCATTGCCGCAGCACGGTCCGAAGACCCGAGCGGGTTCGATGGCGGGCAAGAATTCGGGATCATTCCGCTCGGCGTTACCGGTCGGCCCCGAACCCCGTAGCGGCTTTCACGTCCGCCTTGGCGGCGGCAAGCCGTTCGTAGACCTGGCTCCCGAGCCATTTCGAAATCAGCTCCTGCATCTCCGGTTTGCCCATGTAGTCGGCAAACAGCTCCTCGTTCAGCTCCATCCGCTCGATGAACAGCGCTTCCAGAACCTGCCGGAACACCAGTTGGAATTTGTCGAGCGAATTGACCTGGGCGGCTTGCTGCAGGGCCTCGTTCTGGCTCGCGGCCTCCGCGATCTGGTCGAAGAAAAGCTGGTCGGCCTCGTTCAGCTCGCCGCCGAAACGGTCGTTGATGATGTCGATGAGGCGCGATAGCGAAATCTCCTCCTCGCGCACCATGCCGCTACCCACCTCGCGGGGGCCGTCGAGTGGCTTGGCAAATCCTTCGTTCAGGCTGATCGAGCCTTCACTGATTTTCTGCAGGCGGTAGTAGTCGAGCTCCACCTCCTCGTCGAACTGGTAACCGGGCCCGCTCTTGCGCTTGGGCAACTTTAGTGCGAGGTGGCGCAGGTAGGTGAACAGCTTCTCCAGGTCACTGTCCTGATAGGGGATAACCTGGCTCAGGAAGCTGTAGAGATTGCGGAAGGCCTGCAGTTTGCCGCGCCACAGCTCGGCTTCCTCTTCTTCGGTGGTCTGCAATTGCACGAAGCGCGCCACTGCCTGGTCGAGGATCGCGTTCATCGTCTTGTGGTCGCCGGGGCTCTGGCGGCGCTTGGGCGCGAAGAACACGCGCGCGAATTCGACCACCTCGGTTTGCAGGTAGACGCCCGAGGCATCGAGTGCGGCCTTGACCTCGTAGAGCCGGTCCGGATCGACCTCTTCGCCCATGACCGAGCCTTCGTAGTACTGCCGGAAGGCCTCCTGGATCTCAGCCGGATCGTTGACGAAATCCAGCACGAAGGTGTCGTCCTTCAGCGGGTGGGTACGGTTCAGGCGCGAGAGGGTCTGTACGGCCTGGATACCGGCCAGGCGCTTGTCCACGTACATGGTGTGCAGCAAGGGTTGATCGAAGCCGGTCTGGTATTTCTCCGCCACCAGCAACACGCGAAAATCCGGCTTGGCGAAAGTGTCGGGTAGTTCTTTCTCCCGGAGGCCGCCATTCATCTCGACCTCGGTGTAGGACGTCTCCGGGATCTTGTCGTCGTCCACAGTGCCCGAGAACGCCACCAAGCTCCTGATCGGGTAGCCCTTCGCCTCGATGTAGCGGTCGAATTCCTGCTTGTAGCGCACCGCCTCCAGCCGTGAAGCCGTCACCACCATCGCCTTGGCATGGCCGCCGATCTTGTGGCGGGTGAAATGCTGGAAGTGCTCCACCATCACCTCGGTCTTCTGGCCGATGTTGTGCGGGTGCAGGCGCAGGAAGCGGGTCAGCGCCCTGGCGGCTTTCTTGCGTTCGACGTTGGGGTCGTCCGCGGCCTTCTTGATCAGCTTGTAGTAGGTCTTGTACGAGACATAGCTCTTAAGCACGTCCTCGATGAACCCTTCCTCGATGGCCTGGCGCATGGTGTAGCGGTGGAAGGGTTCACCATGGCGCCCGAAGATCGCCAGCGTCTTGTGCTTGGGCGTAGCAGTAAACGCAAAGAAGCTCATGTTCGGTTGCTGACCCCGCTTGGCCATGGCGCGGAACAGGCGCTCCAGTTCGACTTCGCCTTCCTCCTCGGCCAACGCCCGCGCCTTCTGGCGCAACTCGGCACCGCCCAGCACGCCTTTGAGCTCAGTCGCCGTCTCACCGGACTGGGAGCTGTGCGCCTCGTCGATGATCACCGCGTAGCGGCGCGTCGGCAGATGGCTCTTGCTGCCCTCCCCGCGCTCCTCGCTCAGCTTGGCCAGTTGCCCCGAGACGAAGGGAAATTTCTGCAGCGTGGTGATGATGATCGGCACGCCGGCTTCGAGCGCTTCGGCGAGCTGGCGCGAATCCTCGTCGATCTTCTGCACCACGCCCTGGCGGTGGTCGAACTGGTAGATCGTGTTCTGCAACTGGCGGTCGAGCACCACGCGATCGGTGATGACCACCACGCTGTCGAACAGCCGCTCGTCACCCGCGTTGTGCAGGCTCGAGAGCCGATGCGCCAGCCAGGCGATGGTGTTGCTCTTGCCACTACCGGCCGAGTGCTCGACGAGGTAGTTGTGCCCCACGCCCTCGCTGGCGGCGGCCGCCACCATGCGGCGTACTGCCTGCAACTGGTGGTAGCGAGGAAAGATCAGGCTTTCCCTGCGCACTTTCTTACCCTCGTCCGTGGTCTTCTCTTCCACGTCCAGGTGCAGGAAGCGCGCGAGCAGATCGAGCAGGCTGTCGCGCTGCAACACCTCCTCCCACAGGTAGGCCGTCTTGTAGTTGCGCCCGCCTGCGTCCGGCGGCTTGCCGGCACCGCCATCCGTGCCCCGGTTGAAGGGCAGGAAAACCGTTGACGAGCCGGCCAGCCGTGTCGCCATGTGCGCCTCTTCGGTGTCCACCGCGAAGTGCACCAGTGCGCGCTTGCTGAACACGAAAATCGGCTCGCGCGGGTCGCGGTCGTGGCGGTACTGGTGGATGGCATTCGCGACCGTTTGGCCACTCAGGGGGTTCTTGAGCTCCAGGGTCACCACCGGAATACCGTTGACCGAAAGCACCACGTCCAGTGACTGTTCCGACTTCGGGCTGAAGTGCAACTGGCGGGTCAGCCCCAGCCCGTTGGCCTGGTAACGTGCTTCCAGTTCTGAATTGAGACCGTGGGCGGGGCGAAAGAAGGCAATCCGCAGGGTGCGCCCGAAGCATTTGAAGCCGTGGCGCAGGGTTGCCAGGGCGCCATGGGTATCCAGCCACTTGCAGAGTGATTCCAGCACGCGTGCACCGGTCTGCTCGCCATGCAGCGCTTCCAGCTTCTCCCATACCTTGCCCTGGGTAGAGCGTATGAAGGCCAGCGCTTCATCAGGAAAGATTGCGCGTTCGCGGTCGAAACCCATGGCGTCGACCCGCGCGTAGCCGTCGCCCAGCAAGGCCGCTTCGATGGCGGCTTCGAACGCGGCTTCGCTGGTGCGTTTCAAATCTTGCCTCCAGCCTCCAGACCATCAAGATTCGGACAAGGTGTGACAGGGCTGCCGTTTGCGCGGTCGAAACAGCCACTCGCATCCGTCCCAGGAAATTTCAGGATCAGGCGACGCCGCATATCCGCATCGTCCTCGAACACTGTCATCCAAACGCTAAAAAAACCCGTGGAAGCCGCAAGCTTGGCTACATATTCGCGGAGAACCCCGGCATCGGCATCAGCCGCCAGATCGACGTTCGCTTGCTCTGCGACCAACCAAGCCTCCATTCGTTGCCGAACCCGATCCAATGCCACCTGCCTACCGTTCTCGTCTGGCGTATTCAAGGCCGCTTTGTCCAGCCCCGTCAGCGCCAATGAGGCGTTGGCGACCTGCTCCACACCAGCATCAACAGCCGTTTGGCCTGCATTTACGGTCCCGTCTGGGAGGTAATCAAAGGCAACGAATGTATTGTCTCGATCGGGAAGAAAAACGTGCGCGGGTTGAACATCTTTGCTGCCCTTGGTCGAGTTGCAATTGACGCAAGCGAGCAAAAAATTTTCCCAGCGACCAATCAGGTGTGCGTACTCTGCTACGCTTTTAGGCTGCACATGCTCGACTGCGAGTTGAGTGGCGATCGGGCGCTCGCAAAAGCTACAGTATGCGCCTAGTCTGGCCACCAGATCGGGTTTCGCCTCGGTGTAATCGGTGTAATCCACCTCTCGAGGTGAGGCGCCACGGCGAACCGGTCGCATCGATCATTCCCCCAACTTCGCGACCCGCTTCATTTCGAGGAATGCTTGGAATGCCGGGTTGTCCGCATAGGGTTTAACCGCCTCACTCAACTGGCGCTTGAAGTCCGCCAGCTGCTCCTCAGGCGCTCTCGCAGCGACATCCAAGGTTTCAAGGTAATCCTTGGCCACGTTCTTCATCTGCTCATAACGCAAGCTTGTTTCTGGGTTGGTAATGTGCTGAATGCCGTATGCAATATCTTCAAGAGAAAGATTCGCCAACTCCGCAGTGGGCTGACCATCGAGCATGATCAATTCCTCTCCGCTGCGCAGAGATTGAATGAGAAACGGTGAGTGAGTGGTGCAGATAAACTGGACTTCGGGAAAGGTACGCCGCAAATCTTCAGTCACTCGACGCTGCCAACGCGGATGAAGGTGCAGGTCCAACTCATCGACAAGAACAACGCCGGGAGTTTGCTGCAAGATCCTGTCGCCGAGCTGCGGATTGAGCTTGGCCGCTTTCTGAGCCATGTCCCCCACTAACGCAAGCATGCAGCGTTGCCCATCGCTCAAGTTCGAGAATGGCCGCCTGCCGTATTCAAACTCGACGACCACCTCGCCCAGCGCCGCGTCAAAGTAAAGATCGCACGCGCCCTCGATACAACTCACGATGGCTTCTTTGACAACGCCGAAGACTGGCCTATCTGGCGATTTTTGTTGGTAACTAATCCAGGATTGCCGTGCGATCCAACGCGTAAGTTGCGCCACCGACAAGCGAGGATCGACGCTGTTCGAGTATCCTGCCAGGCGCGATTGTTCTTTCCTGCTCGCGACTCTCATAGGGTCGGAAACCTTGAAGGATTCGCGCGGCTCCTGCCAAAGACGGCCCGTGCCGTAGTAAGAAATCAAGGGCAGCAGGATGTCTTGTCCGCTTCGAATTGCCTTGTCAGCCTGGATTGCAAGACGTTTGATATCGCCAGCTTCACCATAGGTCGTTCGCCCTCCTGGAGTGTTGAGCGCTCGTGTCCAACGTATATCTTGTTCCAGGACCCGCCCGTGAGCCGTTACCTCGCAAGGAAAGACATGCTCCCACTGCACGTCGAAATGACGACTGCCGGCATCATCAATTTGCTCGTGTTCGAAGGCCGCGAGCATCACTTCGCTAGAGCGTATGTGGCGGCTATCCGCTCCTCGAACTCCGAGAAACCAACTTCCAACCGCCACCGCCAACGCATCCAACGCCGTGGTCTTACCCGTTCCGTTGGTCCCGACGACAAGGTTGAACTCCGGGTGGAGCGTAAGCTCCCGCTCGCGAAAGCCCTTGAAATTTCGAACGCTCAATCGGTCGATGCGCATGACGCTCCCCGGATCAATTACTGCAACTCGTCCATCGAGAACTGGCCAGTGATGGCGGCAGAGATCAGAGCGCTGCGACGCTCCTTCAACAATTCGATGGAGAGCCTTATGTGGTCCCGGACGGGAGTCGAAGTCTCTGCGTCCCGTGTTAGATACGCAACGATCTCCTCCTGCTCGGCAATCGGCGGTAGAGGGATCTTAAGGTCACCGTATCGTGTCGGACTCAAATTTGCCTGACCAATGGCAGGGATCGCATTCTTTCGGGCGAAATCCAGAAACGTCGATGCATTGAGTAGCGTAGCCAAGTATTGGGCTGTCGCGCGATGATTTACACGGATACGAACAAGATAAGAAGCGAAGGTCAATGAGGTCTCTGGGTCAAAATCCACGATCCCAACTTTCGCGATCTGATCGAGGCTGTTTGTTCGATTGAAGAGCAGATCATCTCGACGAAGCAACAGTTTTTTATCAGCTTCGGCAATCATCCCGGACTTCGAAATGTCAACGCGGCCATCCACGATACAACTCATTCGAAGAACTGCAATGTCACCTTCGTCCCTAATATTCTCCGAAAGACCGTAGTCCGATGAGGTCCACGTGCGCTTCAGCTGGCACACATCCCAATGCGCTGGAATCTCACCCAGCCATTCCTGGCCGGAGGGCTTGAGTGGGACGTCGGGGTCGAGGCCGCGGGTGACGAATCGGCTGATGAGGGCGGCGCGCTTTTCTTCGAGCAGGGCCAGCATGCGCTCCTTCTCGGCTATCAGCCCGTCAATGCGGGCGGTTTCGCGATCGAGGTAGTCGGCGATGAGGCATTGAATATCTTGGCTTGGAAAGGGCAGGTGATGCTTCCGAAGGATATCGGGCGACACGCGCTTAAGACCGCCTGCACCAGTCATCGACGCCTCACCGTCTTGTTTAAACCTGATGGACTGGAAGTAGTAGAAAAGAAATCTCCCCTCAGCCCTGGTCGGGCGAATCACGAACAGCTCTGAGCTTCCAAATCCTTTGCCGCTGACGAGGGCATCGGTAATTGCAATATTGCCGTTCTCGAAGCAAGGGGTGACCTTTGCCAGGACAATATCGCCATCCTCGAAGGCCGTGTAGGAAGAACCATATTTCGCGAACTTATCCACATTCGGAATGAAGTACCCGCTCTTCACCCGATCCATTGGCAAGAACGTGAGGTCGTCATCCTCATCAAGTCCATCGAAACTTACCGACGGATTCAACTCGCACACGTAGCGAAGCGGAATGGTCTCCCAAGCTTGCGAGCCGGAGTCAGCCCCGTTCACTCCGCCACCTTGCCCTGCAATCCCCGAAGCGCGTTCTCCACGGCTACCGGTTCCGCCTCGGTTCGGGGAATCGGGACGGCTAACTGAGCCCCTCATGGCTCCTTCTCCACCCGGTACGCCTGCTCCGGGTCATTCGGCTTATCAGGCCGCGTCATACGAATCCGCCCTGCGGCCAGGAGCGGGCGCAGGTAGTCCTGGCGCACAGTCTCGACCTTGCGGGCCAGCAATCGGGCCAGTTCCTCGGCGCGGTAGTCCTGCTGACGACAGAGGGCGACGACCAGTTCCCGGATTTCCGCTGGGGGGTGGCGGCGGCCGATGGCGCCGACCCGGGCTGCCAGCTCGCCGGGCAGTTCGTTCAACAGCGCGCGCCGGGCCGCCTCCGCCGCCGGGTCGGAGTTACTGGATAGCGCCCCAGGGTTACTGGATAAGCGTTCAGGGTTACTGGATAAGCCCGCCGGGTTACTGGACAAGCCTCGCTCACCGCCGAGCAGGGTGTCCGTGGGCTGATACCAGGTGGCCGAACCCCGGCCGTGCTGCTGCAGCAGGCCGGCATCACGCAGTTTTTTCAAACCATGGCTGGCGGCCAGGGTGTCCACCTTGTTGATGTCGCGCCAGGTCGCGTTGTCGATGGCGCCGGCTTCACGGGTCACGACCAGGGCGCGGGCCTCGGCCTCGGAGAGATGCAGATCCTTGAAGCGCGCCAACCAGTCCAGGTCGTCCGGCCCCAGGAAATGATGAAAGAACAGGCGCACGACGAACTGCTCCCGGCCGCGGTCGGACTCGAACAGGGGCGGTGCAAGCCCGGCCTGTGCGCACATCTCGCGCATGACCCGCACGCCGCTGCCCTTGGTCTCGGCAAAGCGGGTGTCGTACAGCGCGGCCGCCAGCTTGGGGTTGCGCGGCAGGGAACCGGGCTCACCGAGGTGCTCGGGCGATTTGAGGGAGAAACCGGGATTGCGAATTTCCAGGCGGTTGCTGTAACGGATGATCTGCACCGGTGCCTGGCTGCGGTAGCTGCGGTGCATCAGGGCATTGACCACCGCCTCACGGATGACGCGCTGTGGCACCACCGGGCTGTCCTTGCGCTGCAGATCACCTTCGGCGAGACCAAAGGCCTTGGGCAGGTCGTCGACGATGGCGGCCTGAACGCGACGGATGAGCCGGAACAAAGGGTCGCGCAGTTCCAGGCTGTCGAAGCGCCGCTCCGGGTCTGGCACCCACTCGCGGCCCGGTACGCGGATGTAATCGACCCGCGTCATGGGAAAGCTGCGGCGCAGGGCCACCGGCTTGCCGAAGAGCGTAAGTCCGGCCACGGTCGGTTGCCAGTGGCCGCGATCGTTCAGTCGAACGCAGCCCAGCGCCTGGAGCAGTTCGTCGTCGCTCCAGCGCAATTCCTCGGCATCGGGATTGGCCTCGCGCCGTGACTGGCGGTAGTCGGCGATGGCCTCGGGCGAGAAATCCTCGAGCGTGGCATCCGGGACGAGCCCGGCATCGAAGCTCTCGACCTGCCGCTCCTGGTAGAGCGCGATCAGGTCGTCCTCGGTGCAATGCTGGTCGGTGCTGCCGATTCGCCGGAAGGCGCCGCGGGGTAGACCCTGCGCCTTGAAGTAGATGGGCTTGTCCTGCGCCGGTGCCTCCGGCACGAAGACTGCGATCACGGCCTTGCCATCGATCGCATCGGTCTGGATTTCGAGCCGCAGGGGGCGATTGAACAGGCTGGCCGCCTGGCTGGCCAGGTCCGCGCTGACTTTGTCCGGATGGTCGAGGCCTTGCACTTCATAGGACGGGAACAGCGCCAACTCTTCCCGCGTGATTCCGAGCAGCAACCAGCCGCCGCCAAGGCCGGGTTCGTTGGCGAAGGCGCAGACGGTTTCCAGCAGCGATTTGCCGACTTCAGAAGCCGCCTTGGCCTCGATGCGCTCATTCTCGTCGAGCAGGTTGAGGCGTTCCAGCAACTCCCGTGCCGTCACTCCGTCACCTCGCGCAGCAGCGCCAGGATGCGCTTCTCCACCTCGGCCAGTTCCGCATCGATCTCGGCGAGCGGCCGCGGCGGCCGGTACTGGAAGAACACGCGATTGAAGTTGATCTCGTAGCCCACCTTGCCGATGCCGCCGTCTTGTTCGTCGCGCGTCTCGCGGTCGATCCAGGCATCGGCCACGTAGGGCCGGACCTTGCGCAGCACGTAGCTGAGGATGTCCTCCTTCAACGGAATGTTCTCGAAGTCCTTCAGCGCCGGATCGGGCTCGTACTCGATGTGCTTGCCCTTGCCGGCGGCATACAGGCCCAGCAGGGCATCGAACTCGTCCGCGGCGAGGTCGGCGGGCAGAGTCTGGGCGGGGAACAGGGCGGCGCGGTCGAGCGGCTCGACCTTGTGGCGCCTGGCGATGACGGCCGCCGCCTCGGGGTCCATCGTGGTGAAACACTCGCGGAAGATTTTCTTCTGCGCGGTACCTTTGGCCCCCTTCGCCCAGCCCTCGATGTCGTCGGGCAGGGTCTTGAACACCTGCTGCACGGCATCCCAGGCCTGGTTCCAGTCGGGCAGCGGCTCGCTGCCCAGCTCGTCCTGCACGGCCTGCAGGGCGTCGTACAGCTCGGGGCAGGTATTGAGGAAGCGTTCGCGCGCTTCCTCGGTGATCTCGAAGCGCAGGCGCAGCGGGCGTAGCACGCTGATTCGGCGGTAGCCGAAATCGGTGTTGTCGAAGACCCGGCTGGTCTGGCTCGCTTCCATGGCGCCGTGTTCACAGGTGATGGCGTCGAGGGCGGCCTGGCCGAGGAAGCGGCGCTTGTCACCCAGGCTGCGCTTCATCGGCGTATAGCGCTCGCGGGCGTCGATGAGCTGGATTCTGCCTTGGCGGTGCGCGCTCTTGCGGTTGGTGACCACCCAGATGAAGGTGCCGATGCCGGTGTTGTAGAACATCTGCTCGGGCAGAGCGACGATGGCTTCGAGTTGGTCGCGCTCGATGATCCAGCGGCGGATCTCGCTTTCGCCGCTGCCGGCGCCGCCGGTGAAGAGCGGCGAGCCATTGAAGACGATGGCGGTGCGCGAACCGGGCTTGTCGCGATTCCCCGCCTGGTAGTCCTCGAACTTGCTCATCATGTAAAGCAGGAACAGCAGGGCGCCGTCGTTGACGCGGGGCAGCTTGCCGCCGTAGCCACGGAAGTTGGGCCAGCGGTCGATGATCTTCTTCTCTGCCTTCCAGTCCACGCCGAAGGGCGGATTGGCCAGCAGGTAGTCGAAATGCAGGTCCGGGAACGGATCGTCGGTGAGGGTATTGCCCAGCACCACCTGGCCGTCCTTGTGGCCCTTGATCAGGAGGTCCGAGGCGGCCACAGCGTAGGACCGCGGGTTGTAATCCTGACCGAAGACTTTGACCGTGGCCTGCTCGTTGTGGGCGCGAATCCAGTTCTGTGCTTCGGCCAGCATGCCGCCGGTGCCACAGGCTGGATCACAGACGGTGACGATGACGCCGGCCTGGGTCAGCACATCGGTGTCCGGTTCCAGCAGCAGGTTGACCATGAGCTGGATGACTTCGCGCGGTGTGAAGTGGTCGCCCGCGGTTTCGTTAGCCGCCTCGTTGAAGCGCCGGATCAGGTCCTCGAACACCAGCCCCATGGTGATGTTGTCGACCCGGCGCGGATGCAGGTCGATCTCAGCGAACTGCGCCACCACCTGGTAGAGGCGGTTGGACTCTTCGAGCTTCTCGATCTCCTTGTCGAACTCGAAGCGCTCGAAGATCTTGCGGACGTTCTCGGAGAAACCGGCAATGTAGTCGGCGAGATGGCGGCCGATGTTGTCGGGGTCGCCCTTCAGTTTCTGAAAGTCGAGGCGGCTGTGGTTGTGGAAGCCGAGCGGGGTGCCTTCGTCGTCCTTGGCGAGATTGTTGAGGACAGGATCGATGTTGGAGACGTTCTTGGCCTCAAGCTCGGCGTGGCGTTTCAGAACGGCGTCCTTGCTCGGGGCCAGGACCGCATCGAAGCGGCGCAGCACTGTCAGCGGCAACATTACGCGTTCGTACTGCGGCGGACGATAGGGGCCACGGAGCAGATCGGCGACGGACCAGATGAAGTTGGCGAGGGTCTGAAAGCTGGCGCTCATGCTGGGATCCTGGGACGTGCAATCTTTACCGGGACGGACGCATTCGGTGCGGCAAAGAACGAAACCCACACAGGTTTTTGATTTTCTTTATTTTTAACCAGGAGCTGGGCGAATACCATCGCCCGCCCCAGCGCAAAAGGTGGCGGGTGTACAGAGAACCGCCACTACGCTCACTCCGGTGTCCACATCGGCAACCGGGCGCGGCAGAGTCTAACGTTCACGCCCCGTCCGCCCCGCCCGGCTCGTCTTCCAGCTCGCTGTACTTCACCGCCCTGCCGCGCACCCTGTCGGCCGGGTAGCGCTCGGCGTTGCGCGCGATCTTGGCGTTGGCGGCATCGAGGAGATCGATGTCGAGCTTGTCGGCCAGCCGCACGAGGTAGATGAGGACGTCGGCCAGTTCCTCGCCGACTTCGGCCCGCTTCGCATCGGTCAGCGCGGCACTGGTAGCCCCATCCAGCCACAGAAAGTGTTCCATGACCTCGGCCGCCTCGCAGGCCAGGGCCATGGCGAGGTTCTTCGGCGTGTGGAACTGCTCCCAGTCGCGTGCGGCCGCGAACGCACGCAGGCGTTCGCGCAGGTCGGCTAGCGCGGCGCGGTCGGCGTGGTCTGGCGTGGTCATGGCGCTGCGGCACCGGCGTGCGTAGGGCTCGCCGGCGATTGTGCCATCACCGCCGCTGCCGGCGGAAACGCGGACGCGGTGTCGCGCGACGCCTCAGGTCGCGGCGAAGAAACGGTCGAAGAAGAGCTGCTCCTCGGGCAGGCCCTTGGCGCGCAGCAGGCGGGCGACGGTCTCGCACATCTCGGGCGCGCCGCACAGGTAGACGTCGAGATCGCTGGCGTTGTCGACCTCGCGCTGGATGGCCTGGGTGACGTTGCCGACCGCGCCGTCCCAGGCGTCGCCGTCCTGCAGGCCGTCGAGCGTGGGCACGTAGCGCAGGCCGGGCAGTTTGCCGCCGAGCGTGGCGAGCTCGTCCTCGCACGGCAGGTCGGCGGGACGACGCGCGCCGTAATAGAACGTGAAGGCGCGCGTGTCGCCGGCCGCGGCCGCGGCGCGCAGCATGGCCAGGATCGGCGCGAGACCCGAACCGATGGCAGCGAACAGCACCGGGCGTTCGCCGTCGCGCAGGTAACTCGTACCGAAGGGGCCGCGCAGGGCGAGTTCCGCGCCCGGCTCGAGCGCGGTGACGCGATCGGAGAAGGCGCCGCCCGCGATGCGCTTGAGCACGAAGGCGAGTTCGCCGCTGCCGTCGGGCGCCGAGGCCATCGAGTAGCTGCGCCGCACCGGGGCGCCGTCGGCGTCGAGGGTGAGCTCGGCGTACTGGCCGGCGTAGAAGGTGAACGGTTCCGGCAGCTGCAGGCGCAATTCCCACAACTCGGCCGTCAGCGCGGTGGCCGCGGTTACCGTCGCCGTGGCGTCCTGCGGCGTGAGCATGGGGCGTGCGCGGGCGTCGGGGCGGCGGTCGTCCTGGATGAGCAGATCGGTCAGCGGCGTCGCGCAGCACATCAGCGCCCAGCCTTCCTCGCGCTCGGCGTCCGGCAGGGAGTAGGCCGAGGCATGGCCGAAGTCGACCTCGCCGTCCTCGACCAGGTACTTGCAGGTCGAGCAGTTGCCGTGGCGGCAGCCGTACTTGAGATCGATGCCGGCGCGCAGCGCGGCGTCGAGAATGGTTTCGCCCTCGGCGACTTCGAAAGTCTCGCCACCGGGGGCGAGTTCGACTTCGTAGCTCATGATGCTCGGCTCAGGCCGGGACGGCACACAGGTAGCCACCGCCGCCGGCAGGCAGTGGCGGCGACCGGCACGCCGCGGGGTTCAGGAACGGTGGATCTCGGTGACGTCGCTGGTCAGGGTGAAGGTGTAGGGATCGGTCTTCACCCGGCCGATGTAGCTCGACATGATCACCAGCCACTGCGACATCGAGATCTCGTTGCCGAGTTCCTCCGACACCTTGCGCAGGTCGACCTCGATGTGCCCCTTGGGCGAGGTGATCTTCCAGAAGGTGTCGTGATCGGTGACGACGAGATCGGGGTCGGCCTCCTCCAGCACGTCGAGCGTGGCCTGGGCCTCGGGCGAACCCTGCATGAGGATCAACGAGACGTCGTCGCGGCCCTTGTCGCTCATGCCGCACCCCCGAGCGGGCTGGAGTAGCCCAGTTCGCCGACCAGCTCGACCGTCGCGGCGCGCGCCCGCGCCAGCGCCTCGGCGTGGGTGGTGGCCGGTACCGGGACCTTGTCGAAGGCCGGCGCCAGGGCGACGGCGGCCGCGTCGGCGCGACGCGTCCAGTCGTCCAGCCAGTGCTGGATGGTGTTGCGATTGGCAGCGGCGTCGGGATTGCTCTCGGCCACCGCGAGTTCGGCCAGGGCCCGTGCCGCGGCCACGTTGCGGCGGCGGTCGCGCTCGACGGTGAGGACGATCTGGGCGGCGACGGCATCGCGGTTGGGCAGCGCGGAGCGGCGTACCAGCTCGCTCACCGCGACCTGCTGCAGCAGCGGCGCCACGACCAGGTTGGCGCCGAGCATCAGCTCGGCCCAGTCGCGGCAGGTCATGATCGCTTCGGCCAGTGCGCGCGCCGGCTGGTAGGCCGGGTCTTCCAGCCAGTTGCGCTTGCCGAGACCGTCGTCGACGGCATCGCAATGGTGTTCGATCTCGACCAGGTAGCAGATCACGTCCTGGGCGTGGCGCAGGTGGTCGAAGGCCTGGAAGCAGATGGCGTTGCCGAGGGTATCGGACAGCGCCTCGCGCTGCGCCGGCGACATGGCGCGGAACACCGCGTACTCGAAGAACGACCACGCGCGGTAGTGCCCGCACAGCACGTCGCGCACCCAGCGCGGATCGAGCTCGGCCAGGCTGCCGTCGAGCGCGGCGTCCTCGGTGGCGCGTTCGAGCGCGGTCTCCTGCTGCTCCTGGTGGCGCACGTAGGTGCGCTGCCACTGCTGCGCGGGATCGCGCCAGGCGAACCAGTCCGGCGCGCGCAGCGCGGTCGAGGCCGGGTCCCACAGCGGCGTACCGTCGTCGCGCAGCAGGTACCACTCGGTCTCCTCGATGCGCCCGGGGGCGCGGTCGAAGGCGAGGTGATCGGGCTGCATGTGCACCGTCAGCGCCTCGTACTCGGTGAGGCGGCGACGCTGCGGCTTGATGTAGGTGAAGTCGCGCGCGGTCTTCACCTGGGTGTCGCTGGCGCGTGCGCTCATTGCAGCACCGTCACTTCGCCGCTCGCCGGCAGGTTCTTCAAGGGGTCCGTGATCTCGAAGCCGATCTTGCGGATGTCGTCGATGGTCCACATGCGGTTCCAGTCGAGATGCGGCTGGGCGATCAGGGTGCGGCCGTCGGCGCGCAGCGCGCCGACCGACTCGATCCAGTCGGCCAGGCCGAAGCCGTCGAAGTGCTCGTCCCAGGCGTGGTTGTTGGCGTAGCGGTGCGGCTCGAGGCTGAAGGCGTACTCGCAGCCGTCGGAGCAGAAGGCGTGCTTGCGCCCGGCGTGGGTCTTGATGCGCGCGGTGGAGATGTCGGGGCGCGGGAACACGCAGGGCATCTGGCACACCCGGCACAAGGTCGGCATGGACTCGAACAGGCTCAACGGCAGCGTGCCGCTGGACGGGTCCGACATCTCGGCGTAGGCCTCCCAGAACGCGCCGTAGTGCTGGTACCAGCCGGGGTATTTCTTCTCGAACCAGTCGAAGTCCTTGGCCGTCAGCGGGTCGACGCGCAGGAACTGCATCGGCCAGGAGGCGGCGAACAGCATCATGGCGGTGTGGCCGAGCCACTGGATGCGCTCGGCGGCCTGGTCCCAGTGCTGTGGCAGGTTGACGCCGAAGGGTTCGAGCTTGCGGATGTAGGAACCGGCCCAGTCGTCGCCAATCCATTCCTTCCAGGCTTCGAGGTAGGAACCGCCGCGATGCTCCTGGAAGTAGTCGTAGACCGCGCCGACGAAGGGATCGAGGAAGGCGTGCTGGCGCCAGAAGGCGGTGTCGAAATCCTGCTGCAGGCGCGGCAGGTTGTCCTCCACCGAGGCCACCGCGGCGAGGGTGGCATAGCCGTTGGCCATGTGGCGCGCCTCGTCGGACTGCACGCTCAAGAAGGTCGTCGGCGTGGCCTGGTCGCCGTTGGTCGCGGCGACCTCGGTCAGGGTGACGAAGATCGGGTTGGTATAGGCGGTCTCGGCCACCACCTGCAGGTTCAACGCGCCCTCGATGGGGTTGCCGGCGAAGAAGCCGTCGAGCGCGGCGCGGCTGGCGCGGGTGATGAACATGGAGTTGCGCAGCTTGACGCCCTGGCTGAAGCCCTCCGGGTCGCGCGCATGCTTGGTCAGGTAGCGCATCAGGTGCGCTTCCTGGTTGACGTGGCGGACCTCGTCGATCATCTGCGCGAGGTAGCCCTGGCGCAGTTCCGCGTTGGACACCGCGTCGACCAGCTGGCCGGTGCACTTCATCGCCGCGTACTCGGCGTAGCAGGTCACCGGCAGGACCATCTTGAGCACCTCGGTCCAGCGTTCGGAGGCCTTGGCCGGCATCTTGGCGCGCGCCATGACGTCGCTCATCGCGCCGTACTGGCGGTCGTCCTTGTCGCGCTCCATCGAGCAGTAGTCACGCACCAGGTGGCGGAACGGGTCGCTGGTCTTGGCCGGAATCTTGTAGGGCATGCGGTAGCGCGACGGCGCCTCCACGTACGACGGCTGCCAGTCGAAATCCTTGACGCGGTCGTGCGCCTTGATGAAATCCTCGCCTTTCATGGGAACCCCCTGGTGCGATCGGCCGCCGCGGGCGGCCGCTGTCATGACCTCACTGACGCTGAGCGCGGCACCGGCCCGTGCGCCCGGCGGTAGCCGGCAATCCGGTTGCCGTGCGCTGGCAGCTGTGCGCGTGGATGCTCGACCTGGGATGGTGGCATCCGCGCCTCCCCTGGATGGCCGTGCACGCCTCGATGCGCGCCGCGCCACCCGCCGCCGGAGCATGACGCAGCCCGGGACCGGTCGCAAGCCGGAGCGGTCCGGCGCCCCCCGGCGGTGTGCGGGGCTTGATCTGGATCAGGGCCGGCGGACGCCGGCGATCCCCGCCTGCGCCGGCGTCAGGTGCCCCCGTCCTTCGGCGCACCGCCGCCAGCCAGGCGATTCACCAGATCGATCGGCAGCGGGAAGGCGACGATGGACGAACGCTCGTTGGCGATGTCGGCGAGCGTCTGCAGGTAGCGCAGCTGGATGCTGCCGGGGTTGCGCCCGAGCACCTCGGCCGCCTCGAGCAGCGCCTCGGCGGCCTGGCGTTCACCCTCGGCATGGATGACCTTGGCGCGCCGTTCGCGCTCGGCCTCGGCCTGGCGCGCGATGGCGCGGATCATGCTCTCGTCGAGATCGACGTGCTTGATCTCGACGTTGGAGACCTTGATGCCCCAGGCGTCGGTGGCCTCGTCGAGGATGGCCTGGATGTCGCGGTTGAGGCGTTCGCGCTGCGACAGCATGTCGTCGAGATCGTGCTGGCCGAGCACCGAGCGCAGCGTGGTCTGGGCGAGCTGGCTGGTCGCTTCGTGGAAATCGTCGACCTGGATGATGGCGCGCTCCGGGTCGATGACGCGGAAGTACAGCACGGCGTTGACCTTGACCGAGACGTTGTCGCGTGAAATGACGTCCTGGCTGGGCACGTCCATCACGTAGATGCGCAAGGTGACGCGCTCGATCTGCTGCACCAGCGGGATGATCACGATGAGCCCCGGGCCGCGCACGCCGGTGAAGCGACCGAAGGTGAAGATCACTGCGCGTTCGTACTCGCGCAGGATCTTGATGAACAAGGGGGCGGCCGCGATCAGGCCGAGCAGCACGTAGAGCAGGATCATCATGGCGATACCTCCGGGCCGGGCTCGATGGGCTCGATGACGAGCGTGAGGCCGTCCATGGCGATGACGCGCACGCGCTGGCCGGTGCGCACCGGGGCGGACGTACGGGCGTTCCAGATCTCGCCGTGCACGCGCACCTGGCCGTGCGCGGCGAAGTCCTCGAGCGCCGTGCCGCTACTGGCGACGAGCTGTTCCTGGCCGCTCACCACCGGCCCCCGCCGCGCCTTGACCAGCGCGCGCACGGCGATGAAGAAGAAGCCGGCCGAGAGCAGGGTCAGCGCGGCGACCAGCGGCAGGGACACGCGGAACTGCTCCGTCTCGGTATCGAACAACATCACCGAGCCGACCGCGAAGGCGATCACCCCGCCGACGCCGAGCGCACCGAAGCTCGGCACGAACAGCTCGCCGACCATGAAGGCGACGCCGAGCAGGAGCAGCGCCAGCCCGACGTAGTCGACCGGCAGCATCTGCAGGGCGAACATCGCGACCAGCAGGCTGATCGCGCCGCACACGCCGGGGAAGATCGCCCCCGGGTTGGCGAGTTCGAAGAACAGGCCGTAGATGCCCAGCAGCATGAAGATGTAGGCGACGTTGGGGCTGGCGATGGCGGCGAGCAGCCGGGTGCGCCAGCCGGGCTCGATCAGCTCGAGGGTCATGCCCGTGGTGGCCAAGGTGCGCTCGGCGCCTTGTACGCGGACGTGGCGGCCGTCGAGCGCGGCGAGCAGCGCATGGCGGTCGGGCGCGACGAGGTCGATGACCTGCGCCTCCAGCGCGGCCGCGGCGGACAGGCTGGCCCCCTCGCGCACGGCCCGCTCGGCCCAGTCGGCATTGCGTCCGCGCATCTCGGCCAGCGCGCGGATGTAGGCCACGGCATCGTTGACCAGCTTGCGACGCAGCGCGGCGTCGTTGCCGACCACCGGCGCGTCCTCGGCCGGCGCCGCCTCGCCGCCGTCCCGCGCGCCGTTCGCCGGCGCGCCATCGCCCGCGTCGTCGTCGCCGCCGCGCGGGAAGGACGGCAACGACGGCAGGCCGCCGATCTGGACCGGCGTCGCCGCGCCGAGGTTGGTCGCCGGCGCCATCGCCGCAACGTGCGATGCGAGCAGGATGTAGGTACCGGCACTCGCCGCGCGCGCACCGGCGGGGGCGACGTAGCTCACCACCGGGATCGACGCGGCCAGCACGGCGCGGATGATGTCGCGCATCGCGCCGTCGAGGCCGCCGGGCGTGTCCATTTCGATGATGGCCAGGGCGGCGCCGCCGGCCGCGGCCCGCGCCAGGCCGCGCTGCAGGTAGTCCGCGCTGGCCGGCCCGATGGCGCCTTCCAGGGTGAGGAGCGCGGCGTGGGGCGACGCCGCTGCCGCCGGCGCCGGCTGGGCGCGGGCCACGACGAGCATAGTGGCGAGCAGCACGGCGCCGAGCGCGACTACAGCAAGCCGCGGGCGGCTCCGCCAACCCGCCACCGGGCGCTGTCGCTGCATGGTGCGCATGCAGTCACCGTAGCTTGTTCGCAGGTTCGATGCGAGCCACGCGCGGCGGTGCCGACCGCGCTGCATCCCGGCCGGCATCGTCGTGCCCACCGTCCCGCGTCGCCGGCGCGGCGCCCACGGCAAGCCGCGGGTCACACCCCGCCGGTTGCGCTACGCACCCCGCCCGCCGTGCCGCCGCCGCGCTCAGGCCGCCAGCGCGTCGTCCAGGGCCAGCCCGATGCGCCGGCAGATCTCGTCGATCTCGTCGGCCTGCACGATCAGCGGCGGGGCGATGACCAGGCTGCGCCCGGCCGGGCGGCCGACCACGCCGCGTTCGAGCAGTGCGCCATAGACCCGTTCGAGCACGGCATCGGCATCGTCGTTGGCGGGACGGTCGTCGCCGTCGCGGCGCAGGAAATCGAGACTGGCGGCGAGCCCCAGGGCACGCACGTCGCCGACCAGCGGGTGATCGGCGAAGGCGCGCAGGCCGTTACCGAGGCGTTCGCCCAGGCGTGCGGCGTGTTCGACCAGGCCGTCGCGTTCGATGATCTCGAGCGTCTTCAGCGCGGCCGCCGCGCCGACCGGGTGAGCGGCATAGGTGGCGGCGTGGGCGAGCGTACCGAAGCGCTCCGAACCGGCTTCGAGCGCGCCGTAGAGGTCGGCGCCGATGGCAATCGCCGACAGCGGGAAGTAGCCCGAGGTCACGCCTTTGGCCATGGTCGCGTGCGCCGGCCTGAGCGCCATGGTTTCGCTGCCCCACCAGCGCCCGGTACGCCCGCAGCCGGTGATGACCTCGTCGGCGACGAGTTCGATGCCGTGGGCGTCGAGCACCGCCGTGATGGCCGGGAAGTACTCGGCCGGCGGTGGCTTGAAGCCGGCCGAGAAACTGATCGGCTCGCAGAACATCGCCGCGATGCTGGCGGGCGGCTCGGCCGCGATCAGTGCTTCGAGTTCGGCCGCGAGCCGCGCGCTGTAGTCCGCCCCGCTCTCGCCCGGCCGGCGCTCGCCGTGGTAGTCGGGCTGGGCGACGTGACGGAACCCCGCGAGCGGCAGGCCGAACTCCTCGTGGTGGCCGCCGGTCAGGCTCGCCGTGGCGAGCGTACCGCCGTGGTAGCTGCCGTGGCGGCCGATGATCGTGGCGCGCGCCGGTTCGCCGCGCGCCACCGCGCCGAAGCGCAGCAGCTTGATGAGGAAGTCGTTGGCCTCGGAACCGGTGGCGCCGAACAGGATGTGGGCGTCTTTCACCGGCGCCAGGGCGACCAGTTTCTCGGCCAGTTCGAGCGACACGCGGCTGGTGCGGTTGAGGGCGGAAACGAAGAACGGCAGCTCGCGGTACTGGCGCGCGATGGCGTCGATCAACTCCTCGTTCTGGTAGCCGAGGGCGGCGACGTAGAACGAGGCGGTGGCCTCGATGTACTCGCGGCCGTCGGTGTCGTAGACGTAGATGCCGCGGCCGTGATCGATGAACCGCGTCTGCCGCGCGGTGTTCTCGGCCACGCGCTGGAAGCCGATGAGGAGCGGCAGGCGCTCGTCCTCGGCAGGGAACGGTGCCGGTTTCGGTGTCGCCATGATGTCTCCCCTCCGGGGTTCAGTGCCCGCGCGCGCGGGCGAGTTCGGCGCGCAACGCCGCGGTGGCCGGGCCGTCGACGGCGAGACTGTCGTCGTCGGGGCTGCCGTCGAAGACGACGCCGTAGTCGGCCCGCGCGCGGGCGAGACCGAGGTAGCCCTCGAGAACGTCGTCGCGCACGCGCTCGGGTTCACGCTGCAGCGGGTCGCCGTAACCGCCGCCGGCGGTTTCCAGTCCTTCCAGCCACATGCCGCGTTCGAGGACGATCTGGCCCACGCTCGGTGCGCGCGTGCGCGAGCCGTCGTGGCCGACGACGAACATCGCGCCGACGTTGCCGTCGCCGCCGCCGCGCACGCCGCGCGCCGGGTTGGCCTGGCCGTCGGCGGCGAAGACCACCGTCATCGGGTGGTGGCTGGGGCCGTAGGTGATGTGCACCCCCGGCGCGCCGCGGCGCCGCCCGGCCCCGGTGGTGTCGGTGGCCAGACGGATCTCGCGATAGTGGATGGGGTAGCTGAGCTCGCTGATCTCGACGCTGTCGCGGTACATCAGCCCTGCCACCACCGGGATACCGTAGGTCACCCAGCCGTCGCAGTGCGGGCCGCCGGGGCCACCGTTGTTGCCGATGATGAGCTGGTTGACGTACGCATGATCGCCGTGGCGCGCGTCGCGCCCGGAGATGACGCAGAAGCCCGCGCCCATGCCGATGCCGCCCTCGGCCAGGCCGTAGCCCTCGCCGAGATCCGCCAGCGCCGCCTGCACCGTGTTGAGCAGCCGATCAGAGACGTTGGTTGTCGCCACCGAGCAGCTGTGCGGAAAGCGCGGGATGCCGATCGCGGCGCCCTCGCGCAACTTGACCTCGATGCAGCGGTAGGAGCCGCCGTTGCGCGGGATGTCGCTCGGCAGGCAGTTGAAGACGCCGGCCACGGAATTCGAGATCGAACAGGCCTCGGACAGGTTGAGGCCGTTGTCCATGTTGTCGATGTTGTCGGTGAGGTCGAGCACGATGCGCGCGGCGGCCGGGTCGACGGTGACCTTGACCCGCACCGGGATACCGTCCGGCATCATTGGCGGCAGCGGATCGTGGGCGGACTCGCGGCTGACGGTCGCTGCCGGCAGGTTGCGGATGGCCTGGCGCATGCGCTGCTCGCTGTAGTCGAACCATTCGACGACGAAGCGCGCGAGCGTGTCCGGGCCGTACTTGGCGAAGACCTCGTGGATGCGCTTCTCGCCGGTGCGCGCGGCGGCCAGCATGGCGAGGAAATCGCCGTACCAGTAGTCGGCCACGCGGATGCGCCGCTGGCACATGCGGATGATGTCGTCGACGTTCCGGCCGTCGCGCTGCACGCGCACGGCCGGGAAGATCAGCGCGCCTTCCTCGTAGATGTCGCGCGCGGCAGCGTGGTAGGTGGTCGGCAGGCTGTTGCCGATGTCGGCCTGGTGGGCCTTGGCGCAGACGTTGAACACGTGCCGCCCGGCCCAGAACACCGGCACGATCAGGGTGTGGTCGGCCGGGTGCGAGTTGCCACTGTAGGGATCGTTGTGCAGGTAGGCGTCGCCCTCGGCGATGTCGTCGTGGTAGGCGCACATCGCCGCGGTCTGCAGGTTGAGCCCGTAGGTATGCGCGGGCAGGCCCTCGGCGGTGGCGAAGAGCTGGTTGTCGGCGGTGGTGATGCCGCAGGAGAAGTCGCGCGCCGAGTTGATCACCGCCGAGCGGCCGGTGCGCAGCATGGTGTTGGTCATCTCGCGCACGACGCCGTCGAAACGGTTGGCGAGTACCGCGAGCAGCATCGGCGACAGGGTGTTCGCGCCGTCGCCCGCGACCGCTGCAGGGTCCTTCTCACTCATGCCGTGGCACTCCTCGTCAGGCGTCGAACTCGACCACGTAGCTGTCGGCCGCGCTCAGGCGCGCGCACGCGCCCGGCGGCAACACCAGCGTGGTGGTGGCTTCCTCGATGATGGCCGGGCCGTCGACGGTGGCGCCGACGGCGAGCGCGGCGCCGCGCACGACCGTGGCGCTGCGCGGGCCGTCGAGGCCGAACCACACGGCACGCTCGCCCGGCGGCGTCGCGGCCACGCTGCCCGCGGCGCTGACCGAAATCTCGGGCAGGGCCACGGCCAGGCGCCCGGTCCAGCCGATGAACTCGACCGCGCTGGCGCGGTCGTCGACCTGGAACACGCGCCGGTGGGCGGCGTGGAAGGCCTCGACCAGTGCGGTCGCCGCGGCCGCATCGGCGATGCGCGTCGTCGGCAGCTCGACGGCGAGGTCCCAGACCTGCGCGGCATAGTGGGCGTCGACGCGGTACTCGCGGGTGACGCGATCGAAGCCGCGCGCGGCGAGCCGCGCGGCGAAGTCGTCGAGGCGGGCGTCGATGTCGTCCAGCGCGGCATTGACGAGCTCGCGGTCGAAGGCGTCCGAGCGCGTCGGTGCCGCGGCGCTGGCCTCGGCCTGGATGTCCGAGAACTGCATGCCGCAGGCCGACAGCACGCTGGCGGTGCGCGGCACGATCACCCCGCGGCAACCGAGTTCGCGCGCGATCGGTACGATGTTGAGGCCGGCGGCGCCACCGCCGGCGACGATCACGGCCTCCGACGGGTCGATGCCTTCGCTTACCGTGATGTCCTTGATGGCATTGATCATGGTTTCGTTGGACACGGCGAAGATCGAGAACGCGGCTTCCTCCACGGCGATACCGAGTGGCGCGGCGATCGTCTCGACCGCGCGCTCCGCGGCCGCCGGATCGAGCTGCATGCGCCCGCCGAGGAAGAACGCCGGGTCGAGGTAGCCGAGCACCAGCGCGGCATCGGTCACCGTCGGCAGAGTGCCGCCGCGGCCGTAGCAGGCCGGGCCGGGTTCGGCGCCGGCGCTCTGCGGGCCGACGTGCAGCAGGCCGGCGTCGTCCAGCCAGGCGATCGATCCGCCGCCGGCACCCACGCTGCGCGCATCCACCGCCGGGATGCCCAGCATGTGGCCGGTGAAACGTTCGCCGAGCCAGGTCTCCTGGGTGATGGCGATATGGCCGTCGCGCACCAGGCTGACGTCGAAGGTGGTGCCGCCGGTATCGACCACCAGCACGGGTTCCTCGCGTGCTTCCAGGTTGGCGTAGCGCCGCCCAGCCACCGGCCCCATCGCCGGGCCGGAGCGCACCGTATGCACCGGCCGCTCGATCACGCTGTCGACGTCGAGACAGCCGCCCATGGTGGTGCTGACCAGGATCTCGCCGCGGTAGCCGGCGCCGCGCAGGTCGGCCTGCAGGTCACGCAGGTGGGCCTGCATGAGCGGCTTGATCGAGGCATCGATGGCGACCGAGGAGGCGCGCCGGTACTCGCGCAGGATCGGGTTCAGCGCATGGCCCAGGGTGTAGGGCACGCCGGGCAGGTGCTGTTCGATCAGCTGGCCCAGGCGCTGCTCGTGGACCGGGTTGGCCGTCGCCCATAGCAGGGTCACCGCGATCGCCTCGAAGCCGCGCTCGGCGAGGCGCCCGAGCACGCCCGCGGCCTGCGCCTCGTCGAGCGGTCGCACCACGCTGCCGGTGGCATCGACGCGCTCGTCGATCTCGAAGGTATGCCGGCGCGGGATGTAGGGCCGCGGGAACGGGGTGGCGAAGTCGTGCGGGTTGAACTTGCCCCCTTCGCGCAGGACGAGGACGTCCGGGAAGCCGGCGGTGGTGAGAAAGGCGGTCTTCGCCACGTTGCCGGTGACGATGGCGTTGGTCGCACGCGTCGTGCCGTAGATGAACACGTCGGTTCGCGCGAGCAGGGCGGCGACGTCGAGATCGAGCCTGGCGGCGGCGTCGGCCAGCGCCGCCGAGAGCCCGCCGAAAATACGCGCGGGGGTGGTCAGCGCCTTGCCGATGGTGAAGCGGCCGGCCGCGTCGGCCACCACCACGTCGGTGAAGGTGCCGCCGGTGTCGACGCTGATGCGCCAGCCGCGTGCCGTCTCTGCCGTCATCGTCTCGCGTCCGCCCGTGACCCCGGAGCCGACCTCGACTATAGTTAGCTGTGATCACAGATGTCAACGAACCCGCGCGCCGCACGGCGCCTGCCGCAGCCCGGAAAGCCCATGGCCCCAGTCGCCCCCGCCAGCAGCCTCGCCCTGCCCCGCGCCGAACGGGTGACGCTCAACGGCGTCGCCTACGACGGTCTCAAGCGGGCGTTGCTGTCGGGCCGCCTCGAACCGGGCGCGGTGATCACCCTGCGCCAGCTCGCCGACGAGCTCGGCACCAGCATGATGCCGGTCCGCGAGGCGGTCTCGCGGCTCGCCGCCGAGGGCGCGCTGGCGGTGCAGCCCAACCGCGGCATCGTCGTGCCGGCGCTCGGCGACGGCGATGCCGCCGACCTGTGGGACCTGCGCATCAAGCTCGAAGGTGACGCCTCGGCGCGCGCCGCGCGCCGCGCCGACACGGCCGGCATCGAGCGCCTGCGGGCACTGTGCCGCGCCGTCGAGACGGCCGCCGCCGCCGGCGATCTCCACCGGGTGCTCGCCTGCAACAGCGACTTCCAGTTCGCCGTCTACCAGGCCGCACAGAGCCCCGTACTGTTGCAGTTGATCGAAACCCTGCGCATGCGCAGCGTGCCGCACTGCACGGCCGCCATCCGCGTGCTGCTGGCCGACCGGCCGCCCTACTACGCCCGCTCCTGGGTCAACCACGCTGCCCTGGTCGAGGCCATTGCGGCGGGCGACGCGCCGGCCGCACGCCGCCTCAAGCAGGCGGACCTGCGCGAATTCCGCGACTTCGTCGACAGCGTACGGAAACAGGCCTCATGAACATCGAAGACAGCACTGCCTGGCGCACCTGGCTGGCACAGAACCCGCGCTCGCGCGCCCATGCCGAACGCGCGAGCCGGCGCGTACCGTCCGGGACCTCGCGCTCGTTGCTGCGCCATCCGCCCTTCCCCTTCTACGTCGAACGCGCGGCGGGGGTGACCAGCGTCGACCTCGACGGTAACGAGCGCATCGACTGCCATAACAACTACACCACGCTCATTCACGGTCATGGTCACCCGGTGATCCGGGCAGCCATCGAGCGCCAGCTCGCGCTCGGCACCACCTACTCGGCACCGGGGGCGCAGGAATACGCCCTGGCCGAACACCTGTGCGGGCGGGTCAACAGCGTCGAGCAGGTGGTGTTCAACAATTCCGGCACCGAGGCGGTGATGGTGGCGCTGCGCATCGCGCGCGCGGTGACCGGGCGCAACCGCATCGCCAAGTTCGAGGGCGGTTACCACGGCGCCACGGATTTCGTCATGGTCGGTGGCCACGGCCTGCCGGCGCCGGACGACCCGGTACGGGTGAGCGAGCCCCATGCCGATGTCGGTGGCCTGCCGGCGGCGGCCTCGACCGACGTCGTGCTGATCCGCTACAACGACGCCGAAGCCGTGCGCGAGGCCGTCGCGCGTTTCGGTGACGAGCTCGCCGCCATCATCGTCGAGCCCATCCAGGGCGCCGGTGGCGTGATCCCGGCGACGGCGGAATTCCTGCACGTGCTGCGCGAGGAAACACGCCGCACGGGCATCGTGCTGATCTGCGACGAGGTCATCACGCTGCGCCACGCGGTCGGCGGGGCGCAGGGCTTCTACGGACTCGATCCCGACCTCACCACCATGGCCAAGATCATCGGTGGCGGCTTCCCGGTCGGTGCGGTCGGCGGCCGGCAGGAATTCATGCAGAGCCTCGATGCCGGCGGTGCGGTAGCCAATCTCGGCACCTTCAGTGCCAACCCCATGACCATGGCCGCCGGGCTGGCCGCGATGGAACTGCTCGACGAGGCCGCCATCGGCCATCTCAATGCGCTCGGCGAGCGCGTCAGAGATGGCCTGCGCGCCGTCATCGCGGCGCTCGGCCTGCCGGCACAGGTCAGCGGCGCTGGCTCCTTGTTCCAGGTGCACTGGACACGTCAACCGCTGGTCGACGCGCGCACCGCCGAGCGCGCCGACCCGGATCTCAACCTGCTCACCTTCCTCGGCCTAGCCAACCGTGGCGTGCAGCTTTCGATGCGCGGCATCGGCGCCTTGTCGACGCCGATGACGACGGCGATCATCGATACGCTGATCGACGCCTTTGCGGACACGGCGCGTGAGCTGCGCGCCGACGGTTACGTCTGACGGCGCACTCGATGCCGCTCCAAACGGCGTCGGCAGCGCGGCAGCAACAGCAACGGCGCACCGAGCAGCGCCACGCTGCCCGGCAAGGGCACGGCCGCAACGTCGCCCGTGTACATGAAGCCGGTGAACTCGCCGAACCCGTTCGGCACGCCTGTGAGATCGGTGAACTGACCGTCGAAGAATGCCGCGACCTGCCACGTCGCGGGAAGGAGTGTCATCAAATAGCCGACATTGTCCGCCACCGCGCCCGCGCCGATCACGGAACTCGGGTTGTCGCCGGGGTAGAGGACAAAGCCGGAGGCAACGCCGCGGTAGGCCGCCGGTTCGAGAAAGTAGGCATCGAATTCGAACGTCTGCCCTGCCCCCACCGTCCAGATACTCGCCGATGTCGTACTCAACGAATCACCCGGTTGGCCTTCCAGGAGTCCCACGACATCGAACACGACCGCGTTCGACTCGAGCTGCGCGCTGCCCGGACCGTCCGGCAACGGCACTGTCAACACTTGGTCACCGCGGAAGAAACTGTCCAACACTTCGCCGGTAAATATGGCGGTTCGCCACGCCGTCGCAGCGCCGTCGGGATTGCCGCCAGTCCCCCCACCGAGGTCGGCGACATCGTCCGCCGTCCCCCGTAGACGGTCCGGGCCGGGCGCACGGTGGACGAGGTCGGGATGCGTGAGGAAATGCCACGTTTCGACATGTGCCGGCATCGCCGCGAGCAGCAACGCCGCTGCCGGCGCGCGCAACGAGCGACGCATCTTCGTGTTCCGCCCCGCGGATTCGTCGATGTACCGCGCCCCGACCGTCCCAAGCACCGCATGGTCGAACAGGGCCGCCTGTCCCTCAGCGCACGCCGAACCGTCGCGCCTCCGCGCGGTTCATCACCAGCAGCCCACCGATCACGCCCAGCCCACCGACCAGCAGCGGCGCGTCCGGCATCTCGCCGATCGTCGCCGCCGCGAGCACGACGCCGAACACCGGCACCAGGTTGATGTAGACGGAAGCATTCATCGGCCCCAGCGCGCGGATGCCCTGGTAGTACCACAGGAAGCCGAGGCCCATGGTGAGGAAGCCCTGCAGGACGAGGATGGCGACGATGCCGGGCTCGGTCAGCAACGCACGGGTCTGCTCCCAGTAGACCAGGGTCCACGGCGCGAGCAGGGCGAAGCCGGCGAAGCACGCCCAGGTGGTGACGGCCAGCGCGGCATGGCGCTCGAGCAGTGGGCGCGCAGCGATCGAGTAACACGCCCAGCCGGTGATGGCGACGAGGAACAGGCCTTCGCCGTATCCAATGGAACCGTCGAACAGCGCGGCGACCTCACCGTGGGTGACCACGATCAGCGCGCCGCCGAAGGAAATCGCGATACCGGCCACCGACCAGCGTGCGACGGTGCGCCGGAACAACAGGTAGTCGAGCACGACGACCACCACCGGGATGGCGCCGTTGATGACCGCGCCGGTATTGGCGCGGGTGTGTTCGAGGGCCTCGAAGAGCAGGAAGTTGTGCACGCAGAAGCCGCAGAAACCGAGCAGCACGAGGTGCGCGACCAGGCGCGGCGACCACGGCAGGCGCAGCTCACCGCGCCGGCTGGCGACGACGCCGAGGAACACGCAGGCGATCAGGGCGCGCACCGCGACGATGGCCTGGGGCGCATCGTAGGCGGCGAGCCAGCGCCCGAGTGGATAGGACGTCGCCCACATCAGCGCCATGGCGACGAGCTTGAAATGAACGTTGGATATGGCGCGAGTGGTGGCACGGGGGACGCGCAGTATACGGAAGGCCGGAACCCTGCATTACAATGCCGGCCGTCCAACCCACCGCGGAGATGTGTCGTGAAAACGCTTTGCGCCGGCCTCGCCGCCCTGCTCGCACTCACGCTCGACGTTCAAGCCGACGACCTGCCGGTCTCGCCCTTCGGCGCCGACGACACCCTCGGCGCGGTCAACCGCCTGAGCCCGGCAGGGGTGCTCGCCGCGGTCAAGCTGGTCAAGACCGGCAAGACCTACCCGCTCGGCGTCGTCACCGGGCCCGATTCCCCGGCCTACCCGCCGCGCTATTACAAGATGACCATCCTGCAGCTCGACGACGGCGCCGGCGTGCCGGTCGGCGACAACCACCTCACCGGCAACGACGACTTCATGATCACCTACATGGGCGTCGGCTCGCAGATCGACGGCCTCGGCCACGTCGGCGTCGATCACCATTATTTCAACAACACGCCAGCCAGCGATTTCGTCAAGGTCACCGGCCTGACCAGGTTTTCGACCTCCGAACTGCCGCCCATCGTCACCCGCGGCGTGCTGCTCGACGTCGCCAAGCTCGCGGGCAAAGCCATCCTCGACGAAGGCACCGCCATCAACCGCGCCGAGATCGAGGCCGCGTGCCAGGCGCAGGGCGTGACCATCGGCGAGGGCGACGTGGTATTGCTGCACACCGGCTGGATGAACATGGCCGAGCGGGACGCTGCCCGCTTCATGAAGGGCGAGCCCGGGCTCGGGGTCGACGGCGCGAAGTACCTCGCCAGCCTCGGCATCGTCGCCGTCGGCGCCGACAGTTTCGCCGTCGAGACCATCCCGTTCGAAACGCAGGGCCAGTTCTTCCCGGTGCACCAGGAGATGCTGGCGAAGAACGGCATCTACCTGCTCGAGAACATGGACACGCGCGAGCTCGCCCGGGACGGCGTGTCCGAGTTCCTGTTCGTGCTCGGCCAGCCGCGCTTCGCGGGCTCGGTGCAGGCCATCATCAACCCCGTCGCCATCCGCTGACAGGGCGGCTGGAAGCTGCTGCGCTTGGCAGGTGGGGTCCCGTCGGTGCTCGGAATCCTCACCTATACCCACATAGGCTGCGGTTCCTGCGCGCCGCCGGAACCCCACCTGCCTGCGCTCGCGACGCTTCCAGCCGCCCTGTCCCGTCGTTTTGGCATTGCGGTCCACTCGGTGCTCGGAATCCTCACCTATACCCACACAGGCTGCGGTTCCTGCGCGCCGCCGGAACCCCACCTGCCTGCGCTCGCGACGCTTCCAACCGCCCTGTCCCGTCGTTTTGGCATTGCGGTCCACTCGGTGCTCGGAATCCTCACCTATACCCACACAGGCTGCGGTTCCTGCGCGCCGCCGGCGGGGCATCACGCCGTGCGTGATATCTGAGCACGGCGCCATGGCCGCACGTTGTCGCATCGATCACTTTGGCTTCGAGCCCGGCACCGTCATTGCCGGCAAGTACCGTATCGAGGCCCTGCTCGGCGCTGGCTGGGAGGGTGAGGTCTACAAGATCACCGAGCTCGGCACCGGCATCGAACGTGCGGCCAAGCTGTTCTTCCCGCATCGCAATCCGCGTAACTCGGCGGCCAAGCGTTATGCGGTGAAGCTGCACAAGCTGCGCCACTGCAACATCCTGATCCAGTACTACACCCAGGACTTCATCGAGTTCGAGGGCCAGCGCATCACCCTGCTGCTGTCGGAATTCGTCGAGGGCGAACTGCTCAGCACCCTGCTCAAGCGCCACCGCGGCAGCGCCATGCACCCGTTCGAAGCGCTGCACCTGTTGCATGCGCTCGCCGCCGGCATGGCCGAGGTACACATGGCGCGCGAATACCATGGCGACCTGCATACCGACAACATCATCGTGCGCCGCTTCGGCCTGCGCTACGAAGTCAAGCTCATCGACCTGTTCCACTGGGAAGCGCCGCGGCGTGAGAACATCCATGCCGACGTGTGTGACCTCGTGCGCATTTTCTACGATGCGCTCGGCGGCGCGCGCCGTTACCGGAACCAGGGTCCGGAAGTGAAGTCCATCATCTGCGGACTCAAGCGTACCTTGATCCTGAAGAAATTCCGCACCGCCGGACAGCTGCGCGACTACCTCGAAACCATCAACTGGCAGTAACGTCTCTCCGTCCCCATCCATGACCCCACCCTGCAGCTTCACCGGCGTCTCGCTCGATACACCGGCGACGATCGCCGCCTGCGGTTTCGACGTCGCCATGCTGACGCGTGCCTGCCCGGGCCGTGAACAGGCCAACCAGGACGGCGTGCTGCTCCTGGCCTACGGTGACGACACCCTGATCGCGGCGGTTGCCGACGGTGCCGGCGGCTATCCGGATGGCGACGCCGCGAGCGGCGCAGCGCTCGCCGCCTTGCACGATGCCTGCCTCGCCGACACCAGCCTCGCGCCGCGCGCCGCCATCCTCAACGGTTTCGAAGCCGCCCATGCCGCGATCAAGACACGCGGCGCAGGCGGTGCCACCACCCTCGTCGCAGTCGAACTCAACGGCACCACCCTGCGCACCTACCACGCCGGCGACAGCGGCGTGCTGGTCGTCGGCCAGCGCGGGCGAGTCAAGCTGCAGAGCGTGTTCCACTCGCCGACCGGTTATCTGGTCGAGGCCGGCCTGCTCGACGAGGCCGAGGCGCTGCACCACGAGCACCGCCACATGGTGTCCAACCTGCTCGGCATGGAGCCGATGTCGGTCGAGATCGGCTCACCCCTCGAACTGGCCGCACGCGACACCGTGGTCATCGCGAGCGACGGCCTCTACGACAACCTCTACGTCGACGAGATCGTCGAGACCGCGCGCAAGGGCCCCCTCGGCGCCTGCTGCAGCGCGCTCGCAGCGACCGCGGCGCGGCGCATGCACGGCGAGGCCGACAGCGATGCGCCCAGCAAGCCCGACGACCTCAGCGTGATCGTGTTGCGCCGTGCGCGCCCGTGAAGCACGGCGTGCGCGCGGGGCGCGGCCATCGAGACGCCGCGCGACGTAGGCCGGCAGGGCGCCAAGCGCGCGGTAGCGCGCCACCACCACGGCCGGCAACTCGTCGTAGTTGCCGATCTCGCCGCGACAGGCCGGGCTGCCGCACAGGCAGTGAAAACGAAACGGGAAGGCGACCTGGGTGAGGCCGTAGTCGAAGCTCAGCTCGGCACCGGCGGCGATGTCGACCAACGCGACGAGGAACACGCCGCGGCGCGTCACCGCGACGTAGCAGTTCGGTTCGCAGGCATGGTTGATGTAGTCGTCGGGCGTGCCCGAGTGGCCGAGGTAGCGGCCTTCGCCGACCTGCAGGAAGTCGTCGTGGCCACCGGCCGCCGCACGGGCGGACACCTGGTGTACATCCACCGCCGCGCCGCCGAAGCGGAGAACCCGCCGTCCGGCGGCGAGCGCCTCCAGGGTGAACACGCCGAGTCCGCCGCACGACGACTTCACCTCGATCCGCGGATAGCGCGCCATGGCCGCGGCCCTCAATGACGGGGGTCGAGACGGGCGTGCCGGGCGTCCACCATGTGACACGGCGCCGTGCACGAAACAAAATCGTTGCGCCCGCGCGTGCCTCGCGCACGCTGCGCACAGCCGGGCCACTTCGCCGGCTTCTGCATCAACCTGTTCACCGCGCCACTGTTGGACGCCGCGGGTGGCCGACCCACCGGGTGCGCGTCGTGCCGGGGCCGGGGCGTGCTCGGCGCGGCGGCGTTTTATCGGCTATCCCGGCGCAAAATGCAATCGAAAAATCGTGCCGGCGGGGCTGGCCCACGCGGCGCCGCGCGGCCCCCTGGGCACAGGTGTCGGGCCGCTGGGCCGAGCGCCGCGGGACTGCGTAAGATGCGACCCTTCGGGGCCCACACAGGAGCGCACCATGATCACCCTCTACCATTGCGCCGGGGCGCGCTCGATGCGCTCGGTATGGCTGCTGCACGAGCTCGGCCTAGAGTTCGAGCTCGTCACCTTGCCGTTCAGCATGGCGGGGCTGCGCACGCCGGAATACCTGGCCATCTCGCCGCTCGGACGCGTGCCCTGCCTGGTCGACGGCGAGTTGCGCGTGATCGAGTCCGGCGCGATCTGCCAGTACCTGTGCGAGACCTATGACGACGGCGAACTCCATCGTCCGCCCGGCCATCCCGAACGCGTGGCCTGGCTGCAATGGCTGCACTACGCCGAGACCATCGCGGTGCACGGCGCCAGCCTGGTCCAGCAGCGCATCTTCATCGCCCCGGAAGATCGCTCGACGGTGGTGCAGAAGCTCGAGTCACGCCGCCTGCTCAAGGCACTCGAGGTGATCGACCAGGCATTGGGTACGCAGGACTACCTCCTGCCCAGCGGCTTCAGCGCGATCGATACCGCGGTCGGCTACAGCATCCACCTCGCCAGCGAACTGGTCGACATCGCGCATCTCGGTACGCTCGGCGCCTACTACGCGCGGTTGCGCGCCCGGCCGGCCTTCCAACGTTCGTTGGAACGCTCGCCGCTGGCCGGCGACGCCTGAGCGCGGACGACAGCGGTGTCTGACACCGATGACGACAGCGGTATCTGACACCGAGGAGCAAGCCGTCGATGCGCCGGTTTCGCGTCCGCCCGGTGGCAGACACCGGGCATCAAGTCGTTGACGTGCAGACCGCCGGTGTCTGACACCGACGGTCAAGTCATTGAGCGGGCGGATGCCGTCGTGGCACGCGGTGTCCGACACCCCGAGCCAAGTGCTCGATCAGCGCCCGGCCCCGGCAGTCAGTCCGGCTTGCCGGCGACGAGCACCTCCACCAGGTGCGGGCCACCGGCGGCGCAGGCCTCGCCCACGGCCTCGGCCAGCGCGGCGGCAGTCGTCACCTGGCGCGCGCTGACCCCCATGCCCTGGGCCAGCTCGGTGAAACCGAGCACGGGTTCGCCCAGGTTCATGTGCGGGTAGGGCTTGTCGGTGACGATGCCGAAACGTGCGCGGTAGGTGTCCATGTTGTGCTTGAGGATGCGGTACTCGCGGTTGGCGAGGATCACGAACACGATGTCGAGCGCGTGGTGGGCGGCGGTCCACAGCGCCTGGATGGAATACATCGCCGAGCCGTCGCCGGAGAAGGCCACCACCGGCCGCCCCGGTTTGGCCACCGCCACGCCCAGCGCGCCGGCGACGCCCTGGCCGATACCGCCACCACGGCCAGCGAAGTAATCGTCGCCGCGGCCGAGACCGAAGGCGCCGAGCACCTCGCCCGAACCCGTGATCGACTCGTCGACCAGCACGGCCTCGGCCGGCATCGCGCGCGCTACCGTGACGGCGGCCTCGGTCGCACTCATCGGCGAGCGCCCGGCGAGCTTGCCGAGCTGGTTCTCGAAGCGTGCGGCTTCGGCCGTGCGCAGTTCGACCAGGGCCGCCTGGCGCGCCACTGCGCTCTCGCGTGCGGCCGTGTCCGTGCGCTCGTCGAGTGCCGCGGCGAGCGCGTCGAACACCGCCGGCAGGTGACCCACGAGGCCCAGGTGCAGGCTCAGGTTGGCGGCCAGGCGTGTAGGCGCGCTCTCCACCTGAACCACCACGCAGTCGTCGGCGAAGAACGGCGCGTGGTCGTACCAGACCTCCTCGAAGAACGGCCCGCCGAGCAGCAGCACGAGGTCGTGCGGCGCGAACAGCTCGGCGATCTTCTTCGCCTCGTAGGGCACGCGGCCACGGAAGTTGGGGTGGTCGAAGGGCAGCGGCTGGCGCGCGCGCAGGAACTCGACGTAGACGCTCGCGCCGAGGCGCTCGACGAGCGCGCGCAAGGCATCGGTCGCGCCCTGGGCGCAGATGTCGTCGCCGGCGACGATGGCCGGGTTGCGCGCGCTGGCGAGCAACTCGGCGAGCCGCGCGACGGCCGCCGCCGACGGCGCGCAGTCACGGTGCAGGAGCCCCGCGGTGTCGGCGAGGATGTCGGTCTCCTGCTCCATGACGTTGATCGGCAGGGCGACGAAGACCGGCCCGGCCGGCGGTTCGAGCGCGGTCTTGAAGGCGCGGCGCAGGATGGGCGCAAGCTCGTCCGCGCTGTTCGGCTCCGCCGCCCACTTGGTCACCGGCGCCGCCATGGCGACGAGATCGTGGCCCAGGATGGGATTGCGCAGGCGCATGCGGGTGTCCTGCTGGCCGGCGGTGACGACCAGCGGCGCGCCGCCCTTGAGCGCGCCGTAGAGCATGCCGATGGCGTTGCCGAGGCCGGGTGCGACGTGCAGGTTGGCGACACCGACCCGCCCCGCGGCCTGGGCATAGAAGGTCGCCGCCCCCACCGCCACGCCCTCGTGCAGGGCGACGTAGTAGTCGATGCCGGGATAGTCGATCAGGCTGTCGAGCACCGGGTTCTCGGTCGTGCCCGGGTTGCCGAAGATGGCTGTCACCCCGTGGGCCCGCAGGCTGTCCATGAACACTTCGCGTCCGCGCATCGTCCCCTCCCCTCGATTCAGGCCGACAGTATACGGTCCACGGGCGCGGGCGGCCGGCGCCGCGCGCGTCAGTCGCCGAACCAGCTCGACGGGTCGAGCAGGTCGTCGGGCAGGAGCTCCTCGCGCTCGATGGAATAGATGACGTCGGCGCCCTGGCGCACGCCCGATTCCGCCTCCACCGCCCAGTGCTGGGTGAGCTTGTAGTTGAGGAAGAACGACCACAGGCGGTCGAAGGGATTGAATTCCGAGCGCACCGCGAGCTTGGGGCCGATGCGCTTGCCCGCCGTGAAGGAGGTCTCGCGCGCGGTGCTGCCAGTGTTGACCGACAGTTCGTCGAGGCCGAAGGCATCGGCGACCTGGCTGGTCACCATCGACGAGCGCTCGGCGCCGAGGCTGAGCGCGGCACGCGCGATCAGCTTGCCCTCGCCGGACGACGCCTCGCTCAGGCCTTCGCCGGTGATGATGTAGGACAGCACCTCGGCATCGGGCAACGGCGGCTCGGAGAAGAGATCGAAACGCGGCGTGCGCACGTCGCCACTGACCAGCAGGCCGGCGACGATGTCGAGATCCGGGCGCACCGCGCGTACGTCGAGCGCGGGATTGTCGATCGGCCCGGCGAAGGTGAGGTGGCCGCGTTCGATGCTGAGCTGCTGGCCGTAGGCCTCGTAGCCGCCCTCGACGATGCTGACCCGTCCTTCGCCGCGGCCGATGCCGTCGCCACGGGCCTTGGTCCAGCGCAGACCGCCGCCGAGGCGCGCCTCCAGCCCGGCGGCCGAGATGCGCACGTCGTCGCCGAGCTTCGCCTCGACGTCGCCGCTGACCTTGTCGACGAAGAAGTTCGCGCGCGGCTCGTCGGCGCCGCCGTCGGCACCCACGATGACCTCGTCGCCCGAGACCTCGACCGCCGAGTCGGGCAGGTGGCGCACGGCGACGTGCACGCGCGGCAGGGTGATACTGCCGCGGATGTCGGCATCGCCGTCGGCGTAGGTGAGCTCGAGGTCGGGCGAGACGTCGGCCTCGACGTCGGGCAGGCGCACCACCCCGACGTGCTCGCCGTTGACGGCGAGGCGGCCGCGCCAGTCGTCGCCCGCGCCGCGTGCGAGCGTACCGTCGAGTTTCAGCACGCCGTCGGCGTTACCGAGGGTGCCGTCGAGGTCGAACTGACGGCCATCGCTGCTGGCGACGGCGAGGTCGAGATCGCTGAGCCGCATGCCGGTCGCCTGCAATTGCAGCATGCCGGCTTCCAGGCCCAGCTGCGCGGCCACCACCGGCGCCTGCATGCTGCCGCTGACCGTCCCGGCGAGGCGGGCGCGGCCGCGGCTGCCGGCGAGGTCGGGCACGAATTCCTCCAGCCAGTCGAGGCGTTCGGCGAGGAGATCGAGGTGGCCATCGAGCGCGCTGCCATCGGCGGGATTCACGCTCAGCGCGCCGTCCAGCGTGACCCAGTCGCCGATCGCCCCGGCGGTGACGACGTCGAGGCGCGCGGCGTCGAGCACGAGGTCGGCCGTCAGGGACGGGATCGGGACCGTCTCCACGCTGCCGTCGGCGAGGCTCAGGCGCACCGTGCCGTCGGCCACGGCGAGCGCAGCGGTGGCGCGGTTCTCGCCATCGCTGCGGGCAACGTCGGCCTGGCCAGCGAGCGTACCGCTGAGCGCCAGGGTCGTCGGCAGGTAATCGGCGAGGAGGTCGAGCGGGATCGCCTCGAGCGCGATCGCGGCGCTGCCGTCCGCCGCGCCCCACTGCGGCACCACGGTGCAGATCGCCGCCTCGCCCGAGGTCAGGCAGGCGCGCGCCAGGCGCAGGCCGTCGGCACCGTAGGCGAGCGCCGCCGGTGCCGCCAGCGCCCAGCCGCCGAAGTTGCCGAGACCGAGCGAGAGCTGGTCGAGCACGCCGTCCCACGCGCCATCGGCCCAGGCGCCGTGGGCGCCGATCTCGGCGCTGCGCGGACCGCCGCCGAGGGTGGCGTGCAGGGTATGGGCGGCCGGCGTGCCGTCGAGAGCGAGCGCGAGGTCGCCGATCGTCTCCCGCCCCTGGGCGAGGCCGTCGAGCGCCACCCGCACGCGCTGCGGCTCGTCGGCGCCGAGGTCGAGGGCGGCCTCGACCGTCGCCGTCGCGACGCGCAGGTCGGCATAACGAAGCGCACGCCCCTGCAGTTCGGCATCGACCACCGGCGTGTCGACGTGGCCGGCCAGACGGCCGTGACCGTCGATGGCGCCGGCCAGCTCCGGGACGAACTGGGCGAGGTCGCGCGCGGCGATGGTGAACGCGCCGTCGAGGGCGTCGCCGATGCGCACGTCGGCGGTCACGCGGTTGTCGCCGAGCGCGGCGTCGAGGTCGCGGATCGCGAGCGTGCCGTCGGTACGCTCGAGTTCGGCCCGTGCGACCAGGTCATGGCCGCGCCAGTCGCCGTGCAGGTCGTCCAGCACCAGCCGCCCGGACGGCTCGCCGTCGACGACACGGCCGTCGAGCGCGCCGTGGAAACCGAGCCGGCCGGCCAGGCGCGGATCGGCACGTTCGAGATCGAGGTTCTGAGCGGTGAGGTCGAGCACCGCCGTGAGCGCCTCGCCGAGGCCAATCCGGCCGTGGGCGTCGAGCATCCCACCGAGCACCTCGGCGTGCAGGCCGGCGAGGTCGAGCCCGGTCTCGTCGAGTTCGGCCTGGCCACTCAGGGTCAGCGGACCGCGCCCGGGCAGGCTGCCGGCGGCCTCGAGCCCGATGGCCAGGTCCGCGCGCGTACCGTTGGCCTTCAGCGTGGCGTGTTCGAGTTCGAACACCGGCGCAGTCGGCGGCACGGCCGCGGCCTCCACGCGCAGGTCGAGATCGAGCCGCGGGGTGGCAGCGAGCGCGCTCACCCGCGCATCGAGGGTGCTGGCGAACGGCGCCGACCCCGCGTGTCGCAGGACCAGGGTGTCGCCCTGATAGTCGAAGTTCGCCGTGCCCGCCAGCAACGGCCAGGGCGCGTCGTCGGCGCCCTGCGCGCGCCACTGGATCTGCCCCTGCCAGGCGGTGCCGTCGTCGCGCTGCACGCGCCCGTCGAGGCCGAGTTCACGCTGACCGAGCGCGGCCAGCGTCGCCGGCGCCGCCACGCGGAGTTCGACCGCGCGCGGCGTTCCGGCGAGATGCACGGTGGTCGGGCCGAGGCTGTCGCCGCTCGCGGCATCGAGCACGTAGGGCGCGACGCGCCCGTCGAGCGTGAACGTCGGCGGCGTGGCCAGGGCGTCGACGACGCCGGCGAGGTGGACCTCGGCCGGTCCGCTCAGGCTGGCCTCGACGTGGACGGCATCGAGGCGGCCGGCCAGGCCGAGGGTCAGCGACAGCGGCGGCGACTGCCGCGGCAGGGTGGCATCGAGCTCGGCCGACAACGCCAGGATGTCACCGGCGGCGACCCCGGCCGTGCCCTGCACGGCGAAGTCGTCAGCTTCGACCGCCAGGCGCTCGAGCGTGGCGCGCTCGGCATCGATGCGCGCGCCCAGCGCAATGCGCCGGATCGCGGTGCGCGAGGTGTCCTGCACGACGACCAGGTTCTCGATCGCGAATTCGTCGACAACCACGGCGAGGGGCAGGGCCGGATAGGACGGCACCGCGGGGGGCGGACCGTCGCTCTCGCCGGGTGGCGGCGTGACCTCGATGTCGCGCGCGAACAAGCGCACGACGTGGACCTCGCCGTGCCACAACGCGGCCGGTCGCCAGGCCAGCTCGAGGCGCGCGATGCGCACGCGCAGGCCGTCCTGCTCGACCTGGAGATCGTCGACGCCGAGGGTGTCGACCAGACGGCCGCTGACCGCGGCGACGCGGTACCCCGGGCCGGCGGCCGCCAGCGCGGTGCGCACGGCCCAGGCGCTGCCGGCCGGGGTGGCCGCCACCCAGGCCAGCACCAGCACGGCGAGCAGGACCGGGACCAGGATGCCGCCGGCAACCACGGCGACGAGGCGTCGCGGGCGCAGCTTCACAGGTCGGGCCCGATGCGCAGGTGCAGACGCACCACCGTGTCGTCGTCGAGCGGATGAGCGAGGTCGATGCGCGCCGGACCGATCGGCGAGCGCCAGCGCAGGCCGAGACCGACGCCGACCTTGAGCCCGGTGGCGCTGCCGTCGCCGCCGAAAGCGTTACCGGCATCGACGAAGCCGGCCACGCCCCAGGTGTCGGTGACGAGCTTCTCCAGCTCGACGCTGCCGACGGCAAGGTAGCGGCCGCCGATGACCTCGCCCTGGTCGTCGACCGGGCCGAGGTCCTCGAACTGGAAGCCGCGGATGCTGGTGTCACCGCCGGCGAAGAAACGCTCGGAGGGTGGCAGCTCGCGGAAATCCGGCGTCCACGAGGCGCCGGCATCGGCGCGGGTGAGCAGGCGCAGGCCGAGCGGCAGGCCGTGCACGGCGTGCGCCGACAGCATCGCGCGGGCGAAGGCGACGTCCGAACCGAGCTGTTCGGCCGCGCCGCGGATCTCGAAATCCACGGCATAACCCCGCGTCGGGTAGAGCGGGTCGTCGGCAGTGGTCTTGCTCCAGCGCAGTCCGGGGATGATCAGCGTGGTCGTCTTGCTGTCGGCGGAGATGTCGAACGACTGCCGGTTGAGGTTGACGAAGCGCGTCTCCATCCAGCCCCACGGCCGACGCTTGGTCGCCGACACGCCGAGCTGGGTCTCGATGGTCTCGTAGGTGTCGAGATCCTCGCGGCGCACGCCGGCCTGCACGCTCAGCCACTCGTCGGCGGGATGCGCCAGCGGCACCTGGTAGGCGGTGGTCAGGCGCTGCTCGATGAGCGAGGCGCGCAGCTCGGCGTTGAGCCGGTGCCCGTGCGTGTTGAGCCGACGGTTGCTGTAGGTCGCGCGGCCGCGGATGCCCTCGTCGGTGGAAGCGCCGAGACCGGCGGTGTACTTGTGCTGCGGCCGCGGCGTCAGGGCGATTTCGACCGGCACCGTGTGGTCGACCGGTGCCGAGATCAGCGGGCGCACCTCGACCGACTGGAAGTACTCGCTCGCCGACAGCGCACTGTAGAGCTGGGTGACGACATCGGCGTGGTAGGGCGCGCCGGGCGTGTACTCGAGGAAGCGGCGCACGAGTTCGTCGTCGATGGCGAGCGGGTCCTGCGTGATGCGCAACTCGCCGAGCGCGTAGCGCGGCCCGCTGTCGTAGACCAGGGTGACGTCGGCCCGCTCAGCCTGCGGATCGACCCGCAGCACGTTGCTGACGAAATGCCCCTCGAGGTAGCCGCGGCCGAGCGCGAGGGATTCGATCAAGGCCTTGGTGTCGGCGTAACGCTGGTGATTGAGGCCCTGCCCGGCGGCGATCGGCGGGGTCGCCAGCGCGGCCATGAAGCCGGCATCGTCGTGCGCGGCGCCGCGGATGTCGAGATCGACCGTGCCGACCTCGACTCGCGGACCGCGCTCGACGGTGACCGTGGCGCGCGGGCAGCCGTCGACCGCGGCGACCGCAACGCTCGCGCTGGACGCGTAGAAGCCGTAGGCGCGCATCGCCTCCACGGCCTCGTCCTCGGCCCGCGCGGCGAGCGCGCGCAGGTAGGCCGGCGCGGTATCGCAGGGCTTGGCCGCGAGCGAGAGGTGGGCGCGCACGTTGCGCGCGATGGCGCCCTTCACGCCTTCCACCTCGACGGCGATGGTCGGGCGCTCGACCTGCGCCGCGGCCTCGTCCGCGTCCTTCTTGCCGAACGGCAGGTAGCCGCAACCGGCCAGCGTTGTCGAGAGCAGGAGCAGGAGGATCGTCCAACGGGTCTTCGCGGCGGGCAGGTGGAAGACACGGGCGACCGGGTGGGCTGCGTGGCCGGGGCGGGCCGTGGGCGCAGAGTCCCGGGGGCGGTGGGGAATCATGGAGGCCATTCGTTGTGGCAGGCCATGATCCCGTACCGCGCCGGGGATTTCAAAACGTACGCGTTGTGGGGGAATGGCGCGCCGCGGGGCGGGCCGCCCGCCCTCAGGCGGCGATCGCGCCGCGCGGTGCTTCGCCCGCCAGGGTCGTGCGATACATCAATCGGCGATGTCCCTCGTAGCCTCCATCCGCGTAATGTACGACGCAGCGGTTGTCCCAGATCACCAGCGTGCCCGGCTGCCAGCGGTGGCGGTAGACGAACTCCGCCCGTGTCATGTGCTTGAACAGGAACTCGAGCAGGGCACGGCTCTCGTCGGCGTGCATGCCCGCGATGCCGATGGTGTAGACGTGGTTGACGAACAGCGCCGCCCGCCCGGAGTGCGGGTGCATGCGCACGACGGGGTGGGCCTGCTGCCGCTCGGCCTCAGGCGAGACGATGATGCGCATCGAGCGGCTGTCGTCGTCGCGCGCGAACAGACCCCGCGGGCCGTAGGACGGCGCTGCCGAGTGCACGCCACGCAAGCCCTCGAGGACCCCGCGCAAGGTCGGCGACAGGGCTTGCAGGGCGGCATAGCCATCGGCGAACACCGTGTCCCCACCGCAGGGGGGGATCTCGGCGCCGTAGAGCAGGGTCGCGCTCGGTGGCGTCGCCTGGAAGCTCCAGTCCGAGTGCCACAGGCTGCCGAAGATCGGCGCCGTCTCGCGCGCTTCGCGCCGCACTTCGATGACGTGGGCGTGGTCGTCCAGCGGCACGACGTAGGGGTCGTGGCCGAATGCGCCGAAGCTGCCGGCGAAACGCTCGAGGGCGGCGGCATCGAGGTGCTGGCCGGTGACGACCAGCACGGGGTGGGCCGTCCAGGCGCGCCGCAGTGCGTCGAGCACCGGTGGTGCGAGCGGCACGGCGAGGTCGAGGCCGGCGACCTCGGCGACGAAGCCGGGGCGACGGGGACGCAGGGAGAAGTGTTCGAATTCGGCCATGGCGCCGCCTCCGCGCGGCAAGGGGATGCGCCGGCGATTGTACTGCCGTCCGGCCTGGCGCGGCGGCGGCCCGGTGCTATCATCGCGCGGTCGCCCCGGGGTGGTCGGCAACGCAGGTGGCACGACCGCCTGCCGGCGCGCGGGAGGCGCGGTCGGGCATCACGCTCGACGGTGCAGCGCCGGAAGCGGCCGCCCGGAACGACGCAGCGCGGCCCCTGCGGCCGTCGTCGTCAGCCACCTGCCAGCGAGGGGGAGCGGGTGATGCAGGAGCAGTTCGAACACCGTCCGCTGCTCGCGGGCGAAGCCTTGCGCAGCCTGTTGCGCCGCGCCGACGGCCCCAGCAGCGTGCGCCTGGTCGTCCACCTCGGCCTGTTCATCGCGCTCGCCGTGGCCATCCCCGCCGTGCACGCCGCACTCCCCGTCACCGCCGTCGTCGCCGTCCTGCTGGGCTGGACCTGGGCCGGGCTCTTCGCGCCGTTCCACGAGTGCGTCCACGGCACCGCCTTCGCCACCCCGCGGCTGAACCGGCTCGGCGCCTGGCTGGCCGGCATCCCGTTCATGATGGCGCCGGCGGTCTACCGCGGTTTCCATTTCGAACACCATCGCCATACGCAGGATCCCGAGCGCGATCCCGAACTGATGGACGACCCGCGCTACGCGGCGTGGCCCGCGGGCACACGCGGCTGGTTGCAGATGGCCTCCGGGTTCGGCCTGTTCATGCTCAAGCTGCGCCCGCTGCTCGGTTTCAGCCTGCGCCCGCAACACGCCTGGCCGTCCTTCGCGCGCTGGGTCGAGCGCGTCGACGATCGCGCCGCGCTGGCCCGCGAGAGCCGCGTGGTCCTGGCCTGCTGGCTGGTCTTCCTCGCCGCCCTGCCGTTCCTGCCGGGCGGCGGCTGGCTGCTCTTCGCAGCCTGGCTGAGCAACGCCCTGCAGGCCCTGTGGGTGTCCTGCGAACACACCGGCCTGCCCCTCGAAGGGTCGATCCTCCAGCGCACGCGCACCGTCGAGAGCAACGCCTTCGTGCGCTTCTTCGTCTGGAACATGAACTACCACGCCGAGCACCACGCCTGGCCGGGCATCCCCTGGTACCGCCTGCCCGAGGCCCACCGCGCGGTACGTGCGCAGCTCGGCTCGCTGGTGCCGGGTTACGCCGCCCTGCACGCCAACGTCCGTACCGGCCGTAACCGGCCCAGCGCCGACCCGTCGCCACCACCCGTCACGGCGGCGGGCTGATCCGAACACCCACCCCGGGAGGAGACCCGAAATGGCATTCGAAGAACGGATTCCGCGCGCCTACCCGAGCCGCGCCGACATGCAGGCGCGCGTCGCCCGTTTCAAGGACCTGCGCGGGTTCGACGGCGGCCTGCCCGACAGCTACATGCCGCAGGCCCAGCGCATCCTCTACAACGTCATCGGCTTCCAGCCGCCGGCGGTCGAGGACGGCGGCATGACCTCGCCGGTCGGCGCCAAGGCCGCGCGCATGTCGGCGATCAAGATCTCGGAAGGCTTCAATCTCGGCTACTGCGAGGCGCTGCCGGGCAAGGGCCCGATGATGCACAACCACGACACCAACGAGACCTTCATCGCCATGACCGGGCGCTGGCGCGCGAGCTGGGAGAATGCCGACGGCAGCGTCGACTACGCCGACCTCGACCCGCTCGACGTCATCTCCTTTCCGCCGGGGGTCATCCGCCGCTTCGAGAACATCACCGAGGGTCCGGCGGATGCCTACTCGGTGCTGATGTTCGTCATTGCCGGCGATGGCCCAGGTGCCGAGTTCACGACCGCGGCGATGACCGAGATCGAACAGGCCGGCGGCCTCGCACGCTACGAAGCCGGCCAGGGCGGCGACGACTGGGTGAGCCCGCACACCGCACGTTGAGATCGGCGGCAGAGGCCCGCCACCACGCCGGGGCGTAGCGCCAGCGGGCAAGCCACCCGCGCGGCGCTGGCCGCGCTTCGCCGCGCGGCCCCCGGTGCGCCCCGCCCGCGTGTACCGGGCTGCCCTGGGTTATGCTGCGCGGCCCGGAAGCCGAGGCCGCCCGCCACCCGACCCGCCATGCAAGCCGCCCCCGTCAAGCAGGATCTCGTACTGATCGGCGGCGGCCACGCCCATGTCGAGGTGCTGCGCCGTTTCGGCATGCGGCCCGAACCCGGGGTGCGCATCACCCTCGTCAGCCGCGACACCCACACGCCCTATTCCGGCATGCTGCCGGGCCTGGTCGCCGGCCACTACGGCTTCGACGAGGTCCACATCGACCTCGCGCCGCTGACCCGTTTCGCAAACGCCCGGCTGTACCGCGACGAGGTCGTCGGCCTCGACCTCGTCGCCCGCCGCGTGCTGTGCCGCGAGCGCCCGCCGATCGATTTCGACGTGCTCAGCATCGACACCGGCTCGGCGCCGGCGATGGCCGTGCCCGGCGCCGCCGCCCACGCCGTGCCGGTCAAGCCGGTGAGCAACTTCAATACCCGCTGGCAGGCCCTGTGCGAGGAAGTCATGGCCAGCACGCGGCCGCTCACCATCGGCGTGGTCGGCGCCGGCGCCGGCGGCTGCGAACTGGTGCTCGCCGTGCGCGAGGGCCTGCGCGGCCGCCATCCGCTCGGCGACGACGCCCTCGCCTACCGCCTCGTCGGCAGCGGCGCCGACATCCTGCCCGGCCACAATGCCGGCGCACGCCGCCGCTTCCGTACCGCGCTCGCCCGCGCCGGGATCGACGTGCTGGACGGTTTCGAAGTCGCCGCGGTCGATGACCGCGGTGTCACCGCCCACGACGGCCGCCGTCTCGACCTCGACACCGTCCTGTGGGTGACTCACGCCGCGGCGCCGGCGTGGCCGGCCGCGGCCGGCCTCGCGGTAGACGAACGCGGCTTCATCCGCGTCGACGCCAGCCTGCAGGCCATCGCCTGGCCCGGTATCTTCGCCGCCGGCGACGTCGCTGCCGTCGGCCCCCACCCGCGGCCCAAGTCGGGCGTGTTCGCCGTGCGCCAGGGTCCGCCGCTGGCCGACAACCTGCGCCGCGCCTGTCGCGGCGAAGCGCCGCGGCCCTTCACCCCGCAACGCGAGTTCCTGAGTCTCATCTCCACCGGCGCGCGCCATGCCGTCGCCTCGCGCGGCCGCTTCGCCGCCGGCGGCACGTGGGCGTGGCGCTGGAAGGACTGGATCGATCGACGCTTCATGCGGCGCTACCGCGAACTGCCGCAGATGGACGCGGCCGGCGCAGCGACGGACGACGACGCCACCGAGGCCATGCGCTGCGGCGGTTGCGGGGCCAAGATCGGCGCCGACATCCTGCGCGACGCGCTGGCCACGCTCGACGCCGCGGCGCGCGAGGACGTCGTGCTGGGGATCGCCGAGGCTGACGATGCCGCGGTCGTGCGCATCCCCGCCGGGCATCTCGCCGTGCACACCGTCGACGGTTTCCGCGCCTTCCTCGACGATCCCTGGATGCTCGGCCGGGTCGGCGCCCAGCATGCCCTGAACGACGTCTACGCCATGGGCGCGACGCCGCAGAGCGCGCTCGCCCTGGTCACCCTGCCCTACGCCGCGCCGGCGCGCCTGCACGGCGACCTGGTCCATGTCCTGCGCGGCGCCATCGAGGTCTTCGCCGCCGCCGACACCGCGCTGGTCGGCGGCCATACCGGCGAAGGCGCCGAGCTCAGCCTCGCCTTCGCCGTCAACGGCTACGTCGCGCCGGGACAGCTCGTCGGCAAGCGTGGCGTCCGGACCGGTGACGTGCTCGTACTGACGCGCGCACTCGGCACCGGGGTGCTGTTCGCTGCCGCCATGCGCGGCCTGGCACGGGCGCGCTGGCTGGAGGCGGCGCTGGAGCGCATGGTGCAATCGAATGCCGCCGCCGCGCGCTGCCTGGTCGCGCACGGCGCCCACGCCATGACCGACGTCACCGGCTTCGGCCTCGCCGGCCACCTGCTGGAAATGCTCGACGGCCATGCCGCCGAGGTCGCGCTGGGCCGCCTGCCGCTCTACGCCGGCGCCGAGACCCTGGCCGGCGACGCCGTCGCCAGCACCCTGCTGGCCGAGAACCGCCGCGCCGAACGTGCCGTCACCGCGCGCCACTCGGCCGCCTGCGGCGCGCGCTACGACCTCGCCTTCGACCCGCAGACCGCCGGCGGCCTGCTCGCCGCCATCCCCGCCGAGCGCGCCGTCGACTGCCTCGGCGCGCTGCGCGCGGCGGGCTACGCCGAGGCCACCGACATCGGCACGGTCGGCGCCGGCGCCGGGCCGCTGGTGTTCAGCGACTGAGCGGGCCGCGCGCGGCGCGGGTCGTCACAGGAACTCGAGCACGCAGGCCAGGCCGCCGAGGGTGAGCACCACCGTGTAGGGCAGCGCCATCCACACCATGCGCCCGTAAGACAGCCGGATCAGCGGCGCCAGCGCCGAGGTCAGCAGGAACAGGAAGGCGGCCTGGCCGTTGGGGGTCGCCACGCTGGGCAGGTTGGTGCCGGTGTTGATGGCGACTGCCAGCACGTCGAAGTGCTCGCGGGTGATGTGGCCGAGATCGAGCGCGTTCTTCACTTCGGTGATGTAGATGGTGGCGACGAAGACGTTGTCACTGATCGAGGACAGGAGCCCGGTGGCGAGGAAGAAGGCGCTGGCCTGCTGCTTGGCATCGAGCGCCAGCACCCAGTCGATGAGCGGGCGGAACAGGTGCTGGTCGCCGATCACCGCGACCACGCCGAAGAACACCACCAACAGCCCGGTGAAGGGCATCGCCGCCTCGAAGGCATGACCGAGGCGCGATTCCTCGGTGACCCCGTTCAAGGCCGTCTGCAGCACGATGATGGTCAGGCCGATGATGCCGACCTCGGCGAGGTGGAAGGCCAGGGCGAAGATCAGGAACACCGCCGCCGTGCCCTGCACCAGCAGGCGCGCGGTGGTGCGCACGTCGCGATCGGCGGCACGCGCTTCGTGCTCGGCCAGGATGTCGCGCACCGGGGCCGGTAGTTGGGCGCCGTAGCCGAACAGGGCGGTACGTTCGAGCAGCCCGCAGGTCAGGAGCCCGAGCGCCAGCACCGGCATCGACACCGGCGCCACGCGCACGAAGAACTCGGCGAAATGCCAGCCGGCCTCGGCGCCGACGATGAGGTTCTGCGGCTCGCCGACCAGGGTGCACACGCCGCCCAGCGCGGTGCCGACCGCTGCGTGCATGACCAGGTTGCGCAGGAAGGCGCGGAACTCGTCGAGGTCGGAGCGGTGCAGTTCGCCGACGTGGCCGTCGTCGGTGGGATCGTGATCGCCGTGCTGGCCGCGCCCCGAGGCGACGCGGTGATAGACGGTGTAGAAGCCGGCGGCGACGCTCATCACCACCGCGGTCACGGTCAGGGCGTCGAGAAAGGCCGAGAGGAAGGCCCCGGCGAAACAGAACAGCAGCGACAACAGGGCCTTCGAGCGCACCCCGAGCAGGATGCGGGTGAAGGTGAACAGCAGCAGTTCCTGCATGAAGTAGATGCCGGCGACCATGAACATCAGCAGCATGATCACCGGGAAGTTGTGCAGCGATTCCTCGTAGACCGACGCGGCGCTGGTCAGGCCGAGCAACACCGCCTCGATCATGAGCAGCCCGCCGGGCTGCAGCGGGTAGCACTTGAGCGCCATCACCAGGCAGAAGATGAACTCGCCGATCAGGGCCCAGCCCGCGGCGACCTTGCCCACCGTCGCCACCAGCAGGGCGTTCAACAACAGGAAGCCGAGGATGCTGCCCTTGTACCAGCCGGGCGCGTGGCCGAGGAAATTGGCCGTGAAGGCCTGAGTCAGGGTTCTCGCGCTCATCGTTACTCCCGGGAGCGGGCGCGACCGCGCCGGCCCCGTCACGCACGGGGAAACCAAACGCTGGAGGATGCGGTCAGCCGGGCGCGCCGGACGGCGCGACGGACACGCTCATCGTGCCGGGACGGCAGGTACCCGGCCAGCGTCGCCGAGCGCGGAGTCTACGAAGGATCCGACGCCGGATTCCGTCCGCCGGGGCGGCCGGAATCCGCTTTAGGATTCGTCCTACCCGCCGGACTCTACGCGCCGGCCAGGGCGGCCAGCGTGGTATCCGGCTCGGGGCGCACGGTGTAATCCGGGTCGACGTCGACGTGCTTCACCACGCCGTCGGCGCCGACCACGATGCGGCCCGGCATCGGCAAGGTCCAGCTGCCCTCGCCGTTGCATTTCGGCAGGTCGATGCCGAAGGCGCTGTAGATGGCACGCAGCGCCTCGGGCAGGGCGAAGCGCAGGCCGAGTTCGGCCGCGTAGGCATTACCCGGATCGCTCAGGATGTCGAAGTCGAGGCCATGCTTGGCGACCATCGCCGCGCTGTGTTCGGGCAGCTGCGGGGTCAACGCGACCAGGGTCGCGGGATGCGCGGAGAAGCGATCGAGAACTTCCTGCAGAGCATACAGCTCCACATTGCAGTAGGGTCACCAGTGGCCGCGGAACACCGTCAGCACGATGGCGCCACGCTGCAGCAGGTCTTCCGAGCGGATGACCGCGCCGGACTGGTTGGCCAGGGCGAAGGGCGGCAGCTTGGCTCCGACCCGGATCACACCGTCGAGGATGCCCGAGGCGCGCAGGGCCTTGGTCGCGCCTTCCATGACGGCGAACTTGTCGGCCGGGATCATCTTGATCGCGCCCTGTTTGATCTCATCGAGTTTCGCTTGCAAGGTCATCTCGAGGCCCTCCGGGGCGCGTTGTGGAATCTGGCGAAAGAGGGAGGAGTCGAACCTCCCGGACGGCTTGTGACCGTCCCACCGGTTTTGAAGACCGGGCGCCCCACCGGGTGGCGATGCTCTTCCACCTGGAATCCTACCAGCGCGTCGACGCGTAGGGCCACCGCCGACGTGTGGCAATTCCCTCAATCGACCTGGAACTCGGGCAGCGCCGCGCCCGCGCCGAGGGTCGGCCCGCTGCCGTCCGGCGCCGGCATGCCGCGCACGAGGTCATGCGCGACATACCACTCGAAGCCGAAACGCCCCGGGCCGGTGACGACGCGCATGGCGTCGCGCCCCGGCCGCACCGCGGCGTAGACCGCCTCCGGCACGCGGAATTCCTCGTGGCTGTGGCCCGGCCGCCAGCTCACCACGCGCACGTAGTGGACCGTACCGTTCTTGACATGGCGCAGGCGCCGCCCCGTGACCGGCACCACGCGCGCCTGTGGCGGCGCGGCATCGAGCTCGGCGTTGGCTACCAGCGCGCCGGCCCAGCCGCCGGCCGGGCCCGCGGTGACCACCAGCGCCAGCGCCGCGAAGCAGTGGCGCAGCGAGGACGAATGGCCGCGCAGCACCGCGATCACCAGCGCGCCCAGCAGCACGGTCGCAGGCCCCGACACGAGCAGGCTGAAACGCAGGAAGGCGAAACCGTCCAGCACGGGATAACGCGGCTGCACGTAGACGAAGCCGCCCAGGCCGGCGGCGACGAGCAGGCCGAGCCCGGCATAGACGACGGCGAGATGGCGGCGCCAGGCGCGACGCTGGCCGACCAGGGTGCCACTGCGTGGCAGGCCCTGGGCGAGGGCGTGCAGGGCCGTGGCCAGCGCCGCCGGCGGCATGCGCACCGCGTCGGGGCGACTCAGGCCGGGCTCGCCGATGATCGCGGCGACGCCGTCGGCATCGAGACGGACGACGTCGAAACCGGCCTCGAGCAGGGCCAGGATGTGCGCGCGCCGCGCCGGCTCGGCGAGGTAGCGACGGGCGAAGTCGACCTGCGCGGTATCGACGAAACAGCGCGCGTCGAAGCGTGCGTCGCCGCTCTGCACCTCGCGCACCAGGCCCAGCTGCTTGCCGATACGCTCGGCGCGGCGTTCGTTGCGCACTTCGAGTTCGACCGCATGGGCGAGCGCCACGCGCAGTTCGAAGCGGCCGCGCTGGCGGCGGTCGGCGGGGCGCCAGTGGACGGTCAGCGCCGCCCCACCGAACTCCAGCGGCACGCTCTGTCCACCACGCGGCAGGCGGTGTAGCGGCACCCCGAGGTAGTCCGCCAGGGCCGCCGCGCGGCCCTCCTCGGCGGCACGCTCGCGCCGCGCCAGTCGCCACACGACGACGGTGATGACCACCACCGCCGTCAGCACCAGGCCGGCGGTGACGACGACGGCGTTCACGCGGCGAAGCCCTCAGCGAGCCGTCAGGCCATCCACACGCCGGCCGCGTTCGAGCGGTGACCGAGCGCGGTGTAGGCGGCATCGACCAGCGCCTGGCCGCGGTCGTTGAGCAGGATGCCGGTCCCCATGCGGTTCATGACGTAGCCGAAACTCAGGCGGCACTCGGGATCGGCGAAGCCGAGCGAACCGCCGGCGCCGACGTGACCGAAGGCGGCCTCGGACAGGATCACGCTCGAATTGACCACGTTCGGCACGCGCCGGTTGTCCATCGACTTCATGTAACCGAGGGCAAAGCGCGTCGGCACCAGCAGGGTGGCGTCGTCGTGCGAGGCCATCGACACCCGGCCCATGCGCGCCAGGGTGTCGGCGCCGACCAGGCGCACCCCGCCCAGGCTGCCGCCGTTGGCGAGCGGCGCGTACATGCCGGCCAGGCCGCGCGCGTTGGTGATGCCGTTGGCCGAGCCGATCTCGGCGCGGTGGCAGGCCGGCGCGTTGGCGTCGACGAGCAGGAAGTCGCGCATGAAGAGCTTGGTCGGCGTCTCGGCCGCGGCCAGCGCGGCCTGCACGAAGCGGGTGGCGAGCCACGGCTCGTCGGGTTCGGCGGCGATCATCGACGCGATGCGCGACTCGACCGCGGCCGGCGCGCCGATCCAGAAATCGATGCCGAGCGGGCGCGCGACCTCGTCGTCGAAATAGCGTCCCAGGCGGCGCCCGCTGGCGCGATGGACCAGTTCACCCACCGTCCAGGCCATGCTGATGGCGTGGTAACCACCGCGCGTGCCCGGCTCCCAGAAGGCCGGTTCGGCGGCGACGCGCTCGACCATGTAGTCGTAGTCGTAAAAGCCGTCCGCCTTGACCTTGCCGCGCACGTGCGGCACGCCGGCGGAATGGTCGAGGGTCATGGCGACACGCGCCGCCTCCTTGCCGCCTTGGCCGAACTCGGGCCAGTAGTCGGTGACCGGGGCGTCGAGGTCGAGCTGGCCGCGGTCGGCGAGCAGGTGCGCGCACAGCGCCATCGCGCCCTTGGTCGAGGAGAACACCGTGCACAGGGTGTCGGCCTGCCACGGCGTCCCGCCACGCGCGGTGTGCCCGCCCCACAGGTCGACGACGGTGCGCCCCTCGAGCGTCAACGCGCAACTCGCGCCGACTTCGTCGCGCCGTTCGAAGTTGTCGACGAAGGCCGCGACGACGGCGCCGAAGCGGCTGTCGTAGCGTCCGCAGACGCGCCCCGCGGCGGTCTCGCGATCGATGTGCTGGTCCATCTCTCCCCTCCCCTGTGGGTTCAGGATCCGCGCAGGACGATGCGGACCTGGCCGTGCCGGCGCGTCACGCCGACCTTGTCGAAGTATTCCAGGATCTCGACCACGGCATTACGGCCGATGCCGCTGGCGTCGCGGAAGTCGGCTACCGAGAACACGCCGTCCGGGCGCGCCGCGGCGATGTCCCGCACCATCGCCTCCAGCCGCGCGACGCTCCCCGGCAGCATGTAGCGCTTGTCGCTGATGCGCACCAGGTAGCCCTGCTGCGCCGAGCGCGCGAGGAAGGCCTGCAGGGGCTTGAGCTCGATGCGCAGGGTTTCGAGCATGTCGTGCACCACCGGCGTCTTGAGATCGGCGCGGTCGAGCAGGCGCTCGACGCGGCGCCACAGGGCCTCGTCGGCCGCCGAGCGCTTGACCGCGTGGCCGGGCCGGCGCAGCAGGCCACCGACGCGCTCGACCGTGCCGGCCGCGACGCAGGCCTCGATGACCAGTGCCAGCAATTGCGCCGGTACCGGCTCGGCGAGGCGGTCGGCCAGCTCGGCCACGCTGGCCCCGGGGCGGTCGGGTTGCGCGGCATGCCAGGCCGCGAGGGCCGGCGCGACCGCGGCGGTCAGCGCACTCCAGCGCGCGTGGTCGAAGGCGAGGCGTCGCCCCGCGTGCTCGATGACCACGGCTGCCGCCGTCGCCGGCAAGGCCGCCGCGGCGGCGGGTTCGAGGTTCCAGGCCTGGGCGAAGCGGGTCAGGTCGACCCCGCCCGGCTGGGCCGCCAGCGCGGCGGCGAAGGCGGCCTCGAGCGGCTCCGCGCACATCGCCTCGAGCATGGCCAGGCGCTCGCGCCGCGAGCGGCCGCGGATTTCCGGCAACGGATCGCGCACCACGCCGCCGCCGAGCGTGCGCCGTGCCGACTGGTCGCGCAGCACCAGGTGGTCGCCGCGCACCGCGTGCAGCTCGCGGTCGAGCAGCAACTGCACCGGTGCGCTCGCGCCCGCTTCGATGGCGCGGCCGTCGAAGGTGACGACGCGCCCGGTGACGTCGGTCGCGCCGATGTGCACGTGCACCGGCGTGCGGTTGGCGAGCGCGCGCGACTCGCTCGCCAGCACGCGGATGTCGGCATCGAGGCGGCGGCTGACGCAGGCCGCCGGCGCCGCCACGATCCAGTCGCCACGCTTCGGCTCGTGATCGCGCAGGCCGGCACCGGCGAGGTTGAGCGCGCAGCGCTGCCCGGCCTGGGCACGCGCAGCCTCGCGGTTCTGGGCATGGATGCCGCGCACGCGCAGCTCGCCGCCGTGCGGCAGGTGGACGACCGCGGCCTCGAGTTCGACCGCGCCGCTGAACACCGTGCCGGTGACCACCCGCCCAGCCCCCTTGAGCAGGAAACTGCGATCGACGGCCAGGCGGAAATTGCCCGTCACCGCGCGCGGCGGCAGGCGGCGCGCGCAGTCCAGCAGGTGCTCGCGCAACGTTTCGATGCCCTCGCCGGTGACCGCCGAGACCGGCACCACCGGGCTGCCGGCGAGCGCGGTCGGCGCCAGCAGCGCGGCACAGCGCGCCTCGAGTTCGGCCACGCGCGCCGCCTCCACGCGATCGATCTTGGTCAGCGCCACCACCCCGCGGGTGACCCCGAGCAGGTCGAGAATGGCGAGATGCTCGGCGGTCTGCGGCATGGGGCCGTCGTCGGCGGCGACGATGAACAACACCACGTCGATGCCGCTCACCCCGGCGACCATGGTGCGGATGAATTTCTCGTGGCCGGGCACGTCGACGAAGCCGGTCACCGAACCGTCGCCGAGGTCACGGTAGGCGAAGCCGAGATCGATGGTCAGGCCCCGCGCTTTCTCTTCCGGCAGGCGGTCGGTATCGGTACCGGTGAGCGCCTTGACCAGCAGGGTCTTACCGTGGTCGACGTGGCCCGCGGTGGCGACGATCACGCGGTCGTCTCCGCGCTGCCCAGCAGCGCCAGCTGGTCGGTGAAGCCGGCCTCGTTGTCGAGGCAGCGCAGGTCGAACACCAGCGCACCGTCGGCGACGCGGCCGACGACCGGCAGCGGCAGGGCACGGAAGCGCGCCGCCAGGCGTTCGGGCGCACGGCCGCCGGCACCCGGCCGGCGCACCGCGAGGCCGGCGCTGGGCAGGCTCTCGATCGGCAGTGCGCCACTGCCGATCTGGCTGGTGCAGGCGACGACCTCGACGGCGTAGCCGGTGCCCAGCGCGACGGCGAGCGGCGCGCGCAGGCGTGCCGCCTGGGCCTGGATGTCGGCCTGGCTGCGGCTGAGCAGGCGCAGGGTCGGCAGGCGCGTGGCCAGGCTCGCCGGGTCGGCATACAGGCGCAGCACCGCACCGAGCGCGGCCAGGGTCAGCTTGTCGACGCGCAAGGCGCGCTTGAGCGGATTCTTCCTCACTTTTCGCACCAGCTCGGCGCGGCCGGCGACGATGCCGCACTGCGGCCCGCCGAGCAGCTTGTCGCCACTGAAGGTGACGAGGTCGGCGCCGGCGGCCAGGGCCTCGGCCACGGTCGGCTCGCGCGGCAGCCCCCAGGCGCTCAGGTCGACCAGGGTGCCGCTGCCGAGGTCGACGACGAAGGGCAGGTCGTGCGCGTGGGCGAGCGCGGCCAGCTCGCGCTCCGCGACCGCGGCGGTGAAGCCTTCGATGACGTAGTTGCTGGTGTGCACCTTCATCAACGCCGCGGTACGCGGGCCGATGGCCTGGGCGAAATCGGCGCGATGGGTGCGGTTGGTGGTGCCGACCTCGACCAGCTTCGCGCCGGCCCGGGCCATCACGTCCGGCACGCGGAAGGCACCGCCGATCTCGACCAGCTCGCCGCGCGACACCGGCACTTCGCGGCGGCGCGCGAGGGTGTTCAGCACCAGCAGCACGGCGGCGGCATTGTTGTTGACCACGGTCGCGGCCTCGGCCCCGGTGAGGCGACAGATCCAGTCCTCGACCAGGCTGTCGCGGTCGCCGCGGCGGCCGCGCGCGAGATCGAATTCGAGGTTGGACGCGCCGCTCGCCACTGCCGTCATGGCGCTGATGGCCTCCTCCGGCAAGGGCGCGCGGCCGAGGTTGGTGTGGAGCACCGTGCCGGTGAGGTTGAGCACCGGTACCAGGGTCGGCTGCATGAGCGCGGCGAGGCGCGCCGCGATGGCATCGAGCAGGCCCGCGGCATCAGCTTCCCGCGCTTCGCCGGCGGCGAGTGCAGCGCGCGACGCGGCGACCGCCTCGCGCGCGACCGTGGCGACCAGCGAGCGCCCGTAGGCCTCGATCAGCACGCCGGCCGCCGCGTCGCGCAGCAGCTCGTCGATGCCGGGCAGGGTGCGCAGCGGGGAATTGGCGTCGGTGGTCATGTTCAGGGCCCGGTCGTCGTCGGCCTGCGGTCAGCCCGGCAGGCGGCTAAGCCTAGCAGATCGATCGGGGGTCCCCCGCGGGCGACACCGAGCGCAGGAGGCCCCTGTAAAATTCGCGATAAAATGCGCCCGCTGCGCCGCGCCGGATTCTGAGATTTTTTACATTTTCCGCGCCACCTGGCCGACCCTGCCCAGGCGCGTGCGCCCTAAGCCCCGGTTTCGCGGATTGCAAAATTTCGTGGCGCATTTCTTGCCGCCCCGAGCCGCTTCGTGCCGGCACAGCTTTTCCAACGGCCCGACCTGGGCCTGCGTCGCCGCCCAGGCACTCGCTCAGTCGGCAACCTGGGGCGTGAACAACTTTGCCATCGGCGGGGCGGTGAGTGCCGACCTCACCGGCACCAGCAGCGTCGGCCGGCAGTTCATCGGCACGTCGCTGACCGCCCGGTACCTCGCCTCGCGCGGCGGCAGCGCAGACACCCACGGCCTGCATACCCTCTTCACGGGCGGTAACGATTTCCGCGACTACCTCAGCAGTCCGGCCGTACTGCCCGATGTCTTCATCGCCGGCGTGCTCGGCTGTACGGCGTGGGCGCGTCGCCGCCGCCCGGCTCGAGGGCGTCGTCAGCGCCGACGGCACCCGCGCGGTGCCGTCCGCCGCGTGCGTTCAGCGCCCCTGGAATACCGGCGGGCGCTTCTCGACGAAGGCGCGCATGGCCTCCTTCGAATCCTCGGTCTTGCTCAGCTCGCCGGTCATGCTCTGCTCGAAGCGGTAACCGTCGCGCAGGCTCATCTCCTCGATCTGGTTGAGCGCGTGCTTGGCGAGCTTCGTTGCCACCGGGCTCTTGCCGGCGATCTCACGCGCGATGCCGAGCGCCGTGTCCATGAGTTCCGCCGGCGTGGTACAGGCCTCGACCACGCCGAGGCGGTAGAGCTCGGGCCCGAACACGCGCAGGCCGGTCAGCATCATGCGGCGCAGCCGCGAATGCGGGAACAGGCGCTGGCAGTGGCGACCGCCGCCGAGCAGGCCGACGTTGATCTCGGGCAGGCCGAGACAGCCCAGCTCGCTCGCCACCAGGATGTCGCAGCTCGCCGCCAGCGCCAGGCCGCCGCCCAGCGCCGGGCCGTTGATGGCGGCAATGACCGGCTTCTGGCATTCCATGATGCTGTGGTAGGCCTCGCGGGCGCGGCGGCTGTTCTGCCAGTGATCGCCGGCCTCGCGCGTCTTGCCCACGCGTTCCTTGATGTCCGCCCCGGCGCAGAAACACTTGCCTTCGCCGGTCAGCACGACGGCACGGATGTCGTCGCGATCGCTGACGGTGTCGAAGGTCCAGGCGACCTCGGCCAGCAGCTGCTGGCTGTGGGCATTGACCGGTGGGTTGGCGAAGCGCACGACGGCGATGTGCTCCTCGACGAGCTCGAGCTTGACGACTTCCGGGTTCACGTATTCCTCCCGCACGACTGAACGACCGCGGCGGCGGGTTGCGGGTCAGGACGACACCGACGATCTCTCCCCCCGCCAGTGGATTTATCATCGCACGTTCGACCGCAAGCGTCCGGAGACCGCACACCATGAGCCAAGCCGCACCGACCGGCGCCGAAGCCGACCACGACACCATCGCCATGCTCGACGACAGCGCCGCCGATTTCTGCGCGCGCGCCCTCGACGTCGCTCGCGTACGCACGCTGCGCGGCGCGACACCACCGTTCGACGGCGCCGCCTGGCGCGAGATGTGCGAACTCGGCTGGGCGGCGATCCTCGCGCCCGAGGCGGCCGGCGGTCTCGACCTCGGCGCGCGCGCGGTGGGCACGGTGTGCCGCCGCCTCGGCAGCGTTGCCGCGCCGGAGCCCGTGCTCGAATGCGCGGTCGGTGCGGTCGCCCTGCTCAGCGCACTGCCCGAACCGCCCGCCGTGCTCGGCGAGATCGTGGCCGGCGAACGCCTGCTGGTCGCCGCCCTGGCCGAGCCCGGCGAGTTCGTCGGCACGCCGCCCACGCCGCCACGCGCCAGTGCCGCCGCCGACGGTTTCGTGCTCGACGGACGCCTGCGCCAGGTGCCGCTGGCAGCGGCCGCCGACGGCTGGCTGGTGGTGGCCGAACTGGACGGCGCGCCGGCACTGTTCCTGGTCACGGCCGCGGACCCCGGCGTGACCTGCACGACGCGCGCGCTGGCCGACGGCAGCAATGCCGGCGACCTCGCCTTCGCCGCCACCCGGCTCGGCGCGGCGCGCCTGCTCGGCCGCGGCGACGCGGTGAGTGCGGCCGTGGCGCGCGCCCGCGGCCATGCCACGCTGGGCTGCGCCGCCTACCTGGTCGGCCTCGCCGAGCAGGCCTTCGCCATCACCCTCGACTACCTCAAGACCCGCCAGCAGTTCGGCCGCCCCATCGGCAGCTTCCAGGCCCTGCAGCACCGCGCGGTCGATCTCTACATCCAGATGATCATGGCCGGCAGCGTGCTCGACGAGGCGCTGGCGGAATTCGACGCCGCCGGCGACGCCACTGCGCGCGCGGTGGCGGCGAGCCGGGCCAAGTACCGGGCCAACGAGGCGGCCCTGCTGATCACCCGCCAGGCCGTGCAGCTGCACGGCGGCATCGGCTATACCGACGAGTGCAACGTCGGCCTCTATCTCAACCGCGCACTGGTGCTGTCCGCGCGCCACGGCACCGCGACCTTCCACCTGCGCCGTCTCGCCGAGCTGCTCGAGGCCGCCGACGACAGCCTCGACACGCGCCCTGAGACGTTGCCACCGGCGCCGCCGAACGGCGAGTGGGACAAGCTCTCGGACGTCGACTTCCGCCGCGTCGTGCGCCATTTCTTCGAGACCGAGTACCCGGCCGCGATGCGCTACCCCAGCGCCCGGCCGCGCTGGGCCGAGATCAAGCCCTGGTACCTCAAGCTGTCGGCCCGGGGCTGGGTCGCGCCGGCGTGGCCGGCGGAACACGGCGGCATGGGCCTGTCGCCGGCGAAGCTCCTCGTCTTCATCGAGGAGCAGGAGCGCTGGGGGGTCGGCCGCGCACCCGACATGGGCATCCAGATGGTCGGCCCGCTGCTCATCCGCCACGGTACCGAGGAACAGCGCGCGCGCTACCTGCCGCCCATCCTCGCCGGCGAAAACGTCTGGTGCCAGGGCTACTCCGAGCCCAATGCCGGCTCCGATCTCGCCAGCCTGCGCACCGAGGCGGTGGCCGACGGCGACGAGTTCGTCATCAACGGCCAGAAGACCTGGACCACCCTGGCCCAGGACGCCACCCACATGTTCTGCCTCGCCCGCACCTCGAAGGAAGGCAAGCAGCAGGAGGGCATCAGCTTCTTCCTCATCGATTTCAAGCAGCCCGGGGTGACCATCCGCCCGATCCGCAACATCGCCGGCCACGAGGAGTTCTGCGAGGTCTTCCTCGACGACGTGCGCGTGCCGGCCGACTGCCTGGTCGGCGGCATCAACAAGGGCTGGACCATCGCCAAGGCGCTGCTCGGCTTCGAACGCATCTTCATCGGCAGTCCCAAGCAGTCGCAGTACTGCTTGAAGCGCCTGGAAGTGATGGCCGAGGCCGGCGGCCTCGACGGCGATCCGGCCTTCGCCGAGCGCCTGGCCCGGCTCAAGCTCGACGTCCTCGACCTCGAGACCACCTACCAGCGCTTCGCCGACATCGTGCGCCGGGGGGAGGCGCTCGGGCCGGACGTCTCGCTGCTCAAGATCTGGGGCACGGAGACCTTCGCCCGCCTGTCCGAGCTGATGGTCGAGGCCGCCGGGGCGGAGGGCGCGGTGACCGGCAAGTTCGCCGTCGGCGACGCCGAGGTCGACGTCATGAGCCAGTTCTACAACGCCCGTCCGGCCACCATCTACGGTGGCTCGAACGAAATCCAGCGCAACATCATTGCCAAGAACGTGCTCGCCCTGCCCGGTTGAGGCGGCGCGCACCGGCCAAGGCGCGGATTATGTCCGCGCCTGCATCTATTCCGCGCGGAGAAGGCGTGTAGAATCCCCGCTTCCGGTCCACAGGAATGTCATTCGGGGGGAACGTGTCCGAAATCCAGTTCGCTACACCGCAGACGGTCAAGGAAGCGGTCAAATGCCTGGCCGGCGCCAAAGGCCGTGCCAAGGTTCTCGCGGGAGGTACCGACCTCCTCGTCCAGCTTCGTGCCGGCATGGTGCGCCCCGCGCTCATCGTCGACATCAAGCACATTCCCGAGCTCAGCGCCGTCAAGCGTGAAGACGGTGGCTTCCGCGTCGGCGCCGCCGTCTCAGGGGCCGAGCTCGGCGCCAACAAGGCCTTCCGCAAGGCCTGGCCCGGCGTGCTCGAGGGCCTCGAGCTGATCGGCTCGACGCAGATCCAGGGCCGTGCCTCGCTCGGCGGCAACCTGTGCAACGGCTCGCCCGCCGCCGACAGCGTGCCCGGCCTCATCGCGGCCGGCGCGACCTGCAAGATCGCCGGGCCCAAGGGCACCCGCGAAGCGAAGGTCGAGGACGTCGTCGCCGGCCCGGGCAAGACCACCCTCAAGCCGGGCGAGTTCGTCGTCAGCTTCTTCCTGCCCAAGCGTCCCAAGCACGCGGGCGATGCGTACCTGCGCATGATCCCGCGTACCGAGATGGACATCGCGGTGGTCGGCGCGGCGGTCAGCCTCGAGTTCGACGCCAAGGGCGTGTGCACCGATGCACGGGTCTCGCTCGGCGCGGTCGCACCCAAGGCCCTGCTGGTCAAGGCCGCGGGCAAGGCGCTCGTCGGCAGCAAGCTCGACGACGACGCGCTCGAAGCCATGGCGGCCGCGTGCCGCGCGGCGTGCAATCCCATCGACGACAAGCGCGGCACCATCGAGTACCGCACCAAGGTCGCCGGGGTGCTCGCCAAGCGTGCCGCCCGCATCGCGCTCGAACGCGCGCAAGCCTGATCAGGAGAGGACCATCGCGATGGCCAAACATCACGTCTCGACCACCATCAACGGCGACCCCGCCGAATTCCTCTGCGACACCCAGCAGACCCTGCTCGACTGCCTGCGCGACGAGCTGCAGATGACCGGCAGCAAGGAAGGCTGCGCCTCGGGCGACTGCGGCGCCTGCAGCGTCATGCTGAACGGCCGCCTGGTCTGCGCCTGCCTGGTGCTCGGAGTGGAAGCCGACGGCGCCACCATCGACACCATCGAGGGGGTCGCCCAGGGCGACGAGCTGCACCCGCTGCAGAAGCACTTCCTCGACGAAGCCGCCCTGCAGTGCGGCGTGTGCACGCCGGGTTTCATCGTCGCGGCCAAGGCGCTGCTCGAGGAAAACCCCGACCCCACCGAGACCGAGGTCCGCTACTGGCTGGCCGGCAACCTGTGCCGCTGCACCGGTTACGACAAGATCATCCGCGCGGTGATGAACGCCGCCGCTGAAATGCGAGGAGCATGAGCCATGGGTAACGAAGAAAACGTCGGCAAGATCATCGATTACAGCGGGCGCCAGTTCAAACAGATTGGCACCCGCGTCGTGCGCCCGGACGGCGTGGAAAAGGTGACCGGCAAGGCCAACTTCGGCGCCGATTTCAAGGCCAACGGCATGATCTACGCGCGCACCGTGCGCAGCCCGCATGCCCACGCCAAGATCAAGAAGATCAACGTCGACAAGGCGCTGAAGCTGAAGGGCGTCAAGGCCGTCGTCACCGGCGCCGATTTCCCCGAGATCGACGTCAACGACAAGGCCGTCGGCGAGGTCGTGGTCAGCTACTACGACATGGCCCACAACACCATCGCGCGCGACAAGGTCTACTACGACGGCCACGTGGTCGCCGCGGTCGCCGCCACCAGCGCGGACATCGCCGAGCAGGCCGCGCGCCTGATCGAGGTCGAGTACGAGGTGCTGAAGCCGGTCATGACCGCCGAGGCGGCGCTGAAGAAGAACGCCCCGGTGCTGCACAAGCACCTCTTCACCCAGGGCGTCGAGCCCAAGCCCGACAAGCCCTCCAACCTCGCCGCCCGCAGCCAGTTCAAACTCGGTGACATCGAGGCCGGCTTCGGCCAGGCCGACGTCGTGGTCGAGCGCACCTACACCACCCAGACCGTCCACCAGGGCTACATCGAGCCGCACGCCTGCGTCGCCTCGATCACCGCCGACGGCATGGTCAACGTGTGGTGCTCGAGCCAGGGCCAGTTCATGGTGCGTGCCTACGTGGCCAAGATCTGCGGCATCGAGATCTCCAAGGTCAAGGTCACCCCGGCCGAGATCGGCGGTGGTTTCGGCGGCAAGACCGTCATCTACCTCGAGCCGCTGGCCGTGGCGCTGGCGAAGAAGGCCGGCCGCCCGGTCAAGATGGTCATGACCCGCGACGAAGTGCTGCGCGCGACCGGCCCGACCTCGGGCGGTAGCGCACGGGTCAAGCTCGGCGCCAAGCGTGACGGCACCATCGTCGCCGGCGACATGGAGCTGACCTACGAGGCCGGTGCCTACCCGGGCTCGCCGGTGATGCTCGGCTGCATGACCGGCTTCGCGCCCTACGACATCAAGAACATCAACGCCGTCGGCTGGGACGTGGTGGTCAACCGGCCCAAGGCCGCGGCCTACCGCGCGCCGGGCGCGCCGGTCGCCGCCTTCGCGGTCGAATCGGCGGTCGACGAACTGGCCGAGCAGCTCGGCATGGACCCGCTCGAGTTGCGCCTGAAGAACGCCGCCGTCGAGGGCACCCAGGCCCCCTACGGCGTCAAGTTCGGCCCCATCGGCTACAAGGAAACCCTGGAAGCGGCCAAGAACTCGCCGCAGTGGAAGGCCCCGCTGGGCCCCAACCAGGGCCGCGGCATCGCGTCCGGCTTCTGGTTCAACATCGGTGGTACCTCCAGCGCCGAGGTCATGGTCAACGAGGACGGCACCGTCATCGTCGCCACCGGCAACCCCGACATCGGCGGCTCGCGCGCCTCGATGGCGCTGATGGCCGCCGAAGTCCTCGGCATCCCCTACGAGCGCATCAAGCCACTCGTCGCCGACACCGAGTCGGTGCCCTACTCGATGCTGACCGGCGGTTCGCGCGTGACCTTCGCCACCGGCAAGGCCGTGATCGAGGCCGCCCAGGACGCGGTCAACGACCTGCGCCGCCGCGCGGCCAAGATCTGGGACGTCGATCTCGAGCAGGTCGAATGGCAGGACGGCCAGGCGGTGTGCATCGAGTCCGACAAGCACAAGCCGCTGACCATCGCCAACATCGCGGCCAAGGCCGACAAGACCGGCGGCGCGATCTCGGGCAAGGCCAACATCAACGCCACCGGCGCGGGTCCGGGCTTCGGCACGCACATCTGCGACGTCGAGGTCGATCCCGAGACCGGCCACGTCACGGTGCTGCGCTACACCGCCATCCAGGACGTCGGCAAGGCCATCCACCCGAGCTACGTCGAGGGCCAGCTGCAGGGTGGCGCCGTGCAGGGCATCGGCTGGGCGCTGAACGAGGAGTACGTCTACAGCGACGACGGTCGCCTGCTGAACACGGGCTTCCTCGACTACCGCATCCCGGTCGCCTCCGACCTGCCGATGATCGACACCGTGCTGGTCGAGGTGCCCAACCCCGGTCACCCGTTCGGCGTGCGCGGGGTCGGCGAGACCCCGATCGTGCCGCCGCTGGCGGCGGTGGCCAACGCCGTCTCGCATGCCATCGGCAAGCGCTGCGCGGACCTGCCGCTGTCGCCGGTGCGCCTGCTGTCGATCATCGACGGCAAGTAAACGCCGGCCGCGACGCCATGGCGAAGGTCGTCCTGCCCCTCGAGGTAGCGCGCACCTTCGCCGCTGGCGAGACCGAGCACGAGTTCGCGGCCAGGGACGTGCGCGAACTCATGCGCCAGCTCGAACAACGTTTCCCCGGCATCCGCGCTCGCCTTGAGCGCGGCATCGCCGTCGCCATCGACACCGAGATCTACCAGGACTGGTTCGTCGAGCCCATCGGGCCCGACAGCGAAGTCCGCTTCCTGCCCGCCATCGAGGGCGGTTGAGCGCCAGCGCCGTCGCGCGTGCCGGCCACCCCGACCACGCATGGGTAAATGGCTGATCGCGGCGGGTGCGCTGCTCCTCGCGCTCGGCCTCGCCCTGCACTTCGCGCCCGGCCTGTTCGGCTGGTTCGGCCGCCTGCCCGGCGACATCCGCATCGAGGGCCCGCGCGGACGTTTCTACTTCCCCATCACCTCGCTGCTGCTGGTCAGCGTGGTCTTGAACCTGCTCGTGCACGTCCTGCGCCGATGAAGGGACGCGAAAGCGGCATGCCGGCCGAAGCCTTGTGGGCGAGCTTCTTCGATGCGCCGGCGATACTCGCCGCCATCGGCCTGCGCGACGACGACACCGTGGTCGATTACGGCAGCGGCTACGGCGGCTTCGCGCTGGCCGCCGCGGCCGCCACGCGCGGCGCCGTGCACGCACTGGACATCGAGCCGGACCTCGTCGCCCTGCTCGCCGCGCGCGCCGCCGCGGCCGGGTTCGACGCGCTCCGTGTCCGGCAGTGCGATTTCCTCGCCGGCGACGACGGCGGCCTCGCCGCCGGCAGCGCCACCCTCGCCCTGGCCTTCAACATTCTCCACGTCGAACAACCCGCCACGCTGCTGGTCACGGCCCGGCGCGCCCTCGCCCCGGGCGGACGCCTGGCGGTGATCCACTGGCGCAGCGACATCGAGACGCCGCGCGGGCCACCGCTGGCCATGCGGCCGCGGCCGAGCGACGTCGCGGCCTGGGCCGCGGCAGCCGGCTTCGGCGCCGCGCAGACGGTGGAACTCGGCGCAGCGGCGCCGTGGCACTACGGGCTGGTGGTGGCGCGCTGAGGTCGGATGACCGGCCTCAGCTGCCGCGGCTGACCACCGCGGCCGAGGCGATCAGCTCGTCGAGCAGCGCGAGGGCGGCGTGGCCCGACCACGCGAAAGGATCGAGCACCGGCTTCTCGCCGTACTTGAGCAGCAGCGCCGGGTTGATCCGGCCGACGTTGACGTAGCCCATGGTCCAACCACCGAAACGGCGTTCGGCGATCTCGTCGTAGGCCAGCAGGCGCACCTCGCGGTGACGCTCGTCGCGCACGATGGCGTTGTAGAGATCGTTGACCGCATCGCGCCCGCCTTCGAGCACCTGCATGAACAACTGGTCGTTGTAGCAGAGGATGCCGGTGATGCCGCGCGGTGGGTTGGCGCGCAGGGACTGCGCCAGGATGCCGTCGATGAGGGCCTGGGACAGCGGTGCGACGGGACGACTGGCGTAGAGCAGGCGGACGAGCATGGCTATCTCTTGAGGTCGATGAGGGCGAGGAATTCGCGCCTGAGTGCGGCGTCCTTGAGGAAGGAGCCGCGCATGACGCTGTTGACCATCTTGGTCGCCGTATCCTTCACGCCACGCCAGTGCATGCAGAAGTGGTCGGCCTCGAACACCACCGCAAGACCGTCCGGGCTGACCTTGCCCATGAGCAGGTCGGCGAGCTGGGTGATGGCCTCCTCCTGGATCTGCGGCCGGCTCATGACCCAGTCGGCGAGGCGGTTGTACTTCGACAGGCCGATCAGGTTGGAGTGCTCGTTCGGCATCAGCCCGATCCAGAGGCGGCCGAGGATCGGGCAGAGATGATGGCTGCAGGTGCTGCGCACGGTGATGGGGCCGACGATCATCAGCTCGTTGAGGCGCTCGACGTTGGGAAACTCGGTGACCGCGGGCGGCGCCGCATAGCGCCCGCGAAACACCTCGGTGAGGAACATCTTGGCCACGCGGTGGGCCGTCTCCTGGGTGTTGTGATCGCCCGCGGTGTCGATGACGAGGCTTTCCAGCACGCCCTGCATGCGCGTCTCGACCTCGGCCAGCAGCGCGTCGAGTTCGCCGGCCTCGATGAAATCGGCGATGTTGTCGTTGGCATGGAAGCGCTGGCCGGCGGCGAGGATGCGCGCGCGGATACGCGCCGAGACCGGATCGGCGTCGACGGCCGTTTCGGCAGCGCTCGCGACGGCGGGGGCGGAAGGCTTGTTCATGGGCGTGACACCGTGGCTAGGCGGTGATCCGGGGACGGACGCGCCAGTGTAGCCGTGAAGGTGCGAAATTCAACCGTAGCCGCGACCATGGAATGCACCGCCGCCCCGGCGGGTTCGCGCCGGGCCGACCGTGACGGGCCGCGGGCGGGGACCTCGACGATCTCACGCAGCGCGCGCGACATGCCGATCCGAAATGCAGGCAACGGGCGGGTGCGCACCCTCGGCAGCGTCGGCGACGCGAAGCGCGACGCCGCTTGCGGGCGGCGCAGCGACACGTGCGGGGCTTCCGTAGTCCTAATCTGAGCAGCCGCGCGTTGCCGCCTTTCACGGCCGCGTGCCAGAATCCCGGCCTGTTCCGCGCCCCGGCCCGCCGAGGGCGTCCGCATCCGCCGTGCCGCACCGCGCACCACCCCGGGGAGAATCACATGAGCAACTATTCCTGTCCGCGCCCGACGGACCCCAATCCCGTGCAGGCCCGCGAAGCGGTGACCGGCGCGTGCCCCGAGTGCGGCGCAACGGCGCTGGCACGCTATCCCGTGCTGTCCGAGCGCGGCTGGTTCATGGTCGTCAAGTGCCAGGAATGTCTCTGTTCCGTGAGCCGTGAAAAATGGCATCGCCTGGGCCACGTCCAACTCGCGACCGACGCCATCGGCGGCGAGGCGATACGATGAACGACGCCGAGTCCATGATGGCCGTCGACGTCGGCGGCACCTTCACCGACGTCGTCGCCTATGCCGACGGCGCCATCCACACCGCCAAGGTCTCGACCAACGTGCGCGAGGTCTACAACGGCGTCGTCGCCGGCGCCGCCGAGCTCGGTGTCGGCGCGGCCAGCGTGTTCAACCACGCCAGCACCCACGGCCTGAACGCCATCATCACGCGCTCGCTGCCCAAGGTCGGCTTCCTCACCACCGTGGGCCACCGCGACATTCCCGACATCGGGCGCACCTGGCGGCCCGCCGCGGCCCTCACCGACCCGAGCTGGCGCCGCCCCTTCGGCGACGCCGCGCGGCCGCTGGTGCCACGCTACCTGCGTCGCGGCATCACCGAGCGCATGATGGCCGACGGCCGCGTGTTCATCCCGCTCGACGAGGCCCAGGCACGCGCCGAGCTCGAAGTCCTCAAGCGTTGCAACGTGCAGGGCGTCGCCATCTGCCTGCTCAATGCCTACGTCAACGACGCCCACGAGCGCCGCCTGCGCGAACTGGTGGGCGAAGTGCTGGGCGATCTGCCCTGCTCGGTGTCGAGCGAGATCTCGCCGCTGGCCAAGGAGTACGCACGCGCCTCGACCACGCTGGTCGACGTCTTCATGAAGATCATCTACGAGGAGTACACGCGCAAACTCGACGCCGGCCTGCGCGACCTCGGCTTCGCCGGCCAGCTCAACTTCGCCGACTGCACCGCCAACCTGGTGCCGGCCGACGACGCCATGCTGGCGCCCTTCCGGGTGGTCTTCGCCGGGCCTGCCGCCGGCACCGTCGGCAGCGCCCACTTCGGCGCGCTCATCGACGAACCCAACCTGATCTGCGCCGACATCGGCGGCACGTCCTGCGACATCAGCCTGGTCACCCACGGCCAGCCTTTCGTCAACACCACCTTCGAACTCGAACACGATCTCATCGTCAACGCGCTGTCGAACGACATCTCGAGCATCGGCGCCGGCGGCGGCAGCCTCGTCGCGCTGTCACCGTCCGGTGACATCACCGTCGGCCCGCAGAGCGCCGGCGCCGATCCCGGCCCGGCCTGCTACGGTCGCGGCGGTACCGCGCCGACCATGACCGACGTCTGCCTGCTCGCCGGCATCATCGACCCCGACGGCTTCGCCGGCGGCAAGATGAAACTCGATCCCGGCCTCGCCCGCGCCGCCTTCGAGGCGCTCGACACCCCGCTCGCCTTCGAGCAGCGCGTGCGCTACGCCTTCGACATCGGCATCAACAACATCGCCGAGGGCATCTTCAACATTGCCATCAAGCAGGGCATCGATCCGCGCGACTACTGCCTGATGGCCTTCGGCGCCGCCGGCCCCCTGCTGCTGCCGGCGCTGGCCGATCTCATCCACGTCAAGCGCGTCATCGTGCCGCCCCATCCCGGGCTGTTCTCGGCGCTCGGCCTGCTCTCCGCCGACCAGGCCTACGCCATCAGCCAGAGCGCCTACACCGTGCTCGACCCGGCCAACGCGCCGGCCATCGCGCGCGTCTATGCCGACATGGAATCGCGCCTGCGCAAGCGCCTCGGGCGCCACCAGGACGTCGAGCTGGTGCGTTCCTTCGATGGCCAGTTGATCGGCCAGACCTGGGAGACGCCGTTCGTGCCGGTGCCGGACGGCGAGCTCGACGCCGCCGCCGTCGCGCGCATGGTGACGAACTTCCACCAGGCCTATGCCGAGCGCAACGGCAACCGCTTCGAACACATCCCGGTGCAGGGCGTGACCTACCGCCTGCGCGCCGTGGTCAGGACCGACAAGGTGCGTTACGCCGAGCTGCCGGCACGTAACGGCAAACCGCTCGAGCGCATCGGCACCAGCGTGCTGCGCTACGTCGCCGATGCCGAGCAGCTCGCCCAGGTCTATGCCCGCGAGAGCCTGTGCGCCGGCGACGTCATCGCCGGTCCGGCCATCGTGCGCGAGGCCCTGTCGACCACCTACATCACGCAGAACCAGGTCGGACGCGTCGGCCGCTGCGGCGAGATCAACATCGAGCGCGCCACCCGGGGAGACCACGCATGAGCACCCAACCACGCAGCGGCGCCGCCGACGACGCCCGCCCCGCCCACCTGCGCGACTGGAGCGAGGCGCAGTTCTTCGACACCTACCACTGCGACCGCTTCACGGCCATGGTGTTGTCGAACCGCCTGCGCTACACCGTGCAGCACATGAGCACCGGGCTCATGTTCAGCGCCTTCTCACCCATCATCCGCGACTGGTACGACTTCGCGGTGACCATCTCCGGCCCGCCCGACATGGACTACCCCATGCCGGCGGTGTCGAGTTCGCTGCTGGTGTTCATCGGCACCATGGAAGACGCCGTACGCAACGCCGTCGAGGAGTACGGCGTCGAACGCCTCAAGCCCGGTGACGTGCTGGTGTGCAACGACCCCTACCGCGTCGGCACCCACGTCAACGACACCTGCTTCATCCGCCCGGTGTTCGCCGCCAATCGCCCGGTCGGCTTCGTCACCGTGCGCGCCCACCAGCTCGACATGGGCGGCGTGGTGCCGGGCGGCTTCTCCGCCGGCAAGGCCAACGTCTACGAGAACGGCCTGGTGCTGGGGCCGATGCTGCTGTTCGAGCACGACCAGCCGGTACGCGCGACCTTCAGCCTGGTCTACGACAACACCCGCTTCGCGCCCGTGTTGCACGCCGACTTCATGACCATGGTCGAGCAGCTCAAGCTCGGCGAACGCCTGCTGCTGGAGAGCATCGAGCGTTACGGCGAAGCCGCCTACCGCGGCACCATGGCCTATTGCTGCGACGCCGCCGCCGAGGCCATGAGCGAGGCCCTGGAGCGTATCCCCGACGGCGTCTACGAGGGCGAGGACAGCCTCGATGCCGACGGCGCCGGTGACGACGAGGCGATCGTGGCGCGCGCGCGCATCGTCAAGCGCGGCGGCCGGGTCGAGGTCGACGTCAGCGGCTCCTCGCGCCAGGCGCGTACCTGCATCAACGCCGGGCCGCTCGATACCAAGACCGCGGTCGGCGCCGCCTTCAAACTGCTGGTCGACCGCGACACGCCGTTCAGCTCCGGCGCCTATCGTCCCATCGACATCGTCATGCCGCCCGGCACCCTGCTCTCGGCGATGCCGCCGGACGGCGCCATCATGCTCTACTGGGAAGCGACCCAGACCCTGCTCTCGGCCATCCTGCGTGCGCTCGAACCGGCGCTCGGCGCCGATGCCTTCGGCGGCGATTTCGGCTCGCTCTCGGTGCACAACGCCCACGGCCTCGGCGACGACGGCCAGCCGTGGCAGAACGTCGCCATCTGCGGCGGCGACCACGGCCCCTGGGGTGCCGACCGTCACCACGACGGCGACAGCTACACCGTGACCTACATGGTCAACGCACTCGACCCGGCGACCGAGGCCATGGAACAGGAGTCGCCGGTGCTCTTGATGCGCAAGGAGTACGTCACCGACACCGCCGGCGCCGGCTTCAATCGCGGTGGCGCCGGCGTGCTGAAGGATGCCTACTGGGCCACGAGCGCCGAGCACTACACCACGCCGCTGCGCGTCAAGAAGGGCACCGGGGTCGGCGTCAACGGCGGCCACACCGGACGCGCCGGCGCGGTATGGCTGTTCGAGAACGCGACGCAGGTTCCCGGCGCAACCGGCGGCATCGTGCCACTGGACGACGCCGTCTATGCCCATGCCGAGCCGGTCGCCGGCGTGCTCGACCCGGACAGCCATGCGCTCGACCCGCAGGGCCGCTACTTCTGGTTCGCGCGCCAGGCGGTGTGGCGCACCGGCCCCGGCGCGCTGTCGCGTTACATCACCAACGGCGGCGGCGGCTGGGGCGATCCCCGCACCCGCGCCGCCGAGCGCGTGCTGGCCGACGTGCGCGACGGTTACGTCTCGCAGGCCGCGGCGCGCGAAGTCTACGGCGTGGTCGTCGAGGGCGATCCGGAGCGCGACCCGGAAGGCCTGCGCATCGATCGCGAGGCGACCGCCGCGCTGCGCGGCTGAACGGCGAGGCGGGTGCGCTCAAGAACGGCCGTGTGGTGGCCGCTCACGGGATTCGAGCAACCAAGCACGGAACGCCATGAGCCAGACCTGCCCCAAGTGCGGCCACCGCCGCGCCGCCGATACCAGCGCCCCGGGCTGGCAATGCCCGGCCTGCGGTATTGCCTATGCCAAGTACCGGCCGCCACAAGCGGTCGCCGACGGGGGCGCGGCTGCCGCCGCCCTGCCCACCCCGCCGCCGCTGCGCGAGACCGGTTTCGCCGACGTCGCGCTCGCCACCGCCGCCGCCACCGCGCTGATGATGGGCCTCAAGTTCTGGCTCGCCGGCCAGCTCTCGTTCACCAACAGCCTGATGGTGGTGCCGTTCTACTTCTGCGTGGTCCCCGTCGTGACCTTCCTGTGGCGACGCGAGCTGTGGGTGTGGAACCGCTATGCCGGCCGCTTCGAGTGCGAGGACTTTGCGCACCGGCCGTGGCTGGGCCAGCTCTCGCTCGCTTTCTACCTCGCCGCGAGCGCGACCTTCGCGTGGTTCTTCTTCGCCTTCGAGCGCTGAGCGCGGCGTGGCACGTTCAGCGTGCCAGGGGCTTCGCGAAACTGAGCTCGTTGCCGTCCGGATCGCGGATATGGAAGTAGCGCTCGCCCCACGACGCATCGGACGGCGCCATCTCCGCTGACAGGCCGGCGGCCAGCGCGCGCCGGTACATGGCATCGACGTCGCCGACGTAGAGGATCACCCGCCCCCACAGCGTCTCCGGGGGATCGCCGACGGCCACGTTGAGGTAGCCCGAACCCACGCCGTAACTGGTGAAGGCGCTCTCTGCGCCGCCGTAATGCATCTCGAAGCCGAGCGCCGCGTAGAACGCACAGGAGCGCGCCATGTCGGCAGTGAAGAAGGTCACCGCGCTCAAGGATTCGATGCTCGCCTGTCCTGCCGGCATGCTTGTCTACTCCACCCCGGATACCGAGCGTCAGCGTGGGCGATACGCGCCTGCCATGCAAACCCCACCCGGTTCTAATTTCCCCCCAAACCCGCCATCATCGGCCTCGCGGCGCGTTCGCGTCCGCATCAACCCAAGAGGAGAGGTCATCCATGCCCCACGTCACGCGCAACGGCGTCAAGGTCTTCTACGAGAGCTTCGGCGCCGGCAAGCCCATCGTCTTCCTCCATCCCTGGAGCACCAACCGCTTCATCTGGGCCTTCCAGTTGATGGAATTCGCCCGTACCCATCAGGTCATCGCCGTCGACCACCGCGGCCACGGCCAGTCCGACAAGCCCGACAGCGGCTACGCCATCACCGAGAAGGCCGCCGACGTCAAAGCCATTCTCGACGACGTCGGCGTCGACCAGGCCGTGCTGGTCGGCAATTCCATCGGCGGCATGATCGCCATGCAGACCGCGCTCGACTATCCCGAACGCGTGCGCGGCCTGCTGATCCTGTCCAGCGGCACCAACCTCGGCGCCGGCGCACCGCCGGAGATGGCCGAGGCCATGCAAAAGGATTGGCGCGGCATGTTCGGCGGCCTGCTCGAGGGCGCGACGTCGGCCAAGACCAAGCAGACCCGGCCCGAGATCGGCGTGTTCATGGAGGGCTGTTTCCGCACCGAGAGCAACTTCACCGAGGGCGTCTTCTTCAGCTCGGTGGCCGATCCGGGCGGCGTGTTCAACTGGAACATCAGCGACCGCCTGAAGGACATCAAGCAGCCGACCCTGGTGCTGGCGGGCGAGGAGGACATGGCCACCCCGGTGGAGGCCAACCAGTTCCTCGCCGACAACATCCCGGGCGCGGAGATCAAGCTCTACAAGGACGTCGGCCACTTCCTCCAGCTCGAGCAGCCCATGACCTTCAACGCCGAGCTGCGCGCCTTCCTCGACCGCGTCGGCGGCTGATCGCATGGGCCCGCCCCCGCCTGACCGAGGTCAAGACGGCGGGGGCGCGGACCGGCGCACAATGGACGGCCCGTCAGCAGGAGTCCGGCCATGATTTCACTACGCGACTGCATGGAATACCTCCACCTGACGGTCGACGAGATCGACGCCATCGCCGAGCACGAACACGTACCCCCGATCATCGCTGCCGAGCTCGGCGCCTACCTGGTCGAGGATGCCAACGGCGAACGTATGCTCAAGCGCATGATCCTCGACGATATAATGCACGCCGCGAATCAGGGTGACGTGGCCCGGGTCGAGCACCTCACTACCGTGCTCAAGCACTTCGTCGCCACCCATCCCGATCTCGATTGAACGAAGCTCGATTCGGCGGCGCACGCGGCAGACTGCCAACGGGGTGCGCAAACGTGCGCTCGCGGTAATCGCCGCGGACAACGGGCACGGAGCTTCATGAACCGGCCGCACGCGGCTGAATCGCCCCGGCCGGCGCGCAGCGCCGGCGGCACGTCAGGACGAGGCGCATGAGCGACGAGATCATCGACCCGGCACCGCCGGACAGGACGCTCTACAGCCGCATCGACAATCTCTACCACGGTTCCGACACCGAGGCGGTCCGCTTCCGCTGGGGCCTGCTGATCTTCGACGTCATCTGCATTCTCTACTTCGTCGTCGCCTCCTTCCTGCACCACGTCGACGACCTGCACATCGTCGAGGAGACCATCGGCATCATCTATCTGTTCGAGTTCGCCGCCCGCTTCTACGTCGCGCGCGAGCGCCTGCGCTTCCTGTTCAATCCCGTGGGGCTCGCCGACCTCGTCGTGATCATGTCACTGCTCGCGCCGAGCCTGACCGAGAACTTCCTCTTCCTGCGCGTGATCCGCGCCCTGCGCCTGCTGCGCTCCTACCACGTCATCAAGGAACTGCGCGACCAGTCGAGCTTCGTACGCCTGCACGAGGACATCATCTTCAGCGTGGTCAACCTGCTGATCTTCATCTTCATCATGACCGCCCTGGTCTACGTGTTGCAGATCGGGCGCAACCCCGCGATCACCGACTACATCGACGCCCTCTATTTCACCGTCACCACGCTCACCACCACCGGCTTCGGCGACATCACCCTGGTCGGCACCAGCGGACGCATCCTCGCCGTTCTCATCATGATCTTCGGTATCTCGCTCTTCGTGCGCCTGATCCAGACCATCTTCCGGCCCGAGAAGGTGCGCTACGAGTGCGAGCACTGCGGCCTCACGCGCCACGACAATGATGCCGTGCACTGCAAGCACTGCGGCGAGATACTGCACATCCAGACCGAGGGCGGCAGCTGAGGCGCCCGCCGGCCCGCGGTGGTCACCGCGAGCCCGTCGCAGCTGCACCAGGTGACGGCCGCGGCGCGTTACACCAGCATCGAACCAGGGGAGACCTCACATGAAAATCGGATTGTTCGGCATCAACATGGGCCCGCTCGGCGACGCGCAGGCGAGTATCCGCATCGCGCAACTGGCCGAGAGCGCCGGTTTCGAATCGCTGTGGGCGGGGGAGCACGTCGTCCTGCCCGAACCGCAGCTGCCGCCCTCGCCGGTGCCGCCGCGCTACCCCATGGTCGACCCCAACATCTGCTTCGCCGCGCTGTCCGGCCACACCCGCACGGTGCGCTTCGGCACCGGCATCATCATCCTGCCCCAGCGCAACCCGCTGGTGCTGGCCAAGGAGATGGCCAGCCTCGACGTCGTCACCGGCGGGCGGCTGATCTTCGGTGTCGGCATCGGCTACCTCAAGGCCGAGTTCGACGCCCTCGGCATCCCCTTCAACGACAAGGCCGGGCGCACCCGCGAGTACCTCGAGGCCATGCGCAGCATCTGGTGCGACGAACAACCGGCCTACCACGGCCAGTACGTCGACTTCGCCGGCGTGCAGGCCTACCCGCGTCCATTGCAGGCCGGCGGTCCGCCGGTGGTGTTCGGCGGTCACGTGCCCGGGGCGTTCGCCCGCAGCGTCACCCACGGCCACGGCTGGTACGGCTTCGGCCTCAAGCCCGAAGACACCGCGGCCTGCATCGCCGGCCTCGAACAGGCCGCCCGCGACCACGCCCGCCCGCAGGGCCTGGGCAAGTTGGAAATCAGCGTCACGCCGTTCGGCAACATCGATCTCGACCGCGCCAAGGCCTACGCCGATCTGGGGGTCGACCGCCTCATCGTGCTGTTCCCGGCACAGTCGCCCGACACCCTGTTCGAGCTCGGCGCGACCGAGCAGGCCATCGCCGACTACGTCAAGAAGCTCGGCGACGAGGTGGTGGGCAGGGTCTGAAGGCCACGGCCATCGGGGCGCGCCGCGGCCGTGGTTGACTCGCGGGTGCCGCCTCAGGTGCCCGGCTTCCGCTCGCAGCGCAATACCGACGCCCGATCACGGTAGAACTCGCAGCGACGTCCGAGCGCGGCCTGCAAGCGGGCCCGCGCCCGGTGCAGGCGGATCTTGACAGTCGCAGCCGTGCACTCGAGCACGGCCGCCGCCTCTTCCGTCGAGTACCCCTCCAGGTCACGGAGTATCAACGCGGCGCGATAATCGGACGGCAGCGCATCGATGACCTCTCGTACACAGGCATTCATCTCGTCGATGACGAGACGTTCATCCAGCGAGGCGTCCCCGCCCACCAGCAGCGTGTCGTCCTCCTCGACGGGCACGGTCTCGATTTCGCGCCTCGCTGCACGGAAGTGATCGGCGGCTGCACGCGAAGCGATGGCGAGAGCCCAGGTGTCCAACCGCGAACGCCCCTGGAAACCCGGCAAGGCACGGTCGATGCGCAGCAGGGTTTCCTGCAGGACCTCCTCGGCGACGCTAGGATCCCGGCAGTAACGCCGCAGGTAGCGCTGCAACGCCGGCAGCAGGCTTCGCAGGACGGTGTCACGTTCGGCGCTGGCAAGCTGCACGGGGCTGTCAGCCACGGCGCCGATACCTGTTCGCGGTCAACAGCACTTGCCGGCGGGCGGCGCGGTCATGGCCGGCAAGGTGGGCTCATCGAGTGGGCAATTGCCGTGCTCTGCCGTGGGTAACGACATGAAGGCATGGGCGGCCTCGAGAACCTTCCGCGCCGGCACCTGCCGGATGCGATCGGCGAGAAGCAGGGCTTCGGCGAGTTCGTCGTCGTCCAGACCGGCTGTGCGCGCGAGCGGCAGGTGGTGCTCGATGCACGGGATGCAGTTTGCGGCCAGTGCGGCACCGAGGGCGACCAGCGCGCGGTCTCTTGGGGAAAGCGTGTTCATCGACGACTCCTGTTGCAGGGAAGGGCGATGGCGGCATCCGCCATCCTCACCGTTGGTCGTCTGCGGCGCGCGAAACGATACACCCGGCACTGCCGGGCACGCGAACAAGCGCCGTACACGTGTCGCTCAACGCCGGATCGACAATTTCACCGTCGCCAGATAGATCTCGAGCAGGAAGGCCAGCAGTGCAACGATGAGGCAGGTCATCGCGGCAACGAAGCAGCCGGCGATGATCGGGCCGAGGGAGACGTCGACGAAGTCGCTGGCGAAGATCACCGCGACCACGGTGCAGATCAGCAGCGCGCACAGGGTGCACAGCGTGATGGCGAGGTTGACCACGCGCATGCGCGCATCGAGCACGCGCAGTTCGCTGGCCGTGTCCTCGCCGTCGCGCAGCCCGGGCTCGTCGTAGAGCCGTCCGCGCAGCACCCGCGCGCGGTCGATGATGCGCCCGAGGCGGTGCGCCAGCACGTTCAGCACCGCGCCGACGCCGGCGAGCAGGAAGACCGGCGTGACCGCCAACTGGATGGCATGGGTGATGGCGTCCGAAGGTATGGCCACGGCGCGGTCCGGCTCGGCTGAGGGCGGTGATCCTAGCCCGGATTCGTCGTCCATACGTATTCGAGGGCTGCGGCATCGCGTGCCGGCCGGGCGGCGCCGGCGACGTTCGGAACACCCGTCGACAGCTCGCGGGGAGACCGTGCCGTGCACGGGGCGCGACCGGCCGGACGCCCGCGTCCAGGCACGCGGCGTGACCGACGCTGCATTTCGGCGCAGCGGTGCTTGCGCCGTTCCCCTGGCTACGCCAGCGTGGCCGGCCACCTGCCACCTGGAACCCTTGCCATGACCCCGAGCCGGCCCAGCCGCTACGGTTTGCTCACCCTGCTCGTGCTGCTGTGCGGCCTCGCCACCCTTGCCGTCGATGCCGCGGCCAAGGACAAGGGCAAGGGCAACGACCAGGGGCCGCCGGCGGCAGCGGGCGGCAAGTCCCACGCCCACGACGCCGGCCATGGCAAAACGGCTGGAGCGGAACCGCGCGCGGCGGGCGGGCCGGGGCGCGGCGCCGCCGTCGACGGTGGCGACTACTGGCGGCGGGACTGGGATGCGGCGGATTTCCTCGCCGCCGGCTTCTCCGCCGCGGTGCTGCACGAACTGGTCGGCGAGCGCCCCGCCCTGCTCGAGCAGGGTGCCAGGCCGCTACCGCCCGGCATCGCGAAGAACCTCGCCCGCGGCAAGCCACTGCCGCCCGGTATCGCCCAGCAGCGCGTCGGCGCCGACCTCGGCGCCGTGCTGCCGCGGGTGGCCGAGCACGAATGGCGGCGCGTCGGCACCGATCTCGTACTGGTCCAGGCCGGGACTGCCATCGTCGCCGAGATCATCCGCAACGTCCTGCGCTGAGCGGGGGCCGGCTCAGGGCCCGTTCAGGCCCGGCTCGCGATGGACCGGCGCCCCCGCCTCACTCGGCGGGATCGCAGACGTCGCTGGCGCCCTCGCCGGCCTTGACGCGATCCATGAACCCCGGCAACGCGCCCATCATGCCCTGCATCATCTCGCCGCATTTGCGCATTTCGGCCAGCGCCGGCGAACCCGCCACGCGACGACCGTAATCCATGGCACGGGCCCGGGCCTGGTCGCGCTTGCCAGCGGCGCAGAGGGCCTTGATCTCCTTGCCCACGGCCGCGCCTTCCTGTTGCAGCGCCTGCAACGCCGACTGGTCGACGTTCTGCATGCAGGCCTGCATCTCCTGCGCCTTGGCCTGCATCTGCTGGATCTGCGTGGCGTCGAGCGCGGGCATGTTCTGCTGCATCTGCCGTGCCTGCTCCATGAGGCGCTGCATCTCCGCCTGGTCGGGCGCCTGCGCCCGGGCACTGCCGGCCAGGCCCAGGATCAGCACGAATGCGGCTCGTCGTGTGTTCATCACTGCGGTACTCCGGTAACTCGAAACGACGCGCCCGCCGTGTGACCGGCGGGCGCGGGAACGATTATGCGGGCCGGGCCGGCCACACGCACGCGGCCGGGCGGCGCTCACCGATAGGGCTGGCCGAGGTTGCCGCCGATGACGTAACCCATCACGGCGCCGGCCGCGGTGGCGGCGAGCTTGCCCGAGCCCTTGCCGATCTGCGAACCGGCAAGACCACCGATGGCGGCACCGACGGCGTTGCCGAACCCCGGCGCAGCGCTGCCATAGCCGCTGCCGCGGTAGTAGCTGGGCGCACCGTAGACCGGCTCGACCGGCGCGCTGTAGACCGGTGCCGGGGCCGCGTAGACCGGCGCCGGCTGGACGTACACCGGGGCCGGCTGGACATAGACGGGGGCCGGGGCCACGTAGACCGGCGGCGGCGTCACGTAGGCCGGGCGCGGCGCCCAGGCCGGACCGAAACCCGCACCGAGGTGGACGCTGAACGACGTCCGCGGCCCGCGATCGTGACGATCGTAGTGGTGGCGCTGGTGGTGGCGCATGTCGCCGAAACGACGGCCATGGCCGTCGTCGTGGGCGACCACCGGGCCGGTCGCGGCGGTGAGCGCGAGGGCGGCGAGCGTGGCGGTGAGCTTGCGTCGGGTCGAGTACAACATGGTCGTTCTCCTTCGTTACCCCGCTGCGGGGTGGCTGCGGCCAAGGGTCTTGCCTCAGCCTGGGCGCCAGTGTGGAGGCGACGGCGTGAATCGAGCCTGAACACCCGCCGCGCTCAGGGCGCGCGCTCGACCAGGCGTTCGAGGTTGTCCAGCTGGTAGGCGGGAATGGTGACGACGCGCGCGGCGACCGGGTCCAGCAGATAACGGCCGAAACCGTCGGGGGTCAGCGCCCCGATGCGGTAGCGCTGCGCGGGTGGTCCGCCCTCACGATACGCGAAGCGCACCTCGCCGGCCGGCACGGCGAACCCGTACTCGGCAGCCTTCGCCGCAACGTACGGGAAGCTGCGCTCGATACGCGCGGCGGCGAGCATGGCGAGCCGTTCGCCGATGAAGTCGCTGAGCGCTTCGCCACCCGCTGCGCCAACGGGCGCCTCCCCGTCGTAGTGCCCATGGTCATGGTCATGGTCATGGTCATGGTCATGGTCATGGTCATGGTCATGGTCATGGTCATGGTCATGGTCATGGTCATGGTCATGGTCATGGTCATGGTCGTGGACATGCCGATGGGCGCCGTAGCGCCAGCCCGCGCCGCTGCGCTCGACGCTGACGACATGGCCGTCGCGTTCGAGCTCGAGGCGCGCGAGCGCGTCCAGGCCGCCGCCGAGCAGGCGTTCGGCCGCGTCCTCGCCGTGCCCCCCGTGCTCCGGCACCCGGCCCGGCCACAACTCGTGTGCGCCGAGCGCGAGACCGGCGCACAGCATCAACCACCACAGCAGGCGCGTGTTCATCGCCGCCGCCATGCCGTCCACGCGGCCAGGGCGACGAGGGCGAGCGGCCCCAGCACGGTGGTCAGCAGGAAGGTCGCACGCAGCTGCGCGTTGGTCATGCGCAGCTCGCCGAGCTGGTACTCGCGCGGCGCGATGTCGAGCAGGTTGCCCTGCTCGGCCAGCTCGCTGACCAGGTTGAGGAAGAGCTGGCCATTGCCGAGCGCACCGTAGAACGAGTTGGTGGCGAAATCGCCGTCGCCGACCACCGCCATACGCAAGCCGCGCGCCGGGCTGCTGGCGAGCAGGGCCAGGGTGCGCGCGGCCGGGCTCGCGTCGGCCGACGGGCCGCTCAGGCTCGCCGCACTGCTCTCGACCAGCGGCACGACGTGGATGTCCGGTGGCAGGCCGCCGGCCACCGGGCGCAGTTCCGTGGCGCCGGGATAGAAGGTCAGCGCGAGTCGCCGCGTGACGCGGTGGCGGGTGTAGTCGGTCACCGCCGGGGTCGCCGGGTCGGTCCAGTAGTGCTGAGCCGGATCGCGGATGAGTTCGCCGGTGACGCGGATGCCGCGCCGCGCCAGCACCTCGTCCAGCCCGCTCACGATGCCCGGTTCGAGCATGAACAGCATGGGCATACCGGCCGCCAGGGCGGCGTCGAGCGCGGCCGCCTCGCGCGCCGTGAAGGCCTGTTGCGGCGAGGCGACGACCACCACCGTGCAACCCTCGAGGGCCTGCGGACCGGACAGCAGGCGGCGCTGCTCGACGCGGTAGCCGAGGATCTCCAGCGCGTTCTTCGCCATGCCCATACCGTGCCGCTCGTGCAGGGTCAACGGCCGCCCGCCGCTCGAATGGGAATGGCCGTGGGCGCCGGCCCCGCCCTCGAAGTGATCGTGGGTCTGCAGGCTCATCGGGTTGCTCTCGACGTGGCCGTCGGTGAAGCAGATCACGCCGACGGCGTCGCTGGACACCCGGATCAGGCCATTGGTGAACTCGACCTCGTCGGCGCCGTTGACGATCACCCGGCGGTCGCCCGAGCGCATCACCGTGGTGCCGGCGAACTGCACGCCCTCGCGCGCCGCCGCGGCCGGCTCGAGCTGCGGGTCGTGGCTGGTCACCCGCACCAACGGTGAGAACGCCGCGTACTGCTCGAGCAGGTAGCGCGCATCCTGCATCGCGCGACTGCGCAGGTCGTAGAAGAAGACGATGTCGACCGGCCGCTCCAGCCCTTCGAGCACGCGGCGGGTGGCGTCACCGATCGAGTAGACCCCGCCGCTGGTGAGATCGATGCGCGCCGGGTGATTGAGCACCCACAGGTTGAGCGCCGCGGCCAGCACCAGCACGGCGGCTACCGGCAACAGGCTGCCACGACGTCGTGCCATCGCTCAGGCCCGCCGCGCGCGCAGGACCTGCGTCGCGACGACCATCCCCACCGCGATCACCGAGCCGAACCAGACCACGGCGCCGCGGGTCAGCACGCCACGGATGAGATCGAGGTACTGCACCGAGAAGGACACGTGCTGCAACCAGCGCACCGCGCCACCGGCGCCGTCGAGGGCAGCCGCGTAGTCGACGAACCACATCAGCAGCAACAGCGCCCAGGTCAGCACCGCGGCGACGACCTGGTTCGCCGCGCAACTCGATGCGGCGAGCCCGACGGCGGCGAAGGCCGCGCCGAGCAGGAACACGCCGAGGTAGCCGCCGAGGATGGGACCGTAATCCGGCGTGCCGTAGAGCGCGAGCGGGATCACGGCCAGGGTACTGCCGGCCAGCATCAGGACCAGGATCACGAGCAGCGCGAGGTATTTCGCCGCGACGATGGCGGCCTCGCCCACCGGCAGGGTGAGCAGGAGTTCCAGGGTGTCGCCGCTGCGCTCCTCGGCCAGGGTGCGCATCGTCACCAGCGGCATCATCAGCATCAGCAGCAAGCTCATGTTGTGAAAGGCCGACACCATGTCCGGCGCCGCCACGAACAGGGCGTTGAAGCTGAAGAAGAAGCCGCTCGCGGCCCAGAACACCGCGATTACCACGCAGGCGATGGGGGTGACGAAGTAATGCCGCAGCTCGCGCGCGAACAGGGTGACGAAGCCACGCATCAGGCCGCCGCCCCGCGCGCCTGCGCGGCGAGCGCCGCGTTCAGGGCCTGCTCGATGTCGGGCGTCGCTTCGCCGACGCTCTCGAGGTCGGCGAACTCGGCCAGCAGGCGAACCAGCTCGGCGCGCGCGACGCCGGCCCGGCCGAGGTCGAACACGAGACGATGGCGATCCTCACCGAGGGCTTCCGCGCTGCGCAGTTCGATCGCGGGGTCGAGCGCATGCACCCGCGCCCGCACCGCGTCCAGGCTGGCCCGCGCCAGCCGTACTTCGAGTCCGGCGTCGCGGCCGTCGACGGCGAGTTCGACCAGGCGCCCCTCGTGGAGGTAGACCACGCGGGTACACAGCGCCGCGACCTCCTGCAGGATATGGGTGGAGAAGATCACGCCGCGGCCGCGGGCGGCCGCGCGGATCATGCGGCGGGCCTCCAGGATCTGGAATGGATCGAGGCCGTTGGTCGGTTCGTCGAGCAGCAGCACGTCGGGTTCGCCGACCAGGGCCTGGGCCAGCCCGATGCGCTGGCGGAAACCTTTCGACAGCCGGCCGATGACCCGCGTGCGCACGGCGTCGAGCTCGAACGCGGCAATGACCCGCGCGACGGCGCTCGCGCGCGACGGCCCGTGGAGGCCGCGTGCGGCGGCGACGAAATCGAGGTACTCGCCGACCGTGAACGGATCGTAGAGCGGTACGCGCTCGGGCAGATAACCGATGCGTGCGCGCAACGTCGCCTGGTCGGGGTCGAACACCTCGCCGGCGAGCCGCACCTCGCCGCTGTCCGGCCAGGCATAGCCGGCGGCGATCCGCAGCGTGGTCGTCTTGCCACTGCCGTTGGGTCCGAGCAGGCCGACGATCTCGCCGCGCGCGAGGGCGAGGTCGAGCGCGGCGAGCACGCTGCGGCGACGGTAGCGCTTGCCGACGCCGGCGAGCGTCAGCACGGGAGACGAGGCGGTGGTGTTCACGCGGGCACCCGCGCCCCGTGCGGGGCGCGGGCCGTTGCCGGCGGGTGGCTCAGTCGTAGTAGGTGTCGTGCTTGTGGGCGTCGTACTGCTCGGCGCCGTGCGAGTACCACAGCTCGCCCTGGTGAGCATCGCGCAGCATCTTGAGCCGGTTGATCGACTGCATCGACTCGTAGGTGTTCCAGGTGATGCCGGGGATCACGCCGGCCTCGTTCTCCGGGGTGTAGACGGCATCGCCGGCGAGGAACAGGGTGCCGGTGTTCGCGAGCTTGACCATCAGCGACTGGTGGCCCTGGGTGTGGCCCTTGGTGTCGAGCACCACCACCGAGCCGTCGCCGAAGAGATCGAAATCGCCGTCGAGTTCGAGGTAGTTGAAGTTGCGCGCGTCGTCGTAGTCACCGAGCACGAAGGCCGCGGCCTGGAACTTCTCCGGCCACCAGGCCGTCTTCATCTCGGCCTTCTGCACCACGATGGTGGCGTTGGGGAACATCTCCATGTTGCCGGCGTGATCGAGATGCATGTGCGACAGCACCAGGTACTTCACGTCGGAGGTCTTGTAGCCGAACTTCTCGAGCTGCTTGTCGATGACGTCCTCGCGCTTCTGGATCGCGAGGAACGCACCGCACAGCTTGCCCCAGTAGGATTCGCACTGGCCGTCCGAGACGGCCACGTTGTTGCCGGTGTCGTAGACCACCAGGCCGCGCGGGTGGTCGATGATGTACATCGCGACCGGCACCTTGATCTTCTTGCCGACGTCGCGCATGGCGGTGAGCCAGCCCTTGTCGAGTTCGAGCACGCCGCTCGAGACCTGGTAGAGCTTGATCGCACCGCCCTCGGCGGACGCGTTGACGAGGTGGCCGGCGGCGAGCGCGGCGGTGAGAAGCAGGATGCACAGGCGAGCCGCGCGGTGGGTACAGGTCATCGACGAATCCTCCTCGGGTAATGCTGGCGGCAGGTCTGGCGCCTGCCCGGCCGCGCGCCATTTTAGCCGCCATCGGCACACTTGTGGGGGTAGGACTCGGCTTAACCCGGGGTTCCGGCGCGCAGGCGCCCCGGCGTCAGCGCGCGGCGGCCCGCCTCAGAGATTCTCCGGCATGGCATGGCCCTTGGCCCGCTTGGCCAGCATGTAGCGGCGATTGTGCTCGCACACGCCCGCGATCAGCGACACCGCGCTCGCCACCGGCTGGCCGTTGTCCTCGAGCTGGGCGCGCTTGTCGGGATTGTTCGACAACAGGCGGATCGGGCGGCCGCCGAGGAGGTACTTCAACACCACCGCGGCATCGCTGAAATCGCGCGAATCCTCCGGCAGGCCGAGGGCGACGTTGGCCTGGTAGGTGTTGTGCCCGCCGTCCTGCAGCAGGTAGGTGACGGCCTTGGCCCACAGGCCGATACCGCGCCCCTCGTGCCCGCTCATGTAAACCACCGCGCCGGCCCCGCCGGCCTTGATCTGCTCGAAGGCGGCATCGAGCTGCGGCCCGCAGTCGCAGCGCCGCGAGCCGAACACGTCGCCGGTGAGACAGCAGGAGTGGATGCGCACCAGCGGCAGCTCGGCGTCGCGGAAGCCGGGCATGGCGAACACCGAGTTGACCGACATCGAACTCGACAGCAGCTCGCGCAGGGCGGCGGCGTCGCCGTCGCCGACCTCGCGCGCGGCGTCGAGCACCGCGGACAGTTCGGTGCGGCGCACGAACGGGTACCACTCGAGGATGACTTCGCCGTCGGCGAACAGGCGCGGGATCGGCACCGGCCCGAGCACCGACATGAAGGCAGCAGGGTCCTCGCCCGCCACCACGCCGCCGGCGCGGTCGAGCGTGACCAGCAGGCCGTCGGCTTCGAGACGATCACGGATGGACTTGTCGACGTAACTGAACACGGGAGTCCTCTGGAATTCGGCTTCGGACGCGCGGCCGCGGGCGCCGCGCAGGACCGGCATGATGCCCGCGCCGGCGCGGCCGCACAACGCACCGGCGGCCCGTGCCTGTTACGCCGCCGGGCCGCGGCCGGTTCAGCGCCGCGCGCGGGCGCCGGTCATCGAACCGCAATGGTACCGTCACGGGGCCTGCATCTGCCCTCCCTAGCATGCCGCGCGGCTGGGGCCGTCGCGCGACGGCCGTCGGCGACGCCAAACCATCAGGAGGGAAGAGATGTATTACCGCAAACCGGCCGCGCTGCTCATCGGCACGCTGCTTGCCGCAGGCCAGGGCTACGCCCACGACCGCGGCCACGACGACGATCGCCGCGGCGGCCACGCCGAACGCTGGCACCGTCCCGCGCTGAGCTTCAACCGGGTCAGCACGCTCGGCAACTATCTCAACAACGGCGACATCGCCGACGAGACGGTGTCCGAGATCGTCGCCGCCAGCGCGGACGGCATGACCCTGGTCTACACCGACAGCCCGCTGGGCCAGATCGGTTTCGTGGACATCACCGATCCGGCGCACCCGGCGCCCACCGGCAAGCTCGGCGTCGGCGGCGAACCGACCTCGGTCGAGGTGCTGGGCAACCGCTACGCGCTGGTCGCGGTCAACACCAGCACCTCGTTCAGCGCACCCGGCGGCAAGCTGGCGGTGGTCGACCTCGCCGCCCATGCCGTGGTGCACGAAATCGATCTCGGCGGCCAGCCCGATTCGGTCAAGCTCAGCCCCGATCACCGCTACCTCGCCGTCGCCATCGAGAACGAGCGCGACGAGGACGTCACCGTCGGCGGCGTCGAGGGCGGCCTGCCGCAGGATCCGCCCGGCTACCTTGCCATCATCGATCTGAACGGCGCCTCGCCGCTGACCTGGGCACGTCGCGACGTCGACCTCACCGGGCTGGCCGGCTATGCGCCGGAGGATCCGGAACCCGAGTTCGTCGACGTCAACGACGCCAACGAGGCCGTGGTCACCCTGCAGGAGAACAACCACGTCGTCATCGTCGACCTGCCGAGCGGCCGCGTGGTCGGCGATTTCCCGGCCGGAACCGTCGACCTCGACGGCGTCGATACCGTCGAGGAGGACGTCATCTCGCTCACCGGCAGCCTGCGCGACGTGCCGCGCGAGCCCGATGCCGTGGCCTGGGTCGAGACCGGCCGCCACGGGAACAGCTTCATCGCCACCGCCAACGAGGGCGACCTGTTCGGCGGTTCGCGCGGCTTCTCGCTGTTCAACCGCAGCGGTGCCGTGGTCTACGACAGCGACACCAGCTACGAGTACCTCGCCGTGCAGCACGGCCACTACCCCGAGAGCCGCTCGGAGAACAAGGGTAGCGAACCGGAGTCGATCGAGTTCGCGCGCTTCGGCCGCGACAACCTGCTCTTCGTCGGTTCCGAACGCGGCAGCTTCATCGCCGTCTACGAGATGAACGGCGCGCATCCGCGCTTCCGCCAGCTGCTGCCGGCGCCGCTCGGCCCCGAGGGGCTGCTCGCCATCCCCGCCCGCGGCCTGCTCGTCGCCAGCGGCGAGGCCGACGACCCCAGCCTGGGCGTGCGCTCGGCGATGATGATCTACCAGCTCCAGCGCGGCGACGCGGACTATCCGCAGATCCTCTCCGAGGACGTGCGCGGCAAGCCGATCCCGTGGTCGGCGCTGTCCGGCATGGTCGCGGTACCGGGGCGGGACGACACCCTGCTCGCGGTGTGGGATTCGTACTATGCCGAGAGCCGCGTGCTGCGCATCGATGCCAGCGACAAGCCGGCCGTGATCACCGAGTCGACGCCGATCCGGGGCGGCACGGGCAACTACGACCCCGAAGGCATCGCCATCGCCCCCGACCGCACCCTGTGGGTGGCGAGCGAGGGCAACGCCTCGGATTCCCGCCCCAACCGCCTGCTGCAGCTCGATTCGAACGGCATCTTGCTGAACGAGATCGGCCTGCCGGACGCGATCCTGGCCTGCCGCGCGGCCTCGGCCAATCGCGCCACCCTGGGCTCCGGCTTCGAAGGGGTCGCGGTGCTGCCGGGCAAGCGCCGCGAACGCGACTACCGCCTGATGGTCGCGCAGCAGCGTGGCTGGGACTACACCACGCCGGAGTGCGAGGACCTCGACGACGACGACGGTGGTCTCGACGCCCACGGCCAGCCGCGGCGCACGCGCCTGTGGATCTACGACCCGGCCGACGGCAGCTGGGAACACATCGCGTGGACGCTCGCCGACCTGCCGCCCGACGCCGCCTGGGTCGGCCTGTCCGAGGTGACCCGCACGCCCGACGGCGATCTGCTGGTGCTCGAGCGCGACAACCGTACCGGCGACTTCGCCGCGCTCAAGACCCTGGCCAAGGTCGACCGCCGTGCAACCCGCGACGGTCTCGTCGAGGCGGCCGAGAAAGACGTCGTCGACTTGCTGCCGGCACTGCGCGCGAGCCACGGCTGGGTCAGCGACAAGCCCGAGGGCGTGGCCGTGACCGATGCGGGCAAGGTCTACGTCGTCACCGACAACGACGGTGTCGACGACTGGTCGGGCGAGACCTGGTTCCTGCGTCTCGGCAGGTTGCGTCGCCTGTTCGATTGACCCGCGGCATCCTGCCGCAGCCCCCCGGCGTCCGTCCGGATCGCCGGGGCGGCACCGCCCCCGGCCTTGCGCCGGGGGCGTTTTCGTCCCCGCCTGGCGTCAGCCGGCCAGGGCCTCCAGCGCGGCATAGTCCGGTCCCGGCTGGCCGTCCGGGCGCAGCGGTTGGATCACCACCTGGTCGGCGCCCTGTTCGAAGTACTGGTCCAGGCGCGCCTTGATGCTCGCCGCGTCGCCCCACAGCACCATGGCGTCGAGCAGGCGATCGCTGCCGCCGTCGGCGAGATCCGCCTCGGTGAAGCCGAGCCGGAACCAGTTGTTGTAGTAGTTCGGCAGGCCGATGTAGAACGACAGTGCCGCGCGCGCCGCCGCGCGCGCCTCGACCGGGTCTTCACACAGGCACACCTTCTGCTCGCAGATGATGGCGCCCTGCTTGCCCATCGCCGCGCGCGACTGCGCGACCTGGTCGGGGGTGATGTTGTAGGGGAACACGCCCAGGGTCATGTCCGCCGCGAGTCGGGACATCTTCGGACCCAGTGCCGCCAGCACCACCTGGCGCGGCGCCGTGCCGACCCCCATGCCCATGCTGCCCAGCGCCTCCCAGGCCTGGTTCATCGCTTCGAGGTACGCGCGCATGGTCGCGACCGGGCGGCTGTACTGGTGGCCGCGAACGTCGTTGACGAGCGGCGCGTGGGAGACGCCCAAGCCGAGTACGAAGCGGTTGTCGTAGAGGCGGTTGAGGGTATCGTGGCCCATCACCGAGGCCGCCGGGTCGCGGGCGTAGATGTTGGCGATGCCGCTGGCGACGACGAGCTTCTGCGACTGCGACAACAGGTAAGCGCCGGCGGCGAAGGTCTCGTAACCCATCGCCTCGGGGTACCACAGGGTCGAGTAACCGAGTTCTTCCAGGCGTCCACAGAGTTCGCCCAGGCCGCGCGCGTCGAGCATGTCGGTGAAGGTGAACACGCCGTACTTGCCGAATTTCATCATCGTCCTCCCGTTGCAGTGGCGTGCAAGGATAACGCCCCGCCCCCGGCACTGCAGCCGCCGCCCCGCGCGCGTGCGGCTTGCCTGCGCGCCCGGCGCCGGGCTAGCCTCCGGGGCCGTCCCCGTGCCGCCACCGGAGCCCGTCCATGTTGCCGAGAACCGCCTTCAGCGAGGAACACGAGATTTACCGCGAAAGCGTGCGCCGCTTCGTCGAGCGCGAGATCGTGCCGCACCACGCCGAGTGGGAGAGCGCCGGCATGGTCAGCCGCGAGGTGTGGCGCGCGGCTGGCGAACACGGCCTGCTGTGCCCCTTCGTACCTGAAGAATACGGCGGCGCCGGCGGCGACTTCCTGCACGTCGCGGTGGTCGCCGAGGAACTCGCGCGGGTCGACGCCACCGGCCCGGCCTTCCACCTGCATTCCGGCATCGTCGCGCCCTACATCCTGCATTACGGCAGCGAGGCGCAGAAGCGCCGCTGGCTGCCCGGCATGTGCACGGGCGAGATCATCGGCGCCATCGCCATGAGCGAACCGGCGGCCGGCTCCGACCTCGCCGGCATGCGCACCCGCGCCCTGCGCGACGGCGACGAGTACGTCATCAACGGCCAGAAGACCTTCATCTCCAACGGCCAGCTCGCCGACCTCGTCATCACCGCCTGCAAGACCGACCCGGAGGCCGGCGCACGCGGCATCAGCCTGATGCTGGTCGACGCCACGACGAACGGCTTCGCCCGCGGACGCAACCTCGACAAGGTCGGCTGGAAGGCCCAGGACACCTCGGAGCTCTTCTACGACGACGTGCGCGTGAGCGTCGAGGATCGCCTCGGCGAGGAGAACCGCGGCTTCCACTACCTCATGCAGCAGCTCGCCCAGGAACGCCTGATCATCGCCATCCGCTCGGCGGTGACGATGGAGTCGGCACTCGCCTGGACCGTCGACTACACCCGCCAGCGCCAGGCCTTCGGCCGCGCCGTGGCCGATTTCCAGAACACCCGCTTCAAGCTCGCCGAGGTCAAGGCCAGGGCCGTGGTCACGCGCACCTTCGTCGATCGCTGCCTGGAGCTGCACATGCAGGGCGGGCTCGATGCCAACGATGCCGCCATCGCCAAGCTGCACGCCACCGAGACCCTCATGCAGGTGCTCGACGACTGCCTGCAGCTGCACGGCGGCTACGGCTACATGTGGGAGTTCCCCATCGCCCGCGCCTGGGCCGGCCACCGCGTCTCGCGCATCGCCGGCGGTTCGAGCGAGATCATGAAGGAGATCATCGCGCGCACCCTGTAAGGGCGCGCCGTGCCCCCCGTCGCCGGGGCCGGCGCGGCGATACCATCCCGCCTTGAGCTGGATCACGCGGCCGGGAACCGCTTTGCGGTCTCATCCGCGCATGGAACACGCCGTTTGCTTCGACCCCGAGCTGATCGCCCGCTACGATCGCCAGGGGCCACGCTACACCTCCTACCCCACGGCAGTGCAGTTCGACGACGGTTTCGGCCCGGCCGAGTACCGCGAGAGCGTCGCCCACAGCAACGGTGCGCCCCTGCCCGCACCGCTGTCGCTGTACTTCCACATCCCGTTCTGCGCCACGGTCTGCTTCTACTGCGCGTGCACCAAGGTGGTGACCAACAACCGGCGCCGCGCCGCCCCCTACCTCGACAGCCTGTGCCGCGAAATCGAACTGCAGGGGGCCCTGTTCGACGCCGACCGCGAAGTCGAGCAGTTGCACTGGGGCGGCGGCACGCCGACCTTCCTCGATGCCGCGCAGATGACGCGCCTGATGGACGAGACCCGTCGCCATTTCCGCCTCGCCGACGACGCCCGCGCCGAGTTCTCCATCGAGATCGACCCGCGCACCGTCGACGCCGCCGGCATCCGCGGCCTGCGTGCACTCGGTTTCAACCGTCTGAGCCTCGGCGTGCAGGACTTCGACGAGCAGGTCCAGCGCGCGGTCAACCGCATCCAGCCCGAGCAGCAGACCCTGACGGTGATGGAGGCCGCGCGCGCAGCGGGCTTCCGCTCGATCAGCGTCGATCTCATCTACGGTCTGCCCTGCCAGACCGTGGCGAGTTTCGAGCGCACGCTGGCGCGCATCGTCGCCGCCGCGCCCGACCGCCTGTCGATCTTCAACTACGCCCACCTGCCGGCGATGTTCAAGAGCCAGCGCCAGATCGACGAAGCCACCCTGCCCTCGCCGGCGGTCAAGCTCGAGATCCTGAAGCGCTCGATCGAATGCCTCGGCGCGGCCGGCTACGTCTACATCGGCATGGATCATTTCGCGCGGCCCGGCGACGAGCTCGCGCGGGCCCAGGCCGAGGGTCACCTGACGCGCAATTTCCAGGGCTACTCGACCCACGGCGGCTGCGACATCGTCGGCTTCGGCATGTCCTCCATCGGTAGCGTCGACGATTGCTACGCGCAGAACGAACGCACGCTGGACGCCTACCGCAAGCGCATCGATGCCGGCGAACTGGCCATCGCCCGCGGCGTCAGCCTGACCGCCGACGACCGTCTCCGGCGCGCCGCGATCAACGAACTGGTGTGCCATTTCACCCTCGACACCCGCGCCTTCGGCCTCGCCCACGGGGTCGATTTCTGGTCCTACTTCCGCGCCGCCCATGCGCCGCTGCAGGCGATGGCCGACGACGGCCTGCTGGAACTCTCCGCGCAGGGCATCCGCGTGCTGCCGCGCGGGCGCCTGCTCATCCGCAACGTCTGCATGGTGTTCGATGCCTACCTCGGCGCCGGCAGCCACGCCACGCCGCGCTTCTCGCGCGTGATCTGAACCGGCCTGCGCAAGCCTGCTCAGCGGCGCGGCGCGCGCTCCGGGTAGAGCAGGCGCACCGTACCCTCGACCGTGATCCGGGCTGCCCGTGCGAACGGCGGCTGGAACCAGTCCACCCCGCCGCTGAAACCGTAGCCCTCGCGCGGCTGCGCACCGCCGTCGAGGATCTCGTCGGCATTCGCGTCGTGGAAGGCGAACGCAGCGTAAGGCGGTGAACCGGCCGCGCGCAGGCTGATGTCGAGCCGCCCGGCCGCCGCCGGGACCTCGGCATAACCGACCGCGCGGGCGGCGTCGCCGGCGACATAGGCGTCGGCGTCGTCATAGAGCAGCACCCGGACCACGCCGCGATCGTCGCGCACGCCGTCGACGTGCACGGTGACCAGCGCCAGCGCCTCGAGCAGGGCACGCGCACGCGGATCGGTCGTCGTCGGCACCGGCGGCGGCGCCTCGGCCGCGGCCTCGACGCCGTCGAAGAGGTCGAGCAGGTCCTCGCCGGCCAGTGCCGTCGCGCTCATCACCGCCAACGCCACTCCCAGCCCGACCGCACGGGCATGGGTCACGCCGAACCCCGGCGCCGCGTGCCGCGCCGGCGCGCGCCGGCCTGCTTCCACGGCGGCAGGCTCTGGTAGGCCGGGTGATCGGCGGCGAGGCGCTGGCGCCCGGCGCCGAAGTAGGACTCGCGCAGCGTCGTGCCGGCGTAGTCGCTGCGCATGCGCCCGCGTCGCTGCAGTTCCGGCACCACCAGCTCGACGAAGTCGCGGAATCCGCTCGGCTGCGTGACCGGCACGAGGTTGAAGCCGTCGCAATCGGTTTCGTCGATCCAGCGCTCGAGCTCGTCGGCGACGGTCTGCGGGCTGCCCACGATCTTGGGCATCACGCTGCCCACGGTCATGTGCTCGCCGATGTCCTCGATGGTCCAGTTGCGGTTCGGGTCGATCTCGGCGAAGTGGTTGAGCAGGCCCTGGATGGCGTCGGTCTTCATCTCGCGCAGTTCGACGTCGTGGGGGAACTGGGCGATGTCGATGCCGATCCAACCGCAGAACAGCGCCAGCGCGCCTTCCGGCGAACCGTAGCGCCGGCAGGTCTCGAACTTGAGTTGCGCCTCCGCATCGGTCGGCGCGGTGATCACCGTCACCCCGGGGAAGACCATCACCCCGGCCGGGTCGCGCCCCGCCGCGCGCGCCGCCTCGCGCACTTCGCGTACACCCTTGCGGCAGGCCTCGAGGTGCGGGTAGATGGCGAAGATGCCCTCGGCGTGCTTGCCGGCGAAACGCACCCCGCGCCCCGACTGGCCGGCCTGGTAGAGCACCGGGGTGCGCTGCGGCGACGGCTCGCACATGTGCGGCCCCGGCACCGAGAAGTACTTGCCGCGGTAGTCGATGGTATGCACCCGAGCCGGATCGGTGTGCACGTCCGCCACCTCGTCGCGCACCACCGCGTCCTCCTCCCAGGAGTGCTCCCACAGCTGGTAGACCACCTCCATGTACTCCTCGGCGCGCTCGTAACGCTCGTCGTGCGCCATCTGGTCGTCGAGGCCGAAGTTGGCATTGGCATCGGCGAGGTAGGAGGTGACGATGTTCCAGGCAACGCGTCCGCGGGTCAGGTGATCGAGGGTCGAGAACACCTTGGCCGCCTGGTAGGGCGGGAAGTAGGTCGTCGAGTAGGTGCAGGCGAAGCCGAGGTGGCGCGTGGCGTAGGCCATCGCCGAGACCACCAGGGTCGGGTCGTTGCTGGGGAACTGCACGGCGTGTCGCACGGCGGTCTCGCGCGACCCCTTGTAGACGTTGTAGGTGCCGTGCACGTCGGCCAGGAACAGGGTGTCGAAGCAGCCGCGCTCGAGCAGGCGCGCGAGGTCGACCCAGTAGTCGACGTCCTTGTAGCCCAGGCTCGAGCCATCGAGCGGATGTTTCCACTGCCCTTTCGAATGGTGGCAGATGGAACACTGCGTGAACGCGTTCATGTGGATCGACTTGGACATTCGGCAACCTCCCCGTGACGGTCATCGAACGCGACGACCGAAAGGCCAAGGCTAGCCGAAATCACGCCGCCGGACACGGCGCAAGATTGGTCTGCAAGTCTTGCAGCATGCGCGCGCAGCGGCCCGGAACGAAGATGCCAAGCGCCTGATTGTAAAGGCCGGGCAGCCGGCCGTCCGGGCTGGCGCGGAACTTGCTCGTGGACCCGCACGGCATGTGCCGTGGACCGCGCGAGGCCGCCCGTGACCCGACAGCTCAGCATCGCCTATACCCCCGATCCCGACGACGCCTTCCACTACCACGCGCTCGAGACCGGCCGCATCGCCGCCCCGCCCGGCTGTACGCTCGGCTTCACCCACGCGCCGATCCAGGTCCTGAACGAGAGTTGCCGCCAGCAGGTGCACGACGTCTGCGCCATCTCCTCGGTGCACTACCCGGCGATCAGCGATGACTACGTCATCCTCGCCTCCGGTGCCAGCGTCGGGCGCGGCTACGGCCCCGGCCTCGCCGCCGCCGCCCACAGCCGTTTCGACGACCTCGTCGGCCGCCGCGTCGCCATCCCCGGCGAGCTGACCACCGGCAACTTCCTGCTGCGCTACTTCTACCGCGGCTACACCCCGGTGGTGATGCCCTTCGATGCCATCGCGGCGGCAATCGTCGCCGGCGAGGTCGATGCCGGCGTCCTCATCCACGAAGAGCTGCTGAACTACGCCGAGCAGCCGCTGCGCCGCATCTGCTGCCTCGGCGCGCGCTGGTACGAACACACCGGGCTGCCGCTGCCGGTCGGGCTCAACGTCGCCCGCCGCGCGCTGGGGACAGCGCTGATCGGCGCGCTGGAGGACGCCATCCATGCCAGCATGCGCCACGGCCTCGATCACTACGACGAGGCCATGGCCTTTGCCAGCCGCTTCGGGCGCGGCCCGCAGTCGCTGGTGCGCGAGGAGTTCGTCGCCAAGTTCGCCAACGACGACACCCTGCTGATGCCGGCCGACGTCCGCGCGGGACTCGCCACGCTCTACGAGCGCGCGGTCGAGAGCGGCTTCATCGCGAAGGTGCCGCCACTCGACCTGGTCGACCCGTCACCGCAGGACGTCCCGCTCGCCGCCGTCGCCCTCGGCTGAGCACGATGCACGTCCTGCTCACCGGCGCGACCGGCTACCTCGGTCGCCATCTCCTCGCCCGCCTGCTCGGCGACGGCCACCGCGTCAGCGTGCTGGTGCGGCCGCGCCGCGGCCAGCTGCAGCTGCGCGTGGTGGAAACCCTGCGCCCCCTGCCGCTGCCCGCGGGCCGCCCGCTGCCCGAGATCCAAGTGCTGGCCGGTGACGTCGCGGCCCCACACTGCGGGCTGGATGCCGGCGCACTGACCAGCCTGCGGGCGGCGCCACCCGACGCCTTCGTACACGCCGCCGGGATGACCCGCTTCGAGACCCACCTCGCGGCGGACATCGCGCACCACAACCGCGAGGGCACGCGCATCGCCCACGCGCTGGCCCGCGACCTCGGCGTGGCGCGTTTCGTCCACCTGTCGACGGCCTACGTCGCCGGCACCGCGAGCGCGCCGTTCGGCGCCGCGGACCTCGAACTCGGCCAGGACTTCCACAACCCCTACGAGGCGGCCAAGTACCACACCGAGCAGGACCTGCGTGCGCAAGCCGGGCTCGGCCCGGCCCTCGACCTGGTCCGCCCGAGCATCGTCGTCGGCGGCTGCCCGCTGGGTGACGGCGACGCGGTCAGCACCGTCTACACCTTCATCAAGGCCCTGCACTTCCTGCGCGAATGCGCCCGTCGCGACACCGCGCGCGGTCGTGGCCGCCTCGCCGCGCAGGGCATCGGCGTGGTCGGCACGCGCTGCCGGCTGCCGCTGCGCGTCGCCGCCGATCCCGCGCACCGCCTCGACCTGGTCCACGTCGACGACGTCGTCGACACCGTGGTCGACGCGCTCGCGGCGCCGCCCGCAGCCTGGCGCGTACACCAGGTGACCGGGCCCGGCACCACCCTCGATGAATTGCGCAGCGGCATCTGCGAGACCCTCGCCATCGACGGCCCACGCTTCGTCGCCGCCGACAACGCGGCGCCGCGCACGCGGCTCGAACAGCAGTTCGACCGCATCACCCGCGTCTACCAGCCCTACCTCCACCATGCGCCGTGCTTCCGCCTGCCCGCGGGCCGGCGGCCACGGCCCATCGACGTCGCCGCTTTCAGCCGCGCCTTCCTCACCCAGATGGGCGACCGCGCCGGCAACGGCGCCGGTGCCGGGGTCGGCGCACTGGCGCTGGCGGTGGCCGGGGTGCGTGAACCGCGCGACTACTTCCGCGCCCTCGTCGAAGGCGAGATCGGCCGCCACTTCCTCGCCCGCCACGACTTCGTCGACCTGCGCGTGTGCTTCCGCCTCGGCGGCGAGCAGGCCGGCGACACCACGGTTCATTTCAGCCGTGGGCGCGCGAGCCTGGTCGACCCCGGCTCCCCCTTCGCCGCCGACTGCACCTACGTCCTCGACAGCGATCTGTTCATGCGCATCGTCGCCGGCCAGGCCGACCTGCGCAGCGCCTTCTTCGCCGGCCGCGTGCGCATCCACGGCGACAAGGAACTCGCGCTCAAGTTCGGCGCGCTGCTCGGCCTGTACTATCACCGCATCGAGGAGCACGTGCTCGAAGAGGTCGCGGTGTGAGGACAGCCGCCGCCGTGCTGGCGCGCCTGGTCGCGCGCCACCCGCGCGCCATCGTGCTCACGGCGGTGGCGGCCACGCTCGCCGCGCTGCTCGCCCACCCGCTGGTGGTCGGCCACGACTACGCCGACTGGATCGATCACGACAGCCCCCACTACCGCGCCTACGCCGCCCTCGAGCATGACTTCGGCGACGCCGACACGGTGATGGCAGCCTTCGACATCGCCACGCTCGACGACGACGCCCGTCGCGCCGCCTACTTCGCCCTGGTCGCCCACCTGCGCACCCTGCCCGGGGTCGCCGACGTCGTCGACCCGGTCGCGCGCTTCCTCGGCGCCGACCGCGCCCATGCGCCCGACGACGTCGACCGTGCCATCCTCGCCGACGCCCTGTCCGCGCGCGACAACGACTACCGCCACCTGCTGGTGTCGCGCGATGCCCGCACCATGGCCCTGCTGGTGCTGCTCGATCCCGACCGGCGCGCGGCCCACACGGGCGCGGTGCGCGCGCTGGTCGACGGCCTCGCCGCCGCCGGCATCCCGGCGGCCTATGCCGGTACCGCCTATTTCAGCAGCGTGCTCGCCGCCGCCATCGGCAGCGACCTCGCCCGCGTCATCACCCTGCTGCTGGGGGTCGCCCTGCTGGTGCTGGTGGTGTTCCTGCGCGAAGCGCGTTTCGTCGCCGCGATCCTCGCCGGCATCGCACTGGCGAGCGGCGCCGCGCTGGCCATCGCCGCCGCCTGCGGCCTCACCCTCAACCTGCTCACCCTGCTGCTCATGCCGCTGGTGCTCGGCGTCGTCCTCACCACCACCGTGCACCTGTTCACCCGCCGCGTCGACGGCGCCTGGCACTACGACGACGCCATCGCCCGGGTGCTCGCGCCGGCCACCAGCGCCGCCCTGACCACCGCGCTCGGCTGCCTGTCCTTCCACTTCGCGCCGCAGGCCCTGATCGCCCGCATGGGCCTGGTCATGCCGCTCGCCGTGCTGGTCGCCTTTGCCGTGGCCCTGGTCTTCGTGCCCGCGCTCCTGGCCTGGCTGGCGCCGCACGCCAGCCTGCCGCCGCCGCGCTTCCGGCGCCTGGCCGTGCCGCGCGGCGCGCGCGCCATCGTCGCGCTGG
>JACKNG010000002.1 GCA_024235015.1 Gammaproteobacteria bacterium
CGGCGCTTCTGGCGCTTCCGACACCTCAGAGACCGGCGGTTGTTCGGGGCTGACCGAGGGATCGGGCGCCTCGCGCGCTTCGGGTGATTCTTCGCCTGCCGGCGCCTGCGGGGTCGCCGGGGCGCCAGCCGGGGCAACGGCCAGTTCCTCTTCTGAAACCGGAGATGGTGACGCTACCTGCGCCGCCTCTGCCGGTCCGGGCACATCGCCTGCTGCGGCGGCTGCCGCGGGCACGATGGCATCGGCGCTCGGCGGGGTCGTAGCCGAACGCCCGGCATCGTGCACGCCGGATGACATAGTCGTCGCGCGTGGCTGTGCAACGGCTGCCACGGCGTCGTGCGTGGCGGAGCCGGGCGTTTCCAACGGCGCCATGACCGGGCCGGTCGTGACGGGCGCCGGAGCGAATTCCGCCCATGGTGGATCGTCGACGATGGGTGCCGCGGTGAAATCCTGCGCCGAAGCGCCGGGCGGGCCGGGCACCACTGCCGCACCGCCCGGCACGGCGGACTGCTCATGTACGACGTCGGCTGCGCGGTGGCTTACCCGCTCGTCGCCATCCGACCAGGCCGCCGGCTCGGAGCGCGCGGGCGCGGCGCCTTCCATATGAGTCGTGCTGCCGTCGCCGGACGCACCTCCGCGCGGCGGCAACGGCGCCCCCTCGCGGTCACGCGCTTCACCGCTTACGCTTGCGTGGTCGTTACCCACGAACACCGTCTCACGGGCATCGCGGATATCGAGTTCGGCATCGATCTCGTCGTCGGGCCGGGTAATCCTGCTGTCATCGACCCGGCGATCCAACGCTTCGTCGATCCGCTCCTTGCCGCCGATCGAGAAGCCGTCACTGTCCTTGGCCATCGTCATCATCCTGCCTGTGGCCTGCCTGGCCACCGCAGCGGTTAGCGGCGAGTCAACTGCGAATCTGAACCGGCCCGGGCCGCCGCGCACCGGTGTAGAGTGCGCGCATGACCCGCCTCGAAAATGCCGTCCTCCGCCGGCCACGCCGCGCCTGCGCTGCCCCGTCCGGCACAGCCGCGGTGGGCCGGGCCGACCCTCCGCGCATCCCGGTGAGCCGATGAGCGGTAACGTCCCGGGGCCCGACCTCGAGCAGGCCGGGCAGGCCGTTCTCGCCGCGACCACCGCGGTCGCGCGCGAACTGCACGCCGGGCGCACGGCGCCCGCCGCGATTACGCTCGACAGCGATCTCGACCGCGACGTCGGTCTCGACAGCCTGTCTCGGGTCGAACTCGGCGCACGCCTCGAACGCGAGTTCGACATCCAACTCGACGAGCGCGCGGCCTTCGAAGCGGGAACCCCGCGTGATCTACTGCGGCTGGTGATCAAGGCCCACGCCGGGCGAGCGATCACGGCCCGGGCGGTCGACGTCGACGCCGCCACGCCCATTGCTGCCGGCCTGCCGACGACCGCGACCACCCTCGCCGAGATGCTCGCCTGGCACGTCGCACACAACCCGCACCGCCCGCACATCCAGTTCTACGATGACTACACGGACGGCGCGGTGCTGAGCTACGCCGATCTCCACGCCGCTGCCAGTGCGCTGGGCGCCGCGCTGCAGGCCCACGGTCTCGAACCCGGCGAGCGCGTCGCGCTGATGCTGCCCACCGCGCGCAGCTACTTCGTCGCTTTCTACGGCACCCTCCTGGCCGGCGGCGTGCCGGTGCCGATCTATCCACCGCTGCGGCGCCAGCAGCTCGAGGATCACCTGCGCCGGCAGAGTCGCATCCTGGTCAACTGCCGCGCGGCGATGCTCGTCACCACCGGCGACGCGCTGACCATGGCACGCCTGCTCACGGCGCAGGTCGAGAGCCTGCGCCACGTCTTCGAGGCAGAGGCCCTCGAGCGTAGCGGCGGCATGCTGGAAGCGGTCGCGCGGCAAGCCGACGACCTCGCCTTCGTGCAGTACACCTCGGGCTCGACCGGCGACCCCAAGGGCGTGATGCTGAGCCACGCCAACCTGCTCGCCAACGTCCGCGCCGACGGCGCCGGCATGGGCGCAACCCCCGACGACGTCTTCGTGTCGTGGCTGCCGCTCTACCACGACATGGGGCTCATCGGCGCCTGGCTGGGCAGCCTCTACCACGGTGTGCGCCTGGTGGTGATGCCGCCGCTCACCTTCCTCGCCCGCCCCGAGCGCTGGCTGTGGGCCATCCACCGCTACGGCGGCACCCTGTCGGCGGCGCCCAACTTCGCCTACGAACTGTGCGTGCAGCGCATCCGCGACGCCGACATCGAAGGCCTCGACCTGTCGCGCTGGCGCATCGCCGCCAACGGCGCCGAGGCCATCAGTGCGCGCACCCTGGACGCTTTCTGCAGCCGCTTCGTGCGTTACGGCTTCCGCCGCGAAGCGATGTTCCCGGTCTACGGGCTGGCCGAGTGCTCGGTGGGCCTGGCTTTCACCCCGCTCGGCCGCGGACCGCGCATCGACCGCATCGATCGCGAGCGGCTGGCGCGCGACGGCCGTGCGCAACCCGCTGCGGCCGATTGCGCCGACGCCGCCGCTATCGCCGTCGTCGCCTGCGGCCTGCCCCTGCCGGGGCACCAGTTACGCGTGGTCGACGAGGCCGACCGCGAAGTGCCGGAGCGCGTCGAGGGCCGCGTGCAGTTCCGCGGGCCGTCGGCGACGCGCGGCTACTTCGATCGCCCGGAGGAGACCGCGCGGCTGATCCGCGACGGCTGGCTGGAGACCGGCGACCGCGCCTACCTCGCCGCCGGCGAGCTCTATCTCACCGGCCGCAGCAAGGACCTCATCATCCGCGCCGGGCGCAACATCCACCCGGCCGAGCTGGAGGATGCCATCGGCGCGCTCGATGGCATCCGCAAGGGGCACGTCGCGGTGTTCGGCGTCAGCGACGACGCCGCCGGCACCGAGCGCGTGGTAGTGATGGCGGAGACACGGCGGCGCGATGCGGCGGCACGCGAACGCCTGCGCACCGCCATCAACGCGCTCGCCGCCGATCTCATCACCGCGCCGCCGGACGACGTCGCGCTGGTCGCGCCCAACACCGTGCTGCGCACCTCGAGCGGCAAGATCCGCCGCAACGCGTGCAAGGCCCTGTACCTGGAGGGCCAGCTCGACGGCGCGCGCGAACGCCCGCTGTGGATGCAGGTCGCGCGCCTCGCCGTGGCCGGCCTCGGTCCGCAGTGGCGGCGCCTGCGTCGGGCCACCCTCGCCCGCCTGTGGGCGGCCTGGGCCTGGACGGTGCTGATCGGCGGTGGCGTGCTCGCCGGCGCGCTGGCCTGGCTGCCCCTGCCGCGCCGCGTGACCTGGCGCCTGGCCCGGCTGGTCGCCCGCGGTGCGGCGTTCGCCGCCGGCCTGCCGCTGCATCTCGAGGGCGCCGACGCGCTGCGCGCGGCGCCGCCCGGCTGCGTCGTCGTATGCAACCACCAGAGCTATCTGGACGGCCTCGTGCTGACGGCGGTGCTGCCGCGCCCGGTGCGCTTCCTGGTCAAGGCCGATCTCGCCGGCTCCGCCCTCATCGGGCGGCCGCTGCGCAACCTCGGCGCGCTGTTCGTCGAACGCTTCGATGCCGCCGCCGGCATCGCCGCGCTGGAGCCGGCGCGCGCCGCACTCACCGCCGGCGAGACCGTGGCGGTGTTTCCCGAGGGCACCTTCAAGCGCATGCCGGGCGTGCTGCCCTTCCACCTCGGCGCCTTCGTGCTCGCCGCCGAGGCCTGCGTGCCGGTCGTCCCGGTCGCCATCCGCGGTACGCGCTCGGTGTTGCGCGCCGACTCGTGGTTTCCGCGCCGAGGGCCGGTAGTGGTCAGCGTCGGCGCCGCGCTCACGACCGACGCGACGGGCTGGGCCGGGGCGCTGGCGCTGCGCGACGGCGCGCGGGCGACGATCCTCGCCGCGGCCGGCGAGCCCGACCTCGCGCACGAGTCGAACGTGGTGGAACCGCCGTCCGGTGACACCGGGTCGTCGGGCTAGCCGCCCCCCGCAACGCGCGCCAGCAGCGCCTCGCCGGCGGCGACCAGGGTGGCGAGGTGGGCCTCGTCGCGCAGGCTCTCGGCGTAGACCTTGCACACGTCCTCGGTACCGGACGGGCGCAGCGCGAACCAGCCATCGGTGGTCAGCACCTTGACCCCGCCAATCGGATTGCCGTCGCCCGGCGCGGCGGTGAGCACGGCCTCGACCGGCGCGCCGGCGAGGAGATCGGGGGTGACGTCGGCCGCGCCCAGGGCGCCGACCGCCTTACGCACCGCGGCACTCGCGGCACTGTCGCGGCGCGTGTAGCAGGGTGCACCGTGCAAGCCGGCCAGGCGCGCGTAGTGGGCGGCGGGGTCGGCCCCGGTAACGGCGAGGATCTCGGCGGCCAGCAGGCCGAGCAGGATGCCGTCCTTGTCGGTGGTCCAGGTCCGGCCGTTGCGCTCGAGGAAGCTCGCCCCGGCGCTCTCCTCGCCGGCGAAACCGAGCGTGGCCCCGGCCAGGCCCTCGACGAACCACTTGAAGCCGACCGGCACCTCGAACACCGCGCGGCCGTGGGCGGCGGCGACGCGCTCGACGAGTGCGCTGGTCACGACCGTCTTGCCGACGGCGGCCGCGGCCGGCCAGTGCGGGCGGTGGCCGAACAGGTAGTCGACGGCGACCGCGAGGTAGTGGTTGGGATTCATCAGGCCGGCGGCGGTGACGATGCCGTGACGATCGGCATCCGGATCGTTGCCGAAGGCGATGTCGAAGCGGTCACCGAGCGCGATCAGTTTCTGCATCGCCGCGGTCGAGGAGCAGTCCATGCGGATGCGGCCGTCGTGATCCGGCGGCATGAAGGCGAAGGTGACGTCGACGGCATCGTTGACGACTTCGAGGTTCAGGCCGTAGCGCTCGGCCAGCGGCGCGAAATACGCGACCCCGGCGCCGCCCAGCGGATCGACACCGACGTGCACGCCGGCCCGCGCGATGGCCTCCAGGTCGATAGCCGAAGCGAGATCGGCGACGTAGGCGCCGACGTAGTCGTGGGCATGCACGCTGGCGCCGCGCGCCGCGCGCGGGATGTCGCCGGCGCGACCGAGCAGGCGGTTGGCCTCGGCCTCGATCCAGCCGGTGACGACGCTGCCGGCCGGGCCACCGTGCGGCGGGTTGTACTTGATGCCGCCGTCCTCCGGCGGGTTGTGCGAGGGCGTGACGACGATGCCATCGGCGAAGCCGGATTCGCGGCCGCGGTTGTAGGCGACGATGGCGCGCGAGATCACCGGCGTCGGCGTGAAACCGCCGGCAGCGTCGACCATGACCTCGACGCCGTGCGCGGCGAGTACCGCCAGCGCACTCTCGAAGGCCGGCGCCGAGAGGGCGTGGGTGTCCATGCCGAGGAACAGCGGGCCATCGATGCCGTGGGCCTGGCGGTAGCGCACCACGGCCTCGGTCACGGCGAGGATGTGGGCCTCGTTGAACGAGCCGCGCAGGGCCGAGCCGCGATGGCCGGAGGTGCCGAAGGCAACACGCTGGGCGGGTTCGGCCGGGTCCGGGCGGGTGGCGAAATAGGCCGCGACCAGCGCGGCGACGTCGAGCGGGGAGGAAACGTCGGTCATGGGCTTGGGCGATGTCGGTTAGGGTGATTCGTTCGGGATCAACGGCGGCCACTGGCACGTGTGGGCGGGCGGCGCCGGTCGCCATGCGTGGTATTCAGACTGCGCGCTTCATGGCCCCCACGCCCTGCGCCCGATCATGCCCGCTCGAGATTGCGGAACGTCGCGCGCACGGACAGCGGAGATTCAGTCGCGAAACACGCGCCGCCGACAGCCCGGCTCGCGCCGCATGAGATCGGGGACGAGGCGGATGAGGGCATTCAACAGGCGGTTGGTGGCCCGCGTGTAGACCACCAGCGGCACGCTCTCGGCGCCGACCAGGCTCTTGGCGTCGTAGGCGCCGAGACCGAAATTGACGTAGCGGCTGCCGCGCTCGATGGCGATGCGGATGACCGCGTCGGCGAGCTGGAACCATTCGCCGGCCGGCGCGCCGGGTTCACGGCCGAAGAAGGTCGCGGTGGTGTTCTCGGCGTCGACCAGCACCATGCCGTGGGCGAGCGCGCGGCCGTCCTGCTCGACCACCACGAGGCGGCTGGCCTGGCCCGGCAGGCGGTTCATGGTTTCGTAGTAGGCCGGCCCCAGGCGCTCGCGCTTGAAGCCCGGCGCGGCGGCATACACGGCGTCGACCTGGGCCGCCCAGCGGGCGGCGTCGGCGCCGAAATCGCGCAAAGTGACGACGTGGCGCCCGGCCTGCTCGGCGCGGCGCAGGCGGCGCCTGAGATCCTTGCGGTAACGGCCGCGCAGGGCCGCGAGGTAAGCGGCATAGTTCGGCCAGCGCACGCGAATGCGCGCCAGCGGCAGGTTGGCAACGCGCTTGAAGCCGCGCCGGCACAGGGTGTCGGTGGCGGCGCTGTCGGCGGCGGGAAAATCGCGCAGCACGATCAGGCCGCTGTCTTCGCGCGCCGCCAGCGCGGCCAGGCCGCGTTCGAGATGCCCGACCACCGTGGCCAGGCAGGCGCCTTCGCGCAACGAGATCGAACTGCCGGCGGTCAGCGGGCAGGCGCACTCGGTGATGCGCGCGCGCAGGAAGCGCGGCCAGGCGCGCCGCACGAGGCCGGTCAGCGCGCGCACCCAGCGCGGCATGAGCTGTACGAAATCGGTCTCGACCAGGTACACGCAGGCGTGCGCGACGATGCCACGCTCGTCGCGCAGCACGGCGTAGAAACGTCGCCCGCCAGGCAGGCCGGCATCCTCGACCGCGGCAAGGTAGGCATGGCTGCGCGTGATCGCGCCATCACCGACCAGTGAGTCCCAGGTGACGGCATCGATGTGATGGATGGAATCCAGCCAGTCGAGACGCCAGCCGGCCGCCGGTAACGGCGGCCGGCGGCGACGCCAGGTGCGCCCGGCGCGGCGCGGCCGCAGGAGCGGCGCGGCAACCGTCGCGCCTTCGCGTGCGCTCCAGGGCAGGACGTCCTCGCTCACAGGTCAGCGCTGCGCGGCCCGCTCAAACGAGCGGGCGCGGCGCCTGCGGCACCTCGCGCCAGAACTCGGGGTCGTGGCCGTACATCAGCCGTGCACCGGCATCCTGCAAGGCCTTGAGCCGTCGTAGCGACTCGCGCATGCCATCGGCGTCGTTGATGCCGATGGGGCTGGGCAAGCGCATTTCCTCGATCGTGCGCCGCAGGTAACAGGCATCGCCGCACAACACCACGCGACCGCCGGCCGTCTCGACCACCAGCGACTGGTGGCCCGGCGTGTGCCCGTGGGTCGGGATGCAGCGCACGGTGCCGTCGCCGAAGAGGTCGTGCTCGCCGTCGACCAGCAGGCGCGGGTGGCCGTGGTCGAAGTCGCGCGCATCGAAGTGATTGGCCGCGGCGAGTTCGGGCGTCGTCGCCGCCTCCCACTCACGTTTCTGCACCACGTGGCGCGCGTTGGGCACTAGCGCATTGCCGCCGCAGTGATCGAAATGCAGGTGCGAACTGACCAGGAAGTCGATGCTGGCGGCATCCGTCTCGCAGGCGCTGGCCAGCCGCGCGGCGACATCCTCGCCGGCGCCGAACTCGATCTGGAAATAGGGCTGCAGGGCTTCGCCCAGCGCCTGCACGCCGTCGCGCTGGACGGCGGGCGAGAGGCCGGAGTCGAACAGCACCGTGCCGCGCGGGTGGCGAACCAGGTAGACCGGCACCGGGATGCGGATGTCACCCTCGGTGCCGTCGAGCAGCATCGGCAGCGGCATGGTCAGCCAGCCGCAGGTCATGGCGAAGAGTTGGACGCTCACGCGGGTCTCGTCGGGATGCGCACGGGCGCCAGCTTAACCGCCGCGCCTGGCACTGGCCAGCAGCGCCGTCCGCTCAGACATCGAATCGATAGCTGTCACCGTCGCGCACGATGCGCCCGCCCACCGGGTTGGCGAAATGCGTACCCAGGATCAGGGTCGGCGTATCGGCATAGCGGGCGAGGAAGGCCTCGCGCGTGGCCTGCGCCTGGGCGCTGTCGGTATCGAAGGGGCACAGCCAGTCGGGCCGCGCGATCTGCGCCGGGTGATGCATCATGTCGCCGGTGATGATGGCCTCCTCGCCCTGCGAGCGGACGTGCACGCTGACGTGCCCCGGGGTGTGACCGGGGGTCGATTCGAAGAACACGCCGTCGCCGACGTCGTGGTCGGACTGCACGAGGTCGACCAGCCCGGCCTCGAACACCGGTGCCACGGATTCACCGAAGACGTCACCGAAGTGGTCCTGCTCCCCGCGCCAGTGCTCGAACTCGTGTTCGACCATGAGGTAGCGCGCGTTGCCGAAGGTCGGCACCCAGCGGCCGGCGAGCTTGCGCGTGTTCCAGCCAACGTGGTCGACGTGGAGATGCGTGCAGATGACGGTGTCGATCGATTCCGGCGGGTGGCCCATGGCGGTGAGGTTGTCGAGAAAAGGCGACTGCAGGTGGGCCCAGCCGTCGACGGCGAGCTCCTTGTCGTTACCGATGCAGGTGTCGACCACCATCTTGCGTGCCGGCGTCTCGATGATCAGCATCTGGATGTTCATCAGCAGCTTGCCGCTCTTCGTCCTGAAATGCGGTCGCAGCCAGGGAATGGTGTCGAGATTCTCGTGGGTCGCGTCGGGCAGGACCTTGACCTTGCCGCTGCCGTCGGTGATCTCGACCAGCTGGCTGATGGTGACGTCGCCAATCTTCCACTTGAGCATGTCGGGCCTCCCCCCGCTTGAACCGCGGCAATCCTAGCAGGTTGCGGCCGGCCCGCTGCCGCCGCCCTCGCACCGGCCCTGGCGCGGCGTCGTCGCCCGCTCCGCGCGGCTATGATGGGATGTGTAGTGGGGGAGGGAGAGAAGGATGATGCACGATCACCAGGCGGCCACGGGCGGCGACACGGGCTTCCGCCTCACCGAGGCGACCATCGCCGAACTCGCCAGCGCACTCGACGCCGGCATCATCACCAGCGTCGAACTGGTCGCCCTGCACCTCAATCGCATTGCGTACTACGACCGCCAGGGCATCCGGCTCAACGCCGTGCCGGTGCTCAACCCGGCGATGTTCGAAGAAGCCGCGGCCGCGGATCGCCGCCGCGCGCGTGGCGAATGCCGCGGCCCACTGGACGGCATTCCCTACCTCGCCAAGGACAGCTACGCCGCACGCGGTCTCACCGTCGCTGCCGGCGCGCCGGCCTTCGAACACCTCGTCGCCGGCGACGACGCCTTCGTCGTCGCCCGCCTGCGTGCAGCCGGCGCGGTGCTGGTAGGTTTGACCAACATGCCGCCGATGGCCGCCGGCGGCATGCAGCGTGGCGTCTACGGCCGCGCCGAGAGCCCCTACAACGCCGACTTCCTTGCCGCCGCCTACGCCTCCGGTTCGTCGAACGGCTCGGGTACCGGGGTGGCGGCGAGCCTCGGCGTGTTCGGGCTGGCCGAGGAGACCTGGTCCTCCGGCCGTGCGCCGGCCTCGAACGGCGGGCTGGTCGCCTACACGCCCTCGCGCGGCGTGATCTCGGTGCGCGGCAACTGGCCGCTGATCCCGACCATGGACGTGGTCGTACCCTACGCGCGCAGCATGGACGACCTGTTGGCCGTGCTGAACGTGATCGTCGCCGACGATCCGGAGACACGCGGTGACTTCTGGCGCGCGCAGGCGGCGGTGAGCCTGCCGGCGGCGTCCGCCGTGCGGCCCGGCGACTACCGCACCCTGGCCGTTCCCGACGCGCTCGCCGGCAAGCGTCTCGGTGTCCCGCGCATGTATCTCAACCGCGATCCGGACAGCACTCGCCCGGTCGCGACGCGGCCCGCGGTGATCGCGGCGTGGGAAGCGGCGGCAGGTGACCTGCGCGCGCTCGGCGCCGAGATCGTCGAGGTCGATTTTCCACTGGTCACCAACTACGAAGGCGACCGCCCGGGCACCCGGTCGCTGGTCGAACGCGGCCTCGTGCCGCCCGGCTTCGCCGAGGCCGAGGGTATTCACCTCATCACCTTTGCCTGGCACGACTACCTCGTCGCCAATGGCGACCCGGCGCTCGACACGCTGGCCGCGGTCGACGGCAGCCTGATCATCCCGTCACGGCCCGACGCCCTGCCCGATCGCTACGAAGGCATTCCCGATTTCCGCGAGTTTCCGCTGCGCGCGCGCGACGGCGTCATGGCGCCGGACGACATTCCCGATCTCGCCGCCGGCCTGCGCGGCCTCGAACGGGCGCGCAAGCTCGATCTCGAAGACTGGATGGACGGCCTGGGCCTCGACGCCCTGGTCTTCCCCGCCGTCGCCGACATCGCGCCGGCCGATGTCGACACCAACCCGCATTCGAACGACATCGCCTGGCGCAACGGCACTTGGGTCGCCAACGGCAACCAGGTCATCCGCCACTGCGGCGTGCCCACGGTGACGGTGCCGATGGGCCTGCTCGACGACATCCACATGCCCATCGGCCTGACCTTCGCCGGCCGCGGCTGGGACGACAATACCCTGTTCGCCTGCGCCTGGGCGTTCGAGCAGTCCGGGCGGCGACGCGTCGCCCCGCCGCGCACACCGCCGCTGCCCGGCGAGGCGCTCGCTGGCGCGATCCCGCCCACACCGCCGCGCACCCGCGGCGAGCAAGCGCCGACCCTGACTCTCGACACCACCGTCACGCCCATGGCCGACGACGGCAACGTCACCATCACCGTCACCGCGACGGCCCGCGCCGCGGCCGGCGTCGCCCAATTGCGCGGATGGCTGAACGGCACGCCACTCGACCTGCGCCGCGACGGCGACACCTGGCGCGCCGAGGCACACATACCGGCCAGCCTGCACACGGTGCCGCACAGCCGCTGGCGGCGGCCTTACGGTTCGCTGGTGACGATACTGGCGCGCGATGTTCATGGGTCGGCGGCGGCAGCGTACGCGGTGGTCGGGGGGATCGGCTGAGGGCCAATGGATGGGCGCGCGTCAACCGAAGATTGCCACCCCCGTGTCCTCGAATAGTTTGAAAACGCATGAGACATCGCCCCATCGAATTGGCTCGCGATCCCGATCTGCGCCTGGCACTACAGGCCATGCAACGCGCTGCTCATCGTGCCCGCGAGCTTGCCGCGCGCACCGGCACGGCCATCGTCATCGTCCGCAACGGTGTTATGGAACACGTCTATCCGGCGCGTGAGGACGTTCTCGTGGTCGTGCCGCAGACGCCGTCTCATAACCGAGACGATTGAAGATCAAGCCGGCAATCGGTGACGGGCAGTGGATTTTGTCGGCGCAATCCGCCAGCAACATCCCGGCACAACGGCCGACCGCAGCGGCATCCGCGGCGCGCCCCTATGCCACCACCCTCCGTTGATTCGTTAACCGTCAGCCGTTGGCCCTGCATACCCAAGGGTCAACCCGTGCAGCTGGCGGCACGTGGCGCGCTCAGCGCGAGGTAGAAGTCGTCGCCGGGAGGAAAGTCACGGCCGAACTCGCGGGCGATATCGGCATAGTGGGTGACATGCACATGCCAGCCCCACGGCGCGAGCAGGGCGGCGGGATCGTCGCAGCGCGTGACCATGCCCCGAGAGAACGTCTCGGGCGAGCGCGCACCGATGAAGGTCGCGACGAGTCGGCTGCCGACAGCGCTCAGCGCCGCAAGGCTGGCATTCACGGCCGCGACCTGGGCGGCATCGAGGTAGACGAACACGCCTTCGACCAGCCACACGGTCGGCGCACCGCGCTCGAAGCCGTGCTCGACCAGGCGCTGCGACAAGTCCGCGGCGGTCGCGTCGCAGGCGACCTCAACGCGCGCCCGGCAGGCCAGCCGCAGGCCGCCAAGCTGCGCCGCCTTGAAAGCGAGCACGTGCGGGAAATCGACCTCGAAGATGGTCGCCTCGCGCGCGGCGGCGAGGTTGAACGCACGGGTGTCGAGTCCTGCGCCGACGATGACGAGCTGCCGGATGTCGCGCAGGTACTCGCCGAGCACGGCGTCGATCCGGGCCGTGCGCAGGGCCAGACGATCGACGTGTGCGCGCAGCCGCGCCGCGCCGGGTTCGCCGCGTGCGTCGCGCAGCCACGCGGCGATGCGCACGATATCCCCGTGCAAATTTTCCGGGATGTGTACACCGGCCATGTCGGCGCGCGGAAATCGGCCCTCCGGCAGCAGCAGCGGTACGCAGCGGTCGCGCACCAGCGCGCGCTCGCCATGCAGCAGCATCTCCAGCCAGCGCAAGGCCGCGACCGCCTGGCTGGTGCGGTTCACCGCCGACCAGGCGTCGTCGTTCGCATTCCGCGTGCTCATCGCCCCTCCTCCCGTCCCGCGTCGGCGGCGACTCGCAGCTTAGCGAACTCCGCCCCCGTTACGGTACGAGGCGGGAGGCAACCGCCGCGGGCTTGTCACGCTTCTCGCTCGTTCCCGGGGAACCGTCCGCCGGGGCAGCCCAAGCAGTCGCCGTCGGCTCATGGTCGTCCACGCTCGAACGCGGCCCCACCGGGCGTGCACCGCGACATCTTGACCGCGATCAGGCGCTGTGCCCGCCCATCGTGACAACTTGCTGATTTCCAATGAAGTGCGACGATTTGTCGCACCCGTCGAGCAGCGCTGCGCGGTTACCATCGCGCGGTCCCATTGCACGAGATCCGACGCCCCATGTCCGCTGCCCCGTTCCGCCATCGCGCCCTCGCCGCCGCCCTGTTCGCCACCGGCCTCGGCCAGTTCCAAGCGGCCTGCGCCGACCACGACGAAATCGTCGTCTGGGGCGACCCGCTCACACCGTTTGCCGCCGATCCCGGCCTCGCCCCGCTGGCCGAGACCAACACCGCGCTGCTGCTCAAGCGCGTGGCCGGCGCCAACGTCAATTTCAACGGCACCCTGGCCGGCATCGCGCAGTACCGCGGCATGTACGCCGAGCGGGTCAACGTCGACCTCGACGGCATGAACGTCGGCAACGCCTGCTCGAACAACATGGACGCGCCGCTGCACTACCTGCCGCGCACCTTCGTCGATCGCCTGGAAGTCATCCGCGGCATCGCGCCGGTGTCGAGCGGGCTCGAGACCATCGGCGGCACCGTCATCGCGCGTTCGCGCGAGGCCGAGTTCGGCGACGCCGAGGCCTTCGGCATCTCCGGCCAGGTCGCCGCCGGCGGCCAGAGCGTCGACGGTGGCTACTCGACCAGCGGCGAGATCGACCTCGCCAACGCGCACCACCGCTTCCGCGCCGCGGCCAGCCGCGAGGCCGGCAACAACCGCGACTTCGGCGACGGCACCATCCGCCCGACGCGCTACGAGCGCAATGCCTTCGATGCCGGCTATGCCTTCCAGCGCGGCGACGACGTCTTCAACCTCGATTACCGCCGCAACGACACCGGCGAGACCGGCACCCCGGCCCTGCCCATGGACGACATCTATTCCGACGCCGACCTCGTGCGCGGCGGCTGGCACGGCCACCGCGGCGCGGCCGAGTTGTCCGCCGAGTTGTACTGGAACGGCGTCGAGCACCTGATGAGCAACTACCGCATGCGCCGCGCCACCCCCGGCCGCCGCCGCGACAACCTCGCCGAGGCCGACACCCTGGGCTGGCGTACCCAGGCTGCCCTGCCGGTCCGCGGCGGCACGCTGCGCGTCGGTGCCGACGGCCACCTGCTCGACTACGACTCGCTCATCACCGATCCGGACAACGCGATGTTCTTCGCGCGCAACTTCGACGACGTGCAGCGCGATCGCTACGGCCTCTACGCCGAGTGGGAACACCTCGCGCTCGGCCGCTGGAGCGTCGAGGCCGGCCTGCGCTGGACCCACGTCTCGATGGACGCCGGCCAGGTCGATGCCTCGATGGCGATGATGATGCCGCCGCTGGCCCTGCTCCGGAACACCTTCAACGCCAGCGACCGCTCGCAGCACGACGACAACGTCGACGCCGCGCTGGTCGTCGGCTATGCGCTCCAGGAAGGGCTGACGGTAGAGGCCGGCGTGGCGCGCAAGAACCGCTCGCCCAGCCACCAGGAGCGCTACCTGTGGCTGCCGCTGGAGGCGACCGGCGGGCTCGCCGACGGCAACCTCTACGTCGGCGACGTCAACCTCGACCCGGAGACCGCCTGGCAGTTCGAACTCGGCCTCGACTGGCGTCGGCCCGGCTTCGCGGTCTCACCGCGCGCCTTCTACCACCACGTCGATGACTACATCCAGGGCATCCCGGCGACCAACCCGGCGGTGATCATGGTCGGCACCATGAACGGCGACCCGACGCCACTGCAATATGCCAACGTCGATGCCCGCCTGTGGGGCGTCGACGTGGAATGGACGGCCGACCTCGCCGGCCCGTGGGAAGTGGGCGGCATCCTCAGCTGGGTGCGCGGCGAACGCCGTGACATCGACGACAACCTCTTCCGCATCGCGCCGCTCAACACCCGTGTCGATCTCACCTACGCCCTGGAGCGCTGGTCGGTGACCCTGGAAGGCGAACTCTACGCGCCGCAGAACGACGTCTCGGCGACCAACAGCGAAACGAAGAGCGCGGGCTACGGCCTGCTCAACCTCTACGGCCAGTACGCCTGGCCGGCGCTCGGCCTGACCTTCACCGCCGGGGTCGAGAACGTCCTCGACAAGACCTACCGCCCGCACCTGAACGGCATCAACCGCGTCGCCGGCAGCGACGTCGCGCTCGGCGCGCGCATCCCCGGCGACGGCGTCAACGGCTTCGTGCAGGTGGGCTGGCGCTTCTGAGCCGGCGCCGCGCGCGTCCTCAGTCGAGGGCGCGCGGCGTACCGCCGCCGAACATGCGCATCCAGGCGCGCGCATCGAGGAAGCTCTCGATGCGCCGGATGAGGCCGGCGTCATCGGTCTCCACCCATACCGCGGTGCGCGTGCGCGGCAGGTTGTCGAGGCTGGTGACGAAGGTCAGTACCACGCAGGCCTCGCGACCGTCGACGAACAGCCGGCGGCGCTCGATGGCGGTGATGATCAGCGCGTAGCGCTCGATGTCCTCGGCAAAGGCGGCGGCATCGTCGAAACGGTCGACCGGCCCTTCGAAGCTGAACGGCCCACGGCTCAGGGTGGCGCGCAAGGCCGTCCCGTCGCCGCGCTCGAGGGCGTCGAGAAAGTCAGTGACGACGCGGCGGGTGCGGGTGCTGGTCTCGTTCGGGGGCATGCGGATCCTCGCTTCGTGCAGGCAGCGGCGCGAGCCTGCGACGGAACTGCGGAGCGAATGCGCAGGGCGGCCTCACAGGTGACGGAACTGGCCGTCCCAGTCGCGGTGATTGAAGACCTGGCCTTCGGCGCGGATGCGCGCGCACGCGGCGAGATCGAGGTCGGCGAACACCCAGTCGGCGGCGTTGAGCGCGCCGGCGGCGAGCACGCCGTCGGCCGGGAAGCCGTAGTCGACCGGGGTGTAGACGGCGGCGTAGCCGACGTTGGCATCGATCGCCTCGGACCACGCACACTCGCCCACCGTCGGCGACTGCACCACGTAGCACTGGTTCTCCAGCGCGCGCGCCTGGCTGCCGATGCGCACGCGGTTGAAGCCGGCCAGGGTGTCGGTGCAGCTCGGCACGAGGATGAGGTCCGCGCCCTGCTCGACCTGGCGGCGGGCGAGCAGCGGGAACTCGCTGTCGTAGCAGACGTTGATGGCGACGCCGCCGAAATCGGTCGCGAATACCGCCAGGCCCTGCCCCGACGACACCCCCCAGCGTTCGTTCTCGAAGCGCGTCATCTGCAGCTTGTCCTGGAAGGCGTGGCGGCCGTCGGGCCAGAAGAAGTAGGACCGGTTGTGGTAGACACCATCGACCGCCACCGGGTAGCTGCCGGCGCAGACGTGCACGCCATGGCGCCGCGCGAGCCCGGCGAAGAGGTCGAGGAAGGCCGGCAGGGTGTCCTGCAGGGCGGCGAGCTGGCGTGGCAGCGATCCGTAGACCGTGGCGCCGAAGCTGGCCGTGATCTCGATGCTGAAATACTCGGGGAAGACGAGCAGGCCTGCGCCTTCGCCGGCAGCGCGCGCGACCCAGTCGCCGAGCTTGTCGGCGAAATCCTCGAAGCGCTCGACGAACTGCACCGGGTACTGCGCGCTCGCCACGCGCAGCCGTCCTCGGATCACAGCGCTTTCTCCCAGAACACCATGCGCTTGGGGCTGGCGGACGTCTCGTCGAGGTCCTTCCACTCGAAGGTGGTGACGAGGTCGGCACGCCGGTGGTAACCGAAACGCTGCCACACGGCGTCGAGCGGCACGTAGTCCGGTGGGCGGCGCGGATGGTCGGCCGCGCGTTCGACGGCGCACAGCACGATGCGCTCGAAGCGCCCCAGCGCGCGGGCGTGGTTCTCGCGGCCGGCGAAGAAGGCCTTGTAGATCCCGCGGCCGCGGTAAGCAGGCAACAGGATCGATTCGCCGCAGTAGAAGGTACGCGTGACGTCGAGACCGGCGGCGACGAAAGGCGCCTTGAACTCGTCCGTTTCGGCCACCAGCGGCAGGCCGGTCGAGGCGCCGACCACGGCCTCGCCGTCGCGCGCCAGCACCACCACGCTGTCGGCGCAAGCGGTATAGGTGCGCAGGTAGTTCGTCTCGTAGTCGAAGTCGCCGTCGTAGAGGTAGGGGAATTCGCGAAACACCGTGATGCGCAGGCGCGCGAGCGCCGGCACGGCCGCGGCCAGCCCCGCATCGCGCCCGCTCAGCACCTCGATGTCGATACCGTGGGTCATCGCGCTCAGAGCCTGTTAGACGGGCCTCACCCGCCGACCTGGGCGATCCAGTCGTTCAGGTTGTAGTAGTTGGTGACCCGCGCGACCTTGCCGTCGCGCACTTCGAAGAAGGCGCCGGCCGGCAGCACGTAGCGCTGGCCCGCCGCCTCGGGCAGGCCCTCGTCGGTGGCCAGGTACTCGCCGTTGACGACGAACTCAGCCGCCGCGCGGCTGCCGTCCTCGCTGGCCATGACGACCATGTCGGTGAGCTGCTCGCGGTAACAGCGGTTCATGTGCGCCATGAAGCGCGCGAAGGCCTCGCGCCCCGTCTCGCGCGCACCCTGGTTGATGTCGTGGGCGACGTCGTCGGTCAGCAGACCGAGAAAGGTATCCATGTCGCCGGCGTTGAACGCGGCGTAATAGCCCTGGATGAGTTCGATGGTCTGCGCGCGCATGGAGCCTCCTCGGGGCGGGCGGGGGTGACAAAGCGGCGGATGATACCGCGCCGCCCCGACCATGCGCGCGGGTAGGGCCGGAACGGGGCGGCGGAGGGAACGGGAGAGAGAGCGGGGACAGTATACTTTTGCGCTGCCCCGGTGCCCCGGTGCCGCGCAGTCCTGAAAGTATACTGTCCCCGTTTACTCTGATGCCGCGCCGCCACGACCAAGCGCGTGGACAGGGTCGGGAGTGGGCGCCCTCTACAGCGCCGTCACAAAAGCGGTGAGCCCGGCCCCTGGCCCAGCCCGAGGCGGCCGTAGACTTCCATCGCGCCCTCGTAGTCCAGCGCGGCGTGGGTGCGCAGCACGTTGACGTCGCGGAAGTAACGCTGCAGCGGGGCCTCGCTGCGGAAGGCATTGCCGCCGGCGCCGTTGACGATGTCGGTGACACCGTCGGCGGCCAGCTTGGTGACCAGTGCGGCACGTGCCCGAAATGCCGCCCGCGTCTCCAGCGTGATCGCGCTCGAGCCGTCCCAGGCCAGCACGTGGCGGGCCGCGCTGCGCGTGAGATCGTCGAGGGCGTCGGCATTGGCGAGTCCGCGGCCGACGCGCATCTGTGCCGCCGGCCGCGTCGCGCTCGCCTCGCCGGTGTAGGCATTGGCGCGCGCGGCGGTCAGGTCGCGGAAACACTCCGCAGCCCCACGCAGGATCCCGGCCATCACCGGCATCACTTCGAACCAGATCACGCCGAGCGCCGGCAGGCGGTACAGCGCGGTGCCGTGCACCGCACCGCCATGGTGGCTGCCGTTGAGGAAATCGGCGAACGACAGGGTGTGATGCACCGGTACGAACACGCCGTCGACGGCGACGTCGCGGCTGCCGGTGCCGCACATGCCGGCGATGTACCAGTTGTCGACGACCTCGACCTCGGCGCGCGGCACGCAGAACAGGCGCGGCCCCTGGCCCGGGTCGTCGCTGACCATGCCGGTGAAGATGATCCAGTTGGCGTGTACCACGCCGGAACTCCAGGACTGGCGCCCGGACAGGCGGTAGCCGCCGGTGTCCCGTTCGGCGCGCATGGACGGCGCGATCTGCCCCGCGGTCAACGCGTAAGGACGATCGGCGAAGACCTCGTCCTGCGATGCGCGCGGAAACACGGCGTGGAACCAGTTGTGGCCGATATAGAACGCCGTCACCCAGCCGGTCGACGGGCAGGCCGAGGCCACGATGCGCACGATCTCGACCAGGGTGTCGACGTGCAGTTCGTGCCCCCCGTAGCGCCTGGGCACGAGAATCTGCATGAGCCCCGCGTCGCAGAGCTGGCGGACGTTGTCGTCGAGCGGCGCGCGGTTGGCCTCGGTCGCCGCGGCACGCGCGGCGAGCACCGGCGCGAGCTCGTGGGTGCGGCCGATGAGTTCACGTTGCAGGTCCATGCGGCCTCCCCTGATGAGCTTGTGCGTGGCGCGAGCTTAACAGGCTGCGGGCGGCGTGGGACGACTGCCTACCGGCCATCGCCAGGCGCTGCGATCACGGCCGGTGGCGCACCGCCAGGCATTCTTCCACCAGCCAGCGGAAGTCGACGAAGCTGTCGACCACGGCGTCCGGCTGGTAGGGATGCTCGGCGGTGCCGGGGAAGACCTTCTCCAGCCACTTGCGCTCCCAGCCGGCGCCGTTGAACAGTACCGCCGTGACCCCGGCGCGCTTGGCCGCGGTGACGTCGGTCGAGCTGTCGCCGAGGTACCAGCAGTCCGGCCCCGGCTCGTACTTGAGGTCGACCAGGGCCTTGAGGATGGGCTCCGGGTTGGGCTTGCGGCGCAGGGTGTCGCCGCCGCACACCGTGGTGTCGAACAGGCCCAGCCAGGCGCCGCCCTCGACCAGCGCGAACTCGTGCTCGAAGAACTCGCGCTCACGGTTGGTGAGGATGCCGGTCTTGACCTCGAACTCGTCGAGTTCGCGCAGCAGTTTCAACTCGCTGCCGTCGAAGGGATGGACCTCGCCGTAGTGGTTGCGATAGGCCTCGTTGAAGGCCTCGTGGGCGACGTGCTTGGCATCCTCGTCGCGGCCGAACAGGATTTCGAAGATGTCGGTGCGCGAGATCCTGCGCTCGCGCACGATGCGTGGCGGCAGGCGCAGGTGTTCGCGCACGTACTCGGCCAGGCGCGCGTCCTCGGCGTTGCGGTGCAGGGCGTAGGGCAGGATGAGGTCGTAGAGGCCGAGATCGCGCAGGCGCGGCAGCATCTCGTCGACCGCGCGGTACATGGCGTCCCGGGTGTCGACCAGGGTGGCGTGCCAATCGAACAGGATGACCGCCGGCGCGGTCAGCGTGCGCGCGGCGGCGGGCAGGTCGGCGGCGAAGGCGAGGTCGCTCATGGGGTGCTCCGGGTCAGCGGCCCAACGGGGCTTGGCGATGGGATCAGGTCGGCGTGCAGCCGGGCCGCGGGCGGCCGAGACGGGCGCACACCTCGTCGCGTGCCAGCTCGTCGGGCGTGATGCACAGCGTGTGCTCGTCGGCGACGGGCGGTTCGACCGCGGCCTGCTGGCGTTCGAGAACTTCGAGGGTGGCTTCGGACGGATCGTCGCCGCGCGCACGGCGCGTCTCGATGCGCGCGCGCAACTCCTCCAGCGGCGCGCTGCAGGCGAGCACGTGGAACGGCGCGCCGAGTTCCGCCGCGAGTTTGCCGAAAACCCGGCGCTGGTCGCGTTCGAGGAAGGCCGCGTCGACGATCACGCTGAAGCCGGCGGCGAGGGCCCGGCGCGCACAGGCCGCGAGGTGGGCATAGGTCGCCTGCGAATGGGCGCGGGTGTAGAGGCCGGCCCCCGCGGGGCTCGCGCTGTCGGCATCGAGTTCCAGCCCGGCGATGCGCCGCCGCTCGACGTCCGAGCGCAGCTGCAGGAAACCGCGCCGGGTGGCGAGGCGACGCGCGGCGTGGCTCTTGCCGCTGCCGGACAGGCCGTGGGTGATGACCAGGCCGGCGCGGCCGGCGGGTTCTAGGTAGCGCGCGGCGAGCGCGACGTGGCGCGCCGCGCGCGCCCGCGCCGCGGCATCGTCGGCGCCACCGAGCAGGGCGACCTTGGCCCGGATCAGCGAGCGGTAGGCGAGGTACACGGGCAGCAGGTCGAGACCGTCGACGTCGCCGCTGGCCTCGAGGTAGTCGTTGAAGAAGACGTTGGCGAGTTCGCCACCGCCGTGGTGGTCGAGGTCCATCAGCAGGAAGGCGGCGTCGGCCAGGGTGTCGATGACGCGCAGGGCATCGTCGAACTCGATGCAGTCGAAGGCATGCAGTTCGCCCGCGAGACAGACCACGTTGGACAGGTGCAGGTCGCCGTGGCAGTCGCGTACGTGGCCGGCCGCGCGCCGCGCGGCGAAGCGCGGACCGAGCGCCGCCACGCGCGTGCTGAGCTGCCCGGCCAGGCCCGCCGGCAGGGTGTCGGCCAGCGGCGCTTCGAGCGTGGCCAGGATCTGGCGCGCAACCAGCGCCGGGCGGCCGAACCCGGCATCCGCGGCGGGCGCTGCGCCGGCCGCGTGGGTCGCCGCGAGCGTGCGCGCGAACCGGGCGATCATGGCGCCGTCGGCCCGCCCGGCCGGTAGCAGGCGGTCGAGGGTCGCAGCGAGATCGAAGCGGCGCATGTGCACCATGCATTCGTCGTCTTCGCCGGCCGCCGCACCGGCCAGGGTCTCGACACCGAGGTAGAGATCGGGCGCGAAGCGGCGATTCAGCTCGACCTCGCGCTGGCAGAAGTGACAGCGTCGTGCGGCGGAGGTGAAATCGACGAAGCCGAAATCGACCGGCTTCTTGAGCTTGTATGCAGCGTCGCCGGCGAGCAACACGGTGGAGATGTGGGTGTCGATGCGTTCCACCGCGTGGCCGGCTGCGCGCAGGCGCTCGCCCAGGCGCGCCACGCGCGCCTCGAAGGCGGGGTCGCTGGTCGGCGTCGTGGTCATGCTGCGGACATCGGCTGGAACGGCTGGCGCGGGTGGCGGTTGCCAGCGTGGCAAATCCGCGCCCGCGAGGAAAGCACCCGACGCGGCGGGATTGATACCGATCACCCGGCGGCGACGCCATTGCACTAAGCTGGTCACCTGCCCGCACGAGGTCACCGAGGAGGCCCCGACAACCGCGATGAGCTCCACCGCCCTGTCCGCGAGCGCCCTCTACCGCGCCTGCCCACCCGACGACCTGCCGTTCGAGACCACCGCCAGCCTCGAGGACGGCCACGGCCCGTTCGGCCAGGCCCGCGCCGTCGAAGCGATCCGCTTCGCCCTCGGCATGAAACAGCCGGGGCACAACCTGTTCGTGATGGGCCCGCCCGGCACCGGCCGGCGCACCTTCGTCATCGATTTCGTCGAGCGCGCCGCGGCCGGCCGCGCGGCACCGTCCGACTGGTGCTACGTCTACGATTTCGCCTGCGCGGAGAAGCCGCGCGCGCTGCAACTGCCGGCCGGCGCCGGTCCACGCTTCGCCGCCGACCTGCACCAGTTCGTCGACGACGTGCAGGCCGCGGTCGGCGCCGCCTTCAGCGGCGAGAAGTACCGCGCCCAGCGCCAGGCCATCGAGCGCGAGTTCCAGGAGCAGCAGAGCGAGGCCTTCGAACGCGTGCAGAACGCCGCGCGCGAGCGCGGCATCCGCATCATGCAGACCCCCGGCGGCATGGTCTTCGCGCCGGTCGAGAACGGCGAGGTGCTGGGGCCGGACGAATTCAACAAGCTCGCGCCCGAACGCCAGCGCGAGATCCAGAGCGCGGTCGAGGCGATCGGCAAGCTGTTCCAGGAATCGATGAAGGACGTGCCCGAGCGCCTGCGTGCCTCGCGCGAACGCATCCGCGACCTCGACCGCCAGGTCGCCGCCTTCGCCATCGAGCGCCTGGTCACCGAACTGGCCCGCCGCTGGCACCTGATCGAGGATGCGAGCAGCTGGATCGAGGCCCTGCGCGAGGACCTCGCGCGGCACTACGAGCTGCTGCGCCCGGCGCCACCCGACAGCGAGGAGAACCCCTTCCACTTCGCCCTCGACGGCGACGAGCCGGGCGCCTCGCGGGCCCATCGCCGCTACGCCGTCAACGTCTTCGTCAGCCGCGACGCCCATGCCGGTGCGCCGGTGGTGGTCGAGGAACGCCCCACCTACACCCGCCTGGTCGGCAAGATCGAGCAACGTGCGCGCTTCGGCGCCCTCATGACCGATTTCAGCCTGGTGCGCGCCGGCGCCCTGCAGCAGGCCAACGGCGGCTACCTGGTGTTGAAGGCCGAGCAGGTGCTGTCCGAGCCGTTCGCCTGGGGTGCGCTCAAGGAGGCCCTGCAGACGCGCCAGGCGCGCATCGTGCCGCTCGACCAGCTCTACGGCCTGGCCCAGACGGTGTCGCTGGAACCCGCGCCGATCCCGCTCGACGTCAAGGTCGTGCTGGTCGGCACGCCGCGGCTGTACTACCTGCTGTCCCAGCTCGATCCCGAGTTCGACGACTTCTTCAAGGTCATGGCCGAGTTCGATGACCGTACCGAGCGCACCGCCGCTGCCGGGCTCGAGTTCGCCCACGTCATCGGCCGCATCGCGCGCGCCGACGGCCTGCCGCCGCTGTCGCGCGACGCCGTGGCGCGGGTCATCGAGGAAGCTTCGCGCCAGGTCGAGGACAGCGCGCGGCTGTCGACCGAGATCCGGCGTTCGGCCGACCTCGTGCGCGAAGCCGGGCACTGGGCGCACGAACGCCAGGCCGACACCATCGAGCGCGCCGACGTCGAACAGGCCATCGAGCGCCGCGCCTACCGCAGCGGGCGCCTGCGCGAGCGCATCCAGGAAGAGATTCTGCGCGACACCATCCTGGTCGCCACCGAGGGCGAACGGGTCGGCCAGATCAACGGGCTGGCCGTGCTCGCCATCGGCGACAGCATCTTCGGCCGCGCCAGCCGCATCACCGCGCGCATCAGCCCGGGCAGCGGCGGCATCGTCGACATCGAGCGCGAAGCCGAACTCGGCGGCTCGCTGCATTCCAAGGGCGTGATGATCCTGGCCGGCTACATCAACGCGCGCTTCGCCACCGAGGTCCCGGCGGCCTTCGCCGCCACCCTCGCCTTCGAGCAGTCCTACGGCGGCATCGACGGCGACAGCGCGTCGTCGACCGAACTCTACGCGCTCATCTCGGCGCTGGCCGAGGTGCCCGTGCGGCAATGCTTCGCCGTCACCGGCTCGGTCAACCAGTTCGGCGAGATCCAGGCCATCGGCGGGGTCAACCACAAGATCGAGGGCTTCTTCGACGTCTGCGCCGCGCGCGGCCTGAGCGGCGACCAGGGCGTGCTGATCCCGGCCGCCAACGTCAAGCACCTGATGCTGCGCCCACGGGTGATCGAGGCCGTCCGGGCCGGGCGCTTCCACGTCCATGCCGTGGAGACCATCGACCAGGGCCTGGCCATCCTCACCGGGCGCGAAGTCGGCGTGGCCGGTGACGACGGCCGTTTCCCCGCCGAGTCGATCAACGGCCGCGTGGTCGCGCGGCTCGAACGCTTCGCCGAGATGCGCAGGAAGTTCGCGCGCGGCGCCGACGGTGAGACGCCGTGAGCGCGCGCCCGCCCCGCCGCATCGCGCTGGCCCTGTCGAGCGGCGCCCTGCCGACCGGCGCCGCCGCCCTGCTGCGCCAGCTCGGCGGCACGCCCGGTGACGAGCTGCACGTCCTGTTCATCGAGGACAGCGAGCTGCTCAAGGCCGTCGCCCTGCCCTTCACCGTCGAGTTCTGCGCCGTCACCAGCGTGCGCCGCCCGATCGATGCCGCCGCGCTCGAAGGCTGGTTCCGCCGCGAAGCGGCCACCGCCCAGCGCGAGCTGTCTCGCCTGGCCGAGACCTGCGGCCTGAAGTGGCGTTTCGAGGTGGTGCGCGAAACGCCCCGTGCAGCCCTGGGTCGGGTGCTGGCGCAACTCGACGAAGCGCTGTTGCTGCCGCCACCCGCGGGCGACGGCAAGCCGGCCTCGGCGCCCATCGTCGCGCTGGTCGATGCGTCGCCGGCCGGTGAACGCGCGCTCGAAATCGCGCGCGTCGCCGCCGCGGCCGAGCAGGCCCCGCTCGAACCCCATCACCTCGACCCCACCGACGACCCGGCCGCGCTGGTCACACGCATGCACGGCCTGCTCGCGCGCGACGACGCACGCCTGACGGTGGTCGCCGCACCCCTGCTCGGCGCCCTCGGCGAGCATGCCGCGGACGTCTGCGCGGCGCGGCACGCACCGCTGCTGATCCTGCGCTGAGCGGCACCGCCGCGAGCCCGGGACGGCGGCAGCAGGCCGCGCACAACGGCACCACGATGAATGCCCCGCCCACGCTCAGGCGCAGCGTCTCCGCGGTCCTCGTCACCTTCTACGGCCTGGGCACCATCCTCGGCGCCGGCATCTACGTCCTGATCGGCGCGGTCGTCGCCGAGGCCGGTGCGTGGACGCCGCTGGCCTTCGTCCTCGCCGCGGCCATCGCGGCCGTCACCGCGTTGAGCTACGCCGAGCTCGTGCGCCGCCTGCCACTGTGCGGTGGCGAGGCGCTCTACGTCGAAGCCGCCTTCGGCCGGCCCGCCCTGACCCTGGCGGTGGGCCTGGCCATCGTGTTCTGCGGGGTGGTGTCCTCGGCGACCATCGCGCGCGGCTTCGCCGCCTACCTCGCGCTGTTCGCACCGCTGCCGGCAGCGCTCGCCATCATCCTCATGGTGAGCGGCCTGGTCGCCGTCGCGGTCCGCGGCATCGAGGCCTCGGTGTGGCTGGCGAGCGCGATGACGGTGGTCGAGATCGGCGGGCTGCTGCTGGTCCTCGCGGTCGGCGGCGGCAGCGTCGAGCCGGCCGCCGCGCTGGCCGCCTTGAGCCCGCCGGGCGACCTGCACGCCGCCGCCGGCATCGCCGCCGGCGCCTTCCTCGCCTTCTACGCCTTCCTCGGCTTCGAGGACATGATCAACCTGGCCGAGGAGGTGCAAGACGTCGAACGCGCACTGCCGCGCGCCATCGTCACCGCGCTGGCCGTGGCCACCGTGCTCTACGTCGCCGTTGCGCTGGTCGCGGTGAGCGCCGTACCGCTGGCCGCCATTGCCGGCCACGAGGCCCCGCTCGCGGTGATCGTGGCGGCGCGCGGACTCGACCCGCGGGTGATCGCTGCAGTCAGCGTGGTCGCGGTGATGAACGGCGCCCTGGTGCAGATCATCAAGGCGGCGCGGGTGCTCTACGGCCTCGCCCGCGCCGGCCACCTGCCGCGCCTGCTGGCGCGCATCGAACCCGCCACGCGCACCCCGGCGGTGGCGACCGTGGCCGTCGGCGCCGGCGTGCTGGCCTGCGCACTGGGCTTCGACCTCGTGCAGCTCGCCGCGCTGACCAGCGCCGTCACCCTGCTCGTGTTCGCCGCCGCCAATGCCGCCCTCATCGCGCTGCGGCGGCGCGAGCGGCGCCGCACCGGCGTGGTCGACGGCGGCCCGGCACTGCCCTGGCTGGGCCTGCTCCTGTCGCTGGTGCTGCTCGCCGCCCTGTGCCTGCTCGACTGAGCGGCGCCGGCCTCAGTGCGCGACGGCCGGCTCCGGGCGCGCCCACCAGATGACCAGGGCGAGTAGCACGAAGAGCACGGCGCTGGCGGTGAAGACGTCGTTGGCGGCGAGCATGAAGGCTTCGCGATCGATCACGCGGTTGACGGCGAGCAGGATCTCGGGCTGCGTCCAGGCCTGGGCATCGAGCGTCTGGCCGGTGGCGAGCAAGGCCCCGTTGGTGACGTCGATGTGCTCGACCAGCTGGGCGTGGTGCAGGGCCGCGCGATCCTCCCAGGCGGTCGTCACCACCGAGGCGCCGAAGGCGCCGGCGGTGATGCGCAGGAAGTTCATCAGCCCGGTGGCCGAGGCGGTCTTCTCGACCGGCACCCCGGACAGGGCGAGGTTGAACAGCGGGATGAAGAAGAACGCGATGGCGCCGCCCTGCAGCAGGGTCGGCCACAGGATGGTGAGGAAATCGGCCTGGGTGTTGAACTGCGCACGCATCCACAAGACCAGCGCGAACAGGAGGAAGCCGGTGGTGGCGAAGATGCGCGCGTCGACCCGCGCGACGTTCTTACCGACGATGGGCGAGAGCACGATCGCGAGCAGGCCGACCGGCGCCATCGCCAGCCCGGCCAGGGTCGGCGTGTAGCCCATGTGCTGCTGCAGCCACAGCGGCAGCAGCACGACGTTGCCGAAGAAGGCGCTGTAGCCGAGCGCGATGGTCAGGGTACCGGTCCAGAAATTGCGCAGGCGGAACAACGACAGGTCGACCACCGGGTGCTCTTCGGTCAGCTCCCACACCAGGAAGACGACGAAACCGACCGCGGCGACGATGGCCAGGGTCACGATCTCGCCCGACTCGAACCAGTCCAGCTCCTTGCCCTTGTCGAGCATGATCTGGAAGGCGCCGATCCAGGTCACCAGCAAGGCGAGGCCGACGGCATCGACGGGTAACTTGCGCGTCGGCGCCTCGCGCTCGCGGTAGATGCCCCAGGTCACCGTGGCGGCGAGCAGGCCGACCGGCACGTTGATGTAGAAGATCCATTCCCAGTTGATGTTGTCGGTGATCCAGCCGCCCATCACCGGCCCGACCACCGGCGCGACCAGCGAGGTGATCGACCAGATCGCGAGCGCGGTGCCCGAGTGCTGCTTCTCGAAACTGCCCAGCAGCAACGACTGCGACAACGGGATCATGGGCCCGGCCACGGCGCCCTGCAGCACGCGTAGCGCGATCAACTGCTGGATGCTGCCGGCCAGGCCGCACAGCCAGGAGGCGACCGTGAACAGCAGCACGCTGATGGTGAACAGGCGCACCGGGCCGAAGCGCTGGGCCAGCCAGCCGGTCAGCGGCAGGGCGATGCCGTTGGCCACCGCGAACGAGGTGATGACCCAGGTACCCTGGTTGGGCGAGACGCCGAGGTCGCCGGCAATGGCCGGGATCGACACGTTCGCGATCGAGGTGTCGAGGACGTTCATGAACGTCGCCGTCGACAGCGCCACGCTGCCGAGCAGCAGGCGCAGGCCGTGCAGCGGCGGTGGCTGGGTCGGCACCGGCGTACTCATGCTCGCCCCCCGCGGCGCGCGTGCGTTGCCACGCCCGGCTCAGCGCGCCGCGGCGACACCATCACCGGCGGCGCCGAGGTTGGCGGCGATGATCTCGTCGATGCGCAGGTCGGCGGCGCGCGCGAGGTCGTCGAAGACGTCGGTGCGCTGGGTCTCGTTGCTGCGCGGCGCGGCCTCGAGGCCGGCACCCGAGGTGTCGTGGACGTCGACCTCGACCTGCATCGAGAGGCCGACGCGCAGGGGATGGGCGGCGAGTTCGGCGGCGTCGAGCTCGATGCGCACGGGTACCCGCTGGACGATCTTGATCCAGTTGCCGCTGGCGTTCTGCGCCGGCAGCAGGGCGAAGGCGGCGCCGGTCCCGGCGCCGAAGCCGACCACCTTGCCGTGGTAGAGGACGTCGTCGCCGTAGAGGTCGGCGGTGAGTTCGACCGGCTGGCCGACGCGCATGTCGGCGAGCTGCACCTCCTTGAAATTGGCATCGACCCAGACCCGGTCCAGCGGCACCACCGAGAGCAGGTTGCTGCCCGGGCGCACGCGCTGGCCGAGCTGCACGGCGCGCTTGGCGACATCGCCGTCGACCGGGGCGAGGATGCGCGTGCGCGACCACGCCAGGTAGGCCTCGCGCACCGCGGCCGCGGCGCGCAGCACGTCCGGGTGGTGGGCGATGTCGATGCCGTCGGTCAGCGCGCGGTTGGCGGCGAGGCGTTCCTCGGCTGCGGCGATGGCGGCGGTGGCGGTGGTCAGGGCAGCGCGCGCGGCGGCCAGCGCCGATTCGGCATGCTTGAGCTCCTCCTTGCCGACCGCGCCGCTGCCGACCAGGGCCGCGCGCGTGGCGAGGTCGTCCTCGGCCTTGTCGACCTCGGTCACCGCGCGCTGGTACTCGGCGCGGCGCACCGTGACCTCGGCGGCGAGGGTGTCGTTGGCGGCGTACACCGTGCGCACCTGGCGCAGGGCCTGGGCCAACCCGGCCTCGGCGCGGTCGAGGGCGACGCGGGTGTCGGCCGCGTCGAGCTCGACCAGCAGGTCGCCCTGACTGACGCGGTCGGTGTCGCGCACGTTGACCGCGACCACCGTGCCGCCGACCTGCGGGGTCACGGCGACGACGTGGGCGGCGACGTAGGCGTCGTCGGTGAACTCGTAGAAGCGCCCGACCTGCCAGTACCACGTGCCGCCGGCGGCGGCGCCGCCGATCACGAGCAGGGCGATGAGCAGCAGGAGGGGACGGCGGCGGCGACGCGCGATCGGCGTGGCGGCGGTCTCGACGGTGGTCATGGCAGGAATCCCGGGGTCAATGGGCGGCGAGGGTGAGGTCTTCGTCGGCGAAACCGCCGCCGAGGGCACGGCTGAGCGCGACGTCCAGCAGCAGCCCGCGCGCCCTGAGGGCGGCGCCGGCGCGCTTCTCGCTCAGCACCTCGCTCTCGGTCGCGAGCACGGTGAGATAGCCGGTGAGCCCGGCCTGGTAGCGTTCCAGCGCCAGTGCGTAGGCCTGTTCGGCAGCGGCCTGGGCGGCCGCCTGCGCCGCCTGGCGGCGTTCCAGCGCACGCAGCGAGGTCAGGGCGTGGACCACGTCCTGCAGCGCGCGCAACAGTTGCGCGTTGTAGTCGGCGACGGCGGCGTCGACCTCGGCGCTGGCGAAGCTGAGCTTCGCGCGCAGGCGGTCGCCGTCGAAGATCGGCAGGTGCAGGCGCGGGGCGAGGCCGTAGATGGCCGCGCCGGTCTCGAACAGCGACGACAGCCCGATCGAGCTCAGGCCGGCGAAGGCGGCGAGATCGACCGTGGGATAGAACTCGGCCTTGATCGACTCGGCGCCGGCCAGCGCGGCCTCGATGCGCCAGCGTGCCGCGGTGACGTCGGCGCGACGCGCGAGCAGGCCCGAGGGAATGCGCGTCGGCAGCGTGGGTGCCGGGCGGTCGTCGATGCGCGGGGTGAGCGTGGCGGTGCTCGCCGGGTCGACCACGGCGAGGCGCGCGAGCTGGCTGCGCAGCAGCGACATGTTCTCCTCGACCCGCTCGATCTCGCCCTGCAGGCGCGGGATCGCACCCTCGGCCTGGGCCAGCTCGACGTTCGAATCGAGGCCGAGCCGGACCCGCGCGCGGACCAGCTCGACGATCCGCTCGCGCTGCTCGCGGGTCGCCAGCAGCACGTCGCGTTCGGCCACCAATCGTGCCAGTTCGAAGTAGAAGCGCGCCACTTCGGAGGCGATCGCGACACGCACTGCCTGCTCAGCGGCCGCCGCAGCGCGCGCCTGGGAGGTCGCCGCGGCCACCGCGGCACGGTTGCGGCCGAAGAAATCGAGCTGGTAGACGGCGTCCAGCGCGAAGCGCGAATCGATGTCGTGATGACCGCCCAGGGCGGGCGGGTAGAGGCCGTTCTCGGTGTAGCGCTGGCCGGTGCTCTCGAGATCGAGGTCGAGCGCCGGCAGGAGATTGGCGTGGACGTAGTCGATGGCGGCCCGCGCCTCGACCAGGCGGGCCTGCGCCCGGGTCAGGTCGGGGTGTTGTGCGAGGGCGTGCTCGACGAGGTCGTTCAACGCCGGCTGGCCGAAGGCCTGCCACCAGCGATCTTCCGGCCAGGCGTCGAAGACGTCGTCGGTGGCGACGGTCGGCCGGGCATCGAGGCGCGTCGCGGTCGGCGCGATGCCGGCGCTGGAAATGCAGCCACCGAGAAGGCCGGCGAGGGTCACGCCGAGCAGGCACAGGGCCGAGCGGCGCGCGTTCATGCCGGCTCCTCGCGGGCGCCGTTGTCGAGCATGCGGTGCAGGTAGCCCATCAGGGTGCTCAGCTCGGCAGCCTCGAAGCCGGCCAGGTGCAGGTTGAGCACCTCGGCCAGGATGGCCGGCACGCGGGCGACGGCGGCCTCGCCCTCGCTGGTCAGGATGAGCCGCACCACGCGGCGATCGGCCGCGCAGCGTCGGCGCTCGAGCAGGCCCTTGCCCTCCAGGCGATCGAGCATGCGGGTCATGGCGCCGGTGTCGATGTTCATCCAGCGCGCGAGTTCGGCGCCGGTATCGGCCTTGCCCTCGGCGAGCAGCAGCAGTGGCGCCCACTGCATGGCGGTGAGGTCCAGCGGCTGCATGCGCCGCTCGATGTGGCGTTGCAGCGAGGCGTGCAGCCGGCGCACGAGGTACCCGTAGGATTCATCGATGACGTAATCGTCACCGGCGTAGAAGTCGGGCCCGTGGCGGGGCGCGGCGCGGGAGGGCGTGACCATGGGCGGGCATATTACTGCCTAAGCAGTAATTGCCCAAGCACTTATTTGTCCACGCCCCTGTCGCCGGGACCCCGCGCTCAGTACCGCGCGATGACGTGGGTGGCGAAATCGCGCAGCACGCGGCGCGCATGATCCATCGGTGGCAGCAGGGTGACCTCGCGCAGGCCGGCGGCCTCGGCCGCGCGCAGCTTGGCGATGATCTCGTCGGGCTCGCCGACCAGGATCCAGGTCTCGATCGCCTCCGGGGTGACGAAGCGGCGCTCCTCGGGCACGAGGTAGGAGCAATGACCGTCGTGCACCTGCAGGTAGCGCTTGCCCTCCGGCGTCGCCATGCGCCCGACGTGATCGAGGTACTCGTCCCAGATGTTCCGCACCGCCGGCGGAATGAACGAATCGTCGCCGCTCATGCGCCAGTTCTCGTAGCAATAGTGCAGCGCGGCCGCCACCTGCGAGCCGCACTGGTCGATCACGCGCTCGCTGGTGAGCTTCTCGCCCGGCCCCAGCACCACCGCCGTGGTCAGCGCGGCGGTGTGGAAATCGGCCGGGAACTCGCGGCCGACCGCCGCCGCGCCCTCCGCCATCAGCGCGATGCTCTGGCGGGCGAGTTCGGGCGGCTCGTTCAGCGCCGAAATGCGGCCATCGCCGTAGGCGCCGGCGGCGCGCAGCGCGCCCGGGCCGTTGGCCGCGACCCAGATCGGGATCGGCTGGTCGAGGTCGATGAACTTGCGTTGCCGGTGCAGAAAGCGGATGTCGCGGGTTTCGCCGTCGAGGCTGTACTCGACCTCCTCCCCGGCCAGCAGGCCACGCACCACCCGCAGGTACTCGCGGAAGGCCTTGGGCTTCATCGGTTTCATGCCCATCACGCGCATCGCGGTGTGGCCGGTGCCCATGCCGAGGAACACCCGGCCCGGCGCCAGCGCGGCGATGGTGGCGATGGAATGGGCGGTCACCGGCGCGATGCGGGTCGGCGCGATCGACACGCCGGTGCCGAGCTTGATGCGCGAGGTATTGGCCGCGGCCAGCGCCAGCACGGCGTAGCAATCCGACCAGATCATCTGTGAATCGGGCACCCAGCCGTGGTCGTAGCCGAGGTCCTCGGCCAGCTTGAGCAGCTGCCAGTCCCCGATGTGAGTCGCGATCATCGCGCCGAATTTCATGGCGGCCTCCCCGTGACGAACCTGATGCAATGGGCCGGCATCGTGGATATTCGCCGGCCGCCGGTCAACCGCCAGCGCGGGCGTGGCGCGCATTGCGGCCCGGCCCCGCGCGCGTTACGTTGGCGCGCCCCCTACCGACCGAACCGGGAACTCACCGCCGATGCCGCCCTCGATGCTGCCACAACGCCCCACCCACCGCGCGCGGGTGTGGTCGCGCTACCTCCTGCTGCTGTTCATTCCCCTGGCCATCGCGTTCAAGGCCTGGCTGGACCACCAGAACGCGCCGCGCGACGTCGCCGGTTTCAGCTTCCACCGCCCGGCGGACTGGTCCTATCTCACCGAGACCGGCATCAAGCCGGACGGCGACCACATCCGCTTCGCCCCCGCAGCCGTCATCGCTGCGCTCGATCACGGCCAGGGTGCGCCGCTGTTCGCGCTGACCAAGTACCCGCCGCCACATACCGGCATCAACCCCGTGATCGGGGTCAACGTGGCCTATGCCACCGACCCGGATCCCGATCCCGGGGTGGTACTCGAGCACAGCGTGGCCGAGGTCCAGGCGCGCTCGGGCGATGCCCTGGAAGTACTCGAGCCGATCAACGAAACCCTGGTCGCCGGCCTGCCCGCGGCGCGCACCGTGCTCGCCGCGCGCGAGCCGCAACCGGGCAAGGCGCGCGACCGCTTGACCGTGCTCGCCATCGCCACCGGCCACCTGAGCTTCCTCATCGCCGGCTCGGGCGCCTACGAGGGTGCCGATCGCATCGACGAACAACTGGCCGAATTCGCCGGTTCGCTCAGCCTCGATCGTTATTGACGCCGATTGAATGACCGCAGCGACGGGGCCGCTATAATAGTCGTTCAGCTGTCCCCGTAGGGTTCCAGAGACGCGCATGACGAACCACCAGCACCTGCACGTGGTCAAGCACCACCCGGCCGCGTGCGACGAGTGCCGCCTGCGCTCGCACTGCATGCCCGACCACCTCGAAGGCGAGCTCGCGGCGTATGTCATGGCCCGCCTGCGCCCGCTGCCGCCGGTGCCGCGCGGCACCTACCTGTTCCGCCAGGGCGCGCCGATGACCTCCTACTACTTCGTGCGCTCGGGTTCGGCGAAATCGGTGGTCTTCGAGCACGGCGGGCGCGAATCGGTGATGAGTTTCCTGTTCCCGAGCGACCTGATCGGCACCGCCTCGCTGCACCAGCCGACCTACCAGGACGCCGTCGTCACCCTCGAACGCAGCTCGTTCTGCGAGCTGAGGGCCAACGACCTGCACGCCCTGCTCAGCCGCGACACCCCGGCCCTCGAGCAGTTCCTCGACAAGATCGTCGGTCGCATCACCACCGAGCGCCACGCCCGCGTGCGCCTCGAGCATTCCAGCGCCGACGAACGCGTGGCCGACTTCCTGCTCGAATTGTCCGATCGCTTCGGCGCGCTCGGCCGCGATCCCCTTGCGCTCTACCTGACGATGTCGCGTTACGACATCGCCAACTACGTCGGCCTGGCGCCGGAAACGGTCAGCCGGGTGCTGCGCCGCTTCAGCGACCGCGAACTGCTCACGGTGCGGCACAAGGAGCTCACCCTGCGCGACCCCGCGCGCTTACGCATCATCAGCCTCGGCGAAGCCCAGCCCGAGAACCCCTGAAGCGGGGAGAACGAGGCGCGTCCCCCGGGCCTCAGGGCAGGATCGCGTAGGCGCGCGCGGGAAAACCGAAACCGCCCTTGACCTTGGGCCAGGACACCGCGATCAGGCTGCCGCGCGGCGGCACCTGGTCGAGGTTGGTCATTACCTCGATCTGCCAGTGGCCGTTCTTCAACAGCCAGGTTTCGCCGGCGAAATCCTCCGTCGCATCGGTGTCGAGCGCTTCGTGACCGATGGCGGTGATGCCGCGCTGCTCGAACAGGAAGCGGATCGCGGCGAGTGACCAGCCCGGGAAGGGATAGCGCTTGAAGCGCTCCGGGTCCGTACTGAAATCCTTCGACATGTCGGTGCGCAGGGCGGCGAAGGCACCTGCGGGCACGCGACCGTGGCGCGCTTCCCAGGCTTCGACGTCCGCCACGGTCAGGGCGTGGTCGGGATCGCTGGCGAGCAGCGGGGTGACGTCGAACACCACCAGCGGTAGCAGCATCTCTTCGAGGGGAATGGCGTCCATGGTGCGGCCCTCGGGATCGAAGTGCGCCGGCGGGTCGATGTGCGTGCCGTACTGGCCGACCAGGGTGTAGAGGGTGGTACGGAAGCCGTGCTGCTCGATGGTGTAGGGCTGGTGGGTCTCGGGATCGGCCGCCGCGCCCAGGGTCGCCGGGCCGAAGCCGCGCCACACCGGCGTCGCGGCGTCGAAGGCATGGGTCAGGTCGACGTGGCGACGGCTGGCCAGCACGGCCTGGATCTCGTCCAGGGTCGGCGCCGCGGCGGCCGGTACGGCCAGGGTCAGCAACAGGAACAGCAGGGGCAGGGGCAGGGGCAGGATCGGCCTGGTCATGGGTGGTCTCCGCTAGCGCTGGCGGCGGGCCGGGACGGCCCGCCGAGGTCGAGTTCGACGTGCACGATGCCGGGCTCGTCGGGATGGGCGGCCTCGTGGAAGCCGAGTTCGCGGCACAGGGCGAGCATGCGGTGATTGTCGGCCAGCACTTCGCCCCACAGCACGTCCACCCCGCGCGCGCGGGCATAGTCGATGATGACCTGCATGAGCCGGGTGCCGAGACCCTGACCGGCGAGCTCGCGTTCGACGACGATGGCAAACTCGGCGCGTTCGCCATCGGGGTCCTCGATCAGGCGCACCACGGCGTGGATCTCGCCCACCATTGCCGCCTGCTCGGTCAGGACCAGGGCCATCTGGCGGTCATAGTCGATCTGGGTGAAACGCGCCGCCATCAGGTGGTCGAGGAACTTGAGCGGGGCGAAGAAGCGGAAACGCACCTCCTCCGGGCTCAACCGGCTGAAGGTCCGCACCAGCGCCGGCTCGTCTTCCGGTCGGATCGGGCGCAGCAGCAGGCTGCGGCCGTCGGCGAGCCGCAGCACCTGCTCGAGTTCGCCCGGGTAGGGCCGGATGGCGAGCCGCGCGGCCCCGGTGCCGCTGGCCGGCCGCACGCGCACGCGGGCATCCAGCGCGGTCACGCCGTCGACGCGCGCGAGCAGCGGGTTGATGTCGAGCTCGACGACCTCGGCGAGGTCGACGACGAGCTGGGACAGGCGCACCAGGGTCAGGGCGACCCCCTCGATGTCGAGCGCCGGCACCCCGCGGTAGCCGCCGAGCAGGCGCGCCACGCGGGTGCGCGCGATGGCCGCGCGGGCCAGGCTGAGATTGAGCGGCGGCAGGGCGATGACGGTGTCGTCGATGAGTTCGACCGCGGTGCCGCCGTGGCCGAACAGGATGACCGGGCCGAACTGGTGGTCATCGACCACCCCGGCAATGAGTTCGACCCCCTGCCCGCGCGCGACCATGGCCTCGACCGCGAAGCCTTCGATACGCGCCGTGGGCTGGCTGGCCGCGATGCGTTCGCGCATGGCCTCGGCGGCGGCCTGCACGGCGTCCGGGGCGAGGTCCAGGACCACCCCGCCGACGTCGCTCTTGTGGGTGAGATCGGGGCTCACGATCTTGAGTGCCACCGCTACGCCCAGCCCGCGCGCGACAGCGCCGGCCGTGGCCGCATCGGCAGCGAAACGGGTCTCGACCACCGCGATGCCATAGGCCGCCAGCACCTGCTTGGCCTCGATCTCGCTCAGCCATTCGCGTCCCGCGGCCAGTGCCGCGGCCAGTGCCGCGCGCGCTGCCGGCAGGTCGGGGCTGAACACTTCCGGCAGCGACGGCGGCGTCTCCAGCAGCGCGGCCTGGTTGCGACGGTACTCGACGAGGTGCTGGAAGGCGGTGACGGCGTCCTCCGGCGATTCGTAGGTGGGAATGCCGTGGGCACGGAAACGGCTGCGCGCGGCCTCGGTGCCGCTGCCGCCGACCCAGCTGGTGAATACCGGCGGCGCGCCGCGTGCCGGCAGGGCCTCGATCACGGCCGCTGCCGCCGCCTCGCCGGCGGTCACCGCGGTTGGGCAGTTGAGCACCAGGATGGCGTCCGCGGCCGGCTCGGCCAGTACTGCCTGCATCGCCGCGCGGTAACGCGCCGGCGGCGCGTCACCGATGATGTCGACCGGGTTGGCGTGCGACCAGGTCGGCGGCAGCACGGCGTCGAGGCGCGCCAACGTCGCCTGCGACAGCTCCGCCAGCCGCCCGCCGCGCCCTGCCAGCGCGTCGGTGGCGAGCACGCCGATGCCGCCGCCGTTGGTCACGATGACCAGGCGCTCGCCGCGCGGCGGGCGCACCAGGGCGAGGGTCTCGGCGGCATCGAAGAGTTCTTCCAGGGTATCGACGCGGAGCATGCCGGCACGGCGGAAGGCGGCATCGTAGACCGCGTCGCGCCCGGCCAGGGCGCCGGTGTGCGAGGCCGCCGCGCGCGCGGCCGCAGCGTGCCGCCCGGCCTTGACCACGATGACCGGCTTGCTGCGCGCCGCGGCACGCGCGGCCGACATGAACTTGCGCGCCGCGGTCACCGCCTCGACGTAGAGCAGGATGGCGCGGGTGTCGCGATCGTCGGCGAGGTAGTCGAGCAGGTCGCCGAAATCGACGTCGGCCATGTCGCCGATCGAGGCCAGCGCCGAGAAACCGATGCCGCGCGACGCCGCCCAGTCGAGAATGGAGGTGATCATCGCCCCCGACTGGGCGACGAAGGCAATGCCGCCGGGGCGCGGCGCGAGGTGGGCGAAGCTCGCGTTGAGCCCGGCGTGGGGCGCCAGCACGCCGAGGCAGTTGGGCCCGACCACGCGCAACAGGGCCGGCCGCGCGGCGGCCAGCAGGCGTTCGCGCAAGGCCGCGCCGTCGCCGGAAAAGCCCGCGGTGATCACCACCGCGGCGCGCGTGCCGCGCGCGGCCAGGGCAGCCACGATGTCCGGTACGCCGTCCGGCGGGGTGGCGATGACGGCGAGGTCGGGCGTCTCGGGCAGCGCGGCGACGTCGCGGTAGCAGGGCGCCCCGAGCAGGCGGTCGTGGTGCGCGTTGACGGCGCGGATCGGCCCCGCGAAACCGCCGCTGCGCAGGTTCTCCAGCAGCAGGCGGCCGAGCGCACCGTCGCGCTCGCTGGCCCCGACCAGGGCCACCGAGCGCGGCCGGAACAGCGCGTCGAGATTGCGTACCGTCATCGCCGTCGACGCCCGGCCGTCAACGCCTGTACAGCCCGATCAGGCTCGCCTTCTCCAGCGTGTTGAAGTTGAGATAGAAGCCGACCACGGCGGCCGAGGTGTCGGCCGTCACCGGCAATTCCTTCACGCCGACGGCATACACGGTGAAGATGTAGCGGTGGATGTTGGCGCCTTCCGGCGGGCACGGCCCGCCGTAGCCGGGCTTGCCGAAATCGGTGCGCACCTCGAGCGCACCGGCCGGCATCGCGCCGCGCGCCGGGTCGCCGGCGCCGAGCGGCAGGCCGCTGACCTCGGCCGGGATGTTCGCCACCACCCAGTGCCAGAAGCCGCTGCCGGTGGGCGCGTCCGGGTCGAAGCAGGTCACGGCGAAGCTCTGCGTGCCATCCGGCGCCCCTTGCCAGGCCAGCTGCGGCGACAGGTTGCCGCCGGCGCAACCGAAACCGAAAGCCTCGGACAGGACGTGGTCGGTACCGAGCAGTTCGCCTTCCTTGAAACTCTCGCTGGTCAGGATCAGGGCCATCGATCATTCCCTCCGCGGGGCAGTGTGCCGGGCACACAGCTTAGCCCCTCGCGGAGGCCGGATCAGCCGCACGCCCGTTACGGGGGCGTACAGCCGGTTCAGTGACGTGCCGCGGCGGCTGCGCCCATGCCGGTGATGGCGCGCACGTACTGCGCTTCGAAGGCCGCCATCTCGGCACGCGCGCGCGCGCTGCGATCGGTCAACGAGACTACGGCGGTGACGGCGAACGCCGCCAGCATGGAGAACAACGCCGGGTAGCGATAGGGAAACACGGGCTCGGCGTTACCCAGCACCTCGACCCACACGGTCGGTCCGAGCACCATCAGCACGACCGCGCTGAGCAGCCCGGTGGCACCGCCGACGACCGCACCGCGGGTGGTCAGGCGGCGCCAGTACATCGACAGGATGAGGATGGGGAAGTTGACACTGGCGGCGACGGCGAAGGCCAGCAACACCATGAAGGCGACGTTCTGGCCTTCGAAGGCCATGCCCAGCGCCACCGCCAGCACGCCCAGCACCACCGAGGCCACGCGCGAGATGCGCATGACGTCGCCTTCCGGCGCGTCACCGCGCCGGATCACGCTGGCATAGAGGTCGTGCGAAATCGCCGACGCGCCCGACAGGGTCAGGCCCGAGACCACGGCGAGAATGGTGGCGAAGGCCACCGCCGAGATGAAGCCGAGGAAGAGATCGCCCGCGCTGGCCTGGGCGAGGTGGATGGCGGCCATGTTGTTGCCGCCGCGCAGCGCGCCGTCGACGAGGAAGCGCGCATCCTGCGACACGATGACGATGGCGCCGAAACCCATGATCACGGTGAGCAGGTAGAAGTAGCCGATCAACCCGGTGGCGATGAACACCGATTTGCGCGCGGCGCGCGCGTCGGGGACGGTGAAGAAGCGCATCAGCACGTGGGGCAGGCCGGCAGTGCCGAACAGCAGGGCGACGCCGAGCGAGAGCGCCGAGACCGGGTCGGAGACCAGGCCCCCCGGGGCCATCACCGCCATGCCCTTGGGATGCGCGGCGACGGCCTCGCTGAACATGCGCTCGAAGGAGAAGCCGAAGCGATACATCACGACCAGGGCGAGGACGGTCGAGCCGAACAGCAGCAGCGCGGCCTTGATGATCTGCACCCAGGTGGTCGCAATCATGCCGCCGAAACTCACGTACAGCACCATCAGCACGCCGACCAGGATCACCGCCGCCTCGTAGGGCAACCCGAACAGCACCTGGATCAGCGTGCCGGCGCCGACCATCTGGCCGATCAGGTAGAGCAGCACCACGACCAGCGTGCCGCAGGCGGCGAGCGTGCGCACCGGCAGGATGCCGAGACGGTAACTGACGGCATCGGCGAAGGTGTAGCGACCGAGGTTGCGCAGGCGCTCGGCCAGCAGGAACAGCACCAGCGGCCACCCGGCGAGGCCGCCGATCGAATAGATGAGGCCGTCGTATCCACTCGAATAGACCAGGCCGGAGACGCCCAGGAAGGAAGCCGCCGACATGAAATCGCCGGCGATGGCGAGCCCGTTCTGCCCACCGCTGATGCCGCCGCCGGCGGCGTAGTAGTCGCTCGCCGTGCGCGTGCGGTTGGCTGCCCACCAGGTGATGACGAGGGTGGCGACGACGAAGACCAGGAACATGCCGATGGCAGGCAGGTTGAGCGGCGCATCCGCCGCCACCTCGGGCAGGCCGCCGCCGGCGGCGCGTACCGGGTCGGCCCACGACGCCCAGGCAATCGTCACGAACAACGGCCCGGCCCGGCTCATCGGGAGTCGTCCCGCAGGCGTTGCACGATGTCGGCAGTGGTGGTGTCGAACTCGCCGTTGGCGCGGTGGACGTAGATACCGGTCAGCGCGAGGCCGAGCAGGATGATGCCGACCCCGATCGGGATACCGCGCGTGATCACCGTGTCCGCGCCCAGCGGCGCGGCGAAGAACTCCGGCGCGAAGGCGATGACCAGGATGAAGCCGAAGTAGGTCACCAGCATGATCGTGGACAACATCCAGATCAGCCGGCTGCGCCGCCGCTGCAGGGCCTGGAACTCGGGATCGGCGAAGATGCGTTGATAGAGATCGTTCATGCGCTACCGGTTCACCGCCCCGCCCTTCACGCGAGCTGGGCGCGCAGGACTCCGCGACCGGCGCCGCGCGCCGGCCGGGGTCCCGGGATTGGAATTACCAGAGCTTGGCGCTGGCCAGGCGGGCGCCCTCGGCCAGCGCGGCGAATTTCGCCCACACCACCGATTGCGCGACCATTTCCCAGCCGGCGAAGGTGCCGAAACCGCAGTCGACGCCGGCGATCACCCGTTCCTTGTCGCCGACCGCGTCGACCGCTTCGAGGATGCGGTTGCAAATCACCTGCGGATGCTCGATGTAGTTGACCGTCGAGTCGATCACGCCGGGCAACACGAGCACTTCGGGCGGCAGCGGATTGGCCTTCAGCGCGGCGTACTCGTGCTGGTGGCGCGGGTTGGCGAACTCGATGGCGAACGCACCGACGTTGGCATGCCGGATCACCGGCAGCACGTCGGCCAGCGGCACGTCACAATCGTGCGGGCCGTCGTAGTTGCCCCAGCACACGTGCAGGCGGATGCGCTCACGCGGGATGTTGACGCAGGCCTGGTTGATGGCATCGATGTGGATGGCGATGGCGTCCTGGAATTCCTTGATGCTGTTGTGCTGGAACATGCCGTGACGTTCCATGGCGAGATCGGGGCAATCGAGCTGCAACAGGTAGCCGCGCTCGTGGATGAGCTCGTATTCCTGCTGCATCTCGCGCGCGACCGCGCGCACGTAGGCCTCGTGGGTGTCGTAGTACTTGTTACCCATGGTCGTGCACACGATGCCCGGGCAGGCCGCGGTCATGAAGGGTTCGACGTACTTGCCGGCATGCTCGGCGAGCGCCGCGTCGAACATGTCGCACTCGCGCCGCGCCGGCGCGAGATCGATGTAGTGCACGTCGGCATCGGCGGCCGGGGCATCGAAGACCTTCGACATCACCATGCCGCGGTTGGCCCAGATCTGGCCGAAATCGGGGTAATTCGCGAAATCCGTGAAGGGCAGGCGCTCGCTCACCCCACCGAAACCGCTCAAGCGCTGGGCGACGTAGGTCTGGAAGCCGACGCGCGGTTGCTCGCCGTCGTTGATGACATCGAGCCCGGACTTGATCTGCTGGGCCACGCAATGCCGCACGCCGGCGGCAGCGAGTTCGTCGAGACGGGCGGTGTCGACGGCCTTGCGATCCTCCTGGGCGATCAGCAGGTCGGACAGCTCGCGCTGCCGCGGCAGGCTGCCGACGTGGGTGGTCAGAATACGTTTCTCACTGCGCTGCATGGCTCCCCTCCTGCAGTAGACCGTCCAGACGTGGGCGGGCGCGGCCAGTGTACACGCAGCGCCGGGCGGCGGCACGGCCGCCAGGCGCGGCGCGCGACCGTTGCCGTACCGCCACGCCAGAGGCTAGACTCACCACGCTGTTCGCGCGCCCGGACGCCCTCACCTGCGCCCCGGGCCTGGCCTCGCGCCAGCGGTCGCCGGCCCCGGCCGTTAGCAGACCGCGCACCCATCCGCCGAGCCCCGCCTCGCTCGAGTCCACTCCGGCCGCCCACGCGGTCCTCGAGCGAATTCGTCCATGCACGACAAGCTGCTCCTCATCCTCGATCGCGAAGGCCGGATCCAGCGGTTCAACGGCGCCTGTGAGCACCTCAGCGGCTACGCCGAGTCCGAAGTGCGCGGCCACACCTGCTGGGACTTCCTCGTCCCCGCCGAGGACGTCGGCCGTATGCGCGGCGAGGCCTTCGACGTGCTGCTCGCCGGCAGCGGCCGTACCGACATACGTTGCTATACCAGCACCTGGGTGGCGCGCAATGGCGCACGCCATCTCATCGCGTGGAAGAACGCCCTGGTCCACGACGATGCCGGTGCGCTGGCGCAGGTACTCTGCGTCGGCGAGGTGATCGCGCCCCCCGCCGCCAAGCCGTAGACCGCGATCCGCACCCGTTTCGCCCGCACGCGACGGTTCGACGCGGACCGTGCGGGCGATGCGCTCGAACCCGGCGCCCTCCTGCTCCGGCGCGCCGCGCGGGTGTGCTGCCCCGGAAGGAAGGTGTGAAAAGCGCGCAGCGCTCGTGGTGCAAGGCGAGGCGCGAGGCGCGCAGCGCGCAGTCGCATGCCAGCCCACCAGCCGCCGGCTTGACCGGAATTACGCGCGGCGCGGTCACGCGCGCGCCTCACCCGCACCCGCATGACGCCGGCTTGGCGCCGGCAACACCGCTGGCAGGACAGCGCAACCTACCAGACATGCAGCGCGCGCAACGCGCCCATCGCCGCGACACCTAAAGCCGCCATCGGCCCGGCCGCTAGTTCCCCGGGTGGCGTCCGGCAAGCCAGCCAGCGGCCGACGGCACTTGCAACCGCGCCCTCGACCCGGCCCGCGAGCGGGGCCTCGCAGCAGGATCAATACAGGGTCGCAGCCGGGCGACCCGGCCGGAACCGCGAGGTCTCAATATGCGCTCGACCGTCCGCACGACGCGTTCCAACAACGGCATCCGCATCGAGGTCCCGTCCGCAACCGTCTTCGAGGACTTCCGCGCCTTCCGCGAAGCCATCCTCGATCGGCCGGGGATCACGACCGTCGTCTTCGACTTCCATCGCGCCACCGACGCGCCGACCTGGTTGATGGGTTTCATGCTCCACGTCGAGGAACGTCACGGCCTGCAGGTGCGCGCCGAGAACGTCGCCGGGACACCACGGCGCCTGTTCGAACTGGCCGGCCTCGAACGCCTGCTGTGCGCGGCTGCACCAAAGCGCCCGGCCGCCAGCGACCCGGTGCACGACGAGGCCAGCGGCGCCTAAAGCGCGCCGCGCGGTGGTCGCTATTAGGCTCAACTCGTTCTCACTTGTTTCCCTTTCTCCCCAGGAGGCAAAGCAATGGCAAACGTCCTCGCAGTCGATGACTCGGCTTCCATGCGCCAGATGGTTTCGTTCACGCTCAAGGGCGCCGGTTATGACGTCACCGAGGCCGTCGATGGTCAGGATGCCCTGAGCAAGGCTCGTTCCGGCAAGGTCGACGTCGTCCTCACCGACGTCAACATGCCCAACATGGACGGCATCGAACTCATCCGGCAGTTGCGCGGCCTGCCGCAGTACAAGTTCACCCCGATGCTGCTGCTGACGACCGAGTCCGGCGCCGACAAGAAGGCCGAGGGCAAGGCCGCCGGCGCCACCGGCTGGCTGGTCAAGCCGTTCAACCCCGACCAGCTCCTCGCCACCATTTCCAAGGTTCTCGGCTGAGCGCAGCACCCCGTCCGCGCCTCGCCCTGACCAACCGCAGCGAGAACTCCAGATGTCCATCGATATCGCGCAGTTTCACCAGGTCTTCTTCGAAGAGTCGTTCGAAGGCCTGGAGGTGATGGAGTCCGGCCTGATCGACCTCGAGATCGGCCGGCCGGATTCCGAAGCCATCAACGCCATCTTCCGCGCCGCCCATTCCATCAAGGGTGGCAGTGGCACTTTCGGCTTCACCGCCATCAGCGACTTCACCCACGTGCTGGAAACGCTGCTCGACGAGATGCGCAACGGCACGCGCGACGTCACGCGCGAAGCAGTCGACGTGTTGCTGCTCGCGGTGGACTCGCTGCGCGAAATGCTCAGCGCGGCGCGTGACGGCAGCGACTTCGATGCCGCCGCGGTGGCCGAGGTCCACGACCGTCTCGAGGAACTGCTCAAGCTCGGACACGGCGAGAGCACTGCTGTCGACGCCGCGGACGCCACCGCACCGGCCGCCGCGGCGCCCGCCTCGACCGGCGCCTGGCTGATCCGCTTCGTACCGCATCCGCACCTGTTCACCACCGGCAACGACCCGGTGCGCATCCTGCGCGAGCTGTGCGCGCTGGGCGAAGCCCAGGTGCAGGCCGACTGTTCACGCCTGCCCGACTACGCCGAGTTCGATGCCGAGACCTGCTACCTCGCCTGGACCATCAACCTCGACGGCAACGTCGAGGAGTCCGCGGTGCGCGAAGTCTTCGAGTGGATCGAGGATGACGCCGACATCAGCCTGATCCGTGAACACGACGAAGAAGATGTCGCGGTCACCGCCGCGCCCGTTGCCGATGCCACCACCGCGCAGGACGCACCGGCCCTGCAGGTGGCCCCGCCGGTCGACGACCGGCGCAGCGGCGATGACCGGCGCGAAGGCGAGGATCGCCGTGGTGGCGACCGCCGCGCTGCCGGTGGCAGTGCCTCCGGCACCTCGTCCATCCGCGTCGACATCGGCAAGATCGACACCCTCATCAACCTCGTCGGCGAGCTGGTCATCACCCAGTCCATGCTCGGCAACTTCGACGAGGATTCCGGCCAGATCGACTACGACAAGCTGCGCGAGGGGCTGGCCCAGCTCGAGCGCAACACCCGCGAGCTGCAGGAATCGGTCATGCGCATCCGCATGCTGCCGATCAGCTTCTCCTTCAATCGCTTCCCGCGCCTGGTTCGCGACCTCAGCAGCAAGCTCGGCAAGCAGGTTGAGCTGAAGATCGTCGGCGAGCAGACCGAGCTCGACAAGACCGTGCTGGAGAAGATCGCCGACCCGCTGGTGCACCTGGTGCGCAATTCGCTCGACCACGGCATCGAACCGCCCGCGGACCGCATCGCAGCCGGCAAGAGCGCCCACGGTACGGTTACGCTCGCGGCGCGCCACGAGGGCGGCAACATCGTCATCGAGATCGGTGACGACGGCGCCGGTCTCAATCCGGAAAAGCTGCTGGCCAAGGCCCGCGAACGCGGCCTGGTCGGCGCCGAGGAGATTCTCCCCGAAGACAAGATCCACGAACTGATCTTTCACCCCGGCTTCTCGACCGCCAAGGAAGTCAGTGACGTGTCCGGACGTGGCGTCGGCATGGACGTGGTCAAGCGCAACATCAAGGAGCTGGGCGGTGTCATCGAACTCGATTCCAAGTTCGGTCATGGCTCGACCATCCGCATCCGCCTGCCGCTGACCCTGGCCATCCTCGACGGCCAGCTCGTACGCGTCGGCGGCCAGACCTACATCGTCCCGCTGGTCTCGATCGTGGAATCCCTGCAGGCCCAGAGCGACCGCGTGAAATCGGTCGCCGCCAGCGCCGAACTCTATCGCCTGCGCGGTGAATACATCCCCATCGTGCGCCTGTACGAAGTGTTCGGCGTCGAGCCGCAGTCACGCGTACTCGAGCAGGGCCTGCTGGTCGTGGTCGAGGGCGAGGGCCAGCGTGCCGGCATCTTCGTCGACGAACTGCTCGGTCAGCAACAGGTCGTGATCAAGAGCCTGGAGACCAACTACCGCCGCGTCGAAGGCATCTCCGGCGCGACCATCCTGGGCGATGGCACGGTCGCCATGATCCTCGACGCGGGCGGCCTGATCGCCCTGCATCGCCACCCGGCTTCGCCCAAAGCCGCCCACACCAATCAAGCCGCGTAGGAGAAATCCGGATGGAAGCGAGCGCAACCCAACAGCCCATCGAGATGGGCATCGGCAACGAAGCCGGTAACGCCGACCAGTACCTCACTTTCCTGCTCAACGGGGAAGAGTACGGCGTCGACATCCTGCGCGTGCAGGAGATCAAGGGCTGGATGCCGACCACCAAGATTCCCAACACGCCGGAATACATCCGCGGCGTGATGAACCTGCGCGGTGCGATCGTCCCGATCATCGACCTGCGCCTGCGCTTCAACATGCCAGCCATCGAGTACACCGCGACGACCGTTGTCATCGTGCTCAAGGTCGAACACGAAGCGGGCGAGCGCACCATCGGTTTCGTCGTCGACGCGGTCTCCGACGTCTACAACGTCACTGCCGAGCAGTTCAACCCGGCGCCTGATTTCGGCGAGCACGCCCACACCGATTTCATCCGCGCCCTGGCTACCGTCGACGACAAGATGGTGATCCTGCTCGACATCGATCAGCTCGTCGGACGCGACGCGGCCATGCACGCCGCGTCGCAGCACTGAGCGAGGCCGCGTCATGAGCAAGAACCCGCTCGAGGAGTATTTCGACATCAACCTCGTCGAGGATTCGTTTGCGCTGGTCGCCGACCAGGCCGAAACCCTCGTCGATCGCTTCTACACGCGCCTGTTCGACGAGCACCCCGAGGTGCAGCCGCTGTTCGCCAACACCACGCCGCAGGGACAGCGGCGCAAGCTGGTCGGCGCCCTGGCCGCTGTCGTCAAGGGCCTGCACGACCCCGACGGCCTGGTCAAGACCTTGCAGGAGATGGGTCGTCGCCACGAAGCCTACGGAGCCCTGCCCGACCATTACCCGGTAGTCGCCCAGATCCTCATCGAGGAGATGAAGGCACTCGCGGGCGACAGCTGGACGCCAGAGATCGAACACGCCTGGACCAGCGCCTTCAACCTGATTGCCTCAACCATGCTCGGAGCCTACGAGCGTACGGAGAACCAAGCCATGACCGATTCCCAGAACTCTTCCCAGGCTAACGACAATCTCGAGCTGGTGCGGCTGCGCTCGGCGATGGAGAACACGCTCACCGCGATCATGATGGTCGACCGGGATCTCGTCGTCACCTATATCAACCAGGGTACGCGTGAACTGCTCCAGCGCCACGAAGCGGCCCTGGCCAGTCTCTTCCGCGGCTTCAGCGTCGAAAAGATCGTCGGCTCGTGCATCGACATGTTCCACAAGAACCCGAAGCATCAGCGCGACCTGCTGGCCAATCCGGCCAACCTGCCCTTTTCGACCGACATCAACGTCGGCGACCTGATCTTCAACATCAACGTCACCGCCCAGATCGACGACCACGGTGACTACATCGGTTGCACCCTGGAGTGGTACGACGTCACCGAGCAGCGCGCACGCGAAGCGGAAAACCGGGATTTCGCGGGCAAGTTCGATGCCATCAGCCGGTCGCAGGCGCTGATCGAATTCGAGATGGACGGCACCATCATTACCGCGAACGACAACTTCCTCGCCGCGATCGGTTACTCGCTCGACGAAATCAAGGGCAAGCACCATTCGATGTTCGTCGACAACGCCTATGCCAACAGCCCCGACTACAGGGCGTTCTGGGATCGTCTCAACCACGGCGATTTCGACGCCGGCGAGTACAAGCGCATCGCCAAGGGTGGTCGCGAGATCTGGATCCAGGCCTCCTACAACCCCGTGTTGGACCAGAACGGCAAGCCGCTGAAGGTCATCAAGTACGCCACCGACGTCACCGAGCAGAAACTGCGCAACGCCGATTACGCGGGCCAGATCGAGGCCATCGGCAAGTCGCAGGCAGTCATCGAGTTCAACATGGATGGCACCATCGTCCATGCGAATGAGAACTTCTGCGCCACCATGGGCTACAGCCTGAACGAGATCCGCGGCCAGCATCACTCCATGTTCGCCGACGCCGCCTACGCGGCCAGCCCCGAGTACAAGGCCTTCTGGGCCAAGCTCAACCGCGGCGAATACGATGCTGCCGAGTACCTGCGCTACGGCAAGGGCGGCAAGGAAGTCTGGATCCAGGCCTCCTACAACCCCATCCTCGACATGAACGGCGAGCCGTTCAAGGTGGTCAAGTACGCCACCGACGTCACCGAGCGCAAGACCGCCCTGAACCGCTGTGGCCAGGTGATGCAGGCGATGGCCGAGGGTGACCTGTCGCAGAACATGGATGGCCAGTACAGCGGCGAGTTCGCCGAGCTGCAGGGCGCCGTCAATGGCACCATCGACCAGCTACGCGACATGGTCGAGAAGATCCGCAACAGCGCGCTGAGCATCAACAGCGCGGCGAGCGAAGTCTCCAAGGGCAACACCGAGCTGTCCGCGCGTACCGAGGAGCAGGCCTCCTCGCTGGAAGAGACCGCCGCCAGCATGGAAGAAATGACCTCGACCGTGCAGCAGAACGCCGACAACTCCCGCCAGGCCGACCAGCTTGCCTCCTCGGCGCGCGACCAGGCCGCCCAGGGCGGCGAGGTGGTCGGACGTGCGGTTGCCGCGATGTCCGAAATCAACGAGTCGAGCAAGAAGATCGCCGACATCATCGGCGTCATCGACGAGATCGCCTTCCAGACCAACCTGCTCGCCCTCAACGCCGCGGTCGAGGCCGCGCGCGCCGGCGAACAGGGCCGCGGCTTCGCCGTCGTCGCTTCCGAGGTGCGCAACCTCGCCCAGCGCTCGGCCTCCGCCGCCAAGGAGATCAAGGCCCTCATCAACGACTCGGTGCAGAAGGTCACCGAGGGCTCCAAGCTGGTCGACGAGTCCGGTGCCACGCTCGCCGAGATCGTCAATTCGGTGAAGAAGGTGTCCGACATCATCGGCGAGATCGCGGTGGCCTCCGAAGAGCAGTCGAGCGGCATCAGCCAGGTCAACCAGGCCGTCACCCAGATGGACCAGATGACCCAGCAGAACGCCGCCCTGGTCGAGGAAGCAGCTGCCGCCTCCGAGTCGATGGACGAGGAATCGCGTTCGCTGCTCGAACTCATGCAGTTCTTCAACACCGGCGAGGGCATGACCCTGTCGGCCGCACCGGCGAACAGCCGGCCGGCGGTCGAGCGCCGCAGCGCGGACCGTCCGTGGAGCGAGCAGAACCAGGCCAGCAAACCGGCCGCCCCGCGCGCGGCCAAGCCCGCCGCCAAGGCAGCCGCCGGCGGCGACGTCTGGGAAGAGTTCTGAGCGCCCGGCCGGGCCGCGCTACGCGGCCCGGCCCAACTCTCCCGCAAGTAGCCGCAGCGCCGTAGCAGCGACCGCCCGGGAACCTCCCGCCCTGCGCGCGGGCCCCCGGGATCACCGATTGAACAGGAAGCAGGAAATTCCACCATGAGCACCGCCCCCGATGCCCTCGTTCTCGACGCCACCTGCCGCATCGCAGGTGTTGCAAGCCTCAAGGAAGCATGTGACGCCAGCGCGAGCGACCTCACCATCGACGCCAGCGGTGTCGAGAGCGTGGACGCCGCGGCCCTGCAATGCCTGCTCGCCGTGCGCCGCCAGTGCGAGGCCATGAGCCGCGGTTTCACCATCGCGACACCCAGCGAAGCCTTCCTCGGCGCCGCGCGCACCGTCGGTCTCGACGAGACCCTCGGCCTCTGCGCCACGGCCGGGGAGTAGGGCCCATGAGCAGCGCTGCCACCGCCGCGATCGAGCGTTCGTCGACCCACGAGTACGATTTCACCGACCGTCATTTCAACCTGCTGCGCGAACTGGTCGCGCGTCACGCCGGGATCACGTTGAACGATTCCAAGCGCGAGCTGGTCTACGGCCGCCTGGCCCGGCGCATCCGCGCGCTCGGCCTGCGCGGGTTCGACGACTACTGCGCCCTGCTCGAGCGCGACGAAGGGGCCGAGATGGGCGAGTTCATCAACGCCATCACGACCAACCTCACGGCGTTCTTCCGCGAGAACCACCATTTCGACTTCCTCGCCCAGACCGCCATCCCCGAGTTCGTCAAGGCCAACGCGGCCAGCCGGCGCCTGCGCATCTGGTCGGCCGGCTGTTCGACCGGTGAGGAGCCCTACAGCCTGGCGATGACCCTGCTCGAGAGCGTGCCCAGCGCCGAACGCTGGGACATCCGCATCCTCGCCACGGACATCGATTCCAACGTCGTCGCCACGGCCCAGGCCGGTGTCTACGGCGAGAACCGCCTGCAGGGCGTCTCGGCCGCACGCCGCCAGCAATGGTTCACCAAGCAGGACTGCGCGGCGGGCCAGTTCCGCGTCAAGCCCGCGCTGCAGGAGATCATCCGCTTCGCGCCGCTGAACCTCATGCACGAGTGGCCGTTCAAAGGTCCGTTCGACGCCATCTTCTGCCGCAACGTGCTGATCTACTTCGACAAGCCGACGCAGCACCGCCTGTTCGAGCGCTACGGCCAGATGATTGCCAACCACGGCTATCTGTTCATCGGGCACTCGGAGTCGATGTTCGGCGCGAACACGGTGTTCGAACTCATCGGGCGTACGACCTATCGCGTGAATCGCGGAGCGCGTTGATGGGACATGCCGCACGAAGCCAACGTCGGCTACGTCGCATCCGGGCGGACGAATTCGCCCACGTGCGCAAGATGTTCGACGCCAAGCTCGGCCTCACGGTCGCCAAGATCCTGCCCGGCGAGTACTACGCGACGGACGAGGACGAGTGCATCGTCACCACGCTCGGATCGTGCGTCTCGGCCTGCCTGTGGCACCCGGACAGCGGCATTGGCGGCATGAACCACTTCATGCTGCCCGATGCCGGCGCCAGCGGTCGCGAAGCCATCGGCTCGGCCACCGACGCCGCGCGCTACGGCTCGTTCGCGATGGAGCACTTGATCAACGCGATCCTGGCCACCGGCCTGCGCCGCGAGGACCTGTGCGCCAAGATCGTCGGCGGCGGTCACGTCCTGCCGATCGCGACCGACGTCGGCGCACGCAACATCCAGTTCGTACGCGATTACCTCGCCAACGAGGGTATTGCCATCATCGGCGAGAACGTCGGCGACCTCCATGGCCGCCAGGTCCGCTTTCGGCCGGCGACCGGCAATGCCCAGGTTCGCGCCCTCGGGTCGTCGGTGCAGACCAGCATCGCCCAGGAAGAAGACGTCTACCGTCGCTCGCTGGCGCAGAAACCCACCGAAGGCGAAATCGAACTTTTCTGAGGTCACTATTCCGTGGACATGCGTACCCACAAGACTTCCGTGCTCGTCGTCGACGATTCCGCCTTGATCCGCAAGCTGCTCAAGGAAATCCTGTCGTCCGACCCCGATCTCGAGGTGGTCGGCGCTGCCCACGATCCGCTGCACGCGCGCGAGTTGATCAAGCAACACAATCCCGACGTTCTCACCCTGGACGTCGAGATGCCCAAGATGGACGGCATCACCTTCCTGACCAATCTCATGCGCCTGCGGCCGATGCCGGTCGTCATGGTGTCCTCGCTGACCGAGCAAGGCGCCGACGTCACCCTGCAGGCGCTCGAGATCGGCGCGTTCGACTTCGTCACCAAGCCCAAGATCGACGTCTCACACCAGCTACAGCATTACACCGAGGAGATCGTGGCGAAGGTCAAGGCGGCGGCCAAGTCCAGGGTACGGCCCTACGACCCCAGCCGGCCGCGCGCGAGCGCCGCGCGCAGCCCGGTCGCGACCTCGCTGTCGAAGTTCGACCTGACCCACAAGCTGGTCGCGATCGGGGCGTCCACCGGCGGCACCGAGGCGATCCGCGAGGTGCTCGAGCGCATGCCGTCCGACGGCCCGGCCGTGGTCGTCACCCAGCACATCCCGCAGGCCTTCAGCAAGCCGTTTGCCGAGCGCATGGATCGCAGCTGCGCGATGCGCGTGTGCCAGGCCGAGGATGGCCAGCCGATCGTCCCCGGACACGCCTACGTCGCGCCCGGGCACCTGCACATGACCGTGGAGCGCAGCGGCGCGCGCTACCTCTGCCGCCTGCACGACACGCCGCTGGTCAACCGTCACAAACCCTCGGTCGACGTCATGTTCGACTCGGTGGCGGCCAACCTCGGCGCCAACGCCGTCGGCATCCTGCTTACCGGCATGGGCGCGGACGGCGCCAAGGGCATGCTCGCCATGCACGAGGCCGGCGCCAAGACCATCGCCCAGGACGAGAAGACCAGCGTCGTGTGGGGCATGCCGGGCGAGGCCGTCCGGCTCAATGCCGTCGACCACGTCGTTCCGCTCGACAAGGTAGCCGAGTACGCCATGCGGGCAATCTCGGCCTGATCGACCTCAGGCGTTCGTGGCGGGTGACCGGGATGCCCGCCCGCGGACGCTGGCAGGCTGCTGACGAACGTCGCGAGCAAGGTCGCCGGCAAGGCGAGGACCGGGGTTTATGCGGATAAATGCGGAATGCAGGCAACACGGTTTCGCCGTGAGCGAAAGTGAACGGCCGCAGGCCGGCCCGCAGGGCTCAGGGCAGGAGGCCCTGCGTAACGCGCAATGGCGCCTGCGACCTCCGCGGTAGTTTTTCATCTGCCTGCTAAAGAACTGCCGCTTTTTCCCGATGTAAGCAGAGCATAACGCGAATGCCAGCGAGGCCCTTTTCGATGGTCATCAACAAAGCCAATTACCTGCAAGCCCTGGCCTGGGCGGCGGCAGCCGCGTTCATCCTCTATGCCGACAGCGCGGCGCTCGAGGCCGCCGCCATGGTCACCGTCGGCGTCACGCTGTGGGTGCTCGGCCGGCGCGGTGGCGCAACCACCCCTGTCGCAGCGGAACAACGGTTCGACGACCGCGAAAACCTCGCCGCTGCACCGGCTCCGGCGAACGCGGCCGAGCTCGATTTCGTACGGCGTACCGCCTTCGAGGGTCTCACCGAGGTCGGCAACGATTTCAACCAGGTCCGTTCGTTGATCGTCGGCGCCGTGGCCGAACTGTCGGGCGCCTTCGACGGCTTCCACGCCGATGCACAGAGCCAGCAAGGGCTGATGAACGCCGCGATCCGGGTGCTCGCGCGTGGCTCGAGTGACGACGGCGAGGGCCATGGCGAGGAAGTCACGATCAGCAAGTTCGTCGACAATACCTCGAGCATTCTCGAGGGCTTCGTCTCCAGTGCCATCCTGACCAGCAAGCACAGCATGGACACGGTCAACATGATCGACGAGATGGCCAGCCAGATGAACCGCATCTTCGCCCTGCTCGAGGACGTCAAGGGCATCGCCGACCAGACCAACCTGCTCGCCCTGAACGCCGCCATCGAGGCCGCACGCGCCGGCGACGCCGGGCGCGGTTTCGCCGTCGTCGCCGACGAGGTGCGTAAGCTGTCCCTGAACTCGACGCAGTTCAACGAGCAGATCCGCACCCTGGTCGAACAGGCGCAGACCACCATCGACACCACCCGCGACCTGGTCGGCAAGTCCGCCTCGCAGGATCTCAACGTGCTGCTCAGCCATAAGTCCAGCATCGACGGCATGATGGAGCACCTGTCACGGCTGGAAAGCTCGCTCGGTGGCTTGATCGAGGAAACCACCGGGGTGACCAATCAGATCGCGTCGCGTTCGGCCACCGCGGTCCGCGCGCTGCAGTTCGAGGACATTGCGCGCCAGGTCGCCGAGCACGCCGAGCGCAAGCTGGAGCACCTCAACCATTTCATCGCCGTTTCCGTCGACGCCATCGCGGCCAACGAAGACCGGTCCGGCTACGCCCTGGCGCAGATGCACGAGGCGGCCGAAGCCCTGCGCAATTTTGCACCGAGCAAACCCGCCTCGCAGGCCTCGATGGACGAGGGCGAGGTGGAGCTGTTCTGAACAGACCGAAAGAACGACAAGACGCTAGCGCTACGTATCCAAGGAACGCACCATCCAGGTGCGCCGGAATAGAAAGCATTTCCAGGAGTAGGTTCCAATGAGCATCCATGCAGCACCATCACCCGATGGCCGGACGCTGAACATCCGTATCTTCGACCGTTTCGACTTCAACGTTCACAAGGAACTGCGCGAGGCTTACGAGTCCAAGGGTAAGCGCTACGGCAGCTACGTACTCGACCTGCGCGACACCACCTACATGGACAGCGCGGCGCTCGGCATGCTGCTGCAACTGCGCGAACATGCCGGCAACAACAAGAGCGCCGTGCGCCTGCGTAACGCGCAGCCGACCATCAAGGACATCCTCGCGGTGGCCCACTTCGACCAGCTGTTCACGATCGACTGAAGCGGGCCAGGACGGGCCGTCCACGAGCCATGAACAGTGCTGTCGTAACGTCGGCCGGGCCGGCCGCGGCGCAGCGTCATCCGTCGCTTCTGGTGAGCACCCGCGGGCGTACCCTGCGGGCGCTCGTCGTCGATGCCGATGATGCGGCACGCCACCTCACCCAGGGCGTGCTGATGCGCCTGGGCCTGGAGGTCGTGGTAGCCGGCAGCAGCGACGACGCGGTGACCCTGGCTCGCACCGAGCGCCCCGATTTCATCCTGGCCAGCATCGACGATCAGCATCACGAGGGTTTCGCGGCCGTCGACCGGGTCCGTGCACTCTATCCACGCGAGCACCTCCCGGTTCTGTTCATCACTGCCGGCCGCGCGGACAGCGAACTGCTGGACTGCCATGCGCACGGCGGCGACGTCATCCGCCGCCCCCTGAGCGAGGCCTTGTTGCGCGCGCGCCTGGGCGCCGCGCTGCGCATGCGCGAGCTGCACGACACCATCGCCTTCCAGCGTGACCAGTTGCTGCGCTACCAGTCGAACATGCAGCACGACATGGACGTCGCCAAGCTCATTCTCGGCAACTTCGCGACCGAGGAAGCGCTCGCCGCACCCAACGTCTCGTACCTGCTGCGGCCGATGGAAACCCTGAACGGTGATTTCATCATGGCGGCGCGGCGCCCGTCCGGCGCCCAGTGCTTCATCCTCGGTGACTTCACCGGCCACGGCCTGCCGGCCGCCATCGGCGTGCTGGTCGTTCACGGCGTGTTCTGCTCGATGGTCGCCAAGGGTTTCGAGATCGACGTGGTGGCCGGCGAGATCAATCGCAAGATGTACGAGCTGCTGCCGATCGACCGGTTCCTGTCCGCGGTGCTCATCGATCTCGACCCGGCGACGGGCGTACTGACCATCTGGAACGGCGGCCTGCCGACGGTCCTGGTACGGGCGGCCGACGGTACGGTGCGCGAACGCGTGCCATCGGGATACGTGCCGCTGGGGATCCTGTCGCAGGATCAATTCTCGGCGCAGCCCACCCGTATCAATCTCGCCGCCGGCGAACGCGTGCTGGCCTATTCGGATGGCGTGATCGAGACCCTCGACCCGAGCGGGGAACTGTTCGGCCAGGAACGCCTCGAGGCCTGCCTCGAGCGGGCTCCGGACAACGCGGTCGCCGCGGTCGCCGCCGCTCTCGACGGGTTCCGGCACGGCGAGGCCCAGCGCGACGACGTTTCGCTGCTCGAAATCGCGCAGGTGCCGATCGAAGCGCGTGCCGACGCGGTCGCCACGCTCGCCGGGGCGCCCCGCCACCTGGCCCGCTCCTGGCGGCTGGAGCTCGTCATCGACGAGGCCATCATCAAGTCTCAGGACCCGATCACCAGCCTGGTCGGACTGGCCGACACCCTGCAGGGCTTCGGCGCCCACGCCGCCGATCTCTACCTCGTCATCAGTGCGCTGTACATCGATGCCATCGACAACGGCCTGCTCGGCCTGGGTGACTTCGACCGCGAGGCGGTCGGGGCCGCCAATTACTTCGCCGAGCGCCAGGCCCGCCTCGACCGCCTCGGTGCGGCTTGCATCCGCATCGACCTCGATCATGCGCCCGCTGCCTCCGGCGGCAAGCTGCACGTCACCGTCGCCCACGACGGTTCGGCGCGCACGGTGCACACCGAGGACGTGACCATGTTCGTGCACCGGCGCTTCAGACGCGGCGGCAGCGCGGCCGAGGCCGTCGCACGGACCTTGCGGCGCAGTGATGACGGCCGCAGCGTGTCGGTGACCTACGCCTGGCAGACGCCGCAGGCAGCCCACGCGGACTGAGAACTCGGCGCGCCCGGCGCGGTCTCAGGGACATGCGCATCCCGGCCTGCCGGGCGGCGGTGGTCGCCCTCCTCACCTGCCTCGTCGCGAGCTCTGCCGACAGCGCCGATTTCGCGCCACGGCCGCGCCTGCCGGAATTCACGGCGCAGGACCCGGCTCACTGGATCAACAGCGCCCCGCTCAGCCGCGACGACCTGCTCGGACAGGTCGTGCTGGTCGACGTGTGGACCTTCGAATGCTGGAACTGCTACCGCTCCTTCCCCTGGCTGCGCACGCTCGAACGCGGTTTCGCCGCGCGCGGCCTGCGCGTGATCGGCATCCACAGCCCCGAGTTCGAGCGCGAGCGTGAGCCGGCGCGGGTGCGTGCCAAGGTGCGCGAGTTCGAACTCGATCATCCGGTCATGATCGACAACGACCTCGCCTACTGGCGTGCACTCGGCAACCGCTACTGGCCGGCCTTCTACCTCGTCGACAAGCGGGGCCGGGTGCGCCAGGTCTTCGTCGGTGAAACCCACGCCGGCGACGCCCAGGCGACACGCATCGAGGCCCAGGTGGAGAAGCTGCTGGCCGAGTAGTGTGCGCCGTGCACGGCGCTTGACTTGGCCTGCGGCATTGGTGACCCTCGCCCGCTCGAAGGCGTGGGCCACGACCCCGCCGGGCGAACGACGGGGGAGAATCGAGCATGGCCGGGCTGCTGTCCAAGGAACGCATTGTCGCCGATGCGAATTTCAATCGCTGGCTGATCGCGCCGGCCGCGCTCGGCATCCACCTCTGCATCGGCTCGGTCTATGCCTGGAGCCTGTTCAACCCGGCGCTGGTCAAGCGCATCGGGGTGGTGACCAGTGCCGCCGACGACTGGTCGCTGAAGAGCGTGGTGTGGATCTTCACCGTCGCCATCGTCTTCCTCGGCCTGTCGGCCGCGATAGCCGGCAAGTGGCTGGAACAGGTCGGGCCGCGCATGGTCGGGGTGGTGGCGGCGTGCTGCTGGGGCGGCGGTTTCGTCGTCGGCGGGCTGGGCATCGTCGGCGGCCAGCTGTGGCTGGTCTACCTCGGTTACGGCGTCATCGGCGGCTGCGGCCTCGGCCTCGGCTATGTCTCGCCGGTGAGCACCCTGTTGCGCTGGTTCCCCGACCGCCGCGGCATGGCCACCGGCCTCGCCATCATGGGTTTCGGTGGCGGCGCGATGCTCGGCAAGCCCATGATCGAAGGTTTCCTGCGCCTGTACTACCGGGCACCGGACTACCTCGGACCGCTCGACGGCGTCGAGCTGGTGACCGCGGCCGGGCGCCGCCTGAGCGAGGTCGGCGGACAGTTGCAGGAAGTCGTCGTGGTCGGTGCCAACGATGTCGCGGCCATGATCGTGCCGGGGCCCGAAGGCGTGTACGTCGCCGGCAGCGGCACGGTCGGTGCGGCCCAGACGTTCTTCACGCTCGGCGCGATCTACTTCGTCGTGATGATGATCGCGGCCTTCGCCTACCGCGTGCCCGCGCCCGGCTGGCGCCTGGCGGGCTGGCTGCCGGCCGAAGTCGCCGGCGACACCCGCACGATGATCACGCAGAACGACGTCCACATCGACCAGGCGTTGAAGACACCGCAGTTTTACCAGTTGTGGATCGTGCTGTGCTTCAACGTCACGGCCGGCATCGGCGTGCTGGCGGTGGCCAAGACCATGATGACCGAGATCTTCGGCACCACCCTGCCCGGCGTGGTCGACCTCGAGTTCGCCGCCACCTACGTGCTCATGATCAGCGTGTTCAACATGCTCGGGCGGTTCTTCTGGGCCAGCGCCTCGGATTACCTCGGGCGCAAGAACACCTACCATATCTTCTTCGGACTGGGCATCGCGCTGTACTGCTCGATCCCCTTCTTCGCCTCGCAGGTCAGCGCCCAGCCGGCGGTGGTCTGGCTGGTCGGCTTCTACGCCGCGACGATGATCATCTTCACCATGTACGGTGGCGGTTTCGCCACCATCCCGGCCTACCTCGCCGACATCTTCGGCACGCGTTACGTCGGCGGCATCCACGGCCGCCTGCTCACGGCCTGGAGCACGGCCGGCGTACTCGGCCCGCTCGCCATCACCACCCTGCGCGAACACGCCGTGACGCGCGCCATCGGCGAGCTCGTTCAACACGTCGAGCCGGCCCGCTTCGCCGCCAGCTTCGGCGCCGGTGTCGACCAGCTCGACCAGCTGGTCGCCGCCAAGACCGTGACCATCGCCAAGCTGATGGAAATCGCACCGCCGGGCACCGTGAACCCCACCGCGAGCCTCTACAACCAGACCATGTACCTGATGGCCGGCCTGCTGTTCCTCGCCCTCATCGCCAACGCGACCATGCGCCCGGTCCACCCGCGCCACCACATGGGCGACGCCGGCTGAGGCCGACGGGCGGGCCGAAGCGGGGGCGCAGGCAGTGCCGCGCCCGCCGCCCGGAGCCGTTTAGCGCCAGCCCGGTGACGCTCAGGGCGAACCGCTGGCGCCGTCCTCGACCCGGCACACCTCGACGCGCGCATTGCGTGCGCCGTTGCCCATCTCCTCGATGTGCCCCTCGTAGGTGAGGGCGAACAGGGTGTGGCCATCCGCGCCGCCGAGGTTGCAGGCGACTGCGCGGCGTCCCGCGCAGGCCGCACGGTGCGTCACCGCCCCGCCCTCGGTCACGCGCACGAATTCGTCGGTCATGAAACTGGCCACCCAGATGCCGCCGGCGGCGTCGAGGCAGATACCGTCCGGTGTACGCTCGCCGAGCGCGGCCCACTCGCGGCGATTGGACAGGCTGCCGTCGGCCGCGCGGTCGAAGGCCGTGAGGCAATTGCCGAAAGTCTCGGCACAGATCAGGGTGCGCCCGTCCGGGGTGATGACCGTGCCGTTGGGGAAGCTCAGGTCGCCGGCGACTTCCCTGACCTGGCCGTCGGGGGTGACCCGCAGCAGGCTGGCCGGGGCCGGCTCGGCGCCGCCGATGAGGTCGTAGCCGAAATTACCGACGTAGATGGCGCCGGCCTCGTCGACCACGCAATCGTTGATATCGGCCGAGACGTGGGCCGACAGGTCGACGAATTCGCTTACGCGTCCGCCCGCGCCGATCTCGAGCAGCTTGCGATCGGCCATCGAGACGACGATACGGCGACCGTCGGGCAGGAAAGCGAGGCCCGACGGGCGCTGCGGCACTTCGGCGATCTGCTCGCGCTTGCCGTCGGCGTCGAGCGCGAAGACCGCGTACCCCCACATGTCCGACAACCACAAGCGGCCTTCGTGCCAGCGCGGTCCTTCGAGAAAGACGAACTCCCCGGCGAGCACGTCGAGTTTCAATTCCTGCATGGTTTTTCCCCTCTGCTGATGCGTTGATGGTCTGCCGCGCCGACCGGCGCAGCGTAAGAACGGCGCTGTAATGACGAGCGCGACCGCGCGCTCACCCGTTCGGCGCGCCCTTCACTCCTCGTCCTTGCGCAGGCCGAACAGTCGCTCGAGCTCCGAGCGGCTGGCCTCGGCATCGCTCGAGGCGGCGTCGTCGGCGCCATCGCCGAACAAGGCGTCGAGGTCGGCCCGCGCGCGGGCATTGTCGCCCGCGGCGCCGCCCGCAGGCGAGACGGCGACGAAATAGTCACAGAAGTTGGCGCGCTCCTTGTTTGCGACGCCGCCCGCGATGGGTTCGTCACAGCCGTCGGAAACGCGCGGGTTGTAGAACCGGCATTGCTTGCAGACATGCAGGTCGGCATTGCACGCCGTACAGACCTCTTCGCGACGCAGCGGGAACAGCGCATCGTCGATGCGCGCACCACAGCGCCAGCAGGCGATCCCGGCGACGGTTGCGGTCACGGTCTTTCAGGCCGGGCTCGCGCCGCCGAAGGACTCGAGGTGGACGACCTCGGACAGCGGGCGGCGGTAGCCACGTGGTCCCGACGGCGCAGCCGCGCGCCCGAGCACCACCAGCATGACGGGAACGACGTGGACCGGCAGCGCCAGGTAAGCGGACACCTTGGCCGCATCGAAGCCAATCATCGGTCCCGAGTCCCAACCGAGGTCCTGGGCCGCGTACATCAGCGTCATCGCCGCCAGCGCGCCGCTGCGGATGGCCTCTTCACGCTGCAATACCGGCTGGTCACGGTAGACGCCTTCGATCATCGGCACGTACTTGCCGCGCATCTCCTCGTCGGCATCGGCGTAGATGCGCGCGGCATCCGCGTGCGCATCCAGGTTGCCGCAGACGAACACCGCCGCGGCACATTGCTCGACCTGGGCCTGGCCGTAGGACAGCTTGCGCAGCTCGGCCTTGCGTGCCGCCTCGCGCACGACGACGAATTGCCAATGCTGCACGTTGAACGAACTCGGGCTCTGCACGACGCGTTCGAAGAGGGTGTGCAGGGTCGCGTCGTCGAGGGTCACGCCCGGCTCGAACTGGCGCACGCTGCGGCGCCGGGCGACGATATCGGCAAATTCCACTGGTGATGTCTCCTGGTTCTGGAGGCCGCCCGCACTCAGCAACCGAAGCGCGCGGGCAGGTAGTCTTCGCGGGCAATCCCGGCAGCGACGCCGAGCACCTGGTCGGCGACCAATTTACCGGCGCCCGGCGCCATGGTCCATCCGAGGTGCCCGTGCCCGGTATTGAGGAACAGGCCGGGTACTGCGCTCGGCCCCATCAGGCCCACGCCATCCGGGCTCATCGGCCTGAAGCCACACCACTCCACCACCTGCCGACGATCGATGCACGCGGTGCCATCGGGATAGACCTGCTCGACGAGGCGGTAGAGGTTGGCGATGCGCGACGGCGTCAGGGTCGCATCGAAGCCGGTGAATTCCGCCGTACCCGCCACGCGCAGACGATCGCCGAGCGGACACACGGCGGCGTGGAAATGCTCATCGATCACCGGCACGCGTGGAGCGCAGGGCCAGCCCAGCAGTGGAATGGTCAGGGAATAGCCCTTGACCGGTTGCACCGGCAGACGCAGACCGAGCGGGGCCAGCAGGGCGGTGCTGTAACTGCCCGCCGCCACCACGCAGGCATCGGCGCGCAGCGGCTCGCCGTCGACCACCACCGCATCGAAGCGGCCGGCCTCGAGCACGAGGCATTCCGCGTGCGCCTCGTAGCGGAAATCCGCGCCCCCTGCCTCGAGCCGGGTGGCGAGTGCACGGCAGAACTGGTGGGCGTCGCCGGAAACGTCGTCGGGAAAATGAATGCCGCCGCTGAGGGCTCCGCGCACCGTGCCCAGTGCCGGTTCGAGAGCGGTGATGCCGGCGCCGTCGAGCACCTGGAAGTCGACGTCCCAGGCCCGGCAACGCTCGGCCGCGGCCAGCGCCTGGTCGAGTTCCTGTGCCGTGCGGTAGATCTTCAAGGTTCCGCGATCGGCGCGCTCGAATTCCGGCGCGAGATCGCCGAACAGTTCGTCGAGCATGCGCAGCGAGTAGCTGGCCAGCCGCGCGTTGCGTGCCATGTTCTGCTCGAAGCGTCGCGGCGCCGAATGGCGGAAGAAATCCCATGACCAGCGCAGCATGTGCGGCAAGGCGCGCGGCCGTATGAGCAGGGCCGAATCCTCGCGCCCGATCATGCGCAGGGCCTGGCCCAGCACCCCGGGTTCGTTCCACGGGCTGGCCTGGCTGGCGTGCAGCATGCCGCCGTTGGCGAAGCTGGTTTCGAGCGCGGGGCCGTGCCCGCGCTCGAGCACGGTGACCCGGGCGCCGGCACGTTGCAGGCAGGCCGCGGTGGTCAGGCCGAGCAGGCCGGCGCCGACGACGATACAGTGCATGGCTGGGTGGCCGGTTTGGACAGGCCGACCAGTTTCCGCATGCGCCCGGCGTTTTGCAACGCACCGCGACAGCGCCGCGGTCGGTAAAGTCCGAAAATCGCGCGAACCGGCACGCGTGCACGGCGTGAGCCGATACGACCGTCGTCGCCGCGCAGCCCTCAGTGCGGGAAAAAGTCGATGTGCAGGCCGAGGTAGGCGGCAAGGCCCGGCGCACGGAATCCGAACAATTCCTCGTAATGCTCGTCGAACGCGTTCTCGATGCGCGCGTGGAACTCGATACCCCGCGCCACGGTGAGGCTGGCGTTGCCACCGACCAGCACGTAACTGTCCATGCGCACCCGTTGCTGGGCATAGCTCGGTGGCAGGAAGACGAGATCCTCGAAGGCGCCGCTGTAGGTCACGAAGGTGCCGACGGTCCAGCGCGCCGCAGGCGAGCGCCAGTCGAGTGCGAGACTGGCCTGGTGGTTGGGCCGGCGGACCTCGTCCTTGCGCAGCCCGGTGGCGCGATCGAGTTCGGTTGCATCGAGATAGGTGTAGCTCGCATCGAGCAGGAGCCCGTAGGGCAGGGTCGCGTCGGCGGCGAACTCGAGGCCGCCGCGCCGGCTGGTGCCGCCCTGGTTGATTGCCGTCGCGCGCGTGCCGGTGGCATCGACCAGGTAGCCGAAGATCTCGTCTTCGAGACGTTCCGCGAACCAGGTCACTGCAAGGTGCAGCCGGTCGCCCCACAGCGGCTGGCGCAGGCCCACTTCCCAACCGCGGGAGTGCTCGGGTTCGAGCCCGGCGTTACCGATGAAAACCGGGCCGAACAAGCCCCCCGAGGCGAAGCCGAAACGTTCGATGAAAGTCGGCGCCTTCTGCCCGGTGGCGTAGGCCAGGCTGACCACGCTGCCGAACCACGGCGTGCGCCAGGCCGCGCTGCCGCGGTAAGTGGTGACGTCGCGGAAATCGGAATTCAGGTCCCGCCGCACGCTGCCGGCGAGATCGAGCTGCCCGGCCAGCGTGGCGCGGTATTCACCGGTGATGCCGGTGTTGTGCATGCCCCGTTCCTGGTTCGGGTCGCCGAACGGCGTCACCGGTCCGCGTTGGCGGAAGCGCTGGTACTCGTGGTCGGTTGCGAAGGTCACGCCATGACGCACCGGCACGGCGATGCTGGTCTCGAACCACACGCTGCTCTGGTAGGTGATCTCGTAGCGATCGCCGCTGGTCGTGCCCTGCTGGAACACCGCCGGGTCACGGGTGTCGGTGGACGTCGAAGTCCAGTTGGCCTCGGCCCGCTGGGTCCAGCGGCCGTCGAACAGGCTCAGGTCCGCGCGCGTGCCGAGGTAGGTTTGGTTGCTGTCGCTGATGCCGGGGGTGTCGACCGGCACGCCGGTGACGACACCGCTGTCGTTCTCGGTGCGACTGTCGACGTTGCGCAGGACGAACGACAGGTCCAAGCCCGGCGTGAGCTCCAGCGCCCCGTTGGCGTCGATGGTCAGGCCGTGGTAGGCATCGTCCTCGTCGCCGAAGCGCGAGACGTTGGTGCCCCCGCTGTCGATGCGGCCAACGCCGACGCGCAGCCGGCCGCGCTCGCCGCCCACGGCCATGGCGACGCGCTGCTGGGTGGTTGCGAACGAGCCTGCTTCCAGGGTCAGCTCGGCGGCCGGTTCCGCGCCGCCCTTGCGCGTGATGATGTTGATGACCCCGGCCAGGGCCTCACTGCCCCACAGCGCGCTCTGCGGGCCGCGCACGACCTCGATGCGTTCGACGTCGGCGGTCGTGAGGTTGGCGAAATCGAACTCGTCGTTGCCGGCCAGGTCGTTGATCTCGATACCGTCGAGCAACACCATCACGTGATTGCCTTCGGCGCCGCGCATGCGCAGCTGGGTCTGCTTGCCGAGTCCGCCCGAGCGACTGACCGCGACGCCGGGTACGGCGCGCAGCAGGTCGGCAACGAACATCGCCTGGCGGCGTTCGATGAAGTCGCGGTCGAGCACCGTCACGCTGGCGCCGACCCGCGCCAACTCTATCGGTTGACGGGAAGCGGTGACGACGATGGTGTCGAGCGCGGTTTCGGCTGCGGCCTGGGCAAGGCCCGGCGCGCACGCCACGAACAGGAACGCCAGGGAACGACGTGATGGCGGCATGGTAGACCTCCCGGCCGACACCTTCCCCGGTGTCGCGCACTCGAGTGCACGAAGGCCTGCATGGACGTCTCCGGCAGCCGGATGATCCGACCCGTCCGCCCGCGCCCTCCGCGCGTCGTCAACAGGCGCACCGCGTTCGAGCGGTACGCGCGTCAAGGCGTGGGCCGGTATCCGGGCTCGCGAGTTGGCGACGTCATCGATCGCCGCGGGTTCCGCCTTCCCGTGTCGTGACACAGTGGCTCGTTGGAACCCGCCCTCGCCTACCGTTGCGGGGGCAGCGCCGGCCTGGTCGCGTGCTTGCACACGTCGACGCACCGGCTTCCCGTTTAACCCCGGTTCCGAGCGGTTCCGAGGCACCCAGGCGCCTAGTCGGGCGGCACGTTAATCGACCACCAGGTGATTGGCAAGCGCGACGCTGCCAGCGACGCAAAAAAAAGCCGGCGTCATTGCGCCGGCTCTGCAAGCATGGAGCGTAGCCTGATCAGGCAACGGAATCCTTGATGGCCTTCATCGCGGTGGCGCGCACCGACAGGCTGGCCGGACGGGCTTCGACCTTCACCATCTCACCGGTGAAGGGGTTGCGCGCCATGCCCGCCTTGCGCGCGGGCTTCTGCACGCGGCGCAGCTTGACCGCGAGTTCGGGCACGGTGAACTCGCCCGAACCGTTCTTGATCAGGTGGCGCGTTGCCAGGGCCTTGGTCGACTGCAGTACGGCCTGGACCTGCTTCTTGGTCAGGCCGGTGTCCTCGGCGACCGCAGCGATGATCGCCGACTTGGTCTGCTTTTCCTTGATCGCACTCGTCTTGGCTTTGCTCATGTGTTCCTCCCGTGGCAGGTGGTAGCTTGGAATCGTTGGTGACTATTTGGTATGCACGTGGCTTCGTCTGTTCGGGTCGGTCCTGCAGCGGCGAGTGCGGCGCTGCGTTTCCACGCGGCGCCTCGCTTCGAACTCATCGCGTACCTGCAATGCTCGCCGACCGTGCCGGTCTCTGCCGGGCCGGGTCCACGATACCGGCAGCACCGGATATTGCGCGGAAAACAGGTCCTGAACGAAGGCGCTACTATAATCGTCGCGCCCGAAATTGGAAGCCTTGACAGGCGTGTTTGCGGCTTTTTTTACGGGCAAATTGCGCTTTTCGACCCGCCTCCGAGCAAGCGGGATGATCTGCTCGACAATTGCGGGCACGTTCGCCCCGTCCCCGGGCCGAGGTGGCGCGCGCCGCCACGCCGCTTCACCCCACTGCCAGTGCGGCGTCGATCGCCTGCAGGGCGTACAGGGCCGGGCACGCGAGGTGCTCGGCAACGCTGGATGAAAGCAGCGTTCCGTCGGGATTGATCTCCACCGTGTAAGTGCCCCGCCGCGCCGCTTCGATCACCGGTTGCTGGATATAGGGGAAGCCGGCACTGGTGCCGATCGAGAACATGACGTCGAATCCGCGTCGCAGTTCGGTATCGAAGTCATCGAGCGCCGCGCTCGGCAGCATCTCGCCGAACAGCACGACGTTGGGCCGAATCAGCCCATCGCAGTGCAGGCAGCGCGGTGGCAGTGCCAGCGGTTCGAGTTCACCGAGCGTGTATTGGCGCTCGCAATCGATGCACTTCAGTTCGCCGAGGTTGCCGTGCAGCTCGATGACATGGCGACTGCCCGCGGCGCGATGGAAGCCATCGACGTTCTGCGTCACGACACGAACGTCGAAGCGTGCATCCCAGCGCGCCAGGACGTGATGGCCTTCGTTGGCAACGGCACCGCGACACGCGCGCTCGATCTGCGCGATGTATTTCCAGGTCAGGGCCGGGTTACGCGCGAAGGTATAGGCATGCAGGATCTCTTCGATTGGCATGCCTTCATCGACCACCATGTCGTTGTAGAGACCGCCGATACCGCGGTAGGTCGGCAAGCCCGAGGCCACCGACATGCCGGCGCCGGTGAGCACGGCGACACGCCGCGCGCCGCGCAGCCTGGCGGCGACCCGCTCGACCGCAGGCACGAGGTCATCACGCATCGATTGGGGTTCCGCACTCGAACGACACAGCGCGCGAGCTTAGCCGATCCATCGCCCTCACGCGAAAGCGTCTCAGCCCGCGTCGCGTACGCGCCGGCCCTCGACCCGGGCCAGCCTGCGGACCAGCACAGCGGGCAGCAGCCGTGCCGCGGCGACCACGGCGCGATTGAACAGGCCGGGTATGCATACCACGCGACCGCGCGCGACCGCGGCGAAGCTGTCGTCCACCACCGCGTCCGCGGTCGACCACATGAAGCGCGGCAAGCTCGACACCGCCGCCCGCGTCCCGGTGACATCATGAAACTCGGTCCAGGTGAAGCCGGGACAAACCGCGCAGGCACGCACGCCCTGCGCGGCGTACTCGCAGGCCAGTGACTCGGTGAAGTTGATCATCCAGGCCTTGGTCGCGCCGTAGAGCGTGTGCCCGGCACTCCCCGGCAGGAATCCCGCGACCGAGGCGACGTTCAACACGACCCCGCTGCCGCGTGCGATGAACAGCGGCAGGCAGGCGTGGGTCAGGCCGGCCACGGCCGTGACCATGACCTGCAGGCAAGCCGCCTGCCGCGTCCAGGGGCTCGACAGGAAACTGCCCGGCACACCGTAACCGGCATTGTTGACGAGGACGTCGAGACCACGCTCCGCGATCGCCGCGCCGATCGACGCGAGTGCCTGCGGCGCCGCGAGATCGGCGACGACGACCTGCACCTCGACGCCATGCTCCTGCTCGAGCCGGGTTCGCAGGGCGTGCAGACGGTCGGCGCGGCGAGCGACGATGATCAGGTCGCAACCACGCGCGGCCAGTGCACGACAGTAGGCTGCGCCGATACCCGCCGATGCGCCGGTGACCAGCGCACGGCGGCCGCGAAACCACGCCGCCTCGGCAACGCGTGGTGCGGCGCCAACGGTCATGCCCGAGTGGCGTGCGCCGACCTCCCCGCCGCCGCGAGACGGAAGCGGATGGGTACGGCCTTGGGGCCGGACACGAACTCGGACGCGATCAGGCGCGCTTCGCCGTTCATCTCCACCGCGTCGAGGCGCGGCAACAGCTCCTGCCATAGCGTGCGCATCTCGAGCCGCGCAAGGTGTTGACCGAGGCAAACATGACCGCCGTAGCCGAAGCCCACGTGACGGTTGCGCGCACGATCGGGGCGGAACTCGAATGGCGCCTCGAACTCGGCTTCGTCGCGATTGCCCGAAGGGTAGGACAAGTAGAGCCGGTCGCCGCGCGCGATGTGCTGGCCGGCGAGTTCGCAATCGGCCGTGGCGTGCCGCACGAAATGCTTCACCGGTGTCGCCCAGCGAATGCTCTCGTCGACGAAACGATCGAGCTGCGCGGGATTCTCGCGCACGCGGCTGAACAGGTCCGGCTGTTCGGCCATTTCCCACATCGCGGTCGCCGTGGTATGCGCGGTGGAATCATGACCGGCGGTCGCCAGGATCGCGAAGTAGGAAATAGCCCGCGTGTGTTCCAGCGGACTGCCGTCGATCGAGGCGTTCGCGATCAGGCTGGCGAGGTCCTCACGCGGTTCACGCCGGCGTCGCGCGATCAGGTCGGAGAAGCACGCGTCGAACTCGTCGAACACGATCTTCCACGTGCGTGGCTGCTGCTGCGGTTCGCGCGGGTCGGTACCCGGACGACACAGGTCCGGATCGGCCCAGCTGAACAGCCACTGGGTCAGCCGCAACATGTCCTCGTGCTGCGCCTCGGGCACGCCGATGATGTCGAGCACGACGCGCAACGGGTAGGGCGATGCGATCGCGCTCGACCAGTCGATGGTGCCGCCCGCCGCCTCGAGCCGGCGCACCTGCGCCTGCGCCGTCGCGCGGATGTTCTGCTCGAAACGCGCGACCGCGCTTGCCGACAGTGCCTGGAACAGGACACGCCGATAGGCCTTGTGCTCTTCACCGTCGAGCTGGACCAGGGAACGGAACAGGTTGTAATCACCGCCGGTGAACTGCTGCACGAGTTGCTCGCCGAGGCGCGGGATGAGCGTCGCCGAACGATCGGCGTTGTGGAACAGGTCGTTCTGACGGCTGACCGCCTGGATATCGGCATGGCGCGACACGATCCAATGCGGGTCGTAGCCCGGCACCTCGGCGCGTGCGAGTGGGTACTCGCGGCGCACGGTGCGCAGGATGTCGTCGACGGCTCCGCGCCGCGCGAACGTCGCCGGGTCGAACAGGGGTGCAATGAGATCAATCGGCAGGGTGGGCATGCGGCGGGACCGGCATCGGGGAAGAACGCGCGATCATCAGGGAATTCGACGGCCCGCTCAACGAGCCGGATTACGCGAGCGAAGCTTCGCACCGTTGGCGTACGCCCAGCGGCCGGCGTTTCCGCGGCTACGGGCGCCGTCCTGCGGACGGCGTCCCGGCGTGCCCCGCACGCCGGTCGAACCCCGGGGTTCTCATCGGCACCCTGCACACCGCCACAAAAAAACCCGCGTGAAGCGGGCTTCTTCGTGGCGGAGAGAGGGGGATTGACTCGGAAACGCTCAGGCGTTTCCTCGCCCTGCGGGCGCCGTCCTGCGGACGGCGTCCCGGCGTGCCCCGCACGCCGGTCGAACCCCGGGGTTCTCATCGGCCCCTGCACACCGCCACAAAAAAACCCGCGTGAAGCGGGCTTTTTTGTGGCGGAGAGAGGGGGATTCGAACCCCCGATGGGCTTTTGACCCATACTCCCTTAGCAGGGGAGCGCCTTCAGCCACTCGGCCACCTCTCCCGGAAGAGCGCGTAGCATAACCATGCGCGTCCGTGCGGTAAAGTTTGCCCAGGACTACTCTGAGACCGATTCCGTCGGCGTGTCGCTCTCCTGTTGGATGCGCTGGTAGATCTCTTCGCGGTGAACCGCGACTTCCTTGGGGGCACTGACGCCGATACGCACCTGATTGCCCTTGATTCCCAGCACGGTCACGTTGATCTCGTCCCCAATCATCAACGCCTCACCGACCCGTCTTGTCAAAATAAGCATAGCTATCTCCATAGGCGCCACCGCAAGGCGGCGCGGCTTGCTGATTCACAATCTCCGTTGAAATGACGATAGCGGGGGTACGGCTATTGTCGCCCCCGGGGCCACGTGACATCGTCGGCCGCTCCCGGGGGGCAAAGGACAGGGCGTCGCCCCGTCCGAATTCGTCAGGCGCTCACCGCGCCATTCTCGAGTTCGAATTCGTCGTGCAGCGTGCGCACGGCGAGCTCTCCATACTTTTCGTCCACGACCACGGAAATCTTGATCTCGGACGTCGAAATCATGCGGATGTTGACGCCTTCCGCGGCCAGGGCGCGAAACATCCGGCTGGCGATACCCGCATGCGAGCGCATACCGACGCCGACAATCGAAACCTTGACGATCTTGCGATCGCCCTCGATGCTACGCGCGCCCATGGCGGGCGCCACGTCGCGCAGGATGTCCAGGGTACGCTCATAGTCATTGCGATGCACGGTGAACGTGAAATCGGTGGCGCCGTCGGCCCCGGTGTTCTGCACGATCATGTCCACCTCGATGTTGGCATCGGCAACCGGACCCAACAGGCCGCTGGCGATACCCGGCCGGTCCGGTACACCCGTGACCGTGAGCTGGGCCTCGTCCCGGTTGAGTGTGACACCGGAAATGAGCGCCTGTTCCATGATGTTGTCCTCTGTCGTGATCAGGGTGCCACCGCCCTCGCCGAACGAGGACAGGACCCGCAGGTTGACCTGGTACTTGCTGGCGAACTCGACCGAGCGGATCTGCAGCACCTTGGCTCCGAGACTGGCCATCTCCAGCATCTCCTCGTAGGTGATGCGGTCCAGCCGCCGCGCCTCGGGCACGATGCGCGGATCGGTCGTGTAGACGCCGTCCACGTCGGTGTAGATCTGGCACTCGTCGGCTTGCAGCGCCGCGGCCAGCGCAACCGCCGTGGTGTCGGAGCCGCCGCGTCCCAGGGTGGTGATGTTGCCGTCGGCGTCGACGCCCTGGAAGCCGGCCACGACGACCACGTTGCCGGCATCCAGCGCCGCGCGCACGCGATGCTGGTCGATGTCCTCGATGCGTGCCTTGTTGTAGGCACTGTCGGTCAGGATCCGCACCTGCCCGCCGGTGAACGACATCGCGCCCGCCCCGATCGACTGCAGGGCCATGCACAGCAGACCGATCGTGACCTGCTCGCCGGTCGAGAGGATGACGTCGAGTTCGCGCCCACGCGGGTTGGCATCGAAGGCACGCGCCAAGCCGAGCAGCCGATCGGTTTCGCCGGACATTGCCGAGACCACGACCACCACCTGGTGACCTTCCGCATGCGTACGCGCGACGCGCGCCGCGACTGCCTTGATGCGATCGACGTCGCCAACCGAGGTACCGCCGAATTTCTGAACGATGAGTGCCATGCGATTTCTGTCAAAAGGCTCCTATGCCACGGCACCGCGACAGGCAGGCGCGGGCCGCGATCGATCCCGGGGATTTCAGGCGATGGCCGTGGCCACCCAGTCGGTGACGGAGGCGAGAGCCGGTTCGAGCATGCCAGCGTCGGTACCGCCGGCCTGGGCCATGTCCGCACGGCCGCCGCCCTTGCCGCCGACCTGCTGGGCGACGTGGTTGACCAGCTTGCCTGCGTGGACGGTGTCGACCAGGGGTTTGGTCACGCCGGCGACGAGGCGCACTTTATCATCCTCGACCGCAGCGAGCACGATGACGGCCCGCTCGAAGCGGTCCTTCAGCTTGTCACACGCGGCACGCAGGGTGTTCATGTCGGCACCTGCGACGCATTCGGCGATGACGGTGATACCGCCGACATCGTGCGCGCCGGCGGCGAGGTCGCGCCCGGACTCGCCGGCCAGCCGGTTGCGCAGTTCCTGGATTTCCTTCTCCAGCGTACGCGTGCGTTCTAGGATTTGTCCGATCTTGTGCTCGACGTCACCACCGCCTGCCCGTACCAGCCCGGCAATGCGGGCGATACGCGCGTCGGCTGCCAGGGCATGCTCGACGGCGCCCTCGCCGGTGACCGCCTCGATACGGCGCACACCGGACGCCACACCCGCTTCGGCAACGATGCGGAAAGCGCCGATGTCACCGGTACGCTCGACGTGCGTGCCACCACAGAGTTCGACCGAGAAATCGCCCATCGCCAGCACGCGGACCTCGTCCCCGTATTTCTCGCCGAACAGCGCCATGGCGCCCGACTTGATGGCGGTGTCGTAGGACATCAGGCGCGCCTCGACCGCAACGTTGCGCCGGATTTCGCCGTTGACCAGGCGCTCGACGGCGTCCAGCTCGTCGCGGGTGAGCGGCTGTGGATGCGAGAAATCGAAACGCAGGCGCTCGTGGTCGACCAGCGAGCCTTTCTGCTCGACATGCTTGCCGAGCACCTCGCGCAGCGCTGCATGCATGAGATGGGTAGCCGAATGGTTGCGGCGCGTGGCCTGGCGGCGCGGATCCTCCACCGCGGCGACGACCCGCGCGCCGCGCGCGAGCGAGCCCTGCTGCTGCTGGCCCACGTGCAGGAACAGGCCGCCCTGCTTGCGCGTATCGGCGACGACGAAGGCGGCGCCCTCGTCGCCCTCCAGGACGCCGCGATCACCGACCTGGCCACCGGATTCGGCGTAGAACGGCGTGCGATCGAGTACCACCACCGCGGCCGTGCCGGCGGTCACCGCATCGACCGCCTTGCCGTCGACGAACAGGCCGACGACCGTGGCCTTGTCGCGCGTGCTGTCGTACCCCGTGAACACCTGCTCGCGGCCCAGCGCGGCCAGGGCATCACCGGCGATTGCATGCGCGGTGTCGACGTTGGCGAAATGGCTGGCGGCGCGGGCACGCTCACGCTGCACCTGCATCGCCGCCTCGAAGCCGGCCTGGTCGAGACGCAGCGAACGCTCGCGGGCGATGTCCGCGGTCAGGTCGACCGGAAAGCCGTAGGTGTCGTAGAGCTGGAACACCACCGCCCCGGGAATGATGTCGCCCTCGAGGTTGGCAATCGCCTGTTCGAGGATGCGCATGCCCTGGTCCAGGGTCTCGGCGAAGCGCGCTTCTTCCTGGGCCAGCACCGTGGCGACCGCTTCGGCGCGCTCGGCGAGCGCCGGGTAGGCGTCGCCCATTTCGGCAGCGAGCGGCGCCACCAGGCGATGGAAGAACGGCCGCTCGATACCCAGCTTGTGACCGTGACGCAGGGCACGGCGGATGATCCGTCGCAACACGTAACCACGCCCTTCGTTCGACGGCAGCACGCCGTCGAGGACGAGGAAGGCGCCGGAACGGATGTGGTCGGCGATCACGCGCAGCGAGGCCGGTTCGCTGACCTCGCCGTCGACCTCGGCGCGCACCGCGCTGATCAGGTTACGGAACAGGTCGATGTCGTAGTTGTCGTGGACGCCCTGCATCACTGCAGCGATGCGTTCGAGCCCCATGCCGGTGTCCACCGACGGGCGCGGGATCGCGCGCTGGCTACCATCGGCGAGACGCTCGTACTGCATGAACACGAGGTTCCAGATCTCGATGTAGCGATCGCCGTCGGCATCCGCCGAGCCCGGTGGCCCGCCCGGAATCTCCGGGCCGTGATCGTAGAAGATCTCCGAACACGGACCGCACGGGCCGGTATCGCCCATCATCCAGAAATTGTCCTTCTCGCCGCAGCGTGAGAAGCGCTCGGGCGACACGCCGATTTCGTCGAGCCAGATCGAAGCGGCCTCGTCGTCGTTCTCGAAGACCGTGATCCACAGGCGTTCGGGCGGCAGTCCGAAGCGCCCGACCAGCAGCCCCCAGGCGAATTGGATGGCGTCGCGCTTGAAGTATTCGCCGAAGCTGAAGTTGCCCAGCATCTCGAAGAAGGTGTGGTGACGCGCGGTGTAGCCGACGTTGTCGAGGTCGTTGTGCTTGCCGCCTGCGCGCACGCAGCGCTGCGAGGAGGCGGCGCGGCGGTAGGGACGTTCCTCGAGGCCGAGGAAGACGTCCTTGAACTGCACCATGCCGGCGTTGGTGAACAGCAGCGAAGGATCGTTCGCTGGAACCAGCGAACTGCTCTCGACGACGGCATGGCCGTGCTCGGCAAAGTAGTCGAGAAAAGCTCGCCTGATCTCAGAAGTCTTCATCGTCGTCTACGTCATGTTCCAGTGCATGGCGGATCTGCGCGGCTTCGAAACCGCGGTACTCCAGGAAGCGCGTCTGCTTGGCGCGCTCGGCGAGCGAGCGCGGCACGTGGCCGAACTTGCGCCGCTGTACCTCGCGCGCGAGCGTGGCGAAATCGCGTTCGACTTCGCCGAAGGCGGCTTCGATGGCTGTCGCCTCGATACCGCGTTCGCGCAGCTCCAGCCGGATGCGACGCGGGCCGTAACCGCGTTCGGCGCGCTGCCGCGCATAGGCCGCGGCGAAGCGTCCATCGTCCTGCAGGCCGGCAGCGCCCAACGCGTCGAGCGCGCTGCCGACCGCGGCGGCGTCGAGGCCACGCGCGCCGAGCTTACGCTCTAGCTCGCGGCGGCTGTGCTCACGGCGCGCCAGCGCGGCGACGGCGGCCCGCTCGGCCGCCGCCAGCGGATCCTCGTCGCTCAGGCTTCGGCCTCCACCGGTTCCTCGTCGACGTCGTCGGCGGTCGCCGAGTGCGGAATCGCCGAGGCCCGTACGCCGGTCTCGATCTCACCGGCAATGGCCGGGTTCTCCTTGAGGAACAGGCGCACGTTGTCCTTGCCCTGGCCGAGGCGCTCACCCTTGTAGCTGTACCAGGCGCCGGTCTTCTCGACCAGGCCGTGCTCGACGCCGAGTTCGATGAGTTCGCTCTCGCGCGACACGCCCTCGTTGTAGAGGATGTCGAAGTTGGCCTGGCGGAACGGCGGCGCGACCTTGTTCTTGACCACCTTGACGCGGGTTTCGTTGCCGATGATCTCGTCACCCCGCTTGAGCGAACCGACGCGGCGGATGTCGAGACGGACCGAGGCGTAGAACTTGAGCGCGTTACCGCCGGTAGTCGTCTCCGGGTTGCCGAACATGACGCCGATCTTCATGCGGATCTGGTTGATGAAGATGACCAGGGTGTTCGAGCGCTTGATGTTGCCGGTGAGCTTGCGCAGCGCCTGCGACATCAGGCGCGCCTGCAGGCCGACGTGGCTGTCACCCATCTCGCCCTCGATCTCGGCTTTCGGCGTCAACGCCGCCACCGAGTCGACGATGATGACGTCGACCGCCCCCGAGCGCACCAGCATGTCGGTGATCTCGAGCGCCTGCTCACCGGTGTCGGGTTGCGAGACCAGCAATTCGCCGACGTCGACCCCGAGACGTTCGGCATACTGCGGATCGAGCGCGTGCTCGGCATCGACGAAGGCCGCCGTGCCGCCAATCTTCTGCACCTCGGCGACGACGTGCAGCGCGAGGGTGGTCTTGCCCGACGATTCCGGCCCGAAGATCTCCACCACCCGCCCACGCGGCAGGCCGCCGACCCCCAGCGCGATGTCGAGCGACAGCGAACCTGTCGACACCACCTGGATGTTGGGTACGGCGCCGCCGTCGCCCAGGCGCATGATCGATCCGGTACCGAATTGTTTCTCGATTTGGGACAGCGCCGCTCCTAGCGCTTTTCGCTTGTTTTCATCCATTTTCGTGTCCTCTTGCGTGGGGTGAGTGGGGGGCCAGCGAGGGGCGGATTATCGCACAGAAGGCGGTCGCTTTTCATCGCCAGGGGGACCCTCGAGGCGCCACGCGGCACGTACCCGGTAGCGTTCTGGCTGCCCTCCGGGGAGCGACTCGACCAGCGCGAAATCGGTCACTTGCCAGGTCAGTTCGAGGCCACCCGAGGTGCGCGGCACGCGCGTGACCCGGCGTGCCACGGTGACGTGCGGCTGGAACCCGCGCGTCTCCGGCGGGACACCCACGCTGTGTCCGGCCGCGGTGGTCCAGGCCTGCAGGCTGAGCAGTTCGACCGGCGTCGCGAGGGGCGCGAGCCACGCCACCCGGCTGGCGCGCCACCACCCGCACAGGCCGAACTCCAGCGTGAAGCCAGGCAGCGCGGGCGCTGTCCGCTCCTGCAGGCGCTCGGCGTCGGCCGCGCCGATCTCGCCGAGAAAGCTGAGCGTGAGATGGAGATCGCCGGGCTGCACGCGACGTGCCTCGCGCACGTCGACCCGCGCGGCCGCCGTTGCCAGCGCCGCACGCGTGGCGGCGTCCGGCCACAGGGCATAGAACAGGCGCGGCATCAGGGCGCACCCGCGACGACCGCACTCGCGACGACGCCGCTAGGCGAGGCGGTCGAGCAGTCCGCGCAGGGCATGGGCGACGGTGTGCGCTCGCACCGCGCGACGGTCGCCGTCGAAGCGGCCGAGCTCGCTGGCCGCGCCACCCGTGCGCGTGGCGAAGCCGAACCAGACCGTGCCGACCGGCTTGGCCGCGCTGCCGCCGCCAGGCCCGGCGACGCCGGTGACGGCACAGGCGATGTCGGCACCGGTCACGCGCAGCGCGCCAGCCGCCATCGCCGCGGCGGTTTCGGCGCTGACCGCGCCGTGGCGCTCGATGAGCATGGGCGCGACGCCGAGCAGGCTGATCTTGGCCGCGTTGGAGTAGGTCACCAGGCCGGCCTCGAACCAGTCCGAGCTGCCGGCAATGGCGGTGATGGCCTGGGCGATCCAGCCACCGGTACAGGATTCAGCGGTGGCCGCGCGCCAACCGCGCTCGAGCAAGGCCTCGCCGAGCTCGCGGGCGAGCGTCTCCAGGGCATCCTGGTCGGGCGCAGCACTCATGCACTGGCCTCCCCGCGGCGGGCGCGGAAGAACTCGACCAGCAGGCTCGCCGCGGCTTCGCGCTCGACACCGCCGACGACCTCGGCGCGGTGATTGAGCGCGGGGTGGGCGAGCACGTCCATCACGCTGCCGGCGGCGCCGGCGCGCGGATCGGGCGCGCCGTAGACGACCCGCGCGATGCGCGCCTGCACGATCGCACCGGCGCACATGGGACAGGGCTCGAGCGTGCAGTAGAGCGTCGCGCCGCTGAGACGATAATTGCCCAGCGCGGCGGCAGCCTCGCGCAGGGCGACGATTTCAGCGTGGGCAGTCGGATCGTGCGTGGTGATGCCGGCGTTGTGACCGCTGCCGACGACGGCGCCCGCGACGACGACGACTGCGCCGACCGGCACTTCGCCTACCGCAATCGCGGCCCGGGCCTGGTCCAGGGCGAGGCGCATCCAGCGCCGATCGGTGGCGTCCGTCGCGCCGCTCGGCGCCGGCGATTCGGCGGGCAGGATCTCCACGTCCGGCCGGTGCGGCGCGCGCGCCGTCACTCCCACTCGATGGTGGCCGGCGGCTTGCCCGACACGTCGTAGACGACGCGCGAAACCCCGGCGACCTCGTTGATGATGCGGCGCGAGACGTGGTCGAGGAACTCGTAGGGCAGATGGGCCCAGTGCGCGGTCATGAAATCGACGGTCTCTACCGCGCGCAGGGCGACCACGTACTCGTAGCTGCGCGCATCGCCCTGCACACCGACGGAGCGCACCGGCAGGAATACCGCGAAGGCCTGGCTGACCTTGTCGTAGAGATCGTGGCGGCGCAGCTCCTCGATGAAGATGGCATCGGCGCGGCGCAGGGTGTCGGCGAATTCGCGGCGGACCTCGCCGAGGATGCGCACCCCCAGCCCCGGCCCCGGGAAGGGATGGCGATAGACCATCTCGACCGGCAGGCCGAGCTCGACGCCGACCTTGCGCACCTCGTCCTTGAACAGCTCGCGCAACGGTTCGATGAGCTCGAAACGCAGGTGTTCGGGCAGGCCGCCGACGTTGTGGTGCGACTTGATCACGTGCGCCTTGCCGGTCGCGGACGCGGCGGACTCGATGACGTCGGGGTAGATCGTACCCTGCGCCAGCCACTGCACGCCGTCGAGCTTCTCGGCCTCGGCCTCGAACACCTCGATGAAGGTCCGCCCGATCACCTTGCGCTTGTCCTCGGGATCGCTGACCCCGGCCAGCGCGCCGAGGAACTGCTCGCCGGCATCAGCGAGGCGCACGTCGACGCCCATGTGGCGGGCGAAGGTCGCCATCACCTCGCCGGCCTCGTCCTGGCGCAGCAGGCCGTTGTCGACGAACACGCAGGTCAGCTGGCGGCCGATGGCCTTGTGCAGCATGGCTGCGACGACCGACGAATCGACCCCACCAGACAAGCCGAGCAGCACGCGCCCGGCACCGACCTGCTCGCGGATGCGCGTGATGCTGTCGGAGATGATGTTGGCGGCCGTCCACAATGCCCCGCAGCCGCAGATATCGTGGACGAAGCGGCTGAGGATGGCCTGGCCCTGGCGGGTGTGGGTGACCTCGGGGTGGAACTGCAGGCCGTAGAAACGCCGCGCTTCGTCGGCCATGCCGGCAATCGGCGCGGAATCGGTCGAGGCGATGCGCTTGAAGCCGGGCGGCAGGTCGGTGACGTGGTCGCCGTGGCTCATCCACACGTCGAGCAGGCCGTGGCCCTCGGCATTGATCAGGTCCTGGATGTCACGCAGCAGGTCGGAATGGCCGCGCGCGCGCACCCGCGCGTAACCGAATTCGCGCTCGGCCGAGGCCTCGACCCGGCCACCGAGCTGCGCGGCCATGGTCTGCATGCCGTAGCAGATGCCGAGCACCGGCACGCCGAGCTCGAACACCCGCGCCGGTGCGCGGAACTCGGCGTTGGCATTGACCGACTCCGGCCCCCCCGACAACACGATGCCGCGCGGCGCGAATTCGTCGAGCGCGGCCGCGCTGATGTCATAGGGTCGGATTTCGCAGTAGACCTGGGCCTCGCGCACGCGGCGGGCGATGAGCTGGGTGTACTGTGAACCGAAGTCGAGGATCAGGATCCGATCGCTGTGCAGATCGCGCGTGCTGTCCACTGTGGTCGGGCCCCGCTGAGTATCGGCGTGCAGCGCCCGCGCCTCAATCGAGGCGGTAGTTGGGCGCTTCCTTGGTGATCTGGACGTCGTGGGCGTGGCTCTCGCGCATGCCCGCGGCGGACACGCGCACGAACTTCGGACGCGTGCGGAATTCCTCGATGTCGCGACAGCCGGTATAGCCCATGGCGGCGCGCAGGCCGCCGATCATCTGGTGCACGACGGCGCGCAGCGGGCCCTTGTAGGGCACCCGCCCCTCGATGCCCTCCGGCACCAGCTTCTCGATCTCGCCGCTCTCCTGGAAGTAGCGATCGGACGAACCGTGCTTCTGTGCCATGGCGCCGAGCGAGCCCATGCCGCGGTAGGACTTGTAGGACCGCCCCTGGTAGAGCTCGACCTCGCCCGGCGCTTCCTCGGTGCCGGCGAACAGCGAGCCGATCATGACGCAGTAGGCCCCGGCCACCAGGACCTTGGCGATGTCGCCCGAGTAGCGGACGCCGCCGTCGGAAATCAGCGGCACGCCACTACCCTTGAGGCGTTCGGCGACGTTCGTCACCGCCGTGATCTGCGGCACGCCGATGCCCGTCACGATGCGCGTGGTACAGATCGAACCGGGGCCGATGCCGACCTTGACCGCGTCCGCGCCGGCATCGACCAGCGCCTCGGCGGCGTCGCCGGTGGCGATGTTGCCGCCGATGACCTGGGTCTCGGGGTAGGTCTTCTTGATCCACGCCACCGTGTCGAGCACGCCGCGCGAATGGCCGTGCGCGGTATCGACGACGATGACGTCGACGCCGGCATCGACCAGGGCGATGACGCGCTCGTGGGTTCCCGCGCCGACCCCGACCGCGGCGCCGACCCGCAGGCGTTCGTCGCTGTCCTTGCAGGCACTGGGAAATTCGTCGGACTTCTGGATGTCCTTGACGGTGATCATCCCGCGCAGCTCGAAGTTTTCGTCGACCACCAGCACCTTCTCGATGCGGTGCTTGTGCAGCAGGCCGATGACCTCGTCCTTCTCGGCGTTCTCGCCGACCGTCACCAGGCGCTCCTGCGGCGTCATGATTTCCCGCACCGGCGCGTCGAAGCGCTTTTCGAAGCGCAGATCGCGGCTGGTCACGATGCCGACCAGCTTGCCGCCGTCGACCACCGGCACGCCGGAGATGCCGTGCTCGCGGGTCAGCGCCAGGACTTCGCCGATGCTCGCCGCCGGATGGGTGGTGATGGGATCGCGGATGACGCCGCTCTCGAACTTCTTGACCTGGCGCACCTGCTGCGCCTGCTCGGCGGGACTCATGTTCTTGTGGATGATGCCGATGCCGCCCTCCTGCGCCAGTGCGATGGCCAGGCGGGCCTCGGTGACGGTGTCCATGGCCGCGGCGAGCAGCGGGATCTGGAGCTCGATGTCGCGGGTCAGGCGGGTGCGCAGGTCGGCTTCGCGCGGGAGGACCTCGGAATAGTCCGGCAGGAGCAGGACGTCATCGAAGGTGAGTGCTTCGTCTACGACGCGCATCGGTGGGGGCCATCCCGTAAAATGGAAGCCGAGAATTATAGGGTTTCACACCCTCCCGGTAAACGTGGCAGGCCTCTCCCATGGTGCGCAGGACGGCGAAAATTCCCCCCGCAGGCAATGGCTTGCACGACATCTACAGCGTCTCACGGCTGACCGAGGCGGCCCGCGCGACGCTCGAACAGGGGCTCGGCCGGCTGTGGGTGGAGGGCGAGATCTCCAACCTCGCCCGGCCGCCGTCCGGGCATCTCTATTTCACCCTCAAGGACGCCACCGCCCAGGTGCGCTGCGCGATGTTCCGCAATCGCTCGAGTGGCCTGCGTTGCCGTCCCGAGAACGGCCTGTCGGTACTCGCCCACGGCCTGGTCAGCCTGTACCCGGCGCGCGGCGACTTCCAGCTCATCGTCGACAGCCTGGAGGCGGCCGGTGACGGCCTGCTCGCGCTGCGCTTCGAGGAACTCAAGCGCAAGCTCGACGCCGAGGGCCTGTTCGACGCCGCGCACAAGCGGCCCCTGCCCGACTGGCCGCGCGCCATCGGCATCGTCACCTCGCCGAGCGGCGCGGCGGTGCGGGACATCATCCACGTGCTGGCCCGGCGCTGCCCGTCGATACCCGTCATCGTCTACCCCACCCTGGTCCAGGGCGAAGGCGCGGCGCGCGACATCGTACGCGCCATCGAGACGGCCAATGCGCGCGCCGAGTGCGACGTCCTCATCATCGGCCGCGGCGGCGGCTCGCTCGAAGACCTGTGGTCGTTCAACGAGGAAGCCGTGGCGCGCGCCATCCACGCCTCGCAGATCCCGACCGTGAGCGCGGTCGGCCACGAGGTCGACGTGACCATCGCCGATCTCGTCGCCGACCTGCGTGCGCCAACCCCCTCCGCGGCCGCCGAAGTGGTCTCGCCCGACGCCCTCGCCGCCGTGCGGCGGGCGCGCGACCTCGAACGGCGCCTGCGTAACGCCATCACCCGCCACCTCGCCGACCAGGCGCGCGAAATCGGCCATCTCGGTCGCCGCCTGGTCTCGCCGCAGCGCCGCCTGGAGCTGAACTTCCAGCGCGTCGACGAACTGTCGCAGCGCCTGCAACAGGCGACCCGAACACTGCTGGCCCTGCGCGGCGGGCATCTCGGCACCCTCGCTTCGCGGCTCGGCGCCACCTCGCCGGCGGCCCGGCTACGCCTGCTGTCACGCGAACTGGTCCACCACGAACGGCGCCTCGAGGGCGCGATGCGGGAATCACTGGCCGAACGCGCGCGGCGCCTCGAGCGCGTGCACGACATGCTCCAGGCGCTCGGTCCGGCTGCCACCCTGGAGCGGGGTTACGCCATCGTTTCCACCCCGGACGGCGCCATCGTGCGCGACGCCACGACCCTCGCCGCGGCGGACGAGGTCGACGCGCGGCTCGCGCGCGGCAGCTTCCGCGCCCGCGTGATCGGGGCCTCGGCCAGCGACGGCGACGACGCGCCGTAACGCAGGGCGTACCACAGCGCGCCGACCATCTCGTAGACCGCGTAGCTCGACTGCCACAACGACTTGATGTCCGGCACGAAGTCGAGCAGCGCCCAGCCGCCAGCATGGGGGCGCGAGATGAAGCCCATGGGCGCCGGGGTCACCTCGAAGCCGGCGTCGCGGAAGGCGCGCGTCGCGCGCGGCATGTGGACCGCATGGGTCACCAGCACGATGCGGCGAAAGGGGAATCGCCGTGCACTGAAGCGGGCGTTCTCCTCGGTGTTGCGGCTCTCGACCTCGGCCCAGCCCACGGTGGCGCCGAGATCGGCTTCCAGCACCGTCGTCATGGCGACGCCCTCCGGCACCCCGATGTTCTCCCCGTAGCCGCCGGTGACGGCCAGCGGCAACCCCGTCAGGCGCTGCAGGCGGGCGGCGTAACGCAGACGCTCGAGGGTCTTGGTCGAGACCTCGTCGTAGCCGCTGAATTCCGGCGCGAAGCAGTAGCTGCCGCCGCCCAGGACGACGATGGCCTCGGGCTCGTTGCGCATGGCGACGTCGATGTCGATGACGGGGTCGTACTCGAGCAGGCGGCCGAGTGCCCCGGCACAGTAGGGTGTGGCGAGCAGCCACAAGGACAGCACGCACAGGGTCAGCAGCAGGATGGCGAGGCGAGGCCAGCGCCGGTAGCAGGCCAGGCCACACAGGCCCAGCACCACCTGGGTGCCGGGCGGCACGGCCAGGGTCTTCAGGATCAGGTAGAGCAAGCGGCGGCGTTCGCGTCAGCGAACGTCTTCACCGGCGGCCTGCAGGTCGGCGTGGTAGGAGGAGCGCACCAGCGGCCCGGAGGCGACGTTGAGAAAACCGAGTTCGCGGCAGAATGCGGCCAGCTCGTCGAACTCCTCGGGCGGCACGAAGCGCGCGACCGGCAGGTGGGCACGGCTCGGCTGCAGGTACTGGCCAAGGGTGATCATGTCGCAGCCATGGGCACGCAGGTCGCGCAGGGTCTGGCGTACTTCGGCCAGGGTCTCGCCGAGTCCGAGCATCAGGCCGGACTTGGTCGGCACGCCGGGTGCGCGCGCCTTGAATGCCTCGATGAGGTCGAGCGACCACGCGTAATCCGAGCCTGGGCGTACCTTGAGATAGAGCGACGGCACGGTTTCGAGATTGTGGTTGAACACGTCCGGCGGCGCGACCAGCAGGGCCTCGAGCGCGCGCTCCATGCGACCGCGGAAATCGGGCACCAGGATCTCGATACGGATACCGGGTTGGCGCTCGCGCACGGCGGACACGCAGGCGGCGAAATGGGCGGCCCCGCCGTCGCGCAGGTCGTCGCGGTCGACCGAGGTGATGACGACGTAACGCAGGTCCATGCGCGCCACGGCGCTGGCGAGGTGCGCGGGTTCCGCGGTGTCCAGCGGTGCCGGCCGGCCATGGGCGACGTCACAGAAGGGGCAGCGCCGGGTGCACAGGTCGCCCATGATCATGAAGGTCGCCGTGCCGTGCGCGAAGCATTCGCCGAGGTTGGGACAGGACGCCTCCTCGCACACGGTGTGCAGGCCTTCCTCGCGCAACAGGCGCTTGAGTTCGCCGACCCGCGGGTGGCTCGGCGCGCGTGCGCGCAACCAGGCCGGCTTGCGCGGCAGGGTGCCGACGGTCGGTTCGACCTTGACCGGTATGCGCGCGACCTTGTCGGCACCACGTTGGGCCCGGCTGGGGCCGGTCTTGGGTTCGCGTTCCATGGGCGCTCCTCAGGCGGAAGTCGGGAAGGGGCGGTCGACGGCTGCCACCTCGCATTCGAGTTCGGCGGCACTGCCGTACAGGTTACGACACAAAACCGGCGGCAGATCGTCGGCGGCCTGCGCCAGGCTCACCGCACAGCCCTGGCGGTGCAGGTCGGTCACGGCCAGCCCGGCATAGCCACAGGGGTTGATGCGGGCGAACGGTTCGAGGTTCATGTCGACATTGAGGGCCAGGCCATGATAGCTGCCCTGCGCGCGGATGCGCAGACCGAGTGCGGCGATCTTGGCCTCGCCACAATAGACCCCGGGCGCCCCGGCCCGCCGCCGGGCCGCGAGGCCCAGGCCGGCGAGGTAGTCGATGACGCCCTGTTCGATGCGGCGCACCAGTTCGCGCGGGCCGAGCGCGAGGCGACGCACGTCGAGCAGGGTATACACGACCAGCTGTCCGGGACCGTGATAGGTGACCTGCCCGCCGCGATCGCAATGGACCACCGGGATGTCACCCGGCGCCAGCAGGTGCTCGGGCTTGCCCGCACGGCCGAGGGTGAACACGGGTGGATGCTCGACCAGCCACAGTTCGTCCACCGTGTCACCGGTGCGCGCGGCCGTGAAGCGCTGCATGGCCTGCCAGGCCTCGTCGTAGGACCAGCGGCGCAAGGCGAGGATGCGAACCTTCACAGCACCATCAGGATGCGCTCGTGCGCGCTGAGCTCACGGTAGAGGCCGTCGAGGTGATCCTGGTCGCGCGCCGTCACGGTGACGGTGATCGCCAGGTAACGCTGGTTCCTGCTCGGACGCGTGCGCCAGCACGCCTCGTCGAGAGGGCCACAATGGCGCGCGACGATGTCCAGCACGAGGGCTTCGAAGCCAGGCCCGGCGGCCCCCATCACCTTGAGGTCGAAGCGACAGGGAAATTCGAGCAGCGATGCGGGAGGATCTTGCACGGTACAGAGAACGGCCTGCGGGCCGCTATTCTAGACCACGAGCCGACGGCAGGATGCTCGGCAGCGATAGTTGCCGTTTACATACGATCCCTGAAAGTTTACTTTAAGTATCGGCTCTAATGATCGATAAACGACTTTCAAACCAAGGCCATTGGCACGCGCCCGCCGCGTGGCCGCAGTGATAGGGGGAAGCGCGGGATGGAAGACATCCTCATCGGGTTGTACTACGTCGCCGCCATCGGCGTGATCATCCTGCATTACACCGGGTGGCTGGAGGATCGCGGCCTCGAGTGGATCGTCTACGTCATCGCCGTGCTGCTGTTCCCGATGCTCTACTTCGCCTACATTCCCTGACCCGCGAGCGGATCGCGATCGCGGCGAGCGGCGACGGCCCGCGCACCAGCGGTCCGCCTTCATCCGCCCGCTGTCCACAGTGCGTCATGCGCCCCCCTTGGCGACGCTCGTCTGCGCAAGGCCTTTCATCGCTGCGTTGATCAATCCTCCAGCAGCCGTGGGCGTTGATGCGCGACCACGCGTGCGCAACCCCGTTCCAATTGCGCCAGGGGCGTTGCCGTTTCCAGCGCGTAGAACGCCGCGGTCGGAAAGCGCTTCCCTTCCACACCGGCGAGTTCCTGCGCCGGCACCAGCCAATCGAGCAGTTCCTCCATCCCCGGGTTGTGGCCGAGCAGCATCACGCCGTCGGTGACGTCACCGCCGGCCAGCACGGCGCGCATCTCGCTGACGGTGGCGAGGTAGAGGGTCGGTTCGAAACGGGTCAGCGCGCCGAAGCGGGCGCCGGCGCCCTCGGCGAGGTACTTGAGGGTATCCCGCGTGCGCCGCGACGGCGAACTCAGGATCGCGCGCGGCAGGTAGCCCGCCCGCGCCAGCCACGCGCCCATGCGACGCGCGTCACGCACGCCACGTTCGTTGAGGGGCCGCAAGAAATCCTCCCGTTCGCCGCTATACCAATCGGACTTGGCGTGGCGCATGAGCATCAATCGGGCCATGGTCGTAGCGTACTCCCGCGAAACGTGACTGCCATCGCAACGCTGCCATCACGCCTCGTTGCCGGTGCGTTCAGCGGCTATATACCACAGCGCCGGGCGTGCGGGCCGTCGCGGAGTTCCAGGAGGAAACATGGGCCATCCTACACGCGCAGAGCAGCCGGTTCCGGGCGGGTCCCGCGCCGACCTCGCCACGCGTACGCTCGATCTCGCCGAACTCGCCGGCATCCGCCAGGCCGACCGCATTCGTGTCCAGGGCCTGCCGCACCATACCCTCGACCTGTTCGAAAAGACCGTGCGCCTGATCGAGGATGTCGGCAGCGTGGCCACCGAGGACCTGCCCACGATCCGGTTCATCCCGCAACAGGAGGACCTGCGCGCACGGTTCAAGCTGGCCGAGATCCTCGGCTCCTATTCCACCCTCAATACCCTCCTCGACCGCTACGCGCCGGCCTACGAGCTGACCCGGACGATGGCCGAAGCGCACCAGGTCGGCGAACTCGCCGATCATGAAATCGCCCTGCTCGAGGACTACCGCAACCAGATCGAACAGGCGCTCGAACATGCCAGCCGCCACATCTCGTTGTGCGTCACCACCGGCTTCACGGACGACGAGTTGCGCGAGCTCAACGAGGTCCTGACCGAGGCGCGCAGCCGCTACCAGGCGCTCGATTCCGTGCTCGGCATGCGCCTCATCCACGACGTCGAACAGGCGGTCCAGCGCCTCGCCGAGTTGCGCGAGAAGATCGCCACCGTCCAACGCACCCTGTCCGGCATCTTCCTCATCGATACCGAGATCATGTTCGTGCCGTCGGCCGACCTCGTGCGCATCGTCAACGACATCTTCAAGGCCATCGGCAACCCCTTCGTGGTCGAGCATATCGACGGCACGCTGCTGCTCGCCGCGCGCAACCAGCTGATCCAGGTGATGTCCTTCTATGCCTACTACGGCCGCGAGCAGATCTACCGCGTGTTCGCCGCGAGTCCGGGCAAGGCCGGCCGCAAAGCGGTGGCCGACTACATCCGCGGCGAAATCCGCACCCTGTTCAGCGTGTGCAAGGCCAGCAACAAGCTCATCCTCACCCGGGTCATGGACGACGCCGAGCGCGAATTCGAGATCTCGGTCGAGGCCCTGCAGGTCGAAGCGGCCAACCGCGCCATCGCCGAGGTCAACCGGCTGGCGCCGCCACCCCCGCCGCCCCCGCCACCACCGCCGCCGACGCTGCTGTCGCGCATCGCGTCCTGGCTGTTCCGCAGCCCCGGGGAAGGCGACCCGCCGCGCCACGCCTGAGGCCACGACGTCGGCCTGCGCCACGCGACGTGTTAGAGTGGCGCGCTCGGCGTGGCCACGGCCACGCACCCGACCTCGCCAACAACGACGTCGTCGTCGGGCCCCCGAGCGAGCCCGCCCGACGACCTTGAACGACTATGGATCACGCCGCTCCGGCGCTGAAAATTAGCGGCCTGCGCAAGACCTATCGCGGTGGACGCGAGGCCCTGCGCGGCATCGATCTCGACGTCGCAGGCGGGGATTTCTTCGCCCTGCTCGGGCCGAACGGGGCCGGCAAATCGACCACCATCGGCATCATCAGCTCTCTGGTGCGCAAGAGCGCGGGCCGCGTCGAGGTCTTCGGTGTCGACATCGACGAGGATTTCCCGCGCGCCAAGACCCTGCTTGGACTGGTGCCGCAGGAACTCAATTTCTCGCAGTTCGAGACGGTGCTCGAGATCGTGGTCAACCAGGCCGGATACTATGGCATCGCCCGGCGCGAGGCCCTGCGCCGCGCCGAACACGCGCTCGGGCAACTCGCCCTGTGGGATCGACGCGACGAAATCTCGCGCAACCTCTCGGGCGGGATGAAACGCCGGCTGATGATCGCGCGCGCCCTCGTGCACCGGCCGCGACTGCTGATCCTCGACGAGCCGACGGCCGGCGTCGACATCGAGATCCGGCGTTCGATGTGGCGTTTTCTCGCCGACCTGAACGCTGCCGGCACGACCATCATTCTCACGACCCATTACCTCGAGGAAGCCGAACAACTGTGCCGCAACATCGCCATCATCGATGACGGCGTGATCATCGAGCACTCGTCGATGCGCGGCCTGCTGGCCAAGCTCCACACCGAAACTTTCATCGTCGACGCGGGGCCCTCGCTGGGTGCGCTGCCGACCATGACCGGCGCCCGGTGTACCGTCCTCGACGACCACCGTCTCGAGATCACCGTCGACAAGCACACCAGCCTGAACGCCGTGTTCAGCGCCCTCGATGGTGCCGGCATCACCGTGCACAGCATGCGCAACAAGGCCAACCGTCTCGAGGAGCTGTTCATGAACCTGGTGCAGGACAACTAGCAGGCTGGTGAAAAACGTCGCGAGGAAGGTCGTGGGCAAGACGCTGGCGAGACGAGGACCGGAGTTCATGCGAAAAAACGAGGACCGCAGGCGGCACCGTATCGCCGCGAGCGCAACTGAACGACCGCAGGCCGGCCCGCAGGGCGCAGGGCAGGCTGCCCGGAGTACATTTTGCCGGGAGCGAAATCGAACGGCCGCGAGGCCAGCCCGCGGGGCGCAGGGCAGGATGCCCTGCGTAACACCTGACGCCGCCGACGACGGCCGCGGCAGTTTTTCAACCGCCGGCCAGGGCGGCGCCGGACCGATGCACGAACCCGGCCAGGGAAAACCTGCGCACCCCGCGGCAACCGCGGCCGTGATGCCACCGCGCCGCGCGCCCGCAGACGTTCCAGCGCACGCGACCCGCGCGCCCCTCACGGCCGCCCGCCCACGCCTGCCAGGGCAGCCCCACTCGATTCAGCCATGACCAACGCTCCCGACTCACCCGCCCCGCCACCGTTCGCGGCGACACCCGGGCGCCTCACCCTCTACCGGGTGGCGTTCCTGACCATCGTGATCAAGGAGGTCAATCGTTTCCTGCGCATCTGGCTGCAGACCGTGCTGCCCCCGGCCATCACGATGGGGCTGTATTTCGTCATCTTCGGCAACCTCATCGGGCCGCGCATCGGCACCATGGCGGGTTACCCGTACATGCAGTACATCGCGCCCGGCATCATCATGATGGCGATCATCACCAACGCCTACTCCAACGTGGTGTCGTCGTTCTTCGGCGCCAAGTTCCAGAAACACATCGAGGAAATCCTGGTCGCGCCGGTGCCGCACATTCTGATCCTGGCCGGCTACGTCAGCGGCGGCATCTGTCGCGGTATCCTGGTCGGGCTGGTGGTGACCCTGGTCGCGCTGTTCTTCACCGACCTGACCGTGCACTCCTACCTGGTGACCGCGGCGGTGGTCGTATTGACGTCGGCCTTGTTCTCGCTCGGTGGCCTCATCAACGCGATCTTCGCGCGCAAGTTCGACGACATCTCGATCGTGCCGACCTTCGTGCTGACGCCGCTGACCTACCTCGGCGGCGTGTTCTACTCGATCGAACTGTTGCCGCCGTTCTGGCGCGACCTGTCGCTGTTGAATCCCATCCTCTACATGGTCAACGCCTTCCGCTTCGGCATCCTCGGCGTCAGCGACATCGCCATCGGCCAGGCCTTCGTGGTCCTCCTCGCGTTCGTCGTCCTGCTCACGGGGGTGAGCCTCCTGCTGCTCGAACGCGGGGTAGGTCTACGTACCTGAGCCCAGCCGCTGGTCGCGGTAGGTGATGAAATCCTGCAGGACGGCGCTGGCGACCGGGTAGTTGGCGCCATCGCCGACGGCCACCCCGTCGAGGCGCCCGACGCACAGCAGGTCGCGTGACGAACTGGTAATCCAGATCTCGCCGGCACCGCGCAGGGTGCGCTCGTCGATGGCTTCTTCGCGACACGGCCGGCCTCCGCGCCCCATCACCTCGAGCAACAGGCCGCGGGTGACGCCGGCGAGCAGGCGGTCCGAGAGGGGCGGCGTACGGACCACCCCATCGCTGACCACGAAGACGTTGCTGGCGGCGCCCTCGGTCAGCCAGCCGTCGCGCAGGAGCAGTGCTTCGTACGCACCGCACCGCAGCGCCTCGTTGCGCAACAGGACATTGGCGAGCAGCGAGGTCGACTTGATGTCACAGCGCAACCAGCGGTTGTCGGGCAAGGTCACCGCGTTCACCACGCTGATGCCCGCGGTCATCGTCAACGGCCGACACATGGCGAAGACCGTCGGCGTGGCCGCGCTGGGGAAAGCATGGTCGCGCGGCGCGACGCCACGCGTCACCTGCAGGTACACCGACAGGTTGCCGCCGCCGTTGCGCGTGATCAGCCCGGCGAGGCAGTCGCGCCAAGCCGCCAACGTCAGCGGCGGCGCGATGCCGATGGCAGCGAGGCTGCGCGCCAGGCGCTCGAGGTGTTCCTCGAGCGCGAACATGCGACCGGCGACCACCGGCAGCACTTCGTACACCGCGTCACCGAAGATGAAGCCGCGGTCGAGCACCGAGACCCGCGCCTCGGCGAGCGGAAGGTAGGCACCGTCGAGGTAGCAGATACCCGCGTCGGCGTTCATTCGAACAACAACATGAACTCGTCGTAGAGACGCGAGAACAGCGAACCCTCGTCGACCGCGTCGAGTGCCTGCAACGGCACCTCCTCGATCGTCTTGTCGTCGAGGGTGAGGACGATGGCGCCGACCGGCTGGCCCTGCGCCAGCGGCGCCTTGAGCGGTTCGTCGATGCGCGCCGTGGCCTTCATGTCCTCGTAGCGACCGCGCGGCACGACCAGGTTGACCGCGCGTAGCACGCCCGCGCGGACGTTCTCACTGGCACCGCCCCACACCCGCGGCTGGGTCACCACGGCGCCCGCCGGGTAGAGTTCGCGGGTTTCGTAGAAGCGGTAACCGTAATTGATCAGGGCCTGGCTGGCCTCGGTCCGGGCGGTGTCCGAGTCCGTGCCCATGACCGCGGCAATCAAGCGCATGCCGTCACGCTGCGCCGATGACAGCAGGCAGTAGCCGGCGCTCGAGGTGTGCCCGGTCTTGATGCCGTCGACGCTGGGGTCTCGGTACAGCAGCCGATTGCGATTGGGTTGGTGGATCTCGTTGTAAGTGAACTCCTTGTGCGAGAACCGCTGGTAGAGTTCGGGGAAGTCACGCACCAGGGCCCGTGCCAGCAGGGTGAGATCGTAAGCCGTGGTGTAGGTTCCGGGATCGGGCAGGCCGGTGGCGTTGGCGAAGCTGGAGTCCTTCATGCCCAGCTTGCGCGCCTGTTCGTTCATCTGGGAGGCGAAGATTTCCTCGGTTCCCGCGACGTGCTCGGCAAGCGCCACGCTGGCGTCGTTACCCGACTGCACGATGATGCCGTCGAGAAGCTGGTCGACGGTCACGCGCGTACCGACCTCGATGAACATGCGCGAGCCTTCCATCTTCCAGGCCTTCTCGCTGACGACGACTTCGTCGTCGAGCGATATCAGGCCCGAGGCCAGTGCCTGGCCGGCGACGTAGACCGTCATGACCTTGGTGATACTGGCCGGCTCCACCCGCTCGTGCGCGTTGTTCTCGGCCAACACCTTGCCGGTGAGCTGATCGACCAGCGCATAAGAGCGCGCATTGATGTTGGGCGACGGTATGGGCATGGCCTGCGCCAGGGTCACAACGGGCAGGCACAGCGCGACACAGGCCAGCAGTACGGCGCCGGCGATGGCCTGGGTTCGCGCAGGTACGACGCCGGTGCGGGCGCTAATCGGGATGAAACTCACTGGCTGCGGCTCTCCTCGAAAATCAGTTGACGATGAAATGGTGGTCGACGATGCCCAGTTCTTCCAGGCCCGCTACGGCGGCGTCGGCATCTTCGACGCTGGCCACGGGCCCTACCTGAACGCGGTAGAGGATCTGTCCGCGACTGGTGATCTCACGGATCTGCACCGGCGCCGGCACCACCGGCCGGATGCTGCGCACCAGCTTCTCGGCATTGCTGCGCTGCTGGAACGCGCCGACCTGGATGAAGATACCGGCGACCGGCGCCGACTCCGTTTCGACGGGCGCCGGCGCCGGCGGTTCCGCGGCGGCGGGATGCTCGGGGTCGATGGCGCGTACCTCGACGAACGCGGTGCCGGCCTCGGCGATACCGAGCTTGAGCGCCGCGGCATAGGACAGGTCGATGATGCGGTTGCCGTGAAACGGGCCGCGGTCGTTGACGCGCAGGACCGCACGCCGGCCGTTGGCGAGGTTCCTGACCTCGACATAGGTCGGCAAAGGCAATTGCTTGTGGGCCGCGGTCATCTTGTACATGTCGTAGATTTCGCCGCTCGAAGTCTTGCGGCCGTGAAACTTCTTCCCATACCAGGACGCGATGCCCTGTTCGACGAAACCGCGCGAGCTCTTGAGGGTGTAATAGCGCTTGCCGAAGACGACGTAGGATTCGGGGTTGCCGTACTTGCTCGGCGGCTCGGCACGCGGTACTGGTTCGCCCGCCGGAACCCGTGGCGGCGGACCGCCGCGCTCGATCGTCACGCTGCCACAGGCGGCGATCAGCAGCATCGCGAAGCCGGCCAGGATTCGGCCCAGGCGTGCCGCGACCGCGCGACCGCGGCGCCGCGCATCACTCCGCGCCCGTGTACCGATCGCGAATCGCCTCCGCGAGCTGGGCCACGGCCATGGCGTACTTCAGGCGTGGGTTGTAGCGGCTTATCACGTAGAAGTTGTCAAAACCGAGCCAGTATTCCTCGCCGTCCCGCGCTTCGAGCCCGTACAGCGCCGCCGCGGCATCGGCCGCCAGGTGCAATTCGCGCTGCGGCACCACGCCGGCGGCGACGAGTTCGCCCAGGGTGTATTCGGGCTTGAGCGCATCCTGCACGTAGCTCGCCGCGACCGCGGCATCGACCCGCGCCGGTGACATCACCGGCTTGCCGCGCGCCCAGCCATGGTGGGCGAGGTAGTTGGCAATGCTGCCGATGGCATCGTCGGCGTCATCCCAGATGTTGCGCTGCCCGTCGGCGTCGAAATCGACCGCGAGCTTTCGGTAGTTCTCCGGCATGAACTGGGGCATGCCCATGGCGCCGGCATAGGAGCCCTTGTAGGCATAGGGATCGCCGCCTTCTTCGCGCGCGAAGAGCAGGAAATGCTCGAGCTGTGCGCGGAAGAATCGCTGCCGTGCCTCGTTGCCCCCCGGGTAGTGAAAGGACAGGGTGTACAGCGCGTCGATGACGCGATAGTTGCCGATGATACGGCCGTAGGACGTCTCGACACCGATGATGGCAACGATCACCTCCGGCGCGACGCCGTACTCCGCAGCCGCGCGCTGCAGGGCATTGGCATGCGTACGCCAGAAGGCGGCGCCGCCGGCGATGCGTTGATCGGAGATGAACAGCGCGCGGTATTCCCACCACGGTTTGACCTTCTCGGCCGGGCGGGACATCAGTTCGATGATGCGGTCGGAGCGTTGTACGCCCGCGAACAACCGCTCGAGTTCGCCGGCGTCGAAGCCGTAGTCCGCGTGCATGTGGTCGATGAAGCCGCCCAGCCCGTCCGGCGCGGCCGCGCGCGCGCGTGTCGCCGGCGCCAGCAGCGATACCGTCAGCAGGAGACCCAGGAGGATGCGCATTACGCCAGGTGGATCGGAGCGGTGGGAATCAGGTTTCCGCAATGAACTTGCGGTGGGTTTGCACGGACATGAGGATACCGAAACCGGCCAGGATAGTCACCAGCGAAGTCCCGCCGTAGCTGACCATCGGCAACGGCACCCCGACCACCGGCAGCTGCCCGGTGACCATGCCCATGTTGACGAAGAGGTATATGAACAGGGTGAGCACGAGGCTGGCGGCGATGAGGCGACCGAACATCTCCTGGGCGTCGAGTGCGATCTGGATCCCGCGCACGATGATCATGGCGTACGCGATCAGCATCACCGCCACGCCGATGAGCCCGAACTCCTCGCAATAGACCGCGAAGATGAAGTCGGTCGCCCGCTCCGGCAGGAATTCGAGGTGGGACTGCGTACCGTTGAGCCAGCCCTTGCCGTAGACGCCGCCGGAACCGACCGCGATGGTCGACTGGATGATGTGGTACCCGGCTCCGAGGGGGTCCTGGCCGGGGTCGAACAGGGTCAGGACGCGGCGCCGCTGGTAGTCGTGCATGGAGAACCAGGCCAGGGGCGCGGCGGCCAGCGCCAGGATCGTGCTGTTGCGGATGAAGCGCCAGCTGATGCCGGCGAAGAACAGCACGAACAGGCCGGAGGTTGCGACCAGGATGGCGGTGCCGAGGTCGGGCTGCTCGATGATCATCGCGGCCGGCAACAGCGCCAGCACGAGCGCGATCACGAGCGTCCGCAGCGACGGCGGCAGGACCTTGTCGGCGAGGAAGCCGGCAACCGTGAGCGGCACCGCCAGCTTCATCAACTCGGAAGGTTGGAAACGCAGCACGCCGAAATCGAGCCAGCGCTGCGCGCCGCGCCCGATGCCGACGATCAACACCAGTCCCAACAGCACCAGCCCAACCACGTAGAGCGCCGGCGCCCAGCGCGCCAGGCGACGTGGCGGGACCTGGGCCACGGCGATCATGACCGTGAAACCGATGAGGATACGCGCGACCTGCTTCAGGACGACGTCGAGCGACTGGTCGGAGGCGCTGTAGAGCACTACCAGGCCCAATGCGCACATGACGACAACGCCGCCGAACAGGGGCAGGTCGATGTGGAAGCGGAACAGGATGTTGCTGGTTCTATCCATCGGAGCCGGACTGGGGTACGGGCAGATCGCGGAAATAGCTGTCGATGAGGGTGCGCGCGATGGGCGCCGCGGTGCGGCTGCCACCGCCGCCGTTCTCGACGATCACCGCGATTGCGATCTGAGGTTGGTCGACCGGGGCAAAAGCGATGAACAGCGCGTGGTCCTGGAGGTGCTCGGGGACCTCCTGGTCCTTGGCGTCGACGCCCTGGGCGATGCCGAACACCTGGGCGGTGCCGGTCTTGCCGGCGAAGCGCACCTTCGCGCCGGCCCCGCTGCGCCGCGCGGTGCCGGTCGGGCCGTTCACCACCTCGTCCATGCCCTCGATGGCGGCATCCCAGTAGTGCGGGTCGGCCAGACTCACGCCGGGTCGACGGTAGATCTCCGGTGAGACCGGTTCCGTCGCCTCGGCGCCGCCTTCGAACTGGTCGAGGAAATGCGGGATGAGAGCTTCGCCGCGGTTGGCGATGACCGACGTCGCGTAGGCCAGTTGCAGTGGCGTGGTGAGCATGAAGCCCTGGCCGATGCCGGCAATCAGGGTCTCGCCCGGGTACCACGGCAGCTTGCGCACGCGGCGCTTCCACGCCGGCGACGGTACCAGGCCGGCGGCTTCGCCCGGGATGTCGACCCCCGTGATCTCGCCCAGGCCGAAACGCACCAGCATGTCGTGCAGGCGGCGGATGCCCAGGTCGCGTGCCAGGTCGTAATAGTAGACGTCGCAGGAATGGGCGATGGATAACTTCAGGTTGACGTTTCCGTGGCCACCCTTGAGCCAGTCGCGGTACCGGTGGGAATCGCCCGGCAGCGAGTACCAACCCGGACACCAGGTCGTGCGCTCGGGGGTGCGCACGCCGTATTGCAGCCCGGCCAGGGCGACGAGCGGCTTGATCGTCGAGCCCGGCGGGTATTGCCCCTGCAGGGCACGATTGAACAGCGGACGATCGCTCGAGGTGCTCCAGGCCCGGTAGCGGGCGCGGCTGACCCCGTTGACGAAGGCATTGGGGTCGAATGCCGGGTTGCTGACGAACACGAGGATGCCACCGGTCGCGGCGTCGAGCATGACGATGGCGCCCTTGCGGCCATCGAGTGCCGCGATGGCCTCGGCCTGCAGGCGCGCATCGACGGTGAGATAGAGATCGACACCCGGTACCGGCGGGGTGCGCTCGACCACGCGCAGGATGCGGCCCTGTGCGTTGACCTCGACGCGCTGATAGCCGACCTGGCCATGCAGCAGGTCTTCGCGCGCCTTCTCCACGCCGATCTTGCCGATGTGGGTCGTGGCACTGTAATTCGACTGGTCGATGGTCTTGAGATCGGTTTCGCTGATGCGGCCGACGTAGCCGACGACGTGCGCCATGCTCTCGCCGAGCGGGTAGTGCCGCGACAGTCCGGCCTCGATGTTGAAACCGGGAAAGCGATAGCGGTTGACCGAGAACACCGCCACGTCCTCGGGGGAGAGGTCGGTCTTGAGGGTGAGGTTCTCGAAGCGGCGGGTGATGCGCAGCTGGCGCATGAACTGCTCGATTTCCTCATCGGAGATGTCGAGCAGGGTGCGCAGTTCGGCCACGGCCGCGGCGACGTCGCCGGCATTCTCCGGCACCACCGTCAGCGAGAAGGACGGCCGGTTCTCCGCCAGCACCACGCCGTCGCGGCTGTAGATCAGCCCGCGCGGCGGCGGCAGCGGGACGATCTTGAGGCGATTCTCGTGCGACAGCGTGGTGAAGTGATCGTGGTTGATCATCTGCAACCAGACCAGGCGCGCCAGGATCACGCCGGTCAACAGCACCATGGCTACGCAGGCGACGACGATGCGCTGCTGGAACAAGCGCCGCTCGCGGTCGACGTTCTTGAGCGTAGGCAGCGATCTCATGGCGTCCCCTGCGGCGCCCGGCCCGGACCGCGGCGTCTCGCTTGGCGCGGGGCGCGGCCGCGCCCCGCTTCAGGCGACACGCGCCCGCCGCCTGACGTCACGCAGAATGATGTAGATCCAAGGCCACAGAACGGCCGTGGTCACGGCGCCGAGCAAATAGCTCGGGCCGTATTTCACCGAACCCAGCAAGTCGTAGATCCACCACATCATCAACAGGTACAGGAACACGAGAATACCGACGAACAGGGCCTGCTGGGTCAACGGGTAGACCCGCACGCGCTGGTGATAGAGCAGCGCGACGTAGGCGACGAAGGCGAGGCCGAAAGCGTGCTGGCCGAGAATCGAACCGTTCATGACGTCGAGTACGAGGCCCACGCACCACCCCGCCAGCACGCCGACGCGCTCGGGCAACGCCAGGCACCAGTACACCAGCACCATGGCGATCCAGGCCGGGCGCCAGGCCAGTGCCCAGGGCGGCATCGGCGCTGCCGCCAGCATGAAGGCAACGACGAAACTGAGCGGGATGACCCAGATGCGATTGGGCTTGTCCACGTCGCCTCAGGGCGCGACGGCGGAGAGCCGTTCGTCGTCGACGTCGGGCGGACGCGGCCCGATCATGAGTACCTCCCGCGTATGCCCGACCTTGGCGCTGGGTTCGACGACGACGGTGGCGAAGGCGTCGCCCGGCTTGATCGAGACGTCGCGTACCCGGCCCACGGGATAGCCGGCGGGAAACCTCCGGCCCAGGCCGGAGGTGACCAGCAGGTCACCGACCTTGATGTCGGAGTTGGTCGAGACGAACGAGAGCGTGAGCTCGTTGGGATTCTCGCCGCCCACAGCCAGCGCGCGCAGGCCGTTGCGATTGACCAGCACCGGCAGCGCGTGGCGCGGATCGGTGATGAGCAGGGCCGTACTCGAGAACGGGCCGACGTCCGAGATCTGGCCGATCACGCCGTAGGCGTCGATCAGCGGCTGGCCGACGTAGGCACCCTGGTTGGTGCCCTTGTCGACGATGATCTGCCGTGCCGACGGCGTCGTTTCGATCGCCAGCACGTCGGCGACGATGACCTGCTGGTCGAACACCACCGACGAATCGAGGAGTTCACGCAGGCGCTCGTTCTCGCGTTCGAGCGCGAGGTAACGCTGCGATTTGGAGCTCAGCAGCAGGTTCTCGCGCTGCAGACGCGCGTTCTCCTCGATCAGGTAGGTACGCGAACGCAGACTGCCAATCACCGCGGCGCCGGCCTGCACCGGCGCGTTGACCACCGCCTGGATCGGGTAGACCACCACCGACAACGCCGCGCGAATGGCGGCAAGGTGGTCATTGGAGTGGTCGATCGAGATGCACAGGAAGGACAGGATGGCGCAGGTGACGAACCGCGCACTGGGAGACGGCGTGTTGATGAAAAGCGGTTTGATCGCAGTCGCCTCGCTGGTTGTCGCAGGCCTTACTCGAGGCCCAGGATCTCGGGTCCGTGGTCCTCGATCATCTCGAGGACACGACCGCCGCCGCGCGCCACGCAGGTCAGCGGATCCTCGGCGACGATCACCGGCAGTCCGGTCTCCTCCATGAGCAGGCGATCGAGATCCTTGAGCAGTGCGCCACCGCCGGTCATCACCATGCCACGCTCGGCGACGTCGGAACCGAGTTCCGGCGGGGTCTTCTCCAGCGCGGTCTTGACCGCCTCGACGATGCCGGCCAGGGGTTCCTGCAGCGCTTCGAGGATTTCGTTGCTGTTGAGCGTAAAGCTGCGCGGCAGGCCCTCGGCGAGGTTGCGCCCCTTGATTTCGATCTCGCGCACTTCGTTGCCGGGATAGGCGCAGCCGATTTCGTGCTTGATGCGCTCCGCCGTGGCATCCCCGATGAGGCTGCCGTAATTGCGGCGCACGTAGTTGATGATGGCGTCGTCGAAGCGGTCGCCGCCGATGCGCACCGAGTCGGAATAGACGATGCCGTTGAGCGAGATGATCGCGACCTCGGTGGTGCCGCCGCCGATGTCGAGCACCATCGAGCCACTGGCATCACTGACCGGCATACCGGCGCCGACGGCCGCGGCCATCGGCTCTTCGATCAGGAACACCTCGCGCGCGCCGGCACCCTGCGCCGATTCCTTGATCGCGCGCCGCTCGACCTGGGTCGAGCCGCAGGGCACACACACCAGCACGCGCGGGCTCGGCTTGAACAACTGGTTGCCGTGGACCTTGCGGATGAAGTGCTGGAGCATCTTCTCGGTGACGGTGAAGTCGGCGATGACACCATCCTTGAGCGGTCGAATCGCCTCGATGTGGCCGGGGGTACGGCCGAGCATGCGCTTGGCCTCGGCGCCGACGGCCGCGATCGCCTTGGGGTTGTTGGAGTCGCGGCCGCGCCGGATCGCGACGACCGAGGGTTCGTTGAGCACGATGCCCTTGCCACGGACATAGATGAGCGTGTTGGCCGTGCCGAGGTCGATCGAGAGGTCGTTGGAGAAAATCCCCCGCAGCATGCGAAGCATGAATGGTGATTCCTATAATCAAGTAGTCGCCGGCGCGCCAGGTGGCCACCGGTCGCGGGACGACGGAGAAATCGCGGGCCGAGCGGCCCCGGACTGCGGACAGCGGGAGTGTCGGTATGCGGCCGCGCGGTCCAAGACTATCCGGCGCCCCTGCGATTCGCAGTAAAATGACGCGGCACTCTAGCAGCAAGCACGCATTGTGGCAAGCAAGCCACACAAAAATTTCTTTTTAATCAACTAGCTATTTGAGAATCCCGCATGTCGATCTCCGCCGTAGACGTGCGTGCCATCGCACGCCTCGCGCGCCTGTCCATCGCTGAATCGGATATCCCGGTCTATGCCGGGCAGCTGTCGTCGATCCTCGATTTCGTCGCCCAGATGAACGCCGTCGACACGGCCGGGGTGGAACCGCTGGCGCACCCACTCGAACTCTCCGCCCGCCTGCGGGCCGACACGGTCACCGAGACCGACCGCCGTACGGAGCTGCAGGCCGGCGCGCCGGAAACCGCCGACGGCCTCTACCTCGTGCCCCAGGTCATCGAGTAGCCCGCCATGAGCGAGTCGTTTCCACGCGGCGTTGCCGAACTCAGCGCCGGCCTCGCCGCCGGCGATTTCTCCAGCGTCGAGCTCACCCGCCACTACCTCGCGCGCATCGCGAACCACGACGCCGCCGTCAATGCCTACATCACGGTGTGTGGCGAGCGCGCCCTCGCCCAGGCCGCTGCGGCAGATGCCCGCCGCGCCGCCGGCACCGCCGGGGCCCTGACCGGCATCCCCTACGCGCACAAGGACATCTTCTGCACCCGCGGCGTGCGCACCAGCTGCGCCTCGCGCATGCTCGACAACTTCGTCGCACCCTACGACGCGCACGTGACCGAGTGCCTCGACCGAGCCGGACTGGTGATGCTCGGCAAGACCAACATGGACGAGTTCGCGATGGGCTCGTCGAACGAATCGAGCTACTACGGCCGGACCTGCAACCCGTGGGACCCGGGCCGCGTGCCCGGCGGCTCGTCGGGCGGCTCGGCGGCAGCGGTCGCCGCCGGGCTGGCGCCGCTCGCTACCGGGACCGACACCGGCGGCTCGATTCGCCAACCCGCGGCGCTGTGCGGCATCTCGGGCTTGAAACCGACCTACGGCCGGGTCTCGCGCTTCGGCATGATTGCCTTCGCCTCCAGCCTCGACCAGGGCGGACCGATGGCGCGCAGCGCGGCTGACCTCGCCCTCATGCTGAACGTGATGGCGGGCTTCGACGCGCGCGATTCGACCTCGGTCGAGCGGCCGGACGAGGATTTCACCGCCCCGCTGGCAAACGGCGTCGACGGCTTGCGAATCGGTATTCCACGCGAATACTTCGGCGCCGAGCTCGACCCGCGCGTCGGTGACACCGTGCACGCCGCGCTCGCCGAGCTCGAACGACGCGGCGCGCGCCTGAGTGAAATCAGCCTGGCCAGCGCACCGCTCGCCATCCCGGCCTACTACGTCATCGCACCGGCGGAATGCTCGTCGAACCTGTCGCGCTTCGACGGTGTGCGCTACGGCTATCGCTGCGCCGACCCGACCGACCTGACCGATCTCTACGAGCGCTCGCGCAGCGAGGGTTTCGGCGCGGAGGTCAAGCGCCGCATCCTGGTCGGCACCTACGCACTGTCGTCCGGCTACTACGACGCCTACTACCGCAAGGCGCAGCAGGTACGGCGCCTGATCAAAGAGGATTTCGCCCGCGCCTTCGACACCGTCGACCTCATCGCCGGACCGACCACGCCGGCGCCGGCATTCGCCGCCGGCACGCATGTCGACGATCCCGTCACGATGTACCTGTCGGACGTCTACACCACCGCGGTCAACCTGGCCGGCTTGCCGGCACTGTCGGTCCCCGCCGGCTTTCTCGACGGCCTGCCGGTCGGCCTGCAGCTCATCGGCAACTACTTCGACGAGGGGCGCCTGCTCGCCACCGGCCATGCGCTGCAGCAGGTCAGCGACGCCCACCGCGCGGTTCCGCCCGCTTTCGCCTGAGGGTCCCGACATGGAATGGCAACCCGTCATCGGTCTCGAGGTGCACGCCCAGCTCGCCACCCAGAGCAAGATCTTCTCCGGCGCGGCGACCGCCTACGGCGCCGCGCCCAACGTGCAGGCCTGCGGCGTCGATCTCGGCCTGCCGGGGGTACTGCCGGTGCTCAACGCCCAGGCCGTCGAGCTGGCGGTCAGGTTCGGTCTCGCCATTGACGCCGAGATTGCGCCGTGCTCGGTCTTCGCGCGCAAGAATTATTTCTACCCGGATTTGCCCAAGGGCTACCAGATCAGTCAGTACGAACATCCCATCGTCGGCTGCGGCCACCTACGTATCACGCTCGACGAGCGCGAGCTCGACATCGGTATCACCCGCGCGCACCTCGAAGAGGACGCCGGCAAGTCCGTACACGGCGTGGTCAGCGGGCGTACCGGCATCGATCTCAACCGCGCCGGCACACCGTTGCTCGAAATCGTCTCGGAGCCGGTCATGCACTCGGCTCGCGAGGCGGTCGCCTACATGCGCGAGCTGCACCGGCTGGTACGCCACCTCGGCATCTGCGACGGCAACATGCAGGAGGGGTCGTTCCGCTGCGACGCCAACGTGTCACTGCGACCGGCGGGCAGCGACACGCTGGGCACGCGCACCGAGATCAAGAACCTCAATTCGTTCCGCTTCGTCGAACGCGCCATCGAGTTCGAGATCGAGCGCCAACGCGACATCCTCGAAGACGGCGGCAAGGTGGTGCAGGAAACGCGGCTCTACGACCCCGACAAGGACGAGACCCGCACCATGCGCACCAAGGAGGATGCGCACGACTACCGCTACTTCCCCGATCCCGACCTGCTGCCGGTCAGCGTCAGCGCCGACGACCTGGCGCGTATCCGCGCCACCCTGCCGGAGTTGCCGGCGGCGCGCATCGCCCGCTACGTCGACGACTATGGCCTCGGTCGCGAGGACGCCGCCCTGCTGGTCAACGAGCCCGCCGTGGCGGCATTCTTCGAGGCCAGCCTCGGTCCGCTCGAGGTGCCGGCGAAGGCCGTCGCCAACTGGATTACGGGCGAGGTCTTCGGCGCGCTGAACCGCGCCGGGCTTGCCGTCGACGACATCCCGATCACGCCCGCCATGCTGAACCAGCTGGTGGCGCGAATCGGCGACGGGACGGTCTCCGGCAAGGGCGCAAAGACCGTCTTCCAGGCGATGTGGAGCGAGGGCGGCCTCCCCGACGACATCATCGAAGCGCAGGGGCTCAAACAGGTTTCCGACTCGGGCGCCATCGACGCCATCGTCGACGAAGTCATCGCCGCCAACCCCGCCCAGGTCCAGGACTACCTTGCGGGCAAGGAGAAGATCCTCGGCTACCTGGTCGGACAGGCGATGAAAGCCTCCAAGGGCAAAGCGAATCCCGCGGCGGTGTCCGCCCTGCTGGTCGACAAGCTCAAGGGTGATTGACGCGCACGTGGCGGCGTGCCGGCACCCCGCCGGACTGTGTCGGCCCTTGCCCGCGTCGGTGGTAACAGAGGCCGGGCTCCCAGGCCTCGCGCGTTTTTTGTGCGGCCGCCGTGCTACGTACGCGGACAGTAGCTACCTCGACCACTTCGACGGGCTGTTGGCCTTGCCTCGGTCGGCGGCGACGCCGTTCGAACCTGCGTGGCGGCATGTAGGCGCTGCAGCGAACTGGGCCGAAAAGCGCCCGGCGACCGCGCCGAGCAGAGCGCCGACCGTCACCTCTGCACGCGCCTCGGCAGCGCCGCGGTCGCCAGTAGCCGAACCGCCGACCGCTCGTTCGGAGGCCGAGGCGATGCGGTCCAGCATGATCTCCGACAACCGCGCCAGGGACGTCACGATGTCACCGGCCGTCGCCATGTGCCGGTGGACGGCCGCACTGCCGGCAGCTTGCGGAATGTCGCGCAGGCCTGCGCGTAAGGCCTGCAACTGCGTGCGCATGTCGTGGGAGACGAAGCGCACGCTGTGACCGAGCCCCGCTTCGGCGGCGGCGGCGCGCCGTTCGCTCCTGGTCAGCGCATCGATCAGGAAATAGAGATAGGTGAACAGCAGCGGTATCGTCGTCGCCACTGTCCACGGGACGTGGGCGGACGCCTGCCAGTAGTCGGACAAGCTCGTCACCGCGAACATGCCGAAGATTGTCAGCACGGCCGAGCAGGCCAGCAGGTTCTTGCCGAATCGGATGCCGTAGCCGAGCCCGATCTGCGCCAGCAGGAAGAACAGGAAATAGCCGTGCTCACCGAGCACCACGAGGCCCACCAACGCAAAGCAATGGTCCGCGCACAGGGTCACCAGCACGAGGCCGTCGGCGGCCGTCTCCGCGGCCCGCTGGACAACGACCAGGAGGGTCAGGGTGTAGGCAATGAACAGCAGATACAGACCTTCGGTGAGGTGAGCGGTCACGGCGTAATAAGCGCCAGTCAGGAGGCAGACGATCAGTCGTACGGTGGCCTGCAGACGCAGGTTGGCGAGGCGATTGCCGCGGTAAGGGTCCGGGATCAGCTTCCAGTCCATGGCAGCCTGCACGGGCACGAGAGGTCACGGTAGTGTGCCGCAGCCCGGCACTTTGTGCACGCCGTGGTTGGGACGGGCGGGTGCGTCGTTCGAGCCGGAGCCTGTCGGGTGGCCGGAGCGGTGGCTGGCCGTGGCGGGAGGGGATCGGCTTGGGAAGGCCGGCCGCGGCGCCGGGGGATGGGTGTCTCGACTGTCCCGCCCCTTGGTGGGGCGGGACACGAGGGCAAGCCGCGTGGCGGGTCAGTCCTCGGTGCTGCTCGCGTCGTCTTCGAGCGGCCGGTCGACCAGCTCGACGATCGCCATCGGTGCATTATCGCCGGGGCGGAAGCCGCACTTCAGGATGCGCAGATAGCCGCCCGGGCGCGCCTCGTAGCGCGGGCCCAGCTCGTTGAAGAGCTTGGTGACGATCTCGCGATCGCGCAGGCGGGAAAATGCCAGCCGGCGCTTGGCGACCGAGTCGGACTTCGCCATCGTGATCAACGGCTCGGCCGTGCGGCGCAGCTCCTTGGCCTTGGGCAAGGTGGTACGGATGAGCTCGTGCCGGAACAGGGACACGGTCATGTTCCGGAACATCGCCTTGCGGTGTGCGCTGTCGCGGTTGAGCTGGCGGCCGCTATTCAGGTGTCTCATGGCTGGGTTGCCCTTCTAATTATGCGGTTGTTCAATGCGCGGCGCGTTCGCTGTCGTAGAGCCCGACCGGCGGCCAGTTCTCCAGGCGCATGCCCAGGGAGAGGCCGCGCGCTGCCAGGACATCCTTGATCTCGGTCAGCGACTTCTTGCCGAGATTGGGCGTCTTGAGCAGCTCGACCTCGGTGCGCTGAATGAGATCACCGATGTAGTAGATGCTCTCTGCCTTGAGGCAGTTGGCCGAACGCACGGTGAGCTCGAGATCGTCGATCGAACGCAACAGGATGGGATCGATCTCGATCGCGTCGGAAGATGCCGACTCGTGGGTATCCTCGGCCGTGATGTCGACGAAAACCGCCAGCTGGCTACGCAGGATGCCGGCCGCTTCCTTGACCGCGTGTTCGGGATCGATCGTGCCGTTGGTCTCGATGGTCAGGATCAGCTTGTCGAGGTTGGTCTGCTGCTCGACGCGCGCGCTCTGAACCTCGTAGGCACAGCGACGCACCGGGCTGAACGAGGCGTCGAGCTTGAGCCGGCCGATGGTGGTATCGGCTTCCTCGGGCAGTTCGCGCGCGGTCGACGGCTGGTACCCGCGGCCACGCTCGACGCGCAGCGTCATGTTGAGCTCGCCGACATCGCTCAGGGTCGCGATGTGGTAATCGGGATCGACGATCTCGACGTCGTGGTCGAGCACGATGTCGCGCGCCGTCACGGTGCACGGACCGCGGCGGTTCAAGGTCAGGGTGGCCTCGTCACGCGCATGCATGTTGATGGCCAGACCCTTCAGGTTGAGGAGGATGTCGGTCACGTCCTCCTGCACCCCCTCGATGGTGGTGTACTCGTGGAGGACGTTCTCGATTTCGACCTCGGTGATGGCGCTGCCGGTCATCGACGACAGCAGCACCCGGCGCAGGGCATTACCCAGAGTATGGCCGAAGCCGCGATTCAAAGGCTCGATGGTGATCTTCGCCGTGCGCGGATTGACCGCCTGCACGTCGACGATCTTCGGCTTCAATAACTCGTTCAAGGCTGACGCCATAATGGAGTCTCCTTACTCAGTAGGGTTACTTCGAATACAACTCGACGACGAGCGATTCATTGATATCGGCAGGGAGATCCGCGCGCTCCGGTACGGTCTTGAAGCGACCTTCCATCTTCTTGGAATCGACTTCGACCCATTCCGGGAAGCCGAGCTGCTCGGCGATCGCGAGCGAGTCCTGGATGCGAACCTGCTTGCGCGCCTTCTCACGCACGGCGACGACGTCTTCCGCCGCCACCTGGTAGGACGGGATGTTGACGACCTTGCCATTCACCGTGATGGCCTTGTGCGAGACCAGCTGGCGCGCTTCGGCGCGGGTGGCACCGAACCCCATGCGATAGACGACGTTGTCGAGCCGGCACTCGAGCAGCTGCAACAGGTTCTCGCCGGTTGCACCGCGACGACGCGCCGCCTGCTTGTAATAGTTGCGGAACTGACGTTCCAACACGCCGTAGATGAAGCGCAGCTTCTGCTTCTCACGCAGCTGCAGGGCGTAGTCGGACTGGCGACGGCCGCGGCTGTCGCCGTGCTGCCCGGGCGGCTTCTCCAGTTGACACTTGGTCTCGATCGGGCGTGCGCGGCTCTTCAGCCCCAGGTCCATGCCCTGGCGACGGCTCAGCTTGCATTTCGGTCCAATGTAACGAGCCATGGCTTAAACCCTGCGCTTCTTCGGAGGACGGCAGCCGTTGTGCGGGATCGGCGTGACGTCGGTGATGTTGAGGATGCGGAAACCCGCGTTGTTCAGCGAACGCACGGCGGACTCGCGGCCCGGCCCCGGCCCTTTCACGAACACGTCGAGGTTCTGCATGCCGTACTCGTCGCGCACCGAGGACAGGCGCTCGGCCGCGACCTGCGCCGCGAACGGCGTGCTCTTGCGCGAACCGCGGAAGCCGCTGCCACCGGCGGTCGCCCAGGCCAGCGTATTACCCTGCCGATCGGTGATCGTGATGATGGTGTTGTTGAACGACGCATGGATGTGCGCGACGCCGTCGAGCACGCTGCGCTTCGCTTTTTTCTTCGTACGCGAAGGGGAAGTAGCCATATCTTCAGTCCGAGCCTATCGTTTGACCAGGCGCCGCGGACCCTTACGGGTGCGGGCATTCGTACGGGTGCGCTGCCCGCGTACAGGCAGACCGCGGCGGTGGCGAATACCGCGGTAGCAGCCGAGATCCATCAGGCGCTTGATGTTCATGCTGACCTCGCGGCGCAGATCACCTTCCACCGCGTAACGCCCGACCTCGTTGCGCAGGGCATCGAGCTGGCCTTCGGTCAGATCCTTGACGAGGTCAACGGGGTTGATGTTCGCGGCCTCACAGATGGCCTGGGCGCGCGTGCGCCCGATGCCATAGATGGCGGTCAACGCGATGACCGTGTGTTTACGGTCCGGGATGTTTACTCCAGCGACGCGAGCCATGTCGTATCCTCTTGCTTCCGATTGTCGACCATCAGCCCTGGCGCTGCTTGTGCCGCGGATCCTTGCAGATCACGCGCACTTGCCCCTTACGCCGGATGATGCGGCAGTTGCGACAAATCTTCTTTACCGATGCCTGAACTTTCATGATGGACCCCTGACGTGCGCCTAGCGGCGTCCGTAACCTTTGAGATTGCGTTTCTTCATCAAGCCTTCGTACTGGTGCGACATGAGGTGCGCCTGCACCTGCGACATGAAGTCCATGACCACGACGACGATGATCAACAACGACGTACCACCGAAATAGAACGGCACGTTGAGTTGCAGGATGAGGAACTCGGGCAGCAGGCAGACCGCGGTGATGTAAGCGGCGCCGGCCACGGTCAGGCGTGTCATGACGCCATCGATGTACCGCGCAGTCTGATCGCCGGGGCGGATGCCGGGGATGAAAGCGCCCGACTTCTTGAGATTGTCCGCCATCTCCTTCGGGTTGAACACCAACGCGGTATAGAAGAAGCAGAAAAAGATGATCGCAGCCGCGTAGAGCATGACGTAGAGCGGCTGTCCGGGCGACAGCGTGGTGCTGAGATCGCGCAACCAGTCGAGCCCCTCGGTATTGCCGAACCAACCGGCAACGGTGGCCGGGAACAGGATGATGCTGGAGGCGAAGATCGGCGGGATCACCCCGGCCATGTTGAGCTTGAGCGGCAGGTTGGTCGACTGGCCGCCGTACATCTGACGACCGCGCTGCTGCTTGGCATAGTTGACCGTAATGCGACGCTGGGCGCGCTCGACGAAGACCACGAAGCCGGTCACCAGTACCGACAACGCGAGCAGAATGAGCACCAGGATGATCGACAGCTCGCCGGTACGTGACAGTTCCAGCGTACCGGCCACGGCCTTGGGCAGGCCGGCGACGATGCCGGCGAAGATGATCATCGAGATACCGTTGCCGATGCCACGCTCGGTGACCTGTTCGCCCAGCCACATCAGGAACAGCGTGCCCGTAACGAGGGTCGCAATGCAGGTGACCTTGAACGACAGGCCCGGATCGATCACGAGCTGCATGCCGGCGGCGGTCTGTTGCTCGAGCATCACGGCCACACCGGTGGCTTGGAAGAAGCACAGCACCACGGTGAAATACCGGGTGTACTGGTTGATCTTGCGGCGGCCGGCTTCGCCCTCCTTCTTCAGCTGCTCGAGCTTCGGGTGCACCACCGTCAGCAGCTGGATGATGATGGAGGCCGAGATGTACGGCATGATGCCGAGCGCGACGACCGAGAAGCGCTGCAGGGCGCCGCCGGAAAACATGTTGAACATGTCCAGGATCGAGCCGCGCTGCTGATCGAACAGCGCGTTGAGGGCGATCGGGTTGATGCCCGGCACCGGGATGTGGGTGCAGATCCGGAACACCAGCAAGGCGCCGAGCAGGAAGAAGAAGCGCTGCCGCAGCTCCGTCAACTTGCCCAGACCGGCGATGCCCCCGGGGATTCCCTTGGCGCTCGTAGCCACGATCAGTCTTCCACCCGGCCCCCGGCCGCCTCGATAGCCGCACGCGCGCCGCGGGTCACGCCGAGGCCCTTGACGTGCACGGCCTTGCCGATCTCGCCCGAGGCGATGATCTTGACGCGGTGGACGTCACCGCGGACGAGTCCGGCCGCGTGCAAGGCGAGCAGGTCGATGGTCTCTGCTGCGACCTTGTTCAACTCGTGCAGCCGCACTTCGTCGACGTGCAGGCTGACCTGCGAGCGGAAGCCGTACTTCGGCAGGCGCCGCTGCAGCGGCATCTGGCCGCCTTCGAAACCGACCTTGTGGTAACCGCCCGCGCGCGACTTCTGGCCCTTGTGGCCACGGCCGCCGGTCTTACCGAGACCGGAACCGCCGCCCCGCCCGAGGCGTTTGCCCGGCTTCTTGGCGCCCGCTCCGGGCTTGATGGTGTTCAATCGCATGGGTCAGATCTCCTGAACCTTGAGCATGTAGCCGATCTTGTCGACCATGCCGCGGTTCTCACGCGTATCGATGACTTCCACGGTCTGCCGGATCTTGCGCAGGCCGAGGCCCTCGGCGCAGGCCCGGTGAGCCGCGAGGCGACCATTGAGGCTCTTGCACAGGGTCAAGCGCAGTTTCTTGTCGGACACGGTGTGTTACCCCCGGATCTCTTCGACCGACTTGCCGCGCTTGGCGGCCATGTCCTCGGGTGACGACATGCTGCGCAGCCCGTTGATGGTGGCGCGCACGACGTTGATCGGATTTGACGTACCGATGCACTTGGCCAGCACGTTGTGCACGCCCAGCACCTCGAACACAGCGCGCATCGGGCCGCCGGCAATAATGCCGGTACCGTCCGACGCCGGTTGCATGTAGACCTTGGCCGCGCCGTGCTCGCCGACCAGCGGGTACTGCAGGGTGCTGCCGTTCAGCGCAATGCGGGTCATGTTCTTGCGTGCGTTCTCCATCGCCTTCTGGATGGCGACCGGCACCTCGCGCGCCTTGCCACGGCCGAACCCGACACGACCTTCACCGTCGCCGACCACGGTCAGAGCCGAGAAGCCGAAGATGCGACCGCCCTTGACCACCTTGGCCACGCGATTCACCGTGATCAGTTTTTCGAGGTAGCCTTCGTTCGAATCAGGCCCGTTCATGTTTGCACTCATCTTTCAGGCTCCTAGAACTTCAATCCGGTCTCGCGCGCCGCGTCGGCCAACGCCTTGATGCGACCGTGATACTTGAAGCCGGACCGGTCGAAGGCGACCTCGCTGACGCCGGCCGCGATCGCCCGCTCGGCGACGAGCTTGCCCACCGCCGCCGCCGCGTTCACGTTGCCGCCATGGGCACCGGACGCGCGGAAATCCTTCTCGACGGTAGAGGCTGCGGCGAGAACCGACCCGCCGTCCGCCGAGATGACCTGGGCATAGATGTGGCGCGGTGTGCGATGCACGCACAAGCGGGTTGCGTGCAGCTCGCGAATGGCTGCACGGGTCTTGCGACCGCGCCGTTGCCGCGAAGATTTCTTGTCCATCGCAGTACTCAATTCTTTTTGGCTTCTTTCTTCACAATCTGTTCGCCGCTGTAGCGAACGCCCTTGCCCTTGTAGGGCTCCGGTCGGCGATAGGCGCGGATATTCGCCGCGACCTGGCCGACCTGCTGCTTGTCGATACCGCGTACCACGACCTCGGTCTGGCTCGGCGTCTCGATGGCGATACCTTCCGGGATGGCGAACTCGACCGGGTGCGAGTAACCGAGCGACAGGTTGAGCTTGCTGCCCTGGACCTGCGCGCGGTAGCCGACGCCGACGATCTCGAGCTTGCGCTCGAAGCCGGCCGATACCCCGGTGACCATGTTCTGCAGGATCGCCCGCGTCGTCCCGGACAGCGCGTTGGCGGCCTTGGACTCGTCGTTGGGAGTCACCGTAACCGCGCCATCCTCGAGCTTGACCGTGACCAGCCCGTGCGCATCGTGCTCGAGCGAACCCTTCCCGCCCTTGATCGTGACGCGGCTGCCGCTGATGGCGACATCCACCCCCTGCGGCACCGTGATCGGCGCTTTACCTACTCGTGACATGGGTTACGCGTCCTCAGTAGACCGAACAGATGACTTCGCCACCGATGCCCTGGGCGCGCGCTTCGCGATCGCTCATGAGGCCTTTCGAGGTGGAGACGATGGCGACACCGAGACCGCCGACGATCGACGGCAGCTCGTCCTTGGAACGATACACGCGCAGGCCCGGACGGCTGACGCGCTGGATGCGCTCGATGACGGGCTTGCCACGGTAGTACTTGAGTTCGACGGTGAGCGTACGGGTGGCGCCCTCGCCGTCGACCCGGTAGCCGACGATATAACCCTCGTTCTTCAGCACTTCGGCGATCGCGGCCTTCTTGACCGAGGCCGGCATGACCGCCTCACGCTTCGAGCGCGCCTGGGCGTTGCGCAGGCGGGTCAGCATGTCACCGATGGGATCTTGCATACTCATTGTTGCGATACCTTCGTCGATTACCAGCTCGCCTTGACCAGGCCGGGCACGTGCCCCTGCATGGCCAGGCGGCGCAATTCGTTACGGCCCAGGCCGAACTTGCGATAGACGCCGTGCGGGCGCCCGGTCAGGCGGCAGCGGTTGCGCCCGCGCACCGGGCTCGAATCGCGCGGCAGCTTCTGCAGGCGGTTGCGCGCGTCTTCCCGGTCCTCGTAGGAGCGCTCCTCGTCCTTGACGATCGCCTTGAGCTCGAGGCGGCGCGCGGCGTACTTGCGGGCGAGCTTGGCGCGCTTCAATTCGCGGTTGATCATCGACTTCTTGGCCATGGTGCTACTTCCTAGGTCCGGAGCGGAAAACGGAAAGCCTCGAGCAGTGCACGGCCTTCCTCGTCGGTACGAGCGGTGGTCGAGATGCAGATGTCCATACCGCGGAGCGCATCGATCTTGTCGTAGTCGATCTCCGGGAAGATGATCTGTTCCCTGACCCCCATGTTGTAGTTGCCACGACCGTCGAACGCCCGCGGGTTGAGGCCGCGGAAGTCACGGATACGGGGGATCGCGATGTTGATCAGGCGATCGAGGAACTCGTACATCCGTTCGCGACGCAACGTGACCTTGGCGCCGATGGGCCAGCCGTCACGAATCTTGAAACCGGCGATCGACTTGCGCGCCAGGGTCACCACCGGCTGCTGGCCGGAGATCAGGCGCAGGTCGTTGACGGCGTGATCGATCACCTTCTTGTCCCCGACGGCCTCGCCAAGGCCCATGTTCAGGGTGATCTTGGTGATCTTGGGGATCTCCATCACGCTGCCGTACTTGAACTTGTCCATCAGTTCCTTGGTGACGGTCTCGCGGTAGTGCTGTTCCAGCCTGGGCATCTCTCTGGACCTCGGGTTATTAGGCGTCGACGACTTCGCCGTTCGACTTGAAAAAGCGCACCTTGCGCCCGTCCTCGAGCGTGCGGAAGCCGACGCGGTCGGGCTTCTGCGTCACCGGGTTGAACAGCGCGATGTTGGACACCTGCAGTGGCGCCTCCTTCTCGACGATACCGCCCGGCGCGCCCATCTGAGGATTGGGCTTGGTATGGCGCTTGACCATGTTGATGCCTTCGACGATGACGCGGTCATCGGCGTAGACCCGCATCACCGTGCCCTGCTTGCCACGGTCCCGGCCACTGAGGACGTAGACCCGGTCGCCTTTCTTGATCTTCTTCATCTTGCTTTCTCTCTGCGCCGCGCTACAGCACTTCGGGTGCCAGCGACACGATGCGCATGAACTTCTCGCCGCGCAGCTCGCGCGTAACCGGCCCGAAGATGCGCGTACCCACCGGGTTGAGCTGCTTGTCGAGCAGGACCGCGGCATTACCGTCGAAACGGATCAGCGAACCGTCGGGGCGGCGCACGCCCTTGCGCGTGCGTACCACCACGGCATTGAAGACGTCGCCCTTGCGAACCTTGCCGCGCGGGATGGCTTCCTTGACCGTCACCTTGATGACGTCGCCGATGTTGGCGTAACGACGCTTCGAGCCGCCGAGCACCTTGATGCACATCAAGCGTCGCGCGCCACTGTTGTCCGCTGCGTCGAGCATGCTTTGCATCTGAATCATGTTCTAACTCCGGAACTGCCCGTTCTTGGTGTCTATCAGACCTGGGTCGCGCGCTCGAGCACGCGCTGCAGGCGCCAGCTCTTGCGCTTGGACAGCGGGCGGCATTCTTCGATCGCCACCGTATCGCCCTGGTTGCATTCGTTGTTCTCGTCGTGTGCCATCAAGCGCGTCGATTTGCGCACGTACTTGCGGTACAGCGGATGCTCGACACGGCGCTCGATGAGCACGGTAATGGTCTTGTCCATGCGGTTGCTGACCACCTGGCCGACCAGCGTACGGGGTTGTTTGTTCTCTTCGCTCATGCCGCGTTACCCTGACGACGCTCCTCGATAATGGTCTTGATGCGTGCGATATCCTTGCGCGTCTCGCGGATATCGCTGGCGCGTGCGGGCTGACCGAAACCGGCCTGCATGCGCATGTTGAACTGCTTGCGACGCAGCTCCAGCAACAAGGTCTTGAGTTCCTGTTCGCTCTTCGAGCGCATTTCGCTGGCTTTCATCACAGCACCGTCCGGGTTGCAAAGGTGGTGCGCACGGGCAGCTTGGCCGCAGCCAGGCGCATGGCCTCGCGCGCGATCTCCTCGGTCGTTCCTTCCATCTCGTAGAGCACCGTGCCCGGTTTGACCTGGGCCACCCAGTACTCGACATTGCCCTTGCCCTTGCCCTGGCGGACTTCGAGCGGCTTTTTCGAGATCGGTTTGTCGGGGAACACCCGGATCCAGATCTTGGCACCGCGCTTGACGTGGCGGGTGATGGCACGACGCGCTGCCTCGATCTGGCGTGCCGTGACCCGGCCGCCGGAGGTCGCCTTCAGCGCGTATTCGCCGAAGCTGACCTTGTTACCGCGTTGCGCGAGGCCCCGGTTGCGCCCCTTCTGCTGTTTGCGGAACTTGGTGTTTTTGGGTTGCAGCATGATTGCAATTCCTGGTTGTCGGCGCGCCCGCTCAGGCCGCGCTGGCCTCGGAGTCCTCCGGCGCCGGTTCTTCGTGCTTGGCTACCACCTCGCCCTTGAAGATCCAGACCTTGACTCCGATCACACCGTAGGTGGTGTTGGCCTCGGCAAAGCCGTAGTCGATGTCTGCGCGCAGGGTATGCAACGGCACGCGCCCTTCGCGGTACCACTCGGAACGCGCGATTTCCGCACCGTTGAGACGGCCGGCGACATTGATCTTGATGCCTTCGGCACCGAGGCGCATCGAGTTCGACACGGCGCGCTTCATCGCGCGCCGGAACATGATGCGGCGCTCGAGCTGCTGGGCGACCGATTCGGCGACGAGGTAGGCGTCGAGTTCCGGCTTGCGAATCTCCTCGACGCTGATGTGCGCGGGCACACCCATCAGCTTGCTGACCTGCTTGCGCAGTGCCTCGATGTCCTCACCCTTCTTGCCGATGACGATGCCGGGACGCGCGGTGTGGATGATGATGCGCGCGTTGTTGGCCGGCCGCTCGATCTGGATGCGGCTCACCGACGCGTGCGACAGCTTCTTGCGCAGGAATTCACGCACCGCGAGATCGAGGTTGAGGTAGTCGGCATAGTGCTTGGAATCGACGTACCAGGTGGAGGTCCAGTCCTTGACGATGCCAAGGCGGATGCCATACGGATGTACTTTCTGACCCATGGTCTTAACGCCCCGCTTCTTCGACCGTGACGGTCACGTGACTGGTTCGCTTGAGAATCTTGGCGGCGCGCCCACGGGCGCGAGCACGCCAGCGCTTCATGGTCGGACCTTCGTCGACCATGATGCGGCTGACGGTCAGCTCGTCGACGTCGGCGCCATCGTTGTGCTCGGCGTTGGCGATGGCCGATTCGAGCACTTTCTTGATCAGGTGGGCGGCCTTCTTGTTGCTGAACGCCAGCACGTTGAGCGCCTGCTCGACGGGCAGGCCACGGACCTGGTCCGCCACGAGGCGCATCTTCTGTGCGGCGATGCGCGCGTTGCGAAGTTTTGCTTCAGTCGCCATGTTCGAATTCCTGCACGCCCGCTCAGCGGGACTTCTTGTCTGCCACGTGGCCGCGGAAGGTCCGCGTCGGGGCGAACTCGCCGAGCTTGTGGCCGACCATGTTCTCGGACACGTAGACCGGCATGTGCTGACGGCCGTTGTGGACGGCGATGGTCAGCCCGACCATGTCGGGCATGATCAGCGAGCGGCGCGACCAGGTCTTGATCGGGCGCTTGTCGTTCTTCTCCCGTGCTTCTTCGACCTTCTTCACCAGGTGATGGTCGATGAACGGGCCCTTCTTGATCGAACGCGGCATGTTCTCCTCCGCCCCTATCGCTTGTTACGCCGACGCACGATGAGGTCGTCGGTCCGCTTGTTGTGACGGGTCTTGTGACCCTTGGTCGGCTGCCCCCAGGGGCTGACCGGATGACGGCCGCCGGAGGTGCGGCCTTCACCACCGCCGTGGGGATGGTCGACCGGGTTCATGGCGACGCCGCGCACCGTCGGGCGTACGCCGCGCCAGCGCTTGGCGCCGGCCTTGCCGAGCGAGCGCAGGCCGTGCTCCGAGTTACCGACTTCGCCGAGGGTCGCGCGGCATTCGATCGGCACTTTGCGCATCTCGCCTGAACGCAGGCGCAGGGTGGCGTAGGCTCCTTCGCGGGCGACGTACTGCACACTGGCGCCGGCACTGCGCGCGAGCTGCGCGCCCTTGCCGGGCTTGAGTTCGACACAATGCACCTGCGAACCGACCGGGATGTTGCGCAACGGCAGCGTGTTACCGGCCTGGATGGGCGCATCGACGCCGGAGCGCAGAATGGCGCCGGCGGCCACGCCCTTGGGCGCGATGATGTAACGGCGCTCACCGTCGGCGTACAACAGCAACGCGATGTGCGACGAGCGGTTCGGGTCGTACTCGATGCGCTCGACCTTGGCGTCGATGCCGTCCTTGGAGCGCTTGAAGTCGATGATCCGGTAGCGCTGCTTGTGACCGCCGCCACGGTGCCGCACGGTGATGCGACCCTGGTTGTTGCGGCCCGAGCTGCGCTCCTGCTTTTCGACCAGCGGCTCGTAGGGTGCACCCTTGTGCAGGCCCGGGGTCACCACCGACATGACGCCGCGGCGTCCGGCCGAAGTGGGTTTCGCTTTGACTAGAGGCATGACTCAGCTCCGTTCCTATTCGCCGCCGAGGAAGTCGATCTCGTGACCTTCCTTGAGCTTCACGAACGCTTTCTTCCATGCATTGTGGAAGCCCGCCTGGTTGCGGAAGCGACGCATCTTGGGCCGTACGATCGACGTCGTCACCGATTCGACCTCGACCTTGAAGAGCTGCTCGACGGCGGCCTTGATCTCGGGCTTGGTCGCGTCGCGCAGGACCTTGAACATGTACTGGCGGTGCAGTTCCTGCGCCCGCGCGCCCTTCTCCGTCACCCGCGGCTCGACCAGTACCTGCAACAGTCGTTCCTGATTCATTTCAGCATCGCCTCCAGGTCGGCCAGCGCCGCTTCGGTGACGATGACCTTGTCGTAGGAAATCAGCAGCACGGGATCGATCGCGCCGACTTCGACCAGGCCGACACCGGGGATGTTACGGGCGGCGAGAAAAACGTTTTCCGACAGTTCGCGGGTGACCAGCAGGGCATTGCTGACACCGAGCTTGCCCAGCGCCGCGACGGCGAGCTTGGTGCGCGGCTGCTCGAGATTGAAGTCGTCGACCACCACCAGGCGCTCCTGGCGTACCAGTTCGGACAGGATCGAACGCAGCGCACCGCGGTACATCTTGCGGTTGACCTTCTGCTCGAAGTTGCGCGGCCGCGCAGCGAAGGCGCGGCCACCGCCTCGCCAAATCGGCCCGCGCGTGGTACCGGCTCGGGCGCGCCCGGTGCCCTTCTGGCGCCACGGCTTCTGGCCACCGCCGGCCACCTCGGCGCGGGTCTTCTGCGCCTTGGTACCGGCACGCGCACCGGCCATGTAGGCCGTGACCACCTGGTGGATGAGGGGCTCGTTGTAGTCGGTGGCGAAAACCTCGTCGGACAGGGTGACCTGCCCCGCGCCGCCATCGGCCAGCTTCTGGAGTTGTACTTGCATCGTCATTGTCCTTTACGCGCTTTCACGGCCGGACGAATCACGACCTCGCCGCCGCGCGCGCCGGGCACCGCGCCCTTGACCAGCAGCAGGTTGCGTTCGAGGTCGACACGCACCACCTCGAGGCCCTGCACGGTGCGACGCTTGTTACCCATGTGGCCGGCCATCTTCTTGCCCTTGAACACCCGCCCCGGGGTCTGGTTCTGGCCGATCGAACCCGGCACGCGGTGCGACAGGGAGTTGCCGTGGGTGGCGTCCTGCGAGCGGAAATTGTGCCGCTTGATGGTGCCCGCGAAGCCCTTGCCGATGGTGGTGCCGGTGACGTCGACGCGCTGTCCGACCTCGAACAGGTCGACCTTGAGCTCGCCGCCGGTGGCCAACTCGCCGTCTTCGCTACCCTCGAGCCGGAACTCCCACAGGCCCTCGCCGGCATCGATACCGAGTTTCTTGAACTCGCCGGCAAGCGGGCGCGTGGTGCGGTTGGCGTGCTTCTCGCCCTTCGTCACCTGAATCGCGCTGTAACCGTCCGTATCCGGCGTCTTCACGCGCGTAATGCGGTTCGGCAGCACTTCGACCACCGTCACCGGCGTCGATACGCCATCTTCGGAGAAGACGCGGGTCATGCCGCGCTTCACACCAACCAGACCAAGGCTCATCGTTCTGCTCTCCCGGTCGCCTAGTTCAACTTGATCTGCACGTCGACACCCGCCGCGAGATCGAGCTTCATCAACGCGTCGACGGTCTTGTCCGTCGGGTTGACGATGTCGAGCAGGCGCTTGTGCGTACGAATCTCGTACTGGTCACGTGCGTCCTTGTTGACGTGCGGCGAGATCAGCACCGTGAACCGCTCCTTCTTGGTCGGCAGCGGGATCGGGCCCTTCACCTGCGCGCCGGTGCGCTTGGCGGTCTCGACGATCTCTTTGGTCGACTGGTCGATCAAACGATGGTCGAACGCCTTCAGCCGGATTCTGATTACTTGCTGGTTCATCTTGTTTCGCGTGTAAACGTTGTTTTCGTGGCCCGCGTGCCGCAAGGCGGCGCGTGAGCGGTTCGTCTAGTCTCGCAATCGGCTACGCTCGATCGCGGGCCACCCACCTGCTACTCGATGATCTTGGCGACGACGCCGGCGCCGACCGTGCGACCACCCTCGCGGATGGCGAAGCGCAGGCCTTCTTCCATCGCGATCGGGTTGATCAGCTTCACCGTCACCTTCACGTTGTCACCAGGCATCACCATCTCCACGCCGTCCGGCAGCGCGACCGCGCCCGTCACGTCCGTCGTGCGGAAATAGAACTGCGGACGGTAGTTCGAGAAGAACGGCGTGTGACGGCCACCCTCCTCCTTCGACAGCACGTACACTTCCGCCTCGAAATGCGTGTGCGGGTTCACCGAACCCGGCTTGCACAGCACCTGCCCGCGCTCTACTTCCTCGCGCTTCGTACCGCGCAGCAGCACGCCCACGTTGTCGCCCGCCTGGCCTTCGTCCAGCAGCTTGCGGAACATCTCGACGCCCGTGCACGTCGTCTTCTGCGTGTCCTTGATGCCGACGATCTCGACTTCGTCGCCAACGTTGATCTTGCCTCGCTCGATACGACCCGTCACAACCGTGCCGCGACCCGAAATCGAGAAAACGTCCTCGATCGGCATCAGGAACGGCAGATCCACCGGTCGCTCCGGGATCGGGATGAACTCGTCCATCGCCGCGACCAGCTTCTCGATCGACTGCGTACCGATCTCGCTCTCGTCTCCTTCAACCGCCTTCAGCGCGCTGCCCACGATCACCGGCGTGTCGTCGCCCGGAAACTGGTACGAATCCAGCAGCTCCCGCACTTCCATCTCGACCAGCTCCAGCAGCTCCGCGTCGTCGACCATGTCGGCCTTGTTCAGGTACACCACGATCTTCGGCACGCCCACCTGACGCGCCAGCAGGATGTGCTCACGCGTCTGCGGCATCGGACCGTCCGCCGCCGAACAGACCAGGATCGCTCCGTCCATCTGCGCCGCGCCCGTGATCATGTTCTTCACGTAGTCCGCGTGCCCGGGGCAGTCCACGTGCGCGTAGTGGCGCGTGTCGCTCTCGTACTCCACGTGCGCCGTCGCGATCGTGATGCCGCGCTCACGTTCTTCCGGGGCGTTGTCGATCTGGTCGTAAGCCTTCGTCTCGCCACCGAACTTCTTCGCCGACACGATCGTCAGCGCCGCCGTCAACGTCGTCTTACCGTGATCAACATGACCAATCGTCCCCACGTTAACGTGCGGCTTCTTACGTTCGAACTTTCCCTTGGACATGGCTCAGTAACCTCTATTGTTTGCCGTGTTGAGCGCCGGTAAGGCGGTTAGCTTCTCTTGATGATCGTGTCGGCGATGTTGCTCGGCGCCTCGACGTAGCGCGAGAACTCCATCGAATAAGTTGCGCGCCCCTGGGTAGCCGAGCGCAGGTCGGTGGCATAGCCGAACATCTCGGCCAGCGGCACTTCGGCGCGGATAATCGCGCCACCCGGGGACTCCTCGGTGCCGAGCAGCACGCCGCGACGGCGGTTGAGGTCACCGTTGATGGCACCCATGTATTCGTCCGGGGCGACGATCTCCACCTTCATGACCGGCTCGAGCAGCGCCGGCTTGCCCTGGCGTGCGCCTTCCTTGAAGGCCATGGAGCCCGCGATCTTGAACGCGACCTCGCTCGAATCGACCTCGTGGTAAGAGCCGTCATAGAGACTGACCTTGACGTCGACCACGGGATAACCGGCGAGGACGCCGTTCTGCAGCGATTCCTGCACGCCCTTCTGTACCGCCGGGATGTAGTCCTTGGGCACCACCCCGCCGACGATGTCGTTGCTGAATTCGAAGCCGGAGCCGGGCGCGCCGGGTTCGAGCTTGAGCACGACGTGGCCGTACTGCCCGCGCCCGCCGGTCTGGCGCACGAACTTGCCTTCGGCCTTGGCCACCGCCTGCTTGATCGTCTCGCGATAGGCAACCTGCGGCTTGCCGACGTTGGCCTCGACCTTGAACTCGCGCTTCATGCGGTCGACGATGATCTCGAGGTGCAGCTCGCCCATGCCGGCGATGATGGTCTGCCCCGATTCCTCGTCGGTGGACACGCGGAACGACGGGTCTTCCGCTGCCAGCTTCTGCAACGCGATGCCCATCTTCTCCTGGTCGCTCTTGGTCTTGGGCTCGACGGCGACGGCGATGACCGGCTCGGGAAACTCCATGCGCTCGAGCACGATGACGTTCGAGGTGTCGCACAGGGTATCGCCGGTGGTGACGTCCTTGAGGCCGACGGCGGCGGCGATGTCGCCGGCGCGAACTTCCTTGATTTCCTCGCGGCTGTTGGCATGCATCTGCAGGATGCGGCCGAAACGTTCCTTCTTGCCCTTGACCGGGTTGAACACCGCGTCGCCGGACTTGACCACCCCGGAGTAGACGCGGAAGAAGGCCAGCGAACCGACGAAGGGGTCAGTCGCGATCTTGAACGCCAGCGCGGCGAAAGGCTCGTCGTCGGACGGGTGGCGTTCGGCTTCGCTGACGCCGTCGCCCAGCGTGCCGCGGATGGCCTCGACGTCGATGGGTGCCGGCATGAATTCAATCACCGCGTCCAGCAGTGCCTGCACACCCTTGTTCTTGAAGGCCGAGCCGCACAGCACCGGCACGAGTTCGTTCTTCAGCGTGCGGATGCGCAGCCCCGTCTTGATCTCGTCGATGCTGAGTTCGGCTTCCTCGAGATACTTCTCGGTGAGCGTCTCGGTGGCCTCGGCCGCGGCCTCGACCAGCGCTTCGCGCATTGCCTGGCAGCCGACCAGCAGGTCCTCCGGGATGTCGCGCTCCTCGAAGCGCATGCCGAGGGTTTCCTCGTCCCAGTAGATGGCTTTCATCTTGACCAGGTCGACGATGCCGGCGAAGTGCTCTTCGGCGCCGATCGGGAACTGCACCGGGATCGCGTTGCAGCCGAGGCGGTCGCGAATCTGCGCGACCACGCGGGTGAAGTCGGCGCCGGCGCGGTCCATCTTGTTGACGAAGGCGAGGCGCGGCACACCGTACTTGTTGGCCTGGCGCCAGACCGTCTCCGACTGCGGTTCGACCCCGCCGACCGCGCAGAACACCGCCACCGCGCCATCGAGGACGCGCAGCGAACGCTCGACTTCGATGGTGAAATCGACGTGCCCGGGGGTGTCGATGATGTTGATGCGGTGTTGGGGAAACTGCTGCGCCATGCCGGCCCAGAAGCAGGTCGTCGCGGCCGACGTGATGGTGATGCCGCGCTCCTGTTCCTGCTCCATCCAGTCCATCACCGCGGCGCCGTCGTGCACTTCACCGATTTTGTGCGAAACACCGGTGTAGTACAGGATGCGCTCGGTCGTCGTCGTCTTACCGGCATCGATGTGGGCCATGATGCCGATGTTGCGATAACGATCGATGGGCGTGGTGCGGGGCACGGCGGCGATTCCGGACGGTCAGGCCTTACCAGCGATAGTGCGAGAACGCACGGTTGGCTTCCGCCATCTTGTGCGTGTCTTCGCGCTTCTTGACTGCGGTGCCGCGGTTGTCGGATGCCTCGAGGATCTCGTTGGCCAGGCGCTGGCCCATCGACTTCTCGGAACGCTTGCGCGCGGCATCGACCAGCCAGCGCATGGCCAGCGCCATGCGTCGGTTGGGACGGACTTCGACCGGGACCTGGTAGGTCGCACCGCCGACGCGGCGCGACTTGACCTCGACCTTGGGCTCGACGTTGTCGAGGGCCTGTTTCAGCACGTCGAGCGGCGAGCCGTCACGGCCACGCTTTTCGACCTCGTCGAGGGCACCGTAGACGATACGTTCGGCGACGGCTTTCTTGCCGCGCGACATCACCATGTTGATGAACTTGGCGAGCGTGCGATCCCCGTACTTAGGGTCGGGGAGGATTTCGCGCTTGGCTGCTACGTGGCGTCGGGACATGGTTCAGACTCTGTGGTGATATCCGGAATCAGGCTTTGGGACGCTTGGCGCCGTACTTGGAACGACCCTGGCGACGCTCGCCGACCCCGGAGGTGTCGAGGGTGCCGCGCACGGTGTGGTAACGCACGCCGGGCAAATCCTTCACGCGACCGCCGCGGATGAGGATCACGGAGTGTTCCTGAAGGTTGTGGCCTTCACCGCCGATATAGGTCGTGACTTCCTGGCCGTTGGTGAGCCGTACGCGCGCAACCTTGCGCAGCGCGGAGTTCGGCTTCTTCGGCGTCGTGGTGTAGACGCGCGTGCAGACGCCGCGCTTCTGCGGACAGGCCTCGAGGGCCGGTACGTTGCTCTTCTCGCGCTTGCGCTTGCGCGGCTTGCGCACTAATTGATTGATTGTCGCCATAACTCAAGCAGCGTTCTTTCGGGGTACCCGGTTGTTAAACAGCGATTTGGCGCCGCCGACCGTTCCCCAACGAGCTGCCACTACGGCAGTGCCGGAGGAAAGTTCGGAGTCGAGTCGGAAACGACAGCGCAAAAAAACGACAGGCTGGATGACTCCGGCCTGTCGTAGAAGCGGAATTATAATGAGCGTGGAATCGCCGTGTCAACGGCGATCACGCTTGTATTTCAGGCGTTCAGGCGCTGCGTGAGGTCGGCTCCTCGGAGGGGGCTTCCTCCGGCTTGTCGATCTCGCGCAATTCGGCCATCAGCTCGGCATCCAGCTCCGCCGCCAGCGCCGCCGCGCTCTCCGGCCGCGACCCGCGACGCTTGCGCGTGGCGTGGTAGGCGAAGCCGGTGCCGGCCGGGATCAGGCGGCCGACGATGACGTTCTCCTTCAGGCCACGCAGCTCGTCGTGCTTGCCCGTCACCGAGGCCTCGGTCAGCACGCGAGTGGTCTCCTGGAAGGAAGCGGCCGAGATGAACGACTCGGTCGCCAGCGAGGCCTTGGTGATGCCCAGCAGCAGCTGTTGGGCGATCGCCACGTGGCCATCCTCGGACTTGACCCGCTCGTTCTCGTCCATGAGCCGCTCGCGCTCGACCTGTTCGCCCTTGAGGAAACGGGAATCGCCGGCCGCGGTGATTTCGACCTTGCGCAGCATCTGCCGCACGATCACCTCGATGTGCTTGTCGTTGATCTTCACGCCCTGCAGGCGATAGACCTCCTGCACCTCGTTGACGATGTAGCGGGTGAGCTCGTGCACGCCCTTCAGGCGCAGGATGTCGTGGGCGTCCGGCGCGCCGTCGCACACCACCTCGCCCTTCTCGACGTGCTCGCCCTCGAACACCGTGACGTGGCGCCATTTCGGAATCAGGCACTCGGTCTGCTCACCATCGCTGTCGGTGATGATGAGACGCTGCTTGCCCTTGGTGTCCTTGCCGAACGACACCGTACCGGTGGCCTCGGCGAGGATGGACGGTTCCTTCGGCCGGCGCGCCTCGAACAGGTCGGCGACGCGCGGCAGACCGCCGGTGATGTCGCGGGTCTTGAGCGATTCCTGCGGAATGCGCGCGAGCACCCCACCGACACTGAGCTCCTGCGCTTCGGTGATGGTGACGATGGCGTTGGGCGGCAGGAAGTAGTGAGCCGGAATGTCCGTGCCCGGGATCTTGAGCTCCTTGCCCTTGTCGTCGATGAGCTTGATCATCGGACGGGCGTCCTTGGCCGAACTACCGCGCTGCTTGAGGTCCATGACCACCACGCTCGACAGGCCGGTGATTTCGTCGACCTGGCGCGAGACCGTGACGCCCTCCACGATGTCCTCGAAGATTGCCTTGCCGGCGACCTCGGTGATGATCGGGTGGGTGTGCGGGTCCCAGGTCGCGACGGTCTGGCCGGCGCGCACCTCGGCACCATCGGCCACCGACAACACTGCGCCGTAGGGCACCTTGTAGCGCTCGCGGTCGCGACCGATCTCGTCGTTGACGACCAGTTCGCCTGAACGCGACACGGAGACGAAGCTGCCGTCCTCGTGGTGCAGGGTCTTCATGTTGACGAACTTGACCGTACCGGCGGCCTTGACCTCGATGCTGTTGACCGCGGCCGCGCGCGACGCGGCGCCACCGATGTGGAAAGTCCGCATGGTGAGCTGCGTGCCGGGCTCGCCGATCGACTGCGCCGCGATGACGCCGACCGCTTCGCCGACGTTGACACGGTGGCCGCGCGCGAGATCGCGCCCGTAGCAGGCCGTGCAGATGCCGTAACGTGTCTCGCAGGTGATCGCCGAACGCACCTTGACCTCGTCAACGCCGTGCTGGTCGAGGATCTGCACCCACTTCTCGTCGATGAGGGTGCCAGCTTCGACCACCGGCTTGTCCTCGCCGGCCTTGTACACGTCCTCGGCCACGACGCGGCCGAGAATACGATCGCCGAGCGCCTCGATGACGTCGCCGCCCTCGATGATCGGGTTCATGATGAGACCTTCGGTCGTACCGCAATCCCGTTCGGTGACCACGAGGTCCTGGGCGACGTCGACCAGGCGGCGGGTCAGGTAACCCGAGTTGGCGGTCTTGAGCGCGGTGTCGGCCAGGCCCTTACGCGCGCCGTGGGTCGAGATGAAGTACTGCAGTACGTTCAGACCTTCACGGAAGTTGGCCGTGATGGGGGTCTCGATGATGGAGCCATCGGGCTTGGCCATCAGTCCGCGCATGCCGGCGAGCTGGCGAATCTGCGCCGCCGAACCACGCGCGCCGGAATCGGCCATCATGAAGATCGAGTTGAACGAGGACTGGCGCACTTCCGAGCCTTCCTCGGTGACCACGTACTCCGAGCCGAGCTTGTCCATCATGGCCTTGGCCACCTGGTCGTTGGCATGGGACCAGATGTCGACGACCTTGTTGTAGCGCTCGCCGGTGGTGACGAGACCCGACGCGTACTGGTCCTCGATCTCCTTCACCTGGCGCTCGGCGCCGTCGATGATGCGCGCCTTGTCCTCCGGCACGACCATGTCGTCGACGCCGATCGAGACGCCGGCGCGGGTGGCGTGCTGGAAGCCGGTGTACATCAGGCGATCGGAAAAGATCACCGTGTCCTTCAAGCCGACGGTGCGGTAACAGGTATCGAACAGGCGCGAGATGGCGCGCTTGTTCAGCACCAGGTTGATGAGGCGGAACGGCAGGCCGCGCGGCAACAGGGCCGACAACAGCGCACGCCCGACCGTGGTCTCGACGACCTCGGTCCACTCGATTACCTCGCCGGCCTCGCTCAGGTCGGTCAGATCCATGCGCAGGCGGCACTTGGCGTGCAGCGATGCGGCACCGGTTTCGTAGGCGCGGTGCACCTCGGCGACGTCGGTGAAGATCATGCCCGAGCCCTTGGCATCGGCCGATTCGCGGGTCATGTAGTAGAGGCCGAGCACGACGTCCTGGGTCGGCACGATGATCGGATCACCATTGGCCGGCGACAGGATGTTGTTGGTCGACATCATCAGGGTGCGCGCTTCGAGCTGCGCCTCGATCGACAGCGGCACGTGCACCGCCATCTGGTCGCCGTCGAAGTCGGCGTTGAAGGCGGTGCAGACCAGCGGGTGGAGCTGGATCGCCTTGCCTTCGATCAGCACCGGCTCGAAGGCCTGGATGCCGAGGCGATGCAGGGTCGGCGCGCGGTTCAGCATCACCGGGTGTTCGCGGATGACTTCCTCGAGGATGTCCCAGACCTCCGGCCCTTCACGCTCGACGAGCTTCTTCGCCGCCTTGATGGTGGTCGCCATACCGCGACGCTCGAGCTTGCTGAAGATGAACGGCTTGAACAGTTCGAGCGCCATCTTCTTCGGCAGGCCGCACTGGTGCAGCTTGAGCGTCGGGCCGACCACGATGACCGAGCGACCCGAGTAGTCGACGCGCTTGCCGAGCAGGTTCTGGCGGAACCGGCCCTGCTTACCCTTGATCATGTCGGCGAGCGACTTCAGCGGCAGCTTGTTGGTACCGGTGATGGCGCGACCGCGGCGACCGTTATCGAGCAGGGCGTCGACGGCTTCCTGCAGCATGCGCTTCTCGTTGCGCACGATGATGTCCGGCGCGTTGAGGTCGAGCAGGCGCTTGAGGCGGTTGTTGCGATTGATGACGCGGCGATACAGATCGTTCAGATCGGAGGTCGCGAAACGGCCGCCGTCCAGCGGCACCAGCGGGCGCAGCTCGGGCGGCAGGACCGGCAGCACCTTGAGCACCATCCATTCCGGGCGGTTGCCCGAGATGACGAAGGCTTCCATCAGCTTGAGGCGCTTGGTCAGCTTCTTGATCTTGGTTTCCGAATTGGTCTTCGGCAGCTCCTCGCGGATGGTCTTGACCTCTTCGTTGAGGTCGACCGACTTGAGCAGCTCGTAGATCGCCTCGGCGCCCATGCGGGCATCGAAATCGTCACCGTACTGCTCGATGGCGTCGAGGTAGGATTCCTCGGACAACAGCTGGCCGCGCTCGAGGTCGGTCATGCCCGGGTCGATGACGACGTAGGCCTCGAAGTACAGGATCCGTTCGATTTCACGCAGGGTCATGTCGAGCAGCAGACCCATGCGGGACGGCAGCGACTTGAGGTACCAGATGTGGGCGACCGGGCTGGCCAGGTCGATGTGGCCCATGCGCTCGCGGCGCACCTTGGCCAGCGTGACCTCGACCCCGCACTTCTCGCACACCACGCCGCGATGCTTGAGGCGCTTGTACTTGCCGCACAGGCACTCGTAGTCCTTGATCGGTCCGAAGATCTTGGCGCAGAACAAGCCATCGCGCTCGGGCTTGAAGGTGCGGTAGTTAATCGTCTCCGGCTTCTTGACCTCGCCGTACGACCAGGAGCGAATCTTCTCGGGCGAGGCGAGGCCGATGGCAATGGCATCGAACTCTTCGGCCTGGCCCTGACTCTTGAGCAGATCGAGTAGGTCTTTCACTGTAATACTCCTTAGCGCGCTGCCGCGCCGTGTGTACGGATGCTGGTCATTCGCGCTCGAGCTCGATGTCGATACCGAGCGAACGCATCTCCTTCAACAGCACGTTGAAGGACTCTGGCATGCCAGCCTCCATCTTGTGGTCGCCATCGACGATGTTCTTGTACATCTTGGTACGGCCGTTGACGTCATCGGACTTGACCGTGAGCATCTCCTGCAGGGTATAGGCTGCACCGTACGCCTCGAGCGCCCAGACTTCCATCTCGCCGAAACGCTGGCCGCCGAACTGGGCCTTGCCGCCCAGCGGCTGCTGGGTGACGAGACTGTAAGGCCCGGTCGAACGCGCGTGCATCTTGTCGTCGACGAGGTGGTTGAGTTTGAGCATGTACATGTAACCGACGGTCACCGGGCGGTCGAAAGCCTCCCCGGTACGCCCGTCGAACAGCGCGGTCTGGCCCGACACGGGCAGACCGGCCAGTTCGAGCAGACCCTTGATCTCCTCTTCCTTGGCGCCGTCGAAGACCGGCGTCGCCATCGGCACGCCCTCCTTGAGGTTGTGGCCGAGGGCGATGATCTCGTCGTCGGTGAGCGAGCCCAGGTCTTCGGTCTGGCCGCTCGTGTTGTAGACCTTGCCGAGGAAGTCGCGCAGCTTGTCGCAGCTCGCGGCCTGCTCCAGCATCTCGCCGATACGGCGGCCGACGCCGGCCGCGGCCCAGCCGAGATGGGTCTCCAGCACCTGGCCCACGTTCATGCGCGAGGGCACGCCGAGCGGGTTCAACACGATGTCGACCGGGCGGCCATCCTCCATGTAGGGCATGTCCTCGACCGGCACGATCATCGAGACCACGCCCTTGTTGCCGTGGCGGCCGGCCATCTTGTCGCCCGGTTGCATGCGGCGCTTCACCGCGAGATAGACCTTGGCCATCTTGAGCACGCCGGGGGCGAGGTCGTCACCCGAGGTGAGCTTGGCCTTCTTCTCGTCGAACTGGCGACGGAAGTCCTCGCGATGGTGCTCGATCTGCTGCGCCAAGGCCTCGAGCTGGGCGTTGACGCCGTCGTCCTTGACGCGCACGTCGAACCACTTGCCACGCTCGACCTCGGCCAGCATCTGCTTGGTGATCTTCGCGCCACCCTTGAGCTGGCCCGGGCCCTTCTCGGCAGTCTTGCCGGTCAGCATGCGCTCGACACGCTGGAAGATGTCCTCTTCGAGGATGTGCAGCTGGTCGTCGAGGTCCTTCTTGACGCGGGCGATCTCGGAATTCTCGATCTCACGGGCACGCGCGTCCTTCTCGATGCCGTCGCGGGTGAAGACCTGCACGTCGATCACCGTACCGCTCATGCCCGAGGGCACGCGCAGCGAGGTGTCCTTCACGTCCGAGGCCTTCTCGCCGAAGATCGCGCGCAGCAGCTTCTCTTCCGGTGTCAGCTGGGTTTCGCCCTTCGGCGTCACCTTGCCGACGAGGATGTCACCCGGGTGCACTTCGGCACCGATGTAGACGATGCCCGATTCGTCGAGCTTGGACAGCGCGCTCTCGCTGACGTTGGGGATGTCGGCAGAGATTTCCTCTGGCCCGAGCTTGGTGTCACGGGCGACGCAGGTCAGCTCCTCGATGTGGATGCTGGTGAAGCGGTCTTCCTGCACCACGCGCTCGGAGATGAGGATCGAATCCTCGAAGTTGTAACCGTTCCACGGCATGAACGCGACCAGCATGTTCTGCCCCAGGGCCAGTTCGCCGAGGTCGGTCGACGGGCCATCGGCGAGAACGTCGCCGCTGGCGATGCGGTCGCCGACCTTGACCAGCGGTTTCTGGTTGATGCAGGTGTTCTGGTTCGAACGCGTGTACTTGGTCAGGTTGTAGATGTCGACGCCGGGCTCGCCGGCCTTGGTCTCCTCGTCGTTGACGCGCACGACGATGCGCGCCGCGTCGACCGCGTAGACCTCGCCACCGCGCAGCGCGCACACCGTCACGCCCGAGTCCTGGGCGACGGTGCGCTCGATGCCGGTGCCGACCAGGGGCTTCTGCGCCCGCAGGGTGGGCACGGCCTGGCGCTGCATGTTCGAACCCATCAGCGCGCGGTTGGCGTCGTTGTGCTCGAGGAAGGGAATGAGCGCGGCGGCCACCGACACGATCTGGCGCGGCGAGACGTCCATGTACTGGATACGCTCGGGCGAGGACAGCATGAACTCGTTCTGGTAGCGCGCCGAGACCAGGTCGTCCTTGAGACGGCCATGCTCGTCGAGCGCGGCGTTGGCCTGGGCGATGACGTACTGGCCTTCCTCGATCGCCGAGAGGTACTCGATGACATCGGTGACCTGGCCATCCTCGACCTTGCGATACGGCGTCTCGAGGAAGCCGTACTCGTTGGTGCGGGCATAGACCGCGAGCGAGTTGATGAGGCCGATGTTCGGGCCTTCCGGCGTCTCGATCGGGCACACCCGGCCGTAGTGGGTGGGATGCACGTCGCGGACTTCGAAGCCGGCGCGCTCGCGGGTCAGGCCGCCCGGACCGAGCGCCGAGACGCGTCGCTTGTGGGTGACCTCCGACAGCGGGTTGTTCTGATCCATGAACTGCGACAGCTGGCTGGAGCCGAAGAACTCCTTGATCACGGCCGACACCGGCTTGGCGTTGATCAGTTCCTGCGGCATGTAGCCTTCGGATTCGGCCAGGCTGAGGCGCTCCTTGACCGCGCGCTCGACGCGCACCAGCCCCACGCGGAACTGGTTCTCGGCCATTTCGCCGACGCTGCGCACACGACGGTTGCCGAGGTGGTCGATGTCGTCGACCGTGCCGTTACCGTTGCGGATGTCGATCAGCACGCGCAGGACGTCGATGATGTCCGAGCCCCAGGCCTGCAGCAGTTCCTTGAAATCGCCCCACTTGATCTTGCCGTCGCTCATGCGCTCGGCGAGACCCGGCAGCGAGGCCAGCTCGCCCGGCACGCTGACGAGGTCGGTATCCTTGTCGACCTTGAAGCGGCGCACCATCTCCTGCGCGACCGCGAAGGCGTCGACCAGCACGCCGGGACCGGCGGAATTGTCGCGACCGACGCGGCGATTGAACTTCATGCGGCCGACCGAGGACAGGTCGTAGCGGTCTTCGGTGAAGAACAGGTTTCGGAAGAGATTCTCCGCTGCTTCCTTGGTCGGCGGTTCGCCCGGGCGCATCATGCGGTAGATTTCGACCTGCGCCTCGAGCGGCGTGGTCGTGGGATCGATGCGCAGGGTCTCGGACAGGTAGGCGCCGTGGTCGAGATCGTTGGCGAAAATGGTCTCGAGTTCGGTGACGCCCTCCTTGCCCAGCTTGGCCAGGAGTTCGTCGGTGATCTCCTCGTTGGCGCTGGCCAGGACTTCGCCGCTGTCCTTGTTGATGACGTCGCGCGCCAGAGTCTTGCCGACCAGGAAATTGTGCGGCACGGAGATCTCGGTGATCCCGCGTTGCTGGATCTCGCGCGTGTGTCGCGCGGTGATGCGGCGTTCCGCTTCCACCAGCACGTTACCGTCAGCGTCGACCAGGTCGAACTCGAGCGTTTCGCCGCGCAGGCGCTCCGGCACGAGGTGCACGCGCACCTGGTCCCCGTCGAGGTAGAAGGTGTCGCGCTCGAAGAACATTTCGAGCATCTGCTCGGTGGAATAGCCGAGCGCGCGCAGCAACACCGTTGCCGGCAGCTTGCGGCGACGGTCTATGCGCACGTAGACGTGATCCTTGGGATCGAACTCGAAATCGAGCCACGAGCCGCGGTAGGGGATCACCCGGGCCGAGTAGAGCAGCTTGCCGGACGAATGGGTCTTGCCGCGATCGTGATCGAAGAACACACCCGGCGAGCGGTGCAACTGGGAGACGATGACGCGCTCGGTACCATTGATGACGAAGGTACCGTTGGTGGTCATGAGCGGCAGTTCGCCCATGTAGACTTCCTGCTCGCGCACGTCCTTGATCGCCTTGTCGGCACCCGATTCCTTGTCGTAGATGACGAGGCGGACGGTGACACGCAGCGAGGCGGCGTAGGTCAGACCGCGGACCTGACATTCCTTGACATCGAATACCGGCGTCCCGAGCCGGTAGGTGACGTATTCGAGGACGGCGTTACCCGAGTAGCTCTCGATGGGGAATACCGACTTGAACGCGGCGTGCAGTCCGTACTCGGCACGACCGGTCGGGTCGCGGTCTTCCTGCAAGAATCGCTTGTAGGACTCGATCTGGGTCTCGAGCAAATACGGCACGCTGAGGATCGGCGGCGTCTTGCTGAAGTCCTTGCGAATGCGTTTCTTCTCGGTATAGGTATAGGCCATGGTAATCACCATCCTGTTGAACCGAATTCGAGGGCGACGGGGGCGTCAGGGTTCCCTGGCGTAATCCCCGGCTGGAATCGCCCACGGCAAAACGCCGGCACCTCCACGGGGGAGGTACCGGCCGGCTGAAAGGCGCCGAATTGTCGTGAGCCGCGCAATGGCCTGCTTACTTGAGCTCGACCTGCGCGCCCGCTTCTTCCAGCTGCTTCTTGACGTCTTCGGCCTCCGCCTTCGGCGCCGCTTCCTTGACGGTCGACGGCACGCCTTCGACCATGTCCTTGGCCTCCTTGAGGCCCAGACCGGTGATGGCGCGCACGGCCTTGATGACGTTGACCTTGTTCTCGCCGAAGCTGGTCATGACGACGTCGAACTCGTCCTTGGCCTCCTCGGCCGCGGCGCCGGCATCGGCACCACCACCGGCAACGGCCACGGTGGCCACGGCGGCGGCGGCCGACACGCCCCACTTCTCTTCGAGCTGGGAGACGAGTTCGGTGACTTCGAGAATGGTCAGGTTGCTGAGCGCTTCGACCAATTCTTCCTTCGAAACTGCCATTTTGATGTTCTCCTGATACTACGGATCGCTGATTGACGATCAGGCGGATTGCTGTGCATCGCGGTACGCGGCGAGGACGCGGACGACTTGTCCGGCCGGCTCCGCGAGGGTCCGCACGAGCTTGGTTTGCGGTGCCTTAAGCACCCCCAGAAGTTGCGCACGCGCGCTGTCGAGCGTGGGCATGTTCGCGAGCAGGGTGAGATCCTCCGCGGGTCTCGCCTCGCCGGCGAACGCGACCACCTTGGTCACGAGCTTCGCGTTGTCCTTGGAGAAATCGCGTACCAGGCGCGCGCCGGCACCCGGGTCTTCACCCGAGAACACCAGCAGCAGCGGGCCGGTCAGCGAGTCCTTCAGGCACTCGAAACTGGTTCCCTCGACGGCTCGGCGGGCGAGCGTGTTCTTGACCACGCGCAGGAAGACCCCACTGGCGCGGGCCTTGGCCCGCAAGTCGGTCATCTGCGCGACGGTCAGACCGATGTACTCGGCCGCCACCGCGGTCTGCGAATTCGCAGCTACTTCGTTGACTTCTGAAACAACCGCCTGCTTTTCCTTGAGGGTCAGACTCATTTGGTCATTTCTCCCGGTTAGACCTGTACTGGGTGGTACGGTCGCACCATTTGTGGGCGCCCCACACGGGGGCTCCAGGGTTCACGGCGCCCTAACCGGGTAGCAAGCCACCCATAGGGGAACACCGTCTGCGCGGGCCTGTGACGCTTAACCGCCATGTGGCGGACCCGCGGTCTTTGACGGCTACCGGCGGTGAGGCCGGCAACCCAAAGTTGTTGGACTGACACCACGCCGCGCGGGGTCAGACGGACTCCAGTGTGGACTTGTCGACGGCGAGGCCCGGGCCCATGGTCGTCGACAGCCAGATTGCTTTCATGTACACGCCCTTCGCCGCGCTCGGCTTGGCCTTGCGCAGGTCGGCGAGCACCGCCTCGAGGTTGGCCTGCAGCGCTTCGGGGGCGAACGATGCCTTGCCGATCGGCACGTGGATGATGCCGGCCTTGTCGGTCCGGAACTGCACCTGGCCGGCCTTGGCATTGCGCACCGCGGTCGCCACGTCGGTGGTCACCGTGCCGACCTTGGGGTTCGGCATCAGGCCGCGCGGGCCGAGGATCTGGCCGAGCTGGCCGACCACGCGCATCGAGGCGGGCGTCGCGATGACGACGTCGAAATCGAGCTTACCGCCCTTGATGTCACCGGCCAGGTCGTCCATGCCGACGATGTCGGCACCCGCCTCGCGGCCGGCATCGGCATCGGCGCCGTCGGCGAACAGCGCGACACGGACGCTCTTGCCGGTGCCGTGCGGCAGCACGGTCGAGCCGCGCACCACCTGGTCGGACTTGCGCGGGTCGACGCCGAGATTCACCGCGGCATCGACCGATTCGTCGAACTTGGCCGAGGCGGTTTCCTTCAACAGCGCGATGACGTCGCCGACCGGGCGCGGAACGTGGACGTCACCGACCTTTTCGCGGATGGCCCGCAGACGCTTGCCTACCTTTGCCATGTCACACTCCCTCCACTTCGAGGCCCATGCTGCGGGCGGTGCCGGCGATGGTGCGCACGGCGGCTTCGAGATCGGCGGCGGTCAAATCGGGCTGCTTGGTGCGCGCGATCTCTTCGATCTGGTCACGGTTGACCTTGCCGACCTTGTTCGAGTTGGGCGTGCTGCTGCCCTTGGGCACGCCGGCCGCCTTGCGCAGCAGGACCGATGCCGGCGGGGTCTTCGTCACGAAGGTGAAGCTCTTGTCGCTGAACACCGTGATGACGACGGGAATGGGCAGACCGGGCTCCATGCCCTGGGTCTTGGCGTTGAACGCCTTGCAGAACTCCATGATGTTCACGCCGCGCTGGCCGAGTGCCGGACCGACCGGCGGACTCGGATTGGCCTGCGTTGCGGGCACCTGGAGCCTGATGTAGGAATCAATCTTCTTGGCCACGTTGTTGTCTCCTCGGGTACCAGCGCCGTGAGGCTCCCCGTAGTTTCACAATGCCACTGCGCGACGCGGCCGCGAGGCCGCTGCGCAGGGGTTCGGAATCAATCCTTGCTGACCTGGCCGAACTCGAGTTCGACCGGCGTCGAACGGCCGAAGATCGAGACGGCCACGCGCAGGCGGCTCTTCTCGTAGTTGACCTCTTCGACCACGCCATTGAAATCGGTGAAGGGACCATCGACGACGCGCACCACCTCGCCGACTTCGAACAGGACCTTGGGCCGGGGCTTCTCTGCGCCTTCCTGGATACGGTCGAGGATGGCCTGCGCCTCGCGCTTGGAAATCGGCGCCGGGCGATCGCTGGTGCCGCCGATGAAACCCATGACCTTGGGACAATCCTTGACCAGGTGCCAGGAGTCGTTGTCCATCTCCATCTCGACGAGCACGTAGCCGGGGAAGAACTTGCGGTCGCTCTTGCGCTTCTGGCCGTCCTTCATCTCCACGACCTCTTCGGTCGGCACCAGGATCTGGCCGAACTTCTCCTCCATGGCGTGCCGCTTGATGCGGTCTTCGAGTGAGCGCTTGACCTGGTTTTCGAACCCGGAATAGGCGTGCACTACATACCAGTTCATTGCCACTGACTCAGGCTCCACGTCCGATCAGGGTCTGGATCAAGGCGCCCAGCACCCAGTCGAGACCCCACAGGAGGAAGGCGAACACGATGACCACGCCGATCACGACCAGGGTGACCTGGGTAGTCTCCTGGCGGGTCGGCCAGACGACCTTGCGCACCTCGACCTGAGAATCGCGCAGGAAGGCGGAAATCTGCCGCCCCTTGTCGGTCTGCAGGGCGATGCCGATGGCGACACCGACGGCCGCGATCATGCCCACCACGCGCAACAGCTTGGAAGCGTCTGCGAAGTAGTAGAACGCGACCAGGCTGCCGACGAGGACTGCCACCGCCACGGCGAGCTTGGCCGTATCCCAGGATGAACCGTGCTCGACTGCTGCTTTCGTGCTCATGAATTTACTGTTGAGGGACCGCATCCGGCACTGTCACCCGTCGCGTAGCGGGACCCTGCAGCCCCGTCTCCACGTCAGCGATGACCGCCTGCCTTCAAATCCCCGGTCTGCTCTCCAGTCGTGCTTGCCATGTTGTAAGTGGCAGGCCAGGAGGGAATCGAACCCCCAACCTGCGGTTTTGGAGACCGCCGCTCTGCCAATTGAGCTACTGGCCTAGACTCTGCCCGCCGCACGTGGCACGCCGGCCGCGTGCCGTTGCGGATTCCTTTACTCGATGATCTTGGCGACGACGCCGGCGCCGACCGTGCGACCACCCTCGCGGATGGCGAAGCGCAGGCCTTCTTCCATCGCGATCGGGTTGATCAGCTTCACCGTCACCTTCACGTTGTCACCAGGCATCACCATCTCCACGCCGTCCGGCAGCGCGACCGCGCCCGTCACGTCCGTCGTGCGGAAATAGAACTGCGGACGGTAGTTCGAGAAGAACGGCGTGTGACGGCCACCCTCCTCCTTCGACAGCACGTACACTTCCGCCTCGAAATGCGTGTGCGGGTTCACCGAACCCGGCTTGCACAGCACCTGCCCGCGCTCTACTTCCTCGCGCTTCGTACCGCGCAGCAGCACGCCCACGTTGTCGCCCGCCTGGCCTTCGTCCAGCAGCTTGCGGAACATCTCGACGCCCGTGCACGTCGTCTTCTGCGTGTCCTTGATGCCGACGATCTCGACTTCGTCGCCAACGTTGATCTTGCCTCGCTCGATACGACCCGTCACAACCGTGCCGCGACCCGAAATCGAGAAAACGTCCTCGATCGGCATCAGGAACGGCAGATCCACCGGTCGCTCCGGGATCGGGATGAACTCGTCCATCGCCGCGACCAGCTTCTCGATCGACTGCGTACCGATCTCGCTCTCGTCTCCTTCAACCGCCTTCAGCGCGCTGCCCACGATCACCGGCGTGTCGTCGCCCGGAAACTGGTACGAATCCAGCAGCTCCCGCACTTCCATCTCGACCAGCTCCAGCAGCTCCGCGTCGTCGACCATGTCGGCCTTGTTCAGGTACACCACGATCTTCGGCACGCCCACCTGACGCGCCAGCAGGATGTGCTCACGCGTCTGCGGCATCGGACCGTCCGCCGCCGAACAGACCAGGATCGCTCCGTCCATCTGCGCCGCGCCCGTGATCATGTTCTTCACGTAGTCCGCGTGCCCGGGGCAGTCCACGTGCGCGTAGTGGCGCGTGTCGCTCTCGTACTCCACGTGCGCCGTCGCGATCGTGATGCCGCGCTCACGTTCTTCCGGGGCGTTGTCGATCTGGTCGTAAGCCTTCGTCTCGCCACCGAACTTCTTCGCCGACACGATCGTCAGCGCCGCCGTCAACGTCGTCTTACCGTGATCAACATGACCAATCGTCCCCACGTTAACGTGCGGCTTCTTACGTTCGAACTTTCCCTTGGACATGCGCGGTAATCTCCTGCTCTGGTCGTCGCTTGACGTTGTAGGTTGCTGATGTCTCTAAACGGCCTGAAAACGTCCGGCCCCGGGGCGGACGATGGAGCCCATAACCGGATTTGAACCGGTGACCTCTTCCTTACCAAGGAAGTGCTCTACCGACTGAGCTATATGGGCTTTGGAGCAATATCTCATGAGCAGTAAGCCACCGCGGTGCACCTTGCGCGTTCCGTACTCGTCACCTGTCGCCTGCGGCTTGCTGCTCACTTGGAGCGGGTGATGGGAATCGAACCCACATCATCAGCTTGGAAGGCTGAGGTTCTACCATTGAACTACACCCGCCTGCTGTTTGAGACCTGGTTCCGCGTACCCGTCAGACCCTGCTGCCTGGTGGAGGGGGTAGGATTCGAACCTACGAAGGCTGAGCCGGCAGATTTACAGTCTGCTCCCGTTGACCGCTTGGGTACCCCTCCAAAACGGTAGCCGGAAATTTTCGAAAGTTTTCGCGTTCCTGTCAACGTTTATCTGTCGCCGCGCGGCCTATCGCGGGCTTGCACGGCGGCCGGGCACGCACCGTTGCCGCTGGCGCGACCGAGTCGCGCGTCGCGGCGCCATCCGGCCACGTGCACGCCCCCTCGAAGCCGTCCTGGCGGCGCCCCGGACAGGCTCACGGCCGGCCCGACCACCCGGCTGAGGGACCACAAGACCAGACCAGAGCCGCCAAGTGCCGCACCGCCGGGCGGGCGCGGCAGGATGCTGCGCCGGTCACCAGCCGGTCAGGAACCACCACGTCGCGTCCTTCGCGGCCGCCGGCAGGCGCCCGAATAATTCTTTTAGATCAGTGGATTAACGGATCAGTTCGGGCTAGCTCTTGCGTGCACGTCCGCGCCGCGCGCCGCCACGCTTGGCCGGCGCATTGTCGAGCAGGGTCTGGCATTCCTCCAGGCCCAGGCTCGCCGGCTCGGTGTCCTTGGGCACGCGCGCATTGCGCTTGCCATCGGTGACGTAGGGGCCGTAGCGTCCATTCAGGATCTTGATGTCGCTGTCCGGGAACAGCTTGATCTGGCGCGCGGCATCGGCCTTCTTCTTCTCCTCGACCAGTTCGATCGCCCGTTCCAGCGTCACCGTGTAGGGGTCGTCCTCCTTGCCCAGGCTGACGAACTTGTCGGCATAACGGACGTAAGGGCCGAAACGGCCGATGTTGACCGACAGCGGCACGCCTTCCGGGGTCTCGCCCAGCTCACGCGGTAACTTGGTCAGCTCGAGCGCCTCTTCGAGCGTGATCGCATCCATGCGCTGGCCGGCGCGCAGACCATAGAACTGCGGCTTCTCCTCGTCTTCCACCGAGCCGATGATGACGTAGGGCCCGTAGCGGCCCATGCGCACGGCCACCGGCTTGCCGGTCTTGGGGTCGGTGCCGAGTTCACGCGCCTGGTTGGCTTCCTGGCGCGAGACATTTTCTTCCTTGTCCTTGAGCGTGGCCTGGAAGGGCTCCCAGAAAGCCTTGAGCAAGGGTCGCCACTCGCGCTCGCCACGCGACACCGCGTCGAGCTCATCCTCCAGCCTGGCGGTGAATTCGTAGTCGACGTAGCTCGAGAAGTGGTTGGTCAGGAAGGCGTTGACGATGCGCCCGATGTCAGTCGGCTTGAAGCGCTTCTTGTCGAGTTCGACGTATTCGCGCTGCAGCAGCGTCGAGATGATCGAAGCATAGGTCGAGGGGCGGCCGATGCCGTACTCCTCCAGCGACTTGACCAGACTGGCTTCGGTGTAGCGCGGCGGCGGCTCGGTGAAATGCTGCTCGTTGCGAATATCGCCGAGGTCGATACGCTGCCCCTGTTCCAACGGCGGCAAGGCCTTGTCTTCCTGCTCGGCCTCGTCGCTGCCCTCGAGGTAGACGCTCATAAAGCCGGGTTCGGTCACCGTGGAACCGGTGGCGCGGAATACGCCCACCTCGCCGGCCATCAGGTCCGCGCCGACGGTGTCGATGGTGGCGTGGATCATCTGGCAGGCCACGGTACGCTTCCAGATGAGGTCGTAGAGCTTGAATTGCTCGTCGGACAGGTGCGACTTGAGGTCGGCCGGGGTGCGTACGCAGGACGTCGGACGAATTGCCTCGTGGGCCTCCTGCGCGTTCTTCGAGCTGGTCTTGAACGCGCGCGGGCTCTTCGGCACCTGGTCGGCGCCGTACCTGCCGGTAATGAACGAGCGCAGCTCGGTGACCGCTTCCTGGGCCAGGTTGAGCGAATCGGTACGCATGTAGGTGATCAGGCCGACGGTGCCATTGCCGACGTCGATCCCTTCGTAGAGCTGCTGGGCGACGCGCATGGCGCGCTGGGCGGTGAAACCCAGCTTGCGCACGGCTTCCTGTTGCAGGGTCGAGGTGATGAAGGGCGGCGCCGGGTTGCGCTTGCGTTGCTTCTTCTCGATGTTGCCGACGACGAGTTCGCCGCCCGCCGCGGCCAGCAGGCGCTGGCGGATGGTGGCCGCCTGCTCGCCTTCGACGACCGAGAACTGCTTGATCTTCTCGCCCTCGAACTCGCTCAGCTTGGCCACGAACTGGCCCTTGGGCGCGGTCAGGTCCGCCTCGATGGTCCAGTACTCGCGGGCGACGAATTTCTCGATCTCCGCCTCGCGCTCGCAGATCAGGCGCAGGGCCGGACTCTGCACCCGCCCCGCCGACAGGCCCCGCTTGATCTTCTTCCACAGCAGCGGCGAGAGGTTGAAACCGACCAGGTAGTCGAGCGCCCGGCGTGCCTGCTGCGCGTTGACCAGTTCCATCGACACTTCGCGCGGTGATTCGATTGCCTCCTTGATCGCCCGCTCCGTGATCTCATGGAACACCACCCGACGGATATCCTTGCCTTTCAGTAGGTCACGATCGCGCAACAACTCCACCAAGTGCCACGAGATGGCTTCGCCCTCGCGGTCGAGGTCGGTGGCGAGGTAGAGCGTGTCGGCCTTCTTCATGGCCTTGGCAATGGCGTCGACGTACTTCGCGTTGCGGTCGATTACCTCGTATTTCATCTGGAAATCGTGCGACGGATCGACAGCGCCCTCCTTGGGCAGCAGGTCGCGCACGTGACCGTAGGAGGCGAGGACTTCGAAATCCTTACCGAGATACTTCTTGATCGTGCTCGCCTTGGCAGGCGATTCCACGACGACCAGATTGCTAGCCATAGAGTTCGATTGAGGTTCGCTAGGGCGCGGCGCGCTGCCGATCCAGCGTCGCGGCGCGCCTCACGTCAGTGAAGGTTGCCATAGAGATCGTCCATCACGAGGTCCTCCATCCACAGGAACGCCTGCTCCTGCCCGGGTTGGTTGAACAACACCATGAGGATGATCCACTTGAGCTGGACGATGTCGATTTCCTCGGATTCCAGTGCCAGAACCCGCTCGATGACGATTTCGCGACTGGCCGGGTCGAGGACGTTGGCCTGCTCCAGGAACACCATGAAACCACGGCACTCGGCATCGAGCTTGCGCTGCTCGTCTTCGGTATAGATACGCGTTGACGTACTCGCCGGCAGCGGCTGATCGTCGGCGCTGGCGCGGTTGCTGGCGAGGTCCTGCAGCCAGTCGAATGCCTTGGCCACCTGGCCGGATTCGAACCCGGCGCTGTGCAGCTCGGATTTCAACCGGTCACGGTCCGCATCGAGCTCGATCTCATCGTCGATGTAGTGCTCGAAGAGATAGATGAGGATGTCGATAACGGTTTGTTTCATGAGCGGGCGAAGTCGTACTCGCGGGCCGCAATGCCTCGCGATATTAGCACTTGAGATTTGCAGGAGTGTCCGTCGGGGAGCGGTGATTGCGCCCGCTTGGCGACGCAGGTCACCGCGCACGGGTGTAAATTCCACCGGCCTGTGATTCGACGTGGCCGTCGAGTTCGAGAGCCAACAGGATGGAGGAAACCTCCTGGACCGTCAATCCGCTGCGGACCACGGCATCGTCGATCGTGAACGGTGCCCAACCGCAAGTCTCGAGCAGGCGCCGCGCCGCGCCGTCCAGCGGCCGGGGTGACACCCCGGGGGCGGGCTGGCCGGCGGCGGCGCGCACGGCGAGTTGCGGCAGTTCGTCGAGGATGTCCTCGATCGACTCGGTCAGCCTGGCGCCATCCCGAATCAAAGCGTGGCACCCACGACTCAGGGGATTGTGGATACTGCCCGGCATCGCAAACACCTCGCGGCCCTGTTCGAGCGCATGCATGGCGGTCGACAGCGAACCGCTGCGTGCCGCCGCCTCGACCACCAGCACGCCGAGCGCGAGTCCGGCGATGATGCGATTGCGCTGGGGGAAGTGGGCCCTGAGCGGTGCACAGCCCAAGGGGAACTCCGATACCAGCGCCCCCTGCGCGCGGACCTCACGTGCGAGGCCGGCATGGGCGCGAGGGTAGACCTGGTCCAGACCGTGAGCGAGCACCGCGACCGTCGAGCCGCCTGCCGCCAGGGCCCCTCGGTGGGCCGCCGCATCGGCCCCCAGCGCCAGCCCGCTGGTGACGACGGCGCCGCGCAGGGCCACTGCGGCGGCGATATCCCGGGCCGCCTCACGAGCGCCGGCCGTGGCCTTGCGCGCGCCGACGATGGCGAGCTGCGGACGGGACAGGCAGGCCGCATCGCCAGCGACGAACAGGAGCGCAGGCGGTACGGCGATGGCGGCGAGCCGTGGGGGATAGTCGACATCGCCGGTCACGAGGGCACGTCGCGCGGGATCGGCAGCTAGCCAGGCCAAGGTCGCATCGGCCGCGGCCCAGTCCGGGCGCAATCCGGCCCCGTGAACTTCGCGCTGGAGGTGTTCCAGCGCGTCTTCGGGGCCACTGGCCGGGCGTCCGAAGGATGCGGATGCCGCTGACCCGCGGCGCCAGCGGCTACCTGCGGCGCCTAGGGTGGCGTGACAGGCAAACAGCCGCCGCCACAGCGTGATGTCCAGTCCCTTGTCCATCGCCGCGCATGGTAGACCGGCGCGACCCGCGGCGGCCAGCGGATCGCGGCTCTCGCCGCGACCGGCGCCCGGCACGGACGGTGGTTCAGGGGTTGCGCACCCCGTCGTGAACGTAGATCGAGCGGTTCATACGCATGACCAGCGCGTAACTGACGCGGTCGAAGGTACGGAACACCATGACCTCGCCGGCGCGCTCGTCCGGCAGCCGCACGGTGACCGCCGAACTGCCTTCCTTGGGCGTACCGACGAAGTCGCGCAATGCACGGTCCGCCGCCTGGACGTCGTTGACCATGGTCTGGAACATACGCCCCACGGCCGAGGGATTTTCCTGCGCGGCACGCAGGTTGGCCTCGCGCGCCTCGCGATCGGCGATGTCGCTGCCGACGACATCCTTGACGACGTCGCCCTTCTGGTAGACGGCCAGCACGTGGCCGGCCTCGAGACCGTCGCTGGCACCGCGGTTGAGCACCACCACCTGGTACTGCGACACCTGGCGCAGACCGTCCACGATCGAGAGGATCTTGCCGTCGACGGCAGCAGCCGGCGCGTGCGGCACGAATTCGGGGACTTCGATTTCCTCTTCCGCGACCAGGCGGTCGCCCTTGAGGATCTCCTTGTAGGCGCGCGTGATGATCAGTGTCGCCGGGTCACCGAAGCGTTCGACGCGCGCGTCACCGACGTGCTCGGCCTCGTAGCCCAGGGTCTCGCCACTGTCCGGATCGACGTAGGCGTGCCCTTCGCGGTAGATCGAGAACTTGTTGGCCGCGGCCTGCGCAAGCCCGCGCGCGTAGATGCGATGCCCGTTGCCGTAGGCCAGGTGCTCGTCCTGGCTGCCGACGATGTAGGCCGCGTTCTCGAGTTCGCTGCTGCTGACCACGCGCGGCCGCGACAGGAACGGCTCGACGGCATCGAGCGGAATCGGCTGCACGCGATCGTCGTGGCGGCTCTCGCGAATGGTCGGCGACAGCTTGACGTTGCGGTCGGCGACCAGCCCGAGCACCGGGCGGCCGTCCTTGTAGGTGAGCGCGATGACGTCACCGGGGTAGATGAGGTTGGGATTGGCGATCTGGGGATTGACCTCCCAGATGTCGGGCCATTGCCAGGGGCGCGCGAGGAATCGACCGGCGATGTCCCACAAGGTGTCACCCTTCACCACGGTGTACGCCTGCGGGTGGTCGGGACGTAGCGTGACCTCGTCGGCGAGCGCCACCGTGCCGAACAGCATGATTCCAAGAAAAACGGCAATTTTTCTCGCCATGTCAATACTCTTACGCGATTTCCTTAATGTAGTTTAGCAGAACCACTCTAAATTGAAATAGTTTCCCGCGCCCCGCACAGGACTCCCGCGCCACCGGAATCTTCTTGTCTAATCAGTGTCTTAGGGATAATCTAAGGCAGTTTTACCAAAGGGTCGCTGAAAATGGCCTTGCGACAAATCCTCCACCATCCCGACCCGCGGCTGCGTACCCGGGCCACGCCCGTGACGCGCTTCGACGACGAGTTGGCGGTTTTGATCGAGGACATGTTCGAAACCATGTACGACGCCCCGGGGATCGGCCTGGCGGCGACCCAGATCAACGTCCACCGCAGGGTCATCGTGGTCGACGTCTCGACCGACCGTTCCGCACCGCTGCACCTGGTCAATCCCGAGCTCGTCGAGACCAGCGGCGAAGAGGAGATGGAAGAAGGCTGCCTCTCGGTACCCGGCATCTTCGAGACCGTACGCCGCGCCGAGTGCATCCGGGTGCGCGCACGCAATCGCACCGGCCAGACCTTCGAGCTCGACGCCGATGGCCTGCTCGCAGTGTGCATCCAGCACGAGATCGACCACCTCGACGGCAAGCTCTTCGTCGACTATCTGTCCCAGCTCAAGCAGGGCCGGATCCGTAAGAAGCTCGAAAAGGAACAGCGCCTGGCCGTGTGAAGCGCCGAGCGGCCGCCGCCGCGGCTCGCCCCCGCCCTGCGCCCGTGGCACGGATGTCGCGCGGGCGCGCATAATGCGCCCGATTCCGGCTCCACCGTCCCACCGTGCACCGACTCCGAACCATCTTCGCCGGCACCCCCGAGTTCGCCGTACCCAGCCTGGAGGCGTTGCTCGCGCACCCGGCCGTGGACCTCGTCGCCGTCTACACCCAACCCGACCGCCCGGCGGGCCGCGGGCGCCGGCTCACCGCGAGCCCGATCAAGCACCGCGCCGTCACCGCCGGCATCACCGTGCTGCAGCCGGACACGCTCGCCGGCGCGGCCGCGCTGGCCGAGTTCGGCGCGCTCGCCGCGGATCTGCTGGTCGTCGCTGCCTATGGCCTCATTCTGCCTACGGCCCTGCTCGAGCTGCCCCGCCATGCCATCAACGTGCACGCCTCGCTCCTGCCGCGCTGGCGCGGCGCGGCGCCAATCCAGCGCGCGATCCTCGCCGGCGACACCGAGAGCGGCATCTCGATCATGCGCATCGTGCCGGCCCTCGATGCCGGGCCCGTGTGGCTGCGTCGGCCCTGCGACATCACCGCCGACGAAACCGGCGGTTCGCTGCACGACAAGCTCGCCAGGCTGGGCGGCGCGGCCCTGCGCGAGGCCCTCGATCTCATCGTCGAGAACCGCGTCAGCGAAACGCCGCAGGACGCAAGCCTCGTCACCTACGCCGCCAAGCTCGGCGCGGCCGATCGCGAAATCGACTGGCACGCGAGTGCGCACGAGATCGAACGCCGCGTCCGCGCGCTCAGCCCGCTGCCCGCGGCGCGGGCGCCGGTGCTCGGCGTCGACTGCAAGATCCTGGGCGCGCAGGCGCGTGCCGAGAGCGTGGCCGGCCCGCCCGGACGGGTCGTCGACAGCACGGACGACGCCGTACTCGTCGCCACCGGCGACGGCACCCTCGCCATCACGCGCCTGCAGCCCGCGGGTCGACAGGCGATGTCCGCGACCGCGTTCATGAACGGTTATGGAGCGCAGTCCTGAAGCGCCGCCCGACCTCGGCGCGCGCCGTGGCAGCGCGCCTGCTCACCGCCGTCATCGACGGCGGCCAGTCGCTGTCGCGCGAAGCGCCGCGCGCGCTCGGCGCCCTGACGGACGAACGCGAACGGGCCTTTGCGCAGGCCTGCGTCTACGGCGTCCTGCGCCATTACCACGCCTTGCAGGCTGACCTCGCACGCTTCCTCCAGCGGCCGCTGCGCGAGCGCGACTTCGATGTCACCGCCACGCTGCTCTGCGCGCTCTACCAGCTGCGCCACATGCGTGTCCCTGCCCACGCCGCGGTGTCGGCCAGCGTCGAGGTGCTGCGCGAGCTGGGCAAACCCTGGGCCTGCAAGCTCGCCAACGGCGTCCTGCGTGCCGCCCAGCGTGCCGGCGAACCACCGGCGACGGCGGATGACCGCAACGAGCACCCGGCCTGGCTGGCCGCCGCGACCCGCGCCGCGTGGCCGGCAGAGTGGGGCGGGATACTCGCCGCCAACAACCGCCAGGCGCCGCTCACCCTGCGCGTGAACACCCTGCGCGGCAATCGCGATGCCGCGCTCGAGCGCCTCGCCGCCGCCGGCATCGCTGCGCGGCCGGCCCGCCACGCCACGACCGCGATCACGCTCGACCAGGCCTGCACGGTCGAGCGCCTGCCCGGCTTCGACACGGGCGAATTCTCGGTGCAGGACGAGGCGGCGCAGCTCGCCGCGCCACTGCTCGACCCGCGCCCGGGACAGCGCGTGCTCGACGCCTGCGCCGCGCCCGGCGGCAAGACCGCGCACCTGCTCGAACATGCCGGCGGCCAGCTCGCGCTGCTCGCAATCGACCACGCCGCCGAGCGTCTCGACGACGTGCGCGCCAATCTCACGCGCCTGCAGCTCGACGCGGAACTGCTGGCCGCCGACGCCGCGGCGACCGCGCAGTGGTGGGACGGCCGTCCGTTCGAGCACATCCTGCTCGACGCGCCGTGCAGCGCGGTCGGCGTGATCCGGCGCCACCCCGACATCCGCTTCCATCGCCGCGCGGCGGACCTCGCCGCCCTCACCGCGACCCAGGGGCGCCTGCTCGCCGCGCTCTGGCCGCTGCTGGCCGCCGGCGGTAGTCTGCTCTACGTCACCTGCAGCTATCTGCCCGCGGAAAACGACGACGTGATTGCCGCCTTCCTGGCCACCGCCGACGATGCCGAAGTCGTTGCGATCGAGGCCGCCTGGGGCCAGCCGACTGCACAGGGTCGCCAGGTTCTGCCCGGCGAAGACGACATGGACGGCTTCTACTTCGCGCTGCTGCGCAAGCGCGCGGCGCGGGCGGCGCCATGATGCGAGCATCGCGGTCATCGCGCCTGCTCGCACTCGTCGTCACCTGGGCGCTGGTGTGGGCGTCGGTCTGCACCGCCTACGCCAGCGACATCGTGATCGAAGAGGCCGCGCTGAACGAGCACAACGGCATCCTCGTGCTCGACGCCGACAGCCATTTCGACTTCAGCGCGGACGCCATCGAAGCGCTCAACAGCGGCATCCCGCTCTACTTCGACCTCGAAGTGCGCCTGCTGCGGGCGCGCCGTTACCTGTGGGACGTCGATATCTTCACTACACGGCGCCGCTACGCCATCGAACGCCACGCACTCAGCAACCAGTTCGTTCTCACCGAGCTCATCACCGGTGAGCGCCGCCTGCACCGCACGCTCGAACTCGCCATCGAGGACCTGTCGCGCATCCGCCGCCTGCCGCTGGTCGAGGCGGCCACGCTGGAACTGCCGCCGGACCTCGCCGCGGCGATACGCATCGAGCTGGACATCAACGCCCTGCCGGCACCGATGATTCCGCTCGCCTACGTCTCACCCGGCTGGCACATGTCCAGCGGCTGGTACCAATGGCCAGTGGTCCGCTGAAGCGGCGCATCACCGCGCTCGGCGCGGTCGCCGCCATGAGCCTGGTGCTGCTGGGCTCGCTGATCCTGATGAGCGGGGCGATGCAGAACTCGGCGCAGTTCGGTGCGCTGTTCTCCATCCTGTTGTTGACGAACACCATCGGCCTGCTCGTCTTCATCGTGCTCATCGGCATCAACGTACGCCGCCTCGTGCGCCAGCTGCGCAAACGGCGTCCCGGCTCGCGCCTGACCCTGCGCCTGCTGGTGTTCTTCGTCGCCCTCGCCGTCGCCCCGGTGACCGTGCTCTACGCCTTTTCACTCGATTTCCTGCGTCGTGGCATCGACAGTTGGTTCGACGCCCGCATCGACGCGGCCCTCGACGACGCGCTCGAGCTCGGCCGCGAGGCGCTCGACCTGCGCATGCGGCAGTTGCTCGGCCAGACCGAGCGCATGGCCGAGGAGCTGTCCCAGGGTTCGCCCGAGCGCGCCCCGCTCAGGCTCGACCTGCTGCGCAACCCCGACAGCATCGTGGTCGCCTCGGCCTGGGTGCCGGGGCCAGCCCAGGTCGATGCCCTGCGCGAACGCAACGGCGCCGAGGAAATGACCCTGATCGGGGCCGACGGCGAAGTCCTCGCCTCGAGCAGCCGGATCTCCGACCTCGTCCCACACCTGCCGCCAGAACCGGTCCTCACCCAGGCCCGCGCCGGGCGCGCCTACATCGGTCTCGACCCCCTCGCCGACGGCGATCTCTACGTGCGTGTCGCGGTGCCGGTGAACCTCGGCCAGACCACCCAGGGACGTCGCGTCCTGCACGCGCTCTTCCCTTTCCCGGCGCGCGTGAACGAACTCGCGGCGAGCGTCGAGCAGGCCTATGCCAAGTACAACGAACTGGCCTACCTGCGCGAGAAGCTCAAGCTCAGCTTCGCGATGTCGCTGACGCTGGTCCTGTTGTTCAGCATCGTCACCGCGGTGTGGGCGGCGTTCTACTCCGCGCGTCGCCTGGCCGCGCCGATCCGTGACCTCGCCGAGGGTACCGCGGCCGTCGCCGCCGGCGACTACACCACCAGCCTGCCGGTGGCGAGCAACGACGACGTCGGCTTCCTGGTCCGCTCGTTCAACGAGATGACGCGACGCATCGCGCAGGCCCGGCGCGAGGTCGAGACCCAGCACGAATACCTCGACAGCGTGCTGCGCCAGCTGTCGTCGGGGGTGATGACCCTCGACGAGGGTGGCCGCGTGACCACCGTCAACGATGCCGCGCTGATGCTGCTCGACATCGCCGACACCGCGGCCCAAGGCGCAACGCTTGCCGCGGTATGCGCGAACCACGAACACCTGCACGCGCTGGCCGGCGTCGTCGTGCCGCTGGTCGAGGAAGGGCGCCCGCAGTGGCAGGAACAGGTCACCATCCTCGCCGCCGAAGGACGACGGGAACTGATGTGCCGCGGCAGCACGCTGCATCTCGGTCACGGTCCGGCCTCCGGCCACGTCATCGTGTTCGAGGACGTCACCGCGATCATCCAGGGTCAGCGCGACGCCGCGTGGTCCGAAGTCGCGCGACGCCTCGCCCACGAGATCAAGAATCCCCTGACCCCGATCCAACTTGCCGCCGAGCGCCTGCGCCTGAAGTACCTGCGCAAGCTCGGCGCCACCGACGGTGAATTGCTCGAACGACTGACCAACACCATCGTGCAACAGGTCGAGACCATGAAGACGATGGTCAACACGTTTTCCGATTACGCCAAGGCGCCGGTCCTCAACCGCGGCAGCGTCGATGTCAACCAGCTGGCGGCGGCGGTGGTCGAGCTGTTTCGCAGCGGGCGCCCCGATGCGCAGGTGGAATGCCACTTCGACGACGCGCTGCCGGAGATCACCGCAGACCCCACGCGCCTGCGCCAGGTCCTCAACAACCTGATCAAGAATGCCCTCGAGGCGTCGCCCGAAGGCACGAATCCGCATATCATAGTGACCACGACGAAGGTCCAGCACGGGCTCGCGGAGCAGGTCGAGATTCGCATCGAGGACCACGGCGACGGCATTCCGGAAGACCTGGTGCCCAACATCTTCGACCCCTACGTGACCAACAAGCCACGCGGTACCGGCCTCGGGCTGGCCATCGTCAAGAAGATTGTCGAGGAGCACAACGGCGTCGTGACCCTGCGCAACAAACCCCAGCCCGATCACGGTGCCGTCGCCGTCATCCGCCTGCCCGCCAGCGGCGAGCGTGGCGCCGCCGATGGCGAGGAGCACGCCGCATGAGCGCCGCCCACATCCTCGTCGTCGACGACGAACCCGACATCCGCGGCCTGCTCAAGGAGATCCTCGAGGACGAAGGTTTCGACGTCAGCACGGCTGAGAACGCCGCCACCGCCCGTGAGAGTCGCCGCCAGCGGCGCCCCGATCTCGTCCTGCTCGACATCTGGATGCCCGATACCGACGGCATCACCCTGCTCAAGGAATGGGCCGAGGGCAGCGGCGGCCTCGACGCGCCGGTGATCATGATGTCGGGCCACGGCACGGTCGAAACCGCGGTCGAGGCGACCCGCCTCGGCGCCTATGACTTCATCGAGAAACCGCTCTCGATCGCCAAGATCCTCGTCACCGTGCAGCGCGCGCTGGAAAACGCTTCGCTGATCTCGGAGAACATCGGCCTCAAGCGCCGCACCCAGGGGCCGCTCGAACCGATCGGTTCGAGCATGGTGATGGACAAGCTGCGCGCCAGCGCGCGGCGCATCGCCGAACACAAGACCAGCGTCTTCATCAGCGGCGAATCAGGCACCGGCAAGGAAGTCTTCGCCCGCTACATCCATGCCAACAGCGGTCGCGCCGACGGCCGCTTCGTCAACGTCAACGTCGCCGGGCTGGCACGCGAGAATCCCGATGCCGAGTTGTTCGGCGTCGAAGAGGACGGTCGCGTCACCTTCGGCTCGCTCGAGCTCGCCAACGGCGGCACACTGTTCCTCAAGGACATCGCCGACCTCGACCAGAGCACCCAGGCGCGCCTGCTCAACGCGCTGGAGAACCAGGCCTTCCTGCGCGTCGGCGGGCGCGACCTCATTGCCGTCGACCTGCGCGTCATCGCCAGCACGCGGCGTGACATGGCCGAGCTGGTGCGCAACGGGGAGTTTCGCGAAGACCTCTTCTACCACCTCAACGTGCTGCCGCTGGCGATCCCGCCGCTGCGCGAACGGCGCGACGACATCGACGACCTCGTCGACTTTTTCCTCGCCCAGTTCACCGAGCAGGAAAGCCTGCCCACACGCCTGTTTCCGCCCGCGGTACGCAACCGCCTCAAGGATCACGACTGGCCCGGCAACATCCGTGAGCTGAAGAACTTCGTCCAGCGCCTGCTCATCCTCGGCACCCAGGACACGGTCGAGGTCTCCGAGGTCAACATGATGCTCGGGCTGCGTCCCGAGAGCAGTGCGCACCCCGAGTTTCCCGGCTTCGACCTGCCCCTGCGCGAGGCGCGCGAGCAGTTCGAGAAGGCCTACCTCGAACACCAGCTCAAGGCGTTCAACGGCAGCGTCAGCCGCGTCTCCGAACGGGTCGGCATCGAGCGCACGCACCTCTACCGCAAGCTGCGCAGTCTCGGCATCGATCCGAAACAGATCAAAGAAGCCAGCAAGGAATGAAGATCATCATCCTCGGCGCAGGCCAGGTCGGCTCGTCGGTCGCCGCCAACCTGTGCAGCGAGGCCAACGACATCACCGTCGTCGACCGCAACCCCGCCTGCCTGCAGCAGCTGCAGGATCGCTTCGACCTGCGCGCGGTCCACGGCCACGCCTCGCATCCCCAGGTGCTGGCCCGCGCCGGCGCCCAGGACGCCGACATGATCATCGCCGTCACCAACAGTGACGAGACCAACATGATCGCCTGCCAGGTGGCCTACACGCTGTTCCATACGCCGACCAAGATCGCGCGCATCCGCGAGAACCAGTACCAGCTCCATACCGAGCTGTTCTCGCAGGAAGCCCTGCCGATCGACGTGCTCATCAGCCCCGAGCAGGAAGTCACCGACTATACCAAGCGCCTGATCGAGTTCCCCGGCGCGTTGCAAGTGCTCGATTTCGCCAACGGCAAGGTCCAGCTGGTCGCCGCGCGCGCCTTCTACGGCGGCCCGCTGGTCGGTCACCGCCTGCGCGAGCTGCCCGAGCAGTTGCCCGGCATCGAAACGCGCGTGTGCGCGATCTTCCGCCGCCACGAGGTCATCATCCCGACCGGCGACACCGTCATCGAGGCCGGTGACGACGTCTTCTTCATCGCCGCGCCCAAGCACATTCGCGCCGTCATGAGCGAGTTCCGCAAGCTCGACGGCCCCAATCGCCGCGTCATCATCGCCGGCGGCGGCAACATCGGTAAACGCCTCGCCCAGGCGCTGGAAAGCTCCTGCCACATCAAGATCATCGAAAGCAACGACGCCCGTGCACGCGCCATCGCCGAGGATCTCAAGCAGGCTTACGTGCTGCTAGGCGATGCCGCCGACGAAGATCTCCTGCTCGAGGAGAACATCGAGAACACCGACGTCTTCTGCGCGCTGACCAACGCCGACGAAGCCAACATCATCTCCTCCATGCTGGCCAAGCGCCTCGGCGCCAAGACCGTCATGGCACTGATCAACCGCGCCGCCTACGTCGACCTCGTGCAGCGCGACATCATCGACATCGCCATCTCGCCGCAGCAGGCCACCATCGGCAGCCTGCTCGCCCACGTCCGCCGCGGCGACGTGGTCAAGGTGCACGCCCTGCGCCGCGGCGCCGCCGAGGCCATCGAGGCCATTGCCCACGGCGACCGCAATTCGAGCCGCGTGGTCGGCCGTGCGATCGACGAAATCGACCTGCCGCCCGGCACCACCATCGGGGCCATCGTGCGTGGCAAGGACGTCATCATGGTTCACCACGACACCGTCATCGAACCCGAGGACCACGTCATCCTGGTCGTCACCAACAAGCGCCACGTGAACGACGTCGAACGCCTCTTCCAGGTCAACGTCACTTTCATCTGAGCGCATCCCGACCATGCGCCTGAAGGTCATACAGAAGATCCTGGGACTGTTGTTGTCGGTATTCAGCCTGACCCTGCTGCCGCCGCTGGTCATCTCGCTGGTCATGCACGACGGTGCGGCGCATGCCTTCGCCCTGGCCGCGGTCGCGATCCTGTGCGCGGGACTGATGCTGTGGCTGCCGGTGCGCCGGCTCGAGGGCGATCTCAAGCTGCGCGACGGCTTCCTCGTCGTGGTGCTGTTCTGGTTCGTGCTCGGCGCCAGCGGCGCGATCCCCTTTCTCATCGCCGACCAGCCGCACATGCCGCTGGCCGACGCGGTGTTCGAGTCGATGTCGGGCCTGACCACCACCGGCGCGACGGTCATCGTCGGCATCGACGCGCTGCCGCCGTCGATCCTGTTCTACCGCCAGCTGCTGCAGTGGCTGGGCGGCATGGGCATCATCGTGCTCGCCGTCGCCATCCTGCCCATGCTCGGCGTCGGCGGCATGCAGCTCTACCGCGCGGAAACGCCGGGGCCGATGAAGGACTCCAAGCTCACCCCGCGCATCACCGAGACGGCCAAGACGCTGTGGTACATCTACGTCAGCCTGACCGTGGCCTGCGCGGTCGCCTACTACATGGTCGGCATGTCGGCCTTCGACGCCATCGGGCACAGTTTTTCGACGGTCGCCATCGGCGGCTTCTCCACCCACGACGCCAGCATCGGCTACTTCGACAGCGTGGCGGTGGAGGGCGTGGCGGTGTTCTTCATGTTCGTCGCCGGCATCAACTTCTCGCTGCACTTTCTCGCCTGGCGCTACCGCAACCTCAAGCCCTACGCCTACGACTCCGAGTTCCGCATGTACGCGGGCCTGCTCGGCGCGGTGTTCGTGGTGTGCACCATCGGCCTCGCGTTGGCCGACGACGGCCTCGACTTCACGCAGTCGCTGCGCAACAGCCTGTTCCACACCGTGTCGATCGGCACGACCACGGGCTTCAGTACCACCACTTTCCAGAACTGGCCGCACTTCCTGCCCCTGATCCTGCTCTTCCTGAGCTTCGTCGGCGGCTGCGCCGGTTCCACCGGCGGCGGCATCAAGGTCATCCGCTGCCTGCTGCTGTACAAGCAGGGCGTGCGTGAGATCCGGCGTCTCATCCATCCCAACGCCATCATCACCATCCGCATGGGCGACCGCTCCGTGGCCGACCGCGTGGTCGACGCGGTGTGGGGCTTCTTCGCCACCTACGTGGCGGTGTTCGTCCTGCTCCTGCTCGGCCTGATGGCGACCGGCCTCGACCAGGTCACGGCCTTCTCGGCGGTCGCCGCCTGCCTCAACAACCTCGGTCCCGGGCTGGGTGCGGTGAGCCTGCACTACGGCGAGGTCTCCAATCTCGCCAAGTACCTGCTGTGCCTGGCCATGCTGCTCGGGCGGCTCGAGATCTTCACCCTGCTGGTCCTGCTGACGCCGTCGTTCTGGCGCAGCTAGGGGTCGTCACGATGAGCGCTATGGCCGAACGCCTGGAGAAGATGCTGGCCGATGGGCCGGATTCGCCGACGCTGCGTTTCGGCCTCGGCAATGCCTGGCTGGCCAGCGACGCCGCGCGTGCCGCGACCCACCTCGAGGCCGCGGTCAGCCAGGATCCGGAATACTCCGCGGCGTGGAAGCTGCTCGGCCGCGCGCGCGCCGCGCTGGGCGAAGCGGCCGCGGCGATCGCCGCCTACGAGCAGGGCATCGCCGCCGCCGAGCGCCGCGGCGACGTGCAGGCGGCGAAGGAGATGCGGGTGTTTCTCAAGCGCCTGCGCAAGGCGGCTGACGGCGGTGCCTGAGCCTGCCGCCGATCTTGCGACGTTTCCCTAGTTCAGTTCGAGCGCGCCGCTGAGCGCACTCACGCCGGCGAGGCCGTGACGCTCGAGGTAGTCGAGGATGCCGGCGTTGATGTCGCGGCAGGCGAGCGGCTCGTAGAACAGCCCCGTACCGACACCGACCGCGCTCGCGCCGGCGAGCAGGAACTCGATGGCATCGGCAGCCGAGGTCACCCCGCCCTGGCCGATGATCGGGATGCCGTGCGGCCGCGCCACCTGGCTGACCTGGAACACCTTGAATACCGCGACCGGCTTGATCGCCGGCCCCGACAGGCCACCCTGGTTGTTGCCGAGCTGCGGGCGCCGGCTCTCGATGTCGATGGCCATGCCCATCAGGGTGTTGATCACGGCGAAGGCGTCGGTGCCGGCCTCGATGCAGCGCCGGGCGTTGGCGGCGATGTCGGTCTGGTTGGGCGAGAGCTTGGTGATGATCGGCTTGGACGTCGCCCGCCGGCAGGCCGCGACCACCCGCGCCGACATGTCCGGGTCGTTGCCGAAGGCCACCCCGCCCTCCTTCACGTTGGGACAGGAGATGTTGATCTCGATGGCGTCGATAGGCGAGTCGTCGAAGATGCGCGTGACCGCCTCGTACTCCTCCACCGTCGAACCCGAGACGTTGGCGATGAAACGCGTCTCGCCGAAATCGAGCCGCGGCAGGATGTCGTCGACCACCGCGCGGGCGCCGGGATTCTGCAGGCCGATGGCATTCAACATGCCGCCCGGTGTTTCGTAGACGCGGTGCGGACGGTTGCCGAGACGCGGCTCGAGCGTCGTGCCCTTGAGGCACACGGCGCCGACGTCGGCGTTGGAGAAGCCGGCCACCCGCGTATACTCCTCGCCGAAACCGACACAGCCGGACAACAACACCAGCGGGCTGGCCAGGCGCAGTCCGCAGAATTCGGTCGCCAGGCGCGGGTCTGCAGCGGCGTGATCGGTCATCGGCTCGATAGACAGGCTTGGGTGGATTGCGTGTTCGACATCGTCCTCCACGAACCGGAGATCCCGCCGAACACCGGCAACATTATACGCCTGTGCGCCAACACCGGCGCGCGTCTGCACCTGGTCGAACCGCTCGGTTTCCGCCTCGACGACCGCGACCTGCGCCGCGCGGGTCTCGACTACCACGAGTACGCCAGCGTGCGCGTGCATACCGACTTCGACACCTGCCTGGCCGCCCTCGGCGAGGTCCCGCTCTATGCCTTCACCACCCGTGCCGCGCAGGGTCTCGACGGCGTCCGCTTCGCCGCGCCCGGCGCGCTCGTGTTCGGCGCCGAGACGCGCGGGCTGCCACCGGCGGTGCTCGGCCGCATCCCGCGGGAGCGGCAGGTACGCCTGCCGATGGTGCCGGGCAGTCGCAGCCTCAACCTGTCGAACGCGGTCGCCGTCGCCCTGTATGCCGCCTGGGCCCAGCACGGCTACGCCGGCGCCGTGTAGCGCCCGCTCACGGCCGTACCACCACGGCGGCATCGAGCACGCGCCGGAAATAGTCGTCGCCGCCGGCAGTGCCGAACTCGGCCAGGATCTCGAGATCGAACACCGCGTAGCTCACCGCGCCCTCGGTGACGGCCTGGCGGCTGCACTGCACGGTGACGCGGAAACCGCCGCTGCCGCCGCCGGTCAGGGTGAAACTCGCCGGGAAAGCACTGCAATCGGCCGTCGCCGGGTTGCTCAGCACGTGGTGTGCCGCCCAGTCCAGCCCGCTCTGCGCGGCGTAGCGCGCGCGCGCCTCGACCGCGGCATAGGCCGAGGCGGTGCGACTCGCGCTCAGCATGCTGACCAGGAAACCGGCCAGCAGGGCGACCACCACGATGAGGAAGATCGCGGCCACCAGGGCCACCCCCCGCTGCCTGCCGGGTCGCCCGTTCATGGCGTGTTCGCCACGTGGGCCTGTTGGTAGAGCACGATCCGCTCGCCCGGCGCGTCGGCGTCGGCGAGCGTCAGGCGTACCGCGACCAGCGCGGCCCGCGTCGCCGTGCCGGGGTCGTAGCTGAACTCGCAGTCGGTGACGTCGGTCGCCAGCACCCGCCCGCTGACCGGCGGCGGGCTGGCCACGCTGGGCTGGGTGGCACCGATGGGGTAGCCGTCGTAACGGCGCAGGGTGCGCGTGCCGAGGTCACACAGGTAGCTGACCGGGGTGTCGACGACGTGGAAGCGCTGGTTGGGCGACGCGAGCGGGAAAGCACCGCCATCGATGACGAAAGCGAGGGTTCCCGCGCCGCTGTCGGCGACATCGATACCGGCCACGTTGTCGCCGCAGTAGGCATTGGTGCGCCCGCTCGGCAGCAGGCTGCAGTCCGCCGGCTGACCGGTGTTGTAGACGACCAGGCAGTCGAGCCGCGGATCGGCCATGCAGGCGGCGGTGGATGCGGCCGGACCACCGCAGCTGGGGCTGGTACCGGCGCAGATGCGCCCGAAGGCGCGCAGCGCGCCGAGGACGTCGAAGCGCGTGTCGCCGCCGCTGAACTCGAGCGGGTCGGACAGCGGCAATGCCGGGTCGGCGGCGACCCGGTAGCGTCCCCCGGTGCGCGTACGCAGGAACTCCAGCGCGTTGCCGCCGTCGATGCGCACGCTGTTCGGCAACGCCAGGCGTACCTCGCGCGTGATCCGGGTGATGGCGGTATGACCGGCGTCGACCAGCGCCGCGCGACGGCTGGTATCGACGAAACCGAGCACGGGGCCGGTGACGTTGCGCCCGGCGAGGGCCGCGACGGCCGCGGTCAGCAGGATCACGACGACGAGTTCGATCAGGGTGAAGCCGCGCGCGTGCATCCGGTTCACCGCGCGTTGGCCCGAAACGCGGACAGCACGACGGGGTCGTTCAGCCCCGGGTGCGTGACCGCGACATCGATTCTCACCACGGCGCCCGCCGCGCCGCTGATGGCCGGGTTGCCGAGGCTCGCGTCGTCGTCGACCGCGACGGTGACGGCATAGGCAGCGAGGCCGGCGATGGGGTTGCCGTTGCGATCGCGGGCGCCGCCGTCGGCGATGCCGTCGTAGTCGCAGACGTCGTCGTAGAGGCTGCGCTCGGCCTCCCGCAGCGCACCGCCGCCGCAGGTCCCACAGGCGTTCACCGTGCACTGGGCGCGGCAGGTCTGTCCGGGCGCGAGGAAATCGGGATCGCAGAAGGCCGCCTGCGTGACCTCTTCGAGATAGGCCTCGGCCACCGCGATGGCCTGCTGCTCCACCATCGGGTCGGCGGAATGACCGACGGCACCGGACAACGCGAGCAGCACGCCGACAGTCGCGATCGAGACCACCACGATCGCCGCGATCAGCTCGATCAGGGTCGCGCCGCGATCGCCGCCACGTCGCCTCACGCGCTCAGGACTCCGTCACCAGGCCGGTCTCGGGGATCACCTGCAGGCGCCGCCCGCCGATGTCGACGGTGAGTGCGGCCGGATTGGTGACGAGGTTGCCGGCGCTGTCGTGCGGGCGCCCGACGCGGTCGAAATAGAACGTCAGGTCACTTGCCACGTCGACCCCGGACGGCGCTGTGCTGACGTATTCCCCGCCACCGCCCGGCCGCGCCACCGGCAGCGCCGCGCCGCTGCGCACGGTGCAGTCGCCGCCGGCCGTCCAGCGCGCCACGCGCAAGCTGTCCGCGGTGGCGTCGAAGCGCACTTCGATACTGCAGCCCGAGGCCATGGCGAGCTTGTGGGCATAACGCGTCGCCGCCAGGGCTTCCTCGAAGTAGCCGCGCGACGCGAACACGTCGACATCGGCAAAGCGCGGCAACAGGGCGACCGCCAGCACGCCCACGATGACCATCACCGAGATCAGTTCGATCAGGCTGTAGCCGTTTTCGCGGTTCCCGCTACGGGTCATGTCTCCATCCCCAACGCGCTGCGCATGCGCCGCAAGTCGCGTTCTGCCGCCGCGACGCCCGTCTCATCTTGGTCGCGCGCGCGCAGCTCGCGCAAGAGCCCGAGATAGTCGAGCGCCTGGACGTGACGCGGGAAAGCCGCCGCCAGGCCGGCTTCGAGGACGCCGCGCGCGGCGCGTGGGCGGCCCTGGGCGACGAGGAAGCGCGCCAGGGCCAGGCGGGCCGGGAAGAAGCGCCGATCGCGGCGCATCGTGGCGGCGAAGTGGCGCTCGATTTCGGCCGCGCGCAGCGGGTCGGCGGCGTCGCGGGCGAGTGCCCGCAGCATGCGCGCGTACGGGATGGCCGCACTGTAGGGATCGAGCGCATCGGCGCTCGCCAGGTGCCGTTCGACCTCGGCCAGGGCGGCGCGACGGGCAGCCCCGTCGCTGGCCTCGGCCGCGGCGAGGAACAGGTGGGCGCGCGCGACCTCGATCGCCGCACTGGGCTGGAAGCGCGCCGCGGTGGTCAGGGCCGCTTCCGCGCGCCGCGTATCACCGGCGACGAGCGCCGCAACCCCGCGTTCGTAGAACACCGTCATGGCCAGCGCCGCGACCAGGGTCCAGGTCGCCATCACGACCAGGCTGCCACCGACGAAAGCGGCCACGGCCGGGCGCATCAGGCGCGCCGGCGGCGGACCGCGCCGCGCCGGGGCCACCGCGGTCACGTCGACCAGCCGTGCCAGCACGAAGCCGACCAGGATCAACGTTGCCGGCACGTAGAAATCGAAATCGAACACGGCATGCATGGCAACGGCGGCGACGCTCCACAGGGCCGCGTCGGCACCCTCGCGGCGCTGCGCCCCCGCATGCCGCGGCAGGCCGATGCGCGCGCCACACACGGCGAGACCGAGCAGGACGACGAAGCCGAGTCCCGGCCAGCCGAGTTCGACGTAGATTTGCAGCAGGTCGCTGTGCGCGTAGAGCCGGTCGGAACGATCCGCGGGCAGGCTCCAGCGCGGGAAGACGCGCCCGAAGCTGCCCGGTCCGAAGCCGTGCCAGGGCACATGTGGCAGCAGCCGCAGCACGCCGTTCCAGATCAGGAAGCGCTCGTTGGCGGACGCCAGGCGCTCGCGCGCCGCGGTCGACAGCTCGAACTCCGCGGCACGTCCGTGCAGGAGGTCGAAATACTTCGCTTGGTCGTCGATATCATCACGCAACGCGAGCTCGGGCGACGCCGCGCGCAGCGCACCGAGGGCATCGACGGCGTCGCCCTTCAGCGCCAGGTCGGCGGCGAGGAAGGCCCATAAGACGATGGCCAGGGCGAGCAGTCCGCCGCGCTGGCGGCCGGCCCGACCGCTGCCGAGCAGGTAGCCGGCGAAGGCGACGACGAAAGCGGCCAGGGCGGCGCGGCTGGTGGTGAAGAAGACCCCGAACGCGGCCAGGAACAACGCCGTCCCCCAGGCCCAGCGGTGCGCCCGACCTGCGCTGCGTGCGAGACCCGGCAGGATCACGAACGCGGCCATCAGCAGGTAGCCGGCCAGCGAGTTGCGTTGTACGAAGGTCACCGACTGGCCGGCGCCGGCGGCGAACAGGGGTTCGAGGAAAGCCAGTACGGCGAGCGCGGCAGCGACGACGGCGACTAGCGCCTCGAGACGTCGCCAGTCGGGCGGCGCGAGGCGGGCAATGGCGTAGGCCAGGACCAGCGGCAACTGCTGGAACGTCGCCACCGCGGCGTTGTCGGCGATCGCGCCGAGCCAGGCGGCACACATGAACCAGGCCGCCAGCGCCGCGATCAGCCCATCGACCGGCCGCGGTTCGAAACGCTGTGCGGCCCGGTAGGCGCGGGCGGCGGCAATGGCAACGGCGAAGATCAGCCCGAGGCCGAGCGCGGCCAGCGACCACGGCTCGAAGCCCTGCAGCAGGACGCCGAGCAGCAACAGGCCGCCGGCGATCAGGGTGGCCGTGTGCGGGTGTCCGCCACCACCGGCCACCCGGACGGCGCCCGCCGCCAGCTTCCCCGCGGGCCGACGGGGCACCGGCGCGCGGGATCAGTTGCAGTCGGTGGTGACGACGTTGATGGTCGGCGGGTTGCCGGCGACGAACTCGGCCTTGCAGCTCGCCGGCGCGGTCGCGCCATCGGGACTGAAGGCACTGCCACTCAGGCTGTAGCCATTACCCACCGGGTTGACCGTCAGCGCATTGGCCAGCTCGGTGGCCGACGACGGGTAGCCGTTGGTATCGACGTTGATGGCCTGGTTCTCCATCGTCACCGTGGTACCGCTACCGCCGTTGGCCAGCCACACCGCGTGGACCAGCGCCAGGGCGCTGCGCATCGCCCCGCCGAGCCCTTCGGCGGAAGCCTGGCGCGCCTGCACTTCGAGGTTGGCGAAGCGCGGGATGGCAAAGGCGGACAGTATGCCGAGGATGACGATGACCGAGATGAGTTCGATCAGGGTGAAGCCGGCTTGGCGTCGCTGCATGGTGATGTCTCCCTAGTTCCTGTCTTTCAATCCGTGGCGTCGCATGACAAGCCATGCAACGCCGGCAACCCGTCGCGGTCGCCAAATGTAAGGCACAACCGCGGTTGTTTCACGGCCCCCTGCGCGCGCCGCGCGAGCCACCTGGCGGACCGGGCGGCTGGCGTCACGGTTCGGCCGTCCAGGCGGCGCTGGCCAGCGGCACCAGGCGCGCGCCGACGATGCGTCCCGCGCCGGATCCGCCAGGCGTTGTAGCGGCACGCAGTACCTCGAGCTGGAATCGCAGCTGGAGCGGGTCGCCGCCCGCGGCGGCGAAGCGTTCGCGATGGATGACGCGGTAGGCGAACTCGCGCCGGTCCTCGAAATACACCCAGCTGCCCTCCGGCACGGTGGCCCAGTCGAATCCCCGTGCCGTCGCCACCCACGGCACGTCGCCGCGGGCGAGCAGGCGCACGACGTCGTCCACCTGCACGGGCCGCCCGCCGAGTTCGCCACTGACGAAACCCGCGCGCAAGGTCATCAGGCGCGCCTGCATGTCCTGCACCCGGGTCCGCACCATCGCCTCCTCGGCCGCCGCCGAAACGCTTTCCATGCGCCGCAGGAACAGCGTCACCAGCACGGTCAGCACCAGCACCGCGAGCGCCAGCTCGAAGCGGCTCAGGTTGCGTCGCAGCGCTGTGGTGGTGATGGCCATGCATACCGGCGTCGCAGAGTCAGTTGCGCAGCTTGACCGCGGCCATGTCCCACATCGGCAGGAACACGCCCAGCGCCAGGATCAACACCAGCACGGCCATGACCACGATCAGGATGGGCTCGATGGCCTGGGCCAGGTTCTTGATGTCGTAGTCCACCTCGCGCTCGTAGAAGCCGGCGACCTCGGCGAGCAGGTCGTCGATGGCACCCGACTCCTCCCCCACCGACAGCATCTGCAGGACCAGGGGCGAGAACATGCCGGTATGCGCGGCACTGCGGGTGAGACTGTCGCCACGCTCGATGCCGCTGCGCATCTCGGCGATGCGCTGGCCGACGTACTCGTTGTCGATGGCCCGCGAGACCGTCGACAAGGCCTGCAGCAGCGGCACACCCGAGGCCAGCGACATCGAGAACGAGCGCGCGAAACGCCCCAGCGTGGCGCGGTAGAGAATGCTGCCGACGACCGGCAGGCGCAGCTTGTGGCGGTCCCACTGGTAGCGGCCGCGTGGCGTGCGCACCCAGGCGCGCACTCCGAACCAGCCCGCGATCAGGCCGACCAGCATCAGCGGCCACCAGGCGACGAAGAAATCCGAAGTCCCGATCAGGATGCGCGTGGCCAGCGGCAGTTCGACCTTGGCGCGCTCGAACACCCGCGCGAACTGCGGCACGACGACGACGTTGATGATGCCGATGGCGAGCCCGATGGCGATGACGACGAAGCTCGGGTAACGCAGCGCGCTCTTAATGCGGGCGCGGGTATCGCGCTCGAGTTCGAGGTACTCGGCCAGGCGCAACAGGGCGTCGTCGAGACGACCGGTATTCTCACCGACCCGCACGGTGTTGACGAACAGGCTGGGAAAGACGTCGCCGTGGCGCGCCAGCGCGGTGGAGAATTCCCGGCCGCTCTCGAGGTCGGCGCGGATGTCACCGAGCGCGGCGACCAGGACCTCGTTGCGGCTCGATCGCGCCAGCCCAGCCATGGCCTGGTTGATCGGCACGCCGGCCCGCAGCAGGGTGTACATCTGGCGTGAGAACAGGATCAGGTCCTCGAGATCCGGCGGCCGCCGGGTGAGCGCCGCGCGCAGGCCGGCGAGCACGTCGCCGCCGCCGGCCGCGGCTTGCTCGGCGATGTCGACGGGGACGATGCCACCGGCCATCAACTGGCTGGCCACGGCGTCGCGGCTGGACGCCTCCAGCACGCCCTCGACCACGCCACCACCGCCGTCGCGCCCGCGATACTTGAAATGCGCCATGCGTCAGGACCTCCCGCCGGAGCGCAACGCACCACCCGCTGCGGCCGGCGGCGCGGTGCTGCACCGCGACGGCGTGCAGTCGCTGGCGCAGGCGGGGTGCAGGCGGTGAAATCCGAACGGGCTCATCGACGCTCAGGCCTCCGCCGGCTCGATCGCCTCGAGGGTGTCGTCCTCGGGCTCGCTCAGGGTGGCGATGTCGGCCGAGATGCGTACGACTTCTTCCAGCGTCGTGATGTGGTGACGGGCGTAGGCGTAGGCGACGCGGTCGAGCGGCATGAAGCCCTTGGCCTGGCGCGCCGCCGCTTCGAAGGCGGCGGTGTCCTCGCGCGCCAGGGCATCGGCCAGCGGGCCGTCGATCTCGAGCAGTTCGTAGACACCGATACGGCCGTGGTAACCGGTGTTGTTGCAATGCCGACAACCGACGCCGTGGTGATACTCGTGGTCGAGGGCGTCGGCACCGATGCTCAGCGACAGCCAGGCCGCTTCCTGCACGGTCGGCGCGTGGGCCTGGGCACAGCTCCGGCAGACACGCCGGACCAGCCGCTGCGCCAGTACCGCGTGCAACGAGGAGGCCAGCAGGAAGCCCGGGGCGCCCATGTCGAGCAGGCGCCCGACCGAGCTGATGGCGTCGTTGGTGTGCAGGGTCGACAGCACGAGGTGGCCGGTCATCGCCGCGCGCAGGCCGATCTCGACGGTTTCCTCGTCGCGCATCTCGCCGACCAGGATGACGTCGGGGTCGTGGCGCAGGGTCGAGCGCAGTACGCGCGCGAAGGTGAGACCGATGTCGGCATGCACCTGGACCTGGTTGATGCGCGGCAGGCGGTACTCGACCGGGTCCTCGACGGTGATGATCTTGGTCTCCGGCACGTTGCGTTCGCGCAGTGCGGCGTACAGCGTGGTGGTCTTGCCGCTGCCGGTCGGCCCGGTGACGATGACCATGCCGTGGGGCCGGCGCACCACGCCGCGGAAGCGGTTCATGAGATGTTTCGGCATGCCGAGCTGGGCCAGCTCGCGCACGCCCTCGGTCTGGTCGAGCAGGCGCAGCACCACCGCTTCGCCGTAGGCCACCGGCATGGTCGACATGCGCACGTCGATGGCGCGGTCGAGCACGCGCAGGCTGAAGCGGCCGTCCTGGGGCAGGCGCTTCTCGGAGATGTCGAGGCTGGCCATCAGCTTGAGCCGCTGGACCAGCGCGGCGCCGATACGCTTCTCGTTCAGCACCTGCTCCTGCAGCACGCCGTCGACCCGCTGGCGGATGCGCAGCACCCCCTCGTCGGGTTCGATGTGAATGTCGGAGGCCTTGATCTGCACGGCATCCTGGAACAGTGACTGCAACAGCTTGACCACCGGCGCGTCGGTGACGTCGGCCGCGGTGAGCCGGTCGACGTCGAAGTCGCTCTCCGACAGTTCCTTGTCGAGTTCCTCGGCGAAACCCGAGATCTTCTCGGCATGACGGTACAGCGTGTCGATCGCCGCCATCAGGTCCTGCTCGCGCACCACCGCCATCTCGATCGGCTGGCCGACGATGCGCGAGAGCTCGTCGAAGGCGAAGATGTTGGTCGGGTCGGCGAAACCCACCAGCAGGCTGTCGGGCTGCTTCTTGAGGGCGATGGCCCGGAAGCGGCGGGCGTGGATCTCGGGGATCAGGCGCACCGTCTCGGCCTCGAAGCGGTAATGCACGAGATCGATCAGCGGAATGCCGAGCTGGCTGGACAACAGGTCGAGCAGCTGGTCCTCGCTGACGTAGCCGTGTTCGACCAGGATGGTGCCGAGCTTGGCGCCGGAGGTCTTCTGCGCGCTGAGCGCTTCGTCGAGCTGCGCCGCGGTGATCTGCCCCTGCTCGACGAGCAGGTCACCGAGGCGGATCTTGCGCCGGCTGCCCATGACGCTCAGGCGCCACCACCGTGGCGGGCGGCTTCGCGCCCGGCATACTCGCGCAGGCGCTGCGACAGGGCCCGGTCACCGAGTGCGCGCTCGAAGGCGAGCGCGGCCGCACCGTCCTCGCCGCGCGCGGCGAGCGAGATGCCGAGACCGACCCACCAGGCGCCGCGCCCGGGCTCGTGCTCGAGCGCCTCGCGATAGGCAGCGACGGCGGCATCATGAGCGCCGCGACGCTGTTCGAGGGCGGCGACGAAGGCGAGGTGTTCGGCACGCTCGGCGGGTGGCGCGGTGGCCGGGCCGAGGACACTCAGCGCGGCATCGAGTTTGCCGGCATCCATTTCCAGGTGTGCCAGCATCAGGGCGTAGCGGTACTCGCCGGGGTCGCGCCGCAGGCCGTCGACCAGGGCGGCGCGGGCCTGCGCGCTGTCGCCAGTGCGCAGCGCCTCCGCCGCCAGGCTGACCCGTCCCGCCACGTGATGCGGGAAACGCGCGACGAAGTCGGCGAACGCGGCAACCAGGGCGGGGCCACGCTCACGGGCGCGGCGGGCGGCGAGCGCGGCGTACTCGACGTCGGCCGGCGGTGTGACCGCGGCGGCCATGGAGATGCTGCCGGGACGTTCGACCAGCGGCGCGCTGGTGAGGTCGGCGCTGCCGTTGGCGACGGGCGCCCCTGCGGCCGCGGCCTCGTCCGGCAGCGCAGCGCCGCTCGCGCGCGGCGGCTCGGCCAGGCGCGGTTCGGGTTCCGGCTCGTCGAGTAGCAGGGCATCCTGCGGCGCCGGAAAGGCGTAGGTGATCAGCTCCGCCGTGGCGGCAGCGACGGCATCGCTCCCGCCCGGCGCCGCCGGCACGGGCGATGCGACCACGGGCGCCGGCGCAGCGGGCAGCGGCGCGGGCGGTGGCGCCGCCCGCCAGGCCCGGCCATCGGCCGTGCTCAGGGTCAAGGCAGCGACGGCGACCCCCAGCAGCATGCCCAGCAACAACGGCGAGGCCGGCCACGTCGCGCGCGGTCCGACGACGCCGGGGCCACCGGCCGCCTGCAGGCCATCGAGTGCGCCGGCGCCGCTCGGCAGCGACCCGCCGCGGCGCAGCTCGAGGTCGCTCAGCATCTGGTTGATGAGGCTCACGGCAGCATCGCCAGGACATCGCCGGCATGCAGCGCGGCAAAGCCGATGCCGGCCACCGCGGCTGCGCCCACGCTGCCGGCCAGCCAGCGCCGCGGCAGCCGTCGCCACCACAGCGGGCGCTCGGTACAGCGACGCGCATCCGAGGTATCGGCGATGGCCCGTGCCACGTGCAGCGGTTCGATGCGGGCAGTGCCGGTGCCGAAGGCCGACATCAGTGCCTTGTGCATGAGGATGTTGACCAGGCGCGGCACGCCGGCGCTGCCGACATGCAGCTGGTCGAGCGCGCGCTTGCCGAGCAGCGGCGGCCCGGCATGCCCGGCCACGGCCAGGCGGTGGGCGACGTAGTGTTCCATGCCGACACGGTTGAGCGGCTGGATCTGGTAGGCGAAGGTGATGCGTTGGCGCAACTGGCGGATCGACGGTTGCTCGAGCACGCCGTCGAGTTCGGGCTGGCCGAACAGCACGACCTGGATGAGCTTGCTCTTCTCGGTCTCGAGGTTGGTCAGCAGGCGCAGCGTCTCGAGCGTCTCCAACGGCATGGCCTGCGCCTCGTCGAGGCACACCAGCACGCGCCGGCCGCCCTCGTGGATATCGAGCAGGGCCTGGTTGAGCAGGCGCATGAAAGCGTGCTGGCCGATTTTCTCGGGATAGTCGATGCCGAGTTCGTCGGCGATGGCGAGCAGCAGCGTGGTCGGGCGCAGGTAGGGATTGGGGATGTAGGCGGTGGCGAAATCCTCACCCAGCGTCTTGAGCAGGGTACGGCACAGCATGGTCTTGCCGGTGCCGACTTCGCCGGTGACCTTGACGAAGCCCTCGCCGCTGCGCAGCGCGACCAACAGCACGTTGAGTGCATCCTGGTAACCGGCCCGGCTCATGAAGAACGCCGTGTCCGGAGTCAGGGTGAAGGGCATTTCGCGTAAGCCGAAGTGTTCCAGGTACATCGTTCGCGCCTCGGGTAAGCGGCCGGGTGGCCGTCACGGATCGGGTTTGCCGTAGCCGATGCCGCTGTGGCGGCGAGCCTTCCATGCGGCCAGCTCGCGCTCCAGTCGGTCGACGTTCTCGCTGGTCTCGCCGAAGGCGTCGGCCCATTGGTCGTCGCCTTCCAGCACGATCGGACGCAGCAGGATGACCAGCTCGCTCTTGCTCGATTCGGTGCGCTTGTGGCGGAACAGCGCACCGACCCCGGGCAGATCGCCGAGTCCCGGCGTCTTGGCGTCCTGCTCGCTGTCGCGGTCCTGCATGAGGCCGCCGATGACGACCAGCTGGCCGCTGCGCGCACGCACGATCGAGTCCGACTCGCGCACCGTGCTGCGCGCCAGTGGCAGGGTCTGGTTGATACCGCCGATGGCGATGTTCTTCTGCTGGTCGCGGACCTGGCTGACGGTCGGGTGGACGTGCAGCATGACCTCGCCGCCCTCGCTGATCTGCGGCGTGACGTCGAGCGCGATGCCGGAAAAGAACGGTGTCAGCTCGATGTTCGGCGTGGTCTGGGTGGTGTTGCTGGTGATGGTGGTCGTGGAAACGTCGGTGACGAAGAATTCGTCCGTACCGACCTTGATGATGGCCTTCTGGTTGTTCATCGTCGCGATGCGCGGGCTCGACAGCACCTGCACGTTGCCCTGCGACTCCAGCAGTTCGAGGAAGGCGGTGAAATCGCTGCCGCTGACGGCGAGTGAGAACACCCCGCCGAAGGCCGAGGCCGGCACGCCGCCGATGGCGGTCTGGCCCGGGAACTGGTCGACGGCGACGCCGGCGAGGTCGCTCAGGCCCGATTCGCCGACCAGGTTGGTACCGCCGCCGGTGTGGCCGATGGTGAAACTGCCGAGCACGCTGGCCCAGTTGATGCCGGACTGGAAACCGTCGGACAGCTCGACTTCGAGGATCTTGGCCTCGAGGATGACCTGGCGCTGGGCGATCAGTTGGGTCGCGCGCAGGAAGGCTTCGATCTCGCGCAGCTCGGTCGGGATGGCACGCGCCACCACCACCCCCGACTGGGGATTGACCACCACGCTGCGGCCCTCGCCGTTGCCGACGATGGCCTCGAGCGAGACCTGCAGTTCGCGCCAGAACGAGGTCTCGGGATGGACCGTGGAGATCTGCGTACCGATCACGGTGCGCTGGCCGCGGCCATCGCTGCTGAACTGGACGTCGTCGACGGCGCTGGCGCCGATGTTGGTCGCGCCCGGGCCCTCCTGCAGCGTGCCGGAACTGACGAAGGTCGACGAGGTGCCGCTGCGCGCGACGTTGAGGTAGTTGATCTGGTAGACCCGTGCTTCGAGGCGCGCCGGCAGCACCTGGAAACCGTACGGCGTCTTCTCGAATTCGAAACCGTAGACGTCGCGCGCCGCCTCGAGCACCTCGGGAATGGTGACGTTCTTGAGGTTGAGCGAGATCTGCCCGGTGACTTCGGGATGGACGACCATGTTGTAGTCGGTGCCGTCGATCAGGCTCATGAAGAACTGCACCGCGGGCACGTCGTTGACGGCGATGTCGAAACGCTGGACGTCGACGATCTCGGGCACCGCCGGCACGTCCAGCCGCAGCGTCGGGATGAGTTCGTCGGCGACGTCGGGCGGCACCGCGTCGCTGGTGCGGTGCTCCTGGCCACCGTCCGCCAGCACGCCGTCGATCTGCTCGAGCGTGGCCGTGCGCGGGGCCGGGTTTGCGCAGGCGACCAGCAGCAGGGCGAATGCGAGCAGGCTGCCGCGTCGGGGGATTCGGGTGAGCGAGATTCGAAGCATGGGACTGCCTTTGCGTCAGCGTGCAGCGGCCGTGCGCCGGACGCGGGCCGGCAGCAGGGCGATACGGTTACGTTCCGAGAGGTATTCGATGACGACCGCGCCGGGCGTGATCTCGACCACCCGCCCCGCCCCGACCCGGTCGCCGATACCGACGAGCTGGTCGTTGACGAGCGCGCGGCGATCGTGGGGGCTGATACGGATGGCGGTGACCGTGAACGACTCCGGTTCGGTCACCGCCCGTCGTTCCAGCGCCGATTCGTGGGTCAGCGGCGGGCGCGTCGGGTCGGTCAGCGGGGCGTCGGCGGCAGCCTGCAGCCCGCGCGGGACGAGCCCGCAAGCGGCCACGATGGCGAGGCCGACCAGCAGCCGCCGGCGTGGTCGTGGTGTCGGCCTAGACACCGATCCAGCTCCGGTCGAGGCTCAAGGTGTAGACGACCACCTCGATGAGGGCCTGGGGATGGCTCTCGACCTCGATGTCGAGACCGTCCCAGAAGAACCGCCAGGGTAAGGCTTCCAGCGCCCGCAGGTAGGCCAGCGCGTCGAGGTAGCTGCCACGGAAGCTGATGCGGAATCCATGGCGGAACGCATTGATCGGTACATCGCCCGCCGCCTGCGCGGCGTCCGGCGGCAACAGGGGTTCCGCGCCCAGCCCCTCCAGAGCGACGAATTCCAGCCCGGCGACCTGCTCCAGCACGCTGCGCAGGATCGGGGCCATCTGCTGGGGTTCGACGAGCTGGCCGGCGAGCTCGCGGATGGCACTCTCGTTCTGCGCGATCTGTGCGTCGGTCGCCGCCAGCCGCTCGCGCAACGGCGCATCGGGGTCGCGTTGCGAAGCCTCGAGCACCTGTGCGGTCTGCAGGTCGGTCGCGGCGGACTGGGTCTGCCAACCGAGGATCTGGTTGTGCAGGCGCTGACGCTCGAGCAGCATCGGCTCGTAGACGAACTGGTACCAGCCGAGCACCGCCACCAGCAGGGTGGCGCTGGCGAGCAGTACGCGCTCCTGGGTCGTCAGGGCATCGACGCGTGCCGCGAAACGTTCCCAGGCCGCCTTCACGGTGCTTCCTCCAGGGCGATGCCCGGCGTGTGCACGGCAAAGGCGATCTCCCCCAGGCCATCACTCACGGCACTCAGGTCGAGTGCGCTGAAGGCCTTGCCGCGGAACGAAGCTTCCTGCGACAGCCGTTCGAGGTAGGCAGGTACGAGTTCCGGCAGCAGGGTCTTGCCGGTGAGCCCGACGGCGCGGCCCCCGCTGCCGACCTTGACGCCGGTCAACCAGGTACCCTCGACGTGCTGGCGCGCGAGCCCGACGAGCAGGCTCGACAGCCCGGCCGTGCTGCCGTAGGCCCCGCTGCGCAGGCGGGTGACGATCTGGCGGGTCTGATCGAGCGTGTGCTGGCGCCGTTCGAACGCCGCGGCGAGCGCCGGGTCGGGCTGCCGCGGCGGGAACTTCACGCGCGTGTCTTCCAGGCGTTGGCGGCTGAACTCGACATCGGCCTCGGCCGCGCGCGCACGCGCACGCACCGGCTCGAGCTGCGCCTGCCCCCAGGCCGTCAGTCCGGCCAGGGCCAGCATCACGACCACGCCGATACGCGCCATCGTCGCCGCCGGCAACACCACCCGGCGCGGCCGCAGGTGCGGCTGGTAGAGATTGATCTCCTGCTTCACGCCACCGCCTCCAGCTCGCGCAGGGCGGCGCCGACGGCGACCAGGCAGCGCGCGCCGACGCGCTCGTCCGGCGGGCTCGCGCATTCGATCAACGCGTCGAGCGCAAGGCGACGCGCCGCGATACCGAGCTGGCTGCCGAGGTAGGCCTCCAGGCCCTCGAACGGCTGCGCCAGCGGGGCCACCACCAGGTTGCGCACCGGCGGCTGGGCGAACTGGCTCTCGTAGTAGTCGAGCGATCGCTGGATCTCGATCACCACCGTGTCGAGCAAACCCTCGTTCTCGGCGCTGACCCCGGCACCGGCCGACGCCAGCAGGCGCGCCACGCTGCCCTCGAAACGGCGCGACAGGTACAGCTCGCCCTGGCGCGTGATGACGACCAGCCCGGCATCGGCCTCGAGATGGAGAAACGCAACCCCGGCGACATCCTCGGCGAGTTGTGCGGTGACGTTACGCAGCGCGAATTCCGGGATGTCGATGCAGGCCAGCGGTTGCTCGACCCCCTCGATCTCGTCGATGAGCCGGCGCACGGCCTGCTCACGCGCAACCACGGCGTAGACCATGTTGTCGCGCCCCCCCTTCATCGGCGGCGTGCGGAAGACCTCGACGACGGCCTCTTCGACGTCGAAATCGATCAGGTCCTTGACCCGCCAGCGGGCCGCTTCGCGCAATTCCTCGGCCGGTACGGCGGGCGCTTCGAGCAGCAGCAGGTGATAGTCGCCGGTCGGCAGCACGCTCGTGCTGGGCTGCCCGTGCGCGCCGTGCGTGGTGAGCATCTGGCGCAGAGCCGTCGCGCGATTGGTGTCGCTGCGCGTGGCCGGCAGGTAATCGACCCATTCGAGCAGGGGCGCGGTACCCGCACCGCGACTGACCCGGGCTGCCGCGATGCCATCCCCGCCGGGACACAGGGCGATCAGCCCCGATGACGCCGACGCTGTCCGGAACCACTTCAACACCAGGACCGATCTCCTTGCAGCCGGCGCGCATCGAGCCCCGGCCAAATCCTAACAATCAAGAATAGAAATAAACTCTAACTATATAAAAGTCAAACATATTTTTGAGACAATAAACCCGCAGAATGCGGCTGGGCCCGAACCGGGACAGCCGCGACCCCACCCGCTTGGGGCAGCCAGCGCGCGAGACGCAAGATGTGGGGTGGTGGCGCCCGCCAGGGGCACCCGGATCAATCGGTTTCGGCGGTGGGATCGCGCGCCAGCAGGCGGTTCACCGCCTCGGCCGGGCTCAGGCCGCCATCGACCACGGCAGCGACGGCATCGACGATGGGGGTGGCGATGCCGGCCGCGGCGGCGAGCACGGCAACGGCGCGGGCGGTCGGTACCCCCTCGACCAGCGCGCCGGTCTGCACCGCCGCCCGTTCCGGGTCACCGCTGTGGCCGAGCGCGAGGCCGAAACGGCGATTGCGCGACAGGTCGTCGGTACAGGTGAGCACGAGGTCGCCGACCCCGGACAGGCCCATGAAGGTCTCCATGCGGCCGCCGCGGGCGAGGCCGAAGCGGGCCATCTCGGCCAGGCCCCGGGTGATCAGGGCAGCGCGGCTGTTGGCCCCCAGGTGCAGGCCATCGGCGATGCCCGCGGCGATCGCCATGACGTTCTTGAGCGCGCCACCGATCTCGACCCCGACCACGTCGCTCGTGAGGTAGGCACGGAAACGCGGGCCGTGCAGCGCGCGCACCAGCAGCTCACCGAGCGCGGCATGCGCGCAGCCGACGGTGATCGCGGCCGGCAGGCCGAGCATCACCTCGCCGGCGAAATTGGGCCCCGAGACCTGGGCGAACGGCATTGCGGGCGACCACGCGTCGGCGGCGATTTCATGGGCGAGCCGCCCGCTGTCGAGTTCGAAGCCCTTGCTCGCGCAGGCCACGGCGCCGGGGCGCGCGATGCGCGCGCCGAGCTCGGCCATGACCGCGGCGAGGGTCTGGAAGGGGACGGCGAAAATCGCGCAATCGACCGCCGGCAGGTCGTCGAGTGCCAGCAGCGGCACGATGGCCTCGTCGAACACCCAGTTGGCCGGCAAGCGCGGGTGACGGCGCTCGCGGGCGATGCTGGCGAGGACCGCGGCGTCGCGTCCCCACAGCCAGGTCTGCGCGCCGGCGCGGGCACAGACGTTGGCCAGCGCGCTGCCCCAAGCGCCGGCGCCGACGACCAGTACCCGTGGCGGCGCCATTTCCGCGCGTCGCGGCGCTCAGTGACTCGCCGCGCCGGCCTGTTCCTGGCGCCGCCGCATTTCCTGCGCGTAGAGGATCTCGAAATTGACCGGGGCCAGCAGCAGCTGTGGGAAACCGCCCTTGACCACCGCGTCGCAGATCGCTTCACGGGCAAACGGGAACAGGGTGTTGGGGCAGGCGGTGGCGAGGATCGCCGGCAGGTGCTCGGCGGGGAAACCACGCACGGTGAAGATGCCCGCCTGCTGGACCTCGACGAGGTAGATGGCACGCCCGTCCTGCTGGACGTTGACGGTCACCGTCAGCACCACCTCGTGGTTGTCCTCGCCGAGTGCCGTGGTGTTGTTGGCGAACTGCACGTCGGCCTTGGGATTGAGCTGCTCGGTGAAGACCTGCGGCGAATTCGGTGCCTCGAACGAGAGGTCCTTGAGGTAGATCTTCTGGATGGCGAGTTGCCCGGTCACCCCGGACTGGGCGGCAGCGCCCGCGTTGTTCTGTTCGGCCATGGGATTGGCATGCTCCGCGAAACGTTGATGTTCGATGGGGGCGGCGCGCCGCGCCGCCGGGTTCAGCTCGATTCCAGCGGCAGGTTGGCGCCGCGCCAGGCAGTGATGCCGCCATTGAGTGCCTGGGCGCGCTCGATGCCCCAGCCGCGCAGCTGGCGGACCACGCCACCGGCCGTGGCGCCGGTATCGCAGCACACCAGCACCGGACGATCCTTGTAGGCTTCGAGGCGGCTGCGGGCGTCGGCCAGGCTCGCCTGCGGCACGTGCAGCGCGCCGGTGATGTGCCCGCTGGCGAAGGCCTTGTCCGCGCGCACGTCGACCACCACGGCCTGCTCGCGGTTGATCAGCATCACCGCCGCTTCCGGCGAGACGCCGCCGGCGGCGCTCATCAGGTTGGCGAGAAGCAGGCCGGCGACGACGCAGAAGGCCGTGACCAGCATCCAGTGGTTGATGACGAATTCGGACAATTGCTGCATGGTCTTTCCGTGGGACGGGGCGCCGCCCGTGACACGTCGTGTCGCGGCGCCGGGCTCGGGCGAGGCGCTATGATACACTGCAACAACGCCAGCGGCGGCTCGCGTGCGGGCGTCTTCGACAGGCTTTCCGCCGCGCTCCGATTCGACCACCTGACGCACATCGATTCACTGCCATGGCCACAGTCAAGCATCCGGTCCTGCTCATCATCCTCGACGGCTGGGGTTACAGTCCCGAGAGCGACCACAACGCGATCGTCGCCGCCCGCACCCCGGTCTGGGACGGCCTCATGCAGGACGCGCCGCACACCCTCATCCGCTGCTCCGGTACCGATGTCGGCCTGCCCGATCGGCAGATGGGCAACTCCGAGGTCGGCCACATGCACATCGGCGCAGGGCGCCTGATCGACCAGGATTTCTCGCGCATCGGCAAGGCCATCGCGAGCGGCGAGTTCGCCCATAACGCGGTGTTCGTCGACGCCTGCCGCGCCGCCGCCAGCGGCGGCCACGCGGTGCACGTGATGGGCCTGCTGTCGCCGGGCGGCGTGCACAGCCACGAGGACCACATCCTCGCCCTGATCGATCTCGCCGCGGCCAACGGCGTCGGCGAGATCCTGGTCCATGCCTTCCTCGACGGTCGCGACACCCCGCCGAAGAGCGCGGCAGCCTCGCTCCAGCGCCTGGCCGCGCACTGCGCGGCGACGCCGGGTGCGCGCATCGCCAGCGTCAGCGGCCGCTACTACGCCATGGATCGCAACAACAACTGGGACCGCGTCGCGCGCGCCTACGCCGCCATCGTCGAGGGTCACGCGGCATACAGCGCCGCCGATGCCGGTGCCGCGCTGGACGCGGCCTATGCCCGCGGCGAGACCGACGAGTTCGTCGAACCGACCGTGATCACGGCCGACGGTACCCGGCACCGGGTCGCCGATGGCGACGTCGTGCTGTTCGCCAACTTCCGCGCCGACCGCGCGCGCCAGATCACGACGGCCATGACCGCCGCCGACTTCGACGGCTTCGCGCGTACACGGGCGCCGGCACTGACGGCCTTTGTCACCATGACCGACTACGGCGAGCAGTTCGACCTGCCGGTGGCCTTCCCCGCCTTCGACCTGCCGCACACCTTCGGCGCGGTCGTCGCCGAGCATGGCCTGCGCCAGTTGCGTATCGCCGAGACCGAGAAATACGCCCACGTCACGTTCTTCTTCAACGGCGGCGAAGAGCAGGTGTTCGCCGGCGAGGACCGCGTGCTGGTGCCCTCGCCCGCCGTCGCCACCTACGACCTGGCGCCCGAAATGAGCGCACCCGAGGTCACCGCGCGCCTGGTCGAAGCGATCGCGAGCGAGCGCTACGATGCCATCGTGTGTAACTACGCGAATGCCGACATGGTCGGCCACACCGGCGTGTTCGACGCCACCGTGCGCTGCATCGAGGCGCTCGACGCCTGCCTCGGCCGCGTGCTCGAGGCCGCGCGCGCGCACGGGTTCGACGTGCTCATCACCGCCGATCACGGCAACGCGGAGCAGATGTACACCGCCGGCGCACCGCATACCGCCCACACTAGCAACCGCGTTCCGCTGGTCTACGTGGGCCGGGCCGGCCGGCTCGCCGCGGACGGCAGCCTGGTCGACCTCGCCCCGACCCTGCTCCGACTGATGGGCCTGGAGGCACCGCCGGAGATGACCGGCCGCCCGCTGGTCGCACTCGAGCGCTCGGCGCAAGATGCCGCCTGAGCACGAAGCCGCCCGCCTTTCCCCACCCTTCCTTCCCGGTCGTCGCCTGCGGCGACGACTGCCGTTCGCCCTGCTGGCCCTGACCCTTGCCGCGGGCGCAGCGCCGGCCGCACCCGATCTCGCGCAGGTGCGCGAACGCATCCGCGAGGTCCGTGCCGCCCTCGCCACGGATGGCGGCCGCCTGACCGCGGCGCGCGAAGCAGCCTTCGCCCTCGAGCGCGACATCGCCGAGGCGAGCGCGCGTCACGCCGCGCTGGATGCGCGCATCGCGGCCAAGCAGGCGCGCATCACCGAACTCGAGGATGCGCGCGAACGGCTGGCGGCCGGGGTCGACGACGCCCAGGCGCTGCTCGCGCGCAACCTCGTCGCGCGCTACGCCCTGTCGCTGCAACCGCGGCTCAAGCTGCTGCTCAACCAGGGCGAGGCGCGCACGGTCAGTCGCCAGCTCGCCTACCACGACTACATCGCGCGGGCCTACGGCCACGACGTCGGCGATCTCGACGCCAAGCTGACCCAGCGCGCGGCGGCCGCGGCCGCGCTGCGCCTCGAGGCCGAGACCCTGCGGCGCCTGCGCCAGCAGGCCGCCGACGACATCGCCGAACTCGCCGCCCTGCGCGACGCGCGCAACGCACTCGTCGCCGACATCGAGCACGGCATGGCGGACGAGCAGGCGCGGCTGGACCAGCTCGAGAACGACGAACACGAATTGCTGGCCCTGATGGAACGCCTCGAACAGGCACCGGCGAGCGCGGCGCAGGCGGCTCGCTTCGGCGAACTCGAAGGCAAGCTGGCTTGGCCGGTGGCCGGCCGCGTGGCCAAGGCCCCGGGCCAGGCACACCGCGAAGGTGGCGCGCGCTGGGCCGGCGTGGTCATCGCCGCGCACAGCGGCGAGGCGGTGCATGCCGTGGCGGCCGGCGAAGTGGTTTACGCCGACTGGTTCCGCAACCTCGGCCGCCTGGTCATCATCGACCACGGCGATGGCTACATGAGCCTGTACGGCAACACCGCGCGCATCGTCGTCGCACCCGGCGCGCGCGTCGCCGCCGGTGATACCATAGCGACCGTCGGCGACGACGGCGCCGGCGCGGCGCACGGCCTCTACTTCGAGCTGCGCGCCGCGGGGCGGCCCCTCGACCCCCGCGCCTGGTGCGCGCGTCGTTGACGAGCTGCCGCACGACCCTGTCGCGATGGCCGCACGGATCTCCGACCCGCCGCCCGCGACCGCGGCGCCACCGCTAGTCATCCCCGCTCAACTATGGGACAGCCCATGCTGAAACCGAACGGAACCCTGGCCCGCCTGCTGCTGGCCGCCCTGCTGGTGATGTGCGCAGCCGCGCCCGTCCACGCCGAGGAAGCGACCCCGCCGGCCGCAACCCCGGCTGGCGATGTCAGCGGCGACGAGTCGCTCCCGGCGAGCGACGAAGCCACCATCGACGACAGCGCCGACGCCGCGCCCGGTGACACCCGCGAGCCGGTACCGATCGACGACATCCGCGTGCTGGTCGAGGTGTTCCACAAGATCAAGAAGGACTACGTCGAAGCCATCGACGACAAGACCCTGATCGAGAATGCCATGCGCGGCATGCTCGCGGGCCTCGATCCTCATTCCTCCTACCTCGATCCCGAGGAGTACCTCGACCTGCAGGAGGGCACCTCGGGCGAATTCGGCGGCCTCGGTATCGAAGTCGGCATGGAGGACGGCTTCGTCAAGGTCATCGCCCCCATCGACGGCACCCCGGCACAGGAGGCCGGCATCCAGTCCGGTGACGTCATCGTTCGCCTCGACGACACGCCGGTCAAGGGCATGAACCTGAACGACGCGGTGAAGAAGATGCGCGGCAAGCCGGGCACGGACATCCGCCTCACCGTCGTGCGCGAGGGCGAGGAAAAACCGCTCGTCTTCACCATCACCCGCGCCCTGGTGAAAGTCCGCTCGGTGCGCAGCCGCATGCTCGAACCGGGCTACGGCTACATTCGCATCTCGCAGTTCCAGGGGCCTACCGGCGACGACCTGCGCCGCCACCTACGCGACCTCAAGAACGAAGCCGGTGACGACGGCCTGCGTGGCCTCGTGCTCGACCTGCGCAACAATCCCGGCGGCATCCTCGGCGCCGCCGTGTCGGTCGCCGATGCCTTCCTCGAGTCCGGACTGGTGGTCTACACCGAGGGCCGCATCAAGGACTCGCAGCTCGAGTTCACCGCCAAGCCACCGGACCTGCTGCGTGGCGCACCGCTCATCGTGCTGGTCAACGAGGGCTCGGCGTCGGCCTCGGAAATCGTCGCCGGCGCGCTGCAGGACCAGAAACGCGCCCTGATCATGGGCCGCCAGACCTTCGGCAAGGGCTCGGTGCAGACCATCCTGCCGATGAACAACCGCGCCGCGCTCAAGCTGACCACGGCGCGTTACTTCACCCCGGCCGGGCGCTCGATCCAGGCCGAGGGCATCGTGCCGGACATCGTGGTGGACAAGCTCAAGCTCGCCGCGCGCGCCTCGGGCAATTCCGAGGTCGTCAAGGAAGCGAACCTCGAGCGCCACCTGGTCAACCCGGAGGACGCCGTCGAGGTCGACGTCGAGGATGACGCCGACGCGGCCGAGGGCGACGACGACGAGCAACCGCTGGCCGAGCGTGACTACGAACTCTACGAGGCGCTCAACATGCTCAAGGGCATGACCCTGTTACAGGCCCGCAGCGGCAACAACACGACCGCCACCGCACCCTGAGGCGGGGCACCGCGGGTGGGCATCGCATGGCTGGCAGCGTTGACGCTGTCGGCCTGCCTGGAGCTGCGCGGACTACCACCGCCAGTGGCGCTGATCATCGACGACCTCGGCTACCAGCCGCGCCACGACCACGACGCCGCGGCCCTGGCGCCACTGGAAACCTTCGCCGTCCTGCCCTTCACGCCCTTCGGCCGCGAACTCGCCGAGCAGCTCCACGCTGCCGGCAAGGAAGTCCTGCTGCACCTGCCGATGGAAGCCCTGGCGCGCAACGAGCTGCTCGGCCCGGGCGCCCTGCGCGAGGCCATGGATCGGCCGACCTTCGTCGCCGCCCTCGAGGCGGCACTCGGCGCCATGCCCCACCTCGACGGCATCAACAACCACATGGGCAGCCTGCTCACCGGCGACGCCGAGCGCATGAACTGGCTGATGAGTGCCCTCGCCACCTCGCGCCCCGGCCTGCTCTTCGTCGACAGCCGCACCACCCCGCACAGCGCCGCGCGGCAGGCGGCACGCAGCGCGGCTGTGCCCTACCTCGCGCGCGACGTCTTCCTCGACAACCGGCGCACGCCCGCGGCAATCAACGCGCGACTGGAAGATCTCGTGCGTCATGCCGAGCTGCGTGGCGATGCCATCGGCATCGCCCACCCGCACCCCGAGACCATCGCGGTGCTGCGTACCCGCCTGCCCATGCCCGGGCGCATCCGTATCGTGTCGCTGGCGAGCCTGCGCGCCGAGCGCGCCTGCCGGGCACGCGTGGCCGCGTGGCAGGGCGCCTCAGTTGCCGCCGCGGCGCAGCGCGAACAGGGTGGCGACGAGGCCGAGGCCACCGAACAGCCACACGCTGAACGGTAACGGCCCGAGCATCCAGGTCTCCTCGGCGCGCATGCCGAACAGAATCGCGGCGCAGATCACCAGGCCCACGCCGACCAGGGCGAAGACCAGCCGCCGCTGCAGGATCCTGAGTTCGGCGCGGATCGACTCGAGCGTCGGATCGTGGGTCTGCACCTTGATGCGCCCGCCCTTGACCTGGTCCAGCACTTCCATGGCCAGCCCCGGCAACTCCGGCAGGCGATCGGCCCAGCGCGGCACGCTGTCACGGAAGGTGCTGACCAGGCGGCGCACGCCGACCCGTTCGCGCATGAAGTTCTCCAGCGCCGGGCGCGCGGCGCGCCACAGGTCGAGTTCGGGATAGAGCTGCCGGCCGATGCCCTCGACGTTGACCAGGGTCTTCTGCAGCAGCAGCAGCTGCGGCAGGATTTCCATGTGGAAGCGTTGCGCCGTCTGGAACAGGCGCAGCAGCAGGTTGCCGACCGAGATGTCCTTCATGGGGCGATCGAAGATCGGCTCGCACACCGCGCGAATGGCGAATTCGAACTCGTCGACGCGGGTGTCGGCGGGAACCCAGCCCGACTCGACGTGGAGTTCGGCGACGCGCCGGTAATCGCGGTTGAGGAAGGCCGAGAAGTTGTCGGCGAGGTAGCGCTGGTCGAACTCGCTCAAGCTGCCCATGATGCCGAAATCGACCGGTGCGTAGCGCGTCGGCATGTCGCCGTCCCCGGGCAGGATGAACAGGTTGCCGGGATGCACGTCGGCATGGAAGAAGTGGTCGCGGAAGACCTGCACGAAGAAGATCTCGACGCCGCGCGCGGCGAGCTCCTCGAGATCGACCCCGGCCGCGACCAGGCCGGCGACGTCGCTGATGCCGATGCCGACGATGCGCTCCATCACCAGTACGTTCTGCCGCGTGTAGTCCCAGTACACCTCGGGCACGTACATGGCGTCGGAATCGCTGAAGTTGCGCCGCAGCTGCGAAGCGTTGGCGGCCTCGCGCATCATGTCCAGTTCGTCGAGGATGGTCTTCTCGAATTCCGCCACCACCACCGTCGGCTTGAGCTGCTTGCCGCGCGCCCAGTAGCGTTCGGCGAGGTCGGCGATGATGTACATCAGCGAGATGTCCTGCTCGATGGTGCGGCGGATGTTCGGCCGCACCACCTTGACGATGACGTCGCGACCGTCCGGCAGGCGGGCGACGTGGACCTGCGCAATCGAGGCCGAGGCCAGCGGTTGTTCGTCGAAGGCAGCGAAGGCCTCGGACACCGGGCAGCCGTAGGCCTTCTCGACGATGGCGCGCGCCTGGCTGCCGGGAAACGGCGGCACGTGGTCCTGCAGGCGCGCGAGTTCCTCGGCGATGTCGTCGGCGAGGAGGTCGCGGCGGGTCGACAGGATCTGGCCGAACTTGACGAACAGCGGACCGAGATCCTCGAGCACCGCCCGGATGCGCTCGGCACGCGGCTTGTAGTCGCGCCGCGCCCAGTTCCACGGCAGCAGGTAGAGCAGGAAACGCGCCGGCCGCAGCAGCGGGATGGAGAAGACCAGTTCGTCGAAGCCGTGGCGCACCAGCACCCGCTGGATGGTGAACACGCGCAGCAGCTGGCGCGGCGCGATCATCGCGGGCGACGCTCGCGCAGCCGGCGCAGGCGTGCCTCGGCCCGGTCGACGGCATCGCCGAGCTCGAACACCGCGCGCGCGAACTGCTCGACCTCGTCCCGCGCCGGCACGCTGCGCGCTTCGTAACGCAGGTACTCGGCGGTATCGCGTTCGAGCTTGCGCGCACCGCGCGCGGCGAGATCGGCGGCGCCGCGCAGCAGGCGGCCGAGACGGTGCGCGGCGACGTCGCCGACGTACCGTGCGAGGAGCCCCTCGACATCGAGATCGAGCCCGGCGAGCAGGGCCTGGACTTCCTGTGCCACGGCGAGGTCGCCGGCGATCTCGATGCGTCCCGCGCCGAGCATCTCGCCGCGCCGGTTGGCGCGCGCCAGCGCGATGAAGTCGGCCGCACGGCCGCGCACCGTGACATCGACCGCGCCCGGCGCCGCCCGCAGCACCTCGAGCTCGCCGTGGCGGACGCGGGCATGGCCGCGCCAGTCATGGCCGCGCAGTTCGATGGCCAGCGTGCGGCCCTCGATACGGGCCAGTCGCGCCGCCGCCCCGGCGTCGAGCGCGAGCAGGCGGTTGAGCGCCGTGTTCAGCGCGCGCGCGAGGCCCGGTGCGTTGGCGTCGTCAACGCTGCTCACGCCGTCCACCCGACATGCACGGCGACCACGCCGCCGAGCAGGTTGTGGTAGCGCACACTGGCGAAGCCGGCCCGCTCCATCATGAACGCGAGCGCATCCTGGTCGGGATGCACGCGGATCGATTCCGCCAGGTAGCGGTAACTATCGGCGTCGCGCGCGACCAGCCCGCCCAGGCGTGGCAGCACGCGGAAGGAATAGGTCTCGTAGAGCCGCGCCAGCAGCGGTGCCTGCACGGTCGAGAACTCGAGCACCACCGCGCGGCCGCCGGGGCGCAGCACCCGCGCCATCTCGGCCAGCGCCGCGCTCTTGTAGGTGACGTTGCGCAGGCCGAAGCCGATGATGACGCGGTCGAGCGAGGCGCTGGCGAACGGCAGGCGCTCGGCGTTGGCCTGTACGTAGACGATGTCACTGGCGTGGCCGGCGTCGAGGCTGCGGTCGCGGCCGCGCGCGAGCATGCGCGCGTTGATGTCGCTGCACACCACCCGGACCCCGGCCGCGCGGCGCGCGATCAGTCGCGACAGGTCGGCGGTGCCGCCGGCGAGGTCGAGCACGACATGGTCGGCGCGCACGTCCAGCAACTCGACCGCGTAGCGCTTCCACAGCCGGTGCAGGCCGCCGGACATGAGATCGTTCATGAGGTCGTAGCGCTCGGCGACGGAATCGAACACGCCGCGCACACGCCGGGTCTTGTCGCGCGCCGAGACGCGCTCGTAGCCGAACTGGCTGTCGCCCGCTTCGTCGTCCACCGTGTCAGTCCGCGACGTCACCGCGCGCCGCCGCCACGGCTTCGCGGTAGCGTTGCCAGTAGGCGTCGCGGCGGCTGCCGAGTTCGTAGAGGTAGTCCCAGCTGTACAAGCCGCTGTCGTGGCCGTCATCGAAGACGAGCTTGACGGCGTAGTTGCCGATTGGCTCGATGGCGGTGATGTTGACGTTCTCCTTGTCGAGCTGCAGCACGGCCTGCTCGGGACTGTGCCCGCGCACCTCGGCCGAGGGCGAGTAGACGCGCAGGAACTCGCACGACAGCTCGAAGGTGCGACCATCGTCGAAGCTCACCTCGAGACGGCGCGAGGCCTGGTGCAGGCGGATGTCGGTGGGCTGGTGGGTGGGCATCGCGGCGTTCAGAGGATGTAGCGGGCGAGATCGTTGTCGGCGACCAGGTGGCCGATGTGGGCGTCGACGTAGGCACCATCGATGACCACGCTCTGGCCACCCAGCTCGGAGGCGGTGAACGAGACCGCCTCGAGCAGCTTCTCCATCACGGTGTGCAGGCGTCGCGCGCCGATGTTCTCGCTGCGCTCGTTGATGTCGTAGGCGCACTCGGCAATGCGGCGGATGCCGTCGGCGGTGAACTCGATGCTCACCGTCTCGGTCGCGAGCAGCGCCTTGTACTGGCGGCACAGCGAGGCATCGGGCTCGTCGAGGATGCGCACGAAGTCGTCGACCGTGAGCGGCGCCAGCTCGACCCGATTGGGCAGGCGTCCCTGCAGCTCGGGGATGAGATCGGACGGTTTCGACAGGTGGAAAGCGCCGGAGGCGATGAACAGCACGTGATCCGTCTTGACCATGCCGTGCTTGGTATTAACGGTGCAACCCTCGACCAGCGGCAACAGGTCGCGCTGCACCCCCTCGCGCGAGACGTCGGCGCCGGACACCTCGGCACGGCGCGCGACCTTGTCTATCTCGTCGAGGAAGACGATGCCGTTCTGCTCGACGTTCTCCAGCGCGCGGGCGCGGATGTCGTCCTCGTTGACGAGCTTGGCGGCCTCCTCCTCGACCAGCATCTTGCGCGCCAGTGCGATCGGTACGCGGCGGCTGCGGGTGCGGTTCTGGCCGAGATTGTGGAACATGCGCTGGAGCTGGTTGGTCATCTCCTCCATGCCCGGTGGCGCCATGATCTCCACGCCCATGGCGCCGGCACTGACCTCGATCTCGATCTCGCGATCCTCGAGCTTGCCCTCGCGCAGCATCTTGCGGAAGCGCTGGCGCGTGTTCGACTCGGCCTCCGGCGGCTCCTCGCCGAAGGTGTTCGGCGCCGGCAGCAGCACGTCGAGGATGCGCTCCTCGGCAGCATCCTCGGCCTGGTCGCGGACCTGGGCCATGGCCGCCTCGCGCGCCATGTTGAAGGCGACGTCGGCGAGGTCACGCACGATCGACTCGACGTCGCGGCCGACGTAGCCGACCTCGGTGAACTTGGTCGCCTCGATCTTGATGAAGGGCGCGTTGGCGAGCCGTGCCAGGCGCCGCGCGATCTCGGTCTTGCCGACCCCGGTCGGGCCGATCATGAGGATGTTCTTCGGCGTGATCTCGTTACGCAGCCCGGGCTCGACCTGGGCCCGCCGCCAGCGATTGCGCAGCGCAATGGCGACCGCGCGCTTGGCCTCGTCCTGGCCGATGATGTGCTTGTCGAGTTCGGCCACGATGGCCTGCGGCGTCAGGGTATGCATGGCGGACATGGTTCAGCCCTCGCCCCGCAACACCTCGACGGTGAGGTGGTCATTGGTGTAGACGCAGATCTCGCCGGCGATGGCCAGGCTGCGGCGGACGATGGTTTCGGCATCGAGATCGGTCTCGGCGAGCAGCGCGCGCGCCGCGGCGCGGGCGTAGTTGCCGCCCGAACCGATGGCAATGATGTCGTGCTCCGGCTCGATGACGTCGCCGGTGCCGGTGATGATGAGGGAATTGTCGAGATCGGCCACGGCCAGCATCGCCTCGAGCCGGCGCAGCATGCGATCGGTACGCCAGTCCTTGGCCAGTTCGACCGCCGCGCGCAGCAGGTTGCCACGATGTTCCTCGAGTTTGCCCTCGAAGCGTTCGAACAGCGTGAAGGCATCGGCGGTGCCGCCGGCGAAACCGGCCAGCACGCGATCGTGATGCAGGCGGCGCACTTTGCGCGCATTGCCCTTGAGCACGGTATCGCCGGTGGATACCTGGCCGTCGCCGCCGATGACGACGACCGGCCCGCGCCGGACGGAAAGTATCGTGGTGCCGTGGAACACAGTCTCAACCGCTGTCGGGGAAGCGCGGATTGTACACGAGGCCGGCCAGCCGGCGGCCGCCAATACCCGCGGCAACCGGCGGGAATGCGCGTGGCTGCCGCGTGCGGGCAGTGCCTAGTCGCGGCGTTTGCGCGCCCGCGGGTGGGCGGCGTCGTAGACCCGCGCGAGATGCTGGAAATCGAGGTGGGTGTAGACCTGGGTGGTCGCGATGTTGGCGTGGCCGAGCAGTTCCTGCACCGCGCGCAGGTCGCCCGAGGATTCGAGCATGTGGCTGGCAAAGGAATGGCGCAGCATGTGCGGATGGACGCGGGCCTCGATGCCGTGACGCAGGGCCCAGCGCCGCAAGCGCGACTCGACCCCGCGCGTGCCGAGGCGCCGGCCGCGGTGATTGACGAACACCGCGTGCTCGTCCCCGGCCGCCAGGGTCGGCCGCAGTGCGAGCCAGCGCAGGACGGCGGCCTGCGCCTGGCGCCCGACCGGCACCAGGCGCTGCTTGCGGCCCTTGCCCAGCACGCGCGCTTCGCGCGCCTCGAGGTCGAGATCGGCGAGATCGAGCCCGGTCAGCTCGGACACGCGCAGCCCGCTCGAGTAGAGCAGTTCCCACATTGCCCGGTCGCGCACCTCGAGGGGATCGTCGCTGTCGCCGGCGGGCTCGAGCAGCGCACCCATCTGGTCGACGTCGAGGGCGCGGGGCAGGCGCTGCGGCGCCTTCGGCGGCCGCACGGCCTGCGCGGGATTGCCGTCGACGATGCCGCGCGCGGCGAGGAAGCGGAACAGGCCGCGACAGGCCGAGAGTTGCCGCCCCAGCGAACGGCCATGGGCGCCGTCGCGATGACGCGCGGCGACGAAGCGCCGCAGGAGGGCGTCGTCGACCTCGGCCCAGGTCGCGATGCCGGCCGCGGTGAGAAACGCGGTGAGCGCGGCGAGGTCGCGGGCGTAGGCGCTGCGGGTATGCGGCGAGCGCTCCCGGAGCGTGAGCAGGAACGCCTCGACGCCATCTTGCAGGACCGCCGGCGACGCCATCCCGAAACGCCCTTCAGCGCGCCGCCGCGCGCTTCACCCAGGGGTCGATGACGAGGGCGACGATGTCCTTGAGATAGTTCAGGAACTCGGTCCCCATGTCGGCCTGGTAGCGCTGCTCGTCGTCGCTCGCGATGGCGAGCACGCCGTCCCAGCCGGCGCCGGCGAGCGGCATCAGCACGGCCGAGCCGGTCACGCCCGGGTCGCCGAACAAGGCCTCGGCCTGCACCGGGGCGATCGTCCCGCACACGCTGCGCGCCGCGGCCAGCATGTCGGCGAAGGCGGCGCGCGCCGGCGCCTCGCGGCCGGCGAACTGCGGCACCTCGGCGCCCTCGACGAAGGCCGGCTCGGCGAACACCAGGCTCGCCACGCGGTCGGCGCCGAACTGCTCGCGCAGGTTGCCGTCGAGCACCGCGAACACCGCGCGCGGCCCGGCCGCGTTCATCAGGCGCAGGGCCAGGGCATGGATGCGCCCATTGAGCCGTTCGTTCTCGCGCGCGTGGCCGACCAGTTGCTCGAACTGCTGCTTGAGACGCGCGTTCTCCTCGCGCAGCACCGCGACCTGGCGTTCGAGCAGGGACACCGCGTCGCCGCTGCCGTGCGGGATCTCGAGCTGGCTGAGCAGCTCGGGATGCTGGTCGAGGAAACTCGGGTGGGTGCGCAGGAAAGCGATGACCTCGGCCTCGCGCGGCAGGTTCACGGGCGTGGCCTGGGTGGGGCCGGAAGCAGTCATATCTCGATGATTCCCTCGAAAACGAACGTGGCCGGGCCGGTCATCCACAGGGTGTCGCCGGCGCCGCCGGCCCATTCGATGATGAGTTCGCCACCACGCAACACCACCGTCACGCGCGCGTCGAGCACGCCCCATCTTCGGCCGATCGCGACAGCCGCGCAAGCGCCGGTGCCACAGGCCAGCGTCTCGCCCGCGCCCCGTTCGAATACGCGCAGGCGCGCGCGATCGGGCGCCTCGACGGCGAGGAAACCAACGTTGACGCCGGCCGGGAACAGCGCGCTCGCCTGCACCGCGGCGCCGATGCCGGCGACGTCGGTGGTGTCGACGTCAGCGACGGCGATGACGGCATGCGGGTTGCCCATCGAGACCGCGCCGAACTCGAGCGCCTGTCCGGCGATGGTCAGCGGGTAGCGCTCGCGCGCGGCCGCCACCGCCAGCGGGATGCGCGCCGGTGCGAATTCCGGCACGCCCATGTCGACGCGCACGTCGGTACCGGCGCCGAAGCCGAGCGCGTAGACGGCATCACCGATCTCGACGACCACGCCGCCGTCGGCCTCGCCGAGGCGTTCGAGGTAGCGCGCCACGCAGCGGATACCGTTGCCGCAATGCTCGGCCGGCGAACCGTCGGCATTGACCACGCGGTAGCGTGCCCGGGCGCGCGCGTCGCGCGGCGCTTCGAGCAGCAGGATCTGGTCGCAGCCGATGCCGAAACGACGCGCACCGAGGGCCGCGAACTGCGCGCGGCTGAGTGCGTAGCGGCCATCACGGTTGTCGATGACGACGAAGTCGTTACCGAGACCGTGCATCTTGACGAAGGGTAGGCGCATGACCGGGACCAGGGCTGCAAAGGGACGCGCGACGGGCTGCGAGGCGGCGCTAGTATAGGGCCTCGATGCGGAAACCCTGTCGTTCCAGCCCCTGCAGCAGGCCGCGGCTGCCCGGCAGGTGCAGGGCGCCGACGGCAACGAAGGCACCGCCCGCGGCAAGCGGATCCTGCAGGCGTTCGAGCATGCGCTCGTTGCGCGACCACAGCAGGGCATCGAGCAGGGCCTGGCCGTCGTCGCTCGCATGGCGGAACGAGATCTCGACCAGGGCGGCGAGATCGCGCGCCGCGTAGGCTTCGACCAGGGCCTCGACCTCGCCCTGGAACACCGCGTAGTGGCAGGCCATCTCGCGCAGCAGCGCGACCTGGGTATCCTCGTCGACGCTTTCGAACACCGCGACCTGCTCGGCCACGGTCTCGAGACCGCGCACGGTCTTACCGGCGGCCTGGGCCTCGAGCATGAAGACCATGTCGAGGGGTGTGCCCTGCTCGGTGGCCGGCAGGCTGAGCGCCGAGTAGACCGCCCACGGCTTCATCGTCGCGGTGAGCTGGGGTGGTACGCCGCGCACCTGCATGGCCGCGGCGAGGCGGGCGTAGAAGTCCGCACCGACGAGATCCTCCAGGTTGCGCCCGTCACTCAGGAACATGGTGCCCTGCAGCTCGGCCATGGCGGTGAAATCGAGCACGACTTCCATGACGAAGGTCTGCGCGACGTCGAAGTAGGGCCGCACGGCGTCGGTGATCGCGACCACCCGCGCATCGCCGATATGCATCGTCCCCAGCAGGAAGCTCTCGGCCCCGGACGGCGCGGTGACCCGCCACAACAACCCGTGCCGGTGTTCCACCGCGCCGAAAGCGTCGCCTGCGCCGCGCGCCAGCGGCACGCACTCGAGCGCGGCGACAGCCGCCGCGGGCAGCGCCAGCAGCAGGCCGATGACGAGCAGCCGCGGCAGGACCGAACGAAGCACGCGCACCATCCCGCTCAAGCGAGCAGGTTGTCGTCGCCGAGCTCGAGCTCGGGGCAGCGATTGAGGTCACCCAGGCGGGCGGCGACGTCGCTCCAGCGCGACGACGCGTGCAGGCTGGCGAGGTCGGGCGCAGCGCCGCGGCCGTGCATGCGGGTGAGCCGGGCCTGCGTGCTGGGAAAGCGCGCGTCGCGGCCGAGGGCATCGAGGATCTCGACGACGGCGTCGCGCCGGTTGCACACCAGCAGCACGTCGCAGCCGGCGGCGAGCGCGAGTTCGGCGCGCTCGGCATACGACGACGCAGCGCCGAGCGCGGCACCGGCCATGCTCAGATCGTCGCTGAACACGACGCCCTCGAAGCGCAGATCGCCGCGCAGGACCTCGCCGATCCAGCGCCGCGAGTAACCGGCCGCGACGCTGTCGACCCGTGGGTAGAGTACGTGCGCCATCATGATGCCCTCGAGCCCGGCGCGCACCAGCGCGCGGAAAGGCAACAAGTCGGCCTGCTCGATGTCGTAGAGATCGCGCTCGTCGACCGGCAACTCGTGGTGGGAGTCGGCGGCAACGCAGCCATGCCCCGGGAAATGCTTGCCGACGGCGACCATGCCGCTCGCGTGCAAACTGCCGACGTAGGCCTGGGCGAGGCGCGCAACGGTGTGCGGCTCGCCGTGCAGAGCGCGGTCGCCGATCACCGCGCTGTGCGCCATGCGCAGGTCGAGCACCGGCGCGAAACTGAAATCGACCCCCACCGCGCGCAGCTCGCTGGCCATCATCCACGCGCAGTCGGCAGCCAGCGCGAGCGCCGCATCGGGGTCGCGGTCATACAGCTCGCCGAGCATGGCCAGCGCCGGCAGCTCGACGAAATCGTGGCGGAAGCGCTGCACCCGGCCGCCTTCCTGGTCGACGGCGATCAGCAGGCGCGGCTCGCGCAGGGCGTGGATGGCCTCGGTCAGTGCGCGCAGTTGTGCCGGCTCTTCGTAGTTGCGCGCGAACAGGATCACGCCACCGACCTGGGGATGCCGCAGCAGCTCGCGATCGGCGGGGCTGAGCGTGCAGCCCTCGATGTCGATCATCAATGGTCCGAGCATGGCCGGCGCTGTCTCCCGCGGTAGCTGCCGCGCAGTATACGCGTTCGCGTCAGGCGCCCACCCGGTGCCCGCGCTGAATACGATCGCGCAGACGGTCGCCGAGCAGGTTGATGGCCACGACCACGCTGAGCAGGGCGAGGCCCGGCATCACCACCAGGTGCGGGGCGAACAACAGGTAGCGCGTGCCGTCGCGGATCAGGCTGCCCCAGGACGGCGCCGGTGGTTGTACGCCGAGCCCGAGGAAGGACAGGCCGGCCTCGGCGACGATCACCGCGGCCAGGGCGAAGGTACCCTCGACCACCAGCGGCCCTGCAATGAGCGGCAACACGTGCCGGTACACGATGGTGAACCCGGGCGTGCCGAGGGCACGCGCGACGGCAACGTGGTCGCGTTCGCGCACGGCCAGGGTCTGCGCGCGCGCCAGGCGCGCGAACCCGACCCAGCCGACCACGCCGAGTGCGATGATGACGTTGCCCACCCCGGGCCCCAGCACCCCGGCCAGGGCGATGGCGAGCAGGATGCCGGGGAAGGCGAGAAAGACGTCGATCACCCGGCCGAGCAGGAGATCGATCCAGCCACCCAGCCAGGCCGCGGTAACGCCGATCGCGATGCCGATGGCAGCGGTCACCGTCACCACGACCGCGGACACCAGCAGCGAGACCCGTGCCCCCGCCACCACCCGCCAGGCCAGCGAACGGCCGAGATCGTCGGTGCCCATCCAGGCGGCCACGCCCGGTGCTTCGAACATGCGCGTGAGATCGATGGCAGTGACCGCATCCGCCGCGGCCGGTGCCACCGCTAGCGCCGTGATCCAGGCCGCCAGGACCGCGATGGCGAGGCGCGTCGCGAGCGTCATGCACCGCTCCCGATACGCGGATCGAGCCGCGCATAGAGCAGGTCGGTCAGCACGTTGACGAGCACGTAACTGAGCGCGATCAACAGCACCGCGCCCTGCACCACGGGGTAGTCCCGGCGATGAATTGATTCGACCGCGAGCTGCCCCAGCCCCGGCCAGCCGAACACCGTCTCGGTGACGACGGCGCCGCCGAGCAGGGCACCGAGCTGCAGGCCGAGCGTGGTGACGATCGGCAGGGCAGCGTTGCGTAGCGCATGACCGACGACGACGCGCGCGGCGGGCAGGCCTCGCGCGCGCGCCGCCAGCACGTAGGGCCGACCGAGTTCCTCGAGCAGGGCCGCGCGGGTCATGCGCGCGAGCAGCGCGGCGAGCGACAGGCCGAGGGTCGCCGCGGGCAGGACGAGGGCGCGCGCCGAGTCCGCCCCGCCGATGGGAAACCAGCCGAGGCCGACCGCGAAGATCAGCATAAGAAAGGGACCGAGGACGAAATTCGGCACCGACATACCGAGTACCGCGAGCACCGCGCTGCCGGTATCCCACGCACGCCCGGCGCGCAGCGCGGCGAGCACGCCGAGGGGCACGCCGATCACCACGGCGACGGCCAGGCTGGCGCCGGCGAGCAGCGCGGTCATGGCGAAATGGCCGCCCAGCAGCGCCGCCACCGGTCGACCGGTGGCGAGCGAGACACCCAGGTCACCGTGCGCGAGACCCAGCATGAAATCCAGCCACTGCAGTGCCAGGTGGCGGTCGAGCCCGAGCGCGGCGCGCAGCGCGGCACGATCGCCCGCGCTGGCGTACTCGCCGAGCATGACCTCGACCGGGTCGCCCGGAACCAGGTGCAACAGCAGGAACACCAGGGTGGTCACACCGAGCACGACCACGGCAGCACTGGCCAGGACGGCGGCGGGATGGGTCGGGCGTACGTTCACCGGCCCGCTAATCTAGCAGGCCGGGGACGGTGATCGCATCGCCGGCGACGCCCTGTTGCGAGGGCCGGTAACGACGCACGACGCGCTGGCGGAACACGGTCGGCGTTGCCACCGAAGTGTGAGCCGGGCCACCGAAACGTCGCCGCGCGCGCAGCAGGCGAGCGTGTAGAATCGCGCCCATGCCACACTACGAGTTCAGGGAAGGCGCCGAGACGGACGACTGGGTCGACCAGGGTTCGCGTCTGCTCAACCTGGTGGTCAGGGTGATCGGCCTGGTCCTGCTCGGCACCGGCTTCATCGTCGCCCTGCTGGTCATCTCGAGCGCCTGGTCGTTGTACGAGAACCCGGCGCGGATCGAGGCATTCGCGCTCGAGGTCGAGCGCGGTTCCAACCTCGACCTGACCTTGTCGAGCGCGGTCAGTCGCGGTCGCAGCCAGGTCGAGGACGCGACCGCGGTCGATGCCGAAGCGATCGCCACCGCGCCAGGGCCGGCGGCGCCGGCGTTCCGCTTTTCCTATTTCGTCGCCTGGATGCTGACCATCCTGCTGCTGCTGCTGATCGGGCGCCTGGCCATTGCCGCCGTGCGCACCGGTGGTGAACTCGCGCTGTACGACGTCAAGGTCGGCAAGCTGGCCCGCGCGCTGCTGCGCGAGCGCCAGCGTGCCGGCGGCTGAACGGCCGCCTCAGCTCGGCTCGCCGTCGACGCCGTCCTGTACCGTGTCCGCCTGGCGGACGCCGCCGGGCAGGCTCGGGGCCTGGCATTCCGCGGCAACCGCGACCGCTCGCGAGTACAGTTCGCCGTAGTAGTTCTTGGTGCTGCTACGCATCACCGGCATGAGCCCGATCTTGTACGAGGCCATCATCACGCCCATGCCGTCCTGCAGGCCGTTGCCGAACATCAGGTCCATGCGGATGTTCGAGTTCAGCACCTGGTCGTAGGCGCCCCACAGGCGCGGCGCGCTGAACGGACCACCGCCGGCGAGCACGTCGAGGATGACCTTGCCCTTGCCGTCGTGGTAGCCGAGCGCGGCGAAACCCTCGCCCTCGTAGTAGCTGAAGCTCGCACCGCCGCACTGCGTCGGCACGGTGTAGTCGTAGCGATCGATGTAACTGTCGGTGTACTCGCTCGGCATCTGCAGGCCGCGCGTGCGCACGCGGTGGCGCACGCCCTTGCCGCGCACCTCGGCGGCAACGTTCATGATTTCCTCGACCGTGCCATGCGGCTTGGAGATGAAGCGCTTGCCGCCGACGTTGAGATATTCGCGAGCACTGTCGGTGGTCGCCGGAGTACCGATGATCTCGATGGTCGGCACGACCTGCTGGGCGCCGTCGGTGAGGGTACCGTCGTCGGCCATGGCGACGTGGCTGATGAGCCCGGCCGCGAACATCAGCACCGGGGCCAGGCGACGGCGCTCGTCGCGACAGCTCAGCTCGCGCTTGCGCCGGTCCTCGAGCAGGGCAAACCCGTTGGCGACGGCGTAGGCGCGCAGGCGCCCGAACACGCCGGGTTCGTCGCGCTCCAGCCCGCGCCGGTGCACCAGGGTGCGCAAACCGTTGACGAAACACGGGTGAACCGTGGTGAGCATGCGCATCGGTGCGCTGTCCCGCGTCCTTGCCACCGCTTGCGCCAAGCGTTTCAGGATCGGCCCGTCACCGATGTCCTGCAGCGCCGCGCCAGCGTCGCGGGCGCCATCGTCTTGCGCGAGAGTGGTCTGCATGAGGCGTCCTCCAGCCCGTGGTCGGGGGTCCCGAATCGTTGTCGACGTGGAGGTCTATCGGCCGCAGCGGCACAAGCTTTATGACGCAGTTCACGATCCTGGTACGCGCCGCGTACAGAGCCGCTCGCCTCTAGCGGTAGTGGGGGCCGCGGCCCGCCGGCACGAGATTTGGGGGCAGGAGCGGAGAAGGTGGGCAGCGCGACCTCAGTGCAGCGAGGGCCCGGTCACGACGGGCGGCACTTCCTGCTCGGGTACCTCCCCCGCGAGGTCCGCCACGCCGCCGCGTGCGGACAGCCAGCGCGCCAGTTCGTCGGCCGGCCGCGGCGTGCTGAGCAGGAAACCCTGCATCTCGTCGCAGCGCTGTTCGCGCAGGAAGGCCAGTTGGGCGTCAGTCTCCACGCCTTCGGCGATGACCGACAGGCCCATGCTGTGCGCCATGACGATGATGGCCTGGGTGATGGCCGCATCGCCGGCATCGCTGACGATGTCGCGCACGAAAGACTGGTCGATCTTGACCTGGTCCACCGGCAGGCGCTTGAGGTTGGACAACGAGGCGTAACCGGTACCGAAATCGTCGATGGCGATACGGATACCGAGCGCGCGGATCTCGTCGAGCACGGACCGCGCGCGCTCGGGATCGATCATCAATGCGCTTTCGGTGACTTCGAGCATGATGTCACCGGGACGCGCACCGCTGGTCGCGAGCGCCTCGCGTACGACACCGACCAGGGCGTGCGTCGACAGCTGTCGCGCCGAGATGTTGACCCCGACCTGCAGGGGTATGCCCGCGCCCCGCCACGCTGCCGCCTGTCGACATGCCGCGCCCAACACCCAACGCCCGATGTCGTGGATGAGACTACTGTCCTCGGCGATCGGCACGTACTCGCCCGGTAACAGCAAGCCGCGTTCGGGGTGGTGCCAGCGCAACAGCGCTTCCGCCCCGATTACGCGTCCCGAGACGAGCGCGATCTGGGGCTGGTAGTAGATCTCGAACTGGTTCTGCTCCAGCGCCAGGCGCAAGCCGTTTTCGAGCTCCAGGCGCAGCCGCGCGTGGCGGTTGTACGCCTCGTCGAAATATCCGATCTCGTTGCGTTCGCGGCGCTTGATCCGATGCAGCGCGTCATCGGCGCAGGCAAACAGGCCGGCGGCATCGGCCGCATCCTGGGGATAGAGCGCGATGCCCACGCAGGCGGTGAGGTGCACCCGCTGGTCGCCGATCGGGTAGGGCGCCGTGGCGGCCTCGATGAACTTACGCGCCAGCACCCCGGCCAGGTCGGGTTGGCCGAGTCGCTCGATCAGAATGGCGAACTGGTCGCCGTCCCAACGCGCCACGGTGTCGGCAGCGCGGGTGACCTCGTTCAGGCGCGTCGCCACCGCGACGAGGAGTTCGTCGCCGACATGGTGCCCATGGGTACTGTTGACGAAATTGAAGTTGTCGAGATCGAGGAACAGCACCGCCACGCTGCCGCCGGCGCGGCGCGCGGCCGCAATCGCCTGGGTCACGCGGTCGGCCAGCAAGCCGCGGTTCGGCAAGCTGGTCAGCGCATCGTGGCTGGACTGGTGCGCGAGTTGCTCGGACAGACTCAGGTTGGTGGTCATGTCGTGAAACGCCACCACCGTACCCTCGAGGTCGCCGAGCGGACCGATCAGGGGGCTGGCCGTCACCCGCACCACGCTCGCGTCACCCGCGCGCCGCGCGAGGGTGACGTAGGACGGTGAGCGCACTGCGCGATGTTCACTCAGCGCCTGGGCGATGACCGCGCCGATGCGCCCCGCGTCGTCCGCCTGGGGCGCCCAGAACACGGCGGTGACGTGACGGCCCAGGGCATCACGGCGGGCCACGCCGGCGAGGCGTTCGGCCGCCGGATTGAGGTGGGTGACGAGGCTGTCGAGATCAGTGGTGACGACAGCATCGTCGATGGCGCTGAGCGTTGCGCGACCGAGTTCGCGCTCCACGCGCAGGGTGCGCGCGGCGCGCTCGACGTGTCGCCAGCTCCACAGCGGATAACTGATCAGGGCAACGATCATCGCCGGTGCGGGCGCAAACCAACGCTGCGCGAACAGCAGCAGACCGATGGCGAGCAGCGGGCCGACCGGGACCAGGGCGGTGCCGACGACGAGACTCACCCGCGGCGAGCAGCGCGGATAGGTGAGCGCGGGGATCAGGGCGAACAACGACAGCAGGGCGGCATAGGCCATGCCGTCGATCGGTGTGATCCAGCTGGCGCGCCGCAGGTTGTCGAGGACGGTGGCGTTGAACTCGACCCCGGGCATCGGTTGCCCGTGCCCCGACACCGGCGTGGTCAGGCCCGGTGCGAGACCGGCCGCGGTGACGCCGACGAGCACATAGCGCCCGGCGATCTGGCTCGCGCTGTGCTCGCCGCGCAGCACGTCGACGTAGGACACCTGCCGAAAGCGTTCGGCTCGGGCGTTGAAACCGAGCAGGATGTAGTTGTCGCGGACCCAACTGCCCGGCGCGGCCACGACTTCGGCCTCGCGCCGGCGCCCTGGCAGCACCTGCCATGCCGGCGCGTCGTCGAGTTCGAGCAGGGCCAGCGCCAGGGTCGGCCACACCGGCGAGCCGATCCCGGCCTTGAGGTAGGCGCCGCGGGTGATGGCGTCCGCGTCGAGCGCGGTATCGACGTGGCCGAGCTTGGCCACGACGTTGGCGAAGACCGGCAGGGGCAACACTTCGTGCAGGCCGCCGGCCGCGTCGCGGTCCGGAAACACCGGCAACACGACGCGGCCATTGGCCGCGATGGCACCGGCCAGGCGGCGATCACCGCCATCCGCGTCGGCCGGTTCGGCGAAAGCGACGTCGAATGCCACGGCGCGCGCGCCGTAGGCGGCGAGACGTTCGACGAGTTCGCCATGGACGCGGCGTGACCACGGCCATTGCCCCATCTGGCGCAGGCTCTTGTCGTCGATGGCGACGATGACCAAATCGCTCGGGGGCTCCTGCTCGCGCAATGCCATCGCCGCGTCGTAAACCAGGTTGTCCCAGCGCACGAACAGGCCGGACATCGACGCCAGCACCGCCACCAGGCACAGGGCCCCGGCCAGCCGTGCGCCCTCGTGCGCCTGCCAGGCCTGGGCGAGGCTGCGCAGCGATGCCGCCACCATGGCCATGGGCGCTACAACGCGAGCCCGATCAGGGGCAGGAGGAGCAGCAACCACCACGGCTTGCCGCCGGCCGGTACCTCGAGCGCCTGCGCGCCGCCGTAGGGCCCTTCGAAACCATCGCTGCCGACCGTCTTCACGCGCATGTAGTAGGTCCCGCCGGCGGGGCGCGCGACGCTGATCTCGGCGGCCGTGCAGTCCGCGTCGACGAGCGGCTGGGCGAACTCGGCATCGGCGGCGAGCTGGAAGTGGAACGAATCTCCCGCGTCGCCGGCACGCCAGCGGATCGTCAGGGTCGAATCGTCGAGGGCCGGGTCGTTGAGCGGCGGCGGTTCGGGCAGGCGACGGAACTGCTGCACGTCGCTGAACGGTCCCTCGTCGGTCGCATCGACCGCCGCGACCCGCCAGAAGTATTCGCCCGTGGCGAGCGGCACGGCGCTGGTATGGCCGGCGGTCGTGATCTGCGCTTGGTCCACCACGACGTCGGCAAACTCGGCATCGCGCGCGACCTGCAGGTGATAGCGCCGGATACCATCGCGCGCGCCCCACGCGAACGCGGGGTGCGCGTCGACGAGACCCGCGGCCGGGGCCGGCGTCGTCAGCAGGGGCGGTTCCGGGCGCGCGTCGAGTTCGAAGGCATGCACCGCGTCGAGCCCCTCCAGGCCGGCAGCATCGATGCCACGTACACGCAGGAAGTAGTGGCCATCGGGCGGCTCACCGGTGCGCAGTCACGTGTTCTCCGCGCGACCATCGAACAACGGGCTGGCGAAGTCCGCAGCGGTCGCGATCTGCACGCGATAAGCCGTGGCGCCAGGCAACGCCGGCACCGTGAAACGCAGCGGCACGCGCTCGACCAGCGCCGGCAGCGCGGCGATGTCCGGCGCGGGCAGCAAGGCCACCGGCGGCGCCGGTGGGCTGCCGCGCTCGGCCACGCTGCCGAAGCCGGGCGGCACGTCGACCGTACCGCCGTCGGTGGCCACGCCGACGGCGCCCTCGGTCACCTCGGTACGCGTCGCCGTCGACGTCGCACTGACCCGGTAGCGGGTGCCGCGCACCGCGGTGACGGCCGCCGGGGTCGTGATCTCGAACCGGCCCGGGCCGCCGCCGAGCGGCGCGACGAGGTTTTCCAACCGCCCCGCCTTCACGCTCATGCGCAGATCGTAGTAATCGGTGTTCTCGAACATGCCGAGATCGTCGAGGTGCAACTCGGATTCGGCGTGTACCAGTACCCGCGAACCATCTGGCAGGGACAGGGTCAGGTTGCTGTCGCGCGCGGTCTTGACGACGTCACCGGCGCGCAGCTGCATGCCGCTGGTCGCGGCGCGTCCCCGGCCGCGGCCACTGATCCTGACCTCGCCGTTGACCGCCGCAACGGTCGCCACGGCGTCGGTACGGCGCAGCCATGCGACCGGGATGCGCAGCCGCGTGCCCGGCGGGATGTGCTCGGGATCGGTAATCTGGTTCAACTGCTGGATGCGCGGCCAGTACTTGATGCCGGCGAGGTAGCGCTCGGTCAGGCTCCAGGGGTTGTCCCCCCGCTGCACGGTGTAGATCCATTCGGCCGCCACGACCGGGCCGCCGGCCGCCGTCAGGCAGACCATCATCACGGCCAGGGATGCTTGTCGGATGTGGTATGACATGGCGGATCGTCCTTGACAGGCGGGCCTGGCGGGGTTCGCGGCCGAGCATTGTCACCGACCCGGCCGCGGTACGTCGTGACTATCCGTCACAAGACGGACGGAGGCATCCTGGCGCGAACCGCGCTAATCGATTTGGGCTGGATCAAGCAACGGACCGCAGGTCACGGCCTGTAATGCCGCCGGGTCACGCATTGATGGCGACTGGCGTACCGACCGCGACGCGTTCGAACAGCCCGAGCAGGTCGCGATCGTGCATGCGGATGCAGCCGCGTGAACCGGCGACCCCCAACGGCGTGGTGTCCGGGGTGCCATGGATGTAGATGTAGCGCGACTTGGTATCGCGGTCGCCACCCGCGTTGAACCCCGGTTCGAGCCCGGTCAGCCATAGAATGCGGGTGAGGATCCAGTCGCGACCGGGATGGGCCGCGGCCAGCGCCGGGCTCCACACCTCGCCGGTCGGGCGGCGCCCGACGAACACCGTGCCCGGCGCGCAGCCGGCGCCGATCTTCTCCGCCACCGCGTGGCGTCCGCGCGGGGTGCACTCGCTGTCCATGACCTCACCGGGGCCGTTGCGCGCCGTCGACACGGCGAATTGCTCCACCGCGCCGTCGGCGCGGTAGGCCCGCAGGCACTGTGCGGCGAGGTCGATCTCGATGCGCTCAACCTGCATGGCGTGGCCGCCGGGTTGCCGTCGCGAGCGCGTCGAAGCTGCCGCTCGCGTCGGTCGCGTAGCCCTCGATGTCGTCGCGCATGATCACCAGCTGATCTTCGAACCACAGCGGTACGTATGGCAAGTCGTCGAGCAGAAGCGCGGCGATCTCGTGGTAGAGACGGACCCGGGCTGCGCGTGCGCCGGCGCGCTCGGCGCGCTCGACCAGGCCATCGAGCCGCGCCGAGCGGTAGTGACCGCGATTGGCGCCGGCCGGCGGACGCGAAGTCGAATGGAAGGCATAGCGGAACACGTCGGGCAGGCGCAGGCCGACCCACGACAGGCCGTAGAGCTGGAAGCGCCCGTGGCTGACGTCGCCGTAGAACGTGCCCCAGTCGTAGCTCACGATGTCGAGGTCGATACCGACCGCGTCGAGTTGCTGGCGCAACACCGTCGCGATGCGTTGGCGGAAGTGGTCGCTCGAGGTCTTGTACTCGAGACGCGGCCGCCGGCGGCCGAAGCCGGCCGCCGTGAGCAGGCGGCGGGCCGCGGACGGATCGTGGGCCGGCGCGGCGAGGTCGCGTGTACCGGCCCAGTGCTCGGGCGGAAACAGAGTGCTGGCCAGCCGCGCCCGGCCATCGAACAGGTACTCGACGATCGCCGCCCGGTCGATGGCATGGGCGATGGCGCGGCGAACCTCGATGCGCCCGGCGAGCGGGTCGTCGAGGTTGAAGCCGAGATAGGAGAAGGTCGACCCGGGCACGGCGAGGCCACGCAGCCCGGGCCGTGCCGCCAGCCAGGCGTGCAGTTCGGGCGCGAGATTGCCCTGGGCGATGTCGAGCTCCCCGCCGATCAGCTTGAGCGCACGCACGCTGTGGTCCTTGACCGTGACGAATTCGACCAGCGCGGCATCGCGCCGGCGACGTAGCAACACCGTGTCGTCGAGACTGCGCGCCTCGAGCGTGAAGGCGCCACAGCTGCGCGACCAGCGGTCGCGCCCGGCGTCGCGGGCGAGATCGCGCGCCGCCAGCACACCGACGACCAGCGTGCCGGGGAACAGTGGATCGGGCCGCGTGAGCACGAAGTCGAGGCGGCGGGCGTCGACGACCTCGATGACGTGGATGTTGGCGAGCGAGCCGCGGTGCGGCGAGGCCGTCGCCGGATCGAGCACCGAGCGGTAGGTCGCCGCGACGTCCGCGGCGGTGACCGGGCTGCCGTCGTCGAAACGGGCATCGTCCCGCAGCTCGAAGCGGTAACGGGTCGGTGCCGCCATCGTCCACTCCGCGAGGTCGGCGCGCGGTTCGCCGGCGGCATCGAAATCGACCGGCGCCCGGTGCAGCAGGCGCACCAGGCGATAGGACATGGCATCCGCGGCATGGCGCGGATCCAAGGTCGCGGGAGCCGTCGGCAGGCCGAAACGCAAGCGTCCGTCGGGCCGCGCCGCGCATCCCCCGAGCAGGCTCGCGGCGAGGCCCGCGCCGAGCCCGGCCAGCGCGCCGCGCCGCGTCGTCACCGCCGTACGAACAGCGAGATCGACTCGACGTGCGCGGTGTGCGGGAACATGTCGAGGATGCCGGTCTCGACCAGCACGTAGCCGTGCGTGCGGCGCAGGACCGCCGCATCGCGGGCAAAGGTCACCGGGTTGCAGGACACGTAGACCAGCCGTTCGACGCCCGCCAGGGGCACGCCTTCGATCACCGCGGCCGCGCCGGCGCGCGGCGGATCGAGCAGGAGCTTGTTGGGTTCGCCGAGGGCCAGCGCCGCCACGGCTGCGGGCTGGGAGAGATCCGCCACGGCGAAATCCGCGTTGGCGATGCCATTGGCCGCGGCATTGGCCGCGGCCCGCGCGGTCAGCGCCTGCTCGCCCTCCACCCCCACCACCGCGCCGACACGGCGTGCCACGGGCAGGGTGAAGTTGCCCAGGCCACAGAACAGATCGGCCACGCGGTCACTGCGCGCGGGGGCCAGGTAATCGAGCGCCCGTGCCACCAGCTGCGCGTTGATGGCCGGGTTGACCTGGATGAAGTCGGTCGGCGCGAACTCGAACGTGAGGCCGTCGACCGCGTAGTCCAGCGGTCGATCGGCCCCCTCGAGCGGGGTCACCGTGGCGGGCCCGCCGCTCTGCAGGTAGAACTCGACGCCGAGTTCACGCGCGGCGCTGGCGAGGGCCGCATGGTCGGCCGGGTCGAGCGGCGCGAGGTGGCGCAGGACGAGGACCACGCGCTGGTCGGACACGGCGACCTCGATCTGCGGTATGCGATCGGGGATCGACAGGCCGTCGACCAGCGCGCGCAGCGCAGGCAGGATGCCGCCGACGCGCGGGTCGAGCGTGTCGCAGTGCTGGCAGTCGGTGACGAAGGGCGCGCCGCGTTCGCGGAAACCGACGATGACACCGCCCTTGCGCGGTACCTGCTTGAGCCCCAGCCGCGCCTTGCGCCGGTAGCCCCACTGCGGACCGCGGATCGGCGCCGCGACCCGCTCCGGCTCGAGGCCGGCGTGGTGGCGCAGGAGTTCGAGCAGCACGCCCTGCTTGTGTGCGAGCTGGAAATCCTCGTCGACGTGCTGCATGGCGCAGCCGCCGCACACGCCGAAATGCGCGCAGCGCGGTTCGATACGCGCCGGCGCCGGCGTCTCGACCGTGAGCGTCTCGGCCTCGTCGAAGCTGCCGCGGCGGCGCGTGATGCGGGCCTGCACGCGTTCGCCCGGCAATGCACCGAACACGAACACGGTCTTGCCGTCGCGGCGCGCAACCCCGCGCCCCTCGTGCGACAGCGACTCGATAACGAGTTCGACCGGCTCGCGCGTCGCGCGGGCCATCAGCGCCGTGCCCTCACTGGCCGGTGCCGTCCCAGTGGGCGAGGAAGCTGTGCAGGTGCGGAGCCTGCGCCTCGCCGAGAAAGGCGCGTACGCGCTCGATCTCGGCAGCGAGGGCATCATCCGTGAGATGGCCACGCAGGTGCTCGAAACGCAGGTAGACCAGCCAGGTGTTGAGCACGTCGGTCTCGCAGTAGTCGCGGATGTCCTTCAGCCGCCCGGCGCGGTACTGCGTCCAGACGTCGGCGCCGGACATGCCCATCTTGCCGGGGAAGCCGAGCAGGCTGGCCATCTGGTCCAGCGGCACGAAGGCGCGCGGCTGGTAGGCCGCCAGCACGTCCATGAGATCGATGTGCCGCCAATGGAACCGGCCGAGGTAGTTGTTGTAGCGGAAATTGCGATCGTCGTCGCCGGTATCCCAGTAGCGCGGCGCGCTGATGCCGTGCAGCAGCGCGCGGTAATGCAGTACCGGCAGGTCGAAGCCACTGCCGTTCCACGACACCAGGGTCGGCGAGTAGCGCTCGATGCCCTCGAAGAAGCGCCGGATGAGCTCGTCCTCGGGCGACTGTTCGTCGCCCAGCGACCACACGTTGAAGCGCTCGCCTTCGCGGAACACCGCCGAGATGGCGACCACCCGATGCAGGTGGTGACGCAGGAAATCGCTGCTGCCGCCGGTCTCCTGCAGGCGCTTGGAGAACATCACGGCGGCCACGCCGTCGTCGTCGAGATCCTCCAGCCCCCACAGGCGCCGCGCCCCGGCCACGTCGGGCACGGTCTCGATGTCGAACACGAAAACGTTCATGGGCAGAGGGTCACGCTCAGGCGGGGAACACCCCGGTGGACAGGTAGCGATCGCCGCGATCGCACACGATGGTGACGATCACGGCGTCCTCGACTTCGGCCGAGAGGCGCAGGGCCGCGGCCAGCGCCCCGCCGGACGAGATGCCGGCGAAGATGCCTTCCTCCGCGCCCAGGCGACGGGTCATGTCCTCGGCCTCGGCCTGGCTGACGTCGATGATGCGATCGACCGCCGCCGGATCGTAGATCTTCGGCAGGTAGGCCGGCGGCCAACGCCGGATGCCGGGAATGCGCGCACCGTCGGCCGGCTGCACACCGACGATCACGATGTCCGGATTGCGGCTCTTGAGGAAACGCGAGGTGCCCATGATGGTGCCCGTCGTCCCCATCGAGGCGACGAAGTGGGTGACCCGGCCGTGGGTGTCGCGCCAGATCTCGGGCCCGGTGTCAGCGTAATGCGCGAGCGGATTGTCCGGGTTGGCGAATTGATCGAGCACCTTGCCCTCGCCGCGTTCCTGCATGGCCTGGGCGAGATCGCGCGCGCCTTCCATGCCCTCGGCTTCCGACACCAACACCAGCTGCGCGCCGTAGGCCCTCATGACCGCGCGCCGTTCACTGGACATGTTCTCGGGCATGATCAGCACCATGCGGTAACCCTTCATCGCCGCGACCATGGCCAGCGCGATGCCGGTATTGCCACTGGTCGCCTCGATGAGGGTGTCGCCAGGGATGATCTCGCCGCGCGCCTCGGCGTGGCTGATCATGCTGAGCGCCGGCCGGTCCTTGACCGAACCGGCCGGGTTGTTGCCCTCCAGCTTGGCCAGCACGACGTTGCTGGTCGGCCCGGGCAGACGCTGCAGGCGAACCAGCGGCGTGTTGCCGACGAAGTGCTCGAGGGTGGGCCAGGTCATGATGCGACTAGGGCGATGCGAAGCTGCAGCGGCGACCAGCGCCCGGCATGGCGCTCGCCGTCACCCGCGGGCGCGGCAGGCGGCGCCGCGCTCGCCACTCAGAAATGGTAGCCGAGCTGCAGGACGTGGAAGTTGATGCCGGGATTCTCGTCACCGAGACTCGCGTTCGACAAGTGCTGGAAACGGTAGACCAGTTCGTAGCGCCCCTGGTCACCGAAGCGCGCGCCGAGGCCGAGGTGGCTGCCGAACGCGAAGGGGATGTCGAAATCCTCGTCGCTGATGCCGCTGTGGGTATGCCCGTGCGCGCCGACGCCGAACTCGGCGAACGGCGCGATGCCGCCCTTGCCCGCATCGTGCTGCCAGCGCAGCACCGGGGTCAGGCCGAAATCGACCAGGTTGTCGTGGCCGGTCGTACCCTTGAAGCCGTCCCAGTAGGCGATCGAGGCTTCCAGGTAGGCGCCGAAACTCCAGTCCCCGGTGCGCCACCAGTTGCCACCGAGATCCCAGCGCAACGCGGCGCCGTAGCGCTCGGCATCCTCGTCACCATCGGAAAAGCCGCCTTCGACGACCATGGTGTCGATGGCCAGGGCCGGCAGAGCGGCGCCCAGCATGGCGAGCAGGAGCACGAGCCTGGACCAGGCGGGAACGGACGCTTTCATGGAATGCTGGCTTCCGGTGGGTTGTCGTTATCGGGGCGCTAGGCTAGCCGGTTCGCCGGGGGCGTTCAACTCGCGCCGCGGTGGTCGAGCGGCGGGCCGAGCGGCATGCTCAACACGAACGCATCCTCGCGGCCATCGTGGGCGGGATAGTAATCGCGACGCGTGCCGACATGGCGGAAACCGAGTTCCTGGTAGAGCCGGATCGCGGCATCGTTCGAGGGCCGCACTTCGAGGTAGGCGATGCGGGCGCCGTGGGTGCCGGCGGTCTCGAGCAGGTGACGCATGAGGGTCCGCGCATGACCCTGGCGACGCGCCGCGGGTGCCACGCAGATGTTGAGGATGTGGCTCTCCTCCACCGCCACCGACATGATGCCGTGCCCGCACAGCGTCTCGCCGTCGTCCAGCACCCAGCAGCAGTAACCGACCCGCAGACAGTCGGAGAATATGTTGCCCGACCACGGGAAGTCGTAGCAGGCATGTTCGACTTCGAGCACCGCCGGGATGTCGGCTTCGTCCATCGGGCGAATGTTCACCGCCTCCGGGCACAACACCGCGCTCACGACGACGCCTCCCCGAGCAGCTCGCGCAGCGTCATGAGATCGCGCCAGCTCTTGCGCTTGTCGGCAGGGGTCCGCAGCAGGTAGGCCGGGTGGTAGGTGACGACGACGGGGATGCCCGTGTCGGCGTATTCGTAGCGTTGTCCGCGCATGCGACCTATCGGGGTATCGACCTCGAGCAGATTCTGCGCGGCGATCCGGCCGACGGCAAGAATCGCGCGCGGTTGCAGCAACGCGATCTGGCGGCCGAGGAAATCGGCACAGGCGACCACCTCTTCCGGCTTCGGATCGCGGTTCCCGGGCGGACGACACTTGAGGATGTTGGCGATGAAGACCGCCTCGCGCCGGAGGCCGATGGCGCGCAGCATCGAGTTGAGCAACTGGCCGGCACGGCCGACGAAAGGCTCGCCGCGACGATCTTCGTCGGCGCCGGGCGCCTCGCCGATGACCATCAGCGAGGCCTTGCGATCACCCACCCCGAACACGGTGTTGGTGCGCGTGCGGTGCAGTTCGCAGGCGGTACAGGCGGCGACGCTGCGTGCGAGACGTTCCCAGTCCATGCCGGCGACCGCGTCGCGGTCGGCTTCGCCACCGGCCTCGGCCGGGCCCGCCGGCAGCGTGACCTCGGTGGGGTCGGCCGCCAGCGCGTCCGCCGTCGCCCGCTGCTGCCACACCGTGATCCCCATCGCGGCCAGCAGCGCGTGGCGGCGCGCATCCAGCGCCCGCGCGCTGCCGCCCGGCGCGGCTTCCCCGCTCACGCCGGCCTCACCCGTCGCCACTGCCCGCGGCCTTGGCCTCGCGCCGCTCGGCGCGGCGACGACGACGCTGCCACCAGGTGTCGGCGATGCCCGACAGGGCGTAGCCGCCGAACAGCACCAGCAGGATGGTGGCCGGCTCGATCGACACCAGCACGAACACCATCACCACCGCCAGCACGGCGACGAAAGGGACGCGGCCGCGCAGGTCGAAATCCTTGAAACTGTAGTAGCGCACGTTACTGACCATGAGCAACGCGGCCAGCACCGTGGCGCAGGCGCCGGCCAGGGCGAGCACGAAACTCCCGCGCAGTTCGAAATGCGCACCCACCCACACCAGCGAGGCGACGATGGCGGCGGCGGCAGGACTCGGCAGGCCCTGGAAGTAGCGCTTGTCGGCGATGCCGACCTGGGTGTTGAAACGCGCCAGGCGCAGCGCCGCGGCGGCGGTGTAGACGAAGGCGGCGAGCCAGCCGAGCTTGCCGAGGTCGAACAGGGCCCACTCGTAGATCACCAGCGCCGGTGCGAGACCGAAGGACACCATGTCGGACAGGCTGTCGTACTGCGCACCGAAATCGCTCTGCGTGTTGGTCATGCGCGCGATGCGCCCGTCCATGCCGTCGAGCACCATGGCGACGACGATAGCGATGGCCGCCGCCTCGAAGCGCGTGTTGATGGCGGCGACGATGCCGTAGAAACCGGCGAACAAGGCGCCGGTGGTAAACAGGTTGGGCAGCAGGTAGATACCGGCGCGGCGGCGGGTTTCGACGCGGGGCGCGGAACGCCCGGGCGGCTCGTTGCTGTTGTTGTGGATGACGCGCATGAACGGCCCCTGCGGGAGACCCGCCGGGAGCGGGCGTGGCCGCCAGTGTACTGCGCCGGCGACGCCGGGTTAAGGCACCTCAGGTCGCGCCCGCGCCGTCGGCCGCTTCCTCTGTCGCCGGGATGGCCGATACGGGCGCCTCGTGCAGCAACTGCATGAGGACCGTCTCCGCGCCGCTCGCGCGCGCGCCCGGCGTGATGCCGACGATCGATTCGGCGGCGCAGTAGACGCGGATGCGACAACCGAGCGGCGCATAGCCGATGCGCCGCCCATGGCCGACCCGCTCGCCCGGCTGGTAGGCGAGGTGGAGGCGGGCGGCACGCAGTTCGCGCGCGATCTCGAGCACGACGTCGTCCCCTTCGTCGGTGCGTACGAGGAAGGCCAGGGCGTGCCCCGCGCCGTCCAGGGCGCCGTCGCCATGGCGCGGCGTCGACCATTGCTCGACGATCTTGCCCTCGATGGGGCTGTAGATCGCGTGGACGTCGAGCGCCCCGGCGCGCAGCGTCACCGCTTGCGCGGCGCGTCCGAGCCAGGGATCGAAGGCGGCGCCGGCCGCGCCCACCACGCCGTCGACCGGCGCCACGATGGCCAGCGGCAGGGCCGGCACCGTGCGCTGCGGGTCGCGGTGGTACCAGCCGACCGCGGCGAGAGCGGGCAGCAGCCACCACAGCGCTTCGGCGCCGAGCAGGCCGGCGAGGACCGCGGCCAGCAGGCAGGACACGATGAACGCGCCGCGCCCCTCGGGGGCGACGGGCGCGACCTTGAACAAGGCAACGCGCGACATGGCAGCGCGCGAACGCTTGGGGCCTAGTTACGGCTCTTGTCGACCAGCTTGTTGGCACCGATCCACGGCATCATGCCACGCAGACGCTCACCGACCTCCTCGATCGGATGGCTCTGGGCGATGCGGCGCTTGGCCTTGAGCACGGCGACCCCGGTACGGTTCTCGCCAATCCATTCGCGGGCGAACTCGCCGTTCTGGATCTCGGCCAGGATGCGCTTCATCTCGGCCTTGGTGTCCTCGGTGACGATGCGCGGACCGCGGGTGAAATCGCCGTATTCCGCGGTGTTCGAGATCGAGTAGCGCATGTTGGCGATGCCGCCCTCGTAGATCAGGTCGACGATGAGCTTGACCTCGTGCAAGCACTCGAAATAGGCCATCTCCGGCGCGTAGCCGGCCTCGACCAGGGTCTCGAATCCGGCCTGGATGAGCGCGGTCATGCCGCCGCACAGCACGGTCTGCTCGCCGAACAGATCGGTTTCGGTCTCTTCCTTGAACGAGGTCTCGATGACCCCGGCGCGACCGCCGCCGTTGGCGGACGCATAGGACAGCGCGATGTCCTTGGCCTGGCCCGAAGCGTCCTGGTAGATGGCGATGAGGCTGGGCACGCCGCCACCCTGGGTGTAGGTCGAACGCACCAGGTGGCCGGGCCCCTTGGGCGCGATCATGATGACGTCGAGGTCGGCACGCGGCTCGATGGCGCCGAAATGGATGTTGAAACCGTGGGCGAAGGCCAGCGTCGCGCCCTGCTTGATGTTGGGCTCGACCTCGTTCCTGTAGAGATCGGCCTGGTGCTCGTCGGGCGCCAGGATCATGACCAGGTCGGCGCTGGCGACGGCCTCGCCGACCGCGGCCACGGCCAGCCCGGCGCCTTCCGCCTTGGCCCACGAAGACGAACCCGGACGCAGGCCGACGACGACGCTGACACCCGAATCCTTGAGGTTGTTCGCATGCGCGTGGCCCTGCGAGCCATAACCGATGATCGCGACCTTGCGTGCCTGGATCAGCGAGAGGTCGGCGTCTTTGTCGTAGTAGATGTTGAGTGCCATCGTCTGGGTCCTGTGTCTGTCGGGGTTTGCTATTGGCAGGCCGGGGAAAAACTACTGCGGATGCCATCTGCCGCGTGACGCGCCAGCCTGCGCTTCTCGTTTACACCAGTAAACTCCGGTGCTCGGCTCGCACGCGCCTTGCATCTGGCATTCCTCGCTACGTTTTTCTCCACCCTGCTCGTGGTTGCTGACGAGGAATGCGCTCAGGCCTTCAGCGCCTTGCTGCCCTTGAGCAGTCCGAGCACGCCGGAGCGCGCCATTTCCATCACGTGACGCACGCCGGCCGCCTCGATGAAGTCGTCGAGCCGCTCGCGCGTGCCGCTCAGCTCGATGGTGTAGCTGACCTCGGTGATGTCGACGATGGCGCCGCCGAAGATGTCGGCCAGACGCTTGAACTCGGCACGCTGTTCGGGCCCGGCGGTGCGCAGCTTGACCAGCATCAGCTCGCGTTCGATGTGCGGGCCGCCGTCGTTGAGATCGACCAGCTTGATGACGTCGACCAGCTTGTTCAGCTGCTTGGTGATCTGCTCGATGATCTCGGGCGAGCCGGTCGTCACCACGGTCATGCGCGACACCGTGGGGTCCTCGGTCGGCGCGACGGCCAACGACTCGATGTTGTAGGCGCGCGCGCTGAACAGCCCGGACACGCGTGACAGCGCGCCCGAAGCGTTTTCCATCAGGATGGAGATGGTGTGTCGTTCGTTCATGCGAGCTCACGCTCGTTGGGCGCGAGGTGCATCTCGTGCTGCCCCTTGCCGGCCGCGATCATCGGGTAGACGTTCTCGGTCTGGTCGGTGATGAAGTCCATCAGCACCAGGCGGTCCTTCATCGCGAAGGCCTCCTCCAGCGCGCCGTCGACGTCGGCCGGGTTCTCGATGCGCATGCCGACGTGGCCGAAGGCCTCGGCCATCTTGACGAAGTCCGGCAGGGCGTCCATGTAGGAGTGCGAGTAACGGCGGTCGTAGAAGAACTCCTGCCACTGCCGCACCATGCCCATGTAGCGGTTGTTGAGGCTGATGATCTTGATCGGCAGGCCGTACTGCAGCGCCGTCGACAGCTCCTGTACGCACATCACGAAACTCGCCTCGCCGGTGATGCAGGCAACTTGAGAATCGGGGAAGGCGAGCTGCACGCCGATGGCGGCGGGCAGGCCGAAGCCCATGGTGCCGAGGCCACCGGAGTTGATCCAGCGACGCGGCTTGTCGAAGGGATAGAACTGCGCCGCCCACATCTGGTGCTGGCCGACGTCGGAGGTGACGTAGGCCTCACCCCCGGTCACCCGGTAGAGGGACTGGATCACCGCCTGCGGCTTGATCTTGTCGCTCTTGCGGTCGTAGCGCAGGCAGTCGAGCTTGCGCCATTCGGCGATCTGCTGCCACCACGGGTCCGAGTCGCGGTTGGGCGGGGTGTGGTCGGAGCCCTCGATGATCTCGATCAGATCGGTCAGCACGCTCGACACGCTGCCGACGATGGGCACGTCGACCGGCACGTTCTTCGAGATCGACGCCGGGTCGATGTCGACGTGGATGATCTTGGCCTCGGGACAGAACTTCTCGAGGTCGCCGGTGACGCGATCGTCGAAACGCGCACCGATGGCGAGCAGCACGTCGCAGTGGTGCATCGCCATGTTGGCCTCGTAGGTGCCGTGCATGCCGAGCATGCCGACGAACTGCGGGTCGTTGCCGGGGAAGGCGCCCAGCCCCATCAGGGTATTGGTGACCGGGTAGCCGAGCAGGCGGGCGAACCGGGTGAGGTGTTCCGCGGCATTGTCGAGCACCACCCCGCCGCCGGTGTAGATCATCGGCTTGCGCGCGGCGAGCAGCAGCTGCGCGGCGCGCTTGATCTGGCCCGGGTGGCCCTTGACCGTCGGCCGGTAGGAGCGCATGTCGATGCTCTCCGGGTAGTGGTACTCGGCGACGTTGGCGGTGACGTCCTTGGGGATGTCCACCACCACCGGGCCGGGGCGGCCGGTGGACGCCACGTAGAATGCCTTCTTCACCGTCTCGGCCAGGTCCTCGACGCGCTCGACGAGGAAGTTGTGCTTCACGCACGGCCGCGTGATGCCGATGCAGTCGACTTCCTGGAAAGCGTCGTTGCCGATCAGCGCGGTGGCGACCTGGCCGGTGAACACCACCATCGGGATCGAATCCATGTAGGCGGTGGCGATGCCGGTGACGCAGTTGGTCGCGCCGGGGCCCGAAGTCACCAGCACCACGCCGGGCTTGCCGGTGGCGCGGGCGTAGCCGTCAGCGGCGTGCGTGGCGCCCTGCTCGTGGCGTACCAGGATGTGCTTGACCTTGTCCTGCTTGAAGATCTCGTCGTAGATGTGCAGGACCGATCCGCCGGGGTAGCCGAAGACGAATTCCACGCCCTCGTCAGCCAGTGCCCGCACGAAGATTTCCGCACCGCGCAGTCGCTCAGTCACGTCGTTCACCCTGGTCGTGTTGCTCGTTGTACTCGTGCCCGCTCCCGCTGGTCCGGCCCTGGCCACCGGGACTGTGGCGGGGCGACGCCCGGGCGGCTGCGGGCGGAGCCGTCCGGCGCGGGTCGCTGGGCGAGCGGACAGGTGGATGCGGGGGCGACGGTTGGGCCGTCAGGCGAGCGCAAGCACCAGGCGCGGGGGACCGGGCAAATTACTGGCAATCCCCGGGTCGGTCAAGCAAACCCCGGCCGATCACCGCCGCGGCCGGCGCGGTTGCGCGCCCTGCGCGATATTCCGAGAATGCACGCGCCGCGACCGCCCCGCGCGGCCGCCGCCCGCCGCGCCGACCTTCAATCAAGACCCGACATAGATTATGAGAATTTCCAATTTCCTCGTCCCGACCCTGCGCGAAGCCCCGGCCGATGCCGAGGTCGTCAGTCACCGCCTGATGCTGCGCGCGGGCCTCGTGCGCCAGCTCGCCTCGGGCATCTACACCTGGCTGCCGCTGGGGTTGCGCGTGCTGCGCAAGGTCGAGGCCATCGTGCGCGAAGAGATGGACCGCGCCGGCGCCCAGGAAGTGCTGATGTCCGCGGTCCAGCCGGCCGAACTGTGGCAGGAATCGGGCCGTTGGGATGCCTACGGGCCGGAGCTGCTGCGCTTCGAGGACCGCCACCAGCGCGGCTTCTGCCTGGGCCCCACCCACGAGGAGATCATCACCGATCTCATTCGCGGCGAGCTGCGCAGCTACAAGCAGCTGCCGGCCAATTTCTACCAGATCCAGACCAAGTTCCGCGACGAGATCCGGCCGCGCTTCGGCATCATGCGCGCGCGCGAATTCCTGATGAAGGACGCCTATTCCTTCCACCTCGACCAGGCCTCGCTGGAAGCCACCTACCAGGACATGTACCAGGCCTATTCGCGCATGTTCGACCGCATCGGGCTCAGCTACCGCGCGGTACTCGCCGACACCGGCAACATCGGCGGCTCGACCTCGCACGAGTTCCACGTGCTGGCCGATTCGGGCGAGGACCTCATCGCCTTCAGCTCGGCCGGCGACTACGCCGCCAACGTCGAAATGGTGCCGGCACCGGCGCCCGCCGCGCGCCCGGCGCCCGGCCAGGCCATGGCACGGGTCGAAACCCCGGCCCAGCACAGCATCGAAGAAGTCTCGGGCTTCCTCGGCGTGGCGCCGGCGCAGTGCGTGAAGACCCTGGTCGTGGCCGGCGCCGAGGGCGGGCTGGTCGCGCTGGTCCTGCGCGGCGACCACGAACTCAACGTGGTCAAGGCGCAGAAGCTCGAAGGCGTGGCGAGCCCGCTACGCTTCGCGAAGAGCGAGGAAATCGCCGCCGCGGTCGGCTGCGGTCCTGGCTCGCTGGGGCCGGTCGACCTGCCGTTCCCGGTCGTCGTCGACCACGCCGCCGCCGCCCTGGCCGACTTCGTGTGCGGCGCCAACAACGCGGGCTGGCACCTCAGCGGGGTCAACTGGGGCCGCGACGTCGCCGAGCCCGTGGCGGCCGACCTGCGCAACGTGGTGGTCGGCGATGCCAGCCCCGACGGCCAGGGCACGCTGGACATCAAGCGCGGTATCGAGGTCGGCCACATCTTCCAGCTCGGCACCAAGTACTCCGAGGCCATGAAGGCGCGCGTGCTCGACGACCAGGGCCGCTCGGTGACCATGATCATGGGCTGCTACGGTATCGGCGTGTCGCGTATCGTCGCTGCCGCCATCGAGCAGAACCACGACGAGCGCGGCATCATCTGGCCCGACGCCATCGCCCCCTTCACCTGCGCCATCGCGCCGATCAACGCGCACAAGTCCGAGCGCCTGCGTGCCGCCGCCGACGAACTCTACGCGGAACTGCGTGACGCCGGCTTCGACGTCCTCTACCACGACGGCCGCGAGCGGCCCGGGGTGATGTTCGCCGACCTCGACCTCGTCGGCATTCCGCACCGCTTCGTGGTCAGCGATCGCGGCCTCGACGCCGGCACCCTGGAATACAAGGCCCGGACCGCCGCAGAAGCCGAGGAAGTCTCGCGCGCGGAGGCCGTGGCCTTCCTGCGCAGCCGCCTGCGCCTCGCTTGAGGTACGGCGGCAGGTAACCTCGACGCCGCGCTCAGCGCACCTCGAAGGCGGCCGGTAAAGCCGTCCCCGCCCCCTCCCCCGGCGCCACTTCGACCCCGCTGACCTGCGCGCGCGGCGGGCCCTCGGCCAGCCACGCCTCGAATTCCGCCAGCGCCGCGGCCGGGCCCGCGGCCAGGGCCTCGACGCGGCCGTCGGCGAGGTTGCGCACCCAGCCACGCAGGCCGAGTTCACGCGCCCGCGCCTGCGCCGAGGCGCGGTAGTACACCCCCTGGACGCGACCGCTGACGCGGTACAGCCGGATCGCGCTAGCGGCGGGCGCGCTCATGCCCCGACCGATCCCTCGTCGGCGGGCGCTACCCCGAACAGCGCGGTCAGCGGGGTGGCCAGCGCCGGCGCCGCGTGCTCGCGCAGCGCCGACAGGGCCTCGACGAGGTTGACGTCGGGCGTTTCGCCGGCGAGTGCCGCGGCCGGTTCGAGCGGCTCGAAGCTCGGCACCAGGCGCAACAGGTCGCCGAGCGCGACGCGGTGCAGATCGGCGATCACCACCCACAGGTAGACGTCGTTGCGGCTGATCCAGCCGCCCGCGTCGAGCGTTTCCAGGGCGCGATTGATGGCGGCGTAGCCGAAGTCCGGCTCGAGTTGCTGGATGTCCTTCTCGGACAGTCCGTGGCCGCGCCCCTGCGCCTCGTACAGGCGCAGCAGCACGCGGTAGGCGCAGCGCAGCGGGTCGCGCGCCGCCGGCGGCCGGTGACGCCGACCCTGCGCCTGGAAAGTGGTCAGGCACTGGGTGAACTCGGCGCCCAACAGGACGATCACCCACGACAGGTAGATCCACAGCAGGAAGATCGGCACCGTGGCGAAGGCGCCGTAGATGGCCTGTTGCGACGGGAACTGGGTGACGTAGAGGGCGAAGCCACGCTTGGCCAGCTCGAACAGCACGCTGGCGACGATGCCGCCGGCCAGGGCGTGGCGCAACGGCACCGGGCGGTAGGGAATCAGCTTGAAGAACAGTACGAAGGCGATGGTGGTGGCGAGCACCGGGAAGGCGCCGATGAGGTGGGCACGCATCCCTTCGGCGCTGCCGCCGCCGAGCAGCGGCAGCGAGACGACGTAGGACGTCGCCACCATGCCGGCGCCGATCAGGATCGGGCCCAAGGTCAGCGCGGCCCAGTAGACCAGGAAGCGGATCATGAGTGGGCGCTTGCGGTGAATGCCCCAGATGACGTTGAAGGTCGACTCGATGGTCGACATCATCGTCAGCACCGTGACCAGCAGGGCGATGATGCCGGCCGCGCGCAGGCCGCGCGCCTTGTCGGTGAACTCGACCATGTAGCCCTGCACCTGGTCGCCCAGCGCCGGCACGAAGTTGCGGAAGACGAAATCCTGGATGTCGGCGCGCCAGTCGGCGAAGGCCGGGAACGCCGACAGGGTCACGAATACCACCGTCAGCAACGGCACCAGCGCGAGCAGCGAGGTGTAGGCAAGCGAAGCCGCCGCGCGCGTGCAGTGGTCCTGCTCGAAACGCCGGGCGAGGTAGAGGCAGAACTCCCACGCGCGGGCGAGGGGCAGTGGCCAGGCGTCCTCTTCGGCGCCAACGGGGTCACGACTCATCGCGCTCGGTCCTCGGGGAAACTGTCGTCGGCATTCTCGTCCATTTCCACTCGCGCGCCGCCTGCACGGGCGCACGCCATGCCCGCGCGGCGGACAGGGGTGAGGGCTGCAGGCTAACATGCCGCCCCCGCGTTGCCGGAGTCATCGAGTCATGGACATCACGCTCTACCACAACCCGCGCTGTTCGAAGTCGCGCGCGACCCTCGAGCGCATCCGCGCCCGCGGCATCGAGCCGCGCATCGTCGAATACCTGGCCAGTCCGCCCGACGCGGCGACCCTGCGCCAGCTGCTCGCCCTGCTCGGTCTGCGCGCGAGCGAACTCGCCCGCCGCGGCGAGGCGGCGTGGCAGGACGCCGGGCTCGGCCCCGACAGCGACGACGACACCGTGATCGCGGCCATGCTCGCCCATCCCATCCTCATCGAGCGGCCCATCGTCGTCGCCGGCGATCGCGCCGTGCTCGGTCGTCCCCCCGAGAACGTCGACGCCCTGCTCGATGGCTGAACCGATCGAGATCCTGGTCCTCTACTACAGCCGCGGTGGCCACACCGCGGCGCTGGCCGAGGAGATCCGTCACGGGGTGATCGCCGCGCCCGGCTGCCAGGCGCGCCTGCGCACGGTGCCGCCGCTCGACCCCGGCGCACCGGTGGTGCCGGCCAGCGGCCCGGCCTACGCGACCCGGGACGACCTGCGCGAGTGCGCCGGCCTGGCCCTCGGTTCGCCGACCCGCTTCGGCAACATGGCTGCGCCGCTCAAGGCGTTTCTCGACACCACCTCCGACCTGTGGATGTCCGGCACCCTGGTCGGCCGACCGGCGGCGGTGTTCACCGCCACCGGCAGCCTGCATGGCGGCCAGGAGAGCACCCTGCTGTCAATGATGCTGCCCCTGCTCCACCACGGCATGGTGATCCTCGGCGTGCCCTACACCGAGGCCGCGCTGCTGGCCACGACCAGCGGCGGCACGCCCTACGGCGCCAGCCACCACGCCGGACCCGACAACACCCTGCCCCTGAGCGAACACGAGCGGCGCATCGCCCGCGCCCTCGGCCGCCGCCTGGCGGAAACCGCCCGCCGCCTGGCCTGAGCCCGGTCGACCGCACCTGCCGGCGACGCCGCGCGCGGCCGCGCGTCAGCCGCGCGCGGCGAGCAGTTCGCGCACGAAGGGTACGGTGAGAACGCGGCCGTGACTGAGCGAGGCCCGGTCGAGCACGTCGAGCAGGGCGACCAGGCTGACCAGATCGCGCCGCTCGCGGCGCAGGATGAATTCCACCACCGGCGGCGGCAGGTCGAAGCCGCGCCGCGCGGCCAGCCGCACCAGGATCGCGGCCTTGGCCCCCTCGTCGGGTTCGTGGAGCTGGTAGACCAGGCTCGCCGCCGCCCGCGAGGCGAGGTCCGGCAGGCCGAAGGCCGTCGTCGCCGGGCCGCTCCGGCTGCTCCACAGCAGGCGTCCGTCGGCGGCGGCGAGCGCGTTGTAGAGATGGAACAGCTGCTCCGCCCAGGCCGGCTCCGCGGCCACGCTGTCGAGGTCGTCGATGGCCAGCAGGGCCACCGCCTCGAGGCCTTCGAGCACCGCCGGGCCGCTCGCCGCCAGGGCCCGCAGCGGCAGGTACATAGCGCGCTCGCCGGCAACGCCGACGGCCTGCACGGCCGCCTGCAGCAGGTGCGACTTGCCGCTGCCGCTCGCCCCCCACAGGTAGACCACGCGCGGCCCCTCGCCACGACACAGGCGTTCGATCGCGGCGACGGTCTCGGCGTTGCCGGCACGCTGGAAGTCGTCCAGCTCGTGGCGGGTGACGTTGTAGAGATCGAGCGTGAGCTGGTGATCGGCGGCGGACACGGGACGCGGTGCGGCGAGGCTGGTTGGTACGCGGCCCGCATTGTCACCGATTTCGCGCCCGCCCGGGGAGGCGTCGGCGCCTGCGGCGCCGCGCTTACTCGTACAGCGCGCTGCGCAGGTATTCGTCGCGCGAATGGCGCAGCAGGACGATGATGACGGCCGCCACCGGCAAGGCCAGCAGCACGCCGAAGAAACCGAACAACTGCCCACCGGCCATCACCGCGAAGATCACCGCGACCGGGTGCAGGCCGATGCGATCGCCGACCAGCAGCGGCGACAGCACCATGCCCTCGAGCACCTGGCCGACGCCGAACACCGCGGCCACGCCGAGCAGGTGGAGCATGTCGTGGAACTGCAGGAAAGCCGCCACCCCGGCCACCAGCACGCCGACGATGACGCCGAGATAGGGCACGAAGCTGACGACGCCGGCGAGCATGCCGATGGAAAACGCGAGGTCGAGACCGACCAGCCACAGGCCCAGGGTGTAGATCGTGGCGAGCGCCGCCATCACCGTGACCTGGCCGCGCAGGAACTCGGCCAGCACGGCATCGATCTCCGCGGCCAGCTTGCTCACCACCGGCTCGATGCGCTTGGGCAGGAGATCGCGTACGGCGGCGACCAGCAGGTCCCAGTCGCGCAGGAGATAGAAGGTGACCACCGGGATCAGCAGCAGGTAGCTCACCCAGCCCAGGATCAGCGCGCCCGAACGCCCCAGATGATCGACCACCACGGTGGCGAAGGAGCCGACTTCCTGCCAATGGGCGAGGATGGCCTTGCGGATGCCGCTGACGTCGAACTCGACCAGCTCGACGTCGAACATCGCCGAGAGGCGTGGCAGCAGCGATTGCTGCAGCCACTCGAGCAGCTGGGGCACGGCATTGAGCAGCATCACGACCTGGCGCTGCAGGTTGGGCAGCAGCACGACCAGGCCGATCACCCCCAGCAGCAGCATGACGACGAAGACCACCACGACCCCGGGGGTGCGGCCCAGCCCGGCCGCTTCGAGGCGGTCGACCAGCGGGTCGCCGAGGTAGGCGAGCAGGGCGCCGACCAGGAAGGGCGTCAGCACCGGCGCCAGCAGGTAGAGCAGCCAGCCGCACAACACCAGCAGCGACAGCGCCAGCCATTTCTGCGAATCATTCATCGGAAGACGCAACCTCCATGTCTCGATCGCCCACCGCCGTGCGCAGTGCCGGCAATGGCGCGCGGGGCAGGCTGCAGCGGGCGAGGAGAACCCTGCACGGGCGCTCAGCGCACGACCTGGAAGGCGTCCATACGCCCGGCCACCGGGACCAGCACGCGGCCGAAGGCGATGCTGCTGGCCAGCGCCTCGCGCCCGCCGCGCGTGGCGATCTCGACGTCGAGACCGGCCGCGCCGACGCCGCGCACGAACAGGTGGGAGACGGTATCGAGGCCTTCGAGGTAATTGAGCACGCGCGCGTAGTCCTCGGCGCTGTCGATGCCGAGGATGGCGAGTTCCAGGGTCTCGGCGCGCGCCAGGTCGCTCGGGTTGGCGAAGCGCTGGGCCAGGGTATCGGCCAGCGCGTCGATGCCGTCGTCGAGCATGAGCTCGGCCAGATCGCCCTCTTCCCGCCAGCTGCGCGTCTCGCTGCCGATCTGCAGGCGCCAGTCGGCGACCCAGAAGCCCGGTGCGCTCGGCCGCAGGTAACCGACCAGCGCCGCCGGCGTGCCGTAACGGCCGGACAGGGCCAGGGCGGTGGTCGCGATGGCGTCCCAGTCGCCGGCATAGCCGAGGTGCTGGGCCTCCTCGATGTCCATGATCGGCAGCAGTAGCGGAATGCCGCGGCGCGCGGCGCGCTGCCGCAGCGCCTCGCCGCGCAGCCCGGGTTCGTCGCTGCTCGCCACTTCGCGCCGACCGTCCTCGTCGACCACCAGCCAGGCCAGGGTGTCGGGGCGCTCCTTGCCCCACAGCGGCACCGCCTGCGCGGCCAGGGCGGTGGCCAGGGCGCGCTCGTCGAACTCGGCCACGAGTTCGAGGCCGTGACCGTCGGCGGCCGGCGCGTAGGCGTATTTCAGCAACAGGTCGGATGCGTCCTTGAGCAAGGGCGCCGCCGCGCCCCGCGGGGCGGCACGGTCGCCGGTCAGCTTGACCAGGACCACGCCGAGCGCCTCGCGTGCGGCGCGCGCGAGTTCGCCGGGCGAGCGATCGGCGACCGCCACGCGTGCGCCGTAGAGGCCGGCCACGTCGCGCGCGGCGGCGGCACCGCACGCCGCGCACAGCAGCAGGGCGATGGCGAGACGACGAACGATGGGACGGCGGGTCATCGGGGCGGCGGTCCTTGCGGGGCAGGGCGAGAGCGCACGCTATGTCAAAGGAAAAATCGAAGTCAAGGCGCGCTGGAGGCACGCCGGGCGAGCGCGCGGCAGCAGCGCAAGTCAAGTCTTAACGGCCCGCCGGCTTGCGGCTACCATGCGCCACCATGACGAACGAGCAGCAACCGGGGTTGTCGTACCGCGACGCGGGCGTCGACATCGAGCGCGGCGAGGAGCTCGTCCGTCGCATCAAGCCGGGCGCGGCGGCCACCAACCGCGCCGGGGTGATGGGCGGCCTGGGTGGCTTCGGTGGCCTGTTCGACCTCGCCGCCACCGGCTACCGCGACCCGGTCCTGGTGTCCTCGACCGACGGCGTCGGCACCAAGCTGCTGCTCGCCATCGAACTCGGCCGCCACGACACCATCGGCATCGACCTCGTCGCGATGTGCGTCAACGACGTCGTCGTGCAGGGCGCCGAACCGCTGTTCTTCCTCGACTACTTCGCCACCGGCGAACTCGCCCTCGACACTGCCGAGGCGGTGGTCAACGGCGTCGCCGCCGGCTGCCGCGAGGCCGGCTGCGCCCTGCTCGGCGGCGAGACGGCGGAGATGCCCGGCATGTACCCGGCCGGACACTACGACCTCGCCGGCTTCACCGTTGGCGTGGCCGAGCGCGCACGCCTGGTCGACGGCAGCCGGGTCGCCGCGGGCGACGTCGTCCTCGGCCTGGCTTCGAGCGGGGTGCATTCGAACGGCTATTCGCTGGTGCGCAAGATCCTCGCGCACAGCGGCGCCGATCTCGCCGGGCGTTTCGGCAACGTCAGCCTGGGTGCCGCCCTGCTCGCCCCCACCCGGATCTACGTCAAGCCGCTGCTCGCGGCGCTGGCCGCCCACGACATCCACGCCATGGCCCACATCACCGGCGGCGGCCTGAGCGAGAACCTGCCACGGGTGCTGCCCGACGGCCTCGGCGCGCGCATCGATCTCGCCGCCTGGCGCCTGCCGCCGCTGTTCGACTGGTTGCGCACGGCCGGCGGCGTGGCCACGCCCGAGATGCTGCGCACCTTCAACTGCGGTATCGGCATGGCGGTGGTCGTGCCGGCGGCGCAGGCGGACGCGGTCGGCGCAATGCTCGGCGAGGCCGGCGAAACCGTGCACCGCATCGGCACCATCGAAGCCGGCCACGGCGTCAGCTACGACGGCGCACTCGCGCCCTGACGGGAATTGGTGACAGTTTGGAAATTGGTGACTGGGAATTGGTGACAGTTTACTTTTCCTCAGCTCACCGCCGCGGCTAAGCGATTCGTCAAAAGTAAACTGTCACCAATTCCCGCCACCAATTCCCGTCCCCAATTCCCACCAATTCCCGTCACCAATTTCCGTGACACCCGTCCGCGGTGCCGGTGCGGGACTCAGAGCATGCCGCCGTCGATGGCGTAGGCGTAGAAGTACTCGTCGATGTCGTTGACGAGCATGATGGCCTCGAGGGTGCTCGACCAGACCATGCGGCCGTAGGTGCCGTTGGCCTGCGCGGCGGACGGTGACACCGTGTTCGCCGCCACCGGCTGGTGGCGCGACCACGTCCACGTTCCTTCCAGCGGATCGCTGCGGGGTGGAGTCAGCACGTAGAAATCCGTGCGCGGATAAACGGTTCCCGACTGCGACCACACCACGAACCGGTCGCACTGCGGGATGTAGGCCACGGCCGGCCCGTAGAGATCGGGTCGCGACGGCGGCGTTCCGACGATCCTGCCCGGCGTGTACAGCGAGGTGACCGCGCCGCCACGCTTACCGTAGACGCGGAACGCCGAGGCCATCGAACGGCCGAAAACCAGCACGACGTCGCGCACCGGGTCGTAGACCAGGGTCGACGAGAAATTGTGCGTGTCCGTCGCCCCGAGGCCCATGCTTACGAAGGAGTCGTCGGCGGGGTCGAACCGGCTGATGCCGGGGCCGCCGGCATCGCTCAGTACCCAGGCCACTTCGCTGGCGCTGTCCCAGCAGGCGCCGCAGTGATCGTGGTTGGCCTGGCTGGCATGCGTTGCCCGCAGGGTATAGCGCCCGCTGTCCGGATCCATCTGCCACACGCGACGACTCGCGCGGGTCCACGACGCCGCCCACGGCGAGTTACCCCCCATCACCAGGTAGCTGTCGTCGTAGGGACAGTAGAGCAAGTAGTCGTGGACGTGCATGGCCCGTGGCCGTCCGTCGGCGAACAACCATTCGCGAGCGCGATCGAAGCCGAGGCTCGCCGTCCCTTTCGCACCACTCGGGTAGCCCGTCATCGTCCACGCCGGCGCCTCGGCGTCCAGGCGGATCCGGTAGCCCTCGTTGCCGCCGTAATTGCCATGGCCACCGAGCAGAAACCCGAACATCTCGTTGGCGTCGCTACGCCAACCCATGCCGTTCCAGGACTTCATCATGGCGGGCGGGCCGGAATTGCCATGCCATGGCGAATTGGCGGGATAGGCAGGATTGACGTCCGGATCGAAATCGGCCGCCACGTCCCGCAGCGTGTTGGCGCCGTCGACGTCGAGCAGGCGCCAAGTGTGGTTGCTCATCGCCGCGCGCCAGCGCGGCAGGCGCCTCCGCCCACCGCCGTCCGGGGCAGCGGCCGAATCGACGGGTCCCGGGTCGGCGACGGATCGAGCCATTGCTAGCGGCCTCTCTCAGTGGCTGGCGACGTCGCGCTGCGCGGCTGTCATCGAGACGGCTGCCAGCAAACGTGCATCGGCAGTGCGGTGCTGCCCGGCGCAGGTGCGAACGGCCGCTCCGCGCCGAACGACGACGCCCGGCGAGCCGATCCGCACGCGGCGCCCCGCGCAGCGCTCAGTCATCGCTCGACGGTACGCCACCATCCGCACCCAAACCGGCTTCCACCGCCGCGAGAAAACCGCGCAGGATCTGGTACTCGCTGTGCAGCAGGCCCGGCCGTGCCAGCAGGCGCTTGACCCGCCGTGCGAGCAGCTTGGGCCGCGCCGCGTCGTAGTAGCCGACCGCTGCCATGACGCGCAGGCAATGCGCCTCGAGGGCGGCGATCTCCGCGGCGCTGGCCGGCGGGTCGAGGCGGCCACGACGTGGCTGCGCGGTCGTGGCGGCGCCGTCGAGCAGGGCCAGGCGCACCTCGTAGGCGAGCACCTGCACGGCCTGGGCGAGGTTGAGCGACCGGTAGCCCGGGCTGGTCGGGATGTAGACCGCGCGCTGGCACTGGTCGAGCTCTTCATTGGAGAGACCGGAGCGTTCGCGCCCGAACACCAGCGCCACCTCGCCCGTGGTCGTGGCGACGAGCGCGGCGGCTTCGCGCGGGTCGGTGCTGGGCCAGTCGAGGTGACGCTCGCGCGCGGTGGTGCCGATGACCAGGTTGCAGCCGGCCAGCGCCGCCGCCAGGTCGTCGTGCACGCTGGCGGCGGCGAGCAGGTCGTCGGCGCCGGCCGCGCGCGCGGTGGCCTCGGCGCTGGGAAAGTGCGCCGGCCGCACCAGGTGCAGTGACGACAGCCCCATGGCCTTCATCGCGCGCGCCGCGGCGCCGATGTTGCCGGGGTGCGTGGTGGCGACGAGGACGATGCGCACCGCGCTCGCGCGGGCGGCGATGGGGTCGACGGTGTGTTGCAAGGTGGGCGGACGTCGATGGAGTAGAATCGCACCTATTCTAATCGCCGGATCCCGCGATGCATCCCATGCTCAACATTGCCGTGCGCGCTGCCCGCCGCGCGGGCACCATCATTTCGCGCGCGAGCAACCGGCTCCACGACGTCAAGGTCGATCGCAAGGGCCACCACGACTATGTCTCGCAGGTCGATCGCGATGCCGAGGCCGCGATCATCGAGACCCTGCTCGGTGCCTACCCCGACCATGCCATCCTCGCCGAGGAATCGGGCAGCCATGGCCGCTCGGAGTTCGAGTGGATCATCGACCCCCTCGACGGCACCCTCAATTTCCTGCACGGCTATCCCCAGTTCGCCATCTCGATCGCGCTGCGCGTGCGCGGCCGCCTCGACCAGGGCCTGGTCTACGACCCGGTCCGCGACGAGCTGTTCACCGCCTCGCGCGGCGCCGGCGCCCAGCTCAACGGCCACCGCATCCGCGTCGCCCGCTGCCAGCACCTCGACCGCGCCCTGCTCGCGACGGGCTTCCCCGTGCGCCGCGCCGAGCAGCTCGCCGACTACCTGCCCTCGTTCTCGGCCATGCTCTCGCAGTGCGCCGACGTGCGCCGCGCCGGCGCCGCCGCGCTCGACCTCGCCCACGTCGCCTGCGGCCGCCTCGACGGCTTCTGGGAATTCGGCCTCAAGGCCTGGGACATCGCCGCCGGCGCACTGCTGGTACAGGAATCGGGCGGCCTGGTCGGCGATCCCCGCGGCGGCGAAACCCACCTCGACTGCGGCCACGTGGTCGCGGCCAATCCCAAGCTGTTCCGCCAGGTGCTGGCCGTGCTCGCCCAGCACAAGACGCCGATGGCGCGCACGGCCACGGCCGGCTGAGCCGAGGCGTCCAGACGATGGCCGGGTTCAGCATCGTCCTGCCCGCGCGCAACGAGGGCGCGAATCTCGCGCGCCTGCTGCCCGAGATCCGGCGCCTGCACCCGGACCGCGAGATCGTCGTCGTCGACGACGGCAGCAGCGACGACACCGCGGCGGTGTGCGCCGCGCACGGTGCGCGCTGCGTGCGCCACCCCTACTCCATGGGCAACGGTGCCGCCATCAAGAGCGGCGCCCGCCACGCCCACGGCGACGTGCTGGTGTTCATGGACGCCGACGGTCAGCACGACCCGGCCATGATCCAGGCGCTGGCCGACAAGCTCGACGAGGGCTACGAGATGGCCGTCGGTGCGCGGACCTGGGACAGCCACGCCTCGCTGCCGCGCCGCGCCGCGAACTACATCTACAACCACCTCGCGAGCTACATGGCGGGGCATCGCATCGCGGACCTCACGTCGGGGTTCCGCGCGGTGAGACGGCGCCATTTCATGCGCTTTCTCTACCTGCTGCCGAATGGCTTCTCCTACCCGACCACCTCGACCATGGCCTTCTTCCGCGCCGGCCTGCCGGTCGCCTACCTGCCGATCGCGGCGCGCCAGCGCGGCGGGCGCTCGCACATCCGGCTGCTCGAGGACGGCATCCGCTTCTTCGTCATCATCGTCAAGATCGGGACCCTGTTCTCACCCATGCGCCTGTTCCTGCCGGTGAGCCTGGCCTTGTTCGTGCTGGGCGCCGGTTACTACGGCTACACCTTCGCCACTGCGCATCGCTTCACCAACATGTCGGCGCTGCTGCTGACCTCGGCGCTGTCGACCTTCCTCATCGGCATCCTCGCCGAACTGGTCTCGGCGCTGCATTACAAGGAAGCGGAAACGGAACGACGCCAGGTCGAACGCGCGCGCCAGCCGCGACGCGACGACGACCTACCACCGCCGGGCTCAGCCGCCGGCAGCTGACGGCGTCGCCGCCAGCACCTGGCGCAGGCGGCGGTAGAGCGGGCGCTGCGACAGCGCGGCGTGCCAGGGCAGGTCTGCAAGGGCGGCGGCGGCCGCGGCATGGGCGTCGCCGGCCCGGCCGTAAGCCAGCAGCACTTCGGCCAGGCGGGCACGCGCGTCGAGGGCCCAGGGGTATGTCGTGACGACATCGCGCAGGATGTCGATGGCCGCCACGCCGTCACCGAGCAGGCGCGCATAGTAGACCGCCAGCCATTCGAGCGTACTGGCACGCAGCGCCGGCGGCACGCTGTGATCGTCGACCACCGTCCCCGCCAGGGCCATCACCGGCCCCGGCGTGGCCGTGCACTCGCCACGGATCTGGCATTGCAAGGCGGCACGCAGGACCTCGGCGCGCAGCCAGCCGCGCGGGTCGGCGGCGACGAGCGCGGTGAAGCGTTCGGTGCGCGCCGTGTCACCGACCGCGATGGCTTGGTTGAGCAGCGAGCCGTAGGCGACCTGGGGCTGCGGGGTGTCGAGACGGCTGGCACGCTCGACGGCATCCAGGCCCAGCCGGTACAGCGCCGCGTCGCCCGTGGCGCCGGCCCGCGCAACGCTCAGGCGGCCGAACTCGTAGACGCTGCGCGAGGACTGTGGGTGGTAATGCGCTTCGGTCGCCATCTGCGTCCAGGGCTCGGCCCAGCGCGTCGCCCGCAGCACCGTCACCGCGGTCGGCGCGGCGACCAGGACGACGGCGAACAGGCCGGCGACAGCCGGCCGCAGGTAGTGGCGCGCCAATCTTTCGGCGTAGACCAGCAGTACGAACAGCAGCCCCGCCGAGGCGAGGTAGTTGCGGTGCTCGTGGACCAGTTCGAGTGGCAGCACGGTGGATTCCAGCAAGTGCCCGGAGAGGAACCAGGCCAGGCCGAAGGCCAGCACCGGTGGCCGCCAGCGCACCACCACCACGGCGGCGCCGGCGAGCACGACCAGCGCGGCCAGGGTCGTCGGCGGATCGAACAGGCCACGCGACAGCACGAAGTCATCGTGAAAGAGCGCGAACAGGGCCGGGTCGGGCAGCAGGGTCATGCGCGCGTAGAGCAGTACCACCCGGCTCTCGGTCAGCAGGCGCTCACCCAGGGTAAAGGCGCGGCCGGCATAGTCGGCGGCGATGCGCTCGAGCATCAGGCCGGCGCCGACGGCGACGAGCAGCGCGAGCACGGCCAGTCCCAACCACTGCCAGCGCTGCGGACGCCGCCAGGCAACGCCGCGGAATGCCGCCACTTCGACCGCGAGCAGGTAGGCCGGCAACACCGCCGCGGACTCCTTGAAACCGAGGCCGGCCAACCACAGTACCGCCAGTGCCAACCAGCCCAGCGCGGGCGCGCGCCCGCCTTCGACCTGGCGCCGGCGCAAGGCGCAATAGACCAGCAGCGCAGCCAGCATGCAGGTGGTGGCGCCGAGCGTCATGCGCTGGACGACGTAGAGCACGCACGACAGGTTGGCCGGGTGCACCGCCCACAGCAGCGCGGTCAGGCGCACCACCGGCGCCAGTTCCGCCGCCGGCCGCCGGCACAGCCGCGGCGCGACCGCCAACAGGAGCAGCATCAGCAGGCCCGCGTTGAGGCAGTGGACGAGGACGTTGGTGAGCTTGAAGGCGAACGGGGAAAGGCCGTTCAGGGTGCGGTTGGCGGCGAAGCTGAGCAGCGCCAGCGGGCGCCGCAGCGGCCCGGTATTGGTCGAAAAGGCGGCGTCGAGCAGGCTGTCGGCGTCGAGCCCATCGATCACCAGGGCCTGGTTGGCAGCGATGACGTGGATGTCATCGAAGGCGAAGTCGCCGTGCAGGCCGGGCCAGTACACCGCCACGGTCACGGCGACCAGCACCAACCAGGCCGGCCAGAGGGCAGCACGGCTGACGGCTTTCATGCGGGCAAAAAAAAACACGCCGCGTTACCGCGGCGTGCTTCCTGGTCAGTTCGTCAGGCCGCGGCTCAGCGGCAGGACGACGGCCGGTACTTGGCTTCGAGGTTGCCGCCCGAGGCGCAATCCCACACCACGTTGCCGTTGGAGGTGTTCGGCGTCAGCTGGATGGTCTTGCTGGCCAGCGGCGAGCCCGACGGGCCGCTGAAGGTCACGGTGATGACACCGGAGCCACCGACGTTGACCGACTGCACGGAGTTGCCGGAAATCGAGGTCGAGGAGGCCATACCGGCAGTGGCGTTGTTGGCCGGCAGCGAGCCGTTGGCGGCGAAGTACTCGGACACGGCGGTCTTGCCGGCCGACGCCAGCGACAGGCCTTCGGTGACCTTGGCGCGGACGGTGTAGTCCTGGTAAGCGGGAATCGCGACCGCGGCGAGAATGCCGATGATGGCGACCACGATCATGAGTTCGATGAGGGTAAAGCCCTGTTGCTTCTGCATGGCGACTGTCTCCTGTGTGAAGCCCTGTGCTTCGTTGTTGTTCGCGCCACCGGCGAGGCCCGTGCCGCGAGAGATTCGAGCCGGCGGGAGCCCCCGTGTGGGTGACGCTCGCCTGCAACCGGGGAACGGGGATGCAGCGGCCGTGCCAGATCGACGGTATTTCGCGCAATCTATTGTTTTTATGAAATTTAGTTGGTGGACGACCCTGCCACCCCAGGCCTTTTGGCCGCCGCGGACGCGACCATCGACGTCACAATGTGACGCTCCGGGTCAGCTCACGCCCGCCGGCGCGCTCATTCGATGCCGAGCTTCTGCAGGCGATAGCGCAGCGCGCGGAAGCTGATGCCGAGCAGCTTGGCGGCGCGCGTCTTGTTCCAGCGCGTCTGCTCGAGGGCTTCGATGATGCGCTGGCGCTCGAGGTCGTCGAGATAGGCCTGCAGCTCGGCGCCGCCGGCCGGCGGCGGGCTCGCGGCCGCCGGCGACGGCACGGCGGCCGGCTCGGCCGCGACCGGGGCGGCGCCGCCGGCCGCGACGCGCTGCAGGCGCAGGTCGGCGAGCCGGATGTGATCGTTGTCGCACAGGGTCAGCGCGCGCTCGAGGATGTTTTCGAGTTCGCGCACGTTGCCGGGGAAGTCGTAGCGGGCGATCGCGGCCGCGGCCTCGTCGTCGAGGCGCGGCGCGGCGACGCCCAACTCCGCCGACTTGCGCGCGAGGAAATGCTCGACCAGCAGCGGAACGTCCTCGCGCCGTTCGCGCAGCGCCGGCACGCAGACCTCGATGACGTTGATGCGGTAGTAGAGGTCCTGGCGGAATTCGCCGGCCTCGACCAGGGCCGCCAGGTCCTTGTGGGTCGCGGTCAGGATGCGGCAGTCGACCGGGATCTCGTCCTCGGCACCGAGCGGGCGCACGCGCTTCTCCTGGATGGCGCGCAACAGCTTGACCTGCATGTGCAGCGGCAGCTCGGCGACCTCGTCGAGGAACAGGGTGCCGCCGTCGGCGGCCTGGAACAGCCCCGGCTTGTCGGCCACGGCACCGGTGAAGCTGCCCTTGCGGTGGCCGAACAGCTCGGATTCGACCAGCTCGTTGGGGATCGCGCCGCAGTTCACCGGCACGAAAGCGGCGCTGGCGCGCGCGCCCTGGTCGTGGATCAGGCGTGCGACCAGCTCCTTGCCGGTACCCGACTCGCCACTGATGTAGACCGGCGCCTGGCTGCGCGCGAGCTTGGCGATGGTCTGACGCAGGCGCGTGATCGAGGGCGCGGCGCCGATCAGGGTGCGCGAGGTGGGGTCCGGCGCGCCGCGCAGGCGCAGCGCCTGTTGCACGAGGTTGCGCAGGTCCTTGAGGTCGACCGGCTTGGTGACGAAATCGAAAGCGCCCGACTTCAGCGCCGTGATGGCCGATTCCATGTTGCCGTGCGCCGTGATCACGGCCACCGGCATGCGCGGGTAACGCCGCGCGACGAGGGCGACGAGGTCGAGCCCGTTGCCATCGGGCAGGCGCATGTCGGTGAGACAGAGATCGAACGCGCCACCGTGCAGCAGCGCCTCGGCCTCGGCCATGTCGGCAGCCGTCTCGCAGTCGACGTCCATGCGCGCGAGCGTGATGCTGAGGAGTTCGCGGATGTCGGGTTCGTCGTCGACGACCAGGGCACGATGCTTGGTCATAGCTCACCGGTGCGTTGTTGGCGATTGGGATGGGCGAAGGTGATGCGGAAACGACAACCACCCTCGCCCGGCACGAGCTGCAGCGTGGCCTGGTTCGATTCACACAGCTCGCGCGCGATGTAGAGGCCGAGCCCGGTCCCGGTCGGCTCGGAGGTGGCGAACGGTTCGAACAGGCGATCGGCGACGGCCGGGTCGAGGCCGGGGCCGCTGTCGACGACGTCGATGTAGGGGCGCCCGTTGCCGCCCACTGCCGCGGCGAAGCGCAGCCGCGGCGACGCCTGCGCGTAGCGCAAGGCGTTCTCGCACAGGTTCCACATCACCTGCTGGAGCTGGCCCTTGTCCATGCGCACCACGATGTCGTCGGCGAGCGGCTCGATGACCACTTCGGCCGGGTCGAGACCGGCGCGCTGGATGACCTCGTCGCGGAAGCCCGCCAGCCACGGCGCCAGCGCGAAACTCTCGGTGACGGTATCGCGCCGCCGGCCGAGGGTGAGCACGTTCTCGATGATGGTGTTCACCCGGCGCGTGTGCTGCAGCATGATTTCGATCAGGCGACGGTCCTGCTCGGCCAGGCCGGCGCTTTCCGACAACAGCTGCCCGGCATGGCTGATGGCGCCGAGCGGGTTGCGGATCTCGTGGGCGATGCTGGCGGTGAGGCGGCCGAGCGAGGCGAGCTTGAGTTGCTGGGCGCGCTGACGGGTCTCCGCCGCGTCCTCGAGAAAGACCAGCGTACCGGACGGGCTCGGGCCGCTGCCGAGCTCGGTGAACGAGACCAGGGTCGAAACCTGGGCGCCGTCGTTGAGGGCGTGCTGGGGATTCTGGCCGGTGCCCAGCCAGGCCCGGTAAGCGCGTCCGAGCAGCGGCGAGACCATGTCCACGGGGGTGCCGGCGGCGGTCTCCTCGCGGCCCAGGATCTCGTTCGCGGCGTCGTTCAGCAGCACCACCTGGCCGCGGCTGTCGAGCGCCATGATGCCGGCGCGCATGCGCCGCACGATGTGTTCGTTCAAGCGCGACAGGTTCTCGATGTCGATCGCGCGCAGTGCGGCCAGCGCTTCGCTGCGCCGCGCGCGCTCGGCCAGCACCGAGGCCAGGATGGCGGTGCCGAAACAGGCCGCCCCGAGCAGGCCGGCCTGGGTGTAATTGGCGCTCGAGTATCCGAGGTAGAAGGTGCCGAAGACGGTTTCACCGAGGAAGGCGATGCTGGCCAGCGCCGCGAAGAAGACCCCGGCGCGGCCCGACGCCAGCAGGCAGGTGCCGGCGACCGCCACCACCAGCAGCATGCCGAGCCCGCTGGTCACGCCACCGGCGGCGTGCATCAGCAGGGTCACGGCGGTGATGTCGAGCAGGCTCTGGCCGTAGACCAGCACCCGGTAGTGGAAGCTGCGGCTCTCGATCAGGAACTGCCAGATCACCGCGCCGGCGGCGTAGAGCACCGCGGACACCGAGAACAGCTGCGCGTCCAGCGCGCTGAGGTTGGGCGGCATCTTGCCGCTGGTGCTGAGCACCGCGAACAGGCCGGAGATGACGATGCGGTAGAAGTTGAAGTAGCGCAGCGCGCTCCAGTTGGTCAGCGCCACGCGCTGGCGGACGTCCGCGTCGAGCGTCGCGGCCGCTGCCGTCATGCGCGATGACGCTCGGCGTGGGCACGCGAGCAATAAGTCCGACCGTCGACCTCGATGGCCTCGTCGCGTGGGAAATACACGTCGCAGTGGGCACAGCGCACGGTGCGGGCATCGCGCACCCGGCGGCGATCGTCGCCGCGCAGGGCCGCCTGCACGCGGCGTACCGCGACGAAGGCTGCGATCAGTACGAGCAGAACCAGAAGCAGGCGGACGAACATGGCAATCACTGGCTGGGCGGACGCGGCGCGGCCCGCGGTCACGCGGTGTGCGGCGGCGTACTTGGCGCCACCGCGGGAGTGCCGTATGTTCGCGCGCCGACCGCCGCGACTCAAGGCGGTTGATGGTAAGCTTGCGCGCCAATGCCAACCCGGCCCGTGCCAACCCGGATGAAGATGTAGGGGGATCCATGAATCTGCACGAATACCAGGCGAAACGGCTGTTCGCCGACTACGGCATACCCGTCCAGGACGGCGATGTCGCACGTTCCGCGGCCGAAGCCGTCGAATGCGCGCGCACCCTCGGCGGCGACGCCTGGCTGGTCAAGGCCCAGGTCCACGCCGGGGGTCGCGGCAAGGCCGGTGGGGTCAAGTTCACGCGCGACCTGCAGGAACTCGAGGACGTCGCCGGCAAGCTCATCGGTTCACAGCTGGTAACCAAGCAATCGGCGCCCGATGGCCAGCCGGTCAACTGCGTGCTCATCGCCGCCGCCGCCGACATCGCCCACGAGCTCTACCTCGGCGCGGTCGTCGACCGCGCCTCGCGCCGCGTCACCTTCATGGCCTCGCGCGCCGGCGGCATGGACATCGAGGAAGTCGCCGCGACCACGCCGGAGAAAATCGTCACCGCCAGCATCGACCCGGTGCTCGGCCTGCAGGACTTCCAGTGCCGCCAGATGGGTTTCGCCCTCGAGCTCGACGCCACCCAGCGCAAGCAGCTCGTCGGCATCCTGCACGGGCTCTACCGCCTGTTCTGCGAGCGCGACCTCAGCCTGGTCGAGATCAACCCCCTGGCCATCCTCACCGACGGCTCGCTGTGCGCGCTCGACGCCAAGATCAACGTCGACGACAACGCCCTCTACCGCCAGGACATCGCCGACTGGCGCGATGCCAGCCAGGAGGACGAGAAGGAACGCCGCGCCAAGGAGTTCGACCTGAACTACGTAACGCTGGACGGCAACATCGCCTGCATGGTCAACGGGGCGGGGCTGGCCATGGCCACCATGGACATCATCAAGCTGTCCGGCGGCGACCCGGCCAACTTTCTCGACGTCGGCGGCGGCACCACCGCGGCACGCGTCGCCGAGGCGTTCAAGATCATCGTCTCCGACAGCAAGGTGAAGGCCATCCTGGTCAACATCTTCGGCGGCATCGTGCGCTGCGACCTGATCGCCGAGGGCATCATCACGGCGGTCAAGGAGGTCGGCGTCAACGTGCCCGTGGTGGTGCGGCTCGAAGGCACCAACGTCAACGAGGGCAAGGACATGCTGGCCAAGAGCGGCCTTGCCATCACCAGCGCAGAGAACCTGGCCGATGCCGCGGCCAAGGTCGTCGCCGCCGCCGGAGGAGCCAACTGATGTCCATTCTCGTCGACAAGAACACCCGCGTGCTGGTCCAGGGCTTCACCGGCAAGCAGGGCACTTTCCATGCCGAGCAGGCGATCGCCTACGGCACCCAGATCATGGGCGGCGTGACTCCCGGTCGCGGCGGCGAGAAACATCTCGACCGCCCCATCTTCGACACCGTCGCCGACGGCGTCGCGGCCACCGGCGCCAACGCCTCGGTCATCTTCGTGCCGCCGCCCTTCGCGGCCGATGCCATCGCCGAGGCCGCCGAGGCCGGCATCAAGCTCATCGTCTGCATCACCGAGGGCATCCCGGTGCTCGACATGCTGCGCATCAAGGCCAGCCTGACCGCGCGCGGCGACGTCTACCTGGTGGGGCCGAACTGTCCCGGAGTGATCACCCCCGGCCAGTGCAAGATCGGCATCATGCCCGGCGCCATCCACCAACCGGGCAAGATCGGCATCGTCTCGCGCTCCGGCACGCTGACCTACGAGGCGGTCCACCAGACCACCGCCGCCGGGCTCGGCCAGAGCACCTGCGTGGGCATCGGCGGTGATCCCATCCACGGCATGAACTTCATCGATTGCCTGGGCCTGTTCCAGGACGACCCGCAGACCGAGGGCATCATCATGGTCGGCGAAATCGGCGGCTCGGCCGAGGAAGAGGCCGCCGCCTTCATCAAGGCCAACGTGACCAAGCCGGTGGTCGGCTACATCGCCGGCGTCACCGCGCCGCCCGGCAAGCGCATGGGTCATGCCGGCGCCATCATCTCGGGCGGCAAGGGCACCGCGGACGACAAGTTCGCCGCGCTCGAGGCTGCCGGCGTGCACACCGTGCGCTCGCCTGCCGAGCTCGGCTCGGCGATGGCCAAGGCACTCGGCTGAGCCGGCCACGGTCCGTGCCGGGGCACCGGCGCGGACCGCCGGTGCCCCCCGATGACCACCCTGCGTTTCGCGCTCGCCCAGGCCAATTTCTGCGTCGGCGACATCGCCGGTAACGCGGCCCGCATCATCGAACTGGCGCGCCAGGCGCGCGACCGCGACGGCGCCGACGTCGTCGTCTTCCCGGAACTGGCGGTCACCGGCTATCCGCCCGAGGACCTGCTGTTCCGGCCCGGCCTGCACCGCCGCGTGCGCGCCGCGATGGAAGGCATCGCGCGCGCGGTCACCGACATCCACCTGGTGGTGGGCTACCCCGAACTCGACGGCAGCGCGCTCTACAACAGCGCGGCCGTGCTGCACGGTGGCACGGTGGTCGCCAACTACCGCAAGCAGCGCCTGCCCAACTACTCGGTATTCGACGAAAAGCGCTATTTCCAGGAAGGCGACGCGGCGGTCGTGGTCGACATCGCCGGCGTGCGCGTGGGGCTGAGCATCTGCGAGGACATCTGGTCGCCCGATACCGCCAGCCAGGCCGCGGCGGCCGGCGCGGAAGTCATCTGCAACATCAATGCCTCGCCCTACCACGTCGGCAAGGCCGCCGAGCGCACCGAGGCGGTGACACGGGCGGCCCAGGCCGCGCATTGCCCGGTGCTCTACGTCAACACCATCGGCGGCCAGGACGAGCTGATCTTCGACGGCGGCTCGTTCGCCCTCGATGCCGATGGCACAATCGCCGCGCTGGCGCCGGTGTTCGACGAAACGCTGCTGCTGGTCGAACTCGAACGCGGCGCCGCCGGCTGGACACCGCGCGGCGCGCTCGCCGCCCAGCCCGAGGTCGAGGCGGCGGTCTACCAGGCGCTGGTACTCGGCATCGGCGACTACGTGCGCAAGAACCGCTTCAACGGCTGCGTGCTCGGACTGTCCGGCGGCATCGACTCGGCCCTCACCCTGGCGCTCGCGGTCGACGCGCTGGGCGGCGCGGCCATCACGGCGGTCTCGATGCCGTCGCGCTACACCGCGGACATGAGCATCGACGACGCCCGCGAGGAGGCGCACCTGCTCGGCTGCGCGTTTCACGTCGTGCCGATCGAACGCCCGGTCGGCGCGTTCACCGAGACCCTCGCCGGGCTCATCGACGTCGACCGCGGCGTGACCCCGCAGAACATCCAGGCGCGCAGTCGCGGCGTGATCCTGATGGCGATTTCGAACGCCACCGGCGCCATCGTGCTGGCGACCGGCAACAAGAGCGAGATGGCGGTCGGCTATGCCACGCTCTACGGCGACATGGCGGGCGGCTTCGCACCGCTCAAGGACATCCCCAAGACCCTGGTCTATCGCCTCGCCGAGTGGCGCAATCGCCAGGGCGTGGTCATCCCGCCGCGGGTCATCGAGCGCCCGCCCACCGCGGAGCTCGCGCCCGACCAGAAGGACACCGATTCGCTACCGCCCTACGAGGTACTCGATCCCATTCTCGAACGCTACATCGAACGCGACATGACGCCGCGCGAGATCGCCGCCGAGGGCTACGATGCCGAGACCGTGCGGCGCGTCGCCGGCATGGTCGACCGCAACGAGTACAAGCGGCGTCAGGCCGCACCCGGGGTCCGTATCACGAAGCGCGCTTTCGGGCGCGATCGGCGCTTTCCCATCACTTCGCGCTACAACGAGGATCCGCTCCCGCGCTGAGATCGGCGCCGCGCGCCATCAGCGCACCGCGGTCTGCTTGACCTCCTCGATGCCCGGGTGGTTGGGATAGTTGAGTTCGAGTACGCGCTCGGCGTCGGCCGCGAGATCGTTCAGCTCGAGCACCTTGTAGCACTTCGCCAGCAGCACCAGCGCCTCCGGCATGGCCGGCGTCTGCTGGTAGTTCTCGACCACGTAGCGGGCGCGGTTGGCCGCCGCGACGAAGGCGCCGCGACGCATGTAGTAGTTGGCGACGTTGACCTCGTGCTGGGCGAGGATGTTGCGCAGGTGCTTCATGCGCAGCTGGGCGTCCTCGACGTAGATGCTGTCGGGGAACCGCTTGATCAGCTCCGAGAAGTCGTTGAACGACTGCAGCGAGGCGCCGGGGTCGCGCTGCGAGGGATCCTTGGGCAGGTAGCGCTCGGCCAGGCCGTAGCCGCGGCCGAAGTTGATCAGGCCGCGCAGGTAGTAGGCATAGGCCATGTGCTGGTGCGTCGGGTAGAGCTTGATGAACCGATCGATGGTGGCGACGGCCTGCGCCGGGTCGTCGGTGCGGTAGTAGCAATAGGCCATCTCGAGCTGCGCGTGCTGGGTGTAGATGCCGAACGGGTAGCGCGCCTGCAGTTTCTCGTAGTACTCGATGGCGGCGGCACAGGAGCCCGAGTCGAGACGATCCTTGGCGGCGTGGTAGAGCTTGTCCTCGGGCCACTTGGCCGCCTCGCGGTCACGATCGCTCTGGCTCTGGAAATAGCCGCAGGCGGACAATGCGAGAATGAGGGCGAGGCCGCACAGGCGGGCGAGCAGGCGCGAGGGCGATGGCATCATGAAGCGTGGTATCCGCAGCGTGGAGGGGGCTCGAATGGGGCCGCGATCTTACCCCGCGCATCGGAAGACCGACAATCGAACGGCGCGGCGGGCCGGCGCATGACCGGCGCGCACACCGAGCAGCACGCGCTCGAGGTGCCGCCGGAGCTCGACGGCGCCCGCTTCGACCAGGCCCTGGCGCAATTGCTCCGGCAGTACTCGCGCACCCTGCTCAAGGGCTGGATCGAGGCCGGCGCGGCGACCCTCAACGCGCGCCCCGCCCGCCCGCGCGACCGCGTCCATGCCGGCGACCGGGTCGCCGTGACCGCCACCCTGGAGACGGACGAGCGCCTCGCGCCGCAGGCAGTGCCCTACGCCGTGGTGTTCGCCGACGACGACCTCATCGTCATCGACAAGCCCGCCGGGCTGGTGGTCCACCCCGGCGCCGGCAATCGCGACCACACCCTGGTCAACGGCCTCGTCGCGGCCTGGCCCGAACTCGGTCGCCTGCCGCGCGCCGGGCTCGTCCACCGCATCGACAAGGACACCTCGGGCCTGCTGCTGGTGGCCCGGCGTCCGGCCAGTTTCCAGGCCCTGGTGCGCGCGATGGCGGCGCGCCGCGTCGAGCGCACCTACCACGCCGTGGTGCGCGGCGTGCTGGTGGCCGGTGGCACCATCGAGGCGCCGATCCGCCGCGATCCGCGCCAGCGCACGCGCATGGCCGTGGGCGAAGGCGGCCGCGCCGCGGTAACCCATTACCGCGTGCTGGAACGCTACCGCGCCCACACCCTGCTCGAAGTCCACCTGGAAACCGGGCGTACCCACCAGATCCGCGTGCACATGGCCTGGCGCGGCCATGCCCTGGTCGGCGACCCGGTCTACGGCGGCCGCGCGCGCGCCGTGGCCGGGGCCACGCCCGCGCTCGCTGCCGCACTGGCCGGTTTCCAGCGCCAGGCCCTGCATGCCACGGCCCTCGCCTTCGACCACCCGGCGGACGATCGCCGCCTCGGCTTCACGTCCGCCCATCCTGCCGATTTCGCCGCCCTGCTGGTGGCACTCGGGCAGGATCTCGCGGCGGCCTCGGCATGAGCGACGTGGCCAGCGGCCCGGCCCTGCTGGTACCCGAGTGGCCGGCCCCGCCGCGGGTAAGCGCCTGTTTCACGACCCGCAGGGGTGGCTGCAGCAATGCGCCCTGGGATTCGTTCAACCTGGCGACCCACGTCGGCGACGCCACCGCCGCCGTGGCCCGCAACCGCGCCCTGCTCGGCGATCGACTCGGGGCCGACGTCAGCCCCTGCTGGATGGAGCAGGTGCACGGCGAGCGGGTTGTGCGCCTCGACGCGCGGCCCGGCGAACCCTTGCGCGCGGATGCCGCCATTACCCGCCGGCCCGGCCTCGCCTGCACGGTGATGGTCGCCGATTGCGTGCCGATACTGTTGTGCGCAGCCGATGGCGGCGAAGTCGCCGCGGTACACGCCGGCTGGCGCGGCCTCGCCAACGGCATCGTCGGCCGCGCCGTCGCCGCCTTCTCGGCAATGCCGTCTACCCTGCTGGCCTGGATCGGGCCGTGCATCGGGGCCGGCGCCTACGTCGTCGACGACGCGCTCAGAACGCGCTTTCTCGAACTCGACCCCGGCGCCGCCGGTTGCTTTAGCGGCGGCCCGGCACAATGGCACTTCGACCTCCACGCCCTCGCCCACCGCCAGCTCGCCCTGGCCGGCATCACGGCCGTCTACGGTGCGCCGTGCTGTGTCCATGCCGACGCGACGCGCTTCTACTCCTACCGGCGCGACGGCGTGACTGGCCGCATGGCGGCCTTGATCTGGATCAGGACCGCCGGCGGGCAGGGTGGCGAGCGCACCCGATCCGGGCGCACCGGCACCGGCCGCGGTTGATCTGCCTCTCCGACGGCCCCATGTGGGGGCCATCTCAGATTCCCCGACAGAGGTTGTGACGCATGCGCGCGGACAAGATGACCCACAAATTCCAGCAGGCCCTTGCCGAGGGCCAGAGCCTCGCGCTCGGCCGCGACAACCAGTTCATCGAGCCGCTGCACGTCATGGTCGCCCTGCTCGACCAGGAGGGCAGCACGGTACGCCACGTGCTGCAGAACACCGGTGTCAACGTGTCGCGCCTGCGCTCGCAGCTCGGCCGCGCGATCGAGCGCCTGCCCAAGGTGTCGGGGGCGGCCGGCGAAGTGCATCCCTCCAATGCGCTGGTCAAGATCCTGAACCTGACCGACAAGCTCGCGCAGGAACGCAAGGACGCCTACATCGCTTCCGAGCTGTTCGTCATCGCCGCCTTGCAGGATGGCGGCGAGCTGGCCCGTCTGCTCACCGAACAGGGCGCGGACGAGGCACGCCTGCGCGAAGCCATCGACGCCCTGCGCGGCGGCGAGGCAGTGAGCGACCCCAACGCCGAGGAGAACCGCCAGGCGCTGGAGAAGTACACCATCGACCTGACCGCCCGCGCCGAGCAGGGCAAGCTCGACCCGGTCATCGGCCGCGACGAGGAAATCCGCCGCACCATCCAGGTCCTGCAGCGCCGTACCAAGAACAACCCCGTGCTGATCGGCGAGCCGGGCGTCGGCAAGACCGCCATCGTCGAAGGCCTCGCCCAGCGCATCGTCAACGGCGAGGTGCCGGAAGGCCTCAAGCGTCGGCGCGTGCTGGCCCTCGACATGGGCGCGCTGATCGCCGGGGCCAAGTTCCGCGGCGAGTTCGAGGAACGCCTCAAGGCGGTCTTGAACGATCTCGCCAAGCAGGGCGGCCAGGTCATCCTGTTCATCGACGAGCTGCACACCATGGTCGGCGCCGGCAAGGCCGAGGGCGCGATGGACGCCGGCAACATGCTCAAGCCGGCGCTCGCCCGCGGCGAATTGCACTGCGTGGGCGCAACCACGCTGGACGAGTATCGCCAGTACATCGAGAAGGACGCCGCCCTCGAACGACGCTTTCAGAAGGTGCTGGTCGACGAACCCTCGATCGAGGACACCATTGCCATCCTGCGCGGGCTCAAGGAGCGCTACGCGGTCCACCACGGGGTCGAGATCACCGATCCCGCGATCGTCGCCGCGGCCCAGCTCTCGCACCGCTACATCACCGATCGCCAGCTGCCGGACAAGGCCATCGACCTCATCGACGAGGCCGCCAGCCGCATCAGCATCGAGATCGATTCCAAGCCGGAGGCGATGGACCGGCTCGACCGGCGCGCGATCCAGCTCAAGATCGAGCGCGAGGCCCTGCGCAAGGAGAAGGACGAGGCCTCCAAGCGCCGCCTCGACGACCTCGAACGCCAGATCGACGAAATCGAGCGCGAGTACGCCGATCTCGAGGAGATCTGGAAGGCCGAGAAGGCCGCGCTGGCCGGTACCCACCACGCCCAGGCCGAGCTGGAGCGCGCCCGCATCGAGTTCGAGAACGCGCGCCGGGCGGGCGACCTGAACCGCATGTCGGAACTGCAGTACGGCATCATCCCCGAGCTCGAAAAGCAGCTCGCCGCGGCGCCGGAGGCCGGTGACAGGCCGCAGCAGCTCCTGCGCAACCGGGTCACCGAGGAGGAGGTCGCCGAAGTCGTGTCGAAATGGACCGGCATCCCGGTGGCCAAGATGCTCGAGGGCGAACGCGACAAGCTGCTGCGCATGGAGGATGCCCTGCACAAGCGGGTCATCGGCCAGGACGAGGCGGTCACCGCGGTGGCGAATGCCATCCGGCGCTCACGTGCCGGCCTGTCCGACCCCAATCGTCCCAACGGCTCGTTCCTGTTCCTGGGCCCGACCGGTGTCGGCAAGACCGAGCTGTGCAAGTCGCTGGCCGAGTTCCTGTTCGACACCGAAGAGGCCCTGGTCCGCATGGACATGTCCGAATACATGGAAAAACACGCGGTTGCGCGCCTGATCGGGGCACCGCCCGGCTACGTCGGCTACGAGGAGGGCGGCTACCTGACGGAAGCCGTACGCCGCAAGCCCTACTCGGTGCTGTTGCTCGACGAAGTCGAGAAGGCCCACCCCGACGTCTTCAACATCCTTCTCCAGGTACTCGACGACGGCCGCCTGACCGACGGCCACGGCCGCACCGTGGATTTCCGCAACACGGTCATCGTCATGACTTCCAACCTCGGTTCGGACGCCATCCAGACGATGGCCGACGACGAGCACTACGACGAGATGAAACGTGCCGTCATGGAGGTGGTTTCGCGCCACTTCCGGCCGGAATTCATCAACCGCATCGACGAGGTGGTGGTCTTCCACGGCCTGCGCCAGGCCCAGATCCGGGCCATCGCCGAGGTCCAGATCGCGCGCCTGCGGGAACGCCTGGCCGAGCAGGATCTCGGCCTCGAGGTCACTCCACGCGCACTCGACCGGCTCGGTGCCGCCGGTTTCGACCCCGTCTACGGCGCACGGCCGCTCAAGCGCGCGATCCAGAACCTGCTGGAAACGACGCTCGCCGAAGCCATCCTCGGCGGGCGATACCAGCGCGGCGACCTCATCAAGGTCGACGACGGCGACGACGGCCTGACCTTCGAGGCGGTCCGCCCCGACGCCGCCTGAACCGCTACCCGGCGGCCCCTCCCGGCCGCCACGACAGCCCGGCAAGGATGTCGGGCTGTCCACGAAAATCTTTCGCTCCGGTGGTCATTTAGGGCCGGTTAATCTACCATTTTGTCTGGAGTCAACTGTCCCCACGAGCGAATCCCAATGGCGGTATCGAGTAACCGCGTGCCCTTGAGCGGGCTCGCACGCAAGCTGGTCGCCGACGGCCTGCTCGCCGAAGACGCGGCCAGCGAAGCTTTCCAGGAAGCCCTCGGCAAGAAAATCCCCTTCGTCCGCTACCTCGTCGAGAACAAGCTCGCCGAAAGCAAGTCCATCGCGCAGGCGGCATCGGCCGAGTTCGGCGTGCCCATGGTCGACATCAACGCGATGGAGTTGGACAACGACACCATCAAGCTGGTCAACCGTGACCTCGTGCAGAAACACACCGCCCTGCCCTTGTTCAAGCGCGGCACGCGCGTGTTCATCGGTGTCGCCGACCCGACCAACCTGCAGGCACTGGACGAGATCAAGTTCAACATCGGCGGCGGCACCACCGAGGCAGTGGTGGTCGAGTGGGACAAGCTCACCAAGGCCATCGACAAGGCGCTCGAGGACACCGACACCAGCCTCGGTGACATGGGCGACTCCGATCTCGAGGACTTCGACGACGTCGAGGTCGGCTCGAGCGAGCCCACCCAGCAGGAAGACAGCGAGATCGACGACGCGCCGGTGGTGCGTTTCGTCAACAAGTGCCTGCTCGACGCCATCAAGCGCGGCGCCTCCGACCTCCACTTCGAACCCTACGAGAAGATTTACCGGGTACGTTTCCGCATCGACGGCGTCCTGCAGGAAGTGTCGCGGCCGCCGCTGGCGCTGGCCGGCAAGATCGCCGCACGCATCAAGGTCATGTCGCGCCTCGACGTGTCGGAGCGCCGGGTGCCGCAGGACGGCCGCATCAAGCTCAAGCTGTCGAAGAACAAGGCCATCGACTTCCGCGTCAGCACCTGCCCGACCCTGTTCGGCGAGAAGGCGGTGCTGCGTATCCTCGATTCCGACGCGGCGAAATTGCAGATCGACCAGCTCGGCTACGAGGACTTCCAGAAGGACCTCTTCCTCAAGAACCTGGCCAAGCCCTACGGCATGTTTCTCGTCACCGGGCCGACCGGCAGCGGTAAGACCGTCTCGCTCTACACCGGCATCAACATCATCAACAAGGAAGACGTCAACATCTCGACGGCCGAGGATCCGGTCGAAATCAACCTGCCCGGGGTCAACCAGGTGCAGGTCGACGAACGTACCGGCATGACCTTCCCCAAGGCGCTCAAGGCCTTCCTGCGCCAGGACCCGGACATCATCCTGGTCGGCGAGATCCGCGACCTCGAAACCGGTTCGATCGCGGTCAAGGCGGCACAGACCGGTCACATGGTGATGTCGACCCTGCACACCAACGACGCGCCGCAGACCCTGACCCGCCTGCAGGACATGGGCGTACAGGCGTTCGCGGTCGCGACCTCGATCAACCTCATCACGGCCCAGCGCCTGTGCCGACGCCTGCATCCAGACTACCGGGTGCCGATCGACATGCCGCCGGAAGCGTTGCTGGACGAGGGCTTCCCAGAGGAATGGGTCAACGAGGGCATCAAGCTGTTCGGGCCCGGCGATGGCGGCGCCGAATGCCCCAGCGGCTACAAGGGCCGCGCGGGCATCTACCAGGTGATGCCCATCTCGGACGCCATCAAGCGCCTCATCATCGAAGGTGCGAACGCCGTGCAGCTGGCCGACCAGGCCGCTGCCGAAGGCATCTGGGACATCCGCCGGTCGGGCCTGTCCAAGGTACGCGCGGGTGTCACCAGCCTCGCCGAAGTCAACCGAGTGACGGTGGAGTAAGCCAGCATGGCAACAGCTGCAGCCAAGTCGGACATGTTCGTCTGGGAAGGTGTCGACAAGAACGGCAAGCGCGTCAAGGGAGAGATGTCGGGGCAGAACGATGCCCTGATCAAGGCACAGCTGCGTCGCCAGGGCGTCAACCCGCTCAAGGTGACGAAGAAGCGCAAGCCGTTGCTCAGCGGCGGCGGCAAGATCACGTCCAAGGACATCACCGTGTTCAGCCGCCAGATGGCGACGATGATGTCATCGGGCGTGCCGCTGGTGCAGTCGTTCGAGATCGTCGGCCGCGGCCACGAGAACAAGGCCATGCAGGATCTCATCCTGTCGCTCAAGGCCGACGTCGAGGCCGGCGGCTCGCTCAACGAGGCCCTCGGCAAGCACCCGCAGCAGTTCAACGAGCTTTACCGCAACCTCGTCACGGCCGGCGAGCAGGCCGGTATCCTCGAGGAGATCCTGCACAAGCTCGCCACGTACATGGAGAAGACCGAGGCGCTCAAGTCGAAGATCAAGGGCGCGATGTTCTACCCCATCGCCGTGATCGTCGTCGCCTTCGTCATCACCTGCATCCTCATGATCTTCGTCATCCCGCAGTTCCAGGACCTGTTCTCCGGGTTCGGCGCGGACCTGCCGGCGCTGACCCAGGTGGTCATCAACATGTCCAAGTGGTTCCAGGAATTCTGGTGGGTTCTGATCGGCGGGATCGTCGGCGTGATCGTTCTGATCATGCAGGCCATGAAGCGCTCGATTAAGTTCGCCCACTTCGTCGATCGCCTGCTGCTCAAGATCCCGGTCATCGGCGATATCCTCAACAAGTCGGCCATCGCACGTTTCGCCCGTACCTTGTCGACGATGTTCGCCGCCGGCACACCGTTGGTCGAAGCCATGACCTCGGTCGCCGGGGCCTGCGGCAACATCGTCTACTACGAAGCGACCATGAAGATGCGCGACGAGATCTCCACCGGCACGCAGGTGCAGGCCGCAATGCGCGACAGTGGCGTGTTTCCCAACATGGTCATCCAGATGGTCGCCATCGGCGAGGAATCCGGCGCACTCGACCAGATGCTGAGCAAGGTCGCGGACTGGTACGAACAGGAGGTCGACGACGCCGTCGATTCCCTGACCAGCCTGCTCGAACCGATCATCATGGCCGTGCTCGGCGTCCTCATCGGCGGCCTCGTCGTCGCCATGTACCTGCCGATCTTCAAGATGGGCCAGGTCGTCTAGGCACCAGCGCGTCGACCGCAGCGGTCGCGCGCCGCCCCGGCGGCGCCACGGCCGCGGCGTACCCTGGCGTCCTACCCCATGAACCCAGCCACCAGCGCACTGCCCATCGACCCGTGGTTCTTCGTCGCGGGAATGGGCGTGCTCGGCCTGCTCATCGGCAGCTTCCTCAACGTCGTCATCCACCGCCTGCCGCGCATGATGGAGCGTGAATGGAAGTCGGAATGCCGCCAGCTGCTGGGTCAGGAGGAGAGCGACGATGGAGCTGTCTTCAACCTGGTGACGCCACGCTCGCGCTGCCCGCATTGCGAGCGCCAGATTGCCGCCATCGACAACGTGCCCGTGCTCAGTTACGTGCTGCTCGGGGGCAAGTGCCGCCACTGCCGCCAGCGCATCTCGCCACGCTACCCGGTCGTGGAGTTCGTCAGCGGAGCACTCGCCGCCTATGCGGCGTGGCGCTTCGGGCCGACCGAAGACGGTGTGACGGGGATGAGTGCATTCGCAGCCGTCGCCGCGGCCATCTACAGCTGGTACCTGCTCGCGCTGGCCCTGATCGACTACGACACGCAGCTCCTGCCCGACAGCATGACCCTGCCGTTGCTCTGGTTCGGCATCGCCTGCGCCTTCTTCGGCCCGTTCGCACCCGACCTGGCGAGCGCCGTGCTCGGCGCCATGTTCGGCTACCTCAGCCTGTGGTCCGTGTACTGGCTGTTCAAGCTCGTCACTGGCAAGGAAGGCATGGGCTACGGCGATTTCAAGCTGCTTGCCGCCCTCGGTGCCTGGCTCGGCTGGCAAGCCCTGCCGACGCTGATCCTGGTCTCGTCCGCCGTCGGCGCGGTGATCGGCATCGGACTCATCGCGACCGGGCTCGTCAAGCGTTCGCAACCCATACCCTTCGGTCCCTACCTCGCCATCGCCGGCATCATCGCCATGCACTGGCAGGACGAACTCGCCGCCCTGTTCAGCTTCGGGCGGACCTTGTGAGGACGGCGCTGGCACGGCGCGAATGCGGCCCGCGCTCGACCACGAGCGCTTGGCAATGAACACGACCATGGTGGTCGCGGTCACCGGCGGGATCGGTTCCGGTAAGTCCACCGTGTGTGACCTCTTCGCCCAGCGCCACGGGGTTCCGGTCATCGACGCCGACCAGGTCGCGCGCGAAGTCGTCGAGCCTGGCGAGCCGGGGCTGGCGGAGATCGTGGAGGCTTTCGGCGCCGAAGTCCTCGATGCCACGGGCCGCCTCGACCGCCGGCGGCTGAAGGCGATCGTGTTCGCCGACGCCGCACTGCGCCGCCAACTCGAACACATCCTTCACCCGCGTATCCGCGCGCGCATCGAGGCGCACATCGCGGCCGTCACGACGCCCTACTGCCTGCTCGGTATTCCACTGCTGGCCGAGGGCGGCGGCGGTCAGTACGACCGCGTTCTCGTCGTCGACTGCAGCGAAGACACCCAGCGTGCGCGCGTGCGCCTGCGCGACGATTTGACAGACGACGAAGTCATGGCAATCATGCGCAGCCAAGCGAGCCGCGATGCACGTCTGGGTATTGCCGACGACGTCATCGTCAACGACGGCTCGCGCGACGATCTGCTGGAGCGCGTGGATGCGCTCCACGCCGCCTACATCGAACTCGCGCAATCCCGGACTCCGCCCCGCACGAGCCACCCATGAAAAGCGACACCACCGGCAAACAGGCCAGCCTGTTCCCCAGTGCGGCGCAGTCGGTGGTCTATGAGCAACCGCTCAATGAACGCATGCGTAACTGCCTGCGCCTCGAACATTTGTTCCTCGGTATCGAAGCCGGTATCCGCGCCGGCGGCGAGTGGGAGGCACGTGACGCCCTGGCACGCATGCTCGAAATCTGCGATTTCCTCTCACGTACCGATGTCAAAGGTGAGCTGAGCAAGGAACTCGAACGCGATATCGGCGTATTCAACGGCTTACGCAACAATCCCGGGGTCAACCCCGAGATGCTGGACAAGACCGTGGCCTCCATCAGCGGCGTGCTCGGGCGCCTCAAGGCCAGCGACTACCAACCCGGGCAGTGCCTGCGCAACGACGAGTTGGCCAACCAGGTACGCCAGCGCATCGCCATCCCCGGGGGCACGTGCAGCTTCGACGTGCCGGCCCTGCACTACTGGCTGAATGCCGATCCGGCCCTGCGCGCCAGCCATCTCAGCGCCTGGATGAAGGACCTCCGGGTAGTCGAACAGGCTGCCCGCATCATCCTCGACCTGGTGCGCGAGAGCAGCAATCCGCGTTGCGTGGTCGCCCATGGCGGTTTCTACCAGCAGCAGATCGAGCCGAGCACGCCATGCACCCTGGTGCGCGTTCTGATGCCCTCGAACGCGGCGGTCTATCCTGAGATCAGCGGCGGCAAGCATCGCTTCACGGTGCGTTTCTACAGCCAGAAATCAACCGCGACCCGCGCCGCACAGGCGCCGGAGGACGTGACCTTCGACCTCCAGTGCTGCGGTATCTGAATCCTCTCAACCAGACTGCGGCGGTGCCACGCTGAGCTCCGCGTCGAGCACCGCCCGTGCGGTAAGCGCGACCAGCTCGGATGACGGCAGGCCGTTGCCACTACCGGCGCTCACGGCGATGCCCTGGCAGCCACGCCGGCGCATCAGCCCGGCCTGGTGCGCCCGAACCGGGCCGGCGGCGAACACCGGCATCGTCGCGGCAGCGGTGATCGCTGCCGGCCATTCCGCGTAACCGCCACCAGGGCCGGGCTCGGCGTAGACGAAATCGGCACCCAGCGTTGCGGCGCGGTGAACGTCCGCAACGGTGCGACAGCTGGCGCTCAGCAAGCGTCCGGGCGCGGCGGGGCGTCGTTCGAACCGCGCCAGTTGCGCGGCCGATACGTGGACACCGTCGGCGAGGCCGTGGTCCTCTCCCCCATCGTCGACTGCCACCGTGCACCAGGCGCGTTGCGCACGGCAGGCGGCCAGCAACGCTGCCAGGGGTGGCGGCAGCGGTGGCGCAGGCAGGGCCAGTCGTAGCAGGCGCAGGCCAGCGGCCAGGCAGCGTTCGAGTGACGAGGCCAGTGCAGCCACATCATCCGCCCCGGTGAAATCAGCGGTGAGCGCCAGGCTGGGCAGGCGGGCAGCGGTCACGATCGGCTGGTTGGCGGCCGGGAAACGGTAGTGCGGCAGTGTCTCCGCCGCGACCCAACGCACGGTCTGCCCCTCGCGTCCGTGCGGGCGCCCCTCCCAGGCACGCACCTCCAGCACGTCCAGCAGCACGTGCTTGTCGGGATAGTGGTGATGGATGCGGATGAGGGGGATACCGCCGGCGATGCGGATGCCGAGTTCTTCGGCGAGTTCACGCGCCAGCGCCGCCAACGGCGACTCGTGTGCTTCCAGCTTGCCGCCGGGAAATTCCCACAAACCGCCCTGGTGGACGGCGTGCGGGCGCAGGCTGAGGAGGATGGCACCGTCTTCCACGCGGCGGATCACGCCGGCGGCGACGTGTACCGGCGCGGCCGGGGAAGTGCTCACAGCCAAGCTCGCCCGGCCGCGGAGAAGCGCATCATGGTCACCGTCGCGACGGTGTCAGCTCCGGTATTCGGCGTTGATCTTGACGTAGTCGAAGGACAGGTCGCACGTCCATACCGTGGTTTCATGCTCACCGCGTCCGATCGCGATATCGATGTCGACGGTCGGCTGCTTGATGACCGCCGTCACGGCGGCCTCGTCGTAGTCGGTTACCGGCTGCCCCGCGCGCACGATCGGGCAAGGGCCGATGGCGATGGCAACGTCCTCGATGTCCAGACGAGTGGCACCGGCGCGGCCCACTGCAGCGAGGATCCGTCCCCAGTTCGCATCACTGGCGAACAAGGCGGTCTTGACCAGCGGCGACTCGGCTACGGCGTAGGCGACGCGCGCGCAGTCCTCCTCGCTGTAGCCGCCGCGGACGCGCAGGGCGACGAACTTGGTCGCGCCCTCGCCGTCACGGACGATGTCACGCGCGAGTTCGCCGCACACCTGTTCGAAACCACCGAGCAGGGCCTGGCCCAACTCGTCGTCCGCGCTGGCCGGCGAAACGTTGCCCGCGGCGCCGGTAGCGATCGTCACCAGGGCGTCGTTGGTCGACGTGTCGCCGTCGACGGTGATGCGATTGAAGCTGCGCGCGACCGCTCGGGCGGTGAGCTCGGCGAGCACGGGCTGGGCGATGGTGGCATCGGTGGCGACGTAGGCGAGCATGGTTGCCATGTTCGGCTTGATCATGCCGCTGCCCTTGGTCATACCCGTGACCGTGAACCGGTGCGCACCGCACACCACCGTCGCGCTGCGCAGCTTGGGGCGTGTATCGGTCGTGAGGATGGCCGCTGCGGCACGCTGCCAGCCGTCCTCTGCGAGGTCGGCGAACAACGCCGGGACACAGGCCGCCAGGCGGTCGCTGTCGAGCTGCTGGCCGATGACCCCGGTCGAGTACGGCAGCACCTGTTCGACTGAGCACTCGCCGGCGCCGGCCACGGCCCGACACACCTCGAGCGCTGCCGCGATCCCGGCATCGCCGGTACCGGCATTGGCATTCCCTGCATTGATGACGAGAAACCGCGGGCGCGCGTTCGCCTCGTGGCGGCGCGCGACGATCACGGGCGCCGCGCAGAAACGGTTCGTCGTGTAGACGCCGTGGGCGCTGGCGCCCTCCGGAATCGCGATCAGACACAGGTCGTCGCGATTCTTGTAACGCAAGCCGCTCGCCGTCGCGCCCAGTTTCAGGCCGCTGACCGGTAACGCGGAATCATTCGCAATCACCTCGGTGCTCATGCGCGGATGGCCTCAACTCAAACGACCGTGACACTGTTTGTACTTCTTGCCCGAGCCACACGGGCAGGGCTCGTTTCGCCCGATCTTGCGCCCATCGCGCACGAATGGCGCACGCTGGCCGGCAGCGGCGGCGGGATTGGCGCGGCCCGCAACCGGCACCTCTGGTTCGGGTTCGGGTTCGCTCGCGGCAGACTGGTAGTGGTATTGCTGCTCGTCCGGTTCGTGCGGTTCTTCGACCGCCTCGACATCCTCCTTGGCGCGCACTTCGACCTTCGACAGGATACCGATGACGTCCCGCGTGATGGCGCCGAGCATGTGCTCGAACATCTCGAAGGCTTCGCGCTTGTACTCCTGCTTGGGATTCTTCTGCGCGAAGCCACGCAGGTGGATGCCCTGTCGCAGGTGATCCATGGCGGCGAGATGTTCCTTCCAGTGCGTATCGAGAACCTGCAGCATGACCGCCTTCTCGAAGCTGCGCATGTTCTCGGCGCCGGCCAGGGCTTCCTTGGCCGCGTAATCGTTCTCGATGGCCTCGAGCACCCGGCGCCGAACCTCCTGGTCGTCGAGTTCGTTCTCCCTCTCGACCCATTCCGCGACCGGCAGGCGACAGGAAAATTCGTGCTCCAGAGCGTTCTCCAGCCCGGCGACGTCCCAGCGATCCTCGAAACTGTTGGGCGGCAGATAGGTGTCGACCAGGTCGTTGACGACGTCGTGACGGATACCACGGATGTTCTCCGCGATGTCGTCGGCTTCCATCAGTTCGCGGCGCTGCTCGTAGACGTGCTTGCGCTGGTCGTTGGCGACGTCGTCGAACTCGAGCAATTGCTTGCGGATGTCGAAATTGTGGCCTTCGACCTTGCGCTGCGCATTCTCGATCGCGCGTGTCACCCACGGATGTTCGATGGCCTCGTCTTCCTGCATGCCGAGCTTCTGCATCAAGCCGCTGACGCGCTCGGAGGCGAAACGCCGCATGAGACTGTCCTCGAGAGACAGGTAGAAACGACTCGAGCCCGGGTCGCCCTGGCGCCCCGCGCGGCCGCGCAACTGGTTGTCGATACGGCGTGACTCGTGGCGTTCGGTACCGATGATGTGCAGGCCGCCAGCAGCGAGGACCGCATCGTGACGCTGCCGCCAGTCCTCGCGCACAGCCGCGAGCTGCGCCTCGGAGGCCTCCTCGCCCAGCGCTTCGAGGTCGGCTTCAAGGCTGCCGCCGAGCACGATGTCGGTACCGCGCCCCGCCATGTTGGTGGCGACGGTGACCGCACCGGGACGCCCCGCGTTGGCGACGATGTGGGCTTCCTTCTCGTGGAACTTCGCATTCAGCACCTGGTGCTCGATGCCTTCCCGGGTCAGGAGGTTGGAGAGGAATTCCGAGGTTTCGATCGACACCGTACCGACGAGGACCGGTTGCGATCGCTCGCGGCAATCCTTGATGTCCTCGGAAATCGCCTTGAACTTCTCCTGGGTGGTGAGATAGACGAGATCGCCGCGATCATCGCGGATCATCGGCTTGTGGGTCGGGATCACCACCACTTCGAGGCCGTAGATCTCCTGGAACTCGTAGGCCTCGGTGTCGGCCGTACCCGTCATGCCGGAGAGCTTGTCGTAGAGGCGGAAATAATTCTGGTATGTAATCGACGCCAGGGTCTGGTTTTCCTGCTGGATCTGCACACCTTCCTTGGCTTCGATCGCCTGGTGCAGGCCTTCGGACCAGCGCCGGCCCGGCATGGTGCGACCGGTAAACTCGTCGACGATGACGATCTCACCGTCCTTGACCACGTAATCGACGTTGCGGTTGAACAGCGCGTGCGCGCGGATCGCCGAATACACGTGGTGCATGAGCGAGATGTTCGCCGCACTGTAGAGACTGTCGCCGGCCGGCAGCAGGCCGGCCTCGACGAGCATCTCCTCGATGCGCTCGTGACCTTCCTCGGTCAGGTAGACCTGGCGGGTCTTCTCGTCGACGGTGTAATCGCCCGGACCGTCTTCCTCGGCCTGGCGGGTGAGGCTGGGGATGAGCGCATCGACGCGGACGTAGAGATCGCTGCGGTCGTCGGTCGGGCCGGAAATGATCAGTGGCGTGCGAGCCTCGTCGATCAGGATCGAATCGACCTCGTCGACGATGGCATAGCTCAGGTCGCGCTGCACCCGGTGATCGGGATGGAACGCCATGTTGTCGCGCAGGTAGTCGAAGCCGAACTCGTTGTTGGTACCGTAGGTGATCGCGCAGGCGTAGGACCGCTTGCGATCGGCATTGTTCATGCCACCGAGGACTACGCCGACCGACATGTCCAGGGCGTTGTAGATCCGCCCCATCCACTCGGCGTCGCGTCGCGCGAGGTAATCGTTGACGGTAATGACGTGGACGGCGCCGCCGGAGAGAGCGTTGAGATAAGCCGGCAGGGTCGCGACCAGGGTCTTGCCTTCGCCCGTCCGCATCTCGGCGATCTTGCCTGCATGGAGCACCATGCCGCCGACCAGCTGCACATCGAAGTGGCGCATACCGAGTACCCGCTTACCGGTTTCGCGCACGACGGCGAAGGCCTCGGGCAAGAGGTCGTCCAGCGTTTCGCCGTCGCGGTAGCGTTGCCGGAATTCGCCGGTCTTGGCGCGCAGAGCGTCGTCGCTCAGTTCCGCCATACTCGCTTCGAGCGCGTTGATGGCGGCCACGTTCTTTTGCATGCGCTTGAGCAAGCGCTCGTTGCGACTGCCGAAAATGGCTTGGACGAGGCGGGACGGGAGGGACTTGGAGCTTGCCGACATGAGCGTAATTCGGAGGTGTCTGGGGTGGTCGTCGCGTGCCGCTCCGGGACCCGAGCGGGCGGCGCATTGTATCAGGTTCGCATGCCCGGCCCCGCTGACGGCCAACCGGGCCGCAGCGGCAACGGGGCGCGGTCAATTGCGCGCGTGGCGCCCGATGAAACGGCTGGGATTGACGGTCTTGTCGTCGCGCACGACCTCGAAGTGAACGTGCGGGCCGGTCACGCGGCCGGTTGCGCCGAGCAGCGCGATCGGTTGGTTCTTGTCGACTTTTTCACCGACGCTTACCAGGTTGACGCGATTGTGGGCGTAACGAGTGACATAGCCGTTTCCGTGGTTGATCTCGACCAGGTTGCCATATCCCCAGCGCTTGCCGGACCAGATGACCAACCCGGGGGCCGCGGCTCTCACCTCGACGCCCGGCTTGCCGACGAAATCGATGCCACTGTGGAATTCACGGCGACCGTTCACGGGATCCGTCCGGTAGCCGTATCCGGATGAAATCCAACCGTCCGCCACCGGGGTTCCGGCCGGTCGGGTGTCGTCCATCTGTTCACGATTGAGCAGGAAGGCCTCGAGCATCGACAGGCGCGCCTCGCGCAGTTCGAGTTCGTCACCCAAGGCGTCGATGTTCTCCAGCAAGCCCTGCCACTGTGGCGGGTCGCTGTGCTCGGGCTCGGGACCGCCCACCGGCGGCGGGCGCTCGAAGGCATATTCCGTTGCGTCGAGACCGGCCGCGGTCACGACGTGTTCGGCAGCCACCTCGAGGCGGGTCATGCGCCCCTGCATGCGTCCCACGGACACCGCCAGGGCGCTCAGGTCCGCCCCCATGTCACGTTGCAGACTGTTGAGGAAGTGCCGTTGCAGCAGTAATTCGCGTTGCCAGATGGTGGACGAACGGTCCGGGTTGTTGAGCAACGCTTCCAGCATTGCGTCGCCACCGCGTGTCCAACCCCAGAAGGTTGCGCCGGCGATGAGCGCCGCGACGATCCCCGCCAGGCCGAGCAACCGCCACCAGCTCAAGCGGATGCCAGCGGTCGTACCGCGGCGCTTTGATATGATCAGAATTTCCATGCAGGGAACCTACCGGCGTGCCCCACGGGGCTCGACGGGTATCGGAGCAAAGCGTGAAAGCACCAACCCAGGTCGGCCGTATTGTGTCTGCATTCGGGCACCTAAAGCAATTGACCGCCCGGGCTGCCCGGGTCGCCGAGCTCGAAAAGGAACTGCAATCCCTGCTGCCGCCCGCGCTCGCAGCGCAGGTACGGCTCGCGACCATCGAGAACGGCTCACTGGTGTTGTTCGCGGCGAGCCCGGCCTGGGCGGCCAAGCTTCGCTACGCGACTCCGCAATTGCTGGCGGCGCTGCCGCGACGCGCGGAATTCGCCGAGGTCCGCAGCATTCGAGTACGCGTCGAACCACGCGAGTCCACGGCCCCTGGCGAGAGGCGGCCCGAGCGGGCCCACATGAGTGCTGCCGCCGGCCGCGATATTCGAGCGCAGGCCGAGAGCCTGGACGACGATAACCTCCGCGCGGCCCTGCGGCGGCTCGCCCGCCGCGCCGATTGAACCCCGATCAGTTCGCGGTAGCGGGCTGGACGAACGTGATCGGCATCTCGACTTCGTCGTCGAAAGCGACCAGTTCCCACGCATCCCGCGTCGCCAGGATTTCCCGCAGCAGGCGATTGTTGAGTTCGTGGCCTGACTTGAAGCCGCGGAAAGCCCCGATCAGGCTGTGGCCAAGGAGATACAGGTCACCGATCGCATCCAAGATCTTGTGCTTGACGAATTCGTCCTCGTAGCGAAGCCCGTCTTCGTTGAGCACCCGGAAGTCGTCGACCACCACGGCATTGTCGAGGCTGCCGCCGAGGGCCAGGTTCTGCGAGCGCAGTACTTCGACGTCCTTCATGAAGCCGAAAGTGCGCGCCCGACTCACTTCCTTGACGAACGATGTCGTCGAGAAGTCGATCTCGGCGAACTTGGTACGCTGCAGGAAGAACGGATGATCGAATTCGATGGCGAAGGACACCTTGAAGCCGTCGAAAGGCTCGAACTTGGCCCACTTGTCGCCGTCGCTCACACAGACTTCGCGCTTGATGCGGATGAAGCGTTTCGAGCGGTTCTGCTCCTCGACCCCGGCCGACTGGATGAGGAAGACGAAGGGGCCGGCGCTGCCGTCCATGATCGGCACCTCGGCGGCGCTCAGATCGACATAGGCGTTGTCGATACCCAGCCCGGCAAAGGCCGACAACAGGTGCTCGACCGTGGACACCCGGACGTCGCCCTGGACCAGGCTCGTCGATAGGCTGGTGTCGCCGACGTTCTCGGCCCGGGCCGGGATTTCTACCGCTGGATTGAGATCCTCGCGGCGGAACACGATGCCCGTGTCCGGCGGCGCCGGTCGCAAAGTCAGAAAGACCTTGCGCCCCGTATGCAGCCCGACACCGGTCGCCCGGATCACGTTCTTCAGGGTTCGCTGTCTGATCATGTTGCCCGCATCCCCCACGCGAGGCCGGTCTTTTTTTGCAATCATAACACAGGAAGCTATCGTCTTGAAAAGACAGTTATTCCTGCTAATTATGACGCAGCGCCGCAATATCAGTCCGCCTGTCGCCGCAAAAATGCCGGGATATCGAGGTAGTCCGTGTCGGTTTCGTTGGCCGCATCGCTGCCGAAGCGCTCGTCGCGGTTGCGGATGACCGTCGGCCGTTCGAAGCGGCGGTAATCGACCTCGTCCTCGCCACGCCGCGGTGCCGCCGGTGTCGCGGCGGGTGCTGGCGCCGGCGCTTCTTCCCTGCCGCGCACGTCGGTACCGATCCCGGTGGCGACGACCGTCACGCGGATTTCGTCCTCCATCTCCGGATCGATCACCGTGCCGACGACGACCGTCGCATTGTCCGAGGCGAAGTTCTTCACCGTGTTACCCACTTCCTCGAACTCGCCCATCGTGAGGTCGAGGCCGGAAGTCACGTTGACGAGGATGCCCTTGGCGCCGGCGAGGTTGATGTCCTCGAGCAGCGGGCTGGAGATGGCGGCCTCGGCAGCGACGCGGGCGCGATCCTGGCCACGGGCGTTGCCGGATCCCATCATCGCCATGCCCATCTCCGACATCACCGTACGCACGTCGGCGAAGTCGACGTTGATGAGGCCGGGGCAGGTGATGAGTTCGGCGATGCCCTGCACCGCGCCCAGCAGGACATTGTTGGCCGCCTTGAACGCGTTGAGCAGGCTGATGTCGCGTCCCAGCACGCTGAGCAGTTTCTCGTTGGGGATGGTGATCAGCGAGTCGACGTACTGCGCGAGTTCCTTGATGCCATCGTTGGCGATCTCGGCGCGCTTACGTCCCTCGAACGGAAACGGGCGTGTCACCACGGCAACGGTCAGGATGCCCATCTCCTTGGCGATCTGGGCGACCACCGGCGCGCCGCCAGTGCCGGTACCGCCGCCCATGCCGGCGGTGATGAAGACCATGTCCGCGCCCTCGAGCACGTCACCGATGCGCTCGCGGTCGTCGAGCGCGGCCTGGCGTCCGACTTCCGGGTTGGCACCGGCGCCGAGCCCCTTGGTGATGTCGCTGCCAAGCTGCAGCGTGGTCTTGACGCTCGAATTCTTGAGCACCTGCGCGTCGGTGTTCGCGCAGATGAACTCGACGCCCTCGATTGCCGCACCGAGCATGTGCTCCACGGCGTTGCCGCCGCCGCCGCCCACGCCGATGACCTTGATTACAGCGCGCTGGCTGTAGGAATCCATCAGTTCGAACATTGCATTGCCTCCGTCTACGTGTTCCCCCGTCATGCGGGGGCTGATCCGTATTTTTGTGTTTACCCAGCGTCATGCGCGCGGCGGCCATCGCCGCGCTAGAAATTCCCGTGAAACCAGTTCTTCATGCGTTCCCACAACGATTGCGTGGTATCGAATCGTCCCGGCTGCGTGTATCCGTGTCCGGCCTGGTTACCGAACAGGAGCAGGCCGACGCCAGTCGCGTAGATGGGATTGCGCACCACGTCGACAAGTCCGGCGACGTATTGCGGCGTGCCCAGCCGCACCGGCATGTGGAATACCTCCTCGGCGAGTTCGATTACGCCCTCCATCTTTGCCCCGCCGCCCGTCAGCACCACGCCGGCGGCGATCATCTCTTCGAAACCGCTGCGTTTGAGTTCGGTCGCGACGAGGCTGAACAGTTCCTCGTAACGCGGCTCGACCACCTCGGCCAGGGTCTGGCGGACGAGGCGGCGCGGCGGACGATCACCGACGCTCGGGACCTCGATCGTCTCGTCTGGATTTGCCAGCTGCGTCAGCGCGCAGGCGTACTTGATCTTGATGTCCTCGGCGTGATGGGTCGGCGTGCGCAGGGCGACCGCGATGTCGTTGGTGACCTGGTCGCCGGCAATGGGGATCACGGCCGAATGATGGATCGCGCCCTGCACGAACACGGCGATGTCGGTGGTGCCGCCGCCGATGTCGCACAGGCACACGCCGAGTTCCTTCTCGTCCTCGGTCAGCACGGCATAGGACGAGGCCAGTTGCTGGAGGATGATGTCGTCGACCTCGAGCCCGCAACGCCGCACGCACTTGATGATGTTCTGCGCCGCGGATACCGCGCCGGTGACCATGTGCACGCGCGATTCGAGGCGCACGCCTGACATGCCGATCGGCTCGCGGATCCCTTCCTGGCCGTCGATGATGAACTCCTGCGGCAGGATATGGAGGATCTTCTGATCGGCCGGGATGGCGACCGCGCGGGCGGCGTCGATCACGCGGTCGACGTCACTGGCCGTCACCTCGCTGTCGCGGATGGCGACGATGCCGTGCGAGTTGAGGCTGCGGATGTGTCCGCCGGCAATGCCGGCGTAAACCGAGTGGATCTCACAGCCGGCCATGAGCTCGGCCTCTTCGATGGCGCGCTGGATCGACTGCACGGTCGATTCGATGTTGACCACGACGCCCTTCTTGAGGCCACGCGAGGGGTGCGAACCGAGCCCGACGACCTCGATCTCGTTGTCGGGCGAGATCTCGCCGACGATGGCGACGACCTTCGAAGTCCCGATGTCGAGTCCGACGAGCAGTTTCTTGTCCGGTTTCTTCACCATCAACCCTTGTCCTCTGGCCAGCGTGCGGGTGTCGTGTTCATCATCGATTCGTGCCTGACGGCGCGGTCGCCGGGGCGTCCTCCGGCGGGGTCGCCGCTTCGCTCACCGCGAGACCATTGGTGTAGCGCAGGTCGACGCGTCCGATCCGCTCCCAAACGTCGCGCAGCCCGGCGTCGTAAGCGAGCAGCAGGCGCGCCAGGCGTTGTTCGAGATCGCGGCGCCCGAGTTCGACCTCCTTGCCATCGGCCAGGATCAGGGTCCAGGCAAGCCGTGCCGAGAGCCGCACCTCGGCCAGGGACAGACCGATCGCGGCGAGCCGCCGCACCCAGCGGTGGTAGTGCTCGAGCACGTCGTCCTCGGTGCCGAGCGGGCCGTGCAGGCGCGCCAGACCCTCCGGGATCGAGGCCTCGTCCGGGGCGAAGATGTCGCCGGCCGCGTTGAGTAGCGCGAAGTCCCCCCAGCGCGCGACCGGGACCTGCTCGACGATGCTGACGCGCAGCGCCTCCGGCCACACGCGGCGGATGGTGGCATCGCGGATCCAGGGTTCCTCGAGCAGGCGCTCGCGGATGCGGGCGACGTCGACGCCGAAGAACCCGGCGTCGACCACGCCGACCACGACCCGCTGCAGGCGTTCGGGATCGAGGTGGCGGAACTCGCCCTCGATCTGTACCCGCCGGATTGGCAAGGCCGTCGGGTCGCGCAACTCGTAGATGGCCCAGCCGATGCCGGCGAGGGTGGCGAGGAGCATGAACAGGAACACAACCATCGCCGGCGACGGCATCGCGGGCGCCGCCACCGGGGTCTTGATCACGGCCTGGTTCATCGTCCGTGCACCTCGCGCATGCTCGCCCCGAGGATGGCCAGGACCAGATCGACGAAGGACATCCCGGCCTGCTGCGCCGCCATCGGCACCAGCGAATGGTCGGTCATGCCGGGCACGGTATTGAGCTCGATGAGCCAGTTGCGCCCGGCTGCATCGCGCATGAAATCGACCCGTCCCCAACCGCGCCCGCCGAGGACCTCGAAGGCGCGCAGGCCAAGCTCGGCGGCGGCCTGCTCATCGCTCGATGACAGGCCGCACGGGCACAGGTAGCGGGTGTCGTCGGCGTGGTACTTGGCCTGGTAGTCGTAGAACTCGCGCGGTGTCTCCAGCTTGATTACCGGCAACGCGACGCCATCGACGATCGACAGCGTGTATTCGCTTCCGCTGATCCCCCGTTCGACGATCACGGTGTCGTCGTGGCGGCGGGCCAGGGCGATCGCCGCACGCAGCGCTTCGCCGTTGTCGACCTTGCTCACCCCGATGCTCGAACCTTCGCGCGCCGGCTTGACGAACAACGGCGCGCCGAGCCGCCGGATGAGTGCCTCGGCATCGGCATGCTCGTCGGCGAGCTCGAAATCCGGCGTCGGCAGACCGGCTCCGAGCCAGGCCAGCTTGGCCCGCGACTTGTCCATGGCCAGCGCGCAGCCGAGCACGCCGCTGCCGGTATAGGGGCGGCCGAGGAGATCGAGCACCGCCTGGACCTGACCGTCCTCGCCGCCGCGACCATGCAGGGCGATGAAGTAGCGATCGACATCGTGGGCGAGGAAGTCCGCGTCGAGGCGCCCGTTCCAGTCGAGCGCCACGGCATCGATTCCGCCCTCACGCAAGGCGGCGGTGACCGCGGCGCCACTGCGCAGCGAGATCTCGCGTTCGGCGGAGTCACCGCCCATGAGGACGCCGACGCGTCCCGCCGCCCGCACCACGTGTCGCTGGTTGGCGCTGAGTGCAGCGCTCATGGCCGGCCCGCCCCAGGCGTCTCGCCCACGATCTGCACCTCGGTCTGCAGGCGCACGCCGGTCCGCGCGGCAACCGTCGTGGCGACGTGTTCGATCACTGCCTCGACGTCGGCCGCGCTGGCGCGCTCGTCGTTGACGATGAAGTTGGCGTGCACGGTGGAGACCTGGCAACCGCCGATGCGGAAGCCCTTGAGACCACACTGCTCGATGAGGCGGCCGGCATAGTCACCCGGCGGATTCTTGAACACCGAGCCACAGCTGGCCTGCCCGGTCGGCTGCGTCGCACCGCGCTGGGCGAGCGCCTCGCGAATGCGCTCGGCGCCGCGCCCGCCGGCCGTCGTCGGCAGGCGGAACCAGGCACCGAGAAACCAGCCCGCGGGACCGCTCACGCCGCGGTACACCGGCGTGAAATCGGCCGCCGGGTGGCGCCGCACCTCGCCGCGCGCATCGATCGTCTCGACTGCCTCGACCAACGCCCAGGTCTCGCTGCCGAGCGCACCGGCGTTCATGCGCAAGGCGCCCCCGACCGTGCCCGGGATGCCGGCGAGGAACTCGAGCCCGGCGCGATCATGACGGGCCGCTTCGCGTGCGAGGCGCGCGCAGGTCACGCCGCACTCGGCGTAGACCCGGTCCTCGGCTTCCCAGCGCAGCGTGGCGAGACCCGGTGCGGTGGCGATGACGACGGCCGCGAGGCCACCGTCGCGGACCAGCAGGTTGCTGCCGAGGCCGAGCCACAGTAGCGCGGTCGCGTCCGGCACGCCGCGCAGAAACAGCCTGAGATCGTCGCGGTCGGCCGGCTCGAAGTAGGCTTGCGCAGGTCCACCGCAGCGCCACGTCGAGTGCCGCGCCATCGGCTCGTTGCGCAGCCAGCGACCACGCACGCCCGGCACCGGCAGGTCGGCGAGCGGCGCGTTCATGAATGTCCCCCCGTCACGCCACCATCTCCTCGGCGATGGCGCCGATATTGCCGGCACCGAGCAGGGCGACGACGTCGTCGTCCACGACCACGCGCGCGAGGGTGGCGGCGATCTCCTGCGGGCGCTCGACGAAGATCGGTTCGACCGCGCCACGACCACGGATGGCGCGCGCCAGGGCGCGGCCGTCGGCGCCGGCGATGGGTGCCTCACCGGCCGCATAGACCTCCAGCAGGACCAGGACGTCGGCACGCGAGAGGACGCTGGCGAAATCATCGAGCAGGTCGCGGGTACGCGTGTAGCGGTGCGGCTGGAACACCACCACCAGGCGCTTGCCCGGCCAGCGCCGGCGAATGGTCTTCAGCACCGCGTCGAGTTCGCGCGGGTGGTGACCGTAGTCGTCGACCAGGGTCACGCGATGCTCGCCGAGCGCAATCGCGGGATGTACCTGGCAGCGCCGCGCGATGCCTTCGAAGCGCTCGAGCGCACGCCGGATGGAACCGACGTCGACGCCGAGTTCGAGCGCGACGGCGATCGCGGCGAGCGCGTTCTGCACGTTGTGCTCGCCCGACAGGTTGAGCACGAACTCGCCGTCGGTGGCGGCGAAACGGCAGGCCACGCGGAAGTGCTCGCGACCGTCGAGGTGGCTGAGATCGTAGCCGCGGACGTCGGCACGTTCATCGAAGCCGTAGGTGATGACGCGCGCGCGGATGCGCGGAATGAGCGACGCGGCGTGCTCGTCATCGATGCAGATGCAGGCCACGCCGTAGAACGGCAGGCGACGGAAGAACTCCACGAAGCTGTCCTTGAGCCGTGCGAAGTCGCCGTCGTAAGTGGCCATGTGGTCGGCATCGACGTTGGTGAGCACCGCCATCAGCGGTTGCAGGAGCAGGAACGAGGCGTCGCTCTCGTCGGCTTCGGCGACCAGGTAACGCCCGCTGCCGAGCCGCGCATGGGCGTTGATGCTCTTGACCAGTCCGCCGACGACGAAGGTCGGGTCGAGGCCGCTCTCGGCAAGGACGCTCGCCACCAGGCTCGTGGTGGTCGTCTTGCCGTGCGTGCCGGCGATGGCGATGCCGTGGCGGAAGCGCATCAGTTCGGCCAGCATCTCCGCACGGGGCACCACCGGGATGCGCCGTTCGCGCGCCGCGACGAGTTCGACGTTGTCAGCGGCGACGGCGCTCGAATAGACCACGACGTCGGCGTCGACGATGTGCGCAGGATCGTGACCGTGCATGACCTCGACCCCGACCGAGCGCAGGTGCTCGGTCACGCGTGAGCTGCCCTTGTCCGAGCCGGTCACGCGGTAACCGATGTTGCGCATGACCTCGGCGATGCCGCTCATGCCGGCACCGCCCACGCCGATGAAATGGATGTGCTCGACGCGGTGCATCAACTGGCGGCCCTCACCCGGCATCGGCCACCTCCAGGCATTGGCGCGCAACCGCGACCGCGGCCTGTGGCCGCGCCCTGGCAAGCGCATTGGCCCCCAGCGCCGCGCGTCGCGCCGGGTCACGCAGCAGGCCGGCGAGCAGCTCGGTGAACGCGGGCGTGGCAATGGTCGGCTCCGGCGCCAGCACGGCAGCAGCGTGGTCGGCGAGGAAACGCGCGTTGGCCGTCTGGTGATCGTCGACCGCGTAGGGATAGGGCACCAGCACCGCGGCGACCCCGGCGGCGGCGATCTCCGCGATCGAGGTTGCGCCGGCACGTGCAATGACCAGGTCGGCCGCGGCGTAGGCTGAGACCATGTCGTCGATGTAATCCTCGACGACGACGTCGGCGAGGCCCAGCTCGGCGTAGCGCGCACGGGTCGCGGCGGCGTCGGCGGCGCCACACTGGTGACGGACGCGCAGCCCACTGACGTTACACGCCGCCAGCGCGCGCGGCACCTGCTCGTTGAGTGCGCGCGCGCCGCGGCTGCCGCCGAACACGAGGACCTGCAGGCCCGCGCCGTCCCGGCGCCGCGCCGCGGCGATGTCGCTGATCGCAGCGCGCACCGGGTTGCCGGTCTCGATCGCATGGACCGCGGCCGGGAAGGTCGCCGGGAAGGCTTCCAGCACACGCCGCGCAAAACGCGCCAACAGGCGGTTGGTGAGCCCGGCGATCGCATTCTGCTCGTGGATGACCAGTGGACGTCGGCACAGCCAGGCGGCGAACCCGCCGGGGCCGCTGACGAAGCCCCCCATGCCGAGCACCAGGGCCGGGCGTACGCGCAACATGTGTTTCACCGCGCAGGCCACCGCGGTGGCGAGCATGAACGGCGCTGCCAACCAGCGCAGCAACCCGCTGCGCCGCAGACCACTGACCGGAATGGTCAGCAGTTCGAGCCCGGCGGCCGGCACCACGCGCGCCTCGACACCGCGCTGCGTGCCCATCCAGCACAGCTCGCAGCCCTGGGCGCGCAGGACCTCGGCCACGGCGATGCCCGGGTAGACGTGTCCACCCGTGCCACCGGCGACGATCATCACCGGCCCGTTCACGGCCTGGCCCCGATGCGTTGCGCGGCGCCGCGCAGGGTGCGCGCCTCGTAGCCGGCACGCAGCACGAGGCCGATCGCGGCGCAGGTCACGACGAGGTTGTTGCTGGCGTAGCTCAGGAACGGCAGCGGCAGACCCTTGGTCGGCAACAGGCCCATGTTGACGCCGATGTTGACGAACGCCTGCAGCCCGACCAGGTGACCGATACCGTAGGTCAGGTAGGCGGCGAACATCAGGTTGGCGCGTTCGGCGGCGCCGCCGATGTAGAAGATGCGCCAGACCAGGAACATGAACAGCGCGATGGTGCTGGCCGTCCCGATCAGCCCGACCTCCTCACCGATGACGGCGAAAACGAAATCGGTATGCACTTCCGGCAGGTAGAACAGCTTCTGCACGCTGTTGCCGAGGCCGACGCCGAGCCACTCGCCGCGACCGAAGGCGATCAGGGCCTGGGTGAGCTGGAAGCCGCTGTTGAAAGGATCCGACCATGGGTCCATGAAGGTCATCAGGCGCTGCACGCGGTAGGGTGCCAGCATCGATAGGCAGCCCAGCGCAGCGAGAGCCGCGCAACCCCAGAACGTGAAGCGCAGGATCGGCACGCCGGCCAGGAACAGCATGCCGAGGCCAGTGGCGAAGAGCACCACCGCGGCGCCGAAATCGGGTTCGACGACGAACAGTGCGCCGATGATGGTGAGAACGCCGATGGGCTTGATGAAGCCGAGAAAGCTGCGCCGCACGTGCTGGTTGTGGCGCACCAGGTAGGCGGCAAGGTAGATCACCACGGCGAGCTTGGCCACTTCCGAAGCCTGCACCGAGACCGGGCCCAGGCCGATCCAGCGCATGCTGCCGTTGACCTCGCGGCCGAGGCCGGGCACGAGCACGGCGACGAGCAGGATGATGGTCAGGAACAACAGGGTGGTACTGCTGCGATCGAACACGCTGAGCGGCGTACGTGCGATCACCGCGGCCACCACCACGCCGAGCCCGGCGCCGATCAGCTGGCGCCAGAAGTAGTAGAGCGGATCGAGTTCGCGCCGTTCGGCGATCGACACCGAAGTCGACACCACCATGACCAGGCCGATGGCGAGCAGGGTCGCGGCCGCGCCGATCAACCACAGGTCGTAGTGCATCACCGGCGACGCGGCGCGCAGCTCGGTCTGCGTCACGGCCTGCTGAGCCTGCGCTTCCATCAGCCCGCCTCCAGCGCCCGCACGGCTGCAACGAACGCGCGGCCGCGTGCGACGTAGTCGTCGAACATGTCGAAGCTCGCGCAGGCCGGCGCGAGCAGCACGGTGTCGCCGGGCTGCGCGAGTTCGGCCGCGGTGCGCACGGCGGCGACCATGTCGGTCGCCACGACGCAGGGCAGGCGGCCATCGATGGCACCCTCGATCGCCGTCGCCGCGCGGCCGATCAGTACCACCGCGCGGGCATGGCGCACGAGGCAATCGGCGAATTCCCCGAACCCGGTTCCCTTGGGCTCGCCACCGGCGACGACCACGCCGTTGCCGGCGCATAGCAGGCCTTCGATGGTCGCGATCGCGGCGCCGGGGTTGGTCGCCTTCGAATCGTCGACAAAGCTCACGCCATCGACGCGCGCGACCATTGCCGCGCGGTGCGGCAGGCCGCGGAACGCGCGCAAGGCCGCCACGCAGGCCTCACGCGGGGCTCCCATGGCGTCGGTGATGGCCAGCGCGGCGAGCGCGTTGGCGAGGTTGTGGCGACCGGTGAGACGAAGCTCACGCGCCGCCACGACTGCGCCGTCGGGCGCGGTGAGCACGGGTTGGCCGTCGCGCTCGGCCAGGCCGTAGCGGGCCGGCCCGGCCGCGCCGAGCGAGAACTCGACGCGCCGCCGGCCACCGCTGAAGGCGGCCACGGCCGGGTCGTCGGCGTTGACCACGGCGACGTCCGCGCGTTCGAGTATCCGTGCCTTGGCGGCAGCATAGCGCGCGAAATCACCGTGACGATCGAGGTGATCGGGAGTGAGGTTGAGCACCACGCCGACCCGCGCCGCGAGCGAACGGGTGAGATCGAGCTGGAAGCTCGACAGTTCGAGCACGTAGCAGTCCGGCTCGGCCGTGCCGAGCAGGTCCAGTGCCGGGGTGCCGAGATTGCCGCCGACACGTACGTCGCAACCGGCGGCCGCGAGCATCTCGCCGACCAGGGTGGTCACGGTGCTCTTGCCATTGGTACCGGTAATGGCGACGAGCGGGGCGCGCGCGGCCCGCACGAACAACTCGATGTCACCGATGACGGCCTGGCCGCGGGCGAGCGCCGCGCGCAGGGCCGGTTCCTCGAGTGGCACGCCCGGGCTCACCACCAGTTCGCCGCAACGCGCGAGCAGGTCATCGTCGAGTGGCCCGGTGACGAACTCAACGCCGGGATAGGCCGCACGCACGGCAGCGAGCCCCGGCGGTTCGCGGCGGGTATCGGCGACCACCACGCGGGCGCCGCGCCCGACCAGGTGCCGCAACACCGACTGGCCGGTGATCCCGAGCCCGATTACGGCATAGTCGGCAGCCTCGTGGGGTCGTGGCCTGGTCATGGCTGTATTCGTCGTCACCGCGCCGCTCACCGGATCTTCAGGGTCGCCAGCGCGACCAGCACGAGGATCACGGTGATGATCCAGAAGCGCACGATGACGCGCGGTTCGGGCCAGCCCTTGAGCTCGAAGTGATGATGGATCGGCGCCATGCGGAAGATGCGCCGCCCGGTCAGCTTGAACGACACCACCTGCAGGATGACCGAAACGGTCTCCATGACGAAAACGCCGCCCATGATCAGCAAGGCGAGTTCCTGGCGCACCACGATCGCCACCGTACCGATGGCGGCACCCAGGGCGAGCGCGCCGATGTCGCCCATGAACACCTGCGCGGGGTAGGTGTTGAACCACAGGAAACCGAGGCCGGCGCCGACGATGGCGCCGCAGAACACGCAGACCTCGCCGACGCCGTGGATGTAGGGCACCGCGAGGTAACGCGAGAACTGCACGTTGCCCGCCACGTAGGCGAAGACCACCAGGGCGGCGGCAACCATCACCGTCGGCAACACGGCGAGGCCGTCGAGACCATCGGTGAGATTGACCGCGTTGCTGGTACCGACGATGACGAAGTAGGCGAGCACGACGTAGAGCCAGCCGAGTTCGATGGCGACACTCTTGACCAGCGGCACGATGAGCTGGGTTTCCAGCGGCGATTGCGCCGTGGCATAGAGCACCACGGCTGCCGACAGCGCCACCAGCGACTGCCAGAAATACTTGTAGCGCGCGACCAGGCCGCGCGAATTGCGGCGCACCAGCTTGAGGTAGTCGTCGGCGAAGCCGATGGCACCGAACAGCAGGGTGGTGATCAGCACGATCCAGATGAAGCGGTTGTGCAAGTCTGCCCACAGCAGCGTGCTGATCGCGATCGAGACCAGGATCAGGAGCCCGCCCATGGTCGGCGTACCGGCCTTGGCCAGGTGCGATTGGGGGCCGTCGTCGCGCACGTTCTGCCGGATCTGGAAGCGTGCCAGGTAATGGATCATGCGTGGCCCGATCCACAACGCGATGAACAGCGCCGTCAGCACCCCCAGGATGGTACGCAGGGTGAGGTACTGGAAGACGTTGAACCCGGAGTGAAATCGGGTCAGGTACTCGGCGAGGACCATCAGCATTGGACGTCCTCCACGCGCTCGAGGGCAACGGCGACACGATCCAGTGCCACCGCGCGTGAACCCTTGATCAGCACGCTGACGGTTTCGTCGCAGCTGGCGAGGGCCTCGACGAGCGCGTCGGTGAGAGCCTCGTGGGAGTCGAACCCGGCCACCGGGCCACCAAACCCGGCGTGGGCACCGGCCGCCAGTGGACCGAAGGTGAACAAGCGCGCCACGCCTGCACGCGCTGCCGCGGCGCCGGCCTCGCGATGGAAGCGCGCCGCCTCCGCGCCCAGCTCGCCCATGTCGCCGAGTACCAACCAGCGCGGCGCAGGGTGGGCGGCGAGCACGTCGAGCGCGGCCAGCAGGGCGGTCGGATTGGCGTTGTAGCTGTCGTCGATGATGCGCGCGCCGTGCGGCCCGCGACGCGTCTGCAGCCGGCCGCCGACCGGGCGCGCCGCGGCGAGCCCGCGCACGACGGTCTCGAAAGTGACACCGGCGGCACTCGCCGCGGCAGCAGCGGCGAGTGCGTTGCGCACGTTGTGGGTTCCCGGGTGTGCGATGCGCGCACGTCCCGACGTGCCGCCGACGTGCAACGTGAACGACGCGCCGTCGACGCCCACGGCGAGGTCGCTCGCGCGTACCTCGCTGGCGGCCCCGAGACCGAAGCCGATCGTGCGCCGGCTGCCGGCCAGCTCGCGCCACAACGGCGCGAAGGCATCGTCGTCGTTGATCACCGCGACACCGTCGGCGCCGAGCGAGGAGACGATCTGTCCCTTGGTACGGGCCACGGTTTCGATGTCTCCGAAACCTTCCAGGTGCACCGGCGCGCACAGCGTGACCACGCCGACGGTGGGGCGCGCGATTGTGCACAGATCGGCGATGTCGCCGGCCCGGTTGGCGCCCATTTCGATGACGGCGGCCTCGTGCTCTGCACCCAGCTCGAACAAGGTCAGGGGCACACCGATGTCGTTGTTGAGGTTGCCGCGCGTGGCCAGCACGCGGTGCTCGACCGCCATGATCGCTGCGACCATCTCCTTGACCGTGGTCTTGCCGGCGCTGCCGGTCACCGCGATCACCGGGATGGAGAAACGCGCGCGCCACGACCGCGCGAGCACGCCCAGGGCGCGCCGACTGTCGGCCACCTCGATGGTGGGCAAGGCAGTGTCGACGGCACGTTCGACCACGGCACCGGCAGCGCCTGCGGCCAGCGCCGCCGGGATCATGTCGTGGGCATCGAAGCGCGGACCGCGCAGGGCGAAGAAGAGCTGCCCGGGGGCGAGCGTGCGGGTGTCGGTGCTGACGCCGAGGAAGCGCGCGTCGGCACCGTCGAGCCGTGCTTCGAGCGTGCGTGCGGCCGCGGACAGCTGCATGCCGATCACGAAACCACCTCCCGCAACGCGGCCCGTACCTGATCGCGGTCGCTGAAGTCACGCCGCTGACCACGAACCTCCTGCACGCTCTCGTGGCCCTTGCCGGCGATCAACACGGTGTCGCCGTCGGCGGCCTCGGCCAGGGCGCGGCGAATCGCCGCGGCGCGGTCGCCGATGACCGCGCAGGACACCGTCTCGCCGATGCCGGCGAGGATCTCGGCGGCGATCACCTGCGGGTCTTCGTCGCGCGGGTTGTCGTCGGTGACGATGACGACATCGGCATAGCGGGCCGCGGCCGCGCCCATCGGGCCGCGCTTGCTGCGATCGCGGTTGCCACCGCAACCGAAGACCACGTGCAGGCGTCCGCGGGTCAGTTCGCGCAGGGTGGACAGGGCCGCCGCGAGGCTGTCCGGACTGTGCGCGTAATCGACGAACACGGCCGCGCCGCGCGCACTCCTACCGCAGGCTTCCATCCGCCCCGGCACCGCGCGCAGCCGGCCGAGGCAGTCCGCCACGGCGGGCAACGGATGACCCGCGGCCAACAGCAGGCCGGCGATGACCAGCAGGTTGTCGACGTTGAAACGGCCGACCAGTGGTGAGCGCACGCTCGCCTGCTGCCCGTCGACGTGCAACGAGAAGGCCATGCCGGCGGGGTTCACTTCGATGGCACGAGCACAGAGCCGCGGCCGGATGGCGGTGGATTCGCTCGCTGCCTTGGACGAGCAGGTCCACAGTTCGATGCCCGGGCGCAGGGCGCCGGCGATGGCGGCGCCGCAGGCGTCATCGACGTTGACCACGGCGGCGGTCAGCCCGGGTTGACTGAACAGGCGCGCCTTGGCCGCGGCGTAGGCGTCGTGGGTACCGTGGTAATCGAGGTGATCGTGGCCGAGGTTGGTGAAGGCCGCGGCACGCAGGCGCAGGCCATCGAGGCGGCCCTGGTCGAGCGCGTGCGACGAAGCCTCGAGGGTGGCCGCGGTGGCGCCGGCGCCCTGCATACGCGCCAGCCAGCGATTGATGGTGACGATGTCCGGCGTGGTGTTGACGACCGCTTCGAGGTCGTCCGGCCAACCGGCCCCGAGCGTACCGATGTAGCCGCAGGCGCCATCGAGCAGGCCAAAGGCCTGGGCCGCGAGGTGGGCGACCGTGGTCTTGCCGTTGGTGCCGGTCACCGCGAACACGCGGACCGCCTGTGACGGCGCGGCGAAGAAACGCGCCGCGAGCGTACCCAGTGTGCCGCGCAGCCCGGGAACGTCGATCACCGGGATGCCGAGTTCAACCGCTTCCTCGCGGCACTCGGCGACGATGGCGACGGCGCCGCGCGCGACCGCATCGTGGGCATGGCGCATGGCGTTCTCGCGCGTCCCGCGCACGGCGAGGAAGCAGCTGCCCTGCCGCACCTCGCGGCTGTCGAGCGTGATGTCGCGCACCTCGCGCTCCTGCGCCGGTTCGACCTGCGCGATGCCGGCCAGCAGACCGGACAACGACATCGTCCGCGCTGCGACCGCCGGCATCATTGCGCGGCCTCCGTCGGCGCCCCTGTCGCGGGATGCAACCCGGCCAGCCACACCGCCTGCGCCTGTTCGCGGGTGTCGGCGTCGGGCGCGATGTTGAGGATGCGCGTGGCCTCGCGCATGACCTCGGCGAAGATCGGCGCGGCCACCTGGCCACCGAAATGCTCGCCCGAATCCGGTTCATCGATGACCACGACGGCCACCAGGCGCGGCTTGCGGGCCGGAATGATGCCTGCGAACAGCGACAGGTAGCGGTGCTCGGCATAACCCGAGTCGATCGACTTGTGCACCGTTCCGGTCTTGCCGGCCACGGTATAGCCAGGCACCGCGGCCCGCTGACCGGTACCGACGGTGATCACCTTTTCCATCATGCGCCGCACGGTGCGCGCGGTACTCGTCTTGATCACGCGCGTGCGCGGCGGCGGGCCGTCGCGGCGCACGATGCTCAGCGGCTGCATCCAACCACCGTTGGCGAGCACCGTGTAGGCGCGCGCGAGCTGCACCGCGGTCACCGACAGGCCGTAACCGAAAGCGAGGGTGGCGTGTTCGATCTGGCTCCAGTTGGCGTAGTCGTTCAGGCGCCCGTAGGTCTCGCCCGGCAGCGCGGCGTCGGTCAGCGAGCCGAAGCCGAAACTGCGCAGGCTGTTCCACAGCAACTCGGGTTCCATCGACAACGCGATCTTGCTCGAGCCGACGTTGCTCGATTTCTCGATCACCCCGGCGACGTCCAGCGTGCCGTAGTTGCGGACGTCGCGAACCGTGTCGCGGCCGACCTTGAAATAGCCGGGCGCGGTATCGATCACGGTGTCCGGCTGGTACTGGCCGCTCTCCAGCGCGGTGGCGATGGTGAAGGGCTTGATGGTCGAACCCGGCTCGAACAGGTCGGTCACTGCGCGATCGCGGTAATGTTCGACCTTGAGATCGGCGCGGTTGTTGGGATTGAACGACGGCTGGTTGACCAGCGCCACGATCTCGCCGCTACGCGGGTCGACGATGACCATGATGCCGGCACGCGCATGATGGGCGTGCACCGCGTTCTTCAAGGCCCGGTAGGCCACGTACTGGATGCGCTCGTCGATGCTCAGGTACACGTCCTTGCCGGGACGCAGCGGATGCAGACGTTCGACGTCCTCGACGACGCGGCCGAGGCGGTCCTTGATCACGCGGCGCAGGCCGGGCTCGCCCTTGAGCATCTCGTCGAAAGCCAGTTCGACGCCCTCCTGGCCGCGATCGTCGACGTTGGTGAAGCCGACCACGTGCGCAGTGACCTCGGCCACGGGGTAGTAGCGGCGATACTCCTGCTGCAGCCACAGGCCATCGAGATCCAGCTTCTCGATGGCCGCGCCTTCGTCCGGCGCCAGGTGGCGACGCAGGTAGACGAACTTGCGCCCGAGGCGCGGCATGACCAGGGTGTCGATCTGTTCGACCGACACGCCGAGAATTTCGCCCAGCTCCCCCCAGTGCTCGCGCTCGCGCACGAACTCGCCAGGCTTGATCCACGCCGACTGGGTCGGCGTGCTGATGGCCAACGGCTCGCCATTGCGATCGAGCACCATGCCGCGATCCGCATGAATCTGCTCGACGCGCAGGTAGCGCGCATCGCCATGGGTCTGCAAGAAGTCGCTGTCGTGCATCTGCAGAACGACAGCACGCCACACCAACACCCCGGCGAAGGCGAAGAAGGCCGCGACCACGATGCGGCGGCGCGCCTTCAGTTCGCGATTGAAGCGGGCACGTTCGCTCATCGCAGTTCGAACACCTGGCCCGGGCCGGGCATGACCATGCCGAGGGATTCGCGGGCCATCGATTCGATCCGCACCTGGGTCGCCCAGGTGGCCTGCTCGAGCAGCAGCTGTCCCCACTCCTGGTCGAGGCGCTGCTTGTCGATGCGCAGCGCCTGCAGCTCGACGAACAGCTTGCGACTGGCGTGGCGGTTGAGCACGAGTTCGACCGCCGAGGCGAACGTCACCAGGCCAGCGAGCACGGCGATCAGGACGAGCCTCACTGCACGCGCTCCAACACGCGCAGGCGCGCACTACGCGCGCGCGGGTTGGCAGCGCTCTCGCTCGCGCCGGCCTTGATCGCCTTGCGCACGACGAGGCGGAATAGCGGCCCCGACGAAGCGCCCTCGCGCGCGGCCACACGACGCTGGTCGTCGAGCGCGCGAAAGCGCTGCTTGACCATGCGGTCTTCAAGCGAATGGAAGGCGATCACGAGCAGACGACCACCGGGCGCGAGGAGTTCGAGCGCGGCATCGAGTGCCGCGTCCAGTTCGCCCAGCTCGTCGTTGACGTGCATGCGCACGGCCTGGAAGGTGCGCGTCGCGGGATCGATGCGTGCCCCGCGCTGATGCACGCAGGCGCGCACCAGGGTGGCCAGGTCGCTCGTCGTACGCAGGGGCGCACTGTCGCGGGTGGCGACGATGCGTCGAGCGATGTGGCGCGAGCGACGTTCTTCACCGTAACGCCAGAGAACGTCGGCGATGTCTTCTTCGCGCGCGCTGGCCAGCCACTCCGCGGCCGACTGGCCGCTGGCGGGGTCCATGCGCATGTCGAGCGGCCCCTCGTGGCGGAAACTGAATCCACGCGCGGCGTCGTCGAGTTGCGGTGAAGACACGCCGATGTCGAGCAGGACGCCGGCCAGCCGGCCGCGCAGGTCGGCACACTGCGTGCCCAACGCCGAGAAGGGGCCGGCGACGACTTCCACGCGGGGATCATGTGCCGCCAGTTCGCGCGCGCAGGCGATGGCCTCGGGGTCTCTATCGATCACACGCAGACGAGCGTCGGCAGCCAGGCCGGCGAGCAGTGCGCGGGCATGGCCGCCGCGGCCGAAGGTGGCGTCGACATAGGCGCCGCCGCGGTCGGTGATCATGTGACTGAGCACCTCGTCGAGCAGGACCGGGACGTGGGCTGGCATCGGCGCCCACTCACAGCGCCAGGGTCTCGAGCGCCGTCGACGGCGTGCCGGCGCCGGTGCCGACGTCGTCCAGCCACTCGTCGCGCTCGTCGCGCCAGCGCGTGGCGTCCCAGATCTCGATCTTGTTGCCCTGGCCGAGCAGAACGACCTGCTTGTCGAGCGCGGCGATGTCGCGCAGCTCGGGCGAGAGCAGGATGCGGCCCTGGCCGTCGCAGGACACGTCGGTCGCGTAGCCCCGCATCATCTGCTTGGTGCGGCGGCTCTGCTTGTCGAAGTCCGACAGGACCGACAGTTTCGTTTCGATGAGCTGCCACTCCGGCAGCGGGTAGAGCCACAAGGCGCGGTCCCAGGGATTGAGGGTGAGCACGAGGGCGGGCGAATCGAGCGCCGAGAGTTGCTCACGGAAACGCACGGGCACCGCCAAGCGGCCCTTGACGTCGAGATTGACGGTCGTGAGTCCCCGGAACATCGCTCGATTCGGGATCCAACGCGGGGGTCACGTCTGCGTCGGCGTTATGGTTCGCCTAGCGTACGCCCCGGAGCAAGCTGGATCCACTTTTCCCCACTTTTCACCACAAGTGGCAACTATAAGGACGGGCCCGAGAAACTGTCAAGGAAATTGGGGCTACTGGTTCACGAAATCTTTCTTTAGTAACAGTAACTTAGCATCGAGGTCGCCAGGTTGGTGAGCACTGACTCAAGCTGTGAATAAAAGCTGCATAAAAATCATTGTGATAGCAGATCTTCCTAACTCTCCACATTAGAAAGAGGCCGCGGACGGCACTTCCGCAAGCGGCTGGTAGGGAGGCAAGCCGGCCTGTAAGCCGGGTTCTGTTTTGCTGCGATGCAGCACGGTGATCATTCATCTGCGACCGGCGTCACCGCCGGCCTGTAGCGGCCTACCCGGGAACTCGTGCGGACCGCACGTCACCGCCCGAAAGCGGTACGTTCCCCTATTTGGCCTTGCTCCGGGTGGGGTTTACCCTGCCACCGGCGTTGGCCGGCGCGGTGCGCTCTTACCGCACCATTTCACCCTTACCGCGCGAACGCGGCGGTTTGTTTTCTGTGGCACTTTCCGTGGACTCACGTCCCCCAGGCGTTACCTGGCACCCTGCCCTGCGGAGCCCGGACTTTCCTCCACCGCGGACTCACGAGGAGCCTGCGGCAGCGATCACCCGGCCGGCTTGCCGGGCGCCAGTGTGGGCGTCGCGCGCCGCCTTTTCAATCGCCGCGTGGGCCCGCCCCGTCAAGGTCCAGGATGCGCTGGTAGAGCGCGTTGCGGCCGAGCCCGGTGAGGGCCTGCGCAATCCGCAGTGCCGTCTTGCGATCGGTTTCGGCGAGCAGGATGCCGAGCAGGCGGTCGGCATCGGCCGCCCCCGCCGTAGCCGCCGCAGGCGCACCCGCGACCACGATGACCAGCTCGCCGCGAGTCGCGTTGGCGTCGGCGTCGACCCGGGCGACCAGGTTCTCGAGGGTGCCGCGATAGGTGCTCTCGAAGCGCTTGGTCAACTCGCGCGCGACGACTGCGGCGCGCGCACCGCCGAACGCGCCGACCATGTCGGCAAGGGTCGCCGACAAGCGGTGCGGCGCCTCGTAGAACACCAGCGTGCGTGTCTCCTCACCGAGGGTCCGCAGGCGTTCGCGCCGGGCCTCGCCGCGCGCCGGCAGGAAACCCTCGAACACGAAGCGATCGGTCGGCAGGCCGGCAATCGACAGCGCGGCGACGAAGGCACAGGCGCCGGGCACCGCCAGCACCGGGACGCCCACTGCGCCCGCCGCGGCGACCAGCGCATAGCCGGGATCGGAGATCAGCGGTGTACCCGCGTCGCTGATCAGGGCGAAGGCCTGCCCGCTCGCGAGGCGCTCGACGAGCGCCCCGACACTGCGACGCTCGTTGTGCTCGTGGCAGGCTTGCAGGGGCGTGGTAATGCCATGGGCCTCGAGCAGGCGGCGGCTGTGCCGGGTGTCTTCGCACAGGATGGTATCGACGCCGCGCAATATCGCCACCGCGCGCGGCGAGAGATCGGCCAGGTTGCCGATCGGCGTGGCCACGACGTAGAGCGCGGGCCGCTCGATTGACAGCCCTGTGGCCCCCACTGATACTGCGCCGGTGCCCGTTCCCAGTGCCTCTTCCCCGCTCAGCCCTTGGTGCGTTCTGCTCATCGCGCTTATTACAAGCGCGTGCACGCCTCGAGGCAACGTGCTGCCGGATCGGCCGGCCGCGCCGGATCCGCGCACCGTTGCCAGCAAGCTGCTCAGCCAGGGCGACTACGTCGCCGCCGCCGCGGCGTACGCCGAGCTGGCGGCCGGCGCCGACGGCAGCCAGGCCGCCACCTACCAAGGCATCCAGGCCCTCGCACTCCAGGATGCCGGCGACCCCGGCGCCGCCGACGCCGCCATAGCGGCAGCCCGCGGCGACGCTGCCAGCCTCGACGTCGCCAAGGCCTGCTCGATGCTGCACGCGGGACTCGGTGAAGACGCCTACCAGACCCTGGCCGGCATCGACGCGGGTCCGCTGCCCCCCTATGTCAAAGGCGCCCGCGCGCGCTGTCTCGGCGCCGCGGCGCTGACGCTGCAACGCTATGACGAGTCCGCCACGGCATCGATAGAGGGCTACCGTCACCCCTATCCGGCCGCCGCCCTGCCGGCCCTGAACGACACCACCTGGCGCGCGCTGTCGCGCCTGCCGGCCGCCGAACTGGAAACCCGCGCGGCGGGCGCCGATACCACCGCGGCCGGCTGGTACCAGCTCGCCCTGACCGCGACACGCACGATGTTCGACCTCGCCACGTTCGGCACCGAACTCGATGCCTGGCAGGCGCGCTTCCCGGGGCACCCGGCGAGCGCGCTCATCGAGACCCTGCGCGAACGTGCCGAGGCACTCGCCGTCCGGCCGCGCCATATCGCCCTGCTGCTGCCCTTCGACGACACCCTCGGGCCGGCCGCGCGCGCGGTGCGCGACGGCGTGATGATGGCGTGGTATTCCGATCGGGACACCGCCTCGCGCCCTGCCATCAGCGTCTATTCGACCGCCGCAGGACCGTTGGCCGAGGTCGTCTCGCGCGCCCTTGCCGACGGTGCCGACTACTTCATCGGCCCGTTGCGCAAGGACGAAGTCGAGAGCCTGCAGCACGCCAGCGACCTCGTCACCAGCGTACTTGCGCTGAACGTCGCCGAAGCCCCGACGTCCGTGCGCGCCAACTTCTACCAGTTCGGGCTCACCCCCGAGAACGAAGCCGTACAGGTCGCACGACGGGCCTACGTGCGCGGTCCGCGCGCCCTCGTGCTCGGTCCGACGACCAGCTGGGGACAGCGCCTGACCGGCGCCTACGCCGAGGCCTGGCGTGACGTCGGTGGCGAAATCCTCGCCACCGTGACCTTCGCCGAACGCGCCGACGCCTACGCCGAAGCGGTCAAGCGGGCGTTGAACATCGACGCGAGCGAAGCGCGCGCGGCAGCTATCCGCAGGCGCCTGGGTATACCGATCCAAAGTGCGCCGCGGCGGCGCGCCGATATCGACGTGATCCTGCTCGCGGCCTTCCCCGAAAACGCACGCCAGGTAATGCCCCAGTTGCGCTACTTCGGCGCCGGCGACATTCCGGTGTTCGCGACCTCCCACGTCTATTCCGGGCAGGCGGCAGCCGAGAGCGACATCGATCTCGACGGCATCGTGTTCGGTGACATGCCGTGGCTGTTCGGTCTCGCCGACCCGGCGACGTTCAACATCGTGCGCCGCCATTGGGGTGGCCAGTCGACCGCTTTCGCGCGCCTCTACGCCCTCGGGATCGACGCCTACCGTGCGCTGCCCTTCCTGCCGCGTATGCGCTTCCAGCCCGGCACGCGCGTGCCGGGCGTGACCGGCGTGCTCACCATGAACGGCCAGGGCGTGGTGCAGCGCGAGCTGACCTGGTTGCAGTTCGTCGGCGGCCGTCCGCGCGTGCTCGACGGCCTGGCTGCAGTCGTTCCGCGTTGAACGCCTGACCATGCGCCGTCGCGGCGCGGGCATGGAAGCCCGCATCGAAGACTTCCTCCGCCAGCACGGCCTGACCACCCTGGCACGCAACTACAGCTGCCGCGGCGGCGAGATCGATCTCGTCATGCGCGATCGCGGTGTCACCGTGTTCGTCGAAGTGCGCTTTCGCCGCTCGGCCGGTTTCGGCAGCGCCGCCGAGAGCGTCGATGCGCGCAAGCAGCGCCGTATCGTGCTCGCCGCGCGCCACTACCTCGCGTGTCACCCCGCGCTCGCCGATGGGCCCTGTCGCTTCGACGTGGTCGCTGCCAGCGGCGACCCGGACGCGCCGCTCATCGACTGGATTGACGGGGCGTTTTCTGCATAATGCGGGCCTCGCTTCCAGCACCGCCCCGACCATTCGACCCAGTGGATCCCGCAGCCCGCATCAAGGCCCTGTTCGAGCACAGCATAGCCGTCAAGGCGCGCTGCGCCGAGGAGCTGGCCGAGCCCATCGCGCAAGCAGGATTTGCCATCGCCGAGAGCCTGCTCAACAGTGGCAAAGTGCTCAGTTGCGGCAACGGCGGCTCGGCCGGCGATGCCCAGCATTTCTCGTCGGAAATGCTGAACCGCTTCGAACGCGAGCGCCCCGGCCTGCCCGCATTTGCGCTGACCACCGACGCCTCGACGGTCACCTCGATTGCCAACGACTACCAGTTCGCGGACATCTTCGCCAAGCAGATCCGCGCCCTCGGCCATCCCGGCGACGTGCTGCTCGCCTTCACCACCAGCGGCAATTCGCACAACGTGCTCAATGCCATCGACGCCGCCCACGATCGCGGCATGCGCGTGATCCTGGTGACCGGCCGCGACGGTGGCGGCGCCGCCAAGTCGCTCGAGAGCGGGGATATTGAACTGCGGGTACCGAGTGATTCGACGGCGCGCATCCAGGAAGCGCACCTGACCATCATCCACTGCTTGTGCGACCTGATCGACAACCACCTGCTCGGGCCCGACGCCTGAGCAGGCAGCCCGCAACCCGGAACTACTTGACGACCTTGAGATGTGGCGCGCGGCGCGCGTCGGTATTGGCCTGCGCGTCGCTGTCGCTCGCCACGGACTCCGCGGATCCCTCCGGCGAATCGTCTTCGCCGAGCGCACCGTCGAACTCGCTGAGCACCAGTCCCTGGCCATTCTCACGCGCATAAATCGCCTGGACTGCGGCCAGCGGCACTGAAATCTGGTGCGGGGTGCCGGCGAAGCGGGCGCTGAACTCGACGAAGTCGTTACCCAGCTCGAGGCCCCGTACCGCGCTCGGCGAGACATTCAGCACGATGGCGCCATTCTCGACGAATTGGCGCGGCACGCGTACGTCGTCGCCGCTGACCTCGACGACCAGGTGGGGAGTCAAGCCATTGTCGACCAGCCAGTCGTAGATCGCGCGCAGCAGGTAGGGACGGGGCGAAGTCACGGCGACGTATCGAGGCCTGCCCGCGTTTCAGCGGATCTCCTGCTCCACCGGCGACAGGCTGAGATGGAAGGCGCGCCGGTCGAACAGGCGGTCGGCGTACTTGAGCAGAGGCTTGGCCGGCGCGCCGAGCTTGATACCCCAGCGCGGCAGGCGCCACAGCAGCGGCGCCATGCACAGGTCGACCAGCGAGAATTCCTCGGACATGAAGAACGGGAACTGCTGGAACACCGGCGCGATGGCCAGCAGGTTGTCGCGCAGCAGCTTGCGCGCATTGGCCGCCGCGATCTCGTTGTCACCCTCGAGATCGTCGGACAGCGAATACAGATCACGCACGATGCGATAGCGGAACTGACGGTTGTTGGCGCGCGATACCGGGTCGACCGGCATCAAGGGCGGATGCGGATAACGCTCGTCGAGATACTCCAGCATGATCTGGGCATCGTAGAGCACCAGGTCGCGATCGATGAGTGTCAGCAGGCTGCTGTACGGATTGAGATCGTGGAGATCGTCGGGCTTGCTTTCCTCGTCGATGAAATGGATCTCGACGTTGATGTCTTTTTCGGTGAGTACCAGGCGAACACTATGACCCAGCGGGTCCGCGGCATCGGCGTACAGCGTCATCACGGAACGCCGATTCGCGAGCGCGGTCATCTTAGTGAACATCCTTCCAATATTCCCGCTTCATCAGGTAGGTCGCGACGAACAGCACGAACAGGAAGGCGATGACCCAGAAGCCGACGCGATAGCGCACCAGCTTGGCCGGCTCACCGACGTAGACCAGGAAGGCGACCAGGTCGCGAGTGGCCTGGCGGTACTCCGCTTCGTCCATCTTGCCCGCCTGGGCCAGTTCGAGCGGCGCAGCGTGGCTGGCATGCCCCGCTTCCTCGCCGTGATCCTTGAGCTGCTGGTAGCCCTGCAACTCCGACAACACGTGCGGCATGGCGGTATCGGGGAAATACAGGTTGTTGACCCCGGTCGGCCGCGTGTCGTCGAGGTAGAAGCCGTTGAGGAAGGAGTACAACCAGTCCGCGCCGCGCGCGCGCGCGATGACCGAGAGGTCCGGCGGTGCCACGCCGAACCACTTCTCGGCGTCAGCCGGCCGCATCGCAACCTTCATGGTGTCACCGATCTTGTCGGTGGTGAACATGAGGTTGTCCTTGACCACGCTGTCGTCGAGACCGAGGTCGGTCGCCATGCGCTGGTAGCGCATGAACTGCGCCGAGTGGCAGCTCAAGCAGTAATTGACGAACAGGCGCGCGCCGCGTTGCAGCGAGGTCTTGTTACCGATGTTGACGTTGGCTTCGAGCAGGGCCGGGCCGTGCCCGCCAGCGGCCAGCGCGAGCCCCGTCATCCCCCACAGGATCAATGCGCAAATCAGCTTGTTCATCAGCCTGTAACCCTATCCGGAACTGGTTTGGTCTGATCCCATTTGGTGTAGAACGGCATCAGGATGAAAAACAGGAAGTAGATGATGGTGCAGATCTGCGCGACCAGCGTGCGCATGTCGGTCGGCGGCAGCATGCCCAGGTAGCCGAGGATGATGAAGGTCACCACGAAGATGCCCAACGCGGTCTTGAAGATCGGCCCGCGGTAACGGATCGACTTCACCGGGCTGCGGTCCAGCCACGGCAGCAGGAAGAACACCATGGTGCCGAGGCCCATGAAGATGACTCCCCACAGCTTGGCCGGGATGCCGAAGAAATTGACCGTGTTGGCACGCAGGATCGAGTAGAACGGCGTGAAGTACCACACCGGCGCAATGTGCTCCGGAGTCTTCAGTGGATCGGCCGGGATGAAATTGTTGTGCTCGAGGAAATAGCCACCCATCTCCGGCGCAAAGAACACCACCGCCGCGAACACCATCAGGAACACGACCACGCCGACCGAGTCCTTGACCGTGTAATACGGGTGGAACGGAATACCGTCGAGCGGCTTGCCGTCGGCGTCCTTGTGCTTCTTGATCTCCACCCCGTCCGGGTTGTTCGAACCGACTTCGTGCAGCGCGATGATGTGCAACACCACCAGGCCGGCGATGGCGAACGGCAACGCGATGACATGGAAGGAGAAGAAGCGGTTCAGCGTGATGTCGGAGACGACGTAGTCACCGCGAATCCACTCCAGCAGGGTCTCGCCGACGAACGGGATTGCGCCGAACAGCGAAGTGATGACCTGTGCCCCCCAGTACGACATCTGGCCCCACGGCAGCAGGTAGCCGAAGAACGCCTCGGCCATCAGGCTGAGATAGATGAACATGCCAAGGATCCAGATCAGCTCGCGCGGTTTCTTGAACGAACCGTAGAGCAGGCCGCGGAACATGTGCAGGTAGACGACGATGAAGAAGAACGAAGCGCCGGTCGAATGCATGTAGCGGATCAACCAGCCCCACGACACGTCGCGCATGATGTACTCGACCGAGCCGAAGGCCAGCGAGGCATCCGGCTTGTAGCTCATCACCAGCCAGATGCCGGTGATGATCTGGATGGTCAGCACGACCAGCGAGAGAACGCCGAAGTAGTACCAGAAATTGAAGTTCTTGGGCGCGTAGTAGCACCCCATGTGATCGTTCCACAGCTGCATGAGCGGGAAACGATCATCGACCCAATCCCTCAGGCCGACCAGACCTTTGACAATGCCGTTCATGCCGCGCCGTCCTCCATCTCGCCGATCATGATGTGGGTGTCGTCGATGTAACGGTACGGCGGCACCACCATGTTCAGCGGTGCCGGCACGCCGAGAAAGACACGCCCTGCGAGGTCGAACTTCGAGCCGTGGCAGGGGCAGTAGAAACCGCCCGGCCAATCCGCGCCCATGGCCTCTAGCCCGGGCTGGGGGAAGAAGTTCGGGGAGCACCCGAGGTGGGTGCAGATACCGACGAGAACCAGGTATTCCGGCTTCTCCGAGCGCCAGGCATTGACCGCGAACGCGGGCTGCTCGGATTCCTGCGAGTCCGGGTCACGCAGCGTGTCGCTGCCGAGGCTCTCGAGCTCGGCCAGTTCCTCCGGCGTTCGCCGCACGATCCACACCGGCTTGCCACGCCACTTGTAAGTAACGCGCTGGCCGAGTTCGAGCTGGCTGATGTCCGCTTCCACCGGTGCGCCGATGGCCTTGGCCCTGGCACTCGGTTGGAAGGTCGCGACGAAAGGGATGGCCGCAAGTCCGGCGCCGATGCCGCCGATGACGGAGGCCGTGCCCGTGAGAAAGCGGCGTCGATCTGGATCGACAGCGTTCTCGCTCATGCTTTCTAGTCTCCCAACTTAGATATCTGTGGCGTTCTGCCGCGGTGCCGGGATGGCCCGGCGCACGCGTCGGCGCGCGCGACGAGACCGGTCTGAACGCAGGCCCCCCGAACTCCCGCGTCCGCACGCCCGCCCACGTCTGCCTGGACCGGACCCGGGGAAGGGCCTCGGCCAGCCGCGGCGGGATGTCGACACATCAGGACGTTGCGCGGGATTATACCACCAAAATCTTGCCCGCCACGGCGCGCCGGGCGTCGCGCGGCCGAAGCACGAGCACGCCCCGCGGCCTGGCCGTGCAAGCGCGTCATCGGTCGCTTCGTCATCATGCCGACGGCCGTGCGCGGGCTTCTACTGCGCGCCTCCATCGGGCATAAACTGCAGCCCTCGAAGCCCACGCGCCTTGCCTGCGGGCACGCCCGCTCATCAGTACAGAACGTCCCTATGAGAGCCTTCCTGTTCGTTGTCCAGTGGATCCTGATCGGGCTCGGCGTCGCCGTCGTCGCGCTCGTCGCGTGGCCGTCCGGCGACCCTGCCGGAGCGCTCGCCGAATTGCGCCAGCGCCTGCATGGCGTGCCCGCACGCGGTTACGCCGAGGCCGTGCGCCGGGCGGCACCGGCCGTCGTCGCAGTGCGCGCCATCACGCGCGGCGATGCGCCCGTCAACCCGCTCACCGGGGATCCGCTCTTCCGTCGCTTCTTCGGCGCGACCGCGGACGCCGCGCGCACCGAGTCCAGCCTCGGCAGCGGCGTCGTCCTCGATGCCACCGGTACCGTGCTGACCAACTTCCACGTCATCGAAGGTGCCGACCAGGTCGTGGTCTCGCTGGCCGACGGCCGCGCGGCGAACGCACGCGTGGTCGGCACCGACCCCGACACGGACGTCGCGGTGCTCGCGGTCGAACTCACCGGCCTGCCCGCCATCGAACTCGGTGATGCCGCCGCCGTACGGGTCGGCGACATCGTCCTCGCCATCGGCAATCCCTTCGGCATCGGCCAGACCGTCACCCAGGGCATCGTCAGCGCCACCGGGCGCAACCGCGTCGGCATCAACACCTTCGAGAACTTCATCCAGACCGATGCCGCCATCAACGTCGGCAATTCCGGCGGTGCCCTGGTCGACGTGCACGGGGCGCTGATCGGGCTGAATGCCGCACGCGCCGATTCGGACGGTATCGGTTTCGCCATCCCCATCACCATCGTGCTGGACGTCGCCCGCCAGATCCTGGCGACCGGCAGTGTCACCCGCGGCTGGCTCGGCATCGATGCGCGCGATCTCAGCCCGAGCCTCGCCCGCTTGCTCGGCACCGAACGGGGCATCGCGGTGCTCGGGGTGATGCGCGAAGGACCGGCCGACCGCGCCGGCATCCGCCCGGGTGACGCCATCGTCGCCATCGACGGCCATGACATCGGCGACTCGCGCGAAGCGCTCGAGCGCATCGCGGCCTTGCGCCCGGGCACCGCCGTGCCGATCACCGGGGTGCGCACGGGGCGCCGCTACGAGGTTACGGCGACGGCGGCGCAACGCCCCCGCCGCCCCTGAGGGTGAGGGCGGCGCGGCTACTCGTCGCCGACGCGATAGCCGGCGGAACGGGCGTGGGCCTGCAGGCCCTCGGCTTCGGCCAGCACGCGCGCCAGGCGCCCCAGTTCCGCTGCGCCCGCGGGCGAGCATTCGATCAGCGACGAGCGCTTCTGGAAGTCGTAGACCCCGAGCGGGGAAGAAAAACGCGAAGTACCGGCGGTCGGCAGAACGTGGTTGGGCCCGGCGCAATAGTCGCCGATGGCCTCAGGGGTGTGGCGCCCGAGGAAGATGGCACCGGCATGGCGGATGCGCGGCAGCAACGCCCGCGGCTCTGCAACCGACAGCTCGAGGTGCTCGGGGGCGATGCGATTGACGAGTTCGACAGCCTGGTCGAGATCGCGCACCTCGATCAACGCACCGCGCCCGGCCAACGCCGCGCGGATGATGGCGGCGCGCGGCATGCGCGGCAGCAGACGCTCGACGCTGGCGGCGACCGCGGCGAGGAAATCGCGGTCCGGGCTGAGCAGGATGGACTGCGCCATTTCGTCGTGCTCGGCCTGCGAGAACAAGTCCATGGCGATCCAGTCCGGGTCGGTCTGGCCGTCGCAGACGATCAGGATCTCCGACGGCCCGGCGATCATGTCGATTCCGACGCGCCCGAAGACCATGGCCTTGGCGGCGGCGACGTAGGCGTTACCGGGGCCGACGATCTTGTCCACCGCCGGCACCGTCGCGGTGCCGTAGGCAAGCGCCGCTACTGCCTGCGCGCCACCGATGGTGAACACGCGGTCGACGCCGGCGATGGCAGCCGCCGCCAGCACCACCGGCTCGAGGTGATCGTCCGGCGCGGGCACGGCCATGACGATCTCGCCGACCCCGGCGACACGTGCCGGGATCGCGTTCATCAGCACCGAGGACGGGTAGGCGGCCTTGCCACCGGGGACGTAGATGCCGACGCGGTCGAGCGGCACGACCTGCTGCCCCAGGCAGGTGCCGTCGTCCTCACGGTAATCCCACGAGGTCGCTTTCTGGTGCTCGTGGTAGCGCCGCACGCGGTCGGCGGCGGCCTCCAGTGCCGCGCGCAACCCGGTCGGGACCTGCGTGACGGCACTGGCGAAGTCGGTCACTTCGAGCGCGGCCGCCGTGGCCAGCGCGCGGCGATCGAAACGGTTGGTGCAGTCGAGCAGCGCGGCATCGCCGTCACGCCGTACCGCGGCGACGATGTCGCGGACCGCGGCGGCAATCTCGGGGCGCTCTTCCTCGTCCCAGGCCAGCAGGGCTTCGAGCACGGCGGGGAAATCCGCCGCGCTGGCGTCGAGCCGCCGCATGACGTCAGGCATCACCCTGCTCCACCACCTCGCGCAGCGCGTTGATGATGGCGCTGACGCGGGCGTGCTTGGTCTTCATCGCGGCCTTGTTGACGATCAGGCGTGAGCTGATCTCGCAGATCGTCTCACTCGCGACCAGGCCGTTCGCCTTGAGGGTGTTGCCGGTGTCGACGAGGTCGACGATACGGTCCGCCAGGCCGACCAGCGGTGCCAGCTCCATCGATCCGTAGAGCTTGATGATCTCGGCCTGCACGCCGCGGCTCGCAAAGTAGTCCCGGGCGATGCGCGCGTACTTGGTTGCGATGCGCAGACGGCCGTGCACGGGTGGGTCGCCGACCGGCCCCGCCACCATCAAGCGGCAGCGCGCGATGCGCAGGTCGAGCGGCTCGTAGTAGTCACGGCCGTCGTACTCCATCAGCACGTCCTTGCCGGCCACGCCGAGATCGGCCGCGCCGTACTCGACGTAGGTCGGCACGTCGGTGGCGCGGATGATCAACAGCCGGGTACCCGGCCGCGTGGTTTCCAGCACCAGTTTGCGCGACTTCTCGGGATCGTCTGTCGGCTCGATGCCGATGCGCGCCAGCAGGGGCAGGGCGTCGTCCAGGATGCGTCCCTTGGACAGGGCGATGACCAGTTCGTCTTTCGGGGTGTCGCTCGTCATGGTGATGTCGTCCGCTTGCTCGCCGCGCCTGCGCGACGCCGCCCTCAACTCGGGACGCGCTTGATCTGCGCACCGAGGTTGGCGAGCTTTTCCTCGATGGTCTCGTAGCCACGATCGATGTGGTAGATGCGGTCGACTTCGGTCGTACCCTCGGCAACCAGCCCGGCCAGGACCAGGCTGGCCGAGGCACGCAGGTCGGTGGCCATCAGCGGCGCCCCGGTCAGGCGCGTGACGCCCGCGGTGATGGCCGTGTTGCCCTCCAGCTTGACCTGGGCGCCCATGCGCTGGAGCTCGAGCACGTGCATGAAGCGGTTCTCGAACACCGACTCGGTGATCGTGCCGGTGCCCGAGGCGATGCAGTTGAGCGCGGTGAACTGAGCCTGCATGTCGGTGGGGAAACCGGGATAGGGCGAAGTGTGGATGTCGACCGCGCGCAGCCGGGCGCCGTTCATCGCCAGCCCGATCCAGTCTTCGCCCGTTTCGATCTCCGCACCGGCCTCGGCCAGCTTGGCGAGGACCGATTCGAGCAACTCCGGGCGCGTGTTCTTCAGCTTGACGCTGCCGCCGGTCATCGCGGCAGCAACCAGGTAGGTGCCGGTCTCGATGCGGTCGGGCAGGATGTCGTAGCGCGTCCCGCGCAGCGATTCGACACCCTCGATGCGGATGGTGTCACTGCCGGCACCCTCGATGTTGGCCCCCATGCTGATCAGGCAGTTGGCGAGGTCGACGACCTCCGGCTCGCGCGCGGCGTTGCGGATGACGGTGATCCCGTCGGCCAGCGTCGCCGCCATCATGAGGTTCTCGGTGCCGGTCACGGTGACCAGGTCGAGGACGAGGTCGACACCCTTGAGGCGCTTCGCGCGGGCCTTGATGTACCCCCCCTCGACGCTCAACTCGGCGCCCATCTGGCTGAGACCATGGAGATGCAGGTTGACCGGGCGCGATCCGATCGCGCAGCCGCCCGGCAGCGAAACCTCGGCGGCGCCGAAGCGCGCGAGCAGCGGACCGAGCACCAGGATCGAGGCGCGCATGGTCTTGACCAGCTCGTAGGGCGCGAAGAATTCCTTGATCGTGCTGCAGTCGACCTCGATGTGCATACGCTCGTCGAGGGTCAGGGTGAGCCCCATGCGCCCGAGCAGTTCCATCGTGGTGGTGATGTCGTGGAGGTGCGGTACGTTGCCGATCGTCACCGGGCCCTCGGCCAGCAGGGTGGCGGCGAGGATTGGCAGGGCAGCGTTCTTCGCCCCGGAAATACGAATCTCTCCCGTCAGCGGGTTGCCGCCCTGGATGATCAGCTTGTCCATCGCGCAGTCCGCGTCAGAGGGTCTGGAACTTGCGCGCCTTCTCCCAAGCGTCGCGGGTATAGGTCTGGATGGACAGGGCGTGGATGGCGCTCTCCATGCTGTTGCCGAGCGTCGCGTAGACCAGCTTGTGCTGCTTGATGACCGGCATGCCGGCGAACTGGTCGCTGATTACCCGGGCGACGAAGTGCGAGCCATCGCCATCGACGTGCGCCTCGGCACCCTCGATGCCGGCTTCGATCATCTGCCTGATGTCATCGGGATTCATAGCGCTCATGGCGTCTCCACCGCGATCTCAATTGCCATACTGCTGGTTCTTGCTGTCCAGCGAGGCGATGAGGCTGTCGATACCGCCATCCTTGATCATCGAACCGAACGACGCGCGGTAGGTCTTGACCAGGCTCACGCCGTCGACGGAGACATCGAACACCTTCCACGGGCCGGACTTGTTGTGCAGACGATAGACGATCGGAATCACCGAACTGCCGGGTTGCGAGATGACCTGCTTGACCATGGCGGTGTTGGCGCCGCCCTTCTGCTCGAGCGGCGGGTAGGTGATTTCCTGGCCGGAGAACTCCAGCAGCGCCGTCGCGTAGGTGCGCACGAGCAGCTTGCGGAACTGTTCGACGAAGGCCGCGCGCTGCTCCGCGCTGGCCGTATTCCAGCTGTCGCCGAGGACCCACTGCGACATGATGTCGAAATCGAAGTGGGGGAAGATGAGTTCCGAGACGAGGTTGTACATCTTGCCCGGATCATCCTGCAGCGCTGCCTTGTCGGCCTGCACGCGATCCAGGACCTGCTCGGTCGTCGACTGCACGATGGCCTGGGCGTCCTCGGCGGCGGGGACGACGGCAAATGCGAACATCAACAACAGGGCCAGCGCGGCTCGCAACACGGGCTTCATCATCTCGTTCCTCTGGTTCAGCGTGTTCCGTTCGGGATGCGCGGGTGGCGGCCACGCCCACACGAGTGGCGCGTCGGGCCACGCCGGCGGGTGGCATCCGGGGCCCCGGGCGGCGTCCCGTCCGGGGCGCGCTAATGTAGCACAAAGCCCCGCACGGGTGCGGCGCGGCACGCGCTCAGGCGTGGTCTTCGACGAGCTCGACCTTGTAGCCGTCGGGGTCTTCGACGAAAGCGATGACGTGGGTCCCGCCTTTCATCGGGCCGGCCTCGCGCACGACCTTGCCGCCGCGGGCCTTGACCTCGTCGCAGGCCTTGTAGACATCGGGTACACCGAGCGCGATATGGCCGTAGGCGCTGCCCATCTCGTAGCTGTCAGTGTCCCAGTTGTGGGTCAGCTCGATGACGGTATTGTCCGCCTCCGGTCCGTAGCCGACGAAGGCCAGGGTAAAGCGGCCCTCGGGGAAATCCCGGCGTCGCAGGATCTGCATGCCCAACACCTCGCAATAGAAGGCCAGCGAGGCCTCGAGGTCGGTCACGCGCAGCATTGTATGCATCATTCTCATCGGTTCTCTCCCCTTTGCTCGGTCGCGGCGCTCAGGCCACGGTGATGTGCAGTTTTGCCGCCGCCTCGCGGGCCCGCGCGCGGGCCTGGTCGACGTCGTCGCCACGCGCCAGGGTCACCGCCAGGCGACGTTTACCAGCCACTTCGGGCTTGCCGAACACGCGCAGGTCGACGCCACCGAGGGACAGTGCCTCGGCGACGCCCTCGTAGCCAATGGTGCGGCCGTGACCGCTGCCGAGCACCGCGCAGCTCGCGGCCGGGCCGAGCTGCTCGATCATTCCCAGTTCGGCGCCCAGGATGGCGCGCACGTGCAGCGCGAACTCCGACAGCGGCTGCGAGATCAACGTGACCATGCCGGTATCGTGCGGCCGTGGCGACACCTCGCTGAACCAGACCTCGTCACCCTTGACGAACAATTCGACGCCGAACAACCCGTGACCGCCGAGGGCGTCGGTGACGGCGCGGGCCACGGCCTGGGCGCGTTCGAGCGCCGTCGCGGTCATGGCCTGCGGTTGCCAGGATTCGCGGTAGTCGCCGTCGACCTGCAGGTGACCGATGGGCGCGCAGAAGGCGGTGCCGCCGCGATGACGTACGGTCAGCAGGGTGATCTCGTAGTCGAATTCGACGAAACCTTCGACGATCACGCGCTGGCGGGCCGCGCGCCCGCCGGTGATGGCGAAATCCCAGGCGCGCGCCGCGGTCTCGGCATCGCGTACCGTGATCTGACCCTTGCCAGAAGAACTCATCACCGGCTTGACGATGCAGGGCATGCCGATCGCCGCAATGGCATCGCTGCATTCGGTCGCCGACGCGGCGAACCGGTAAGGCGAGGTCGGCAGGCCGAGGGTTTCCGCGGCGAGACTGCGGATGCCTTCGCGGTCCATGGTCAGCCGCGTGGCCGCGGCGGTCGGCACGACGTGGAAGCCCTCGCCTTCCAGCTCGACCAGCAATTCCGTGGCAATGGCCTCGACCTCCGGCACGATCCAGCGCGGCCGCTCGGCGGCGAGCACCTCGCGCAGGGCGCCGGCATCGAGCATGTCGACGACGTGGGCACGGTGGGCCACCTGCATCGCCGGCGCATTGGCGTAGCGGTCACAGGCCACGACCTCCAGTCCCAGGCGCATGGCCTCGATGGCGACCTCACGTCCCAGCTCGCCGGCACCGAGCAGCAACAGGCGGGTCGCGTTGGAGGCGAGCGGCGTACCGATGGTCAGGGTCGTCATGGGCGGCACAAGGTCTGCAAGCTGGGGCCGGGCACGCGCTTCACGCGGTCTTGAAACCGAGTGCCACGAGTTGCGCGACAGTATCGGCATCCGCTCCCGGGCATGCAACGGTGTACGCGCCGAACTCGCGGCGCAGACCGTAGTGGCGACGCTGGGCGTCGAACAGGGCCGCACGTTGCGCCGGCGCCAGCGCGCCGAGCGCGCGCAGGCGCGCGGTGTGCGCCGCCAGCGGATGGATGCGCGCGAGCAGCGCCACGATGCCGCCACGATCCACCTCGAGACGGGCGGCGGGGGCCAGGGCGAGCTCGGCCGGCGGCGCACAATCGCGTTCCAGCCAGCGCGCCAGTGCGCGGTGCAGCAGCAGGCTGGCGCGCGCGCGCGCCTCGCGGCTGTGGCCGGCGATGTGCGGCGTGGCCCAGGTGCTCGCCGCGAGCGCCACCGGCGCCAGCGCCGGCTCGCCGGCCCAACAATCGAGCGCCGCGCCGAGTTCACCATCGACCAGGCGGGCGACGAGCGCCGCTTCGTTCAGCACGCCGCCGCGTGCGGCGTTGATCACCAGCGTGCCGGGCCGCAGCGCGGCGACGCGTCGGGCATCGACGAGATCGCGGGTGGGGTGAGCGCCGTCGCCGGTGAACGGTACGTGGAGGCTGACGACGTCGCAGCCCAGCACGGCGTCGAGATCGACCAGTTCGATGGCCCCGGCCCGTCCTCCCAGCGGCGGGTCGTTGGCACGCACCGCGATGCCGAGCGCGCTGGCCAGTGCGTGGAGTTCGCCGCCGACGTGACCGCACCCGATGATGCCCAGACTGAGTTCACGGGCATCCGCACGGCGGCGCGCAGCCCAGGCGTAGACGCAGCACAACACGTGTTCGGCAACTGCGCGGGCGTTGCATCCCGCGGCAGCGCTGAAAGCGATGCCCTGGGCGGCGAGCCAGGCGGTATCGACATGGTCGACGCCGGCGGTGGCCGTCCCGACGAAGCGGACCCGGCTGCCGGCGAGCAACCCGCCGTCGACCCGCGTCACCGAGCGCACGAGCAGGACCTCGGCGTCGCCGAGGTCTGCTGCAGCGAGGCTGCGGCCCTCGAACAGGCGGGCGCGGCCGAAGTCGGCAAACACGCTGGCCGCGCCGGGGATCTCCCTGTCGACGAGGATCTCCACGGCTGCCGTTCGCTTCAGGGACGGTCGTCGGCGACGCCTTCCTTCTGCACCGGCATGAGGTCGACCTTCTGCACACCGAGACCGACCAGCATGGCGCTGGCGACGTAGATCGAGGAATAGGTCCCGGTGAAGATACCGACCAGCAACGCGGTGGCGAAACCGTGGATGAGCTCACCACCGAACAGGAACAGGGCAACGACCACGATCAAGGTCGTACCCGAGGTCATCAAGGTGCGTGACAGGGTCTGGTTCAGCGAGCGGTTGATGACCGTGACCGGGTCGTCCTTGCGGTAGCGACGGAAATTCTCGCGGATACGGTCATAGACCACGATGGTGTCGTTGAGCGAGTAACCGACCACGGCCAACACCGCGGCGAGCACGGTGAGATCGAACTCCATGCGCGTGACCGCGAACACGCCGATGACGATGATGACGTCGTGCACCGTGGCGACGATGGCGCCGAAGGAGAACTTGAGCGTGAATCGCACCATCACGTAGATCAGGATGCCGCCGAGGGCGTAGAGCACGGCCAGGATGCCGTCCTCGACCAGCTCGTCGCCGACCTGCGGGCCGACGAACTCGATGCGCCGCATCTCGGCGCCCGGCAACAACGTCAGGATACGGTCGCCGACCCCCGATGCGGCGGCATCGCCGGACGGCGGCAGGCGCACCAGGACGTCGTTGGGCGTGCCGAAGCGTTGCACCGTCGCGCCCTCGAATTCGGACTTCTCGAGCGCGGCGCGGATACCACCGATATCGGCGGGGCCCTCGTAGCCGAGTTCGACCAAGGTGCCGCCGGTGAAGTCGATACCGAAATTGAGACCCTCGGCCACCAGGGCGCCGATCGAGAGCAAGGACAGCAGCGTGGTCACGATGACCGCGATACGCGTCTTGCCCATGAAGTCGATGTTGAGTTCTTTCTTGACCAGGTTCGCCATGACGTTGCGCTCCCCGCCTCAGATGGAAATCTTGCTCAGGCGGCGACCGCCGTAGATGAGATTCACCACCGCGCGGGTACCGGTGATGGCCGTGAACATCGAGGTCGCGATGCCCAGCGACAACGTCACCGCGAAGCCCTTGACCGGCCCGGTACCGAAGCTGAACAACACGATGGCGGCAATCAAGGTGGTGATGTTGGCGTCGGCGATGGTGGAGAACGCCTTGTCGTAGCCCGAGTTGATACTCATCTGCGGCGACACGCCGTTGGCGAGCTCTTCGCGGATACGCTCGAAGATGAGCACGTTGGCGTCGACCGCCATGCCGACGGTGAGCACGATGCCGGCGATGCCGGGCAGGGTCAGCGTCGCCTGGAGCATCGACAGCAGGGCCACGATCAGCACCACGTTGAGCAGCAGCGCGAGGTCGGCAATCAGGCCGAACACCTTGTAGTACAGCGCCATGAACACCAGCACCGCGGCCATGCCGATGACCATCGACTTGAAGCCCTTGTCGATGTTGTCCTGGCCGAGGCTCGGGCCGACGGTACGTTCCTCGACGATCTCGATCGGCGCGGCCAGCGCGCCGGCGCGCAGTAGCAGGGCCAGGGTGCGCGCTTCGTCGGTGGTGTCGAGGCCCGTGATCTGGAAGCGCTTGGAAAGCTGGTCGCGAATGGTGGCGACGTTGATCACCTCCTCCACCGGGCGGCCCTTGCGTTGCTCGATGTAGACCACCGCCATGGGCTTGCCGATCTGCTCGCGCGTTGCGCGGCTGAAGATCCGCGCACCCTTGCCGTCGAGGGTGATGAACACCGCCGGGCTGCCGGTCTGCTGCTCGATGCCGGACGACGCGTCGATGATGTACTCGCCGGTCAGCATGATGCGCTTGTCGAGCAGCAGCGGGTTGCCGGCGCGATCGTGGTAGAGCTTGGAGTTGAGCGGGACGCGGCCGTCGACGGCAGCCTGCACGTCGCCGTCGGTGTCGACCATGCGGAATTCGAGCGTGGCGGTTGCGCCGAGGATCTTCTTCGCCTCGGCGGTGTCTTCGACGCCGGGGAGCTGGACCACGATGCGGTCCTCGCCCTGCTGCTGGATGACCGGCTCGGCGACACCGAACTCGTTGACCCGGTTGCGCAGCGTGGTCAGGTTCTGCTTGATGGCGGTACGGCGGATGTCCTGCAGCACCTGCTCACTGACCTCATAGTGCGCCTGGGTGGGTTCGGCGCCGTCGCTCGCCGAGAGATCGGGGAAGCTGCTTGCGACCTTGCTCGTGCCGCGCGCCTTCATTTCCTCGTTGAGGAACTCGACGTCGATACCGCCGTCCTTGCTGCGCGTGATCGAACGGTAACGCACCTTGTCCTCGCGGAAAGCCGCGCGCAGCTCGGAGACGAAGCGCTCGTCGGTCTGCACCCGCACCGCGTTCATGTCGACCTGCATGAGGAAGTGCACGCCGCCGCGGAGGTCGAGGCCCATGTACATCTGCTCGCCACCGAGGTCGCGCAACCACGCCGGCGTGGCCGAAGCGAGATTGAGGGCGACGATGTAATCCTGGTCGCCGACGGCGGCGACGACGACATCGCGCGCGGCGCTGCGGGATTCGTTGTCAGGGAAGCGTATCAGCAGGCGCTTCTGCTCGAGGTCGATGCGCTTGAACGCGATACCGGCCTCGTCGAGCGCCGCGGCCACGCGTTCGCGCAGGGCATCGTCGACCGGTTGCGCGCGACGCGCCGAGATCTGCAGTGCCGGGTCGTAACCGTAGAGGTTGGGCAGGGCGTACAACGCGCCCGCGGCGATGACCACGGCCACCAGCAGGTAACGCCACAACGGGTATTGGTTCATGGGTGTGCTCGAATCGTTCGTTCGCAGGCCGGCACCGCGCCGGCCGCGCGGCTGGCGCTACTTGTCCTTGATGGTGCCCTTGGGCATGACCTGGGCGACGGCGTGCTTCTGCACCTTGACCTCCGTGCCCTTGGCGATTTCCAGCTTGACGAAGTTGTCCCCGACCTCGGTGATGCGCCCGAGCAGGCCACCGTTGGTCACCGCCTCGTCGCCCTTGGCCAGCGCCTCGACCATCTTGGTGTGTTCCTTCTGGCGCTTCATCTGCGGCCGGATCAGGAACATGTAGAACACCACGAACAGGATGACCAGCGGCAGAAAGCTGGCCAGCCCCGGTTGCTGGGCCTGCGGTGCTGCCTGGGCCCAGGCGTTTTGAATCAGGTAATCCATGGAATTCCCCGCAAAATGGCCGCGCATTATGCCACAGGCGACGCGCCGCCTGTCACGCCCCGGGACCAGCTTCGGACTGGGCGAAATCGCGTGCGAAGGCGGCGTAACGGCCGTCGCGGATGGCCGCCCGCAGCCGCCGCATGAGGCCGAGGTAGTAGGCCAGGTTGTGCAGGGTGTTGAGCCGCGAGCCGAGGATCTCGTTGGTGCGGTCGAGGTGATGGAGGTAAGCCCGCGAATAGTGGCTGCAGGTATAGCAAGCGCAGGCCGGATCGAGCGGCCCGGTGTCGTCGCGGTAGCGGGCGTTGCGGATGCGCACCACCCCGACCGAGGTATAGAGGTGACCGTTGCGCGCGTTGCGCGTCGGCAACACGCAATCGAACATGTCGATACCGCGACCGACGGCCTCGACCAGGTCGCCCGGCGTACCCACGCCCATCAGGTAACGCGGCCGGTCCGGCGGCAACAGCGCTGCAGTGCAGGCCGTGACCTCGGCCATGGCCGCCTTGGGCTCGCCGACCGAGAGCCCGCCGATCGCATAGCCGTCGAAGCCGAGTTCCATCAGCCCCGCCGCCGAAGCCCGGCGCAGCGACTCGTACATGCCGCCCTGGACGATGCCGAACAGGGCCGCCGGGTTGTCACCATGGGCCGCGCGGCTGCGCGCGGCCCAGCGCAGCGACAGTTCCATCGACGCCCGAGCCGTGGCCTCGTCGGCCGGGTAGGGGGTGCATTCGTCGAAGATCATGACGATGTCCGAACCCAGCGCGCGCTGCACCTGCATCGAGATCTCGGGCGAGAGGAACACCCGGTCGCCGTTCAGCGGCGAGCGGAAGGTGACGCCTTCCTCGCGGATGGTGCGCAGGTCGCCCAGGCTGAAGACCTGGAAGCCGCCGGAGTCGGTGAGGATGGGCCGCGACCAGTGCATGAAGTCGTGCAGGTCGCCATGGGCGGCAATGATGCCGGTCCCGGGCCGCAGCATCAGGTGGTAGGTGTTGCCGAGCAGGATGGTGGCGCCCAGCCCCTCGAGTTCCTCGGGCGTCATGGCCTTGACCGTGCCGTAGGTACCGACCGGCATGAACACCGGCGTCTCGACCACGCCGCGTGCGAACGCCAGCCGCCCCGACCGCGCCGCGCCGTCGACGGCTTCCACGCTGAATTCGAACGCCACCGCGCCTGCCTCCTCAGGATCCCGACACGCCGGCGGCGCGTTCGAGCCACATCGCATCGCCGTAACTGAAAAAGCGGTAGCCCGCAGCGACGGCGTGACGGTAGGCCGCCATCACCCGGGCATGGCCGCCGAAGGCCGCCACCAGCATCAAGAGCGTCGAGCGCGGCAGGTGGAAGTTGGTCAGCAGCGCGTCGACCACGCGGAAGACGTGACCGGGGCGGATGAACAGCCGCGTCTCGCCGTCGAGCGGCGCCAGGCTCCCGGCCGCGGCGGCACTCTCCAGGGCCCGCACGACGGTGGTCCCGATTGCCACCACCCGCCCGCCACGCGCACGTGCCGCCGCCACGGCCTCGCAGGTCCGGGCATCGACGCTGACCCGTTCGGCATGCATCACGTGGTCGGCCGCGTTGGCCACCCGCACCGGCTGAAAGGTACCCGCCCCGACATGCAGGGTGACGCGGGCAAACTCCACCCCTTGCGCGGCGAGTGCATCGAGCAGCGCCTGGTCCAGATGCAGGCCGGCGGTCGGTGCCGCCACGGCGCCCGGTCGTTCGGCCCAGACCGTCTGGTAGCGCTCGCTGTCGAGGGTCTCGTCGGCACGTTCGATGTACGGCGGCAAGGGCACGTGCCCGCAACGCTCGAGCAGCGCCGCCAGGCCGTCGCCGCCGGCGCTGGCGAGGCGGAACAGGGCCCCGTCCCGGCCCAGGACGCGCAGGCGGCCGCCGCCATCGACCTCGATGTCCGTACCGGCTTTCGGTGCCTTGCTCGCGCGTACGTGCGCCCAGGCGTGGTGTTCGTCGACCAGGCGTTCGATCAGGATCTCCACTAGCCCACCACTGCCCGCTTTGCGGCCATGCAGCCGCGCGGGGATGACCCGGGTATCGTTGATCACGACGAGGTCGCCCGGGCGCAGCAACGCGGCCAGGTGCGGGATACGGGCATCACGACAACCCGCAGCTTCCACCACCAGCAAGCGCGCCGCGGTTCGTTCGGTGGCCGGATACTGGGCAATGCGGTCGGGCGGGAGGTTGTAGTCGAAGTCGGCGAGCTGCACGGCGCGCATGCTAACAGAACCGTTCGACGCGGACGGTCGACCGTCATCAGGCCATCTCATATACTTGCCGCCCTTCGCGCCGGGCCGGGATGGCGGAACTGGTAGACGCGCCAGACTCAAAATCTGGTATCCGAAAGGATGTGGGGGTTCGATTCCCCCTCCCGGTACCACCGCGGCGCGGCCGACCTGGCACGCGAGCGGTCAGAACTCGCGATACCCCTCCAACGCCTTGGCCGATCGGTACAGGGCGATACCGGCGCCCATCTCCACCGCGACCGTGCCGACCTCGGCAATTTCCTCGGGCGACGCCCCGAGGCGTTGCAGGGCCGCGTTGTGCCACGCGATACAACCGTCGCAGCCCTGCACGATCGCAATGCCGAGCGCGATAAGCTCCTTGGTTTTCACGTCCAGCGCGCCGTCGGCGAAGGTCGCCTGGGCCAGCGCGCTGAAGGCGGCGATGGCCGCGGGCTGGGCCTTGGCAAAGGATTCGATGAGTTGCCTGGCCGCCTGCTCGATGTCCGGGTTCATGCTGTGCCTCCGTTGTGGTGTGGGCGGCATGATACGCATGCCGCCGCCTACCACGACGGGCCCGTACGATTACCCCCGCCGCCCCTGGGTCCGGGCCTGCCGCCGAACTGGTTTCCCCGCGCAACCCACCCTGACTTCACCTTGCGGCCAGGTCGCCCCCGCCCGGACGCCCCGCTCTTGCCGTTCCTGTTCGCAACCGGGGGGCCAAACGAAAACGGGCGTCCTGAGACGCCCGTTTTCATGCATGACAGGGTCTGAGGGTGTTCAGGCGCGCCGGCGCGCTCCCACCGTCACCAACCCTACCAACGCCGCGCCGAGCAGGCCTACGGCCGGCGGCAGGGGTACCGGGGTGGTTCCGATCATCAGCATCGCGCTCGACTTACCGATGTCGGTGGCGGTGACCGTGGGGGAAAAAGCGATCAGGGTGTTCGACACGCTGAACGTCACTTCGGTCACGCCTGGCCCGAGATTGACCGTGTCGAGGCTGATGCCGACATTAGTGCCGCTGCCACCGGTGAAGAAGGCGCCGGCCGGATTCAGGGCCTGGCTGCCATTGAGCACGCCCGTCAGGGTGATACCGGCGACGCCGCCCGCGGCCACCGAGTAATCGTAGATTTCGCCGTAATCGATCGTCGTCAGGTAGTAGCCCGGCTGAGCCGTGATGGTCACGGCAAAGTTGTCGACGGGGAGAGCTGGTACGCCGCCCGTCGAACTGGCGGTGAACGCCTGGAGTCCGACCTGCAAGGTATCGCCGTCGCCGACCGGGACCGAGGTGGCAGGGTCGAACAGAGACGCGAGGCCATTGCCGGAACTGGCATTCGAGAAGGTGACGGTAGCGGCCTGGGCGATCGTCATCGCACCGGTCAGGGCCACACCGAGGAGCAACCGGCCGACGAGCCGGGTGGCCGGGCGTGCGGGAAGGCTTGGGGCTGAGAGTCTGTCCATAGTGTCCGCTCCAGATAGAGGGCTGATTCTTACTGTTTGCATCAATGCGCCGCGATCCGCGTTGTCGCGTCCCGCGAGCGGCTCCCCCCGGACCCGTGTCACATTAAACGCCCGCGACACGTTTGTTGGCAATCGCCGCGCAGGCTCAAAAAGCGTGGCTGGTTCACACTTTGACCCGATACCGCTCAAGTTCCGCGGCGTTCGGCCGGTGGCCTGTCCCGCCATGGCGGCAACCACCCTGTAACCTCGAGATGCGATCCGATTGCGAATCGGCACCGGGCGCGACCGCGGCGCCCGCCCTCCCGGCATGGCCAGCCGGGCTATTCTCAGCACGGTCATCACACCAGGCGCGGCGGGACGCCGCGCCGGCTCATCTGCTCAGGCCGTCTTCGGTTTGCCGATGACGATGTGCTTGGTGCCCTTCACCCCGCGGCGGGCGTTCATCTCCTTGGCCAGGCTCGAGGCATGGCTCAGGACGTGGTCCTTGGTTCCGGCGCGGAAACCGGTAATCGGGGCATAGCCGCCCTCGATGACGTAGCGATAACCGCTCGGCCCGTTCTGATCGAGCTTGCATTTCTCGAGCTTGGTCACGTGGTAGATGGGGCGCTTGTGATCGGGAGTGGCCTCGGTGGCCGGGGCTTCGGAAGTCTTTCGTACTGCACTCATGCTCTCTCTCCAATGGACCGGTTCTGGTCTGCACGTCCGCGCACGGCGGGAACGGCGGCAGCACCGGGCAGGCACCGGCCGCTGGGTGCGTCACGGACGCTGGGCGAGCGGCGTGGAGCCGCGTCGGTTCAGGGCGGGGGGACGGCGAATAATCGGTTCAAGAGAACTGAAATCAACCGGGTGAGATCGGGCTCTTCTTTGTTATGCCTACACCCCTGTGCGTGACACCCTAGCATGCCACGGTGGCCACGAACAATTTCCCGTACCGTGTCGTACGGCCGCGACAGGCCTGGAAGCGCCCCTGGCGCCCACCCGCGACGCGCCGTCCGGCCCGGTTCAGATGGACGGGATGAGCGCCTCCAATCGCCGACTTGCCGCCTCGCAGGCCGGTACCGCTTCAGGCAGGGCCAGGCCCTGGAAAAAGCCCAGGCGACGCCCCTCGATACGCGCCGTGACGGCCGCGTTCAGGGCACGGCAGGAGTCGGTCATGCGGCGCTCGGCGCGCTGCAGGGTCGGATCCGACGGTTCGTCGCCGGCCGGCGCCAGGGCGGTCGCCATGATGAGGTCGTTGAGCACACGGTTGTGGTAGCGGAACACGTGCTCGACGTAGGCGGCGAACTGTTCGCGCCCATGGTAGGCCGTCGTGCCGTCCGGGTAGCGCACCTGCACGGTGCTGCACGCGGCCAGGGCAGCGGCCAGCGTGCTGCACACGGCCCCCCGCAGCCGTCTGCCGCACAGACCGCGCAATCGCACCGGTTCCTTCATCGCGACGTCCCCGCGCCGGGCGACCTGCCCTGCAGAGACTATAGCCGAGTGGTCACGGCAATCTCAGGCGGCTGTCGTCGTACCCCGCGCGGCGACGATGGCCTCGGCGGCGACGCGCTGCTCGCGCAGGCTCGCGGCCGCCCGCAACTGGCCGCGGGCACGGGCGAGGTTGTGCTCGCCGCGTCCCGGGTAGCGCGCGGAATCCCAACCGAAATAACGTTCGTCCAGTGCATCGGCGAGGAAACGCGCGGCCAGCTCGACATGGATGGCGAGCGTGGCGGCGACCACGGCGCCGCGTTCGACCGCGTCGAGCAACCCGGGTGCACCAGTCTCGTAGCCCGCCATGGCCGCGGCCATACGTTCGAGATCGATGCGGGCCGTGGGCGCATCCTCGGCGCCGGGATTGCACCAGGAGCGCAGTGCATCACCCAGTTCCAGCACGACGGGCATCCGGGCCAGGGTGTCGAGATCGATCAGGCACAGTGCGTCGCGACCGTCGGCGTCGAACAGCACGTTGGAAATCTTCGGATCGCCGTGGACCAGGCGCGGCCGCATGACGGGCAGCGGGCCGAGCGCGGTAACGGCCGCTTCGACCTCGGCGGCGAGCACGGCCACGTTGTCCGCCAGCCGATGGTACGGATGGGCCGCGATCGCCTGTGCCAGGTTGGCGAGGTGCCGCTCGAGGTCATGGACCGGCGGCCGGTCGCGCTCGATTTCGCCGGTGAAATCTGCCAGCGCGGCATGGAAGCGGCCGAGCAGCTGCCCGGCAGCCCGGGCCTGAGCCGGCGTCCTCAGGGCGTCGAAGGCACGGCCGTCGATCCAGGTCAGCAAGCGCCAGCGCCCGTCCGGCAGGACGACGTCGGGCGCGCCCGTGGCCGTCGGCACGAGTTCCGGCGTGAGCATGCCGCGCGCCCGGAGATGCGCCGTGACGCGCGCGAGATTGCGGTTGACCGCGTCACCGAACACCGGGTGCAGGCGTTGCAGCGCGTAGCGTCGGCCGTTGCTGGCGGTGACGCGCACGGTGAGATTGATGAGGCCCTGGGGCACCCGGGCGAGCCGGACATGAACACAGTCGTAGTGCTTCAATGCCGCCTCCGCGGCAGCGCGCCAGGCGTCGCTCTCCGTCACGGCCGCGCTGCCCGATCGCGTCCCGGCGACTAATCGCCGGCGCTGGCGGCGGGCGCGGCGGAGTCCGCCGGCGTGTCGTCCCGGGCCGCGGCGGCGAGCGCCGCACCTTCCCGCGCCAGGCGCTCGCGCATGCGCGAGTGCTGGGCCGGGATGGAATACGGGTGATGGTTCGGCTTCAGACTGCCGTCCTCGCGTACCCACGACGGGGGCACGTTGCTGACCCGCGCCTGGCCATCGGCATCGACCCAGCGATAGAACTCGGCGTGCGCGGTGGCTGCCGGAAGCCCCAGCAGGCAGGCCAGGGCCAGCGCCCTCACGCGGGCTTGTCTCGGGGGACGTCGTCGCGCGCAGCGAGCCGGGCGAGCGCTTCGTCGCGTTCACGCGCGACCCGCGCGGTTTCGGCCAGCGCTTCGAAAGCCGAGCGTTCGGCACGTTCCGCGCGTTCCAGCGCCGCGCTGCGCTGTTCGCTCAGCATGACCTCGCGCCGCGAGGGCCCGAACAGGCTGCGCCAGAAACCGTCGCCGGCACCTTCCTCGATGCCATCCTCGACGTCACCCATGGCTGCACGCAGCTCGGCGAACTCGGGCCGCGCGATGTGCGCGTCGCCCAGCGCGAGCAAGGTATCGAGCAACTGCACCTCGGCGCTGCCGACGGCGCCGTATTCCTGCACGAGGCGGGCGATCCGGGCGAGCGCCCAGGCTTCGCGAAAGCCGGCGTCACCGGCAGCGAACTCTATGTGCATGAGCGGCCTCCCCCCGTGGCGAGCGTGCGCGAGAGCGTCTCCGAAGCCCACCGCCATTGCAATCCCCGGCGGCGCCTGCTCACAGCCGGTGCGGGACGAGCCCGGCGGCGCGGAATGCGGCCTCCTGGGCCGTGCCGCCGAGTGCCGCACGCCGCCCCTTTGCCCGCCCAAGGTAACGCGCCGCAACGCCGGCGAGCGCGTTGTGGTCGACGCTGAGGACACGCTCCCGGAACGCGCGCCGCGCAGCGTCCGTACGGCCGCACAGCTGACTGACGAAAGCGCGCTCGGCCTCGCCGGCTGGCGAGCGCGGCTGGTCCAGGGCCCGGATCGTGCCGAGGATCGCCTCTTCGAGGCGTTGCGCATCGCGATCACCGCTGACCCAGTCGAGCGCACGTTCGAAATCGTCGAACGTGGCCGTGACCCGCGGGTCACGATACGAGAACAGGCGGAAAGTCTGGCTGTCTGCATCGTAGCCCGCCCCGGAGCCGTAGGCGCCGCCCTTCTCGCGGATTTCCCGGTGCAGGAAGCCATCCTGGAGGTAACGGCCGAGTACGGCAAGCACGGCGGCATCGGGCTCCGATTCGTGGACCGCCGGGTAGGCCTGGGCACAGAAGTTGACCGTGGCATTGACCAGCCAGGCGGTCGGCTCGCCGCCGCGCGGCGCATCGACGGCGAACCTGGCGGCGTCCGTTACCGGCGCTTCGAGCAGCGCCGCGCAGGCGGCTTCCGCGCCACCGAGGCCGCGGCCTTCCCCGATGAGGGCGACCTCGCGCGGCGCCCCGAGGAGTTTGGACCGAATGCCGCAAAAAGCCGCGACCAGCGTTTCGAGGTCGCCGCGATCTCCTTCCTGCCGCGCATAGCGCTTCAGTGCGCGGATTGCGCTGATGCCGTCCCAGGCCTCGTCCAGCGCGGCCTGCGCGGTGAGGTCACGCGCAGCGCTCAGTACCGCCAGCTGGTGACCCCGATCGGTGATCGACTGCTCGGCCTCGGCGCGCGATTGCTGCAGCAGTTCGAGCAGGCGTTCGCGCTCGTCGAAGCGGACCCCGGCAACCATTTCGGCGACGACGTCGATGATCGCGTCGCGGCGGCGCTCGAGGCCCTTGCCACTGATTACCAACCAGGCCTGCGCCGGCTCGGCGCAAGTCGGGCCGGGACGTGCGATGGCATAGGCCGAGAAGCTGCCGATGCGCGCGCGTCGATCCTGCACAGCGAGGTAGTCCTCGGCGCCGCAGCCGAGTTCGTCGACATACTCGCACCACAACGGCAGCACGGCGCGTTCGACGGCGTCGAGTGCGGGCAGGCGGTAGGCGCAGCGCACGCGGAACACGCCGTTGGTGCCGCACTCGTAGACATGGATCGGGGCTGGGCCGGGAACCACCCGCGCGGGTCGCTGCAGCGGCGTGGGCGCTGGAATGTCGGCCAGGGTCACGCGCGGCAGGCAATCGGCGTCGTCGGGCGCGGCCTGGCGCTCGGCGAGCGCCACGGAGGCCGCCTCGAGCGCACTACGCGCGCCCTCGTCGAGCGCGGCGCCGGCGCGCGCCAGTCGCGCGGCTTCGGCCTGCGCGTCGCGGGCCGCCTTGTCGCCATCGGGGTTCATGACCACGCGCACGCGGTGGGGGTTGTCGAGCAGCACACGCCGCACCAGGGAGCGGACGAAGTCGCGCTCGCCGAGACGCGCGCGAAAACGTTCGAGCACCGGGTCGAGATCGAGCAGTGCGCGCGGTTCGCGGCGATACAGCGCGCCCGGCAGCAGACGCCCCATCAGCTGCAAACCGAACGGGTAACCATCGCCGCCGATGTCGCGCTGGGCCATCTCCAGGCGGTCCATGGCCGCCTCCAGGGTCTCCCGCGGGGCGCCGTCGGCAGCGAGCCGCTCGAGCACCCCCAGGATGCCGCGCTCGAGGGCCTCGGCGTGCACGCGATCGCTACCCTCGACGCCGCAGATGAAGATCAGCTGGCGGGCCGAATCGTCCACGCCGCACAGTTCCGACGGCGCCTCGGCGAGGTCGGTCGTCTCGAGGAAATGGCGCAGCGGCGAGGCGCCGTGTTCCAGTAACAGGGACGCCAGCAGGTGCATGGCGATGACGTCGTCGGCATCTGCCGCATCGCCATGGACCCAGGCCCACACGATGTGCGTGCCGGGCTCGTCACCCGGCTCGGCGGCATAGGCGGTCTCCACCGCGCGCGGTACTTCGAACGGCGCCTGCGGCAGGCTGACCAGCGGCGCACGCCGCTCGTCGAAGCGCTGCAACACACGTGCGCCGATACTTGCCTGGTGTTCGGCCACGGGGAAGCTGCCGTAGGTGAGGAACACCGCGTTCGACGGATGGTAATGGCGGGCGTGGAACGCCGTCAGCCGTGCGTGGTCGAGCTCGGGAATGATTGCCGGGTCGCCGCCACTGTTGAAACGGTAAACGGTGTCCGGAAAGAGCGCGCCGTGGACATGCTGCCAGAGCTGGGCGAGCGGCGAACTCATCGCCCCCTTCATTTCGTTGTAGACGACGCCGTGGTACTCGAGCCGCGCGCTGTCAGCGTCCGGGGCGAGTTCGAAACGCCACCCTTCCTGCGCGAAATCGAGCGGATCGAGGCGTGGGAAGAAGACCGCGTCGAGGTAGACCTCGAGGAGGTTGTCGAAGTCCTTACGGTTCTGGGTCGCGAACGGGTAAGCGGTGCTGTCGGTGCTGGTGAAGGCGTTCATGTAGGTGTTCAGGGAACGCCTGAGCATCATGAAGAAGGGGTCGCGCACCGGGAAACGCTGGCTGCCGCACAACGTGGTGTGCTCGAGGATGTGGGCGACGCCGCTGGAGTCCTCGGGCAGGGTCGGGAAGGCGACCATGAATGCGTTGTTGGGGTCGGCACAGTCGAGATGGTAATGGCGTGCGCCCGTCGGGGAATGGATGTATTCCTGCAGGTCGAGGCCGAGCGAGGCCACGCGCCCGGCGCCGACCAGTTCGAACGGTGAATTGCTCATGGAAAGCTCGTCGTCATCCTCGGTTGAGGCGCTGGATCAGCGCCGGTAATTCCGCCAGGCTCGCGATTTCGGCCGCGGCCGGCGCAAGCTCCGCCGGCCAGGTCATGCCGTCACGATTGACCCATACCGCGGCCAGTTCCGCGCGGCGTGCGCCCTCGACATCGTACAGCGGCTGATCGCCGACATGGATGGCCGCGGCCGCGGCGACCCCTGCCACGTCGAGCGCGGCACGGAACATCGCCGGGTCGGGTTTACGTACCCCGGCTTCGGCGGGCGAGATGCAGGCCTCGAAGTGCTCGGCGACGCCGGCGATGGCGAGGTCCGCATTGCCATTCGTCAGCGCCACCAGGGTATGGTTCCGAGCCAGCTCCGCCAACGTCGGCAAGGCGTCGGGGAACAGGTCGACCCGGCTGCGCTCGTCGACGAACACGGCCACCCCCTCTTCCGCCCAGTGCGACGGACAGCCGACCTCCGTGAGCAGCTCGCGCAAGGCCGCTTCGCGCAGACGGGTGAAATCATGTGCGATCTCGGGGCGCTGCGCGGCGAGCGCGCGGCGGTGCTCGCGCATGGTCTCGACGCTGTAGCGCGCCGTCAGATCCGGCGCGCGCGCTTGCAACCAGGCGTACTGGGCGCGCTCGGCGCGCACGAAGGCCGGGCGCGGATCCCACAGCGTGTCGTCGAGGTCGAGCAGAATGGCCTTGATCACCATGTGGCATTCCTGGCGGTCGGGGTACAAACCGGGTACAGACGGCGCGGCAAGAGCCATGCGACCGGTGCCTCGCGGGTCACGGGCGGCACGGTCCGTCCGTGGACGATATACTCGTGCGTCCGCGCGGCGCAGCCGCGGTGTGATGATACTACGCCGCCGATCCATCCCTGCCACGACGGGTGCAAAGCTATGCCTTCATTCGACGTCGTCTCCGAAATCGACAAGCACGAACTCGCCAACGCCGTCGACCAGGCCGTACGCGAACTCGGCCAGCGTTTCGACTTCAAGGGCACCAAGGCGCGCTTCGAACACGACGACAAGCTCATCACCCTGGTCGCCGAATCCGAATTCCAGACCCGCCAGATGCTCGACATCCTGCACGGCAAGTTTGCCAAGCGCGGCCTCGACATCAACTGCCTGGAACTCGGCCAGGTAGCCAGCAACGTGGCCGAAACCCGCCAACCGGTGACGGTCCGCGAGGGCATCGACAAGGACCTCGCACGCAAGCTGGTCAAGCAAATCAAGGACAGCAAGCTCAAGGTCCAGGCCCAGGTGCAGCAAGAGCAGGTCCGCGTGAGCGGCAAGAACCGTGACGACCTGCAGAAAGTGATGGCCCTGCTCCGCGAAGCGGATATCGACTATCCCCTGCAGTTCACGAATTTCCGCGACTGAGCGCGACGCCGGCGCCGTGGCGCGATTCGAACAGGTCGAGGCCTATATCACCTGCCCCTACTGCGGGGAGAACATCAGCGTGCTGGTCGATACGAGCATCGAAGCGCAGGACTACATCGAAGACTGCGAAGTGTGCTGTCGTCCCCTCGCCCTCTCGGCAGTCCTGGTGGGCGACGCGGTCGAGGTGACCGCGCGCCGCAGCGACGACTGAATCCGACGTGGACGGCGGACTGGTCCTGCTGCTCCTCGCCGGGGGCGCATTCACGGCATGGTGGTGGCTCGGGCAGGCGCGAGAACGCGCCGACGATGCCGCGTCGCAGGCCTGCCGGGAAGTACACGTACAGCGCCTCGATGCCTCGGTGGTGCTCGATTCGGTGGGCCTGGTGCGGCGCGACGGCGCCCTCCTGCCGGTCCTGCGCTACGCCTTCGAATTCAGCGTCGACGGCGTCGACCGACGCCGCGGCCTGGTCGGGCTGGAGGGGACTCGGCCGGCGTGGACCCGTCTCGAATTGCCGGAGGGCGCGCTGCATCTCGACCTGGCGGCAAGCGGCCGGCCTGGCGCCAGCTGACTGCGGCCGAACGCTTGCCAGACCTGCCGCATCCGGCAGTAGCGGGGGGCGCGCGTTCGGCACGGGCCGGTGGCGCCCGAGGGGCTCGCATGTTTCGCGCGGCGCCGGCTGACCGCCAACGACTGCCGCGGGCACTTCGCGCCAGTCGGCTAGTCGTCCTCTTCGTCGTCTCCGCGCAGGCGCTCGGCGAGTTCGTCGATGAGCGCACGGTCGTGCGCCTTGGCCGCGGCGCGGGCGGCCGCGGCGCGCTGCTTGAGCCGTTCCACGTGGGCCTTCTGGTTGGCCAGGATGCTCTGCTGGACGTCGCTGTTCTCGAAGTCCGATTGCTCCCTCACCCACTCTTCGAGTTCCGACTTGAGCTGGGTGCGGACCTGGTCTTCGTGGACCCGGTGGGCTGCGAGATCGCCGGCCGAGGCGACTGCCGCCGCCTGCGCGTCGGCGCGTGCCTGTTCCGATTCGGCCACCTGGCGGGCCGCTTCGTCGGCCTGCGCTTTGAGTCGCTCGAGTTCGATGCCGGAGCGCTGGCCATCGCTGCGCGCGTCGTCGAGCTCTGCCTCGGCGCGCTGTTGCTCGGCCAGGGCAATGTCCTTTTCTCGCTGGGCCAGCTCGAGCGCGAGGCGCAGGCGATTGGCTTCGCCTTCCAGGCGGGCACGCTCGGCCTGCATTTCGGCCTCTTCCTGCATGCGCTTGCGCGCGTGCGCGGACTTGAAATCGGCGACGATCTGCTGGGCTTCGTCGGCCGCGGCGCGACGGGCGGCCTCGGCCGCGCGCAGTTCTTGCTGGGCGCGCGCAAGCTGGGCCGCGTTGCGCGCCAGTTCGCTTTCCAGCGCCTGGCGCTCTGACTGGACCTTGTCCTTGAGCTCGTCCCGCAGACGGCGCTCGAGTTCGAGCCGCTGTTGCTCGCGCAGTGCGGCCTCGGCTGCGCTCGCCTGTTCGACTTCCTCGAGCCGCTTCTGGAACTCGCGCGATTCGGCCAGCCGTGCACGGGCTTCCTCGGCCTGCTGCTGCAGACGCGCCTGCTCCTCCTTCAGGCGTACCTCGGCATCGCGCTTCTGCGCCTGCAGGCGCTTGAGCTCCTCCGCCTGCCAGGCATAGCTCTCCTTGATCTTGGCCTCTTCCTCGCGCAGGCGGCGCTCCATCTCGGCACGCACCTGCTCGACACGCTGGGATTGCTCGGCGCGTTCGCGTTCGACCTCGGCCTGCGCGGCGTCGCGCGCACGCTCCAGCTCGGCCTTGAGTTCGCGCGCCTCCTCGAGCTCGCGCCGCGCGCGATCGGCCTCGTCGGCGAGCCGGGCACGCTCCGCGGCAAGGTGCGCTTCGGCTTCCCGAGCGGCCTGTTCACGCGCCTTCCGGGCCTCGTCTTCCAGCCGCTTGCGCTCGGCGGCGAGGCGTGTCGCAGCCGCGCGGCGGGCATCCTCGCGCGCCTTCTGCCGCTCGGCCTCGATCGCCTCACGTTCCTTTTCGAGACGGGCCTGCGCTGCGGCCTCGGCTTCGGCGCGGGCCTTGGCGAGTTCCGCCTGGGCCTGCTCGCGCGCCTCGCGCTTGGCGGCCTCGATCGCCTGGCGCTCTTCCTCGAGGCGGGCCTGCGCTGCCGCCGCCGCTTCCTGGCGTGCCTGCTCGAGTTCTTCCCGCGCCCGCGCACGCTCGGCGGCAAGGCGCTCCTCGGCGGCCTGCTCGGCCGCCTCGCGCGCCCGCGCCTCGATTTCGCGCATGTCCGGTGCGGCCACACGGGGGGCACCGACACTGGCCGCCACCTCGGCGAGCGCGACCTCGGCGACGGCCAGCTTGACGGTCGCATTGCCGGCTGCCACCGCCGAAGCGTCACTGCGCTCGTCGTCGAGGCGCTGCGAGGCCGGTACCGGGGCAGGTCCACGGGGCTCGAGTGACGTCTTCTCGTCATCCGACAGGCTGAGATCGACCGCGGCCTCGCCGCCTCCGCTGCGCGGCATGCCGCCGGCGAGCACGTGGACGTCGAAACCGCGCTCGGCGAGCAGAAACGCCGCGATGGCGCTACGCGCGCCACCGTCGCAGTACACGATGTACGGCCGCCCCGGGTCGAGCCGGCCGCTGTGCATGCGCAACGTGTTGACCGGGTGATTGAGGCTGTTCTCGATGGCGCCGGCGCGGTGTTCCTCGGGAAAACGCACGTCGAGCCACTGTGCATTGCGCACCGACACCAGGTTGCTGGCGGTTTCGTAGTCGACCGCGTTCAGCAGCGGCGTGCGAATGAGGTCGATGAAGTCCTCTTTACCCAGGCGCACGAGCTGGCCGTCGGTCAGCATGCGCACCGAGGCGTTGCGCGGCGCGTCGCCGACCAGGGCTTCCTCGCCGAAGGCATCGCCGGCCCCGATCAGCGCGAGACGGTAGCTGGGCGCCCGCGGGCCGGCAGAGCGGGCGACTTCGGCACGGCCGCTGACGATGACGTAGTAGTAGTCGCCGGGCTCGTCCTGGCGCACGACGACCTCGTCGCGCTTGACGTCAACCGTTTCCAAGCGGCTGAAAATTCGATGGATATTCGATGCCGGCAGCTTCGCGAACAGCTCCGACTGGAGCATCCGGGTCATCCAGTCGTCCTGTTCCGCGGTATCGATGTCGTCGACCTGGATCGCATCGTCCCCCGCGGCGACGTCGGCTGCCAGGAGCTTCTCGACGAGATCGCGATTGACGCGCAGCACCGCGACCTCGGACTCGGCCTTGGCCGACATCTTGCGCGGTTGCAGCTGGGCCAGCGCACAGCTCGCGTCCGGCGTGCCGCCGACCACCCGCTGCACGGTCTGCCCGCCGCTGACCAGTTCGAGCCGGCCCTCGAGCAGGTAAAAGGAATAGTTGTCCCGCTCGCCTTCGCGGAAGACGAATGCGCCGCGGGGGAAATGGAGTACCTCGGAAGTATTGAGCACCTGCGCCTGGCTCGCCTCCGACAGGCTGCCGAGTGGCGTCAAGGCGTGCACCAAGCCTTCGATTTCCGCATTCTGGGCCGACATGTTTCCTCACGCATGGGACGCGCGGGCCGCGCTTCTGGCGTCACGGCCGCTGCCTTGCCCACCCGGGCCAGTGGCAAGCGCGGCAACTATAGGCCCAGCGCTTGAACGCTTCATGATCTCACAACGCCAACTGTGAAGGGCATCACGCTGCCCTCGCGGACAGGCCGTCTTCCGTGAATCGCTTCACTTCGCCAGCCTTCGACATTCTCGCGCTCGCGTGGTTCGCAGACCGCCCCAAGCGGCCCAAATGGGCGTAGACTAGCGGCCACCCGGGGGGAAGCAGCGCAGGGTTCCGTGTCAGCCGACGAAGTCAAATCGCTCCAGCGCCGCATTCTCGAACTACAAAGCGAGCACCGCGACCTCGACGAGGTCGTCGACACGCTGACCCAGGACCTCAATGCCGACCAGCTCCTCATAAAGCGGCTGAAGAAGCGCAAGCTCCAGCTCAAGGACCAGATCTCGGTCCTCAAGAGCAAGCTCATCCCCGATCTCGATGCCTGAGTAGCGCCACGCCTGGCCATGGGTTACCGTCGCGCGCCATGACCGACGACAACGACCTGCTGGCGACGCGGGCAAGCTTCCTGAGCCCGCTCAACAAGCTCTCCGCCGACCGCCAGGCGCGCCTGCTCGCCCAGTCCGAAGTGCTGGCGCTGCGCAAGAAGGAACGGGTGTTCGAGCAGGGTGACCGCGACGACTACACCTTCTACCTGCTCGAAGGCGACCTAGAACTCTACGCCGACGGCTCGTTGATCAAGCGCGTCACGGGCGGCGACGGCGCGTCCTTCCAGCCGCTCGCCCAGCTCCAGCCGCGCCAGATGTCGGCCATCGCCAAGGGCCGCTGCCAGGTGTTGCGCATACGCCGCAGCCTCCTCGAGCAACTGTTGAGCATGGCCGACGCGCCCGCCCCGGCGGCCGAACCGGCGCTCGAAGTCACCGAGATGGAGGCGACCCAGTCGGGCGACTGGTTGATGACGGTGCTGCAATCGGAGCTCTTCCAGCGCATTCCGCCGTCCAACATCCAGGGCCTGCTCGACACGCTGGAGACGGTCGAGATGCCGGCCGGCAGCGAGGTCGTCCGGCAGGGCGGGCCCGGGGACTACTACTTCATCGTCCAGGAAGGAACCTGCGAGGTGGTGCGCCAGGGGACCCAGAAACGCGAGGTCAGGCTCGCCCAGCTCGGTCCGGGCGACGCCTTCGGCGAAGAGGCCCTGGTCTCCGGCGGCACCCGCAATGCCACCGTGCGCATGCTGACCGACGGCGCCCTGGCACGCCTGACCAAGGACGATTTCACCCGCTTGATCAAGGCCCCGCTGCTCGATGCGGTCGACCGCGCCGGCGGCGCCCAGCGGGTCGCGGCCGGCGCGCGCTGGCTCGACGTGCGCTTCGAGGACGAGCATGCCCACAACGGCCTGCCCGACAGCATCAACATCCCTCTCGGCGTGCTGCGCACGCGCGCCGACGAGCTCGACCCGAACACCCCCTACGTCGTCTATTGCGATACCGGCGGCCGCAGCTCGGCCGCGGCCTTCCTGCTCGCCGAACGCGGCTTCGACGCCTGCTACGTGAGCGGCGGGGCGGTCGCCGAGGACATCGCCCCACCTGCCACGCCGGTCGCCCCCCCGAACGCCGCACCGGAGGCCCCAGGGCCAGACGCGCGCGACGACGAACTGATGGCGGCGCGCGCGCGCGCGTCGTCGCTGGAGGCCGAACTGGAAAAGGCCCATCTGACCGTCGAGCAGGCTCGCCGCATGATGCAGGAAGCCGAAGCTGCCAAGGCCGAAGCCGAGCGCGTGGTCGAGGCGCGCCTGGCCGCCGAGCGTGACCGGCTCGCCACCGAACGCAGTCGACTCGATGCCGAAGCGGCGCAATTGCGCGAACGCCTGGCCGATGCCGAGCAGCTGCGCACGACGCTGGCGCGCGAGAAGGAACGCGCCGAGGCGGATGCCTCCCGGCGCCAGGAAGCCCTGGAGCAGCGCCTGCTCGAGGTCGAGCGCCTGGCCGGGGAACGCCTCGACCAGGAACGCGCCCGCCTGGAGGCGTTCTACCAACGCCAGGCCGAGCAGCTCGAAGCGGTGCAGGCCGATCGTGAATCCGAGTTGCGCGAGCGGCTCGAACGCGAGCTGGCCCAGGAACGGCAGAAATTCACCCAGGAATTCCTGCGCGCCAACGAAGAGCTCGAGCGCGCCCGCGAAGAGCGCCGCGCCGCCCTCACTGCCAAGGAGTCCGCCACTGCCGAGGCGCGCGATGTCGTCGCACGCTTCAAGGCACAACAGCAGCAGCTGCTGGCCGAACACCGCGCCGCCTTCGAGGAGGAACGCAAGCGGCTGCAACAACAGGCGCACCAGCTCGCCGCGCAACTCGAGGAAGCACGCACGGCACGGCGCGACGCCGAGGCGGCGCGCGAGGCATCCGAGCGCCAGCTGGCGGCGGCTCGCGACGCCGCCGCGACGGCCGGCAACGCGCCGGGGGATCTCGAAGTCATCGAGCAGCGCGCGTCCGCGGCCGAACTCGAACTGCGCCAGGCCATCGACGCCGAGTCGGTGGCCGCCGCCGCGGCGCGCGAGAACGAGGACGCGCTGGAACGCACCTACGGCACGGCCAACGAAATCAACATCCTGTTGCAGAAAGAGCTCGAGGAGTGGGTCGACGAGCAGAACCGCATGCAGGAATCGACCCTGCAACGCGAGATCCTCTCGCGCCAGAAGGAGATGGTGGAGCGCATCCGCCAGCGCGCGAACAGCGCCCGGCAGGAAAGCGAGAGCAAGACCCAGAGCCTGCTCGACGAAATCGAGCAGCAGCTGCGCGGCAGCTGAACCCCGGTGGCGCCCCGCTCAGGGGGGTGCGGGTGCGACCAGTGACGCGCGCAGCGCCGCAAGTCGCTCCTCGGCGCGCGCCATCGCGGTGGGATCGAGCCGGCTGGCGACCAGCTGCGAGTTGATTTGGGCGACGGCCAGTCCACCCTCGGCCGCGAGGCGGAACCAGGCCCAGGCCTCGCCGAGGTCGAACGGCCGGCCATCGCCGTTCTGGTAGGCCGCGCCGAGCGCGTTCTGCGCTTCCGGCATACCGCGGCGGGCGGCGAACTCCCACCAGCGCAGGGCCTCGCCGACGTCGCGTGGCACACCCAGGCCGCGCCGGTAGAGCACCCCGAGGTTGAACGCCGACGGCGCATCGCCACGCTCGACCCCGCTCGTCCACCAGGTCCGCGCGGCGGCGAAATCGCGCGCCACGCCGTGGCCGCGGTAATACATCAGGCCGAGATGGTGGGCGGCATGGCCGTCACCCTGGCGGGCCGCGCGCAGCAACCACTGCTGCGCGCGTTCCGCGTCGACCTCGCCGCCTTCGCCGTCGAGCAGGAGCAGGGCGAGGTTGACCTGGGCCTTGGCGTAGCCCGCTTCGGCGGCGCGCCCGTACCAGTCGCGGGCACGCGCGGCGTCGGCGATGACCCCCCAGCCCTGGGCATAGGCGAGGCCGAGGTAGAACTGTGCAGCCGGGTCACCGGCGGCGGCGGGTTCCCGCAGCTCGGCGACGGCACGGCCGTGGTCGCCGTCGCGGAATGCAGCGATGGCCGCGGCGCTGTCCGCGGCGGCGACGGCCGTCACCCGCACCATTGCGACCAGCGCCAGGCCGGCGATCGTGGACCATTGAGCCAGGCCAGTGACCATGTACTACAATGCCCCTCCGCCTCTGCACACCGTGAAACACATGTCTACGCAACGCTTTACCGGCACCGATTCGTACATCGTAACTGAAGACCTGATGATGGCGGTGAACGCCGCCATCACCCTGCAACGCCCGCTGCTCGTCAAGGGCGAGCCCGGCACCGGCAAGACCATGCTGGCCGAGGAAGTCGCGGCCGCACTCGATCGCCCACTCATCCAGTGGCACATCAAGTCCACCACCAAGGCCGCCCAGGGCCTCTACGAGTACGACGCGGTGGCCCGCCTGCGTGACTCCCAGCTCGGCGACGAGGCGGTCCACGACATCGCCAACTACATCGTCCGCGGCAAGCTGTGGGAGGCCTTCAGCGCCGACAACCAGCCGGTGCTGCTGATCGACGAGATCGACAAGGCCGACATCGAGTTCCCCAACGACCTGCTGCAGGAACTCGACCGCATGGAGTTCTTCGTCTACGAGACGAAACAGACCATCAAGGCGACGCACCGGCCGATCATCATCATCACCAGCAACAACGAGAAGGAGTTGCCCGACGCCTTCCTGCGCCGCTGCTTCTTCCACTACATCGCCTTCCCGGACCGCGACACGATGGATTCGATCGTCAAGGTCCACTACCCGGACATCAAGAAGCGCCTGCTCGCCGAAGCGCTCGAATGCTTCTTCGAGCTGCGCGACATCCCGGGCTTGAAGAAGCGGCCATCGACCTCGGAACTGCTCGACTGGATCAAGCTGCTGGTCGCCGAGGACATCCCGCCGGAAGCGCTGCGCGACAAGGATTCGCGCAAGGCCATCCCGAAACTCTACGGCGCGTTGCTCAAGAACGAGCAGGACATGCACCTGTTCGAGCGCCTGGTGTTCATGTCGAGGCGCACTGGTGCTAATTGAGCTCTTCTACAAGCTGCGCAAGGTCCAGGTTCCGGTTTCGATCACCGAGTACCTGAGCCTGCTCGCCGCGCTCGACGCGCGCGTGGCGGAATACAGCATCGACAACTTCTACTACCTGGCGCGCGCGGCGCTGATCAAGGACGAACGCTACTTCGATCGGTTCGACCAGGTTTTCGCCGAGTACTACCGCGGCAAGGAGATGTTGTTCGACGAGATTTTCGGCGAGATCCCGCTGGAATGGCTGCGCAAGCAGAAGGAACTCAATCTCACCGAGGAAGAGAAGGCCCAGATCGAAGCCCTCGGCGGCTGGGACAAGCTCATGGAGACGCTGCGCGAGCGTCTCGCCGAGCAGCAGAAGGAGCATCACGGCGGCAACAAGTGGATCGGCACCGGCGGCACTTCGCCATTCGGCGCCCACGGCTACAACCCGGAAGGCGTGCGTATCGGCCAGGAAGAAGGCCGCCAGGGTCGCGCGGTGAAGGTTTGGGATCGGCGCGACTTCAAGAACCTCGACGACCAGGTCCAGCTCGGTACGCGCAATATCAAGGTGGCCCTGCGCCAGCTGCGCCGCTTCGCCCGCGAGGGCGCGACCGAGGAGCTCGACCTCGACGACACCATCCGTTCGACCGCGCGCAACGCCGGCCTGCTCGACATCAAGATGGTGCCGGAGCGCCACAACGCGGTGAAGGTGCTGCTGTTCCTCGACGTCGGCGGCTCGATGGACCCTTACGTCAAGGTCTGCGAGGAGCTGTTCTCCGCCGCGCGCGCCGAGTTCAAACATCTCGAGCACTACTACTTCCACAACTTTCTCTACGAATCGGTCTGGCGCGACAACAACATGCGCGCCAACGTACGCGTGCCGACCAGCCAGGTCATGCACACTTACGGCGCCGATCACAAGATCGTCTTCGTCGGCGACGCCACCATGAGCCCCTACGAGATCATGGCGGTCGGCGGCAGCGTCGAACACTGGAACGAGGAAGCGGGCGCGACCTGGATGGCGCGCTTGATGGCAATCTTCCCCTACGCGGTGTGGTTGAACCCGCAGCCGGAGGAATACTGGGGTCACATCCCCTCGATCGGCATGGTCAAGGAACTGATGTCCGAGCGTATGTTCCCACTCACCATGGACGGCCTCGAACGCGCGATGAAGGCGCTGAAGAAGGCGCACTGAATACCTGCCCCCGGGATCGCTTCGCGGCGTTGCGGGCGGTCGCAACGACGACCCTGTTCTGCCTGCTGCTCGCATCACAGCCGGCCGCGGCCATCGAAGCCGACCAGCTCGCGGTGCTCTACGCCGCCGACGATCCCGACAGCCGCGTGCTCGCCGGCTACTACGCGACCCGCCGTGGCATCCCGCGTGAACACGTCTACGCCGTCGACGTCGAGACCGACGACGCGGTCATGGCGCCCGGCCATTTCGAGGATCTGCGCGCCGAGCTCGGTGCGCGCCTCGGTGACGACATCCAGGGCTTTGCCCTGGCCTGGACGCGGCCTTACCGGGTCGGCTGCATGTCGGTGACCAGCGCCTTCGCACTCGGTTTCGACGAGCGCTACTGCGCACGTGGCTGCGAGGCGACCGCGACGAGCAACTATTTCGCGTCGCCGTCGAAATTGCCGTTTCGCGACCACGGCATCCGTCCCGCAATGCTGCTCGCCGCGCCCGACCCGCCCACCGCGCGGGCCCTGGTCGACCGTGGTATCGCGGCCGACGACACCAATCCCCCGGGCAGCGCCTACTTCGTGTTGACCAAGGACCGCGCGCGCAATACCCGTGCACCGCGTTTCCATCTCGCCGCGGAGCTGTTCGGGCGCTGGCAGCACAGCGAGGTCCTGCGCGCCGATGCCCTGCGCAACCGCGATGACGTGATGTTCTATTTCATCGGCGCCAAGCGCGTGGAAGGCCTCGACACCCTGCGCTTCCGCCCCGGTGCAGTCGCCGATCACCTGACCTCGGCCGGTGGTGTACTCGACGGCGACAAGCAGATGAACGTGCTGGCGTGGATCGCGGCCGGCGCCACCGGCAGCTATGGCACGGTGGTCGAACCGTGCAACTACCCGCAGAAGTTCCCCGACCCGGCGCTGGTGATGGCGCGCTACCTCAACGGCGACACCCTGCTCGAAGCCTACTGGAAGAGCGTGCAATGGCCCGGCCAGGGCGTGTTCGTCGGCGAACCGCTGGCGCGCCCCTTCACCCCGCGCTGAGCGCCGCGCGCCACCGCAACGCCGGGCTACAATGCGGGCCGCCGTCCCAGCCGCCCCTGCGCCGAGAGCCCTATGATCACGCGCATCGCGCCCCTGCTTTTCGTCTCCCTGCTGGTCCTCGCCGTGCCGTGGTACTGGCCCGCCGACGACACCCGGGTGTGGCTGGGCATGCCGGCCTGGGTGTGCGTCGCGATTGTGGTCTCGGCGGCGGCCTCGCTGTTGACCGCCGTACTGATGGCGCGGCCGTGGCCGGGCGAGCGGGACGACGATGACTGACCTGGTCCCGCTCGGCGTCGGCGCCTGGGCATTCATCGGCCTCTACTTGGTCTCGCTGATCGGTATCGGCTGGTGGGCCCACCGCGCCAGCGAGGCCGACACGCTGCAGGACTTCTACCTCGCCGGCAACGGCTTCGGCTTCGTCGTGCTGTTCTTCACCCTGTTCGCCACCCAGTACAGTGGGAACACCTTCTTCGCCTTCACCGGCGCCACCTACCGCATCGGTTACGCCTGGATCCTGAGCCTGCACTTCATGACCGCGGTCGTGATTGCCTACCTCACCTTCGCCCCCGCACTGCACCGCCTGGCACGCGAGCGACGTTACCTGACCCCGGCCGATTTCATCGCCGATCGCTACGGCAACCGGCTACTCACCCTCCTCGTCACCACCATCATGCTGGTCGTGCTGTGCAACTTCCTGCTCGCCCAGCTCATGGCCATGGGGCGCGCGATGCAGGGCCTGGCCCGCGATCCGGGCGGCACGGCCTACACCGCCGGCGTCATCGTGCTCGCGCTCATCATGGTCATCTACGGCACCCTCGGTGGCCTGCGCGCGGTGGCCTGGACCGATGCCCTGCAGGGCGGCATCCTCGCCGTCGGCTTTCTCGTCCTCGCCGCACTCCTGTTCGATCATTTCGGCTCGCTGGGCGAGGCCACGCGGCGCATCATGGCTGCCGACCTCGCCGCCGGCACGCGCAAGGCGTTGGTCCCCGATGCTGCGCGCTGTCGCGAATGGCTGAGCTACATCCTCACGGTCGGCTTCGGTATCTGTCTCTATCCCCAGGCCATCCAGCGCATCTATGCCGCGCGCTCGGCGCGCGTGCTGCGTCGCAGCCTCGCCGTGATGGCCTTCATGCCGCTGCCGACGATGCTGATCTCCCTGGTCGCCGGGATCATGGCCCTGGCCTACCTTCCGGGCCTCGAGGGGGCGGCTGCCGACCAGGTCTTCGGCCGCGTGCTGCGCGAACTGCAGACTCATTCCACGCTCGGCTATGGCCTCGTCGTCGTGACCATGGCGGCGGTGCTGGCGGCGATGATGTCCACCGCCGATTCCGCCCTGCTCTCGATCTCCTCCATGCTGACCAAGGACATCTGCGCCGCCCACCTCATGCGCGACGCGTCGGAAGCGCAGCTGACGCGGGTCGGCAAGATCTGCTCGTGGACCCTGATCGCGATCCTCATCGCCCTCGCCGTGGCGCTGCGCGAAGCGGCCTCGCTGGTCGAGTTGATGGATCGCAAGCTCGATCTCCTCATCCAGCTGGTGCCGGCCTTCATTCTCGGCCTGCGCTGGCGCGGTCTGCGCGGCGGCGCGGTCGCAGCCGGTCTCGTCGCCGGCGTGGCGCTTGCCCTCACCCTGGCCTTCGCCGACCTGCCGTTCACGAGCCGCGGCAAGGTCTGGGGCTTCCACCCGGGCCTGGTCGCCCTGTTACCAAATCTCCTCATCGCCGTCGCCGGCTCGCTGTGGTGGCCGCCGGCGCGGCCGACGGGCGTCGCCAGGAGGTGACAGTCGCGCCGCTCGCGCGCCACGCCGCGGGCGTCGCCCACCCGGCGTACGCACGACACCGGCGTGTAATCGATCACACTTCGCCTGCCGAAACCTGAAGCGGTTCGCACTATCGCCGCTGTTGGCGGCCGCTGGGCGCGAGTGGAACGCTTGTTGCAAGTAACCGGGTAACGCTGACCCAGCTCTGGAGAGTCCCGATGAACGCCCTCTACAGTCTTCCGCACACGGCAAAATTCGCCGGCTACCGCGACCTCAACGGTGAATACATCCCCTTCGAGACCGCCGACGAAGTGTTCAGCCGCGCCCGCGCCATCGGCGCCCGCGTGCTCCTACGCCTGCATCTCGACGAGCGCCACGAACTGCAGGGAATGTTCTATACCAACGACCGCAGCCTGAGCGCCTGAGCCGACGACGCTATCGCTACACCAAGCGGTCGCGGCCATCCGGTCGCCGTCCGCACTGGCCACGGAAGGCCATGATCCGACAAGCTAGGCCGTGGACTTTCCCAGCGCCACCGCCATGCACCGACCGACGGCCATCCGCGCCCTGCACCCAACGCTGCTGGTCGCAGTCCTGCTCGCCGCCACGGCGTGTGCGCCGGAGCCCGATTACCTGCCCCTGGAGGCGGGCCGCTGGTGGTACTACGCGGTGGAATCGACCGTGCTCGACGAGACGAACCGCGCGCGGGTGATCATGGCCAACCTCGGCCCCGCCCGGCTCGACGGCCAACGGGTCTACCTGAGACGCAGACAGGCGCATGCGCTCGACTATCTCCAGTACGACGGCGAACACCCTGAGCGCGGCGTACGCCGGGTCGCCCACCGCCGGCCCGGCCCCACCGGCATCGTCCGCGACCAGCCAGCGCGGGTGCTGTTGCGCGAGGACGGCGCCTGGCGCGTGCCGAGCACGCTGGGCCTGATCGAGAGCCGCACCTTCGCCGCCCAGGACCGCATCATCCCGCGCCGGGTCGCGCTCGACCTCAGTAAGCGGGTCGTGCGGCGCGACGCGACCACGACGGTGCCGGCGGGACACTTCACCGCCTGCCTGCTGGTCGTCGGCGAAGGCCGCGTCGCGGTGCGCACCGACCGCGGCAACGCCTCGGCCATGGTCACCGTGCGCACGCGCGAGTGGTACGCCCGCGGGATCGGTCTGGTCCGCCTCGAACGCGAGGAACGCGCCGACAGCACCTTCCTCAGGAACGGTCGCCAGATCTGGGTACTCGTCGCCCACGGCGATTGAGCCCTTCGCCTTGTTGGGTAGGGGCCGATCGGCTACCCTTCCGCCCCCGCGCGCTGCCGGCCGCACCCCGGCGGCCTGCGCCGCCACCCACGGCAACGGACAGGGCCCGCCGACGTGACCGCACAACAAACTGCCGCCTCCGCCGGGGTCCGTCGCGTGCCGCTGACGCGGCGTGTGCTCGCCGATCTCGATACGCCACTGAGCGTCTATGCCAAGCTCGCGCGCGGCCCGCACAGCTTCCTGCTGGAGTCGGTCGAAGGCGGTGAGAAATGGGGGCGTTACTCCATCATCGGCCTGCCCGCGCGCCGCACCCTGGTGGTCCGTGGCCACGAAGTCAGCGTGCGCGAGGGCGATGCGCTCGTCGAGCAGCACACCGTCGCCGACCCGCTGCGCTGGATCGAGGACTACCACGCCCGCTTCCGCGCCCCGCCGCCGGCCGAGCTGCCACGCTTCTGCGGCGGACTGGTCGGCTACTTCGGCTACGACACGGTGCGTTACGTGGAGTCGCGCGTGGCCCAGTCGAGTCCGCCCGACCCGCTCGGTACGCCCGACGTCTACCTGCTGCAGGTCGACGATTTCGTCGTCTTCGACAACCTGCGTGGCGAGTTGCTGCTGGTCAAATACGTCGCCGCCGACGACGCGGCCGCGCGCGCCGCGGGCGAAGCCGAGCTCGATCGCCTGTGCGCGCAACTGCGCGCCCCCCTGCCGGCGCTGCCGGCGCCGGTCGCCGGCACGGCCACGCGCGAAACCGACTTCGAATCCGATTTCGGCCACGATGCCTTCCTCGCCGCGGTCGAGCGCGTAAAGGACTACATCATCGACGGCGACGTCATGCAGGTGGTGCTCGCCCAGCGCATGTCCATCGCGCTCGACGTCGAGCCGATCAACATCTACCGCGCGCTGCGCCATCTCAATCCCTCGCCCTACCTCTATTTCTTCGATCTCGGCGAATTCCACGTCGTCGGCTCCTCGCCCGAGATCCTGGTCCGCGTCGAGGACGGCGTGGTGACCACGCGACCGCTGGCCGGCACGCGCCGGCGCGGCCGCACGAGCGCCGAGGATCTCGCCCTCGAACGCGAGCTGCTGGCCGACCCCAAGGAGCTCGCCGAGCACCTGATGCTGATCGACCTCGGCCGCAACGACATCGGCCGCGTGGCCGAGACCGGCAGCGTGCGCGTGACCGAGAAGATGGTCATCGAACGCTACTCGCACGTCATGCACATCTCCTCGACCGTGGAAGGCCGCTTGCGCGGCGACCGCAACGCGATGGACGCGCTGCGCGCGACCCTGCCCGTCGGCACCCTGTCGGGCGCGCCCAAGATCCGCGCAATCGAGATCATCGACGAACTCGAACCGGTGCGGCGCGGCATCTACGGCGGCGCCGTCGGCTACCTGTCGTGGAACGGCAACATGGACACCGCCATCGCCATCCGCACTGCGGTGGTGAAGGACGGGCGCCTCTACATCGAGGCCGGCTGCGGCGTGGTCGCGGACTCGGTGCCGGAGTACGAATGGCAGGAAACCTTGAACAAGGGCCGGGCGATTTTCCGCGCCGTGGCCATGGCCGAAGGCGGCCTCGCGCCGAGCGCCTGAACGCGCCCGAACAGGGGCCGCGAGCGGCGCGTGCACGGCGCTGTACTTGCGGGCCACGGACAGTGTAATTTCTGCGCTCTTTTGCACGGCCCCCATCGATGTCGAAACTGCTCGAACAGCGCCTGCGCCGACTGCTCGCCGCGGGCCACGCCCCGCTCCTCGGCGGCGGCTTGAAAGGCCTCGAAAAGGAAAGCCTGCGCATCACCCGTTCGGGCTCGATCGCACAGACGCCGCATCCCACCGCGTGGGGCGCGCCGCTGACCCATCCCTACATCACCACCGACTATTCCGAGGCCCTGCCGGAATTCATCACGCCGGCCCACGCGGACGTCACCGACACGGTGCGTTTCCTCGAGGACATCCATCGCTTCCTTTACCAGCATCTCGCCGACGACGAACTGCTGTGGGCGGCGAGCATGCCGTGCGCGGTGAGCGACGACGGCTCGATTCCGATCGCGCGCTACGGCAGTTCCAACGTCGGGCGTATGAAGCACATCTACCGCGTCGGCCTCGACTACCGCTACGGTCGGCGCATGCAGGCCATCGCCGGCGTGCACTTCAATTACTCGCTGCCACGGGCTTTCTGGCCGGCCTACCAGGACGGCGAGGGCGCAACCGGTGCGCTGCAGGCCTTCATCGATACCTGTTACTTCGCCCTGATCCGCAACTTCAAGCGCATCGGCTGGATGGTGCCACTGCTGTTCGGCAATTCGCCGGCGGTGTGCAAGTCATTTCTCGCCGGGCGCACCACGCGCTTTCGCGAACTCATGCGCGGCACCTATTACCTGCCCTACGCGACCTCGCTGCGCATGAGCGACATCGGCTACAAGAACAAGAACCAGGCCGCGCTGACCGTGTCCTACGACAATCTCACGGCCTATGTCGACAGCCTGCAACAGGCGCTGCGCACGCCCTACCCCGAGTACGAGGCCATCGGCTTGTACGACGGCGAGGAGCGCATCCAGCTCAGCACCAGCGTGCTCCAGATCGAGAACGAGTACTACAGTTTCATTCGCCCCAAGCGCACCACCGAAGCCGGCGAACGGCCGACCAACGCGCTGCGCGCGCGCGGTGTCGAGTACGTCGAGGTGCGAGCGCTGGATGTCAACAGCCTGAGCCCGATCGGCGTCGACGTCGAACAACTGCGTTTCGTCGAGGCGTTCGTCATCTTCTGCCTCCTCGAAGAGAGCCCGCCGTTGACCGACACCGAGCTGCGCGGCATCGAGTACAACGAACTCACCGTCGCCCTGCGCGGCCGCACCCCGGGCCTGGAATTGATCGCGCCCGCCGGCAAGCGGGCGCTGCGTGCCTGGAGCCTCGAAATCTGCGATCGCATGCAGGCCATCTGCGAGGCGCTCGACGCCAACGAGGCCGGCACGCCCTACGGCCACGCGCTGCGCCAGCAGGTCGAGGCACTGCGCCACCCGGAACTGCTGCCGTCGGCACGGGTGCTGGACACCCTGGCCAGCGACAAGCAGCAGTTCCACAACTACGCCATGGCACTGTCGACCGGTTATGCCGACGCCCTGCGCGGCAATCCGCCCGACCCTGCCACGGAGCAGCGTTTCACCGAGCTTGCGCGCACCTCGCACGCAGAGCAGGCCGCGATCGAGGCGACCGACGACGTGCCGCTCGACGACTACATCCGCGCCTACATCGCGAGCTGACCCGCCGCGGCGGAACTTCGCGCGCCGGCGCCGCTCTCAACTCGACGGGGCCCGCGTCCGGCTCCACGGCCAACCACGAGGAGAATGCGCCATGAACCGCAGGCACCTGCTCGAGCTGCTCGGCATGAGTGCGGCAGCCGTCGTCCTGCCCACCGCCGGCCACGCGGCGGAGCGAGCACCCGACGTCACCGCCCTGCACGATGGCTGGACCGCGTTCGTTCCAGCTGGCGTGGTCACCGTGGCGCTCGAACCGCGGCTCGAGCGCAGCGACGACGAATGGCGCCGCGCGCTGCCGCAGGGCGCCTACGACGTACTCTTCGAGGAAGATACCGAGCGCCCCTTCTCCAGCCCCTTGAACGAGGAGAAACGGCGTGGGTTGTTCGTGTGTCGCGCCTGCGAGCTGCCCCTGTTCACCTCGGCGATGAAGTTCGACAGCGGGACCGGCTGGCCGAGCTTCTTCACCGCCATCCCCGGCCACCTCGAGACCAAGACCGACTACAAGCTGATCTGGCCGCGCACCGAGTATCACTGCGCGAAGTGCGGCGGGCACCAGGGCCACGTCTTCGACGACGGCCCGGCGCCGACCGGTCAGCGCTGGTGCAACAACGGACTGGCCCTGAGTTTCCTGCCGAGCACGACCTGAACGCCGCGCCCGGCCCGGCCTCACCAGCTCTCCAGGGCGAACAGCACGATACCGGCATCACGGCGGACGTAGAGGCCGCCGCCGGCATTGCGGAAATCGGGCTCCAATCTTCGCCGATACCAGCGCGCCGAGCGCAGGTGGGCGTTGGAGTCGGTACGCTGTTGGTCGCAGTTGCGACGCCAGTCCTCCGTGGTCAACACGCTGAAGAAGAGTGCCGCGTGGGTCAGGCGTGACAGCTTGGCCAACGCCGCCTCGGCAGCCGGTCGGTCGAGGTATTGCAGCACGTCGTGACAGATCACGAGATCGTAGGTCTCCGCGCTGTCGAAGGTCTCCAGGCTGTCGTGGCGCCAGCCGTATTCTGCGCAGGCGTAGGGACTGGCATCGAAGGCCTCGATCTCGACCTCGGGCCAAGCGCGGCGCAGCCCAGGGTGGAACAGGCCCGCCCCGCAGCCGGCGTCGAGTACGCGCGTGACCGGGCAATCGAGCACCTTGAGATAGGCGGCGACGAAATCCGCCAGGTGTTCGAAATACTCGGGCTCGGCGATGCGCGTTACAGGAGAGAAGTAGTAGCGCCGATAATATTCGGCATCGAAGCGTTCGACATGCAAGTGGACGACCCTCGTAGCGCGCCACGGCGCCGGTCGGCGAGATTAAGCGGCGGCGATCACCGCCGCCGCCCCGAGATGCTTAATGCGCGCCGACGCGTTAAGCTCGGCCACTATAACGCGCCCGTGGCAAAACCGCGGGCGCGCAGTGCGGAGAGAAAACAATGACATTGCCCAGACTCGCCGCATGCCTGCTCCTGGCGTGCACCTGCCTCGATGCCGCGGCTTTCCAGCTCGGCCAACTCGTAACCCAGTCGCGCCTCGGCGAACCGCTCGTGGCCCGCGTCGCCATCTTCGGCGCGAACGCGGCGGAAGTGGCGGACCTCGCCGCCAACGTGCGGCCGGCGATCGGTCTCGCGACCGACGCGCCGGAGCGCCGTACGGCCGAGCGCATCGCCGCCACCATCGCCGTCGCCGCAGACGGCCAGCCCTACGTGGTGCTGCGCACGGATAGCGCGGTGCGCGAACCCGCCGTGCGCTTCCGCCTGCGCCTGCGCAGTGCCCGCGACACGGTCATCAGTCACTACGCCCTGGCCCTGGTCCCGGCCGCCTACGACCGACCCACGCGCGGCCTGCGCCGCGCACCAACGCCGACCTTCGAGTTCTCAGGTGCCGAGTACGGGCCGGTCACCCCGGGCCAGACGCTGTGGCGGATCGTGCGCGAACTCGGCTTCGCACCGGCCACGACCGAGGCCGTCATGCAGGCGATCGTGGACCGCAATCCGCAGGCCTTCGTCGGCGGCGTCGCCGACCGCCTGCGCGTGGGCGCAATGCTGAGCGTGCCCGATGGCGCCGCCGCGACCGCCGAGGTTGCCACGGCGGCTACGGCGCCGCGCGCGGCGAGCAGCGCCACGCCCGTGGCCACGCCGCCGGCAGTCGCAGCGCCCGCACCCGAATCCATCGTCCCGCCGGTGTCCCCCGTTTCCGATGCGGCAGCGCCGGCCGTCGACGACGGCGGCACCGGCGATGCCGCGATCGCGGCACGCCTCGCCGAGTTGTCGCGCAAGTTCGCCGGCATCCGCGCGCGCTACGCCGCCCAGCAGGCCGTCGCAGCACCAACCGCGGTGAACGGGACTGGCGAACAGCCGGCGATGGGCACGACGAACGAGACCGCCGGGCCCACCGCACCCGTCGCGACGCCGTCGGTCGCGGCACCACGTACGGCAACGGAACCGCGCAGCGCCGCGCCGATCGTCGTCGCCCCCGCCGGCGGCCCAATCACGGCGGACAGCTCGGCCCTGCCGCTCGACTCGCGCATCGTGCTCGGCGTCGGCGCACTGATCTCACTGCTGGCCCTGATCGGTGGTACGAGCTACGCGCTGCGCCGCCGTCGCCTGCATCACGCTCACGGTGCCACCGTCGCCGCCGAGCGCGAGCTGGTCGCGGAGATCGCGCGCAAGACGGAAAAGCGGCTGCAGCTCGAGGGCGAGGTCGCCGAATGGCTGGGCCGCAAGAAGAAGCCGGCCAGCACCGCCCCCGAACACGCCCTCGACGAGATCGACAACCGCATCGCACACGGCCAGTACGCCGACGCCGAACGCATGCTGCGCGAGGTGATCGGCGCGACCCCGACGAACTTCCGCGCCAAGCTGCGCCTCGCCGAGATCTGCTATCTCAACGAGCGCACCGACGAGTTCGTCGAACTGGCCAGCGAATTGCAGCGCCTGCACCGCGCCGATATCGGCGACGACGGCTGGCAACGGGTCGTGCGCATGGGCCGGGTACTGGCGCCGGAGCGTCCGCCATTCAGCGGGCCGGTCGCGCTCGAACGTGAAGCCTGACCGGATCGCAACCAACGGCGCCGCGCAGCGCGGCGCCGTCGTCTTGCTGGCTCTGCTGCTGCTCGGCGGCTGCGTCAAGCCGCTCGCACCGCAGGACGTGGCCGACCGTTTCTGGCGTGCCGTCGTCGCCGGCCAGCCGGCCAAGACCCGGCGCTACGTGTTGACGCGCGACCGCGATCAGATCGAACAGGGTGAGGAGCTGCTACCGATCTCGCGCTACGCACTCGGCCGCATCGTCATCGACGGCGACAACGCGAGCGTCGCCACCGAGATCACACTCGACGGGGACCAGCCCGTCACGCTCGATATCGACACCGTGATGGCGCGCGAGCAGGGCCAATGGCGTATCGACTACGAGGCGACCGTCGCCGAGATCTCGGCGCGCGGCGAGCTCGCGCAGATCATCCAGCAGATCGGCGCCATCGGTGACACACTCAAGCAGGGCGTGGAACAGTCGGTCGACGAGATGAAGCGCGCCCTGCCCACGATCGAGAGCGAATTGCGGCGGCTCGAGGGCGAGATCAAGCAACGCGTCCCCGAGCTGCGCGAAAAGCTCGATGCGTTCTCCCGCAGCCTCGAAGAAGCCCTCAAGCAACGTCCTCCGCCGCCGGCGCCAAATCCACCCGCAACCGATCCCGATCAGCCGATCGCATTGTGAAGTCGCGCCCCGCGCGTCTTCAGGGGCCCGGCTCCAGGGTGGCGAGATCGGCGCGCGCTTCCGGGTGCCCCTGTGCGGCAGCGAGGCGATACCAGCGGATCGCTTCGTCGAGGTTACGCGTCACCCCTTTGCCCGAGCGGTACATGTAGCCGAGGCTGTACTGCGCGGACGCATGACCGTTGCGTGCCGCCTGCAGGAACCAGCGCAGCGCCTCGGTATCACTCTGTTCCAGGCCTTTGCCCGCGCGGTACATGTAGGCGAGGTTGTACTGCGCGGCCGGGTAGCCCTGTTCGGCCGCGGCGCGGTACCAGCGCGCCGCCTCGACATCACTCTGCTCGACGCCTTCGCCGAGGGCGTAGGACACGCCGAGACTGTACTGCGCGATCGCGCTGCCCTGCTCCGCGGCCCGCCGGTACCAGGTGACGGCTTCGCGATCGTCCTGCGGCACGCCTTCACCGAAGGCATAGGCGACCGCCAGGTTGTACTGCGCATCGCGATTGCCCTGGACCGCCGCACGGCGATACCACTCGACTGCCTTGGCGCGGTCGCGCTCGACCCCTTCGCCCTGGTAGGTCATGTAGCCGATATGGGCCTGGGCCTCGGCATCGCCGTCGTCGGCGAGTTCGGTGAACATCGCGGCGGCAGTGGCGAAATCACCGGCATTGAGTGCCGCCTTGGCCTCCGCCAGGGTCGGCTTGGCGACGGGCGGCAGCGGTTCCGCGGCCTGGGCGATGGCGAGCTTGCTGGCCGCATCCGCCGGCGGCGGGGCGGTCGGTTGTGCCGCGGCGGCGTCGACCGGCGCGCGGCTTTCCCGTGCCAGGCGCGCCTCGCCGTCGGCCACGAAGCGATCCTTGAGACGCTCCAGCAGGCCCGGTTCGTCGGCTGGTGGAATCGCGGCCGCGGGTGTCGGCGACGCTGCGTTCGCGGCGGCGCCGGCCGCGGAGACCTCGGCCACGTCCGAAGCCGCGGCCTGCGCCAAATCCATGGTGGCCGCGGCAGCGACTGCGGCCGCCGCGGCCACCGGCGCAGGGGTGTCATCGTCGTCGGCCATCGTCGCCGATGATGCTTCCACCACGCCGTGCGCCGACGCGGTCAGCTCGGCCGCTGGCGCCGTGGCCGCGGCCAGCGCCCCGGCAGCCGCCACGCCGGCCCTTCCTGCAGCCGGAAGAGCCGGTTCTGCTTTCAGCGTCGCGGGCGTGCGATCCTGCACCAGTTCACCGCCGCTGATGACCCGGTGATTGGGTGGCGCCGGCGGATTGATCTCGTCCGCCGCCGGCGCAGGCGGCTCGCCGTGCTCGATGACGGCATAACGGTAGGTCCGCTCGACGTAGGGTTCGGCGGTCCCGGGAGCTGCCGCGGTGGTCGCGGCGGTTGCGGCCATGTCGGCTTCGGCCATGTCGGCTTCGGCCATGGCGGCTTCGGCCATGGCGGCTTCGGCCATGGCGGCTTCGGCCATGGCGGCTTCGGCCATGTCGGCTTCGGACATGTCGGCTTCGGCCATGTCGGCTTCGGACATTTCGGCTTCGGACATGTCGGCTTCGGACATGTCGGCTTCGGACATGTCGGCTTCGGACATGTCGGCTTCGGACATGTCGGCTTCGGACATTTCGGCCTCGGACATTTCGGCCTCGGACATTTCGGCCTCGGACATTTCGGCCTCGGACATTTCGGCCTCGGACATTTCGGCCTCGGACATGGCGGCCTCGGACATTTCGGCCTCGGACATGGCGGCCTCGGACATGGCGGCCTCGGACATGGCGGCCTCGGACATGTCGGCCTCGGACTCGTCGGTCTCGCTGGCGGCCGTTACCCGCGTCACCGCCGGCATCACGTCCGCGGGCGTGGCAGTCGGTCGCAATTCACGCGGTCGTTCGAGATCGGGCATGGGCAGGCCGGCGTCGGCATAGATGCCGGCCAGGCGCTCTCGTGCGCGTTCGTGCCCGGCACGGGCCGCCTCGCGGAACAGGGTGATGGCCATTGCCTCGTCGGGCTCGACACCGTCGCCGGCGAGGTAGCGCTCGGCGAGTTCGAACTGCGCCTGCGGGTCGCCGGCAGCGGCGATCGGAGTCGCCGGCGCGAGTTCGAGATGCGCCGGCCGCATGTCGGACGTGTCTGCATCAAGGCGCAGAACCTCGTCCTCGGCCCCCGACTCCGTGGTCGTCGCCGCGGCGGGGACGTCGTCCGCCGACGCCGCAATGGCCTCCGTCCCCGCGTCGTCCCGCGGCGGACGCGGGCAGGTCGGCTCCCACGTCGGCTCCCACGTCGGCTCCCACGTCGGCTCCCACGTCGGCTCCCACGTCGGCTCCCACGTCGGCTCCCACGTCGGCTCCCACGTCGGCTCCCACGTCGGCTCCCACGTCGGCTCCCACGTCGGCTCCCACGTCGGCTCCCACGTCGGCTCCCACGTCGGCTCCCACGTCGGCGCTCGCGGGGGCCGACGTGGAAGCGGGCGCCGCCGTCGCGGCCGCCGCGCGCATCGCGGGCCGTTCCGGCGGCGTGGTGGCGCCGAATTCGACATCGATACCATGTTCGCGGGCCAGCCTGATGGCTTCGAGTTCGTCGGCCGCTGCCGCGGGTTCGGGCGCGGAGTCCGTAGCGGCGGGGTCCGTGGCCGCGGTGCTGCCCACATCGCCGTCGGCGGCCACCGCGTCACCCGTACCGACACGGGTGGTCGGCGCCAGGGGTTCGGGCGTGACGGGCGCGGCCCTGGTGACGCCGGGCTCGACGGCCTGGCGCGCATGCACGTCGGTATCGTCCGCTGCACTGCTCGTCACAGCCGGCGGTTCGATGCCGGCAGCCTTGTACAGTTGTGCCATGTTCCGCGCGGCCAACTCGTGGCCCTGCGCTGCGGCCTGGCGATAGTAGGTCATTGCCCAGGCCTCGTCGGGTTCGACGCCCTCGCCGAGGAGGTACATGTTGCCGAGGTTGAACTGTGCCTCGGCGTCGCCCTGCTCGGCCGCGAGCCGGTAGAGCTGGACGGCGCGTTCGGCATTGCGTGCCACGCCTTCGCCACGCTGGTAGAGCTCGGCGAGCATGGTCTGCGCGCGCGGATCACCGTGCTCTGCGACGTCGACCAGGTCGCCGACGACGGTCTCGGCATGGCCATCGGCGATGGCCGCGGCAATGGCGTCGAGATCGGCGGCGCCGGCGGACGCGCTGAGCACGAGCAACAGGCAGGCTGGGATGACGGTCCGCATGAATCTCTCTCCACTGGCAGGCCTGGCGCCCCGGGTTTCCGGTACAGGCGGGCGAAACGGCCCGTTTTCGAGCTGCCACCACAGTATATGGGGCGTCTCGGGGTATGACCATTCGACATCTGGTGGTCGTGACGTGGGCGTCGCCGCGCTGCCCGAGGCCGGCCCGCGGCCTGTCACCGTCCTGCAAAACAGGCCTGCGATAGTGCCGCCGAGTGCAGCAAGCCAGGAGCTGGGACCGATGAGAACGTGCGAACGCCCGGATATCGACCGTATCCTCGAGCAATGCTGGCCGTCACGGCTGGTCGTGACCGATCACCCGTCGAGCTGGAGCACGCTGGTCGCGGAAATCGCCGAACTGGAAGAACTGCTGGCCGAGGTCGATGCCGTCGACGGCGGCGCTGTCGACGTCATCGTGCGGCTGCGCGCCCTGCTCGACGACCGCCGCCAGAGCCTGCGCGCGATCGACGTCGGTTGAGTCGGCGGCGTCGGTCGGTCAGCTCGCGCCACCCCCCAGGGTGGTGAGGCGCTTGGGGCGCACCCCGAGCACGACGATGTTCTTGCCGCTCGCGGTGATGTGCTTCTGCTCTTCCATGTCCTTGAGAACCTTGCCCACCATCTCACGCGAACATCCGACCAGGCGTGACAGTTCCTGGCGCGTGACCCGTACCTGCATGCCGTCGGGGTGGGTCATGGCGTCCGGTTGTTCGCACAGGTCGAGCAGGGTGCGCGCGACACGCCCGTAGACGTCCATGAACGCGAGGTCGCCGAGCTTGCGATTGGTGTTGCGCAGGCGCCGCGCAATCTGGGAGGTCATGGCAATGATGAGATCGGGGTAGATCTCGGTCATGCCGCGCAGCTTCCTGTAGCTGATCTGGGCGACCTCGGACTCCGAACGTGCCCGGACCAGTGCCGTGCGGTTGGCGTCTTCGTTGAACAGGCCGATCTCGCCGAAGAAGTCCCCCGGGTTGAGGTAGGCGAGGACGATTTCGTGCCCCTTGTCATCTTCCAGCAGGACGGTGACCGACCCGCTGATGATGTAGTACAGCTCGCCGGCCGGATCACCTTGGCGGATGATCGCGGCCTTGGGCGAGAACACGCGGCGGTGACAGTGCACCAGGAGCTTTTCGACCGAGCGCTCGACGTCCGGGGTCATCAAAGACATGTCTCAGGTGCTCCTTGCAGCAGCTGGCGGGTATTGGTCACGCGGCGCAGCGGCGCTGTGGGGTCAAGGCTCCGCGACCCAACGTGAGCCCTCGAAAGAATAACGCAAGCGACGCTGCTGTGCAGTTGGCTGCCATGCGCCGTCGATCTGTTCGTAGACCTGGTAGATGCGCACCAGCCGGCCGTCGACCACGGCGATCTCGTCGCCCCCCTGGTAGCCGGCTTCCTGGTCGGCGTCGAGCGCAGCGAGGCGAACCGGTTCGAGCAGGTACTCCTGCCAGCGGTAGACGTCGAGGCCGGTGCGATGGCCCTGTTCGTCGGCATAGGTAACGACGACCTCGAAATTGCCGTCACCGTCGAGATCGGCCACGAAGGCCTTCGACAGGGTGCCCTCGAACGGCGCGGTCAGCCGGGTCAGGGTCAGTTCCGCGTTGGCCACCGTGATCTGGTAGTCGGTGGTGGTCATCACGGCGTCGGCATCGGCAAAGACCTCGATGTGGTAGGGACCGAAGTCGAACGTGCCACCGGCCGCCCACGCAGCGGGCGATCCCAGCGCGATCGCGAGCGACAGGGCGGCAGTGACCAATGCCGGGGACTTGGGCATCGCAGGCTTCTCCTCGATTGTGGCGTCCGGCGCACGCGGCGTGCGCACGCGCAAGCTGACTATTCTAGGCCCTCGCCCCTGCCCGCGCCCGGCTCACTGCAGCGGCGTGGAGGCGGTCGCGCGCCGGCACTTTCGCGCCGGCCTGCCTTGACTTTGGTCAAAAGCGCACTATATTGCTGGCACTACTCACCGGAGAGTGCTAATAGCACCTCCATTACGTCAACAAAATCAATAGATTAACGAATCAAAGGAGAAGGTAGCGTATGAAGATTCGGCCCTTACACGATCGGATCATCGTCAAGCGCTGGGAGGAGGAGAAAACTTCCCCCGGTGGCATCGTCATCCCGGATTCCGCTGCCGAAAAGCCCGTCAAGGGCGAGGTGGTCGCGGTCGGCAACGGCAAGATCCTCGAGTCCGGCGAAGTCCGTGCGCTCGACCTCAAGGTCGGCGACAAGGTCATCTTCGGCAAGTACTCCGGTACCGAGGTCAAGGTCGACGGCGACGATCTGCTGGTGATGCGCGAAGACGACATCATGGCCGTCATCAACGACTGAGCATCGCAGCCACAAGAACACTGGAGTTTGAATCATCATGGGTGCTAAAGAAGTACGTTTTTCCGATGACGCGCGTTACCGCATGGCGGCCGGCGTCAACATCCTCGCCAATGCCGTCAAGCAGACGCTGGGTCCCAAAGGTCGCAACGTGGTGCTCGAGAAGAGCTTCGGCGCGCCGACCGTGACCAAGGACGGCGTTTCCGTCGCCAAGGAAATCGAGCTGGCCGACAAGTTCGAGAACATGGGCGCACAGATGGTGAAGGAAGTCGCCTCGAAGACTTCCGACGTCGCCGGCGACGGCACCACCACCGCCACCGTGCTGGCCCAGGCCATCGTGCGCGAAGGCCTCAAGGCCGTTGCCGCGGGCGTCAATCCGATGGATCTCAAGCGCGGCATCGACCGCGCCGTGAGCGCCGCCGTCACCGAGCTGCACGGGCTCTCCACGCCCTGCACCGACAGCAAGGCCATCTCCCAGGTCGGCACCATTTCCGCCAACGCCGACGAGCAGATCGGCCAGATCATCGCCGACGCGATGGACAAGGTCGGCAAGGAAGGCGTCATCACCGTCGAGGAAGGTTCGGGTCTCGAGAACGAGCTCGACATCGTCGAGGGTATGCAGTTCGACCGTGGCTACCTGTCGCCCTACTTCATCAACAACCAGGAGACGATGAACGTCGAGCTCGAGGAGCCGCTGATCCTGCTGCACGACAAGAAGGTCTCCAGCATCCGCGACCTGCTGCCGGTGCTCGAGGGCGTGGCCAAGTCCGGCCGTGGCCTGCTGATCATCGCCGAGGACGTCGAGGGCGAAGCCCTGGCCACCCTGGTCGTCAACAACATGCGTGGCATCGTCAAGGTCGCGGCCGTCAAGGCGCCGGGCTTCGGTGACCGCCGCAAGGCCATGCTGGAAGACATCGCCGTCCTCACCGGCGGTACCGTCATCTCCGACGAAGTCGGCCTGAGCCTGGAGAAGGCCACCCTGGACGATCTCGGCAGCGCCAAGAAGATCCAGATCAGCAAGGAGAACACCACCATCATCGACGGCGCCGGTGACCAGAAGGCCATCGAGTCGCGCGTCGGTCAGATCCGTGCCCAGATCGAGGAGACCACCTCCGATTACGATCGCGAGAAGCTGCAGGAGCGTGTTGCCAAGCTCGCCGGCGGCGTCGCCGTGATCAAGGTCGGCGCTGCGACCGAGGTCGAGATGAAGGAGAAGAAGGCTCGCGTGGAAGACGCGCTGCACTCCACCCGCGCTGCGGTCGAGGAAGGCGTGGTGCCCGGCGGTGGCGTGGCCCTGCTGCGCGCCCAGAACGCCGCGCGCGGCGTGAAGACCGACAACCAGGACCAGCAGATGGGCGTGAACATCCTCGTCCGCTCGCTGGAAGAGCCGATCCGCCAGATCGTCGCCAACGCCGGTGACGAGCCGTCGGTGGTCGTGGCCAAGGTCGCCGAGGGCAAGGGTAACTTCGGTTACAACGCCCAGACCGGCGAGTACGGCGACATGATCGACATGGGTATCCTGGACCCGGCCAAGGTGTCGCGCACCGCGCTGCAGAACGCCGCCTCGGTTGCTTCGCTCATCCTCACCACCGAAGCCATGGTGGCGGATGCGCCGAAGGAAGAAGGTGCCGGCGGCATGCCCGACATGGGCGGCATGGGCGGCATGGGTGGCATGGGCGGTATGGGCGGCATGATGTAATCAGCCGCGCCTCAACCGCGCCCCGAGAGAACCCCGCCCCGTGCGGGGTTCTTTTTTTCCCGATCCCGTCCCCTCGCGCGCCACGACGACGCGGCGCCGTCCCGGCCCGCTGCACCAAACTGCGACACCACGCCCGACTCGCATCCGGCCAGGCCTGGCAGCAATCGTTGCGACTGCTAAGCCCTGCTTGTATTTCAGTCAGTTGCCATTCGACGTTGATGCGGCTTCGAACGGCATGATATTTGGATGCCCGACCAGGAGGAAAACGAGTAAAGCGTTGGCACTGCGACGCCGATGCAGTGTTTGACACGAGCACAAATCGAAACCGGAGGCATCCATGACCGCGATCGATTCGACTCTGATCACCACCACGAGCGTGCGTGAATATTTCCACGACACCCTCACCGCGGCTGCGCGCAACCAGGACGTCGACCTCGGCGAAGCGACGACGGCCTACGTCATCAACCTGCTCACCGCCTACAGTCATGCCACGGCGCTCGTACCGGTCAGCGACGAAGGCCAGCACCACAAACCGCTCGCGCTGATCTACGCCGAGGCCATCGAGGCCGGCAGCGACGAGCAGCGCAACCAGGCCTTGCAGCGTCTCGGCGACCTCGCGCTCTTCATCGCCGGTATCTTCACCGACAGCCTCAACCGCAAGCTGGTCGACGTCGATTACTACATCGGCATGGGTGAATCGGCCTATGGCCGCCTGCACGAAGCCCTGCAGCGACGACGCGATCGCTTCGCGCGCGTCGATTTGTTCGAAGACCTGCAGCGCAAGTTCGCGCCACTGGTCGACGTGCTCGGCGAGGTGAGCGAGATGAGCGGCCTGAAATCGAATGCGGACGTGCTGCGCACCTACGAGATCTGGATGCGGACCGGCAGCGAACGTGCCGCCCGCCAGCTGCAGCGCTCGGGCATCGTGCCGCTCGCCGATCTCAACCCCAACGCGCGGCACTGACGGTGGCGACGATGCTGCTGGACGCCATCCAGCACGGCCTCGCGCTGCTCTACGAAGCGCCCATCGCGCACAGCGTCAGCGATTTTCTCGTCACCGATGCCGCTGTTGCCCGCGCGCTGGAGGCGCCGGACGCGGCACGCAACAACGCCGAACGCCTGCTGCTGCGTCAGACCGACGACAGCCTCGACATCACCCTGTTCGTCGATGCCGACATCCTCGACAAGCTCGGCGAACACGACCCCTACCAGAGCCTGCGCGCCGACAACCTCAACGATTTTCTCATCGCCCTCGAAGGCGTCAGCCATTTCCACTATCTGGTGTGGAACGCACAACACCACCGCCAGGTCACCCAGCTCGAGATGGAGTTGCAGGCCGAGGTCGACAAGTTCGTCACCGCGATGATGCTGCTCGACGAGCAGGGCCACGACACCGATGCCGGCGCGGTGCACGACACCCTGTTCAACGCGGTTCGCTTCGACAGTGACATCGATGCCGAATGCGGCCAGCGCTATCGCGAAGCCAACCACTACGCGGCGAAGTACTGCCGCGGCCTGTCGCGGCGCCACCCGGCGCATCATCGTGCGCCGTCGTTCCTGAACGAGGTTCGGCGCTTCTATCGCCTGGCACAGAACGACAAGATCCGCGCCAGCGACCAGCGCTGACGGGGCGTCTCAGTCGCCGATCTTCTTATGCAGGTGGGGCTGGGTCTCGCGTTGCCCGGCGCGCATGTAGCGATGTTCGCTGCCGGTCGCGGTGACGTTCTCATAAACGCCGTGGTCGCGCCGGACCAGCTTGGTGAAACCGGCATTCTTGAGCTCGGCGTTGCTGGTCTGCACGGCGATTGCCGGGGGCGACAGCTGCTTGCGCACCGGCGCCTCGAAATCGGTGTCGCCGAGCGGAATCTGGGCCGCGAAACACAGCTCGCCCCAGTTGCGGATGCGCACGTCCATCTTGTGGCGGACCTGCACGACCTCGCCGTTGGTTTCGCACACGTAGTCGTAGACCGGCATCGCTCCTATCCTCGTTGAACCGTGGCAGCCGCGCCGGACGCGCTCAGCCGTGCGTGCCGCACCCGGGCCTGCCCCAGGCGGCATCGAACACGAATTCGGCCAGTGGCTTGCGTTCGCGCGCATCCGGATCCTTCTCGGCGGTGCCGGGCGGCAGGCGGTCGGCGTCGCCGCGATAGCCCAATGCCGCCACCACCACCGCGGCGTGACCGGCCGGCACGGCGCAGGCCGCCGCCGCGCGCTCGGTATCGAAGCCGGCCATCTGGTGGACGTACAGGCCGTGAGCCGTGGCCACCACGAGCAGGCTGGCCATGGCCTGGCCGAGGTCGTACCAGGCGTGGCGGTTGACGGCACCATTATGGGCGAAGCATTCGCGGGCGACGCCGAGCACCAGCAGCGGCGCTGTGCCGGCCCAGGCCTGGTTGCCGGGCGACAGGCTGGCAAGCAGCGCGGCATGCGCCGCCTCGCCGAGACGCGTGACGACGAAATGCCACGGCTGATCGTTGTAGCAGGACGGTGCCCAGCGCGCGGCCTCGAACAGCGCGCGCAACGTATCCTCGTCAACGGCCCGCTCGGCAAAGGCCTTGGGGCTGAAACGGTGGCGGACGAGCGCTTCGATATCGTGCATGTTCGCTCCTGGCGTCGTCATCCAGCCTGTCCGGCTTCGCCGTCACCCCGCGATGCCCCGCGCAGCGCACTGACCGAAGCATAGGTCGACACGCAGTAGGGCACGCAGAACGTCAACAGGATCTTGACCAGATCGCGCGCAGAGAGGTTCCCACCCAACAGGCGATCGCCGTAGTTGATCGCGACCAGGATGGTGCCGACCAGCAGCGCGACCTTGCCCGAGCGGCGCACGACGTCCGACCGTGTTGCGTAATCGATCCAGGCTGTCACGTGGCCGAGCGTAGCGCGGAACGGGGTGCCGTGCACGGTTCATGAGCAGCGCGACCACGACGCCATGCTCCCCAGGTATGGCACGCTGCGGTCGGGCGGGGGTGCCGGGGCCGCTCGCGGCCCGCGGTAGCAATGGCCCGGACGGCGCACCAGCAGGCGGCTGAACTACTAATGCGGAGATCGTGGGCGGCGAGGCGCGCTCACGTGCGGTCCTCATCCATCGACACATGAACGCCGATCCTCGCCTCGCCCGCGCCCTGCCCACGACCTCGCTCCTACGCTTTTCACCAGCCTGCTAGGATGGCGAGCACCGTCGTCGTCATGACACCACCTGCTCCCGGGAGCCGCATGTCCGCATCGCCTTCGCCGCTGATCGAAGTCACCGCACTGGCCTACGAGTATCCCGGCCTGCGCGCGCTCGACGACGTCGGCTTCGCCATCGAAGCCGGCACCATCACCGCCCTGGTCGGTCCCAACGGCGCCGGCAAGACCACCCTGCTGCGCTGCCTCGCCGGCATGGAGCAGCCGCTCGCCGGCGACATCCGCATCGCCGGCATCGACGTCGTCCTCGAACCGCGCCGCAGCCACGGGGTGATCGGTTACCTGTCGGATTTCTTCGGTCTCTACGCCGATCTCAGCGTGCGCCAGGGGCTCACCTACGTCGCCGCGGCGAACGGCGTCAGCGACGGAACCCTGGCCGCGCTGGTCGAGCAGACCGCGGCCGAAGTCGGCCTCGCCGATCGTCTCGACCAGCGCGCCGGCGATCTCTCGCGCGGTCTGCGCCAGCGCGTCGCCATCGCCCAGGCCATCATCCACGCACCACGCGTGGTATTGCTCGACGAACCGGCCTCGGGGCTGGACCCGGAAGCGCGCTACCACCTCGGGCAGTTGTTCGTCGCCCTACGCGCACGCGGCATGACCCTGGTGGTGTCCTCGCACATCCTCGCCGAACTCGAAGCCTATGCCACGCACATGCTGATCCTGAATGCCGGCCGCATCGTCGAACACCGCGCGCTGGCCGACACGAACCTCGGCGTGCCATTGCAGGTCGACGTTCTCGGCGATGCCACGACGGCCCTGGCAACACTCTCCGCCCGGCCCGGGGTCGGCGCGGTGCGCGCCGAGGGTCACACCGTGCACCTGGAGTTCAGCGGCGACGACGCTGCCCGCGCGGCCCTGCTCGCGGCGCTGGTCAGTGCCGGCATCGCAGTCACCCGCTTCGCCCCCGCGGCCGAGAACCTCCAGCAGAGTTACCTGCGCTCGGTGCGCAGCGCAGGCGGTGAACGTGAACCCTGAGTTGCGCCGCTTGCTGTGGCTCGAAGCAACGCCGCAACGGCTGTGGCTGACGCCGCTGGCGCTGTTCGGCAGTGCCTTCGTCGTCGGCCGCTATGCCGAGGTCGCCGTACCTTCACTGGCCCTGCTCGGCTTCGTCGGCCTGGCCTTGTTCTGGGGCATGCGCCAGGCCGCCAACGCCGTACTCGACGAGGTGCGCGAGCACACCTGGGACCTGCAGCGCATGTCGGCTCTGTCGCCGTGGGCGATGACATGGGGCAAGCTGGCCGGCGCCACGCTCATGCCGTGGTACGCCGGCGCCTGCGCGCTGGCCATCTACTTCGCCTACCGGCCGCCGGAGATGCTGGCGCTCAGCGTGACCTGGGCCGTGTTCCTCGCCCTCAGCGCGGTCGTCGCCCAGGGCCTCGGCCTGCTCGGCGCCGTGGTCGGCATCCACCGCGACCAGCAGCGCCGCGCGCACCTCCACCTGGCGTTGGTCTTGGTACTGCTCGGCATGGCCCTGCCCGACACCCTCGGCGTGGTCTTCGCCGGCCTGCCCGAGCTGGGGCCGGAAAGCGGCCGGGTCGCCTGGTATGGACGCAGCTTCGCCGGCGCCGACTTCACCCTGGCGCTGGCCGCAAGCCTGGCCGCCTGGGCGGTGTTCGGCGCCCACCGCGCGATGTGCATCGAACTCAAGGTGCGCACGCGGCCGTGGGCGTGGAGCGCGTTCGCACTCTACCTCGCCATCATCGCCCACGGCTTCTGGTCACAGGACGGCAACGCGTCGGCCGGTGGCCTGTTCTCGGTGCTGGCGCTGGTCGCGGCGCTGCTCGCCTACGTCGCCGGCTTCGCCTTCGCGCGCGACCCGGTGCAGTACCGTCGCCTGCTGCAGGCCTGGCGCGATGGCCACGGTCGGCGCGTCGTCGAGGACCTGCCACTGTGGCTGAGTTCGATCGGGCTGGCGCTGGCCTGCGCGCTTGCCGCGGCGGCGCTGGGCGCCGCTCCGGCGCTCAGCAACGAGCGTCCCGACAACCTCGGCGGCGCCGCGCTGGCGTTGGTCCTGCTCGCGCTCCGCGACCTCGCCCTGCTCACCGCGTTCAGTTTCTTCGAACGCAGCCGGCGCGCCGAGATCCTGAGCGTGCTGATCATCGCCCTGCTCAACCACCTCGCCCCGGCGTTCCTGCTCGCCATCGGCGCGGCACCGCTGGCCGGGCTGGTCAGCCCGGCGCTGTTCGACAGCCCGGCCGTTGCCGCGCTGGTCACCCTGGTCCAGGCCGGCGCCGCCAGCGCGCTGGCGGTGTTCGCCTGGCGGCGAGCGATGGCGGGGACTCAGCCGACCAGGTGATCGAAGATGCGGAAGCCGGCGACGTAGGTGCCGATCGCCGATCCCAGGGTACTGAGGAAGAACACCAGGAAGGTGCGCGCAACGCGGTTGTGCCGCCAGCCGCGCAGGCTGGTGGTATCGCTGCGCAGGCGCGCGAAGTCAGCCACCGTGGGCTTGCGCAACCAGGCCTCGACCAGCGCGGTGACCATGCCGGCGCCGATGGTGGGATTGAGCGAGGTGAGCGGCGCGGCGAGGAAGCCGGTCACCGTGGTCAGCGGGTGGGCGCCCGCGATCAGGCAGCCGAGTGCGGCCAGCCCACCGTTGATGACCACCCACTCGGTGACCAGGCGCAGGCCGAGTTCGGGACTGCGCGCGAAACCGAGCGCGAAGCCGGCGAAGACCAGCGCCACGATCAGCCAGGGGATGACGCGGTACCAGCGCCGCCGCGTCGGCGAGGTCTCCAGCTCGGCGAGGCGCGCCGCGGGGTCGGTGGCTGCATCCTCGCCGAGATAGCGCGCGATGCCCTTGAGGTGCCCGGCACCGACCACGGCCAGGATGCGCCCGGGCGAGGCCACCGCCAGGGCGCGCAGCTTCAAGGCCATGTAGCGATCGCGCTCGTCGATCAACGGCAGGTAGATCGGCCCGGCGGAGTCGGCGAATTGCGCGAACGTGCTCTCGAGCAGGTCGCCCTCCTTCAGCGCCTCGATGTCCTCCTCGGGAATGTCCTCGTTGACCAGCACACTGGCGAACAGGCCGGAGAACAGGTAGAGCCGCTTGTACCAGGGCACGTTGGCATAGATGCGGCGCAGGGTCGTGCCGATATCGCGATCGATGAGGTGCAGTTCGAGGTCGTGGCTGCGCGCGCCGTCGATGGCCGCGCGCATCTCGGCGCCCGGTTCGATGCCGAATTGCTCGGCGATGCGCTGCTGGAATGCGCCCATGGCGAGCATCGCGGTGACCATCGGCGCCTTGCCGCCACGAATGACCTCGAACAGATCCATGCGGCCGAGCGCATCCGGATCGACCATGCCGCGGTAGCGGTTGCCACACAGTTCGATGGCGACGGCGTCGTAGGCGCCGGAGGCAATCTCCTCGTGCACCGCGGTGGCGCTGGCGCGCGACACGTGCGCCGTGCCGAGCAGGCGCACGGCGCTGCCGGCGACGGTCAGATCGACATGCGGCTGATTGCTCGTCTCGCTCATAGCTCCACTTCTTCGACCGGCCCCACGGCATAGCCGTGGTAGAGCCAGTTGCGTCCCAGCAGCAGCTTGTCGCCCGCCTTGCTGCGATCGTTGAGATTGGTCAGCACGCGGTAGGCGTGCCCCCGAAAGAACACCGTGAGGTACACGTGGTAGCGCACCTCGCGGCAGTCCGCCATGCGAATGCCGCGCACCTGCTCGATACGCGCGCCGAGACGGCGTTGCTCGCCGGCGTCGTTCACCAGGGTGAAACGGATCTCGCGCCCGATGTCGTCCAGTGCCGGCCGCCCGCTACCGCCGACGACCTCGAGGTCGTGGGCATTGATCGACGACACCACCGCGCCGGTGTCGAGGCGGGCGCGGAAATCGAGCCCGGCCTCGCCGATGCGCACCATCACGACCGGGTCGAGCACGCGCCGGGCAGCATTGCCGACCCCGAGCGTGTAGCCCGCAACCAGGCCGGCGACCAGCAGGACCGCGGCAGCGGCAGCTCTCGGCAAGAATCAACTCCCGTGGGCGAAGGTGAGACCCGGCGCGCAGCATTGTAGCGCCTCGCCGACGGGCGGCGGCAAGCGGCCCGGCGTGCCGTGCCCGGGGTTCAGGCCCGATTCAGTCCTCCGGGTCCAGGCTGTACGCCACGCTCACGCAGGAGAACCGACATGCGACATCCGATTCCCAGTTTCGCGGCCCTCGTTCTCGCGCTGCTGCTCGGCGGCGCGGCCGAGGCTCACGGCAACGCGCCCAGCGTCGTCATCCGTACCCCGGGCTTCGGCTTCAGCTACGGCGCGCCAACCGTGCATCGCTACGGCTACCACTACGCGCCGCGCTGGAACTACGCGCCCGCACCGTATTCCTACTGGCGCGGCCCGGGCTACCGCGCCTACGGCTACGCGGCGCCGCACCGCCATCATCGCCACCACCGCCGGCACTTCGATCGTCACGACCATCGCCGCGGTCGCGCTCACCATCGCGACTGACAGCCCGCGACCGACCTGTCAAGCGTGGTGCAGGCGGTCGCGCTTCTTTAGAATCCGCGGGGTCCGCGGCGGCGCTACTCGCCGCCGCAGCCCGCGCCCAAAGCACGACCCTTGCAACGACTCAACCCCCGACAACGTGAGGCCGTCCACCACCACGACGGCCCCCTCCTGGTCCTGGCCGGCGCCGGCAGCGGTAAGACCGGGGTCATCGCACACAAGATCGCCTACCTGATCGACAACGTCGGCGTCGACCCGGCGCAGATCACCGCCATCACCTTCACCAACAAGGCGGCGCGGGAGATGCGAGAACGCGTCAAGGGCCTGCTCGGCCGTCGCCAGGCCAAGCCCTGGATCTCGACTTTCCACACGCTCGGCCTGCGCATCCTGCGCGAGGAACACGCCGTGCTCGGCTACCGGCGCGGTTTCAGCATTCTCGATGCCGGCGACTGCGCCGGCCTGCTCGCCGACCTCATGCGCCGCGACAGCCCCGGCACCGATGTCGCGGTGAACCAGGTCCAACAGGCGATCTCGGCATGGAAGTACGCCCTGGTGCCGCCCGCGGCACTCGACAGCCACGGCCTGGACAAGGCCCAGGCCCTCGCCGCACGCTGCTACGCCCCCTACTGCGAAACGCTCATGACCTACAACGCGGTCGATTTCGACGACCTGATCATGGGCCCGGTGCGCATCCTGCGCGAAGACGAGGGCGTGCGTGAGCGCTGGCGCGAACGCATCGACTACCTGCTGGTCGACGAGTACCAGGACACCAACCTCTCGCAGTACGAGCTGGTCCGCCTGCTGATCGGCGGCCACCAGCGCCTCACCGCGGTCGGTGACGACGACCAGTCGATCTATGCCTGGCGCGGCGCGCGGCCGGAGAACATCCTGCGCCTGGGCGAGGACTTTCCGCGCCTCAAGGTGGTCAAGCTCGAGCAGAACTACCGCTCGACCGGCATCATCCTCAAGGCCGCCAACACCCTCATCGCCAACAACCCGCACGTCTACGACAAGAAGCTGTGGTCGGAGCACGGCTTCGGCGACAAGATCCGCGTCGCTGCCTGCGGCAGCGAGCACGACGAGACCGAGCGCGTCGCCAACGACATCCTCCATCGTCGCCTCCTCCACGGCGGCGAGTACCGCGACTTCGCCGTGTTGCTGCGCTCCAACCACCAGGCGCGCCTGTTCGAACACGCCTTCCGCGAACGCGAGATCCCCTACGTGCTGTCCGGCGGACGCTCCTTCTTCGACTACTCGGAGATCAAGGATTGCGTGTGCTACCTGCGCCTGCTCGCCAACCCGGACGACAACAACGCCCTGCTGCGCGTGATCAACACGCCGCGCCGCGCGATCGGCCCGCAGACGCTCAAGGTGCTGGTCGACACCGCGGCGACAACCGGTACCAGCCTGGTCGCAACCGCGCAGAGCATGGCTTTCGCCGCGCGCGTGTCGCCGCAGACCGAGAAGCGCGTGCGCCAGTTCATCGACTGGTTCGTCGACTTCCAGCGCACCCATGAAGCGACGCCGGCGCCGGAAGCCTTCGCCACCCTGCTCGGCGACATCGGCTACGACGACTGGCTCGAGCAGAGTTCGGACGACGAGACCGCGGCCGCACGGCGCAAGCAGAACGTGGCCGAACTCAAGCGCTGGATCGAACGCATCCACGCCGCCGACGAATCGCGCACCACCGCCGACATCGTCGCCGCCCTGACCCTGTTCGACATCGCCGATCGCCAGGACAGCGAAAGCGAGCTCGACGGCGTCGCCCTGACCACCTTGCACGCGGCCAAGGGGCTGGAGTACCCGCACGTCTACCTGGCCGGCTTCGAGGAGAACCTGCTGCCGCATCGGTCGAGCATCGAGCAGGATACAATCGAGGAGGAACGGCGCCTCGCCTACGTCGGCATCACGCGCGCGCGCCGCACGCTCACGATGACCTTCTGCCGCACGCGCAAGCGCTTCGGCCAGGTCGAGAACTGCGCCCCGAGCCGCTTCCTCGACGAGCTGCCGGCCGAAGAGCTGGCCTGGGAAGGCGCGCAGACCGACCCGGCGCAGAACCGTGCCACCGGCCGCGGGACGCTCGATCAACTCAAACGGCTGCTCAAGACATGACCCCCGACGCCATCCGGACCGCCCGCCCCACGCTGCTGCCGAACGTGCTCGCCGTGACCGCCGTCGTCGCGCTGCTTACCCCGGTCATCGCGCCTGCCGACGACTTCGAGACGCCGACAGCGGTCGCGGTGCGCGACATCCTGCCGCAGGCCTTCCTGCGCTCGGACCACTACGCCATCGAGCCCGAGGCGCGCGCGCAGGACAACTTCTACGTCTTCCGCGTGCATTCCGATTTCGGCGACTACGACATCACCTCGCTGGCCATGCTGCGCACCCGCCTGCACGAGATCGCCACGCTCGCCGAGGTCACGCCACGCCTGGACGACACCGTGGTGCGCCTCGACCGCAGCCCGGCGGGCCGGCGCGGGGTCGGTTCCGAGCACGTCGTCGACATCCTCACCGACCCGGTCGGAACCGCCGCGCAACTGCTCGGCAACCTGCAGTACAACGTCGAGCAGACCCTCGCCGGCCCCGGCCCGGCGGACAGCGCGGACGCCGGCCAGGGCGCGCTCGACCTCAATCCCGGCCCGCACAAGCGCAGCGCCGCGGCGCAGCTCGGGGTCGACGTCTACAGCTCGAATCCCCGCCTGCAGGGCCTGCTCGACGCGCTCGCCGAAGCGCGCAGCGCGGGCCAGACGGCGAGTTCGATCTCGCCCCTGGTCCGCAACGTCTACGCCCCGCCGCGCTTCGGCAGCGGCGTGCTCGACATGCGCCTCGATTCCACGCTGAAGAACACCGGTGCCGAGGCCCTGCTGGCGCAGATCGACCACCGTCTCGCCGCGCTCGACATCGCCCGGCGCACGCGGGTCGCGTTCCTCACCCATCCGGCTTACACGCCGCGCAGCCGGCTCTACCTCACGAGCTACCTCGAGCTGCTCGGCCCGCTCGCCGGCAGCGGTCAGATCCTGGCTGCCGCCAGCACCGCGGTCACCGAGGCGGACGCCGCGGCCTACGTCGCCTACGCGCGCATGCTCGCCTTCTATCGCCTGGCCGGTCACGATCTCGCCGAGGTCGTCACCGAGGCCCGCTTCCCCACGCTCGTCGACAGTGCACGCCGCGGGGTGCTGGCCCTGCCCCTCGACTACCTGGCCTGGACCCCCAGCGTGGCGCAGGCGGTGTCGGCACTGGACGACATCCGCGCGGCGCACGATCTCAGCGGCTTCGTACTGCTCGTCGCCGGCCAGGCCAGCGCCCGGGTCGCCGCGGAACTGGCCGCCCGCGGCATCACCGCGCACGCACACTACAGTTACTGAGCCGACAGCGTCGCCGAGAGGCGACAGTTCGGGCCCGGTCGGCACCACCGGGGCACCGCCCGGCGCCGCCGCCGCCTGGCGCTGCGGAATCCTTTCCCCTTCATTTCAGGTAGTTGGGCCGGGCCTGCTGGCCCGGGGCGCGACTTGGCACGGCCCCTGCTAAACACTGGGCGCAACCGGAGATTGAGCCCATGTCGATGCAACCCAGTCCTGTCAACGTCCACCCCACGGCCACTGGCGACCTTGCCCGCCTGGTCGCGGCCTACGCGGTCGAACTCGACGCGCGCCGCGAGAACCTGCTCGCCGACCGCGCCGGCTACGTCACCAAGCTGGCCGATCTCGCCAGCCTCGACCCGCTCGACTTCACCGGCCTGGCTCATCTCTACCGCGAGCACCTGCGCCAGATCGACGCCCTGCTCGAAGAACTCGCCACGAACACCGTCACCGCCCTGGCCTGACGCGCGTTCGCGAGTACCACGCCAAAGTTCCCTTCTCTACGTGGCTAGTCCCCGCTCTTCGGAGCGGGTTTTTTTTGCCCGCGTGAAACCGGCATAGTAGAGGCCGCAATCGCCGCACGGGCCTCGCCCGCCACCCGGCGCCACGGTGGCGCCCGCGGTGAGGAGCGGCCCGCACGGAGCGCCGCGCGCTTGGACAAGACCTGGCTCGAATCCTACCCACCGGGTGTGCCGGCCGAAGTGCACCCCGCCCCGGGACGCACGCTGATCGATGTCCTCGAGGAAGCCTGCACTGAGTTCGCCACACGACCGGCATTCGACAATCTCGGCGCGGTGCTCGATTTCGCCGGGCTCGAACGCGCCAGCCGCGCCTTCGCCGCCTACCTGCAGCACGACTGCGGCCTCGCGGTGGGTGAGCGCGTCGCACTGATGATGCCCAACATGCTGGCCTACCCGGTGGCCCTGGCCGGCGTGCTGCGCGCAGGTGGCGTGGTGGTCAACGTCAATCCGCTGTACACCGCGCCCGAGCTCGCCCACCAGCTCGCCGATGCCGGCGCCCGCCGCCTGGTCGTGTTCGAGAACGCCTTGCCGACCCTGGCCCGGGCAGGTGCCGAGCTCACCCTCGACCAGGTCGTCGTGACCCGGCTCGGCGACTGCATGCCGTGGCCGAAACGCTGGCTGGTCGACTTCCTTGCGCGCCGCCGTGCCCACGGCGACCTCGCCCTGCCGCCCGGCGCGCTGCGCTTCGATGCCGCGCTCGCTCGCGGCCGCAAGCGTCCCTACGCGCGGCCCCGGCTGGACGGCGGCGCCCTCGCCTTCCTGCAATACACCGGCGGCACCACCGGCCGCGCCAAGGGCGCGATGCTGAGCCATCGCAACATCGTCGCCAACGTCGCCCAGGTCACGGCCTGGTTCGATGCCCATACCGCGCGCGGGGAGGAGATCATGATCACCGCCCTGCCGCTCTACCATGTCTACGCACTGACGGCGAATTGCCTGGCGACCCTGGTGCGTGGTGGCTGCAACTGCCTGATCACCGACCCGCGCGACCTCGATCGCTTCGTCGACGAACTGCAACGCGTTCCCTTCACCGGCATCACCGGGGTCAACACCCTGTTCAGCGCCTTGCTCGAACACCCGCGCTTCGCCGAGATCGACTTCAGCCACCTCAAGTTCACCAATGCCGGCGGCATGGCGGTACAGCGCGCGGTGGCCGAACGCTGGCACGGCGTCACCGGCAACCCCATCGCCGAGGGCTACGGCCTCACCGAGGCTTCACCGGTGGTCACGGTCAACCGCTTCGACGTCGCCCGCTTCACCGGCTCCATCGGCCTGCCGGTGCCCTCGACCGACATTCGCATCCTCGCCGAGGATGGCAGCGACGCCGCACCGGGCGACGCCGGCGAGCTGCTCGTGCGCGGACCGCAGGTCATGCAGGGCTACTGGAACCGGCCGGAAGAGACGGCCGCGGTGCTCGACGCCGACGGCTGGTTGCATACCGGCGACGTCGCCCGCATCGATGACGCCGGTTACCTCTACCTGGTCGATCGCAAGAAGGACCTCATCATCGTCTCCGGCTTCAACGTCTATCCCAACGAGATCGAGGACGTCGTCGCCCACCACCCGGGGGTACGCGAAGTCGCCGCCATCGGCGTGCCCGATCCCCACTCGGACGAGGCGGTACGGCTGGTCGTGGTGCGCGGCGACCCGGCGCTCGATGCCGCGACGCTCATCGCCTGGTGCCGCGAACGCCTGACCGGTTACAAGGTGCCGCGCGGCGTCTCGTTCGCCGACGCGTTGCCGAAGACGCCGGTGGGCAAGATCCTCAAGCGCGAACTGCGCGAGCGCTACGGCGACGCCGGCTGAACGCCGCACGCCGCGGCGTCAATCCTTCCCCGGTTCGCCCATCAGCCAGTCGCGCACGCCTTCGCCGTCACCGCCGCCGAGCGCACGGAAGTCGAACAACGCCTGGTCGGCGAGGTGCGAGGGCACCACCGCCGTCAGGGCGCGGAAGACGTTGTCGACCCGGCCTGGTTGTTCGCGCTCCCATTCGGCGAGCATGGCCTTGATGCGCGCCCGCTGCAGGTTCTCCTGGCTGCCGCACAGGTTGCAGGGAATGATGGGGAAGTCGCGCGCCTCGGCGTAGCGCGCGATGTCGCGTTCGCGGCAGTAGGCGAGCGGCCGGATGACGATGTGCTGGCCGTCGTCGCTGGCGAGCTTGGGCGGCATGGCCTTGAGCTTGGAGCCGAAGAACATGTTGAGGAACAGGGTCTCGACGATGTCGTCGCGGTGATGGCCGAGCGCGATGCGGGTGATGCCGTGCGCGGCGGCGAAGGTGTAGAGGCTGCCGCGCCGCAGGCGCGAGCACAGCCCGCACATCGTGCGGCCTTCCGGCACCACGCGCCTGACCACCGAGTAGGTGTCCTGCTCGATGACGTGATGCTCGATGTCGAGCCCGGCGAGGTAGTCGCGCATCACCGCCGGCGGGTAACCCGGCTGCTTCTGGTCGAGGTGTACGGCGACGAGTTCGAAGTCGACAGGCGCGCGCTCGCGCAGGGCGAGCAACAGGTCGAGCAGGGTGTAGGAATCCTTGCCGCCCGACAGGCACACCATGACCCGGTCGCCGGGGCCGATCATGTCGAAATCACCGATGGCGCGGCCGACCTGCCGCCGCAGACGCTGCTGCAGCTTGCCCAGCTCGTGGCGCTGGCGGCGCGGGTCGCGCAGGGTCGTCGGTGCGGGGGCGACACTCACGGTCGGGATGGACTCCGGGACGAGACGAGGACGAATTCTAGCAGGCTCGTGATGCACCACTTCGCAGGCCCCGGGGTGGCGTCACGCGCGGGGCGATCCTCGTCCACGCGCATGAATTCCACTCGCCGCCTCGCCCGCGCCTCGTGCATGCGCGCCCTCGCGACGTTGCTGCACGAACCGGCCGCCACGTCTGTGGCGGTACGACCACGGCGGATGCTTGCCGCGGCAGGCCTGGCCCGCCGCGGCCGACCAGGTGTCAGGCGACGCTCTGCATCAGCATCGCCTGCTGGATGCCACGCTTGAACTGGCGTGTCTCGACGCGCGCCGGGCGGAACGCTTCCCGGATCGCGGGGATGGTGAGATTGGGATCGCAGTCACCGCACATGAAGACGTCGATCGCGGCGTAGCCGCGCTCGGGCCAGGTGTGGATGCTGATGTGGCTCTCCGCCAGTACCGTGACCCCGCTCACCCCCTGGCCCTCGCCGAAAGGATGATAGTAGGAATGCAACACCGTGGCCCCGGCATGCCGCGCGGCGGCGTCCAGGGTCGACTCGATCAGGGCGGCGTCGGTCAGGTTGCTGGCATCCCACAGTTCGACCAGCAGGTGATCGCCGGCGTAGGCATTGCCCTGGCCGTCGGTTTTGAAGTGATCGGGCTGAGTGCTCATTGTTGTTTCCCCTCCACCGCATCCCGGATCCAACGCGGCAGGACGAAGCTCGCGCCATGGACCTCTGGTGAGTAGTGCCGCGTCTTGCCCTCGAGGTGGGCGCCCCGCTGCTTGAGTACTTCGACATCGGGGGCCAGTACGCCTGCGTCGCGTCCGGCGATGCCGAAAGTCATGTTACCGCCGTAGTAGGTCGGCACGGCCGCGATGTAGGCGCCGGCGTGGAGGCCGCGGCGCGCGAGCGCCGCCACCGAACGCGCCGCCTCGTCGCGCTGGAAGAAGACCACGCCGTCCTGCATGCTCATCGCCCCGTGGGGCGACAGCGAGCCTTCGCACAGGCGATAGAACTCGTCCGAGAACAAGGCCTCGGCCATGCCGACCGGATCGGTGGAATCGACCAGGATCGCGTCGTACTCGCCGGTGTGCTCCTTCATGTAGGCGAAGGCATCGCGCACCACGATGTTGACGCGAGGATCGTCGAAGGCCCGACCGTCGTCGTTCAAGGTCGGCAGCCACTCGCGCGAACTCGAGATCACGACCTCGTCGATCTCGACCAGGTCGACCTGCTCGATGGGGTGCTTGAGCACCTCGCGCAGCGTACCGCCGTCACCGCCGCCGACGATCATCACCTTGCGCGGCTCGGGTACCGCCATCAGCGGTACGTGAGTCAGCATCTCGTGGTAGATGAACTCGTCGGCCTCGGTGGTCTGGATGATCCCGTCCAGGACCAGCACGCGCCCGAGCACGGGCACGTCGTAGATCCGGATGGACTGGAACCCGGTCTCGGCCTCGAACAACAGGTTGTCGTAAAAGAACCCCTGGAAAGCCTGTCCCGTGTACAGGCTTTCGACGAACTGTCCGGCCATCCTCAGCTCGCCTTCAGCAGCGAGGCCTGGAATTTACCGCGTTCGATCAGGTGCGATTCTACGACTTCGGGTTCGAAGTACTTCCTGCAGCAGGCGATCGCCAAGTCGTTGTCGAACGTCTTGCAGGAGAAGATGTCGATGTAGACCTGGCCGAGGTTCTCCGCGAAATGCGCGCAGATGTTCGAGGTCTCGATCAGCTGTAGCAGCGTGTAGCCGGCCGCATCGTACGAATGCGTGGCGAAGTGCTCGAGCTGAGGCTCGCCGTACGCTTTCATCTTGATGGTTTCGATCAGATCCTTGACCCACGAACGCAGGTGATCCGCATCGATGAGACGTTCCCGCGGGCAGCCCGCGAGGTCGAGAATGAGGTGTTGCCCCCAGATAGGTTGATGTTCAGACATCGTGAATACCCCCACCCAGCAAGGTCTTTCTTACCGCAGTGCCGGTGAAGGCTCTGCGCCCAGTCGGTTCGGGCTTGAAACCGAACCCGGCCGAGGTCATGAAACGGCTTGGTTCACCTCCTTCGGTCTTGAATTACGCCGCCAGTCACACACGGAGGACGCGCAGGGTATAGCGTTCCGAGATAATTGCAAGCGAATTCTGTGGGCCGGTCAGAATTATTTCTGACCCCCGGCAGATTCGCGCAAACGCCAGGCGAATTCGAGGCAACGGGCGAGTCGATCGGCCCAGTTCGCGACCCCGGCAACGTCCGCGACCTGGTCCTGTCGCACTTCGACCAGGACGTTGTCCAACCCGCGTTCGAGACCGTGCACCGGGATGCCGTAATCCTCTTCGTCGATGCGGTAGGGCTGGTTGTCGCCGACCACCAGCCCGGCTTCGGCGGTGAGCGCGCCGAGCAGGCCGTGCGCGAGGCGGGTGTCCGCGCCGTAGAGCACGGCGACGTGCCATGGCCGCGACTCGCCGTGGTAGACCGGGGTGAAGGTATGCACGGCGACGAACAAGGTTGCCCGCGCGGCGGCGCGGCGCTGGTCGAGCAGCCGCGCGATGGTGTCGTGGTAAGGCCGGTGGATGGCTTCGTAGCGCGCACGACGTGCGGCCTCGTCGAGATCGCGATTGCCCGGCACGACGACGTTCTCCGAGCGTTCGGGCACGAGCTGCGCGCTCGCCCACGGCCGGTTGCAGTCGACCACCAGGCGCGAGTACGGCTGGTGCACGAGCACGGCGTCGAGACGCTCGGCCAGCGCGCGAGCCAGATCCAGCGCGCCGATGTCCCAGCCGACGTGGCGCAGCCGATCGGCGGCACTCACGCCGAGATCGCCGAGCCGGCGCGGGATGCGCGTGCCGCCGTGGTCGCAGGTGAGGAACCACGGCGATGCCGCCGTGGCACGCTCGACCGTCACCGGGGCCGGCTCGTCCGGTTCGAGCAGGATGTCATCGAGCGTCATGCCGGGCGCCCGTCGCGCGCGATGCGCTGCATCAGGTAGCACAGGCAGTCGAGACGCACCGCGTTAACGTCGCGGGTGAGCATGGCGGGAATCGCGGCCTGCGCCAGTCTCACCGCGTCGCCGGCATAGTCGAAGACCTCGTCGATGTGGCCGCCACCGCCGTCGACGATCTCGAGGCGGTGCGCGGCGCCCGCGCGGCGCCGGCCGAACGACGTGCCGGCGACCAGTTCGCTGAAATTGAGGTGGTCGAGATCCGGCCGGAAGACGAAGTCGGCCGCGCTGCCGTCGAACGACAGGCTGGCCGCGGACGGTACGCGCACGATCCAGCCGGTACGCAGGAGATCGAAATCCTGCGCCGCCAGCGGCGTGGCCGGCAGCTCGCGCAGGTGCAGGCAGGCCTCGACGAAGTCGACCGCGTGGGCGATGTTGGCGGCGACGCCGGCCTTGCCGCACTCCACCGTCACCGCCGGGCACAGCTCGGCCATGGCCGCCGACTGCACGCCGTGCGGCGCGGTGAAATAGACGATGGTGCGGCCGAACAGGCGGGCGAGGTGGAGATAGCGATCGTCGAGGCGGTTGATGCAGCCGTAGTGCGGGTTGAGCCCGGTGTTGTTGTGGATGTCGATGCTGAACTCCGGCGCGCGCGCCCGCACCGCGTCCACGACCTCGGCCATCAGCGCCGCTTCCGGGGTACCCGTGAACGCGGTGCCCGGCCAGGCACGGTTGTAATCGACCTGCCCGGGCAGGCTGCGCAGGTTGGCCGCGGCGGCGGCGACGTTGCCGACGAACAGCAGCATCGGCCGCGGCAGGCCGCTCGTCGCGTGGCGCGCCATGACCGCCTTGATGGCCTCGAAGCCGGTGTCCTCGTTGCCGTGCAGCAGCACCGAGACGAACAGCGGCCGGCCGCGCGCACCGGGAATGTCGAACAGGGTCGGCCCGCCCAGCGTGCGCAACAGGTCGCCGGTGCGACACGCTGCCAGCGCGGCGGGAAAGCCTTCGACGCGTCGCAGGCCGGTCATCCGCGCACGCCCTCCAGCGGCCATTCGTGGACCGGCGCGCCGCTCGCCTGGTGCGCGCAGTAGGCGGCCATCAGGCCCAGGCCGTCGCGCCCGCCGCTGAGGTACGTGGCGCGTTGCCAGGCGGCGCCGGTGCGCCCGCTGGCGACGCGCGCGGCGACCACGCCGAGGTAGCGGTCGCGCTCGGCCGCGGCGAGCCCGAGGCGGGCAAGCCCGGCATCCGCGTCGGGCAGCAACGTCTCCAGCAACCAGCGCGAGGCCGCTTCGCGACGGCCGTCGTGGACGAGTTCCGCATCCAGGCCATCGCGCGCCGCGGCGTAGAAATTGGCGCGCGCGCTGGCGGCATCGAGCGTCGGCAGGCGCTCGGCCTGGACCCATTCGTGCACCGCGCCGAGATAGACCGCGGCGTTGGCGAACAGATCGACGAAGCTCGGCCCGGCCGGCAGCGGCCGGTGCTCGATGCGCACGTGCGGGCGCTCGCCGTCGAAGCCGACCAGTGGCCGGTTCCAGCGCCACAGGGTGCCGTTGTGCAGGCGCAGGTGGCGCAGGGCGCGTTCGTCGTCGTCGAACAGGATGGGCAGCAGCACCGGGTAGTCGGCGAGGTTGTCGTCGAAGCATTCCATCAGCGAATCGACCAGGAAGCCATCACCGAAGCTGACCCGCGGACGCCGCGCGGCCGCGCCGGTGGCGCCGGCGATGGATTGTTCGAACAGCGGGATACGGGTCTCCTCCCACAACAGGTGGTCGAACAGCAGCGGCGAGTTGGCGGCGGCCGCGACCAGCGGCGCCGATACCACCTGCGACGCGTTGTAATAGAGATGTGCCAGCGACACCGGCACCTGGAAGTGCAGTTGGAAGGAGGTCGCGGCCGATTCCAGCATGACGTCGGCGCGGCGCGTGGCGAGGTGTTCGCGACCGCCGATGTCGATGTCCAGCGGCCGCCCACGGTTGCGCTTCAGCAGTTCGTGGTTGAGCGCGTAGTAGCGCTTGAGCGGCGAGATGTTGGCCAGCGAGAGATCGGCGTCACGGATGGTCGGCAGGCTGCCGATCATGACCAGGCGCGTGTCCATGCCGTGGGCGCAGGCGTTACAGCGCCGCCACAGCGCCTCCAGGGCCGCACGCCCCTGCGACAGGGCATGCGGGGCGAAATCGAGCGGGCGGGTGTTGAGTTCGACGTTGAAGCGCGACAGCTCGGGCACGACGTCGGCGTCACCCAGCGTAGCGAGGAACTCGGCATTGACGGGGCTGGGATGGAAGCCGTGGTCGAGCAGCCAGGCCTCGAGTTCGAAGCCCCAGCGGTACTCGCCGTCACACAGCGTGCCGTCGGCGAACCAGCCGCGCAGGATGTCGGTCTCGCGGCGCAGGCGTGCGGCGAAACTGGCGAAATCCGCCGCGGCGAAGTGCGTCTTGTCGATTTCCTCGCCCATCGAGGCCTCGCGATCGTCCTAGCAGGCTGGTGAAAAACAACTGCGGGGGGCGTGGGCGGCGTTGCACACTCGCCCGCGGTCCACATTTATCCGCATGAACTCCGGTCCTCGTCTCGCGCGCACCTTGCCCACGACCTTCCTCGCGACGTCTTTCGCCGGCCTGCCAGTGTGCCGCCCCACGACAAACGCACAAAAATCACGTGTTCTCGCGGCCCAGTGCGGCGTTGCTCATCGCTCGTTCAGCGGCGCCAAACCACGCGCTTCACGCCTTGCCTTGCACCACGAGCGCTGCGTGATTTTCGCGACCTCGTTGCTGGACGGCACAGGCATGGCGCCCGCGGGTAGCCGCCGGCCGGGCAGGATTATACGGATTTTCAGTAACTTGAAGTCTCCTACCCGGAATGGTGCCGGATCCGTCGGGTGGCTGGACAAGCACGTGACCTGCACTATAATTCATATCTCGCCTCGATAAGCCAGCATTATTCTGCATGAGCGTTCCTGCCAGCGACGCCCGCCAGTCCCCGACCGACGCCTACCTGGCGTTGCTCGGCACGCGCGTCCGCCAGATCCGCGCGCGGCGCGGCATGTCGCGGCGCATCCTGGCCGAGGCGGCCGGGATCTCCGAGCGCTACCTGGCCCAGCTCGAGGCCGGCAAGGGCAACGCGTCGATCCTGGTCTTGCAGGCCATCGCCCGCGCCATGCACGTCGCCCTCGACGACCTGGTCGAGGACCGCGCCGCGCAGGGCAGCGACTACCTGCTGGCGCGCGAGCGCCTGCGCGGCGCCGACGAGGACGCCATCGCGCGCGTGCTCGACGGGCTGCGCGGCGGCACGCGCCCGGCGCCGCGCCACCTCGCCCTCATCGGCCTGCGCGGCGCCGGCAAGAGCACCTTGGGCGCGGCGCTGGCCAAGCGCCTCGGCCTGCCCTTCGTCGAGCTGGTGCAGGAGATCGAGCGCGAGGCCGGCATGGCAGTCAGCGAGATCTTCGCGCGCGGCGGCCAGACGACCTACCGGCGCTTCGAACGCGCCGCACTGGCGGTGAGCCTGGAACGCTTCGAACGCGCCGTCTTCGCCGTCGGCGGCAGCCTGGTATCCGAGCCCGAGACCTACGACTTCCTGCTCGCACACTGCTGCACGGTGTGGCTCAAGGCGCAGCCCGGCGAGCACATGGAACGGGTCATCGCCCAGGGCGATTACCGCCCCATGGCCGAGCACCGCGACGCCATGGCCGATCTCAAGCGCATCCTGGCCGAGCGCAGCAGCCTCTACGCGCGCGCCGATTTCACCCTCGACACCTCCAGCGCCGATGTCGAAGACTGTCTGAACACCCTGCTCGCGCACCCCGCGGTGCGCGCGCTCGCCACCCCCAACTGAGGACCCGCTCCATGTCGAGTGCCCCGGACACGCCGCGCGTGATCGATTTCCAGACCGCGCCCGATCGCTACCACCACTGGACGCTCGAATGCGACGGCGCCGTGGCCTGGCTCGGCCTGCGCGTCGACGAGCAGGCCACCCTCGGCGAGGGCTACGAGCTCAAGCTGAATTCCTACGACCTCGGCGTCGACATCGAACTCTACGATGCCGTGCAGCGCCTGCGCTTCGAGCATCCCGAGGTCGGCTGCGTGGTGGTGCACTCGAAGCACGAACGGGTGTTCTGTGCCGGCGCCAACATCCGCATGCTGGGCCGCGCGACGCATGCCCACAAGGTCAATTTCTGCAAGTTCACCAACGAGACCCGCAACGGCATCGAGGACGCGACCGACAACTCGCGCCAGGTCTACCTCGCCGCGGTCAAGGGCTCCTGCGCCGGCGGCGGCTACGAACTCGCGCTGGCCTGCGACGAGATCATCCTCGCCGACGACGGCGCCAGCGCGGTGTCGCTGCCCGAGGTCCCGCTGCTCGCGGTGCTGCCCGGCACCGGTGGCCTCACCCGCCTGGTCGACAAGCGCCTGGTGCGGCGCGACCGCGCGGACTTCTTCTGCACCATCGAGGAAGGCATCCGTGGCAAGCGCGCGGTGGACTGGCGCCTGGTCGATCGCGTGGTGCCGTCCTCGGCGTTCGACGAAGCGGTGGCGGCGCGCGCGGCCGAACTCGCCGCCGCCAGCGATCGCCCGCGGAGCGCCCGCGGCGTCGCCCTCGCGCCGCTCGCACGGCGCATCGACGGCGACCGCGTCACCTACGACAACCTCGAGGTGCACATCGACCGCCAGGCCCGCGCCGCGACCCTCGTCGTCAAGGGCCCGCTCGACGACCTGCCGGGTGACATCGAGGCCATCCTCGCCGCGGGCGCGCGCTTCTGGCCGCTGGCCCTGATGCGCGAACTCGACGACGCCATCCTCCACCTGCGCTTCAACGAGGAGGAGATCGGTACCTGGATGTTCAAGAGCGAAGGTGATGGCGAACGCGTGCTTGCCGCCGACGCCCTGCTCGAGGCCCACGCCGAGCACTGGTTCGTGCGCGAGGTGCAGCTCTACGCGCAACGCGTGCTCAAGCGCCTCGACGTCTCCGCGCGCACCTTGATCGCCGCGGTCGAACCCGGCAGCTGCTTCGCCGGCAGCCTGCTTGAACTGGTCCTCGCCGCCGACCAGAGCTTCATGCTCGCCGGCCAGTTCGAGGACGACGAGCGCCCGCCGGCGACGGTCGCGCTGTCACCGGCCAACTTCGGGCGCTTGCGCATGGTCAACGGCCTGACCCGCCTCGAAGCGCGTTCGCTCGACGAGCCGGCCGCGGTCGAGCGCCTGCGCGCACGCGTCGGCGAAGCGCTCGAGGCAGAAGCGGCCGAGGCGCTCGGCCTGGTCACCTTCATCCCCGACGACATCGACTGGGAAGACGAGATCCGCATCCTCGTCGAGGCCCGCGCCGGCTTCTCGCCCGACGCGTTGACCGGCATGGAAGCCAGCCTGCGCTTCCCCGGCCCGGAGACGATGGAATCGAAGATTTTCTCGCGCCTGTCCGCCTGGCAGAACTGGATATTCCAGCGCCCCAACGCGGTCGGCGACCAGGGTGCGCTCGTGCTGTACGGCAGCGGCGAGCGCCCGCAGTTCAATAAGCACCGCGTGTGAACGTGGAGGACGCCATGGCAGACATCAATTACAGCGATCTCATCCCCAACAACGTCGACCTCGACTCCGACCGTCGCCTGAAGCGCGCACTGGAGGCCTGGCATCCCAAGTTCATGCACTGGTGGAAGACCTACGGCCCCGACCAGTACCAGGACAAGGAGGTGTATCTCCGCACCGCGACCAGCGTCGACAAGGACGGCTGGGCGCAGTTCGGTCACGTCAAGATGCCGGACTACCGCTGGGGCATCTTCCTCGCCGAGAACAACGCCGAGAACAAGACCATCAACTTCGGCGACCACAAGGGCCAGCCGGTGTGGCAGGACGTGCCGGGCGAGTACCGCGGCCCGCTGCGCCGCCTCATCGTCACGCAGGGCGACACCGAGCCGGCCTCGGTCGAGCAGCAGCGCATCCTCGCCGCCACCGCGCCCTCGCTGTACGACATGCGCAACCTCTTCCAGGTCAACGTCGAGGAAGCGCGCCACCTGTGGGCAATGGTCTACCTCCTCATGGCGCACTTCGGCCGCGACGGCCGCGAGGAGGCCGAGGAACTGCTCGAGCGTCGTTCGGGCGATCCCGACAAGCCGCGCATCCTCGGCGCGTTCAACGAGCGCACCCCGGACTGGCTGTCGTTCTACATGTTCACCTACTTCACCGACCGCGACGGCAAGTACCAGCTCGCCTCGCTGGCCGAATCGGCCTTCGATCCGCTCGCGCGCACCTGCCAGTTCATGCTGACCGAGGAAGCGCACCACATGTACGTCGGCGAAACCGGCGTCGCCCGCGTCATCCAGCGCGCCTGCGACATCATGCGCGAACACAAGACCGACGACGTGCGCAAGTTCGGCGGCATCGACCTGCCGACCATCCAGAAGTACGTCAACTTCCATTTCAGCGTGTCGGAAGACCTGTTCGGCGCCGAGCAGTCGACCAACGCGGCCAATTACTTCACCCAGGGCCTGAAGGGTCGTTACATGGAGTCGCACATCAAGGACGACCACCAGCTCAAGGATGATCCCTACACCGTCACCGAGTGCGTCGACGGCGCCATCCGCGAAACCGAGGTGGCGGCACTGACGGCGATCAACGAGCGCCTGCGCGACGACTACATCACCGACTGCCAGCGCGGCGTCGATCGCTGGAACCGGGTCATCCGCGAAGCCGGCATCGATTTCGAGATCACCCTGCCGCACCGCGCCTTCCACCGCCAGATCGGCCAGTTCTCGGCGGTCAAGGTCAGCCCCGAGGGGCGCCTGCTCGACGCGGCCACCTGGGCCGCGCGCGAGCACGAATGGCTGCCGGGCGAAACCGACCACGAGTACGTGCGTTCGCTGATGCACCAGGTCACCGCGCCCGGTGAGTTCGCACCCTGGATTGCGCCGCCCCGCATCGGCATCAATAATCAGCCGCGCGAATTTCCCTACGTGAAACTGTGAGCAGCATGGGTACGATCATCGCTACCGATCGCGACGGCGAGGTGCATCGCCTCGCCGCCCGCCAAGGCCTGACCCTGATGGAAATCCTGCGCGATGGCGGCCTGCCCATCGAGGCCATCTGCGGCGGCCAGTGCATCTGCTCGACCTGCCACGTCTACGTCGACGAACCCTGGGCCGGCCAGCTCGAGCCGCGCGCCGCCGACGAGCAGGTCATGGTCGAGGACACCGGCAGCTACCAGGACAATTCGCGCCTGGCCTGCCAGGTGCCCTACGAGGAGGCCCTCGACGGTCTCAGCCTGACCCTGGCGCCCGAATACTGATGGCGGCGCCGGACACGCTGGCGCTGGGCGCCGCGCCGGACCACCCGGCGCGGCCCTACAACGCCGCTGTCGACCTGGTCGGGCGCAACATCGAAGCGGGCCGCGGCACGAAATGCGCCTACATCGATGACCGCGGCCGCACCAGCTACGCGGAGCTCGAACGCGGCGTGGCCCGCGCCGCGGCCATGCTGCGTGGTCTCGGGCTGGCGCCCGAGCAGCGCATCCTCATCGCCATGCACGACACCGTCGAGCTGCCGATGCTGTTCCTCGGCGCCATCCGTGCCGGCATCGTGCCGGTCCTGGTCAACACCCTGCTCACCGCCGACGACTACGCCTACATGCTGGCCGACAGCCGCGCCCGCGTGGCCTTCGTCTCGGCGCCGCTGGCGACCCAGTTCGCCGGCGCAGTGGCAACCATCTCCACCCTCGAACGCCTGGTCGTCGCCGGCGGCGACGACGATCAGCTCGACGCCCTGCTCGAGCAGGCCGGCGGCGACGACGGCGCCGCGGCGACGTGGAGCGACGAGCCCTGCTTCTGGCTGTATTCCTCGGGCTCGACCGGCGCCCCCAAGGGCACCGTGCACGTGCACGCGAGCCTCGCCCGGACCGCCGAACTCTACGCCGGCCCGGTGCTCGGCATCGCCGCCGACGACATCGTCTTCTCCGCCGCCAAGCTGTTCTTCGCCTACGGTCTGGGCAACGCCCTGTCCTTCCCCCTCGCGGTCGGCGCGACCACCGTGCTGATGGCCGAGCGGCCGACCCCGGAGGCCGTGTTCGAACGCCTGCGCGCCCACCGCGCGACCATCTTCTACGGCGTGCCGACGCTTTACGCCGGGCTGCTGGCGAGCCCGGACCTGCCGGCCGCCGACGAACTCGCGCTGCGCCTGTGCACCTCGGCCGGCGAAGCCCTGCCGGCCGACATCGGCCGGCGCTGGCAGGCGCATTTCGGTGTCGACATCCTCGACGGCATCGGCTCGACGGAGATGCTGCACATCTTCCTGTCCAATCGCCCGGGCGAGGTGCGCTACGGCACCACCGGCAAGCCGGTGCCGGGCTACGCCGTGCGCCTGGTCGACGAGCACGGTGCCGACGTCGCCGCCGGCGAGCTGGGTGAGCTGCACGTCGCCGGCCCCACCGCCGCCACGCACTACTGGAACAACCGCGCCCGCTCGCGCACGACCTTTGCCGGCCCCTGGACCGTGACCGGCGACAAGTACCGCCAGGACGAGGACGGCTACTACGTCTACTGCGGACGCGCCGACGACATGCTCAAGGTCGGCGGCATCTACGTCTCGCCGACCGAGGTCGAGAACGCCCTCATCAGCCACCCCGCGGTGCTCGAAGCCGCCGTGGTCGGCCGTGCCGACGAGGCCGGCCTGGTCAAGCCACAGGCCTTCGTCGTGCTCCGGCCCGGCCAGGCGGGCTCGGCCGCCCTCGCCGAGACCCTCAAGCAGCACGTCAAGACCCACCTCGCGCCGTACAAGTACCCGCGCTGGCTCGAGTTCGTCGAGGCCCTGCCGAAAACCGCCACCGGCAAGATCCAACGCTTCAAGCTGCGCTGAGAGCGATTCCCCGAAGACAAGATCGTTTACGAACGGGGATGTGAAAAATGGTGACAACTACCCCAAAGCTTGTGCTTTCGGGGCCTAAACACCACAATTATTAGTATAAAGGGGGAGAGGCAACGGGTGCCCACAGGCCGCGTGCGCCAGCCGGCGCGGCAGCGTCCGTTGCCGTGCGCGCCGAACACCGCCGCCATGAACCTCGATCGAGGGCTCCAACCAGTTGGCGACCGATGTCTGAACGCACGCGTCTGTTGATCATCGATTCCAGCCCGGGCGACCGCGAGCTGGCACGGATGATGCTCGCGCGCGAATTTCCCGACGCCGACCTCCTCAGCGTCGGCGACGCCGCCGGGCTGCTCGACCACCTCGCCGGCGCGGCGCCCGACCTCGTCATCCTCGCCGCGCGCCTCGACGGCCTCGACGCCGGCAAGCTCCGCGCCCTGCTGCGCCGCAGCTGGCCGGCGGCCCCGGTGGTGCTGTTCGGCCACGAGAACGACGTCCTCGCTCGCTGCCTCAATCCCGGCACGGTGCTTGCCGCCATCGTGCGCAAGAGCAGCGCCGGCTTCATGGCCCTGCCCGACATCGCCCGCGAGATCCTCGCCGCCCATGCCCCGCCCGCGGCCGCGCCGGCCGGCGCCGACCTCGATGCCCTGCCGCTGGCCGCCGTGAGCTGCCGCGCGGACGGGCGTATCGAGCAGGTCAACACGCGCTTCGCCGCCGCCCTCGATAGCCCGGCCGCGGCGCTCACCGGCAGCCCGCTCGACGCCCTGTGCGGCGATGCCGCGGCGCGCGAGACCTGGGCCGGCTTTCTGGTCGGCCACCAGGACGACTGCCGCATCCTGCTCCGCGATGGCGCTGGCGAACTGCACCTGCGCCGCACGCCGAGGAACCTGCTCGGCTGCCTGGTACCGGCCAGCGGCGGTGCCCTGCGCGTGCTCGACGCGGCGCGCGAACGCCCCAGCGGCGAGCTGTCGGACATGGCGCTGGTGTTCTCCCACGACCTCAAGCAGCCGGTGCAGCAGATCGCACGCCTCGCCCAGCGTCTCGACGACGACAGCGCGGCCGACCGTAGCCAGCTACGCCGCCAGCTGCGCAGCGCCGCCGAACGCGCCGGCAAGCTGCTCGACGACATGACCGAGTACCTCGCCATCAGCCTGCGCGAGACCCGCCCCAGCCTGGTCGATCTCAACGACTGCCTGGAGCACGCGCTCGCCCACCTCGAGGTCGAGATCGACGAGAGCCGCGCGCACGTCGTCACCACCGGCCTGCCGGCGGTGGTCGGCGACGCCCAGCAGCTCACCCACCTGCTGGTCAACCTGATTGGCAACGCGATCAAGTTCCGTGGCCGCGAGCCACCCGAGATCCACATCAGCCTCGACAGCGACGACACCAGCTATTGCCTCAGCATCGCCGACAACGGCATCGGCATCGCCAGTGCGCACCGCGAGCGGGTGTTCGAGCCCGGGCGCCGCTTGCACACCCAGGAGGAGTACCCCGGCAGCGGGCTCGGCCTCGCGCTCTGCCGTCGCATCGTCGAACGTCACGGCGGTACCATTCGCCTGGAGGACAGTACCGGCGGGGGCACCACGGTACTGGTCGAGCTGCCGCGACCGCCCCATCACGTCACCCGACTGGCCTGATAGCGAGCAGGAATCATGAGCAACGACAAACGTCCACTCGCCTTCCTGCACATCGAAGACGATCGCATCGAGGCCGAGCTGGTCGCCGACCTGCTGCGCCAGACCAGTTTCGCCGGCGTGCGCCTGGTCCAGCGCACGCGCGTCGGCCTCGGCATCGAGGCGCTGCAGAACGAGCGCTTCGACCTGGTGCTGCTCGACCTCAACCTGCCCGACGGGGACGGCATCGACAACCTCCATCGCGTGCGCGCCGTCGACGAGCGCGTACCGGTTGTCATCATGACCAACATCGAGGACGAGAATACCGCGCTCGAACTGGTCGCCAAGGGCGCGCAGGACTACCTGGTCAAGCGCGAGCTGTCGCCGGCACTGGTCTCGCGCACCCTGCGCTACGCCATGGCGCGCCAGGCCGCCGACCTGCGCTTGCGCGAGAGCGAACGCCGCTTCGCCCTGGCCGTGGCCGGCGCCCGCGACGGCATCTGGGACTGGGATCTCGATGCCGGGCGCACCTGGTACTCGCCACGCTGGTTCGACATACTCGCGCTCGACGCCGAGGCGGCGCTGCCGATCCCCGAGACCTGGCTCGACCGCGTCGTCGACGAGGACCGCGCAGGCCTCAAGAAAGCCCTCGAAGCGCATCTCGACGGCCTCACCCCGCACTTCGAGTACGAGTTCCGCATGATCGACGGCTACGGCAAGCCGCAATGGGTGCTCGCGCGCGGCGTCGCCGTGCGCGGCGCCGACGGCCAGGCCACCCGCATCGCCGGCTCGCTCACCGACATCACCGACCGCAAGACGACCGAGGCCATGCTCGTGCACGAGGCCCTGCACGACGCCCTCACCGGCCTGCCCAACCGCAACCTCTTCCTCGATCGTCTCGACCTCGCGCTGCGCCAGTTCAAGCGCGATCGCAGCCGCAAGTTCGCCGTGCTGTTCCTCGATCTCGATCGCTTCAAGTCGATCAACGACAGCCTCGGCCACGCCGCCGGCGATGCCTTGTTGATCGAGATAGGCCGGCGGCTCGGCAAGTTCGTACGCCCCGGCGACTCGGTCGCGCGGCTCGGCGGCGACGAGTTCGCCATCCTGCTCGGCGATGTCGCGGGGCTGGCCGAGGCCACCCTGGTCGCCGAGCGCCTGCACGACCTGATGAGCCAGAAGTTCATCATCGCCGGCAAGGAGCTCTACGCCACCGCCAGCATCGGCATCGCGCTGGCCGATTCCAAGTACGAGCGCTCGGCCGACATGCTGCGCGATGCGGACCTCGCCATGTACCGCACCAAGCGTCGGCGCAGCGGCTCCTACGCGGTGTTCGACAACGTCATGCACGAAACGGCGCTGGCCCGCCTCGAACTCGAGACGGATCTCCGCGCCGCCGCGCAGCGCAACGAGCTGGCCGTCTACTACCAGCCCATCGTCTCGCTCGACCACATGCGCGTGGTCGGCTTCGAGGCCCTGGTGCGCTGGTTCCATCCCGTGCGCGGCCTGCTAGCCCCGGACGACTTCATCCCCCTGGCCGAGGAATCCGGCAGCATCGGCCAGCTCACCTGGTGGGTGATGCACGAAGCCTGCCGCCAGACCCGCGCCTGGCAGCTCTCCGATCCGACCCTGGCCGAGCTCTCGATCAGCGTCAACGTGTCCTCGCGCCTGTTCTCCGAACCCGACTTCGCCGCGCGCACCCAGGCCATCCTCGAGGACACCGGGCTCGCGCCCGCCGCGCTGCACCTCGAGATCACCGAGAACGCCCTGCTCGAACACGAAGCGGAGACGGTGCGCGAGCTGTCGGCGCTGCAGAAGCTCGGCGTCAAGCTCCACCTCGACGACTTCGGCACCGGTTATTCCTCGCTCAGCTACCTCAACCTGTTCGCCTACGACACCCTCAAGATCGATCGCACCTTCGTCACCGGCAGCGCCAACGGCGGCCGCGACAACCGCATCGTCGATGCCCTCATCAACCTCGGCCGCGTACTCGAGATGAACGTCATCGCCGAGGGCGTGGAGACCCAGGAGCAGGCGCAGAAGCTGCGCGATCTCAACTGCGGCATGGCCCAGGGCTTCTGGTTCTCCAAGCCCCTGCCCTCCGATTCCGCGCACGCCCTCCTGCAGCGCGAACTCGACGTCGCGCGCAGTTCCATCCGCAATTTGACGCGCCACTGAGGCCGTTCCACACCCGCCCCGGCCGCGCCGCGGCCACCTCAGCGCAGGAAGTAGGACCCCGGGTTCGGCTTCAACCGCACCTGCAGGCGCAATGTCGCGCCCGCCGGCGGCGCGCCGGCGCCGTCGAGCACCAGGGTCAGCGGCGTCTTCAGCGGCAGCTCGCGATCGGTGGTGACGCGGAACAGCGTCGCCGCCGGCTGGTCCGCGCCGAGATCGGTGGAGAAGTCGCGCGTGAACACCGGCTTCTCGCGCCGCAATACCCGCACCTCGCCGGCGAAGGGCAGATCGGCGGGCCGCCGGCCGGCGGCATCGCGTTCGAGCAGCAGTTCGGCGAAGTACTCGCCGCGGCGGGTGAGGTAGAGCGGCGCGCTGAGACGGCCGTCGGGCGCGACGACCGCGTCGAAGACCAGGCCGTCCGGGCGCAGGGCGGGGTTGGCGCTGGCCAGGGTGGGAAGCAGCAGCAGAACGAGCAGTGCGATGCGGGGCATGGAGGGTCTCCGCGGGAAGTGCTGTCTGCTTGGTCCGTATTCAGCGCTCCGGGTTCGATCGAAGTGGGCCGACCAACCGGGCAGGTGGCTCCAATCGGGTGACGGCTAGTGCATTAGCGTGCGCGCCGCGGCGCGTGGGCATCGATTGACCGACCCCGAATTGGGCGCCCGGGCTCAGGGCGCATCATCACGTTGCGAGATAACGTGGTCTGTCCCCGATACTTCGATGTCATCCTTAATCTCGTTGCCGTGGCGAGAGTACGTGGCTTATTAGCTCGTCAGTTGCTTGATATGCAGGTTGTGTATGTAGCGTTGGTGCTGATGGCCCTGTGCAGCGATAGCTCATTGGTCGACCGGACACTGGGCTAATGCTTCTGATCCAACCACGCTTGATCGTGTAGGTGTAGTAGCTCCCCTTCAGCTTGCCCGTTGTTCGCTCCCGAATCTCCAGGGTGTTCCGATAGCAACACCTAGACGTTGCTCCCTGCCCACGTGTCACGACTTCGTAGATGGATTCTGGGTGCTCGATTGTCTTGACGACCACCTCGCCCCCGATCTTGGAAATGTGTATCCATCGGTGGAATCCGCTCCGCTTCTCCATGAATTGGAACCCTTGTTCTATTGTCTCTTTGCCACTCCCGAATGGATTAATAAATCCATCAACTTGTACTGTTTCATACACACGCAATCCTGCCTCGCTGACGCATAGCTTCTGCGCCTCACGCGCGATCACGAACTCATCGCCATAGACGACCAACACGCACGCGGCTAAAAGCCAGGCTGCAATGATTTGGCGGCTCGTTGGGCCAGGATCGAGCAACTTGATCAGGAGTTTGTAGATCAGATAAGCAAACGGCAGAAGTAAGGCGACGAATACCAAGCCGCTCCAGCCGATGAGCAGGAATTTGGGGAAGTCGAGCCATGAGGTAGTCAAGTGCATGTGTTACCTGCTATCACGGTTCCGTTAGGTGCGCGACGTCGCCTACGGTCGAATCGCTGTGCGAGCTCCAATCCGCCGAGCGACTTAGAATCGGCGCCTGCTTGATCGAGTAATCGCATCACCGCTCCCGCCAGACCTCCTGCCGATACCGCAACAAGGGGCTCAGCAGGAACTCGATCACCCGGCGCTTGCCCATCTTCACTGCCACGCTCACCGCCATGCCAGGTTCGAGCGCAACGGCGTGGCCGTCGATGCGCATGGTGGTGCTGCCCAGGGCCACGTGGGCGAGGTAGTGCAGCCCGTGCTCCGGATCGGCAACGGCGTCGCGCGAGACCTTGCGCACACGTCCCGTGAGGTAGCCGTACTTGGTGAAATTGAAGGTTTCGACCTTGACCGCGGCCTCCTGCCCTTCGCGCACGAAGCCGATGTCCTTGTTCTCGACCATCGCCTCGACTTCGATGGGGGCGTCGTCCGGCACGATCAGCATCATCGGTTGCGCCCCGGTCACCACGCCGCCGACGGTGTGCACGGCGAGCTGTTGCACCGTGCCCGCGACCGGCGCCGTCAGCCTTTGCAAGGCGACGCGGCGCTCGGCCTTGGCGATTTCCTCGGCATAGGATTCCAGGCGCGATTCGACGTCCGCCAATTCGGCCATCCAGCGCGCGCGGTATTGGGCGGCGGTGACGGCACGCTTCTCGACCAGGCTGGCGAGTGCAGCGTCGAGCGAGCGGCGCTCGTTGCGCTGGATCCCTCAGGGTCTGCCCCCCATACTCGGTCCCCGTTGCGAAATAACGTGGTCTATCCCCGATACTTCTCACCGGGTCCGCACCTGCTTCCACCATGGCTCCTGGGGACTCGACTGCACCGGCGTCCCAATGGACATATGCGAGATTGGAAAACCATGCATAACGATAATAATCGATGTAATTCATAGCCTAGCTACTCGTTTACGGCGGAGCTTTTTGGATGAAGCACGGCATGCAGAAAATGCAGCGTAGATGTATCCGCGTGTGTACGCGGGAGAATGTCATAGACGCGACCGCAGGTTATTGGTCTGTGCTCAATCGGAAAGAGATCCAGAAATAGCCGGTCTAAATAACTCGGTCGAATTACTACGCTATTTCGTTGACCCGCGATCTCTTTCGTCGCGATTTTTTGAACCAATGTTTGAAAGATAGTGCAACACGGCGGGGACGCGATCGTTTGACGTGCAACTTCGTATTCGCTCGCGAAAACATCCACCTCCTCTTGCCGAATGTCCCTAAATTTTGGGCCGGATTTCGAGAAGCGGAGAATCGGTCCGCGAGGCGAGCGCTTGCCTTCAATGAACGTGAATCCATGCGCAAGCCAGTATTCCGCATCGAGAACTCCTGCAAATCCAGGCACGGTGACGGGTTCGAACACCGTGGCGCCGCGATCCCGCACGCAGATACGTTGCGCTTGCACAGCGATCGTTACGACATCTGCGTATGCAAAAATTACTGCCACCGTGCATATGGCTAAGAGGCGTTCCGGCACGTTCGGTTTTCCGCGCAGGCACCCGAAGTAGATCCAGGGAACTCCTACAGCTAAGAACAGGACGACAAAGCAAGCCGGCCCGCCCTGCGTGAAAATCCAATCTCGATACACCCAAGGGAACACGGGACACCAGACCACAGCGACAAGAAGCACGCGCAGACTCCACAGGCGCGGGCCGTACTTCGATATAAACCACAACAATGACGGCAGGACCACGATCGTCCACGTGGCGACGATGAGCTCAGGTCGCCCGTAGCCCTGAGCGTAGTCGAGAAATTCCAACCACCAGTTACCAGCGAGCATGGGCAATCCTCACGCGCATCCAGGCATTACTATTAGGATCGAAGGACGGAGATGTCGTCACGCCGAGAGGCGTACCGCGAGAGCGCGTCACTATGTCCTCGGCCATCATTCACCGTCTCGTAAGCGCCATCATCGCTCCCTCCAACTCTCCTGCCGATACCGCAACAAAGGGCTCAGCAGAAACTCGATCACCCGGCGTTTCCCCATCTTCACCTCCACGCTCACCGCCATGCCGGGTTCGAGCGCAACGGCATGGCCGTCGATGCGCATGGTGGTGCTGTCCAGGGCCACGTGGGCGAGGTAATGCAGGCCGTGCTCGGGGTCGGCGACGGCGTCGCGCGAGACCTTGCGCACGCGGCCGGTGAGGTAGCCGTACTTCGTGAAGTTGAAGGTCTCCACCTTGACCGCAGCCTCCTGCCCTTCGCGCACGAAGCCGATGTCCTTATTCTCGACCATCGCCTCGACTTCGATGGGGGCGTCGTCCGGTACGATCAGCATCACCGGTTGCGCCTCGGTCACCACGCCGCCCACGGTGTGCACGGCGAGCTGTTGCACCGTGCCCGCGACCGGCGCCGTCAGCCTTTGCAAGGCGACACGGCGCTCGGCCTTGGCGATTTCCTCGGCATAGGATTCCAGGCGCGATTCGACGTCCGCCAATTCGGCCATCCAGCGCGCGCGGTATTGGGCGGCGGTGACGGCACGCTTCTCGACCAGGCTGGCGAGTGCAGCGTCGAGCGAGCGGCGCTCGTTGCGCTGGATCCCTCAGGGTCTGCCCCCCATACTCGGTCCCCGTTGCGAAATAACGTGGTCTGTCCCCGATACTTCTCACGATAGTTCATGGCTCGCCGTCTCCTGCATAACTTGTCGGAACGAGAACCGCTTTCACAAAATCATCGGTACGCATTGTGGGGACGACCTGCGTTCCTGGGCGCCCCGGCCCGTAGCACCGTATAGGTGCCTCTTCTACGATCGGCGCAAACAGTCGATCGATGTGAGGGCGACGTATCCAAATCATCACTTCCTGACCCAGTATTTCGCCAGTTTTTCGCACACGCACAAAATTGCGACGACCACTGCAACAGGCCGGAGTTGAAAGCCATTCCGACCCATATTCGTACTCACTGATGAACTCTTCGACGCGGTATTCTTTTATGCTTCGTTTGCCAGTGGCTTTATCGAGCACGCGTTCCGCGCGCAACTTACCGTTCATTACGGTTTGGAGTTCGGCGTACTCAAAACCGTATTGCACCCAGGAAACAATGCCACCCAACCCAAGAAGCCCGGGTGCCCGGACGGTCCTGAAAATCTTTACACCGGCTTCGTGCTCGCACAGGTACTTGGCCTGCCTGGCAATCGTAAAGGTCTCCTGATAGATGAGCGCAATTCCTCCGACGAGCAGAAGCAGAGCCACCAGCAACCGGTAACGTGCGCGCTTCAGCCACTTCCGGGGCGCGAAAAAGGCGAACCAGAAAGCCAATACGCCGACCAGGAAAGCCGCTCGCCCCGTACCGCCGTAGCTGATGATGTAGGGCTCGAGCGCGCGGTAGTAGTCGATGGGGTTCATAGGCGTCCCATTCCGGATTCGCTGCCTCTTTCGAGCCGAGCCATCAGAAGCGCTGGTGGCGCTCCCGGCCCTATTGGCGGCGCCGCGGCTGCAGTACAGCCCGGACCAAGTTGCCGTAGCGGTCATCATAGGTTTGATTCACGCGCGGCGGGTTGAAGGGCCCTGCACAGGTGTAGCGCATGGCCACCCCGGGAACGGGGGAGATGCTGCGGACCCACCCTCGCCAGATCTCGAAGGTGTGATTGCTTCCCATGACCTTGCCCGATTCGCGGTTGCGGATCTCGAGCGTCTGGCGATAACGGCACTCGTAACCCTCGCCCTGCCCGTTCGTCACCACTTCGTACTCCGATTGCGGGCTCTCGATGTCTTCGACGAGAACCTCGTCGCCTTTCCTCGGTACGCGTACGCTGCGGCCACCTACTGTCTTCCAGTCATGGTTCCTCACGATCCGGTACCGGGGTTCCGAGGCTGCGAGGGCCTCGGCGTTGGGTACAGCACTTACTTTCGCGACGCGTATCCAACGTTGCAGGCCGACTCGTGTTTCGTAATACGCGAAGCCGCGGTCCAGAACCTCGCGGGATCCGCCGATGAACCCATCGACTTCCGCTTTCGCGTAGACCTTCAATCCCGCCTCGTTGACGCAGAGCTTCTGCGCCTCCCGCGCAATCACCAGCTCATCGCCATAGACGAGCACCACGCAGGCGACGAATAACGCGATCGCGATAACCTGGCGGGTACCCGGCGCCGGATCGAGGCGCTTGCACAGGAAGTCGTAAACCAGATAGGCGAGCGGCAACAGCAGGGCGACGATCACAAGGCCGCTCCAACCGAGGAGCACGAAGTGGGGATAGTCGAGCCAGGAGGTGGTCAGGCGCATACGGCGTTTGCAGGCGGCTCGGGCCAACGCGCGGAGACGACCACGCTGCCGATTACTTTAGGCAGGCGCCGCTTACCGTCACGGCACTGCGGGGCTCGGCCAACCGGTTGCCGTAGCGCGGGCACGGCAAACAGCCGCAGAGGACGCGCTCAGGCGGACCCCATCACCCGGTCCTGCCGCCGTGCGTGGCGGCCGCCGCGGCAGGCCAGCCCTACGAGGCCGGAAGCGCACAGGAACGCCGCACCGGGCAGCGGCACCGGCTCGACGTACACGCGCACGACGAAATCGTCGTCGTCGTCGTCGACGAGAAAGGAGATCGGGTCGTCGAGGTGCAGGATCCAATCACCCGGCCCGAGGGCTTCGATAGCGCTGCCACCGAGGCCGAGGGAGTCATCCGTGTCGAGGAACGCGGTACGTTCGGCATCGCTCGGCGTGCCCACCAGCGAACTCGAGAACACCCAGCGCTTGACGTTCAGATGGTTGGAGTACAAGTAGAAATCGAGCGCGCTACCGGCGGGATAGAAATCCCCCGCGTACACCGCAGGTGTTGCCGTCGGCACACCACCACCGGATCGCTTGGTCATCTCGATCGCGACCTGGCGCTCGGACTGCTGCGAGGTGATGCTTGGTGTGCCGAGGCCGAACTCGAGGTAGAGCAGGCCGTTATTCGCGCCGACGAACTCGACGAACAACTGGCCGGCGAACGGTGTCTCCAGGTAGGCGGCGTTCACGCCCGGCGGCGCGAGCGCGACGAGGCCGGCGATGGCGAAGATCCAGCGGATCGATCCCGTTCGAAGGCGCAACATGGGCGGTGCTCCTGCGGTGCCCGAGTGGGCCGCTGCAGGCCGAGATTACGGCCATCCCCGCCGACGCGCAACGACTCTTTTGCCGCGGCAACACGGCTACCGACCGCCATACCGCGCGACCGTTCGCCCTGGTCCTGCCGCTGAATTCCATCCCCTGCCCCGAACGGGTCCGGACGTCGCGCGTCTCACCGCGATGCAGGTACTCAACGCGCGACGATGTCGCCGTGCAAAGGCGCGAGCACGGCGAGCAGCCGGTTCTGGGTACCGGTGGCGATGTCGAGCGACTCCATCGCCTCGATCAGATCCTCGACCACGGCGTTGAACTGCGCTTCGCGGATGTCGTGGCCGGCATGGACTTCGCGCATGCTGTCGCCGGTATAGATGCAGGGGCCGCCACTCAGCACGCAGAACTGCTCGTTCAGCTTCTCGCGGAAGCGCGTGATGTTGGTCTCGGCGAAACGCTGGTTGACGCGTTCGTCGTCGGCGAGCCGCCACAGGAACTGGTCGACCAGGGCGGCGATGCCGGGACCCTGGCCGAGATCGTCGTAGAGCGTGGCCGCGGACGACCCTGGAGAAGACGATAACGTATTCGCGCAACCGGCCACGCCGAGGAGCGACGACAGCAGGGCGGCAGCCAGGCAGTACTTCATGATCGGTCTCCGCGCTCAGTAGGCGAGTTCCAGCGACAGGTACCAGCCCTTCTGGCCCTCGAGGGTGGCCACGGTGCCGAGATCGGCATAGGCCGCGACGATCGAGACGTGCTTGTTCGGGAACACGCCGACGAAGACGTCGAACCAGTCGTCCTGGTCTGAGAAGCCGAGATTGTCCGGCTGCTGGCGGTACTCGAAGCCGAGCGCGAGGTAGCGGTTGACGAACACCCCGGCCGATCCTTCGAACAGGACATCGCGGCTGTCGTCGCGATCGCCGCCGAAGCCGAGCAACCCGCCCTGGTTGGCGCGCGAGTAGCGCAGGGTGGCGTTGGCGAAGACGTTGCGATCGAACAGGCCGGCCAGCCACAGCTTGGTCGCCGAAAGGTAGAAGTCCGTGTCGTGGCGGCGCCGTGCGCCGACCGCCGACGGGATGCCGAAATCGAGGTTGGACTTGACCTGCAGGCCGACCGCGAGCTGCGGCAGGCGGCCGTAGACGAGGTCGCCGGCGAGGCGGACCTTGGCGCCGACGATGTTCTGGCGCAACGACTTGTCGTCCAGCCCGAGGGCGTCGCCGAGGGTGCCCAGATCGAATTCCTGGCGCGCCAGCGAGAGCTCCACCCGGTTATCGAAACTGACCGCCACGCCGTAGGCGTCGAGCGCGTAGTCGTCGAGTTCGACGTGGGTGTAGAAACCGGTCGCCGCCACCTCGTCGCTCGAACCGTAACCGGCCAGCACTGCCCAGGGCACGATGCCGCCGCCGGCCTGGCCCTCGAGCTGGCTGCCGCCGCCGGTGGCGAGCAGGCGGCTGTTGTGCGACAGCCAGTCGAAGCCTTCGGCCGCCGCGCTGGCCAGCGGCATTGCCAGCAACGCGATGAAGACTACGCGATGCGGGAGGCGTTTCATGCCGCGCGGACCAGGAAGGCGCCGCCGCGCGCGTTCATCGCGCGCAGCCATGCCTCGAGGTCCGCGGCCGGCAGTGGCCGCGCGATCAGGTAACCCTGGGCGACGTCGCATCCATAGCTCTGCAACAGGGCGTAACAGGCGGCGGTCTCGACGCCCTCGGCGGTGACCGCGAGACCCATCGAGTGCGCGAGATCGATGGTCGAGCGCACGATCGTGGCGTCGTCGCCGTCCTCGCGCAGGTTGAGCACGAAGGACTTGTCGATCTTGAGTTCGTCCACCGGCAGGCGCTTGAGCTGGGCGAGCGAGGAGTAGCCGGTGCCGAAGTCGTCGATGGCGAGGCGGAAGCCGGCTTCGCGCAGGCGCCCGAGCACGTCGACGGCAGTCTGCGGATCGCGCATCACGGCACTCTCCGTGATCTCGAGGATGAGCTGGCGGCGGCGCAGACCGGCCGCCTCGACGTGGGCGACGAGGCGTTCCGGCAGCTCGAGGTCGAGCAGGTCCATGGCGGACAGGTTGATGCCGACGCCGATGTCCAGGCCGTCGTCGGCCCACGCGCGAATCTGGGCAATCGCGGTCGTGATCACCCACTCGGTCAGCAGGCCGATGTTGCCCGATTCCTCCAGCACCTGGATGAACTCGTCCGGCGGCATGAAGCCGAACTCCGGGTGGGTCCAGCGCACCAGCGCCTCGGCGTGGTGGGCGCGGCCGTCGACGAAACTGATCTTGGGCTGGTAGTGCAGGCTCACCTCGCCGCGTTCCAGCGCGCCCGGCAGGTCGCTGACGATGGCGAGCTGGCGCAGGTGGTCGTCGTCCCGTCCGCTGGCATAGACCACGGTGCGGCGATGCGAATCCTTGGCGTCGTAGAGCGCGATCTCGGCACGGCGCATCAGCGCGGCGGGATCGTCGCCATGCTCGGGACAGGTGGCGATGCCGATGCGGAAATCCGGCGACACCTGCATGCCGTCGAGACTGACTGCCTGGCCCAGGATGGTCCGCAGCGATTCGATGACCGCGAGCCCGGCTTCGAGAACGCAGTCTTCCAGGATCACGAAGAAATCGTCGCCGCCCAGGCGCGCCACGGTATCGCCCGGTCGCAGCGCGCCGACCAGGCGTCGCGCCGTCTCCTCCAGTACGACGTCGCCGACGTGGTGGCCGAAGGTGTCGTTGATGTGCTTGAAGCGGGCGAGATCGATCTGCGCCACCGTGAACGGCCTGCCGGCGGCACGTGCGATGGCGCCGTGCAGGCGCTCGACGGCAAGCCGGCGGTTGGGCAGGCCGGTCAGCTCGTCGTGGTGAGCCTGGTGGATGATGCGGTTCTCGCGCTCGCCGATTTCCGACTGCATGCTGTCGAGCGTGGCGGCGAGGCGCCCCACTTCGTCGTCGGCCTCGACCGCGATGGGCGTGCCGTAGTGGCCTTCACCGATGCGCGCAGCGGCATTCATCAGGCTGCGCAGCGGGCGGGTGATGCCGCGGGTGACCGCGATACCGGCCGCCGACGCTGCGCCGAGGGCGACGACGAACAGCAACGCCAGGCGCAACGACAGTTCGTGGTAGGGCGCCAGCGCGCGCGACAGCGACTCCTGCAGTACGGCGATCACCGCGCCATCGCGCGCATCGAGCGGCCGCACGCGCGTCAACCAGTCGTCGCCGTCGAGGTAGAGCGCGCGGGTGCCGTCGACCGGCGCCGTGACCAGGGTCGCCGGCAGGTCACCCCGCGCCGCCGGCGGCAGGGTCGAACCGACCACCGCCGGCACCTCGCCGCCGCTGACGAACGAGATCTCGCGCCCGGTGAGGTCGCGGAAACGCCGTGCCAGGGCATCGTCGACGTGAAAGCCCATGACCAGCCAGGCGATGCGCTGCGGGGCTTGCACCGGCACCGCGACCAGCTGGTAGGCGCGGCCGCCGACGGCGAGGGTACGGGCGTCGATGTCGTGCTCGCGCGCGTTCTGCACGAGGCCCTGCCAGCCCGGTGAATCGAACAGCGCGGGATCGGCGCCGCTCGCGGCGATCACCGCGCCGGCGGGGTCGACCAGCACGGCCAACGCAGCCTCGGCGCGCGCGGCATGGTTGCCGAGGGCAGAAGCGATGGTCGGCGCATCGCCGCTGGCCGCGGCGCGCTTGAAGCCGAAGTCGGCGGCCAGCACGTCGACCGATTCGAGCTGTTGCAGGTAGCGTTGTTCGAACAACTGGGCGAAGGCCGTGTCGGCCGTCTGCAGTTCGCGTTCCAGGTCGGCACGGACGCTGCGGTGGGTGGCGACCAGCACGGCGACCAGGGTGACGACCTGACAGGCGCCGAGCGCCGCGATCAGCAGGGTGACGATCTTGGTGTTGAGACTGCGCCCACGCATCGGATCACGGCTCGTCGCGCAGCGCCTTGAAGCGCGCTTCCAGTGCCGACAGCTCCGGTGCCGGCGGCGAGGCCAGGCTGATGCCGATGTCGAGGCGCGCGGGGGCGTCGGCGTCGACGTGCACCGCGAAGCGCCGTGCACCATCGTCGTTCACCTGGCGCGGATGATGGATCACGACCCGGTAGTCGCCCGCCGCGAGATCGGGAAAGCGCGCGATGCCGTCGATCGTCAGGGTGTGTACGGCGGTGTCGAGGACGTAGATGGTGGCCGCCATGCTGTCGTGGATGTTGCAGCCGAGTACGACCTTGCCGGCGACATCGAAGTCGACCGGCGCGGTGGGGACGCCGTGATAGAGCGGCAGCTCGAAGGTCTTGGCCGGTGAGAAGGAATACACGTGGTGACGGATGTCGTCGCTGTTGGGGAAGCTCACCGCATCGCCCACCGTGATCGCGGTGAGCGCCGGCACGAAGCGCTTGTTCACCTGGTCGACGACGTGCGTCGTCCGGTCGCGCGCAGCGACGCCGAGCGCGGCACCGTCCGCAGCATAGAGCGCGACGACGACCGCCGCGTCCCCGGCGCCGTCGACGACGACCTCGAGACCGCGCGCCGCGGCGAACTGCCAGGACAGCAGACCGGCGCAGAGACAGGCGATCGAGCGCACGCGACGGGTGTTGGGGAAGTGCGACATAAGACCGGGTAGCGGCGGTCGGGTGGACGACTTGACGACATACGCTGCGCGACGGGCGATGGATCCGCGCGCCGGGTCACAACGCGGAAATGCCCCGATTACAAAGGGTTTTTATCCCTCACGACGAGCGCGGAAATATCGCGCGAGCCCGGTAGCAGACGTGTCAGCGGCACCGCTGCGATCCATTGCGCAGAGCCTTTGCGAGCGACCCCATGCCGGCCCGCGTGTCGCGGCAGCGCCGCCGGGCAGCTCGCCAATGTTCAGGAGCGCGCAAGCGGCGGGTGGCGTGGCGGCCCGGCGTCGACCGCACACGGCAAAGCCCGTCGCGGCCGCCGCGACCAGGTCGCCGCGGGCTCCACGCGCGCCTACGCGGCGCGCCGGAGCGCCCCCGCGCAGTCTAGTCTTCGAGCTGCTGGATGCCGTCGAGGAACCAGGTCGGCCGGGCGGCGTCGCGCGGACGGGTGAAATGCCACACCTCGCGCACCTGCTGCGGGCGCTCGCCGCGCTCCTCGCGCAGCAGGGCGTCGAACAGCACGGTCGCTTCGAACAGGTCGTCGAGGTCGATCACTTCGAGCAGTTCGGCCTCGACCTTGAGCACATCGGTGCGGTTGTCGTCCGGCAGGTCAGCGAGACGTTCGTCGAGTTCGCGGTACATGCTCGGCGTGGCGAGCGCACGCAGGGTGTCGCGATCGCGCTGATCCCAGGCCTGCTGGAGGTCGCGATAGGCGTGGCGCGCACCGGCCAGAAAGGCCTCGGCATCGAAGTCCGGTGGCAGCTCGAGCGCGGATGCGTCGGACCTTGCATCGAATTCGGCATCGGGCACCGACCCGGGCGCCGTCGCGTCGCGGGCCGTGCCGCGGCGGAACCAGTCCGAACTTTCGAAACCGCTGCCACCGCCCGCCGCCGCACCGCCGCCCGGCGCTCCGCTTCCCGCGTAGCCGCCGCCGTCCGCTGCCGGCACGCTCCGCGCGGCGCGCGCGCCGAGCAGCTTGAACAGCATGAAGGCGATGCCGCCGAACACCAGGATGTCGAGCAGGTTGAGATTCTCGAACGCGCCGCCGAAGAACAGCGCGCCGAGCAGGCCGCCGATGGCCAGCCCGCCGAGCATGCCCATCAGGCCACCGCGCTGGGCGTAGCCCTGGCGCACGGTCTGGTTCTGCTGCGCAGCCTGCTGCTGGCGCGGCGTGCGCACGGGTTTCGCGGCGCGCTTGTAGGGCGTGCTGAAGGCCGACTTGCCACCGAACGAACCACCGCCGCCGAGGCGCCGGGCCTCCGCCTCGGGGCTGACGGCGACGAGCCCGAACAGGGTCATGACGAGCAGGGCGAACAGGGCGGGCAATCGGACCATGGGTGGACTCGCGACGATGTGAGGACCGCCAGTCTAGCGGCCCCTCGCGTCGCGTGCATCGGCTGGCCCGGTCAGCCTGCGAGCGGCCGGCGAGGCGCGGCCGACCGCGCCGGGCACATGCGGCTGTGCCGCGGGCGCGCGGGGTTGAGTTGCCTCCACAACGGCGGCGACCTCGCCTGCGTCACCGCGGAAAACCTGCCCCGCGGCGCCGGGCACGGGCTTGATGGCGGGAACGGGTCAGGCCGTCGCGCCCCGGCCCCGCCTCACTTGATGACGACGGGATTCACCGGCGCGCCGGCGCCGTTGACGATCTTGAGCGGCGCCGCGGTGTAGAGGAAGGTGTACTGGCCGTCTTCGGCGCAGTCGGCGGCGAGATCCTCGAGCCAGGCGATCTCGGTCAGGGTCACGCCGAGATTGCGCATCAGCGCGTTGTGCAGGGGCAGCACCACGCCCGAGACCGGGTCGACGGTGACCTCGTTGGCGATGGTGTCGGTGACCAGGTTGGGGATCTCCATGTCGCAGAACCACTGCACCAGTTCTTTCGAGTGAGTGAGTCCGGGCTCGACGAAATCCTTGAAGAACTCGGCCTCGCCCTTCTCGTAGTACTGGGCGATCCAGCCGGTGCGTACGACGAGGATGTCGTGCTGCCGGATTTCAGCGCCCTGGGCCCTGGCGCAGGCCATGAGGTCCTCGTGGGTGAAGGTCTCGGCCGGGTCGAGGGCGTCCTTGCCGCGCCAGCGCGCGATGTCGAGCAGGATGCCGCGGCCGACCACGCCGCGCTCGGCGATGGGCTCGATGCTGGCCTTGCTGAGGCCGCCGATGGTGGTCTTGGCGTCGTAGCCGTTCCAGATCTGGTCGTCGTACCAGACGTGACCGAGGGCGTCGTACTGGGTCGAGCCCTGCGGGAAGCAGGTCATGTAGTCGTCGGCATAGTGCAGGCCGCCGGCGAAATCCAGGCCCTTGCCGGCGACCCAGTGGCCCTCGTCGATGACGCTGACCCGGGTCGCGCCCTGGCGCCCCGGCCACACCGGGTCGCCCTCGGGGTTCGCCATGCGGCATTGCAGGGTGAACACCTTGCCGGACCTGATCGAGCCGGCCGCCTTGATGACGACTTCGGGCGTGAGGTAGTTGAGGCTGCCGACCTCGTCGTCCGGGCCCCACTTGCCCCAGTTCTTCGGGGCATCGCGCAGCAGTTCGGTGAGTTCGGGCGTATCGGTATGCGGCGCATGCGCCATGGTGGGTCCTCCCTTCAATCGTGGCGCGCCAGGCGCCGTGGTCGTCGCGTCACGGCAGCGCCACGCGGCACGACACTGGTCGTGCGGCCTGCATGAAGCTTTCCGCCAGGCAAGAGGACCACAGCCACGCGCGAGAGGTCACACGCGGACGGGAATTTCGGAGTAGTCCGAGCGCGGGCCGGCCGCTGCGACACCGCTTGTGCGCCAGCTTCGTGACCGGCCGGGCGAACGGATGCGGGTGATCGCCGGCGCGGCCCGTTCAGGCCGGACACTCACCGCCTGCGGGCCCGTAGAAGAACACCCACGCGGCGAAATCCGGGGTGAAATCCTCGAAGCGGTGTTCCACCCCCGCGGCCACGAACAGCACCTCGCCCGGCTCGAAGGGCCGACGGGTGTCGCCGTTGACGAACTGGCCGCGGCCGGCGATGACCACGTAGAGTTCGTCGCGCGTGTGCGGCTGCTGGGGGTCGATCCCGGGCGGCCGGTAGACGCCGACCTCGAGCGAACCGTGGCCGAACAGCGCCTTGTAGCGGGCGCCCTCGTCACCGGCCAGTGCGGCGAGCGCCGCCGCTGTCGTCATTCGTTCCATTGCGCCTACCTCCCGTGATGATCACTGCCGCGCGCTGCCGTTCGGCGCGGCCAGGTCGCCGAGCCTGATTCGAGCCACCCGCCCGGTGCAAGCGGCCGCGCCGCCGCGGCGCCTCGCGGCCGGCAACAGGAGCCGACCGTCAGACCAGCCGCGATTTCAACACCACCGGGCCATTGGCATCGGCCTCGCGCGCCAGCGAGTGCAGGCAGGCCTGGCACTTCACCACGCGAAACCAGCCACCCTCGGAGAGCACGGGATAGGCGGCGAGCGCATCCGAACCGCACTCTGGGCAGACGCCGGCCACGGTTGCCCGGTCCAGGTGGACGCCGGCCACGCAGGGCGGGGCCGCGCACGCGTCTGCCGACGTGACACGAACCGGGCCGACGGCGCGCAGGCGTGCCGTCCCGGCCACGTCGACGACCAGGCCTTCCGGGTCCGTCTGCGGGTCACCGTGCACGGCCACGCCGTAGTCGCGTGCCGCACCGGCGATGCTGACGTAGCCGTCGCGCACGTCGCGCAGCACCGCCTGGGGATCACGGGCGTACGGTTCGCCCCAGCCGCCACCACCGTTGGTGCGCCAGCGCAGCAGGGCGCCGCGCTCGCCGGGCCACACGGCGCGACGGCCGAAGAAGGCGAACTCGCCGTCCTCGCGGGGTTCGTGGCTGACGGCATCGACGTGCCCGGCGATCGGCGCCGCCGCGGCGAAGTCGTCGATCGCCGCGACGTCGCCGCTGCCGTTCTCATCCAGCCTGCCGTCCAGCCACCACGCGCCCCCCGTGCAGCCGTCGGCGCCGCCGGCCACCCCGCTGCCGCTGGCGGTGCGGAAATGCAGCGGTACCAGGTAGTGGTTGCCGGCGGCGAGGAAGATCGACTGCTTGGCCAGCCCCGCGCCGCCGCGGTGTCGGCCGGGGCCGGCGGTGTCGGCAACGTACTCGCGGTCGAGGATGAGCGCCGGCACGCGCGGCTCGATCTCCTCCACCGCGGGCATGATCATGTTGAGCATGGCGAGCCCGCAGTGGTTGTTGCCATCGCCGGCATCGGTCGCGCCCCAGGCGCCGTACTGCGCTTCGAGTTCGGCCGCGCTGAACCAGGGTCGGCCCGCGGCGTCGAGCCCCTCGCCGGTGTGCAGGTTGGTCGAGCCGTAAGCGCCGCCGATGGCGCGCTCGCCGAGCGGTTCGGCCAGCGCCCGCAGCATGGCGTTGACCAGCGCCGACTGCACCTCGAAGTAGAACATCACCGCCGCGTCCGGCACCGCGCCGGCAATGCTGCCGCCCGGCACGACGACGTCGATGTCGCGGTAGAGTCCCGAGGTGAACGGCGTGTGCGGGTCGAGCACGAGCTTGAGCGCGAGCGCGACGGCGGTCTGGGCATCGAGCGCGGTGGCATTGAGCGCGGTCGGCGCCTGCGCCGAGCAACCGCCGAGATCGACTTCGAGCCGCGGCCCCTGCTTGCGGATGGTCACCGCCAGGCGGTAGGCCTGCGCCGCATCGCGGCCGTCGCTGTCGAGGTAGTCCTCGCCCGTCCAGCAACCGTCGGGCAGGCTCGCGATGGCCTCGCGCATGGCGCCCGCCGCGGCGTCGACGGTGTAGCGCATGGCGCCGTGCCAGGCCGCCGCGCCGTAGTGCTCGATGCTCTCCAGCAGCAGGCGCTCACCGAGTGCGCAGCAGGCCTGGATGGTGTGGAAGTCGGGCAGCAGGGTGTCGCCGAAACGGGTGTTGTCGATGATGGTGCGCATGACTTCGCGCACTGGTTCGCCGCGGTGGAACAACCGCTGCGGGCTCATCACCAGGCCGTTCTCGAACACGTTGGCCTTGAGCAGGGCGAAGCCGCCCGGCACCGTGCCGCCCATGTCGAGCTGGTGGGCGCGGATGACGACGAAACCGGCGATGGTGTCGGCATGGAACACCGGGCGCACGAAGCACATGTCGTTGACATGGTTGCCGACGCGGAAGGGATCGTTGCAGATGACGAGGTCGCCCGGCTCGAGCCGCTCGCGGCCGAATTCCTCGATGGTCGTGCGCACCCCGGTCGACAGCGAGCCGAGGAAGATCACGTTGCCCTTGTTGACCGCGGTCAGCGGGTAGCCCGCCGCCGGCGCGCCGACCACTGCGCCGACGAAATCCTGCGAGAAGGTGATGATGGGCGAGAAGGCGCGGTGCAGCAGCGCCGTGCAGATATGCTCGGCGACGTAGCGTGCGCGGTTGGCGAGCACCTCGCAGGTGAAGCGATCGGCGCCGTAGCGCGCGGTGAAAGCGGCCTCGTCGAGGCTGCGCAGGTCGGGTACGGCGGCGGTCGTCGTCATGTCCCGCGCTCCGCGGTGATCACCAGCTCGCCCAGGCTGCCGACGGTGAGGCGATGCCCCGGCGGCAGGTAGGTGGTGGAGAGGGCTTCGCGCACCACGGCGGGCCCGGCGATGACGTCGCCGGCCGCCAGATCCGCGCGCTCGTACTCGCCCGCCAGCCACGGCCCGCCGGCGAGGTGTTCCAGCGTCACGCGGCGCGCCGCCGTCGGTGCGCCCCGGGTACGCGCCGGCAGCGCGGCGAACTCCGCGCGATCGACTCCCACCGCCGCGCGCACGCGGAAGGTCACCGCCTGCACCGGGACCTGCTCGAAGCGATTGCCGGTACGACGCGCGTAGGTGTCGTGGAAGCGCGCGACCATGGCGGCGATCGCGGTGGCGTCGATGGCGCCGTCCGGGGCGTCGATGAAAGGGGTCTCGTAGGCCTGACCGACCATGCGCGCATCGAAGCTGCGCAGCAACGCCGCATGCTCGGCGTCGTCGCCGAGCTGGGCGCGCACGGCCTGCTCCAGCCCGGCGTAGATGGCCGCGATGTCGCCGGCCGACTGCGGTGCCAGGGCGAGGTAGCGGCTGCGGCTTTCCATGAACACGCGGTCCGCGCTCAACAGGCCGAGCGCCGAGAACAGCCCCGGGTGCGGCGGCACGATGGCGGCGCGCGCCTGCACCAGCGGCAGCACCGCCGGCAGCAGCATCGGCCCCGCCGCGCCGTAACACACGAGGACGAAATCGCGCGGGTCGATGCCGTTGCCGATGACGATGTCGAGGATGCCCTCGGCGATGTTGGCGAGCCCGGTGTCGAAGGCGCTCTGCACGCGGTGCGAGAGATCGAGCGGGGTGTCGAGCGCGGCGAAGGCGGCGTGCGCGCGCGGGCGCGACAGGCGCCGCCGCCCGCCCATGAAGCGCGCCGCGTCGAGGATGCCGATCAGCAGGCAGGCATCGGTCAGGGTCGGCGCCGTGCCACCGGCGTCGTAGCAGGCCGGGCCCGGCTCGGCGCCGGCGCTCTCGGGGCCGACGCGGATCTCGCCGGCGCGTCCGGCCGTGACGAGGCTGCCGCCGCCCGCGCCGACGCTGGTGATGGCATTGGAGAGCGTCGATACCGGCAGGTCGTGCTCGAGCTCGACCCGGGTGTCGACCACCGGGCGACCGTCCAACACCATGCTGACGTCGGTCGAGGTGCCGCCGACGTCGGCGCAGATCAGCTGGCGTTCGCCGATCAGTTCGCCGAAGTGCGCACAGGCCGTGGTGCCGGCTGCCGGCCCGGAGAAGATGATGCGCGAGGGCCGCGCCATGGCGGTCTCGACCGGGGCCAGCATCGCCGCGCAATCGGCGTAGTGCCAGCGGCCGCGGAAGCCGAGCGCAGCGAGGCCGGCGCCGAGCCGCGCGGTGTAATCGCCGTAGATGATGCGCATCATGACGTCGATGACGGTGGTCACCGTGCGCGGATACTCGCCGGCGAGCGGCGAGACCTCGCCCGAGATCGCACACGGCACGGCGCCCAGCTCCTCTGCCACGAGTTCGCGCAGGCGCCGTTCATGGACCGGGTCGACGTAGGCGTGCAGCAGGGCGATGGCGACGCCCTCCACCCCGCAGCGCCGCAGTACGGCCAGTTCCGCGCGCGCCCGGGCTTCGTCGAGCGGGCGGAACACGCGGCCGTCGGCATGCAGGCGCTCGGGCACGCCGCGGCGCAGGTAGCGCGGCACCAGCGGGCGGGCGACATCGCTGAACGAGCGCTGCCAGCGCGGGTCGGAGACCGCCTCGGCGGGGCGCCAGTTGCGCCCGATGTCGAGGATGTCGCGGTGACCGGCGGTACACAGCAGCGCGACCTTGGGCAGGCGCCGGGTGAGCACGGCATTCAGGCCGGCGGTGCTGGCGTGGTTGAACACCGCCGCGTCGGCGATACCGATCTCGGCCAGCCCGGCAAGCACGCCGCGGGCGCTGTCGCCGAGATCGGTCGGCACCTTGACCGTCTCGATGCGGCCGTCGCGCACGGCGACGACGTCGGTGAAGGTACCGCCGACGTCGACGGCGACCTGGGCAGGCGAACTCAACGAGATCTCAGGCGGCCGGGTTCAGCATCACCTTGCACGCCGTCTTGTCGGTCTTGAGACCCTCGAAGGCGGCGGCGAAATCGGCGAAGCCGACGGTGCGAGTGAGCATCGGCGTGGGATCGATGCGTTCGCGATTCAACGCATCGATGGTCAGCTCGAACTCCTGGCGCGAGTACATGTAGGCGTAGTTGATCTGCAGTTCCTTGGTCAGCGCCTTGACCGGCTGGATACGGTCCGGCGCCATGCATACCCCCAGCACGACGATACGCCCGCCCATCGGCGCGTAGTCCATGGCGAGCTGCTGGGTGCCGGGCACGCCGACGCATTCGAGGATGACGTCCGGCCGCTGGCCGGCGATGCGCTTGCAGGCGCCGGGCACGGACTCGGCACCGGGATCGATGGTCGCCGTGGCGCCGATCCGCTCGGCCAGCGCGCGGCGCTCGGCCGAAAAATCGGAGACGATGACCTCGCGCGCGCCGAAGTGCCGCGCCCACGCCGTGCTGGCCAGGCCGACCGGCCCCGCGCCCATGATCAGCACGCGCTCGCCAGGCCGCAGGCCGGCGGCGTTGACCCCGTGCAGGCCGACGGCGAAGGGCTCGACGAAGGCGCCCAGGGCATCGTCGACGCCGTCCGGCAGGCGCAAGGTCTCGGCCGCGCCGACCCGCATGTACTCGGCGAACGCGCCGCGTTCCTGGCCGAGCGCCGAGTAGCAGGCCTTGGCGCAGCGGTAGCCGAAGCCGGTCAGGCAGGCGGCGCATTGCCCGCAGGCGATGTAGGGCATGGCGGTGACGCGGTCGCCGACCTTGAAGTCCCCGGCCGCGCGACCGACCTCGACCACCTCGCCGGCGAACTCGTGGCCCATGACCGTCCCCGCGGGCAGGGCGGCCATGCCGGTGTCGGGGCCGTGCATGTCGGCCATGTGCAGATCCGAGCCGCAGATGCCGCAGCGGTGGACGGCGATCACGAGATCGCCGGTGGAAACCTGCGGGTCCGGCACCTGCTCGATGGTGAGCGGTGCGCCCGGCGACTGGAAAACGGCTGCACGCATCGAACGACTGGCCTCCCCCCGCGCGTTGAATGCCGGTCGATGTTAGCGCATTCGCGCGGCGCTGCCGCGACCTCGCCCGCGCCCCCTCAGCGCGCCGTGCCCGCTGGCGCGCGGCGCGCGTGGCGGCCGTCACGGTGCGCGGCGGTGCCGAGGGCCTACACTGGACGCTGCGACGGACAGCAACGAGGGTTTCCCCATGCACCACCCCGAACTCAGCCGCGGCGATCGCGGCGACGCGGTCAAGGCCTTGCAGAGCGAGTTGAACAAGGTCGGCGCCATGCTGGTGTGCGACGGCGACTTCGGCCGCGGCACCGAGCGCGCCGTGCGCTATGCCCAGGACTTCGCCGGCCAGGCCTGCAGCGGCACCGCCGACGCCACCCTGTGGACCTGGCTGGCGGCACGGCCCGATCCCTTCCCACCCCTGCCGACCGACGGCATCGCCTTCATCGCGCGCGAGGAAACCGGCGGACTCGGCTACTACGAGCAGGTCACGCGCTGGCCGCACTACCCGGGCGCGGCCTCGGGCATCACCATCGGGGTCGGCTACGACCTGCGCTTCAACGACGCCGCCGACTTCCATGCCAACTGGGGCCCGCTACTGCCGGCGGCGGCAATCGCGGAACTGGCCGAGGACCTCGGCCGCAAGGGCACGTCGACGCGCGCCAGGACGCTGCGTTCGCATGGCATCGAAGTCCCCTTCAAGGCCGCCTGGCAGGTCTTCATCGCCAAGACCCTGCCGCGCTTCTACGACGAGACACGGTCGGTGTATCCCTCGCTGGCGCGCCTGCCGCCGTTGTGCGCGGCAGTGCTGGTGAGCCTGGTGTTCAACCGCGGCGCGAGCCTCAACGGTGCGAGCCGGCGCGAGATGCGCGCCATTCGCGACCTGCTCGCTGCCGCCGACGACCTCGACCTGCACAAGCAGAAACGCCGCGTCATCCTGGCCGACGTCGAGGACGAGATCGTGGCGATGAAACGCCTGTGGTCGCCGGACAGTGGGCTCATTCGTCGGCGCCAGGCGGAGGCGAACCTGTGGCGCGAGGGCCTGGCCGGCTGGTGAGAGCGGCGGCGCGCGGCACGGACCGGGCAGCGCCCGCAGCGGGCCGGTGGCCGGTCCGCCGGGCGCCCCTTGTGACAGCCCGGCCGAGTCGCTACGGTTACGCCCGTTCCGACCAGATCACTGCAGGGAATCGACCAACCATGAACATGACCGACATCGCCGATCTCGGCGCCGCCCTCGACCGCTATTTCGACCTCATGTACGACTGCGACGTCGCCAATTTCGACCGCGTGTTCGCATCCACCGCACAACTGCACGGCTTCCGCGAAGGCGCGATGAGCTGTTGGGGCGCGGCGCAGTACAAGGAGGTCCTGGCCGGGCGTACCTCGCCCAAGGACCAGGGCGCACCGCGCGAGCACCAGGTCATCATGATGGACTTCACCTCGGACACCCAGGCCCTGGCCAAGGTACGCGTGCGCATCAACGACATGTTCTTCGTCGACTACCTCTCCTACCACAAGATCGACGGCACCTGGCTGGTGACGTCCAAGGCCTATCATCGCGAGGCCTGATGGCCGCCTGCCGCGACCCGGTGCCCAGCGTACCGGGTCGGAATTCTTTTTCGGGGACAGACCACGGTTTACCTGCTAAACCGTGGTCTGTCCCCGAAATAGGACTCTACGGTTGCAACCGCGATGAGCACGTCATCCGGATCCCCGCCGCCACGCAAGGTCGTCCACGTCGACATGGATGCCTTCTACGCCTCGGTCGAGCAGCGCGACGACCCGGCCCTGCGCGGCCGCCCGGTGGTGGTGGCCTGGCGCGGGCGGCGCTCGGTGGTGTGCGCGGCCTCCTACGAGGCGCGCACCTTCGGCATCCACTCGGCGATGCCGGCGGCGCGCGCCGAGCGGCTGTGCCCCGATGCCGTGTTCGTGCCGCCCGACTTCACCCGCTACCGCGAGGTCTCGCGCCAGGTGCGCGAAGTCTTCGCGCGCTACACCGATCTCATCGAGCCGCTGTCGCTGGACGAGGCCTACCTCGACGTCACCGTCAACAAGCCCGGCCTGGCGACGGCGACCAAGGTCGCCCAGGCCATCCGCGCCGACATCAAGACGGAGACGAATCTCAACGCCTCGGCCGGGGTCGCACCGAACAAGTTCCTGGCCAAGATCGCCTCGGACTGGCGCAAGCCCAACGGCCTGTTCGTCATCCAGCCGCACGAGGTGCTGGATTTTCTCGAACCGCTGCCGGTACGCAAGCTGCCGGGCGTGGGCAAGGCCACCCAGGCCGCGCTGGAGGTGCTCGGCATCACCACGGTGGCGGAGCTGCGGGCGCGGCCGCGCGAGGAACTCGTCGCCCGCTTCGGCAAGTTCGGTCGACGTCTCTACAACCTCGCCCGCGGCATCGACGACAACCCCGTCCATGCGCGCCAGGAGCGCAAGTCGCTGTCGGCCGAGACCACGTTCGAGGATGACCGTCCGCTGGAAGCACTGGGCGAGGTGGCCGACGAACTCGCGCGCAAGGTCTGGAACGCCCTCGACCCGCGCGGGCGCGAACCGCAGACGGTCTATCTGAAACTGCGCACGGCCGACTTCCGCAACCTGACCCGCAGCCTGACCCCGCCGTCGCCGCCGGCAAGCGCGGACGAACTCGCCGCGATCGCCCACACCCTGCTTGCGCGCATCGAACTGCCGTCGGCGACGCGCTACCGCCTGCTCGGCGTCGGGCTGGCGAACTTCCGCGAGCGGCCGGAGGACGAGCGGCAGCCGGAACTGTTCGACGGTACCGCCTGACCCCCTCGGGACTTTATTCGGGGACAGACCACGGTTCCCGCAGCGGCGGCCCGTGTCTCGAGGCAGGGAAACCGTGGTCTGTCCCCGAATAGGAGGCGCCAGGGTCTGCCCTCACGGCAAACACGACCAGCCATGCGCCCGGGGTCTCCCCAGGGCATCGCAGGCTTGTACCGGGGCCGACCCTGGCATAGCTTCGGGGTTTCGCTCACAGGGGAGACACAACGATGGACGTCGGCATCCAGACCATCTTCTCCAGCCACGGCTGGGAGAACATCAGCGACAGCCAGGTGGTGCGCGAAGACACCCGGCTCGCCCTGCTCGCCGCCGAGCTGGGCTTCGACGTGGTGTGGTCGGCCGAACACCACTTCTACGATTACTCGTTCTGCCCGGACAACGTGCAGTGGCTGGCCGGCATCGCCGCGCAGGCGCCGCAGGTGGACGTCGGCACGGCGGCGGTGATCATGCCGTGGAACGAACCGCTGCGCGTGGCCGAGAAGATCGCCCTGCTCGATCACCAGACCGAGGGCCGCGTGCGCTTCGGCATGGGGCGGGGCTTGAGCCGGCGCGAGTTCGCCCACTTCCGCGGCATCGAGATGGGCGAATCCCGCGCGCGCTTCGACGAGGGCGCGGCGATGGTGCTGGAAGCGCTGAAGACCGGCTGGATCGAAGGCGACGGTCCCTTCTACAAGCAGCCGCGCACCGAGATCCGCCCGCGCCCCGAGCGCCCGTTCGAGGACCGCATCTACGCCGTCGCCACCTCGGACGACTCCATCGACGCCGCCGCGCGCCTCAAGTGCGCGATGGTGATGTTCGCCGACCGCTCGTGGAAGGCGCGCATGCCCTCGATCGAGAAGTGGCGCGAGCTGTATCGCCAGTACCATCACGCTGCGCCGCCGCCGCCCTTGATCTGCGACTTCGTCTTCTGCCACGAAGACGCCGACGTCGCCGCCGAGCGCGGCCGCCACTACATCGCCACCTACCTCGAAAGCGTGCTCGAGCACTACGAGGTGACCGGCGATCACTTCAAGGGCATGCCCGGCTACGAGGCCTACGCCGGCGCCGCCGGCGCCTTGAAGCGCATGGGCGCGACGGGTTTCCTCGAAGGCTTCCTCGAAGCGACCTGCGTCGGCACGCCGCAGCAGATCATCGACAAGTACCGTGACCGTCTCGACATGATGGGCCCGTTCGAAGCGGCGCCCGCCTTCCGCTTCGGCGGCATTCCCTACGCCGAGTGCGAAGCGAGCCTCAGACTCTTCGCCGCCGAGGTGCTGCCCGAGCTCAAGCGCTGGCCGGGGCGCGAGACGCTAACGGCATCGGCGGGGTGAAGGCGGACGGGGATGAAGCGGGGACCGTTCGCGCAACGTCGAGGAGCATGTTCGTCGCTTCCTCCGCTCGCATCGCGGTAACTGTTCCCGATGCCAGTCAGAGACGATAGGGCACGCGCACACCCGGGTCGTTGTCGGGAAAGTCGCGCGTATCGCGCGTGACCAGCAGCGCGCCGGCGTGGCGCGCGCTGGCCCAGACAATGGCATCGGGCAGCCGCAGACGGTGACGGCGCCGGAGTTCGACGGCGATCTCGGCGACATCCTGATCGACAACAATTTGTGTGAACCTGCCGAGGAAACGGCGCACGATGGGTTCGTCCGGACCGCTCACGCCGACCATCACCTCCATCCAGTTGATCGGGCTGACGAGCAAATCGTCGTAGCGCGCGATCTCCTCGCGCGCCGCGGCGATGCCGTTCAGGTAGTCGATGAGGATGACGCTGTCGAAAAGCGCTTTCATCGCACCCAGTCGTCACGCAGCCGCTCGACCTGCCCGTCGGCATCGACCGGCGACTGGCGCCACAGCCCGAAGGCCTCTTCCATTTCCCCGGGGCTGCCCTGGCGCTCGAGGTAGGCCGCGACGGCGCGGCGCAACAACTCGGCGCGCGACAGTCCCTCACGTTGACCGAGGCGGCGCAGGCCTTCGATCTGGTCTTCGGGAAGGTCGACGATCGTACGCATGGCGGCACCGATTGATATCATGATGACGTCATATGATATCGACTGCCGCGATAAACGACCAACCTGGGTCGCGTTGGCGCAGGGGCTTCCCTGTTTCCCGCTTCACCTGCTACCTTCTTCCGCCATCCGAAATAATGTTTCGAAATATTGAAACAAGATTCGCACGGAGAACCACACCCACCGCATGACCACCGTCCTCGACACCCCCACCGGCAACCGCTCGGCGCTGCGCGCGCTCGACGTCTTCGCCGCCTTCGAGGCGGCGCGGCGTCCGTTGTCGCTCTCGGAACTTGCGCGGGCGACGGCGATGCCGGTGTCGACCTGCCACGGGGTGATCAAGGCGCTGCAACAGGCGGGTTACCTCGCCTTCCTCGGTCCGCGCGAGGTCTACCCGACGCGCCGGCTGTGGGACCTGGCCGCCGCCATCCGCGCCCACGACCCGGTGCTCGGCCGCCTCGAAGGGGCGCTGGAGGCCTTGCGCGATGCCTGCGACGAGACCGTCATCCTGGGCGCACCGCAGGCCGAGGCCGTGCAGTACCTGCTGGTGATCGAGAGCACCCAGTCGATCCGCTACTCGGCCACGGTGGGGGCGTTGAAACCCCTCCATTCGAGTGCCATCGGCAAGGCCCTGCTCGGCACGCTGCCGGCGGCCGAACGCGCGGCCTGGCTGGCCGAGCATCCGCTGCCGGCGATCACCGAGCACACCCTGACCGACCGCGCCGCCCTGGCGGCCGACCTCGCCGCGGGCGCCGCGCGCGGCTGGTGGCAGACCCAGGGCGAGAACGTCGCCGACGTCATGGCCGTGGCCGCGCCGCTCGAACTCGGCCCGCGCCGCCTCGGCGTCGCCGTCGCCGGCCCCCTGCACCGCATGCGCGAACACGGCGAGGCCCACGCCGCGCGCCTGCTCGACACCCTCGCCGCGCTCGCCGCGAGCGCTTCATCCCGACCCTGACGACGGCACCCGCTGCCGAGGAGACAAGCCCGTGAGTAGCCCAGCCCCGCGCCCTCGCCTCACCCAGACCAGCGCCGCCGGCCTCGACGTACCGGTGCGCGCCGGTCCCGACCTGGTCGACCCCAACCACATCGGCGAACCCGGCCAGGTGCCGTTCACCCGCGGCATCTTTCCGGATGGTTATTCCGGCCGCCTGTGGACCATCCGCCAGTACTCGGGCTTCGGCACCGCCGAGGACACCAACCAGCGCTACCGCTTCCTGCTCGACCAGGGCCAGACCGGGCTCTCGGTCGCGCTGGATCTCCCCACGCAGTGCGGCTACGACCCGGTCGACCCGATGGCGCGCTCGGAGGTGGGCAAGGTCGGGGTGTCGCTGTCGAACCTGTCCGAGATGGAAATCCTCTTCGACGGCATCGACCTCGGCGCCATCTCGACCTCGTTCACCATCAACGGCTCGGCGGCGATGATCTACGCCATGTACCTCGCCACGGCGGACAAGCAGGGCGTGCCGCGCGAGAAGCTCACCGGCACCATCCAGAACGACATCCTCAAGGAGTACGTCGCGCGCGGCACCTGGATCTTCCCGGTGCGGCCGTCGATGCGGCTCATCGCCGATTCCATCCTCTATTCCAACGAGGTCACGCCGCGCTTCAACCCGATCTCGATTGCCGGTGCGCACGTGCGCGACGCCGGCGCGACGGCGGTCGAGGAGATGGCCTACACCCTCGCCAACGGCCTCGCCTACGTCGACGAACTGATCCGCCGTGGTGGTGACGCGACCAGGTTCGCGCGGCGCCTGTCGTTCTTCTTCTACGTTCACCAGGACTTCTTCGACGAAGTGGCCAAGTTCCGCGCCGGCCGCCGGCTGTGGGCGAAGCTCTTGCGCGAGCGCTACGGCGTGACCGACGAGAAGGCGCAGATGTTCCGCTTCGGCGTGGTCTGCGGCGGCTCCTCGCTGATCGCGCCGCAGCCGATGAACAACATCGTGCGCGTGACCATCGAGACGATGGCCGCGGTGTTCGGCGGCGCGCAGTCGATCTTCACCTGCGCCTTCGACGAGGCCTTCCAGATCCCGACCGAGACCTCGGCCGAGATCGCCCTGCGTACGCAACAGATCCTGGCCTACGAGTCGGGCATCGCGCGCAGCGTCGACGCGCTCGGCGGCAGCTACGTGGTCGAACACCTGACCGACCAGATGGAGACGGCGATCGAAAAGGTGATGCAGGAGATCGACGACTACGGCGGGGTCGAGAAGGCCATCGAGGATGGCTGGCTGCAACTGCGCATCGCCGAGCGCGCGCTCGAGCGCAAGCAGAAGATCGATCGTGGCGAGACGGTCGTCGTCGGCCAGAACTTCTTCCGTCGCGACGACGCGAAGAACGAAGTCGCCGAGACTTTCCACGTCGACCCGGAAGCCGCGCGCAAGGTGATGGAGAAGTACGAACGCATCCGCGACACCCGCGATGCGGCGGCGGCCGAAAAGACCCTCGCCGATCTCGGCCGCGCTGCCGACGACGATGCCGTCAACCTCATGCCCTACCTCGTCGACTGCGCGCATGCCTACGTCACCGTGGGCGAGATGGTCGACACCCTCAAGGCGCGCTGGGGCGAATTCCAGGAGCCGGTCAGACTATGAACACTTCCACCGACAGCACCGCCAACGTCGCCGACGGCGCCGCCACCCCGCTGCGCGGCAAGCGCATCCTCATCGGCAAGCCCGGCCTCGACGGCCACGACGTCGGCGCCAAGGTCGTGGCGCTGGCCCTGCGCAACGCCGGCGCCGAGGTCATCTACACGGGCTTACGCAAGAGCCCGCAGCAGATCGCACGCGTCGCCGTCGACGAGGGCGTCGATGCCGTGGGGCTTTCGATCCTCTCCGGCAGCCACAAGGAACTGGTCGCCGAGGTCGCGGCCTGCCTCGCTGCCGAGGACGCTGCCGACATCACGCTCTTCGTCGGCGGTACCATCCCGGCCGAGGATCGCGCACACCTCGAAGGCCTCGGCGTGAAGGGTATCTTCACCGCCGACCAGCCGCTGCCCGAGGTGGTCGCGTCACTCGCCGCGTCGCTCGGCTGAACCATCGATGCCGAGCCTGTCCCGCCGCGAACTCGGCCGGCGCCTGTCGCGCCTCGCCGATGCCAGCGTCGCCGAGGTGCTGGCGATGGCGCCGGAGGCGGCGCCCGCGGTGCCGCGCATCGGCCTGACCGGTGCGCCCGGGGTCGGCAAGAGCAGCCTGGCCGGGCGCCTCGGCCTGCTGCGTGCGGTCGACCGCCGTCTCGGCATGCTCGCCGTCGATCCGTCGAGCCCGCTCACTGGCGGCGCGATCCTGGGCGATCGCATCCGCCTCGACGAACTGGCCGGGGCGGAGAACCTGTACCTGCGTTCGGTGGCCTCGCGCTCGGCCACCGATGGCCTGGCCGACAACCTGCCGGAGATGCTGGAGACCATGGCCGCGGCCGGCTTCGAGGAATTGCTCCTCGAGACCGTCGGCGTCGGCCAGGCCGAACACGCCGTGCGCAGCCAGGTCGACACCCTGGTGCTCGTGCTGATGCCGGGCTCGGGCGACACCGTGCAGGCCATGAAGGCGGGCATCATGGAGCTCGCCGACATCTACGTCGTCAACAAGTGCGACCTCGCCGGGGCCAACGAGATGGCCGCCGAGATCCGTCGCATCCAGGCGCTGGTGCGCGATCAACGCGACTGGCAGCCGCCGGTGCTGCTGACCTCGATCCGCCAGCCGGAGAGCATCGCCAGGTTGTCGGCGACCATCGACGAACACCGCGCCTGGCTCGAGACCAGCGGCACGCGCGCGGCGGTGACCCGCGAACGCGCGCGCTATCGCCTGCGCCTGCTGCTCGAACGGCGCGTGGCCGAAGTCACCGCGGCCTGCGACGCACGCACCCTCGCCGGCCCGCTCGCGCCCTGCTTCGATGCTGCGATCGCCGCGCTCGCCGGTGACCGGAAAACCTGAGCCCATCGCTGCGCCTGGCGGCGACGCGCGCAACGATGGCACGGCCGGCGCGGCGCCGCCGTGGCATGCCCTCGACGCCTCGGCCGTCCTCGCCTGCCTCGATGCCGAGATCACCGGTCTCGACGAGAGCGAAGCACGTGCGCGCCGCGCCCGCCACGGCACCAACACCCTCCCGGCAGCGCCACGGCCGGCGGCCTGGCGCCGCTTCGCCGCCCAGTTCGACAACCTCCTCATCCACGTCCTCGTCGGCGCCGCGCTGATCACGGCCCTGCTCGGCCACGGCCTCGATACCGCCGTGATCCTCGCCGTGGTCGTCGTCAACGCGATCATCGGCTACCTGCAGGAAGGCAAGGCCGAGCGTGCGCTGGCCGCCATCCGCGGCATGCTCGCACCGCGCGCCACGGTGTTGCGCGACGGCCGCCGCCAGGGCATCCCGGCCGCCGAGCTGGTACCGGGCGACATCGTGCTGCTCGAGGCCGGCGATCGCGTCGCCGCCGACCTGCGCCTGTTCGAGGTCCGCGGGCTCGCCGTGCAGGAAGCGGTGCTGACCGGCGAATCGGTGGCGGTGGAGAAGGCAACCGCGGCGCTGGCCGGCGAACTCGCCCTGGGCGACCGCGTCAACATGGCCTACAGCGGGACCCTGGTCACCGCCGGCCAGGGTCGCGGGGTGGTGGTGGCGACCGGCGCGGCGACCGAACTCGGCCGTATCAGCGGCCTGCTCGCCGCCGTCGAAGGCGTGGCGACCCCGCTGCTCGAGCAGATGGATGCCTTCGCGCGCAAGCTGACCGTGCTCATCCTGGTCATCGCCGCCGCCCTGCTGCTCTACGGCGGTCTCGCCGGCCAGCCCGACCTGCCCACCCTGTTCCTGGCCGTGGTCGGCCTGTCCGTTGCTGCCGTCCCCGAGGGCCTGCCGGCGGTGCTGACCATCACGCTCGCGGTCGGCGTGCAGGCCATGGCGCGCCGCCATGCCATCGTGCGCCGCCTGCCTGCGATCGAGACCCTGGGCTCGGTGTCGGTGATCTGTACCGACAAGACCGGCACCCTGACGCGCAACGAGATGATGGTGGCGAGCGTGGTGACGGCCGCTGCGCGTTATACCGTCGAGGGCGAAGGCTATGCGCCGCAGGGACGCGTGTGCCGCGACGACGCAGCGCCGGAGGCGCGCGACGAGGCGGCGCTCACCGCCGTCGCCCTGACCGCCCTGCTGTGCAACGACGCCGCCCTCGCCCGCCACGGCGAGGCGTGGCAGGTCGAGGGCGACCCCATGGAAGGCGCGCTGCTCGCGCTGGCGACGAAGCTCGGCCTCGACCCCGCGGCGCGCGGCGCCACCTGGCGGCGCACCGACGCCATCCCCTTCGACACCGCGACGCGTTTCATGGTGACGCTCGACCACGACCATGCCTACCACGCCCGTATCTCGGTCAAGGGCGCGCCCGAACGGGTGCTCGCCATGTGCGCCGCTCAACGCACGGCCGACGGCGGCACGGCGCCGCTCGACGGCGCGTACTGGTCCGCCGCGCTCGAAGCGATCGCCGCGCACGGCCAGCGCGTGCTGGCGCTGGCCTCGTCAGCCGCGGCGCCGCGCGAAGCGGTGCTCGAGGCGGCCGACGTCGAACAGGGCCTCGTGCTCGACGGCCTGGTCGGCTTGATCGATCCACCGCGCGCCGACGCCATCGCGGCGATCGCCGAATGCCACGCCGCCGGCATCGCCGTGAAGATGATCACCGGCGATCACGCCGGCACCGCGCGCGCCATCGCCCGCGAGATCGGCCTCGTCCATGCCGACGCCGTGCTCACCGGCCACGATCTCGATGCGCTGGACGACACCGCCCTGGCCGCGCGGGTCGACGAGGTCGACGTCTTCGCGCGCACCAGCCCGACGCACAAGCTGCGCCTGGTCACCGCGCTGCAGGCCCGCGGCCTGACCGTCGCCATGACCGGCGACGGCGTCAACGACGCGCCGGCGCTGAAGCGCGCCGACGCCGGCATCGCCATGGGCCGGGGCGGCAGCGAGGCGGCCAAGGAAGCGGCCGACATCGTGCTCGCCGACGACAACTTCGCCTCCATCGCCGCTGCCGTGCGCGAGGGCCGCACGGTCTACGACAACATCAAGAAGGTCATCAGCTGGACCCTGCCGACCAGTGCCGGCGAGGCGCTGACCATCGTCGCCGCCCTGCTGTTCGGCCTGACCTTACCGATCACGCCGCTGCAGATCCTGTGGATCAACCTCATCACGGCGACCACGCTCGGCATGGCGCTGGCCTTCGAACCGAGCGCGGACACGGTCATGCGCCGGCCGCCGCGACGACGCGACGAGGCCCTGCTCGGACGCGATCTCGCCTGGCACATCGTGCTGGTCTCGTTCCTCTTCCTCGCCGCGGCCTTCGGCGTGTTCGAAACCGTGCTGGCGCGCGGCGACGGCATCGCGACCGCACGCACCGCGACCCTCAGCGCGCTGGTCGTGCTAGAGGTCTTCCACCTCTTCTTCATCCGCAACATCGCGCACGCGCGACTCGATCGCAGCGCGCTGACCGCGACCCCGGTGGTGTGGCTCACGGTCGCTGCCGTCACCGCGCTGCAGCTCGCGGTGACCTGCCTGGCACCGCTGCAGGCGGTGTTCGCCACCACCGCGCTCGGCGTCGCGGACTGGCTGGTGCTGGTCGGCCTCGGCGGCACATTCTTCCTCGTCATCGAACTCGAGAAGCGCTGGCGCCTCGGCCGGCGCGATGCCAGCCTGCAATAACCTGGGCCGGCGCGATGACGGCCTGCAATAATCGACCCTCGTAGCGACCGCCGAGATTACCCGCGCATGCCGTCACCCGCCGAGCAGGATGCCTTCGTCGCCGCCACGCGCAGCCTGGTCGCGGGCGAAATCACGCCCCACGCGGCGGCCTGGGAAGCCGCCGGGGAGGGCGCGCCGGATGCGCTCTACCGGCGCTTCGGCGAACTCGGCTACTACGGCCTGCTGGTCCCGGCCGAAGACGGCGGCAGCGCGCTCGATAACGTCACCTACGCCCGCATCACCGAGGAACTCGCCGCCGGCGATTGCGCTATCGCCAATGCCGTCAACGTGAGCAATTCACCGGTCGCCGCGGCCATCCGCGATCACGGCACGCCGGCGCAGTGCGCGCACTACCTGGCGGCGCTCGCGAGAGGCGGTCAGCGCGGCTGCTTCATGCTGAGCGAGGCCGAGGCCGGCTCCGATGCCGCTGCCGTCCGTACCCGCGCCACGCAGACGGCGCGGGGCTGGCGCCTCGACGGCGCCAAGCGCTTCGTCACTGCCGGCGCGCGCGCCGATTTCGCCCTGGTCGTCGCCGTGACCGACCCGGCCGCCGGCAAGCGCGGCATTTCGACCTTCCTCGTACCGCGCGACGCGTGGACGGTGACGCGTCTCGAAGACAAGCTCGGCCAGCGCAACTGCGACACCGCCGAGTGCGTGTTCGAAGGCGCCGAGATCGGCGACGAGGCCCTGCTCGGCCGGCCTGGCGACGGCTACCGCATCGCGCTCGCCTACCTCAACACCGGGCGCATCGGCGTCGCCGCGCAGGCCGTCGGGGTGGCACGGGCAGCGTTCGAGGCCGCCGCCGCCTACGCTCGCGAGCGACGCACCTTCGGCGTGCCCATCGTCGAGCACCAGGCGGTCGGCTTCCGCCTGGCGGAAATGGCCGAACGCCTCACTGCCGCGCGCGCGCTGACCCTGCACGCCGCGGCGCTGGCCGACGCCGGGCAGCCCGCCATCGTCGAGGCCTCGCTGGCCAAGGCCCACGCCACCGACATGGCCGAGCAGGTCACCTCGGCCGCGCTGCAGGTCTTCGGCGGCGCCGGCTACACCCGCGATTACCCGGTGGAGAAGCTCTACCGCGACGCCCGCGTGCTGTCCATCTACGAGGGCAGCAACGACATCCAGCGCCTGGTCGTCGCCCGCGCCATCGCCGGCGGCTGGTCGGCGCTGCCGTGAAGCATCGCGGCGGGAAGCCGCTTTCTACCCCAGGCCGGGGATGGTCTTTCACGCCCGGCGCGGGGTTACCATAGCCCGGGCCAGGCGCCGGCGCCGACCGGCGCGACATCCAGCCCGATGCACACCGCCCCGCCGCGGAGGAGGTCGCCATGAAGGACTTGAACTGCCTGCACCACATCACCCTGTGTACGGGCGACGCCCAGGAAGACTACGACTTCCACACGCAGACGCTCGGCCTGCGCAGCATCAAGAAGACCCTGCTCTACGACGGCAAGGTGCCCATCTACCACTTCTACTACAGCAATGCGTCGGGCGAACCGAGCGCCATCGTGACCAGCTTCCCGATGCGTCACACCGGGCTCAAGGGCCGGCGCGGCGGCAACCAGATCAAGACGCTCATGCTGTCGATCCCCCCGGGCTCGGCGGGGTACTGGCTGGAGCGCCTGCGCGGGCGCGGCATCGACGCCAGCGCGTGCGAGAAGCTCGGCGAACGCCGCGTGGCCTTCACCCACCCCTGCGGCATTCCCTACGAACTGGTCGAGGTCGAGGGCGACACGCGCCGCGGCTGGGACCAGGCCGGCGTGCCGCTGGAGGCTGCCATCCACGGCATGCACGGCATCGAGGTCAGCGTGCGCGACCGCGACGTGATGGACGACTTCGTGCTCGAAGCCTGGAGCTGCGACCGCGGCGCCGACGAGGGTGCGACGGTGCGCTTCGAGATGGGCCGCGGCGGCACCGGCGCCATCATCGACGTCGTCGCCGAGCCGGATCGCCACCAGGGCACCTGGACCTTCGCCGAGGGGGTGGTGCATCACTGCGCCTTCGACATCGCCAGTCTCGACCTGCAGAAGGACTACCGAGCCTTCGTCGAGGGCATGGGCTATACCGACATCTCCGAGGTCAAGGATCGCGGCTATTTCGATTCGATCTACGTGCGCACCCCGGGCGGCGCGCTGTTCGAGGCCGCAGTGAGCAAGCCGCAGGGCTGGGCCGTCGACGAGGACCCGGCGCATCTCGGCGAGGAGATCAAGATTTCGCCGCAGTTCGAACAGGACCGCGCGCAGATCCTCGACGTCATCGGGCGCATCGATTACTGAATCCGGCCGCGGACAAGCCGCGCCCCGCCAGGTCATGGAACGACGTCCCCACCACCGTGAAGCCCTTGCGCCCGGCCGGCGCGAGATGGAAAGCGGTGGCGCAGCGTGAGCGGGACTCCGATCGACGACCACGACGCGACCGGCATCGCCGCCCAGGTGCTCGCCGCCGTGCCCACGGCAGTGCTGGTGATCGACAGCGATGGCATCATCACCCTCGCCAACCCGAGTGCAGAGGCAATGTTCGCCGCGCCGCCGCGCGGCCTGGTCGGCGTCACCGTCGAACGCCTGGTTCCGCCGGACGTGGCGGCCGCCCACACCGACCTGCGCCGCGCCTACCTCGCCGATCCGGCAAGCCGCGAGATGGGCGAACGTCGCGATCTCACCGCGGTTGCGCTGAACGGTCGCGAATTTCCCGTGATGATCGGCCTCACCGCGCTGACCCCGGCCCCGCAACCACTCGTCATCGCCAACATCGTCGACCTCACCCGGCGCCATGCGGAACTGGCCACCCTGCGTGAGCAGGCCGAACGTCTGGCCGAATCGAACACCGCGCTCGAGCAGTTCGCCTTCCTCGCCTCGCACGACCTGCAGGAACCGTTGCGCACCATCCAGGCCTACAGCGGACGCTTACGCGATTCCTGTGCGACCCAACTCGATGCGCGCGGCCGCGACTGGTTGCAGAAAGTCCATGACGGCGCCGAGCGCATGTCGACCCTGGTGCGCGACCTGCTGCGCTATTCGCGCGCACGCACCCAACCGCTGCTGCTCGGCGCATGCGTGATGGACGAACTGATGGCCGAGCTCGTCGTCGACCTGCAGACCTTGCTGGACGAGCACGCTGCCCGCGTCGAGTGGTCCGCGCTGCCGACCGTCACCGGCGACCGCACCCTGCTCGCCATCCTGTTGCGCAACCTGGTGGTCAATGCCATGCGCTACCGTAGCGCGCAGCCGCCGCGGGTGAAATTGGCCTGCACGCGGGACGGCGACACCTGGCATTTCACGGCGCAGGACAATGGGCGCGGCATCGATGCACGGCACCTGGAACGCATTTTCCTGCCCTTCAAGCGCCTCCACGCGCGCGACCGCACGGCAGGTAACGGCATGGGGCTCGCGCTCTGTCGCGCGGTGGCCGAACGCCACGGTGGTCGCCTGTGGGCCGAGTCCAGCCCGGGCGTCGGTGCCACGTTCCATTTCACCCTGCCGCTGACGCCGGTGCCGGCAGGCAACCCGGGAGAACAGGCCCATGAAGCTCGGTGACGACTACGAACGGGCCACGCCCGCGCGTATCCTGCTGGTCGAGGACAGCCCCAGCGACCAGGAGCTGACGCGTGAAGCCTTCGCCGAAGTCCGCCTGGTCAATGCCATCGACGTCGTCGAGACCGGCGAAGAAGCGCTCGACTTCCTCTACCGGCGCGGCTCATACGGCGCAGCGGCGCGCCCCGACGTGATCCTGCTCGATCTCAACCTGCCGGGACTCGACGGCCGCGAGGTGCTGGCGACGATCAAGGGCGATGAGGATTTGAAACGCATCCCGGTCATCGTGCTGACGACCTCCGACGACGAGCACGACATCTACCGCAGTTACGGTATGCACGCCAACTGCTACATCACCAAGCCGGTCGATTTCCGCAAGTTCATCGCTGCGATGGAGATCCTGCAGACCTTCTGGCTGAACCTGGTCAAGCTACCGCCGAATCGGCATTGAACACGGTCAACGACGGGCGACAGAAGGGCGAATCGGCCGCCTCCACCAGTTGTCCGACCTGTTGCGCGGATAGCGGTTCGTAGAAGAGGAAGCCCTGCAGCGCGGGGGCGCCGAGCTGGCACAACTGACGCATCTGGTCGACCGTCTCGATGCCCTCGGCCGTCACGGCGATGTCCAGTTCCTGCGCCAAGCCGACGATGGACCGGACGATCGCGCGATCAATGGCGTTGTCCGCACTGCCTACGACCAGACCGCGATCGACCTTGATGCAGCTCACCGGAAATCGCCGCAGGTAGTCGTAGGAGCTGAACCCCGAACCGAAGTCGTCCACGGCGAAACGCACGCCGAGCGCCGTCAGCGCCTCGAACTCGCGCTGCAGCGCCTGGCTGCTGTCGAACATCAGGGTTTCGGTCAACTCCAGGCAGATGCGCTCCGGCGGTACTGCGCCGGCTGCGAGTTCACGGCCGAGGAAGTCGGCAAAACCGGCGCCTGTGATCTGCGCAGCTGATACGTTGATATGGAGATCGACCGGTTGAGCGAGCTGACGGCGCCAGGCGGCAAAGTCGGTGACCGCGATACGGGTCGCCTGGCGACCTGCCTGGCCCATGAACCCGAGCTTCTCCAACGCGGGGAGAAAGCCTTCCGGCCGCAGCAGACCGCGTACCGGGTGCTGCCAGCGCACCAGCGCCTCGAGGGCGATGATGCGCCCACCGTCTGCCTTGACGATCGGCTGGTAATGCATGCGCAGCTCGCCGCGTTCGAGGGCCATGCGCAGGGCGTGATCGAGGTCGAGATTGTTGACCATTTCGACGTCGAGCTCGTCGGTGAAGACGCAGTAGCCGTTCTTCCCTTGCTGCTTGGCGCGGTAGAGGGCTGTATCGGCGGCCTTGCACAACCAGTCAGCGGAGAAACGCGCGGAGTCCGGGGTGAACAAGGACACGCCTATGCTCATCGACGGACGGACCTCGAACATGCCGATGCGCATGGGCGCGGAAGTCAGCTCGATGAGCTTGGCCGCGATGTGCAACGCCGCCTCGGCATGGCGCAGGCCTTCGACCAGCACAGCGAACTCGTCGCCGCCGAGGCGTGCCACCGTATCGCTGTCACGCACTGCATCGCGGATGGCCGTGGCAATCGCCCGCAGATACTGGTCGCCCACGTCGTGACCGAAGCTGTCGTTGATGTGCTTGAAGTCGTCGAGATCGATCATCAGCAGCGCGGTGTACTCACCGCTGCGCTGGCATCGTTGCAGGGCATGGGTGATGCGATCGTCGAGCAGGGAACGGTTGGCGAGCCCGGTCAGGGCATCGTAATGCGCGCGCTGGACGAGCGAGCGCATACGACGCTCGGTGGCGCAGGCGAAATCGATGGCCTGGGCGAGACGCGCCGGGGTGAGATCGCTCTTGCAGAGGAAACCGGCAATGCCGGTGTCGAGGGCCCCGCGCGCGGCCGCCCCCATGGGTTGTTGCGCCATGCCGAGCACGGGCGTGTTCGGCAACGCCAGCACCGCTTCCCGCAGCTTGTCGAGACCGTCACCGGCAGAGTCTTCACAATCGATCAGGACGACCTGGGGGCCCGCGTCCTGCTGTTCGACATAGGCCCTGAATGCGTCGTACGAAGGCAGGTGGATGCATTCGAAGCGCTGCCCGGTTTCATACTCCAGGTACTCGCGCAGAAGCAGGTAATCGCCAGCGCTGTCGTCGACAACGAGAACTGTGCTGCGGGTATCAGGCTTCATCTCCCCCTCGCCTCGTCGGGGCACGTTCCCTTTGCGCCCCCGCTCGGTTGGAGTAACGGCTGTTCGGGACACAACTTGAGGATGCTGCCGCAAGCGGCCGAAATCCGGCCGGGTCGGCCGGTCCCGCCGGCACTGCCCGCGCGGTTCCGACCGCCCCTGGCGGCGCGCGCCGGGCCCCGCGCCCTGGCTCTCCGGGGCGTTCGGCAGGTCACCCACACCGGTAACGAATTTGCCTACAATTTCATGCGCCGAGGTATAGGGAGAGACTGAATGGCCGGGGAGATGATGCAACCGCGTGTGTCGATGCCGGCGGCCACTCCCGCCTCAGCGCTGCCACAGGGCGCACTCTTCGATACCGCACCCGTCGCGCTGCTGTGCCTCGATGAACCGGGCAATGTACTGCTCGCCAATCGCGCCGTCGCCCGGCTGCTCGGCCGCGCCCCCGCTTACATGCAACACCGGCCGCTCATCACCATGGTCCACCAGGCCGACCGGCGGCGCGTCGTATCGCACCTGATGCGCCTGGCCCAGGGCGACGACGTGGAGATCGACATCGTGCTCGAGATGCCGCACGGCACGCCGCTGCCGGTGACCCTGCTGAGTACGCCGATCATCGACGCGAGCGGCAGCCTGCGCTTTTCGCAGCACGCGCTGCTCGACATGAGCCGGCGCCGTGAAGTGGAACGTACCCTGCAGCAGACGGCGGCACGTCTCGACCACCTGGCCCATCACGACGCCCTGACCGGCCTCGCCAACCGCTACCTGATGGAAGACCGCCTGGCCCAGGCCGTCGCCCGTTGCCGCCGTAACGGCTGGCTGGGCGCCCTGGTATTCGTCGACATCGATCGCTTCAAGCTCTACAACGACACCTACGGCCACGCCACCGGTGATGCCATCCTGGTCGAGGCCGCCACCCGCTTGAGCCTGGCGGTGCGCGAACAGGACACGGTCTGTCGCTACAGCGGTGACGAGTTCCTCGTCATCCTCGAGAACATCACCAGCCAGGCCGACGTCGACACCGTACTCGGCAAACTGCGTGAGGAGTTTCGTCGCCCGGTCTACGGCGTGGCCGACCGTGCCCTGGAGCTGAGCGCGTCTTTCGGGGCCACCCTGTTCGACCGCAACACGCGCGATGCCGGCCTGCTCATCAAGCAGGCCGATCTGGCCATGTACGAAGTCAAGCAGAACGGCCAGGATGCCGTCGGCTACTACTCGCCGCAGATCAACGCCGGTGCCGAACGGCGCCGCCTGCTCGAGGCCGATCTCGCCCAGGCCCTCGACGGCAGCCAGTTCGAGCTGCAATTTCAACCACAGGTCGATGCAGCCAGCGGCCGGGTCAAGGGCTGCGAGGCTTTGCTCCGCTGGCACCACCCATCACGCGGGCTCATCGAACCCAGCGAATTCATCCCCATCGCCGAACACCGCGGTCACATCGCGCAGATCACGGGTTGGGCACTGGTCACAGCCTGCCAGGCGGCGCGTCGCTGGCTCGAACAAGGCCTCGCTTTCGAACGCATCGCGGTCAACGTCTCGGCGCGCGACCTCTCCTCGCCCTATCTCACCACTCAGGTCGCCCAGGCACTCCAGCATGCCGGGCTGCCCGCCGACATGCTCGAAATCGAGGTGACCGAGACCAGCGTCATGCACTACCCGGAAGTGGCTGCACGCACGCTACGGGCACTCGCCGCGACCGGCGTCAAGCTCGCGCTGGACGATTTCGGCACGGGTTATTCGTCACTCAAGTGTCTCAAGGACCACGCTTTCGATCGCATCAAGATCGACCGATCGTTCGTCGACGCCCTGGGCCGCCACGCCGGGAACGATGCCATCGTCACCGCCATGGTCTCGATGGCTTCGAGTCTTGGCGTCGAAGTCGTCGCCGAGGGCGTCGAGCACCCGGGCCAGCGCGTTCGCCTGCTCGATGCCGGCGTCCCGCTGATGCAGGGCAAGCTGTTCACACCGCCGCTCGACTTCGCCGGCGCCATACGTTTCATGGTTGCCGCTGCGCGTTGAGCATTTCGTCGTCCGGCGCCGGTAGCGTGAGGACGAAGCAAGTGCCACCACCAGCGTTTTCGTGGCAGTCGAGTGCGCCACCATGGCGTTCGGCGACGCGTCGCGCCACCGCCAGCCCGACGCCGTTCCCGGGTTGCTCGCGGTCGCGATGCAGGCGCGCGAAGATGTCGAAAACCCTCTCACGCTCGGCGGCCGGGATACCCGGGCCGTTGTCGCACATCGAGATCGCCCAGGCGCCGTTCTCGAGCTTCGCATCGAAGCGGATGTCCGGCGTGCGCTCCTTGGCCGCGAACTTGATCGCGTTGTCGACCAGCTCGACCACAACGCGCAACATCTGACGCCGGTCGACTTCGATCCGATGCGGCAGCATGCGCGTCTCGATGCGCGCGCCACTGCGTTCTATTGCCGGCCCCAAACGCTGTCGCGCATCGCCGACGAGGTCATAGAAGTCGACCATTTCGCGTTCGTCGGATCGCGTTACCACGCGCGAGTATTCCAGCACGCCTTGCAGCATGGCATTGAGGCGTTCCGCTCCGGCGTTGATCTGCTCGACGTACTGGCGCCCCTTGTCGTCGAGCGATTCGGCGTAGCGATCGGCGAGCAGGCGTGTGAAGCCCGCGACCATGCGTAACGGTTCGCTCATGTCGTGCGACACGGCATAGGCAAATCCCTGCATGTTTTCATTGCGCTGCTCGAGCTGTTCCGATGTGTGCTTGATACGACTGATGTCGACGAAGGTCACGACCACGCCACCGATTCCGCCGGCTTCGCGACGATAGGGATGCATCCGCATCAGGAACCAGTTGCCATCGACGTCGCGGACCTCGAATTCGCGCTCGTCGCCGCTTTCGAGCACGGCGCCCAGCTCACCGAGGAAATTGGGAAAATTGATGCGGCGATTGAGGTGCGCGATTGGCCTGCCGACGTCGTGGCTGAGCAGGCTGAACTGGCGCGCCACGGCCGGCGTGAAACGACGGATGCACAGCGACTCGTCGAGAAATACCGTACCGATCTCGGTGCTCGAGAGCAGGTTGTCCATGTCATCGGTGAGCAGGGTCAGCTCGTTGATCTTGGACTCGTATTCCTTGTTGACGGTATAGAGTTCTTCGTTGACCGAGTGCAGTTCCTCGTTGGTGCTCTGCAGCTCCTCGTTGGCGGCCATCAATTCCTCGTTGGTCGCCTGCAGCTCCTCGTTGCTGGTCTCGAGTTCCTCGACCGTCGCCTGCAGGTACTCCTTGGTGTAGCGCAGTTCCTGCTCGAGGCGAGCGACATGCTCACCATGCACCGCGGCGAGGTCAAGGTCGGTGGCTTCTACCAGCATCGACTCACTGGAAAGACTCGTAACGGGCGCCTTGTCTTCCGCGGTGACCCGGTGCGCCTCCTCGAACAGGATGAGGAAATACTCGCCGCCATTCTGTTGCCCGAGCGTCTCGACCATCGCCCGTACGATGCGCTCGTCGTCGTCCGTCAGGCGGACGCGGATCCCCCCGTAACGAACGATATTGCTTTCCTTCGCCGCGCGTTGCATGCCCGTGGACACCGCCATGCGCAGGTCCGGGTGAACCAGGTCCAGGATATTCAGCGACGCCGCGCCTGCCCGCGCCTGCAGGTAATCGGCGCCACGATTGAAGGTGTGTACCAGCCGTCCGTTGGCGTCGACGAGGACGGCCGGCGGCACGAACCGGTCGAGCAGGACGTCGTAAGTGCGCAGGATCGAGATGTCGCGTCCGGCGAGGTGACGCGGCTGGGTTCGTTGTGCCCAGTGCAGGATCGGCGAATGGCCGTCGGGTTCGCGCCGTTCTGCAGCACGAATCGTGGCATTCAGACGCACGTCGCGGCGCTTGGTGTAAATCTTCCAATGACGGTCGACGGACTCGAACTCGTCGCCGATGTCACCGAGCGATTCGCTCGGCCCGAGGAACAGGTAACCGCCGACGCCGAGCGCGAAGTGCAGGGTGGTCAGCACCCGTTGCTGTGTCTCCTGGTCGAAATAGATCATCACGTTGCGGCAGCTGATGAGGTCGAGCCGGGTAAACGGCGGATCGCTGATCAGGTTCTGCTTGGCGAACACCACCATGCTGCGGATCTCGGGTACGACCTGGTATTCGTCGTCGTCGAGACGTTTGAAATATCGTGCCACCCGTGTGCTCGGCACCGCACCCAGCGCGGAAGCGGTATAGACGCCGTTGCCTGCGGCCTCCAGCGAATCGACGTGGAGGTCTGAGGCGAAGATACGCACGTTGACCGCCTTGCCAACCCGCGTGAGGTGCTCGTGGAACAGCATGGCGAGGCTGTAGGCTTCCTCGCCGGTCGCCACCCCCGGTACCCAGCAACGCAGTTCGCGCTCGCCCGAGATGCGCTCGCACAACGCGGGCACGATGTTGCTCTCCAGGACGTCCCAGGCGCCACGGTCACGGAAGAACTCGGTCACGCCGATGAGCAGGTCGCGGTAGAGATTGAGCGGTTCGGACGGCAGCGCGCTGAGCAGATTGATGTATTCGTCGACGGTGGCGATGCCGTGCAGGGCCATGCGACGTTCGATCCGGCGGGTGATGGTGCCCGGTTTGTAGTGCTTGAACTCGACGCCGTAACGTGAGCTGAGCAGGTTGTAGATCGGCGTAAACGGTTCGATGTCTTCGGCATTCTGCCAGTCGGCCAGCGCGCGGCCGGCAATGGTACGTTCGTGATCGACGTAGTCGACCAGCACCTGCGGAATCGCGCTCGGCGCCAGAACGAGATCGACCACACCAGTGGCCATCGCGCTGCGCGGCATACCATCGAAACGCGCCGACTCCAGCGACTGCGCCAGGACCAGCCCACCGGCTTCGTGGATAGCGCGGATGCCGCGGGCACCGTCGCTCCCGGTGCCGGACAACACCACGCCGATGGCGTTTTCCCGCCACTCCTGGGCCAGCGACAGGAAAAAATGGTCAATCGGCAGATTGAGTCCGATGCGCGGATCGCGTTCGGTCAAGGCGAAGCGCTCGCCATCCAGGGTCATCATCTTGCGCGACGGGATGAGGTAGACCGAGTTGGGCTCTATGGTCATGCCGTGTTCGACGACGTGAATCGCCATGGCAGTGTGGCGGGCGAGCAACTCGTCCATCAGGCTCTTGAAGTCCGGGGTGAGATGCTGCACGACCACGAAGGCCATGCCGGTCTGCGAGGGAACGGCGGCGAAGAAAGCCTCCAGGGCCTCGAGTCCCCCGGCAGAGGCTCCGATGCCTGCCACGTAACGTACCGAGCGGTCCGCGGTCATCGACAATCCTTTTGATAACGGTCACGCACTCCGGCGCAGCACCGTGCTGCGCGTGGCGGGCTCCCCGGGACTGCCCTGCCCTGAACGTCCATAGGCACCCTGCTGCGCATGCGCGAACATGCGCGAGCGACGGATCAGTACCACGGGGCAGGCTTCGATTTTAAGAGCGCGAAACGAACTTGCAAGCTGGCGCGGCGCGGGCGCGCGAACTCGCCGCGGTACCGGTGTTCGGCACGCTCCCGCAAGCGTCGCGTTCAGCGGGCGCCGATTGCCCCTGCCTGCCGCTCGAGGTAGCGCACGATGCGGCGCAAGGCTTCGGCGAGCCGTTCCCCCGATTGCGCGTAGCACAACCTGAAATAGGCCTCGTTGCCCGGGCCGAAGGTATAGCCAGGGGCGAGGCCGACGTTCTCCTCGGCCAGCACGCCGCGCACGAAATCGAGGCTGGAGGCGAGGCCGGGGACGCGCGGGAAGGCGTAGAACGCACCCTCCGGCTCGGCCAGTTCGAGCAGCGGGTGGCTGCCCAGCACCTCCATCACGCAGGCGCGCCCGGCCTGGTACTCGGCGCGCAGCTCGGCAACCACGTCCTCGCCGTGTTCGAGCGCGGCGATGCCGGCACGCTGGATGAACGATGGCGCACTGGTGTTGAAGCACTCCGAGAGCACCGCCATCTGCTCGACGAAGGCCGGCGGGGTGACCATCCAGCCGAGCCGCCAGCCGGTCATGGCAAAGGCCTTGGAGAAGCCGTTGATGACGATCAGCGGGTCATCGTCGGCCGCGATCTCGAGGAAGGACGGCGCGGCGTCGCCGTCGAAGACCGTGCGGTGGTAGACCTCGTCGGCAATGATGACGATGCCGCGTTCGCGGCACAGCGCGAGCAGGGCGCGCTGCTCGTCCGCGCGCATCACCCAGCCGGTCGGGTTGCAGGGCGTATTGACGAACAGTGCGCGGGTCTCGGGACGCAGCGCGGCGCGCACGTCGTCGAGATCGAGGTACCAGCCGCGCCTGGCATCCCAGCGCTGGCGCACGCAGTCGTAGCTCGCCCCCGTCACCCGGTAGGCGCGGTCGATGTTGGGCCAGTGCGGCGACACGATCAGGCCGTGCAGGCCGCTGGTCAAGGTCATCTGGGCCGCCATCGTCACCGCCAGCATCGACGAACCGGGCACGGTGATGCGGTCGGGGTCGATGTCGATGCGGTAGAGCCGGTCGAGGTAGGCCTTGATGGCGGCGCGCAGTTCGGCGCGCCCACGCATGTGGCCATAGAAGGTATAGCCCTCGTCGAGGGCCTGCTTGGCGGCAACGCGGATGAAATCCGGGGTCACGCGGTCGCCTTCGCCGAACCACAGCGGGATCACCGCCGGGTCGCCGATGCGGGTCATGGCGACCCGGGTGATGCCGTTCTGTTCGAGCCGTTCGATGTCTTCACGTAGCATGGCCGCCTCCCGCTCCCCGCGCCGCTGCCGGCGCAGCCGCATGGTAGCAGGCCGGCTGCCGGCCCGGTGGCGAGGACACGGCGTCGAACGCTGCCGGCCTACCTCGATCTCGCGCTCCTGCAGTGCCCGCCGACGACGACGTCGCCCGGGGAGGTCGAAATATCCCTTGCTCAGGGATGCTCGAACAGCTTGACCACCTTGGCCACGCCGCCGACGGTGGCGGCGGCCTCGGCCGCGGCATTGCCCGAGGCCTCGTCGACCAGGCCCATCATGAACACCACCCCGGCCTCGGTGACGACCTTGATGTTCGAACCCGGCAGGTCGTTGATGGTCAGCAGCTTGGCGCGCACCTTGGTGGTGATGAGGCCGTCGGCGGAGCGCGCCGTCAGGGTGCTCGGCGCGGCCAGCGCGATCTCGTTGAAGATGTTGCGCACCTTGCCGACGCGCTTGGTGTACTCGGCGGCCTTCTGGCGCAGCTGGTCGGTGGGACACTCGCCGCTCAGCAGGACCTGCTGGTTGTAGCTGGTCGCGTTGATGTGACAGGCCTGGACCAGCTCCTGGTCGGCATTGAAGAAGTCGTGGGCCTTGCTCTCGATCTGCTCGTCGTCGAACACGGTGCCGGTGCTGCGGCGGTCGCCGCTGACCGCGGCGCCGGTTGCGGTCAGCGGGGCGCAACCGTGCAGCGCCGCCAGGATGGCCGCCAGGCACAGGATGTTCGACGCGGTACGCAGGGTGGAAGTCACGTTCGGCATTCTCCTCGACTTGGAACTCGCGGTCGGCGCGCCACCCGGCGCGTCGGTCCGCGGCGCGATCTTCTCATGCCCGCGGGCCGAGGTCATGCACGGACCGGCCCGATGACCTGCGCCTTGCGACGCAGTCGACGCGGTATGAGCTTGCGCACGTCGGCCGCGAGCGGCGCTGCCCAGTAGTCCCGCGCGCAGGCCAGGAAGGCGTCCACGTCGGCCACGCTCACAGCGCTGAAGCGCAGCGTGCTGCGCCCGGCGCCGCGCAGGCCGAGGTTGGCGGGCTCGAGACAACCACTCAGGCACGCCACCTCGCGTACTTCGAGCCGGTATTGCGCGGCCTGCGCCCGCAGGGCCTCGACGAGTTCCGCGCCGCGGCGCGCGGCGGCACTGCCGGGCGGCGCATAGCGGTCGCAGGTACGGCAGACGAACACCAGCCGCGGCATCGCGGCGCGCTCAGGACCGCGGCGCGACAGGCGCGGCGATAGCGGTCGCCGGAACGGGCGCGTGGAGTCGGCACAGCGACCGCGGTCTGCACCGCGCGGGCCGGCACGCTGCTCGCCCGGCGTGAGCCGAATCGGGCGCAGGGCGCAGGCCGGCGGGCATGCGCTCAGACCACCCGGTTGTCGAGCGTGCCGAGCCCACTGATGCTGACTTGCACGCGATCGCCCGCGGCGAGGAAACGGGGCGGCGTGAAGCCGATGCCGACGCCGGCCGGTGTACCGGTGGCGATGATGTCACCGGTCTCGAGGGTCATCGAAGCGGACAGGGTGGCGACGAGCGTGGGGATGTCGAAGATCAGGTCGCGGGTGTTGGCGAACTGGCGCCGTTCGCCGTTGACCAGGCACTCGAGCGTGAGGTCACCGGCATCGACTTCGTCGGCAGTGGTGAGCCAGGGTCCCGCGGGGCAGAAAGTGTCGAGCGACTTGCCGAGGTGCCACTGCTTGTGGCGTGCCTGCAGGTCGCGCGCGGTGACGTCGTTGATGACGGTGTAGGCGAAGACGTGGGCCCAGGCGTCCTCGCGGCGGATGGCCCGGCCCGGCCGGCCGATGATTACGCCGAGCTCGCCCTCGTAATCGACCTGGCTGGTCAGGTCCCAGGGCACGACGATGTCGTCACCGGCGCCGCACAGGCTGATCGGCGCCTTGGTGAACACGATCGGCGCGTCGGGCACGGCTTCGGCGGCGTCGCGGGCCGAGGAGTCGAAACCGCTGGCGGTGAATTCGCGGGCGTGGGCGAGGTAGTTCTTACCCACGCACAGCACGTTCTTGCGTGGTTGCGCGATGGGCGTGAGCAGGCGCACCTCGGCCAGCGCGATCGCGCTGCCGGCGGCGCACGGCGCGTGGCCGGCGAGCACGGCCTCGATGAGCCCGATCATGGCATCGCCCGAGACGCCATCGATGGCCACCGGCGTGACGGTGGCAGCGGTCTCGTCGACGAGCCCGATGGCGGTGCGTTCGCTGTGGACGTAGCGGGCGAGCTTCATGCGGCGATCTCTCCTGGCGGCGGCTTGCGCCGCGCACGGTAGCCCAAAGCAGGCGGCCGCGTCACCCACCCGCCTGCCTCGCGCCAGCGTCACCCCGTGGTCGGTCCTCGGCGCGAGGTGGCTTGCGCGCGGCTGTCGATGATCAGGGGAGTGTCAGGGCACGGGCCGGGCACGCGCGCGATCCGGGCTAGAATCGCGGCCCCAGGTTTCCAGCCTAGACCGTGACGCCGTATGAACCACCCACCCGAGATCGTCATCGCCGGCGGCGGCATCGCCGGCCTCACCCTCGCCCTCGCCTTGCATGACGCGGGTATCACGGCACGGGTCTACGAATCGACCACGACGCTCGGTGAACTCGGCGTCGGCATCAACGTGCTGCCGCACGCGGCCCGGGAATTCGCGCGACTGGGCGTGCTCGATCGCCTCGTCGCCAGCGGCGTCGAGCTCGAACGCTACATGTGGTTCAACCGTTTCGGCCAGGAAATCCTCGCCGAGCCGCGCGGCCGTCGGGCCGGCTACGCCTGGCCGCAGGTCTCGATCCATCGCGGCGCCCTGCACCGCATCCTCGCCGAGGCCGTGCGCGAACGCCTCGGCCATGGCGCCATCGTGCTCGGCCATCACCTGCAGGACTTCGCGCAGGACGACGCACGGGTGCAGGCCCGCTTCGTCGACAAGGCCAGCGGCGCCCGTCGCGCCGCGGTCGAGTGCGACCTGCTGGTGGCCGCCGACGGCATTCACTCGGCGGCCCGCCGCACCTTCTACCCGGACGAAGGCCCGCCGCGCTGGGCCGGCAACATGATGTGGCGCATGACGGTCGAACTGGCACGCCCCGTACTCGGCGGCGCCACCATGTTCTCGGCCGGCACCGGCGACATCAAGGTCGTCGGCTACGAAATCTCGGCGGCGCACAAGGCTGCCGGCGGTTCGCTGTTCAACTGGATCGCGGAAGTCAAAGTGGGCGAGCCCGAGACGACGCCGCCGGAACGCGAGGACTGGAACCGTGTCGCCACGGTCGACGAGTTCCTGCCCCACTTCGCCGACTGGACGTTCGACTGGCTGGACGTGCCGGCCCTGGCACGTGCTTCGCGCCAGGCCTTCGCCTTTCCCATGGTCGATCGCGACCCGCTGCCGCGCTGGACGCACGGCCGCGTGACCCTGCTCGGCGATGCCGCCCACCCGATGTGGCCGATCGGGTCGAACGGCGCCTCGCAGGCGGTCCTCGACTGTCGCGCCCTGGTCGATGCGCTGGTCGCCGACGCCGCTGGCGATCTCGAGGCGGCGCTCGCTGCTTACGAAGGCGAGCGCCGCCCGGCGACCGCCGCGGTGGTCGAGGCCAACCGCAGCCGTGCCCACGACAGCATGCTCGACCTCGTTGCCGCGCGCGCGCCGGCGGGCTTCGAGCGTATCGAGGACGTGGTCAGCCGCGCCGAACTCGAGGCGCTCTCGGCAAGCTACAAGCAGACTGCGCGCTTCGCCCGCGAACAGCTGTGAGGAAACCGCAACGCGCGTGATGCAGATACGGCGCGGCGGGACGGAGAACGCGGCTGCGAGGCCGCCGGGCGATCGATTCGACCGGTGCGCCGCGGCTTGCCGGGCAGCGCGCGCGGCCTTGCGCCGCGCGGGGTGTCAACCGATCCGGTGAAGCGAGCCCGCGCGCAGTCGCTTGGCGGGCTTATTCGCACTCGGCAGCGTCGTCCTCGTCGTCATCGTCGTCGTCGTCACCTTCACCCTCGCCGCCCTGGTCCGAGCTGCGTTCGAGCATGGCGAGGATGGCGTCGACGGTAGGCTCCTGCAGCCGCCCCTGGATGAAGGTTCCGCTCTGTGCGACCGGGTCGATCAGCGGATCGAAATACAACTCCTTGCAACCCGTGCAGCTCGTGTAATCGATATCGCCAAGGCCGCCGAGACCGAGCAGCAAGGCATCGGCGTTGAGGCCGGCACCCGGTTCGAAGGCGAGGTTCTCGGTGGCGACGACGAAATCGCCGAACGAGGCCAGGGCCGCGAAGGCGCCTTCGCTGCCGCCACCGCTGATCGCGATGTCGTGGGCCATGACGTCGAGGCCGCGGAAGCCGAAGACGAGGGCGATCGGGGCCTCGATGGCGCTCGGATCACCCAGGAAGCGATCGACGATCTCGAGCCCGAAATCAGGCACGAGCGGGGCGCCGGCGGCGCTGCCGGCGTGGACTGCGAGCAGGCCGCTCACGTTCAGCACGGCGTGGTCGAGGCCGACGATCGACGCGTGGGTTACCGCAGCGCTACCGCCACGGAGGACGAGCTGCTCGGCGGTGACGTCGACGGCCGTTCCGCGCAAGGCTGCATAGGCGCCCGTCCCGCTGCCGCCCTGGAGGCCGACATGCGCAGCATCGACGACGATGCTGCCGCCGTTGATCGACGCATGGGCATTGGCTCCACTGCCTCCGGCCAGGGTGAGTTGGCCGGCCAGAACGGCGACCGTATTGGTTCCGGAGATCTCGGCATAGGCGCCTGAACCGCTGCCACCCTGGAGCGTGACGCGCGGCGGATCGACGTCGACGTCGTCACCGCTGATGGCGACGTAGGCACCACCGCCGCTGCCGCCGGTCAGCGCGATGTCCTCGGCCAGTAGCTTCACCGCCGTACCGCTGACCGCAGCGTACGCGTCAGTACCTGCGCCGCCGGACAAGGCGAGGGAGGTGCTCGCCAGGTTCACGGGGCCACCGTTCACCGCGACATGCGCGGCCGTGCCATCACCGCCGAGGAGGTTGATGCTGGTGTCGGCGGAGACATCGACCGATGTGCCGCTGACCGCGGCGTAGGACGAGGCGCCGCTGCCGCCTTGCAGGTCGAGAGTCAACGCATCGAGGTTGACCGTGCCGCCGATGAGCGCGGCCGCACCGCCATCGCCACCGCCGTAGAGCGCGATGTCGTCGGCGGTGACGCTGAGCGAATTGCGCCCTGCCAGCACCGCCATCGGCGCATTGACCGTGACCGGTGTGGTGACGAACAGGTCGATGACGTCGCTGTCGGCGCCGGGCGGCGTTGCACCGGCGGCGGTGCCGCCGCGCAGTTCGAGCAGGCCGCTGCCGTGGGCGTGCACAGTGGTCGAGTCGAGGCCAATCACGGCCACGTGGGCAGCGGCCGTGGTGCCGCCTTCGAGGAGGATGTTCTGCGCTTCGAGCTCGATGGTGGAAGCGAGCAGGCGAATGCCCGTGTCCCCCGCCTGCAACAGGATGTTGCCGTCACCGGCATCGCGGAAGGCGGCATCGCCCCCGGGCGCGTTGGCGAGCAGCGACAGGATGCCGTTGGTCACGACGAGGTTGCCCTTGATGTCGATGCTGCGGCCGGCCTCGAGGCGCAGCGTGCCCTGGTTGGCCACGATATCCAGGCCCAGTGGCAGCAGGATGTCGTTGTTCGCCTGCAGCACCAGGGTCGCGCCGCTGTTGAGGATGTCGATCACCGACGCGATCGAGACGGACTGCTCGGCGTCGGGGTTGGCGCCGAAGCCGACGTCGCCACCGATGCCGAAGTCGGCCGTCGAGCTGATGATGTCGATGCGCCCGGCACCGAGGATGCCGTCGACGCTGGCATTGGGGCTGCGGACCAGCGCGCGCTCGCCGCCGAGACTGCTGATACCGCCGCTGCCGATCAGGTCGCTGGGCAATTCACCGGCCAGGCTGTTGACCGGTGAGATCACGCCGGTCAGCCCCATCGACATGTCGACGAAGGTCACCGCGCCGCGGTCCTCGAACCAGTTCGGGCTGCGGACGAGGATGTTGCCGCTGGCCAGCGTGAACGTACCACCGTTGCCGACGCGGTCGTCGAGATGGCTGCCGACCAGGCTGTTGGTCGAGGAGACGAAGCCCGTGACCGGGGTCACCGGCGCACCGTCGCCGACCATGATGGTGACTGCGCCGAAGGCCTCACCGGTGCCGTCGGACCACTCGGTGCTACGCACGATCAGGTTGCCGTTGCCGAACTCGCTGACCCCGTTCAGGCCGACGAAGTCGCCGGGCCGCCCGACCAGGCTGTTGCTCGCGCTCACCGTTCCCTTGATCGGGTTGAGCGGGTCGAACACGGTGACGGCGCCGGCGTCGTTGTTCCAGCTCGTCGTACGCAGCACCACCAGCCCCTGGTTGTCGGTGTTGAAGAGCTGCTGGGCGATGGCACCGACCTGGTCGCCGGCCGTGCTGCCGACCAGGCTGTTGCTCGACGATACCGCGCCGACCAGCGGTGCCGCGGAATCGAGCACCGTGACTGCGCCGCGCGAGCCGTTCCAGGTCTCGCTCAGCATCAGCAGCCGATCGACGTAGTAGAGATCGACGATGTCCTGCCCGACGCGGTCGCCGGCGGTCGAGCCGACCAGGCTGTTGGCCGCGGACACCGTGCCCTTGGCGCCGGTGGCGATGCTGCCGAAGGTCACCGCGCCCATGCCGCCGTTCCAATCGGGCGAGGCCACGTAGTAGCGGTCGTTGCTGGTCTCAGTGACGTCCCAGTCACCGACGCGGTCGCCGGCATTGCCGCCGACCAGGCTGTTGCTCGGGCCGACGGTGCCGACGAGGTCGCTCGAGGTGTTCCAGAAGGTCACCGCGCCGGCGTTGCTGTTCCAGGTGTCGGTGACGAGCAGGCGGTTGCCATTGGACAGGAAACGCAGGAAGCCACCGCCGACGCGGTCGTTGGTATGCGAACCGACCAGGCTGTTGCTCGCGCTCACCACGCCGACCTTGGGCGTGCCGAGAAGGAAGGTGGTGATGGCACCGGCATTGGTATTGGCGCCGTTGTCCCACAGCGGGCTTTCGATCACGACCCAGGTGCCACCCGGCGTGGACGTGGTGTAGATACCGCCGCTGCCGAGGTCGTCGAAGGCGGTCGAGCCGAGCAGGCTGTTGCTCGCGCTGATCGGGCCGACCGGCAGGGTTCCGGTGCCGTCGAAGAAGGTCAGCGCGCCCTTGTCGTTGTCGAATTGCTGCGACTCGACGTAGAACTGGCTGCCGCTGAGGAAATTGCAGCAGGACTGCCCGACCAGGTCGCCGTTGGTGACGCCGCGCAGGCTGTTCGTCGAGTTGACGGGCCCGGTGACCCCGGTCGTGACGTTGCCCCAGGTAATGGCGCCGGCATCGGGCTGGCCGGCGTTCTCGACGTGCGGGCTCAGGATGGCGAAGGTGTTGGTGCCGAACACCTGGTAGATGCCGTTACTGCCGACCCGATCGCCACCGACGTTGCCGACCACGCTGTTGGTGCCGTCGATGTCGCCCGCCAAACCGGTGCCGGCGTTGAGGTTGACGAAGGTCACCGCGCCGGCATTGTTGTTCCACAGTTCGTTGAGCAGCAGGAGGTTGCCGTTGGACAACTGCTGGTAGTCGCCGAACGAGCCCACGCGATCGTTGGTATTCGTGCCAACGAAGCTGTTCAGGTTGCTGAGCGGGCCCTGCACGCCGCTGTTGATGTCAGCGAAAGTGACCGCGCCGGCATCGGTCGCGCCACCGTTGTCGTTGCGGCTGCTGAACACGGCGTAGTACTGGTTGACGCCGGCGGAGAATTGCTCGACGCCATCCAGGCCGATCTGGTCTCCGGATGAATCACCAAACAGGGAGATGGTGGCGGAGGTGCCGTCGATACTGCCGACCATCCCGGCGCCATTGACGAGATCGACGAACGTCACCGCGCCGGTGTCGGTATTCCACTGCGGATTGATCAGCACGACGTTGCCGTTGTCCAAAATCTCGCGATTCATCCCGAGACCAATGAAATCGTCGTCGTTGGTGCCGACCAGGCTGTTGGTGTCGTCGACGGTGCCGGCGAGACCGAGGTCGCTGTCGACGAAGGTCACGGCGCCGGCGTTGCTCGCGCTGGCGTTGCTGTTGAACACCGTGCTGCTGTAGACGGCGTAGTAAGTGCCGCCGGCGACGGAGATCTCCTCGACGCCGTCGCTGCCGACGCCGTCGCCGCCCTGCGCTCCGACCAGGCTGTTGCTGCTGTTCGCGAACGCGCCGAATCCACCCTCGTTCAGGATGTGGCCAAAGGTGAGATCGATGTAGGTCACGGCGCCGGCAGTGCCGCCCCACTCCGGGCTCTGCACGACGATGTTGCCATTGTTGAGGAACAACAGGCCGCCGCTGCCGACCCGGTCACCGGGGTTGCCGATCAGGCTGTTGCCGGCGCCGATCAGGCCGGCCTCGCCGGTGTCGACGTCGACGACGGTCACGGCGCCGATCTGGTTACCGGCCTCGAAATCCGGGCTGACGATGACGTAGTGGCCGTTGAACAGGTCCGCATCGAAGATGCCGTTGGGCGCGAAGCCGTCACCGGGGTTGGTACCGACCAGGCTGTTGTTGCTGTTGACCACCGCGTTGAAACCGGCCTCGCCGAAGATCTTGTCCGCGTTCAGGTCGAGATAGGTCGCCGCGCCGGCGCTGCCGTTGAAGCCGGGGCTGAACACCACGGCATTGCCGTTGCCGAGATTCAGCAGGCCGCCATCACCGATGCGGTCGCCCATCGCCGCGCCGACCAGGCTGTTGGTGCCGTCGGCCATGCCGGTCACGCCGGTCGCGGTACTGGCGATGGTGACCGCGCCGACGCCGCCCTGCAGATCCGGGCTCAGCACGATGTAGTAGCTGCCGACGGCCTGGATGCCGCCGCTGCCGAGCTGATCGCCGGGCGCGGGACCGATCAGGGCGGTCGATGCGCTGAGCGTACCCGTCACCGGCGCCAGCGGGTCGATGAAGGCCACCGCGCCGGCGTTGCCGTTGAAACCCGGCACCATGTAGAGCAGCTTGCCGCCACTGAGGAACTGGAAGGAATTCGCGAATCCGCCAACGGCGTCGTTGGCAAACCCGCCGAGCAGGCTGTTGGAGCCGCTGACCACGCCACTGAGGGCATTGCCGACCGTGTACCAGGTCAGCGCGCCGGCGTTGGTCGCGCCGCCGTTGTCGAAGTCCGGGCTGCGCACGCCATAGAGATTGGAGGAGACGAAGCTCAGGCCGGCGCTGCCGACGGCATCGAGATCGGTGGCGCCGACGAGGCTGTTGGCGGCAGCGACCGTGCCGCGGGCGGCCGTGGCGGTGCCGGCGAAGCGCAGGTTGATCCCGTCGATGAAGGTCACCGCGCCACGATCGGTACCGGCACCGTCCCAGGACGGGCTCCTGACCGCATAGACACCGCTGCCGAGGTGCTGCACCCCGCCGCTGCCGACGGCGTCGGTCGCCGTGGTCCCGACGAGGCTGTTGGTCGCGCTCACCAGGCCCTTCGGCGCGCTGTTGACGTTGAAGAAGGTGACTGCGCCGGCGCCGCCGTGATTGTTGGCCACGTAGTAGTTGGTGCTGCTGCCGCTGACGCCGCTGATGAAATTGCTGCCGAGCAGGTCGCCGGTATTGGCACCGACCAGGCTGATGCCGGTGCCCACCGTGCCCTTGAATGCACCCGGCGCGAGGATCGTGATGGCGCCGCGATCGCCGTTGAACGAAGGACTGCGGACACCGATCATCGTGCCCAGCGTCTGCACGCTGGAGTTGCCGACGAGATCGCCGGGGTTGGCGCCGACCAGGCTGTTGGTCGCGCCGACGACGCCGTTCAGGCCGGCGATCGGATCGAAGGGCGTGAGCGCACCGGCATCCGAATTCCAGTTGTAGCTGCGCAGGTAGTTGATGCCTGCCACGCTGGACAGGTTGAGGCCGTTGCCGACCATGTCGCCGGCATGGCTGCCGGTGAGGGTCGTCAGCAGCGCGCCGTCGGTGGCGTCGAAGAGGTAGACCGCGCCGGCATCGACGCCGCCGAAGTCGTCGAGGTAGTCGAACACGAGGTACTTCGCCGGGGTCGAGAAGTCACCGTTCTCGTAGAGGAACTGCACGTTCTGGCCGAAGGCGTTGTTCTCGCCGGGGTGCGGGTCGAGCAGGCTCAGGCTGCCGCCGGCGTTGTCCTGCTCGGTGAAGACGATGTTCTTCGGATCGAAGATCACCGTGCCCGCCTCGCCGTGTGTGGAGGGTGCCGAGACATCGGGCGCGCTGGTCAGTTGGTAACCGTTCTTGCCCGAGATCTCGATCGTGCCGCCGTTGCCGTTGGCCGCCCCGCCCCGCGCGGACGCAAGACCGGCAAATTCGATGGTGTCGTCCGCCCACGCCACGATGCTGCCGCCGTTGCCGGCACTGACCGCGTCGGCCTTGATGACCGTGTTGGCGTTGACCACCGTGCGTTTCGCCGTCGGCAGGCCCTCGCCACCGCGGAAGCCGCCGCCCACGCGCACGGTGCCACCGCCGCTCGCGCCGCTGGCGTCGATGTTCGCCGCGGCCAGGGTGATCTCGTCGCCGAACACCTCGACGCGTCCGCCGGCGCTGCCGGTCGCGGTCATGGTGGCCGAGCTGAACAGGTTGTCACCGGCGTCGACGCGGACCCGGCCGCCGGGTCCGCTGTCCGCGCTCGCATCGAGGCGGGCGCCGGACGTGGCGAGGGTCTCGACGGTGGTCGCGACCTCGACCGCGCCGCCGCTGCCCACGCCGTGGGCGCTGAGCTTGCCGCCGAGCAGTGCGCGGTCGGCAGTGACGCTGACCGTGCCACCCTGATCGCCATCGGCGGCGACCTTGCCGAGCGCGTAGACGCGGCCTTCGCCGGCCGCGTTGCTGGCCCTGACCTCGACCGCGCCGGCCTGGCCGGCGCCGGAGGCCGTGGTCGCGCTGCCGTCGTCGAGGTAAGCGGTCGTGCTGGCGGCGAGGACCACGCGCCCGGCACTGTCGCGGGTCACGGCATCGGCGCTGATGCGCCCGCCCTGGTGGATGCTGCCGGCGAACACGCCGACGCTGCCGCCCTCGGCGAGCAGGCGGCCGAGGTTGACGACCTCGTCCTCCGGCGCCCGGACCTCGAAGGTGATGTCGGGATGATCGAGGCTGGCCAGGGTGATGCTGCGCCCGGCGGCCAGCACCAGCTCGCCCCCGGGACTCTCGATGAGACCGCTGTTGTCGTTGCCGGCCTGTGCCTCGTTGACGATGCGCGGCGCGATCAGCACCACTTCGCCGCCCGGGCCGGTCTTGATGTAACCGTGATTGACCAGCTCGTTGCCGTCACCCTCGAAGTGCAGGCGGCCCTGGAGGAAATCCTCGTCGCGGATGCCGAGGGTGGACAGCACGAGGCCGGCGGTGTCGACCTTGGCATCGCGCCCGATCAGGATGCCCGACGGGTTGATCAGGAACACCCGCCCGTTGGACACGAGGTTGCCGAGGATCTCCGAGCTGTTGCCGGCGGTGACGCGGTTGAGCACCGCGCTGGCCGCGCTCTGCTGGATGAAGCGGGTGGTCTCGCCGGCGCCGATGTCGAAACCGCGCCAGTTGATGATGGCGCTGGGCGAATTGGTGATCTCGAGCGTACGGGCATCCGGGTTGGCGAAGCTCACCTGGCCGTGGACGACGTTCGCACCGTTCGGATTGGCCGCGGCGACGCCGCTCGCGAGCACTCCGCAGGCAAACCACGACAGCGCGCCGTGACGGCGGCAACGCCGATTCAGCGTACCGTGCATTGCGCGCCTCCGCTGTCGAATTGTTGATTGATGTTGGACAGGCCGCTGCCGAGTTCACCGGCCTGCAGCACCGGGTCCTCGGCCTGGAACGGCGGCACCTCGTCGAGGGGCCGGGCCGGGCCACCGTCGGCGCCGACATGGCCGGCCTGGCCGGGGCCCAGCTCCACCGTGTTGTCGTCGGTCTGCAGTGCGCAGGTGCCGGCGTAGCAGCTCACGTAGAGCCCCTGCTCCGGGTTGCTCGAGGAGGACGGCGGCGGCGGCGGCGGCGGCAACGGCACATCGCCCGGGCGCGGCTCGGGAATGCCGCGCGGCAGCCCCTGGACCGGCACCGGGACGAAACCACGGTCGGCGATGAACACGGCCTGGCCGCTCTGCACTTCGTGGACGTCGTCGATGACGATGGCGCCGTCCCAGACCTCGGAGAACAGGCCGTCGCCGTCCGGCCCGGCGCCCGGGTCGGGATTCTGGCAGGTACCCTGGCACAGGAGGTCGTAGCCGGTGCCGCGGATACCGATGGTGGCGACGGCGGTGCGCATGCGGTAGCCGCGCCCGTTGCGCTTGCCGATGAGGCCGGTGACCGCGCGCAGGCCACCGCGCAGCAGGCGGAACACCGCGCTGCCGCGTTGCGGCGCGTCGGGTTCGAAGTTCAGCTCCTCGACCTGGAACTCGGTCTCCGGCAACACCGTCACGCGGCTGTCGTCACGGAACTTGATCACGGCATAAGAACCGGCATCGCTGATCACGGTGTCGCCGGCATAGATGGCGTCGCCGCTGGCCAGGGTGCGCGCGCGGCCGCTGCCGGCGCGGGCGAGGACCTTGCCCTTGACGAAACCGGCGCGGCCGGAGGGTTCGGGACGCTTCGCCGCCTCGGCCGCGCAATCGTCCTCGCACAGCCGGGCGTCGAACTCGGTGCCGCGGATGCCGATGGTCGCGACGCTGGTCTTCAGGCGCACGGCATCCGGGTTGCGCTTGCTGAGGAAGCCGGTGACGGCGCGCAGGCCGCCCTTGAACAGGGTGTACAGCGCCGAGCCGGTGTCTTCGTCGGCATCGAACGCGGTGATCTCGAAGGTGCTGTCCGGGCGCAGGGTGATGCGCGTACCGTCGCCGAGCTTGAGCAGCGCCACGCTGCGCGCCCCGGTGCTCACCACCTCGCCCACCTCGAGCTGCGACTGGGCGCCGACGATGCGCGCCGTGCCACCCTGGGTGTAGGCCGTGACCACGCCGCGGGCGAACACCACCTCGCCCGCCGTGGCGGCCACGGCATCGGCACCGCTGCCGAGCAACAGGGCCAGGACCAGCCCCAAGCGCCACCATGACTTCATCAGTAGCGGTACTCCAGGTTGAAGTGCACTTTCGAGTTACCGTGATCGGATGCCTCGCCGTCCGCGCTGGCCAGGGGTTGGCCGTAGTCGATGCTCGCCGCGAGCTGATCGTGCCACTGCCAGCGCGCGCCCACGCCGACGCTCGAGATGGTGTCGTTGGGGCGCTGGCCCACGCCGGGCTGCTCGAGCACCTTGTGCGCGGCGTCGAAGAAGGCCAGGAAGCGCACGCCATAGAGGCGTTCGATGGCCGGGGTCCACACCTCGAAGTTGAACTGCACACCCTTGTCACCCGAGATGGTGCGCTGCTCGAAGCCGCGCACCGAGCGATCGCCACCGAAACCGATCTGCTCGCCCGGCAACAGCGGCTCGGTGGTGTACTGACCGGTCACCTTGCCGACGCCGAGAAAGCCGCGCGGCAGGCGCTGGGTGACCAGCGCGCCGAAGCGCATGACCTTCCAGCCCGGGTCGGAACCGAGTTGCACGGCCTGGTAGTCGGACAGGCGGTTGTGCCCGCCGAAACTCATGTTCTGGGTGAAATCGACGTAGAAGTCGAGGCTCGTCGCGGTCCAGTTGTAGCCACCGTCGTAACGCAGCGAGAACGGCCGCGAGCGCACCTTGGTACTGAACGCGGCGAGTTGCTGCCCGGTGAGGGCATTGCCGATGGCGGTGTCGTAGAGGCGATCCTGCAGGCCGGCGGTGATGCTGTGGTGGTAACGCCCCACGCCGATCAGGTCGTAACGGAAGTTGATGCCGATGAAATCGCCCGAGCCGCTGATGTCGAACAGGTCCTGGACGTTGCCGACGTCGACATCGGACTTGACGTAGAACGCCGTCAGCCAGCCGTGCAGGGCGTACAGGGGCAACTGGTAGAACGCGCCGTACTGCTGCACGTCGTCGGCGTTGTCGGGCGAAGTCGTGAACGATCCCGTGAAGATGTCGTCGTGGCCGGTGACGTCACTGTACTGGCCGCCGACCGCGAGCCGGGTGTAACCGGTCGATTTCGAGCCGATGTTGTTGAGGCCGGTGAACAGCGCCCACGGCCGCTGGTCGACGACCTCGACCGCGGCGTCGACGGCGTCGGCACGTGTCTCGCTGGCGCGGAAGTTGAGCTTGATCTGCTTGGCCGGATGCTGGTTGGCAACCGCCAGGTCACGCGACAGCCGGCGTACCCGTGGCTCGGCACCCGGCACCAGCGCGGGCAGGCTGCGGCGCACCGATGCGGTGGAGAAGTGCTGGTTGCCGCGGATGTCGATCGCGTCCAGCTCGACGTGGACCAGTTCGAGCTGGACCACGCCTCCCTCCAGGGTCTGCGGCGGCAGGATGACGTCGAGGAAGCTGTGCCCGGCCTGGCGCAGCGCGCTGCGCAGCGCGTCGCGCGCCGCGTTGAGGCCATCGATGCCGACGTGTTCGCCGAGGAACGGGGCCAGCGCGGCATCGGTCGCGGCGACGTCGAGCGGATTGTCGCCACTGACGACGAACCGTTCGACGACAAAGCTCGGAGCCGGTGCGTCGGCGGCGGAGACGGGCGCGAGGAACGCGGCCAGGAGTAGTAGCAGGGCGAGGCGCATATCGTCCATTCAAGCACTCGCTGGGGTGGCCTGAGCGCAGTACGGGTTCGTCTTGCGCGCCAGTCTACCGGCAGCGAACAGTTACGTTGTCATACCTGCAGGGTCGATGTGAGCTCTTTTTGATCCGGCTCATCAACGCCCTTCCTCCGTGGACCCTGCATAGCATACGCCCCTGAACGGGCCTCGTCTGCACCCCCCGCGACATCGCCGCGGTGGTGGCATGCATGCACCATGACAGAGCAGCGGAGGCAGGATCGACATGGCGGCCGCGTCGCGCGTGCCGCGCGCCTCGTGGGCAAACGCCGCCCCGACCCGCACGCGACCAGCGCCGGGGGACACGGCCCGCCCGGCGGCCGGCTACCTGCCTCAATCGACCCGTACGCAGCGCTCGTCGGCCCAGGCGCGCAGCCGTTCGAGGTCTTCGGCCATCACCACCGACAGGGGGCGCGTCGCCTCGATCTCGGTGACGATGCTGCGCGTGGTCACGCCGGCGTCGGCATCGGCGGCGGCATAGCGCGCCGCGACCACCGCCTGCTCGATCTCGGCGCCGGTCATCCCCGCGCTGCTCGCCGCCAGCGCGGCGAGGTCGAAGGTCTCCGGGTCGAGACCGCGCCGGGCGAGGTGGATGGCGAAGATGCTGCGACGGACCTCGGCGTCGGGCAGGTCGACGAAGAAGATCTCGTCGAGGCGGCCCTTGCGCACGAGTTCGGGAGGCAGCGCCGAGATGTCGTTGGCGGTGGCGACGATGAACACCGCGCGCCGGTTCTCCGCCATCCAGGTCAACAGGGTGCCGAGCACGCGGCGGGAAGTGCCGCTGTCGTAGTCGCCGGTGGAGATCCCTTTCTCGATCTCGTCGCACCACAACACGCACGGCGCCAGCGCCTCGGCGCTGGCCAGGGCTTCGCGCATGTTGCGCTCGGTCTCGCCGAAGAACTTGTTGTACAGCACGCCGAAGTCGAGCCGCAGCAGGGGCACCTTCCAGGCCGCGGCGACGGCCTTCGCCGCGAGGCTCTTGCCGCCGCCCTGCACGCCGAGCAGGAGCACGCCGCGCGGCCGGTCGTCGTGCCCGGCGGCGGCGCCGACGAAAGCCTGTCGACGCTGCGCCAGCCAGGCCTTGAGACGGCTGAAACCACCGACCTCGGCGAGGTCGGCGGTGTCGAATTCGAACGCCAGCAGGCCGTCCTGGCCGATCAACTCGCGCTTGGCCGCGGCCACCGTGCCGACGTCGGCATGGGTGATGGCGCCGTCGTCCTGGATGGCATTGCGCACCAGGCGTCGCGCATCGCTGCGGGTGAGGCCGCCGAGGTTGCTGATCAGCGCGGTGACGGCGGCGGCGTCGGCGCGCACGCGGCTGCCGCCCTGCACGTTCCAGATCGCCGCCTCCTCGGACACGATGCGGCCGAGTTCGAGCTTGTTCGGCAGGCTGAGCTGGAAGGCGCAGGCGAAGCGACGCAACTCGCCCGGCAGGGCGAGGTCGTGGCTGACGAACACGAGCTTCATGCGCACCCGCTCGTGGTCCTGCGCGATCTCCTTGATCAGGCGCACGTGTACCGGCTCGTCGAGGAAGGGATGGAAATCGAGCAGCAGGTAGATCCCGGCCTGGGCATTGTTACGGATGGCACGCAGGGCGGCTTCCGGGTCGCGACTGCTCGGCGCCGCGCCGCCGTCGCCTGCCGTCTCGTTGCCGGCCAGGCGCAGGCTGTCGGCGGTGAACAGGGGCGGCCCCGCGATGCCGCGCAGGCCGTCGCTGACCGTCCAGCAGCCGAGCGGCAGCTCGCGGCGCCGCGCGATGTCCTTGAACAGGTCGACGGTGCGCGCTTCCTCGAAGGTCGTCACCGTGACCAGCGGGTAGTGCGAGGCGAGCAGGATCTCGAGATCGGCGCGTTCGGTCATGGGCAACGGCGGGCGACGGCGGCAGGCGAGGACGGGCGTGCGGCAAGGGGGTAGCAAGAGGGTAGCAAGGGGGACAGTACACTTTTATACGGCGCATTGCCGCGGCCGGGCGCCGGCGAAAAGTATACTGTCCCCCTTGCTACACGCCGCTTCTTCCTACGCCGGCCGGCGCAGGAAGAACCCCACTGACTTCATCGTCATCACCGTGACGTCGTCCTGGTTGAGCACGGCGATGGCGGAATGCACCAACCCGCGGTCGGGCTTGGAGCGCGACACGCGCGCATCGAGGATCTCGATCCGTACGCGCAGGCGATCGCCGGGGCGCACGGGCACCAGCCAGCGGATCTCGTCGACCCCGGGCGAACCGAGCCCGGCGACGCCGGAGACGTAGTGCTCGACCATCATGGCCATGACCATCGAGCAGGTGTGCCAGCCGCTGGTGATGAGGCCGCCGAAGTGCGATTCGCGCGCGGCCGCGGCATCGACGTGGAAGGGTTGCGGATCGTAGCGACGCGCGAAGTCGACGAGCTCCTGCTCGTCGACTTCGCGGTCACCGAACTCGTGCACGGCGCCCGGGACGTAGTCCTCGAACCAGCGCTGGTCGCGCGGCGGCAGCGTGCTTCCCATGCCGGCTTCAGCGCTTGACCAGCGGCACGTAGTCGCGGTGGGTGTGGCCGGTGTAGAGCTGGCGCGGACGCCCGATGCGCTGGCTCGGATCCTCGATCATCTCGTTCCACTGCGCGACCCAGCCGACGGTGCGGGCGAGCGCGAACAGCGCGGTGAACATGGTGGTCGGGAAGCCCATCGCCTTGAGCGTGATGCCGGAGTAGAAGTCGATGTTGGGGTAGAGCTTCTTCTCGATGAAGTACTCGTCGCTGAGCGCGATCTTCTCCAGCTCCATGGCGACTTCGAGCAGCGGATCGTCCTTGATGCCGAGTTCACCGAGGACCTCGTGGCAGGTCTGCTGCATGACCTTGGCGCGCGGGTCGTAGTTCTTGTACACGCGGTGCCCGAAACCCATCAGGCGGAAGGGATCGTTCTTGTCCTTGGCTTTCCTGACGTATTCCGGGATGCGATCGGCGGTGCCGATCTCGGCCAGCATGTTGAGCGCCGCCTCGTTGGCGCCACCGTGCGCCGGACCCCACAGGCAGGCGATGCCGGCAGCGATACAGGCGAAGGGATTGGCGCCGGACGAGCTCGCCAGGCGCACCGTCGAGGTCGAGGCGTTCTGCTCGTGATCGGCGTGCAGGATGAAGATGCGATCCATGGCGCGCGACAGGATCGGGTTGACCTTGTACGGCGCGGCCGGCACGGCGAAGCACATCTTGAGGAAGTTCGAGGTGTAGTCGAGCTCGTTCTCGGGATACACGAAGGGCTGGCCGACGGAGTACTTGTAGGCCATCGCCGCGATGGTCGGCATCTTGGCGATCAGGCGCCGGCTCGCGACCAGGCGCTGGTAGGGATCGTTGATGTCGGTCGAGTCGTGGTAGAAGGCCGACAGTGCACCGACCACGCCGCACATCACCGCCATCGGGTGGGCATCGCGGCGGAAGCCGGAGAAGAAGTCGTGGAGCTGCTCGTGGACCATCGTGTGATGGGTGATGGCATGCTCGAACTCGTCGTACTCGGCGCGGCCGGGCAGTTCGCCGCTCAACAGCAGGTAGGCGACTTCGAGGAAATTGCTCTGCTCGGCGAGCTGGTCGATGGGGTAGCCGCGGTAGAGCAGCACGCCCTGGTCGCCGTCGATGTAGGTGATCTTCGACTGGCAGCTCGCCGTCGAGGTGAAGCCGGGGTCGTAGGTGAAATAGCCGGTCTGGCCGTAGAGCTTGGAAATGTCGACGACGCTCGGCCCGACCGTTCCCTGCATGACGGGGAAATCATGTCCTTCGCCCGCGATGGTGATATTGGCGACGCCCTCGGCCGCGTTGTCTTGAGGTTTGCTCATGTGAAAAACGCCTCTCATCTTCTGCGTGTGCCGGACCGGATGCGTGGCGCCGAGTGTTCTCGCCGCCGCCCGATGCGTCGGTATCCTGGTCTGTGGCCGGAATTCGGCTGCGGCGCGCGCCGCAGCGCAACAAATCTACACCAATTGGCGCGGCGAGGGTTAGCCGGCGGGTGCCGACATGACAAGGCGCATCGCCGGCCCGGCACCAGCGCCGGGCCACGTGGTACCACGGCGCGTGGCCTGCAATCGCCGCGACCACATCGTCGACCCCGCCGGATTCAGAACATCAGCAGCAGGCCGGCGCCCAGGACCAGCGCGTGCAGCAGGCGGGTGAAGCGCACCGGGTCGATGGTGGACGCGAGCCGGCGCCCGCACAGGTTGCCGACGATCAGCACCGGCAACGACCAGGCGAGGGCGACGAAGGTCTGCGCCGTCCACAGGCCACCCAGGGCATGGGTCGCGCAGACGACCACGGCCGTCGGCAGGAAGTAGCCCGACAAGGTGGCGCGAAAGCGCTGCGGTGACCAGCGCGCCATGAGCCCGTAGAGGATCACCGGCGGGCCGTTGGTGTTGTAGGCACCGCCGAGCACGCCGGCGACGAAGCCGAAGGGATAGACCGCGCCGCGCGGCAGTCCTTGCGGCAGTCGCGGGCGCCACAGCTGGAAGGCACCGTAGGCGGCGAGCAACAGGCCCAGGGCGGCTTCCAGCAGCGCGCCCGGCAAGGCCTGGATCATCAGCACCCCGCAGGGAATGCCGAGCACCGAACCGGCCAGCAATCGGCCCGAGGCACGCAGGTCGATGGCCCGCCAGTCGCGTGCCAGCACCACCAGCACGGTGAACAGCGCGGCGAGACCGACCAGGGGCGTCGCCCGCTGCACGCCGAGGGCGAGCACGAGCGGCGGCATGGCGACCATCGCGGTGCCGGCGCCGGCCATGGCGTGCACGGTGCTGGCGACGAACAGCACCGGCAGGATGACGGCGATGTCGGCGCCCGGGGTGACGGCCGCGGTCCGCTGTGGATCGGCGCGGCGTGCCTACTTGCGCTGCCAGCTGCCGCCCGCGTCGCGGTGGTACCAGCCCGGGCTGGCCTTGGCGACCCAGCGATCGGCGAAGACCTTGCGGATCTGGTCAACCCACTCGGGATGGCCGTTGATGCGCGCGATCTCCTGGTAGAGCGCCTCCCAGTCGGTGTTCTGCTCGGTGACCAGCTGGCGTACCCGGTTGCGTTCGGCGAGCGGGATCGCGTTGCGATCGCGGATGTCGAGCAGGCCGGCGGCGGTGAGGCCCACGGCGCCGGTGTCGAGATAGGGTTTGAGCGCGGGGAAACGCGCCTTGAGCGATTGTTCGAGCGCGCGCGAGGCCGGCGAACTGGCGTCGAAGTTGGCCGCCTGCGCGGCCGCCGGCGGTACCAGCCAGTCGAGCGCCCGGCCCAGCGCCGCCACCAGCACGCCGGGGGGCGCCGACAACACGGCCGAGGTCTCGTCACCGGCCGCGTCGCGTACGCCGCGCACCTCGTCGATGATGCGATCGGCGGCTTGTTGCGCGGCCGCTTCCGGGAAGTAGATGTTGATCGTGACGCAACCGACCGCGAGCAATGCGGCCAGCACCAGGAGCGTGCGCTTGATGGTCATGGGATCGGGGTCCTCGCTCGCCGCCGCGCGGCGGTACGATCTCTGCGGCGGGTAGTCTAGCAGGCTCGTGCAAAGCGACCGCGCGCGACGCCGCACTGGCGATCCTTGGCCACGTCCTGCGCACGGCGGGTGCAGGCACTTGATGCGCGAAGCCGTGCACCAAGCGCCCTGGCCGAGGCGCCACCCGACCGCGCGCGACCGCGGCCCCTGGCGGATACGCCGGCGACGATTGCTTTCGCTCGGTCGCGCGCGCAGGATGCGCGCCTCTCCACCCCGCGAGCCCGTCGGTTCATGCGTACCGTGTCGCTTCCCGGCGTCCTGCTGGCCGCGGCCCTGCTGAGTGCCTGCGTCGCCCCGGCGCTGGTACTGCCCTCGGCATCCCAGCTCATGTTCAACCTGCTCAAGCCGCTGGTCGGTCTCGATCCCAACGTCGTGCACCTGTACGACCAGCCGCTGATCAGGAACCGCATGGTGACGCTGCTCGGGCCGCACTACGACACCGCGCTGACGCTGCTGCGCACGGCCGACACCATCCAGCGCGAAGGCATGCTGTTCTACGTCGTCTCGCGCTACACGCCGATCCCCGAACTCGCCGATCGCGCCGGCCTGGTGTGGAACGGCGAGACCAACCAGATGGCCGTCGCCATCGTGCGCGGCGACGGCGTGCAGGTGTTCCGGGAAGTCGTCGCGGCGCGCGTCGACGATGCCCGCGACGCAGCCCTGGCCGGCGTCACGCCGACCTGGCCCAGCGTCATGCGCGACTGGTTCGCGCCGCCCACGCCAGCCCCCGCCGGGACGCCGTCCATGCCATGATCCGGCCCATGGGGGGAGCGCAGGCACGGCCGGCACGGTTCTACGGTTGGGTAGTGGTGGGTGCCGCGTTCGCGGTGCTGTTCCTCGCCTACGGCCTGCAGTTCAGCTACGGCGTGTTCGTCACCGGGCTCGCCGCCGAACTCGGCTGGAGCCGCGCCGAGACCGTGCTGCCCTATTCGATCTACGTGTTCTGCTACAGCGCGCTGTCGGCCGCCACCGGCCGCGCCACCGATCGTTTCGGGCCGCGCCAGGTCATCACCCTCGGCGCCGTGCTGCTCGGTATCGGCTGGGGTACGAGTGCACTGGTGCACGAACCCTGGCAGCTCAATCTCACCCTCGGCGTGGTCGCCGCACTCGGCATGAGCGTGGCCTGGGTGCCGTGCAATGCCACCGTGGCGCGCTGGTTCACCCGCCGGCGCGGCGCCGCGGTGGCCATCGCCTCGACCGGCGGCAGCCTCGGCAACCTGCTGGTGCCGCCGCTGGCCGGCTTCCTGATGGCGACCTGGGGCTGGCGCCCGGCGCTCGCCGTGATCGCCGTCGTCGCCGCTTTCTCGATGCTGCTCGCCGCGCGCTACATGGTGCGCGACCCGGAGAGCCTCGGCCTCCATCCCGATGGCGATGACATGCCGGCGGATGCGCCGCAGATCCTCGCCGGCGCGCAACCGCTGCCGCAGCTGCGCCGCAACCTGCCCTTCCTGCTGGTCGTCGCGATCTATTTCTTTACCTGGCTGGTGGTGTTCGTGCCGTTCGTGCACCTGCCGGCCTACGCCGGCGACCTCGGCCTCGGTACCACGGCCGGCGCCTCGCTGCTCAGCGCGGTCGGCCTCGGCGGCGTGGTCGGGCGCTTGTCCTCCGGCGTCGTCTCCGACTACGTCGGCCGTTTCCCCGCGCTCTACGTCACCTTCGCCCTGCAGGCCGTGTCCTTCGTCGCCTTCGGCGCCTTCGACGACCTCGGCGGCCTGTGGCTCGCGGCGCTGGCCTTCGGCTTCTCCTACGGCGGCGGCGTGACCCTGCTGCCGCCGCTCTGCGGCGACCTGTTCGGTCGCGCCCAGGTCGCGAGCGTGGTCGGCAGCGTGTTCGCCATCGCCGGCGCGCCGGCCGCCATCGGGCCGTGGGTCACCGGCTGGCTGTACGACGTCACCGGCGGTTACGCCGGCGCCTTCGCCGGCGCCGCGGCCTTGAACGTACTGGCGCTGGTTCTGACCATCGTCCTGGCCATGGTGACGCGCCGTGCGGGCGCGGCGCCCTGAGACGTCCGCGGCGGGCAGCGTGGCGCCATGGTGGGCGCGGATCGGCGGCGACCGCTGTCGAACAGGGCGAAATCCGGGCTAAGGTTGAAGGGCGCATGCCGGCACGCCCGCCGCGTCGCCCCCGGTCAGTCAGGAGGACACCGCATGGCCATCACCGCCCCCGCGGCAGCCGTCGCCGCTGCCACCGCCTACGAGCAACTGCACGTTCCCGCCCTGTTTCGCCAGTTCGCGCCACTGCTCGCCGACGCCGCCGGGATCGGCGCCGGCCAGCGCGTGCTCGATGTCGCCTGCGGCACCGGCGTGGTCGCGCGCGAGGCCGCCGCGCGGGTCGGCGACGACGGCCGGGTCTGCGGCCTCGATGCTGCCGCCGGCATGCTCGCGGTGGCGGCGCAGCTGGCACCCGGCGTCGACTGGCGCGAGGGTGATGCCTGCGCACTGCCGTATGCCGACGCCAGCTTCGACGCCGTGACCAGCCAGTTCGGCCTGATGTTCTTCCCCGACCGCGCACGCGCCGCGGCCGAAATGTTGCGCGTGCTGGTGCCCGGCGGCCGCTTCGCCGTCGCCGTGTGGGACGCGCTGGAACGCTCGGCGGGTTACCCCGACCTCGTCGACCTGCTCGAACGCCGCGCCGGCCGCGCCGCCGCCGACGCCCTCCGCGCACCCTTCGTGCTCGGCGACCGCGACGCCCTCGCGGCGCTGTTCCGCGACGCCGGCGCGAGCACGGTCGACGTCGTCACCCATCACGGTACGGCGCGTTTCCCCAGCGTGCGCGCCCTGGTCGAGGCCGACCTGCGCGGCTGGCTGCCGGTGATGGGGGTGGAACTCGACGACGACCTGGTCGAGTCCCTGCTCGCCGCGGCCGAGCCGCTGCTGCAGCCCTACGTGACGCCGGCCGGGACGGTCGAATTCGATGCGCCGGCGCACCTCGTCAGCGGCCGGCGGGCGACGCCATGAGACTGCCCAGCCGGGCGCACGACGCGGCGGCGACGGGACCACGTCGGCCATCCGTGCCGGGGAGATTCATGCGATGAACGAACCGGCGGCGCCGCGCCCCCCGCTCCCCCCCTTCGATGCCGTCGCCGCCGCGCGCAAGGTGCGCCTGGCCGAGGACGCCTGGAACACGCGCGACCCGGCCCGCGTCGCCCTCGCCTATACACCGGACAGCGTGTGGCGTAACCGCGCCGAGTTCATCCGCGGCCGTGCGGCCATCGTCGCCTTCCTCGCACGCAAGTGGCAACGCGAACTCGACTACCGCCTGATCAAGGAGCTGTGGGCGTGGGGCGAGCGGCGCATCGCGGTACGTTTCGCCTACGAGTGGCACGACGACTCGGGCAACTGGTTCCGCTCCTACGGCAACGAGAACTGGGCCTTCGATGGCGCCGGCTACATGGGCCAACGCATCGCCAGCATCAACGACCTGCCCATCGCCGCACACGAGCGCCTGTTCCACTGGCCGCTCGGCCGTCGACCGGACGACCACCCGGGTCTCACCGCGCTGGACCTGTGAACAGTGCCGGCGTGCGGCGCCGGCGCTACTCGATGCGGAACTCGCCTTCCTGCAACGCCGCCTCGAGCTGCGCCATGAGGCGCGACCATTGCACCTCGCGCACGCGGCCGATGAGGTCGACGCGCGGCAACAGCGCGCCCTTGACGATGTAGTAGCCGTCATCCGCCGGCGCGATGCCGTCCATGTGGCAGACGTCGTTGTGCAGCCGGCAGGCGATGCCGAGCTTGTCGTAGGCAAAGTTCTTGAACACGCGCAGGAAGGTCGTCGACAGCACCGCGCCACCACCGGCGACACGCGCGATGGTGTCGACGGCGCGCTGGCTGAGACGATGGCGCGAATCGTCGTCCGGCGGCGTGCCGAAACGGGCATCGAAGGCGACCGGTTCGCCCTTGAGCAGGTGCAGGCCCTCGATGTCACCGTCGAGCCGGCCCGACACGCGCCCGAACGGCACCACCTGGGTGACCTGTTCGAGGTCGAGACTCCGCAGGTGGATGTCGGCCTCGATTTCGGGCACGAGGCCGAGCGGGTTGGTGATACGCAGCCCGGCGACCTGCACGCTGCCGTCGAAGGCACTGGCCTCGAGCGTACCGCCGACGGTGACCAGGCCGTGCTGGTAGGTCAGCAGGGGCAGGCGTCCGCCCAGGGTGCCGGCGAACGGCGGCCAATCCAGCGCGACGGTGAGCTGGCCGAGATCGATCGGCTCGAGATTCGCCTCCAGGCCGAGGGCGAGGTCGTCGCTGCCGTAGTCGCGGAGCGTGAAGGTGGTGATCACCAGTGCGCCGCCGAGCAGGGGTATGCGCACCGGTTCGAGCAGGTCGATGGCCTCGCCGGCGATACCGAGTTCGACGGTGGCGGCGTCGAAGCCGGCGCCGTAGAAGAAGCCGCCGCCGAAACGGAGCGTCGAGCCTTCCATCGCGTCGCCGGCGCGTGCCCAGTGCACGGCGCCGTCGAGATCGTAGAGCGCGAAGCGGCCCTGGCGATCCTCGATGTCGAGGCCGCTGACATCGATCTCCAGCGTGCGCGGCGCGGCGTCGTCGACGCTGATCCGGGCGCGCGCCGTGCCGCCGATGTCGAGCGTGGCGAAGCTCGTGCCGACGAGAAAGCCGGCGCCCCAGGCATCGTAGGCGGCTGGGAAGGTGATGTCGTCGAGGGTGAGGTCGAGCGCCTCGAGCCGGCCGGCGGCGAGGCGCAGGCCGTCGCCGTGGGCACGCAGCACGCCGTCCTGTGCGAGGGTAAACGCGTCGATGCCGATGTTGCCGGACTCACGGTCGTAGGCGACCACGCCGGCCAGGCGCAGCGGGAAGCGGGCGAGATCGAGGTAGACCGGTTCGACGTAGGCGCCGCCGCGGTCGAGAACCAGTTCCACCGGGCCACGCCAGGCATCGCCCGCACCCTGCAGGGTGGCGGCGAGCGTGGCGTCCAGGCCTTCGCTGGCGTGCTTGCCGCTGGCGTCGTTGCAGGTCGCGCCGCGCACGCTGGCGGCGAGCGTCACCGCGCCCGGCGCCCACTCGAGCCGCGCGTCGGCATTGCCCGCCTCGCAGCCGAGGACGGCGAGCGCAGGCAGCGCGGCCAGGCCCAGGTCGTGGGCTTCGAGCTCCGCGTGCGCGGCACCGTCGACGCTGCGCAGGCGCGCGGCCACCGTACCGTCGGCAAGGGCGAACGGCGCGACCTCGAGGGTCGCCGTGCGCGTGCGCGGCTCATAGGCGAAATCGGCGACGAGGCTGAGCGGCGTGCCGTCGCGGCTGGCACTCAGGCGCGCCCCGGCACAGGCCAGCCGTCGCGCAGCGATGCGGAGTGCGCCACAGCGCAGGCGCAGGTCATCGAGCGCTCCGAGGCCGGCCGGCAGCTCGAGGCGCGCCACGGACACCGCGATGGCCGGCCCCCGCGGCGCATCCCAGTCCACCCGCACGGCGAGGTCGTGGGCGGACCAGCCGGGCCCGGCCAGGTCCTCGACGACGAGCAGCGGCGCCGTCCCGGCACCCACCGCGGCGCCGGCCGCGCCGAGCGCGAGGATCGAGGCCAGGAGCGTGCGGTGCAGGCGCATGGGACGGCATTATCGCGCGCCGACGTCGGCCCGCCCGCCGGCCCCGCCCGCACCGCCCGGGCGGTGCACGCACCTCAGGGCCGGATGCCCCAGGCTTCGTGGCGGCGCCCGCCGCGCCCGCGCAGGCCGTCGACCATGCCGGCGACGAAGGCGTGCAGCTGGCGCAGGCGATCCGGTTCGTGGACCAGGGTCATGGCCAGGCGCAGGAACTGGCCCGGGATGGTCTGGTACCACAGCGCCGCGCCGTAGTGGCGGCGCGCGACGAACAGGCGGTTGCGCACGTCGTAATAGCGCTTCCACGGCACCAGGCGCAGGGAATGGAAGGTTCGCCCGGGCAGGCGGATGGCGTAGCGATCGGCAGCCGGGTGCTCGATGCGACTGTCCGGCACGAGCTGGATGCGGGCGCCGGCAGCACGCGCGCGGAAGCAATACTCGACGTCGTCGGCGGCGAGGAAGAAGCGCGCGTCGGGGATGCCGATGCGGGCAACCAGCTCGCGGCTGACCAGCAGGCCGAGGAAGGGTATGAAGCTGACGTCGACCGGGGTGGCCGGCAGGTCGGCAGTCGCCACGAGGGTGCGCCGGCCGCCGCCGGCCTGCGGCATCATCATCCACGCCAGGCGCTCGCCGCTCACCGCAACCGAGCCGTAGAGATCGGCGGGTTCGGTGGCCGCGGCCGCCAGCCGTTGCAGGGCCTCGACATGCGGCTCGGCGTCGTCGTCCATCAGCCATACCCAGTCCGCGCCCGTGGCGACGGCATGCGCGATGCCGGCGGCGAAACCACCGGCGCCGCCGGTGTTGTCGTCCAGCGCGAGCAGTTCGACGTCGGCGCGCGCCAGCCAGCCCGATGCCGCGAGCCACGCGCGGGTGTCATCGGTGGAGGCGTTGTCGACGACGAGGATGCGCGCGGGCGGACACGACTGCGCGGCCACTGCGGCCAGGCAACGTTCGAGCAGGATGCGCCGGTTGTAGGTGACGACCAGCGCGGTGATGGATCGGGTCATGCGTGCGCTTCCTCGGCGCCGGCAGCGTGAGGCCGCCGACCGTACCAGGCGCTCGATGGTAGCGCAGCAGAGTGGCCGCGCGCTGCCGCCGTCACGACGCGCCGCCCTCACGACGTGCACGCAGCCAGGCCCGCGGCGAACAGCCGACGATGCGGCCGAAGGCGCGGGCCAGGGCCGAGGCGCTGTCGTAACCGACGTCCGCCGCCACCACTGCGACCGGGCGCCCACGCAGCAGTGCTGCCTGGGCCAGGGCGATGCGCCACGCCGCCAGGTAGGCGGCCGGCGTCTGGCCGACCACGGCAACGAAGTGCGCGGCGAAACGTGCCCGCGACAGCCCGGCCACGCCGGCCAGCGCGGGCAACGTCCAGGCCCGCGCGGGATCCTCGTGCATGGCATTGATGGCGCGCGCGAGGCGCGGCTCGGCGAGTCCGGCCAACACGCCGCTGGCGACCAGCCCGGCGTCCATGAGATGACGCAGCAGCAGGATGACCACCACTTCGGCGAGCCGATCGACCACGGCCTGGCGACCACAGTGCCATTCACCGGCCTCACGGAACAACAGCGCGACGGCGGCGGCCAGGGTATCGCCGGGCGTGAGCGGCAAGGTCACCACCGGCGGCACCGCCGTGGTCAAGGGGTTGGCCAGCGCGGCACCGAACTCGACGCTGGCACAGACCGTGCCCACCGCCTCCCCGGCCAGCGGCATGAGGCGATGCCGCACCGGCCGCGGCAGGAACACCAGCGCCGGCGCCGCGATCACACGCCGGCGTACCCCGGCACCACTGAACGCCAGGCGGCCATGCTCGACCACGTGCAGGTAGCCGACGCCGGTGGCCGCATCGAAGCGTTCGTCGACGCACAGCGCACCGGCGTGGAAAACGCGGGCGCGGAGCGTGAATCGGGCCAGCACGGCGGCGAGACGGTCTTCCATGCTCGAGACTCTGGGTACAGTAATCGAGATTATTTACGGCAATTAGTCTATTCGGACCCGGCACGCTGTGCACCGTCGAACGCGGTGCCCGGCACCGCTCAACCCGTCAACGGCGCGGTCGTATGGCCCCGCCCCCAACGAGGACTACTGCCATGGACCATGACACCACCCCGGACCGGGCTGCCCCCGCCCGGGCCTGCGCGCACGTCGCTGGGCGTACTTCGGCGGACCGTGCGGCGCGCCATCGCGACGCCCGCGGCGCGCCCACCCGCAAAGCATCCAGGTGCGTCACCGTCGCCTGCCTGTTGCTCCTGCTCTCGCCGCTCGGCGCGGCCGCGGGCGACGACGCGCCCGGCGCGCCGCTGCCGGCGAGCGCCGTACCGCGCTGGACCGCGGCCGGCGAACTCGTGCTGCCGGAGAACCATCGCCACTGGGTCTTCCTCGGCTCGCCGCTGACGCCCAACGGCCTCAACGGCGGCCAGGCCGGCTTCCCCGAGTTTCACAACGTCTACATCCACCCCGAGGCCTTGCGCCGCTACCAGCGTGACGGGGCCTTCGCCGAGGGCACCATCCTGGTCAAGGAACTGCAGCTGACCCGGCCCGGCGACGGCGCCGATGGTTCCGGCGTCGAGGCCTCGGGGCGCGGTTACTTCCCGGGTACGCCCAACGGCATCGACATCGCGGTCAAGGACAGCGCGCGCTTCGCCGCCACCGGCGGCTGGGGCTTCTTCAATTTCGGCCACCACGCACCGCCCTACGCAGCGACGGCCGCCGCGGCCCCGGCCGCGGCCTGCGCCGACTGCCACGCCGCCAACGCGACGAAGGAGATGGTCTTCAGCAAGTTCTACGCGCCGATCCTCGACGCCGAGTGAGGCGTCGCCTGCGCCGCCGGGCGCACCAGGCGCTGGCGGCGCGGGCGTTCAGACGCGTTGTCGCGACAACCGGTAGCCCACGCGCGGGAAGTGCACGTGCAACGGGCCGGTCAGCGGGCCGTCCACGGCGAGGGTGATGCGTTCGGCATCACAGCGGGCGAGGCGGCCGACGGCCGGTGCATCCTGGTCCAGCGGCCGCACGCTGACCCGCTCGCCGGGCGTGATGCCCTCGGGCGTGGTCGCGTCGCCCGGAGCGAGCGGCGCCGGCGTCGCCGCGCGGGCCAGGGCCAGGGCCTCCCCGGCGCCGAGCGCGCTCGGCCGGCCGTGGCCGATGGCTGCCACGCGCGCCACCCAGTCGCGCGTGGCCGTCAGCGCGGCGGGCAGCGCGGCGCTGCCGCCGATGGTCTCGAGGAACCACGGCGCCTCGTAGAGCGCGAAGTCGGCCAGCGACACGGCCTCGCCCAGCACCCAGCGGCGGCCGTCGCCGAGCAGGCGCTCGAGCCGTTCCAGGCCCGGCAGGACCTGCGGCCAGTAGCGCCCCGCCGCCGCCTCGACGGCTTCGATCGCGGGCGTCGGCTTGCCGTGCAGGCGCGCACGGTCGGCATGGAACTCGGGCGGGAACCGGCGTGCGTGCAGGCCGGTGATGTAGAGCGCGAGCGGGCGGAACAGGGCGTGTTCGGCCCAGTACACCAGCGCCTCGCCGAGCGCGCGTTCGCCCGCCGACACCGGCCACAGCGCGGGTGCCGGGACGCGCTCGTCCAGCAGCGCGCAGATCAAGGCCGTGTCGCAGTAGACGTCGGCGCCGATCTGCAGCGCCGGGGTGCGCCGGTAGCCGGCCGTGAGCGGCGTGTAGTCGGGCTTGGGCGCCCAGGCCGGGATGGTCACCGCGTGCCACGCCAGGCCCTTCAGGCCCAGCGTGAGGCGCACCTTCTCCGAGTAGTTGGAGAAGTCGTAGTGATGCAGGACGAGCGCCGGCGCGGTCATCGCTGGCGGCCCGGCGCGGCGCTCAGTGACGCGCGAGGAAGGCGTCGAGTGCGGCGTTGAACGCGTCCGGCCGCTCCAGGTTGGAGACGTGCGCGGCATCGAGTTCGACGTACTCCGAGCCCGCCACCGCGGCGTGCATCTCGCGCATCGCCGCGGCCGGCGTGCCCATGTCGTGGGTGCCGGCGACGAACAGCATGGGCACCGTGATCTCGCCCAGCCGCGCGGCGTAGTCGAGCGCCTTGATCGCGCCGCAGCAGCCGAGGTAGCCCTCCAGCGGCGTGGCCGCGACCATCGCCCGCACCGCGGCCATCTGCGCGGGGCGCGCTGCCCGCGTAGGCGCGGTGAACCAGCGTTCGAGGGTGGCATCGAGCAACGGCTCGAGGCCGTTCGCGCGCACCGCGGTGATGCGATCGTCCCAGGTCTGGCGGCCTTCCGGCGGCAAGCCGGCGACGCAGTTGGCGGCGGTCACCGAGAGCAGGCGCTCGGGATGGTCGAGGGCGAGACCGAGCGCGGTCATGCCGCCCATCGAGAGGCCGACGAAATGAAACCGGTCGATGCCCAGCGCATCGGCGAGCGCGAGGGCGTCGTCGCCCAGCGCGGCGAAGGAATAGGGCCCGGCCGGCACCGCGCTGTCGCCGTGGCCGCGCTGGTCGTAGCGCACCACCCGGTAACGTCCTTTGAAGTAATCGGCCTGCGGCTGCCACATCGCGAGGTTGGCGCCGAGCGAGTTCGAGAACAGGATGGCCGGCGCCTCGGCCGGCCCGTCGACGGCGTGGTTCAGGGTGACGGTACGGGTTTCGATCAGGCTCATGGTGTTCTCCGTGTTTGGCGGACGCTCTGCATCGCGCGACCGGGAAGTCCGTCAAAGCTGACGGCGTCTGCCCTGGACAGCTTGGTTCGGGTGCTGCGCGCGCGCCGTGGTCTCACTCGCCGAGCGCGCGGTTGACGGCCGGCATGACTTCCTCGGCCATCAGCACCATCGAGCGACGCGCCAGCACCGGGTCGGCCCAGTCGTGGCCGGCATAGACCAGCGTAGCAAACTCGCCCACCGTCTCGCGCAGTTCGAGGATGCGCTGCACGACCTCGTCGGGCGTGCCGCAGATGACCAGCGAGTCCATGACGAAGCGGTGGGTGACCTCGGCGTCGGCCATGTCGCGACGGGTCTTGAAGAGATCCGGGCGGCCGTTGCCGATGAGCTTGCGCATCAGGCTGCGATAGTAATGACCGTAGGGACCGTCGGCGTCCATGGCGTAGGCACGCGCGGTCTTCGCGTCCTCGGCGACGAAGATGCTCCGGGCCACCCGCCAGTCGGCGAAACACGGCGCGCGGTCCGCCGCGGCCCAGCCTTCGAGCAGGCGTTCGCGGTGACTGGCCACCCACACCGCCTGGAGGAAATTGGCCGAGATGACCGACCAGCCGCGGCGCGCGGCGTTGGCCACCGAGTCCGAGCCGGGCGACATGCAGGCCACCGCGATCGGCGGGTGCGGCCGCTGCAGGGGCTGCAGGATCGCGCCCTGGCCGATGTCGAGGTCGAGGGTGTTGCGCGTGGTGATCTGCCAGAACTCGCCGTCGAGATCGTAGGGTGGCTGGCCGGCCCAGATCGCGAGCACCTGTTCGATGGCTTCGTCGAACATCGCGCGGCGATCGCGCTCGAGGTTGCCGAAGACCTCGGCATCGGAACGCAGCCCGCCCGGGCTGATGCCGAACACGAAGCGCCCGCCGAGCATGTGATCGAGCATCGCGACCTGCGCGGCGACCGCGGCCGGGTGCGCGTTGGGCAGGTTGACCGTGCCGCTGCCGAGCCGGATCTGCGCCGTCTCGTAGGCCAGGCTGGCGAGGAACATCAGGCAGGAGGTGATGGTCTCGGCGCGGTCGGTGACGTGCTCGCCGACGAAGGCCTCGGCGAAACCGAGCGCGTCGGCGAGCAGGATCGCCTCGCGATCCTCGGCCAGCGTGGTCGTGTAGTCCCGCCCGAGCGGATGCAGTGGCATGGTGAAGTAGCTCAGCTTCATCGGTTCACTTCCAGCGTGGGACGACGGCGCACTATTCGAGGAGAAGATGGACGAGTGCCGCGGTATCGGCGGCGAGCGCGGTATCGAGCGCGGGCGCGATCTCGGCGGTCGTCGTCACCGTGACCCCGCACAGGCCGAAGGCACGCGCCATGGCCGCGAAATCGGGGTTGCGCAACGCGTTGCCGATGCGGCGCCCGGGATAACGACGGTCCTGGTGCATTTCGATCGTGCCGTACTTGGCGTTGTCGAACACCAGCACCAGCGGGCGCGCGCCGTACTGCGCGGCGGTGGCGAGTTCCTGGCCCGTCATCAGCATGCCGCCGTCGCCGACACAGGCGACCACGCGCCGTTCGGGGCAGCTCAGGGCGGCGCCGACCGCGGCCGGCACGGCGTGGCCCATGGCGCCGTTGACCGCGCCGAGCAGCCGCCCGGGGCGACGGTAGGCGCGGAAACGCTGTGGCCACAGGGTGAAGTTGCCGGCATCGATGCAGACGATGGCGTCGTCGTCGAGACGCGCGTTCAGCGCCGCCATGACCGCGGCCGGATCGAGCGCCGCAGCGGTCGCCGGCGGCGCGGCGGCGGCCCGCCAGGCGGCGTTCAGCCGTTCACACCAGTCGCCGCGCGCCGGCGCCGGCAGGCGGCCACGCGCGGCCAGGGCCTGCGCCGTCGCGCCCGCGTCGGCGAGGACGGCGAGGTCCGGCACGTAGTTGCGCCCGAGCACTTCGACGGCGGGGTGGACGTGCACGAGGGTGCGTCGGCGCCCGTCACGCCACAGGGTGTAGCCGCCCGTGGTGGGGTCGTCGAGGCGTGCGCCGAGAACGACCACGCAGTCGGCTTGCTCCGCCAACCCGGCCGCTGCGGCGTGCTGGCTGTAGCCGAGGAATCCGGCCGCGCAGGAGTGCGCGTTGTCGAAGACGTCCTGGCGGCGGAAGGCCGTCATCACCGGGATGGCGTTGGCGGCGGCGAAGGCTTGCAGCGCACCGCAGTCGGCATCGTTCCAGTTGCCGCCGACCACCAGCAGCGGGCGCTCCGCGGCGCCGAGCAGGGCGCACACCCGCTCGACGTCGTCCGCGGCAGGCGCCGAGACGACCGGCGCGAGCGGCGCCACCGCACCGGCCGTGGTGGTTTCGCCGAGGACATCCTCGGGCAGCGCCAGCACCACCGGGCCGGGGCGGCCGCTGGCGGCGAGGTGGAAGGCGCGGGTCATGGCGCCGGGCAGCTCGTCGGCATGCATCACCTGCTCGACGTGCTTGGCCAACGGCGCGAAGTAACGCAGGTAGTCGACCTCCTGGAAAGCCTCGCGGCCGAGGCTGGCGCGCGCCACCTGGCCGACGCCGACGACCAGCGGGATCGAGCCCTGCCGGGCCACGTGCACGGCGATCGAGGCATTGGTCGCGCCCGGCCCGCGGGTGACGAAGACGACCCCCGGCCGCCCACGCAGCCGCGCCGCGGCGCTCGCCATGAAGGCCGCCCCGCTCTCGTGGCGGGCCGACACCAGGCGGATGCGATCGCGCACGTCGTAGAGCGCGTCGAGCACGGGCAGGTAGCTCTCGCCCGGCACGCAGAACACGGTGTCGACGGCGTGGTCGAGCAACGCCCGCACGACGCAGGCGCCGCCACTCGACGCGACCGGCGTGGCGCTCACGGCACCAGGACGGGAATCGTCAGGGTGCTGCGATCCTCGAGGTGCAGGTGGGCGGCAGCGGCGTCGGCGAGCGCGAAATGCTGCACCGGGTGCGGCGTGACCACGCCCTCGGCCAGCGCCCCGAAGTAGCGGGCCGCGGCCATGTCGAGTTCGGCGCGGGTGGCGACGAAATCGTTCAGGCGCGGCCGGGTCAACATCAGCGAACCGCGCGCGGCGAGCCCGAGCACGTCGAACGGTTCGGGCTTACCCGAGGCATTGCCGTAGGCCACCATCAGGCCGCGCGGACGCAGGCAGTCGAGGGAGGCGGTGAAGGTGTCACGGCCGATCGAGTCGTAGACGACGTCGACCCCGCGCCCGCCGGTCAACTCGCGCACGGCGGTGACGAGATGCGGGTCGTCGTGGCGGAAAACGTGTGCGGCGCCGGCTTCGCGCGCGACCGCGAACTTGGCCTCGCTGCCGACCGTCGCGATCACCGTCGCGCCGAGGTACTTCGCCCACTGGGTGACGATGAGCCCGGTGCCGCCGGCGGCTGCATGCACGACGATGGTCTCGCCGACGGCGAGCGGGTGCAGGCGGAACAGCAGGTACTCGGCGGTCAGTCCGCGCACCAGGCTGGCCGAGACGACGTCGTCGGCGACGCCGTCGGGCAGGCGGACCAGCTTGTTCACCGCGATGACGCGGGCGTCGCAATAGGCGTGACCGGCCGAGCAGTAGGCAACCCGCTCACCGACCGCGAAGTCCGCGACCCCGGGCCCCAGCGCCTCGACCACGCCGGTCGCCTGGTCGCCGATGACGGCCGGCAACGCAACCGGGTAGAGGCCGCGGCGGCAGTAGGTGTCGATGTAGTTGACGCCGATCCCGGTATGCCGGACCAGCACCTCGCCGGCGCCGGGCGCCGGCGTGTCGATGTCTTCCAGGCGTAGCTGCTCGGGCCCGCCGTATTCCCATACCACGATGGCTCGTGTCACCGTCACTCCCCTCTCGAACGCGCGAGCGGCGAGTATAACCGTGGTCGGTGAAGGTCGCGGTCAGCGGCGCCCGCCGCGGGTCCGCGCCACGGGCGGCTCAGCGTCCGCCGCGGTTGTAGCCGCCGCCGTACCCGCCGTCGCCGCGGACATGCTCGTGGGTATTGCCGAAGCTCGGCTCGCCGCGCTTGGTCGAGCGCGAACTCAGCGCATCGTTCGAACCATTGTCCTTGTCGCGGTAGCTGCCGCTGCGGTAGATGGTGCCGGCGCCGGCCGATGGACCGGGCGCTTCCGGACCACCCGACATGCGCGGGTCGGGCACGGGATCGTAGGCCTGAACGGGCAGGGCCAGAGCCAGGCCCAGCATCAGGCCGGCTGTGGACAGGGCGTTCTTGTGCATCGTCGGGCTCCTCGGGCTGGCCACGTCGGCCGCGGCCGTTGCTGCATCGTTCTGCGCCGGGCAGGGCGCCCAATCCTAACATCGCCGTACGTCCCGGCAAGCTTGCCCTGTGCTAGTCTGCGCGCCCTATGACGCTGCTGGTGACGACGACACGGGCGCTGTGGTGCGTGGACCCCGCGACCACGCGCGGCTACCGCGTCGACGACGGCAACGGCAGCTACTACGGCATCTCCCACGACGACGATGCCATCTACGTCGCCGCACGCCGCTCGGGCTACGCCGCCGGCAAGCAGAGTCCGCGCGATCAACGCGGGGTCGTCCTGGTCTTCGATCCCGCGCTCGAACTGCGCGAGACCCTCGAACCACCCTTCGCCCTGCGTGACCTGCACCAGATCTACTGCTTCGACGGCGCGCTGTGGGCGGTGTGTACCTACGGCGATGCCGTCGCCGTCCTGCGCGACGGCAACTGGGAGCTGTGGCACCCGCTGGGCGCGCCGCGGGACGATGGCAATGGCCCCTATCACTTCAATTCCATCTATGCCGCGGACGAGGTCATCTACCTCGCCGGCAGCGTCGACCGGGTCGGCGCGGTCTGGGCCTTCGATCGCCGCGACCGCCGGCACCTGCAGAGCTGGCGGCTCGGCTACGGCTCGCACAACGTGTGGCAGGAGAACGGTACGGTGCACGTGCTGAGTTCGCTGGCCGGCGGTGAGGTCGACGGCGCCGGGCACGCGCACGCCATCAGCCCGGGCAACTTCGTGCGCGGCGCCGCGCTCGGCGAGGCCTGGCGCTGGTACGGCGTCAGCACCCGCGCCAAGCGCGGCGATCGCGAAACGAGCGACGCCATGCTGCTCGGCATCGCCACCACCAACGGCGCCCGCCGCCACCTCAACCTGCACGGCGACGGCATGGTCCACGAACTGCGCATGCCGGGCAGCCCGGACCACGCCCATCCCGCGCATCGCGGACCGCGCCTCGATCTCGCCGCCATCGCCGCGCGTCACGCGGCCGTCGACCTCGGCGGCCCGGCCTGCCTGCCGGCGCGCGCCGACCTGCGCTGGCGGGCCGAGGCCGCGGTGCAGGACCTCGACCGGCGGCGGCGCAGGTGGCGGCTGCGGCGCACGCGTGGGCTGGTGTTCTGACCGCTCGCGTTCACCACGGGATTTCAATGCCCCCAAAAGAGAAGCCGCCCGCAGGCGGCTTCCAGTAGCGATGCGCCGGGCCCGCTCAGGCGCGACGGCGCCGTGCGAAACCGAGCCTGGTGTAGGCGGCATCCATGGCCGGGGCGATGATCGCGCCCGGCGTGCCGCCGTTGTCACCGTAAATCCACCAGTCGATGGCAGCCGGCTGACCCGACCCGCGCGCGTGGTGTGCCACGTGCGAAATCTCGGTCACCAGCACGTTACCGGAGACCGAGAAGTTCTCGGCGCCGATCCAGCCGTTGTTCGAATAGTGGTTGTTGCCGGCCTGCTCGCCGTTCACATGCGTGTGCTCGGCGGTGATGACAGCCGACGCCTGCGGCAGCCAGGCCAGGGCCAGCAGGGCCACGGCGACGTGTGCAATGACGGTCTTCGCAACAACACGGTGCGCAGCCGTGCCGCAAGGCGGCTCGGCCGGCCGCGGCGGCCGAGCACCGCCGCCCACAGACGCGAACGCCGGCACGGGGCCGGCGTTCGGGGTCGGGTGCGTGAGCGCCGCGTTCAGGCGGCGCGTCGGCGCCGCCGGGCGGCACCGGCCAGGCCCAGCATGGTGAGGCCGAGTGCAGCCGGCTCGGGCACCGAGGTGTTGGGCGGCGGCGGGTTGGTGAAGCTCGCTTCGCCCTCGATGACGTCGTTGGCACAACTCATCGCCCAGTGCAGGGCGAGCGAATTGATCGCGCCGGGCAGCGGGTTCCAGTTGTTCCACAGGCTGGTGCCGGCAAGGTCGACGGTGAATGTGACCTTGCTGCCGTCGACCACCGAAAACGTCCCGTCGATGCCGGTATCGGAGACCGTGTTCGAAGCACGGTCGACTGCGACTTCCTGGCCGTTGCGGTAGGTCGCGCCCGACATGAAATCCTGGCTCAGCAGCGTGTTCTGGTCGTTGGTCCCGCTCAGGGAGTAGAGCGACACGGTGCTCGGGCCATCACTCCAGCGGCTGACGTCGAAGGACAGACCGTACTCCCACACCGTGCCGTTGCTGTTGTCGTCGCCGTTGTAGGGCGCCGTGCCATAGGGCGACCAGCTGCTGGCCAGGAACAGGTCGCCGTAGCCGATACCCTGGCTGATGCCATTAATCTTGCTCGCGGTCTTGTTGGTGTAGCCGCTGTACAGCTTCTGGTCGCCGGCGCCGGCGAAGCCGGTGAAGATGTCGACGGTGAGGACCGAGCCGGCCAGCGACATCTCTGCACGGTCGATGTTGAACAGGTTGTACTGCGCCGCCGAGCTGATGACGTCGTTGTAACCGTGACCATTGCTGCCGTGGTAGCCGTCGGCGATGGTGACCGGGGTGGCGGACACCGTCCCGCCCCAGGCCAGCACGGCAAGGGCGACGCCTGTAGCGATGCGTTGTTTGTTATTCACGTTTTTCATACCCCTAGGGTTCCAGGATTGGTCGGCCGCGCCGATGGCGACCTCGATTGGCGGCTAGACTAATCGTGTCCGCGAACGGCGTGTGTCAACCTTTGTCAACGCCCGGGGCAAGTGCCAACCATTACCGCATTTGCCGCAGATGCAGCCTATGACTGCAAACTTGTGTAGCAGCTTGGTGGCCATTTCGCGGGGCGCACACGCGCCGGCAAAGGGGTGGCCAGCGGCGGTCGCACCCGTTGCACACGGCTTGCACTCGGGCGCCGACCTGCCCAGGATTGCGCCGTCGCACGTGCGACGCCACATGCTTCCCACCACCTGGCGCCAGCGCGCCACCCAGGTTCCCAGGAGGAAACCCCGATGACTGCTTACGTCTCCGTACTCGCCACCATCAAGGATGCCGACAAGATGCAGGAATACGCCGGCGGTGCCGGCCCCACCGTCGTCGCCCACGGCGGCGAGGTGGTCTGTCGTGGACCGAGCGAACTCCTGCACGGCAGTTCCGGGCACAGCGTGATGGTGGTGCTGAAGTTTCCCAGCCGGCAGGCCGCCAAGGACTGGTATGCCTCGGCCGAGTACCAGGCCCTCATCCCGACGCGCAACGCGGCCATGGATGCGGTTTTCGTCCTCGGCGGCGAATGAGACGCGCGGGCGGCGGCGCCGCTCAGGCCGCTGCCGTCGCCCGTGGCCAGCGCGCGAAGAAGCGCCGCCCCCGGGCCGTCAGGTAGACCTGCTTGCGGCGCAGGTTCAGCGGATCGACCCGCAACTCGATCAGGCCCGGACCGGGCGTCTTGCGCGAAGTCAGGGCGCTCAGGTCGGCGAGGTTGCGCGACAGCGCCGTGATCGAAATGTCGCCGAGCGTGCCCAGCAACTCGCTCTGGCTGGCGCCCTCGTTGCCATACACCGCGACGAGGACGAGCAACCGCTGCACGGTTACGTCGGGGCCCAGCGTACGCCGGGCGTAACGCAGGGTTTTCTCCAACGCGACGAGATCGAGCAAGGCCTCTGCCATGGGCCGTTCCCCCGGGTAGGATTGTCCTGCGATTCTTCCGCAATATTTGCGATAACGCAACAATTAGGGTAGCATGGGCCTTCGTTCGTTACGTGGAGGATGCATGACCCAACCGCAGTTGAAACATACCAATACGACCCCGACTACCGCTCCGACGACGCCGCCGAAGTTCTCGCGCAATCACGCCGCGAACACCTCGATCGAGCACCAGCTCTGCACCGTGCTGGCCGACACCTACCTGCTCATGCTCAACACCCAGGGCCTGCACTGGAACGGCGAAGGCCGTGCCTTTTACGGCCTGCACAAGCTGACCGAGGAGCAATACCAGGCGTTGTTCGCCGCGATCGACGACATCGCCGAGCGCGTGCGCGCCATGGGCCACCCGGCGCCGCAGTCCTTCGCCCAGCTCGACCGGCTCGCGACCCTGGACACGCTCACCCCGGCCACCCCGGTGCCCACCCAACTCGAGCGCCTGGCCGAGATGAACCTCGAACTCGCCCGGCGCATCAAGACCGTGATCGCCGAGGCGGAAACGGTCGGCGACATCGCGACCAGCGACCTGCTCGGCGCGCGTGTGCGCATCCACGAGAAGGCCGCCTGGCTGCTGCGCGCGGTGGCCCAGGACTGAACGTTCGCGGGTCGCGGGAGACACCATGCGCCGGGGTATACTCCGGCCATGGCACTCCACCCGCAGGCCCAGGCCATCGTCGACGCCGCCAACGCCGCCGGCGTCCCGTTCGAGGCCACCGATCATCATGCCGTGCGCAGCGGCTACGCCGCTGCCACGCGCTTCTACGTCCATCCCAGCCCGGCGCTGGCCGAAGTCAGCGATCTCGCCTTCCCCGGCCCGGCCGATCAGCGCCCGCTGCGCCTGTACCGCCCAGCGCGCGGCAGCGCCGCCGGCCCGGCGCCGGTGCTGGTGTTCTTCCACGGCGGCGGCTGGGTGGTCGGCGACCTCGACAGCCATGACCACCTGTGCCGCTACCTCGCCGCCGAGGCCGGGGTTGCGATCGTCGCGGTCGATTACCGCCTCGCCCCGGAACACCGTTTCCCGGCGGCCTTCGACGACGCCGTCGCGGCGACGCGCTGGGTCGCGCGCAACGCCGCGACACTCGACCTCGATGCCGCCCGCATCGCGGTCGGCGGCGACTCCGCCGGCGGCAACCTCGCCGCCGGCGTCGCCCTCGCCCTGCGTGGCGAACTCCCTCTCACCCAGCAACTGCTGATCTACCCCGCGGTGGATTTCACCGCCGACAACGCCTCGCTGCGCGACAACGCCAGCGGCTACATGCTGACGACCCGCGCCATGGACCAGTTCGCCGACTGGTATCTCGGTGACCCCGCGTTGAAGCGCGACTGGCGTGCCTCGCCCGCCCGGGCCGCCGACCACGCCGGGGTGGCGCCGGCAACGGTGATCACGGCCGGTTACGACCCGCTGCGCGACGAGGCGCTGGCCTACGTCGAAACCCTGCGCGCCGCCGGGGTTGCCGTCGCGGCGCGCAATTACCCCGACATGATCCACGGCTTCGCGCGCATGGGGGGCAAGCTCGACACCGCGCGCGAGGCGCTCGACTACGCTGCCGCCGAGCTGCGCGCGGCACTCCGCCCATGAGCCGCGGCCGGATCGTCATCGTCGGCGGTTCGATGGCCGGGCTGTTCGCCGCCGTCGCCCTGCGCGCCCGCGGCTTCGAGGTCAGCGTGCACGAACGCGCCGGCGAGGCGCTGGCCAACCGCGGCGCCGGCATCGCCACCCACCGCGAACTCTACGACGCCGTGCGCACGGCCGGCATCGAACTGCGTGACGAGATGGGCGTGGAGTCGCGCGGTCGCATCCTGTTCGACCGCGATGGCAGCATCCGGCATACCCACGAGATGCCCCAGATCATGACTTCCTGGGGCCTCATCTACCGCTTCCTGCGCGCCCAGGTCGCCGACGACGTCTACCACGGCGGCGCCACCCTGAGCGGCATCGAGCCCGCCGCGGACGGCGTCACCGCGGTCTTCGCCGACGGCCAGCGCGTCGCGGCCGACTGGCTGATCGGCGCCGACGGCGCGCGCTCGACGGTGCGGGCCCTGGTCGCCCCCGAGATCGTGCCCGCCTACGTCGGCTACTTCGGCTGGCGCGGGCTGTTCGACGAGGCGCGGGTACCGCCGGCGGTGCTCCAACAGGTCGCCGAGCGCATGGCCTTCGGCATGGCCCCGGGCGGGCACTGGCTGGGCTACCTGGTGGCCGGTCCGGACGACGATCTCACCCCGGGGCGGCGCTGGTACAACTGGGGCTGGTACCGCACCGCCGATGCCGACAGCCTGCGCGACCATCTCACCGACGCCGCGGGCGTCTGCCACGAGGCCGGCATTCCCCATCACCTCATCCGCCCCGAACTCGTCGAGGCCATGCGCGCGGAGGCCCGCGCCAGCCTCGCGCCCCAGATCCAGGCCATCGTCGACGCCACCCCGCAGCCCTTCCTGCAGGGCATGTTCGATTTCGCCAGCGAGCGCCTGGTCCACGACCGCGTGATCCTGATCGGCGACGCCGCCGCCACCGCGCGGCCCCACGTCGGCATGGGTGTGTCCAAGGCCGCCGAGGACGCCTCTACGCTCGCCGCGGCGCTGGCCGAGGACACCCTCGACGAGTGGCAAGCGGCGCGCCTGCGCTATGCGCACGCGGTGGTCGCCTGGGGCCGCGACCTCGGCAGCTACATCGGCCCGCAGCCGGACGATCCCGCGCACCGCACCCGGGCTGCGCACTTCCAGCGCCCCGAGGTGCTGCTCGCCGCCACCGCCGCCACCAACCCGGCCGCCTATCTCGGCATCTGAGCGCGCATGGAGCCACGCGAACTTGCCCTGGGCCTGTTGCTGCCGAGCTGGACGGGAGCGATGGACGGGGTCACGCCGCGGGTGCGCGAGGTGGTCGAGATCGCTCGCCTGGCCGAGGCGGTCGGTTTCGACTCGGTGTGGATGAGCGATCATCTCTACTACGAACCCCACACCGATTTCCGCGTCGTCGGGGTCGAACTGCCGGACGAGTTCGCCGGGGTCAAGAACGGCCAGTGGGAGTGCTTCAGCGTGCTCAACGCGGTCGCCGCGGTGACCACGCGGGTCACCCTCGGCACCCTGGTCGCCAACACCGGCTTCCGCAACCCCGCCCTGCTTGCGCGCATGGCCGCCACCCTCGACGACTTCAGCGACGGCCGTGTGATCCTCGGCCTCGGCGCCGGCGATTTCGTCACCGAGCACCGCGCGCTGGGCTATCCCTTCGAGCGCCGCGTGTCACGGTTCGAGGAAGCACTCGCCATCATCCGGCCGCTGCTGCGCGGCGAAACGGTCGACTTCACGGGCGAGTTCCAACGCTGCGAGCAGGCCGCGCTGCTGCCGCCGGCGGCGCGGGCCGGCGGGCCACCGATCATGATCGGGTCGCTCGAGGGCCGCCCGCGCATGTCGCGCCTGGTCGCGACCCATGCCGATCTCTGGAACACCATGCTCGCCTTCGGCGGTAGTGACCTCACCACCTGGCAGCGCGCCTGGGCGCCGATCGCGGCGGCGTGCGAGCGCCACGGACGCGACCCGGCCAGCCTCGCGCGTCACGCCACCGTCGGCGTCGACCTCGGCGACTCGCCCTACCCCATTCCCGGCGCGACCCCGCTGGCCGGCTCGCCGGCGGCGATCGCCGAAGCCCTCGCGGCCTTTGCCACCGCCGGTGTCGGCCATGTTTCGATCATGCCCCACCCGTGGACGCGCGGCGGGCTGGAACGCTTCGCCCGGGTCATCGAGTGCCTGCGCGCCTGACACCGCGCTAGCGCCGCGCCGCTACCCGGGTCGCGACGCCGACGGCATACGCGCGAGCGGTCCCGCAGCCGCGCCATGCACCGCGGGCACGGCCGCACTATGCTCAGCGGGCAATTCGGGCGGCCGGTGCGGCCGCATTCACCAAGCACAGGAGAATCCAGGCCATGCAATTCGGGATCGGCGTCAGCGCACACGTCAACAATTGGGAATTCATCCGCTACGCCGAGGAACTCGGCTACGACCGCGCCTGGGTCGGCGACTCGCAGATGATCTGGTCGGACTGTTACGCCACGCTCGCGCTGGCCGCCCATCACACCACCCGCATCCAGCTCGGCACCGGGGTCTCGATCGCCGGCACCCGCATCGCGCCGGTCACTGCCCACTCCATCGCCAGCATCGCGGCGCTCGCGCCCGGCCGGGTCTTCCTCGGTCTCGGTACCGGCCACACCGCGATGCGCGTGATGGGCCAGGACCCGATGCGGGTCAAGGCCTTCCGCGAATACCTGCGCGTGGTCCGCAGCCTGCTCGACGGCGCCGCGGTCGACTACACCTACGACGGCAAGACGCGCGAGATCCAGTTCCTGCACCGCGACCGCCGCTTCCTCGAACTCGGCCACCGCATTCCCATCTACGTCGCCGCCAACGGCCCGCGCGCGCTCGCCGCGGCGGGCGAGTTCGGCGACGGCTTCATCACCGTCGGCGGCGAGCCCGAGGTGTTCACGCCCAAGCTCGACGGCATCCGCGCCGGCGCGGCCAAGGCCGGTCGTACGCTGGGCGACGATTTCCACACCGCCTTCATCACCACCTCCTGCGTGCTCGGCCCGGGCGACAGCCTCAGCGACGAGCGCGTCATCGACGAGACCGGCAGCTGGGTCGGCTGCGAGCTGCATTTCTACTACGAGGTGTGGAAGGACAACGGCGAGAACGACGATCTCATCCCCGATCACTTTCGCGACGCCTGGCCGGACTACCTCGAACGGGTGCGCAACATGAAGCTGCCGCCCGACGCACGCTTCCGCGAGATCCACGACGGCCACCTCGTCTACCTGCAGCCGGACGAGCGCCGCTTCGTCACCCCGGCGGCGATCGAGAAAGGCTGCCTGGTCGGCGAACCGGACGCCATCATCGAGCACGTGCGCCGGCTCGAAGCCGCCGGCATCGGCGAGATCGCGCTGTGGCCGCCGATGGACTGCGAACGCAAGGTGCTGGAAGACTTCGCGCGTCACGTCATGCCGGCGTTCCGCTGAGGGCGCGGTGGCGCGCGCCGGCCTAGGCGTAGAAAACGAGGCAATCGCCGATGACCACGGCGAAGACCACGGCCATCAGACCGAACGCCAGGTAGAAGGCGGTGGGGCTCTCCACCGAGGTTTCGCCACGGACCGCGCGACGGCTGCAGGCATGGCGCGGGAAGGGGGACAGTATACTTTCGCGCGGCGTGCAGCCGCGGCGACGAGCCGCGCGAAAGTATACTGTCCCCGATCCTGTCGCCGCTCCTGTCCTTCCCGGTACGCGGCCCTGGTCGCGCCTCAGCTCTTCAGGAAGAACCACCACACCACGATCGCCACGCACACTGCGACCATGACGGCAAAGGTGATGTAGAACGCCGCGGGACTTTCCATCGCGGCTTCGATGCGACGCCACAAACTCTGCTCTGCCATGCGGGCCTCTTCGAGTTCTGACCAGGACACCAGTGCCGCGCGCATGACTGCGACGACGGCGCGGCATCCTGCGCCCGGCGTGACACGCTGCGCAACGGGGTCGGGGGCGCGCAAGGCGTAGGAAGAATCCGAGCTTGCCGGCCACCCCGGCGGCAGGACGCATCCGCCACGCGCGCACCCACGGCGAGCCCCGGGCATGGCGACCGGCGTGGGCGCGCCGTGGCCCGGTTCAGGCGTCGGCCGCGTGTCGCGCGGCGATGGCGAGGATGCGGTAGGCGCTGCGCAGCACCGGCTTCTCGATCAGCTTGCCATCGAGCACGACCAGCCCCGAGTCGGCCTGCTCGAAGGCGGCGACGATGCGTTCGGCGCGCGCCACGGTCTCGGCGTCCGGGGTGAAGCAGCGCGTGATGACCTCGAGCTGGCGCGGGTGGATGGCGCCCTTGCCGGTCATGCCGATGGCGGCCGCGGCGCGTGCCGCCGCTTCGAGACCGCTGGCATCGTTGAGGTCGAGGAACGGCACGTCGATGAGGTCGATGCCGGCGCCGGCGGCGGCATGCACGAGGCGCTGGCGCGCGTAGAGCAGGGCGTCCCAGCTCGGTTCGACGCGGAGTTCGGCGCTCATGTCGATGGCGCCGAACAGCAGCGCATCGATGCGCGGGCTGGCCCGCGCGATCTCGTGGGCAGCTTCGAGTGCGGCATTGGTCTCGACGATCACCTGCAGGCGCGTGGGCAGGCCGGCCTGGGTCAGCAATTCGTCGACGATGGCGACGTCCTCCGGACTGCGAACCTTGGGCAGCATGAGACCGGGCGGCGGCGCGGCGCTGTCGAGGATGGCGCCGAGGTCGGCCAGGCCGGCGCGCTCGCGCAGCGCGTTGACCCGCACCAGCAGCTCGATCTCGCCGGCCGGCGGCAGCGCGGCGAACAGGGCCAGGGTGGCGGCGCGCGCGCGGTCCTTGTCGGGCGGTGCAACGGCATCTTCGAGATCGACGCAGACGATGTCCGGACGGGCGGCGATGGCCTTGGCGAACATGTCGGTGCCGGTGCCGGGAACGAACAGGAAGCTGCGACGCGGACGCGCGTTGGCGGTGATGGCCTCGCTCATGAAACGGGTTCTCCTGGTTGGCTGGAGGGTAAAAAGGACTGCTGCAGAGGCCATGCGCGGTGTTGCGCGCTTACCTGTGGTCCTCGCGTGTCGACCTGCACTCCGCTGCCCGGCTCGCGCGCCTTGCGCACGACCTTCCTCGCGCCGAGTCGCACCGGCCAGGTGTTTCAACGGGCGGCGCGCGGCGCGCCGCAACGTTGCCACGATACGACGTCTTCGACCGGCGGTCGCGTGACCGGGCCGAAGCGTCCGCGCGGGTAGCCGATCGGTACCAGCGCGGCGAGCCGCGTACCGCGCGGCAGGCCGAGCACGGCTTCGAACTCGCCCGGCACGAAGAAGTGCTGGGTGGTGATCACCGCCCCCAGGCCCAGCGCACGCGCCGCGAGCAGCAGGTTCTGGACCGCGGGGTAGGCCGACGATCCCGCCGCCATCGCGTTGATCGACGGCGCACGGGCGAACAAGCGCAGGGTCGCGCCGAGACCGAGATGGCGCACCGCCTTCCACAAGGTCGCCGGCGCCTTGAGCGCGCGCTCGAAGGCTTCGTCCGGGGCCAGCGCCACGCACACGATGGCCGGCACCTCGTCGAGGTGATCGACCAGCCAGGTCGCCGCGCGCACCATGCGCTCGCGGCCGGCGGCATCCTCGTGCCCGCGCAGCTCGGCGCTCGCCGCGGCGTCGAGATAGAACGCCCAGGTGCGCTGCCACACGGCCTGCAGGCGGCGCTTCTGCGCGCCATCGGTGACGACGACGAAGCGCCAGTTCTGCGCGTTGCTGCCGGACGGCGCGCGCAGGGCGCAGTCGACCAGTTGCAGCAGCACTTCGTCGGGCACGGGATCGGGCTTCAGCCGACGCATGGCACGGCACTGGTACATGACCTCGAACAGTGGCAGATCGGTGCTGGGCGGTGTCACGGGCATGGTGGCGCTCCCGGCAGGGGGCAGGCCTGCATAACACCGAGCAGTCGGCCACGGCAAGCTGCGTCGTTCCTGACCGAAATCAAAACGAGTGTGTCCCCGCGGCAGGCGCCCGTTCCACCCTCATGTTGCAGTGCCATACTCGGCTCCACGCTGACCTTCTGAGGAACCCGGAGATGGACGACGCCGCCCTCGGCAAAACGCCGCCGACCGCCACCGAAGAACCCAGCCCGGTGCACGCCAACGCCGCCCGCCTGTGCCGCCTCGCCCTGCGCAACCAGGATGCCGACGGCGCCTTCCTCACCCTGCTCGGCGCACTCGGCGAGCTGGTCCGTGACGAACAGGGCCTCGCCGCGCGCGGCGCCGGGCCCGAGTGCCGCGAACGCATTGCCGCCCTGCTCGACGCGATCGAGCGCGAGGTCGGCGGCGGCGGCGACCCGGCGGTGCACTGAACCGCCGGCACGGCGTCGGGTGCGGGCCGCTCGCGAGCGGCATCGTGCCCGTCGCTGCCTCGCTGCAGCAGGCGCTGACGGCGGCACTCGGCGTGCACCGCGGCACCGGCCGCGCTCAGATGCTGAGGTCGAGCAGGTTGTAGTCGCGCAGGGTCGGGCGCACCGCCGGGCTCCAGCGATACGCATCCTCCGCACCGGCGAACGGCGCGTAGGCATGGGGCGTCTCGTGCGGGTAGCGCTGGCGCCGCGCATCGATGGCATAGGCGATCAGCCGCGAACGCTCGTGGATACGCTCGGCGGTGTAGGTGGCGACGGCGTTGTGCACCCCGCCGGCGACGACGCCCAGCACCGAGCGGCGGCGATGGAAGCCGAAGTTGATGGTCACGCGGGTGTCACGGCTGGTGTTGGCGAAGGACCCGTGCACGGCCTGGCGATTGCAGATCGCGACGTCGCCCGGCGCGCACACCATGGGCACGGCGTCCGGCAGGCGATCGGAGCCGGCCGCCGCCACCAGGGCCTTGATGTCGACCTTGCCCCATTCGTGTGACCCCGGCACCACCCACACGCCGTTGGCCGGGGTGCAGCCGTAGAGCTGGGCCATGAAGTTGAAGCCGTGGGTGCCGCCGTCGAGTTCGGGACTGTCCCAGTGCGTGACGCCATCCTGGTGCCAGGCGACCGAGGCACCCTGCCCCGGGTTCTTGATCCACACACCCTCGTTGAAGGGCGTGAAGTCCGGCCCGTTGACCGCCGCCGCCACCGCCAGCAGGTCAGGATGGCCATAGAGCCTGAGGCAGGCATCGGAGAATTGCAGCGAGCCGAGGAAGAGGTACATCACCTTGTCGGGCGCGTCGGCCGCTGCGCGTGGCTCGTACATCTTCGCCGGGTGACGCCCGTTGGCGATGTCGGTACCACCGAAGGGATCGCCCAGAGGCCGGCTCCAGAAGAAGGTTGGCGCGGTACAGTCGCGACCCAGCGCGGGGCGCCCGTCACGATCGACCGTGGCGCCCTCGGCCGCCGGCGCCCGCTCCAGCACGGCTTCGAGATCGCGTTCGAGGTCGGCACGCTCTGCGGCACCGATGACGCCCTCGAAGACGTAGAAGCCGGTGCGCCGGTAGGCTTCGAGGATGTCCGCGGCGACCTCGCCCTCGGCGTCGTAGCGGATCGGCCCGCGGTTGCCGAGCGCGCGCGCCCGCGCGGCGCCCTGTTCCAGATAGGCCTGCATGGCGGCCTGCTCGGAGCCGTAATCGGTCGTGACCTCGGGATGATGCGCGCGTAGCAGCATGGCGGCCTCCCCTCCGCGTGAACGCTGCGAGCGTAGTCGACCGCCCACCGCGGCGGCAAGCACGGGAGGGAAGCGGCTACGCGCCGCCCACCGACCCCGGCGTGAACTTGTGCTCGATGGCGACGAGCGCGGCGGCGACGCGCGCGTAGTCGGCATGGCCGCTTTCCATCACGCCGATGCGCCCGGCGATGGTGTCCGCGCCGACCCGCTCCAGCAGCACCGGGGTGGTCACCGGGTAGAAGCCGATGTCGGCGATCTCGTTCAGGGTCAGCAGGAAACCCTTGGCTTCGAACACGCCGTTGCGTTCGCGCGGCAGCGTGGTCGTCATGGCGCGCAGGCGGCCGTCGTTCGAACGCACCACGAAGTGCAGCACGCCGACCCCGGCCGGCACCAGCACGTCGCCGGCGAAACGGTACTCGTAGCGCGCCCCGCCGCGCGCACGGTTGTGCTGGTAGTCGACGAAACACAGGTGGTCGCGCTGCTCGTCCCAGTGCACCTCGAGATGCGAGGCGACCAGGCGGCCGACGACGTCGAAGGAGCGGCGGTAGTACAGGTAGTCGCCGAGCAACGACCGCACCAGTTCGTAGCTGTAGCCGCCGTAATCGAGCGCGGCGAGACGCGCGGGCTCGGCCGCGGGTGGCGCTGCGACCAACGACACGCCGAGCGCCTGTTCGATCCAGGTCAGGGTGGTCTGGCGGACGCCCTGCCCGGCGCGCAGGCGATCGACCGTCTTGCGATCGACACCGGCACGGCGCGCCAATGCCTGCGCAGAGAGCCGCTGGCGGGCGAGTTCGGCGTTGAGCTTGGTGGCAATCCTCGACCAGTCCATGACGACCCGGCAGCGACGCGACAGGGCCCGATTCTAGCCCGCATTTCTCACCCGTCGCCTGCCGCGGTCGTCGACGCGCACACCGCGCCGGCCGCGCCGGCAGGTCGCGCTCAGGCGAAACGCAGCGTCACCGGGTAGCGCCAGGCGACACCGGCGCGCGCGCGGTACGCGGCGACGAGGCTCGCCACGACATGCAGCAAGGCGATCAAGGGCACCATGACCAGGCCCAGCAGCGCCAGCGCCAGGGCAAAGGCGAGCAGCAGGTAGACCAGGATGGTGAGTTGGAAGTTGATTGCCTCGCGCCCCTGCTGCTCGATGTAGGCATGGCCGTCGCGCCAGGCGTACCAGCAGGCGAGGGTGGCGACGACGTTGCCGAACGGCACCACGTAACCGAGCAGCCCGGCCAGGTGGCAGAGTGCGGCACGGCGGCGCGCGGTGGCGTCGTCGCAGCTGGTCGCGTCCGCGCGCCGCGGGCCACACCGGCGCACGAAGCCGGCACTGGCCGCGACGATCCCGGCGACCAGCATGAACACCCCCACGACCAGCGCACTGATGGGCTGGCCGAGATCGTGCTCGAGCCGCCAGCGCGCAGACGCGACCACCGCGCCGTGGCGGCTGTCGGGGGCGAGGTGCAGGCTCAGCGTGAGATGGCCGTCACCCGTGACCTCGAACGCAGAGAACAGCGCACCGATGCGCAGGGCATCGCCGGCCGGCGGGTACTCGAACACGTTGACCGCCGGCGTCGCCGCGCCGGCCGGCGGCATGGTCCCGGGCGGGGTGACGAAGGTGTCGACGTCGAGCAGGTCCGCACCCGCGGCATCGCGTACGCGCACGCGCACCGGCACCTGGTAGGCATCGTCCGCGCCCGGCGCGAGTTCCAGCGTGAGGGCGAGACGCGCGCGCCGCCCGGGCTCGACGGCCACCGCGACGTCGTCGGCCTCGACCCCGTCGGCCACCACCAGCACCGGGCGCGGCACGCTGAATTCGCGCAGCGCCGTGCCCAGCGGCCAGGCGCTGGCGACGAGCAGGACGAGCCCGAGGGCGAGCACGTGGATCGGGCGAATGGCTGGCATGGAAACTGACCGTCGACGGGGCGCGCAATTGTAACGCCCCGCGCGTGGGCCCGGGCCGGCGGAATCTGGTGACAGTCACTGTATTTCCGGCGGCGGCACTGCCAGAGGAACTCCACGAAGATTCAGAAATACAGTGACTGTCACCGCTCGCTTTGGCGCTGCCGGCTCAGCCATCGAAATCGCGCAGCAGCCGGCGCACCATCGCCAGCACCAGCACGGCACCGGCGGCCAGCACCGCCCACAGCAACACCCGTTGCCACGGCAGCACCGGCCGCGGCGCGCTCCGTTGGTCCTCGCCGCCGAGGACGAAGGCCGCCCCGGCGACGGCGCCCCCGACCAGTTCCGCCGCGGCGTTACGCAGGAAGTCGGGCGCGTCCGGCGCGGCGCGTGCCGCCGCCAGGCCGCTGCCCACGGCGAGGGTATAGGGCGGGCGGCCCTCGGCGAGCACGCGCAGGCGTTGCGGTACCCAGCCGATCTCGAGTTGCGGCACGCGCGCGGCCGGCGTGGCATCGGCAGCGTCGAGGAAACGCCAGTAGCGCCGCGCGCGCGGCGGCACCGCGCGGGCGTTGCTGGCCAGGGTGAGGCCATCGGCCGTCAGCGCATACCACTCGGCGGTGAGGACCGGCTGCCACGCCTGGTCGGAGTCATCACGCGCCTCGAGGCGTCCCTCGACGACCTGGTTCGGCTCCAGGCGCAGCGCCACTTCGCGCACCGGGAACTGGCCGCCGGTGTCGTAGACGAAGGCGGCCGTGTCGGCGCGGTCGGCCCGGCCATCGAACGTCAGGCGACTGGTCGGGGACAGATCGAGCGCGACCGGCAGGACCGCGCGCACGGCGGTCAGGGTCGGCGCCCGCGCCGGGTCCAACCAGCGCAGGCGCAGGTAGGGGTAATCGCCGACACCGAGTTCGAACCGCGCCTGGCGCAGGACGTGGCCGGCGTGATCGAGACGGACCAGGCTCGCGCGCGGCAGCAGGGTGGTCCAGTCGACCAGGTCGCGGCTGCCGTCGAGGGCGAAATCGGCCACCGGCGCGCCGTCGCCGGCATCCTCGAGTTCGATGCGGTCGATGCGTCCGGCCACCGCCGCGGCATCCATCACCCAGCCCGTGACCCGCTCGGCGGCGGCCACGGGCGCCGCGGTCACGGTGACCAGGCGACCGTCCCCGGCGATCGCGATGCGCGTTTCGCGGGCAGCGCCCGGCGGGGCTGCGGTAAGCGGGAACAGCGGCAAGACCTGCACCGTGGGCGGTGGAGCGGCCGCGGCCGGCGGCAGCAGGGCATGGCGTACGACCTCGCCGTCGGCGTCGAACACGCGCAGGTCGGCGAGCCCCGGATCGACCGCCGCACGGTAGGCCTCGGCCGGCAGTTCGAGTTCGAAATAGGGCAGCACGGCGTCGTGCTCGACGCTGAAACCGACCGCGAAGTCCTGCCGGCCGAGGGCACGCTCCTCGGCCACGGTCGCGGTCACGGCGAGCGCGCACAGCAGCGCCAGCGGCCAGCCCGCCGGTCGTCGACGTTCAATCCTCATGTCGTCTCCCCCGCAGGTTCGCCGCGTCCCGGCAGGGGCGCGAAGTAACCGATGACCAGGCACACCAGGCCGACGCCGATGAACGACACCACCCGCGCCAGCGCGCCGCTGCCGGCGAGATCGACCAGGAACAGCTTGGCGACCACCACGCCGAGCAGCCCGGCCCCCACCAGCCATGCCCGGCGACCATGGCCACGGCGCGCGGCCAAGCCCATGACGAGGCTGCCGCCGAGCGCCCAGGCCAGCGACAGCGCGGCCTGCAGCTCGGCCGAGCGCCACAGCGCCGGCGCCCGGTAGGGCACGTCGAAGGCGTGGTGGACGCCGCGCAGGATCGCAGTGTTCAGAACCACGAAGGCGGCCAGTGCCCAGATGCCCAGCGCGACGCGCGGCGGAAGCGGCAGGGCGTCGCCGGCACGCACCTGGGCGCGCCACCAGGTGAGCGCGGCGAGCAGGCTGGTCAGCGCGACCAGGTCGAGCGGGTTCAGCAGCGGCAGGTAGGGCAGCGGCCAGGCCGCGCCGTCGTCGCCGAGATTGGCGACCAGCCAGGGCGCGAGCACCACGCCCAACAGCAGGCCCGCGCCATGACGCCGGTAGGCCCGCGGACAGGCCGCGACGGGCCAGCGCTGCGCGGCACCGTCGCCGGCCAGCGCCAGCACCACCAGCGCCGACACCGCGCCGCAGCTGGCCAGGACCCAGGCGCCACCGAGTGCGCGCACGCTGTCGACACCATGTGCCACCGCCCAGGTGACCAGGAAGACCGCGATGCCGAGTCCGCTGACATGGGCCACGATGCGCGCCGCCGCCGGCCAGTGCCGCGCGTACCGGGCGAGCAGGTAATAGCCGGTGCCGAGCAGCGATGGCCAGGCAAACCAGCCGCCGTCCGTCCACGGGCCGTGGCGATGGTGGTCGAGAAACGCGAGCACGAGCAGGGCGCCGCCCAGCGGCAGCACGGCGAGTGGCGGCCAGGCGCCCTGGCGCCAGGCGAGGCGACGCGCAACCGTGGCCAGCGCGACCCCCGACAGGGCGAAAGTGGCGACGAAGGCAGCCAGGCGCTGGTCGTAGGGCAGCACCCGGTCGATCTCGGTCGCCACGGCGGCGAACCACCAGGCCAGGCCCCAGCCGAGGAACAGCGGCGCAGTCCGCGCCAACCACGGCCAGGTGCGCTCGCGGTCGCGCTCCAGCCGCCAGGCGCTGAACAGGCCGGCCAGCGCGATCATCGCCGCGCCCAGCACCGAGGCGTCCAGCGGCGGCGCCGGCCCCAGGCGCGCGGGCACGTGGAGGAAGAACATCAGCGCTGCCGCGATCTCGAGCGCGAGCCCGGTGACCTGGGCGCGGTAGCGGCCCTGGCGCAAGCCGATCCAGGCCACCCCGGCGCCCTCGAGCGACCACGCCGCGGCGGTCCAGTGACCATCGACCGCGAAGGGTATCGCCAGGGTCGCGAACAGCAGCGCGGGCGCGAGGAAGCTCTCGGCCAGCAGGCGCGCGCGCCCCTGGTCGCCCTGCCACAGGGCGCGCGCCGCGCAGGCATAGACCAGGGCGAGTCCGAGCGCCGAGTAGGCGCGGCCGAACTCGAACCCGGCGACGAGCTGGCTCTGCAGGGTGAAGAACACGATCGGGTTGCCGAACACCAGCGTGCCGTCGACCACCCCGCGCAACTGCGGCGCCTGGCGTTGCAGGTAGAGGATGGGCAGCGCGAGGTAGAAGAAGAACGACAGCAGCAGGAAGGGCTCGACGCTGGCGAAGTAGCCCGGCTGGTAGTAGCGCGCGCCCCACACCGAGCCGATGGCGTAGGTGAAGACGAAACCGAGCAGGTTCAGCATGCGCCACGGCCGGTACCAGGCAATGCCGAGAATGCCGGCATTGAGTAGCGCGTAGTAGGCGAAGAGCGCGACGTGGCTGCCCTGCCCGGTCGAGGTCAGGACGGGCGCGAGGAAGCCGCCGCTCACGCCGAGCACGGCCAGCGCGCGCGCATCCTGCAGCACCGCCAGCGCGCCCGAGGCCGCCACCAGCACGACCAGCAGGGCGAAGGCGAACGGCATGGGCAACAACCCGTAGAGCCGCGCCGCGGCGAACACGGTGAGGTAGAGCACGCCGACCCCGCCGCCCTGCAGGGCGACGGCGTAGCCGTGGCGGGCGTGGCGCAGGCGCCAGCCGGTGGCGAGCAGGGCGAGCCCGCCGGCGGCGATCGCCGCCAGGCGCAGCTCGATCGGGAACCAGCCGTGCTCGACGGCGAGCCGCGCGAGGAAGGCAACGCCGAAGAACAACAGCACCACGCCGACCTTGGCCAGCACGTTGCCGGTGGTGAAGAAGCGCACCGCGCGTTCGCGCAGGCCGGCCAGGGCGGCGTCGAAACGCGCCGACAACGGCGGTGTCGCCGGCGCCCAGGATTCGCGCGGTGGAACGATCGTCGCAGGCGTCGGCGGCAGCTCCGCGACACCGTGTGCAGCAGCGGCCTCGCCGTCGATAGCGGCTTCATGCCCGGCCTCCGCGGCGGGCTGCGACGGCCTGCCGTCGGCCGCCGCGGCCGGTTCCGCGGCGGCGGGAACTGCCGGCGCCGTGTCGCCCGTCGTGGTCGCGGACGGCGTTACCGAGGACCTTGCCGCCAGCCGGTCGCGCAACGCCGCGACTTCGCGCGCGAGTTGCGCCTGGGTGCGGCCGAGCGCCTGTTGTCTCGCGATCAGCACGCCGAGGACGAGGCCGGCGAAGAAGCCGGCCTCTTCTGCGAGCACGGCGCCGCAGAACGCGCCGGCGAGGGCATAGAGGTAGAGCATCGCGATCCCTGCGCGAGACGTGGCCGGGAGTATAGCGGCCGCCCTGCGCAGGACTACGGGCGTGGCCGGCCGGGGGCAAGGCGCGAGGAGCGCAGTCGGTGCGCGATCGATGAGCATCGCGGTGCGACCAGTTCGCGGGGCGCGCGATGGAACGGCCGCAGGCCGGCCCGAAGGGCGGCGGGCAGGACGCCCCGCGAAGCGCGCAACGCCGCCAGCGGGCGGCGCAGCCATTCGTTCAGGGCTTCCCTTACACTGTGCCCGCCATGGCCGCGCCGTGGCAGACCACCTCACACGCCCGGGAACCCGCCCATGGATGCCAGCCTGCCCTATCCCTCGCAGCGCGCGCCGCTCGGCGCAGCCAACGTCGTCGCCACCTCGCAACCGCTCGCCGCGCAGGCCGGCCTGGATGCGCTCAGGCGGGGCGGCAACGCCGTCGACGCCGCGCTCGCCGCCGCCATCACCCTGACCGTGGTCGAGCCGTGCAGCAACGGGCTCGGTTCGGACGCCTTCGCCCTGGTGTGGGACGGCGCCGAGCTGCACGGTCTCAACGCCTCCGGGCGGGCGCCGGCGCTGTGGACACGGGAGCGCTTTGCGCGCTACGAGCGTATGCCGCAGTTCGGCTGGGACGCCGTCACCGTGCCGGGCGCGGTGAGTGCCTGGGTCAAGCTGTCGGCGCGCTTCGGCCAGCTGCCGTTCGAGGACCTGTTCGACGCCGCCATCGGCTATGCCGAGCACGGTTTCCAGGTCGGCCCGCGCACCGCCGTCCATTGGGCCGAGGCCGCCAGGCTGTATGCCGACGAGGCCGAGTTCGCGCGCCATTTCCTGCCGGCGCCGGCCGCCGGCGAACGTCGCGCGCTGCCCGACACCGCGGCCAGCCTGCGAGACATCGCGGCGAGCGGCGGCGAGTCGTTCTATCGCGGTGAGCTGGCCGCACGCATGGAGGCGGCGGCGATCGAAGCGGGCGGGGCGCTCAGGGCCAGCGATCTCGCCGCCCACCAATGCGACTGGGTGATGCCGCTGGCGCAGCCCTACCGCGACACCGTGCTGCACGAGATCCCGCCCAACGGCCAGGGCCTGGCTGCGCAGATCGCCCTCGGCATCCTCGCCCACTGCGACGCACCGCCACTGGACAGCGCCGATGCCATGCATCTCCAGATCGAGGCGATGAAGATCGCGCTGCGTGCCGCCGCCGACCACTTCGCCGATCCGGACCACATGCGCATCACCCCGGCCGAGTTGCTCGACCCGGCCTCGCTGGCCCGCGCGGCGTCGCGCATCGGCAAGGATGCCGCACCGCTGCCGCCGGCGGCGCTGCCGACCAGCCCCGACACCGTCTACCTCAGCACCGCGGACGCCGCGGGCATGATGGTCTCCTTCATCCAGTCGAACTACTGGGGCTTCGGCTCGGGCGTGGTCGTGCCGGGCACCGGCATCGCGCTGCAGAACCGCGGTTCCGGCTTCTCGCTGGAACGCGGCCATCCCAACGAGGTCGGCCCGGGCAAGCGTCCCTTCCACACCATCATCCCGGGCTTCGCCACCCGCGACGGCGAACCTTTCATGAGCTTCGGCGTGATGGGCGGGCCGATGCAGGCCCAGGGTCACGTGCAGATGATGACCCGCGTGGTCGACTACGGGCAGAACCCGCAGGCGGCGAGCGACGCGCCGCGCTGGCAGGTGCTGGGCGATTACGGCGTGCTGCTGGAACCGGGTTTCCCGACCGCCGTCGCCGACGAGCTCGCGCGGCGTGGCCACGCCGTACGCTTCGACGTCAACAACCACGCCTTCGGTGGCGCCCAGCTCATCGTGCGCACCCCGCACGGCTACCTGGCGGGCTCGGATCACCGCAAGGAAGGCCAGGCGGTCGGCTTCTGAGCGCAGCGCGCAGACCGGCCCCATGACCCCCGCCGTGACCGCCGCGCGCAAGGCCGGCATCGCCATCGCCATCCACGAGTACGAACACGACCCCAAGGCGCGCTCGTTCGGCCTCGAGGCGGCCGAGAAGCTCGGTCTCGACCCGGCACGGGTGTTCAAGACGCTGGTCGTCGAGACCGCCGAGGGCAGACTCGCCGTCGGCATCGTACCGGTCGCCTGCCAGCTCGACATGAAGGCCATGGCGCGCGCCCTCGGCACGCGCAAGGCAGGCATGGCCGAGCGCGCCGCGGCCGAGCGTGCGACGGGTTACGTGATGGGCGGGATCAGCCCGCTGGGGCAGAAGAAACGCCTGGCCATGGTGCTCGACGACACGGCTTTCACCTTCCCCACCATCTACGTCAGCGGCGGGCGTCGCGGGCTGGACATCGAACTGGCGCCGGGCGATCTGGCCAAGCTCACCGGTGCGGCGCCGGCCGCCATCGCGGAGGCGTGAACCACCACGTCAATCGCGACGGATGCGAGCGCATCGAGGCGCGAGTGCCAGAACAGGCACACTGACAACCGGCTGCTGAGAGCCACCCGATCGCTTCCTTGGCAGCACCTGTCTGACTTCGAGTGCATGACGGTAGCGCCCATGATCGAACGGGCGGGCCGGAACCCTCATGCTATGTTGCACGCAAGGCCAATCACCCGTCTGTTCGCCGTAGATGTGCGGACCTGCAGAAAGCTACAACATGGCATCGAGACAAGGAGTACACGATCATGGCTGTACCAAACCGTGTCCTGCAGACAGCGCCGACCAACGACCTGATTGCCGGGCTCGTGAACGGCACGTCATGGGTTCTCGATAACAGTCGCACTCTCAGTTGGGTACTTAGCGATCTCCTGCCCGGCCAAGACTTCACGTGGGTCGACGCGAATCAGGCCAGCGCCCTGGCCCAGGGTGTGTTCAACTCGGTTGCGGAATCCGTCAACATCAGATTTCGTTACACAGGGCATGTCTCCGATCCCGGACTGACAACAGCGGACATCGCCATAACAGGCACCTTCCTGCCCGCATTCTGGGGCCCTGGCAACGCGCTAGCGTGGGCCTATTTCCCCAACTCGGCGTTGAGTTCCACGCTCGTCGCCTCGTACGGCTTCGATCCATCCATATACCCGACCGCGCCAGGCGACATCTGGCTGAATTTTTCGTCGTTCGAAGTACAGGGATCATCTTACGCTCCAGGGAGTACGGGATTCTTCCTTGCCCTGCACGAACTTGGACACGCACTGGGATTGAAGCATCCACACGATGGTGGACTAACCGGGCGGCCGACTTTTGCCGACCTCTCGCTGGCACCGCTGGATTCCCAATTGCTCACGGTCATGTCCTACAACGAGGCGACGTCGGTGGCGACGTGGTTCAGCGCCTATGGATTACCAACTGAAATCGGTTACCCGTCGACATTGATGCCTTTGGACGTACTGGCACTTCAGTACATCTACGGCCCCAATCTTGTCACTCGGGCGGGCAACTCGAACTATGCCCTGGTCGATGACAACCGCTTGGAAACATTCTGGGACGCCGGCGGTATCGATACCCTCGTCGTCCAACCAGGAGCTACCGGGTGGTACATCGACCTCGGTATCGATGTCGGCGAGGGGCAGCTGGTAGCACTGGCCGTGCCCACAGCATGGAATTCACTGACAACCGGCAAGTTCTACTTCAACATCGAAAATGCTACAGGCGGCGGGTTCGCCGACACGCTGCTTGGCAGCGCGGAGGCGAACATCCTGAACGGTGGCGCTGGCGCCGATCACCTCGAGGGTTACGGCGGTAATGACCGTTATTTCGTCGACGACCCCGGCGACATCGTCGTCGAAACCCGCGCCAACGGCACCGACTGGGTCATCGCGTCCGTCTCCTACGCCCTCCCCGCCCACGTCGAGTGGCTCACCCTCACCGGCGCCAGCGCCACCCACGCCACCGGCAACGCCCTCGACAACTATCTCGGCGGCAATGCTGCCGACAACACCCTCTACGGCGGACTCGGCGCCGACTACTTCGAGGGCCGCGCCGGCAACGACCGCTACGTCGTCGACAACTCCCACGACGTCGTCGTCGAAACCGCCGCCAACGGCACCGACTGGATCATTGCCTCCGTCTCCTACGCGCTACCCGACCACGTCGAATGGCTCAGCCTCACCGGTGCCGCCGCGATCAATGCCACCGGTAATGCGCTCGCCAACTACATGGTCGGCAACGACGCCAGCAACGTCCTCGACGGCGGCGAGGGCGCCGACGTCTTCGTCGGCAAGGGCGGCAACGACTACTACCGCGTCGACCACCCCGGCGACGTCGTCGTCGAAACCGCCGCCAACGGCACCGATTGGATCCTCGCGTCCGTCTCCTACGCCCTCCCCGACCAGGTCGAGTGGATCAGCCTCGTCGGCGCCGCCGCCATCAATGCCACCGGTAACGCGCTCGACAATTACATGGTCGGCAACGATGCCAACAACGTCCTCGACGGCGGCGAGGGCGCCGACGTCCTCGTCGGCAAGGGCGGCAACGACTACTACCGCGTAGACGACCCCGGCGACGTCGTTTTCGAGTCCGCCGCCAACGGCACCGACTGGGTCATCGCGTCCGTCTCCTACGCCCTCCCCGCCCACGTCGAGTGGCTCACCCTCACCGGCGCCAGCGCCACCCACGCCACCGGCAACGCCCTCGACAACTATCTCGGCGGCAATGCTGCCGACAACACCCTCTACGGCGGACTCGGCGCCGACTACTTCGAGGGCCGCGCCGGCAACGACCGCTACGTCGTCGACAACTCCCACGACGTCGTCGTCGAAACCGCCGCCAACGGCACCGACTGGATCATTGCCTCCGTCTCCTACGCGCTACCCGACCACGTCGAATGGCTCAGCCTCACCGGTGCCGCCGCGATCAATGCCACCGGTAATGCGCTCGCCAACTACATGGTCGGCAACGACGCCAGCAACGTCCTCGACGGCGGCGAGGGCGCCGACGTCTTCGTCGGCAAGGGCGGCAACGACTACTACCGCGTCGACCACCCCGGCGACGTCGTCGTCGAAACCGCCGCCAACGGCACCGATTGGATCCTCGCGTCCGTCTCCTACGCCCTCCCCGACCAGGTCGAGTGGATCAGCCTCGTCGGCGCCGCCGCCATCAATGCCACCGGTAACGCGCTCGACAATTACATGGTCGGCAACGATGCCAACAACGTCCTCGACGGCGGCGAGGGCGCCGACGTCCTCGTCGGCAAGGGCGGCAACGACTACTACCGCGTAGACGACCCCGGCGACGTCGTTTTCGAGTCCGCCGCCAACGGCACCGACTGGGTCATCGCGTCCGTCTCCTACGCCCTCCCCGCCCACGTCGAGTGGCTCACCCTCACCGGCGCCAGCGCCACCCACGCCACCGGCAACGCCCTCGACAACTATCTCGGCGGCAATGCTGCCGACAACACCCTCTACGGCGGACTCGGCGCCGACTACTTCGAGGGCCGCGCCGGCAACGACCGCTACGTCGTCGACAACTCCCACGACGTCGTCGTCGAAACCGCCGCCAACGGCACCGACTGGATCATTGCCTCCGTCTCCTACGCGCTACCCGACCACGTCGAGTGGCTCAGCCTCACCGGTGCCGCCGCGATCAATGCCACCGGTAATGCGCTCGCCAACTACATGGTCGGCAACGACGCCAGCAACGTCCTCGACGGCGGCGAGGGCGCCGACGTCCTCGTCGGCAAGGGCGGCAACGACAACTACCGCGTAGACGACCTCGGCGACGTCGTCGTCGAAACCGCCGCCAACGGCACCGATTGGATCCTCGCGTCCGTCTCCTACGCCCTCCCCGCCCACGTCGAGTGGCTCACCCTCACCGGCGCCAGCGCCACCCACGCCACCGGCAACGCCCTCGACAACTACCTCGGCGGCAATGCCGCCGACAACACCCTCTCCGGTGGTCCGGGTGCGGATTTTCTCGAAGGCCGGGCCGGCGACGATATCCTCGTCGGCGGCTCCGGAAGCGATCGATACCTATTCGCCGATGGTCACGGTCACGACTCGATCGCGGACTTTCGCCATGACCTTTTCGAGCAGGACAGGATCGATCTGAGCAGGATTAGCGATGTCGACAGCTTCGCGGATGTCGAAGTTGCAGCGACACGGACCGGCGACGACACCCTGCTGTCGTTCGGAACGAGCTCCGTGCTGCTAGTCGGCATTGACCTGGAAACACTCGAGCCCGAGTACTTCATCGTGTGAGTTGTCCCGTTCCCGATCACGGCGCGTCAGTGGCATGCACATCCGGTGCCGGCTCCACGACCGGATTTCGCAGGCAGGCGCGCCATGTGCAGCGTACACTGCCATCATGCAGGCTGCGGAGACGCGAGCTGCGGCGCCTTGAACACGCCGCGCGGCCCGTCCGCGGGCGCCACGGGGCGGCCGCTAGGCGTGGTCCGGGCGCGGCGCGCCACGATACCGGCCACGATCGACGAAACTAGCGTCCGAGGCCGGCATTCGAGGCGTCGACGACCGCCGCTTCGGGCTGGTCAGCGCCCGGGCGCCGCTGCCGTCATGATCCAGTTCAGCACGTCGCCCGCGTCGCGCCGCCCCCACACGCCGAGCTGGTTGCGGTGCTTGGCGCCGCTGACCGGGTCGACGCGGCGCCACTCGTTGGCGACCACGCGGTGGGCGATCTTCCAGGCGCCGTCGCGCCGCTCGAATCGGTCGACGTAGCGAATACCCATGACGTCGTCCTTGCCGTTGCCGGCAGCGTCCTCGCGGCGGTGATACGCGACGGCATAGGTCTCGGCGCGGGCGCGATCGCCGTCGATTTCGATCAGCATGTTGCCCATGAAGTGCTGGGTCGCGGTCCAACGCTGCAGGAACTCGCTGGCGGCGGCGATGAATTCCTCGACGTGGCCGGCGAAGCCGCCGTGGTCGTCGTAGGCATCGGGGTGGTAGCACGAACGCACGAGATCGAAATCCATGCGGTCGATGCCGCGCGCGTAGCGGTAGATGACGTCGGCAATCTGCTGGCGGGCAACGAGTTCCGCGAGCGCGGCCTCGGTCGTGTGGTCACGGCTGTCCATCGAATGTTCCTCCCCGGAAGATGCGGAGCCGGCAGTCTAACGGTGTCGCCACGGGAACGTCGTCAGCGCAGGCGGCGGAGATGGCGTGGATGGGGGGAAACGGGGGGGAAACGGGGACAGTACACTTTTGCCAGGCGCTAGAGCCAGGGCAGCACAGGCTGCAAAAGTATACTGTCCCCATTTCCCGTCCCCATCCCCGTCCTCATTTCCTGTCCCCAAGGGTGACCGGCCCTGCTACGATGCGGTGGTCGTTCGGGGAGGGGTGTGAGTTCATGGCCAAGCTGCTGCAGATCGATTTTCCGTTCCAGGGCCCGTTCGGTGAGGCGATGTCCGAGGCGCTCGCCGACCTCGCGCGCTCCATCGCCAGCGAGCCCGGCTTCGTGTGGAAGATCTGGACGGAGAGCGCCGATCGCGGCGAGGCCGGCGGCATCTACCTGTTCGAGGACGCATCCAGCGCCGAGGCCTACGTCGCCAAGCACACCGAGCGCCTCAAGGGTTTCGGCATCGACGGCATCCGCGCGCGCATCTTCGACGTCAACGACGCCCTGACGGCGATCAACCGCGGCCCGGTCAACTGACCGCCCGCCGCGCGGCCCCTCCACCGTGAGCACTGACGTGGCGAGCAGCCAACCGTCACCCCTGCGCGTGCGTCGCTACGTCCTGTTCGTGCTGGTGGTGGTCTACACCTTCAATTTCATCGACCGCCAGATACTCTCGATCCTGATCGAGTCGATCAAGGCCGACCTCCAGCTCTCCGACCAGGCGCTCGGCTTCCTCGCCGGCTTCGCCTTCGCCGCCTTCTACGCCACCCTCGGCATCCCCCTCGCGCTGTGGGCCGATCGCGGCAACCGGCGCAATCTCATCAGCCTCGCGCTGGCCTTGTGGAGCGCGATGACGGCACTGTCCGGCATGGCGCAGAACTTCTGGCAGCTGGCCGTCGCGCGCATCGGCGTCGGCATCGGCGAGGCCGGCTGCAGCCCGCCGGCGCATTCGCTGATCTCGGACTACTACCCGCCGCGCGAACGCGCCACCGCGCTCGGCATCTACGCGCTGGGCATTCCGTTCGGGATCATGTTCGGCATGTTCATCGGCGGCTGGATCAACGAGGCCTTCGGCTGGCGCCGCGCCTTCTTCGTCGTCGGCATCCCGGGCCTGCTGCTCGCCGCGCTGGTGCGCTTCACCCTGCCCGAGCCCAGGCGCGGCATGTCCGAACAACGCCAGGCCGACGACGATCGCCCGGGCATGCTCGAGACCTTTGCCTTCCTCATGCGCCGCCCCGCCTTCGTCCACCTCGCCTTCGGCGGCGCGCTGGCGGCCTTCGTCGGTTACGGCGTGATCGCCTGGTTCCCGGCCTTCCTCATCCGCACGCACGGTCTCGGCACGGCCACCATCGGCCTGTGGTTCGGGCTGGCCATGGGCGTCGGCGGTGGCATCGGCATGTTCCTCGGCGGCTACCTCGCCGACAAGCTCGGCGCGCGCGACACGCGCTGGTACCTGTGGACGGTGACGGTGGCGATGATCGTCGCCGTGCCGTTCGGCGCCATGGCCTACCTCGCCGACGATCCCTACCTCGCCATGGCGCTGTTCCTGCCGCCGATCTTCGCCGGCAACTTCTGGCAGGCGACGAGCTTCGCCCAGGCCCAGGGCCTGGTGCGCCTGCGCATGCGCGCGGTGGCCTCGGCCATCCTGCTGTTCATCGCCAACATCATCGGCCTCGGCGCCGGGCCGTGGGCGGTGGGTGCGCTGAGCGACCTGCTCGCGCCGCACTACGGCGGCGATTCGCTGCGCTGGAGCCTGTTCGTCTTCGGTGCGGTCAACCTGTGGGTCGCGTGGCACTTCTATGCTGGCGGCAGGCATCTCGCCGCCGACCTCGCCCGCGCCGAGGCGCGCGACTGAACGCTTGCAGCCAACCCCACCCGGCTGCTGGCGCGGTCGCGAAACCTTTACACTGTGGCGACGTCCTCCCTGCGTGAGTCCCGTCCGGAACCCGTCATGCCCGCCGCCCGCCTCGCCCGCATCACCTGCCTGCTCCTGTTCACCCTGCTCGCCGCCTGCGGCGAAAGCGGGGATCCCTTCGGCGGCTCGGCGGGCGACGCAGCGGCGCCGTCGGCAGCAAGCGCCGGTAACGACGATGCCGGCCACGGCGAGCAGGTCCTGAACGTCTACAACTGGTCGGACTACATCGGCCCCGACACCATCGCGAACTTCGAGCGCGAGACCGGCATCAAGGTCAACTACGACGTCTTCGATTCCAACGAGGTGCTCGAAGCGAAGCTGCTCGCCGGCCACACCGGCTACGACATCGTGGTACCGTCGGCAAGCTTCGTCGCGCGCCAGATCAAGGCCGGCCTGTTCCAGCCGCTCGACCGCATGCAGCTGCCGCACTACAACAACCTCGATGCCGACATCCTGCACGCGCTGGCCACCTACGATCCGGACAACGTCTACGCCGTGCCCTACATGTGGGGCACCACCGGCATCGGCTACAACGTCGCGCAGGTCACTGCCCGCCTGCCCGGCGCGCGCCTCGACACCTGGGGGCTGCTGTTCGATCCCGACACCGTGGCCAAGCTCGCCGACTGCGGCGTGGCCCTGCTCGACGCGCCCTCGGAGACCTTCCCTGCCGCGCGCTTCGCCCTCGGCCTGCCGGCCAGCAGCACCAGCGTGACCGACCTCGGCGCCGCCGAGGCGGCCTTGTCCAGCATCCGGCCCTACGTGCGCTATTTCCATTCCTCGCAGTACATCAACGACCTGGCCAACGGCGAGCTGTGCGTGGCGATGGGCTGGAACGGCGACGTACTGCAGGCCCGCGCGCGGGCCCGCGACGCCGCCAACGGCAACGACATCGCCTACGTCGTGCCACGCGAGGGCGCACTGATGTGGTTCGACTCGATGGTCATCCCCAAGGACGCGCCACACCCCGCCAACGCGCACCGTTTCCTCGACTACCTCATGCGGCCCGAGGTCATTGCCGCGGTCAGCGACGCCGTCCATTACGCCAACGCCAATGCCCAGGCCACGCCGCTGGTGTCCCCCGCGGTGCGCGACGACCCGGCCATCTATCCCGACGCCCAGACCCGCGCACGGCTCGAAGCGGCCGCGCCCACCAACCCCGAATTCGATCGCCTGGTGACACGGGCTTGGACGCGCGTGAAGAGCGGTCGTTGAGCGCCGCGCCGGCGCCCGCCATCCGCATCGCAGGACTGCGCAAGGCCTTCGCCGGCCATTGCGCGGTCGACGGCGTCGATCTCGACATCGCCGAGGGCGAGCTGTTCTGCCTGCTCGGCGCCTCGGGCTGTGGCAAGAGCACCCTGCTGCGCCTGGTCGCCGGGCTGGAGACACCCGATGCCGGCCGCGTGCTGATCGACGGCGTCGACGTGACCAGCACGCCGCCGTGGCACCGTCCGGTCAACCTGATGTTCCAGTCCTACGCGCTGTTCCCGCACCTCAGCGTCGCGCGCAACGTCGCCTTCGGCCTCGAACGTGCCGGCCTGCCGCGCGCCGAGGTGCGCGAGCGCGTCGCCGCCATGCTCGAGCTGGTGCGCCTGCAGGGCCTGGGTGAGCGCCGCCCGCACCAGCTCTCGGGCGGGCAGCGCCAGCGCGTGGCCCTGGCCCGCGCGCTGGCCCGCCGCCCACGCGTGCTCCTGCTCGACGAACCACTCGCCGCGCTCGACCGCAAGCTGCGCGAAGCGACCCAGTTCGAACTCACCCGCCTGCAACGCACGCTCGGCACGACTTTCGTCATCGTCACCCACGACCAGCACGAGGCGCTGTCGCTGGCCAGCCGCGTCGGCATCATGGACGCCGGGCGCCTGGTCCAGGTCGACCGGCCCGAGACCGTCTACGAACGCCCGGTCAACGCCTTCGTCGCCGACTTCGTCGGCGCGGCCAACCTGCTCGCCGGTACGGTCCGCGGCCGCGAGGGGGACACCCTCGTGATCGAAACGGCGGGCGCCACCGTGCGCGTCATCGGCGCGATGTCGCCGACACCCGGCACGGCCGTGAAGCTGTTGCTGCGCCCGGAGCAGCTCACCATCGGCGACACCGCGCCGGTGTCGCACAACCGCCTCGGCGGTACGCTCACCGCGGCGGCCTACGGCGGCGATCGCTGGCGCTACGCGGTGGCGATCGGCGACGGGCTCACGCTCACCGTGAGCGAACCCAACGCCGTGCACCCGGCCCACGGCGCGCTCGCGCCGGGTGCGGCGGTGACGGTGAGCTGGGCGCCGGCCGTCGGCCGGGTGCTCGACGCATGACCCGCGCCACCCCACGCGGCCGGCTGCTGGTGCTGGCCCTGCCCTATGCCTGGCTGGCGCTGTTCTTTCTCGTGCCGCTGCTCATCGTGTTGAAGATCTCCTTCGCCCAGTCGCTGATCGCGCAACCGCCCTACACGCCGCTCGTCGCACATGACGCCGACGGCCTGCATCTCGCCGTGCATCTCGACGCCTGGCGCCTGCTCGCCGGCGACGCCCTCTACGCCGAGGCCTGGCTCGGCTCGGTCGCGATCGCGGCGACCACGACCGCCGTCTGCCTGCTGCTCGGCTATCCCATGGCCTGGGCCATGGCGCGCGCGCCCCGGCGCCGCCAAGCGCTCCTGTTGATGGCCGTGGTGCTGCCGTTCTGGACGTCCTTCCTGCTGCGCGTCTACGCCTGGATGGGCCTGCTCGGCCGCCACGGTCCGCTCAACGAGGCCCTGCTCGCGCTGGGCCTCGTCGAGCGCCCGCTGGTGCTGCTGCACACGCCCTTCGCGGTCTACCTCGGCCTCGTCTATGCCTACCTGCCGTTCATGGTGCTGCCGCTCTACGCCACGCTCGAACGGCTCGACGAGGACCTGCTCGAAGCCGCGGCCGATCTCGGCGCCCGGCCCGGCCGCGCTTTCCTCGCCGTCACCCTGCCGCTGTCCCTGCCGGGGATCGTCGCCGGCTGCGTGCTGGTGTTCGTGCCGGCGCTGGGCGAGCTCATCATTCCCGACCTGCTCGGCGGCCCCGACACGTTGATGATCGGCAAGGTGCTGTGGGACGAGTTCTTCGCCAACCGCGCGTGGCCGGTGGCCGCCGCGCTCGCCGTCGCCATGCTGGCCCTGGTCGGCGCGGTGCTGGTCGTGCAACGCGCGCTCGGCGCGCGCCTGGCGGTGCGATGAAGCGCGCCGGCCGTTTCGCCCGCGGCATGCTCGGCGCCGGGCTCGCCTTCCTCTACCTGCCGATCGCGGCGCTGATCGTCTACTCGTTCAACGCCTCGCAGGCAGTCGGCGTGTGGAGCGGCTTCTCGACCCGCTGGTACGGTGCCCTGCTCGACGACGAACAGATCCTCGCCGCCGCCTGGCTGTCGCTGCGCGTCGCGGCGCTGAACGCGAGCCTCGCCGCACTGCTCGGCACCCTGGCTGCGATCGCACTGGTGCGCTTCGGCGCCTTTCGCGGCCGCGCGCTGTTCGCCGCCCTCACCACCGCGCCGCTGGTCATGCCCGAAGTCATCCTCGGCCTCTCGGCGCTGCTCACCTTCGTCGCCCTGGAGGGCTTGATCGGCTGGCCGGCCGGGCGCGGCGCGACGACCATCGTCATCGCCCACGTCACCTTCTGCATGGCCTACGTCGCGGTCATCGTGCAGTCGCGCCTGGCCGGCCAGGACCCGGCGCTGGAGGAAGCCGCGCTCGATCTCGGCGCGACCCCGGCCGTGGCCTTCCTGCGCGTGACCCTGCCGCTGATCGCGCCGGCCGTGGCCGCCGGCTGGCTGCTCGCTTTCACCCTGTCGCTCGACGACCTCGTCGTCGCCAGCTTCGTCTCCGGACCTGGCGCGAGCACCCTGCCGATGGTGATCTATTCCAAGGTGCGACTGGGCCTGAGCCCGGAGATCAACGCGCTGGCAACCCTGCTGGTCGCAGCCGTCGCGCTGACGCTCGCGATCAGTGCGTGGCTGATGCTGCGGGGAAGCGCGCGCGGCAATGGACCGGACTGAACGCGGCGGCGGTCACGCAACCGTCATCGAATCGCAATCGCCGGACTCGATGCTAGCGGGTTTGCGACACGACAACGGACGGCGCCCCATGAACCTCGTCAATCTGTTCAACAACGAGCAGGATGTCACCTCCTACCCCGAGCGCAGCGTGATCTTCAGGGAAGGCGAGCGCGGCGACGCTCTCTACGTGGTGGTCGAGGGCGAGGTCGAGATCGGGGTGCGCGGGCATGTCATCGACACCCTCGGGCCGGGTGAACTGTTCGGCGAGATGGCCCTGATCGACGCCGGTCCACGCAGCGCCACGGCCACCGCGGCGGCCGGCGCCCACGTCGCCCGGGTCGACGAGCGCCGCTTCACCTTCCTCGTTCAACAGACGCCGTTCTTCGCCCTGCACGTGATGCGGGTGCTGGCACGCCGCCTGCGCAACATGGACGAGACCATCGGCTGAACCCGCGGCAGCGGATCGCCCGCCGTTTCAGGGCGTCTCGTCGAGGATGACGAAGGCGAGGAAGGTCGTCCCCAGCGCAGTCGCCAACATCAGCGCCGGCGAGGCCTGCAGCAGCATCACCACGCCGCTCGCGATCCAGACGTTCTTCACCAGGCCCTGCTTACGGCGGTAACGCGCCGTGAAACGGCGGCGGTGCGGGTGGTCGTCGTCGGGCGCGCGTTCGTACCACCAGCGTGGCATCAGGCGGCGACCCGGCCTGTCGATCCTGCGCATCGTTCTCTCCAAGTGCGGGCCGCAATTCAACCCCAATCGGGCGGCAGCGACAACGGTGCGGTGGCGCGGGCGTGAAGCACGCACGTGTCGCGTCGCGCCCGCGCCGATGGCCACCTGCATGGCGGCGCGAACTGCAGCGAAACCAATCGCCGCGGGCAGGTCGCCGCAGCCCGGGGCAGGGCCGGCCCCGCCACGCGCCGGGTCGGAATGGTCTGAACCGGGTCGTGTACGAAAGTCGCGGTGCGCGGGTGCCGGGCGGCCACGAGTACAAGCCGCGCGCAATGACCGACAACGCGGACGAGTCCGCCAGCCTGGCGGGGCGACGGACGGGCGCGCGGGCCGCTTCGGCACGCCCACCGCCGGCGGCAGGACACGGGGCAGACATGCGGGCTAGACTGCCCCGACCAGTCACGCAGCGAGGGGAGGCGCAGCATGACGCAAACCCGTTATGGATTCGTCGGCGTCGGGCGCATGGGCGCGCTGATGTCCGCCCGCCTGCTCGAGAGCGGGCATGTCGTCCACGTCTACGACAGCGCGCCGGCCGCGGTTGCGGCCGCGGTGGCGCGGGGCGCGGTGGCCGCGGATTCCGCCGTCGCCGTTGCCGACGCCTGCGACGTGGTCTTCCTCAGCCTGCCCAACCCGGACATCGTGCGCACGGTCGCGCTCGGCCCGGGCGGCCTCGTCGAGGGCGGGCGAGCGAAGCGCGTGGTCGATTTCTCGACCATCGGTCCGCGCACCGCGGGCGAGGTCGCCGCCGGCCTCGCGCCGCGGGACATCGCCTACGTCGACGCCCCGGTCAGCGGCGGCCTGGCCGGTGCGCGCGACGGCAAGCTGGCAGTGATGGTGTCCTGCGCGCGGGCGGTTTACGAGGAACTCGAAGGCGTCCTCGGCACCTTCGGCCGCGTCTTCCACCTCGGCGAGGGTGCGGGCCAGGCGCAGACCATGAAGCTCGCCAACAACCTGCTCGCCGCCGCGGCGCTGGCGGTGACCTCCGAGGCCATGGTGATGGGCGTGCGCGCCGGGCTCGATCCGCAGGTGATGATCGACGTCATCAACGCCGGTTCCGGGCGCAACAGCGCGAGCCAGGACAAGTTCCCGCGCGCGATCCTGCCCGGCACCTTCGACTTCGGTTTCCACACCGGGCTGTCCTACAAGGACGTGCGCCTGTGCATCGACGAGGCCGAGGCCCTGGGCGTGCCGATGGTGGTCGGCGCGGCGGTGCGCGAGATGCTCGCCGTGACCCAGGCCATGTACGGCGCCGAGTCCGACTTCACCTCGATCTGCCGCGTGCTGGAGAGCTGGGCCAAGGTCGAGGTGCGCGGTTGAGGGCGACACCGTGACGACGACAGCCACCCCCCTCGCCCACCGCCTCGTAGACGCCTCCCTGGCCGTCCGCGCCGACGCCCTGCCGGCCGCCATCGTCGACAAGGTCCGGGTGTGCCTGCAGGACGCCATCGGCTGCGCCTGCGAGACCCACGACCTGCCGTGGTCGCGCCAGGCGCGCACACTGGCGCGACCGCTGGCCGGCGACGGCGCGACCGTCATCGGGGAGGCCGGCGCCTGGGCCCCGGGCGACGCGGCCTTCGCCAACGCCGTGATGGCCCATGGTCTCGTGCGCGAGGACATGCATGCCGGCAGCATCAGCCACCTCGGCATCGTGGTCGTGCCGACCCTGCTCGCGCTGGCCGAGACGCGGCCGGTCACGGGTGCCGATCTGGTCGCCGCCATGGTGGTCGGCTACGAAGTCGGCGGCGCGCTCGGCCGTGCCCTGCTCGACGCCGATCGCGCGCGCATCCACCGCCCCACCGGCGTCACCGGGCCGCTCGCCGCAGCGGCCGCCGGCGCCCGCCTGCTCGGGCTCGACGCCGCGGCCTGCGTCAGCGCGCTCGGCCTCGCCGCCAATGCCTGCGCCGGCTTCAACCAGTGGGCCCACACCGGTGGCAGCGAGATGTTCTTCCACGCCGGCAACGCCGCGCGCAATGCCGTGGCCGCGGTCGAACTCGCCGCGGCCGGCGCCTACGCCTCGCCCGACGCGCTCGACGGCGAAGCCGGCCTCGGCGCCGCGCTCGGCAAGCGCGAGGCGCTCGCCGGGGTCGCGCCGTTCGCCGACGGTTACGAGATCGCGCAGGTCTACCACAAGGCCGTGCCGGCCTGTAACTACGCCCAGACGCCAGCCCTGGCGGCACTCGAGATCGCGCGCGACGCGGCGCCGGATGCGAACGCCATCGAGTCCATCGAGGTACGCATCACCGACGCCGCGCTGCGCTACCCCGGCTGCGACGCGCGCGGTCCCTACCGTCATGCCCTGCAGGGCAAGATGAGCATCCAGTACACGGTGGCCGTGGCGCTGGCGAGCGGCGCCCTGGAGGAGGCCAGCTACGCGCGCCTCGACGACCCCCTGCTCGCGAACCTCGTCGGCCGCACCACCCTGGTCGTCGACGCCGCCCTCAGCGCCGCCTACCCGGCGCGCCAGGGCGCCGAGGTCATCGTCACCACGCGCGACGGCCAGCGCCACCGGGCGCGTCTCGACGACGTGCTGCACGCCACCCCGGCACTGGTCACCGCGCGCTGCCGGGCCGCGCTCGCCGCGCGCTTCGACGACGCCCGCGCCGCTACCGTGATGGATGTCGTCGACGCCATCGAACGGCGCCCCGACGCCGCCGCGCTGCCGCACGCCCTGCGCGCATCACCCCCCTGAACCCGCCGCGTACCCGACCCCGGTCCACGCGGCCCCTGCGAGGAGACAGACCATGAACGACGACCTGTTCGAAACCGGACTCGCCGTGCGCAAGGCCGTGCTCGGCGATGCCTTCGTCGAGCGCGCGCTGGCCAGCGCCGACGAGTTCAACGAACCCCTGCAGCGCCTCGTCACCGAGTACTGCTGGGGCGCGGTGTGGGGCCGCGAGGAACTGCCGCGCAAGACCCGCAGCATGCTCAATCTCGCCATGCTGGCCATCCTCAATCGCCCCAACGAGCTCAAGGCCCACGTGCGCGGCGCACTGCGCAACGGGGTCAGCAAGGCCGAGATCCGCGAAGTGCTGCTGCAGGTCGCGATCTACGGCGGCGTGCCGGCGGCGGTCGACAGCTTCCGCCTCGCCCGCGAGGCCATCGAGGCCTATGAACGCGACGACGGTGTCTGACACCACCCGGCAACCCGTAGAGCGCCGGTTGGCGGTGTCTGACCCCGACCGCCAAGCCTTTGATGTCACCAGCACCGTCGGGCGTTGGCGGCCATCCCGGGTGTCTGACACCGCGGGGTAAACGGTTGATCGGCCTGCCGGCGGTGTCTGACACCGCGATTCAGGCCATTGATTTCGCGAGCGCCGGCGCGGGGCCGTCGGGCAGCCAGGACGATCCAGCATGAGCGACGACACCTATACCATCCACGCCATCAAGTACGCCGAGCACGCGCGGCGCTCGCCGGAGAACTTCGTCGGCGGCGACCCCCACGACGTGCCCATGCCGCTCGACTACTACGTGTGGGTGGTCGGCAACGCCGCGCGCACGGTCGTCGTCGATACCGGCTTCAGCCCGGCCATGGCGGCGCGGCGCGGGCGCCGCATCGTGCACCCGGTGGAGGCAGGGCTGGCCGCCGTCGGGATCACGCCGGGCGCGGTCGACGACGTCGTCATCACCCACATGCACTACGACCACGCCGGCAACCTGCCCTTGTTCGAGCGCGCCCGCTTCCACCTGCAGGATCGCGAAATGGCTTTCGCCACCGGGCGCTGCATGTGCCATGACCTGATGCGCCACGGTTACGCGGTGGAGGACGTCAGCCTGATGGTCCACCACGTGTTCGACCAGCGCGTGTGCTTCCACGACGGCGTCGCCGAACTCGCGCCGGGGCTCGAGTTGCACCACGTCGGCGGTCACACCCGCGGCCTGCAGGTGGTGCGGGTGAAGACCGCCCGCGGCTGGGTGGTGCTGGCCTCCGACGCCAGCCACTTCTATGCCCACATGGAGCAGGATCGCGCCTTCCCGGTACTCGACAGCCTGGCCGACATGCTGGAGGGCTTCCGCACCCTGCGCCGCCTGGCCGCGTCGCCCGCCCACATCGTGCCCGGCCACGACCCCCTGGTGCTGGCACGCTACCCCGCGGCGCACGACGACCTCGCCGGCTGGGTGGCGCGCCTCGACCTGCCGCCCACCGCGTAAAGCCCACGGCGCGCCGCCGCGCGCCTGCCGAGCAACGCGTTGACGGCCGGTGGCAGACGCCACCATCGACCAGGAATCAACGCATTGCGGTTCGGTGTCAGACACCGCTGGCAACGCCCTCTGGTGGCGGCGCGCGCCGCGGCGGCGTGGAATGCCTTCGCCGGTAAGAGCGCGCGCCTCGACCGGCCGCTCGCCGCGCCAAGCCCACGGCGCACCGCCACGCGGTCGGGCGCCAGCCGATCAACGGGTTGACCGCTGGTGCCAGACACCGTCATCGACCACGAATCAACGTGTCGAGTCGCGGCGTCAGACACCGCCGTCAGCGAGACACCGCCATCAGCGCTTGCGCGGCTTGGCGCGGGCCGTCGGGGCGGCGGTCCAGGGATCGTCGGGCCAGGGATGCTTGGGGTAGCGCCCCTTCATCTCCTTCTTCACCGCCGGGTAGGTGTTGCTCCAGAAACTCCTGAGGTCGCGCGTGACCTGCAGCGGCGCGCCGCGCGGTGAGAGCAGGTGCAGCACCACCGCGACGCGGCCGCGCGCGACGTGCGGGCCGTCGGCGAGGCCGAACAGTTCCTGCAGCTTGACCGCCAGCACCGGGGCCTCGCCCGCGGCGTAGGCCAGGCGCAGGGTACGTCCGCTGGGCACGCCGACCGCGGTCGGGGCGTACTCGTCGAGGGCGCGCTGCGCGGCGTGGTCGAGCCTCGCGTGCAGGGCCTGGGCGAACGCCGCCGGGGAGATCTCGTCGAGGGCCAGCCGACCGGCGAGCAGCGGCGCGAGCCAGGTCTCCGGCGCGGCCCGCAGCGCCGCGTCACCGACATCGGGCAGGCCGAGCTCGGGACAATGGGCGCGCAGGAAGGCGACACGTGCCTGCCATTCGCGCAGGCCCTCGCTCCACGGCAGGCTGTCGAGGCCGAGTTCGAGGACGCCGGCGAGCAGCGCCGCGGCGGTGCGCTCGTCGCGCGGCGGCGGCACCCGCCGCGAGGCGATGACGATGGCATCGAAGCGCTCTTCCTCGCGCGCCTCGACCGCGCGGCGCTCGCGCACGAAGGCGACCGTTCGCGATCGCGTGAAACGCGCCGGGTAGAGCGTGGCCAGGACCCCGGCATCGAGCGGCGCAGCACGCAGCACCAGGCTGTCGCGCGCCTCGCGCCTGAGCTCGGCGACCGCCAGCCATGGCGTACCCGCGAGCGCGGATTCCGCCGCGAGGCGCGCGCCGCGGCCGTTGGCCAGGCGGTAGCGCAGCGCGTCGCCGGCATCGTGGTGGGCGATGCGCTCGGGGTAGGCGAGGGCGACGATGGTGCCGGCGCCGTGGAGGTCGATGGCGGTGTCCGCGGCATCGACACCGGCGCGGCGCCGCCATTGCCGCGCGGCACGGTCGATGGTGGCGAGGGCCCGGCGATCGACGGTATCGGCAACACGCTCGCCGCTGCGCAGCGCGGCGAGTGCGGCCAGGCGCCGGCCGAGGTCGTCGTCGCGACGCGCCTCGCCGCGCAGGGGATCGCGCGCTTCGAGCAGGGCGGCGACGTCGCAGGCCAGGCCGCGCAATGCCGGTGGCGCGCGCTCGATGGCGTTGGCCAGGCGCGGGCTGACGCCGAGCGCGAGCAGGCGGCGGCCGTGGGCGGTGATGCGCCCGGCGGCATCGAGGGCACCGAGCCGGGTGAGCAGGTCCTCGGCCTGCGCCAGCGCACCGGGCGGCGGCGGGTCGAGGAAACGCAGTGCGTGCCCGCCCCAGGCCCGCGTTTCCAGTACCAGCCCGGACAGCTCGACCTGGGCCAGTTCGGGCCGCGTAGCCGGCTCGAGGCGCTGGCTGGCCGGCCACAGGCGGTAACAATGGCCGGCGGCGACGCGACCGGCGCGGCCGGCGCGCTGGGTCGCCGACGGTTCGGTGATGGTGACCGTCTCCAGGCGGCTCAGGCCGCTCACCGGGTCGAAGCGCGGTTCGCGCGCGAGCCCGCTGTCGACCACCACGCGCACGCCGGGCAGGGTCACGCTCGATTCCGCCACGTTGGTCGCCAGCACCACGCGGCGGCGCTTGCCAGGGTTGAGCACCGCGGCCTGCTCGGCGACCGGCAGCTCGCCGTGCAGCACGCAGACCTCGGCATCGACGTCGCCGAGCAGGCGCGCGCTGCGCTCGATCTCGGCGCGGCCGGGCAGGAAGCACAGCACGTCGCCCGGGTGCGCGGCGAGGGCGTCGACCACCGCGCGCCTGAGCTGCATCTCCAGGCGTTCGTCGCGGCGCGCGGCGAAGTGCTCGATGGTGACGGGATGGCTGCGTCCCGGCGCGCTGACCCGCGCGGCGTCGAGGAATGCGGCGAGGCGCGCACCGTCCAGGGTCGCCGACATCACCACCACGCGCAGGTCCGCGCGCAACGCGTCCTGCACGTCGAGGACCAGGGCGAGGCCGAGATCGCTGGCCAGGTTGCGCTCGTGGAATTCGTCGAAGATCACCGCGCTGATGCCTTCGAGCGTGGGGTCGTCCTGCACCAGCCGGGTGAGGATGCCCTCGGTCACGACCTCGATGCGCGTGCGCGCCGAGACCCGCGATTCGAAGCGCATGCGGTAACCGACCGTTTCGCCGACGGCCTCGCCGCACTGTGCCGCCATGAAGCCGGCCGCCGCGCGCGCGGCGACGCGGCGCGGTTCGAGCAGCAGCACGCGGCCCGCGCACCACGCCGCGTCGAGCAGCGCCAGCGGGACCTGGGTGGTCTTGCCGGCGCCCGGTGGCGCCTCCAGCACCAGGCGCGTGGCCGCGGCGAGGTGCGCACGGATCTCGGGCAGCACCTCGTCGATGGGGAAATCGCTCACAGGCTTCACGCGGGGGACTCGGCAGGCGCTCGCTCGGGGCGTGCATGGTACGTGCGCGACGCGGCGGCCGCATCCCGGTCCCGGACGGGCACGGCGCGGACATCGCGCCCGCGCGCCGTCACCGGCAGGCGCCCGACCGGGTGGCCGGCCCGGGCGGCCCGCCTCGCCGCGCCGCGCGGCGCCCTGCTAAGGTGGCGCCCTCGTCATTCGCGAACGGAGGTCCCGTGCGCATCGTCTCCCTGCTGCCGAGCGCGACCGAGATCGTCTGCTCCCTCGGGCTCGAAGCCGACCTCGTCGGCATCACCCACGAATGCGACTACCCGCCGTCGGTGCACGGCCTGCCGGCCGTGACCACCACCGCCATTCCGCACGATGCCGCCAGCCACGACATCGATGCGGCGGTACGCGAACGCCTCGCCGGCACGCGCGCGCTGTACTCGCTCGACGTCGCCCGCCTCGCCGCGCTCGCCCCCGACCTCATCGTCACCCAGGCCCTGTGCGACGTGTGCGCGGTGGCCGATGTCGAGGTGCGTGCGGCAGCCGCGGCGCTGGCGCGCGTGCCGCGGGTGGTCAACCTCGAACCGTTCACGCTGGACGAGGTGTTCGACTGTATCAGCGCGGTCGGCGCCGCCGCCGGGGTCGGCGAACGCGCCGCGACGGTCGTGGCGGGCCTGCAGGCGCGCGTCGCAGCCGTCGTCGCGCGCAACCAGGCACTTGCCGCGCGGCCGCGGGTGGCGCTGCTCGAATGGCTCGATCCACCGTTCGGCTGCGGCCACTGGAGCCCCGAGCTGGTCGCCATGGCAGGCGGCGAGGAAGTGCTCGGCCGCGCCGGCCAGGCTTCCACCACCTCCTCGTGGGCCGAGCTCGCCGCCGCCGATCCGGACGTGCTGGTATTCGCCTGCTGCGGCTTCGATCCCGCGCGCACCCGCGTCGACATCGAACTCGTCATGCGCGAGCCGGCGGTGCGCGCGCTGCGCGCGGTGCGCGACGGTCGCCTGTGGCTGGTCGACGGCAACCAGTACTTCAGCCGGCCCGGGCCGCGCCTGGTCGACAGCCTGGAGATCCTCGCCCACGCCCTGCACCCGGCGCTGCACCCGCTGCCGGCCGGCCTGCCCGCGGCCGAGGCCATCGCCGCACCGCCCGTGACGCCCACTGCGCACGCATGACGCGGCGCATCCTCGTCGCCTGGAGTTCGGGCAAGGACAGCGCCTGGCTGCTGTCGCAGCTGCGCGCCGATCCCGGGATCGAAGTCGCCGGCCTGCTCACCACCTTCAACGCCGCGCATGACGCCGTGGCCATGCACGAAGTGCCGCGCAGCCTGGTCATGGCCCAGGCCGCGGCCGCCGACTTGCCCGTGTGGCCGGTCGAACTGCCGTGGCCGTGCAGCAACGACGTCTACGCCGCGCGCATGGCGGCCGTGGTGCAGCGGGCGCTCGCGGCCGGCATCACCGCCGTCGCCTTCGGCGACCTCTTCCTCGCCGACGTCCGTGCCTGGCGCGAGCAGCAACTCGCCGGCAGCGGCCTGGAAGCGCTGTTCCCGTTGTGGTGCGGCGAAGACGGTACGGCAGCGCTCGCCAGCGCGATGTGCGCGGGTGGCCTGCGCGCCGTGCTCACCTGCATCGACACCCGCCAGCTCGACGCCGCTCGTCTCGGCCAGACCTACGACGGCGATTTCGTCGCCGCCCTGCCGACCGGGATCGATCCGTGCGGCGAACGCGGTGAGTTCCATACCTTCTGCACTGCCGCGCCCTGCTTCGCCCACCCGGTCGAGGTCGTCACCGGCCGGCCATGGGAGCGCGACGGTTTCGTCTACTGCCCGCTCGCGGCCGCCGGCCTGCCCCATCCCGGGTAGGCTCGCCGGCCATCGAACCCGCCCCGCGGCGCGGTGGGCGCAATTGCAGCGAGCCGTTCAGCGCGGCCGCCCCACGGTCGCTAAACTGGCGATGACTCGACACCGCCTGTCGCCATTCGACCAACGTCCGACCCAGCTCACCATGTCCTTCGCTCATCAAACGTTGCATCGAGACACCCCGCCGGTCGACCCGGCGCTGGACGCGCTCGGTCATTTCGCCTTCGAGTGGCGCGCCGCGCAGGGCTGGTGGGCCTCGCCCGGCGGACGTGAACTGCTCGGCCTGCCGCGGGCGCCCGCCTTCGTCGACAACGCTGCCTGGTGGGCGTGCGTGCACCCGGACGACCGTGCCCGCGCCACCGCGGCGGCGACCACCCTGCACCAGGGCGCCGAACGCTGCCAGTGCAATGTCCGCGTGCTGGCCGCTGGCGCCGGGCCGCGCTGGGTCCTGATCCGCGCACAGGTCGACCAATCCGATGCCGCAGCGGGGCCGCAGCGGATACGCGGCACGATCACGGCCATCGACGACGTCGAGCAGGATTTCCTCGCCGCCCACCGGCCGGAGCTGTGCCTGGTCGAGGCCGTCGACCACGCCCACATCGCCTGGTACGAGCGCCACGGCTCCCTCGTGTACGGCTCGGCCACCATCGCCGAGCTGTTCGATCTCGACGACCCCACCGGGCCATGGGAGATGACCACGGTGTTCGAGCGCCTCGCCCCGCTCGAATTCGAACGCCATTGCCACGACCTGCGCGTGGCGCGCCGCGCGCCGGATGCCCGCCAGGCCACCCATGTCACCTATTACCGCGTCTCGCGGCGCGACGGCAGCACCCGGGACATCGAGATCCGCTACCGCATCGTCGATGCCGGCGAACCGCTGCGCACCTACGGCCTGATCTTCGACGTCACCGCGACCAAGGCCCTGGAAGGCAAGTTCCAGGACGCCATGGAGCATGCCGGCGTGGCCTGGTTCGAACGCGACATCGCCACCGACGTGGTGCATGGCTCACGCTCGCTGTGGCGGCTCTACGGCCTCGACCCGGAGATCCAGCCGCTGCGCTTCGCCGACCTGCACCAGCGCATCCACCCGGACGACCAGGGTCCGCGTCCCCTGCGCGATCAGATTTCCGAGGCCGCGCGCCGTGAACAGGGCGGGCGTCCCGGCAACGGCCCGTCCGGCACCGTGCGCTACCGCGTCAAGCGCGAAGACGGCGCGTGGCGCTGGATCGAGGTGCGTTACGTCACCCGCCTGGATGGTCACGGGGGCGGCAGCGTGAGCGGGCTGGTGGTCGACATCACCGCCGCGCAGGAGGCCGCGGAAGCCGTGCGCGCCGGGCGCGCGCACCTGCTGCTCGCGCTCGAGGCCGCGCGCATGGCGACCTGGCAGTGGGACACCACCGACGACCTCGTGCAATCGAGTGACGTGCTGAGCGAACTCTATGACCTGGAGGAACCCGGGCCCTGGCCGATCCAGCACTTCATCGACCGCATGCATCCCGAGGACCGCCCGCGGATCGAGTCCCAACTGGCCCTGCTGCTGGCGCACCCGCACGACGAGATGCTCAGCACCGAACTCCGCCTGGTCCAGGCCGATGGCAGCGAGCGCTGGTTCGAGGTCCGCGGGCGCAGTGACGGCGACCGCATCATCGGCGTGTCGACCGACATCACCGCGCGCAAACATGCCGAAGCCGACCAGGAACACCTGCGCCGACAGCTCCAGCAGGCGCAGAAGATGGAAGCGATCGGCCAGCTCACCGGCGGTATCGCCCACGACTTCAACAACATCCTCGCCAGCGTGCTCGGCTATGCCGACCTCGCCCAGAAACGGTTCGGCGACGACATGCCGGAACGCCTCGCCGGCTACGTGCACGAGATGCAGATCGGCGCGCGCCGCGCGTGCGACCTGGTGCGCCAACTGCTCGCCTTCAGTCGCGACGAAGGCGCAGAACTGTCGCCGGTGGCCGTGGGCGCCATCGTCGACCAGGCAATCCGGATGCTGCGCCCGACCCTGCCGGCGAGCATCGTCATCGACATCGACCACGGTGGGGATTTGCCGGCCGTGATGGCCGACCCGGTGCAACTGCAACAGGTGGTGATGAATCTCTGCATCAATGCCCGCGATGCCATGGGCGGCGCCGGGCGCATCGACATCGTCCTCGACCGCACCCTGGTTACGGCCGCGCGCTGCACGTCCTGCCAGCAGGCCTGCGACGGCGATTTCGTCGTCATCGCGTTGCGCGACAGCGGGCCCGGTATCGCGGCGGCGCGGCAACTGCGCATCTTCGAACCGTTCTATACCACCAAGGCGCCGGGGCAGGGCACCGGCATGGGCCTGTCGATGGTTCACGGCATCGTCCATCGCCTCGGCGGCCACGTCCGCCTCGACAGCGCGCCGGGTCGCGGCACGACCTTCGAAATCCTGCTGCCGGTGACGGCGGCAGTGGCCGCAGACGCGCCGCACGCGTCACCGAATGCCACCGCCGGTGCGCGCCGCGGCGACATCCTCGTCGTCGACGACGAGCCGGGCGTGGTGGCCTTCGTCGCCGAGTTCCTCGAACTCGCGGGTTACCGCGTCGAACGCAGCTCGGACCCGCAGGCTGCGCTCGACCACCTGCTCGCCGGCGAGCGCGCCGTCGACCTCGTCATCAGCGACCAGACCATGCCCGGCCTGACCGGTTGCGAACTCGCCACGCGCCTGCGCGCGGCGCGACCGGAGCTGCCGGTGATCCTGATGTCCGGCTACAGCGCCACCCTCGATGCCGCCGGCGCGACGGCCGCCGGCGCCCGCGCCTACCTTGCCAAGCCACTCGATCCCGACGCCCTGCTCGAAGCCATAGCCACGGCCCTGGTCGCCTGAAGCATCGCCCGGCGGGCGATTGTTCGGCGCCGGCGACGATTGCTAGCATGCGGCGACCGACACACGCTAGCGGGGAGGACCGCATGCAGCTCGACAACGCCTGGATCGAACGCTGGGTATCTGCCATCAACGCCGATCCGGCCTGCGCCAACACCGGCCGTGGCTTCGACGGTTCGTTCACGCTGGCCGCGAGCGCGCAGCGCTGGACCTTCCACGTGCGCGACGGCCGCATCGAGAGCACCGTCGTCGACGGCGGGCCGCTCGAGCCCAGCGCCTTCACCCTGAGCGCCGCCGACGCGGTGTGGGCCGATCTCTTCGCGCCCGAACCACCGCCCATGGGCCATGCCGTCTTCGCCGCCATCGCCACCGGCAACATGAGTTTCGAGGGTGACATGCGCCTGCTGTTCCAGCAGATGGCGACGCTCTCGCACTGGGTGCTGGCCGGACGTGCGCTGAACGGCACCGCACCCGTGCCCGCCGATCCCGAGTGGCACGAGCACTGGCAGGCGGTCGGTCGCTACGTCAACGTCACCGTCGACGGCTGCCGCCACAAGGTCTTCTACTTCGAAGCGGGCGAAGGTATTCCGCTGCTGTGCCAGCACACCGCGGGCAACGAGAACCGCCAGTGGCGCCACCTGCTCGAAGACCGCGAGCTGACGAAACACTACCGCGTCATCGCCTACGACCTGCCCTCGCACGGCAAGTCGGACCCGCCCTACGACCGCGATTTCTTCACCGAGGACCACCTGCTCACGGCTGATTGGATCACGCGCTTCGTGGTCGCGCTCGCGGATGCGTTGAAGCTCGACCACCCGGTCTTCATCGGTTGCAGCATCGGCGGCGTGATCGCCGCGCACCTCGCCGAGCGCTTTCCCGAACGTTTCCGCGGCCTGGTCGGCCTGGCCGGCGCGGTCCCCACCTACGGTTTCTTCCACGACTGGTGGATCGATCCCGCCGTCAACGTCAACCAGATGGTCGCCGGCCTGATGGACGCGGTCACCGCGCCCGGCCTGTCGCGCGCCGATCGCCAGATGAACCGCATCATGCAGAGCGCCCACCCGCGCGCGCTGCGCAACGACCTCTACTTCTGGGGTGTGGAGAATGCCGATCCGGAACGCGCCGCGCGCATCGACGCCGCCAAGGTGCCGCTCTACCTCTATGCCGGGCAGTACGACTTCACCTGCCCGCCCGAGCACGTCGAGGCCTCGGCGCGCGCCATCGGCGGTGTGCACTACGAAATGCTCGAAGGCCTCGGTCACTTCCCCATGAGCGAGGATTACGCGCGTTTCCGCCCGGCGCTGATGCGTACCCTGGCCGACATCGAAGAGCGCCGCGCGGGCTGAGGCCGGGCACCGTGGGCGGCAAACCCATCGACGAGGCCCGCCTCGACCGCGTGGTGGCCGAGGCGCGGCGCGCGCGCGAGACGCGCGAGCGCGGCTACCGCGAGCAGGCCCTCAAGCTCTATCCCTGGGTATGCGGGCGCTGCGCGCGCGAGTTCACCCACGCCAACCTGCACGAGCTGACCGTCCACCACCGCGACCACGACCACGACAACAACCCGCCCGATGGCAGCAACTGGGAGCTGTTGTGCCTGTACTGCCACGACAACGAGCACCAGCGCCGCCTCGAAGCCGGTCGCGGCGGCAGTGCCGAGGGCAAGGGCGAACAGGCCACCTTCCAGCCCTTCGCGGGCTTGCGCGACCTGCTGAAGTAGGCCGGCGCCGGCGCGATCAGTGCGCGCGACGGCGCAGAAAACCCACGCAAGCCACCGCGGTCACGCCGGCCACGCCGATCAGGGTCAGCGCGTAGACGAACAGGCGTTGCTCGTGCTCCCGCAGCGCGCGGTCGAAGACCTGCAGTGTGTCGGCCGCAGCCTCGGCGTGGACGAAGCGATCGACCGCCTCGACCAGCGCCAGGGTCTGCGTGCTCAGCGCCGCCACGCCGTCGACCAGGGTGCCGAGCTGGGCGAGGTCGAGTGGCGCAGCGGCATCGTCACCACCCTGCCAGGCGGCAAGCAGGGCCATGGTCTCGCGCAGGTTGGCGCTGGCGCTGTCGACCTTGCCCATCAACGGCAGCAGGCTCGCGCTCGTCGACTCCAGCGCGGCGAACGTACGGTCACGCTCGCTACTGGCGAACAGTGCGACCTGTTCGAGCGCGGCGTGACGCTCGCGTTCGATGCGTGTCATCAAGTCGTCGATGGCGGCGCGGCGTTCGGCGCCGATCTGTTCAGGCAAGGCCGCCAGCAGGCGCGTGGCGTCGGCACCGGTCGCGGTGAAGCGGGCCAGATCACCGAGCACGCCGGTCACTTCGGGCAGGTCGAGCGTACGCGCGACGAAGGACTCGCCCTGCCATTCGATCAGCATCGGCACGTGGTTGGCGAGGAACACCGCGCGCTCGGCGACGCGGCGCATCTCCTCGATCTGGTGATTGGCCTCGGCCACCGGCGCGAGCAGGCCGTGGGCCGTGAAATTGTCCTCGAAGCGACGCCTGAGCGGGGTGTCGTCGAGATCGTGGAAACGCACGAAGGCGACGTAACGGCGCTCGGGATTGTCCGCGCGCCAGTGTTCGGCGAGTTCCTGCATGGCAGCGATGGCTTGCGGTGACACCACGCGCAGGGCCAGAGCGTGGAGCTGGATCTCAAGCCGTTCCAGCGCGGCCAGGATACCGGCACGGGCGGTGTCGGAAGCGTGGCGGTTTCCGCCCTGCTCGGCCCACACGAGCCGTTGCAGGTGCACCATGACCAGCAGGTCGCGCAGCGCACGCAGCGGGTCGGCGCCGGTGGCGGTACTCATGGCGGCAGTCACGTAGACGACCTTGGTGGCACGGAAGGCGGCGCGGCCGGAGGCGTCCGCGGCATGGTCGGCACCGCGGTCGAAGGCCTCGGCCAGCGCCTCCATGTAGCGCTCGGCGAAGGCGAGCAGCTCCGACTGCAGCAGCGTCGCGCTCAGGCGGCGTTCACCGCCGTGCCCTTCGAGCACCCCCGGCACGTCGCGCTCGCCGGCATCGCTCACGGCCGGGCTGACGTCCCTAGCGTCCGCGTCGGCGGCCGCGCCCACGGCCCGCGACGAGGCAAACGTACCGCCGTCCAACATGATGCAGCCACCGGCTGCCCCGGCGCACAGCGCCACGGCAAGGCGGGCGGCGCGGACCGCGGCTTTCACTCCAGCGTCTCCGCGGACGGCGCCGGACCACCGGTGGCGGCAGCCAGCGCACGGTCGAATCGGGCAAGGTAGTCGGCCGGGAAGCGCCACACCGGCGAGTCGTCGCGCTGCTCGAGCCCGCGCGCCTGCGGCGGCAGGCCGTGGCGCAGGGTGAACAGGATGTCGGCGCTGACCCAGGGGCTGTTACGGAAATAGGCGTGGCCGTTGCCCGAATCGAAGTTGTCCGCCTCGGCCACGTCGACCAGGGCGAGCCGGGAGGAGGCGGCGACGAACTCGCGCATGCGCGCATCGAGGGCGCCCGGCAGGACCTGGCCGAGCCGGCGATGGGCGAACAGCTTGTGCGAAAGCGCCAGCGCCTTGTCCGCCGGCGAAGTGTAGAGCGTGAGCCGTTCCTGCACGTCGAGCAGGCCATCGATGACGTAGCTCGCAAAGGTCCCGGTATCGACGTCGGAGCCGACCAGGATGACATTACCGAGGCGGGTCTGCGCCGCGATCGCGGCGGGTTCCTCGCCCTGGTGCAGCAGCGCGAGTTCGTATAGCGCGGTCAGCACGACCCGCGTGCCCGCGCTGTAACCGACGACGTGGATGCGCCGGGCGCTGGTCGAGGTGGCGAGGTAGTCGAGAAAACGCCGCAGGCCCCAGGCCGCTACCCGCGCGGTCTCGATGTCCTTCATGTAGGCCAGCCGGGCCGGCGTCGACGGCCACGAGAAGGCGACGAAGGCGCCGTCCTGGGCGAGGAAGTGCCACATCTCCGCGGCCACCAGCAGCGGGTTCTCGAAATTGACCTTGTAGCCATGGACGTAGACGAACACGTCCTTGACCGCGGAGCGGGCGAGACGCTGATCGATGGCGGTGGCGAAATCCGCCGCGGCCGTCTCGTTGACGCCGGCCGCGACTTCGCGCGGCGTGAACACCGACACGCTCGCGGGCAGGATGCCGAACTCGCGCACGTCCTCGACGCGCAGGGGGAAGTTGCCGGGGCGGTTCTTGAGCAGCGCGATGCGGCGCGCCTCGTCCCAGCTGATGTCGCCGTCACCGAAGTGGATGTCGGCCTCGCCGAGGCGCACGAGGTAGCCTCTCTCGCCGCTGTAGTAGCGCTCGTCGTCACCACTCACCCCGGCGACCGGCGCGCGGTTGGTCGCATAGAGCATGCCGAGCGCGCCGCGGGCATCCGCGGCGGCGGTTGGCACAGCCGGCACCGGCGCCGCTTCGATCACCGCCGGTGCCGGCATCAGGTCGAGCGAATGCGGGACCCCGCCACAGGCACCGAGTAGCGCTGCCAGCACGCCGCCGGCGATGACGCGCGGCGCGGCATCCACCCATCCCTGGACTGCTTCGAGTAAAGTCATGCCTCACCTGCGCCTGGCCGTGGTCTCGGCGCAGAATAGAACAACTCGTGCACCGGGAGGAGCACCCGGCTCGCCGCCAGCAGCCGCCGCGCGGTCCGCGCCACCAGGGTACCCGTACAGATGTCAGGCACGCTTGCACGCACCTGGTCCCGACTGGGCCTGTCCGGCCGTATCCTGGTCGGGCTGGCCGTCGGCATACTCGCCGGATTGACCGTGGGCGAAGCCGCCGCCGAGCTCAACCCCGTCGCCGACGTCTACATCCGCCTGATGCAGATGACGGTCCTGCCCTACCTGGTCTCGGCCCTGGTGCTCGCCTTCGGCCAGCTCGACGTCGCCAACGCCCGTCGCCTGGCCTGGCGCGGCGGCTTGTTGCTGCTGCTGGTGTGGGCCCTGACGATACTGCTGTTACGGGTCGTGCCGGTGACCTTCCCCGACTACGTCACGGCGAATTTCTTCAGCCAGTCGCTGGTCGAGCCGCCGCAGGACTTCTCGCTGGCCGAGATCTACTTCACCGCCAACCCCTTCGAGTCGCTGTCGCGCAACGTCGTACCCGCCGTGGTCGTGTTCAGCAGCCTGTTCGGTATCGCCCTCATCGCGCTACCCGACAAGGAACGCCTGCTCGGCCCGCTCCGGGTCGGCAACGCGGCCATCGTACGCATCACGCGCCTGGTCATCGAACTCACCCCGGTCGGCGTGTTCGCCATCGGCGCCGTCGCCGCCGGCACCTATACGCTGGAGACCCTTGCTCGCCTCGAAGTCTACTTCGTCACCTTCGCCGCGGCCGCGCTGCTGCTCGGCTTCTGGATCCTGCCACTGCTGGTGACCGCGGTGACGCCGTTCCGCTACCGCGAGGTGGTGGGCATCGCGCGCGACGCCCTGCTCACCGCCTTCGTCGCCAGCAACGCCTTCATCGTGCTGCCGATCCTGGTCGAGCGTGCCAAGCAGCTGCTCGAACGGCACGGGCTGCTGACGACGGAAAGCGATTCCGCCACCGAGGTCCTGGTGCCGGTGCTGTTCAATTTCCCCAACGCCGGCAAGCTGCTCACCCTGCTGTTCATCCCGTTCGCCGCCTGGCTCGCCGGCCAGCCGCTCGGCGGCATCGATTACGCGACCCTGTTCGGTGCCGGCGTTCCCAGCTACTTTGCCAAGGCCCAGGTCGCCCTGCCCTACCTGCTCGACCTGTTCGGCCTGCCCCACGACCTGTTCCATCTCTACGTCCCGACCACCATCGTCACCGGCAAGTTCGACAGCCTCGTCACGGCCATGAACCTGCTGGTCTTCGCCCTGATCGGCGCCGCCTCCATGAGTGGCTTCCTGGTTCTCGAATTCGGCCGACTGCTGCGGGCAGCAACCGCCATCGTCGCCGGCAGCGCGCTCGCACTGGTCGCGGTCGCCGTCCTGCTCGGTGCGATCGTCGACACCCGCTATACACTGAGCGACACCGTGCGCCACATGCACGCCACGCGTGACGACTTCGTGGCGCACGTAGTCGCCGCGGAACGCGCGGGCGCCGTGCCGGCGGCGGAACCGCCCGGACCGCTGGCACGCGCGCGTGCTCGCGGCGTTCTGCGCTTCGGTTTCGACCCCGGCAACCTGCCCTTCAGCTTCTACAACAGCGAAGACCAGCTGGTCGGCTTCGACGTCGAACTCGCCCTGCGCGCATCGTCCGCCCTCGGCCTCGCGGCCGAGTTCGTCGCCGTCGACTGGCCCGAGGTACCGGACCTGCTGGCGGCGGGCGTGATCGACGTCATGCCCGGCATCTGGTATCGCCCCAACTGGTTCAGCCGCCTCAAGTTCTCGCGGCCTTACCTGGCGGGCACCATGGCGCTGGTCACCCGCGACGCCAGGCGCCACGATTTCGCCTCGATCGAAGACCTCGCGCGCAGCCACGGCCTGCGTATCGGCGTGCCGCTCGACCTCGAGCAGCACCGCCCCGCCATGCGCCGCTATTTCGGCACCGCCGAAGTCGAGTTCGTCGTCACCTCGCCGGAGGCTGCGTTCCAGGACGCCGCCGCCGCGGCCCTTGCGACGCACGCCGGCGACGGCGATGCCGTCGACGCCATGCTGATGCCGGCCGAGCACGCGGCCGGCTTCACCCTGCTGCATCCCGAGTTCACCGTCGTGGTGCCGCAGCCCCACCCGGTACGGCTGTCGACGGCGTTCGGCATCGCGCTCCCGGCCGAGGATCTCGAAGACGCGCTCGACGAATGGATCGTACTCGCCGAGGACACCGGCGAACTGCGCGAGCTCTACGCATACTGGATCCTGGGCCAGGGGGCGGCGCCGCGCGAACCGCGCTGGTCGTTGCTCGGCGTCCTGCGCAACAAGGGCGACGCGGAATGAAAGCGTTGAAGATGCGTTCCTCCCGCGCAAGGCGGTCAGGCCGCGCCGTGCGCACTGCACTGCTCACCCTGGTAACGGCGGCCCGCGTCGCCACGGCCACGCCGGACGACGGCGGCGCCGCGACCACGGCGCGCACGGTACCCGATTATCACCACGACGCACGGCCCGTGCTCGAACGCCGCTGCGTGGTCTGCCACGGCTGCTACGACGCGCCCTGCCAGCTCAAGCTCGAAGCCCACGCCGGCGTCCTGCGCGGTGCGACGCAAACACCCGTCTACGACGGCACCCGCCTGGCCGAGGCTACGCCGAGCCGGCTGCACGTCGATGCGACCAGCGCCGCGGCCTGGCGCAAGCGCGGCTTCCACCCGGTGATCCATCCGCGCATCGCCGACGCCGAGACCACCCTGGCTGAGGGGCTCATGGCGCGCATGCTGACCCTGCGCAAAACGCACCCGCTGCCCGCGGGCCCGCTGCTGCCGGCGAGCTTCGACTTCTCGCGCGAGCGCAGCCAGGTCTGTCCGGCGGCCGAGGATTTCGACGACTATGCGGCCGAGCACCCGCTGTGGAGCATGCCTTTCGGACTGCCCGACCTGCCGCCGGCCGAGTACGACCTGCTGCGCGACTGGCTCGCCGCCGGGGCGCCAGCCGGCACGGCGCCGGTACTGCCGGCACGCCTGGTCGAGCAGGTGGCAAGCTGGGAACGCTTCTTCAACGGCGAGTCACCCAAGCAACGCCTGGTTGCGCGCTACCTCTACGAGCATCTCTTCCTCGCCCACCTCTACCTCGAGGACGCCGGCACCGACACGGCGTGGTTCCGCCTGGTCCGATCGAGCACGCCGCCCGGCGTGCCGGTACGCATCATCGCCACCCGCCGGCCTTTCGACGATCCCGGCCCGGCGACGTTCTACTACCGCCTGTGGCACGACCCCGACAGCGTGGTCGACAAGACCCACCTGCCCTACGCGCTCGACGCCGCCCGCCGCGCGCGCTGGCAAGCCTGGTTCCTCGACGCCGACTACACCGTGAACGAACTGCCGGGTTACGCCGCCGAGACCGCGGCCAACCCCTTCGTGACCTTCCAGGCCCTGCCCCTGGACGCCCGCCATCGCTTCCTGCTCGACGAGGCGCAGTTCACCATCATGAACTTCATCAAGGGCCCGGTGTGCCGCGGCAGCGTGGCGCTGAACGTCATCCAGGATCGCTTCTGGGTGTTCTTCAGCGCGCCCGGGTTCCTCGACCAGCGTGCCTATGCCGATTTTCTCGCCGCGCAGAAGGACCACCTCGAGCTGCCGGCCAGCGGCGGCAGCGAGCTGTGGTCGGGCGTGCACTGGGCGCGTTACGCGCGCGCTCAGCAAACCTACCTGCGCGCCAAGCTGGCTTTCATCCGCAGCCAGCGCGAGACCTTCGATCGCGGTCGCATCGAGGTGGTGTGGGACGGCGGCGGCGACAACCCCAACGCCGCCCTCACCGTGTTCCGTCACCACGACAGCGCCAGCGTGGTGCGGGGCCTGGTCGGCACGCCGCCCAAGACCGCCTGGGTCATCGACTATCCCACGCTCGAACGCATCCACTACCTGCTGGTGGCCGGCTTCGACGTCTTCGGCAGCGCCGCGCACCAGGCCATGACGCGCCTGTACATGGATTTCCTGCGCATGGAATCGGAAATGAATTTCCTCGCCTTCCTGCCGCCCGGGGTGCGCCAGGACGAGATCACCTGGTGGTACCGCGACGCCGTCGAGGCCGTGCGCGACTACGTTTCGGTGTACTTCACCCACGACGTCATCGCACCGCTGTACGACTACCACACCACCGATCCCAGGCGCGAACTGTTCGCGGCCCTCGCCGCGCGCGTCGCGCCGGCCCTGGGTGCGAATCGTTACACCCTCGACCGGGCCGCGTTCGACGACGCCCAGAACGCCGCGCTGGACACGCTCGGACAGATCGTCGGCCAGGCCGCCGCGGTGCTGCCGGAGACGAGCCTCGTCCACCTGCGCGGCCACGGCACGCTCACCCTGCTGGTCGACCGCGCCTACAGCAACATCTCCTCGATGTTCGACGAGGCCGACCGCCGGCGGCCGGCGGAGGATGCCGTCACCGTGGTCGAGGGCGTACTCGGCGCCTATCCCAACGCCTTCTTCGAGCTGTCGCGCGACGAGTTGCCGGGCTTCGCCGCGGCCGTCGCCGCGCTCGGCGACGAGGACGGCTACCGCGCGTTGCGCGCACGCTACGGGGTCGCCCGCACCAGCGCACGCTTCTGGCCGCTGTCCGATGCGGTGTACGCCGAACAGCGCGCCCGCGTGCCGCTGGAGGCCGGCATTCTCGACTACAACCGATTGGAGAACCGCTGAGGCGAACGCTCAGGGCTGCGTCGCGGGCATCTCCGGCAGAACCGCCGCCGCGGCTGCCGCCGGCAGGCGGCCAGGCAGCAGCGGGTTGCAGTTCTTGATGCGTACACGGCCCTCGAGCAGGGCGCCGCGCGAGTATTCCGAGAACACGCAGGTATTGGTTTCCGGGTCGTAATTCTCGATCCACAGGTTGTCGTCCTTCCAGGTCGCACCGATGTGCACCTCGCCCTCCGGCACGCTGATCGACATCACGCCACCGAAGCGCTTGACGAAGATCTGCTGGAAATGGAAGTAGTAGGCAGCCCAGCCGCCAACCAGGATCACGCCGGCGACGGCGAGCGCCAGGCGCACGTTGTTCATGCGCCCGGCAAAGAACGCCATCGCGCCGACCACCAGCGCGATGACGACGGCCCAGTAGAGGTAAGTGATCATCGTGTGTTTCCCAGTGTCGCTTCGCAGCGCGCAGGGTAGCGCATGTCGCGGCGCGGTGGCGGCGCGCGGGCTCAGGCGGCCGGCGCGCGCGGCAGGTGCAGCGTCGCAAGCGTGCCGTTGCTGCCGAGATCGAGTACCCCGTCGGCATCCGCGGCCAGCCGCGCGGCGGCCTGCAGCAGGGCCGCCTGCTCGCCGCGCGCGAGGTGGCCCGCGGCCGGCGCCACGCTGCCCTCGCAATGCAGTTCGATAGCCGTCGTGCCGTCACCCGCATGCGCGGTGATCACGAGCGTCGTGCCCGGCGCTGCCTGCTCGCCCGCGGCGACGGTCAGGGCGAGCACGGCGAGTAGCGCGCGCGCCTCGCTGATCGCCAGCGACACACCACGCGGCGCGGCATCGACCTGCAGCTCGACCTGGCGGCCGTGCAGGGCAGGCACGGCGAAACGACGCACCTGGTCCAGCAAGCCGCCGATTTCAGTCGTCGCCGCGCCGCCCGCGCCGCCGTCGAGCAGATCGGCGAACAGGTCAACCGCCTCGGCCAGGCGCCGTACTTCGCCACCGATGGCCTCGAGGTAGCGCGCGCGGCGCTGCTCGTCGCGGGTCGGCGCCTGCGCGCTGTACTGCAGCATCTCGGCATTGAGAGCAATGGCATTGAGCGGCGAACGCAGCTTGTGCACCAGCCCTTCACCGAGCGCGCGCAGGACGATGGCGCGCGTGGCATCGAGCAGTAGAGTCGTCGCCCGGGCCGCGTCGATGTGCACCAGCCAGGCCGCGGCGCCGTCGCGCGTCACCGGCACCCACTGCAGGAACGGCCCGTCGCCGTCGCCCGGCACACGCGGGACACCGTCGCCGTCGTCCAGGCGCAGGCGCTCGCCGGCGGCGTCGAGCAGGCCGTCGGCGGCGAGACGGCGCCAGGCGGCATCGTCGGCGGCCAGGCGATGGCCGCGCGCGTCGCACACGATGAGCTCGGCGGGCGTGTTCATGGCGTTCGATGGCATGGCAGGCGGTCACTTGCAGGATGCATACCAGGCCGACTCGCACCGACCGGCGGGTTCAGGCCAGGCAGGCGCACAACTGGTCGAGCCGCACCGGCTTGACGAAATGGTGATCGAAGCCGGCGTTCGCCGCGCGCTCGGCCATCGAGCTCGAGCCGTAGCCGGTCACCGCGATCAGCGCACACTCACGGGTCGGCCAGCGCGCGCGCACTTCGCGCGCGATCTCGAGCCCGTCGCGACCGGGCAGGCCGATATCGAGGACCAGGGCGTCGGGCCAGGGACTGGCCGCCTCGGCACAGTCCTCGAGCATCTGCAGGACGTGCTCGCCGTCGATCGCCTCGCTGACCTGGAAACCGTTCAGCTCGAGGTAGTCGGACAGCGCGCGCAGGGCCTCGACGTTGTCGTCGGCGACGAGGACGTGGCGGGCTCGACTGGCACTGGCCTGCGGGGCGTCGGCGGCGGGGCGCGCCGCAACCTCGCCGCGATGGCGTGGCAGCGAAACGACGAAGCGCGTGCCCTCGCCGGGCACGCCGCTGGATTCGGGCGTCACGCTGCCGCCGTGCAGTTCGACCAGTCGCTTGACGATGGCCAGCCCCAGCCCCATACCACCGCTCTGGCGCGAGACGTGCTGCTCGGCCTGCGAGAACTCGTCGAACACGTGCGGCAACAGGGCCGGCGCGATGCCCACGCCCTGGTCCGCCACCGTGATGTCGATGGTCTCGTCATGCGCCGTGCAGCCAATGCTGACGCGGCCTTCGCCGGCGGTGAACTTGGCCGCGTTGTCGAGCAGGTTGTGCATGACCTGGCCGAGGCGGAAGCGGTCGGCCCAGACCACGAGATCCGGCTCGATGGCGGCGACGTCGACACTGATGCCGCTCGCCTCGAGATGACTGTGCATGGCGTCGACGGCCAGCGACACGACCTCGGCGACGGCGACCGGCGCGAACTTGAGTTCGAGACTGCCGTGCTCGCTGCGCGACAGGGTCAGCATGTCGTCGAGCTGGCGCCGCATCAGCGCGACCTGGGACTCGATGATCTCGAGCGCCCGCGCGCCGCGCGCCGAGCGCGGGTCGGCCAGGCGCAGCACGCTGGCGGCGTTGCCGATGGCGCCGAGCGGGTTGCGCAGTTCATGGCCGAGCATGGAGATGAACTCGCTGCGCTGGCGCGCGGCGTCGTCGAGTTCGCTGGTGCGGGCGCGGTGGCGGGCCTCGCTATCGGCCAGGGCCTGCTGGGCGCGCATCTCGAGCGTGACGTCGCGCACCACCGCCGACATGCCGACGAGTTCGCCGGCGCTCTCCATCACCGGTGACAGGGTGACGGCAACCGTCATCGGCGTGCCGTCGGCCTGGCGATGGTGATCGTGGAACGTCTCCTCGACCTTGCCGTCGAGTACCCGCCGCAGGGCAGCGCGCATGGTGCCGTCGCTCGTACCGAGCATGCTTTCCAGGGTGCCCGGTGTGCTTGCCGGGGCCGGTTCGAAGCCGTAGAGGTTCGCCGCGCGCGCATTCCACTCGCGTACACGGCCGTCGAGATCCATGGCGATGATGGCTTCACGCGAGGTGGCGACCACCGCCGCCCATTCGCGGCGATGGCGCTCGCGGCGCAGCTGCGCGATGCGGAACACGGCCACCGCCCACAGCAGCGCGAGGGCGATGAGGCGTTCGGCGAGCGCGATCCAGGTTGCGGGTGCGAGCAGGGCCGCGGCGACGATCAATGCGCTCGCCGCCACCGCCACGGCCACGATCGGACGCGGGTCGAGGGTCTGGCTCGCGACCAGCAGGGGGAGTACGTACAATGGCGCCACGCACAGCCCGGGTGGCGCGATCACTTCGAACAGTGCGACCACGCCCATCAACGCCGCGCTCCAGCGCAACGCCCGCCTGCCGCGCGGCAGCGGCGAACGACGACGAGGCCTGTGGTCTGCGTTGCTCATCGCGGCGCATTCCGGTGGGGCCAAAGCGAGGATAGCATGCCGTCCGCCCTGGTCGTCGACGACGACACGACCTTCCGACAGGCGCTGCAGGACTACCTGCGCGACCACGGCTACGACGTGCGCGAGGCACAGGATTGCGCCGGTGCACTCGACGCACTGCGCGACGCGGCGCCGGATCTCCTGCTCGTCGACCTGGTGCTGCCCGACGGCAGCGGCCTCGGCGTGGTCGAGGGGCTGGCGGCGGACGCCGCGACCCGCGTGCTGGTGGTGACCGGCCACCCCTCGGTGGAGACGGCGGTCGCCGCGGTGCGCGCGCGGGTCGACGAGTACCTCGTCAAGCCGGTCGGGCTCGACGACCTGCGCGGCGCCTTGGCGCGCCTCGAGCAGGCGTCGGGCGCGGGCGGCGCGGCGGCGGCGCGGGATGGCGCCGCGGCGGGTCTGGTGCTCGGCAGCTCGGCCGCGATGGCGGAACTCGACGAGCGCATCTCGCGGGTCGCGCCGATGGACGCGACCGTGCTGATCCAGGGCGAGAGCGGCACCGGCAAGGAGCGTGTCGCGGTGGCCGTGCACGAGCGCAGCGGGCGCGCCGGCGCCTTCGTCGCGGTGAACTGCGGCGCGATCCCCGAGAACCTCATCGCCTCGGAATTGTTCGGTCACGAGAAGGGCGCGTTCACCGGCGCCGAGCGTCGTCGCCCCGGCCTCTTCGAACGCGCCGCCGGCGGCACGGTGTTCCTCGACGAGATCACCGAGATGCCGCCGGAACAGCAGGTCAACCTGCTGCGCGTGCTCGAGACCGCCAGCCTGACCCGGGTCGGCGGCACCCAGGAACTGCCGGTCGACGTGCGCGTCGTCGCCGCGACCAACCGCAATCCCGACGATGCCGTGGCGGAAGGGGCGCTGCGCGAAGATCTCTACTACCGCCTGATGGTCTACCCCCTGCGCGTACCGCCGCTGCGCGAACGCCCCGAGGACATCGCCGCGCTGGCGCAGCATTTCCTCGACGCCCAGAACGCTGCCTACGGCACTGCCAAGACGCTCACCGAGGCGGCGCTCGCGCGGCTCACCGCGCACACCTGGCCGGGCAACGTGCGCGAGCTCAAGCACACCATCCAGCGCATGTACATCAACGCCGACGACACGCTCGACGAAGCCTGCGTGCCGGACGACCTCGAGGGCGCGCCGCCGTGGGATCGCCACTCGCTCAAGCTGACGGTCGGCACGCCGATCGCCGAAGCGGAACGGCGCCTGGTCCTGAGCACGCTCGAGCACTTCAACGGCGACAAGAAGCGCGCCGCGCAGACCCTCGGCGTCAGCCTCAAGACCATCTACAACCGCCTGCAGGCCTGGGGCGTCAAGGGCGAGCGCTTCGACGCGGACGACGCCGGGGACGACGCGACCGCGCACGACTGAGCAGCGCGTCCGTCACGGCGCCGGCGGCCGCCCGCGCAGGGCCTGCGCGGCGAGCGCGACGACGAACAGGATCACGAACAGGTAGCACAGCAGCTCGGCGATGCCGGCGGCCGCGCCCGCGATGCCGCCGAAGCCGAGCAGGCCGGCGATGACCGCGATGGCGAGAAAGACGAGAGCCCAGGACAACATGATGACCTCCTTGGCCGTGGATGCGTGTTGCGCCGCGGGACTGCGGCAGTACGAGAACCTGCGAATCCCGTGCCAGCCCGGGTACCCCGGTACGCGGGGCGGAGCGGCCCCGGCGCGCTTGTAAAACCTGCAGCCATTTGTAAGGCATGCGCCGCCGGGTATCGGTTTCCGCGCCGGTGGCGCACCCGTCGGGCTGGCATGCGCCTTGCTCGGACTCCGGTCAGCAAGCGGCCACGCGCCGCAAAGGAGTCCAACCATGATCCGCACTTCACTCGCCGCGGCCTGCGGCGTCCTGCTCACTGCCCTGGCCACCACCCCGGCCGTCGCCACGCCGGCACCGACCCGCATCGCGCCCGATGCACTCGCCGCACGCGTCGCGGTGGCGCCCTGGTACGTCGACCAGGGCCGCATCAACGGCATGATCCAGAATCGCAGTGACCGCACCGTGCTCGAAGTCGTCGTCCTCGTCCGTTACGGCTGGCTGTGGGCGCGACCCGAGCTCGCCGATGGTGACGAGCCGGGCTGGGCCGAGTACGTCACCCTCGACGAGCCGATCGCGCCCGGCGACAGCCTGCCTTTCGTCTACGCGCCGGGGCGCCCGCTGCCCGTGCGTGACGACGGTCATTTCGTACCCTCGGTCGAGATCGTGAGCGCGACCCTGCAACCGCCGCCGGCGTCCTGACCCCGGCGGCCACCTGCCGCCCTGCGCGTTGCGGTTGCCCGTCACCTCCCCTGCATCCTCCCACGGGCCCGCAGCGCTGCAGCGACTCCCGCATCCGTGCGCCGGATGCGGGTTTTTTTATGCGCGCACCTGCGCTCGGCCATCAGCCGAGTTGCAGGAGCAGCGCGCCGAGATAGATCGCGAGTACCGCGAGCGACTCGCTGCCGATGTTGGCCGGGCCATGGCGTTCGCGCCGCACGAGACCGTAGGACAGCACCGCCGTCATGACCAGGCTGAGCACGATCCAGAACGTCACGTCCGCGGCGATGGCGTGGTAGAGGGAGCCATCGCGGTAGGCGACGTCGGCGAAGGCCAGGAACAGGACGTCGAAAGTGTTGCCGCCGATGATGCCGCCGACCGCCAGTTGCAAGGCGCCGATACGCACCGCGGCGAGCGTGGTGACCAGTTCCGGTAGCGAGGTGATGACCGCCGTCAGCAGCGCGCCGACGACGCTCTGACGAGCCTCGAGGCGGGCCGCGCACTCGACCCCGGCGGCCGCGACGAGCCAGCCCGCCGCGGCCATGATCGCGGCGAGCGGTACGAATTCGAGCAGCAGCCTGCAGCGTGAGCCGGCGGCCACGCCGGCCACCGCGGCGACCGGTTCGAGCCGCGTATGGCGCGTACGCAGCGGCAACCACATCGGCTGGGTGCGAATCCGCGCCACGCCGCGCAGACCACCGATGTAGACCGCGAACAGCAGCGGGGTGCCGACGAACACGCCGGCGATCTGCCAGTCCGGCAGGTAGGGATACAGCAGCACCAGCGCGAGCATCAGCGCGAGCAGCGCGGCATTGGCCATGTTCTCGGTCGAGGCCGCGGCGTGTTCGAGATTGGCGCCGCGATGGCACAGGTCGGCCACGGCGAGGAAGAAGGTCTGCGCGGCGATACCGCCGACGGCATTGCTGGCGGCCAGATCGACCGCGCCGGCGCCGGCCGCCGAGACCGATACCACGGCGCCCGACAGCGACGTCGACGCCCCCAGCAGGGCGCCGCCGACGACCGCCTCGCCGAGGCCGGTGGCGCGGGCCAGCGCCTCGGCCACGCGCGACAGGCGGATGCCGACGACCAGGATCACCAGCGCCGCGACGACGAGCACGAGAACGAGAAGACCGTCGCCGAGGTCGGCGAAAGCGGGCACGGCGCCGTTCACGCGTGAACCCGGCGCCGCAGAGTGGCTTGCATGGCGATGTCCCGCAGGGAAACGAGTACCCGGGCAAGCAACAAGCGTTCCCGCCCGCGGACGCGTGCACAGGCGGGTGACGGACGCGTCCGCAGCGCGCCGCGGCCACGACGCCGTTGTAACTCCTGCACGGATTGAAAATCCTGCAGCTGCGCCGCGTCGTCGTCCCGCTGTGCGCGCGGCGGCACGCCCGTCACTGGCCGCGACGAGACCCGGCATGCATGTTGCGTGCATCTCCCGGTACACCCATTGCGTACCTGGAGGCACCATGAACCGCTCGCCCCAGCATTCCCGAATCGCCCTGGCCGCCGGCCTCCTCGCGGCGACCGCCGCCACCAACATCGCCTGCGCCGCCCCCGAGGCCGGCCTGCCGGCCAGCCCGCACCAGGCCGACACCGTCGAGCCGGCCACCACGCCCAAGCAACCGCACCTCGATACCGCGGGCCACGCGCCGGCGTCCGAGCACCAGGCCGACGCGTTGCGCGAGATCGCCGACGACGCCGCCAGCTCGACCACCGACGAGGACGGTTGAGCGCCGCGCGCCCGCCCCCCGACAACACGCCGAGGAGTCATCTCACATGAGCAAGAAAGCCACCACCGAGCAACCGCGCAAACCGACCTCGACCAACCAGGGCGAGGGCAATCGCAGCGCCGCCGAGGATTACAACCGTGCGCAGCGCGAGTTCGTGCAGCGCGGCGAAGTCGACGCGCACGCGGCCGAGCGCCGCAACCTGAGCGAGGCCGAACGGCGCGCAGCCGAACGCGCCGAGCGCGAGGGCAAGCGCCGCGCGGCCGAGAAGGATCCCGGCGTGGTCCGCGACTACGCCCACGGCCGCTGAAGGCCGACCGCCCGCTCCCGCGGCCGCCGCAGCGCGGCCGCGCCCGCCCACAGCCCGGAGAAATACCCATGCGTCCGCTACCGCGCGCTCTCATCGCTGCTCTCGCCCTGGCTGCCGCCACCACCGTGGCAGCCGCCGGCGAAACCGACAGCAGTGCCCACTACGCCGACCTCCACAACGTCACCCAGGACATGCTCGATCGCGCCGGCAGCAACGCCAACGCCTTCCTGCACACCAATGCCAACTACCGCCAGACGCGCTTCTACCCGGCGCGCCAGATCGATCGCCGCAACGTCCATGAACTGGTGCCCGCCTGGCGCTTCGAAACGGCGGTCGACGAATCGTTCGAGACCACCCCGCTGGTGGTCGGCGACACGCTCTACCTGACCACCGCCTTTGATCACGTCTATGCGATCGATGCGGCAAGCGGCAAGGAGAAGTGGCATTACAAGCACGACATGGGCCTGATCACGACCTACTGCTGCGGCCCCAACAACCGCGGCGTCGCCGCCTGGCACGATCGCCTGTTCCTCGGCACCCTCGACGCCAAGCTGGTCGCGCTCGACGCGGCCAGCGGCAAGGTGCTGTGGCAGACCCAGATCGCCGACCCGGAACTCGGCTACAGCGAAACCATGGCGCCGACGGTGGTCGACGGCAAGGTGCTGATCGGCACCAACGGCGGCGAGTACGGCGTGCGCGGTTTCGTCAAGGCCTTCGACGCCGACAGCGGCAAGCTGCTGTGGACTTTCCACACCGTGCCCGAGAAAGGCCATACCGGCGTGTGGGCGACCCACGACCCGACCGGGCGTGAGCTCGGCCGCGACATCGCCGCGGAGAAGGCACTGCTGAAGAAGAACGGTGGCGATTTCTACAAGACGCTCGGCGGCGGCGTGTGGCAGAACCCGGCCGTCGATCGCGAGACCGGCCTGGTCTGGTTCGTCGTCGGCAATCCCTCGCCCGATCTCTACGGCGATTACCGGCCGGGCGACAACCTCTACACCAACTCGCTGGTCGCGATCGATCTCGACAGCGGCAAGTACCAATGTCATTTCCAGTTCGTGCCGCACGACGTGTGGGATCTCGATTCGACCAGCCCGCCGATCATCACCCACACCGTCAACGGCGACGGCAAGACGGTGAAGGCGATCCTGCACGGCTCCAAGACCGGCTACGTCTACGTCAACGACGCCAGCGACTGCAGCCTCATCCGCCATTCCGAACCGATGGTCGCGCAGGATGGTCGCTGGACCCAGCCGACCAGTGACGGCGTGCGCATGCTGCCGGGCGCCAACGGCGGGGTCGAGTGGTCGCCCATGGCCGTCGACGAGAGCCGCCATCTCGTCTACGCGGTCAACCTGCACCAGCCGATGACCTACCGTGTCAACAAACAGGACTACCCGCACGGCCGCCTGTGGCTGGGCGGCGCCTTCAAGCTCGTACCCGGCGCCGAGCAATGGGGCAACATCACCGCGGTCGATTACGCCACCGGCAAGATCGCCTGGAAGGTCAAGACCGAGCAGCCGATGATCGGCGGCGTGCTGGCCACCGCCGGCGACCTGCTGTTCACCGGCGAAGGCAACGGCTGGTTCCGCGCCTACGACTCGGCGACCGGCGAACGCCTGTGGCAGTACCAGGCCAAGGCCGGGGTCAACGCCCCGCCGGTCAGCTACAACGTCGGCGGTACGCAGTACGTGGTCGTCGCCGCCGGCGGCAACACCCAGCTCGACTACCCGCGGGGCAAGACCCTGCTGGCCTTCAAGCTCGGCGGGCGCGATTGAGATGCGGCCCGCTCACGTCACCATCCTGGCCAGCCTGCTCCTCGCCGCGAGTCCGCCCGGCCTGGCCGCGACGGGAGACGGTGCCGGCGCGCTGCCGGCGGCACTGGCCGCGCGCGCCCAATCCTGCGCTGCCTGCCACGGCCCCGAGGCCGCCGCCGAGATGCCCATCATCGGCGGCCAGCACGCCGCCTACCTCTACCTGCAGATGCGCGACTACCAGTCGGGCAACCGCGCGGATCCGCGCATGGCCGGCGCGGTGGATGGTCTCGACCGCGACCAGCTCATCGCCCTCGCGCGCCATTTCGCCGCCGACCCGTGGCCGGCCAATGGCGCGGAACCGGCGGGCCAGTCAGCCCGGCAGCAGGCGCGCTCGGCCATCAGCGCAGGCGAGTGCAGCCAGTGTCACCTGGGCGGCTTCAAGGGCGACAGCCGGGTACCGCGCCTCGCCGGCCAGCGCGAAGACTACCTGCATGCCACCCTGCTCGCCTTCAAGCACGGCGGGCGCAGCAACTCGCCGGCCATGGCCGACCTCATGGCCGGTTTCAGCGACGAGGAGATCGCGGCCATGGCCGCCTATCTCGCCGGCTACCGCGACGACGCGTCGCCATGAGCCGGGCAGCCCGGTCAGCGGGTGCGGGGCCCGCGCGCCTGCTGCGTTCGGTCGACCCCTGCGACGGCCGCCTGATCGCCAGTCACAGCACGCTGGACGGGCCCGCTGTCGAGCGACGCCTCGCGCGCGCCGTGGGCGCGGTGGGGCCCTGGGCCGAGCGTACGCCGGACGAGCGCGCGGCGCTGCTGGGTGCCCTGGCCGACGGGCTCGAGGAGCGTCGCGACAAGCTCGCGCTACTGGTCACGAGCGAAATGGGCAAACGCCTGGGCGAGGCCCGCGCCGAGGTCGACAAGTGCGCCTGGGCGTGTCGCTACTATGCCGAGCATGCTTCCGCCTGGCTCGCCGACGAGCCCGTCGAGACGGCGGCGACGGCGTCGTGGGTGAGTTACCGCCCGCTCGGCGTGCTGCTCGCGGTGATGCCGTGGAACTTCCCGCTGTGGCAGGTCTTCCGCTGCGTGGCGCCGGCGCTCGCCGCCGGCAACGCGATCGTGCTCAAGCACGCCTCGAACGTGAGCCTGTGTGCGCTCGCCATCGACAGCCTGTGCCGTGACAGCGGCCTGCCGCCCGGGGTCGTGCAGACGCTGTTGATCGACAGCACGCGGGTCGAGGCGCTGGTCACCGATCCACGCATCGCCGCGGTCAGCGTCACCGGCAGCGAAGCAGCCGGCCGCGCGGTCGCCGCCAGCGCCGGCCGCGCGTTGAAGAAGTGCGTGCTCGAACTCGGCGGCTCGGATCCCTTCGTCGTGCTCGACGACGCCGATCTCGACAGCGCCGTCACGACCGCGATCGCGGCACGCTTCGACAACGCCGGCCAGAGCTGTATCGCGGCCAAGCGCTTCATCGTCGTCGACCAGGTCGCCGACGCCTTCGTCGAGCGCTTCGCCGATGCCGCCCGCGACCTGCACACCGGCGACCCGCGCGATCCGGCGACCGCACTCGCGCCCCTGGCCCGCACGGATCTGCGCGACGACCTGCACACCCAGGTCGTCGACAGCGTCAGCGCCGGTGCGCGGATCGTCAGCGGCGCCCAGCCCCTGGCCGGCCCCGGCGCCTACTACCCGGCCACCGTGCTGGACGAGGTGCGCACCGGCATGCCGGTGGCCGAGGACGAGGTATTCGGACCGGTCGCCGCGGTCATGCGCGTGTCCGACGAGCGCGCCGCCCTGGCCACGGCCAATGCCACCCGCTTCGGCCTCGGTGCCAGCGTGTGGACGCGCGACGCGGCGCGCGGTCGCGCCTTCGCCGCGGCCCTCGACTGCGGCGCCGCCTTCGTCAACGCGCGCGTACGCAGCGACCCGCGCCTGCCCTTCGGCGGCATCAAGGCCTCGGGGTACGGCCGCGAACTGGCCCGCCACGGCCTGCGCGAGTTCACCAATGCGAAGACGCTGTGGCTCGACTAGTGTGCTGTCCCGCGTTCAGGCGGCCGCTCCGGCATGCTCGCGGATCATCAGCACGACGCCGGCGAAGGCGAGGCCGAAGCCCGGCAGGTGGACCAGGCGGCACGGTTCGCCGAGAACCACGTAGGACAGCACCAGGCCGCTGAGCGGCATCACGGCCATGAAGCCCGCCGCCAGCACCGCGGGTGCGCGGCGCACCGCGCGGTACCACAGCACCGGCGCCAGCGCGCCGGCGGCCAGGCCCCAGAACACCACTGCCAGCCAGACGCGCGCCGTGGCGCCCCCATAGGCGAAGGGTACGGGGTCGAAGACCAGCGCGAGCACCGCGAAGCAGGGAATGGCGAGGAGCGACGCGGTGAGGGTGATCAGGAGGGAGGACAGGCCCTCGGCAACCAGCTTGCTGAGCAGGGTGTAGGCCGCTTCGAAGCACACCGCCAGCGCGACCAGCAAGGCGCCGAGGACGACCGCCTCGCCGTCGCCGGCCTGCCCGCCACGGCCGAGATTGATCACCACCGTGCCGGACACCGCCAGGGCCAGGGCCCAGCCCTTGCGCCGGTTGAATCGTTCACCGAGGAACAGCACCGCGGCCAGCGCGGTCACCGCCGGGGTCGCGCTCATCACCGTCGCCCCCACCACGCCGGTGGTCAGGCGCATGCCGAACAGCATGGTCGCGGTGAAACCGACCATGCCGAAGCCGGTGATGCCGAGGATGGCGAGCCAGTCGCGCCGACGCGCCGCGGCCAGCCGGCCGAGGTCGCGGCCGGCGACGCACAGCAGCACGCTGCTCGCCAGCACCATGCGCAGCAGGGCGGCCGAGAACACCGGCAGGTCGCCGGCGATGATACGGCTGAGCGGCGTGGTCGAACCGAACAGGGCCATGGCCGTGAACAGCTCGACGTGGAGCAGGCTCCGCGTCCGCCCCGGCGTCACGACCGGCACCGCGTAAATCGTGCAAGCCGCGTGCAGGATTTACACGCACGCGCGCGGGCCGAGCGCTCAGCACAGGCCATCCGCCACCGCCCGCGTCACGTCCAGGGTGGTGATGACGCCGCACAGGGCACCGCCCGTCGTCGTCACCGGCAGGCGATGCACGCCGTGGCGCACCATCAGGCTCGCGGCAGCGGCGAGACTGGCGTCGGGTTCGATGCTGACGACTTCGCGCGACATGAGATCCGCCGCCCGCAGGCGGTCGACCTCGCGGCCGGCCGCCGCGGCGATGTCATCGACGGATTGCCCGTCGGCGAAGGCAATGCCGAAACCGCCCGGGTCCCGGTAGTAGTCCGACAACTGCTCGGCCTCGCCGTGCGCGATGCTGAGCCGGCGCACGAGGTCACCGCGGCTGAGCACGCCGCACAGCTGGCCGCTGGTGTCGAGTACCGGCGCCCCGGAGATGCCGGCCTCGGCGAGCAGGCGTTCGATGTCCGGCACGCGGGCGTTTGCCGCGATCCAGCGTACCGCGGTCTGCATCAGGTCTCTCACGCACGGGGTCATCGTCTCTCCTCGCGCCGCATTGGGCCGAAACGTCGACGGCGCCCGTCAGGCAGCAGCAACCGCCGTGCCAGCCCGCCCCGGCGCCACGGCTGCAACGCGGCTTGCGCGCACAGGGACATGGATGCCAGCGCACGCCTTCCCGCCCGCATGCAGCGCGCCGGCGACGGTAGCGGCGGCACTGCCCGGCGTCCACGCGATCGCGTCCTGCTGCAGCGCACCGTGGCCCGGGCGCTTCTCGGCCACGCCCTCGACCTCGCCTGGCCTGAGCGGCTCGGCCTGCCGCGGCACCTGCCCCGAGCGGCACGAAACCTGCACGCCGACCTCCCAGGACATCACAGCGGACACGCGGAGGCTCGACCATGGTTCCACTACCCGAAGACACCGTGCAGGAGATGCGCCTGGCACCGGCGGCGGCATTCGCCTCGCCCGCGGCGGTCGTCGACGACGGCCGCCTGAGCAGGCACCAGAAGATCGACATCCTCAACGCCTGGGCGCACGACTGCCACGAACAGTCGACCGCCGACAGCGAAGGGATGCCGCCTACCGCCGGCAATCCCGGCGCCGCCCTCAAGGCGGTCGAAGACGCCCTGGCCCGGCTCGACGCCGTCGCCGACGCGCCGAACCACTGATGACCCGAGGAGAACAGCGATGAGCGAGCACGTCTACAAGCACATCGAACTGACCGGCAGCTCGACCAAGAGCATCGAGGATGCCGTCGAAGGCGCGGTCAAGCGCGCCGCGACGACCGTGCGCAACATGCGCTGGTTCGAAGTCGAACAGATCCGCGGCCAGGTCGACCAGCAGCAGGTCAGCTACTGGCAGGTGGTCCTCAAGATCGGCTTCACGCTCGAGCCCTGAGCGCAGGGCCGGTCGACGCGCGCGGCGCGGCTCAGCCGAGCACGTCGCGGTCGGCCCAGGCCGGGGTCGCGAACGTCTCGATGCCGCTGGCTTCGAATTCGCCCTCGGCATCGAGGCAATGGCACTGGCGCGACACGATCAGCCAGCGCGAGTCGCGCTGCACGAACAGGTCGTGGTAGGAACCGCGCACCAGCCAGCGGTTGATCGAGCCGTCGCTGCGCCGCTGCAGGTGGGTAGCGGTGACGCGGGCGCTCGCCCGCACCCGCTCGCCGTCGAACTCGACGGTGGGATGGGCGATGAGGTGATGGGTCCAGTAGCAGCGCGCGAGGAAACCGGAGAAATAATGCCCGGCCTCCTCGCCGCGGCAGCTGAAGTCATGGCCCGCGACGTGGTAGGCGAGCGTCGCCTCGGGGCAGAACACCATCGGCAGCAGGTCGTAGCGCTTCTCGTCGCAGGCACGGGCGTAGACGGCGTAGTTGTGGGTCACCGCCTGCCACACCGCGGTCGGAGTCGTCGTCATCGCATACGCCCGCGTCTCAGCGGGCAGCACCGGGCGGCCCGGCGCAGATGGGCGGGCGCCGCTCCGCCCATGGCCGCGCCTGTTCGAGTTGCGCGGCGAGGCGGATGAGCGTCGCCTCCTCGCCGTAGCGCGCGGTGAAGTGCAGGCCGATCGGCAGGCCGTCGGCGCTCCATGCCAGCGGTAGCGAGACGGCCGGCTGGCCGCTCGCGTTGGCGAGGTAGGTGAACGGCGAGAAGCGCGCCGAGCGGCGGCGCAGTTCGAACGGGTCGCCGGCGTAGACCAGGGTGCCGAGCGGTACCGGCGGCTGGCCCAGCGTGGTCGTCAACCACAGGTCGTGCGATTCGTAGAAGGCCGCCAGCGCGCGCACCTCGCATTGCACGTCCTGTAGCGCCAGCAGGTAGTCGGCGGCGCCGACGGTGCGGCCGCGCTCGTTGAAGGCCCACACGAAGGGTTCGAAGTGCTCGGCCGCGGGTTCTCGATCGAGACGCCGCGCCCAGTCCGCCACCGCCCACGACACCAGCCCCGCGAGCAGGGTGGTGAACTGCGTCCACAGCTTGAGCGCATCGAAGCGCGGTGCCGCTTCCACCACCTCGTGACCGAGTTCGGCGCACAGCGCGGCGGTCGCCTCGATCGCGGCCACGCACTCGGCATCGAGGGGATCGCCGAGCGGCGTGGTGGTCGAGAAAGCGATACGCAGCCGCCCCGGCGGCTGCCCGACCGCGGCGGCGAACGGCTGCGCCGGCGGCGGCGCGGTGTAGGGGTCGCCGGGCGCGGGGCCGGCGATGGCATCGAGCAGGGCGGCCGAGTCGCGCACGCTGCGGGTCAGGGCGTGCTCGACGAAGAAGCCGGAGAGGATGTCGCCGTAGTGTGGCGCGAGGCTGGTGCGCCCGCGGCTCGGCTTGAGCCCGACCAGGCCGCAGGCCGAGGCCGGGATGCGGATCGAGCCGCCGACGTCGTTGCCGTGGGCCATCGGTACCACGCGCGCGGCGACCGCTGCCCCGGCACCGCCACTGGAGCCGCCCGGGGTACGCTCCGGATCCCAGGGGTTGTGGGTGGGACCGAAGCGGCGCGGCTCGGTGGTCACGCCGATGGCGAGTTCGGGCAGGTTGGTCTTGCCGAGGGTGACCAGGCCGGCGGCGCAGAAGCGCCGGTAGAGTTCGGAGTCCACCACCGGCAGGTAGCCGGCGAGGAAATCGCTGCCCTCGAAGAAGGGCACGCCGGCGACCTCGGCGGCGAAATCCTTCATCAGGAACGGTACGCCGGTGAACGGACCGTCCGGCAGGCGGCCGCGAGCACGCTCGCGCGCCTGCTCGAACATCGTCGTGATGACGGCATTGAGGCGGCCGTTGACCGCCTCGCAGCGCGCGATGGCATCGTCCACCAGCTCGAGTGCGCTGACCTCGCGGCGCCGTACCAGTGCCGCCAGCGCGGTGGCGTCGCAGTCCCCGAGATCGTGTTCGGCGATGGTCATCGGCTCCCCCCTGGCGTCGCAACGGCGGCCATTATCCACGGCCTCGACGGTGGCGGCGAGTTCAAGACCGCGCGCCCGCCGCCGCTATCCCGGGAGCCAAGCTTGCAACGTGTGGAACGACCCCGATGGCAACCGCCGTGACCTGTCCGCCGCCGGCGACGCAGGACGATCTCGCCGCCCGCGTCGACGCGCTGGAACAGCGCATGGCCGGGCGCAACGCATTGACACTCATGGTCTTCAGCGGTGAGCTCGACCGCCTGATCGCGGCCTTCAACCTGGCCGTGGCGGCGGCTGCCTGCGGCATGCCGGTGCACATGTTCTTCACCTTCTGGGGGGCGACGGCCTTGAGACGACGCGGCGCGCACGGCCGGCGCGGCCTCATCGAGCGCCTGTTCGGCCTGCTGCTGCCGGGCGGCCGCAGCGGCCTGCCGCTGTCGCGCTTCGACTTGTTCGGCCTCGGGCGTGTGCTCGTGCGCCGCCGGATGCAGCGCCGCGCGATGCCGTCGCTGGACCAGCTCCTCGCGCAGTGCGCGGCGCTCGGCGTCGGCATCCACGTCTGCGAGACGTCGATGGACCTGATGGGCTTCGGCCGCGAGGCGTTGCTCGACTACCCCCACCTCGAGACCTGTGGCGCGGCACGCTTCCTCGCCCTGGCCAACCGCGCAGGCACCACCCTGTTCATCTGACCACGCCACCGAGGACATCGCACCATGACCACCACGACCATCGACCTGCGCGGTCTCAAGTGCCCCTCGCCCCTGGTGGAACTCAACGATGCCATCACCCGCATCGAGACCGGCCAGGAATTCCTCGCCATCGCCAACGACCGCGCCTTCGAACCCGACGTGCGCGCGTGGTGCGAGCTGACCGGGCATACCCTGGTCGCGATCGACCTCACCGGTGACGACATCCGCGCACGTATCCGCAAGTAGGTCCGGCTCCGAACGTCCGCCATGAACGCGCCCGCCAAGTCCGTGGAGATGCCGTCCGACACGGCCGTCGACAGTCTCGCGCGCATCGAACGCCTGGTCGGAACCCTGCCCGGGCCGGCGCAGGGGGCCTTGCGCGACGAGCTCGCGGACCTGCGACGGACCCTCGAGGCGCGCGCTCGTGACCACGCCACGCTGGCCCGCAGCCAGGCCGAGGCGCTGGTCAATTCCGCCATGATGATGTCCGAGCTCAAGCGCACTCAGGCCGCGCTCGAACAGGCGCGGGCGCGCGCGGAGCAGGCCAACCAGGACAAATCGGGCTTCCTCGCCACCATCAGCCACGAGATCCGCACGCCGTTGAACGGCATCCTCGGCATGCTCGAAGTGCTGTTCAACAGCAGCCTCGACCCCCGCCAGGCGCGCAGCCTGAAGGTGTTGCGCGGTTCGGCTGAGAGCATGCTCGCCCTCGTCAACGACGTGCTCGATCTCGCGCGCATCGAGGCCGGCCGTCTCGAACTCGCCCCGCACCGCTTCGACCTCGCCGGTTTGCTCGACGACGTCGCACGCCTGTACGACGGCATGGCCCGGGCCAAGGGGCTCGATCTCGTACTGGCCGTGCCGCCGGACCTGCCGGACGAGGTCGAGGGCGACAGCGCACGCCTGCGCCAGGTGCTCAACAACCTGGTCAGCAATGCGATCAAGTTCACCAGCCACGGCGCCGTGGTGCTGCGCGTGGCCGCGGTGGGAAAACAGCGCTGGCGCTTCGAGGTCGAAGACAGCGGCATCGGCATCGAGAACGCCGTGCGCGAACGCATCTTCGAAGCTTTCACCCAGGCCGATGCCAGTACCGCGCGGACCTACGGCGGTACCGGCCTCGGCCTCGCCATCGCCGCCGAGCTGGTCACCCTGCTGGGGGGCGAGATCGGCGTCGACAGCACGCCGGGTGCCGGCTCGCGGTTCTGGTTCACGGTGCCGCTGCAAACCCTCGCCACCGCGCCGGCAGCAGCCGGCGAAAGCCTTGCCGGGCTCCGTGTCCTGCTACTCGAACACCATGCCGAGGCGCGCGCCGTGCTGGCTGCGAACCTGGTCGCCTGGGGTTGCCAGCCGGTCTGCGCCGAGGACGCCGAGCGCGCACGCGAGGCCTGGCGCGCGGCGGCTTCGCCGTTCGATGCCGTGGTCGTCGACCCCGCGGCCGTCGGTGCCGACGGCCTCGACTTCCTGTGCGAACTCACCGCGAGCGACGGCGCGGCAGGGCCGATGCGGATACTGACCTGCGCGGTCGACCACGAGCCGCCGGCCGCCACACTGGCCGCGGCCGGCGCCGTCTGCCTGTCACGGCCCGTGCTGCCGCGCGACCTGCGCCAGGCACTGGCGGCGCCCCCACCCGCCGACGCCACGCGCCCGACGGCGTCGCCGCGGAACGACGCGGGGCGGCGCATCCTGGTCGTCGAGGACAACCTGGTCAACCAGGAGATCACCCGGGAGTTCCTGCGCGTCATCGGCCACGAGGCCGTGCTCACGGCGGACGGCGAGGCCGCGCTGCAGGTGCTCGCCGAGCAGCGCTTCGACCTCGTCCTGATGGATTGCCGCATGCCGCGCATGGACGGCCTCACCGCGACCAGCCGCTGGCGTGAGATCGAAGCAGGGCGCGGCGGGCCGCGCACGCCGGTCATCGCCCTCACCGCCAACGCCCTGGCCACCGATCGCGAGCAATGTCTCGCCGCCGGCATGGACGACTTCATGACCAAGCCCTTCGCGCTGGCCGACCTCGAGGCCATGCTCGCGCGCTGGCTGGCCGCGCCGCAGGGCGCACCGGCGGCAGGCGCCGTGCAGCACACCCGGAACGACGGCGGCGCCACCGCCGCGCCATCCCATGTCGACCCGAGCGCGCTGGCCCGCTTCACCGGCCGGCGGCATGACGACGATGTCCTCGACCGCCTGCTGCGCGGCTTCCTCGATCAGTCCGCCAGCCAGGTACACGAGGTCCACACGGGTATCGCCGCCCGTGATCTCGAACGCGCCGGCTTCGCCGCCCATGGCCTCAAATCGAGCAGCGCGGTGGTCGGCGCCGCGGCCCTGGCCGACCTCGCCGCCCGGCTCGAAGAGGCGACCAGGCAACGCGACACGGTGGCGGCCGACGGCCTCGCCGGCCCGCTCGCCACGGAACACACCGCGGTCTGTGCGGAACTGCGCGCCCGCTATCTACACATCACGGAGGATTGAATCGTGTCGGACACGACATCGCCCGGTACGCTCGTACTCATCGTCGAAGACGACGTGGTCAGCCGCATCGCCGTGCAGGACTACCTCGAGGAAGCCGGCTTCCGCACCGCCTGCGCCGAGGACGGCGACGGCGGACTGGCCGCCTTCCAGGCCCTGCGGCCCGACCTCGTGCTGCTCGACGTCAGCATGCCCGGGCGCAACGGCTTCGACGTATGCCGCGACATCCGCGCCCACCCGGGCGGCCAGCACGTGCCGATCGTGATGATGACCGGTCACGACGACCTCGAATCGGTCGACCGTGCCTACGATTCCGGCGCCACCGACTTCGTCGCCAAGCCGATGAACTTCGGCCTGCTGATCCATCGCCTGCGCTACGTGCTGCGCGCCAAGCAGATGGCCGACCAGCTGCGCCGCAGCGAGGCTTCGCTCGCCCAGGCCCAGCGCATCGCCCGCCTCGGCAGCTGGGATCTCGAAATCGAGAGCGGACGCTTCCAGTGCACCGACGAGCTGCAGCGCCTGTTCTTCGCCGATGACGGCGGGGCGGCCGCGCCCGACCGGCCGAGCGCTCTCGACGAGGTGCTCGCGCAGGTCTGCGAGGAAGACCGCCCCGGGGTCATCGCGCGCTACCACGAGGCGCTCGCCGCCGGCGAGGACTACGACATCGACTTCCGCCTGCGCGCCGGCGACGGCGCGACCGTGCACGTCCACCAGGAGACCGAGTTCCAGCACGGCGACGACGGTCGCCCGCTGCTCGCTTTCGGCACCTTCCAGGACGTCACCGAGGCGCGCCTGTCCGAAGCGCGCATCCGCGAGCTGGCCTTCTTCGACCCCGTCACCGGCCTGCCCAACCGGGTGTTCTTCATGGAACGCCTGAGCGAGGTGCTGGCGATGGCACGGCGCAACCAGCGCTGCATGGCGCTGATGTTCGTCGACCTCGACCAGTTCAAGCGTGTCAATGATTCCTGGGGCCATCATGCCGGCGACGAGCTGCTGCGCCAGGTTTCGCAGCGGCTGAGCGAATCGTTGCGCCGCTGCGACCTGCTCATGCACAACTCCGGCGCCGACGAACGGCCGCTGGCGCGCCTCGGCGGCGACGAGTTCGTCGTCCTGTTGTCGGAGATCCGCCGCGCCGACGATGCCGCGATCGTCGCCCGCCGCCTGCTGCAGGAACTCAAGCGCCCGTTCGACATCGGCGCGACGGAAGTCTACGTGTCGGGATCGATCGGCATCAGCACCTACCCCGACGACGGCCTCGACGAGGAAACCCTGCTGCGCCATGCCGACATCGCCATGTACCGCGTCAAGGAGGAAGGGCGTAACGGTTTCCGCTTCTTCGAGGCCGACATGAATTCGCGCGCTATTGCCCGCCTCAACATGGAGACCAGCCTGTGGCGGGCGTTGGAACGCGACGAGTTCCGGCTCCACTACCAACCCAAGATCGACGCCACCACCGGCGCCGTCACCGGCGCCGAGGCCCTGGTACGCTGGTACCACCCCGACATCGGCCTGATCAGCCCGGGCGAATTCATCCCGGTCGCCGAGGAGACCGGGCTGGTCGCGCCGCTCGGTACCTGGGTCATCCAGCAGGCCTGTCGCCAGGCCGCCGCCTGGCAGCAGGCCTGCCGGCGCTCGATCAAGATCTCGGTCAACCTGTCGGCCGCGCAGTTCGCCCAGGACGGCCTCATCGACACCATCGAGGCGGCCGTGCGCACGGCCGGCATCACCCCCGGCCAGCTCCAGGTCGAGCTGACCGAAAGCATGTTGATGGAAGACGTCGAGCGTCACATCCGCGCCCTCGACGCCCTGCGCGCGCTGGGCATCGAGGTCGCCATCGACGACTTCGGCACCGGCTACTCCTCGCTCGCCTACCTGCGCCGCCTGCCCATCGATTGCGTCAAGATCGACCGCGATTTCGTCCGCGAGATCACGCGCGACCGCCGCGACGCCGCCATCGTGCGCGGCGCCATCGCGCTGGCCCACTCGCTCGATCTGACGGTGGTCGCCGAGGGCGTGGAGGATGCCGGCCAGCTCGACATGCTGTGCCGCTTCGGCTGCGACGAGATCCAGGGCTACCACTTCAGCCCGGCGCTGCAACCGGACGAGTTCATCGCCTGGTGGGAGGACTACGAAGCGCGCCTCGCCCTTGACCGCCGCGCCAGCGCCTGAGCCCCCCCACCGAGGGGTCGTTTCACACTAGAATGGCGCGCCCCGGGCGCCGCCATGCCGCCGCGTCCGCACGATCAGCTCCGACCTGCCACCGCGACGGCCGCACCACCTTGCTCGACAGACAACGCTTTCACCGCATCCTCGGCCTGGCCCTGCCGATCGTCGGCGGCATGGTGTCGCAGAACGTCCTCAACCTCGTCGACACCGCGATGGTCAGCCGCCTCGAACACAGCGATGCCGCGCTCGCCGCGGTCGGCTACGGCGGCTTCGCCCTGTTCGTGACCCAGGCGGTGATCCTGGGCCTGTCGACCGGCGTGCAGGCCTCGGCCGCGCGGCGCAAGGGCCAGGGTCGCCTGCACGAGACCGGCTACTTCCTCAACGCCGCCCTGCTGGTGGTGGTGTGCATTGCGCCGCTGTTGTCGCTGCTGCTGATCGAAGTCGTGCCGCACGTCTTCCCCTACATCAACAACGACCCCGCGGTGGTCGAACTCGGCGTGCCCTACCTGCAGGTACGTGCCGCCGGTATCGTCTTCGTGGCCTCGAACTTCGCCTTCCGTGGCTACTGGAACGCCATCGATCTCACCCGGGTTTACATGTTCACCCTGGTCTCGATGCACACGCTGAACATCGTGCTCGACTACGCGCTGATCTTCGGTCACTTCGGCGCCCCGGCGTTGGGGGTGCAGGGCGCCGCGGTGGCCTCGGTCACGGCATTCGGCTTCGGGACCACGCTGTACTGTCTGCTCGGGCTGCGCTACGCGCGCGAGTACGGTTTCCTGCGCGGCCTGCCCGGGCGCGCCGACGTCGCCCGCCTGGTCAGGCTGTCGCTGCCGAGCGGCATCCAGCAGATGTTCTTCGCCGCCGGTTTCCTCACCACGTTCTGGATCATCGGCCAGGTCGGCACGGCCGAGATCGCCGGCGCCAACGTCCTCATCAACGTCATGCTGACTGCGTTCCTGCCAGGCATGGGCCTGGGGCTGGCCGCCGCCACCCTGGTCGGCCAGGCACTCGGCCGCGGCGACGCCGACGACGCCGCGCGCTGGGGCTGGGACGTGGTCAAGGTGGCGATGGTCGCCATGGGCCTGCTCGGCCTGCCCATGGTGCTGTGCCCGCGCCTGCTGTTGGGCGCGATCTACACCCTCAACCCGGAAACGCTCGAACTGACCCTGTGGCCGCTGCGCATGGTCGGCCTGTCGATGTTGTTCGAAGCGGTCGGCACCATCTTGCAGAGCGCCCTGCTCGGCGCCGGCGACACCCGCCGCGTGATGCTGGTCGCGATCGTCCACCAGTGGCTGCTGTTCCTGCCCCTGGCCTACCTCGCCGGCCCCGTCCACGGCTACGGCCTGACCGTGATCTGGGGCCTGCAGGTCGGCTACCGCGCCCTGCAGGCGGCGATCTTCGCGACCTTCTGGCTGCGTCGGCGCTGGGCGCGGATCGAGATCTGACGGAAGCTCAGCCCCCGGCGGGCATCAACCCGAAGTCGAACGCGAGGTGGCTGTGGGGGCCATCGAGACCACAGCGACGGGCGAGATCGGTGTCCGTACCCGGCTTGAACTCGCCGACCAGGCTGGCCTTGGTGGCGAACACGGCGTCGGAATCGAGGTAGGGATCGCCGTCGACGAAGACGTGGGTAACCAGCGCTTCGCAACCCGGCGCGCGCACGATGAAATGGATGTGCGCGGGCCGGAAGGCGTGGCGACCGGCGGCCGCGAGCAGGCGCCCGACCGGGCCGTCGGTCGGCACCGGGTAGGACACCGGCTTCTCCGTCACCAGGGCGTATTCGCCGGCTTCATTGGTGGTGAAGCGACCGCGCAGGTTCCACTGCGGGGCGTCGGCTTCCTGCACGTCGTAGAAACCGTTGGCCGAGGTCTGCCAGACGTCGAGGGTGGCGCCGGCGATGGGCTGGCCATCGGCGTCGGTGACGCGGCCGGTGACCAGGCAGGGCTCGGCGGTTGCGAGGTGGCGACGCCGGATGTCGCCACCATAGGGCATGTCCGGCGCACCCTCGACGTAGAACGGGCCGAGCACCGTCGACTCCGTGCCCTGGCCGCCCTTGGGATGATTGATGGCGTCGACCAGCATCGACACGCCGAGGGTGTCGGAGAGCAGGATGAACTCCTGGCGCCGCTCGTCGCACTGCTGGCCGGTCGCGGTGAGGAACTGGATGGCCTCGAACCATTCGCCCTCACTCAGTTCGACCTCGAGCACGAAGGCATGGAGATGCCGGACCAGCGATTCGAAGACCTGGGCGAGCCGCGGCGAGGTCGCGCCGGCGACGTAGGCCGCCACGACTTCGTCGGTCAGGTTGTCGACGGTGAAATCCTTCATGGTGCGTAGGGCCTCCGCGGCTGGTCGCGGACCGGTTGGCGGCCCGCCGAGGCGGTCAAACTAACCCGCGACGCCGGCCGCTCCAAGCCCGGCGGCGCACGGCGGGCGTGACAATTTGTTGCATTCGCCGCCACGACCCCGCGCGCCGCGGCGGAGCGCCTTGGCTATAGTTGTGGGTGCAACGGCGGGCGGATGGCGCCGGCCGCCGCCGGGCACCCCGCCCGGCCTCCCTGGAGCGTACATGGCCACCAACGTCCCGATGGTCGCGACCGTCTCGCCGAACGCCGGCGGCAAGGCCGGCCTGCTCGAATTCGAGGCCATCGTGCGCAAGCTGTCGAACGCCGGGCTCAGCCTCAGCGTCACCCCCGAGGTCGACGCCGCCCTCAATGCCTACGACGAGATCAGCGTATCGCTGCGCCTGCCCGGCCAGAGCCGCCTCTACACCCTGGCCTGCCTCGTGCGTCACCGCTCGCCGCTCGACGACATGGTGATCTACGGCTGCGAGTACGACTGGACCGCGACCATGGACCCGCTCGGCGTGGTCGAGGACCTGCTCGAGTACGTGCTCGACGAGCCGCGTGGCTGAGCCGTAGCGAACCCCGGCACGGGGTCTGACCCCAATGGGGCACGGGGTCTGCTGCCGACCGCCGCCGTAACGAACCACGGCACGGGGTCTGACCCCAAGGGGGCAAACCCCCTGGGTATAAACCCATCTCCGACATGTAACGCCTTGGGGTCAGACCCCGTCGAGCCCAGCCTGTCCCCGCCGCTTGGAGTCAACCCCCGTCGAGCCCGGCCAGTCCCCGCCGCTTCGGATCAACCCCTGTCGAAACCAGGCAGTCCCCGCCGCTTGGTATCAAGCCCCGTCGAGGGCAACCGGTCCCCGGGCCCGTGGCCGCCCTCGCCTGGCAGGCTGGTGAAAGGCGTAGCGCGCAACGCCAGGTGTAAGGCGAGCGGGTCGCTCAGCAGATAGCCTCCGCCGTAGTTCTTCACGCCTGCCAACCCGCCCGCCGGCGCAGCGCCAGCAGGCTCAGCGGCAGGCCGAACAGGGGCAGCGCGGCCGGCACCGGTACCGCCGTGACCGCGAGGCTGCCGCCGACGAAGACCGGCTCGGCCGCGACCAGGCCGTCGCCGTCGAACCAGGCGTTGTCCGCGTTCGAGTCGAAGCGACCGATGCCCAGCCCGAGCTGCGACACGCCCACCTGCAGCCCCTCGAAGACCAGGGTCGCGACGTCGAAATCGGCATCGGCCACGCCGAACAGACTGAGCACGCTGAGATCGCGCAACTCGCCGGCCACGGCGTCGTGCACGGTGGTGGTGTTGTCGGCGGCGAAGAAGCGATCGCCGGCGAACACCGACGTGTCGTAGGCGGCCAGCGCGAGCATCGACGGGTCCCAGCTGACGCTGAGGCCGCCGCCGATGCTGCCGCCGGCGCCGGCGGTGAAATCCCTGCCGACGATCGTGATCTCGATGGTCGCACCGGCCGTGACCGCGGCGTCGGCCGGGGCAAAGCCGAGCGTCGCGGCCTGGACCGGCAGGATCAGCAGGGCGACCGCGCCGAGCACGGCGAGACGCAGACAAGACTTGCATGACATGAGAGGTTCTCCTGTGGATTCGCTCGTTCGTGCCGGCAGCGCCGTGGCGTGGTACCCGCGCCGCGGGCGCAGGCGCCTCACGGCGCCGTACCCGACGGCCCGGGCACGCTGCCCAGGCTCGCGCGCAGCACGCCGATGTCGCCGCCGTTGACGACGCCGTCGCCGTTGAGATCGGCAGCACCGCCGGCCGTGCCGAGCGCGGCGCGCAGGGGCCCGATGTCACCGCCGTTGACGATGCCGTCGTTGTTGAGGTCGGCGTCGCAGACGTTGCCGTAGCCGTCACCGTCGCTGTCGAGCTGGACCTTGCCGGCGGCATCCGGCAGCGCCGGACCGTTGGCGACCAGGATGCAGTTGTCGGCGTCGTCGCTGATGCCGTCGAGGTCGCTGTCCTCGGTCACCACCAGCACCAGCGACTCGCCCTCTTCGCGCAGCGCGAAAGCCCCTTGCGGCAGGCTCGGCAGAACGGTGTGGTCGAACCCGCCGTCGAGCGCACCGGCACGCACGAGCACGAAGCGATCGCCCGGCTGCGGCACGAAACCGTCGGCGAGGGCGACCTGCAGGGCGCCGACGAGTGAGACCGTGCCGCGCGCGCAGACCTGGTCGTACTCGGCGACCGCGGTACCGCCCAGGGTCGCGATCCAGGCGCCGTCGAGCTGGGCGAAGTCGACGTCGCCACCGTACATGCAGGCATTGGCGTCGGCCTGGCTCCAGTCGAGCACGATGTTCCAGTCGTGCTGGTAGGGTGGCGCGAGGGTCGGCGAGGTTTCGTTGTCGACCGCGGCGAGCACGCGCGGCGGCGGCGTCGCCGTCGCGTCGCGGCCGAAGATGAAATCCTGGTCCTCGACGATGACCTTGTAAGCCTTGTTGAGCTGCAGGGCGCGCGCGCGCGAGGGCGTGACCAGGTCGTAGGTGTCCCTGGCGCCGGCCAGGGCGACGGTGTTCACGGTCACGCCGTCAGCGAGGTAGAAGCGCGCTTCCAGCTCGGGATTCGAACGGAACTCGCTGCCGCCGCCGACGCGTTCGAGGTAGGCCTGGATCTCGGCCAGCGCTTCGCCGACGTTGGGCACGTCGGGCATTCCACGCAGGTTGATGTAGCCCCAGCCGGCGGCGCCGTCGAGCTTGCGCGCGAAGCTGAAGGTCTTGTCGATGGTCGAACCGATCGACGAGTGGCAACCCATGCAGAAGGCATTCTCTTCGTAGGTATTCCAGCGCAGGCGCCCGTCGTAGGCCTCGATGAAGCCGGTGATCTGCCAGCCGAAGCGCTTGGCCAGGCCGCTGTGGCCGTGGTCGAGGAAGGTCGGCAACGCGCCCTGCTCCTTCTCGACCGCCTCCTCCTGGTAGAGCAGCTCGGCATCGAACACGCGGCCGCGCTTGAAGCGGCGCATGTAGCGCACTTCCTTCATGCGCCGGGCATTGAAGATATTGCCCGCGTCGTCGACGCCGACGTAGCGCACGGTGTGCAGGAACTCGGTGCCGAGCGGGTAGATGGACGGCTCGATGTCCTCGCTCGCCCCGGCCTGGCCGAGATAGAAGTTGCGCGGTCCGGCAGGCGTGTTCCTGCGATTGGTGGCGACGACCACCTCGGTCACGGCCGGCTCGAGTACCTCGTCGTCGTTGACGTCCTGGCCGATGGCGATCTCGTCGATGGGCAGCGCGCCGATGCGCTCGACGCCCTTGATGTTGGCCTCCACCAGGGCGAGGTTGGCGCGGTAGACGTCGATGGAAGCGGCGCCGGCGGTGGTTTTCCAGAACGACGGCGCGAGGCGGATCATGACGTCGTCGGTCGAGCCGTTGGTCGGCCAGAAGGTGCTCGGCAGCGGCTTGTAGTTGAAGGCCACCCACCAGCTGCCGTCGAGGGCGAGGCCGTTGACGTCGAAGGCGGCGGCACCGTCCTGCAGGTTGGCGAGATCGGGCAACCAGGGCGTGCCGTAGACGGCCGGGTCGGCGCTGTCCCAGCCAGGGTAGGCGTCGTCGCCCCAACCGGCCGCCAGTAACCGGCCGGCGAGTTCGGAGTAGTTGTCGTCGTCGATCCAGTCGAGGATCTCGGCATCGCTGATGGCCGCGACGCGCGCACTGCGATCCTCGAACAGGTTGGTCCAGTGGTTGGTCAGGCCGACGTCGCTGAAGGCGTAGGCTTCCTGCAGGCTGCGATCGTTCTGCGCGTTCTCGCGCCCCGCGACCTGGTCCTGGTGGCAGGCATAGCAGGGGTTGTGACGGCCCTCGTAGCCGATGCCCTGGGAGATGTCGGTATAGCACTGCGGCGGCACGGGCGCCTCGCGGTTGGACATCCATGCCGTGGGATCGACGCCGGGTGGCTGCCAGGGAATCACCTGGTCGCGCGTCGGTGCCTCGGTCAGGGCCTGCAGGATCTGCAGGTGGTAGGGCTGGTTCGGGTCGACGGCCGCGACCAGGGGCGTGACGGCCATGCCACACCACAGCGTCGCGATGCGACCGGCGCGATGAAGGGATTGGTTCACCATGATCTCGTGCTCCCGAATGAGCGCGGGTTCGGCAGCCATCGCCGGTTAGGCGCGGGCCCGACGCGGGATGCGAAGGCCCCGCCGCACGGCGGGGCCTTCGGCATCAGCGCACCTTGCGCTTCATCGCCAATGACCGGCCTCAGCCGGCCTTGCGGCGGCGACGGCCGACGAGACCGAACACCGCCGGGCCGAGTAGCCAGGCTGCGGCCGGCAGCGGCACCGGCGCCGGGGACTGCTGCAGCAGCCACAGGGCGTCGTTGCCGTCACCCGGATGCTGGACGTTGACCAGGAAGCCACCGGTCAGCGGATCGACGCGCAGGCCGGTCGGCTCCGAGCCGAACGGCCCGAGACTTGCGAACAGGGCCATCGTGTCCATGACGCCGTCGAAGTCGCTGTCGGTCGCCATCCAGATGTCGCCCGGGTTCTGGTCCTCGATCACGAACAACTGGATCTCGCCGTTCGGACCGTAGGTCAGCTCGAGGTTGTCGGGGCTGCACATGCCGTAGGTGCTGTTGCAGCCGACCGGCACCGGCAGGCCGGTGCTGGCATCGGTGGTGACCCCGGCCATGACCGCCTCGAACACCTCGTTGGTCGCGAGGTTGATACCGTAGACACCGTTCTCGCTGGTGGCGGCAAAGTAGAGGATCTCGTTGTCGAACAGGGTGCCGACAACGGCGTCTTCGGGCCGCCCGAAGGGCGTACCGCCGACTTCGTCGGCCGCGGCGCGACCACCGGCGGAGCCAAAGTCGAAGGGATTGGCGGCCGTCAGTGCATTGCCGTTGACGTCGACGATCTCGATCCACTGCGCCGCACCGGTGCGCGCACCCGCGGCCTGGTTGGCGCCGGAGTTCCAGTTCTGGGCAGCGTTGAGCAGACCGTCGACATCGGCCAGCACCTCGACCTTACCCGCCGCGTAATCGCCACTCACGTTCGGGGTCATGCGGTAGATCGAGCCGCTGTTGTTCTCGTCGACGAAGTAGAGTCGACCGACGCTGTCGAAGCGCAGCCCTTCGTGGTGCACGGCGGGGATGTTCGACAACCAGCGCACGTCGGCGTCGGCACGGCCGGTCGCGGTGCTCGGGTTCATGATCTCGAACAGGCGCCCGGTGGGCTCTTCTTCACCGGTGAGCAGGGTGCCGGCCGGCGTGTAGGTGGCGGGATCGAGACGCTGGAAGTCGTCGTTCAACGGATCCCAACCGTCATTGGGGTTGGTGTCGTAGATGCCGGTGGAATTGCCGCCCAGCAGGGTGGTCGAGGTCTGGGTGATGCGGTCGTAGCGGATGACACCGGCACCGCCGGTGACTTCGAACGGCACGAAGGCGTACCGGCCGTTACGGCTCACGTCGACCATGTCCCAGTTGCCGAAGCTGGCCTGGAACTCGCCGCCGGCGCCGGCACCGAAGTTGGCGAACAGGGTGTTGCGGTCGGTGATCTTGGTTGCCGTCCAGCCCGGCGCCAGCACGAAGGGGTTGGTGTCCTGGCTGGTGGTGAGCAGGGTCGCCGGCGCGTTGCTGCTGTTCAAAGGAATGAAGGGATCGATGGCGTAGGCATTGCCACACGCGACCGCGATGAGGGATGCGAGCAGGGTCTTTTTCATCAGTGTCTCCACATAGGCCGAGATCGGGCGAATCGTTGTCAACTGCACGGCCGCCTCCCGTCAGCGGGAGGGCGCACCGTCGGCACTCGTGGAACCGCGTCCGGCGGTGATTCGCCGCTCGGTCGCAACCGCAAGTCGTGCGTTCCTCGCTCGCCGGGGGGTGGCGAGCGCCGCACGGTTCATCGGTCACCACCACGGGGCGACAGCGCAGCTATCCGATGACGGGCAGGGAGGCGGAGCCGTGTGCATGCACCGCACCGCGAACGACACGCGGCGACGCCGCCGGCGTGCCCCGCTCACCCTCCCGACCGCACCGGACGTCTGCGCGCCTTCCTTCGGTCGTGGTTCCGAAATCTCCGTTTCGAACCTGCAGCACATCCCTGCGCTGCCCGAGTGCGATGAAGGCGATGTCCGATCGCGCATCGCACTCGACCGGAAGAGAGCGTAGGGAGGTCGTGTGACGCGCCGATTAACCTGCGGTTAACCAGCGGTTGCGATTGCGTGACAACTTCGCGTCAGGCGCGAAGTTTCGTAACACGCGGGATGAAGGGCCCGCGGGGGTGCAACCCCGCACGGGTCCGGCGCGCCCGGTTGGCGAGGAGGAGAACTCCGACACGAGGTCGAGCGCGGGCGGTCAGCGAGGAGGAGAGCACCGGCACGGGGTCTGACCCCAAGGGGTTACAACTCGGCGAGGGGTTTGTCCCGACCAGGTTCGCCCCCTTGGGGTCAGACCCCGTCGAGACCAGCCGCCCACCGACACATCCCCGCAGCCGGCAGGCCCCGTCGAGATCGACCGTCCCCCGACACGACGCCCCGGAGTCAGCGCCCGTCGAGCCTCTCGGCACGGAACCGGGAACGTGACGTCGAGAACTCAGAAATCGCGGATGTATTCGAACTCGCGTCCGCGCATGACCAGACGATGGCGCGGCCCCGGCGCCGCCATGTCGAGGGTGGCATAGCCGGCGTCTTCCTCGTAGAGCGTGGCGCGGCCGTCGTCGAGCTTGACCACGCGCGGTACGAAGCGCTCGACGACGGCCTCACGCAGGTGATCGCGCAATGCCGCCAGCGCGGCGAAGCGACTGAAGCCGAGCAGCGAGACGAAGGTCGGCGCCGGCAGTTCGATGTCGCCCGCGGCATGGGCGGCCAGCGCCGCGGCCGGGCTGTACCAGCGGAAGTCGACGATCTCGGAGTTGTCGATGACGACCGGTTCGTCGTGTTCGAGCGGGGCGAGGAAGAACCACGTGGCGAAACGCTTGGGCAGGATTTCCGGCGTCGTCCAGTGTGCGAACGGCAGCAGGCTGGCCGGGTCGGGCGCGAGCCCGGTTTCCTCCACCGCTTCGCGCACCGCCGCGCGGCGCGCCGCCTCGATCTCCGAGCCCGCCGCCTCGGCGGCATCGGCCTCGTCGACACGGCCGCCGGGAAACACCCACGAGCCGCCATGGAAGACGACCCGTTCATTGCGACGGAGCAGCAGGACTTCGAACTCACCCGCGCGGTCGCGGGCGATGACGACGGTGGCCGATGGCCGGGCCGGGGCGGGCGTAGTGGACATGGCGAGGGAGTATAGCGTGCGCCGACACGGCTTGTTGCGCGGCCGCGAATGCCGTTATCGTCGCGCCCTGATCACCCGCTCCAGCAACGCCCATGACCACCGCCATCACCGCCCCCCTGGCCCTGCCCGACGCCGGTTACGCGCGCAGCTTCACGGCGCGCCTCGACTACGAGGGCGATCGCCTCATGACGGTCGTCGGCACCCTCGGCGATCATCGCCTGGCGATCGAGTACCGCTGGCAGGTGCGCGTGCCCGACTACCTGATCGTCGCGGCCGAGGCGCGCCACCTCGAAGGCGACGGCGATGTCCTCGATCCGGCGCTCGCCGCGCGCGCCGGTGCCATCGCCGGCAGCCAGGCCAGCCAGGGCTTCACCCGCGCCATGCGCGAGGCGCTCGGCACCGGACGCGGTGTACGCGAACATCTCGCGCTCGCCATCGACATGGCGCGCGCCAGCCTGCAGGGCTTCCCGGTGCCGCCCGGCGACCACGAACGCTTCGCGTCGCAGGCCGCTGGCATCGACAACCCGTCCAGCCGCCTCGCCCGCATGGCCTGGGAACGTGACCGTGCCGACTGGGGCAACGTGTGCAACACCTGTTTCGCCTACCGCGACGAATCGGCGCCGCTGTTCGCCGAGCGCGAAGTACGCTGTTTCGATCTCGACCTGGTCTCGCCCGAACCAGGGCAGGCAGGCTTCTTTTCCCGTCGCAAGGAACTCGCGGTCACCGTCCGCGCCGACGGCAGCGGTTACGACCTCGCCCACGCCATGCGCGATTCCTTCCACGACCTCGACGTCGCGCTCGGCCTCGGCCACGACGGCACGGTGCTCGAGGCCGGCAACGGCTGGCGCCGGCTCGCCTTCATGGGTATCTGCGAAGGCGGCCAGCACGGCCTGCCGACCCTGCGTGGCCAGCGCCTCGACGGCGCCTACGCGCGCGCCGTCGCCGACCACGTCGGCGGCCGCAACGGCTGCAGCCACCTGTTCGATCTCACCGTCGACTGCCTGCGCTTCTTCGACTGGGCGGCCTGAGCCGGCGCGGCGTCAGGCGAAACGCAGCGACAGGTTGCCGAGATCCTGGAATCTCACGGTGATGGCGTCACCGCGATCGACGGCGACCGCCGCCGTGATGCCGCCGGTCATGATGAAGCTGCCGGCGGGAATGTGCTCGCCGCGACGGGCGAGGTTGTTGGCCAGCATGACGATCGATTCCGCAGGGTGGCCGAGCACCGCGGCGCCGGCGCCGACCTCGACCACCTGGCCGTTCTTCTCCACCACCAGCCCCAGGGTCGGCAGGTCGACCTCGCGCAGGCGGCGCGGCCGGCCACCGGTGACGAAACCGGCCGCCGAGGTGTTGTCCGCCACCACCGAGACCATGTCGAAGCGGAAGTTCTCGTAACGCGAATCGAGCACCTCGACCGCCGGCAGGACGAAGTCGATCGCTGCCAGCACCTCGGCGAGGTGACACCCCGGCCCGGCGAGGTCGCGTTTCGTGACGAGAGCGATCTCCGCCTCGATGCGCGGCGCGATGTAGCGATCGCGTTCGATGGCGCCACCGTCCGGCCAGGCGCCGCGGTCGGTCATGAATCCGAACACCGGCTCGGCCACGTTCATCTGCTTCATCTTGGCCTTGGACGTCAGCCCGGCCTTGAGCCCGGCGATGGTCTCGCCGGCCGCGAGCTTGTGGGCGCGGATGCGGTTCTGGATCGCGTAGGCGTCGTCGTAGTCGAGATGCGGATGCTCGTCGGTGATCTTGGTGATCGGTTTACGCTCGCGCTCGGCGGCGAGCAGGCGCGCGGCCAGCGCCTCGACGGTGGCTTCGTCCAGGGTCATGACGGCGCCCCCGTGCGTTGCGCGCGCAAGCTGAGCGCGACGTCCTCGATCATGTCCTCCTGGCCGCCGATGGTCTTGCGCCGGCCGAGTTCGACCAGGATGTCGGCCGAGGGTACGCCGTGCTTGGCCGCAGCGCGCTGGGCGTGGAGCAGGAACGAGGAATAGACGCCGGCGTAACCGAGGATGAGCGAATCACGGTCGACCCGGATGGGCTGGTCCATCATCGGCACGACGAGGCTCTCGGCGACGTCCATCAGCTTGAACAGATCCACGCCGCTCTCCGCGCCCATGCGATCGAGCACCGCGGCGAAGACCTCGAGCGGCGTGTTGCCGGCGCCGGCGCCGAGCCCGGCGACCGAGCCGTCGATGCGCGCCGCGCCGGCCTCGACCGCGGCGAGCGAGTTGGCCACGCCCATGGCCAGGTTGTGATGGCCGTGGAAACCGATCTCGATGTCGGCCGGAAGCGCCGCGCGCAGCGCGCCGATGCGGGCGTTGACGTCGTCCGGCAGCATGTAGCCGGCCGAATCGGTGCAGTAGATGCAGTTGGCGCCGTAGTCGGCCATCAGCCGCGCCTGCGCCACCAGTTCTTCCGGGCTCACCATGTGCGCCATCATGAGGAAGCCGACGGTGTCGAGGCCGAGCTTCGCCGCCGCGCCGATGTGCTGCTCGGCGACGTCGGCCTCGGTGCAATGGGTGGCGACGCGGATGCAGGCGACGCCGCAGTCCTTCGCCATGTGCAGGTGCTCGACCGTGCCGATGCCGGGAATGAGCAGGGCCGAGATCCTGGCCTGCTGCATCGCCGGCACCACCGCGCCGAGGTACTGCTCGTCGGTGAAGGCCGGGAAACCGTAATTGATCGAAGCGCCACCGAGACCGTCGCCATGGGTGACTTCGACCAACGGCACGCCGGCCGCGTCGAGTGCCGAGGCGACGCTGACCATCTCGTCCAGCAGGATCTGGTGGCGCTTGGCATGCATGCCGTCACGCAGGCACATGTCGTGCAGCTTGACCTTCTTGCCCGTCAGGTTCATCGCTCTGTCCTCGTCTCGAAACACGGTTCCCACCGCGAACCACGGCACCGGGTCTGACTCCCTACGGGGTCAGACCCGGTCGACCTCGAACGCCCCGCCCTCGTCCGGCCACGGCAAGGGGTCTGCCCCCCAACGGGGTCGGACCCCGTCGACGCCGAAACGAATTCCATGCCCGCGCTCACCCGCCTGCTGCCAATTTCAGCCGCCCGTCGATGATCTCCTCTGCGAACATCTCCGCCGTGCGCAGTGCCGCGGCGGTCATGATGTCGAGATTGCCGGCGTACTTCGGCAGGTAGTCGCCGAGGCCCTCGACCTCGAGGAAGATCGACACGCGGCGGCCGTCGAACACCGGGCCGTTCTTCAAGCGGTAACCCGGCACGTATTGCTGCACCTCGGCGATCATCTCGTGCACCGAGCGCGTGATCGCCGTCTCGTCCGGCGAGTCGACCGTCAGGCAATGCACGGTGTCGCGCATGATCAGCGGCGGCTCGGCCGGGTTGAGGATGATGATGGCCTTGCCGCGCGCGGCGCCCCCGATCTGCTCAACCGCGCCGGCGGTGGTGCGGGTGAACTCGTCGATGTTCCTGCGCGTCCCGGGCCCGGCCGACTTGCTCGCCACGGTGGCGACGATCTCGGCGTACTCGACCGGTTGTACGCGCGACACCGCGGCGACCATCGGGATCGTCGCCTGGCCGCCGCAGGTGACCATGTTGACGTTCATCGCCTGGCGCCCGACGTGCTCGGCGAGGTTCACCGGCGGCACGCAGTAAGGCCCGATCGCGGCCGGCGTGAGATCGATCATGAGCACGCCCTGCGCCTGCAACCTGGCGGCGTTGTCGGCATGCACGTAGGCGGAGGTGGCATCGAAGGCCATCTGGATGTTGTCCGCCGCGACGTGCGGCAACAGGCCGGCGACACCGTCGGCGGTGGTCTTGAGACCGGCCGCGCGGGCGCGCGCCAGGCCGTCGGAATCGGCATCGATGCCGACCATCCACACCGGCCTGACGTTGGCGCTGCGCAGGGCCTTGACCATGAGGTCGGTCCCGATGTTGCCGGAACCGATGATCGCTGCATTGACGGGCATGGGGTGGTTCTCCGCCGATTACACGAAACGCACGGCGCAGCCGCCGATGCCGCCGATGACCAGGCTCATGTTGTCGCCGGGCTTGACCGGCTGCAGCGGCACCAGCGAGCCGGACAGGATGACCTCGCCGGCCTTGAGCGGGATACCGATGCGGCCGAGGGTGTTGGCCAGCCAGGTCACGCAGTTGACCGGCGAGCCCAGCGCGGCCGCCCCGGCGCCGGTCGAGATGATCTCGCCGTTCAGGCTCACCACGATGCCGCAGGTCGACAGGTCGACGTCGGCCGGCGCTACCGCGCGGTCGCCCATCACCACCACGCCGCACGAGGCGTTGTCCGCCACGGTGTCCTGGATCCGGATCTTCCAGTCGGTGATGCGCGAATCGACGATCTCGAAGCACGGCATGACGAAATCGGTGGCGCGGATGACGTCGGCATTGGTCACCCCCGGGCCTTCCAGGTCGCGCTTCAGCACGAAGGCGATCTCGCCCTCGGCGCGCGGCGCGATGAGCTCGCGCGAGGCCGGCACCTCGGCGCCGGTGGCATACATCATGGTGTCGGTGAGGTAGCCGAAATCGGGCTGGTGGACGTCGAGCATGGTCATCACCGCCTTGGAGGTGACGCCGATCTTCTTGCCGACGATCCTCTCGCCGTCGGCGAGGCGATGCTCGAGCATGCGCAGCGAGATCTGGTAGGCATCTTCCAGCGTGATGTCCGGCGCCTGCTCGGTGAGCGGCGCGATGGTGCGACGCTTGCGCAACGCCGCGTAGAGGGCGTCGCCGAAGCCGTCGATGGTGGCCTTGTCCATGGGTTTCAGTCTTGCCTCGTGTCGTCGTTCACAGCTTGATACAGACGTTGCGGAGCTCGGTATAGAACTCCAGCGAATGCACGCCGCCTTCGCGGCCGATGCCGGATTGCCGGGCGCCGCCGAAGGATGTGCGCAGGTCGCGCAGGAACCAGCAGTTGACCCAGGTGATGCCGACGTCGATACGCTCGGCGACGCGGTGCGCACGCGCCGCGTGCTGGGTCCAGATGGTCGTGCACAGGCCGTAGTCGGTGGCGTTGGCGAGCGCGACGACCTCGTCCTCGTCGTCGAAGGGTCGCAGGTGGCAGCACGGCCCGAAGATCTCCTCGCGCACGATGGGGGAATCCTCGGCGAGACCGGTCCAGATGGTCGGCTCGATCCAGTAGCCGCCGGCTTGCTCGTGCGGCATGTCGGGCACGCCGCCGCCGGTGACCACAGTCGCGCCGAGCGCACGCGCGCGTTCGTAGTAGCCAAGGACCTTGTCGCGCTGCTGGCTCGACACCATCGGCCCGAGACCGGTGTCGGCGGCCGCGGGCAGGCCGATCTTCAGGCCCTCGGCGCGCGCTTTCAGCGCCTCGACGAAGCGCTCGAAGATCGGCCGTTCGACGTAGACGCGTTCGGTGCCGAGGCAGACCTGGCCGCAGTTGGCGAAGGCCGCGCGGCTGATGCCGTCGACGGCGGCGTCGAAATCGGCATCGGCGAACACCACGCCGGCGTTCTTGCCGCCGAGTTCGAAGCTGACGTCGCGGATACCGACGGCGGCATTCTGCATGATGGCCGTGCCGGTGACCGTCTCGCCGGTGAAGGTGATGGCGTCGACCTGCGGGTGGCGGGTCAGGAACTCGCCGGTCGAGCCGGCGCCGAAACCGTTGACCACGTTGTACACCCCGGGCGGGATGCCGACCTCGTTCATGACCTCGCCGAGCAGGGTCGCCGTTGCCGGCGTCTCTTCCGAGGGCTTGACCACCACCGTGTTGCCGCAGGCCAGGGCGGGCCCGACCTTCCAGGTCATCAGCAGCAGGGGCAGGTTCCACGGGCAGATTACGGCGATCACACCCTTCGGTCGGCGCACGCCGTAGTTCAGCGCTCCGGCGCCGTCCGGCGTCTCCATGCGGTAGCTCTCGGTCGGCACGTTGCGCACGAGGTCGGCGAAGACGGTGAAATTGGCGGCGCCACGCGGGATGTCGATGTGGCGTGCGAGCGCATGGGGCTTGCCGGTGTCCAGACATTCGGCGACGAGGAATTCCTCGAAGCGTTCATTGATGCGCGCGGCGAGCTTGAACAGCAGCGCGCTGCGTTCGGCAACGGTCAGCTTGCCCCAGGGTCCGTCGAGTGCGTCGCGCGCAGCGCGCACCGCGCGGTCGACCTCCGCCTCGCCGGCTGCGTGCACGCTGGCATAGGGCTGGCCGCAGGTGGGGTCGAAGGTCTCGAAGCAACCGTCGTCGGCGGAACGGACGAACTCGCCGTCGATGAAGTTGAGCATCTCGCCGGCGGCGCGCCGGGCCAGATCGCTACTCGATGTCGCCATGAAAGGTTCCTCGCCAGCGCTGGTTGCTGCAGGACGCAGGGCGGGATTGTAGCGAGCCCGGAAATGAATATCGATATTTCTCGAATACATCGATATTCTTCCGGTCAACGGGAGAACCACGACGGCTGCGGACGCAGGGCGCATGGGACGAGTGAGCGGCAGGACCTTGAGCGAAGCGGCCTACGAACGGCTGCGCAGCGACATCATCGCCGGTCGCCTGCCGCCCGAGGCCAAGCTGCGCATCGAGGAACTACGCGACATCTACGACACCGGCGCGAGCCCCTTGCGCGAAGCGCTCAACCGCCTCGCCGGGGAGGGCTTCGTCACTGCCGCCGGCCAGCGCGGTTTCAACGTCGCGCCGCTGTCGCTGGCCGAGCTCGACGACATCACGCGGCTGCGCATCCTGCTCGAATGCGAAGCGGCGAGCGACGCCATCCGCCAGGGCGACGACGCCTGGGAGGGCAACCTGGTCGCCGCCTGGCATCACCTGCACAAGCTCGACGGCCGAGACGCGGCGGCGCTGCGCGAGTGGGAGGTGCGCAACCAGGCCTTCCACGAAGCGCTCATCGCGGCCTGCGAATCGACGCTGCTGCTGCGCGTGCGGCGTACGCTCTACGAACAGCACAAGCGGTACCGGCTGATCTCCATTCTCGAACACGACGCGCAGCGCGACGTCGATGCCGAGCATCGCGCCATCTTCGAGGCCGCCCTCGCGCGCGACGTGGCCGCGGCGCGCCGGGCCATCGAGGTCCACGTCCAGCGCACCGCCGACGCCACCCGCGCCGCCTTCGCCCGCTATGCCACGGCGGCCGGCGAGGCCTGAACGACACCGCTTCGACCGCGCCCGTCACTTCGGTTAACGTGGCCGGCGCGCCCGGCGAGCCAGCCCGGTCTCGCCCGGGTCCGCAGCGGCCGGGGGAGGAACATGACGAGCACGAGCGACATCGACACGTCGGCGGCAGCACGGCGCCACGCCACGCAGGTGCCCTACCGCCTGTTCTACGACCAGGACGTCTACGACGCCGAGCAGCGCCACCTGTTCCGTGGCCCGACCTGGAACTTCGTCGGCCTCGCCGCCGAGGTCCCCGAACCCGGAGACTTCAAGGCGAGCTTCGTCGGCGACACCCCGGTGGTGCTGACCCGCGACCGCGACGGCGCGCTGCACTGCTGGGTCAATCGCTGCGCCCACCGCGGCGCCCTGGTGTGCCGCGAGCCGCGCGGCAATCGCAACGCGCACCGCTGCGTCTACCACCAGTGGACCTACGACCCTGCCGGCCGCCTGCGCGGCGTGCCGTTCCGCGCCGGCATCGACGGCAAGGGTGGCGCGCCGGCGGATTTCGATCTCGCCCGGCACGGTTTGCAGACCCTCGCGGTGGCGACCTACGGCGACCTCGTGTTCGCCGCCTTCGACCCCGCCGTGGAAGCGCTCGACGACTACCTCGGCGCGCCCATGCGGGCGGCGCTGGACGGCATCTTCAATCGCCCCCTCACGGTGCTCGGGCATACGCGCCAGTATGCCGCGGCGAACTGGAAGCTCTACGCCGAGAACGTGCGCGATCCCTACCATGCGAGCCTGCTGCACCTGTTCCACGCGACCTTCGGTTTCTACCGCTCTTCGCAACCGGGACGCATCCACATGGACCCGCGGCGGCGTCACTGCGTGCTCGAATCCTGGCCGGCCGATGCCAAGGCCGAAGCGGCCAGGCTCGCCGCCGAAGACGTCACCAGCTACCGCGCGAAGTACACCCTCGCCGACCCTTCACTGGTGACCGGCCGGCCCGAGTTCCGCGGCCTGCAGATCCTCTCGGTGTTCCCCGGCCTCGTCGTCCAGCAGATCCAGAACACGCTCGCCGTGCGCCAGCTGCTGCCCAAGGGCGTGGGACGCTTCGAACTCGTCGTCACCCTGTTCGGCTATGCCGACGACGACCCCGAGCTGACCGCCATCCGGCTCAAGCAGGCGAATCTCATCGGGCCCGCCGGCTTCATCTCGATGGAGGACGGGCATGCGACCGAGATCGTGCAGCGCGCGATCGCCGACCGCACCGCTGCCGAGTCGGTCGTCGTCATGGGTGGTTACGACGCCGCCGACCGCGACGACCTGGTGAACGAGGCGGCCATCCGCGGCTTCTGGCAGCACTACCGCGAACTGCTCGGCGAGCGTGTCGGCCATGCCCCCGGAGGTGACCGTGGATAAGCTCGTCCTGCGCCAGGCCATCGACGACCTCAACGCCGCCTACGCCGCGTGCATCGACGCCGACCGCCTCGAGGACTGGCCGGCGTTCTTCACCGACCCCTGCCTGTACCAGGTGGTGCCGCGCGAGAACGTCGATGCCGGACTACCGCTCGCCCTGATCCGCTGCGACAGCCGCGGCATGCTGGCCGACCGCGTGGTCGCCCACCGCGAAGCGAACATCTTCGGCCCGCATGCCTATCGTCACCTCATCGGGCGCGCGCACATCGTCGGCGAGGACGGCGCACTGGTGGAGGCTCGCACCAACTACGCCGTCTACCGCACCTGGCTCGACAGCGCGAGCTACGGCGAGACCGTGCTCTACAGCGTCGGCGAGTACCGCGACCGCATCGCCGTCTCGGCCGGCACGGCGCGGCTGGTCGAGCGCACCGTGGTCGTCGACACCGCGCGCATCGATTCACTGCTCGCCACGCCGCTGTAGCGGGGTGCTATGGGGACAGTTTACTTTTGCGTGCCTCGATGCCCCGGCGTTGCGCTTGGTCCTATGGGGACAGTTTACTTTTGCGTGCCCCGATGCCCCGGCGTTGCGCCAGGCAAAAGTAAACTGTCCCCGTAACGCGCTCTCCCCCACCCCGCCCCCACCCCTGTACATGATCCCGGTCAAGCAGGGATCGCGAGGGCCTGCCTAGCATCCCCCCACGTGCCGGACGCGAGATCCGGCTTTCGCGCTGCAACAAGGGGAGAACGACCACCATGGCCAGCCAACAAGGGAGCGGGTCCGCCGAGCATTCGACGGCGGGCAATTATCACGACGTCATCATCATCGGCGCCGGCATCTGTGGCATGTACATGTCCTACCGCCTGCGCGAACTCGACCTCACCCACCACGTCTACGAGGCCGGCTCCGGGGTCGGCGGCACCTGGTACTGGAACCGCTACCCGGGCTGCCGCTTCGACTCGGAGTCCTATTCCTACGGCTACTCGGTGTTTCCCGACGTGCTCGAGGAGTGGACCTGGAAGGAGCAGTTCTCACCCCAGCCGGAGACCCTGGAATACCTCAATTTCGTCGCCGACAAGCACGACCTGCGCCGCGACATCACCTTCAACACGCGGCTGAAGGCGGCTGCTTACGACGAATCGAACAACGAGTGGCAGCTCACCTTCGAGGACGGCGGCACGGCGCGCTGCCATTACCTGATCTCGGCGACGGGGCCCTTGTCGGCGCCGCAGATGCCGAAGATCCCCGGGGTCGACGACTTCAAGGGCGAGGCCTACCACACCGCGCTGTGGCCGCGCGATCCGAACGGTTTCGGCAGCCCGGTCAAGGATTTCACCGGCAAGCGCGTGGGCGTCATCGGCACCGGCGCCACCGGCGTGCAGGTCATCCAGGAGGTGTCCAAGACGGCCGACCAGCTCTACGTCTTCCAGCGCACGCCGAACTGGTGCGCGCCGCTGTTGAACAGCAAGGTCGACGACGCCACCGCGGCGAAGATGAAGGCGAGCTATCCCGAGATCTTCGACAAGTGCCGCAAGTCCTTCGGCAGCTTCATCCATGATTTCGATCCGCGTTCGGCCCTGGAGGTCTCGGACGAGGAACGCAACGCGTTCTACGAGCATCTCTACAACGAGCCCGGTTTCGGTATCTGGCTCGGCTCCTTCCGCGACACCCTCACCGACCCCAAGGCGAATGCCTATCTCACCGAGTTCATCGCCAACAAGATTCGCCAGCGGGTCAAGGATCCGGCCGTGGCCGAGAAGCTGATCCCGAAGGACCACGGTTTCGGCACCCGCCGCGTACCGCTCGAGACCAACTACTACGAGTGCTACAACCAGCCCAACGTGGAACTGGTCGACGTGCGCGAGGATCCCATCGAGCGCATCACGGCGACCGGCATCAAGACCGCGGCAGCCGAGTACGAACTGGACATGATCATCTACGCCACCGGCTTCGACGCCGTGACCGGTGCCCTGCACCGCATCGACATCAGCGGCGTCGGCGAGCAGAAACTCAGGGACAAGTGGCGTGACGGCCCGCGCACCTTCCTCGGCATGCAGATCGCGGGTTTCCCCAACCTGTTCACCCTGGTCGGGCCGCACAACGGCGCCGCGTTCTGCAACATCCCGCGCTGCATCGAGCAGAACGTCGACTGGATGTTCGGTCTCATGAAGCACCTGCACGACAAGCACGTGCAGCGCATCGAGCCCGAGGTCGCCGCCGAGGACGCCTGGACCGAGCACGTCAACGAGACCGCCGCGGCAACGCTGTTCCCCACCGCGAAGTCGTGGATCATGGGCATCAACGAGAACGTGCCGGACAAGGTCACCGGCTTCGTCGCCTATGCCGGTGGCTTCCCCACCTACCGCGCCAAGTGTGACGAGGTGGCGGACCACGACTACGCCGGGTTCAACATGCGCTGAGCCGATCCCCGGCGCGCCTGGACACGGGGACAGTATACTTTTGCGCGGCATGACGCCGCGGCTGAACGGCGTGCAAAAGTATACTGTCCCCGTTTGCCGATCAGCCTTTACCGCCCTTCTTGAACGCCGCGCGCGCGGCAACTGCGTCCTCGCTGTCGAACACCAGCATCGAGACGTCGGCGTCCATGTGCGCGGTGGCATGCAGCAGGGCGTTGGCGGTGGCGTTGATGGCCTGCTTGCTCATGGTCATGATGACCGGCGGCATGGTGCAGGCGGCGCGCGCGAGTTCGAGCGCCTTGTCGAGCGCGGCGCCGGGCGCGGCGAGTTCCTCGCACAGACCCCATTCGAGCGCCTGGGCGGCACCCATCTTCTCGCACAGCATGACGATGCGCTTGGTGCGCGCCGGCCCGACCAGCGCGACGAGGCGCGGGATGGCCTGCCATTGCAAGGTCAGGCCGATCTTGACCTCGGGCACGTAGTAGTAGGCATCCTCGGCCATCACGCGCCAGTCGCAGCAGATAGCGATCGCCGCGCCGGCACCGACCGCCGGCCCCTCGATGGCGGCGATGGTGGTCTGCGGCATGTCCTCCCAGGCGCGACACAGGTGGCGGCCGAGATGGGTCGCCGCACGGCGCTCGGCGAAGCTGCCCTCGGCGGGCGCCTGCTTGAGGTCGAAACCGGCGCAGAAGCCGCGTCCCGCGCCACGCAGGACGACCGCGTGGGTGTCGTGATCCTCGTGGAAGCTGCGCGCGACGTCGGTCAGCTCACGAATGAGTTCGTAGTTGAAGGCATTGAGACTTTCGGGCCGGGTCATGGTGACGATGGCGACGTCCCCGCGGCGTTCGACCTCGACGGTGTTCCAGCTCATAGGGTTTGCTCCCCGTGTGATATTGATGGTTGCGCGCCGGTGAGACGACGTTCGTCGGCCTGAATCGCTCAGGTCACCACGCCGAGGAAGTTCTCGTTCAGGCGCCGGTCGTGGTAGAAAATCGCGCGTCCGATTTCGCCGGCTTCCCAGGTGATCGGCTCGCGGTCCGGGTACCAGGTGTAATCGCCGCAGAACACCTCGTTGCGGTTGCCGGACGGGTCGAAGAAATAGATCGTGCGGCCGCGCGTGATGCCGTGGCGGGTCGGGCCGATGTCGATCGCGATGTCGTGCATGCTCATGATGTCCGCCGCGCGCAGTACCTCTTCCCAGGTCATCAGCATGAACGAGGCGTGGTGGAACTTGTCCGGCACGTCGTGGTGGACGAAGGCGATGTCGTGGGCCTTGTTCGAGCACGAGAAGAAGGTCGCGAGCAGGCCGCCGTCCGGGGTCACGATACGCTCGGTGAGATCGAAGCCGAGTACGTTGGTGAAGAGATCCAGGTTGTCGGCGAGCTTGGGCCCGTACAGCAGGCAGTGATCGAAACGGTAGACCTGCATGCCCTTGAGCCCCTCGGGCCACGGGTTCGGATTGTGGTTGCCGACCAGGTTGCCGACGTATTTCTTCTCCGCGTACAGCTCGATGGCGTGACCGGTCGGGATCTCGAAGCGCACGCGGTGGCCGCAGTCCGCGAGTTCACCGGCCGCGACGCGTTCGCAGTTCACACCGTAGGCGCGCAGGTCGGCCTCCAGGCGATCGAGCTCGGCCGTGCCGTGGACCTTGAAGGCCATGACGTCCAGCCCCGGGGCATCGGCTTCGCGCAGCACGATGGAGAACGCGTCGTGCTCGTCCCAGGCCTTGAGATAGACCCGGCCCTGGGCGTCCTCGTTGGTCTTGATCAGGCCCAGGCGCTCGACGTAGTGCGTCACTGCCGGCTCCATCTCCAGTACCCGGATCACGGCATGACCCGGTCTCATGACACCTCGAAACGACATGGTGAACTCCTCCTCTGTCGATTGCGTCAACCGCGGTGCGGGGCACCGCCGGCGACGGGATTCAGGCGACACTCGAGCAGGCCGAGCGCCTTGACGGTGAGATCGGCCTCGGGCAGCAGCTTGCAGGCCAGCGCGATGCCGCGCGCCTCGTCCGCGGCGCTGACCTGCGCGCGGCTCATCTTGAGCGTGCGGTAGCGGGCCGCGCCGAGGACCTGCACACGGCAGATACCGCAGCCGCCGCCGCGGCAACCGACCGGGATGTCGCGGCGGCCGAGCCGCACCATGGCCGCGAGCACGTTCTGGCCCTCGGCACAGGGAAAACGCTCGCCGGTGTCGGCCACCGTGATCGTGAACGCCATCAGAACTTCCGGAACAGGGCGCTGCGGCGCGCCGGCTGGGCGGCATCGGCCGCGGTATAGAAGTTCTCCATGAAGATGTGCTCTTCGAACAGGCGCCCCTGCATCAGGGTGGTGATGCAGGCATCGATCATCGGCGGCGGGCCGCACAGGTAGGCCTTGTGGCCGGCAAAGCGGCCTGCGAACAGGCGCTCGGCATGCTCGTGCACGAAACCGTGCGGCCCGGCCCAGGTGGCGTCGTCGGCGGCATCGGACAACACGACCTCGTAGCGGAAGTTCGCATGCGTCGCGGCCAGCGCGCGGAACACGTCCGCGTAGTAGATCTCGGCCTGGTTGCGCACGCCGTGGATCAAGGTCATGGGACGTTCCTCGCCGGCGGCGAGCAGGTCCTCGATCATCGACTTCGGACTCGACAGGCCCGAGCCGCCGGCGAGAAAGATCAGCGGCTCGGGCGCCGACCTGCGCACGAAGAAGCGCCCCAGCGGTGCGGTGAGCCGCAGGGTGTCGCCGACGGCGGCGACTTCGTGCAGCCACGTGGTTCCGGCGCCACCGTCGACGCGGCGCACGTTGAGTTCGAGCAGATTCGATTGCGCGGGCGGGCTCGCGATCGAGAAGGCGCGCGGCTGGTCGAGCCCGGGCAGGTGGAGATTGACGTACTGCCCGGCCTGGAAGTCGATGCCGTCGCCGCCGAGCTCGAGCCAGAGGCCGCGGATGGTCGGCGTGAGGGCCTCGATGCGGGCGACCGTCGCCGTGAAATCACCGATCGGCAGCGCGCGCGCATCCGGCTCCTCCTCGACATCGGCCTCGATGACGACGTCCGACGACAGGGTCGCGCAGCACGCCAGGCACCTGCCCTCGTCGCGCTCGACGTCCATGAGCGCGAAGGACGAGGCGTGGTTGTGCTCGATCGCACCGTCGACGACGTCGACCTTGCAGGTTCCGCACAGGCCGTGGTTGCACGCATAGGGCAGCCCGATGCCGGCGCGCAGCGCGGCGTCGAGCATGCTCTGGCCATCCTCGACCTCGATGGTCTCGCCGAGCGGCTCGATGGTCAGCCGGAAACTCACCGCCGTCCCCGCGCCTCGTTCAAGCACCTGCCCGCCGGTGTCAGACACCGGGCACACGAATTCAAGCGCTTATCCATCGGTGTCAGACACCAAGGCCAGGGCCGTCTCAGTTGCCGACGCCGTGCAGGCCGTCCAGGCCGGGCGAGCGAAACTGGACGAAGCCCATGTGCGCGACGCCGTTGTCGCGCAGGGACTTGCCGAGATCGGGCTGCCAGGGCTGCTGGTCGTAACGCCATTCGCACTGGCCGAAATCGAGTTGCGCACAATCCGGATGCACGGCGTAGTCGGGCCGGAACAGCTGCTCGAGGAAATCGCCGAAGATCATGTCGGGCGGCGCGCGGTAGGCCGAGGGACAGGCAATCAGCAGGTGCTGCTCCCACTGGATATAGAAATTGATGTCACCGCCGTAGCCTTCCGCGCGGTTGGCGGAGGGGAAGTCGTAGCCCGGACCGAGATGCGCGACGCTCATGGAATGCCTCCTCAGGCCGCCTCGTCGGGCGACGCGGCCTTGTGCCGGCGCTGCCATTCGAGCCAGTGCTGGTGATCGGGTGAGCCGCGGTACTCGCCGGTGTCGACGTCACGCTCGAGGTGCAACCAGGCCGCGTACTCGAAAATATTGGTGGCCCCGCCCGCTTCGCCGCGGTAGACCTGCTGCGGTGGGATCAGGGCCTGCACGTATTTTTCCGGCTCGCGCTCGAAGATGTCCTTGCAGCCGTCCGAGCAGCAATGATGCTTCGTGCCGGAGTGCTCGACGATGCGCACGCACTGGGTCTGCGGGTCGTCGGGCTCGGTGAAGAAGACCGGGATCTGGCACACCTGGCAGACCATCGGCAGGCGGTTGTTGAAGTAGCGCTCGCCTTTCTCTTCGAGTTCGCGCAGGTAGAGCAGGCGCGGCTTGTACATGGTGTCGAACAACTCGCCGTACTTTTCGCTGAACCAGTCGAGTTCCTCGTCGTTCGGGATCCAGGTGTGCAGGCCGAGCGCGTTGCCGAACTGGTAGAGGGTGGTCCACATCTCGTGGGTCAGGCGATGTTTCTCCTTCCCCGCTACCTCGTGGTGCTTGGGCAGGCGGATGCCGTAACGGCCGAGGTCGTGGAAGAGCGCGATGCCGTTCTCCTCCCAGTAGATCTCCCACGCCTCTTTCCAGCACATGACCTTCTTCGGCAGCATGTAGTCCATCATCGTGCCGACCAGGCCGAGCAGGCGGTAACCGCGCCAGAACCACTTGTCGAGCCAGGCCTGCACGATGGGGACGTTGTCTTCGTGTTGCTCGAGCATGAACTTGACCACCTCCAGTCCCAGGGTCATGTGGCGCGACTCGTCGGACTGGGCGGAGAAGCCGAAGGTGGTCGTCGCCATGTCGCCGTTGTAGGCGGCGCCGGACACGAAGGGCATGAACAGCAGGTTGGTCAGCACGTATTCGAAGGCGAACGAGATCGAGGTGACGAACTCGAACGGCCCGGCCGAGTAGGCGTCCTCGAAGAAGCTCTTCGGGATCGACAAGTACCAGGCACGATCGCGCATGTGCGCGAAGTTGTGCATGCCATTGAAATACTTGTTGTAGTGGCTGAAGGCATGGAGCTGGGTCTGGGCGTGGCGCAGCTCGTCGATCGACTGCATCTGGCAGGCGACGCGCGCGCCGGCGCCGCGGAACGCACGCCCGGCATGGGCAAAGCCGCGGTGCGCGACGTATTCGAGCGGGGTGATGCCCTGCAGCCAGATCTTCACCGCGCTCAGGTAGCGCGCGTCGGAGATGTTGAGCTGGCCGTTGTTCTGCTGGAAGGCATCGAGGATGGCGTAGAGCTTGCGCTCCTTCTCCGACTGGTACTTCCAGTAGGCGTCCATGGTCAGGCGGAAGGGATCGGCCCAGGCATCCCAGTCGACGATCTTGATGCCTTCGTAGCGGTCGTAGGGAAAGACCTCGTCCATCGGCTCGTAGGTGGTTTCCCAGTCGAGGCCGCGCGTGAGCGCCGCGTAGCGTTCCTTCAGGCCCAGCTTCTTCTTTGCCATCTTCGCTCTACCTTGTATGCGCCCCGGTCCGCGCCGGGTGCCGTGGTCGGGGACCGAGCCCGTGCGGGGTCAGACCCCACGCCTCGAGACCACCGGCCTCGTCCTGGTGACGTATCCACCGCCCTCAGGATCCCCACGACAGGACCAGCTCGTCGTCGTCCTCGTCGAGGTTGCCGCCGAGCGAGACCAGGTTGACGTGGATCTCCTGCAGGTCGAAGTCGCGCCCGAGCTTCGCCTCCACCGACGCGCGCCTGACGACCAGGCGCCCGGGGCAGTCGATCTTGACCATGCCCGGGGTCTCGTTCAGCACCGCGCCCGGGTTGTCCTCGAGTACGGCATCGATGATCGGTTGCGCATCGGGGTTGTTCTGCAGGGCCAGGAAGACCTTGTCGGCCATGTCGCGCTCCTCAGGCCGCCAGGCCGCACTTGGCGGCGCGGGCGCGTACGTCGTCGACGATACCGTCGAGCATCGCGCTCGCCTCGCCTGCGAAGGCGTACCCGGCCAGCGGCAGCAGGGCCTCCTGCACCCGCGGCAGCCACTGCGACACCCACGCCGTGCACAGTTCCGCGTTCCCCGGCGACTCCGCCGCGACCCGCTCGATGACGGCATCGACCCAGCGGCTCGACTCGGCGAACCAGTCGACCATGAATTCCGACAACATCGAGAACGCGGCCCCGCCGTGGGCCACCAGCAACTTGTCGAAGCGGTCGAAGACCAGGGGATGGACAGTGCCGTCGACGAGCAGGTTCTGCACGACGAACAGTTCGCACCAGTCGCGCGTGACCATGGTGCGTTCGACCAGGGCACGCAACGGCTGCCACATGGGGTCTTCCATCCACTCCGCCTTGGCCGCGTCGAGACAGGTCGTCTCGTTGCCGGCCAGCAGCAGCCCGAGCCGACTGACGTACTGCGCCACTGCCAGGTGATCCATCATGTGCATGCTGCACGCCGAGGTCAGCGGCGCACCGTAGCCGTAGGCCGCGATGTAGCAGTTGTTGTTGTTGGCCGCCCAGGCGACGTGGCGCAGGGGCACGACCAGGCGCGCCAACCTGCGCTGCCAGGCCTCGTCGAGGCTGTCGACGAGGCCGCGCTTGTCGACGAACTCGAAGTTCTTCTCCTGCGAGTCCTGCTGCTTGCCGCGCTGGATGGTCCAGGTGCCGTAGTAGTACTGGCGCGGATCGACGAGGTCGTCGTAGTCGGCCATGCGGATCGCACTGCGCTCAGGGTCGTAGAGCAGGCGCGCGGGATCCCAGGTCGGCCGGTAGTGGAAGTTCAGCGCCGGCTGCAGGCCCCACACGCCTTCCTGGTAGCGGGTCGGGCTCTTGCCCGGCCCGAGCCGCGCGGCGATGTGGTCGAAGGTGCGCCGGATGGGCTCGATGCTGGCGGTCTTGAGATCAATCGACATCGGGGTCGTCCTCGTGCGCCCGGCCATCACGCCAGGCGTTCTCGAATGCGTCGACGGCGCGCGCCGCGGCGGCGCCGAGCGGGGTGGCGCCGTGCTGGCGGCAGAAGGCGGCGAAGGCCGCCGGCGGCAGGGTCATCTCGAGATAGAAGCGGGGATCGCCGATGGAGAACTGGAACTCGACGAACCCCCGGCGATCCGGGTTGGTCACGCGTACGAAGCTCGGCGCGGCCTGCGCGCCCGCATCGTTTCGCGTGTCCAGGCGCGAGACCTTGCCCATACCTCCCCCTGCATGCGGGCGCCCGCGGACGGGGCGCCGATCGTGCCGACCATGTTACGCAGTGACGCGGCACGGCGCGTCAATCATCCGCAATCGGGGCAGGAAACGGCCTGCCCCACCCTGCCGGATCCTGACGGACTGTCGAAGTTTTTCCTCGCGGCGTCAATCGGCGGCAGCGCCGCTGCCCCCCGGGGCCGATTGCCACGGGCGCCGGCGATTACCCGCGCACGGCACGACTCGCGTTATCCTGGCCCGCCGACCACGCAGGAGCACCCAGCCATGTCCGGACCGCTGCACGGTTACCGCATCGTCGACCTGACCTCGATGATCTCGGGTCCCGCCGCCACCATGCTGCTGGCCGACCAGGGCGCGGACGTGATCAAGGTCGAGAACCCGGCCGGCGGCGACCACGTGCGCCGCGGCGGCAACCGGCGCGGCGACTTCGCCGCCAACTTCCTCAACAACAACCGCAACAAGCGCTCGCTCGCCATCGACCTCAAGGCGCCGGGCGGCATCGACGCCCTGTTGCGGGTGGTCGCCACGGCCGACGTCTTCGTGCAGAACTTCCGTCCCGGGGTGATCGAGCGCATGGGGCTCGGCGAAGAGGTGGTGCGCGCGGCGCGGCCGGACATCGTCTACGTCTCCATCGCCGGCTTCGGCTTCGCCGGGCCCTACGCCCACAAGCCGGTCTACGACCCGCTGATCCAGGCCCTGTCCGGGCTCACCACGGTGCAGGCCGGCAGCGACGAGGCGCGCCCGCGGCTGGTGCGTACCATCGTGCCGGACAAGGTCACCGCGCTGACCGCGGCCCAGGCCATCACCGCCGCCCTGCTCGCCCGCGCGTCGAGCGGGCAGGGCCAGCACGTGCGCCTGAGCATGCTCGACGCGGTGGTGTCCTTCCTGTGGCATTCCGACATGGGCAGCCAGACCTTCGTCGGCGACGAACTGCCGCAGCAGGCGGCGGCGAGCTTCCACGACCTCGTCTACGAGACTGCCGATGGCTACATCACCGTGGCCGTGATGTCGGACCGCGAATGGCAGGCCCTGACCCGTGCGCTGGAGCGCCCCGAGTGGCTGGACGACCCGCGCTTCCTGACCCCGGCGCTGCGCGACCGCAATATCGATGCACGCCTGAAACTCATCCAGGAGGTGCTGCGCGAACGCCCGGCGCACGACTGGCTCGAACGCCTGGAGGCCGCCGGCGTGCCCTGCGCGCCGGTGCTCACCCGCAACGACATGCTGCGTCATCCCCAGGTCGCCGCCAACGGCAGCGTCGGCATCAATCCCCATCCACGTGCCGGGGATCTCCGCCAGGCCGAGCCGGCGGCGCGCTTCGCCGCCACCCCGGCCACGGTGCGCCACGGCGCGCCGGCGCTCGGCGAGCACAGCACCGCGGTGTTGCGCGAGGCCGGCTTCGCGGCCGCGGAGATCGAGGCGCTGGTCGCGGCAGCAGTCGTGATGTAATTCGGTAATTCGGGGACAGACCACGGTTTCCGCAAGGGAAACCGTGGTCTGTCCCCGAATTACGCCGCCTCAGGCCCCGGACAAGGCGCCGCGCGGCGCCCGCCAGGTGCGCCACAGGTCGCCGAGGTCGCCCTGGATCATGATCAGGGCCGGTACCAGCAGCAGCACCACGAAGGTCGTCACGGCGAGACCGAACACCAGGGTCAGCGCCATGGGGATCAGGAACTGCGCCTGCAGGCTGGTCTCGAACAGCAGCGGCAACAGGCCACCGATGGTGGTGGCCGAGGTCAGGATGACCGCGCGCAGGCGATCGCAGGCGCCGTTGACCACCGCGGCGAGGCGCGGCTCGCCGGCCAGGCGCTCGTCGATCGTCGTCACCAGCACGATGGAGTCGTTGATGACGATGCCAGAGAGGCCGAGGATGGCGAAGATGCTGAGGATGGTGAGGTCGAAGCCCCACACCCAGTGGCCGAGCGCAGCGCCGACGAAGCCGAGCGGGATCACGCTCATGACGACGAATGGGCGCAGGTAGCTCGAGAACACCCACGACAGCACGATGTAGATGAAGGTCAGCCCGAGCACGGTGCCGAGCAGCATGTCGGCCAGGGTCTCGCGCTGGTCCTCGGCGCGCCCGGCGAACTCGTAACCGAGGCCGTAACGCGCGGCGATGTCGACCAGGCCGTCACGGAGCAGGGCTTCCTGGATCTGCCCGGGCCGGGTGGTGCGCATGTCGATCTCGGCGGTGACCGCGACCTCGCGCTTGCCGTCCTCGCGCTGGATGCGCGCGAAGCCGAGCGCGTCGCCGAAATCGACCACGCTGGTCAGTGGCACTTCGGCGCCACCGGGTGCGCGCAGGTAGACGCGTTCGAGCAGGCCGTGGCCGACCTGTTCGCGGGCCAGCTGCACCCGGATCCAGATCTCCTCGTCGCCGCGCGGGAAGCGCTTGGCCACCGCGCCGTCGATGGCGTCGCGTACCTGGCGCGCGACGTCGGCGGTGGTGAAGCCGAGCGCGCGACCGCGCGCGTTGACCCGCAGGACCACTTCGGGCTTGCCGTAGGGCAGGTCGTCGTCGACGTCGGTGACGCCGTCGTAACGCGCGAGCAGTGCCGCGACCTCGCCCGCCGCGGCCTTGAGATCCTCGACCCGCCCGCCGCGCAGGCGCACGTCGAGATCGCCGCCGGAGGGCCCGGTACGCTGGCCGGTGAAGGTCAGCGATTCGACCCCGGGCGGATGGCCGGCCGCCTCGCGCCAGGCGTCGATGACGGCCTGCGCGCGCACCGCGCGCTCCTCCGAGGAGACCAGTTCGACGACCATGCCGCCGAGGGTGTCGGTGTTGGCCGCCGCGCTCGAGGCGCGCTCGCCGCCGACGGTGGTACCGAGCTTGCCGAGCGCCATGACGATCAGATCGTCGGGCCGCTCGACCAGGCTGCCGGCGGCACGGTAGAGCGCCTGCTCGAGGTCGAGCAGGGCCGCGCGGGTATCGGCGCGCGAGGTGCCGGCGACCATCTCGACATTGGCGTAGATCTTGTCCGGCTCGGGCGAGGGGAAGAACTGGTAGCCGACCCGCCCGCCCATCACCGCACCGATGCTGATGGTGAAGGCAGCGATGGCGACGGCGACGGTGAGGTAGCGCCGCCGCACGGCGGCCTCGGCCAGGGCGCGGAAACGATGTTCACGGAAGTGATTGAAGCGGGCGTCGAAGCGTGCCACCAGGTGGGTCAGGCGGCCGCGGCCGGGCGGTGCACGCAGGGCGTGGCTGAGATGCGCCGGCAACACGAAGAAGCATTCGAGCAGGCTCGCCAGCAGCACGGTGACGACGACGAAGGGGATGGCCGAGATGATCTGGCCCATGATGCCGGAGACGATGAACAGGGGCAGGAAAGCGGCCACCGTGGTCAGGGTCGAGCTCGACACCGGCGCGGCCATGCGCCGCGCGCCGCCGATCGCGGCGTCGAGCGCGCTCATGCCGTTGCGGTGCAGGTGCTCGGCGTGCTCACCGACCACGATGGCGTCGTCGACCACGATGCCGATGGCCATGATCATGCCGAACAGGCTGATCATGTTGATGGTCTGACCGCTCGCCCACATCACCGCGACGCCGGCCAGCAGCGAGGCCGGGATGCCGACCGCGACCCACAGCGCGACGCGCGCGTTGAGAAACAGGAACAGCACGGCGAGGACCAGCACGAGACCCGACAGGCCGTTGGCGACCAGCAGCTGGATGCGCTGGCGGATGGATTTCGCGCGCACGTCGTATTCTTCGACGCGCAGCGTCGGCGGCAGGGTGGCGTCGAGTTCGGCGACGTAGTCCTTGACCACCCGGGCCATGGTCAGGGCGTCGGAGTCGGTGGCGCGCTTGATGTCGAGCTCGATGGCCGCATCGCCCTTGCGGATGGCGCGCCGATCGCGTTCCTTGAACGCTTCGCTGACCCGCGCGATATCGTCGAGCACCAGGCGTCGGCCGTCGCTCTCGGCCTTGATCTCGATCGCACCCAGTCCGCGCGCCTCGCGCTGCAGGCCGAGGCTGCGCACCTGGCGTTCGCCGCCGGCCAGCTCACCGGCCGGCACGTCCTGGGAACTCTCGGCGATGCGCGTGGCGATGTCGCCGAGCTTGAGATCGAGCTGGCGCAGCATGGCCGGCTCGACCTCGACCCAGATCTCCTCGTCGCGGGCGCCGAAGAGATCGATGCGATCGACGCCGCGGTCGAGCAGTTCGTCGCGGATGCGCTTGGCCTGGACCTTGAGGGCGTGCTCGGCGAAAGGCCCGGAGATGACCAGGCGCGAGACCGTCTCGTAGCGCACGATGCGGCGAATCTCGGGCCGCTCGGCGTCTTCCGGCAGGGTGCGCACCTGGCCCACCGCCGACTCGACGTCGGACAGGCCCTGCTGCATGTCGGCGCCGGCGTTGAACTCGACGTTGATCGCGGCGAGGCCCTCGTAGGACGACGCGGTGACCTTCTTCACGCCATCGAGGAAGCGCAGTTCGGGCTCGACGGCCTGGACGATGTTCTCGTCGACGTCGGCCGCCGAGGCACCGGGCCAGGACACCGTCACGCTGACCATGTCGATGCCGAAATCGGGGAAGAACTGGCGGTTGATCTGGGTCAGCGCGGCCAGGCCACAGATGAACATCAGGGCGAGCACCAGGTTCGCCGCCGTCGGATGACGGGCGAAGAGCGCGAGCAGGCCGCGATGTTCGCCGCGGCCGCTCACAGCGGGCGGGCACGCATGCCGGGGCCGATGCCGGGAAAGCTGCGCGCGACCACCGGCCGCGACGGCTCGAGGTCGCCGCGGACGAGGACCTCGTCGCCGAGTTGGCGCACCACCTCGACGGCCACGCGCTCGAGCCGGCCGTCGACCAGGGCGAACACCTCGCCATCCTCCGACAGCGCCCGCGCCGGCAGGCGGTACACCCTGGCGTAGGTGACGTCCGGCACGTCGACCTCGACGAAGGCGCCGGCGCGCAGGCCCTGGCGCGGCGCATCCGCGGGCAGGGTCGCGTAGACGGCGATACCGCCGAGGGTAGGGTCGATCTCGGCGCCGACGCGCGACAGGGTGGCGGCGAATTCGCGGGTCTCCGTGCCCAGGCGCCAGCGCAGGGTCAGCGGCCGGCCGAGCAACGTCTCGCCGGCATCGGTGAGCCGCGCGTAGGCCGCCTCGGGCAGTTCGAAGCGCACTTCGAGCTCGGCCGCCGAGAGCAGGCGACCGAGCCGCTCGCCGACCGCGACGCGCTGGCCGAGCGCCAGGCGCACGTCGGTGAGGTAGCCATTGAACGGCGCCACCACGCGGGTGTGGGCGAGTTCGCGCTCGGCACTGGCCAGCGCGGTACGGGCCTTGTCGCGGGCGGCGGCCTGCTCGCGGACCTGCGCTTCGAGCCGGGCGACGTTCTGGCGCCGCTGCAACTGGGTCTGCTCGCTGACCGCGAGCGCCGCCTCGACGTCGTCCCGCGCCTTCTGGCTCTCGCGTCCGCTCCTGGCGAGTTCGGCGGTGCGCGCGAGCGCCCGCCGCGCCAGTTCGACCTGGCGCGCAGCGTTGTCGGCGAGCTGGCGCTCCCATTCGAGTTCGTCGCGTTGCCGGGCCAGCAGGGCCTCGTTGCGCGCCAGCTCGGCGCGCGCCTCGTCGCGGCGATGCTCGTAGTCGACCGGGTCGATGACGGCGAGCTGGCGTCCCGCCTCGACCAGGTTGCCGTCGCGGAACTCGCCGTCGAGTTCGACCAGGCGTCCGGCGACCAGCGCGCGCAGCTCGGCTTCGCGGGCCGCGCGCACTTCGCCGAACACGGTGATCGCCGGCTGCACGTCGGCGGCGGCGACCGTCGTCACCACCACCGGCCAGATCTTCTCCTCGGGCGGCTTGGGATGGGCGCGCGGCCGCGCGGCGACGAACCAGGCGGCGATGGCAACGCCGAGCGCGAGCACCAGCAACGGCGCGGCGGCCCGGCGCATCATTCGCATGGGACTGGGCATGGGGCTGGCATCCGCACGGCCTTGGCGACCGGTGAAAAACTACCGCGGACGTCGCGCACGGCGGCGCGCGCTCCCTCGCGGTCCTCGGTGATCGGCATCAACTCCGGTCCTCGTCTTGAGTGCGCCCCGCGCGCGGCCATCCGCGCGACGTTCTGCGCCGCGTTGCGCGCGCGGGGGTCGGGGCGGCCGATGGTGCCGCGGCACGCTCCCTCTACGCGCCGCGCAGCGGTCCCGGATCAGCGACGTCGCGGCACCGGCGCGGCGCCAGTGTATTGGAGCAGCCGACCGTGGAGGAAGTTTGCACGCGGCGGTGTCGACGCTCAGGCGCCGGCGAGCATCGCGCGGTATTCGGGTTCGTAGAAGAAGGCCGCCTCGCCGAGGGCCGGTTCGAGCTGGTCGAGCCAGGTCGCGTGGGGATCGAATCGGGCGAAGAACGGCTGCTGCACCCAGTCCGGGTTGCGCCCCTGGATGAAGCGCAACACGAACACGTCCTCGCCGTGGATGCGCGTCACGCCCTGCACCTCGACCTTACCCGGCCCGGCGCTCATCGACGGCCCGCGCGCGGTGCGCGCGAGTCCCGAGACCCGGCTGACCGCGCCGCGGTAGATCTCCCAGGCGCGCGCCAGCGGTACTTCGAAGTAGCGCCGCGCCCCGGTATCACGCTCGACGAACATGTAATAGGGATAGATGCCGAGATTCACCTCGTCGGTCCACAGTCGCGCCCACACCTCCGCATCGTCGTTGATGTGGGCGAGCAGGGGCGCCTGGGCGCGCAGCACCGCACCGGTGTCGCGCAGGTTGGCCACCGCCCGGCGCACGATGGCCGGTTCGAGTTCGCGCCAGTGATTGATGTGGGTCATCAGGGCGAGCTGGCGCCCGCTCTCGGCCACCCGCTCGAACAAGCGCAGCAATTCGTCGGCGTCACTGTCGGTGACGAAGCGATAGGGCCAGTAGGTCAGCGCCTTGGTGCCGATTCGAATGGTGCGCACGTGCTCGAGGCCCGGCGCGAGCAGCGCCTCGAGGTAGGTCTTCAGGTTGCTCGCCTTCATGACCAGCGGATCGCCGCCGGTGATCAGCACGTCGGTCACCTCGGGATGGGCGCGCAGGTAGCGGGTCAGGTCACCGGCCTCGGCCGAGGCGAACCGCAGGGTCTTGTCGCCGACGAACTGCGCCCAGCGAAAGCAGAACGTGCAGTAGCTGTGGCAGACCTGGCCCTGGCTGGGAAAGAACAGCACGGTCTCGGCGTACTTGTGTTGCACGCCCGGCAGCTCGTTTCCGTCGAGGCGCGGCACGTTGAGGGTCTGCTGGCCGGCCGGGTGCGGGTTGAGCTCGGCCCGCAGGGTGTCGGCGAGCTGGCGAATGTCGCGCGCGCTCGGCTGGCCGCGCAGCAGGTCGGCCATGCGCGAGAAGGCTTCCGCCTCGAGCATGCCACGCTGCGGAAAGGTGAGCTGGTAGATCGGGTCGTCGGGCACCGCCTGCCAGTCGATCAGCTCGTCGATGACGTACTGGTTGACGCGGAACGGCAGCACGTTGGCGACGACCTGCATGTCGAACCGCGCGGCGGCATCGACCTGCCGCAGGGCGGCGATCTGGTCGAGCTGGCGTTCGTTGTAGACCTGGAAGCGGCGCGGCAGGAAGCGCTGAGCGGTCGGCGTCTTGAGGGTGTTGGGCGTCGTTATCATCGTTCTGGTCCACCGTCGTTCGACTCGGATGGGTACGCGATCCCGGCGCCGGTCGGAAGCCGGCGAAGCCTTGCCCGCTCCACCTCGCGGCGGAGTGCATGCGGTTTCTCGGGGCTGCGTACGGTCGTTGCGGTCGCGCGCCTCGCGGAGCGCGACGGAGAGGAGATTATACGGGAGCGGGGCCGGGGGGCGCCGCCGCCCCCCGCTGACGGCCCTGGGGCCGCCCGGGATTCAAGGATACGCGATACGGATCAGGGCATTACTCGCCGAGTCCGCGCAACCCCTTCTGGCTCGAGAAATGCTGGGCGAGCTTCGCGATGTCGCCATCGGTCAGCCCCAGTGCCTGCACCTGCATCGACATGATGGGGTGCTCGCGGCGGCCCGAACGGTAGGCCTTGAGCGCGGCCTGGAGGTAATCGGCGTACTGACCGGCAAGGATCGGGTAGTCGGGCGCCAGGGGCTTGTCGCCGTTCTCGCCGTGGCAGGCCGCGCAGGCCTGCAGCTTGTCGTCATAGCTCATGCCGCTGTCGTCGGCCGCTTCGTTGGCCGCGGCAGTCCCGCCGAGGCCGCACATGACCAGGGCGAGGATGAGTCCCAGTTTGCTTACTTGATTCATACGTGTCTCTCCGGCCGCGCCGTCGTGCCTCACTTTCCGTAACTCGACATGAAGGCCGCGATGTCGGCCATATCCTCGTCGCTCAGGTTCACGGCATTGGCATGCATGGTGTCGTGCTTGCGCGTGCCGGCCTTGTAGGCTTTCAGTGCCGACACGATGTAGCCGGCGTTCTGGCCACCGAGCTTGGGTACGCGGTAGCTGGGGTACACGTTGTAATAACCGGTGACGGCGTGGCAGCCGAGGCAGGTCTCCGCCTTGTGGCGCCCCGCCGTGGCATCTCCCTCGGCGGCGGCCATGGTGCTGCCGCCGAGCAGCAGGCCCGCAAGCACAACCGAAATCAATCGACGATTCATGTAATTGTCCTCGTTCCCGGGCAACGGGCCCGCCCCGTTGCTCAGCATGGATCTCCGCGCCTGGCGTCCCCGCGGTGCACGCCCTGGGCGCGCCGGGGAGGTCGGCAGCGCGGATCGGCGTGGCCGCACTCCTGCGCCTCCGGCCATCCAGGCAGATGTGGAGTGCGGGCGATCGACCGTGCAGGGATCCGAAAGCGTGATTCTCCGCGCCTTCCCCCATCTCCCCATGGGCAGCGCACGCGCATACTACTAAACACACCCGGGGAGTGGAAGTAAGCGCACCGGCCACCCGGGCCCTCCATTCCATATATGATCGGCCCCCGCATGCGCCGACCCGTCACCCGCCACTCGTGAAGCTTCCCAGGCTGCACCGCGTTCGTCTCGCCGTGCTCGGCATCGTGCTGGGCCTCGCCGGTTGCAGCGGCGAGGCCACGCCGCAACGCTACTTCCCGCTGGCACCCGGCTACCACTGGCAGTACCGCATCGAGCGCACCACGATGGATGGCACGCAGCGCATCCGCCAGGCGGTGTGGACGGTCGCGGTGCCGGCCACGCTGGACGTCAGCGGCATGCGCGAAACCCTGGGCGGGCAACGCCTGCTCTACGTCGACGACGGCGATGGCATCGAACGGCTGCAGACGCAGCGCACGGGAGGTCCGCGCAACGCGCCGCAGCGCGTCACGGTGCTGCCGGCGACCCTCGTCGTCGGTACGCAATGGCATCAGCCGGCGGTGACGACGGTGCTGGAGAACACCGGCCCGCCGTGGGAGACCCTGTTCCGTATCAGCGTGCCGGTCGAACTCGAGTATCGCATCGAAAGCCTGGCGGCCAGCGTCGACACCCCGGCCGGCCATTTCGACGACTGCCTGCTGGTCACCGGTCGGGGCCAGGCCCAGGCCGACGTCGGTAACTACATCGGCCGCACGATGGTCGAGATCGAGGTGCGCGAATGGTATGCCGAGGACGTCGGCCTGGTGCGCATGGAACGCGACGAGAAGACCGGCGCGGCGGCGCTCAGCGCCGGGCGCCTGGTGATGGAACTCGACACGTGGTCAGACGACTGATGGCCCGCCGCGTCGCCGCCGGCATCCTGCTCGCCGGCCTGGTTTGCGCGCCCACGGCGCAGGCCGACGGCGCGACCGCGAGCGGTGTCGGCGCACGTCGGTGCAGCGCCTTCGGCGCCGCCCTCGAACGCGACTCCGCGGCGGCCCTGGACGCCTACGTGTCCTGGTCGCAGGGCTTCATCGCGGGTTTCAACTGGTCCAACGTGCGCCAGCGCAACGTCAGCATCGATGCTGCCGCGATCATCAACTGGCTCGGCCAGTATTGCGCGGCCCGGCCGACGGCCCGCGTGTTCGACGCGGTGCAGGAACTCATTCGCCGCAACGCACGTTGAACGGGGCCGCACGACGGCCCGCGGCGGACCTCCGAGGCCGCGCCTGGCCGGGGCGTGATGCGCCATTGCGCTGGGCGGGGAAAATGATTAATGTTCCGCCCCGGTTTGCGAACCGAACCGAAAAAAATACGGAAAAATACGCTGCGGCAAGCTGATTTCGTGGCGGACGGGAGAGGTGCCTGACGTGGCCAGAGCAGCAAAGAAGACCTCCGCGAAGAAGACCGCACCCGCAGCCAAGAAGAAGGCCGCTGCCAAGCCAGCGGGGAAACCTGCCGGCAGCGCCAAGGCCACGCCCAAGAAGGCGGCGACAAAGGCCGCACCGGCCAAGAAGGCCGCAGCGAAGAAGAGCGCGGCGAAGAAGGCCCCCGCGGCGAAGAAAGCCGTAGGCAAGACGACGAAAAAGGCCGCCCCGGCCAAGAAGCCCGCGGCCAAGGCCGCCGTAAAGAAGGCGGCGCCGAAGAAGCCTGCCGCCAAGCCGGTGGCGAGCAAGAAGACCACGGCCAAGAAGGCGCCGGCGAAGGCGACGACCGCGGCCGCGAGCAAGGCCGCGACGGCGAAGAAGACGGCCGGCAAGTCGGCCGCAGCGAAGCCCGCCGCCGCCAGCACGCGCAAACAGGCGCCGGGCAAGGGCGCCGCGGGCAAGGCCACGGCGGCCAAGAACTCATCCACTGCCACGGGCCAGGTCGCTGCCGGGGTGGCAAGCACCAGGACGACACCCAACCGGCCCGTGCCGGCGGACGAGTCGGCCCCGACGATGCGGACCCGAATGATCAATCTCGAAGACGTTACCCTGCCGTCCGGCTACCTGCCCTCGCCCAGCGAGGAGTACATGTGCCCGCGGCAATTGCTCTACTTCCGCAACAAGCTCATGCAATGGCGTGACGAGCTGATCGCGGAGTCGCAGGAGACACTCGATCACCTGCGCTCCGAGATCCGGGATGTCGGCGACGAAGCCGAACGCGCCAGCCGCGAAAGCGACAACATCCTCGAACTACGCACGCGCGACCGCTATCGCAAGCTGCTCAACAAGATCGACGCCGCCATGAAGCGCATCGAAGACGGCAGCTATGGTTATTGTGAGGAAACGGGCGAAGAAATCGGGCTCGGAAGACTCGAGGCCCGCCCCATCGCGACGCTGACAGTGGACGCCCAGGAACGGCGCGAAATGTTGCAGCGCCAGTTCCGCGACGACCGGTGACGAGCGCCTGAACGGGCGTACGCCGGTCGCGGCGCAGGCAGCGCCCCGGCGGTAGCTCACCGCCGGCCGGGATCCTGTCGGCGGGCGCCGTTCGGCGCCACGCGTTCGTCCACCGCTTCTGTAACCGGGTTTCACGATCGGCCTGGCCGATCGGCGCGCAATTGCGCTTATAGTATCGTCGCCGAGGGGATCCGCCGGTGAGTTGCACACGGCGGTCGGGGAGCTGCACGCGTGGCCGCAAACATTCTCGTTGTCGAAGACCAGCGCTCGATCGCCGGTGCCATGCGCATGCGCTTGCGCGGCCTCGGCTATGACGTGCTGGACATCGCGCGCACGGGTGACGAGGCGGTCGAGAAGGCCACCAGCCTGCGCCCCGATCTCATCCTCATGGACGTGCGCCTCGGCGAAGGCATCGACGGCATCGAAGCCGCCCGGCGCATCCGCGCCAAGATCGACATCCCCGTGATCTATGTCACCGCCTACGCCGATCGCGACCTGCTCGAACGCGCCCGCGACACCCACCCGGCCGGCTTCATCAACAAGCCGTACACGACCAAGGACCTGCTCACCACCATCAACCTCGCCCTGGCGCAGGAGAACATCGCGCCGCGCCCGCTGCTGCTGCTGCGCGACGGCGTGATCACCGCCACGCGGGAGGGCCGGGTGGAGTTCGTCAACGCCGCGGCCGAACGCATCACGGGCTGGACCCACCACCACCTCAAGGATCGCCCCCTGCGCGAAGTGCTGTGCTCGCTCTACGGGCTGTCGCCGGCGCAGGGCGACACGCTCATCGCCGAGGTCCTGGCGGGAGGCGGCGAGCAGCGTCTCGGCGAGGGCGCGGACAACGACATCCTCGGCCTGCTCAGCGACAGTGCCGGCCACTGCGGCGGGCTCGCCCTGCACATCGGCGCGGCCAGCGCCGGCGCCAACCTCGGCGGTATCCGCCGTACCCAGCGCGTGCTGCACCACCTGCTCGACCAGTTCGCGCTCGGCGTCGTGATCGTCGATCGCGATCTGCGCATCGCCTACCACAACCGCTTCGCCCAGCGCGTGGCCGGCTTCAAGCATGGCCTGGTGTTCGAACGCGGCCTGCTCGCCGTTCGCGATCCCGCGTTGCACGAGACCCTGCGTACCATGGTCGGCCAGGCGACCCAGCCCGAGGCCCCGGTCGACCCGGATGCGGCCGACATGCTGCTGCTCGAGGACGACGGCAAAGCGCGTTTCGCCCTCATCGTGACCCGAGGCTCGCACCGCGATGCCGTCGCCGGCGAACCGTTGGCGACCGTGCTGGTCTTCGACCTCGCGCACCACCCGCAGCTGTCGGGCTCGGCGTTGCGCGAACTCTACGGCCTGACGCGTACCGAGATCAGCCTGGTGCAGGCACTGACCGGCGGCACCAGCCTGGAAGACGGCGCCCAGGAACTGGGCATCGCGGTCAACACCGCGCGTACCCACCTCAAGCACATCTTCCACAAGACCGGCGCCAAGCGGCAGTCGGAACTGATCCACCAGGTCGAAACCGGCCCGCCGGGCCTGCCGCTACGCATCCGGCGCAGGCACTGACGGCGCGCCGTCGAGCTGGCATACTGAAGCGGCGCGGGCATGGATGGCCCGCATCACCACTGACAAGGAGGTCCACCATGACCATTCTCGAGCGCGCACGTCCGTGCGCATTCAGCGCCCTCTTGATGTGCCAGGCCGGTTCGCCCGTACAGGCGGCGGTACTCGCCGTGTTCGACTTCGATGCTGCCGGCGGCGGCTTCACCACGACGCCGGGCCTGCTCCACCCCGACGTCGCCACGGCCAGCTTCACGACCACGCTCACACCGCTGGCCGATTTCGCCGGCAACCCCGGCCGCGCGCTGGCCAGCAGCGGCTTCACCCTCGGCAACCGCATCGTGCTCGAACTCGCCGCGCGCCCCGGCCAGCAGTTGCTGGCGGAAAGCCTGGCCTTCGATGCGCGGGTCTCGGCCAGCGGCCCGCAGACCTGGTCGATCGCGCTCGCCGGCGCCGCCGCGCAAAGCGGTCCGCTGACGACGGCGTTCGCGCCGGTCACACTCACCTTCGACGGCGCCGCGGCAGCCCCGCAGATCGTGATCGAGTTCGCCGGCGCGGGCGCGAGCAGCGCCAGCGGAACCTGGCGGCTCGACAACCTCAGGGTCGAGGGTCAGGTGATCGCGAATCCCGTGCCGCTGCCGGCCGGCCTGCCCCTGCTCGGCAGCGCCACGCTCGCCGCCGCCGTGCTCAGGCGCCGCCGGCGTAGCCCCATTCCCGCCAGCCGTCGACCAGCGGGAAGTAGAGCCCCAGCCTGATCGGGCGCGGCTCGAGCGCGGCCAGCGCCGCGGCGTAGCGCTCGAGCTGGGGACGGTAGCGCGCCTGCTCGGCATCGAGCCAGCCGGCCAGGTCGCCACCGGCATGGGTGCCGGTCTTGAAGTCGACGATCCAGCGCGTGCCGTCGGCGTCGACGAAGGTGCGGTCGATGACCAGTCGCCGTACCTCGTCGGCGCTCGTCCAGCCCAGCGCGAGTTCGGCGGCGGCCTCGGCGTGGGTGGGATCGAACAACCACGTTGCGCGGTCACCGGCGAGCGCGACGGCCAGCGCCGCGGCCACTTCCTCGACCGCACCCGCGACCCGCGCCGGCGCCATGCCGAGCGCGCGCAGCTGGACCTCGGCAAAGCGCCTCGCACCCTCGATCCAGGTGCCCGGCGGCGGCCGCTCGCGCCGCTGCCCCCAGTCCTGCAGCAGGCGATGGGTGACGGTGCCGACGTGACGTGCATCGATGCCCGCCCAGTCGAACTCGACCGCGGCTTCCGCTGCGGCCGGCACGAGCGGGCCCGGCAGCCGGGCGGGCAGGTCGTCGGGGTCAGCGCGCAGCAGCGGGGCCGGCGCGGCGAGGGCGGCGCGCACCGGCGGCGCGGGTGCCGCTGCGCCCAGCATGGCGTGGAAGGTATCGCCCAGCAGCGGCCACAGCAGGTCGAGGAAACTGCCCTTGCGCGGCGCCGGTGCACCGTCGGTACCGACCGGGGCGTGGCCGAACAGGTGGACCTGGCGGCGCGCGCGGGTGAGGGCGACGTAGAGCAGGCGTACGCCCTCTTCGCGGACCTCGGCCGCCGCGCTGGCGCGCAGGTAGTCGTAGAGCGGACCGCTGCGCTGACGCGGCAGCGGCGCGACGGCCAGCGCCGGGCGGCCGTGACGATCGAGCTCCTCGCGCCATGCCAGCAACGGTTTGTCCTCGGCACGCGGCGTGCGTCCCAGGCTCGGCAGGACGACGTGATCGAACTCGAGGCCCTTGGCGCGGTGCATGGTCATCACCTGCACCGCCTGCCCGTCGGGCTGCGCCGGCACGACGAAACGCTCGGCGAAATGGGCGCCGAGACGCGCCGCGGTCAACTCCGCTTCGGCGCCGGCGAGCCGCGCCAGTTCCGCGAACACCGCGCGCGCATGTTCGAGTTCCGCCGCCCCGCCCGGCCCGCCCAGGACCACGGCCGGGCCGCCGAGCGCGACCCAGGTCGCCTCGACGACGTCGGCGAAGGGCTCGCGCAGCAGCCGTTCGCGCGCCGCCACCAGGATCGCGGCGACCCGCGCCGCGCGCCGTGCGGCAGCGGGCTCGAGCGCCTGCAGCAGGGTCGGTTCGGCCAGCGCCGCGGCCAGGGTGCCGGAGGCCGCGGCCAGTGTCTCCAGCGCGGCGAGCTCGAGACCGCACCAGGGTGCCCGCAGCACGGCCAGCCAGGCCAGGCGATCGGCATCGTGCAGCAGCGCGCGGGCGAGGGCGACCAGGTCGGCCACCGCCGGCACCTCCAGGAAGCGGCGGATCTCGCGCGCCGCCAGCGGCACCCCGGCGGCCTGCAAGGCCATCACGATCGAACCGAGATGACCCCGGCTGCGCACCAGCACCGCGATCGACGCGGCCGGCTCGGCGGCGCGCAGGCGGGCGACGAGTTCGACCACCGCGGCGGCCTCGGCGGCGCCGTCGTGCTGCACCGCCGGGTGCAGCATCCAGGCCGGTTCGAGGGCCGCGCGCACGGCGACCTGGGGCACGAAATGGGCGGGCTCGGCGGCGATGCGCGCGAGCGCCGCGGGGGTGGCCTGGTTGATCCAGTCGACCAGCCCGGCCTGGGCACGGAAATTGACCGCGAGTGCGAGCGGCTCCAGCGCGACCTCACCGATGGCGCGATCGTCCAGCACGCGCTGGAACAGGCTCACCTCGGCCTGGCGGAAGCGGTAGATCGACTGCATCGGGTCGCCGACCACGAACAGGGTGCGACCGTCGCCCGGCTGCCAGCCGGCGGTGAGCCGACGCACCAGTTCGAACTGGGTCACCGAGGTGTCCTGGAACTCGTCGATGAGCAGGTGGCGGATCTGGTAGTCGAGCGCCAGCGCGAGATCGGTCGGTCGCTCGGGCTCGCCCAGCGCGGCCAGCGCGGCGATGGAGAACGCGGTGAAATCGGCGCGCCCGGCGACGTCGGCGGTCACCACGAGGTGGGCGGCGGCGACCTGCAGCACGTCGAACAGGGCCAGCACCACGGCCCAGTCGGTCTCGTCGTAGGGCCCCGTGGCGAGCCCCATGAGGCGGGCCAGGTTGCGGCCCAGGCCGGGCACCGCGGCGAGTTCGGTGACGACGTCGGCATGGACCTGCTTCATACCCTGCGGATCGTCGGCCTTGGGCGGGAAACCCTCGGCCCGCGTCACCTTGCGCCGCCACTCGCCGCTGCGGGTGAGCAGGAAGCGGCCGAGCGCCTGCCACGCCGGCAACGCCTCCAGGCGCGCCGGCGGCAGCGCGGCCAGTCCGCGCAGCAGCGGCTCGTCGAGCTGGCCGCCGACGAAGGCCCCGAGCGCGACCAGGGCCGCACCGCTATCGGCCGGGATGGCCTGGCGGAGCTGGGCCAGCTCGCGCTCGACCAGGCGACGGAAGCCGTCCTCGAGCTGCGCGCGATCGGCGCCGGCGGTGGTCAGGCGCAGCCACTGGTCGCGCCGCGCGAGCATCTCGGCGAGCAGGGTCTCGAGGTGGCTCCAGTCGTTGTCGAGGTGGCGCAGCAGGCAGGCCACGGCGTCACGCAGCCGGCCACCGTGGGTGATCGAGGCGAGCGCCTCGCGCGCCGCTTCGCCGTAGAGCAGGCCGGGGTCGTCCTCGACCGCCGGCAGGCCGGGCAGGCCCGCGGTCAGCGGCATCTGGCGCACCAGCGACTGGCACAACGCGTCGATGGTCATGATGCGCAGCCGCGCCGGCTGCGCCATCAACTGCCAGCCGCGCTCGGCATCGCGTGCGACTACCGCGCGGGCCAGGGACCAGGTCGTGCGCTGGTAGTCGTCTGCCGGTTCCGGCGCGGTGGCGGCGACGAGGGCCTCGACGATGCGCAGGCGCATCTCTTCGGCGGCCTTGCGGGTGAAGGTGATGGCGACGATCTGCTCCGGCTGCTCGACGCTGGCGAGCAGGCGCAGCACGCGCTGCGTGAGCAGGCTGGTCTTGCCCGAACCGGCCGGCGCGCGCACCGCGAACGAGATGCCCGGTTCGAGCGCGCGGGTGCGCGCGGCGGCGTCGTCAATCATGGTCCTCGCCCCCGCTGCCCTCGTCCCCGAGCGGGCCGCTGCGCTCGGCCAGGCGGCACAGCGGCGCCTGCTCGCACAGGCGGCAGGTCGCGGCGCCGTCGCGCGGGGTCGGCGTGGCCAGGCCGTGTGCGATCTCGCCGGCGAGCTGGTCGAGGTCGGCGCGCCACGCCGCGACCCGCGCGGCCCAGTCCTCGTCGGCGCTCGCCGGCGCCTGCAGCCAGCGTGGTTCGTCGGCGTCGACGGCGGCGAAGGCGATACCGGCGATGGTGCCCTGCGGGGCGACCAGGGCGTAGAACGGCAGCTGCGGTTCGCGCATGCGCGGCGGCTCCCAGTCGGCCACCCGGCAGGCACCGGTCTTGTAGTCGACCACCACCAGGCGGCCGTCGGCCAGGCGATCGACGCGGTCGATGCGCACGCCGAAGCGCAGGCCGCCGTAGTCGACCAGCTCGCCCTGTTCGCGTGCGACCACGCTGAAGGGCTCGCGGGTCGCCTCGAAGTCGAGCCAGCGCCCGACGAGTTCGACCAGGCGGGCCTCCTCGATGGCGTGGATCTCGCGCTCGAGCGCGGTCTGGTGACGCAGCGGGCGCAGGCCCTGGCGCACCGCGCGGGCGGCCAGCGCGTGGCGCCCCGCGGCGTCGAGCGCGGCCAGCGCCGCGGCGTCGCCGAGCAGGCCCCAGGCCTCCGCCAGGCAACGATGCACGAGGGTGCCGCGGGTGCGCGCGGAGAGCCCGGGGTGCGGCTCCTCGACCTCGCCGGCGGCGAGGCGATGACGGGCGAAGGCACGAAACGGGCAGGCGCTCTGCGCGGCAAGGACGGCGGTACCGCCGCGCATCTCGTGGCCCCGGGCCAGCGCCGGACCGTGCCCGTCGTCACAGGCCGCCAGCGCTGCCGGCGCCTGGCCCCAGGCGCGCGGCAGCAACGTTGCGCGCGGTGTCACTGCCGCCCGCGCCAGTCCCGGCAACAGCGGCGACGGCGTGAAGCGCTCGTCGCCCTCGCCGGCGGCGTAGCTCGCGTGATGCTCGCGGCCGCTGCCCGCGAGCAGTTCGACCAGGCAGCGCGCACGCCACAGGTCACGCCCCGGATCGGCGCCCGGCACCCCGGCCGCGCGCTGCGGCGCGATCGGCAGGTAGGGGCTCGGCCGCGCCGCGTCGACCAGGAAGCCGCTCTCGCAGCCGGCCAGCCACAGGTGGGTCGGCGCCAGCGCCAGGGCGTCCTCGGCGGCGACGACGAAAATCGCCTGCCGCGGCGTCGGCGTGGCCACGGTCGACTCGGCCAAGGACTGGCGCAGGCGCTGCAAGGCTTCGGCGCGGGTCGGCGCGGGCAACACCGCGTCGAGCCGGTAGAGGCGATCGCAGACCTCGGTCCAGGCACGGCGCGCGTTCGTCGCCAGCGCATCCGTGGCCGCCACGCCGGGCCAGCCGGCGGCGTTCAGGCAGGCGTCGAAGTGGCCCAGCCAGCCGACCATGGGCTGACGCCGCGGCGCGCGCGCGTGCAGTTCGAGCAGCGCTTCGAGCAGCGCGCGCAGTTCGGCGAGCGCGGCATCGTCCCCGATGCTGGCCAGGATCTCGGCCATCGGCAGTTCGTAGCGATCGCGGCCGCGCAGGCGCGCATCGAGCAGGGCGCGCGCGGCACGTTCGCTGGTGGCGCCGGCCAGCGCGCCGTGGCGCAACCAGGCACTGAAGCGATCCCAGCGCACCAGCGGCGCGATCTCGAGGGTGCCGAGCAGGGCGCGGAATGGCGGCTCGTCGGCCAGCGCGCGGGCGCGGCCGAGATAGCAGGCGTGGTCGTCGCCGAGGACGTCGCGCACGGCGCGGCGTACCACCGGCTCGGCCTGGCGCAGGTCGCCCAGCGCGATGACCACGCGCGCCTGCGGGTCCGCCGCGGCGATCGGTGCAGCCCAGGCCAGCGCCGCGGCGACCTCCTGGGCGCGGTCGGTATAGGCGTGACCGCGGTAACGGTGCGCGTCACCGCGCTGCGCGGCGCCGCCGGCCGCCGGCACGGCCTCGCCGAGCCAGGCGGCGAGCGCGGGCGCCGGATCGACGAAGCCGTGGCCGCGGCCGGCGCCGGGCGGCGCTTCCTCCTGCCCCTGGCGCAACAACAGCGTGGCGGCATCGGTCGCGCCGAGCGCCGTGAGCCGTGCGCGGTAGGCGGCGGCCCAGCGCGCGTAGGCCGCGGTGTCGGTCGTCGGCGCACCGCCCGGGGTCGGTTCGGTGATCCGCCACAGCCGTGCCAGGCGCCACGCCGCGGCAGCCGCCGGCGCGGCCTGCGCGGGCGCCCGCAGCGCGCTGGCCTCGTCGGCCGCAAGGACCTGTTGCCACAGCGCGAGCTCCTGCTCGGCAGACAGCAGGAAGGCGTCGCCGGCCGGCCGGCCCGCCAGCAGTTCGTACTCGTGCTGCGCGGCCACCGCGCTCGGCCAGCCGGTCACGGCCGGTGCCAGCCAGCTCACCCGGCCGGCGGCGCGCTCGGCCAGGCCCAGGGCCAGCGCCAGTGCCCGCGCGCTCGCCGCACCGGGTACGACGACCCCGGCACCGGGGCGCGACAGTTCGGCAAAGGGAAGCAGGTACATGGTGCGAGGTCGATCCCGGCAGGCCACTGCTATACTGCGTCGCACCAACGCCGAAGACGTGGGTGACGCCCATGCGCACGATCACTTTCAGCCTCGCGCTCTGCCTGATTCTAACCGCGCCGGTCGAGGCCTGGATGTTCCAGTGGACTCACCCCGCGACGGGTACCGTGCAACTCTCGGGCAAGCCCCCGGCCTGGTACCGTGGCAACGAACCCGGCCCGCGGGTGTTCGTCTTCGACAACGGTGAGCTGATCGACGACACCGCCGTCGCCGTGCCCGAGGAAGAACGTCTCGCACTGCGCGCGCGGGCCTTCGGCGCGGCCAGCCCGGCCGAACTCGCGCCGCCGCCGCCGGACCAGGGCGAGGAGCTCAAGGCGGCGATGGCGACGGCCGAGCAGGCCGGCGTCGACGTCGATGCCGTGGCGGCCGAATACAGCGCCGAACAGGAAGCGGCGCGCGCCGCCGCGGCGGAAGCGGCGGCGACCGAGGCGGCCAACGATCGCGCGGCCACCCTCAAGGCGCTGGTCGACGAGTTCGACCAGCGCCGCGTGGAACAGGCCCGCGCCCTGCTCGAACTGCTGCCCCCCGAAGCGCCGCCTGCACGCTGAAGGCACGCCGCCCGCGGCGGTGCCGCTCAGGTGCTGTCGAACAGGTGGCGCAAGGCCTGCAGGAAACCGCCCTGGGGCTTGTCGGCGAGATCGTGCAGCACGCGCAGGGATTCGTTGTCGGGATCGATCTGCAGGCCGACGCCGACCAGCGACAGCGCCTCGGCGAATCGGTTCTGGGCGATCTCGCGCTCGGCCAGCAGGGCGCATTGCGCGGCGATCGATTTCAGGCCGGCGCGGGCCCCGGCGTTGCCCGGGTCGAGTTGCAGCAGGCGCGTGAAATAGTAGTAGGCGTTGTCGCGTGGCGGCGCGGTCAGGCGCATCTCGTCGAGACTGTGCTGGCCCAGCCACAGCAGGGCATTCTTGACCTGGGCCAGCTCGGACGCCGCACCCGCCGGGGCAGGGGCCGCGCCCGTTGCCGGCGTGTCGCCGCCGACCGACTCGAGCGCGGCGCTGACCTGGATCGCGGGCCGCTCGGCACGCTGCATCTTGCGCTCGACCACGAGCAGCGCGCCCCAGCCTAGCGCGCAGGTGACCAGCCCCCCGAGCAGCAGCCATTGCGGCCAGCGCGGACGCGGCTTCTCGATCAGCGAGACGCGCGTCGAACGGGTCGTCTCGCCCTCCTCCTCGTGCTCGCCGGTGATGTCGAAGTCCGGCCGCGCGGAGAGCTCGGAATCCGAACGCACGATGCCCTTGCGACGCAGCTCGCGGATGTAATGGATGAGGCTGCGCGCATCGCGGAAGCGATCGCGGCGATTCTTCGCCATCATCAGTTCGAGCAGTTCCTGCAACGCCTCGTGGCCGGCCGGCAGCTTCGGCACCGGGGCCTTCTTGTGCATGACGATGACGTCGATGACCGAGTCGGCGCTGTAGGCGCGCTCGCCGGCCAGCATCTCGTAGAGGATCACGCCGAGCGAGTAGATGTCGGCGCGGCCGTCGATCGGCCCGGCCTCGGACTGCTCGGGCGCCATGTAGTTGGGGCTGCCGAGGAACATGCCGGTCGAGGTCAGGTCGGAGTCACCAGACAGGCGCTTGGCGATGCCGAAGTCGCTCAGCAGCGGCGTACCGTCGCGGCGGAACAGGATGTTGCCGGGCTTGACGTCGCGATGGACGATACCGCTGTCGTGGGCGGCGGCCAGGCCGCCGGCGACCTTCTCGATGATGTCGATGGCCATCGCCGGCGTGAACACCGTCCGCTGCATGCGCTGCTTGAGGTCGCCGCCCTCGACGTATTCCATCGAGATGTAGACCTTGTCCTCGTAGCGGCCGATGTCGTAGATCGTGATGATGTGGGGATGGTTGAGCGAGGCGATGATGCGCCCCTCGTTGAGGAAGCGCTCGATGGTCTCCGGGGTGTCGCGGGTGGCGGTATCGAGGACCTTGAGGACCACCTCGCGACCCAGCGAGCGTTGCTCGGCGAGATAGGCAGTCGCCATGCCACCCTGGCCGATGCGCCGCTTGATCTCGAACCCCGGGATCTCCATCGCGCGATTATCACCTTCATTCCAAGGGGAAAGCACCGTTTTCGTGCGGGCCTGGTGCACGCGACGGGTGCGTGGCGGGCCGCCGCAGGGTAAATTAGGCGCGCCCATCGAATCCAGAAAGACAACGATGTCCAAGCAAGCCGACCCGGCGCAGGCCCGCGCCCAGACCCGCAAGCTGATCGAAGACATGCTCAAGGAACGCCAGCAGATGCTGGTCCTGCTGTGGGAATTGTCCAAGCTCGATCTGCACACCGTCGACCAGCCGGTGCTGGAGATGCTCGACGAATTCGAGGATCTCCTCGTCGACTACATCGCGGCCGGCCATTTCGGCCTCTACCAGCGCATCGCCGAGGGCAACGAGCGCCGCCAGCCGGTGCTCGAGGTGGCGCGGGAGATCTACCCGCGCATCGCCCGTTCGACCGACGTCGCCGTGGAGTTCAGCGAACGCTACGAGGCGCCGGAGGGCGAGCGCATCCAGGCCCACCTGGCCAATGACCTGTCGCGCCTCGGCGAGGAACTGACCACCCGCATCGAACTCGAAGACCAGCTGATCCTGGCCATGCTGGGGCGTGACTTCAGCATTCCCCGCACCCAGACGACGGCCTGAGCGGCGCCCCGCGCCGCCCCCGGGCGGCATTGCGCATCGGCGAGGCTAGTCACGCTTCGGCTCGGCCTCGAGCTTGGCGCGGATGAAGTCGCGCTGCGAGAGGTGCAGCAGGTCGGCAATCTTGCGCACGTAGTACTCTTCGTAGGCGTCGACGCGGCCGTCCGCGTAGGCGACCCGCCACAGCGTCAGCAACAGGGCGTACTTCTGCTCATGATCGAGCCGTTCGTTGACCACCGAGGTGAAATCGTAGAGCGAGACCGCCTCTTCGACCGCCTCGTCGGCGCTCTCGATGAGATTGGCGATGTCGGCCGCCGGCACCTCGCAGATCTGCGCGATGGCCTTGCACATCTCGGCGCGCTCGTCGGCGTGGACTTCCTGGTCGGCGCGCGAAATCTCGAACAGCAGCGCGGCCACCGCCAGCGGCAGGGCGTCGACTTCGTCGTCGTGGCTGGCGAATTGCGCGATCTGGTCTTCGAACAGGGCTTTCAGGGTACGGAACATACGAGTGCGGGAAACTGCGCGAGGCCTGCCATGGTAGCTCGCCGCCGGGGACGCCGAAACGCCGCGCCGCCCGGGACACCCCCATGAGTGGCGCGCCGCGCGTGTTCGTCGATTGCGCGCTGGCCGCTGGCGCCGAGGTCGTCCTGCCGGCGGTGAGTGCGCACCACGTGCGCACCGTGCTGCGCCTGGCACGCAATGCCGAGCTGGTCCTGCTCGACGGTCACGGCGCGGTCCACGAAGCCCAGCTCACCCTGGTCTCGCGCGAGGCGGTGCAGGCCGTGGTGGGGCCGGCGCTCGCGGTCGGCGGCGAATCGCCCCTCGACGTCACCCTCGTCCAGTCCATCTCGCGCGGCGAACGCATGGACTACACCCTGCAGAAGGCCGTCGAGCTCGGCGTGCGCCACGTGGTGCCGGTGACCAGCCGGCGCACCGTGGTCAAGCTCGACTCGCGCCGCGAGGATCGTCGCCTCGAGCACTGGCGCGGCGTCATCCGCCACGCCGCCGAGCAGAGCGAGCGCACCCTGCTGCCGACGCTCGCCGCGGTCACGACCCTCGACGCCTGGCTGGCCGCACACCCCACGACCATCGCCTTCCTGCTCCAGCCCGGCGCCGCCACGCCGCTGGCGCGCGAACCGCGACCGCAGGCCGCCGTGGCCCTGCTCGCCGGGCCCGAGGGCGGCTTCGATGCCGGCGAAGTCGAACGCATGCTGGGCGCCGGCGCCCGCGCGGTCAGCCTCGGCCCGCGCGTCCTGCGCACCGAAACGGCCGCGCTCGCGGCGCTCGCGGTGATGCAGGCACTGTGGGGTGATTTCGCCTGAGCAGGCCGTGAGGCGACGCCTCAACCGCCGCGCAGCACTTTGCGTACCGCGCCGAGCAGGCGCCGACTGACCAGCAGGCGATCGGGCAGGCGCTGGAACACCACCACGGTGTTGCCCGCGGCGTCGCGCTCGAGTCCCTTGACCTCGGCCAGGTTGACCAGTGCATTGCGGTGCACGCGCACGAACTGTTCGCCGAATTCCTCTTCCAGCGCGCGCAGGGAATCCTCGATGAGCAGGCGCGAACCCGGCGCGACGGCGCTGACGTAGCCCTGGTCGGCCTGGAAGTAGACGACTTCGCTTACCGGCAGCAGGCGCAGCGCGCCGCCGACCACGGCACTGACGTGGTGACGATGGCCGGGCAGCGGCGTGGCCGGCGCCAACGCCTGGCGCCCGACGCGCAGTTGCGCGGCGCGCAGCAGGGCCTCGCGCAGGCGCTCGGTGCGGATGGGCTTGAGCAGGTAGTCGACGGCCTGGGCCTCGAACGCGGCGAGGGCGTGATCGTCGTAGGCAGTGGTGAACACGACCAGCGGCGGCGCCGCCAGGCGCGCGAGGTGGCGCGCCGTCTCCAACCCGTCCATGCCCGGCATGCGCACGTCGAGCAGCACGACGTCCGGATCGCGGGCCGCGACCGCGGCGAGTGCCTCGAGGCCGTCGCCGGCCTCGCCGGCGATGTCGTCGTAGCCGAGTTCGGCGAGTTGCGAGCACAGTCGCCGCCGCGCCAGCGGCTCGTCGTCGACGACCAGGATCTTCATGCGCCCGCCTCCAGCGGGACCTCGAGGCGCACCCGGTAGTGCTCGCCCACCTGGCCGGCGGCGAGACTGGCGCGGGCGCCGTAGAGCGCGCGCAGGCGCTCGCGCACGTTGTCGAGCGCGATGCGGTTGCCGTGGTGCCGCGCGTGGCCATCGGCACCGGCGGGGTTGGTGATGTCCACCACCAGGCGATCGCCGTCGACCGCCGCGGCGATGGCAATCGTGCCGCCGGCGCGCGCGGGCTCGATGCCGTGGTAGATGGCGTTCTCGACGATCGGCTGCAGGCTGAGCAGTGGCAGGCGCGCGCTCGACGGCAGGTCTTCGACCTGCCAGCTCACCACCAGGCGCTCGCCCAGGCGCAGGCGCTCGATGTTCAGGTAGCGCTCGACGAAGGCGATCTCCTCGGCCGCGCTGACCGGGGTCACGGCATCGCTCAGGCTGGCGCGGAAGAGGTCGGCGAGGTCCTCCACCGCGCGCTCGGCCAGCACCGGGTCGGAGCGGGTCAGGCTGGCGATGGTGTTCATGCAGTTGAAGAAGAAATGCGGGCGGATGCGCGCCTGCAGCGCCTGCAGGCGGGCCGACGCCTCGGAAGCGATGCGCTGACGGTAGTGGAACTGCACGTAGAAATAACGCAGCACCAGCGCCGCCACCACCCCGCCGATGACCACGGTGCGGCCGACGAAATCGCCGCGCGAGATGCGGATGAGCTCGCCCGCGCCGACCAGGGGGTTGATCACCCACCAGGCCAGCTCGGCCACGGCATAGGTCGTCGACAGCGCGATGAGCAGGGACAGCACGACGATGGCGCGCTCGTCGAGCCCGTTCAGGCCGCGCCGCGCCAGGCACAACGCTCCCGCCGCGGACAGCCCCAGCCACTGCGTGTAGAGCGAGAGCAGGGCCAGCTCGTCGACGAAGTCGATACCGAAACCACCGCCGGCGATGACGATGATCAGCGCGACCAGCTCGGCCACCACCACGACCACGAACAGGGCCGTGAAACCGCACAGGTCGGGCAGGAACACGGCGCCGGGCGCAGGGCGTCCGCCGCGCGTCGCTTGCTTGCTGGTCTCGCTCATGCACGCGCCGTCGAGGTCGATGGCGGAGCAGTTTGGGAGACCCTCGCCGGGGGGTCAATCGGCGGCGCCGGCGGCCCGTGGGCTATACTGCGCGGACTTTTCCCAGCCCCCTGACAGGCGGCGGCGTCGTCCACGGCGACCGCCCAGCGCAACCCGCGAACCGAGCACGTCGAGCCGAACCTCCATGAGCCCACCGACCACCGAGCCGTCCGAGAACCCGAGCGCCGCCGCGGACAAACCCTGGGGCGGCCGCTTCACCGCCCCCACCGACGCCTTCGTCGAGGAATTCACCGCCTCGGTCGGTTTCGACCAGCGCCTGGCGCTGTGCGACATCGAGGGCTCGATCGCCCACGCCCGCATGCTCTCCGAGTGCGGCGTACTGAGCACGGCCGAGTTCGCCGACATCGAGCGCGGCCTCGGCCTGGTGCGTGCCGACATCGAGGCCGGCCGCTTCCAGTGGTCGGTCAAGCTCGAGGACGTGCACATGAACGTCGAGCGTGCGCTGGTCGGCCACGTCGGCGAAGTGGGCAAGAAGCTGCACACCGCGCGCTCGCGCAACGACCAGGTGGCAACCGACATCCGCCTCTACCTGCGCGGCCAGATCGACGCCTTGAAGGACAACCTCGGCCGCCTGCTCGCCGCGCTGATCGTGCTCGCCGAGCGCGAAGCCGACACCCTCATGCCCGGCTACACCCACCTGCAGGCGGCGCAGCCGGTGTCCTTCGGCCACCACATGCTGGCCTGGTTCGAGATGCTGCTGCGCGATGCAGACCGCCTGAACGACTGCCGCCGCCGGGTCAACGTCCTGCCGCTCGGCGCCGGCGCGCTGGCTGGCACCACCTTTCCCATCGACCGCCATCGCACTGCCGAACTGCTCGGCTTCGACGCGGTGGCCGAGAACTCGCTCGATGCTGTCAGCGATCGCGATTTCGCGATCGAGTTCGCGGCCGTCGCCGCGCTGGTCATGGTGCACTACTCGCGCATGGCCGAGGAACTCGTGCTGTGGAACTCTCAGGCCTTCGGCTTTGTCGATCTGGATGACGCCTTCTGCACCGGCTCGTCGATGATGCCGCAGAAAAAGAACCCCGACGTGCCGGAACTCGTCCGCGGCAAGTCCGGGCGCGTGGTCGGCCACCTGGTCGCCCTGATCACACTGATGAAGGGGCAGCCGCTGGCGTACAACAAGGACAACCAGGAAGACAAGGAACCGGTGTTCGACCTCATCGACACCCTGGCCGCCTGCACGCGCGCCTTCGCCGAACTCGTGCCGACGCTGCAGGTCCGCCGCGAACGCCTGCGCGCGGCCGCCGCCCAGGGCTTCATCGCCGCCACCGATCTCGCCGACCACCTGGTGCGCATGGGACGGCCCTTCCGCGACGCCCACGCCGTGGTCGGCGGCGCGGTCGCGCTGGCGGTCGAGCGCGGCTGCGAACTGCACGAACTCTCGCTCGAAGACTACCGGCGTTTCGACGCCGGCCTCGACGAATCGATCTACGACGTACTCGACATGGACCGCGTGCTCAAGGCGCGCAACCATTTCGGCGGCACCGCACCGGCCCAGGTCAGGGCTGCCTGCGTGCGCGCCCGCGAGCGAATCAAGCGCGTGCTCGGCTGAGCGGGCCGGACACCCGTCCCACGCACCACGCCGCGCCACCAGGAGTAACGCATGAAGGCATTGAAAACCCTCCTCATCCTCATCGTCATCGTGATCGTCATCGCGATCGGCGGCGGTGCGGCCTTCCTCGCCACCTTCGATCCCAACGAGCACAAGGACGCCATCGCGGCCAAGGTCGAGGAAGCGACCGGGCGCAAGCTGAGCCTGGAAGGCCCGATCGAGCTCGCCTTCTGGCCCAAGATCAGGCTCAAGGCCGGTCCGCTCGCCCTCGGCAATGCGCCGGGCTTCGGCGACGAGCCGATGTTCGCCGCCGACGACATCCAGATCGCGGTCGCGACCCTGCCGCTGCTCAGTCGGCGACTGGAGATGGACACCGTGGTGCTGCACGGCATCCGCGTCAACCTCGCGCGCAATGCCGACGGTATCTCCAACTTCGACGACCTCGCCGGCGGCGGCGGCGAGGAATCCGGTGGCGGGGAAGGCCTCGCGGCCATCGTCCTCGGCGGCGTCGACATCAAGGACGCCGCGCTGACCTGGCGCGATGCCACCACCGGCCAGGACGTCGCCATCCGCAACCTGAACGCCAGCACCGGCGCACTGACCTTCGGCGATCCGGTCGATTTCCAGCTCGCCCTGACCGCAGTGGCCAACCAGCCGGCGCTGGACAGCGACGTCAAGCTGAGCGGCACGGTGTCCTACGACCTCGACGACGAGCACTACGTCATCACCCCGCTGGCACTCAACACCGTGCTGCGCGGCAAGCACCTGCCCGGCGGCTCGGCGACGGTCGACTTCGGCGCCAAGATCGACATCAACCGCGGCGCCGGCACCGCGAGCATCAGCGATCTCCGCCTGAGCGGACTCGGCACCGAGGTCAGCGGCGGTTTCGATGCCCGCGACATCGAGGCCGAGCGGCCCAGCGCGAGCGGCGCGCTCAGTGTCGAGGGCAAGGACCTCGCTGCCATCTTCAATGCCTTCGAACTGCCGGTCGGCAAGCAGCTCGGCGGCGTCGGCAACCGCGCCTTCCATTTCAAGACCGCCTTCGATGCCAACATGGATTCGGGCGAGGTCGTGGTCAGCGAACTCGATGGCGAGGTGCTCGGTGCGACGCTCGGCGGGAGTTTCAAGGCCACCCGCGCCAACACCGACAAGCCGGCGGCGACCGGTACCCTGAGCGCGAAAGGTCCCGACCTGCCGACCCTGCTCGCCGTGCTCGGCCAGGTGCAGGGCGCCGACGCCGCGACCCTGAAGAGCCTCAACGACGCGCTCGCCCGCGCCGCCGACAAGTCCTTCGCCATCAATGCCGATCTCGACGCCGATCTCGACGCCGGCCGCGCCGACCTGCCGCGCCTGGAGGCAAAGCTGCTGGGTAACACCATCGCCGGCGAGGTCCATGCCACCAACGCCGACAGCGACAAGCCGGCGGTCAAGGCCAAGCTCACCGCCCAGGGCCCCGACTTCCCGACCCTGGCCACGGTCATCGCGCAGTTCCAGGGCGCCGATGCCAAGGCCATCAAGAGTCTCAACGCGGCGCTCGGCAGCGCCGCCGACAAGTCGTTCACGGTCAAGGCCGACGTCGATGCCGATCTCGCCAAGGGCACGGCAGTGGTACCGGCGCTGGAGGCGAAACTGCTCGGCAACACCGTCAGCGGCAACGTCTCGGCGAGCGGTATCGACGGCGACAAGCCGGCCGCCAAGGGCAAGATCGAGGCGCGCGGCGCCGACCTGCCCGCCCTGCTCGCCATCGCCTCGCAGTTCCAGGCGGAGGGCGCGGGCCTGCGCGATCTCGCCGCCGGCCTGGCCAAGGAGAAGGACCGCGCCTTCGTCCTGCAGGCCGGCTTCGACACCGACCTCGCCAGCGGGCGCCTCGACGTACCGAGCATCAGCGCCCAGCTCATGGGCCTGGACATCAAGGGCGCACTCACCGGTGAAGGCGTCGACTTCGAGAAGGGCCGTGGCCAGCTCGACGGCAAGCTCGGCGTGACCAGCGCCGACCTCGGCACCCTGTTGCGCAGTGCCGGCCAGGCCGACCTCGCCAAGTCGCTGAAAACCCTGAACCTCGACCTCGGCGTCAAGGGCAGCCTGTCCGACCTCACCTTCGCGCCCTTCACCGTGACCACCAAAGTGGTGAGCCCCGAGGTCGGCAAACCGGTCGATCTCAAGATCACGGCCGGCAGCGCCCACGCCAATCTCGACCAGGACACCCTGTCGGTGAAGGATCTCGCCGTGACCGGCCTCGGCCTCAACGCACGCGCCAACCTCGAGGCGAGCAAGCTGTCCGAAGATCTCCAGTACAGCGGTTCGCTCGACGTGCCGGTGTTCAACCTGCGCAACCTGCTCGCGAGCCTCAACAAGCCGGTGCCGAAGACCGCCGACCCGAAGGCGCTGACCCGCATCGGGCTGACCAGCCAGCTCGCCGGCACCGCCACGAGCGCCAAGCTCGACAAGCTCGCCATCACCCTCGACGACACCAAGATCCAGGGCAACATCGACGTCGCCAATTTCGAGGGGCCCGATCTGCGCTTCGGCATCGGCATCGACCGGCTCGATGCCGATCGCTACCTCGAGCCGACCCCACCGGGCAAGGCGCGGCCGGCGACGCCGGAAGCGGCCGCCGCCGGCGCCGCCGCGGAGCTGCCGGTCGAGACCCTGCGTGCGCTGAAGATCAAAGGCGACCTGCTCATCGGCAGCCTCAAGCTGTCGGGCGCGAAGATGACCAACGTGAAGTTCTCCATCAACGCCAACGGCGGCGACATCAAGCTCGCGCCGATCGCCGCCGAGCTCTACCAGGGCCGCTACGACGGCGCCATCAGCCTGAACGCCAAGGGCGCACAGCCGCTGCTCGGACTCAATACCAAGCTCGCCAACGTCAACGTCGAGCCACTGCTGGTCGATACCGTGCAGAACAACATGCTGGCCGGCCAGGTCAGCTTCGACGCTGCGCTGAACGCGACCGGCGGCGACGCCGATCGCCTCAAGAAGACGCTCTCCGGCCAGGGCCGCTTCAACACCGTCAACGGCGTGTTCCGCGGCGTCGACGCGGTGGCCGTACTGCGCGCGGTCGAGCAGATCATCGAGTGCAAGTGCGCGGTGCCGGTGCCGAAAGGCGGCGAGACGCGCTTCACCTCGCTCGGTGGCACCCTCAACGCCAACAATGGCGTCATCCACAACCAGGACCTCGTCCTCGCCGGCGACGGCTTCAAGATCACCGGCAAGGGCATGCTCGCCAATCTCCATGACATGACGGTCAAGTACGACCTCAAGCTCGCCGTCGACGAAACACGCAGGGAAACCGGGACGGCCAGCTACAACCTCGGCGGCTACGCCGTGCCGATCGCCTGCCGCGGCTCGATCGAATCGCCGACCTGCCTGCCGGACGTCGGCGACATTCTCAAGCAGGTGGTGCAGAACGCGGCCAAGAAGAAGGTCCAGGACGCCATCGGCGACAAGCTCGACAAGGCCATCCCGGGCGAAGCCGGCGAGGCGCTCAAGAAGCTGTTCAAGTTCTGATCAGGCTGTACGCGGTGCGTGTGACGCGCGGCCTGCCGTTACTCCTGCTCACCGTGCTGCTCACGCCCGGCGCTGACGCCGGCGAAAGCGAACGCGCCAGCATCGAGTTCCACGGTCGCTCCTACACCTACGAGTTCAGCGCCGTGCTCGATGCGCCGCGCGACGCGGTGCATGCCGTGGTCACCGACTACGACCATCTCGAACGCGTCAACGACAGCATTACCGACAGCCACGTCATCGAACGCTACGGCGACGGCGCGCTGAAGCGGCTGCTCGCACTGAAGGAATGCATCCTGATGTTCTGTTTCGACATCACCTTCGTCGAAGACCTGGTCGAGAGCGCTGACGGCATCCGCACCACCATCATCCCCGCCGAGAGCACCTTCCGTGACGGCCACGCCGAGTGGCGGCTCGAAGCGCTCGGCAAGGACCGCACACGCATGCGCATCCGCGCTACCCAGACGCCCGACTTCTGGATCCCGCCGCTGCTCGGGCCGCTGGTGCTGAAACGCGTGTTCCTGCGCGAGATCCGCGAGACCAGCGCCAACATCGAGCGCCTCGCGCGCGCCTCCGCCGCCGGCTGAACGTGGCCAGCGACGCCGACTTCGCCGCCCGGGTCATCGCCTGGCAGCGCCGCCATGGCCGCCACGACCTGCCCTGGCAACGGGGACGCGATGCCTACCGCGTGTGGCTGTCCGAGATCATGCTGCAGCAGACCCAGGTGCAGACGGTGGTGCCCTATTTCGAGCGCTTCACCGCGCGCTTCCCCGGCGTGAGCGACCTCGCCGCCGCCGACGAGGACGAAGTACTGCACCTGTGGTCGGGGCTCGGCTACTACAGCCGTGCACGCAACCTGCACCGCACCGCGCGCATCGTCGTCGCCGAACACGGCGGCGAGTTCCCGCGCACGCAGGATGCCCTGGCGGCCCTGCCCGGCATTGGCCGCTCGACGGCCGCCGCCATCCTCGCGCTCGCCCACGATCAGCCCGCCGCCATCCTCGACGGCAACGTCAAGCGCGTGCTCGCGCGTTACCACGCCGAACCCGGCTGGCCGGGCGAGTCGACCGTGCTGAAGGCGTTGTGGGCGCACGCCGAGCGCCTCCTGCCGCAACGCGAAGTGCGCACCTACACCCAGGGCCTGATGGATCTCGGCGCGACGGTGTGCACGCGCAGCCGTCCGCTGTGTGCGGCCTGTCCGCTCGCCGGTGACTGCGCCGCGCACGCGGCGGGCACGGTGGGCGAGTATCCCGCGCCGCGCCCGCGTCGCACCCTGCCCGAACGGCGCACGCGCTTCCTCGTGCTGCGCGACGGGCAGGGCCGTGTGCTGCTGGAGAAGCGCCCGGCGAGCGGCGTGTGGGGTGGCCTGTGGTGCTTTCCGGAGCTGGCCGAAGGCAAGGCCATCGACGATGCCGTGCGCGCGCTCGGCCATGCGCCGCGCGGTGCACCCGCCACCCTCGCGCCGCTCACGCATGGCTTCACCCACTTCCGCCTGACCATCGATCCGGTCGTCGTCGAGGTCGACAATTCCACGCTGGAAGTAAGGGAGAACGAGGGCCTGCGCTGGTATTCGGCCGGCGATTCGACAAGAATTGGACTGTCGGCGCCGGTGGCGAAACTGCTCGCCGCGCTGGCCATCCCATCCGCCGATTGACCACCCCGATCCAGGACATCCGCATGACCCGAACCGTGCACTGCGTAAAGCTCGAACGCGAGGCCGAAGGCCTCAAGATGCCGCCCTACCCCGGTCAGCTCGGCCAGCGCATCTTCGAGAACGTGAGCCGGGACGCCTGGCAGGAATGGCTGCGCCACCAGACCATGCTGATCAACGAGTACCGCCTGACCCCGATCGAGCCGAAGGACCGCGCCTTCCTCGAACAGGAGATGGAGAAGTATTTCTTCGGTGACGGCTCGGCCCCGCCGCAGGAGTTCGTCGACCCCGACGCCTGACGGCGGCGTGCCGCCCGGCGCGTCGTCATCCGCCGGCGGCAACCACCGCGCCGAGCAGGATCATGCCCACCCCGGGTGCCCGCGCCGCCCACGGCCCGGCCGGGATCAACCGTTCGGCGAGGATGAAGACGGCCAGAACCGCCATGGTCATCACGCTCATCGCGCCGCCGGCGAACATCAGCAGCATCAATACCCAGCAGCAGCCGATGCAGAAAGCGCCGTGGCGGAAGCCCATGGAAAAGGCGCCGCCGAGACCATCCCGCCAGCGGTTCATGAAGTAACCCAGCGGGCTGCGGCAATGGGCGAGGCAGGCCTCCTTGAGCGGCGTGAGCTGGTACAGCCCGGCGAACACGAGCAGGCCACCGGCGACCCGCGCCGAGGCCGCCAGCGACATGCCGTGCAGCACGCCCTGCGCATGCAGCAGCCATTGCAGGCCGGCCGCGGCGATCGAGAACACCGCCCAGGCGGCGAGGTAGCCGTTGGCGAACACGAAGGTGGCGAGGTTGCGGCGCGGCCCCTTGTACAGGCCGCGGTAGACCGCGGCCATCGGCATCACCGCCGGCGTCATCATCGCCACCATCATCACCACCCACATGACCAGCGCGGCGCCGAGATAGGGCAGCACGCTGCCCGGGCGCATCATCATCCACATGAGATCGGCAATGGGCCCCTCGCCCTGCATGGTCGTCATGACCCGCTCGGAGACGAGCAGGAACCACCACGCCGCGGCGGCCACCGCGACGAGCGCGAGCCAGGCGGTGCCGGCGCGCACCGAGCGGATGGTCGGCAGAGTGCCCTCGGTCGTCACGCCGACCGCCTCGCGCGCACCGCCGCCTAGGCCGCGATCTCGCCCTTCCAGTCGAAGGGCGCGAAGTGACCGTTGGTGCGGCCCGAGTCGTCGTGCCACTCGATGCCGAAAGCACGGATGAAGTTGCGCACCGCGCTGGCGAGATTGAGGCGCTTGTTGACCGGGTGGAAGGTGTTGTCGACCACGATGCATTCGTCCGGCACGGTCATCGAGTCGATACCGACCACCGCCTGGTCGAGCAGGCCGTCGATCTTCACCTGCACCTGCTTGCCGTTCTTGACGAACTCGATGGGGTGGCGCTCGATGCCACGGAAATCCGAGATCAGCGGCGCGAAGTTGCCCGGGCCATCGCCGGCGCCCGGCCCGCAGATGGCGGCGATGGCCGCGACCTGCTCGTCACTGGCGGACGTGTCGACGACCAGCCCGCCGATCCATTCGCCCTCGGCCATGATGGCCTTGGATTGGGCGAAGAACACCCAGCGCACCCCGGCCAGCGAGACGCCGCCGAAGCTGCCGTCGGTGGTGTCGAACGCCAGCGCCACCTTGCAGTACTCGTGCGAGGCCGGCGTAGTCGAATTCTTGGTGATGCACGGGCACAGGAAATCGCAGCTGCACGCTTCCATGTACTCGCCGCGGGCGGACCATTGAGTAGCCATGTTCGACCTCCAGAAGGGATGGCGGGGCAAGGCCAGCAATCTATGCGCGCAAGCGTGTCCCGATCAACCCGCAAGCGCCGCCGCCGGGTTGACTAAGCCCGGCCGGCCGGCTGTAATACCGGCCCTTCGCAGGCCCCCGGGCCGGCGAAGCCACCCGGGTGGCGCGCCCCGCACGCCACCGCCGCAAGCCTCAGCACCCGCGGCCAGGTAGCTCAGTTGGTAGAGCAGCGGATTGAAAATCCGCGTGTCGGCAGTTCGATTCTGTCCCTGGCCACCATCTTCCCCCCGCGCGTTCAATGGGCCATGGATTGCCGTTACATCAAGCGCCGGGTGGCTTGCGCCGCTGGTCCGAAGCGGCTCCCAATCGAACGACTCGCAAGGCCCGCCGCCCGGGTACCTGCACGCTGGCAAGGTCAAACCGTCAACGCGTTGTCGACCAGGACATCGGCAAGTGCGAGGCCACAGAGCGTCGCGAGCTGCAGCGATGCAACGTGCGTCCCGGTACTCGTTCCCATCGGATCACCCACGCACAGCAACCTGGTCGCGTAGGTGATCGAGAGCAATTCACGTACTTTGGCCGTCTGCCTTCCGTAGTATTGGTCGTTGACGGAGAGAATCCGGTGCTTGTACCCGCTGTCACGTACGAACTTCTCGTTGGCGACCAGCACCTGCGGTGAGCCATAGCTCACGATCTCGATTTCGTCCGCGCCCCACAGTGCCGCGTTGCAGGCAAAGTATTCACGTAACGCCTTTTCGCGACAGTCGGTTTCCGGGACACGAACATTGATGTCTCGGAGGACGATACGTGCGGTCTTGAGCCTGCCCAGGAACTCGAGCATCCGTCCTGGCAGGATGACGTTGCCGGGGACAGTGCGAAATAGCCCGGCAAAGAGTTCGTGCTCCGACTCGGACTTGCTCCGGGTACCGGGCATGATGCGAAACTGCCTGCCAGGTTCCGCCGCTGCGCATTCATGAAACCGTCGGACGTGGGCGCCGAGATCCGTCATTGACAACAAGGCGCCTTGCTCGTCACGGGTGGGTAGTGCGTAGCTATTACCGACCAAGCGGCCAGGGTTCCCCGGCTCGGCGCCATGGTGAGAAGCGGCGAGACCGGCCACGCTGCCGACAAGCGTGCCGCTGACGTCACTCTCGTAAACCCAGACGGGTTCGAGCGGCGAATCGGTCCACGGAGGGGGCGATTGTTGCTGGGCCACGTTCTGGAACATTTCCTTGGAGTGCCTCCCGATCTCCGCTTCGACCTCGCTTAGCGGCACGCCGGCCTGCACTTTCAATCGAAGCGCTCAGGACGTGATCCGGGTCACGAAGCGGTTGGCGTGCCCCTTGGTGCGTGGCAACACGCGACGAACACGTGCAAAGCGCGTGCGGTGCAATAGCTAGGAGAGGGCCAGCCTCCACAGCAAGGCCTTCTTCACGGCAACCGGAAACTGCTCCAGCGCGGAGGGTTCGATGTCCAGGGTGATGCGCAAGCGCGCCGACAACTCGGAGATGATCGCTTTCGATACGGGCTCTTCGATGTCTTCCGGCCTCGCCAGCTTGAGCGTCCGTGCGACCTGAACGATAGCTTCCTCGTAGGGGATGAGTTCGTATCCGCAATCCTTCGCGTCGCTTTCCAGGTTGGATGCAAACATCGGGCTTACCTCGCGCGGCCTTGGACAAGATGTACACGAGGAACGTCCCGGTGGCCGAATCCTCGTCGTGCGTTGAGCGTCCGCTTCCAGCACTTGCTGCAGACATGGATGGCCAGATTGCTAACCGCGTCGCATTCGACGTGAATCTGCACCGCAATGTGGGACGTCGCCCCTCGTCCACCGGGCGCCTGTTGAGCGATGGCGGTACCCGGAGGGCGGTGGCGGTTGCCCTCACGTTAGCGAATCGGGACATCAGTGCGGTGCTGCGTCGCCGAGGCGTTCGCGCCGGCCTGAGGGCTCGATGCAAGCATTCACCTGAAAGGTTTCGCGCACGACGATGATGCGACGCCGCACATAGGCCTCGGCTCATTGACGGGGATCTGGCGCCAGGCCGTGGCCGGCAAGTGGGTCGCGAAGCAGCCCGTCCGCGGTCTTACCACTTCTCCGCGTAGGCCCGCACTTCGGTTTCGAAGCTCCAGGCATTGCGCGGCTGCTGGTGCAGGTGCCAGTAGATCTCGGCGATGTCGTCGGGCTGCATGATGGCATCGGCGGCACGGTTCGCGTACGCCTGGGGAAAAAGCGCGCGGCTGTTGTCGTTCTCGATGGGCCCGTCGACGATCACGTGGCCGACATGGAGGCCTTGCGGTCCGAGCTCGCGGGACATGGTTTGCGCCAGTGCGCGCAGTGCATGCTTGCCGCCGGCAAAGGCGCAGAAGCCGGCGGCACCGCGCAGGCTGGCCGTGGCGCCGGTGAAGAGGATGGTGCCTCGTCCGCGTGGGAGCATGCGGCGGGCGGCTTCGCGGCCGTTCAGGAAGGCGGCGAAGGCGCACATCTCCCAGACCTTGCGGTAGACACGCGCGGTGGTTTCGGTGAGCGAGAAGTGCACGTTGCCACCGACGTTGAACGCCACCGCCGCCAGCGGCGCGATATCGCGCTCGACGGTGTCGAACAGTTCGATCACCGCGTCTTCGTCGCGAGCATCTGAGTGGATCCCGGTCGCCGTACCACCCACCTCGCGTATGGTTTCGAGCAAGGGGGCGAAATCACCACGCCGCCGCGTGCACACGACGTGATAGCCGCCGCGCGCAAACCGGCGCGCGATGGCGCCGCCGAGATGATCGCCCGCGCCGATGACGAGCACGGCGCCGCGCGGGACGGTGTCCGTCATCGCGGACTCAGTGCCGCCGGCCGCCGCGTATCACGCGCCCGGGGCGCGCCCCGGTCAGCTCGCCATTGGCCTGGATGAGTTCGCCGCGCACGTAGGTCCCCGCGTACCCCGTGGCCCGCGCCAGCAGCCGCGGCTGTTGCGCGGGCAGGTCATAGACCATTTCGGGCACGCTGGTACCGAGCTGGCCGAGGTCGATGAGATTGATGTCGGCACGGCGCCCCGGTTCGAGCACGCCGCGGTCGGTGAGACCATAGACGTTGGCGTTGTCGCCGGTCAGTTTGCGTACCAGGTATTCGAGTGGCAGGCGCAGCGGATCGTTCTCGTCGCGGTCGCGGTACCAGGCGGTCAGGACGTAGGTGTGCACGCCGCCGTCGCACACGAAGCGGCAGTGGGCGCCGGCGTCGCTCAGGCCCAGCACGCTCAACGGGTGGCGCAGCATTTCGTGTACCGCCAGCGGGTTGCCGTCGGCGTAGCCGGCGACGGTGTAGAGCAGGAAGGCATTGCCCTCGTTTTCGAGCAGGAGGTCGTAGGCCACCTCCCACGGGCTGCGGTTCTCGCGCTTGGCAATTTCAGCCACGCTGTCTGCCCGGTCGGGCAGGTAGCGAATGGGATCACCGGCGACGTACGTCGTGTCCCACAGGGTCGGATTCTTGTACAGCAGCGAAAAGCCCGCGTCGTTGGGATCTTCTTCTGCAAGCAGCCGCGCGCGCATCGCAGGATCGGCCATGCGCCGTACGCGCTCGGCCGGCGGCAGGTCGGCGATCTCGGCGTAGCTGGGCATGAAGCGCCAGGGATGTTCGCCGGCCATGCAGAACATGATGGGGACCGGGCGCCCGGCGACCTGGGGCACGATCTCGAGCCCGTCACGTGCGGCCTGTTCGCAGATCGCGAGCTGGCGGCGCCATTGTCGGGCGTCGCCGTTGTTCTGCGCCTGCAGGTACATCAGCCGGCAGCGGGTTGCTTCGGCCACTTCGCGCATGATCCCCATGTCGCGATCGAGACCGGGGACGTCTTCACCCGCCGCGCCGGTGAGCACGAGCTCCATCAAGCCGTGGCCGGAATCCTTGACGGCGCGTGCGAGCGCGATGAGTTCCCCGGCCGGGGCGTGGGTGCCGGGCACGGGCACACCGTCGACGTCGACGTGGACCGGCGTGCGCGAGGTCGAGAACCCCAGGGCGCCCGCTGCCATGCCTTCGCGAATCAGCCGCGCCATCTCGGCCAGGTCGGCTTCGCTCGCGGGCTCGTCTGCCGCGCCGCGTTCACCCATCACGTAGCAGCGCAGCGCGCCATGGGTGAGCTGGGTGCCGATATCGAAGGTGTGCGGTTTGCGATCGAGTGCGTCGATGTACTCGGGAAAGCTTTCCCAGCCCCAGTCCATTCCGGCTTCGAGCGACACACCGGGAATGTCTTCGACGCCTTCCATCAGATTGATCAACCAGCTGCGCCGATCGGGGCGCGCCGGCGCAAAGCCAACGCCGCAGTTGCCGAGGATGGCCGAGGTCACACCGTGCCAGCTCGATTGCAGCAACTCGGCGTCCCAGGTGACCTGCGCATCGTAATGGGTGTGGATGTCGACCCAGCCGGGGGTCACGATGAGGCCGTCGGCGTTCACGGTTTCCTTCGCGCTGCCGAGGTCCCGGCCCATGGCCGCGATCCGACCATCCTTGATGGCGATGTCGCCGGTGTAAGCGGCGTGCCCTTTGCCGTCGACGATGGTGCCGCCGGCGATGATGCGGTCGAATGTAGCCATGGTGTCGCTCCCCGTTTCATGTCGTGCGACGCGTGCAGTTGCGCGCCGTTGCCGTCAGTCTCCGCTCCGAAGAGGCGGCAACGGACTTCCAATCCCGCCCCTCGGAGAGGGTGATACGCATCGTTCCCGGACGCTAACACAGCCGATCAGAGCGCCGCAATCGACCGCCCGGAGCGGCGACTTCGCCGCGCCTCGTTCGATCCCGAGGGCGATTCGCGGCCTTCTCTCTGCACAGTCCCGCTTAGCCGGCGGCATCAGTCTCCCGGCGCGGCACCGGAGCCTCCCGCACGGCGTTGCAATTGGCGGTTGGCGAGCCGGCAACGCCGGCGGGCCGCCGTACCGATCGGTCGGTCCGGCCGGGCTGGCGGCGCGAACCTGCCATACTTGCGCCGACTGAACTACGAGGAGAGGGGCGGCATGCAGATCCTGGCCATCGTCTGGCATCCGAACGCTCGCTGGGGTGCGTTGAGCGACGCGGACAAACTCGTCTATCTGAAATCACTCGACGACTACATCAACCAGGGGCGGGCAGGCGGCGCGGTTGTGCTGGGCTGGAGCCGCATCGATACCACGCTGCCCAAGGCGCCGAAGGAAGGCTTCATCGGGGTGTTCGGCCTGGCGAGCGCCGCGCAGGTCCACGAGTTCGAGAAGGTCGTGATCGAGGCCCGCTGGTACGAGTACTTCGATTCGACCAACATCAGTATCGGCCTCGAGGGCGCGACGGAAGCCGCGCCGCACAAGGTGTACGCGAAGCTGCTTGGCGTGCCGCTGGGCTAAGGACACCGCGAACGAGCGGGTGCGGCGTCCGCGCCCGCGTTGTGCGCCATGGTGCGACCTGCCCGCAGTCCGCAGGTACGGTGTTCTCCGCACGCGACCCATCCTCCGGATCTGCGTCGCGGACAGGTGCTTGCGGCCGCGCCCACGCCCGGCGCGCCGCACCGTTCAGTCGAACGGCGCCGGATCGAGGAAGCGGCGGATCACGTTACCGGTAATGCGCGCGACGTTATTGTCGTAGCCGTTGTGCGCGAGGGCGCCGGCCCAGGCGATCGAGCTCATGGCGAATACCGCGCCACCGTTCTGCGTCTCATAGAACACCATGTCCGCGCGCACGTGCGGGCAGGTCGGCCCCGTAATCGCGGTATGGGTGTGGCTCATCTCTTCCTTCATCCAGTTGTAGGCGCTGCTGAAGGTACTCGCCCGGGCCACCACCAGCGCGTGCGGCGGGCTGCCGAGCGCCGGGTCGAAGCGGTCGATCTCCCAGCCTGCCGCGCCGCCACCCACGATGCCGAAATCGCCGATGCGCTCGTTATCGCCCACGCTCTCGAAGGCGAACGAGACGCGGGGATCGAAACTCTCGGGCGTACGCTCGTAGTAAGTCGAGGAATCGAAGCCCTGCGCCGTCATGCCGGTGCCGGCGACCGACTGCGGCGCGCGCCCCATGCGCCGCCACATGCCGCCGAGTTCGCCCGTGAAGCTCGCGTAGTACTCGCCGCCTTCCGCCGCCCAGGAGCGGATGCCGTCCTCGGCGCGGCGCACTTCGACGATGCCGGGGCGCTCGGGGTGGTAGTGCGTGCGCCAGTAGAAGCCGTTGCCGCCCATGTAGATGAAGCGCCCGCCGTTCGCCTGGTATTCCGCGAAAGCATCGAGCATGCGCAGTGACGGGTACTCGGGGTGCGTGCCGGTCGTGACGCAACGATAGGGCGCAAGGAGTTCGGCGCCGTAACGCTCAAGGTCGTCCTCGGTAATGACGTCGTAGGCGATGTCCTCGGCTTCGAGCCAGTCGGTGATGTGGGTGTCAGCCGGGAACTGCCACAGCGCCTGCTTGGGCGCGAGATCGAGTACCGGGCGCAGGCGCGAAGAATGGCAGATGCCGCTGCCGTCGCGGTGATGGTCGTACATCGAGGCGCCGAAAGCCGGGTGCTGGAAGAGGAACAGGCCGGTTTCGTCGACGATGGTGAAGATGCCGAGCACGTGCTCGATCTCCGGCCATTCGATGTAGATGAGGTGGTTGGCGTAGGCCCAGTAGCTCGCCGTCGGCAGGAGCAGTGCCAGCGGTGCGCGCGCTTCGCCGAGCGGTGGGCTGACCACGAACGGTATGCGGTACTCGGCGTCGCCCTGCACGAGGCGCGCGCAATAGATGCCGCTGCGTGCGTCGATCGGTACGGTCCAGGCGAAGTCGCTCGCCCAGCCGCAGTCATGCAGGTCGTCGTCGTGGAAATGGATCGCACCGTAGTGCGCGGGCGCGCGCTTGAAGTCGTACTCGCTGCCATCCCAGTGCACGCCCTTCATGGCGCGCGTGGGCTGGTTGACGGTGCGCCCGTGGTGGGCGGCTGGGCCGTGGTCGATGACCCCGGTGCCCGCGATGTCGTCACTGAAATCCCACTGCGCGACGAGCCGCGCGCCGAAGTCGATAGGCTTCGGGGCGGCGAGCAGTGCTTCGATCTCGCCGTCGCTCAACGCGCGATCGGCAAGCCGCGGGGCTTCGAGCTTCCCGTTGTAGTGCCCGCCCGCGCGGTGTGGCGTGGCCTCGGCGTCGTGCCAGGCGGCGAGGCGGAACGCCCCGCCCGGTGCAGGCGTGAACCCGCAGCGCGCGCTGGCCTGCGCGGCGCGATCGCGATGCCGATCACGCTCGTGCGGGCGCTGGACGACGACGGCGCGGCCGGTCTCCGCGTCCCAGCTCGCCGTGACCAGGGTCCACGCGCGCTCGCGCAGCGGTACCCCGGTGCTCACCGTCGTCCGCTTCTCGCCAGCGCCGAGGACCAGCGCCGCGGCGCCGTGCTCGTCGAGCTGCAGGCCCCAGCCGCGGCCGCCGGTCTCGTCCCAGGTGCCGGCAAGCTGCTGGCGGCACCGCCCGGGCGTCGTCGGCCACAGCCACACCTGCACGGTGAACGCGCGCGGATGCCAGGCGGGATCATCGTCGAAGGCAACGAAGGAGCCCGCGCAGATCGGCTGGCTGCGTGCCGGGTAGTCGCCTTCGAACGCACTCTCGACCGGGTATTCCTTGTAGCCCGCGCCGCCCGCGGTGGCGTCGCCGCAGCGCAGCCGCACCAGCGAGGCGTGGTACTTTCCGGGGCGGGTCGCACTCACCTTGAACGAGACGGTCTCGCCCGGCCGCACGCTGAACTCGTCCGGGTAGCCGAGCAGTGGCTTTTCGACTGGGGCCATCGGTTCCAACACGTCCGGCGCCTCGGCCAGCGGGCCCGCGGCGCTCCAGCTGCCATCCGCCTGTTGCGCCAGCCTGAGCCCGGTGGCCGACTCCCAGCGCTTGCGGAACACCGCGCATTGCGCGTCTGGCAGAGCCTGGTAGGTTTCGCCGGCGACCGCCTGCAACGGCGCGTCCCGGCGTCCACTCTGCTTTACGATCACGTACGGCCCCTGCGGGTCGGGCTGCACGATGACGTGGCGGTCTTCGAGCGGTGCCCAGCGCAACACCTTGAGCAGCTCCAGCAACTCGGGCGAATGCGGACCGAACGGCTGCGCGTGGAACTGGTGAACGAGGTCGAGGCGTGTGGGATCGATGGCGCGCAGCAAGGCGGTACCTCCGTCGGCGTCGCTCTGGATTCGACTCGAATTGTAGGCGCCACGGATGTTGCTTGGGAAACCGCGCGAAAGTCGGCGTTGGCTGCTGCCGGCGGGCTGCCCCGCTGGATGTCCGGCATCGGATTTCTTGGTCCGGGCGCTGCTTCGCAACCGCGACGCCGGTCAGCATCGGCATATGCTCGCTGGCACGTGCCAGGGATCGGTGTCAGCTCGTCAAGCAACCGCCGGTTTCACGCATCGCGATGACACCCAGGGCAGGGGCCAGGTCTGGCGTTCCTCTCGCCCCCGATAACAGGCTTGCACGAGCGCTGCCCGGTCGGAAGCGGTGAGAGACGAGCCCTGACACTGGCCATCGTGCCGGGCGTGATCGCGGGACCGGCGATGGCGAGGCGCTGCGACATGGCCGCAACGATGCCCACGGGCAACGCCACCTGAGTGCCCCGGATAGATGCCACCCCGGGCCGACGTTTCGGGTTATCGTGCACACCCGGATGCCATTCAAGGAAAGCGCCATGAATTTCGGAGCCTTTTTCGTCAACGTCGGCCCTTTCTCCGATCCCAGGCTGTTCAGCCATCTCGCGACCTCGGCCGAACAGCACGGCGTCGAATCGCTGTGGACGGTCGAACACGTGGTCATCCCGGTCGGCTACGAGGCGACCTATCCCTACGACGAAAGCGGCAAGATCCCGATGCCGAACAACACGCCGCTGCCCGATCCCTTGCTGCCGCTCGCTTACGCCGCCGCGATTACCACCAAGATCAAGCTCGCGACCGGCATCCTGATCCTGCCGCAACGGCACCCGTTCTATGTCGCCAAGGAGGCCGCGACCCTGGACCAGCTGTCCGGCGGGCGCTTCATTCTCGGCATCGGGGTCGGCTGGATGCACGACGAATTCGAAGCGCTCGGCATCCCCTTTGCCGAACGCGGGCCACGCACGGACGAATCGATCCGCGCCCTGCGCTCGCTTTGGAAAGGCGAACCGGAAGCCTTCGAGTGCGAGTACTTCCGGTGGAACGCGGTTGAAATGAATCCGAAGCCGGTGCAGAAGAACGGCGTGCCGATCGTCATCGGGGGCCACAGCAAGGCCTCGGCCCGCCGTGCCGCGCGTCTCGGCGATGGTTTCTTTCCCGGGGTAGGAACACCGCAGGAAGTCACCGCGCTGAAACAGGTCATGGCCGAGGAATGCGCGAAGATCGGACGCGACCCGAACGAGATCGAAATCACCGCCGTGATGGGCGCCGACGACCCGGCGCTGGTCGAGGGCATGGCAGCCGCCGGCGTATCGCGGCTCCTGGCTGCCTACGACATGGGTAGCGGCAAGTTCGCGCCCGGCGACATCGATGCCTGGCTGGACGGTCTCGCCAGCCGACACATAGGCGCCTGAGTCGAGGCTGGCACGCGGAACGATTCGTCCGCCTGGCGACGATTAACGCGTTTGGAGCCGTAGCTCGGCGGACGGTGCGGGCGATGGTTCAGGTCGCTGGCGGAAGCCGCACGCAGCTTGGGCTTTTGCCGGGGTCTCGAACAACGAGAGGGCGCGCCAACGGCAAAGCGGTCGAGGCGATTACCGAATGCTTGCTGAGCAGCCCCTCGTAGCCGCCGCCGGACGTTGCTGCGCATCGCAAAGTGCCCCACCGAACTCGCCTCCGGTTGACCACTGAACGCGGTCCGTTGCCTGTTGGCCCCATTGCACGATACGGAACACGCACCCGGTCGATACCGCGTGCCAAATCGACGCCGGAACTGGTCTATTCTCACCTCGCGGCGCCAGACTCGGGGCACCGCTTCGGGGCCGCGGTACGGCCGACTCGCAACGATCGCGAGTCGGTAACAGGGGAATGTCCCGGCAATCACAGGTTCGAACATCGAAGCTCGGGGGAACGCGTGGCAGCAATCGAGGTGAGATCGGAAATTCCGGGGAACGTGTGGAAAGTCGAGGTTGCGGTCGGCGATGCACTGAGCGACGGCAGTGTGCTGGTGATCCTGGAATCGATGAAGATGGAGATCCCGATTCTGGCACCCTGCGCCGGTACGGTCGGCCAGGTTGCCGTGCAGGCGGAACAATTCGTCGCCGAAGGCGACCTGATCGCCGTCATCGACACCTGACCATACCGCCGACAGGCGGGCTTGCACCCCTCAATACATCGTCGGCCAGCTCGCCAGCCGGCGCTGGCTGCGCGCCGCGCACCCGTCGGGCCCGCGTGCCCGGCGCAGCGCCCGGATGAGTTCGGTACGGGTATCGGCAGGATCGATCACGTCATCGACGAGATTCCGGCCCGCGGCTTCCCACGGACCGTTGATCTCGCGCATCTCGGCGAGCAGGCGCGCGCGTTCGCGCTCGGCGTCGTCGGCGGCATCCAGCTTGCGCCCGTAGACCACGTTCACCGCCACCTCCGGTGACATGAACGACACGTCGGCGGTGGGCCAGGCCAGCAGGCAGTCTGCCCCCATGTTCCCGCCAACCATGTTGCAGTGAGCCATGCCGTATGACTTACGCATGATGACGCTGACCTTCGGCACCGTCGCGTGATGCAAGGCCTCGATGAACTGCATGATCCTGAGCGGCATCTTGTGCTGCTCGGCGGCCTGGCTGACGAAGAAACCCGGCGTGTCGTGCAGGAACACGAGCGGGATGTGGAACGAGTCGCACAGCGCGATGAACGCGGTGGCCTTCTCGCACCCGCCCCAGCCCATCGCGCCGGCGTTGAACATGGGGTTGTTGGCCAGGATGCCGACGACGTGTCCATCGAGCCGCGCCAGCGCCGTGATCAGACTGCGATCGTAGAGTGGTTTCAATTCCAGCACGCTGTCCGCGTCCGCAACCAGTTGCACGACCCGGCGCATGTCGTAACCCTGGCGCGGTGCTGACGGGACCAGGTCGAGGATGGATTCGAGGCGCCGTTCCGCGGATTCGGACGGTTGTAACCGCGGCGGATCCTGTTCGGCGTTATCCGGTAAATAGCCCAACACGCGGCGGATCTGCGCCAGGCAGTCGGCGTCGTCTTCGGCGACCAGGTCGATCTGTCCTGTGGCGCGGGCATGCAGTTCCCAGCCACCGAGATCCTGGGGATCGACCTGCTCACCGGTCGCCGCCTGCAGCACCGGCGCGCCGGTGACGGCCATGACCGTACCCTTGACCTGGACGACGATGTCAGCCGTCGCCGCGAAGAAGGTCGGCCCGCCGAAGCAGTCGCCCATGATTGCGGCGATGCTCGGCACGCGTCGATCGCGCGGTGGCCCATCGACCGGGTAGACGATGTTCATCATGCCGACCGCGCCCATGATGTCCGGGATGCGGCCGCCACCCGCGTCGCCAAGGTTGATCACCGGGTAGCCTTTGCTGACGGCGTAATCGAGTGCGCGGTGAGCCTTGCGATGCGTGACGTGCCCGTAAGCGCCGGCCTTGACCGTGACGTCATCGGCGGCGACGTACACGGCGCGACCGCCAATCCGTCCGAAACCCGTGATCTTGCCGTCAGCCGGGGTGCGATCGCGGTCCTCGGCCCGCTCGCTGTGGGCGAGCAGGCCCTGCTCCTCGAAGCTGTCGGCGTCGAGCAGCGCGGCGATGCGCTCGCGGGCACTGAGTCGGCCGGCCGCATGCTGGCGTGCGACGCGCTCGGGGCCGCCCATGCCGAGCGCCTGTTCGCGGGCAGCGGCCAGGCGGCGCAGCCCGTACGGATCGCCGTCATCAATCGTCATCAGCTTCGATACCCGGGGCGGCTCAGGGCGCGGCGATGGCTCCGCGCAGCAGCCGTCCCGGCAGGGCGCCGGTGTGTTCTCCGTCCTCGTAGGTGACCTCGCCGGCACACACTGTCGCGACGAATCCATGCGCCTTCTGCACGAAGCGGCGGCCGCCGGCTGGGAGGTCATAGACCATTTCCGGATCGGTCAAGGCGAGCGCATCGAAATCGATGACGTTGAGGTCGGCGCGGTAACCCGGCGCGATGAGGCCGCGATCGGCAATGCCGTAGAGCAGCGCGGTGTCGCGCGTCATCTTGTGGACGGTGAACTCGAGTTCGAGCCGTGCGCCGCGCGTGCGGTCGCGACACATGTACGCCAGCATGTAGGTCGGCAGGCTGGCGTCGCACAGCACGCCACAGTGCGCGCCGCCGTCACCCAGCCCGAACACCGATTCGGGATGTTGAATACAACGTCGCTGGGTTTCCAGGTCGCCACGGTACTCGCCGACCAGGTGGAGCAGTGGCCGGCCGCTCGCCATGACGTCCATCAGCGCTTCCCGGCAATCGACTCCGCGGGCACGCGCAATCGCGGCAACCGAATCCGCCGCCGACGGCTCGTAGCTCAGTTCCGCGGGCAGCACGTACATCTCGTCGTAAGCCGAGATCATGTGATCGGTGTCGGCGTAGCGCGCCACCTTCGGCGTATCGGCCAGGATCTGCGCCCGAAATGCCGGATCCAGGAGGCGTTGGCGTTGCTCGTCGAAAGGCAGGTGACGAATCGCCGCGTAGGCCGGGAAACGCCGCATGGGATTCAACGTGCCCTCGAGCGTCATGAGCACGGACGCCGGCCGCGCGCCGACCTGCGGACGAACCTGGAGACCTTCGGCGTTGAGACGCACGGCCATGTCGAGCGCACCGAGGCCGATGTTCGACGTCACCAGCATGGTCACCGGGCGGCGAGTGCGCCGCGCGATCCACTCGATCCAGCGTTGTTCCTCGGGCTCCTGCACGCGATCGGAAATGATCTCGATGGTGCCGTGCGGCGCCGCCGCGACGGCCTCGCCCAGCGCTTTCAACTCGGCCACATCGGCATGGGTCCCCGGCACGACGTTGCCGTGCTTGTCGATATGCCCGTAGAAGCGCGAGGTCGAAAAACCCAGCGCGCCGTCTTTCAGCGCCTGCGTGGTGAGTGCCGCCATCCGTGCGATGTCCTGCGGCGTGGCATCGTCGTAGCAGCGACTGCCCATGACGTAATGGCGCAGCGCGACGTGCGGCACCTGCGCGCCGACGTCCATCGCGTAGGGCGTGTCGATGAAGTCGAGGTACTCGGCGAAGGTCTCCCAGCCCCATGGAATCCCTTCGTGCAGGGCAGTGCCCGGGATGTCCTCCACGGCTTCCATCAGTTCGACCAGTTCGTTCTCGGTTCCCGGCCGCACCGGGGCGAAGCCCACCCCGCAATTGCCCATCACCATCGTCGTCACGCCATGCCAGCAACTCGGCGTAACCTGCTTGTCCCAGCACACCTGGCCATCGTAATGGGTGTGAATATCCACGAACCCGGGCGTGAGCAAGCGGCCCTCGGCGTCGATGCGGCGCCGGGCGCGGCCGGCCAGCCCGCCGTCGCGCTGCCTTGCCACGGCAACGATGCGGCCGTCCTTGACTGCAACGTCGCCGCGGAACCGCGCTGCGCCGCTGCCGTCGACGATGTCGGCGTTGGAGATGAGCAGGTCGTACATGGCGGGGCCTCCGGCCGGACTGGGAGCAACCATGTTATGCGCCAATCCATCAGCAGATCACGTGCCAACGCCGTTCCGGCGGCGGATCCGTGCCTGCTCCTGCCCCGAACCGATCCACGTTTGCAGGGCCGCGTGTCGTACTCGCGTCAACAACGCCCGGCGTCGCCGAATTCGGCCGGCCGACTGTCCACCGGGCGGGCTCGAATCACGCCTAGCCCCTTGCATACGCTGCAGCGCCGGCGCCAGGTCAATCCTGCGCGGCGATCTTCGCGGGTCGCCTCCGGCGCACCGACGCGGCAACCCGGCCTGCAATGAAGGGCCGGCACTTGCGCCGCGTCACTGCGCCATGGCCAGGATGATTGGACTCGCGCGCTCTCCCGCGGTCACCGCTGTCGAGGCTGCGCCCTCGGCGAGCGCAGGCAACCCGCGGCGCCGCTCGCCGCCTCACCCGGCCGGCGGCAATATCCGCCTGGCCATCAGGTCCTGCAGCCAGTAGCAGAAGCTCGCCTCGGTGTTCCAGGTTGCCGGGTAGCCGGCCTGGCGGATCTTGATCGAACTGACGAAGGTCGGCGGTGGGGGCTGGTCCATGCCGGCGGCGAAGCACATGTCGGCATAGAAATGGGATTCGCCGAGCAGGGCTTCGAGCGGGATGCGGCGCAGGTCGTGGCGTTCCACCACGCGCTCCCAGGCTGCGCGGTTGGCGGGGATGTACTCGGCCAGCAGCAGGGGTTCGTCGGGGCCGGTGTCGACGCCGAGCGTGGCGGCGAGCGCCGGCCACATGTCGCGAAAGGAGAACACTTCGCCGTTGGTCAGGTTGTAGGTTTCGCCGTTCGCCACCGGCGATTCCGCGGCCCAGCGGATGGCGCCGCCGACCAGGCGTACGTCGACCGCCTCCCACACCCAGGTCGGGCCACCCGGGAAGGCGAACGGCAGGCCGAGTTCGCGGCGGATGGCGGCGTAGACGCCGATCACGGGCGGAATGTTCATGACCACGCCGTGGTTGGGGCCGACGATGAGCTGCGGGCGGAAGATGGTGAAGGCAAGGCCGTCCTCGGCCGCGACCGCGCGCAGGTAGTCTTCCTGCCGCCAGTAGAAGTTGGGATGCTCGACGCGCGGCTGCGATTCGCGTGCCGGCACGCGGATCGGGCCGACGGTCAGGCCGTAGGCCTTGGTGCCCTGCAACAGGGTGAGGTGACGCAGCTTGGCCTGCTTGCGCAGCGGTTCGAGCAGGTTGCGCAGCATGCGGTCGTTGGTGTCGATCTGCTGCGGATCGAGCCAGCCGTCGACCAGCCCCGGCATTTCGTACACGGCGGTGTAGACGACGTGGGTGACGTCGGCCAGGCGTTCGCCGACGACGGCCGCGCAGGCCGCGCCGTCCTGCAGGTCGAGCGGTACGTGCTCGATGCCGCTGCCTTCGAGCAGCTCGGGTACGCGGCGCGAGGCGGCGATGACACGCCAGCCCGCCTGCTTGAATTCGAGGCAGGCCGCGGTGCCGACGAGGCCGCTGGCGCCGACGACGAGTACGGTATCGGTCATGATGAGTGCATTCTCCGGGGTTCGGTTCGCTGGGCTTGGCAGCAGAGGCCGCGCGGATTATAGGATCCGTCGCGTTAAGATTGCCGGCCAGCACCCGGCCGGGACGTGCTGGCGCGGATCGCAGCGTCGACGGGCCGGCCGTCGTGAGCGGCCGCGCATCGCGCGGTGAACGCGTACGAATTGACTCGCGCCAGCGCGGCGCGGTCGACGTTCCGGCCCACGATTCAGAGCCTGCCGGCGAACCCTTGGAACACGCCGCGCGCGGTGCGCGCCGGCCCATGCCCAGAGAGACGATATGAGTACGACCCAGCCCAACGTGATCCAGCCCGACTGTGACGTCGTCGTCGTCGGCGCCGGCTTCGCCGGCATCTACGCCCTGTGGCAGGCCCGCCAGCGCGGCTTCAGCGTGCGGGGTTTCGAGCGCGGCTCCGACGTCGGCGGCACCTGGTACTGGAACGCCTACCCGGGCGCGCGCTGCGACGTCGAGAGCTACAACTACGCCTACTTCTTCGACGACGACATCGTGCGCGACTGGGACTGGTCCGACGCCTGCGCCGAGCAGGGCGAGATCAAACGCTACCTGCGCTTCGTCGCCGAACGCTGCGATGTGCTGCGGGACATCACCTTCGACGCCCAGGTGCTCGCGGCACGCTACGACGAGGCCGCCGGCTTGTGGACGCTCAGCACTGCCGCCGGCGAGACGGTCGTCTGCCGCTACGCCATCCTCGCGATTGGCGCGCTGTCCGATCCCAAGGCGCCCGACATCGAGGGCGTGGACGATTTCGCCGGCCCGGCCTGGTTCACCTCGAGCTGGCCACGCGACGGCTCGGTCGATCTCACCGGCAAGCGGGTCGGCGTGATCGGCACCGGCTCGTCCGGCGTGCAGGTGATCCCGGAGGTGGCGAAGGTCGCGGCCGAGGTGCACGTCTTCCAGCGCACCGCCAACTACGTCACCCCGGTGCGTTCAGGGCCCATGGATCCGGCGGTCGTGGCGCGCCTGCGCGAAGATCCGCAGGCCGTCCGCCAGGCCTTCCGGGAGACCTACGGCGGTCACATGCCGCTCGACATGGGCGACGAACGCTTCGTCGAACTCGACGAGGCGGGGCGCCAACGGGCGCTCGACCGCGCCTGGGCCGGCAAGTACATCGATCTGGCCTTCAAGGATGCCTACCTGCCGGAAGCCAATGCCGCGATCTCCGATTACATCCGCCGCAAGATGCAGGAAGTCGTCGACGATCCCTGGACGGCCGAGCACCTGGTGCCCTGGGACCACCCCTACGGCGGCAAGCGCCCGTGCATGAGCAACGTCTACCTGCAGACCTACAACCTGCCGCACGTGCACCTCGTCGACCTGCGCGAGACGCCGATCGAGCGCATCCTGCCGGAGGGGATCAGGACGAGCACGCAGACCATCCCGCTCGACGTCATCGTCTACGCGACGGGCTTCGACGCCATCTCCGGGCCGGTCTTCGCCATCGACATCAGCGGCCTCGACGGGCGCTCGATGAAGGACGCCTGGGCCGACGGGCCGAAGAACTATCTCGGCACCATGGTGCACGGTTTTCCCAACCTGTTCCTGCCCTCGAGCGCGCTGTCACCCTCGGTGCTCGCCAACATGGCGACGCTCGCCGAACAGCAGGTGGACTTCATCTTCGACACCATCGAGTGGCTCGACGGCCAGGGCCGCCCGCGGCTCCACCCACTGCCCGAATCCGAAGAGCACTGGCGCGCGGAGACCCTGCGCTACGCGGCGCGCCGCCCCGGCGCACTGACGACGAAGAGCTGGTACTCGGGGGCCAACATCCCGGGCAAGCCGCGCATCTTCATGGTCTATTGCGGCGGCTTCAAGCGCTACAACGAAACCTGTTACCGCGAACTGGAAGAAGGCTTTCCGGGTTACGAACTGATGGCGCCGCCCCGGCCGGGGTGAGCCGGCCACGGGTGCGCTCGTCCGCGCTGCGCAGGCCCGGCCCGCTCCGTGCGGGCGCACCGGCGGCGCGAGCGTCCGGCCTCATTCATCGTTCATTGCGGGCGCGGCCGGCACGCAGCGCCATGCGCGCTGTGGATCATGGCGCGAAATCGCTCTCGGACTGCTTCACGACCGGGGCGATCTGCGTCCTGATCGAGGCGAAGAACTCCTTGCCACGTTTCATCGCCGCCACGTGCTCGGGGTGCCTGACGAATGCCTTCAGCGCGTCCATGGACCTGAAGGTGTAGACGACGAGCAGCGTGCCCTCGTCGTTGGTCCAGCTCGTCGCGCCGATCTCGCCGATCCCGGGCGTCGCGCGCGCAACCTCGTGCAGGTGCTGCTGCAGGCGCAGGGCCTCTTCGAGGTTGGCCCCGGGCCGCGCCTTGATCTCGAACGTTGCGAGCACGGGGGTCCCCGCGGATGTGTCCGAATCAGCCATGCCCAGCCCTCCTCCGGCGGTCGCTCGGTGCGTACGCAATCGTACCGCGCGGAAGATAGCACTGTGACCGGAAGACCGCCCGCGGGCCGGCGGGCGAGGGACTCGAGCGCCGCCCTCGTCGGACCTGGCACACGCATCGGCTGCCTCTGACCTACCCACGGAAACCGGGCTGGTCGGCCGTCGCGGTCCACGCGGCCTTGCCAACCATGTGGCGGATTGAATGCCTGCGCCTGACACGGCGCGACCGCCGAACGCCGGTTCGGCCGTCAGGTCTAGGACCTCCGCACACCCGCCCTTCACTATGTCTACAGCAATGAATGAGGCGGTCTTGGAGGTTGCGGTCGGGAGCCGCGGCATGCCGACCGATCCCGGCACCCGCTTCTCGGCAAGACGGGAAATTCTGGCGATGCTTACACGTAAGGTTGCTTTCCCGCAGCGAGAAAAATTCTCTAATTAGTTGATTTAAATACGTACGTCAGTCGGTTGCCTGCTGCCGCCCCCGTCGCGGCGGGCGAGCGCGTATCAGAATCTTTACACCGTCGGACCGCGCGATCACGAACGCGTCAGAATTTTCTTATATATTAGATGGTTAAAAAAATGGCTCAAATTTTGCAGGTATTTCCACCCTGCTGTGAACCGAAGTATCGCAACAATCTGGCAGTGCCTGGACTGGCAGGACTCGAACGCTCGTCGTCCCCGGCGTTCAATTCCGATTCGCGCCTGTACCTGCCTGCCGCAATGCATCACTCGTTTTGGGAGAAAAATTATGAAGAACCTGATCCTGGCCTGCTCACTGGTGTTCTCCGCAACGGTCAACGCCAGTCTGATATCCACCGATTGGCTCAATGCCAATGACGGCTTGATAACGACCGATACCGCGTCCGGTCTGGACTGGCTCGATCTCTCGGAAACGTACGGGATGAGGCTGGCGGATGCCTCGGCCCTCTTTGGCACCACCTTCGCAGGCTTCCGCTTCGCGACTCACACCGAAGTGCTCGGTTTCATGGGTCACGCCGGCCTGCCCACTCCGGCCTCCCCGTTCAACAGCACCGTCTCGAGTGGCAACGCGGCTCACATTGCGGCACAGCAACTGATGACTTCCCTCGTCGGTGAAACCGTGGGCGCCGGCTTCGGCACCACTTACTTTGGGTCTCGCGGCCTGGTTTCGGAGTTGAGTGCGCTCGTAGGTTCTTACCTCATCAACGGCACCACACTTCATGTAGACAACCCCTGTTGCAATGACGGCCACCCGGGTGCCGGCGTCTGGCTGGTACGGGCAAGCCGCTACGTGGCCGCTCCCGAACCGACGACCGTCGCCCTGCTCGGTCTCAGTGTGGCGGGCCTCGGGTTCTCTCGGCGCAAAGCTGCCTGAGCGTCGCCGCCGACCACGATCCGGAAACCCGCTTCGGCGGGTTTCTTTTTTTGCACGGCGTTCTCTTGCCTGCCCAGGCGCGTCTCCGCGCCAGCTGCCGCGCCCTCCGAGTCACCGCCCACCCCGTTCATCGGATCGCCGGGTGGTTCGATGCCGCTATGCCGTTTGCGGGCCGGACGCACCATTCTCGAAATCCGTGGCACGCACGAAATGCGTCGTTCGAAGCCCGCGCCGCCTTGCACGCCACACTCGCTCACGAACTCACGGATCACTCAATTCCAACGCACACCGCGTTGGCCTCGCGATGGATGCATCCACCGCGGGCGGCTGCCCGGCTTGGATTCAACCCATGACAGCCCGGCTGCGACGCACGATCACCAGCAGCGCGCCGCCCAGCAGCGGCAACGAGGCCGGCAGCGGGACGGCCTGCAGCTGCGCGTCGATGACCGCCCCGGGTGCGATGTCGATGTGTGCTGCATTCAGCGCGAGGTAGCCGAGACCACCGTCTGCGCCGTCGCTGAACGCCTGCGGATCGCTGGAATAGGGCTGGGTGCTCTTACCCCCCCCCGTACCCACCCAGTGCCTGGACGAGCGCGGTGTCGGCAAGGACGAGGGAATCCGCCCATAGTTCGAGGTTGCCACCGCTGCCACCGCCACCCGGTCCGCCATTGACGAACACGTTGGCGAACGCCCAGCCACCGTGCGCACCATTGGCGAGTAGCGTACCGGTCAGGCTGAGGCTGCCCGGGGTGGAAATATTGAGGGCGCCGCCGCCGCCACCGCCGAAGCCGCCCGCGGCAAATCCGTAGCGTTCCCCGGCACCACCACCGCCGCCGCCCGAGCCGCCGCCCCCGCTCACGCCGGGCAGCAGGTCGGGGCGGGCCACCGCCGCGCCGCCGGCACCGGGCGGGAAGCCGCTATAGCGGGTCGCCTCCAGCCCGGGCTCGGCCATGCCGCCACCGCCGCCTCCGTGCCCGAGCGAGTTCGCCTGCCCGCCGTCGCCGCCCGCGCCCCCCGCGAGCCCGCTGCCGGGCGTGCCCGGGCCCGAGCCCCCGCCGGCCCCGCCATTGCCGGCACCCGGGCCGCCGCCCTGCTTGGGGTTGTTCGGCACCGGTGCCGGGATCACGAGATCGGTCGCGGTGGCGGAAACGTCGATGCTGCCGGCGATGTTGACGTCACCGGTCGCGGCCATGAACACCGGGGTGTTGGCCGCGTTACGCCGGAAGATCACCCGCACTCCGGCCGGGATGTCGATGGTGGTGTAGTTGAGCACGCCGTCGGCGGGGAGGTCGATGACCATCGAGGCGAGCGGGTGGAAAACGCCGTCCGAACCGTCGGAAATAACCTGCGCGGCGTGCGCGGCGGTTGGCGTGATCAGGCAGAGGGCGAGTGAAGCGCAGCGGAACATGGAACTGACTCCCGGTAGCGTCATCGCGGCGATACGGTGCCGCCGCGAGTCCAATTCGATCGGCCTGCATGTTCATGGCTGCGCGCGCCGCTCGCGGTGACGCGGATCAGATCCGGCGAACACGCCAGGCCGGGCCATCGCGGCGGGCTTTTCCGGTAGGCTGACCATCAGGTAATTCGGCGCGGGCCACGTGCCGGCAGCCCACGCAGCCGGCGCCTGCCGTCGCGGATCAACAACGGAGCCTCATCACCCCCCGATGCCAGTCAACCCGCCCCCCGCACCGGGCCGCTGGTACGTCGTCGGCGTGCTGACCCTGGTCTACGTCTTCAACTTCATCGATCGCCAGATCATCTCGGTGCTGCAGGAGCCGATGCGGTCCGAGCTGGCGCTCTCCGACACCCAGCTCGGCCTGCTGCAGGGCCTGACCTTCGCCCTGTTCTACGTGACGATGGGCATCCCGCTCGCGCGCTGGGCCGATGTCGGCGTGCGGCGCAACGTCGTCGCGCTGGCGGTCGGCACCTGGAGCGCGATGACGGCGCTGTGCGGGGTGTCGCAGAACTTCGTCCACCTGCTGCTGGCGCGCATCGGCGTCGGCATCGGCGAAGCCGGCGGCAGTCCGCCCTCGCATTCGATCATCTCGGATCTCTTCCCCCCCGAGCGCCGCGCGCTGCCGCTGGCGATCTACTCCTCCGGGATCACCTTCGGCGTCTTCGTCGCCTATGTCTGCGGCGCCTGGGTCAGCGATCACTTCGGCTGGCGGGCGGTGTTCCTCGCGCTCGGCATTCCCGGCGTGCTGCTGGCCCTGCTGGTGCGCTTCACGGTCGCCGAACCGCCCCGCGGACAGTTCGACGGTGCGCAGGGGCAGCTCCCCGCACCGCCCATGCCGGCGGTGTTCAAACGGCTGTTCGCCAGCCGCACCTTCCTCCACCTGTCGTTCGCCGCCGCCCTGCACGCCTTCGTCGGCTACGGCGTGTCGGCCTTCCTCGTCTCGCACTACGTGCGCAGCTTCGCCATTCCCGTCGACGCGATCTCGCGCGTGGCCTTGCCGCTCGGCATCATCATCGGCGTCGGCGGCATCGTCGGAAATTTCATCGGCGGCTACCTGAGCGACCGCCTCGGCCCGCGCGATCGCCGCTGGGCGATGTGGTTCCCGGCCATCGCCAACGTGCTCACCGTGCCCTTCGCGGCGATCGCGATCCTGAGCCGCGATTTCCACTTCTCGCTCGCGATGTACGTCATCCCGCTGACCTTCGCCTACGTCTACCTGGGACCGACGCTCGCCACCACGCACGCGCTGGTGCAGCCACGCATGCGCGCCACCGCTTCGGCCGTCCTGTTCTTCGTCGTCAACCTCGTCGGGCTCGGCCTCGGACCGACCCTGGTTGGCGCCATCAGCGATGCCCTGGTCCCGCGTTTCGGCAACGATTCCCTGCGCTACGCGATCGTGGTGACCTTCTTGTTCAACCTCTGGAGCGCGCTGCACTACTGGCTCGCCTCGCGCCACCTGCGCGCCGAACTCGAGCGCGCCTGAGCGGCCCCGCCGGCCGCGATGACCCGCGCCGTGACGGTGTTCGCAGCGGGGGCCACGTCTGCTAGCCTGCGTCCGGGCTGGGGGAAGCTCAGCGCAGGTGAGCGAGCCTGCCCGATGGCACGGTGCGCGGGCTTCGACGCGTGCGGTTTCTGCGCGATCGATGAGCACCGTAGAAGCCCTCGTAACGCCGCCATCGGGCAGCGCAGGCATATTTTCAGAGCTGCCTTAGCGGGGGGGGAGCCATGCGTTTCACGTCACGCCAGCGCCGCGCGCGCGCCTTCGGCGATGCGTCACCAGCCAGCGCCGCGCTGGGCGGACTGTTGCTGGCGTGGCTCGTCCTCACCGGCGGTGCCAGCCATGCCGCCGGCCCGCTCAGTGAAGACATGCGCGATCATCCGCGCGATGGCTGGCTGAGCAACGGCGGCAACCTGGCCAACCAGCGCTACTCGCCGCTGCGCGAAATCGACACCGCCAACGTCGGCCGGCTCAAGGGCCTGTGGCTGACCCACCTGAACGGTTCCGGGGTCGGGCCACCGTTCTCGGGCGAGGCGCAGCCCATCGTCTACCAGGGCGTCATCTACGTCGTGACCGGCGCCGACGACGTCTTCGCCGTCGATGCCGACGACGGTGCCATCCGCTGGGTCTACGAGTCGGGCCTCGATCCAGACATCTCCACCATCTGCTGCGGCTGGACCAGCCGCGGCGTGGCCATCGGCGAGGGCCGGCTCTACCTCGGCCGGCTCGACGGCCGCCTGGTCGCGCTCGATGCCGCCAGCGGCGAGGTGCTGTGGTCGGTCGAGACCGAGCGCTGGCAGGACGGCTACACCATCACCAGCGCACCGCTCTACTACGACGGCCTGGTGATCGTCGGCTATGCCGGCGCGGAGTACGGCGTGCGCGGCCTCGTCCGCGCCTTCGACGCGGCCAGCGGCGCGCCGCGCTGGACCTTCCACACCGTGCCCGGCCCGGGCGAGTTCGGCCACGACACCTGGCCGGCGGGTTCCGATGCCTGGCGCCGCGGCGGCGGCACGGTGTGGCACACGCCGGCGGTCGACCCGGAGCGCGGCCTGCTCTACTTCTCGACCGGCAACGCGGGACCGGACTTCAACGGCGCGGTGCGCGCCGGCGACAACCTCTTCACCGCCTCGATCGTCGCCCTCGACGTCCACAGCGGCGCGTACCGCTGGCATTTCCAGGAGGTCCACCACGACATCTGGGATTACGACGCCGCCAATCCCGTCGTGCTGTTCGACGTCGAACTCGACGGCCGCATCCGCCATGCCATCGCCCAGGCCGGCAAGACCGGCTGGGTCTACCTCCTCGATCGCACCGACGGCACGCCGCTGCTCGGCATCGAGGAGCGCGCGGTACCGCAGGAGCCGCGGCAGCTGACCTCGCCCACCCAGCCCTACCCGGTCGGCGACGCCTTCGCGCCGCAGGCGATGGAGATGCCGCTCTACGGCTACGAGTTCGTCAACGGGGGACGCATCTTCACGCCCTTCTGGAAGCAGCCGATCCCGGCGCGGCCGAGCGCCTTCGGCGCCGCGGTGTGGGCGCCGTCGTCCTACGATCCGGACAGCCACACCCTGTACGTCTGCGCGATGGATCTCGTCGGCCTGTTCTCCGGCGGCGAGGACGCGCCGCCGCGGCCCGGCCAGCAATACCTCAACGGTCGCTTCGTGTTCGATACCCAGCGCAGCGGCATCTTCGCCGCCATGGATCTCACGACCAATCGCCTGCGCTGGCGGCAGCGCTGGCGCGACAGCTGTTACAGCGGTTCGACGACGACGGCCGGCAAACTCGTCTTCACCGGCCACAACGACGGCCGCTTCGCCGCGCTCGACGCGCGCAATGGCCGCGTGTTGTGGGAGTTCCAGACCGGCGCCGGGGTCAATGCGCCCCCGGCGGTGTTCGAGCACCGCGGCCGCCAGGTCGTCGCCGTCTACGCCGCCGGCGCCTTGTTCGCGCAATCACCGCCGGGCGACAACCTGTGGCTGTTCGGGCTCGACGGTACGCTCGACGAGTTGCCGCCGCCGAGCGGGCCGAGCGCCGCCGAGGCGCTGTTCGCGGCCACCGCGGACGCGCCGGCCGGGGCCGAACTGTTCCAACGCTACTGCGGGCAGTGCCACGGTCGCGACGGCAGTGGAGGCCACGGCGGTGGGCCGAACCTGCACCGCGCGCTGGCCCCGGACCACGTGCTGGTAACCATCCGGGCCGGGCGCGGCGGCATGCCGGCCTTCGCCGGCACGCTGGATGAAACGGAGATCAGTGCGATCGCCGCACACGTCGCCACGCTCTCCGGCGCCCCCTGAGGCGACCGACGGCGCGCGGGCGGCGCTGCCGTCAGCGGGACCGTGCCCTCAACCGTCGCCCTTGGCGACGTTCTCGGCCCACTCCTCCATGGTGAACGTGCCACCGACGGTTTCCGCCCGGCCCTGGTCCTTGGCCGGCAGCGCTTCCTGCACGACGTCGATGCGTTTCCATTGCGCGAACGGGGTGTCCTTGTCGGCCACCGGCACCGCCTTGGACTGCTCGACGCGCTTCATCTTGTGGATGTAGCGCGGACAATTGATGATGACGTGGGTGACGTTGACGCGCACGATGAGTTCGGCGTCCTTGTACTCGGCAAGCAGGGGATCGTCGGCGCTGAGTGTCGCTTCACCCTGCAGGCGCAGGCGGTTCGGCACTTCGAAATCGAGGAACAGCATGCCGACCTGGGCGGTCGCGCCGATGTTGCCCATGGAATGGTAGCGGCCGTTACCGTCGTAGCTCGGGAACACCAGCGTCTTGGGATCGAGCACGCGCACGAAACCCGGTGCGCCGCCCTTGTACTGGCACTGCGGCCGGCCATGTTCGTCGACCGTCGCCAACCAGAACATGTCGCGCGATTCGATGAAGGCCTTGTGCTGGTCCGGGATCTCGTCGGCATCCAGGGTCTCCAGCAGGTTCGCGATGCGCTCGCTGTCGAACTGCTTGTGCAGGGCGCGGTGGCTGTCGCCGTAGAGGCTCATGGCAGGTTCTCCCCGATCGGTTGCTCAGGGGCGACAATCTAGCCAATCGCGCGGGCAATGCCTACCGCGTGGCGTTCGTCGTGCTGCCCCGGTGTCGGCGCGGCCGGGGTGTGCGGTGAAGATCATTCACCGCACCGCCCCACACGCTGCTGTCCCGCCCCTCCCGGTCAGCCCGGGGGATGGTGAGATCTGCTCGCGCTCAGGCCTTCTTCCTGTACCGGCGCCCGGTCGCGCCGACCAGGCCTGCCGCCAGCAGGCCCAGGGTGGTCGGCTCCGGAACGCGGTTCGGCACGTCCGCCACCGTGTTGGTGAACGAGAAGCCGAGGTCGTTGAAGACGAAGGGCCCATCGTACAGGTCCTCGAAGCTGACCAGCGATTCGCCCGCGGCGAACTCGGGTGACGGCAGACCGCTGCTCTGCACGCGCGCGTGGACGTGGCTGTCGGGATTCCGCGTTGCCGGCCCGGTGAAGTAATCGTAACCGGTGTTGTTCACGTGGAGACGGAAGATGAGCTCGGTGCCGATGGCGAACGAACCGAGATCGACCGTCGAACCGACAGCACTGGCGTGGTTGTTGAAGATGAACAGGTCGCTGCCACCCGCGCCGCCACCGACCAGGTAGAGATCGTTGCTGTACGCAGCGGAATTGCCCTTGTACTTGGCAATGACATTGGCAGTGCTGGTGACAATGACGGACAGGCCGTCACCGGTGGAAGCGATGTAGGTCGCCTGGCTCGCAATGGGCAGCAGCAGCAGGGCGATCGCAACCGCGAACAACTTTGCAGAAGCCTGTTTCATGAGGGCATTCCTCTCCAGAAGTTTCCATGACTAGAGGCCATGGCCGCGTCGCATCGTCGGCCCGGCCATCCGGGTGTCGCGTGCCGCGCCGGCCGACCGGCCATGCGGCATCTTCGATGGCGCGATTATGAACCCGGCCCGGGCGGCCGGACCGGGCCTACCACGAGTGTTTACACTCGTTTCCAATCGCGCCCGCCGCGGCGCGACGGCCGCCAGCGCGCGCCCGGCGACTCGAACATCGGTGCCGGGCACCCGGCGGGACAAGTCGCTAGAATCCCGGGCCAGAGTCAACACCCCGACCGGCGATGTCGGGCGGGGCGGAACGCGCCTACCGGGGAGAGCACGAGCATGACCATCGACGTCGAAAACTTCCGCAACCGCCGCAACGACGACCGCTGGAACCGCGTGTCGGTGGGCGACATCATCGAGCGCGTGACCTGGGGCACGCCGGACAAGGTCGCGCTCGTCTGCACGCCGGATGCGACCATCGACCCGGCGCGCGCACGGCTCACCTATGCCGAGGCCAACGCCCTCGTCAACCAGGTTGCCAACGGCCTGCTCGCGCTCGACCTCGCCCCGGCCACGCGCATCGCCATGTTCTGCGACAACTCCAACGAGGCCTGGCTGACCAAGATCGCCATCGCCAAGGCCGGCATGGTGGCGGCGCCGGTCAACGTCATGATGGCGCCCGACGTCATCCTCGAGACCCTCGCCCACGTCGACGCCAGCATCGCCATCGTCGACCAGGCGCAGTGGGACAAGCTCGGCGACCGCCTCGGCCCGGCCGGCATCAAGCCGATCATGGCCATCGGGTCGGGCAGGTCCGACGTCGCGCCCGGCTTCGACGAATTCATCGCCGGGCATGGCACGAGCGAGCCCGAGATCAGCATCCACGGCGACGACATCTGGCAGGTGTTGTTCACCTCCGGCACCACGGCGCGGCCCAAGGCGGTGATGATCTCCCACACCTACACCTACATGACCGCCTACAGCCACGTGCTGACCCTCTCGCGCGGACTCGAGCACGAGTCGGACATCCGCCATGCCGCGTTCACGCCGATGGTGTTCCACATCGGCGACCACGCCTGCGTGTTCGCGCCGCTGATCGCCGGCGGATCGGCGGTGATGGGACGCAGACCGGAAGGCCACGTCATGGCCGAGACCTGCACACGTGAGCGCGTCACCGCGCTGTTCGGCGGCTCGCCGCAGTTCGTCGAGAGTCTCATCCGCGCGGTCGAGGAGCGCCCCTTCGCCTACGATCTCAGCGCGATCACGGCGATGCACTTCGGCTGGGCACCCCTCTCGCCCGGCGCGCTCGCCGCATTCCGCCGCATCTGCGGCGGGCGGGTCAAGGTCTACGAGATCTGCGGCCAGACCGAGGCCGTGGCCTGCCACCGCTTCCACATCGACCAGCACCTCGACATGTACCTGCGCGAGGCGCCGGCCTCCAACCACGTCGGCCTGCCGAGCCCGATCATGGCGGCGACGGTGTGGGGCGAGAACGGCGAGGACCTGCGCGCGCGGCCGGGCGTGGCGGGCGAGGCGGTCTACCGCTCACCGGCGATGTTCTCCGGCTACTACCGCGATCAGAAGGCGACCGAGGAAGCGCTGGCCGGCGGCTGGTTCCATTCCGGCGACAGCTTCGTCTACCACGACGACAACGTGCGCCTGATGGTCGACCGCTACAAGGACATCGTGAAATCGGGCGGCGAGAACGTCTCCACCATCCGCGTCGAGGCGGTGCTGCAGCAGCACCCCGATGTAGAACGCGCGGCGGTGGTCGGCATGCCGGACGAGCGCTGGGGCGAGGCCGTCACCGCCTGCATCATCCCGCGCAACGGCGCGACCATCGACGACGCGGCCCTGATCGCCTTTGCGCGCGAGCGCCTGGCCGGCTTCGAGACCCCGAAACGTATCGTCGTGGTGGACGAGTTTCCGACCACCGTCGGCGGCAAGATCCTCAAGTACAAGATCCGCCAGGCACTGGCGGCGGAGTGAGATCAGCGCAGCGGACGGAACCCCATCCCGCGCGCCGCCTCCGAGCCCGCGCGCTATCTCACGCTTCCAGTAGCACCCCCGGGTTCAAGATCCCGTTCGGATCGAGGGTGCGCTTGGCCGCCCGCAACACCTCGCCGAACAGCGGTGGGCGCTGCCGCGCCCAGCCCGCGGCATGCATGCGGCCGACGGCGTGGTGGTGGGTGACGGTGCCGCCCGCCTCGACCACTGCCGCCGTGGCCTCGGCCTTGATCGCGGCCCACGCTTCCTGCTCACCGCCGCGCGGCACGACGCCGCTGAAGGAGTAGTACGGCGCCGGGCCGTCGGGGTAGACGTGGGTGAAGCGGCAGGCGAGGGTCGCGCTCGCGCCCATCGTCTCGCGCAGCACGCGGCCGACGCGTTCGCGCACGGCGGCGTCGAAGGCGGGCCAGCGATCCCAGGTGCAGGCAGTCTCGAAGGTGTCGGCGAGCAGGCCGAGACCGATGGTCAACCCGGCGTTGACGCCGATGAAGGCGTTACGCCAGGCGCCCACCGCGCCGCCGCGCCCGGTGGCCTCGCCGTGGCCGTCGTCGACGGCGATGTCGTTCTCGCCGACCTGCCCGCCGCAGGCCCGCGCGATGGCGAGCGCCGCCTGCAGGTTGGGCCCCTGGGGAATGTCCGCCGACTCGAAACCGATGATGACCAGCGAACGCCGGCCGTCGAGCCCGGCGTTCATGCCGGCTTCGACCGGGTCGAGGATGCGCAGGTTGGCCGGCCACAGCTTGGCCTGGACGACGTGGCGCACGGCCTCGGTGCCGCTCGCCCAGTCGTCGAAGGTCACACCCGCGGTCGCGCGGAAACGCGGCCGCTTCTGCAGCCGCAGCCAGCACTCGCTGATGATGCCGAGAATGCCCTCGGAGCCGATCACCAGGCGATCGGGGCTCGGGCCCGCGCCGCTGCCCGGCAGGCGCCGGCTCTCGAACCAGCCAGCCGGGGTGAGCATGCGCGTCGACTCGACGAAGTCGTCGATGTGGGTGTGGTTGGTGGCGTAGTGGCCGCCCGAGCGTGTCGCCACCCAGCCGCCGACGGTCGACCACGGGAAACTCTGCGGGAAATGACGCAGGGTGAGATCGTGCGGCTTCAGCGCCGCCTCGAGATCCGGTCCGAGGAGACCAGCCTGGAAACGACCGGCGCGCGAGACGGGGTCGATCTCGAGCACGCCGTTGAGATGGTCGAGGTCGATGGTCACCGCGCGCTCGCAGGTAGCCGGCACGTTCACGCCCCACACCACGGTGGTGCCGCCGCCGTAGGGGATGGCGATGCAGCCGGCGGCATCGCACCAGGCGAGGGTAGCCTCGAGTTCGTCCTCGTTGCGCGGATGGGCGACGGCGTCCGGCGGATGTTGGAACTCCCCGCGCAGCGCGGCGAGCAGTTCCAGCGGATGGCCGCCGTGGGTATGGGTGACGCGCTCGACATGGTCCTGGCTGACCCAGTCACGCAGCTTGTCCGGCACCGCTATCCGCGGTGCACGCAGTTCGATGTCCTCGATGCGCGGCGCCGGCGGCGGCTCGACGACCGCGCCGAGACGTCCGCTCAGGGCCTTCGCGGCGGCACGGCGGGCCTCGTCGGTCGGTTCGTCGGACACGTAACCCCAGGTCCAGAGGCTGCGGCGCTCGTTGCGTACGGGCATGTGCTCGTCCTCCCTGTGGGAACCGGATGGTGCGGATGGTGACAGTTTACTTTTCTCTGACGGCAGAGCCGCGGTTCAGCGTCAGAGAAAAGTAAACTGTCACCATCCGTGTGCATCGCCTCCGCCGGATGCCGGCGCGGCTTCCGGCAGGAATCGGGAAACCGTGGTCTGTCCCCGATTATCCCTGCTTGAGCCGCGGCATCACTTCGCGCGCGAACAACTCGACGCTGCGCCGCGTACCCGCCGCCGGCGCGCCCGGCAGCACGCCCATCAGCACCAAGTGGGTGCAAGGCGAACGTTCGAGCAGCGCGCGCAGGCCGTCGTAGACGAAGTCGGGCGTGCCGATGAACGCAGGCTCACCGAAGAAGTCGCCGGCTTGATTTCGGATCATCTCTTCCGGGGTGGGGATGCCGCGCGTGGCCTGGTCGTCGTTGTTGTCGTCACCGGCTTCGGCCGCCCAGTCGCGGTAGAGGCTCAGCATGTGATGGACCGGGCGCGCCGCTTCCGCCCAGGCTTGTGCACGGGTCTCGGCGCAGTAGACCAGCACCATCTGGCTGACCTGGTAATCGTCCGGCGCGCGGCCGTGACGCGCGAGCGCCTCGCGGTAGCGCAGGCGATGCTCTGCTGACACCCCGGCCAGATGGCAGCCGAGGCGCGCAGCGCGGTCGAGCGCCTTGTCGCCGCGCGCGCCGACCCATAGCGGCAAGGGTTGCTGCACCGGCGGCGGCATGATGCGAGTCCCCTGAAGCTGGTGGAAGCGACCGTCGAGATCGACCGTCTCGCCGTCGAGCAGGCGCCTGAGCAGCGGCAGCTGCTCGGCAAAGCGCGCGCCGCGTTCACGCAGACTGCGACCGAGCCCCGCGAATTCGCCGACGCGGTAACCCAGGCCGAGACCGAGATCGAGGCGGCCGTCGGCGATGACGTCGACGGTCGCGGCGTCCTCCGCCACGCGCACGGTGTCGTGCAGCGGCAGCAACAGGACGAAGGTGCCGATGCGGATGCGCGTCGTCGCGCGCGCGATGGCGCCGGCGATAGGCAACAGTGACGGCGAGTAGCCGTCGTCGACGAAATGGTGTTCGGTCAGCCAGACGTGGTCGAAACCAAGCGCCTCGGATTCGATCGCCAGGTCGAGGTCGCGACGGTAGACCTCGGCCCACGGGCGGCGCTCGAAAGCCGGGTTGCGAAAGGGAAAGAGAAAGCCGCAGTCGACGCTCATGATGCCTCCCCGCGCATGACGGACCGGGTAGCCATGGTAACGCGCGGATTCGCTCGCGGGCCACGGTCAGCGCGGGGACGTAGGCGGCGCCGACACGGGTTGCGGGGACAGGGATGGCAATCCCCTGCCCGCCGGCAGGGGATTGCATATACCGTTCCCCTCCCAACCGGCCCCGTCTAGCCCGGCGCGCTCATGCGCCCGCGGAAGTCCCAGCTGGTGATGCGGTGCGGGGTCAACGCCACGACCACCTCGGTCGCCGTGCGCGACAGCAACCATTCGCGCAGTGCCCGGTCACGACCTTCGAGGTAGTGCTCGGCGAGCGCGGCGAGCAGCGGCGCCGGATCGTCGTCGAGCAGTCGCGCCTCGGCCTGCCCGCGAATGCCGTAATAGGGCGGTTCGTTGACGGCCAGTTCGAAGCCGACCCGCCCGTCGCGCGCGACATCCCGGGCCAGCACCGCGCCGCGCTGGGTGCAGCACAGGAAGCGCCCGGCCTCGAGGCGGAACCACAGTGACGTGACGTTGGGGAAGCCGTGCGCGCCGAGGCTGGACACGCGCAGGGGCAGCTGGCTGTCGCGGGCAAAAGCGTGAACGACACCCGCGTTCCAGCGGCTCTTCGGGCTCAGGACCGCGGCGATGGCGGCAATGGAGGTCGGCGACGGTGCGGACATGCTGGAGCGGCCTCGTACGATTGCTGGACGTGCGCCAGCTTATACGCCACGGTGGGTCGCGTGGTGTGGTGCAGGGACACGGGCTGCTACGATGCCCGCCCCCGGCCAGCGCGGCCGCACGAGACCAGGCCCGCCGTGGAACTCATCTGGATTCCCATCACCGTCTTCGCCGCCCTGATGCAGGCGGTGCGCACCGCGGCGCAGAAAACCCTCAACCAGCGCATGTCGACGCTCGGCACGACCTACGTGCGATCGCTCGCCGGCCTGCCCTTCCTGCTCACCTTCCTGCTCACGGTGCTGCACGTCCAGGGCGGCGGCGTGCCGGACTGGCAACCGCTCTACTTCTTCTACACCTTCGGCGGCGCACTGGCCCAGGTGGTGGCCACTGCGCTGCTCATCCGCCTGTTCACCCTGAAGACCTTTGCCGTCAGCAGCATGCTGATCAAGAGCGACGTCCTCATGACCGCCGTGATCGGCTCGCTGTGGTTCTCCGAATCGCTGTCGCCGCTCGGCTGGGCCGCACTGGTCGCCGTGCTCGCCGGGGTCATCGTGATGTCGATCGGTCGCGTCGGCACGCGGCGCGTGCTCGCCGAGGGCGAAGCGCTGGCCGGCAGCGACGGCGGCCGCGCGCTGCGCATCGGGCTCACCTGTGCGCTGGTCTTCACCTTCTCCTATCTCTTCATCCGCGAAGCCGCGCTGATGCTCGAACCGCGCGGCGCATTCTGGCGCGCCGGCTGGACGGTCGTCACCGTGACCTCGATGCAGGTGCTGGGTCTCGGCAGCTGGCTGGCCCTGCGCGAGCCGGCAGTGTTCGGCCAGCTGTGGCCGAACCGCCGCCTGGTCGGCTTCGTCGGCCTGACCAGCGCGCTCGGCTCGGTTGGCTGGTTCAGCGCCTTCGCGCTGGAGAACGCCTCCTACGTGCGCGCGGTGGCGCAAATCGAGGCGGTGTTCACCCTCGTCATCTCGTGGTTCTACTTCAAGGAACGCATCAACGGCATCGAGTTCGCCGGCATCGTCATCGTGGTGGGTGGGGTGCTGATGTTCCGGCTGGTCGGCTGACGCGGCAGGCTGGCGTAAAACCACGGCGGAGGCCATCTGCGGCGCTGCGCGCTCGCTGCCAACGGGGACAGTATGCTTTTACGCACGCCGCCCGCCGGGGTCGGCGCCGGGCAAAAGTATACTGTCCCCATTGGTGGTCGCCGGTTTACTCACCCCGGCGGCCGCTGTCCCCACTGGTTCCAGTGCACGAGCTCCTGTGCCGGCAGCCGCCTGGCCGGCTTGAAGTCCTCGCCGGTGTAGTGGGCGACGGGGAACAGCACGGTCTGGGTGACGCTGTCGGGAATGCCGAGCAGCGACGCCACCTCGCGCTCGAACTGCAGGTGCAGGGTGGTCCAGGCGGTACCGAGGCCACGCGAACGCAGCGCCAGCATGAACGACCACGCGGCCGGCAGGATGGAGCCGTAGAGCCCGGCCTGGGCCATCACGCCCTCGTTCTCGACCCGGCCCTCGATGCAGCCCAGCACCAGGACCGGCGCCTCGTGCATGTGCTCGGCGAGATAGACCGCCGAGTCGACCACGCGCGGCATCTGCGCCGCGCGCGGATCGTCCTCGGCATAGTCGCGCCGTCGGCCCGGGTCGGTGGCGTAGGCCTGGAACGCGGTGCGGTAATGGGCGGCGATGGCGCGGCGCTTGTCGGTCTCGGTGACGACGAAGAAGGACCAGCCCTGGGCATTCGACCCGGTCGGCGCCTGCAGGGCCAGATCGATGCATTGCATGACGACTTCCGGGGCGACCGGCCGCGAGAAATCGAGACGCTTGCGCACCGAGCGCGTGGTCGTGAGCAGGTGGTCGACGGTGGCGAGATCCATGGCAAGCTCCTCTACAAGTGAACATGGCGAGCCGGCACGCAGCCGGGCCGCCATGGTAGTGCCTCGCGTCCGCGGTCGTCACGGACGAACCGCGTGCCACCAAGGTCGAAGCGCTCAATCGCCGCCGACAGCGGCGAAGCGACCGTCGAGCACCAGGCCGTCGTCGCGCGACCGCCGCGGCACGAGCGGCGGCGTGCCGTGGCGCCATGTCCCGCTCACCACCTGGCCGTCCGCGAGCACCCGCCGCCCCTGGCCATGCGGTTCGTCGTTCTGCCAGCGCCCCGTGTAGGTATCACCGCTGGCATAGGACAGGGTGCCACGGCCTTCGCGCCGCCCACCCGCCCACTCGCCGAAGTAGATGTCACCGTTGACGTAGTGGCAGGTGCCGAAACCGCTGCGCAGGCCATCGACGAACTGCCCGGCGTAGATCTCGCCGGCGCGCGTGACCAGCGTGCCCTCGCCGTGGGGCAGGCCGCGTTCGACGAAGCCGATGTACTCGGCGCCGTCCTCGAACTCGATGCGTGCGATGGGCGTCCCGTCGGGGCCGGCCAGGTAGGCGAGGATGACCACCGCCATCAGTACCACCACGACCGGGATCCAGTAACGGGCGATGAACTGCCACTCCGCCTGGTAGGGGTCGGCAGACGTATCGATGTGTTCGTTCATGGTTGTCGTCTCCCTGGAGCCGGGTGTCACTTGCGCGGCAGCGCGTGGCTGCGCGTGCCCGGCGGCAGCGCACGCCGCGGCGGTGCCGTACCGGCCCGCCGCTGGCGCGGCTCGCGCAGGAAGCCGAGGGTGATGACGCGATCGCCCGCTGCGGCCTCGACCAGGTAGCAGTCGAACAGGCCTTCACGGTGCGCGGCGCCGAAGAACGAACCGAAGTAGTTCTCCATGCGCCGAAAAGCCCCACGTCCGAAGTAACGGATGCGCCGGCCGTCACCGGCGCGCCGCGCGTTGCCGAAACGCAGCAGCAAATCGAGGAAGAACTCGCTGACGCCGAGCCGCCGCATGCGTGCGCGCGCATGGCGGGTGATCTCGATGGCAGCGGGATCGTGGGAGCGGGGGTCGGGTTTGCGGGTCGCGCGCGGCGCGAGGTCGTCGATGCATAGCGTGGTCATGGCCGTCTCCGTGTCGCTGGGGTGATCCGGCGCGCCGAGGTGACGGCGTACCGTGGTCCCCCAGGCTAGGGCGGCACAACGGACAATGCGGACGCCGGCGGGACAGTCGTGCGACGTGCAGGCCCGATTCGGGACAGTCGTGGACCACAAGGGGACGGTCAGGGGCGGGAATGGGCAGCGTGGCCGCTACCCCCAGGTCCTGCCCGCCCTCAGCTCGCCGCGAGGAAGGCGCGCAGCTCGGCGTTGAAGCGTTGCGGGTTCTCCCAGAACATGAAGTGGCTGCCGCCCGCCTCGGCGCCGAGGATGCAGAGCCGTGCCCCCGGGATGCGGCGCGCGATCCAGGCCTGCGATGCGGGCGGAAAAATCGTGCCCAGCGCACCACCGAAGACCAGGGTCGGCAGGCCCAGCGGCGGGATGACGTGGGTGATGACGTCACGCCAGTCCTGGCTGGCATGGTCGATCAACAGGCGCGCCGCACAGTCCGCCGGGATCTTCGCGCTCTCGGTGGCGATCAGCGCGAAATCCGCATCGCTCACCGCGTCACTGAAGAATGCGCCGCGCAACCCGGCCAGGGCCGCCGCGCGGTCGGTGGCGATGGTCCTGGCGGTGGCATAGAGCGTCTCCGGCGTGAACGCACAGCCGGCCTCGAGCAGGGCCTGGCCCTCGAGGCCGCAGCCGTTGGTCACCAGCGGCGCCTGGTCGATGAAGATCAGCCGCGACAGGCGTGCGGCCCCGAACTGTTCGAGGTAACTCCAGATCACCGCGGCCCCCATGGAGTGTCCGGCGAGGGCGACGTCGTCGAGATCGAGGCGGGCGAGGAACTCGTGCAGGTCGGCGGCCAGGCGCGCCACGCGGTAACCGTGCGGCGGCTTGGGCGACTCACCGTGGCCGCGCAGGTCGACGGCGATGACGCGGCACGTAGCGGCCAGGTCGTCGACCTGCCGGGCGAAGCAGCGCGTGGTTTGCGACCAGCCCGGCACCAGCACCAGGGGCCGGCCGCGGCCGCGTTCGACGTAGTGCAACTCGAGCATCGCTTCATCCCCCCTCGCCCCGCTCTGCCCGCGCCATCATAACCAGTCCGTGCGCGCCGCCGCCCGGCCCCGCCCGCCCTCGTATAATCGTCCGCCCGGCCCGTGCACGGCCCAACCGGAGTACCGCCTTGAACGCCAGACTCGACCAGCACCTGTCCCAGGCCGTGGCCAGCGGCGCCGCGCCCGGCATCGTCGCCCTCGCCGCCGACGCCGACGGCATCTTCTACAGCAGCGCCTGCGGCCAGCGCGGCCCGAGCGACGCCACCGCGATGAGCCTGGACACGGTGTTCCGCATCGCCTCCATGACCAAGGCCATCACCTCCGCCGCGGCGATGCAGCTCGTCGAGCAGGGCCGCCTCGGCCTCGACCAGGCGATGAAGGAGATCGCGCCGCAGCTCGGCGAGGTCGAAGTGCTCGAAGGCTTCGCGGCCGACGGCACGCCGCGCACCCGCGCGCCGAAACGCGACATCACGCTGCGCCACCTGCTCACCCACACCTCGGGTTTTTCCTATGACCTGTTCAACACCCAGGTCAACAGCTACATGGAATACCACCAGCTGCCGTCGATCGCGACCTGCAAGTTCGACTCGCTGAAAGCGCCGCTGGTGTTCGACCCGGGCGAGCGCTGGGAATACGGCATCGGCATCGACTGGGCCGGGCGCATCGTCGAGATGGTCAGTGGCATGAGCCTCGCCGACTACCTCGACAAGCACTTCTTCCAGCCGCTCGGCATGCCCGACACCGCCTTCGTCCTGCGCCCGGACATGGCCGAGCGCCTGGTCCAGGCCGCAACGCGTTCGCCGGACGGCGAACTCGGCGTGCTCGACTTCGAGTTCCCCAGCGACGGCGATTTCCACATGGGCGGCGGTGGCCTCTACTCGACCGGCCCGGACTACCTGCGCTTCACCCGCATGATCCTGAACGGCGGCGCGCTCGACGGCGCGCGCATCCTGAAAGAAGAGACGGTGAAGCTGATGGGCCAGAACGCCATCGGCGACATCGTCGTGCCGCCCTTCGAGAGCGACAACCCGGCCATGGCGCTGTCGGCCGACCTCTTCCCCGGCCAGATCGCGCGCTGGGGCCTGTCCTTCGTGCTCAACACCGAGGCCATTCCCGGCTGCCGCGCGGCCTGGAGCCTGGCCTGGGCCGGCGTGCACAACACCTTCTTCTGGATCGACCCGACCAGCCAGGTCACGGCGGTGCTGATGATGCAGCTGCTGCCGGCCAACGATCCGCAGGTTCTCAAGACCCTGGTCGGTTACGAGCAGGGCGTGTACGCGGCACGGGGCTGAACACCACCGCGCCGTGCGTCGACGACATTTCAAAGGGGAGAACGAAGCATGAGCGAAGAACTGGCGCCAATCGCGACGAAGGTCATCTTCGAGGACGACGACGTGCGGGTGTGGAACCAGGTCGTGCCGGCCGGCGCGACCATCCCGAAGCACCGCCACGACCACGACTACTTCCTGGTCAACGTCAGCGGCGAGGGGCCGATCGAGGTCGAGTTCCACGACGGCTCGGGCGGCGAGCTCGGCACCCATTTCACCTACAGCCCGACCCCGGGCACTGCCGACCTCGTGCCCAAGGGGCACGTCGAGACGGCGCGCAACGAGGGCGGCGACTACCACGCCATCCTGGTCGAGCTGAAGAAGCGCTGAGCGGGCGGTTCACGCCTGGCGAACCGACCGCGCACGGGCCGGCACGCCACCGCCGGGCCGGGCAGGAATCCCGGCCCGGCATGCTTCAGCCGCGCACGCGCAGGTAATCCGAGGGGATGGTGACGACCGACTCGTACCAGGCCGCCATCGCCGCGGCGTCCATGCCCGACCAATCGGGGATGGCGTCGACGAAGGCGTGCCCGAGTTGCTGACCGAAGCGCACCAGCCGGTTGTTCTCGGCGGTGCGCTCGGTATCCCAGGCGGCGAGCGCGGCATCCAGCGCCTGGCCATCCTGGCCCGCCGCGGCCACCGCCGCGCCGAGCGCGATGGCATCGTGCATGCCCTTCAAGGCACCCGCACCGCTGTGCGGCCGGGCGAACGCGCCAGCATCGCCCGCAAGACACACCCGGCCCCGGCGGTAGCCCGGCACCGGGCAATCGTAGATGGCATAGGCGAAGGTGCCCTGGCTGCGTTGCACGATGGCGTCGTAGTAGCGTGGCAGGCGGCGCGTCGCGAGCGCCTTGAGCCCGGCCTCGGTCGCCGCGGGCATCGCACCCGGTGGCAACGAGCCCTCGTGCAGCGTGCCGTCGGCCGCGGTCATGAAGGCGGTCAGTTCGGCCGCGGGCACGGGGTGGTACATGCCCCAGTTGACCAGCCGGCGGCCGCGCGCGACGCCACCGTCGGGCCCCGGCACGAAGTAGAAGATGCCGTGCCCGCCCGCGTAGCCGAGGGCATGGATGCCGCGTTCGAGCGGCGCCGGGTCGTCCAGCGCCGCTTCCGCCAGCGCGCCGCGCCACAGCACGTAGCCGGCGTAGGCCATGGTGGCGCGCGGGAACAGCAGGCGCCGCCCCAGCGAGGCATAGCCATCGGCACAGACGACGAGGTCGAAGTCGTGTTCGCGGCCGTCGGCGAGAACGACCCGCGGACGACGGTCATCGAGGTTGCGCACGTCCGTGACCTGGCAGCGCGTACGGTAAACGGCGTCCGGCACGCGCCGCCGCAGGTTGCGATAGAGGCTGCCCCAGTTGAGCGCCAGCATCACCGCCGGCTGGGCCCAGGCCAGGCGGCCGTAGTCCGGGGCCTCGGCCGTGCGCGAGATGCGCAGGAAGGCCGGCGCCGGGAAACGCGCGATGTCGCCATCGACGAGGTCGCGCGCGATCAAGGTATCGATGACGGCGGCCGGCACGCCGATGCCGGCACCGCGATCCTTGAGTTCCTCGCCCGAACGTTCGAACAGGGTCACCGCGCAGCCGGCGCGGGCGAGTTCGATGGCCACCGCGCAGCCGGCGATGGAGCCGCCGACGACGGCGACCTCGAGCGCCGCGCGCGTATCCGCCTGCTCAGCCATGTTCGTCCCCTCCCCGTCGCATGATGCCGCGGGCGGGCCGCGGCGGCCAGCAGGCCGCAGCGGAAGGTGGCGAGGATGGCCGGGCGGCTCGGTACGGGCGCACCCGGCGCCGGCGTTTACCGATGTAAACCGGAAGCGCCGGCGACACGGTTCCGCCGTGGAGCGGAACTGCACGGGCGCGGGCCGCGGGGCGACGGGCAGGATACCCCGAGTAGCACGTAACGCTGCAGAGGGACTGCGCTGCAGTCCTGCACCGGCGCGCTACCCGCGCCGCAGGTAATCCAGCAGCAACTCGCGTGCGCGGCCGTACATCGCCGGCACCCCGCGCGCCATGCGCTCCCAGGCCGGGTCGGGGCGGCGGCCTTCGCGGTGCAGGCGGATGAACAGTCCTGACACCACCGCCATGCGGTAGCCGGCCAGCGCGCGGTACCAGGCGATGCCGGGCACGGCGCGCCCGGTCAGGCGCACGTACTCGGCGATCAAGGCCTCGGGACTCATGGGATTGACCGGGCAGTAGTCGGGATCCCACGAGGCGCGGTCGCCGATCATGACCAGCCAGCCGAGGTCGTAGAGTTGCGCCCCGATCGCCGACAGTTCCCAGTCGAGCATGGCGACGAGCTGGCCGTCATCGTCGAACAGGAGATTGCCGGGCTGGCAGTCGCCGTGCAGGAGGCCGATGGGCGAGGGCGGCGGGCCACACTCGTTCAGCAGCGCGCGCACTTCCTCGCCGGCGGCGAGCCAGTCGGGCTCGACCGTCTTGGCCAGGATCGGATCCCAGCGCGCGACCTCGTCTTCGATCGGGCTCACCGCCTGCCAGTCGGCGAGGTGGCGCTGCCAGTCGAAGGCATGCACGCGCGCCATCGCGGCGACGGCCTGGCGCCACAGCGGCGCGACGTGCTCGTTGTCGCGCGGAAAGGCCGGGTCCGGATCCCACACGATGAAGGCGCGCCCGGGCAGGCGCGCGAACATCACGTAGGCGGTGGGGAAGTAGGCGTCGTCGGCGCCGTGGTAGCGGATCGGCGCGACCGGGAAGCCGTGCGCGGCGAGCGTGGTCAGGAGCGGCACCTGGCGCAGCACGTCGGTGTTGCCGCTACGCTTGACGCCGACCGGGGCGAGACGGATGACCAGGCGTTCGAGGCAGGCCTCGCGCGCGCCGTCCCAGATTTCGAAACCGTAGGTCAGGCCGCCGTGGCTGCCGGAAAAGCCACCGAGGCGGCGCACCTCGGCATGCTCGCCGTGGTGGCCGCGGGCGAAGCGATCGAGGCAGGGCTGGAGTTCGTCGGGTTGCATCGGGATCGGATGTGACACTGAGCGAGGCGGGATTCTAGCCCGGATTCCCCGCCCGTCTCCTGGCCGACCGGCGCCCGGCACGGTTGGCAGGCACCGCATCGCTCGCCGACAATGCCGCCGTCTTCGTCACAAGCCGCGTCGCCGAGACCATGCCCGATCCGAGACAGCCCTGCATTACCGCCCGCCTGGCGCGCACCCCGCGATGAAGATTGCCATCGTCGGTATCGGTGCCATGGGCTCGGTCTATGCCGGCCTGCTCGCGCGTGGCGGCCACGAGGTCTGGGGCATCGACACCTGGGCCGAGCACGTCGCCGCGATCGAACGCGACGGATTGCGCGTCGAGGGCGCCAGCGGTGACGCGCGCTACCCCGTCCATGCCACCACCGATGCTGCGAACGTCGGCGCCTGCGATCTCGTCGTCGTCGCCACCAAGGCCGCCGACGTCGCCGCCGCCGCGCGGGCGGCCGCCGCCCTGCTCGGCCCCGACACCCCGGTGCTGACCATCCAGAACGGCCTCGGCGCGGTCGAGCGACTGGCCGCGGTGGTGCCGCGCGAACGCATCCTCGTCGGCGTCGCCGGCGGCTTCGGCGCCGCGCTGCGCGGGCCCGGCCATGCCTTCCACAACGGCATGGAACTGCTGCGCCTGGGCGAGGCCGACGGCGGCGGCTCGGCGCGCCTGGAGGCGGTCGCCGCGGCCTGGCGCGACGGCGGCTTCAACGTGCGCTGTTACGACGACATCAACCAGCTGGTGTGGGAGAAGTTCATCTGCAACGTCACCTTCAGCGGCACCTGCACGGTGCTCGGCATGACGGTCGGCGAGGTGATGACGAACGACCACGCCTGGCAGGTCGCGCTGGGCTGCGGGCTCGAGGCCCATGCCGCCGGCGTGGCCAAGGGCATCGCCTTCTCCTTCGACGACGCCGCCGCCTACATCGCCGATTTCGGTGCCCGCATCCCCGGCGCGCAGCCCTCGATGCTGCTCGACCACCTCGCCCGGCGGCGCTCGGAGATCGACGCCATCAACGGCATGGTGCCGGTGGTGGCCGCCGAAGTCGGCACCGCGGCCCCCCTCAACAGCGCCATCGCGGCCCTGGTGCGCGCGCGCGAAGCCGGCTTTCCCTGATCCAGCGCAACTGCGCGAACGCGCAGGATTGCATAGAATCCGGGGGTTTCGTCGCACCGGGCCGCCCCTGGGCCGCCCGGCAAGGGCCTCGCCGCGGGGCCCGTGTACGACATCCACAAGACCACCGAACGAGCGCCGCCGCGATTGAGAGGGCGGCCGAGGGGAGCAACACATGTCCGATAATTCAACGCCCGAGACCAGCCCGCGCATCGTCATCATCGGCGCCGGCATGGCCGGCATCCTCACCGTGATCAAGCTGCGCGAAGCGGGCTACGACAACTTCGTCGTCTACGAGAAAGCCGACCGCATCGGCGGTACCTGGCGCGAGAACACCTACCCGGGCATCGCCTGCGACGTACCGGCGCACCTCTACACCTATTCCTTCGAACCCAACCCGGATTGGAGTTCGACCTTCGCCTCGGGCCCCGAGATCCAGGCCTACTTCGAGCGCGTGGCGGAGAAGTACGATGTCATGCGCCACATCCGCTTCAACGAGGCCGTGCCGCACGTCGAGTTCAAGGACGGCCGCTGGCACATCCGCACCGCCAGCGGCCGCGAAGACGTCGCCGATTTCCTCGTCGCCGCTACCGGCGTGCTGCACCACCCGCACGTCGCCGACATTCCCGGCCTCGACAGCTTCACCGGCGCCTGTTTCCACAGCGCGCAATGGGATCACTCGGTACCGCTGGAAGGCAAGCGCGTCGGCGTCATCGGCACCGGCTCGACCGCCATCCAGATCACCTCGGCACTGGTCGACAAGGTGTCCCGCTTCGATCTCTTCCAGCGCACCGCGCAGTGGATCTCACCGATCGACAACCACGTCTACACCGAAGAAGAGAAGGAACGCTTCCGCACCGACCCGGCTTTCCTGCAGGCCGTGCGCGACGAGATCAACGCCGAGTTCGGACGCTTCTCCAATGCGGTCATCGACGCCGATTCGCAGGAGATGAAGGACATCGAGGCGGCCTGCCTCGCCAACCTGGAAGACAACGTCAAGGACCCGGTGCTGCGCGAAAAGCTGCGGCCGAACTACCGCGCCGGTTGCAAGCGCCTGATCTTCTCGAGCGACTTCTACCAGGCCATCCAGCATCCCAGCGCCCACGTCGTCACGACGCCGATCGAGCGGGTCGAGGCCGACGGCGTGCGTCTCGCCGACGGCGAGTTGCGCGATCTCGACGTGCTGGTGGTGGCGACCGGCTTCCGCGTCGACAGCTTCATCCGCCCGACCACCGTGCTCGGCCGCGACGGCGTCAACCTCGACGACGTGTGGGCCGAGGGACCGCTCGCCTACATGTCGATCTCGGTACCGGGCTTCCCCAACTTCTTCATGTTGAACGGCCCTAACGGCCCGGTCGGCAACTTCTCGCTGATCCAGATCGCCGAACACCAGGTCGCCTACATCCTGCAGCTGATGGACAAGGTCCGCCGCGGCGAGTGCCGCGAAGTCTCGGCCACGCCCAATGCCACGGCCGATTTCGAACAGCGCCGCATGGCGGCGGCGAAGAAGTCGATCTGGTCGACCGGCTGCAAGAGCTGGTACCTCGACAAGAACGGCGTGCCGGCCAGCTGGCCATGGTCGCGCGCGCGCTTCTTCGAGGAGATGGCGAAACCGGTGCTCGACGACTACGACCTCGCCAGCTGAGCCTGGCCGCACGCCGCCGCCGCCCGTGCACGGCAGCGGCGGCGCACGTATGCTGGGGCCTCCCGACGCGGAGACCCCGGCATGGCCGCAAGCACTTCCGCCGGCATCGCGCCGGCGCCTTTCGGTGACGAACACGGGCCATTCCTGTGCGGCCCCTACGCCCCGCTCGGCGACGAAGCCGATACGGTTCTCGAGCTGCGCACCGGCGCCCTGCCTGCAGACCTGAACGGCGTCTACCTGCGCGTCGGTCCCAACCCCCGGTTCGCTCCGCTCGGCCGCTACCATCCCTTCGACGGTGACGGCATGATCCACGCCGCGCAGTTCGCGCACGGCCGCGTCCGCTACCGCCGCCGCTGGGTGCGCACGGCCGATTTCGACACCGAGAGCGCGGCCGGCGACGCCGTCTTCCACGGCATCCGCGAAACGCTCGCCGGCGACCGCGCGCGCCCGCTCAAGGACAGTGCCAATACCGACGTGCTCGGCTTCGCCGGCCAGGCCCTGGCACTGTGGTACATGGCCGGCGCGGCCTACGTCGTCGATCCGATCACCCTCGAGACGCGCGGCACGCTGGATGCTGTCGCCCGGTCCCGCGGCGGGTGCGGGCACATTTCGGCCCACGCCAAGGTCGACCCGGTGAGCGGCGAGTTGCTCTACTTCGACTACGGCGCCGAGGCGCCGTGGATGCACTACGGCGTGGTCGCGCCGGACGGCCGCCTCGTCCACCACACCCCCATCACCCTGCCCGGTCCGCGCCTGCCGCACGACATGGCCTTCACCGCCCGCTACAGCATCCTGCACGACCTGCCCTTGTTCCACGACGCCGCGGCGCTGGCGCGCGGCCGCCACAAGATTGCCTTCCATGCCGACGTGCCGACGCGTTTCGGCGTCCTGCCGCGCTACGGTGGGGATACCGAGCTGCGCTGGTTCGAGTTCACGCCCTGCTTCGTCTACCACGTGGTCAACGCCTGGGAGGAAGGCGACGAAGTCGTGATGGTGGGCTGCCGTTACGTGCCGGTGAGCACAGCCGACGGCGGCATCGACGGTGTGGCCACCGCGCAGCAGATCGCCCAGCTGGTGATGAACGCCCGGCTATGGTGCTGGCGCATGGATCTGGCCAGCGGCGCCACGCGCGAGTACCCGCTCGACGCCGAGCGCAACGTCGAGTTCCCGTCCTGCAACGGGCAGCTGGCCGGGCGGACGACGCGCTACGGCTATCTCGCCGACCAGCACGACGGCGTGGTCCTGCAATGGCCGGGCCTGGCCAAGTACGACCTCGTCAGCGGCGCGCGCCTGTCGCAATGGAGCAGCGAACCCGCGCACAGCTGGTACTCCGAGCCCTGGTTCGCGCCAGCCGACGCGGCCACCGCCGAGGACGACGGTTACCTGGTCGCCTTCCGCCTCGACGCGCGCGACATGCGTTGCACGCTGGAGGTGCTCGATGCGCGCGACCTCGGGCGCGGCCCGCTGGCCGTGCTCGATCTGCCCGGCCAGGTCCCAGTGGGTTTCCACGCCTGCTGGATCCGCGCCGCCGACATCCCCGCGTGGGCATGAGCCAGGCCCGCTTGGGGTGGGGGTGCGCGCTGCTCGGCACCGCGCTCTTGTTCGCCAACGGAATCGCCCACGCAGCGGCGCTGCAGGGGCGTGCCCACGCCATCGACGGCGACAGCCTGCGCCTGGGCGACGAGGAAATCCGCCTGCAGGGCATCGACGCACCGGAAGCACGCCAGGCCTGCACGCGCGACGGCCACGACTGGGCCTGTGGCCGGGTCGCGGCACAAGCCCTCGCCGAACTGGTCGAGGGTGGCGAGCTGCGCTGCACCTACGACGATCGCGACGCCTACGGCCGTGCCCTGGCCACCTGTACGCGCGACGGCAGGGATGTCAACGCCGCGATGGTCGAGCGCGGCCTGGCGCTGGCCTATCGCCACTACACCGAACGCTATGCGGCCGAAGAGGATCGTGCGCGCCAGGCGCGACGGGGCCTGTGGGCGGGCGAGTTCGAAGCGCCCTGGCGCTGGCGCCACGCGCGGCACGGTGACGCGGCGGCAGGCGCCGCCGCGTCGTGTCGCATCAAGGGCAACGTCAGCCGCAGCGGCGCACGCATCTACCACGTGCCGGGCTCACGCGATTACGACGCCGTGCGCATCGACCCGGCGCGCGGTGAACGCTGTTTCGATTCCGTCGAAGAAGCGCGCGGGGCGGGATTCCGCGCGCCGCGGCGGTGAGACGAGAGTCTGGAGGTGCCTGACCCCGGACGGGGTCGGACACCGTCCCCGGGCTTGACCCGTGCGGACGGTTTCGACGTCGACCGGGTCTGACCCCGTTGGGGATCAGACCCGGTGCTGGGCTTTGGGGGGTGCGGGCAGCTTCGGGGTCGACCGGGTCTGGCCCCGCGCCGGCTCAGACCCGTTGCCGGGGCTCGGGGTGTGCGGGCGGATTCGGGGCCGACGGCGCCCCCGGGCGGGGGCGTCGTCCGCGGCAGGTTCGAAATGCCCGCACATCAGGCCACGGCCGCCACGCTGTCGGCGACGATGAAATCGTGCACCAGGCGGGCGAACTCGTCGGGCCGTTCCAGCTCGGCGAGATGACCGGCGCCCTTGATCTCGGCCTGGCGCGCACCGTCGATGTGACGCGCCCATTCCGGCCCGTGCGCGGCCGGCACGATGGCGTCGCGCTCGGAGGTCGCGACCAGGGTCGGTGCCTTGATGCGCGGCAGGCGCGTGCGCACCTGGGTCTCCATGATCGGCCAGAGGAACTTGGCCGCGGCCCGCAGGTCGAGCAGTTCCTCGACCAGGGCATCGACCAACTCGCGACCGTCGAGCAGGTACTTCTGGCGCAGGGCCGGATCGGAGAACAGCACCTCGGTCGGCGCCGCCGGGCTCTGCGCGAAGGGATCGGCGCCCATCGCATCTTCGAGGTAGATGCCGACCGGGTTGACCAGCACCAGGCGCCGCACGCAGGCCGGCGCGATGGCGGCGAGCTCGGCCGCCAGCCACGCGCCGATGCCGACACCGACGACATGCGCGCTGTCGACGCCGAGCGCGGCCAGGACGTCCTGGTTGTGCAGGGTGAGGTCGAGCGGGCCGACGTTCATCTTGGTCAGCTCGTCCTTGGCCGCGCCCCAGCCGGGCGCGAAGGGCGCGATGACATCGAAGTGCTCGGCTAGCCTGGCCAGCGCCGGCTCCCAGCCGACCACGCCCATGAAGTGATGCAGGTAGAGCAGCGGCTCGCCCTGGCCGGCACGGTAGTAGGGCACGGTGATCTGCTTGGTGCCGACGGTGATCGTGTCGAGCTTCATCACGCCACCTCCTGGCGCGGCGCGGCCGCGTCGGTGGCCGAGAAGCTGACGTCACGCGGAATGGCGCGGTCCTCGCGCGGCATCGGTTTGGGCGACCAGCGATCCTCGTACTCGCCCCACACCGAGCGCAGCTGCGGGATGACCTTGGAGGCGAAGAGATCGGTCGAGGCCTTGCACAATTCGTTCGGCATGTCGCCGATGTGCAGCAGGCAGACAATATGGCCGAGGCGCAGGGTCCTGGCCACCTTTTCCATCTGCTCGGCGACCGAGTCGGGGCTGCCGGCGACGATGAAGCCCTGGTCGATCATCTCCTGCCAGCTCAGCTGCGCGGCGGCGTTCAAGGCCGAGCCCTGCCCCGCAACCTGGGTACCGAGGCCGGCGCGCAGGGTCGCCTCGGTGCGGTAGCCGGGTGCATCGGCGTAACCGGGGTAGACGTGCAGGCAGCGCGAGAAGAAGTAGCGCACGTGTTTCTCGTACAGGCGCTGGGCCTCGGCGTCGGTCTCGGCGACGACGATCTGCTGGGCGAAGGCCGCCTGGTAGGGATTGAACTCGCGGCCGAGCTGCTCCATGCGCTTCCAGAAGCCTTCCATGAGCTGGGCGCCGCGGATGTAGCCGGTGAACGAGAGGTAGCTGTAGTTGTAGTCGTGCTTGGCGCAGAAGTCCCAGGTCTCCAGCGAACCGCCGCCCGGGATCCAGATCGGCGGCGGGTTCTGGATCGGCCGCGGCCACAGGTTCACGTAGCGCAGCTGGTAGTGCTGGCCGCTCCAGGTGAAGACGTCGGGGTCGGACCAGGCGCGGCGGATGAGGTCGTGAGCCTCGTAGTACTTCTCGCGCAGCAACGCGGGGTTGGCGCCGCAGGCGTAGTTGTCGTCCATCGAGGTACCGACGGGGAAGCCGGCGATGAGGCGCCCGCCCGAAATGCAGTCGATCATGGCCATCTCCTCGGCCACGCGGGTGGGCGGGTCGTAGAGGGCGATGGACTGGCCGAGCAGCATGATCGAGGCGTCGCGGGTGCGCCGCGCCAGGGTCGAGGCCATCAACTGCGGCGAGGGCATGAGGCCGTAGGCGTTCTGGTGATGTTCGTTGATACCGAGACCGTCGAAGCCGAGATCGCCGGCATACTCGAGCAGGTCGAGGTAATCGTTGTAGACGCGGTTGGCCTTGACCGGGTCGAACAGGCGCGAGTCGACGTCGACCCACACGCTGCGGTGCTTCTCGGCGAAGTCGTCCGGCAGGTAGGGCCAGGGCATCAGGTTGAACCAGTGGAACTTCATGAAACCTCCTCCTCGATGGATGGCGCTAGCGGTGCTCTTGCTCCCCGGCCCGCGTGGACGGACCAGCACCGGCGGCGCGCGGTGACCTCGGATGCTCGGCGACGGCCCGATTCCGGGCGTTGATCCAGATCAAGCCGGCCCGCCCGCGGCGTGGGCCGTTATCATGCCCCGTTGCCCCGCCACGGGGCGAGCGCGGATTTGCACTTCATCGGTAGCGAGAGGAGTTCGACCATGAGCGGTCGCATCGCGGGGCGCACGGCCCTGATCACCGGCGGCGCCTCGGGCCTCGGCCTGGCCACGGCGCGGCTGTTCCTGGCCGAAGGCGCCGCAGTCGTCATCACCGACATCAACGGCGACGCCGGCGAACGCGCGGCGGCCGAACTCGGCGCCGGCTGCCGCTTCATGCCCCACGACGTCACCGACGAAACCGCCTGGCAACGCGTCGTCGCCGACACCGTGGCCGCGACCGGCGCCCTGCACCTGCTGGTGCAATCGGCCGGCATCGGGCTCAGCAAGAACGTCACCGAGATCACGCTGGAGGAGTGGCGCCGGGTGCATGCCGTCGACCTCGACGGCGTGTTCCTCGGCTGCAAGCACGCCATCCCGGCGATGGCGGCGTCGGGCGGCGGCGCCATCGTCAACATCTCCTCGATCGCCGGGATCATCGCCGGCCACAACATGGCGGCCTACAACTCGGCCAAGGCCGGCGTGCGGCATCTCAGCAAGTCGGTCGCGCTGTACTGTGCGCGGGCCGGCAACGGCATCCGCTGCAACTCGGTCCACCCGACCTTCATCGACACCCCCATCCTCGACAAGTACAAGCAGCGCTTCGGCACCGACGAGGCGCTGGCCAAGCTCGCGCGCCAGGTGCCGCTCGGCCGGGTCGGCCGCGCCGAGGAAGTCGCCGGGCCCATCCTCTTCCTGTGCTCGGACGAGGCGAGCTACATCACCGGCGCCGAACTCGCCATCGACGGCGGCATCAGCGCGATGTAGACGCCGCGCCTGCGACAAGCAGGATCATGCACTTGATCGTCGGTGCCAGGCACCGGCGATCAGACGCTCGACGACTTGCCTGCCGGTGCCAGACATCGCCGGCGGCGGCCATCAGTCCTTGGCGGACTTCGCCATGAGCAGCCAGGCGATGTAGCCGATGATGACGATCGACACGCCGACGACGACCAGGGCGGCGAGGCCGATGTCGGTGGTCAGGAACTCCTTCAGGATCGGACTCACGGCGCACGCCTCCTTCCGCGTCTCGATACGCGCACGATGGTCGTACGTGGCTGCGCGCGCCCGCTGATCTGGATCAAGCGCCGGCGCAGGCCAGCCGGACACTCGCCCGCTGCCCTCTGCCCTCTGCCGCGGGGCAGCGGCGGCTCCCGCCTTCTTGTAATTGACCACGGGTCGACTATTATCTGACCCACAGTCGAGTAAATGGACGCCCATGCCCCGGTCCCGCCCCGCCCCGGCCGACCAGCGCCTGACCAAGCAGCGTGCGCGCAGCTCGCAGGACAAGGCCACCCGCCGCGCGCAGCTGCTGGCGGCCGCCGCCGCCCTGCTGGCGGATACGCCCTACGAGCAACTCACGCTGAGCGCGGTGGCCCGGGCCGCGGGCCTGTCCAAGGCCTCGGCCTACACCTATTTCCCGACCAAGGAGAGCCTGTTCCTCGCCCTCCTCACCGAGCGCCTCGAAGCCTGGCGCGATCGTTTCGTCGAGCGCCTCTCGCCGCGCAGCCGCTCGCCGCGCGCGGTGGCCCGCGCCATCGCCCACACCTTCGCCGAGGATCCCGGCCTGCGCGAACTGCTCGCGCGCCTGCACAGCACGCTGGAAGCCAACGTCCCCGATGACGAGGTGCGGGCCTTCAAGTGGTTCACTGCCGGGCTCATGACGGGACTGGCGGTGTACGTCGACCGCGCCTGCCCGGGGCTGCGCGGCGGCCAGGCCCAGCACCTCTTCCTGCTCGTGCACAGCTTCGTCATCGGTCTCGGCATGGCCTGCACGCAGACCCCGAACGTGGTGCGTGCGATGGCCCTGGAACCGGCGCTGGCACAGGCCTTCGCCTTCGATTTCGAGACCGAGCTCGCGCGCGTGATCGAGCTCGTCCTGCGCGGCTGGCTGGCCGAGAACGCCCGCAGCCCATCCTGAACCCGACAACGGGGAACGTTCCCCGAGGAGTCCGCCCATGACCACGCTCACCGTCAACGGTCAGCAACACGACGTCGAAGCCGATGGCGACACCCCCCTGCTGTGGGTGCTGCGCGATCACCTCGGCCTGACCGGCACCAAGTTCGGCTGCGGCATCGCCGCCTGCGGTGCCTGCACCGTGCTCGTCGACGGCGCCGCCACGCGTTCCTGCGTGCTGCCGCTCGCCGCCTGCGCCGGCAAGTCGGTGACGACCATCGAAGGTCTTGCCGACGGCGGCGAGCTGCATCCCGTGCAGCAGGCCTGGATCGAGCACCAGGTTCCGCAGTGCGGCTACTGCCAGTCCGGCATGATCCTGGCGACCGTTGCCCTGCTCGCCGACACCCCGCGGCCCAGCGAAGCCGAGATCGGCGCACGCATCACCAACATCTGCCGTTGCGGCACCTATCCCCGCGTGCTGCGCGCCATCCGCGCCGTCAGCGGCGTCGACCCGACGGCAGCCTGAGGAGCGGACACCATGAATACCGTCAAGCAAGCACGCATCGACCGGGGCCGTCGCCGCTTCCTCATCGCCAGCGGGATCGTCGGCGGTGGCCTCGCCGTCGGCGCCTGGTGGTTCTACCGCGAGCGCGATCGGCTCGGCGCGCCGCCGGCACTGGTCGCGGCCGACGGCGAACGCATCTTCAATGCCTGGATCAAGATCGGCGACGACGGCCGCATCCTGGTCCAGGTGCCGCGCCAGGAGATGGGCCAGGGCGTCAGTACCGCGCTGCCCATGCTGGTGGCCGAGGAACTCGATGCCGATTTCGCCGACGTCCACTACGAACAGGCGCCGATCGCACCGGTCTACGGCAATGCCACCATGCTCGCCGACGGCGTACCCTTCCGCCCCGACGACCACGGCTGGGTCGCCGAGCTCGTGCGCCACACCCAGTTCAAGGCCGGGCAGCTGCTCGGCCTGCAGGCCACCGGCGGTTCGACCAGCGTGCGCGACGCCTTCGAACCCATGCGCCGGGCCGGCGCCACCGCCCGCGCCATGCTGGTGACGGCCGCCGCGCGGCGCCTCGGCGTGGCCGAGTCCGAGCTCGAGGTCGCGGCGAGCCGGGTCACCCACGCCCCCAGCCGGCGCAGCCTGAGCTTCGCCGAGCTCGCCGCCGAGGCCGCCGCGTTGCCCATGCCGGACGATGTCGCCCTCAAGCCGCGCGAGCGCTTCACCCTGCTCGGCACGCCGCGGCCGCGCCTCGACGTCCCGGCCAAGGTCGACGGCAGCGCGCACTACGGTATCGATGCCCGCCCGCCCGGCCTGGTCTACGCGGCCATCGCGCAATGTCCCGTGTTCGGCGGCACGGTCAAGCACTACGAGGGCGGCGACGTCGCCGAGTGGCCCGGGGTGCGCGCCATCGTCGAGCTGCCGGCCACGCGCACCTCGGCCGCCGCGGTCGCGGTGGTCGCCGATCATTACTGGCAGGCGAAAAAGGCGCTCGAGGCGATCCCGATCGAATGGCACGGCGGCGCCCATGCCGCGCACGACACCGGCGAACAGAAAGCGCGTTACGCGGCGCTGCTCGACGACGATCCCGGGCGCGTCTACGACGCTGCCGGCGACAGCGCGGCGGCCTTCGCCGCGGCCGCGCGCACCCTCGAGGCGGACTACCACGCGCCCTACCTCGCCCACGCCACCATGGAACCGATGAACTGCACCACCCTGATCCGCGCCGACGGCAGTGGCGAAGTGTGGGTCGGCAACCAGGCGCCGACCCTGGTGCGCTGGATCACCGCCGAGGTCGCAGGGGTCGACAGCGAACGGGTCACGGTCCACACGCCCTATCTCGGTGGCGGATTCGGCCGCCGCGGCGAGATGGACGTGGTCATGCAGGCCGCCCTCATCGCCGAGCGCCTGCGCGACACCCCGATCCAGCTGGTGTGGTCGCGCGAGGAGGACATGCGCCACGACCTCTACCGGCCGATGGCGAGCGCGCGCCTGCGCGCGGCGATCGATGCCGACGGCGCGCTCGCCGGGGTCGAGATCAAGTCCGTCGGCCAGTCCGCGGTGACCGAGCTGACCCGGCGCCTGCTGCCGGCGATGGCCTCCGATCTCATGAAGGACAAGACCATGAGTGAGGGCCTGTTCGACCTGCCCTACGCCTTCGCCAACCGCACGGTAAGCCACGTGCGCACGCACGAAGCGGTGCCGGTGGGCTTCTGGCGCAGCGTCGGCCACAGCATGAACGCCTTCTTCGCCGAGGGCTTCGTCGACGAGATTGCCCACACCCTCGGCCAGGATCCCTTCGAGTTCCGCCGCGCCGCGCTCGGCCACGCGCCGCGCCACCGCCGCGTGCTCGAAGTCGCCGCCGAGCGTGCCGGCTGGGGCGGGCCGCTGGACGGCGGGCGTGGTCGCGGCATCGCGCTCGCCGAGAGCTTCCACGCCGTCGTCGCCCAGGTCGCCGAGGTCCGCGTGGCGGACGAGGCGATCACGGTCGAACGCGTGGTCTGCGCCATCGACTGCGGTTTCGCCCTCAACCCGGACATCGTTCGCGCCCAGGTCGAGAGCGCCATCATCTTCGGGCTCAGCGCGGCCCTGCACGGCGAGATCAGCGTGCGCAACGGTCGGGTCGAGCAGGGCAACTTTCCCGACTACCGCATGGTCGGCCTGGCCAGCACGCCGCGCATCGAAGTGCACATCGTCGAATCCGGCCTCGAACATCTCGGCGGTGTCGGCGAACCGGGCACGCCGCCCCTGGCGCCGGCCGTCGCCAACGCGGTGTTCGCCGCCTGCGGCAAGCGCCTGCGCGAACTGCCGCTGCGCGTGTGAAGGGCGCGCCGGCGCGTCAGTTGCCGACCGCCACGCTGCGCGCGTCGGCGGTCAGCTCGTCGACGTCGTCGCCGGTGAGGCTCTCGAGGAACGCGACCAGCGCGGCGACCTCGTCGTCGTCGAGATCGAGCGGCCGGATCAGCGGATCGAGGGCGGGATTGGGCGTGCCGCCGTCGCGGTAGAAGCGCACCACGTCGGCGAGCGTGCGCAGCGAGCCGTCGTGCATGTAGGGCGCGGTGAGGGCGACGTTGCGCAAGCTGGGCGTCTTGAAGGCATAGAGATCGCGCGGGTCGTCGGTGATACCCATGCGCCCGAGATCCTTCTCGCGCCGTGCGCCGCCGCCCGACCCGCGCTTGAGCTTCATCGGCACCACCACCCCGGGCATCAGCTCGACTTTCACCGCGTCCTTGCGCTCGGCCCGCCCGGCGACGAGCACGTAGCCGATGCCGGTGTTGTGCAGGCCGTGGTCGGTGAACAGGGCGTCGCGTTCGCCGAGCGCGTGGCAGGCGACGCAGCCCGCCTTGCCGGTGAACAGCGCGTAACCGCGCCTGGCCGCGTCCGGCACGGCGTCGCTCTCACCACCGAAATGCCAGCGATCGAAAGGCGAGTTGCCGGACAACACCGTGCGCTGGTAGCTGGCCAGGGCCTGGCCGAGCTTGATCACGTCGACCGGCCCACCGAAGGCGGCCTCGAACAGGCCGGCGTAATCGGGCGCGCCGGCGATGGTTTCGAGCAGGAAACCGACCGAGGGATTGGCCATCTCGTCCGGCGACAGCAGCGGTCCGAAAATCTGGTTCTCCAGGCTGGTATCGCGCGCGTCGTGGAACATGCTGCGCTGGTAGGCGACGTTGTAGGTGGTCGGCGCGTTGCGCGGCAGGCTGCGCCCGCGCACCCCGACCGGGGTCGCCACCTCGTTGTTGGTGAAGCCCTGCTCGGGGATGTGGCACATGGCGCAGGACATGGTGCGGTTGTGCGACAGGCGGCGATCGAAGAAGAGCTTGCGGCCGAGGGCGACCTTGGCCGCGGTGAGCGGGTTGTCGGCCGGCACCGGCACCGCCGGCAGGCCGAGTGGAGGCGCGGCGACCCGTGCCAGGGCGCGGACATCGACGTCCTCATCGCCAGCGGCCGAAGCCGCGGCCAGGGCACCGAGCAGGGTGCCCAGTGCCATCGCGCAGACCCGTCGTCGCCGGCCCAGCACCGCGCCGCTCAACGCTCCGCCGCCTGCTCCTCGGCCAGCAGGGTGTGCACGTCGGCGACCAGCAGGCGCGGATCCATGAAGCCGAGGCCGTAGATGTTGCGGATGCGCTGGTGGCGGTCGATGAGGTAGGCACGCAACTGGTGACCGAAGGCGTCGGTGGGATTGCCGTCGTCGTCGACGCGGCGGCGTACGACCTGGTCGTAGGCGGTGAGGATGGGACGCAGCTGGTCTTCGGAGGCGGTCGTCAGGTCCAGCCACTCGGCGCCACCGGCCCAGTCGGGTGACTCGCCGTTGCGGTAACCGGCCATCACCTCCGGTGTGTCGTGCTGCGGATCGAAACTCAGGCTGATCATGCGCAGGTTGTCGGCGAGCGCGCGATCGGCCTTGCTGGCGCCGAAAATCTTGTACAGCACCGCGGTTGCCAGCGGGCAACCCTGGGCATCGGTACAGCGGGTGTAGATGAAGCTCAGCAGGACGATCTTGCCGTCGTAGACGTCGTGCAGCGAGCGCGCCGTGCCGCGGGTGTCGAGCACCGCGCCGTCGGCCGCCGGGCGCACGACCGGCAGGGTGTAACTGCCGGGCACCGGTGGATCGAAGTCGAACTCCTTGGTGCGCGCCGTATCGAGACCCTTGGGTACCTTGGCGTGCTGGTGATGCCCGGCGTGCGCGGCGCCGTCGTCCATGGTCGTCGCGGCCGCGCGCAGGATCTCGGGCTCGGGCGCCGCTGCCGGCGACGCCGTGCCGGCACCGTAACGGGACAGCACCAGGGCCATGCCCAGCGCCGCCACCGCGACCAGCAGGGGGGCCGCGCCGGTGCGCGGCGCGGGCGGGTAGGCACTCATCGGCGGCCCGCGCTCAGCGCTGCGCGGTCTGCACGTCCGAGTACAGGCTGTGCGCGCCGAAGCGCATCTGGTGCGCCCGGCCGAGGCCCTCGGCGACGAAGTCGACGCTGAAGCTCTGCTTCAACTCCTTGCCGTCCCAGGTGTAGGCACGCAGGAACTGCTCGGCCTGCTCGTCGTCGCGATCCCACTTCGACAATGCCGAGGAGGTGAAGTAGATGCGCGAGCCGTCCCAGCTCGACGAGCCCATGTTGATCTGGGCGCCGATCTTCTTCTTGTAGATCTCCTTGGGATGGAAGGGATCGCTGACGTCGATGAGCCGCGTGGTGCCGTCGGCAATGCCCTGCCACCAGAGATAGCGATCGTCGTTGGTGATGACGATGGAGCCGGGGAAGGTCGGGTTCTCGGGATCGCCGACGGTGAGCACGTCCTTGGCCTGCCATTCGCCCTTGTCGTCCTGGTAGATCAGCCACAACTTGGAGGTCAGGCTGGCATGGGTGAAGGCGTAGTTGTGGTCCTCGCCCAGCGCCCAGCGCACCTCGAGCGGCGCGCCCGGTACCTGCAGCACCTTGAGCGGCTGGCGGGTGTGCAGGTTCCAGATCGTCATCGAGTTGCCCCAGCGCTTCATCGCCTCGGCGTCCTGCAGCACCTCGTTGGAATCGCGCATGTAGTTCGACCAGCCGGTCCAGCTCGAGGTCAGCATGATGTTCTTGCGCGGCAGCACGCGCACGTCGTAGTTATAGCCGTCGGCGAATTCCTTGCCGGTGGCGCCCTGCATGTTGTCCGGGGTCGGGATCCAGTAGGTCGCGACGTAGTCGCCGTCGTTGGTGTACTCGACCAGCGCGCTGCGCCCGCCGTGGTCACGGTTGTTGGAGGTTGCCGTGATCAGCACGCGCCCGGGCAGGGCGAACACGGTGTGCGGGCCGGTGGCGCCGCCGCTGGCCTCGACGAAGTCGGTGATGTGTTTCTTCAGGCGTGGCTTGGCCGGGTCGGTGGCGATGTCGAACAGGTACAGCTGACTGTCGTCCAGGGTGCCCGCCCACAGGGTGCGGCGATCGTCGCTGAGGCCCGAGTGGTGCGCCTCGTGCTGGCCACCGACCGAGTAGGTGCTGATGACCTTGCCGTAGGTCTCGCTGTCGGGCCGCACGTCGATGGTGACGAGCTTGTCCGACTCGTCGCCGACGCCGTCCATGCCCAGCGTCCACACGTAGACGAACTCCTCCTGGCCCTTGATCGGGGTCATGTAAGGCGATTGGCAGGTCTCGTCGGCGACGACCGGTGCGCCGTGGCCGACCAGGCTCAGGATCAGCGCGCCGATGGTCGTGCGCGCCTTGGACAGGACGTTCTGCATAAAGGCTCTCCCCTCGCGATCTTGGGGCCCCGGGGCCCGCGATACGCGAGTGTGTCATCGACGGCCCATCCGGTCCATGCCCCGCCCGCGCAGAATGGCCATCGCCGCACCAGCCCTGCGACGGGCCGCACGGCAGGCCCACCCCCGCCGTGACGACAGGTCCCGACCAGGGTCCTTACAATCGCGAACGCGTGGTGCGTCCGGCGACGGCGGCCCACGCCGTTCCCATCGCCCGGAGTCCCCGATGTCAGCCCGCCCCGTCTCCCCGGCCACCGCGCTCGCCGTCATCTCGGTCGCGGTGCTGCTCGCCACCGCGACCTGGTTCTCCGGCACCGCGGTCACCCCGGCGCTGGTCGCGGCGTGGTCGCTGGACGTGTCCGCGGCCGCCACGCTGACCACCGCCGTGCAGCTCGGCTTCGTCGCCGGTACGGTGCTGTTCGCGGCCTTCAACCTCGCCGACGTCTTCAACCCGCGGCGGGTGTTCTGCGCCGCGGCGCTGGCCGGCGCCGCCTGCAACGCGGCCTTCGGCTTCCTCGCCGATGGCCTCGTCGTCGCCGCGGCCTGCCGCTTCGCCACCGGCGTGACCCTGGCCGGGGTCTACCCGGTTGGCATGAAGCTCGTCGCCGGCTGGTTCGACCGCGGTCTCGGCTGGCAGCTCGGTGTGATGGTCGGCGCGCTCGCGCTCGGCACCGCCTCGCCCTACGGCCTGGCCGCCTGCGCCGACGGCGCCTGGAGCTGGCGCACGCTGGTCGCGGCCGCCTCGCTCGCCGCCTGCCTCGGCGGCGGCCTGGTCCTGTTCCTGCCGGACGGCCCGCACGCGCGACGGCCGGCGCCGTTCCGCCTGCGCATGATGTTCGAGGTCTTCGCCCACCGCCCGTTCCGCTACCAGGCCATCGGCTACTTCGGCCACATGTGGGAGCTCTACGCCATGTGGTCGCTGGTCGGCTTCTTTCTCGCCGCGCGCGCACCCGCGGCGGCCGCCACGCCCCTGCTGCCGTTCACCGTGATCGCCCTCGGCGCACTCGGCTGCGTCGGCGCGGGCTGGCTGTCGCGGCGTTGCGGCGAGCGCCGGGTGGCGCTGGCCGCGCTCACCAGCAGCGGCGTGCTCAGTCTCACCTCCGGCCTGTGGGCAACCCTGCCGCTGGGCGCGGTGATCGCGCTGACCCTGGCCTGGGGCATCGCCGTCGTGGCCGATTCGCCGCAGCTCTCCGCGCTGGCGGCGCGCACCTGCCCGCCCGAGTACATCGGCACCGCACTGACGGTGCAGAACGGCATCGGCTTCGCCATCACGGTGGTCTCGATCCAGCTCCTGCCCGTGGCCGCCGAGTGGCTGGGGTGGCGCTGGGTGTTCACCCTGCTGGCGCCCGGGCCCGCCATCGGTGCCTGGTACCTGTGGCGGCTGGGCCGCCTGCCGCAGGGCGCGGTGCCGTGAGCGACGGCGTTGCGCTTGCGTTACAGTTGCCCGCATCACCGCTGACGATACCGGTCGAAGGGGAGGCGCCATGACCAAGCAGATCCTGCTCAACGCGTTCGACATGAACACGCCCAGCCACCAGTCCAACGGGCTGTGGCGACATCCGCGCGACCAGCGCCATCGCTACACCTCGATGGCCTACTGGCAGGACCTCGCGCGCACCCTCGAGCGCGGCCTGTTCGACGGCATCTTCCTCGCCGACGTGACCGGGATCTACGACGTCTACGGCAACTCGCCGGACACCGCACTCAGCAACGCCACCCAGGTGCCGACCAACGATCCCTTCGCCATCGTGCCCGTGATGGCGGCGGTGACCGAGCATCTCGGGTTTGGCGTCACCGGCTCGATTCCCTACCTGCATCCCTACTCCTTCGCGCGCCTGGTCACCTCGCTCGATCACCTGACCAACGGGCGCATCGGTTGGAACGTTGTCACCGGTTATCTCAACAGCGCGGCCAAGGGCGTCGGCCAGGTCCAGCAGACCGCGCACGATGCGCGCTACGACATCGCCGACGAGTTCATGGAGGTGGTCTACAAGCTGTGGGAAGGCAGCTGGGAGGACGGCGCCGTGGTGCTCGACAAGGCCGCCGGCATCTACACCGACCCGGCGCGCGTCCACCGCGTCAGCCACGACGGCACTTATTACGCCCTCGATGCCGTCCACCTGTGCGAGCCCTCGCCGCAGCGCAGCCCGGTGATCTACCAGGCCGGGACCTCGCCCAAGGGCCAGGCCTTCGCTGCCGCCCATGCCGAGTGCGTGTTCGTCGCCAACCACAATCGCGGCGTGGTCGCCGAGTACGTGCGCAGCCTGCGCGCGCAGGCCGTGGCCTGCGGCCGCGCGGCGGACGACGTCAAGGTGCTCGCCCTGTTGAGCGTCGTCACCGGCGAGAGCGATGCCGCGGCGCGCGCCAAGTTCGAGGACTACCAGAGCTACGGCCTGCGCCAGGGCGCACTGGCCCTGATCTCGGGCTGGACGGGGGTCGACATGGCCAAGCTCGATCCCGATGCCACCATCGCGGAGATGGACTCCGACGGCATCCGTTCGATCGCGAGTTCCTTGTGCGCGCGCACCGTCGGCGAGTGGGCCGATTACCTCGTCGTCGGCGGCGCCGCGCCGACCCTGGTCGGCTCGCCCGTGACCGTGGTCGACCAGATCGAGCAGTGGGTGGACGACACCGGCGTCGACGGCTTCAACCTCGCCTACACCGTGATGCCCGAGTGCATGGAGGAGTTCGTCGACCTCGTCGTGCCCGAGATGCAGCGCCGTGGCATCTACAAGACGCGCTACGCGCCCGGCACCATGCGCGAGAAGATCTTCGGCCAGGGCCCACGCCTGCGCGCGCCGCACCCGGCGGCGCGCTGGCGGCTGCCGACGGGCGACGCCGACCAGGCCAGCGCCGGCTGACAAAACCTCGAATCAATCACCTGGCCTGCGGTGTCAGACACCGAGGGCCATCTGTTCGCCGCGCCTCTTCCGGTTGCGTGATTCGATTCACATTCGTCGCGGCCGGCTCGCTGGTCGGGCCCGCGCGGACCTCGATACAGTCACGGGTCGCGCGTACGCGTCGCGACTGCCATTCATGCCAGGGAGAATCGCCGTGCACCGCTTCACCTCTCACGTCGCGTTGCTGCTCCTCGTGCTGCTCGCCGCGCCCTCCAGCCAGGCCGCGACCCTCGTCTACCTCGACGAGGCGACCTACCTGGGCGACCTTGCTGGTTTCGGCTACACCACCGTCACCGAAGGTTTCGAGAACGCCGGCGTGTGGGGCGGCGTGCGCAGCACGTCGAACGGTTTCCACACCGCCCCGGCGATCGTCAGCCAGGGCATCACCTGGGCCGCCAACTACCCCGGGGTCGGCATCACCACCGGCAGTGGCGCGGCGGTCACCGGCGCGTACGGTTTCTACTCCTATCCGCACGGCAACTACGCCAACCACGACGGCGTCACCGTCGACTGCACCCTGCCGGGCACCTGCGGCGACGGCTTCGTCGGCAGCGCGGCCGGTCCGTTGTTCGGCGTCGGCGGCTGGTTCCGCTCGAACACGCCGCCGGCGGCACTCGGGCTCTACCTCGACGGCATGCCGGTCGACTTCGGAGAGAGCTGTGCCGGTGGCAACTGCAGCAACAACGATGCGCTCGGGACGACGCCGACGTTCTTCGGCGTCATCGATACGGCGGGCTTCGGCAGCTTCGAGTACCGCGAGACCGAGGGCACGCGCGGCGACGCCAAGTACATCTTCGCCGACCAGTTCACCCTGGCCGTCACCGCGGTGCCATTACCGCCCGCCATATTGCTGCTGCTACCCGCGCTCGGCCTGCTCGGAAACCGCCGGCGCCGGGGCTGAGCTGCGGGAGCCTGCGCATGCGGGCGTACCAGGATCCCTGTCGCCGCCGAGGCCCACCTTCGCCGACATGTCGATTCGCTGAGCGATAGTTCGACTAGACCCGGCCTCGCGCCCGTGCCGTCCCGCTGCCACCGGCACCGTTGACGCTGCCCGTGATCGGGCGCCGCGCACCATGCATGCCCCCTCGTCGACCATCGCCTTGGAGCGGGCTGGCAGCGACCCCGTTGATGATTCAGATCATCCAGGCGGACGCCGAAACGATTTAGATTATTCGAAAATGAATCGCGCAGAGAGGAGGATAGTCACACTGCTCGTTGCGCGAGGACGACAGCGGGAGGCGGCAACGTTCCCATTCCGGCCGTCGATTTCGTTGCCCTAAAGTGCGCAAGCGAAGGAATTACATATGAAATCTGGCCTCATGACGGCCGTTGCCACGGCCCTGCTGTTGAGCGGGCTGGTGGATTCGGCGAGCGCCGCGCTCGTCACCGTCGGCACGGCGAGCTACGACCCGGACGGCCCCGGCGGTAACCCGCCCGTCGGCGAGTACAAGCTGGTCTGGGACGACGACAACAACGGCCGGTCCGTCGTCTGGCTCGACTACAGCCACGACGCCTTGCCGTGGAACGCCCAGAACGCCTGGGCGGCCGCACTCGAAACCGCGCTGACCTACCACCTCGATGGCTACCGCATCGACTGGACCGACCCGGCCTGGCGGCTGCCGGTTATCGGGAGCGCAAACTATTACACGAACATCGACAGCGCGGAGATGAACCATCTCGTCATCGCCGAGTTGGGACTGTGGACGAACAACGTGCCCGCGTCCGCCTTGAATGCCAGCGAGTTCTTCGACCACCTGGTCGCGGCGAGTTACTGGAGCAGCACGGCGGGCATGTACTACAACACGCAGTACAACTACGCCTACCCGGCGAGCACGGTGGCCGCCCTGCACGGGCTGGCGGTCCGTACCGGTGCGGTGAGCCCGGTACCGGTGCCCGCAGCCGCCTGGCTGCTCGGTTCGAGCCTGGTCGGCGGGTTGGGTTTTCACATTCGCAGGCGAGTACGCCGGGTCGCCGCCGCTCGCTGACGAAAGGCAATCAAGCGCTCGACATTCGGGGTCAGCCCGCCCGCCACACCCGGGTCAGGTCCGATTGCGGACGTGCCAGCCCCGCCCCGGCCGCCACGTGGTGCCGGTGCCGCTCACAACACCGGCCGCGCCCGCATCACGATCGCGCGGCAATCGACGGCTGGCGGCAGGGTGCCGTACATCAGGCCGCTGCCCCCGGCCAGGCGCGCGGCGACGAACGCGGCCGCGATGTCGGCCTCGCCGTGGTTCAGCAGCGTGGCCGCCTGCCAGGCCAGCGCCAGGCGCTCGACCAGGGCGCGGCTGCGGTATTCGATCTGCTCGCGATCGGCAAAGTCGTCCTGCAGGCGCGCGACCCAGGCATCGAAGGCCGGCGCGCGCCCGGCGGCCCGTGCGAGTTCGGCCATGAGCGCCTCGAGCGCCTCGGGGTGGCGGGCGATCACGCGCAGCACGTCGAGGCACTGCACGTTGCCCGAGCCTTCCCAGATGGCATTCACCGGCGCATCGGCGTAGAGCCGCGCGGCGACGTTGTCCTTGATCAAGCCGACCGCGCCGATCGACTCCATGCATTCGTAGGCGTGCTGCGGCGCGCGCTTGCAGATCCAGTACTTGCCGAGCGCCGTGCCGAGGCGCACCAGCGCCGCCTCGTGATCGTCGTCTGGCCGATCGAGGGCGTGGGCGAGGCGCAGCGCGATGGCCAGCGCCGCCTCGGCCTCGAGCGCGAGATCGGCGAGCACGTTCAGCATCAGTGGCTGCTCGTGCAGCCGGCGCCCGAACGCGCTGCGTCCGCCGGTGTGGTGGATGGCCTCGCGTGCGCCCTGGGCGAGCTGCGCGGCCGAGCCGACCATGCAGTCGAAGCAGGTCATCGCGACCATGTCGAGGATGGTGCGCACGCCGCGTCCCTCGGCCCCGATCAACCAGCCGAAGGCGCCACGCAGTTCGATTTCCGAGGAGGCATTGGAGACGTTGCCGAGCTTGTCCTTGAGACGTTGGATCTGGAGCGGGTTCTTGCCCCCGTCGGGCCGCCAGCGCGGCACCAGGAAACACGACAAGCCGACGTCGGTGTAGGCGAGCACCAGGAACGCATCGCACATCGGCGCCGAGCAGAACCACTTGTGCCCGACCAGGCGGAAGGTGGGGACGCCGTCGTCGTCGCCGATCGGGACGGCGCGGGTGGTGTTGGCGCGCACGTCCGAGCCGCCCTGTTTCTCGGTCATGGCCATGCCGATGGTGAGGCCCGCCTTGTCGGTATGCGGCACGTTGCGCGGGTCGTAGGCCAGCGCCGTGATACGCGGCAACCAGCGCGCGGCCAGCGCAGGCTGGTGGCGCAGGGCCGGCACGCTGGCGAAGGTCATGGTCAGAGGGCAGCCCGTGCCGGGATCGGCCTGGGTATGCAGGAACTCGATCCCGGCCCGCACCACGTGCGCCCCCGGTCCGGGCTCACGCCACGGCAGCGCATGGTGGCCGGCGCCGATCGCCGCGGCCATCAGCGCGTGGTAGGCCGGGTGGTACTCGACGAGGTCGACGCGATGACCGAAACGATCGTGGGGGGTGAACTCGGGCTTGTGGCGGTTGGCGAGGAAGCCGGCGCGCTGCAGGTCGCCGCCGACGCGCGCGCCGTAGCTTTCCAGCACGGCCGCGCCGCCCGCACCACCGAAGCGCGCGATCCAGTAGCGCAGCACGGCGTCGGAGGTCCAGGCGTTGAACTCGACCAGCGGCGTCGGCTGGTTGAGGACTTCGTGGGTTTCGGCAAGGCAGTCGTCGGCGGCCGGGTGAGAGGTCATGGCGGCAGTCCTCCGGGGTCAGGGCTGGGGCGCTGGCGCGTGCCGCCACAGCCTAGCGCATCGACGAGCCCTGCCCACCGGCGCAACGCGGCAAACCCTGCCAATCAGCCCGTCATGGCCCGGTGCCAGGCACCGCGGTCACGTTCGGCCTGCGCCGGCTGCGGCGCGCGTCCCGCGTCGATTCACTTCGAATCCATCACTTGAGCTTCGGTGTCAGACACCGCGGGGCGCCCGGCGTCGCGCCCGGCCCGGCGGTCACGGTCCGTCACGGCCTGAAGCGGATCGCCCGCGGCGCCAGCCTTGCCGGCACGGTGGCCACGCGCCAGGCCTGCTCGACCCACGCACAGACGTGGCGGCGGGTGTCACGCGGGTCGATCATCTCCTCCAGCTCGAAGCGGTTGAGCGGCCCGACCGGCCCGCGCGCGCTCTCGATGCGCGCCTCGAGCTCGGCCCGCAGGGCGGCCGGGTCCGCGGCCTCGGCGAGCTGGCGCTTGTAGGCCGCCTCGATGCCGCCCTCGGGCGGAATGCCGCCGACGTCCGCCGACGGCCAGGCCACGCGCATCGCCGCCGCCGCGCGCGGGGTGGCGAAGTTGTTGCCGGCGACGCCGAAGCTGCGCCGCATGAGGACGGTGAAGACCGGTACCTCGGCCTGCGCGAAGGCGATCATCCAGTGGCCGCCACGGCGGATGGTCGCGGCGATCTCGTGTTCCAGGCCAACGGCGAAACCGGGGTTGTCGATGAAACTCACGATCGGCAGATGGAAGAGATCGCACAGGTCGATGTGGCGGGTGAGCTTCTCGCAGCCGGCCGCGGTCAGCGCGCCACCGTTGGCGTGCTGGCTGTCCGACGCGATCACCCCCACCGGGTAGCCGCCGAAGCGGGCGAAGCCGGTGACCTGGTCGGTACCCCACAAGCGCCCGATCTCGAAGAAGGAATGGCGGTCGGTCACGAGTTCGATGGCGCGGCGCACGTCGAAGGTCGAGGTGCGCTTGCGCGGCACCAGGGTGAACAGTTCTTCCTCGCGACGATCACGGGGATCGTCACAGGCCGTGACGGGCGGCGCCTCGTACACGCTCCCCGGCAGGTAGGAGAGGAAGCGCCGCGCGAGCGCCATCGCCGCCTCCTCGCTGGCGGCGAGGTTGTCGACCGCGCCGTTGCGGCAGTGGATGTGCCAGCCGCCGAGATCCTCCTTGCTGATGTCGTAGCCCATGGCGTGGGCGACCACCGGCGGGCCGGCGACGAAGAGCTGGGCGGTGTCCTGCACCATCACCGAGAAGTGACCGAGCACGGCCTTGGCCGCACCGATACCGACCACGCTGCCGAGCAGCAGGTTGACCACCGGCACGGTGGCGAGCTGCTCGGCGTACATCGTGCTGTGCAGGTGGGCGGGCAGGAAGGAACCGCCACCGCCGGAGACCCGTGGCTTGCCGGCACTGATGGCGCCGACGCTCTCCTCCGCCGCGCTCTCACCGTCGCGTTTCTGCTCCGGCACCATCTTGGCCACGCTGCCGCCACCCGAGGAACCATCGAGCAGGCGCAGCGACGGCAGGCGCATCTCGATCGAGAGCCGGTCGAGGTAGGTGCTCTTGGCGGCGATGGCGCCGTCGGCATGGCCGCCGCGTGAGGTGAAGTCGTCGGCACAGACCACCACGGCGCGCGCGGCGATCGTGCCCCAGCCGCCTACCATGTTGGCCGGGGTGAAGGCGGCGACACCGCCGCTGTCGTCGTAGGACGCGAAACCCGCGATCGAACCGAGCTCGCGAAACGAGCCCGCATCGAGCAGCAGCTCGATGCGCTCGCGGCAGGTCAGCTTGCCGCGGGCGCGCTGGCGCACCACCCCCGGATCGTCCGAGCCCGGCGCGAGCCGCGCCTGGGCGAGCGCGCGCAGGGTTTCGACCTCGGCCAGTTGGCCCGCCCACGAGTTCTCGCCGTAACCCGCCTGCGGGTCGCGCTCGGTGAGCGCTGCAGGCGCGAGGGTGACCATGACCTGGCCGGCGGCGACGCTGTCGCCGACCGCGATCTCGGCCACCTCGACGACCGTGCCGGTCGCCGGCGCGACCAGCTGGGACTCCATCTTCATCGCGCTGACCACGAGCAGGGTGTCGCCGCCGCGCACGGTGTCGCCCGGCTGCACCGCAATCGAGACCAGGGTGCCGGCCATCGGTGCGGCCACCGCGACCTCGCCGGCGGCGGCGACCAGGCCGGTCGTGCCCGCGGCCAGCGGCGCCGCGGCCAGGGCCAGCCCGGCGCCGGCCGTCGCCAGGGTGGCCTGGCGCGACAGCAGGGCCAGCGCGCCGTCCCGCGCCGGGGCCTGCTCGCCGGCATAGTCGACCTGCATGAAACTGGTCCGCGCGTCGCCCTCGCGCACGCGTTCGTGGGCCAGGATGGCGCGCAACTGGGCGAGGTTGGTCGCCACCCCGCCGACGTGGAACTCGTCGAGCGCGCGGCGCGTGCGGTCGACCGCGACGGCCAGCGTGGTGCCGGCGCCGCTCGCCCCGATGACCTTGGCCAGCAGCGGGTCGAACTGCGGCGGCGGCGCCCAGCCGAGGTAGGCCGAGCCGTCGACGCGGATGCCCGGACCGGCCGGCTCCTTGTAGGCGGTGAGCCGCCCCGGGCCCTGGGTCACCACCCGCGCCTGCACGGCGTAACCGCGCGGGCTGCCGACCGCGGCCTGGTCGGGCAGTCCGAGTTCGGCGAGGGTGGCGCCGGCAGCGAGGCGGAACTGCGCGCAGACCAGGTCGATGCCCATCACCTGCTCGGTCACGGTGTGCTCGACCTGGATGCGTGGATTGCACTCGATGAACCAGTACTCGCCGCTCTCGGGCACGACCAGGAACTCGACCGTGCCGGCGCCGTAGAACTCGCTCGCGGCGAGCAGGCGCACGGCGTCGTCGAGCAGGCGACCGCGTACTTCGGGCGCGAGGCCGACGGCGGGCGCAATCTCGACCAGCTTCTGGTTGCGCAACTGCACCGAGCAGTCACGATCGAACAGGTGCACGACCCGGCCGTGGGCATCGCCCAGCACCTGTACCTCGACGTGGCGGGGATGCTGGACGAGCTTCTCCAGGAACAAGGTGCCGTCGCCGAAGGCCGCACGCGCCTCGCTCGCGCAACGCGTGAACGCGTCTTCGATCTCGTCCGCCGCCTGCACCGCGCGCATACCGCGCCCGCCGCCGCCGGCCGCGGCTTTGAGCATCACGGGGTAGCCGACCGCGGCGGCGAGCTCGGCCGCGGCCGCGGGCGAGGCCAGTGCGGCCGTGCTGCCCGGCACCACCGGGATGTCGAGCGATTGCGCCAATGCGCGGGCCCGCAGCTTGTCGCCGAACAGGGCCAGCGCCGACGCCGGCGGCCCGACGAAGTGGAGCCCGGCCGCCGCCACCGCCTCGGCGAAGGCGGCGTTCTCGGCCAGGAAACCGTAGCCCGGGTGGATGCAGTCACAGCCCTCGGCGCGCGCCGCGGCGACCATCCCGGCGATGTCGAGATAGGCCGCGACCGCATCGCCGTCGCCGCCGGTGAGCAGGCGGCTGCGCGTGGTCGCCCGCGTGTGCAGCGATGCCGCGTCGGCCGGCGCGTACACGCTCACCGATTCCATGCCCAGCACCGCGGCCGCACGCGCGATGCGCACGGCGATCTCGCCCCGGTTGGCGATGAGCACGCGCCCGAGATCGGCCATCACGAATCCTCCCTTGTGACAGCCCCGCACTGTGGCCGCCGGGAGGGGGCGGTGTCCAGAGGCCGGCCGCCGCGCGACGCGACGACGATTCGAACACTCGAGTGCCGGTGTCAGACACCGCGCATCGGCGTCACCGTTCGGGGTGGACGCGTTTCAGCGCGAGGCTGTCGCGCGAGGCGAGGACGATTCAAAGGGTCGAGGCCCGGTTTCAGACACCGCCGCGCCGCCGGTTCGGCGCCGAGTCGGTTCACATGGCGGTGAGGATAAATTGCCGGCGGCGGACCGGGTGGGGGATGTGAGTCAATGCCATGAGAGCAGTACCCGGAGCCGCCGCCAGCAAAACTGGAACAATCAACAGGGATGGCCAATGTCGCGCGGGGGCGCCGAGGCCGCTTGATGCAGATCAACTCGGTGGCGGTGACCCGTGGGCACGCGGCAGGCGATCGATATCGGGCGTGCTCGCGGCGCCCCGGCGCGTCGCCCGCGAGACCCGGCTCGTCTGCCGGCCGGTGGACGACGTCGCGACAGGCGGCCGGCGCGCATCGTGATGCGGCACGGCCACGCGCAGTGCGGGGCACCGCTGCGGCACCGCGGGCAGCCCCGCGGCGAACGGCGTCAGCGCGTGTTCGCGGGAGGCGCGAGCCCGGTTTCGGCCAGCACCTTCTCCAGCGCCGCCAGCCAGTGCTCGTAGTAACCGGGCGCGCCCGGGTCGGGATGCCAGGGATCCTCGTGGGCGGCGTCGATCTCGGCGATCAGCCGTTCGCGGAAGGCATCCCACGGGTAGTGGCCCTGTTCGCACAGGCTCACCGCGATGGCGAACACGCGCTGTTCCCAGGTGTCGTGGAAAACCAGCTCACCGCTCGAACGCGGCAGCGCGGCCGGCCCGTCCATGTTGGCGATGTCCTCGCGGGCGGTCTCGCTCATGGCGCGCTCAGGCCACCGCCGGCAGGCGGGTGACGCCGATCATCGCGTCACGCGTGACCAGCGCGGCCAGCGCGTCCTCGGCCAGCCCTTCGCTGCCGGCGGGGCGTTCGGGCAGCACCAGGTAACGCATCTCGGCGCTCGAATCCCACACCCGCACCTCGACCTCGTCGCCGAGCGTAGTGCCGAACTCGGCCAGCACGCCGCGCGGGTCGATGACCACCCGCGAGCGGTAAGGCGCTTCCTTGTACCAGGACGGCGGCAGGCCGAGTACCGGCCAGGGGTAGCACGAGCACAGCGTGCACACGACGACGTTGTGCACCGTCGGCGTGTTCTCCACCACCACCAGGTGTTCGCCCTGCAGGCCGCCGAAACCGAGTTCGCGGATGGCGGCGGTAGCGTCTTCGAGCAGGCGCGCCTTGTAGGCCGGGTCGGTCCAGGCTTTGGCCACCACGCGGGCACCGTTCATCGGCCCGAGATCGTGTTCGTAGATTTCCACCATGCGATCGAGTGCGGCCGTGGACACCAGGCCCTTGTCGACCAGCATGGCCTCGATGGCCTTGACCCGCGCCTCGAGCACCGCGGTCTCCTCGCCGTTGCGGCGCTTGTCGAGGTAGGGATTGCGCGGCGCGCCGTGGCCGTGCGCATGGGCGCCCGCGTGGTCGTGTTCGTGGTGTTCGCTCATCGGGGTGCGGCCTCCAGGTAGCTGTCCCACAGGTCGATGTACAGGCAGTCGCTCGCGCGTGCCTCCGGGCCCCACAGCTCGCGCGCGCTGAAACGTACCGAGTAGAGCGGCTGGGGATGCTCGCCGGCGTGGTGCGCGGCGGTATCGGGGAAGACGTGCGTGCCCTGCAGCGCGGCGATGGTGCCGCGCCGCCCGCGCACGTAACGCGGCAGGCGGGTATGGCCGCTGGGGTTGAGGTTCTTCGCCACCACCGCGTCACCCACGGCAAAGCGCGGCGCCGGCCCTTCGCCTGCGCGCGTCGCCGGCACGCCGCCGGCGACCACCGCGTCGACCAGCTCGGCGGCGAGCGGCCGCTCGTTCTTCTCCATGTCGGCCACGCCGCGCTCGACGACCAGGGTCTGCAGCGCGGCCAGCCAATGTTCGTAGTAGGTGGTCTCGAGGTATTTCGCCGGGTCCATGCGCTCGATGGCATAGCGGTAGCTGTCGACCGGCCCCAGCACGCCGCCGGTGAGCATCATCAAGGCGAACACGCGCCGCTCCCAGTCGGCGTGAAAGACCGGTTCGTTCTCTTCGCGCAGCACCGGCCCGAAACAGGTCAGCCCGCCCATGTCGTGGATGCCGTTCATCGCTCTCCCCGGCTCGCGCCGTCGTTGCGCCGCTGCGGCGCCCGCCAACGTTACTGGCCGGCGCGCCGCAACTCAATCACCGGCCGGCTCGATCACCGGCAGCAGCAGGCTGAACTCGGCGCCCGGTTCACGGTTGCCGACGTCGACCCGGCCGCCCTGGCCCTGCATCAGTTCGCGCACCAGCGCGAGCCCGATGCCGGTGCCGACCGTCTCGCGGGTAAGTTCGTTCTCGGCGCGGTAGAAGAGTTCGAAGATGCGGCGCATCTGCGCGCGCGGCACGCCGCCGCCGAAATCGCGCACACCCAGGCGCAGCTCGCCGGCCGCATCGAGCGTGCAGCCGAACTCGACCCGCCGCGGCGCACCCGGCGGGGTGAACTTGATGGCGTTGTCGACGAGATTGATCAGGCATTGCAGCAGGGCATCCTCGTCGACCGCGACGATGGCCGCGAGCGCCGCCGGCTCGCTGTGGACCACGAGCTCGAAGCCGGCGGCCTCGAGCTGGCTCGCGAGCCGCGCGCGGAGGCGCTCCATCAGGGCCGCCACCGCGATCTCGCGACAGTCCAGGCTGAGCTGCCCGCGCGTGATGCGGGCGAGCTGGAGCACGTTGCCGATCAGCCGCGAGAGCCGTTCGCTCTCGTCGCGGATGTAGCCGTAGTAGGCCTGCCGCCGGCTGTCGTCGCCCCAACCGTTCTTCAGCATCTCGCTGTACATGCGGATCGAGGTCAGCGGGGTCTTGAGTTCGTGGCTGACCGCCGAGACGAAGTCCTGCTGCTGGCGGACCAGGCGCAGGTGTCCGCGCCCGTAGCGATCGACGGCGACCAGGCCGGCGATGACGACGAGCAGCATCGCCAGGCCGACCCAGGCCAGGTAACGGGCACCGGCGCCGAGCGGCAGGCGGTCGACGCTGTAGATGAGTTCGAAGGCGGCGAACGGTGCCGACAGGCGGGCACGGTAGAGCAGTTCGCCGGACAGCGCACGGGCACTGGCGTAATCGCGGCCCCCCTCGGCGCCGGCCACGCTGAGCACCTCGCCGTTCCAGGCCACGACGAACCCGGCCATTGCGGCCAGCGCCGAGCCGCGCCAGGCGCGCGCGGCCAGCGCGGCGAGGAAGGCCGCGCGCTGGATCACCGCGCCCTGGATGTAGCGGGCGCCGTCGCGCCAGGCGTTGCGGTAGAGCACGAAATGATCGTCGTCGAGCGCGATCAGGTTCATCGGGTCGAGCTCGGATTCGAACAGGCGCACGCGGGCGGCGGTGACGGCCGCCGGCGCCGGCGCGAGTTCGAGGTCGTCGGCGAGTGCGAGCGTCGACGCGTCGCGGGCGACCTCGGCCTCGGCCATGACGGCTTCGTCGGCCGCGGCGGGCGCCCGGCCGGGCGCCGCTGGGGCCGCGGCGAAGGACGCAGCAGCCCCGCCCGACACCGCGCCCGCCGCCGGTGCCTGCAGGCGGGCGACCTGTTCCTTGCGCCGCACGCGCGGCGCCGCGACCACCGCGGCCTCGGCGCTGTCGGTCTCGGCGGCGCGGCTGCGCGCCTCGCGGCGGGCATCGAGGGCGAGATCGGCGACGTTGCCGAGCGACTTCGACAACGCCTGGCGCTGGCCCTCGGCCTGGCGCAGGCGCTCGAAGAGGTTGTCCGCCGCCGGTACCGCGGCCGGGGCAGCTACGGCGGTGGCCGTGGCGGCGCGCTGGTCGGCATCGACACGGGCGGGCGGCGCCGCGGCCACGCTCGCGCTTTCGAGAATCGCGCGCAGGCGGGCGTCCAGCGCGCGGCGCGCGGCGAGGTCGGCGAGGTCGCCGGCAGCGACGTCACCCGCCGGCAGCAGCGGCGAGCTGTAGCGCCCGGCACTGTCGACCTGGAAATAGCCGACGAGCCCGGGCAGCCCGGACGCTGGCGGGTAGGCGGCGAGCGGCGAGCGTGCGCCGTCGTCGCCACGACGCGCGAAGGCATAGTCGTCGAAACCGCGCGCTTCCTCGCCGCGCACGGCGGCATCGAGTTCGCGCTCGACGCCACCGGCGAGCTGTTCGGCGAGGGTGCGGTAGTGGTGGAACTCCTGCCATTGCACCTGGCCGAAGGCGCGCGCGATGAGCAGCGCGCCCGGTACCACCAGGGCGACGAAGAACAGCGCCAGGGCCATGCGCAGGCGGCGCTCGGCGCTGCCGTCGAATCTCAGTCGCATGCCGTGACCAGGCGATAGCCGGCGCCGCGCACGGTGACCAGGCGCGCCGGTTCGCGCACGTCGCGCTCGAGCTTGCGCCTGAGCTTGGCGACGTGGATGTCGACGGTGCGGGTCTCGAGTTCGAGATGGCGCGCGTAGCCCCACACCTCGCGCAGCAGTTCCTCGCGCGCCACCGGGCGATCGCTGTGCGCATGGAGGTAGCGCAGGATGTCCATCTCGCGGCGGGTGAAGCGCTGCTCGACGCCGTCGATCGCGCCGCTCAACGCGGCGACGTCGATGCGTGCGTCGGCGTCGAGGACGAGATGACGCGCCTCGTCGACCGCGCCGCGCGTGCGCCGCAGCACCGCCTCGACCCGCAGCACCAGCTCCTGCACGCCGAACGGCTTGCCGACGTAGTCGTCGGCGCCGAGGCGCAGGCCGTTGACGATGTCCTCGTCGGCGACCTTGGCGGTGAGCATGATGATGGGCAGTTCGCGATCCTGCTCGCGGATGGCCTCGCACACCGCGAAACCGTCCAGGCCGGGCAGCATGACGTCGAGCAGCACCAGGTCGAAGCGCTCGGCCAACGCGCGCGCCAGCCCCTGCCGGCCATCGGCGACGGCGGCGACCTCGTAACCGTGGAAGACGAACACGTCGACCAGCCCGGCACGGATCGCTTCCTCGTCCTCGACCACGAGCAGGCGCGGCTTGCGCGTCATGCGGTGTCCTCCTGATGCCAACGGCGCCCCACGCTACCAGCGCGACCCGCCGCGTGCATGTAAAAGTTTTGTAAAGCGCGGCCCGCAATCTTTACCTCGGCATGTCTTATCGGGCGCCGCGCCCGGCGCAAAGCTGTTCCCCGTCCCGGCCATCGCCGAACGAGGAGAACGCCATGCCACTCATCAACCGCTTCGCACGCCTCGTCAGCGCCGACTTGAACGCGCTGCTCGACCGCATCGAAGAACCCGAAGTGCTGTTGCGCCAGGCCGTGCGCGACATGGAACAGGAACTCGAGGCGATGCGCCGGCGCGCCCGCGCGCTCGGCGCCGAGCGCGAGCGCCTCGCCCGCGAACGACGTGAATCCGCCGCGCTGCTGCCGCGCCTCGCCGCCGAACTCGATCTCTGCCTCGACGCCGACGAGCAGGCGCTGGCGCGTGACCTGGTGCGCCGCCGCCTGGCCGCCGAACGGCGCGCCGCGGCACTCGCGCGCCAGGACGAACAGGCCGCCGCCGCGGCGACGGCGCTCGACGCCGCCATCCGTCGCGCCGACGGCGAACTCGCCGCCATGCGCGAGAAGCTCGACCTCGCCAGCGCCACGCCCACGGCACCGGCCGCGGCGTGCGCGCTGCCGGCCGCGGTGGACGCCGTCAGCGAGGCCGAGGTCGACATCGCGCTGCTCGCCGCGCGCCAGCGGAGGACGCCGCGATGATCCGCCCCGGCTTCGGCCACGGGCTGTTCGTCGGCGCCGCGCTCGCGCTTCTCACCGGCATCGTCTGCAACGCGCTCGTGATGGCCGTGGCACCCGCCGCCGCGCTGCGCACCGCGCTCGGCCTCGCCGCCGCCGGCTACGTGCTGTGGCTGATCGTCGGCGCGCCCACCCGTACCGGGCGCGTGGTGGTCGCCCTGGCGTGGCTGGTCGCGGCGCTGCTCGCCTGGTTGCTCGAACCGCCGCTCGGCGTCTACCTCGCCGGCCACGTCGGCGCCGCCTGGCTGGTCCGCGCGCTGTTCCACCACGGCCGGCTCGGCGCCGCGCTGGCCGATCTCGCCCTCACCGCGCTCGCCCTGGCAGCCGGGATCGTCGCCGCGCGCCACACCGCCAGCGTGACCTTGGGCGCGTGGTCGTTCTTCCTCGTGCAGGCCCTGTGGGTGTTCATTCCCAGCGCCCACGACCCGGCCGCGGCCGACGATGACGCCACCCGCTTCGCCGCGGCCGCTGCCCGCGCCCGCACTGCCTGGGCCCGCCTGCAGGGCCAGGGCTGATTCAACCGTCCATCCATTACCGAGGAGTACACACCATGTACAAGCCCCTGTTCGCGATCACCCTGTTCGCCGCCACCGCGACTGCCGTCGCCCTCCACCCCGCCGCCGAGCCGGCGCCACCGGGGCCACGGCCGGTCACCCCGGTGACGCCGGTCACGCCACTGGCCGAAGTCCGCGCACCGCGCATCGAGGTCGTCTTCGCACTCGACACCACGGGTTCGATGGGCGGGCTCATCGACGCCGCCAAGGAGAAGATCTGGTCGATCGCGGCGAGCATGGCGCAGGCCGAACCGGCGCCCGAGATCCGCATGGGCCTGGTCGCCTACCGCGACCACGGTGACAGCTACGTCACCCGCACGGTCGACCTGTCGAGCGATCTCGACTCCGTCTACGCACGCCTGATGGACTTCCAGGCCGGCGGCGGCGGCGACCATGCCGAGGCCGTCAACGAGGCCCTGCACGAGGCCGTCGAGGGCATGTCGTGGAGCGCAGACGGGGACGTCTACCGCGTCGTCTTCCTGGTCGGCGACGCGCCGCCGCACATGGACTACGCCAACGCGCCGCGCTACCCCGAGGTGATCGAGCGTGCCCGCGCGCGCGGCATCGTGGTCAACGCCATCCAGTGCGGCAACGACGGCGCGGCACGCGCGGCCTGGACACGCATTGCGGCGCTCGCCCAGGGCGACTTCTTCAACGTCGCCCAGGACGGCAACGCCGTCGCCGTGGCCACGCCCTACGACGACCGCCTGGCCGAACTCGCCGCGGCCATGGACGAGACGCGCCTGTTCTTCGGTGACGCCGCAACGCGCGCCCGCCTCGCCGACAAGGATGCCGCCACGGCCAAGCTCAAGGCGGCGGCCTCGCCCGCCGCGCTGGCCCGCCGCGCCACCTTCAACGCCAGCGCCAGCGGCGCGGCCAACCTCGGCGGCGAAGCCGACCTGGTCGAGGCGGTCGCCTCGGGCCGGGTCGACCTGGCCGAGGTCGCACCCGCCGCCCTGCCCGAGCCGTTGCAGGCCCTGAGCGCGGCCGAACGCGCCGCCGAGGTCGCTGCCGCGGCGGAGAAGCGCGCCGCGGTCAAGCGCGAGATCACCGAGCTCGCCGCCGAGCGCGATCGCTACATCGCCGACGAGCTGGAGGCGCGCGGCGGCGCCGAGGATTCCCTCGACAGCCGGCTCTACGACACCGTGCGCCGCCAGGCCGCCGATATCGGACTCGAGTACGGCGACGGCGCGCGCTTCTGAACCCGGCGCCGGCCGCCCGCGTACCGTCAGCGGTGCGCGGGCCGCCTGCCCACAGTATGCTTGCGCGGTGACACGGGAGGCCTCGCAACCGGGCAAGGGAGACGCGCGCAACCGCCACGCGGCGACAACTGCCCGTGTTCCCGGCGCGCGCATGATCGGCACCGGGCGACCCTGCACTGCACTGCCACCCGACCCACCTCGAAGGACGCCCACCCCGCGGTGAACGCCCCACCCGCCCGTTCCTGGCCGACCGTCTTCGCGCTGGTCTCGGCGACCCTCATGATCGCCCACCAGGTCGGCGGCAAGGCCACCCGCGACGCCATCTTCCTGTCGGTCTACGACGTCACCCAGTTGCCCAAGATGGTCATCGTGGCAGCGCTCGCGTCGATGCTCGCCGTGCTCGTGATGTCGCGCCTGCTGACCCGCTTCGGACCGTGGCGGATCGTGCCCGGCGCCTTCCTGCTCAGCGGCGTGCTGTTCTGGGGCAGCTGGTCGATCTACGGCCGCCTGCCCGAAGTCGCCGCGCTCACCCTCTACCTGCAGATGGCGGTGTTCGGTGCGGTGCTGATCTCGGGCTTCTGGTCGGTGGTCAACGAACGCTTCGACCCGCACACCGCCAAGCGCACCATCGCCGAGGTCGCCGCGGCGGCGACGCTCGGCGGGGTCATCGGCGGCTTCATGGCCGACCGCGTCGCCGCCCTCATCGACGCCCGCGCCATGATGCTGGTCCTCGGCGGCCTGCACCTCGCCTGTGCGGCGACGGTGCGCGGCATCGGCCGCCCGCAGCGGCCCATCCCGGCCCACGAACTCGAAGTCGAGTCGGGCATCCAACTGCTGTTCCGCCACCGCTACCTCATGCTGATGGGCCTGTTGATGGTGCTGGTCGCCGCCCTCGCCGCGCTGGTCGACTACGCCTTCAAGGCCGAGGCCTCGCGCCAGCTCAACGACCAGGCCGCACTGGTCGGCCTGTTCGGGCGTTTCTACGCCATCGCCGGCCTGGTCACCTTCGTGGTGCAATCGGCACTGGGCCCGCGCCTGCTCAACCGCTTCGGCATCGGCGTCACGCTGGCCACCATGCCGGTGGTGGTCCTGGCCTGCGGCCTGCTCAACGGCGTGGCCCTGCGCCTGTGGACGGTGGTGCTGCTGCGCGGCGGCCAGATGGTGGTACAGAACTCGTTCTTCCGCTCGGCCTTCGAACTGCTCTACACGCCGCTGCCGCCGTCGCGCAAGCGGCCGACCAAGTCGATCATCGACGTCGCCTCCGACCGCCTCGGTGACGTCGTCGGTGGTGGCATCGTGCTCGGCCTGCTGGCGGTCGTGCCCAACCTGTCGAACGGCGTGGTCATCGGCGTGGCCATGCTGGTCGCGCTGCTCACCCTGGTGGTGGTGGCACGGCTCTACCGCGGCTACGTCGCCCAGCTCGCCGACAACCTGCGCGACGGCCTCATCTCGCTCGCCGACGACGAGATCGTCGACGCCACCACGCGCCAGACCCTGGCCGAGAGTTCCAGCGCGGCCGAACGCGCGCTGCTGCTCGCGCGCATCAAGGAACTGCGCGCCGATCACGCCCAGGGCACGCGCTGGCACGGCCATCCCGACGGCGTGGCGCCGCCGAGCGGCCCCGGCGAGCATCTCGGCCAGCTCGTCAACGCGCTGTGTTCGGGCGAGCGCGAACGCGTGCGCCGCGCCCTCGAGGGCGCGTTCATGGATGCACGCCTGGCACCGTTCGTAGTGCCGATGCTGGCCGTCGACGAACTGGCCGAACTGGCCCGCACGGAACTGCGCTTCATCGTGCCACGATGCGCCGGCGCGCTCGGCGACGCCCTGTTCGACCCCGACGTGCCGCTGCTCGCCCGCCAACGCCTGCCGAGCGTGCTCGAGGTGTCGCCCCAGCCGCGCGTGGTGGCCATCCTGCAGGACGGTCTCGACGACAGCGAGTTCAACGTGCGCTTCGCCTGTGCGCGGGCCTTGTCGCGTATGCGCGGCCGCGATCCGCAGCTCGCCCTGGACGGTGAGCGCGTCTTTGCCGCCTGCGCGCGCGAGGTCGCGGCGTCCGACGCCGAATGGGATCGCCACGACATCCGCGTCGACGACGTCATCCAGGGCGAGGACCCGGTGGCCACGGAGAGCGGCATCGAGGTGGACTACGGCCTCGAGCACGTGTTCACCCTGCTCAGCCTGGTCCTCGACCGCGATGCCCTGCGCCTGTCCTTCCGCGCGGTGTTCAGCAGCGATCGAGAAATGCGCGGTACGGCCCTGGAATACCTCGAAAACGTTTTGCCCGAACCCCTGCGCCAGGGGCTCTGGCCACGGCTCGGGGAAGCGCCCACGGCACCCCGCCGCCGACGTCCCGGCGACAAGCTGCTGGCCGAACTCGAACGCGGGATCGCCGGTCGCGCGCCGCGCTGAAGACGCCGCCGGGGTAAAGCCGCGCCGCGCCGCGCCGCTACCCTCGAACGGATGCGGCGGGGTGACGATTGTTGACACGGCGCGTCGCCGGCGCACCGACTGTCGCGAAGCGCTTCACAGTCGACCGCCGCGACACTGGATAACATCCGTTCGCGATCTAGGCTAGAACAACAACGAAAACGGCAGGGGCGCAATGGTGGGCGCCCGGGCAGGCAGGGCAGATGGAGCGAAGGCAGACGCGCGACAGGTGGCAAACCGGCTTCCCCGCCGGAATTCTTTTCATCACCGTCCTGGCCCTGTTCGCCAGCGGTTGTGCCAGCCTCGCCAGCCCACCGCGCGAGGCCGTCGCCGCCCATGAACCCTCGCGCGCCGAACGCATCTTCCTCTACCAGAGCCGCGTCGCCGACGCCCTGCTCGATCGCTACCCCCTGCTCGAAGTGTTCGAGGAAGCGGACCCGGCCCTGATCGCGGCCGAGGCCAAGATGACCGAGAACTGCAGCCCGCTCACGCGCGCCGTGCTCGCCCGCCTCGAAGGCAGCAGTCCCTCGCTCGGCTTGCGCTTCAAGGTCTTCACCACCCTCGACGACTGCGAACGCGCAGCGCGGCGCATCGACAAGCTCCTCAACGGCGACACCAGCCTGGCCGACGCCATCTGAAGCAGCGCTGCGAGCGTGCCTGCGCCGCCCGGTGACGACCGGGCACGGATCGTAGACCGCGCCCCCCGCGGCCCACCCGCCTGGCCCTCGCGCCTGCCCACCCATTGGTGCAGCGCTGCGCTGGTACCCGCCCACGCACCGCTGGCGGCGCGGCTCCGCCCCGCCGTCTTCGGCGCACGCGGTCGGCGCGGTTATGCTGCGGTGCTCGCAACCACCACCCCGGGGGAGATCACCGATGACCGACGACGCCCGCCTGCAATGGCTCTACGACATCGAATGCATCAAGCAGCTCAAGGCGCGCTACTGCGCCTTTGCCGACCAGGACTACGATCCCGACGGCATCGCCAGCCTGTTCGTCGAGGACGGTTTCTGGGATGGCGGCCCGTTCGGACGCCACGAGGGCCGCGCGGCCATCCATGCCTTCTTCAGCGGGGTCAGCAAGGTCATCTCGTTCGTCGACCACTACGCCACCAACCCCCTGATCGAGGTCGACGGCGATCGCGCCACCGGGCGCTGGGATTTGTGGGCACCGATCGTGAAGGAGCCCGAACCGATCGCGGCCTGGATCATGGGCAAGTACGTCGACGAGTACGTGCGCGTGGGCGACGGCTGGATGTTCCGCTCGCTCACCCTCGACGTGCGCGCGCTGTCGCCCTACGACGAAGGCTTCGCGCGCCAGCGCATCGCCGATCTCTGAATCGCCGCCGCCTTCGTATAGGCGGCGCTTATTCCCGCCATAAGTAAACGATCTCGCGCGCGCCGTCTGGGCGGCGACGCGCGTTGCTATCATCCGCCGCCTTGCGTGCATCGCCCGACGAGTGACCACGACAGTCCACGGTCACGCGGATCCGGTGCCATTCCCTTTCACCGACAGGACCCAGACCAATATGTTGAAATCCCTATCGCGTCTCTCGCTCGCGGTGGCCGCGGCCGTACCGCTCGCCGCAGGCGCTTTCTCGCCCGAGGATCACCTCGCCTGGCTCAAGGCCAACCAGAGCGCCGAGCCGCAGTTCGTCGACGGCGACGTCATCACCTACGACAAGGCCGACCTCATCCGCCCCTTCATCCCCGCCGAGCAGCAGGACGAGCTGATCTTCGACGGCATGGAGATGACCATCAAGGATGCCGGTGACCTGACCCCGGCCGAGGCCTACAAGGTCGCCACCGAGAAGTTCAAGGGCCAGGCCACCCTGGCCGCCGACGGCGCCATCGAGAACTACACCGCCGGCCGGCCGTTCGACCCCGCGACGTTCACCCCCGGCAGCAAGGAAGACGGCTGGAAGATGGTGTGGAACTGGATGTACCGCTGGCAGAACGACGGGCTGAAGATCGCCGAGGTGCACTGGGTGTGGGTGCGTCGCGGTGGCGATCACTCCGGCCACGAGGTCATGAGCGCCGACGGCGGCAAGTACGCCGAGTACTACAGGGGCGGCGGCGCTTTCGAGCGCGTCCTGGCCGGTCCCTACCAGCGCGTCATGATGTCGGGCCGCGCCGATCTACCCGAGACCAACTACAAGATGAACAACGGCGAAGGCTTCGCCAAGAACACCAACTTCCGCGAGTACACCGGCTTCAATTCGCCGTTCGACATCGCCGGCACGGCGTTCCTCATCCTGCGCTACGACGATCCGCGCAAGGCCGACGACTCCTGGGCCTACATCCCCAGCCTGCGTCGCGTGCGCCGCATCTCCGTCGAGGTGAAGTCGGATTCGCTGCTCGGCACCGACCACACGCTGGAGGACTTCTACGGCTTCAACGGCCGGCCGATGGAGCACGAGTGGGAATACGTCGGTACCGCGCGCATCCTCGCCGTGGCCCGTTCGCGGACCACCGACACCGTCTACTACGGCCCCAGCGGCTGGGCGCCGCTCGACGACTGGGCGCTGCGCACGGTGGACGTGATGCGCATGTACCCGCAGCGTGAGAACCACCCGTACTCGACCAAGTTCATCTACGTCGATCGCCAGTCGGGCGAGGCCTACTACGCCAATGCTTTCGACAAGGCCGGCGAGCTGTGGAAGATCTGGCAGATCCAGAAGAGCTGGACCGAGGATCCGCAGTACGCCGCGCAGCAGGACAAGTTCAAGGGTGACCCGACCCCGGCCGGCGCCCGCGTGGAGAGCTTCCAGAGCATCAACGTGGTCGACCTGCAGAACGATCGCGGGACGCTCGTGCCCTGCCGTGGCGCCAGCTACCCCGACACCGAGCTGAGCAAGATCAAGCGTACCCACGACGTCAACTACCTGACCGAGGGCCGCTGATCCGGCGCTTTCGCCACCCCGTGCGGCACGCTGCACGGGGTGGCCTCCCCCTTTCTCTCCCGCCCTATCTCGCCCCTGTCTTCTCGCCCCGGCGCGCTACTCCGTCGTCAGGCGCGGATCGGCGACCAGCTTGGACAGGGCCGCGTCGAGGTGCTTGTTCAGGATGGCCGCGTTCTCGTGCAGCGACGGCGCGATCACGGTGTCCTTGCCCTGACCGTCACGGTAGATGGCGTTGACCGTCTTGCCCGCCAGCACGCTGGTCGCCTCGACCGTGGCCACGGTATGCAGGTCGCGCAGCAGGCCGTCGGCATCGCGCTTGTAACCGAGTTCGCTCAGGCGGACTTCGAGCGTGACGTCGGCCGCCGCACCGACCGGCACGATGGCGAAGCCGAGACGCCGAAAGCCGTCCTCGAGCGCGCGCTGGATGTTGGCCAGCGTCTCCGGCGGCGTGGTGATCACCGAGGCCGGGTCGGCCGGGTCGCGGTAGCCGACGACGTTGGTGCCGCGCACGTCGACGACCTCGATGGCGATGCTGCGCCCGGCGCCCCGCGTCTCCGACATGGCGGTCTCGACCGTCGGCGTGACCGGCAGGATCTGCGGCGTCTTGGCGCAGCCGGCGACGAGTACGGCGAGCAGGACGAGCCCGGCGAGGACGCATCTGAAGGGGACGGCGAACGGAAACGGGGCCGGCAGGCGCATGCACGGAGTCTCGCTGGGGTGTGGCCCCATCTTGGCCAAATCGGACGGCCCGGTAAAGGCAGCCCGCACCCGTGCACGGGCACACCGGGATTGGGCACGCGGGGCGCGTGGTGATGGACGCGCCGCACCCGGCGACACGGTGTCGCGGGCGCGCAACCGAACCGCCCAGGCCGCCGCGCCACGGGGCGAATGGCGGGACGCCCGGCGCGGGGTGCAACACCGTCCGCGGCCGGCACGGCCACGCGCCCGGGACTCCCTGGCTGCGACGTGCTCAGGTATCGTCGCGCGCCGCGCGCAGGCGCTCGCGCAGCCGTTCGCGCGCAGCGTCCTCCAGCACCGGCGGCTTCGGCACGGCATCGGCCTCGAGCCCGCGCGCCGCTGCGCGCAGGGCGGCCATCTGGCGGCGGAAATAGCGACACGGCGGGCACAGCGCGAGATGCAGGGTGAGCGAGATCCGCTCGCCCAGAGTCAGTGGCCGCTCGGGGGCGCTCGCGTTCAGGCGCGTCGCTTCGTTGCAATCGATCATCGTCGCCCACCCCCACCCCAGGTCCGCTCGATGCATTCGCGCAAGGCCGCGCGCGCCCGCGACAGCATCACCCACAGGTTGTTGGCGCTGGAGATGCCGAGGGTGTCGAGCAGTTCGTCGGTGTCGAGCCCGTCGACCTCGCGCAGCACGAACAGCAGGCGCTGGCGCTCGGGCAGACGCGCGATGCAGCCCGCGAGGGCCTGGCGCAGCCCGTCGTTCTCGGCGATGCGCGCCGGGTCACCCCAGTCGCGTGGCGGCTCCGCCCAGTGGCCGGTGTGATCGAAGCGCGCGTTCCACACCGCCTCGTCGTCGCTCGTGGTGTCGGCGGTCTGCTCACGTCCCGCGCGGCGCAGGTGGTCGATGAGCTTGTGCTTGAGAATACCGATGAGCCAGGTGCGCTCGCTGCTGCGGCCGTCGAAACCGGCCAGCGCACCGAGCGCGGCGAGCAGGGTCTCCTGCACGAGATCCTCGGCCACCGCGGCATTGCGGACGCGCATCATGGCGAAAGCGTAGAGCGCATCGCCGTGGGAATCGAGCCAGGCTTCGGGATCGGCGGTGGCGGCCATCGCGGAACCGTCGGGACGGGGTGGGCGCAGAACATACCACGCCCGGCGGTCGCGATGAGCGCGGCACCGGCCACGACCGGCGCCGCGGGCGCACTCAGCTCCAGGGCCGGAACACGCTCGGCATGGCGCCGAAACGCACGTTGGGATCGGCCATGTCCGGCACGTAGTCACGGTCGCGCCACGGCGCGAAGCCGGCCGGCAGGGTCATGGCGGGACTGCCCACGGTGTCGGCCGCGGCCATGCGCGCGTTCCACGGCGCGAAGCCGTCGGCGCTTGCGACGTTGGTGACCAGGACCAGGCTCAGGGTGGCAATCAGGTTCTTCATGACGATTCTCCTCGAAGGTCGGATGGGTGACGGCACGTGCCGCCGGTTTCGAGGCTTGGTCGGGCGTGGCGGTGAATCCTTACAGTCGATTTCACCGGCGGCGACGCTCCCCCCGCGATCTGCTATAAGCCCGGCGCATCGACCCCCGCGAGCGCCCGCATGACCACGCCCCAGTTCCTGCCGCCGGCCGTCCACATCAACCTCAACGTACGCGGCCTCGAACCCTCGCCGACGGTGAGCATCAACGAGCGCAGCAAGGCGTTGCGCACGGCCGGCCGGCAGGTCTACGCGCTCGGCCTCGGCCAATCGCCGTTCCCGGTGCCCGACATCGTGCAGCAGGCTCTGCGCGCACATGCCGGCGAGAAGGACTACCTGCCGGTCCGCGGCCTGCCCGCGCTGCGCGAAGCCATCGTCGACTACTACCGGCGTACCCAGGCGCTGGACTACTCGCCCGAGCACGTGCTGGTCGGCCCGGGGACCAAGGAGCTGATGTTCCTCACCCAGCTCACCTACTACGGCGACCTGCTCATTCCGAGCCCGAGCTGGGTGTCCTACGCACCGCAGGCGCGCATCATCGGGCGCAACCTCGTCTGGCTGCCGACCGCCATCGAGAGCGGCCTGGGGGTGACCCCCGAAGCGCTCGACCGGGTGTGCAGCGCCGACCCCGATCGCCCGCGCCTGCTCATCATCAACTATCCCGGCAATCCCACCGGCATGGTCTACAGCCCCGAGCAACTGGCGGCGATCGCCGCGGTGGCACGGCGCTACCGCGTGCTGGTGTTGTCCGACGAGATCTACGGCGGCCTCAACTTCACCGGCGACCACGTCTCCATCGCGCGCTACTACCCCGAGGGCACGATCATCAGCAACGGCTTGTCGAAGTGGTGCGGCGCCGGCGGCTGGCGGCTCGGCGCGTTCGTCTTCCCCGCCACCCTGGCCTGGCTGCACGGTGCCCTGGTCGCGGTGGCGAGCGAGACCTACACCTCGACCAGCGCGCCCATCCAGTACGCCGCCGTGACCGGCTTCGGCGCGCACGCCGAGATCGAGGATTACCTGGACCGTTCGCGCGCCATCCTCGCCGCGCTGTGCGGCCATGCCTGGGCACGCCTGGAAGCGACCGGCGCCGAGCTGACCCGGCCCAAGGGCGGTTTCTACCTGTTCCCGAACTTCGAACCGCTGCGCGCCCGCCTCGCCGCGCGCGGGCTGGCCGACGGCGCCACGCTGTGCGAACGGCTGCTGGAAGAGACCGGGGTGGCGGTGCTGCCGGGCACCTGCTTCGGCCGCCCGCCGGAGGAGTTGTCGCTACGCCTGGCCTGCGTCGACTTCGACGGCAGCGCGGCGCTCGCAGCGGCCGCCACGACGGGAGACATCGACGAGGCCTTCCTGCACCGCTGGTGCGCGCCGGTGATGACGGCCGTCGAGCGGCTGTGCGAATGGGTGGCGCGGTAAGCGACGAGGCGACGCTGCTGGGGACAGTTTACTTTTCACCGACGCCCGGCCCGCGGCGACGCGCCGTGCAAAAGTAAACTGTCACCAGTGCGCCGCGTCGAGCGGCTGCGCGAATGGGTGGCGCGGTAAGCGGCGAGGCGACGCCGAAGGGGACAGTTTACTTTTCACCGACGCCCGGCCCGCGGCGACCGCCGTGCAGAAGTAAACTGTCCCCAGTGCGCCGCGCGCCGTGCGCCCGCCTCAGGGCGAACCCGCGGCGGGATGTGCCACCCGTGCAATCTCGATCGACGCCCCCGGCTGCCCGCGCGACAACTCCTCGATGCCGCCGTCGTAGACCAGGCAGAAGAGGTCGCGGCCGTCGGCGCCGCCGAGCTGGCAGGCGATGGCCGCGCGCGGGCGCACGTCGACCTGGGCGATGACGCTGCCGGCCGGGTCGAGCTGGACGAACAGCCCGCCCATGGCGCCGGCCACCCACACGTTACCGGCGGCGTCGAGGCAGATGCCGTCGGGGATCAGCTCCGGCAACTCGGCCAGCACGCGCTGCCCGGACAGGCTGCCGTCGGCGGCGATGTCGAAGGCCGACACGCGGTGGCCGAAGGACTCCGCCACCACCAGGGTGCTGCCGCTGTCGGTGATCAGCATGCCATTGGGGAAATCGAGACCGGTGGCGACGTGGCGGTGGCTGCCGTCGGGCTCGACCAGGGTGATCTCGGCGGTCTTCGGCTCGGCGTCGTTGAACAGGTCGTAGCCCATGTTGCCGACGTAGGCGCGCCCCTGCCCGTCGACCACCATGTCGTTGAGCTCGGCCGCGACGCTCGCCGCGAGGTCGGCGTGCAGCACCAGGCGCCCGCCCTCGAGGCGGTACAGCCGGCGATCGATCATCGACACCACCAGCGGCGTGCCGTCCGGCAGGAAACCGAGCCCGGACGGGCGTTGCGGTACCTCGACGATGGCCTCGCGCGTACCGTTGGCGGCGACGGCGTAGACGGTGTGCGCCCAGATGTCGGACACCCACAGGCGGCCGTCGTGCCAGCGCGGCCCTTCGAGAAAGACGAAATCGCCGGCGAACGGCGTGCTCTGGTAATGCTGCATGTGCGCTCCCCCCGGATGACCCGGTCGACCTTAGATGAAGGTGTCGGAACGCCGCAAGCGTGCCGCCGCGGGGGGCCGGGCGACGACTATCGGATTCGTCCTACGCCGATCACGCCGTGGTGGCATCGATCGTCCGGCGGGCCCTGTGCAGAATCCAAGCACACGCCCGCGTACGGCGCGCCATGAACCCGGGGAGGGCGGCGCGGCACGGCCCGGGTGTAGTTGCCCGCCGTCACGGCGGCGACATGGAGGCGGTACCTGCATGCGGCTCCCGGCCGCTGCCGCGAGGGGAGATTGAGGGGCGGCCGCGAGGCCCGCCCCGACCCGCGCTGGCGGCCCCGATCCGACGCCGGCATCGCACGGTGCGGCCGCGGCCGCTTCCCTTGCACGGGGCACACGTCAAATGAGCATCCGACATCGCATCGCCGCACTGGTCATCGGCTACCGGCACATCTCCCTCGCCATCCTCATGGCGATCACCGCGTTCTTCCTCTACGGCCTCAAGGACGTCGAGATCCGCACCATCTTCTCCGACCTGTTCCCGAAGGATCACCCCTTCGTGCAGACCTTCCAGGATCACCGCAACTTCGGTAATCCGCTCACCATCACCATCATGATCAAGAACAAGCATGGTGACATCTACAACCACGAGACGCTGAACAAGGTCTGGCGCATGACGCGCGACATCGACCTCGCGCCGTCGGTCGATCACGACCAGATCCTGTCGCTGGCCTCGGAGAAGGCGCGCTACGCCGAGGCCACCCCCTACGGCGTCGACATCAAGCCGATGATGGAAGACAGCGTGCCCGACTCGCCCGAGGCGATGGAGGAGTTCAAGCACCGCGTCGACCGCTCGAACAACGTGCGCAAGTTCCTCATCTCGGAGGACGAAACCGCGACCCTGCTCACCGCGACCTTCATCGAGTTCAGCCTCGACTACGGCAAGACCTTCGACTACGTGCAGAAACTGGTCGAACGCGAACGCGACGAGAACCACGAGATCTACGCCGCCGGCCAGCCCATGCTGACCGGCTGGGTCTACACCTACCAGGTGCAGATGCTGACCATCTTCGCCATCACCGCGACCCTGCTCATCGTTTCGCTCATCCTCTACATGCGTAACCTGCCGGGCGTGGTCGCGCCGATCGCGGTGTCGATCGTCGGCGGCATCTGGGGCTTCGGCCTGACCGGCTGGATCCACCAGCCCATCGAACCCCTCATCATGGTGGTACCGATGCTGCTCATCGCGCGCGCCTTCAGTCACTGCGTGCAGTACCTCGAGCGCTATTACGAGGTGCTCTACGAGGTCAGGGACAAGCGCAAGGCGGCGCAGATCTCGCTCGGCGTGATGATGGCGCCGGGCATCCTCGGCATCATCACCGACATGATGTGCCTGTTCCTGATCGCGGTCGCGCCGATCCCGGTCATGGAGCGTTTCGCCATCTTCTGCGGCTTCTGGGCCCTGGCCCTGATCCCGACCGACGTCTTCCTGTCTTCGATCCTGGCCTCCTACCTGCCGACGCCGAAGAACGTCGACGTCCTCACCGGCCACACCGACAAGGTCACCTGGCACACGCGGCTCATCGGCATCCTCAAGCGCGTCGCGAGCCTCAGCCACGGCAGCCGTGCGCCGCTGACCACGGCGGTGTTCGTCGTCATCTTCGGCTTCGGTTTCTACACCCAGTCACTGATGCAGGTCGGCAACCCGGTCGAGGGCAGCAACCTGCTGTTCAACAATTCCGAGTTCAACACCGCGGTACGTGCCATCAACTCGCACTTCCCCGGCCTGATGACGCTGGAAATCGTGTTCGAGGGCAAGGGCGGCAAGAAGGCCAACCGCATCCTGCAGGAATCCGAAACCATGCAGGTCATGCACAAGATGCAGCGCCTGCTCGAATCCTACCCGCAACCCCCGGAAGCGACCCTGTCGTTTGCCGACTACCTGCCCGAGGCCAACCGCATCTTCGCCGGCGGCAACCCCAAGTGGGCGCCGATCGATCCCAACGACGAGGCGTCGAATGCCTCGGTCAACGCGTTGATGCTGGGCTCGAGTCCCAAGGCCTACAGCCACGTCATGGACTTCGGCCTGCAGAACGGCACCTTGTCGCTGTGGTACAAGAACAATAAGCAGGAAACGGTCGACGTCGCGCTCAAGCAGGCGCGTGAAGTGCTCAAGAAGGTCGGCATCGACCACAACGACTTCACCATCCGCATGGCGACCGGGGCGATCGCCCTGCAGCAGTCGGTCAACGACGTCGTCGCGCAGAACCGCCTGACCATCCTCGCCCTGCTCAACGGGCTGATGTTCGTGGTCTGCAGCTTCGCCTACCGGTCGCCGATGGCCGGCATCATCCTGCTGGTGCCGGTGAACCTGTCCAACGTGCTGCTCGATGCCACCATGGTGACGCTGGGCATCGGTCTCGACGTCAACAGCCTGCCGATCGCCTCGATCGGTATCGGCGTCGGCATCGACTACGGCATCTACCTGCTAAGCCGCATGTGCGAGGAGTTCCAGGACTCGCAGCACTACGGTGATGCCATCGATCGCGCCATCACCACGTCCGGCAAGGCCATCACCTTCACCGCCACTATCGTGCTGATCTCGATCCTGCCGTGGTATTTCCTCTCGGACCTCAAGTTCCTGTCCGACATGGGCCTGCTGCTGGTCATGGTCATGACCATCAACATGGTGATCTCGCTGATGGTGCTGCCGCTGATGGTGTGGTGGATCAAACCGAAGTTCATTGCGTCCGAACATCAACTCATCTCCGAGAAGATCGATTACGCCGAGCACGCCGCCACGGTATGACCGTCGCGGGCGTGACGCCTGGTCGTCACGCCCGCGGCCTCAACCGTTTCCCATCGCGACAGGCGCCGCCCCGCGGGGCGGCGCCTGCAGCGCGAGCGCACGAATGACCTCGCCGAGCTGCGCGCGCAGCGCATCGTCGGCATGTTCGAAAGCCAGTCCGACCCGGTACAACTCCACCCCGTCCTCGGCCTCGCAGGCCTGGTGGACGACCCGCGCCCGCAGCTCCAGGGTGCGCGCGGTATCGGCACTGGACAGCACGATGAGGATGGTCTGCTGCAGCTCGAGCGGATCGGGCACGACCAGCTGCAGGCCACCGGCCGAAATGTCCTCCAGGGTCGCGCGCAGCTCACCCGCATCGCCGTATTCGATCTCCAGCCGTTGCACCAGGCGCGGCTCGACGCGGCGACCGTCGCCATCGGGCTGTTCGAGCAGGATCTCGAGCACGCGACGGAAACGCGGCTCGTCGGCCGGGTCGAGGCCGACGAAACGCAGCCCGTATTCCTCGATTTCGCCGATCCGGGTGCGCCGCAGGACCTCGGCGCGAACCGGGATCTCGCGCTCGAAACCGGCCGGCAGTTCCAACCAGACGTGCTCGCCGGGAGCGGCCGGCATGGCCGGGCAGCGCAGGGCGGCGCCGCCCCAGGAGATGTTGCGCAGCTCCGCCGGCACGCGCCGGGTGCGGGCATCGTCCTGCACGGCGACCGCCGTATGCAGGTTGATGCGGTGTTGGCGACGCAGGTCGGCGGCCGCCGCCGGCGCGTCCCCGCTCGCCGGCGGCAGGGCGATGCGCACCAGCGCCAGCGCTTCGTCGAGCGGCGTCAGCGCCGCCGCCGCGCGCGAGTCGAGGTGCCGCGCGGACAAGTCCATGGCCACCGAGCCGAAACGCTCGCGGTGGTCGGCGACACTGGTGGCGAGCAGGCGCACGCAGGCGAGCAGCTCGTCGCGGCTGGCCTCCTCCAGCGGGGCGGAGGGCGGCCCGGCTGGTTGCGGGGCTTTCGACATGCGGGAAACTTCGCTGGCGCACGACCGGTTGAGGAGTGATTACCGCCGGTTAGCGGCCATGTCTGGCCGCGACTTGACCCGGATCACGGCCGCACTGCTCGCCGCCGCCGCCGCCATGCACTACACTCGCGCCGCCGTGGGCCGGAAGACGGGTCCCCCGCGGCCAGGCGCCACCGGCGGCTCATTCCCTTCGACCCCCACCCGTCACTCGTTCCCCGCGAGGTAGATTCCATGCGGCGTCGCAGCCAACTCGCCACCCGGCTCGCCCTGATCTTCGGCATTGCCTTCGTCACCTGTCTCGTTGCCTACGCCTTCCTCCAGCGCGAGATCAGCCACATCCAGGACACCCTCGAACGAGCCGTGACCGGCGGCTACGACATGCTCGGCTCGGCGCAGGAGCTGGAGAACCTGGTCACCGAGAGCGCCGCCAGCTTGCGCCGCCTGCGCAACGATCCCGAGCACCACGTGCAGTACGCGCGCGATCACGATGCGCGCGCCTTCGCGCTCGAGATCGAGGCCTACGCGCGCAATGCCACCGATCCGGCGGCACGCGCACTGGCTGGCGAGGCCGCCTCCCTGCACGGCGACTACCTGCTCGCGGTCGACGAACTGCTCGCCGCGCTGACCGCCGACGCCGTGCCGCTGGCCGGCCTCGAGGAGCAGGTCGGCGAATTCGCCTTGCATGCCGACGAGGTCATCCGCGAGGCCGAGGCCGACATCGCCACCGAACACGAACTGCGTACCGCCGCGCTCGACATCGAACGGCGCCTGCACGACTACCTCGGTGCACCCGACGCGGTGCACGCGGCCAGCCTGGAGATCGCCCTGCGCACCCTCGAACACCGCCTCGTGCTGGCCGCCACGCGCAACGGCCTGCACCCGCAGGCGCCCTTCCTCACCACCCTGCGCGAGCAGTTGCGCACGCTGCGCCACACCGCCCGCGAGGCGCTCGAACGCCAGCGCGACGTCGACACCGCGCTCGGCGTGGTCTACGCCCGCCGCGACCAACTCCGCGCCCTCATCCACGATCGCCTCGGCGGCGCCGCGCGCAGCCAGGTCGAGCGCGCCGAGCACGCCGTCGGCGAGCGCATCGTGCAGGCGCGCGCCCGCGTCACCCTGCTGCTGTCGGCCATGATCCTGCTCTGCGCCGGGGCGGCGTGGGCGGTGGTGCGCAATTTCCTGCGCCCGGTCAGCCAGCTGGTGGTGGCGCTGCGCAGCGCTGGCCGCGGCGATCTCGCCCAGCGCGTCAACCTGCGCGCCAAGAACGAACTCGGCGAGATCGGTGCAGCCTTCAACGACATGGCCGCCCGCCTCGAACGCGCCACGGTGTCGCGCGGCTACCTCGACCAGATCCTGACCGCGCTGCCCGGCGGCGTCATCGTGCTCGACGGCAGCCTGGCCATTCTCAAGATCAATCCCGGCGGCTGCGCCCTGTTCGGCGGCTGCGCGGCCGAGCTGGTGGGCGAGAACTTCGCGCGCCTGCTCGCCGATGCCGACGGCCGCGTGTGGTCGCCGGTGCCGGGCGAAACCGAGGAGCGTCGTATCAGCTGCGGCGGTACCCGGGCCGTGCAGGTGCTGGTCTCGGCCACCGCGCTCGGCGGCGGGGCGCCGGATGGCGCCGCCTACGTCTGCCACGTCACCGACATCACGCGGCGCAAGGAAGCCGAGGAAGCACTGGCCCGCTCGCGCGACGAGTTGCGCGCCGCTTACGTCGCCCTGCAGCGCGTGCAGGAAGACGAACGCGCCCGCCTGGCGCGCGAAGTCCACGACGAGTTCGGCGCCATCCTCACCGTCATGGGCAACACGGTGTTCGCCCTCGACGACCTCACCGCCGACGAGGCGGAGAGGACGCGCGTGCTGCTCGACCGCCTGCACGACATGGTGGCGCGCGCCTCGGCCGCCACCGAACGCATCGTCGACGGCCTGCACCCACCGATCCTCGACCACTTCGGACTGTCGGCGGCGCTCGAGTGGTACGTCGACGATTTCAAGGCGCGCTCCGGGCTGGCCTGCTCGCTCAAGCTCGGCACGGTGCCGGAACTTTCGCCCGAGCAATCGCTGGCCCTGTTCCGGGTGTTGCAGGAGGGCCTGACCAACGTCACCCGCCACGCCGAGGCGCGCCACGTGCAGGTCACGCTGGCGGCCGACGACACCGAGGTCACCCTCAGCGTCGACGACGACGGCTGCGGCTTCACCGAGGCGCCGCCCGGCGGCGAGAGCCGCCACGGGTTGCGCGGCCTGGCCGAGCGCATGGCCAACCTCGGCGGCAGCTTCGCTGTCGACGGTCACGGCGAGGCCGGCGGCACGCACATCGTCGCGCGCCTGCCACTGGCAGCACGGCCGGGCGGTGAGCGGGCGCCGCTCTATGCCATCGATGGCGGCCGCGCCGGGGTCGGCACATGAACGCGCCGGCGCCGTTGCGCCTGCTGGTGGTCGACGACCACCCGCTGATCCGCCTGGGCCTGCGCCAGATCCTCGCCGATATCGACGACATCACCATCGCTGCCGAGGCGGCCTCGGGCATCGAGGGCGTGCGCTGCCTGGAGTCGACGCCGCTCGACATCGTCACCCTGGACATGGCCATGCCCGGGCGCAGCGGGGTGGAGATCCTGCGCCGCATGCGCACGGTGGCATCCGGCGTGCCGGTGCTCATCTACTCGCGCTTCCCCGAAGAACAGTATGCCCTGCGTGCCCTGCGCGCCGGCGCCGCCGGCTACCTCATGAAGAGCGCGGCACCGAGCGAGGTGGTCAGCGCCCTGCGCCGGGTCGCCCGCGGCGAACGCTACCTGTCGCCGCGCATGGCGCGCCAGGTCGCCGACGATCCCCAGCGCATCCACGATCACGACCGCCTGTCCAACCGCGAATTCGAGATCCTGCGCCTGCTCGCCACCGGGCACACGGTGTCGCGCATCGCCGCCGATCTGTCGCTCAGCATCAAGACCGTCAGCACCCATCGCACCCGCCTGCTCAAGAAGCTCGGCCTCACCAGCACCGCCGACCTGGTGCACTACGCCATCGAGCAGGGCCTCGACGACACCCAGACCTGAGCGGGTGTCCCAGAGGACAAACAACGCCTGCTACGGCGCGCCCTGCACGCGCCGTCGAGGGCGACGAGCCCGCGTCGGCTCGACATGCCCCCCCACACCGTGCCGGCCGCCCGCAGGGCGCGACTCGCGACGACATTCATCGGGTAAGAAACCGCTGAGCGCCGCGACCACGGCGCCGAAACCGCTAAGGTTTCACGCTTTGCCGCGGAACCCGGCGCCACACCGACTGGGCCGTGCACCCGATCACGGGCGAGGTCGCCGCGATTGCCCATAGTCCCCGCCTCGGCGCGCACGCCGCGTCGTCGAAGTAGAAGACCACGTAACGAGGAGGGACTCATGCATACCATGACGAAGTCCGCCGCGCTGGCCCTGGCGCTCGCCACCACCGCCGGCTGCGGCACCACGCCCCAGGACCGCGGCCTGAGCGGCGCCGGCATCGGTGCCGGCGCCGGTGCCATTGTCGGCGCGGTGACCGGCTTGTCCGTGCTCGAAGCGGCCGCACTGGGCGCGACGGGCGGCGCACTGACCGGCATCTTCACCAACAAGTCGCAGGTCGACATGGGCGACCCGGCCTGGAAGCAGAGCAGCCAGGCGCACGAGCTCAACAACCTCGTCGCCGACGTCCAGGGCCGGCTCGCCGCACGCGGCTACGACCCGGGCCCGGTCGACGGCGTGGTCGGGCCGAAGACGCGCCAGGCGATCCGCGCCTGGCAGCGTGACCGCGGCCTGGCCGTCGACGGCCGGGTCACCCCGGAGCTGGTCTCCAGCCTGCGCGGTTGAGACCGGGCCCGCGGCGCGCTGAAGTGCGGCGCGGGCCTCCGCTATAATCCGGGCCGCCGCGGCGCTCGCGCCGCGCGGCCCGCGTCCCCGCCCCCGGTCTGGCCGGGTGGCCGCCACGGTGGCGCCGGCGACTCGCCATCGTTCGACACGCCGCGCCTCTGGCGCGCCAGGTTCCAAGGGGCCACACAGATGAAGAAGGTCTTCCCGGACGCCACGTCCGCGCTCAAAGACGTCCTCCGGGACGACATCACCATCGCCGCCGGCGGCTTCGGCCTGTGCGGCATCCCCGAGAACCTCATCGCCGCGCTCGCCGCCTCGGGCATCAAGGGCCTGACCATCGTCGGCAACAACGCCGGCGTCGACGGCTTCGGCATGGGACTCTTGCTCAACAACCGCCAGGTGAAGGAGGTCATCGCCTCCTACGTCGGCGAGAACAAGGAATTCGAGCGCCAGGTGCTGGCCGGCGAACTCGAGCTGCACCTCAACCCCCAGGGCACCCTGGCCGAACGCCTGCGCGCCGGCGGCGCCGGCATCCCCGGCTTCTACACCCGCACCGCCTTCGGTACCCCGCTCGGCGAGGGCAAGGAGGTCAAGGTCTTCGACGGCGTCGAGTACGTGCTGGAGGAAGGCATCCGCGCCGACCTCGCCATCGTCAAGGCCTGGAAGGGCGACAAGGCCGGCAACCTCGTCTACCGCAAGGCGGCGCGCAACTTCAACCCGATGATCGCGACCTGCGGCAAGGTCTGCATCGCCGAGGTCGAGGAGCTGGTCGAAGTGGGTGAGCTCGACCCGGACGAGATCCACACGCCCGGCATCTACGTCGACCGCATCATCCAGGGCCGCGATTACGAGAAGCGCATCGAGTTCCGCACCGTCGCCGGCACCCCGGCCAAGGGCGGCTCCCCGACCCGTGACATGATGGCGAAACGCGCCGCGCAGGAGCTGAAGGACGGCTTCTACGTCAACCTCGGCATCGGCATCCCGACCCTGGTCGCCAACTTCATCCCCGCGGGCGTCAACGTCACCCTGCAGTCCGAGAACGGCCTGCTCGGCATCGGCCCCTTCCCCGACGAGGCCGACGTCGACCCCGATCTCATCAACGCCGGCAAGCAGACCATCACCGCCATTCCCGGCTCGAGCTTCTTCTCCAGCGCGGACTCCTTCGCCATGATCCGCGGCGGTCACGTCGACCTCTCCATCCTCGGCGGGCTGGAAGTGGCCGAGAACGGCGACCTCGCCAACTTCATGGTGCCGGGCAAGATGGTCAAGGGCCCGGGCGGCGCGATGGACCTCGTGTCCGGGGTCAAGCGCGTGATCGTGCTGATGGATCACTGCGCCAAGGACGGCAGCCCGAAGATCCTCAAAGCTTGCTCGCTGCCCATCACCGGCAAGAACGTGGTCGACATGATCATCACCGATCTGTGCGTGTTCGAAGTGCGGCCGGACGGCAAGGGCCTGCTGCTGAAGGAACTGCACGACGGCGTGACGCTGGACGAAGTGAAGGCCAAGACCGGCTGCGAGTTCTCCACACCCTGAGCGGGCAGCGCACGCACCGCCCGCTTCGGGTGTCCGACACCTTCTGTCGAAGGTGTCGGACACCGTCGACGTCCACATGACCCCGGCACACGCGCGGGAGGACTGCGACGTCGCCATCATCGGCGGTGGCCCGGCCGGCCTGATGGCGGCGGAGGCGGCCGCCGCCCGCGGCGCCAACGTCGCCGTCTACGACGCCATGGCCTCCTGCGGGCGCAAGTTCCTGCTCGCCGGCAAGGGTGGCCTCAACCTCACCCACGAAGCGAACGGCGACGCGCTGCTGGCGCGCTACGGCGACGACCTGCCGGCCGCGCTGCGCGGGGCGCTCGAAGCCTTCGACACCCGCGCCGTGCGCGCCTGGGCGGCCGGGCTCGGGATCGAAACCTTCGTCGGCTCCTCGGGCCGCGTGTTCCCCGCCGACATGAAGGCCGCGCCGCTGCTTCGGCGCTGGCTCGAACGGCTGCGCCGCGCGGGCGTCAGCTTCCATCCCCGCCACCGCTGGTGTGGCTGGGATGGCCAAGCCCTGCTGTTCGCGTCCCCTGAGGGTGACGTGCGCGCAGCCCCCCGCGCTACGGTGCTGGCACTCGGCGGCGCGAGCTGGCCAAGGCTGGGTTCCGATGGCGGCTGGGTCTCGCTGCTACAGGCCGAGGGCGCCGACGTCACGCCGCTTACCCCGGCCAACTGCGGTTTCGAGTGTGCGTTCAGTTCGCACTTGCGCGACCGCCACGCCGGGCAGGTGGCGAAGAACGTGGTGCTCGAATGCACGGACAGCACGGGCCGGGCGCACCGCGCCCCCGGCGATCTCGTGATCACGGACTACGGCTTCGAAGGCGGCTGTATCTATGCACTCTCGCGCTGGCTGCGCGACGCCATCGCCGCCGACGGCGCGGCCACGCTCCGCGTCGACCTCGCCCCCGGCTACACCCGTGCAGCGCTGGAGGCCGCCCTCGCCCGCCCGCGCGGCAAGCGCAGCCTCGGCGAACACCTGCGCCGCGCCATACACCTCGACGCCGTGCGCGCGGCTCTTGTGTTCGAAACCGCGCCCGTCGAACAGCGCGCCGATCCTGTCGCCCTCGCCACGCACATCAAGGCCGCGCGCTTCGTGCTCACCGCGCCGCGTTCGCTAGCCGAGGCCATCAGCACCGCCGGAGGCGTACGCTTCGCCGCTTGTGACGAGCGACTGATGCTGCGCGCGAAGCCCGGGGTCTTCGTCGCCGGCGAGATGCTGGACTGGGAGGCGCCGACCGGGGGCTACCTGCTGACGGGGTGCCTGGCGACGGGAAGCTTGGCCGGCGCCGGTGCAGGCGACCGGCGCTGACGCGCGCCAGAACGTAAATCATCGTGTCTGGACGCTCGCCGGCAGCCGGAACTGATCGAAGTCAGAACCGCACGGATCATCGTGGCAATACTTCGGTGAACGCATAGCGCACCGCACAAGGAACCAACCCGATGAGAAGTATCGCCCTCAACCTGGCCCTGGGCGCCCTGTTCTCCACCCACTTCGCAACGGCCGATGCCGCGCTGGTCAGTCGCGCCGGCGGCACGATGGTCTACGACAGCGATCGCGACATCACCTGGCTCGCCGATGCCAACTACGCCATGACGTCCGGCCACGACGCCGACGGCCGCATGACCTGGTCGGCAGCGAGCGCCTGGGCGGAGGGGCTGGTCTTCGGCGGTTACGACGACTGGCGGCTGCCGAATGCGCTCCCGGAACCCGCCTTCCCGGCCTATGGCGAGACCGCCAGCGAGATGGGCCACTTGTTCTACGAGGAGCTGGGCGGCGTCGCGCAGCAATCCCTGGCCCTGACCCACAACGCCAACTACGACCTGTTCACCAACATCAGCGACTGGATCTACTGGTCGGCGACGACGTACTCGCCGGAGGTGGCTCAAGCATGGAATTTCCGCTTCGATTACAGCACGCCATCCCTCAATGGCCTGCAAAGCTTCAACTACAAGGAATTCTTCGAGATGAACGCGTGGGCGGTGCGTGACGGCGACGTCGCCGTCGTGCCGCTGCCGGGCGCGCTGGGTCTCTGCCTCCCATTGCTGGCACTCCTCGGCGCACGTCGTAGGGGTTGAGGCGCGGGTTCCCGCGCTCAGTGGACAGACAAGGCTTTGTTCGGGCACGACGGAATGCGAAAGCGGAAACCGTGGTCTGTCCCTGATTCATTTGAGGTCATCAAAGTGGGGCGATGCGAACGGGGAACAGCGCACAACCTCCAACTTCAAGAAACCGAGGCCTGTCCCCGATTGAGCGCACAACCTCCAACTTCAAGAACCCGAGGCCTGTCCCCGATTGAGCGCGCCGATTTTCCTTAAGCTTAGTTGTGTGTATATTTTCTAATATTCTTACACACGTCACTGCACCATGCGCACCAACATCGTTATCGACGACAAGTTGATGGCCGACGCACTCAAGGCCACCGGGGCGAAATCCAAGCGCGAAGCCGTCGAGCTTGGCCTGAAGACGCTTGTGCATCTCAAGCAGCAGGAACGCTTGCGCGGTTTCCGGGGCAAGCTGCGCTGGCAGGGTGACCTCGACGAGATGAGAACGGACAAGTGATCCTCGTCGATTCGAGCGTGTGGGTGGATTACTTCAACGGCAATGCCAACGAACAGGCGGATTTTCTTCACGCACGGCTCGGGAATGAACCTGTCGCCATTGGCGACCTGATGCTGACGGAAGTCCTGCAGGGCTTCCGAGACGATGGCGATTACCGCACGGCCCGAGGACTGCTCCTGGACTTGCCGGTCCTGAATCTCGTAAGTACAGACGTCGCCCTCGCTGCAGCAGAGAACTACCGCATGCTTCGCGCTGCAGGAATCACGATCCGCAAGACGATCGATACGCTGATCGCGACCTTCTGCATTCGCGAACGGCTCGAACTGCTATTCAGTGACCGCGACTTCGAGCCTTTCGTCAGGCATCTCGGCTTGCGATCGGCCATACCGGACTGAACCGAATAGACCTGCGCGCTCGTCTCTCGCCGTTCGTTCTTCGGGTCCGGTACGACGACAGGTCGAGCGCGACCTTCACGCTCACCGCAGGAAACGCAAGCTAGTGCAGTCCCGCGATTCCGGTTTCCTCGGCTGGCCTGCGTCGACGCCGCAGCAGCATCCCCGCTGCCGCCGGCAATAACAGCAAGCCACCCGGAATCGGCACCGTCACGGCGGTCATCGAGAACGTCGAGGTCGGCTGATCGAAGGCGAGCTGGATGGGAAACGCGTTGGGATCCTCGGCATCGACCAGCGGCCCGATACCCGACACTTCGAAGCTGTCCACCCCGTGCCCGAGCAGGCCCAGGAAACTGACGCTGTCGCCGCCGAGGAAGGCGCCCAGTTCCTGGCCGCCAGCCGATACGCTGAACGGGCCATCGAACCCGCCGGGCAGCGCCAGGATGTGCGTGAACAGCGAGCCGTCCCGCGTTTCGAAGCGGAAGGTGTCCGTCAGCGGCGGATCGAACCACGCGCCCGATTGGGCGGACTCGAAGAGGAAACTGCCCGGCCCGGGCTCGACCACGCTGGGCAGGATCGGATCGTCCTGCGATGCGCCCTTGCCGATGACGATGTTGAGTGCGCTCGCGATGACCGCGGAGGAGATACTGTTATTCAGATTAGCCGTTGCACCGATCGAGGCCTCAATGTAGTTGCTGACATGCCCGGTGCGCACAATCTGGCCGCTGGAACTGGGAGCGTCAGCGGAAAGATCGGCGAAGTAGGTATGGAGCACGTATTGGTTGTCGAGAGTGATGTGGGCACCGAGGGAATCTAGGGTCCCGGAATTGACGCGACCCTCGAGGACGTCCCAGGTAAAGGTCGCGGAGTAAGGGCGAGGCGTGCCACCGAGATCCAAGAGCCTGGCCATTGGCCCGGCGGACAGGGAAGCCGCCGCAGAAACCGGGCCCACGACCGAGCCCGCCAGGTCGTAAGCCAACACGATGCCCGCATCGTCGACACGATTGACGGCGCGGCCACTTGCGGTTGCCACACTGTCCCGAGCCGCCGCGATGGTGCTTGCCGAAACGCCCGTGTTAGGCGCCAAAGACCGCTCCTCGACACCCGATTTCTGGCAGGTAGGCAGAAAGCAACGCGGGGTATTGAGTACGCCACCGGCGACCGTGACCAGGGCGACCTGGCTCCAGCCATCGACTTCGACGGCATGGACTTGCGACCCCGCATCAAAGAGGCCTAACAGGAGCGCCACTACGGCCGTGGATACGCGTACCTGTCTTTGTAGGTTGAAACGCATGGACATCGTCCATTTACCTCGTTGGATCGGAATCCCATCTTTTCCTTGCATCCGATCGCGCCACGAGAGGCGCCCTCGAAAATGGATAGCCCCTTGCGCTAATCACTAGTAGGTACTGCTTTGAGACCGCAGAAGAGGCCAGCAAACCGCGGGCGGTCCCCGATTCACGCTCGGGTCTCTAAGCGATCGCTTGCTCCTTTCGAAGCAACGCGAGGCCCGCAAGTGCCGATCCGAGGAGAATCATAGGGGCCGGTATTGGGACAGGCGTCGTCGCCCACGCCCCGATACCAAACGTCTCGAGGGTATTTCCGGAATTTGCGCTATCGCCGCCGGCGAGGGTGCAGAACCCACTTTCACTCAGTTCCACGCATTCAAACAGGAACACGCTGTCAAGGGCGAACGTGTCGATCTCCCCGAACAATCTCATTTGCAGAAACTGCGAAGCTGGGCCGAGCTGATTGGTTCCCGTGAACGGAGCCTGAGATATGCCGGGGTTCAATACGTCGAAACCGTAGAACCCGGTCAGCTTTCCTGTTGCGTCAGTGTGCAAGGAAAGGCTCCACTCTTTAGCTGACCCGTCATTCGTCCCGAGCACGTGCGTTCCGTCAGTGAACTCAAATCCCACCACGTCAGGACCCTCACCCGTCGGGGTATAGATACTGTTGCGGAAATAGTCGAGGTCTGGCCCTAGCGGGCCGGCGAAATCGATATACCCGGAAATCGTCTGCGTTCCGTCGAATGCACCGAAGATGAAGCCCGTCGGATTCGGTTGATCGTCCAACGCGATCAGCGGAGGGCTTTCATACGTATACCTGACAATCGCGGCATTAGCGTTGGACGAACCTTCGGATAGAAGCACAGCCAGCAGGCAATGTGCAGCAACTTTGATCTTCAATTCTCTTCTCCTATTACCTGTTTCTTTGGCGCTGGCCCCGATCAAAAGACACCAACGACAGCCCGGCGCCCGGTACTCTGTTGGCGGAATTCAAGCTTCGCTGGGGTGGCGGCGCGCTCGCGCGACTGCAATCAGCGCCGGCCCCATCAGCAACCACCCCGCCGGCAACGGCACCGGCGCCGTGTTCTCCTGCAGCGCCACGTAGGCCGCCTCCGCCATCGCCTGGTGCACGGCGGCGTTGGGATGCAGCGCGTCGTACATCATGTATTCGTCCGGGTTGCCGCACATGCCTTCGAGGCCGAGGCCGGCGTCGAAGTCGAGACAGGGCTGGCTGATGTTGGTGAGCCCGTAGTGGGCCGGGTTCGCGGCTATCTCGTCGAAGAGCGCGAACCAGTCGACCTCCACGATTTCGACGCCGAGGTTGGTGCGCAGATCGGCGAGTTCGCTCGCCAGCAGGCCGTTGAAGGCCTGCGAGAGGCTGCGCACGTCGGCAGGGGTCGCGGTCACCCAGTCGTCGGCGACGATGTAACCGGGCAGGTTGGGCACGAGGAAGTTGCTGGCGCCGGCGTCGGCGAGGTCGGTGATGATCGAGCCCAGGGCGTCGACGGCGCCCTGCAGGACGACGGGGATGTCGCCCGGGCCGGTGATGTTGAAGAAGTCGTTGCCGCCGCCCTGGACGACGTAGAGGGTGCGGTCGCGTTGATCGGTTGTTGGGGCGGGCCAGTTGAAACTCGGAATACCGTCGCGCAGGAAATCGGCATGGAATTGCCCCTGCTGTTGCAGCGATAAACCGCCAAATAGGGTGCCGTTGGTCTGGGCACCGCCGAAAGCCTGATTGAATCCGAGCCAAGGATTGAGCGGGTCACTGGATTCGATTGTGCCGACGGATCCGCCCGGCAGCCCTAAACCCTGATCGACCGTGGCACCCCAGCTCTGCTCGTAGGCGGCACGGACCGCCATGTCGAATTCCGGCGTGCCACCGAGCAGGTTTTCCAATCGTTCGACCCACACCGGTCCGTTCGAGAAACGCCGCCACGCATCTTCTGCAACAACACCTGTACCACCCAAGGATCCGGCATCGCCGTAGTACAGGCCCGCAGGCGGGCTTCCGCCGATCACGCCGGAGAGATTGCCGGTATCCGACAAGCTGTCCCCAATGGTCCCAATGGCGAAGATGTCGTTCGGCACGGCGTGGGCTGGTGCTGCCAGGGCCAGGCACAGGCCGAGCGTGCAGGTCTTGTTCATGTCGAGATCCCTTCACTCACGGTTGTCGTAGCGGGTTGTCATCGAGGGTGTGCCGAGACGTTGAGATTGGCCCGGCGTTGTCACGCAGGCGGCGGATGCGGAGCAGGGCCAGCGGCAAGGCCACCAGCGCGGCAGGGGGTGGCAAGGGTACCGGCGTCGCCGCCACCTTGAAGTCGAAGCTGTAGGCCACGGTGATATTGTTGACAGCGTTCCCCGTCCTCGACGTAAACGCAGTACCACCCCACGCCAGACCGTAAACACCCGCTGGCAGGAACACCGGCGTTTCGAGGGGATTGTCGGCCGGCTCGAGGATCGGGCCAGGCTTGAGCGCCTGGACCTCCAGCAATCCGACGGACGGCGGCGGCGTTCCATCGAACGCTTGGAGTTCGAAGCGGTATCGCTCCACCGGCGTACTGGATTTTTGCCCTCCCCCGGCGAAGCCTTCGGCGAAGAAGCTCATGTCGATACCGCCGAGCGCGAAGCCTTGCGGGACGACGAACTTGAGCGCGTCGCGATCGTCACAGGTAGGGCATATGAACGCCCTGTAGTTCCCTGCGACGAGATTGCTGCCCGGTTCGAGCACGATGTGCGGGGAGATCGAGTCGAACGTTCCAAAGTACGTTGGCAGATCCCCCTGCCCATCCTCGAGGTACTGCGCCGCCATCACCGGCCCCGCCCCTACGAACGCCAGGCATGCAACGGCCGTGGCCGCGCGTCGCATGCGCTTACGCGCTCCCAGCCCCACCTGCAACGGCACCAGGCAGATGGCGCGCCACCGTCCCTGGCGACGCATTAGCAACCTTTCCGGCAGCCCCGAGGGCCATCGCGATGCGCACGGAGTGCGCGCTGACCTTTGCCGCCTGTGCACGAGCGACCCACGTCGCAACAGCGGCCACGCTGCGAGTGGTCGCCGTCTGCGACCCGGCTCCGCTCATCACCCGCCGCCACCGACGTTCGATGAAATCCATTGCCATCGAAGCAAGTCCCTTCCCGCAGGAGTCTTCGTTGCTCTTTCGTTGGCAATCCGCGTGCCATCTCCTGTTTCATAAGTTAATCAAACGGTTGTGCGCGACGACGCGGTAGAGCACTCGTCAGCCGCGGTACCGGTGTCAATCCACTTGCCTCCCCCATATGGGCAAGTGCATCCCGCAATCGCTTTGGGGTATAAACCAAAACCTTGGGGAAACAGGGTTTCCCCGGGTTCGCGATGAATTCGAATCGACCCGTGCAGACGACCGCGCGGGTCAAAGCGCGGCGCCCCTCCGAATGGGTAATCGGCCCATCACGGGCGACGCGGGGGGATGTGCCGCAGGGCACGGTTGGCTGATATGGACGATCTGCAACTGCTCGACGTGGTCTACCGGGCCGCGACGCGCCGCGATGCCCTGCCCGCCTGCCTGGAGGTACTGGCGGCGGAACTGGCGGCGACGACGGCCGGCGCAAGAATCAGCTCGCGTGGCGCGCAGCTCGACAGCGTGGCGGTATCGCGCGATTCGGTGCCGCAGCCACGGCTCAGCGGCCCGGGCGTCAGCGCAACGCCCCTTCCCGCGCGGGGCGCGACCGCACTCAGTGCCCGCTTCGCCCACGGCGCGGCGCTCGAGCTCGAACTCGAGATCACGCGCCCGGCGACGGCCGCCACCTTCACCGCCACCGAACGCGTCCGTTTCCACCTGCTCGGCGAACACCTCGCGCGTGCCCTCGCGCTCTACCAGCGCCTCGTGCGGCTCGACGACGAGCGGCGGGTGGCGCTGGCCGGCCTGGAAATGCTCGAGGTGGGCGTGGCGCTGGTCGATGCTGACGGCCACTTGCAGCATGCCAACCGGCTGGCGCACGACGTCTTCGCCAGCGTGGATGGGCTGGTCGTGCACGAGGGGCGGGTGCGTTGTGCCGATCCGCGCGCCGACCGCGCATTGGCGGCCAGGATTGCGGCGGCCTGTAGCGGCAGGGGCGCGGCCGGCGGCCTGCTGCGCGTCGAGCGGGTCAGCTCGGCCGCGGCCTACGGTGTCCGCGTTGCAAACCCCGAGGGCGCGCTGTTCGAACTCGGCGCCACCGCACGCAAACGCGTTGCCTCGCTCTACATCACCGACCCGGCGCGGCGGATCGAGCTCCCGCCCGCGGCACTCGCCGCGCGCTTCGGCTTCTCCCCGGCGCAGGCGCGCGTGGTCAGCGCGCTCATCGCGGGCGACGCGGTGGAGGACATCGCCCGCGCCCTCGGCGTGCAGGCCAATACCGTGCGCGCTCACCTCAAGGCGGTGTTCCGCCTCACCGGCACGCGCAGCCAGGCGGCCCTGGTCGGCCACGTGCTGCAGGCCGCGCCGTGGCTGGCCATCGCCGCGGCAGGGCAGGGCTGATGACGGCACCGGAAGACACGAGCCTCGTCGGCGCGCTGTACGACGCGGCGCTCGACCCGGCGCGCTGGCCGGCGACCCTGCAGTGTCTCGCGGCCAGTTTCGGCGGCCACTACGCCCATGTCGGCACGCGCTACTACGCCGATCGTCGGCTCGATTTCTTCCACCAGGTCGGCATCGAACCCGGCGTCGCGGCGGCTATCGTCGACGATTTCGTCGCGCTCGCTGCCGATGATCCGCTGGAACCGGATTCTTACGGCCGCCCCGATCATCCCGCACGTCACAATGGCCTCAGCACCCCTACGCGCCTCGACGCCATCCGCGCCGGCGCCGCCTTCCACTGCCGCGAGATCCTGACCGATGCTGAGATCCATCGCGTGCCCATGCACCGGCGGGTGCGGGTACGGGTCGGACTCGAGTACTGCCTCGTCAAGCACGTCTGCAACGACGGCGCGCGCGTCGGCTCCTATGCCGTCTCGCGTGGACCGGACTGCCAACCGTTCACGCGCGCCGACTGCGCGCGGCTCGATCGCCTGCAGCCCCACCTGGAGCGCGCGCTGCTGCTCTACGAACGCCTGCACCGCCTCGACTACGAGCGCCGCAGCGGGCTGCAGGTACTGGAGGACGCCACCCTGCCACTGCTGGTCACGCGCGCCAATGCCACCGTGCTGTTCGCCAACCGTGCGGCGCGCGACTGGCTCAGCGCCGGCGAAGGCCTCACCCTGCTGGATGGCCGACTGGCGGCCGGCGATGGCGCAGTCGAGGCGCAACTGCGCGCCGCCCTCACCACGGTGACTGGCGACGGCGACGCGAACGGCACGCCCGTCAGCCTGGGCCAGGACCCGGCGGCGCCGACCTGCTGGGTGACGGCGCTGCGCCTGGCGCCCGCGTCGTCGACGATGGATGCGCAAGCGCCGCTGGCGGTGCTCCTGCTGCCGCCCTCGTCGTCGGTCGCTGCTGCAGACCCGCAGGATTACGCCGCCGCCTTCGACCTCACCCCCGCCCAGGCCCGCGTGCTCGCCGCGCTGGTGGCCGGCGACGACGTCGCGACCATCGGCGAGCGCTTCGACATCGGCCCGGCCACGGTGCGCACGCACTTGAAGGCGCTGTTCCGCGCCACCGGTACGCGCGACCAGGCCGCGCTGGTGCGCACGGCGCTCGGCACCGGACGCAGCGGAGCCGGTGATGGTTGAAGCCGTCGGCGTGGATGAAGCCCCCCGAGGTGCCGAGCACGAAGCGGTTGGCGCCATCTACGGGGCCGCGCTCGATCCATCGCGCTGGCGCGTCGCACTCGCGCACCTCGTCACGCTGTTCGACGCGAAGTTTGCCCAGATCGGCGTGCGTTACCGGGACCACCTCGAGTTCTCCTTCCTGCACTGGTACGGGCTGCCGGACGAGCTGGTCGCGCGTTACCTGCCCCGTTACGCCGAGTTGCAGGGTACCGATTACTTCGACCCAACCACCATGGACGATCCCGCGCACCCGGCCTGGCACAACGGCCGCAGCACGTTGGAACGGCTCACTGCCATCCGCCAAGGCGCTGCATTCTTGCCGACCGAAATCGTCAGTGCCGCAGAGATCGCCACCAACCCCGCCCACACGGAAGTCCGCGTGCCGCTCGGCCTGGACAGCGCCAATGCCTGCCTGCTGGTCCTCGATCTCGATACGGCACGCCAGGGAGGGCTGGCCGTGATGCGCCCGCCAGGCGCGGCTCCCTTCAATCGCACCGACTGCGATCGCCTCGACGCCTTCGCCGTGCACGTGCGCCGCGCGCTGGTGCTGCACGAACGCTTTACTGCACTCGATCTCGAACGGCGCGGCGCGTTGCAGGGATTGGAGGATGCACCCACGGCCCTGATCGTGGCCGGCGCCGACGCGCGCCCGCTGTTCGCGAACCGCGCCGCGCGGCGCGTGCTCGATGCGGGCGATGGCTTGTGCGTCGAACGGGAATGCCTGCGCGGCCACGATGCGTCGGCGACGCAACACCTGCTCGCTGCCATTACCGCGGCGGCGCGGGCCGGCCTGACGGGTGCTGCTGCGCCCGGCGCGAACCTCCTGCTGCTGCCCTGCGGTGGCGGCGAGAGCCGCGCGGTGAACGTGCTCCCGCTGCCGTCGGCGGCAGGCGCCGTGCCCGGCGGCCGGCGCGCGCTGGCCCTGTTGGTCATCAACGACGCGGACCTCGGCGAGGGCGCGGCCTCCCGCGCATGGCGCGAGGCCTTCGGCATCACCGCCGCGCAGGCGCGGGTGCTGGCCGAGGTGGTGCGCGGCGCCGACACCACCACCATCGCCGCGCGCCTCGGCCTCGGCGTGAGCACGGTGCGCACGCACCTGAAGGCATTGTTCCGCGCCACCGGCACCCGCGACCAGCCCGCGCTGGTGCGCACGGCGATCCTCGCACGTGCCCTGCCGCCAGACGGCACAACGCCCTCGCCAACATGAGTTCGTGGACTTCGATTGACCGCCCAGGTCGCTGGGCGGCCCGGGCGGTTCTCGCCCTCGTGCTCGCACTGTGCGTCCGGCCCGCCGCCGCCTTCGACGGCGAGACCGTCATCGTCACCGCGCGCAAGCAGGCCGAGCCACTGGCCGCCATACCGGGGCAGGTGCGCGCCTTCGATCACGACACGCTGGCGACCGTCGGCGTTGGCGATCTCGATGACTACGTGAAACTCGACCCGGCCCTGAGCCGCATCCGCAATGGCAACGACCAGGAAACCCTGTTGCTCATCCGGGGGGTGGGCAACTATGGACAGGCCGAACCGAGCGTGGGCGTGTTCGAGGACGGCGCCTGGCAGTTGAGCGGCGCGCAGGCGACTGGCCTCGTGTTCGATCTCGAACGCATCGAGGTGCTGCACGGGCCGCAGGGCGCGCTGTACGGCAAGAGCAGCACGGGCGGCGCCATCAACCTGGTGCGCCGGCGGCCGACGGCCGAACCGCAAGCGGGCGTGAGCGCGCGCGCCGGCGGTGATGGCCTGTTCGGCACCGAGGGCTTCGTCAGCGGCCCGCTGGGTGACTCCGACTTCGCCGCCCGCGCGGCCTGGCGCTACGACGAGTTCGATGGCTTCTTCACCAATACCTTTGACGGCCGCGCCATCGATGCCGATCGCCACGCCGCCGGACGTGTGATGCTCGCCTGGCAGCTACGCAATGATTTCGATGCCCTGCTCACCCTCGCCGTGCGCGACCAGGCCCAGCGCGGCTTCGTGCTCCGCCGCACCAACGCGCCGGACAACTTCACCGGCCTGCCCTTCGCGCGCGACGCCCGCAACGACTTCGACACCGACGTGCTCGGCGCCGATCTGCAACTCACCTACACCGCGCCGCGCTTCACCCTGACCTCGATCACCGCCGTGCACGACGTGGCGCAGGATCTCAGCGTCGACCTCGACTACTCGGCGCAACCGATCTTCTTCGCCGAGCGCAACGACGAACGCGCCGGGCTGAGCGAGGAGCTGCGGCTGGCCTCGCCTGCGGGGCAGGCCTGGCAGTGGCTGCTGGGCGGCTACTGGCTGGACGTCGACGGCGACTACGCGCAATCCATCCACGCCCGCGACGCCCATGGCCCGACCCTGTTCGCCATCGAGAGCGATACGCGCGCCGAGACCCGCGCGCTGTTCGGCTCGCTGGAGGTGCCGCTGGGCTTCGACCTCTACGCCGGCGCGGCGCTACGCTACGACCACGAGTGGCGACGCGCGAACCAGGGCGGCGTGCGCCAGGTCGTGCGCTTCGACGACGGCTCGGCGCAAGTGACGCTCGGCTGGCGGCCGCGCGAGGCGGTGCAGGTCTATGCGAGCTTCGCGCGCATGTTCAAGCCGGGCGGCATCAACAGCGGCACCGGCACGGTCTTCGCCGCCGAGACGACGCAGAGCGGTGAACTCGGTTTCAAGTGGGCCAATGCCCGTCTCGCCGTCGAAGGCGCTTACTACCGCACCCACATCGACGACGCGCAAAACCTCGACCTCGACCGCCTCGCCTTCGCCGAGGTCACCTCGAACAAGGGCAACGTACGCATCGTCGGCGCCGAACTCGCGCTGCGTGCCCGGCTCGGCGATCACGCCGAACTCGGCCTCGCCGGCACCGTCAACGATGCCGATTACGACGACTACCGCCCGTTTCGCTTCGGCCCGCGTGGGCCGGCGACCTACGATCTCTCCGGCAACGGCGTGCAGTGGGTGGCCGAGTACGCCGTCGCCGGCACGCTGCACCTGCACCATGCCGTGACCCTGGCCGGCCTGCCCGCCGAGGCCTTCATGAACCTCGCCCTCGACCTCACCGGCCCGCGCCCCTGGGACGACTTCGCCGTCAACGAATCACCCCGTTACGCCGTGCTCGATCTCCGCACCGGCTTCGAGACGCGCGCTCACCACGCGCGCCTGAGTGTGTTCGTCGACAACCTGCTCGACGAGGGCTACTACACGAACTACGTGGCGGGGTTCACCTTTCCGTTTGCCGGGGGCAGCGACCTCGGCGCGCCGGGGCGGCCGCGGCTGGTGGGGGTGGAGTTCGACTGGCGGTATTGAGCCGGGCTAGCTGCTCAGAGCGGGCCGGTTCGATGTGCGCGACCGTACTGGCGTGGACGGTCGGGAAGCCGGTCATGGAGGTCGGCCCTGCATGCGATGCCGGATCGTTGGGTTCCTCGGAGGTTCGCGACCAAACCCGGAACGGATCAGTGCATCCAGGATGCAGTTTCCTCGCTTGATGCGAGCGACGGTCGGCTGCAGGCAGAATCTTGAAGTGAACTACGACGTAACTACAATCATTCGGTGAGCGACATTCGCTTCGAGTGGGCCTCCCTCAAGGAGCGAGCAAACGCCCGCAAGCACGGCGTGACCTTTACAAAAGCACGGTCGGTGTTCTTCGACGAGAACGGCCACGTCGTTCACGATCCGGACCATTCGGCTGACGCGGACAGATTCATCATCCTCGGCCTCGGCAGCCCCGGCCGTACCCTCGTCGTCTGTCACCGCCGCCGCGAGGCCGGCGACGTCATCCGAATCATCTCCGCACGCAGGGCAACCCGTGCCGAGCGCGCCCAGTACACGGCGAGAATGCGATGAAGAAGGAATGCGACTTCTCTGGCGCCAGGCGTAACCCCTACGCCAGGCGCCTCAAGAAACAGATCACGATTCGCCTCGAAGAAGCGACGATTGACTACTTCAAGGAACTGGCCGAGCAGATGGACATGCCGTACCAGACCTTGATCAACCTGTATCTGCGGGACTGCGCCGATAGCGGTCGCAATCTCAGGCCCAAGTGGGTGGATACGGCACCCGACAAGGTGGCGGAGTCGGAGACCTAAGGGGGCCAGCCTGTCTTTGCCTGCAGCTGTTATCTAAACGCGTATGGCAATCTCGAGGCTCGCAATGTGGCGAACAGTCCCCGAAACTTCGTTTAGGAACCAGTTGTCGAGGCGGAGTAGGTACGTCGCCGCGCAGTAGCCAACCCAACGACCGCTACGACACAGAGAATCTCAGTGCCCGGCTCGGGAATGGGCATTTCCAGTCCAAGAGCAAGAGTTGCCCCCGACAATTTGAAGAACGATGAGGATTGATTGGCGCTGTGGACGTACAACGTATCGTTGAATGCGTCGTAGGTCGCGTTGTTTATATAAATGTCGTTATTGTCGACGACTTCGAAACCGGTCAACGTAAAGTCAACGTATTCGACCAAACCGGTTGACGCGTTTACTCGCTTTGAGATCTGGCCATCGGTGTAGTCGTCGCCGAGGAAAATGTAGTTTGAAATGGCGAAGGCGAAACCGGGATTCTGCGAGGAATTGAACGGCGGCGACGACTCGATAGAGAAGGTCACGGTACTCAGTAGATTTAGCGCGTAGTCGTAGGTGCTGATCTGCCAATCGTCGGTATTGACGCCCTCTACGCTACCCACGACATACAAGTTCACACCATCGCTCATGGCGTTTACAGAAGAGAACCCTCCCCAGTCGAACCTATCAATCGCCAGACCGCCCATACCGACTACGTCAACGGCAGTTAGTTCAGCGCCGGAAGGTCCGGACAGTTTGCTCAATCTCGCATCGATAGGCTCATTGAAAGGACCGCTCAAATGCATGGACGAACGAGCGAAGACTGAACCGTCGTGAGCCGCCATATAGGTACCCCAAAGGTTCGTGTCGCCGACGGTTACCGAAGCAGGAGAATCTGCCTCGAAAGCTGTGGCGGTCTCATAGCGAGTCCAGGTCGTGGGACTGTTCCCATCTCCGTACCCCGGACCAAAACCGTTCTTCTGGTAAACCTCGCCGGTTACCGAGTCGACGGCGATTCCCAGGTGGCTCGAAGCATCCGAGCGTACGAAGGTCATCGCTAGGGGGGTCGCGAATGACGAGAAGCTCCCACAAAGAAGCAGTGCCGCTACCAGATTGAATTTCATTTGCCCTCGCCGCTGGACCGCAAAACGTCGGGGGCAGCAGACTATGATGCCGAGCGCAACCAAGCTGAGTACCAGTGAAGCCGGCTCTGGCACAGGACTGATCACCGGCGGCAGCTGAGCGTTGACAGTAATGCGGAAAGTGTCCCGCGTCGCGACGTATACACCGCCGTTCAAGGGCAACAATCGAGACGCGTCGATCACCGCGTACTCGACGTCAAAGGTTCCAACCGAGTCGATGCCGAACGACACCAGATCCAACCAGGTGAACGTTCGCGGCGCACCGATCGCGAACTCCGCGTCGGGGACGTAGAACAAACCATCGACCCCGAACCCGCTGACGACGTCGACGAAGTTGATACCGATGTCGGTGGCGTTGGTCGCCGCGGTGAAGTCGAGCGTCAGGTTTTCGCCCAGTTGCAGATTGATATCGCCAGGATTGGCCGCTCCCGGGAGGATGACCGGTTGTGCGCCCGAATCAGCAACGCACCCAACGGTGGGAACAAGTGCCTGGACCGTCGCCGGGTTGCCGTCGTCGCAATTGACCACCTGGCCACCGACAAAGCCGACAGGAATCGCGAGAACTTTGCATGCCGTGGTCAGCATGATCAGTACGAACATGGATCGAATCGATGTCATGGAAAGTTTCTCCTTCATCGGGCTTGTACTGCGGCCGGATGCACCCGCGCCCGCTCCCCGAACCTCCCATCCCGCCTTTTCGCCAGTCGGTTCGAGTGAATCCGGCTGGCCTCTAATGCCCGACGGTGGCGGGCATGACGGGTCGGACGGGAAGAGGAAGGGGTCGCGGCGAGCATTCAGGGCCTGAGATATCCGTCCACGCACTTACCAAGTTACGTGCCAACTCCCGCTCGACACTCAAATTCAGCGGCTTAGGTGGCAACCATGGGGACGCATCCTGACGGCGATGACACCCTTGGCAACTCGCCCGTGTCACCCGGATGGGCAATACGGCGCGTCGAACGCGCGCGCTGCCTCGTAAAACAACCACTTGGCACTGAGTCAGCGTGCGAATGTGACGCCCGGCACGGCCATTGAACCGCTCTCCCCCGGATGGGCAAGAGTTCGTGCGTCAGTTCACCTGCAAATTATTGCGATTGAGAATCATTCGCGTTAATGTACGGGCTCGATTCACGAGGAGCGCCCGCCCATGCCACCCGAAGATGCCGACACCCAGGCCGTCCCCGTCACCGCCCTGCACGCCAGTTCCATCCGCGCCATGAGCGAGTTCGTGCTGAACCCCACGCCGCAGATGGCCGGGGTGGTGGTGCGCCTGCTCGGCCTGCTCGCCGAGCACCCGGAGCGCTTCCGCGCGCCCTGCGGCCACAACGTCTACCAGCGCGCGCTGCTGACCTGGCAGCACGTGCTCGCCCACCTGCCGGCCGGCGATGGCGAATCGCGGTCGCTCGCACCGGTCGTCTCCCTGCACTGACGCAACGGCCATCCGCGAACAGCCGTCCGTGCCGCCCGGGGCGGCCGGCTTATACTCCCGGGCCGGGCGCCGCACGCGGCGGCGCCGCCAACGAGGGGAGACATTGCGGATGGCTACCGATCCCATCCTGCCGGCCGAGCGGGCGGCGCGCATGCGCGCCGCCGGGCTGTGGCCGGACCGCCTGCTGATCGACGATCTCGACGAGGTCGCGGCACACGACCCGGGGCGTATCGCCGTGGTCGATCACAACTCGATGACCGGCCGGCGCCACGAGATCAGCTACGCCGCGCTGCGTGACCACTCGATACGCATCGCCGCCGGGCTGATGGCACTCGGCGTCGACAAGGGCGACGTGGTTGCCGTGCAGTTGCCGAGTTGGTGGCACTACGCCGCCATCCACGCCGCCTGCGTGCGCATCGGTGCGGTGATCAACCCGCTGATGCCGATCTTCCGCGAGCGCGAACTCGAGTTCATGCTCGGCTACGCCGAATCGAAGGTGATGATCGTGCCGCGCGAGTTCCGCGGCTTCGACTATCCCGCGATGATGGACGGCCTGCGCGCGAAGCTGCCGGCGTTACGCCACGTGCTGGTGATCGGCGGTGCCGATCCGGCGACGTCCTTCGAGCAGGTCCTGCTCGGCACCCCGCACGAACAGGCGCCGGGGGTCGAGGCCTTGTTCGCCGACCGCCGCGCGGCACCCGACGACGTCACCGAGATCATGTATACCTCGGGCACCACCGGGCAGCCCAAGGGCGTGATGCACACCGCGAACACGCTCTACTGCAAGGCCCTGCTCGCCACCGAGCTGTTCTCCTTCACCGAACGCGACGCGGTCTTCATGGGCTCGCCGGTCGCCCACCAGACCGGCTTCATGTACGGCGTGGTGTTCTCCATCCGCAACCACACCAAGCTCGTGCTGCTCGACCAGTGGGATGCACTCGCCGCCGCGCGCATCATCGGCGAGGAGGGTTGTACGCTCACCCTCGGCGCCACGCCCTTCGTGAGCGATCTCGTGCAGGCCGCCGCCAGCCACGGCGAGGCACTCGCCAGCCTGCGCCTGTTCCTCTGCGCCGGCGCGCCGATCCCACGCGTGCTGGTGCACGAAGCCGCACGCGCCCTGCCCAACATGTACATGATGAGCGCCTGGGGCATGACCGAGATGGGCATCTCGACCGCAACCTACCCCGGCGACCCGGCGGAGAAGGTCTTCGAGACCGACGGCCGCGCCCTGCCCGGGCATGCCGTGCGTATCGTCGACGAGCAGGGCGAGGTGGTGCCCAACGGGACTGAAGGCCGCCTGCAGGCGCAGTGTGCGACCCTGTTCGTCGGCTACCTCAAGCGCCCCGAGGCCTACGAGGTCGATGAGGACAGCTGGTTCGAGACCGGCGACAACGCGCGCATGGACGACGACGGCTACATCCGCATCACCGGGCGCTCCAAGGACATCATCATCCGCGGCGGCGAGAACATCCCGGTGGTGGAAGTGGAGGAACTGCTGTACCGCCACCCGGCGGTGCAGGACGCCGCGGTGGTCGCCATGCCGGACACACGCCTCGGCGAACGCGCCTGCGCCTTCGTCAGTCTCAAGCCCGGGGCCGAACTCGGCTTCGACGGCCTGGTCGACTACCTGCTGCAGGCCAAGCTGACCCGCCAGTACCTGCCGGAACGCCTGGAGCTGGTCGATGATTTCCCGCGCACGCCGAGCGGCAAGATCCAGAAGTTCGTGCTGCGCGAGCGGGCTAAGGCGTTCACCGCGGCGCGCTGAACGCCGTGCCTCGATCAGGCGGCGGCGCTGCGCCGCCGACCCAGCAGCCCGGCCAGCGCCGAGATCATCAGCCAGGTCGCGGCCGGCAGCGGTACCGCCGCCGGCGCACCGGTCAGGACTTCGACCGCGCCGAAGGTGACGCCGAAGCTACCCGACTGCAGCGGACCGAATAGCGGCGGTAAGGCATCGCTGCGCAGGAACAGCGAGACCAGCAGGTCACTCTCGGTCCAGCCGTTCTGCCGGCCGCCGAAGCTGCCGCTGACGGTCGGCACGAGGCTGCCCTGGGATGTGCTGTAGCCGAAGGTGACGTCACCGCTGACCGCCTCGTAGCCGACGAACAAGCGGCCGCTGGGGGCAAGGGCTGCGCCGAGTGGCGCGAGGGTGGAGACGTCGTTGGTGCGCGCGGCGCCGCCGAAGGCCAGCGGCGCACCGTTGAGGAAGGTGAGCACGGCGCCGCCCGAGTTGGCGCCGCCGGCATCTTCACCGAAACCGAGGCCGATGGCGGTGACGCCGACCGGGTCGGTACCCGTGACGGCGTAGTCGACGGCGAGGCTGAAATCGGCCGTGGGTGAGAAGTACCAACCCGCGGTGGAGGCGCCGACGGTCCCACCATCGACACTCTGGTAACCGATGTCGACCCCGGCCGGGACCGAGCCGCTGGCCTGCAGCGTGACCGCGGTGGCACTGTCGACGTTGGCCGACATGCCGGCGTGGGGCGGATCCTCGACCAGGGTCCAGGCGTCGTAAGTGCCGAGGGTGGCCGCGGAGAGGGGACCGGCGGCGACGAAGAGCAGGACGCAGGCAGGCAGAACATGCATCGGGGACGAACGTCGCATGGCAATCTCCAGAGACGGCAGTCGGTCGGATCGTGCCGCGAGCAGGCCTCGACGGCCTGACGACCCTATGCCTTTTGCGCGACACCCGAAAGTAAAATATCGTCACGGTGCCGGTTGCCCCGCAGAGCCGGCGGCGAGCGGCACCATCCGCCATGCCGCGCTTCAGCCAAGGGGAGCCCTGGAGCCCGGTCGACGTCGCCGCGCTGCGGCGCGCGCCTCTGACGCCGCGGTTCTGCGCCCGCCGCTCAGCCGGCCCCCCCAACACAACCAGGAGAACTTGCCCATGGGTCTCAAGACCGCTGCCGAATACCGCGCCTCGCTCAACGACGGACGCGTCATCTACTGGGGCGGCGAGAAGATCACGGACGTCACCTCGCACCCGCGTTTCCAGGTCCCGCTCGAAGTCGCGTGCAGCGACTATGCCTACGACGACCCGGACATCCGCGATCTCATCACCTACGAGACCGAGGACGGCACCCTCGCCCACCGTGTCTACCAGGTGCCGCGCACGGTGGAAGAGCTGCACAAGCGCCTCGCGCTGGGTCGCCAGATGTCGATCGTCGGTGGCGTCACCGGCGTCTACATGGCGCTGCTGCAGATCAAGGATCGGCTGGCCGCGATCAACCCGCAGTTCGCCGAGAACATCGAGAACATGTACCGCTACGCGCGTGACAACGACCTGCGCGCGGCCGAGGTCATCACCGACGCCAAGGGCGACCGCTCGAAGAAGGCGCATGAGCAGCTCGATCCCGATCTCTACGTGCGCATCGTCGAGCGCCGCACCGACGGCATCGTGGTGCGCGGCGCCAAGCTGCACATCACCGGCGCGCCGCTGGTCCACGAACTGGTGGTGATGCCGACCAAGTCGATGCGCGAGGACGAGGCCGACTATGCCGTCGCCTTCTCCATCCCGGTCAACACCCCGGGGGTGAAGATCATCGCGCGCAGCTTCGCCGCGGCCGAACTCAACGCTTTCGACTACCCGGCCAGCGCGCATCACTCCATGCCCGAGGGTTTCGTCGTCTTCGACGACGTCTTCGTGCCCTGGGACCGCGTCTTCCTCGCCGGTGAATGGCAGATGGCGGGCGCTTTCGCCGCCTCGCTCGGCCTGTGGGAGCGCACGCTCGGGCTGGTCATGGCGGCCTACGAGGCGGAGTTGATGGTGGGCCTGGCTGACCTCGTCACCGAGGCCCAGGGCAAGGAGCGCGACCCGCACGTGCAGGACGCCATCTCCGAGCTCATCTGCTACGCCGAGATGATCCGCATGGGCATCGACCACGCCTGCGCCAACTACGAGACCACCGCCGACGGCATGCTGCATCCCAACATCCTCGGCATCAACGTCACCAAGTACTACTACGCGTCGAACTTCCACAGCATGGTGAAACAGCTGCACGATGTCGCCGGCGGGCTGGTCATCACCCTGCCGGAGGAAGCCGATCTCAGGCACCCCGAGGCCGGCGCCTACCTGCGCAAGTACATGGCGGCCAAGCCCGACACCGACGTCGAGCAGCGCATGCGCGTGTTCAACCTCATCCGCGACATGACCGCCGATGCGCTGGGCGGCTGGTACCTGGTGACGGCCCTGCAGGCCGGCGGCGGGCTCAAGGCCCAGCGCATCATGATGGCGCGCACCTACAACATGGCCAAGGCACGCCAGGAAGCGCTGCGCGCGGCCGGCGCGCTGTAACGGGGACAGTATACTTTTCAGTCCGGGCGGCGACGGCGCGAACGCAGGCGCCGCCCGCTCAATTGTTCGAGCCGCGCGATGAAAGCCGCGTCGCCGAGCGGGCGACCGGTGCGCGTAAGGCACGCGATCCGTGTGTCGACAGCCGCGTCGGTCGGCGCTGCCCGAAGCTCGCGCCAGGCCCCCACGACGTGTCCGGGCAACGCATCGAGCAGGGCATCCTGGCCGCCATCGGCGCGTGCCCGGGCGCTCGACCACGGCCACGCGCAGGCATCGCTGCACAAACCGCTGCGCACCGGGTTGCTCTCGACGTAACCCAGCGCATGGGCGAGGTGCCACTCGTCCATGGGCGAGGAGTAGAAGCGTTCCTGCCACAGGTGGCCGCGCCAGCCTTCTCGCTGGTTGATGAACAGCGCGTAGCGCCGGTGCACTTCGCCCAACGCCGCGCGCAAGCCAGCCTCGTTGCCGGGCACCATGATCAGGTGGACGTGGTTCGGCATCAGGCAATACGCCACGATGGCGGTACCGGCCTGCGCCGAGAAGCGCGCCAACAGGCGCAGGTAACGGGAGTAATCCTCGTCGCCGAAAAAGACCTGCTGGCGGCGACTACCCCGTTGCGTGACGTGATGAGGAATCCCGGGAACGACGAGACGGGCCATCCTGGCCATGGCAGCACCTCCTGTGCTTCATTCGATCCAGGCCGCGGCGACGCAGCATCAATGGTGACAGTATACGTTCAACCTGCGCTCTCGCCGCGGCTATGCGTGCTCCAAAAGTATACTGTCACCATTGCAACTCGTAGCGGTACCGCCTGTGCTTTTGCGTCGCGGCGCCGCGACGAGAATGGTGACAGTATACTTACGCCCCGCGCACTCGCCGCGGCTATACGCGCTCCGAAAGTATACTGTCACCATTGCTACGCCAACGCAGCTCAGGCGCCGTTCTCGCCGAAACGATAGCCCACGCCCTGCTCGGTGACGACGTAACGCGGGTGGGCGGGATCGTCGGCGAGCTTCTGGCGCAGGTGGCCGACCAGGACGCGCAGGTAGTGGGTGTCGTCGACGTGGCTCTCGCCCCAGATCGCGCGCAGCAGGTGCTGATGGGTGACAATGCGCCCGCGGTGCTCGGCGAGCAGGTTGAGCAGGGCGTATTCCTTCGGCGACAGGTGCACCACTTCGTCGTCCACGCTGACCCGGCGACTGCGCCGATCGATGGTCAGCGCGCCGCTGCGAATGATCGGTTCGTCGTCGCCGGCCGGTTGGTCGCGCAGGAGCACCCGGCAGCGTGCCATCAGCTCCGAGATGCCGAACGGCTTGGTCAGATAGTCGTTGGCGCCGGCATCGAGGGCGGTGACCTTCTGTGCTTCCAGCGAGCGCACCGAGAGCACCAGGATCGGCATCCGCGACCATTCGCGCAGGCGCGCGATGACCTCGACGCCGTCGATGTCGGGCAGGCCGAGGTCGAGCACCACGAGGTCCGGCGCCGTCGCGTTGCACAACTCCAGCGCCTCGCTGCCGGTACGCGCCTCGTCGATGACGTAGCCGGCGGCCTCGAGGCTGATGCGCAGGAACTTGCGGATCTGCGCTTCGTCGTCGACGACCAGGATGCGCGCCGTCATCTCAGTCCGTCCCGTCCCGCAGGTCCGGTGCCTCTTCGGGCAGCGGCAGGCTGATGCGGAACGTGCTGCCCACCCCGCCGGGGCCGTCCAGGGCGACGATGCTGCCGCCATGGGCACCGACGAAACCACGCGCGATGGCGAGGCCGAGGCCGGTGCCCTCGGCACCGCTGTCACCGCGCTGCGCGGTATAGAAGGATTCGAACACGCGTTCGCGTTCGGCCGGCGGGATACCGGGGCCGGCGTCGCTCACCTCGAAACGCAACTCGCCGTCGACCACGGCCACGGCCAGGGTCACCGTGCCGCCCGGCGGCGAGTGCCGCGCGGCGTTCTCCAGCACGTTGACCAGGGCCTGCTCGACCAGCGCGCCGTGGATCCTGAGCAGCGGCAGGCCCGACGCGAGATCGAGCGCGACGTCGACCCCGCGCAGTACGCCGCCGAGGCGGGCGAGTGCGCTGGCGACGATGTCGTCGACGTCGGTCCAGTCGCGCTTGAGGCTCAGCGCGCCCTGGCCGAGGCGGGTCATGTCGAGCAGGTTCTGGATGTAACGATTGAGCCGTTCGGCCTCGCTCACCACCATGTCCAGCAGGTCTTCGCGCGCACTCGTACTGAGCGCGGGGCCGAGTTCGCGCAGGCTGGTGGTGGCGCCGATGATCGAGGCGAGCGGGGTACGCAGGTCGTGCGAGACGGACGACAGCAGCGCGCCGCGCAGGCGCTCGGTCTCGGTCTCGATGCGCGCCTCGTCGAGCGCCGCGGCGAGGCGGATGCGCTCGAGCACCACCGCGGCCTGCGCGCACAGCCCGCGCACCGTCTCGAGGACGGCGGGATCGCCGGAGTCGACGCGGACCTGGCCGAAACGCTCCGCGTCCGTGGCCAGGGCGAGTTCGCTCCAGCCGCGCGGCACCGCCGCGGACGACGCCCCGCCGTAGCTCACCTCGGCGCGGTGCCCGGTGACCGCGGCAACGCCCTCGACCAGGGCCGTCGCCACCGCGTCGGCATCGGACACCGCGGCCAGCCGGCGGCTCAGCGCGCCGAGATCCTCGGCGCGGGCGGCATGCTCAGCGGCGACGGTCACGTAACGACGCATACGCGCGCCGAGCGCGGCGACCAGCAGTCCGGCGATGAGGAAGAAGCCCAGGGTGGCCAGTTCGTCGGTGCTGTGCACACGCAGGGTGTGCGCCGGCGCGGTGAACAGGAAGTTGTAGGCGACGAAGGCCAGGACCGCCGTGGCCACGGCCGGCGCGAAGCCGGTGTTGCCTGCCACCGCGAGGACCGCGACGAGGAAAATCAGCGAGTGGTTGGCGTGCGGCAGCCAGCCCTCGATCAGGTAGGCCAGTGCAACCGCCACCGCGAGGCACAGCACGACCAGCAGCCACGGCCGGCGCGCCCGCTCGACGCCCCAGGGAAAGCGTTCGCTCAGCATGCGCGCGGACGGCTGGCCAGGCGTTGCGCGTGGCAACGCCAGCGGCCTGTGCGAGTATGGGCAGGGGCAGGACACGCGTACCCCGGGACGCCCTGCCGGCATGTACCGGCCCGCAACCGCGGGCAGCCGCGACACGCGGCCAGCCGCAGGCGCGGCCGCCAGTACAGGGCTTTCCCGGACAGTTCATGGCCACGCATTGCAGCGCAAGCCTAGCCCCAGTGCACATAAAAATTCCATAAAAGCCTTACGCAATCTTTACGTGAGTACGCGGCGCGACGCCCCGATACTCCGTGCCGATTCCACCGGGGGAACGCCATGCGACGTCCTCAACTGCAACAACTGGCCGGGCTGCTGCTGATGCTGTTCGCCGCTTCGCTGCTGCCGGTGCTGCTGCTGTCGCTGAGCGACCACGAAACGCGCAGCGTGGCCTGGGCCAGCTTCGCCGCGCTCACCGCGGCCGCCGGCCTCGCCCTGTGGTGGCCGGAACGCCACGGTATCCAGCGCCTGCGCGCGCGCGACGGTTTCATCGTCGTCGCCCTGTTCTGGGTGCTGCTGTCGCTGCTCAGCGCGGTGCCGTTCTACGTCCTGCTCGACCTCACCCTGGACGAGGCCCTGTTCGAGGCGGTGTCCGGCTTCACCACCACCGGGGCGACGGTGCTGTCGGGCCTCGACCGCATGCCCATCTCCATCCTCTACTACCGCAACCAGCTGCAGTGGCTGGGCGGCATCGGCATGATCGTCTCGGCGGTCGCCATCCTGCCCATGATCGGCGTCGGCGGCATGCAGCTGCTGCGCGCCGAGGCCAGCGGGCCGATGAAGGACGACAAGCTGACCCCGCGCATCGGCAAGACCGCGCAGCACCTGTGGGGCATCTATGCCGGTCTCACCGGGCTCTGCGCGCTGGCCTACCTGGCCGCCGGCATGTCGCCCTTCGACGCCGTGTGCCACGCCATGTCGACGCTCTCGACCGGCGGCTTCTCCACCCACGACGCGAGCTTCGCCTACTTCCACAGCGATGCGATCGAGAGCATCGCGGTTATTTTCATGCTGCTCGGTTCGGTGCCGTTCACCCTGCACTACATGGCCCTGCACCAGCGCTCCATCACGCCTTACCGCAAGCACGGCGAGACGATCGCCTTCCTCGTCGTCGTCATCGTCGCCGTCGCTCTCACTGCCGCCCTGGTCACCGGCTACGATCACCTGGGCGGATTCGAAGCCTGGCGCGCAGCCGCGTTCGCCGTCGTCACCGTGATCACCAGTACCGGCTACATGGACGAGGATTTCACCCAGTGGCCGAACGTGCTGCCGACCTTCCTCTTCTACATCAGCTGTATCGGCGGCTGCGCCGGCTCGACCGCCGGCGGCATCAAGGTCATCCGTTTCGTCGTGCTCGCGCGCAACTGCGCGCTGCAGATCGAACGCCTGGTGCATCCCACCCTGGTGCGCCCGCTCAAGCACGACGAACGCATCCTGCCCGACAAGGTGACCGACGCCGTGTGGGGCTTCTTCGCCCTCTACGTGCTGGTCTTCGCGCTGCTCATGACCTTGGGCATGATCGGCGGCCTCGACCAGGTCTCGGCCTTCGGCGCGACCGCGACCACCCTGAACAACCTCGGCCCCGGGCTCGGCACGACGAGCCTCAGCTTCGCCACCGTGGCGCCGTGGCTCAAGGTGCTCTACAGCTTCGCCATGCTGCTCGGGCGGCTCGAGTTCTTCACCCTGCTGGTGCTGCTGCATCCCGCCTTCTGGCGTAGTTGAACGATCTGCGTAGGACGGTTCCGAACCCGCGGCGGGCGGATCGTCACGGGCGCCGCCACGACCCCGGATTTCCTTTTCCCACCAGCCACATGCAGCGCGTTCACACGGTTTTCGAGCGGCCACGCGCCGATTGAACTTGCGCCGCCGCGCCGGTCTCACGTCCACCGGTCAACACGGTGCGCACTGTTCCTGACTCGGTCCATTGATCCACCACGCTGCTCTCTACGAGGAGTACGACCATGAAGACCAAGACCATCTCGACCCTGCTTGCCACTGCCCTGCTGCTCGCCAGCTTCGCGACCCTGGCCGCTGACGCCCACCACTGCAAGACCGGCCAAAAGTGGGACGACACCAAGGCCCAGTGCGTTAAGAAGTGACGTAAGCGGATGGCGAGGGCGCCGCGGTGCCCTCGCCTTTCCGCCCGCGCAGGAAGGCGCTCCCGTGCCGCCTCCCGCACTCCGCCGGCGGCACCATGACAGGCCTGTCACCGATTGATTACCCTGTGACGGTCGCCCGGCCCCCTTGCCGGGTAGGCGCGCACCGGGAGAATCAACATGCAGCAAGCGACCATGCCACCATTGGCCTACGTCGACCAGCTCAACGCGCGCTACCAGGCGCTCGGCTTTCCGCCCTACGACTGGACCGTCAACGACACCGCGCCGCTCACACCGCTCGCGAAATCGCTGGCCGAGTGCCGGGTGTCGCTGCTCACTACCGGCGGCATCTCGCGCGTCGATGCGCCGCCGTTCGATGCCGACGCCCGTAACGATCTGCGTCTCGATGCCATCCCGTCCAACACGCCCGCGGACCGTTTTCAAATCAACGACAACTACTACGATCACCGCGACGCCGGCCGCGACATCAACTGCCAGTTCCCGCTCGAGCGCCTGCACGAACTGGCCGCGGCCGGGGTCATCGGCAGTGTCGCGCCACGGCTGTGGAGCGGCTTCATGGGCCGTATCTACATCCGCAACGAGGTCTGCGAGGTGGCCGCGCCGGCCTTCGCGCGCGAGCTCGCCGCCGACGGCGTCGACGTGCTGGTGCTGATCCCGGCCTGCCCGCTCGATCACCAGACCGCCGGCCTGGTGGCGCGCGTGGTCGAAGAGCACGGCATCGTCACCACGCTGCTCTCGACCGGGCGTGACCTGTCGTGGAACGTGCGCGCGCCGCGCACGGCCTTCGTCAATCACCCCATGGGCAACGCGCTCGGCGCGCCCTGCGATGCCGACGGTCAGCGCGCCGTACTCGCCGCCACCCTTGCCCTGGCCGAGTCGGTGACGGCGGGCGGCACGCTGGTCGACCTGCCCTACGCCTGGCCGACCCCCTTCGCGATGCACTTCCCGATGAAGAGCCGCGAAGACCAGCTGAAGAAATGAGGCAAGCGCGGCGCGCTCACGCGCGCACCGCGTAGAACAGGTTCACCGGGCTGCGCACGTCGACCTCGTCGACGCGCGAGAAACCGGCCTCGGCGAACAGCGCCCGCGTGCGCGTCGGCCCCAGGCAGGCACCGAGCGCCGCGCCGTCGTGGGCCATCGACTGCGTGGTGCAGTGGAACACGCTGAAACCGTAGAACATCGCCGCCAGCGGGTTGACGTTGTCCTCGAGGCGATCGGCCACGCGCGGTTCGATGGCGAGCAGCACGCCGTCCGGTGCCAGGCGCGCGCGCACGTCGCGCAGCACGCCGACGGGGTCCGGCAGGTCGTGCAGGCAATCGCAGGCGGTGACGAGATCGTAGGGCGGATCGAGCGGCACGGCGTCGAGGGTCGCCTGGACGAGCTCGGTGTTGGCGCCCACACCGGCGTCGGCGACGGCCGCGTGTGCCTGGGCGATGGACGCCGCATCGGGGTCGACGCCGACGATGGTGCTGGCCGGGAAGGCTCGCGCCAGTGCGACCACGACCTGGCCGTTGCCGCAGCCGAGATCGAGCACCCGTCCACCCGCTTCGAGACGCGCCACGGTGTCCGGCAGCTGCTGCAACCAGTAACCCGCCAAGCGGTGCTCGTAGTTACCGCGGTTCATGAGGTCGATGGCGTGGCGGCATTCCGGCGGAAAATCGGCGAAGGGCACCCCGCCACCCTCGCGAAAGGCCGTGCGGATGCGCGGCGCCACGGCCATCAGGGGCGGCACCATGCCGAACAGGCCGCCCATGTAGTGATCGGTGCCGTCGGAGGCGAGCAACCAGGCGTGCTCGGCGGGCAGGCTGACGGTTTCCGCCGCCGGGTCGTAATCGAGGTAACCGGCGGCGACCATGCCGCGCGCCCATTCCTCGACGTAGCGCGGCACCAGGCCGCTGGCCTCGGCGAGCGCCGCGAAGCCGAGCGGGCCGCGCTCGGCCAGCACGCTGAACAGCCCGGTTTCGCAACCGAGCCAGGCCAGCCCCGCCGCCATGCCGCCGGCAACGTCGCGGAACACGCGGTCGGCCATCGCTTTCATTCGCGCCTTGTCCATTGTTCTCTACCTGCCCCTCGTCGCGTGATCGGATGACGCCTTGTACCACATGGCGGAACGCGCAGCGTACGCCGCGTGCGGCGGCCTGGCCGGCGAGCGCCGGCGCCGGGTCCTGCGAGCGTGGGTTTCACTGGGGATTCACCGCCGGCTTGACGCCGCCGCGCGAAACTGCCATTGCTTGTTCTGTTTTTGCGAACATCGTTCTGCAATACGGAACACCCATGGCGACCATCGACAAGGCCCTCGACGCCCTCTTCCTGCTCGGCCAGGCCGGCCAGGCCCTGCGCCTGGCCGACATCGCGCGCAGCCTCGACATGCCGCGTTCCAGTGCCCACCGCATCCTCGCGCCGCTGGTCGCGCGCGGCCTGCTCGAGCGTGACGCCCACGGCCGCTACCAGGCCGGGCTCGGCCTGATGACCCTGGGCCTGGCCTGCGCCCGGCGCGAGCCGATCGCCCATGCCGCACAGCCGGTGCTGGAGGCCGCCGCGCACGAGCTCGGCGAGACCTTCTTCCTGGTCGTCGCCCGCGGCGGCCGCCTGGTGGTGCTGGAGAAAGCCGAGGGCGATGGCTTCCTGCGCGCCGCGCCGCGCCTCGGCTCGAGCGTGCCCGTACATGCCACCGCGGTCGGCAAGCTCTACCTCGCCCACGCCCCGGACGCGGTCGAATTGGAGGCCTTGCCGCGCTACACCCCCGCCACCCTGCGCAGCCGTACCGCGCTCGCCGCGGCGGTGGCGGAGGCGCGCAGCCGCGGTTGGGCCGTCAACGACGAGGAATGGCAGGCGGGCCTCTGCGTCGCCGCCGCGCCGGTGCTGGTCGGCGGCCGCCTCGAGGGCTGCGTCGCCCTGGCCCTGGTCGCGGCCCGTTTCCACGCGCTCGGCACGGCCGCCGCGGTGCGCCGCGTGCGCCACGCCGCCGAGGGCATCGCACTACGCCTGGAAGGAGAGAAGTCATGAAAGTCTGGCATCGCGGACACATCGGCGACGCGCGCGAGTGCCGCGTGCCCCTGCTCGATCACGGCCTGCTCTACGGTGACGGCGTGTTCGAAGGCATCCGCATCACGGGCGGGCGGGTGTTCCGCCTCGACGCCCACCTCGCGCGCCTGGCGCGCTCGGCCCGCGCCATCGGCCTCGAACTGCCGCTCGGCCAGGCCGCCCTGGCCGACACGGTGTGCGCGACGGCGCGCGCCCACGGTGCGCCCGAGGCTTACGTGCGCGTACTGGTCACGCGCGGGGTCGGCGCGCTGACCCTCGACCCGACCGACTGCCACGAGCCGGAGTTCTATTGCATCGTCGCCGACATCCGCATGTTCAGTGCCGAGATCCGTGCCCGCGGCCTGCGCCTCGCGACCGCCAGCCAGCGCCGCCCGCGTGCGGACATGCTCGATCCCCAGGTCAAGAGTCTCAACTACCTCAACAACGTGCTGGCCAAGCGCGAGGCGCGCCTGCGTGGTTACGACGACGCCCTGCTGCTGAACGGCGAGGCCCGCATCGCCGAGGCCAGCGCGGCGAACGTCTTCGCCGTCGTCGACGACGTCCTGGTCACGCCGCCGACCAGCGAGGGCGCCCTGCCCGGCATCACCCGCGCCACCGTGCTCGAGTGCTGGCGGGCGGGCGGCGGCCAGGCCGTCGAGCGACCGCTCACCGCCTACGACCTGACCGGCGCCAGCGAGGCCTTCCTGTGCGGCAGCGGCGCCGGGCTCATCGGTATCGCCAGCCTCGACGACCGCATCATCGGCGGCGCCGATCGCCCGGCACTGGCCGTACTCGCACCGGCCTACGCCGCCTACGCGGCGCGCCACGGCACCGCGTTCTGAGTGGCGCACCCGCCGCGCTCACGGGGCGCGGCGGGTTCGGCGCTATACTCCCCGCTCGTGTTCAAACCACTGGCCTGCGGGGAGGACGAGCCATGGCAGAGCTGAACGAAGCCCACGAGAATTACCGGCCGCACGCGGACGATCGCCGCCTCATCGAGGAGTTCAAGCAGAACCCCATCGGCCACCACAGCCCGGACCTGCAACGCCTGCTCAACCGCATGCGCGGCGCACCGATGGCGGACAAGTACTGCCTGGTGGTGATCAAGCCCAACCGCGAATGGCAACTGGCCAGGACCACCGGCAAGGCGGGCGAGCCGGTCAAGCTCCTCGGCCGGCGCTTCACCAGCCAGGCCGAGGCCGAGTGGTACGTCTTCCGCCAGCGCTGGAAAGCGCTGACGGGTGAAACCTTGCGCGCCTGAGACGGACGTTCGACCGGGGGAGGACAACAACGATGATGAAGATCACTGCCTATGCCGACCGCGTCAGCGTGGCGCCCGGCGAGACCATCAACTTCATGGTCAACTGCGAGGCCCGGGAATTCCGCGCCGATTTCGTGCGCCTGATCTGCGGCGACATGAACCCGGACGGCCCGGGTTACCAGGAACGCGTGGTGCGCACGCCGGCCAACGGTATCTACAAGGGGCGCAAGCAGGTCATCCATGCCGGCTCCTTCGTCGAGATCCCGCGTGCCGACAACATGCCCGCACTCGGCAGCTTCACCCTGCAGGCCTTCATCTGGCCGACCACGCCGGAGCGCGGCGCGCAGGCCTTGATCAGCCATTGGGGCGGGCGCAACGGCGGCGGCGCGGTGCTCGGCATCGCGCCCGAGAACGGCGGCATTTCGCTCACCCTCGGCGGCGGCCGTGGCCGCAGCGAGACCTTCTCCACCGGGCGTGCCCTGCTCGCCCGCGAGTGGTATTTCGTCGCCGCCAGCTTCGATGCCAAGACGAAGAAAGTGGTGATCATCCAGGAACCACTGCACACCCACGTCGGCACGCGCGACGCCGCGGTGACCCGGGCGACCGCCAAGCTCACCCGTCTCGCCGCCCACGACGGCCCGGTGACCATGGCCGCGCGCTTCCAACGCTTCGATGCCGGCCGCACGGTGTGCGATCAGCATTACAACGGCAAGATCGACAGCCCGCGCATCGCCACCCGCGCGCTCGACCGCGCCGAAATGGAGACCCTGCGCGCACCGACCCTCGATCGCACGCTGGCCAACGACGTCTTCGGCGCCTGGGACTTCAGCGCCGACATCAGCAGCGTCAAGGTCTCCGATCTGTCGCCCCACCGCCTGCACGGCCACGTCGTGCACATGCCGGCGCGCGGCATGACCGGCTGGAACTGGAGCGGCGAGGAGATGAACTGGCGCCACGCGCCACGCGAATACGGCGCCATCCATTTCCACGACGACGACGTCTACGATGCCGCCTGGCAGGTCGATGTCTCGCTGACCGTACCGAAGAATCTCAAGAGCGGGCTGTACTGCGCGCGCCTGCGCTGCGGCGACGATCTCGAAGACGAGGACTACGTGCCGTTCGCGGTGCTGCCACCGCGCGGCCAGGCGACGGCGAAGATCTGCTTCGTGCTGCCGACGGCGAGCTACATGGCCTACGCCAACGAGCACATGGGTACCGATGCGCCGATCGCACAGTTGCTCGGCGGGCGCCTGGTCGAACACGAACGCCAGGATCTCTACCGCAACGTCCACCGCGAATACGGCGCGAGCTGCTACGACGTGCATTCGGATGGTTCCGGGGTGTGCCATTCCTCGCGCCTGCGGCCCATTCTCAACATGCGGCCGAAGTACAAGTCGTGGCTGGGTGGCGAGGGTTCGACCCTGTGGCAGTTCAATGCCGACACCCACATCATCAACTGGCTCGAGAACCTCGGCTACGAGTACGACGTCATCACCGACGAGGAGCTGCACTACGAGGGCCTCAAGGCCATCGAGCCCTACCGCGTGGTGTTGTCGTCCTCCCATCCCGAGTACCACTCGAAACAGATGTGGGATGCGCTGCACGCCTGGCAGCAGCGCGGCGGGCGCTTCATGTACCTCGGCGCCAACGGCTGGTACTGGCGCATCGCCTATCACGACGAAGTGCCCGGCATCATCGAGGTCCGCCGCAACGAGGACGGCATCCGCGCCTGGGAAGCGCGCACGGGCGAGTACTACCACGGCTTCACCGGCGAGTACGGCGGCCTGTGGCGGCGCAACGGGCGCCCGCCGCAGCAGATCGTGGGTACGGGTTTCACCGCCCAGGGCTTCGACATCTCGTCGTACTACGTGCGCAAGCCGGACAGCTTCAAGAAGGAAGTGCGCTGGATCATGAACGGGGTCGGTGCGGATGAACGCATCGGCGACTTCGGTCTCATCGGCGGCGGTGCCGCCGGCCTCGAGCTCGACCGCGCCGATCGTGCCCTCGGCACGCCACCCAATGCCTACCTGCTGGCCTCGTCGGAAGATCACACCGACATCTACCTGGTGGTGTGCGAGGAGTTGCTGATCAACTACCCCGGCACCGGCGGACAGGAGAACGATCTGGTGCGCGCCGACCTGGTCTTCTACGAGACCGCCAACGGCGGCGGCGTGTTCGCGACGAGTTCGATCGCCTGGCCGGGTTCGCTGGCCCACGACAACTACAAGAACAACGTCTCGCGCATCACCAAGAACGTGCTCGATCGCTTCGTCAGCGGCAAGCCGCTGCTCGACTGAGTCATACGAGCCGCGCCGGTCCGCCATGTTCACCGAGCCCAGGCGCCGCCTCGCCGCCATCGTCAGTGCCGACGTGGCCGGTTACTCGCGGCTGATGGGCGAGGACGAGGCGGACACGGTGGCGATGCTGGAGGCCTCGCGCGAGGTGTTCCGCGCCGCCACCGCCGAGCACGGCGGCCGCATCGTCGACACCGCCGGCGACAGCGTGCTGGCGGTGTTCGACAGCGTGCTCGAGGCGCTCGATGCCAGCGTCTCGATCCAGGCCGAACTCGCGCGGCGCAACGCCGAACGCCCGGAAGGGCGCCGCATGCGCTTCCGCATCGGCATCAACCTCGGCGACATCCTGCAGCAGAGCGACGGCAGCATCTACGGCGAAGGCGTCAACATCGCGGCCCGCCTCGAGGCGCTGGCCGAGCCGGGTTCGGTCACGCTGTCGGGGCCAGCCTACGACTTCGTCGTCGGCCGCGGCGACACGCGCTGGCGCTTCCTCGGCGAGCAGGAAGTGAAGAACATCGCGCGCCCGGTGCGCGTGTACGCCCTCGACGACGAGGCGACGGACGACGACGCCGCACCGCCGGCACCGGAGCCCAAGCCGGCTGCGGGCGCCGCATCGCCACCGGCACGCCCGTCGATCGTGGTGCTGCCCTTCACCAATATGACCGGCCAGGCCGAGGACGAGTATTTCGCCGACGGCATCACCGAGGACGTCATCACGGAGTTGTCCCGCTTCAAGGATCTCGTCGTCACCTCGCGCAACACCAGCTTCAGTTTCAAGGGCCGCGCACACAAGGCGCAGGACATCGGCGAGGAGCTCAATGTCCGCTACATCCTCGAGGGCAGCGTGCGCAAGGCCGGCGACCGCGTGCGCGTCAATGCGCAGCTGATCGAGGCGGCGAGCGGCCATCACCTGTGGGCGGAGCGCTTCGACCGCCGCCTCGAAGACGTCTTCGCCGTGCAGGACGAACTGACCCGGCGCATCGTCTCGACCCTGGTCGGCCGCCTGGAGGTCAGTGAACGTAAGCGCGCGCGCAGCGAGCAGTCGGCGCACAGCGCCGCCGCCTACGACCTCGTGCTGCGCGGGCGCGAGCTGTGGCTCAAGTTCAACCGCGAGGACAACCTCGCCGCACGCGGCCTCTACCTGCAGGCCATCCAGGTCGACCCGGAATACCCGCGCGCCTATGCCGGCATCGCCTGGACCTATGCCGTCGCCTACAACGAGTACTGGACCTGCGAACCGCAGGGCTCGCTGGACAAGGCGCTCGACTACGCCCAACGCGCGGTGCACATGGACCCGTCGGCGCACACCTACCGCCTGTGTCTCGGCATGGTCCACTTCTTCCGCAAGGATCTCGACAAGGCCATCGAGTGCTTCGAGACCGCGCTCGAACTCAACATGAACGACGCCGACTGCTATGCCTTCCTGGCCCAGGCCCTGACCCTGGCCGGCGAGCCGGAACGTGCCATGGAACTGCTCGAGCGAGCCTTCGAGATCAATCCCTTCCTCGGCGACTGGCCGCGCAGCCTGTACGCCGCGGCCAACTTCGTGGCGCGGCGCTACGCCGCCGCGGCCGCGGTGATCAAGGAGCTGCACACCCCGCAGGTCTCCGCCTGCCGCTGGTTCGCGGCCATCCATGCCGCGCTGGGCGACGCGGTGGAAGCGGGGCGCTACGCCCGCCGTTACCTCGACCACTACCCCGATTTCGATCTCGACGATCACATCGCGCGCATGCCTTTCCGTCACCCCGAGGATCGCGATCACTACGCGCACTGGTTGCGCGAGGCGGGCTTCGAACGTGCCGAGCGGAGCTGCGAACCGGCCTGAAGCGACCGCGGCCGGCATCATGTTCCGAGCGGGAAACAGAGTTGTGCAGGATACATGTTGCAACGCCACAAAATTTCCCTATACTGCGCCGCACCATAACAGTCCTTCGACCTCCCCTCGATTCTGTTACTGGGACCTCCCCTCGCCGGGCCGCAAAGGCCCGGCACTTAATTTCTCCCTCGTCGCCGCCTGCCGCGTCCACCCCTGCCGCCGCCCGCCAGGTGCCACGACCCAGCGTGGCGCCTGCATGTCAGTCTTTGCATGAGAACATTCACAGAACTCATTGCGCCGCGAAGGAATAGACTTATTCCAAATCGATTGTTGCAATGCGGTATCCGGGGCCTATACTTCGTTCCACCAAGACAGCAAATCGACCTCCCCTCGAAATCTGTTATTGGGACCTCCCCTCGCCGGGCCGCAAGGCCCGGCACTTAATTCCCCCCCTGCACGTCACCCATCGCGGCCACCATCGAGCCCACTGCGCGCTCCATCCGCCGTTCGAAATATTGATGTTGCACTGCGACATTCTTGCGCTATACTGAACACTCCAATGCAGATCGACCTCCCCTCGACACCTGCACTGGGACCTCCCCTCGCCGGGCCGCAAGGCCCGGCACTTAAATTCCCCGCAGCCGTCGTCGTCCATGCATGGAGACGGTGGCCGCTGCGCGTGTGCAGGTCACCGCGGTGCCGGGTACGGCCCGAGCGGCTTCGCCGGAATGGAAATGCTGTTATGCAAAATTAAATGTTGCGGTGCGTCATTTCTGTTGTAAACTGAATCCACCAATGCAGAACGACCTCCCCTCGAATCCTGCATCTGGGACCTCCCCTCGCCGGGCCGCAAGGCCCGGCACTTAATTCCTCCCCGGCCGTCCGACCTCGCTCTCACGCAGCGGCAAAGCGCACCGCCATGTCGACGTAGCCCGGGATCACTGCGGCCCAGGCCTCGAAACGCGGGTCGCGGGTCCGCCCGCTCGCGAACAGGTGATAACCCAGCGCAATGATGGCGGCGATCTTGGCCACCGCCAGGGCTTCGTAGCGCATGAGATCGACGGCCTGGCGGCCGGTCGCCCGTTCCCAGGCGTCGACCACCTGCGCCTTGCTCCACCATCCCGGCAACTCGTAGCCGGCCGTGGCCAGTTTGGCCTCGCCCTGGTCATAGAAATGCGCGATATAGCCGAGATCGGTCATGGGCTCGCCGATGCCGGCCATCTCCCAGTCGAGCAGGGCGAGCAGGCGGCCGTCGCGTGCCCACAGGCAGTTGCCGTGCTTGGGGTCGCCGTGCACCGGCGTGACCGGCCCCGACGAGCGCGGCGGCGCACCGACCAGCCCGTGCAGGACTTCGAGCAGGGCGGCAGGCGCCTCGGCTTCCTCGGCGACCGCCAGCCAGTGACGGGCCTCGTCGACCGGGCTGCGCGTGGCCGCCGGCATGCAGTCGGCCGGCAGGCGGTGGACGGCCGTAACCGCGGCTATCCACTGGCGGCACATGGCGTCCGGCTGGCTCGACGGCGCGCCCAGCAACCACGCCGGCGTGACGTACTCGAAGGCCTCGCCGTCGAGTCGTTGCATGACGAAGAAGGCGTCGCCGATGACTGCCGGGTCGCTGCACAGCTCGTAGACCGCCGGCACCGGCGGGCCCTCCGCCGCGCTGCCCATTGCCGCGAGCACGGCGTGCTGGAGCGCCATGTCGTAGGGTGGCAGCAGGCCCTCCTCGGAAGGCGGCATGCGCAGGATGCGGTCGATGCCCTCGAGCAGGTAGGTCTCGTTGGAGTGTCCCGTCGACAACGGCACGATGCCGCTCAGGCGGCTGCCGTCGGCGAGGTAGCCGCGCAGACCGTCCAGCATGCGTTCGAGATCGCGTGCCATCGCCGCGGCCTCAGGGCTGGGTGCCGTAGAGTTCGAGATCCGGCCATTCGCCGAGCACGATGGGCTCGAACAGGCCGTGGCCGGTGGCGTCGCCCTCGCGCACGCCGACGATGGTGTCGCGCACCGCCGAACCCATGCGCTTGCGCACCGCGGGCGCGGTCATGTCCGCGATCCGTTCACCGTCGAGATCGAGTTCGCCGCGCCAGTTGCCATGCTTCTTGCCGTCGAACCCGAGGTAAAGCGCGGGCCCGAGGTAGAAGCCGGAATCGCCGCGGACGTCGAGTTCGACGGTCGCCGTCTCGCCCGAGAGCATGTCGAAATGGATGCGCCCGCCGATCAGGCGACGGGTCTCGTCGACGTAGCGCAGCTCGGGCCGGGCGCGCGCAATGCGTTCCTGGCGACCGTCGGCGTGGTTGCGATAGCCCGAAAAGTAGAACACCTCCTCGCCGCGGATCTGCAGGTAGAAGTGGTACTCGTAGCGGGTGCCGTCGGGCCGTTGCAGCAGGATCGGCGACCAGTTGAGCAGGAACTTGGAATCCTCGAACTTGCGTTCGCCGAAGTCGCGCGCCGGGCGCAGGTCGGAGGGCGGCGCGCCGACGTCGAGGCGCACGCCCCAGGAATGGTCGCGGTAGCAGAACCAGTCCTCGGTGTTGATGGTCTCGCGCTTGCCGTCGATGGCGTACCAGCCGCTCGGCTCGCCGGCCTGGTGGTAGCGCACCACGTTGGAGACGACGCGGAAACTGCGCTCGTCGCGCTGGATGTGGCGATCCTCGAAGAAGGGCGGGAAGACGTCGTTGAACGTAATGTCGAATTCGAGCGGGATGATGTCGTTCTTCGCGAGCTTCCAGCGCACCTTCTTCAGCGGTTCGACGACCTCGTAGCTGAGCGGGCCGACCGCCGTTGCCAGCGGGTCGAGCGAGAGTTCGCGGCTGGCGCGCACGGTCCATTGCTCGAGGCCGCGCGAGAGGCCGGCGAAGCCGTCGATGACGTCGCGGTTGGGATAGCGCCCCATCCCCATGTCGAGCTGCAGGCTGCCGTCCTTGCGCGAAACCGGCATCCACAGCTTCTCCGTCCACGACAGGTCGGACTGCGCGACGGTGGCGAAGGTGTCGATGATCTGGTGATTGAGCTGCTCGTCGAGCGGCAGCAGCTTGCCGATGTCCTGCATGGTGGGATCTCCCCTGGCTTGTCGATGGTGTTCGTAGCGGTGCGGCCCCGTCAGGCATCGCCGGGCGGAGCCGCGAAGACGGCGCTCCACACGAGGTGGGTCATGGCGTCGAGCAGCGGCCCGAGTTCCGCCTCGGGCAGGTTGGCCACGTGGCGTACGTAGAGATGGTCGGCAGCCCAAGCGAGGACGTCGCCGAGCTGCGGCGGCAGGCTGGCGTGGGCGCGCCCGGCGGCCGCGATGCGCCGCACCGCGCCGCGCGTCTCGGCGCGGAAACGGTCGAGGGTGCGGGCGTAGAGCGCGGCGATGTCGGGATCGTAGGCGGCGGTCTCCTCGGCGACGCGGAGGATGGCGCCGTGGGCACGGTAGACGCCGGCGAAGCGCTGCATGGCCGCGCGCAGGTCGGCGTAAGCGAAGTCTTCGGCGTGACGGAACCAGGCGCCGCCGGCGGCGATCATCTCGTCCTCGACCCGCGCCAACAGGCGCTGCACGAGGTCGCTCTTGTCGCGGAAATGGAGGTAGAAGGTGGCCCGCGCGATGCCCGCTTCGCGGGCCAGGCGCGCCACCGACAGCGTGGTGTAGCTCGGCTCGTGCGCAAGCAGGCGTTCGAGCGCGCCGAGCAGGCGTTCCTCCATCGCCTGGGCGTCACGCGCGGCGGCGCGCGGGCGGCGCGTCACGCTGACCACGCGCCCCCCGGGGCATCGTTACGAACGCGGCGCTGCGGCGAGGCTGGCATCGCCGCAAGCTAGACTAGACAGCGTGTCTAGTCAACGCGTCGGCATCCCTCACCCCCCCGACACCGCGCGTGGCATGCCGGGCGGTGCGATGGCCGGGCGGGTCTCGCTGTCGAGCGCGCTCCAGTCGTCGGTGCGCCCCAGGGCATAGGGCAGGAAGGCCGCACCGTCGATGTAGGCGAGGGTCTCGGCACGGGCGACGAGGTCGCCCTCGACGTAGGCCCCGCGCAGCACTTCCACCACCTCGAGCTCGTCGAGCGGATCGTGCACCGTGGCACCGAGGGCGACCCGCCCGCGGCCCTCGCGGTTGACCTTGAGTTCGTTGTGGAAGCGCGCGCAGGTCAGCGCGGCGTCCCATTCCAGGCCGATGCCGTGGGTGGCCGGGATGGCCTTGTAGTTGAAGTTGACGCCCTCGACCCCGCCCGGGCCGAGGTCACGTTCGAGTTCGACGTCGAGCTCGATCAGCGTGGTGCCGTGACGGGTGACGCGGCCGTTGAAACGCGCGCCGTTGTGGAACAGGCGGCTCTCGGCCTGGCGCTTGGGCTCGCCGAACAGCTCGCGGCCGTAGATGATGGGCTGGTCGCGATCCATGTACATGGCCAGCACGTAGTCACCGACGATGTCGCCGTGGCGCGCCTCGACGTAAACTGCGCCGCCGTCGAAATCGCCCACGCAGTTGCTCTGCCAGCGGCCGACCATGGCGGTGACGCGCGGGTTGGCCGTGGCTTCGAGCCCCGGTGGCAGCAGGTGGCGCACGATGGCGGGCCGGGTGAGGAAGTCGACCATCAGCATCTCGGCGTTGACGAAACGCGGTTTGGCCAGTGCTTCCTGGATGCGGGCGATTTCTTGCGGGCTGCGAACGAATCCCATGTGTACTTCTCCCCGTGGTTGTGGACGGCGCGCGGCCGGCGCGGGCCGGGCGTCATCGTGACAGCGGTCATCCCTGCCGACGATAGAAGAGCGGCGGCGGGCGGGCAAGGCAGGCGGGGCGTTCAGGCGTTCAGGCGTTCAGGCGTTCAGGCGTTCAGGCGTTCAGGCGTTCAGGCGTGCCGGCGCGCGGCGAGCAGGCGGGCGACCTGCTCGAGGTCCTCCGGTTCGTCGATCTCGAGCAGGGCATCGGCGGCCATCTCGTGGATGCCGATACGCCCGCCGAGGCGGCTGCCGCCGGCCTGCAGCAGCGTGGTGCGGGTGAAGTAGAAAGCCCCGTTCTCGACCAGCGCGCCGGCGAAGTCCTGGCGCCGCGGCCGTGCGGCCGGATCGTAGTTGAGCGCGCGGGCGTCTTCGCTCCACACGAAGCGCTTCCAGCGCACCGCGGTCAGTAGTGAATCGAGGCCGTCGCGCTCGAAGCGCGCCCGCGCGGCGACGAAGTCGGCCGCCGTGGTCAGCGGCGAGGTCGCCTGGACCAGCGCCAGCACGTCGCAGGGCCGCCGCGCCAGCACTTCGAGCATGACCGACTCGCTGCTGGCCGTGTCGCTGGCATTCTCCGGGTGGCGGTCGACAACCGTGACCGTGGCGCCGAATGCCGCGCTGACGGCAGCGCGGATGGCGGCATCGTCACTCGCCACCACCACCTCGTCGAACACGCCCGAACCGACGGCCGCGTCGAGGCTCCAGGCGAACAGCGGGCGCCCGGCGACGTCGAGGAGGTTCTTGCGCGGGATCGATTTCGAGCCGCCACGCAGCGGCATCAGGGCGACCCAGCGCACGCGCTCAGCCCACCAGGCGCTTGAGCTTGGCCCGCTGCGGCTCCTCGATGGGCAGGATGTCGGCCGGCTTGCCGTGCAGGGCGGCGGCGACGGCGGCGGTGTCGCGCACCAGCCGGCGCAGGCCGTCGGGTTCGAGCGAGGCCGCGTGGTCGGTGCCCTTCCAGGTCCGGTCGAGGGTGAAGTGGCGCTCGATCCAGCTCGCGCCCAGGGTCTGCGCCGCGATGTCCAGCGCGATGCCGAGGTGGTGGCCGGAGAAGCCGATCGCCTTGACGCGGTCGCCGTAGTCCGCACGCAGGCGCGTGATCTCGTGCAGGCAGACGTCGGCGTGCGGCACCGGGTAACCCGAGGTGCAGGCATAGACCACGGTGCGCGACGCCGCGCCGTGGCGTTCGAGAAAGGCGATCAGTTCGGCTTCTTCCCGCGCCGTGGTCATGCCCAGCGAGACGTGGATGTCACCGCCGTATTCCTCGGCGAGGAAACCGAGCAGGCGCTGGTCGAGATTGCAGGCCGAGGGCACCTTGACGTAGTCGGGCCCGAGCGCGGCGATGTCGCGCGCGGCGCTGAGATCCCATACCGAGCACGCGTAGCCGATGCCGATCTCGGCGCAGAAAGCCATCAGTTCGCGGTGCTGCTCACGGTCGAACTCGAGGAATTCGCGATGCTCACCGTAGGTCGCGCCGTAGCTGTTGGCCGGGTTGGGATGCGGCGCGGCGTATTCCTCGGCGCTCAGCAACTCGCGGTTGGTGCGTTTCTGGAACTTGGCATAGGCGGCGCCGGCGAAGTCCGCCGCGCTGCGCACGAGTTCGCGGGCGATGTCGAGATCGCCCTTGTGATTACAGCCGATCTCGGCGACGACGATGGGAGGCGTCGCCGCGGCGGCGGCGCTGGATTGATCTGTTTGCATGCGATTGCCGCTGTCGTCTTAGGGGAATGGGCACACGGCGGACGCCGGGCGCGGGGGTGCGATTATACCCCCACGCGGACACGCCGCGCAGCGCCCGGCCGCGCCTCAGCGCGGCGGTTCGAGCCGGTAGAGGTCTTCGCCGCAGGGTTCGGCGTGGACGGCGGCCGTCACCCCGGCCGCCTGCAGCAACCGTGCGAGGCGCGCATTCAGCGCGTCCGCTGCGATGCCGGGGTAACGGTGGGCGTTGTACCGACCGCTCGCCCAGTGGTTTCGCCGCCGCATGTTGAAGCGCTTGATGGCGGTGCGCACGGCACCGCGCACGCGCGCACGTGCCCGCGCACCGCGCCGCACCGGGGCCTGCCAGCCGGCGCGGTAACCGAGCCCGTCGAGCACGTCGAGGATGCGTTCGCAGGCCAGCGGGCCCTCGGCCGCGGCCAGGTGACGGGCGTAGAAACGGCCGCGGGTGGCCGCATCGACCAGGCCGAGACGGCCGTCGAGGATCGCACCGACCTGCTCGATGACGGCGTCGATACTGTCGGCCTGGTGGGACAGGCCGTTGGGCAGGGCGTAGTCGAAAGTCTCGGAGCGTACCGGGCGATAGGCCACCACCGGCCGCTCGGCCAGCGAGGCCTCGACCGCCGTGGTGCAGCCGTTGTGCAGCAGCAGCGCCGCGCCCATCAGCCAGGGGATGACGTTGCCCTCGTGGCAGACCTCGATGTTGGCGTGGGGCGCGAGCAGTTCGCGCCACACGTCGTGGTTCTCCGAGGGGTGCGGGCGCAGCACGATACGGGTGTCGGGCAAGGCCGCCGCCAGGCGCGGCAGCAGGGCGCGGAAATGGGCGAAGATCGCCTCCTGGTGCGCGTACATGCCACGCGCGAACTCGGCGCTCATGCCGTGGGCGACGCGGCTCTCGCGCTGGCCGCCGGCAGCCGGCCCGAGCACCAGGGCATGGGTGGCGAGGAAGGGATTGACGAAGGAGAAGTTGGTGTTGACCAGCACGTAGCGGCCATGGCGGCGCTGCAGGGCCGCGCACTCCTCGGCGAAGAACCCGGCCAGGCGCGGCCGCAGCAGGTCCAGGCGCGGATTGCCGGTCGGGTGGATGGCGACGCTGCCGTCATTGCCGGGATAGGCGGCGAACATCGCGGCGTCGTCCTCGCCCCAGGCGAACAGGTGACGGATGGCGTTGAAGGTCGCCGGCGAGAAGCGCCAGTCGTAGTACTCGGGCGAGTCGAAGCGCACCAGGCTCTCCTCGTCCCAGGCCACCAGTTCGTGGCCGAGACCGCGGATGATGTCGAACATCAGCCGCCCGCGCGCGCGCATGCTCTTGGCGATGAACACCCCCGGCGCGAAGCGCGGCAGGGCGAAGTGCAGGAGCTGCTTGTTACCCAGCACCACGCGGTAGCCGCGCGCGGCGGCGAGGCCGGCGAAGAGCAGCTTGGCGTCGAGTTCGCGGACCTGGTTCTCGACCGGCAGGTAGAGCGTGGTCGTCATCGCTGCCGCCAGCACCGACAGCCGGCCGGCGCCGGCATCAACGGGTTCGCGCGAGGTAGGCGCGCACGCCGGGTACGCCGTCGGCGGTGATCACCGGGCCGAGTTCGGCCTGCATGGTGCGGGCGAAGCTGACGCCGTCGGCGACGAGATCGTAGAGCAGCCAGCCGTGCGGGCTTTCGAGCAGGCGGAACTCGACGTCGAAGCTGCGCTTGTCCGGCGTGGTCAGCACGGCCGCGACCTTGGCCGCGCTCTTGTGCCGGGTCGAATGCGGATCGACGACAATGGTGACGTCGCGGCCGTAGGCAAGCAGCGAGGAATAGACCTGCACGATGTGATCGTGAATGACCGCGGTCAGCTCCTCGCGGTCGGCCTCGCTGAAAGTCGCCCAGCGCGGCCCGGACAACCAGCGCGCGATGGTGCCGAACGCGAGATGGGGGCTGAGCTCCTCCTCGAACACCCGGTTTACCGCGCCGTTCTGCGCCTGCTCGTCGGTGAACTCGCCGAGACGCGCCATGACGCGCTCGATCACGGCACTGACCAGTTCGTGCGGTTCACCGGCACTCGCGCTGGCGAGCGGCGCACCGGCGCACAGCAGCACCGCGAGCAGGACGGGGAAACGAAGCGGGGCACGGCAGCCGGGTTGGATCATGACGCTGGACCTGTCGGGATGAGGCGGAATCATGCGGCGCGCTCGGCACGCTGCGCGCCGCGCGGCGCATTCTAGCAGGCTGGCGGAAAACTACGGGTGCGGTCCTGCGCGGTGCCCGGCACACCGGTCAGCGGCAGTCACGCCGGGGCCGCGCCGCACACCCGGCACTGCGCGCGCCCCCGCGCCCGCCTGCCGCTGCCGTCCAGGTCGGCCTTCACGGCTGCGCCGCGAGGAGTTCGATGTCGCCGTAGCGTGCGGCTGCCAGCGAGCCGGTGTCGTCGGCGTCGGTCATGATGGCGATGCCGCTGATGCGCGGCGGCGCGTAGCCGAAGGCGCGGCGGAAATCGGCGACGAGGTCACGTTCCTCTTCGACCCATTCGCCCAGGCGGGCCGCGCCCGATTCCACCACCACCATGGCCACCCGCCCGGTGTAGGCATTGGGCGTGACGGTGCCGACCGCGGCGTGGACATCCCACACGTAGTTCAGCGCGGCGCGCGGCGGGTAGTGCCCGTAACGCAGGCGCAGGAGCTCGAAACGCGCGCGCTCGAACAGGCCGACGTCGGCGGCATCGTAGGCGAAAGTGACGTAGATGCGCGCCGCGTAGTCGTCGCCCGCGCGGCGGCCGATGTCGGCGCCCTGCGGCAGCGTCTCGGCCTGCCAGCGCCAGCGCAGCCGCGACCACGCGAGCGGATCGACTTCGAGTGGATGCATCAGCGCCGAGGCCGTGCCCGCCGCGCGCGCCGCGACCACGGTGACGCCGGCATCCTCGACCAGCCGGTACGTGGTCGGCCCCGGGCGCCCCTCGAACGCGAGCGGCGCCCAGTCCGCGCCGAGCGGGTCGCCGGCGCGGGCGGCCGAGAAATCACCGACCACCAGGCGCTGCAGCACGGCCGGCGCGGCGACTACCGCCGCCGCCAGGACCACCGCGGCGAGCCACGCGCTTTGGGTCACAATACGATGCGCCGTCACCACTACCCCCGGGGAGGACTCAGGCATGCCGACCGGCTTCGTATTCCATGAACTCTACCTCTGGCACAACACCGGCAACCTCGCCGGCGTGATGCCCTACGGTAATCCCGTCGAGCCCTACGAGCACGCCGAGAATCCCGACACCAAGCGCCGCATCCGGAACCTCATGGCGGTCAGCGGCCTGCTCGACCAGGTCACCGAGATCAAGCCGCGGCCGGCGACCGAGGCCGAAGTCCTGCGCGTGCACACCCGCACCCACCTCGAACACATCCGCGGGCTCAATGACAGCCTCGGGGTCGATGCCGGGGTGTTCACGCCGATGGGCCGCGGCAGCTACGACATCGCGCTGCTCGCCGCCGGCGGCGTCATCGAGGCGGTCGACGCGGTGCTCGACGGCCGCCTCGCCAACGCCTACGCCCTGGTGCGCCCGCCCGGCCACCACGCCATGCCCGAGCTCGCCATGGGCTTCTGTATCTTCTGCAACGGTGCCATTGCCGGTCGCCACGCGCTCGACGTGCGCGGCCTGCAACGGATCGCCTACGTCGACTGGGACGTGCACCACGGCAACGGCACCCAGGCCGCGTTCTACGACGACCCCCGTGCGCTGACGATTTCGGTGCACCAGGATCGCTGCTTCCCGCACAACTCCGGCTTCCTGCACGAAAACGGCGAGGGCGAGGGTGCGGGCTACAACATCAACGTGCCGCTGCCGCCGGGTTCCGGGGTCGGCGCCTACGAGGCGGTGTTCGACCGCGTCGTCCTGCCGGCGCTGGAAAAGTACCGACCGGAACTCGTTTTCGTGCCGTCCGGCTTCGACGCCGGCGCCTACGACCCGCTGGGCCGCCAGATGATGACCAGCGAAGGCTACCGCGTGTTGACCCGGAAGCTCATGCGCTTCGCCGACGCGTGCTGCGGCGGGCGCCTGGTGATGTGCCACGAGGGCGGCTACAGCGCGCCGACGGTACCGTTCTTCGCCCATGCCGTGATCGAGACCCTGGCCGGGGTCGACACCGGTCTCGTCGATCCCTTCCAGGCCATCCTCGGCAACATGGGCCAGCAGGAACTGCAGCCGCACCAGGATGGCCTGATCCGTGCCGCCGAGCAGCTGCTCGCCAGGCTGCCATCGACCGCCTGAAACGTCACGGCACCGACACGGGCGCCGCGGTACCCGCGTCGCGCCCATGCCGTGCGCCGCTCAGCCCGGGTGCGGCAACGGACAGGTCCCGCCGATCTCCAGGCCCAGCACCCGCACCAGGCGGCCGTAGCCGACGAAGGTCATGATGCGGATGCCGAGATCGATGATCTCCGCTTCGCTGAACTGCGCGCGCAACTCGTCGAACAGGGCCTGGTCGGCCGACTGGTGATCGCCCGCCAGCACCTCGGCATAGTGGATGGCGGCCTTCTCGCGCGCGTTCAACAGCGTGCTGTCACGGTAACGCGGAACCTCCGCGATCTTCTCTTCATCGAGACCTGCCTGCCTTGCGACCGCAAGGCGGGCGCCCATTCAGAGGTGGCAGTTGTTCTTCTGCGCCACCATCAGGCGGGCCAGCTCGGTGATGACACCGTCGACCGCGCCGCGGGTCTCGAGCTCGAGCTTGAAATAGAAATCGATGAAGTGCTTGAACACCTCGGGCGCATGCGCGAACACCTGGACGAAGCCCGAGCCGCCGAGCTCGTCGTCGTAGGCATGCATCACGTTCTGCAGGTAATCCGGGATGTCCGCGAACGGGACCGGGCTCAGGTTGGCCATGTTTCGTCTCCCCTCAGGGCACCGCGAGCGGGTGCGTCGGACGGGACGCTAGCACGTGCTTCGCGCGCCCGACAATCAGTCCGGTGCGGGTTGCAGCACCGCCAGCGTCGCCCGCGACAGGCAGCACAGCTCGCCGGCGTCGTTGACGATCTCGACCTGCCAGACCTGCGTCGAGCGACCGACGTGGACCGGGCGCACCGTGCCGGTGACGTGACCCGCGCGCGCCGACTTGAGGTGATTGCCATTCACCTCGAGCCCGACCACGCGGTGGTCCGGCGGCGCGGCGAAGGCCGCCGCGCAGGAAGCCAGGGTCTCGGCCAGCAGCAGCGAGGCACCGCCATGCAGGATGCGGTAGGGCTGCACCGTGCGCGCATCGACCGGCATGGTCGCGCGCATGTAGTCGGGCCCGATCTCGACGAACTCGATACCGAGGCTTGCGCAGGCCGTCTCGCGGTGCAGGTCGTTGATGTCGGCCGGGGTCACCGGCCGCGTCCACAGGGTCGTGTTCATGAGGTCCTGGCGGTGGGTGGCGGGCGTGGTGCTCAGGCGTCCTCGAGGTCGGCCGCGCCCTGGCCCCAGGCACTGCGATTCTCGGCGAGGTAGGCCGTCTCCTCCGCCGTGCACGCGCGCCCGAGCAGGAGGTTGCGATGGGGGAAACGGCCGAAGCGCCGGATCACCGCGCGGTGGTCGTAACCGGCCTTGAGCGCGGCACTCGTGATCGGATGCCAGGCCGGATCCGCCGCTGCGTGCAGGGCTTCGTAGCCGGCCACGCAGCGATCCTGCAGCGCGAGATCCTCGGCGTGTTCGAGCGGCATGTGGAGGATGATGCGCTCGGTCAGCGACAGCACCTGGTCGTGCCCCTGCTCGAACGCCTGCAGCGCGACGGTGCGCGCCCGCGCATCGCCGGCGAAGGCGCGCCCGCTGCCACGGAAGATGTTGCGCGGCAGCTGGTCGAGCAGGACGACCAGGGCCAGCGCCGGGCGTGCCTCGTCCACCCACTCGGGGTAGCCGCCGTCCAGGGCGTGGCGCACGGCATCGCCGAACTGCGCATCGATCGCGGCGTCGAAGGCGCGGTCGACGGTGAACCAGCGGTCGAGGCAGGCCCGCATCGCCGCGACGTCGTCGAGGCGCGTGCCGAAATAGAAATCGAGAACCTGGGCGGGGGTAACCTGCACCGTCTTCACCTGGTCGAGCCTGGCGGATGGCCGGGTGTGGACGACCACCGCCCGGCCCTGGATAAAGCCGGCGACAGGATACCCCCGATCGAGGGGTCGGGGCAGGTTTGTCGGACGGGCGACGGGCGCGGCGCGGCGCCCGCGCGCCTCAGGCGCCCGGACGCCGCCCCTGCAGTTCGAACAACTGGGCGAGATCGCCCACGCCGAGCGTCCCGACCACGTTGTGGGCATCGTCGAGGACGTCGAAGACCACGCCGTCGGCGCTGCCGCGGGTCTGGTAGACGACGATGGCGCCGTCCGCCCCGCCGCCCTCGGCATGCGGGTCGGTGGCCGCCGGCGCCGAGGTGTAGCTGCCCTGCGGGCGCACCTCGCGCAGGTCCCCGGCGGGCTCGTAGATGCGGTGCTCGCCCTGCACCACGGTGGTGTTGGTGTGGGCACGGTGGCGATGCAGGAAGATGCGTTCGCCGGGCACGAAGCGCAGCGCGAAGTCGGCGATCTCGTTGTCCGGATCGACGTCGATGATGGTGTAGTGGAAGTGCTCGAACTCGCCGAGCTGGCGCCAGTTGATGCTGGCGTCGTCGAAGCGCACGAGGGCGGCTTGTCGCTGGGTCATGGGCGGGATCCTCCTTGGTCCGGGGCGAAGGCCCGGCTCGCTGCCCAAGCTACTGCCGCGACCTGCGCGCAGACAGGGCAATTTGCCCGCTGCGCGGCCGGTGTCGGCCCGCATGGCCCGCGCGTGTCCGGCGCCAGGGCGTCGACTAGAATGCCTGCCTCAACACGCATTTCCGGGGAGGCAGAACGATGCGCACGATCAAGCGCCGCAAGGTTCAGAAATACGCTTTCGACAACCGCGACAAGCCTTGTCTCAGGGTCAAGCCGGGCGAGACCTTCCGGGTCGAGACCGACGACGCCCTGTCCGGCATGATCGCCGACGACAGCGATCATCCCAAGGTGATGGGCTTCGAGGGCAAGCATTTCGCGAGCCTCGCCAAGGCCACCCCCGGCCTGTTCAACCCGGTGGTCGGCCCGATTTACGTCGACGGTTGCAAGGCCGGCGACGTGTTGGCCGTACACATCGACTGGATCGATCCGTGGCGCTACGGCTTCTCCGGCATCATTCCCGGCATGGGACCGCTCGGCGACTCGCTGCGCTACAAGGACTGCACCGACGGTTACGTCCACGTCATCGAGCACCTGCCGGGGCCGAGCGGCCACACCCGCGACGGCTGGGGCAAGTACTCCGATTCGCTGACCTGGAAGCTCGAACCCTTCATCGGCACGCTGGCCACCGCGCCCGAGCGCGAGGTCTTCACCTCGGTGCTCGGCCAGGGCCCCTTCGGCGGCAACATCGACTGCCGCGACATCCGCGCCGGCCACACCGTCTACCTGAACAGTTACAACGACGGCGGCCTGCTCTACATCGGCGACTGTCACGGCGGCCAGGGCGATACCGAGTTCACCGGCATCGCCGACGAGACCCGCGCCACCGTGCAGCTTTCCTGCACGGTGGTGAAGAACAAGCGCCTGCCCTGCGTGCGCATCGAGAAGCCGGATTCGATCGTCGCCGTCGGCATCAACCGACCGCTCGAACACGCCGTCTACGACGCCACCGCCAACCTCATGCAATGGCTCGAAGAGGACTACGGCGTACCACCGCGCGATCTCTACGTACGCATGTCCTGCGACCCCGAGTTCCGCATCCGCGTCTACCAGATGGTGCGCATCTCGACCATCGAGCACGTCGCCGGCGCGGAATATCCCAAGGAGCGGCTGTTCAACGCCTACAAGTCGTCACGTGCGCGGGCCACGCAGAAGACGCCGGCGAAGAAGGTGGCGAAGAAGGCGAGCGCGAAGAAGAAACCGGCGCGCAAGGCCTGAACCGGCGCTGCCGCACTGCGATCGGCCGCCGGCGATGACGCCGACACTGGCCGAACTGTTCGACAGCCTGCCGCAGCGCGGGCGGGTCACCTGGCTCGGCAGCCGTCCGGCGCGGCGCGCACCGCTCGCCGCCTGCGCGACGCTGGTGCTCGACGCGGCCGGCGGCATCGTCGGCGATCACTACGCGGGCCGGTCGGGGCGTCGCCAGGTGACCCTGGTCCAGCACGAACACCTCGCCGTGATCGCCGCGCTGCTCGCCGACGCGCGGCCCAGGTCTCCTGCCGCGACCGTCGATCCCGCCCTGCTCCGCCGCAACGTCGTCGTCGCCGGCATCAACCTCGCCGCGCTGGCGAAGCGCCGCTTCCGCATCGGCGCGGTGCTGCTCGAAGGCACCGGCGCCTGCCACCCCTGCTCGCGCATGGAGGAAACCTTCGGCGCCGGCGGCTACAACGCGGTACGCGGCCATGGCGGCATCACCGCGCGGATCGTCGAAGGCGGCATCGTCGCGTGCGGCGATGCGGTCGTACTCGCGCCGTGAGGGCCGCGCGCACGGCGAACATTACCAAGCTTTAAGCTGGCGGCCACGCTCCGGCAACGTGGCCTGGCCTACGCTCTTTACATCGATGCCACCCCGGCACCGTTGTAAAGGAGATACCGCCATGAAAAGAAGCCATGCAATCGCAGCCGTCGCGCTCGGCGCGCTGCTCACCGGTGGGGTCGCCGCGGCCGAACATGACACCAGCACGTCGACCAAGAGCCCCAAGGACTACACCTGCGAGGATCTCCTCGTCACCGACATGGAATACGTGCCGGAGGTGGTCTACTGGCACGACGGCTGGAACGCCAAGGACGAGGTCCTGAGCGAGGTCATCGACGAGGACTGGATGCCGGTCGAGGTCGACCAGGTCTGGTCGGAATGCCAGAAGGATCCCTCGAAGAAGGTTGGCGACGTGGTGGCCGCCCAACGCGCGACGCAGCACGCCACCAAGCACCACGCCAAGAAGTAAGCGGGCGACGCTCTCCCGCTTCAGCGCCCGTCGCGCACGCGGCAGCTGAACGAGAGCACGCGCAACAGGCGTACGGCGACGACCTCGTCGTCGTGCGCCGCTTCGGCCGCGTCGCGCGCGGCGGCCGCCGTCTCCGCCTCGACGGTGATACTGCGCTCGCCGCCGGCGCCGCGCAGCCGCACCTCGTAGGCGTTCATCGCGCCCGGCTCAGAAACCGGCCAGGCGGGCGTAGCGGTCGCGGTGGTAGGCGGCGTCGCCGAAGGTCTGCTGGGCGACCCGTGCGCGCTTGAGGAAGAAGCCGATCTCCTCGGCGTCGGTCATGCCGATGCCGCCGTGCATCTGCACCGCCTCGTTGCTGACCAGCTCCAGCATCTCGCAGGCCTGCGCCTTGGCCAGGCTGGCCAGGGCCGGCGCCTCGGCGCTGTCGGCATCGAGCGCATCGAGTGCGGCCAGCACCGCCGAGCGAGTCAGCTCGATCTCGCAGTACATCAGTGCGGCACGGTGCTTGAGCGCCTGGAAAGCGCCGATCTTCTGGCCGAACTGCTCGCGCAGCTTGAGGTAGGCGACGGTGCGCTCGAAGGCTTCGAGTCCGCTGCCGAGCATCTCGGCGGCGAGCCCGGCACGGGCGCCGTCGAGGGCGCGTTCGAGCGCCGGGTAGCCTTCGCCGATCGTGCCCAGTACCGCGTCGGCGCCGACGTTGACGCCGGCGAACTCGACCCGCGCGGCATTGCGTGAATCAACCATGGCGGTCCGCGTGACGCGGACGCCGGCGCTGGCGGCCGGCACCAGCAGCAGGGTGATGCCGTCGGTGGCGTCGACCGCGCCGTGGCTGCGCGCGACGACGACGAAATGATCAGCGACGTGGCCGTCGAGGACGAAGCGCTTGGTGCCGTCGATACGCAGGCCACCGTCGACCGCGGTCACGGTGGTCGCGATGCGGTCGGGCGCATGGCGTGCGCCCTCGTCGATGGCCAGCGCCAGCAGGCACTCGCCGGCGGCGACCGCCGGCAGGATGGCCTCGCGCTGCGCCTCGCTGCCGGCCGCCAGGACCAGCGGCGCGGCACTCAGCACGGTGGCGACCAGCGGCGAGGCGGCGAGCGTACGCCCGGCCTCCTCCAGGATCTGGCCGAGCCCGCGGTAGCCGAAGCCGGCACCGCCGTAGGCCTCGGGCAGGAGCACGCCGGCCCAGCCCATGTCGGCCATCTCGGCCCAGGCGGCGCGCTCGAAGCCGTCCGCATCATGCTCGTCGCGCAGGCGGCGCAGGGCCGCCACCGGCAGGCGTTCGCCGAAGTACTCGTGCGCGCCGCGCTTGAGGATGGTCTCTTCTTCGTTCAGTACGAGGTTCATGGCTCCCCCTCAATCCGGCAGGCCGAGCACGCGCTTGGCGATGACGTTCAACTGCACCTCGGAGGTGCCGCCCTCGATCGAGTTGCCCTTGGAGCGCAGCCAGGTGCGGCAGATCTCGATCTCCTGGTCGCTGAAGCCCTCACCTGCCCAGCCTAGCGCGTTGTGGCCGGCGCATTTCATGATGAGTTCGAACTTGGCCTTGTTCTGCTCCGTACCGTAGTACTTGAACATCGACGACAGGCCGCCGGAGGCGGTGCCGGTCTCGCTCTCCTGCGCGGCGCGGCGGATGGTCAGGCCGAAGGCGCGGTCCTTCATGACGTGGCGCGCCACGGCGTCGCGCAGCGCGGGCTCGGCGATGCGTCCGTCCTCTTCGGCCAGGTAGTGCTGGGCGACGACGTCGACCGGCGGCACCGTGCCGCCGATGGTGCGGCCGATCTCGGCGATCATGCCGCGCTCGTGCTGGAGCAGTTCCTTGGCGATGGTCCAGCCCTGGTTGAGGCCGCCGACGAGGTTGTCCTTGGGCACGCGGACGTCGGTGAAGAAGGTCTCGCAGAACACCGAGGCGCCGCTGATGAGGGTGATCGGGCGCGTCTCCACCCCTGCGCTCGCCATGTCGAACAGGATGAAGGAGATGCCGTTGTGCTTGGTGCTGGTGTCGGTGCGCACGAGGCAGAAGATCCAGTCGGCGTAATTGGCGTAGGAGGTCCAGATCTTCTGGCCGTTGATCAGGTAGTGGTCGCCCTGGTCCTCGCAGCGCGTCTTGAGCGAGGCGAGGTCGGAACCGGCGCCGGGCTCGGAGTAGCCCTGGCACCAGCGGATCTCGCCGCGCGCGATCTTCGGCAGGTGTTCGCGCTTCTGCGCCTCGCTGCCGTACTTGAGCAGCACCGGGCCGAGCATCCAGATGCCGAACGAGGCCAGCGGCTGGCGGCACTTGAGCCGGGCCATCTCCTCGCGCAGTACCTGGGCCTGGTCGGCGTCGAGACCGGCACCGCCGTACTCGACCGGCCAGGTCGGCACGGTCCAGCCGCGCGCGGCGACGCGCTCCAGCCACAGCTTGCTGTCGGGGTTCTTGAACGTCGCCTTGCGCCCGCCCCACACGCGCTCCTCGTCGGGCAGGGGCGTGCGCATGGCCGGCGGGCAGTTCTCTTCCAGCCAGGCGCGCGCTTCGGCGCGGAATTCCTCCAGTGCTTGCACGGTATCAAACCCTCCGCTCGCTGTGTCGACCGACTCGGCGACAGATAATCTAAAGACTTACACCTCGGTGTCAGACACCACCACCATCGGCGCCGATGAAGCCCTGCACCAGTTCCATGAAACGCTCGAACTGGTCGTGGTGCAGCCAGTGCCCGGCGTTGTCCAGCGTCTCGATGCGCGCATTGCGGAAGTACTGCGCGCGGCCGTCTTCGGCCGGGTTGGACGCGAAACTCTCGTTGCCGTAGAGCAGCAGGGTCGGGCAGGTGATGTTACTCCACAGGCGCTGGACGTCGGCCTGCGGCATGTCGTAGGCCGGCCACGAGCGCACGTAGTTGTCGAACTTCCACGAGTAGGTGCCGTCCTCGTTCTGGTTGACGCCGTGGATGGTCAGGTGGCGCGCACGCTCGGGCGAGAGATGCTTGTTTTCCGCCTGCATGCGCTGGTAGGCGTCCTCGATCGAGGCATAGCGGCGCGGCAGGCGGCCGGCGAGTTGGCGCTTGTCGTCGATCCAGCCGCGCAGGCGTTCGTCGAGGCCGATGGCGTCGCGCTCGGCGAGCTTGGTGGGCGAGAAGCCGAGGCCCTCGATGGCGACGAGGCGGCGCACCGTGTCCGGGTAGCAACCGGTGTAGCGCAGCGCGATGTTACCGCCCAGCGAGTGGGCGACGATGGTGACCGGCGCGAGCTGCTGCTGGTGGATGAGCTGGGCGAGATCGTAGATGTAGCACTCCATCGGGTAGTGGCCGTCGGTCGACCACTCGCTGTCGCCGTGGCCGCGGAGATCCGGCGCGATGATGTGCCACTGATCGCGCAGCGCCTCGGCCACCCAGTCCCAGTTGCGGCAGTGATCGCGGCCGCCGTGGAGCAGCAGCAGGGGTGGCGCCTCGGGGTTACCCCAGTCGACGTAGTGCAGGCGCAGGCGCTGCGAGAAGTAGCTGTGCGAAGTCGGTCCGGGTGTGGCTGGGCTCATGATGTCGTACGGATCGTTGCTGGTGTCACGCGACGGCTGCGCGACGGAGGCCGACAGTTTACTTGCCACCACTGCGCCCTGCACGGCGACCCGTCGCCGCTGCGCAGGCGCGGCCAGGTTCAGGCCGACGGCTCGGCAATCGCACGCGCGGCCAACGCCGCCCGCACCTCGGCGTGCCGCGCCCGCGTCAGCGGGTAGTTCCAGATGAAGGCCACCGAGGCGACGAAGAACAGTTCCGGCACCAGGCAGAAGGACAGGTGCAGCGCACGCAGGCCGGTCGCATCGTTGACCCCCACCGGGTCGAAACCGAGCACCGCCACCAGCGGCAGGGCGATGCCGGCGGCGATGCCGATGGCGAGCTTGTCGGCCATGCCCCACAGCGCCATGAACAGGGCGCCGCGCTGTTCGCCCGAGGCCAGCTGGTCCTCGTCGATGACGTCGGCCGCCATCGACGGCGCCAGGATCGGCACCACCGGGGCGAGCAGCCCGGTGAAGACGTTGAGCAGGGTGTAGAGCTGCCAGTGCCCGGGCGGCATGATCAGCACCAGCGAGAAGATCGCGATCTGCACCAGCGACAGCACCGCCAGCATGCGATGTTTCTCGAAGCGCGGGGCGAGGCGCACGATGACCGGCGTGCCGACGAGTTGGGCGACGAGGTAGACGAGCACGATGATCGGCCACTCGTTCTGCGCCGCGCCGAGGTACTGGGTGGCGAAGAACACGAACAGGGTATTGATCGAGTTCCAGCCGATGGCCGCGCACATGCCCGAGGCGAGCAGGCGCATGAAGGCGCGGTTGCCGAGCACCAGCCTGAGGCCGCCACGCAGGTCGGCCTGGCCACGGCGCGCGAACGTCGGCTGGCGCACTGCGAGCAGCAGCCACGGCACCGCGACAACCAGCAGGCCGATCGTCACCCAGGCCAGCAGGCGCAGGGTCGGCGCGAGGCTGTCCGGCCGTGGCGCGGCGAAGGCCGTGACGCCGGCATCGGCCAGGCCGATGACCACCAACGGCGCGACGATGGCGAAGGTCGAGCCGAGCAGGCCGCCCCAGATGCGCGCGCCGCTGATGCGCGAGCGCTCGTGGTAGTCGGCCGAGATCTCCGCCACCCAGGCCGACAGGGGAATGCCGATCAGGGTCCAGCCGAGGTAGAGCAGCGCGACGGAGACGAACAGGTAGAGCGGCCCCGGCGCGGCCGGCGGCACGAACACGGCGAGCGTCGCCACCGCCATCACCGGCAGGCCGAGGGCTATCCACAGGCCGCGGCGGCCGAAACGCGTCGGCGTGCGGTCAGACAGGGTGCCGATGAGCGGATCGGTGATGACGTCGGTGATGCGCACGAGGGTCAGGATCAGGCCGATCGAAGCCAGGCCCACGCCGAGTTCACGGGCGTAGAAGGGCGTCAGGTAGAGCACCAGCGGCAGGCCGCCGGTGGACAGCGGTACGCTGAGCAGGCCGAAGGCGGTCAGCTCGCGCAGCGACAGCTTCACCGCGCGGCAGCCGTCATGGTGCGAGGCCCACGGTGGTCAGCTCGAGCACCGTCACCTCGTAGCTGTAACTGGCGCGCGCGGGCACCCGCGCACCCGGCTCGTGCACCGAGGCGAAGCCCGCGAACTCGCCCGGCAGGACGAGTTCGCCGAGGACCACGCGACGGGTCTCGACCTCGCTGCCACCCCTGGCGCCATCCAGGCCGGGCCAGCGCCAGGCATGGCGCACCCGCAACACCACGTTGCGCAGCGGACCACTGCTGATGTTGCGGATGGTGCCGGCGACCTTGCCCGGCGCCACCGCTTCGCTGGCGACCTCCACGTAGGCGGAGAAATCGGGGGTGACGGCGGCGTCGACGGGCGCCGTCGCCGCGGGCATGGCGAGCGCCAGCACGAAGCCGGCCATCGCGTGGCGCGCGCGGCCCGCACCGCGCGTGAAGTCCATCATGGTCATCGTCTACCCGGCTGTTACTGCACGGTATCGGTGGATCCCGGCTGGTCACGCGCCGGGGTGAACAGGCCGCCGACGTCGACGGCATCGAAGCGGTAGTGCTCGCCGCAGAAATCACAGCCGACCTCGACCTCGCCGCGCTCGGCGATGATGTCCTCGACTTCCGCACGGCCGAGCCCGACCAGCATGCCCTGCACCCGCGCACGGCTGCACGAGCAGGCGAAGGCGACCTCACGCGGCTGGTATTGGCGCAACTGCTCGGCCCAGAACAGGCGATGCAGGATCTCACCCGGCGCCAGGCCCAGCAGTTCCTCGGCGGTGAGGCTGGCGCCCAGCATGGCAAGACGTTCGAACTCGGCGTGCGGACGGTGCGGATCGGGGCGCTCGTGGCGCTCGGCATCGGCACCGGGCGGCATGTGCTGCAGCATGAGACCGGCAGCGACTTCGTCGTTGGCGGCGAGGACGAAACGGGTGGCGAGCTGCTCGGACTGGAGCATGTAGAACTCGAGCGCATCCGATAGGCGCCGCATCGCCACGCCACCGGCGTCCTCCAGCGGCACGATGCCCTGGTAGGGCAGCTTGCCGGCCGGGCGGTCACGCGGATCGAGGGTGATGGCACAGCGCCCGCCGCCGTCGACGTTGACCATGGCGTCGAGATCGGCGGCACCTTCGATGGTGTCGACGACCTGGGCCGTGGCGCGGAAGCTGAGCCCGGAGGTGACCTCGGCCACGGCCATGCGCAGCGGGCCGTCGCCCTTGAGCTGGAGGACGAGGGCGCCGTCGAACTTGATGGCGGATTGCATCAGGGCGCCGGCCGCCGACATCTCGCCGAGCAGGGCGCGTACCGCGGAGGGGAAGGGGCCGACGGTGGCGCGGCGGCGCAACGCCTCCTGCCAGCTCGCCGTGAGCCGGACCACCGCGCCGCGCACGGGCAGGCCGTCGAAGGAAAAGCGATGTAAATCTCCGGCAGTCACGATTGGGCAGGCTCGCGGTCAGGGCAGCAGGATTATCACCGCCGCCCGGAGCGGGCGGCAAACCTGTACCGATACGCGGGCGGGGCCGTCGGCGATCACTTCGCCCTGGCCCACAATGTCGTCGCGGTCACCAGATTCGCGTCGGTCCGCTGCAAGTTGGATGAAAAGCGTGGAAAATGCGCCATCCTCAGCGTGCAGGTGACCGGCATGCCCCGCAATTCGACCATCGTCGTCCATGACGAGCGCACCGTGGCACGCGCCGCCCGACAGCTCGAACGCGACGCGGACGTCGTGCCGCGCATGACCGAGCTCTACAAGCTCATCGCCAACCCGGTACGGGTCAAGATCCTGCTCATCCTCGGCCGGGTCGGACGCCTGTGCGTGGGCGACATCGCGAGCCTGCTGGACTTGAGCTTTGCCGCCACCTCGCAGCAGCTCAAGCAGCTCAAGGACCGCGGCTGGCTGGCCACCACCAGCGAAGGCAAGCAGGTCTACTACACCCTCACCAACCGGGAGCTGCACGAGGCCCTGGAGGGCGACCTGCGCATGCTGCGCAAGGGCAAGCGCTGAGTCCGGCCTCGCCTTGTGGACTTCGCCGCACCGGCTGCTATTATTTTCAAATTATCGAAAACAAGATAACGACGATGGAAACTGCCATATCCGCCCCGACTACCCCGCGGCGGCTGCCCGTGGCCTGGATCCTGCTCGGCTTCGCCGTCGCCTTCGAGATCACGGGCGCGCTCGGCCTGCGCTTCAGCGCGGGCTTCACCCGGGGGCTGCCCACCCTGGTCGCCCTCGCTGCCTTCGGCGCCGCCCTGGTCATCGTCGCCAGGGTCATGCGCGCCCTGCCGGTCAGCATCGCCTACCCGGTGTGGGCCGGCGGCGGTACCGCCGGCGTGGCACTGCTCGGCATCGCCTGGCTGGGCGAACCGCTGACCCTGGTCAAGGCGGCCGGCATCGCCCTCGTCCTCGTCGGCGTGGTACTCATCAACCGCGTCGCGGAGAAAGCCTGTGGCTGCTGAAGCGCGCGACGGGCGGCCGGCATGACCCCGGCATGGTTGCTCGTCGGCGGCGCCATCGTCGCCGAAGTGTCCGCGGCGCTGTTGTTGCGCCGCAGCGACGGTTTCACCCGGCCACTGCCATCGGTCGGTGCGCTGGTGACCTTCGCGCTGGCGTTCTGGTGCATCAGCCGCGCGCTGCTGAGCCTGCCGGTCAGCAGCGTCTACCCGGTATGGGCGGGCGGCGGCACCGCCGGTGCGGCCCTGCTCGGCATCGTCCTGCTCGGTGAACGCGTTCATCGCTACAAGCTGGCCGGCATCGCCTGCGTCGTCGCCGGCATCGTTCTGCTCAACCTGCCCGCGGCCGGCGGGCTCGCCCACTGAGCACGGCGGCGATGGGCGCCTACCTGCGCTACTTCGGTACGCACCTGCTGGTTGCCGCCGCCGTGAGCGGCCTGCTCGCCGGCGGCCCCTGGTCGTGGGGTGGCCTCGCCGCCGGGGTCGTGTTCTGGATTGGGGGTGATGCCCTGAGCCGCGTGGTCGCGCCGCGGCCACCAGCCTACGCCCACCCCGCCCTGCTCGACGCCGCCCTCTACAGCCTGCTACCCGCGGTCGTGGCGCTGACCCTGGTCTACGCCTGGTCGCTGGCCGATACCGACCTGCTCGGTCTCGGCGCGGCCTGCCACATCGTGAGCGGTTTCGACTGCCTCGCCGCGCGCAGCGCCGGCGACGCGCTCGACCGTCTCGGCGGTGCGTGGTCCTTCGCCCTGGCCATCGCCATGGCCGGGATCCTGACCGCGCACGAACTCGTCCACCGCACGCGCGATCCGCTGGCGCTGGCAGTGGGTCGCTGGATGCTGGCGATGGCCTTCAACAGCAGCCTCGAAGTCGCCCACGTCCAGGGCCATCACCGCGAGGTCGGCACCCCGGCCGATCCCGCCACCGCGCGGCGCGGCGAGAACATCTACCACTTCTACGTGCGCTCGAGCCTCGGCCAGGTCGCGCAGGCCTGGCGCATCGAGCGCGCACGCCTGGCCGGTCGTGGCGCTTTCATACGGCTCGCCGACAACCGCGTCCTGCGTGGCGCCCTGCGCGCGGCGGCGGTTGCCGGTGGGTTCCTGTGGGCCGGCGGCCTCGCGGCGCTGGGCTGGTTCCTGCTTGCCTCGGCCTTCAACAAGCTGCTGCTCGAAGCCCTCAACTACATGGAGCACTACGGCCTCGTGCGCGAAACGGGGGCGCCGATCGAACCGCGCCACGCCTGGGACTCGCTCAGCGCCTTCAGCCACGCCGCCCTGTTCAACCTGCCCTGGCACGCCGACCACCACAGCCGGGCCGGCGTTCCCTACCCCGAACTCGGCGCGAGCGAGGCCGCACCGCGGTTGCCACTGGGCTACCTCGCGACCCTGCCCATCGTGCTCGTGCCGCCACTCTGGTTCCGCCACATCGCACCGCCGCTCGCCGCCTGGGACCGTGATCTCGCCAGCCCGGCCGAACGCGCTCTGGGCGCCGTCCGCGCCTAGCGAAGGATCCTCACCCGACGCCCGCGAAGGCGGGCGACGTGTACGTCATGCCGGCACCTCCTTCGGATTGGGCCCGTACTCGTTGCTGCCCGGCTGGCTGTCGAGCACCGCGAAGACCAGCAGCACCAGGACGCCGAGCAGTGGCACGAGGACGATCAGCAACCACCAGCCCGAGCGGCCGATATCGTGCAGCCGGCGCACCCCGACCGCGATGCTCGGCACGAGGACGGCGAGGCCGTAGAGGCCGCTGAGCAGGCCCACGCCGGACTCGGCCGAGAGCGTTCCCGTCACCCCGTCGATGAACGTGAGTGCGATGCTCACCAGGACGTTGAACAAGACGAAGAACCAGTATTCCTTGCGCCTCGCCCGACCGCTGAACACCGTGTACTTCTTCAGGACTTCGATATACCAGTTCACGTGCACCTCCCGCTGCTCGTTTTCCA
>JACKNG010000003.1 GCA_024235015.1 Gammaproteobacteria bacterium
TCGGCGAGATGTCCGGGAAAGCATCGATGGGCAGCTTCTGGTAGGACCAGGCGCCGCCGGCGACGAGCGCGATGGTGAGCACGCTGACCAGCAGGCGCTGGGCGAGCGAGAACTCGATGAGGCGGGCGAACATCGCTCAGCGCGCCATCGCACGCAGGGCGGCGGTACCGCGGGTAACCACCGCGTCGCCGACCGCGAGCGCGCCCGAGACCACGGCTTGCCCGGCGCTCTCGCCGTGCACCGTCACCTCGACCGCTTCGATGCGATCGCCATCGCCCGCGCGGTAGACCATCGCCCCGGCCGCGACCTGGACCAGGGCCGCGCGCGGCACGCTGACGGCGCCGGCAGGCGCCGGCAGTTCGAGGCTCACGCTGACCCGCTGGCCGGGCAGCAGTGCACTGCCGGGCGCGATGCTGGCGCGCACCGCGACGAGCTGCGTCTCGGGATCGATGGCGGCGGCACGCCCGTCGACACGGGCCACGAGTTCGCCGACCCGTGCGACCTGGCCGGGCGCGACGACCGCGGCGAATTCCGGCGGCAGCCAGAAATCGAGCCGCAGGCCGGCGTCGGCGAGGAGCAGGAAGGCGACGCCGTAGGTCGCGATCGGCTCGCCGGCGGCGACCCGGCGGTCGACCACCGTCGCATCCATCGGCGCGAGGAGTTGGTAGCGGCCGCCGCCGTTCGCCGATCCGAGGCCACCCAGCCGGGCCGTGGCGGCGGTCACCTCGGCGGTGCGTGCGGCGAGCTCGGCGCGTACCGCCTCGACCCGCGCCTGCGGGATCACGCCCTCGGCGAGCAGGGCCTCGTCGCGTTCGAGCCGGCTCGCCGCGAGATCGCGTTCGACCCGGGCACGGGTGAGATCGGCGCGCGCCGTGGCCAGTTCGCGGCTGTCGATCACGGCCAGCGGCGCGCCGCCCTGCACCCGTTCGCCGGCCTCGGCCAGGACGCGCTGCACCACCCCGCCCTGCGGCGCGGTCAGCGCGCTGCTGCTCGCGATCGGCAGGCTGACTTCGCCGGCGAGGTGATCGAGCGTCACCGCGCCCGCCGCCGTCACCGGCGCGGTGGCGATGTCGAGCAGGGCCCGCTGTGCGGGCGTGACTTCGGTCACCTCGGCGGCGACCGCCCGCGGGCCGGGCGCGATCGCCAGCAGCGCACCGATCAGGCCGCCGGCCAGTGCCGTTCGCCGCCGCATACGAATCCTCATGACGTGTTCATCCCGGGTCAGCATGGCGTGCAGCCTAGCGATGCCGGCTTTGGATTCGCTTAAGAGCCTGGCGGGTTCCCGTGTGCACGAGCGCATCGGGCGGTGCAACCCGCGGCGCGCGGCGTGGTTCCAAACGGGGGCTCCGCGACACAGGCGCGGCACAGCCGTGTGGCGCCCGCAGCGGGCGACGGCCGCCATCGAATTCGACCGCCGGGAAGGCCTGGCCGGCGCGCAGCCCGCCGCGGGCACGGCATCACCGCCGTTCGCTCGGACTGTACCCCGGCACCGGCGTGGCGTAAGCTGCATCGACCATCACGGTTCTGGCCTCACAGACTCTCGCCCGGAGCGCCGGGCCACCTGTTCGCACATTCCGACCTCGACCTGGTGACGCGCGGCCCCGCCGCGACCTTCCACGCGGCACTGCCGAGGAGACATTCCGGTCAAAACCATCACCTGCCCCGATCGCTTCACCGACCTCGTCTGGCGTTCGCGCGCCCGCGCAGGTCATCGGCCTTGAGACCGCGCGCACCGGACCAGGCGGACGCCCGCAGCGCCGCCATCGCGGACCGCGGGGCATGCGAAGTCAGGAACGTCGGCGCCGACGAGTATGGCGTCTTCGCGACGCGGCGCTTCGCAGCCAAGGCGCTGGTCATCGCCGGCGAGGTCGCCGAGGTCCTGGAGAAACCCACCGCCGGCTGCCACCAGGTCGGCGAACACATCTTCGTGACCCATCGCGGCAATACCGACAAGGTTCGGCATTGCTGCGACCCCAACGTCGGCATACGCGCCAGCGGTGACGGTGCGCATGATTTCTACGCCCGCAGGGCCATCATGCCGGGCGAGGAAATCACCGTCGATTTCGCGCTATGCCGCTACACGACCGCTACCCCCCGCCAGCGCTGCCGCTGTGGCGCCGCCAACTGCCGGGGGCAGATCACCGGCTGGAAGGATCTTCCGGCGGCGCAGAAAGCCGAGTACCGCGACTGCGCCCCGTCCTACCTGCTGGCCCTGGATGACAAGTACGCGCGCTGACCCTCCAAGCGTCCCGCGTGCCGCCCGGACGGCCGTCCCCGACACCAACACCGAGCAGGAGCAACACGATATTGAGCGTTGAAATGTACCTGCACATCGAGGGGGTCGAAGGGACCTCCCGCCATCGCGGCTATCGCGGTTGTATCGATGTGCTGTCCTACACCTGGGGGCTCGCGCGTTCACGACGGCCGGAGGGCAAACCGCCCGGGCAGATCACGACCGGCAACGCGTTGTCACTGGAGAAGATGATCGGTATCGACAGTGCCGCCCTGATGGATTTCTGCGCCGCCGGCACCATCGTTCCATGCGTAACCCTGAGCATCGTGCCGACGGTCAGCCGACGGGAAGTACAGCAGAAGTATGCCGAGATCACGCTTCGAGACGTGGCGATCAAATCCATCACCACCAGCGGCGCCATCGAGAACGACGGCATTCGTGAGCGGCTGGAACTGCGCTTCAACAAGCTGCGCTTCGACTACTTTGCGCCGGTCAGCGCCGATACCTCGGCGCCCGGCGCGGCAGTGAACCGCAGCGCTTTCGAGTACGATTTCGCCACCCAGGCCGCACCGCCCGCCTGAAGGCCCGCCGTGCCGACGCGGCGCGGCCACCCGCCCACCCGTACCGCGCTGCCAGCCTGGCGGACAGGCCCGGCGCACCGACGACGCGCCCGCAGCGCCTGGCCTCGCGTGACCGCTACGGTCGCTGCGCACGGGCCGACAAATCGTTGCCCGTGGTCGAGGCGACGTCGCCTTCGCCGACTGCACACGCCGCGCCGCCGCCGTGGTAGCAGGCATGGCCGCCAGCCCCGGCCCGCTCATCGTCGGCTAATGGCCGTCGTCGCGCTCGGTCAAGGTGAGAAGGATGTCGGCAAACCAGGCGCAGTTCAGGCCCAGGGCTTCGTCGATGTCGACGTCCCGGTTACGGATGTCGAAGCGCGAGGAATGCACGCCGAGCAGGATCCACGGCAACACGCCGTGCTTGCCATCGAGGTCGCGCATGACGACCGGAGCGCCGCTGGAACCGCGGTGGGTCCGGGCGTCGGTCAGGAAATACCCGCTGCCCTGGAACCGGATCGCGAACGACGACGCGTTCACCGCATGTCTGACGACCGGCAACTTGTGATAGGTGTCGTGGAAGCCGAGCGGGAAGCCCACGATGAGCATCGCGCTGCCAATTTCGATGGTTTCTTCCTGGCGCAGGAGATTGCGCGGGGTGAACGCGGTGTACACGGTGCCACGCGGCAAGCGCGAGCGGTCGAGTTCGATGAGCGCGACATCGATGTCCCCGGCGGCATCCCTGCCGGCGATCCACTGCGACAGCCTGCCGACGTACAAGGGGATCGAGTAGCCAACCGTCCGCGTCGCGTTTTCCCGATCGACGTGCAACGTGATCTCGAAGCGATCCGGGGCGTGCTCGTCGGGGTCGCTGCGGAACACGTGCTGGCTGGTGACCAGGTACAGGCGACGGTCACGCTCGAAGAAGAATCCCGTTGCGTGGGTCAGCAGGACATCGCCCCGGTAGGTCGCGATTGGCGTGGCGCACAGCAACAGGGGTTCGATCGGCATGCGGGATAGGCTCGTACGGATCCTGTGGCGCGCCGCGGCGACGTGCATCGCGGGACCGTCAGGATTGAAGTTCAACCCCAGTATCGCGGTTCCGACGCCGGTGGTACACCGCAGCGGCGCCGAGGCGGCGCATCGCTCAGGCCATGTCCAGCGCCGCCAGTCCGCCGAGCGCCGCCCGCAGGCGCCCATCCGCCAGGGTGAGCGACAGGGTCAGCCCGAGCGCCCGCGCCAGGGCGCGCGCCAGCGCGAGACCGAGACCGGCATGGCCATCACGCCGCGGCGGCACCCCGCGGTCGCCGGCGAGGACGGCAGGATCGAGTTCCGACGCAGCGTTCTCGATGACCAGTTCGACCGCGGCGGCGGCGTGGATTGCTACCGCGATCCGCGTCGCCGGTGGCGCGTGGTGGACCGCGTTGCCGAGCAGATTGGCGACGATGCGCTCGAGCATCGCGGCGTCGCCATTGACCCAGAGTTCGGCCGGCAGCGCGACCTCGAGCGTCATGCCGCGCGCGGCGCGTTCGGGCTCGAGCAGTTCGAGTTGGCGACGGACCAGGGCGACCAGCTCGAGCGGTTCGATGGCGGGCGCTTCCAGCCCGGCCTCGCAGCGCGCCAACGCCAGCAGGGCTTCGACGGCGCGGGTCATGCCGTCGATGGTGCGCATGATCGCGGCGACGTCGGCGGCACTGCCCGGGGTGCGCGGCAGGCCCTCGGCCAGCATGCGCAGCTCGGCCAGCGGCGTGCGCAACTCGTGGGCCGCGTCGCGCGCAAAGCGCTGCTCGCGGGCGAGCGCGGCGAGGGTGTCGTCGAGCGCGGCGTCGAGGGTGCGGGCGATGGCCTGCAGCTCGCGCGGCAGCTGTGCGGGCTGCACCGCGTCGTCGCCGCTCGCCGGCGCCTCGCGCGCCCGGGTCCGGCTCGCGCGCGCGGCCATGGCACGGGAGAAACCCGCCAGTGGTGCCAGGCCGCGACGTACCGCGAACACCGCGGCCAGGGCCATCACGGCGAGCGCGCCGAGCGTACCGATGACGAGGCTCGCGTGCAGCCGCGCCTCCAGTGCTTCGATCGCCTCGCGTTCGGTCGCCACCACCAGCAGCCGACGTGGTCCGGGCCGGCCGCGGTCACCCGGGGGCGTCACCGCGAAGGCGACGGCGCGCCCGCGGTGGCCGTCGGGCAGGGTGAGGTCGTAGAGCTGGGGTACGGCGCCGACCGGTTGCGGCGGCCGCGCGAGGTCACCGTCGTGGCTCGACGCCGAGCGGGCCAGGGTGGCGCCCCCCTCGTCCCACACCTGGTAGAACTCCTGGTGACGGTTGGCGGCGTATTCCGGCCAGCGTTCCTCGACCGCGGGCCGCGCGACCGGGCGCGCTTCGACCAGCCCGGCGAGCGCGCGACCGCGTGCGACCAGGGCATCGTCGAAGCGCGAATAGAGCTCGTGGTCGACGAGGAAATCGAGCACCAGGAACAGGCTGCCCAGGGTCAGCCCACCGCCCAGTGCCAACGCCACGGCCAGGCGTCGTTGCAGCGACCAGGGCGTCGTCACGGCACCAGGTAGCCGAAGCCGCGGCGGGTTTCGATGAGGTCGTCGACGCCGGCCCGCGCGAGCTTGGCCCTGAGCGTGCTGACCAGCACCTCGATGACCTTGTCCGAGGCCTCGCTGCGGCTGTCGTAGAGGGCTTCGAACAGCGCGCCGCGGGTCATCACGCGGCCGCGCGCGGCGAGCAGCGCCTCGAGCAGCAGGTATTCCTTGGGACTGAGTGCCAGCGGTGCGCCGTCGACCTGCACGCGGCGTGTCGCCGGGTCGAGATCGAGCGGGCCGATGGATACGCGCGGCGGCGCGGCGGCGAGGCTGCGTCGCATCAGGGCCTGCAGGCGCGAGGCGAGTTCGTCGAAGGAAAACGGCTTGACGAGATAGTCGTCGCCACCGGCATCGAGGGCGGCGACGCGGTCGGCGACCTGGTCGCGCGCCGAGAGCACCAGCACGCGCGCGGTGCCGCCACGTTCGCGCAGCCGCGCCAGCACCGTGAGCCCGTCGACCCGTGGCAGACCGAGGTCGAGCAGGACCATGTGGTACTCGTAGGCGTCGAGGTAAGCCAGCGCCGCGGCGCCGTCGGCCGCTTCGTCGACCTGCCAGCCGCGCGCCGACAGCCAGGCCAGCAGCTTGTCGCGCAGGGTATCGGAGTCTTCGACCAGGAGCAGGCGCATCGGCAATGGGTTCGCAGGCGGTCGGGCCGGCGGGCATTGTAGCGATGCGCCGGGCGGTGTCTGACACCGGAACGCAAGTCGTTGATCAGGCAATTGCCCGGTGTCAGACACCGGGCTTCAACCGCTTGATTCCGGCTACCGCCCGGCGTCGCCGGTGTCTGACACCGAGGTGCAAGCGTTTGAACGCATCACCGGGGAATCGCGTTCGCGGGCGCTGCACGCCGGTCCGGTGGCGCCGTCGCGTGGCGACGGCGGGCCTGGCCCGGTGCGGCCGGGACGGCCGCACCGGGCCGCCGGGGCTCAGCCGCGCTGGCGACGCCGCAGGCCGAGCCAGCCCAGTGCCACACCGAACAGCGGCAGGCTGGCCGGCAGCGGCACCGGGGTGGTGGCGACTTCGATGGTCGCGAGCGTCTGGTAGTTGTCGAAGTCGAGCCCGGAGACGTCGGCCCCACCGAGGTTGAGGAAGGCGAGGTAATCGCTGCCCGCCGCCGGCGTGACCACGCCGAACTGGTCGGCGCCCTCGTTGGGGCCGCTCTGCCCGCCGGCGATGCCGAACAGGCCGTTGGCCGCCGAGGTGGCGAAATCGTTGACCTCGGTACCGGCGTCGTAGACCACGCCGATGGTCCAGGCGGCGTGGGTGAAGCTGCCGTCGAGCAGGCCCGACAGCGACAGCGCCTGCGGGCTGGCGTTGCCGACGAAGAAGTCGGACGAAGGCAGCACCATCGCGGCGAAGCTCAGGAAGTCGTTCGAGCCGTCCGTGGCGAGGTCGAAGACCTGGCTCACGCTGGTGCCCGGTGCAATCGGACCGGCGCCGACCGCACCGCCGAGCCCGGCACCGCTGAACGCGGTCGCGAGCGGCCCGGCATTACCGTCCTCGGCCAGTGCTTCGAGTGCGCTGCCGGCGCTGGCGCCGACGTCGAAGACGTCGAAGCTGCCGTCGTGGAAGCCGACCCAGAACGGCGTGAACCAGACGCCGTCGGCGGGCGCATGGTTGGTGACGGTGACGGTGAGTCCGGCGGCGTGCACGGCCGGCGCGCCGGCCAGCGTGGCCAACAGGGCGACACCGGCACCGGCGGTTGTGAATCTCGACATGATTGTTCCTCCTGGTCTCGTGTGGCGGTTACGTGCGTACAGATGCGCACGTCCTGTCCGCCAATACGCCGCGCGTGGCCGAATCGATACCGGGGACGGTCGGTGCGGGACGGGTGGCAGCGGCGCGCAGCCGGATGCCACGCGCTCAGCGCGGACGCAGCAGGAGGTAACCGGCGACGAGGCCGACCCCGCCGACGACGAATGCCGGCAGCAGGTGGTGGAGCAGGATGTGCGCGGGCACGTACATGCAGGCGAACTGCATCAGCAGCGCGGGTGCCGCGCCGGCGGCGAGGCCGAGCAGCGCACCGCTCCAGGCGCCGCGCAGCGGCCACAGGCGGCGCGCATGCACCAGCAGTGCGGCGAGCAAGGGCAGCCCGACGAGGACCACCTCGATGTCACAGCCCGCGCGCTTGCCGGCCATCGACGGCGTCAGCGCCGGCTCGACCAGGCCGTAGAGATGGAGACCGACCCAGGCCGCGAGCAGGGCCAGGGCCGGGCCCGCGCGACGCCACGGACGACCGATGGCTGGGACCGCGAGGGCGAGGCCGGCGGCGCCGAGTGCGGCCAGCGCGGCGACGCCGAGCAGGGTTTCGAGCAGGAAGCGCGGCGCGCTGACCAGTTGGTGCAGGCTGCCCGCGCGGTAGGGCGCGAGCAGGCCGAGCACGACAGCGGCGACGAGCAGGCAGGCCGCAGCGCTCAGCAGCGCGGTCGCGACGCCGACGCGGCGCACGCGCACGGGTTCGAGGCCGCGCGCGAGATCACTGATCAGGCGTTGGCGGGGTTGGTTCATGGCGGTAGACCTTCGCCGTCGAGCATCTTGCGGATGGCGGCCAGGCCGCGCCGCAAGCGTGCCTTCAGCGCACTCTCGGAGATATTCAACCAGTCCGCGGCCTCCGCCGCGGTGAAGCCGGCGTACTGGGTCAGGGCCACCGCCTCGCGGTGGTCGGGCGCGAGGCCTTCGAGCACCTTGACCCCGTCGAGGCGACGCTGCACGGCCTCGACGTCGTCGACCGGCGCGCTCGGCGGGCGCCCTTCCTGGCGGCGCCCGCGGCGCAGGACGTCGATGGTCTGGTGGCGCACCAGGGTGAACAGCCAGGGCCGGAACGGCCGCGCGGGATCGTAGGTGTGGCGCGCGCGGTGCACCGCGAGCAGGCATTCCTGCACGCAGTCCTCGATGAGGTCCAGCGCGCCGAAGCGGACACGGATATAGGCCTCGATGGCGTTGCCGAGTTCGCCCAGCAGGCGCTCGTAGACGGCGCCGTCGCCGGCCTGGGCACGCGCCATCCACGCCGACCAGCGCTGCTCGTCCTCGTGCCAGGGTTGTTCGGCGGGTGTGCTCATGCAGGGTGGGTGGCGTGGGTTGCTCCGGGCCAATACGACACCGGGGCAATTATCGATACCGCGGCGCGCAGCCGCGCGCCGCGCGGTGTCTGACACCGGGCATCAAGTCATTGATCCGCGGCGGTCGCCTGCGTCGCGGTGTCTGACACCGCGGTTCAAGTGATCGATGCCGCGCCCCCGGGGTGTCTCACACCAGGGGGCAAGGCGTCGATGGGGCTCAGGCCAGGAAACGCCCGAGGCGTTCGTAGGCGGCCAGGAAGTCTTCCTGGAACGCCTGCACCACGGCGCGCACCGTGCGCGCTTCGTGCATCAGGCCAACGCCCTGCCCGACCCAGTAGGTGGCCAGCTCGCGGGCGCCGGCGTGGCCGGCCTGGGCGAGCTTGTCGGCCTTGGCCAGCGGCGGTTCGCTGACCAGCGATTGCAGCGGCATGGGCAGCGGCTGGGGCGCGTCGGGCAGGTCCCAGGCCGCCGTCCACGACGAGCGTAGCTGGCGCGAGGGCTTGCCGGTGCGGCTCGTCGCCCGCACGGTGTCGCGCGAACTCGCCGCCAGCATCTTCTCCTTCACCACCGGGTTGGTCTCCGCCTCGTGGGTGGTCAGCCACACCGAGGCGGTCCAGGCGCCTGCCGCACCCATCGCCATCGCCGCGGCCATCTGCCGCCCGGTGACGATGCCGCCCGCGGCCAGCACCGGGATGTCGCTGATCGCTTCGACCGCCTCGACCACCTCCGGCACCAGCACCATGGTCGCGACCTCGCCGCAATGCCCGCCGGCTTCGCCGCCGGCGGCGATGATGAGGTCGACCCCGGCCGCGACCTGGCGCACGGCATGCTCCCGGGCGCCGACCAGCGCGGCCACCGCGACGCCGTGCTCACGGCCGCGTTCGAGCATGCGCGGCGGCGGCACACCGAGGGCGTTGGCAATCAGCTTGATGGGATGACGGAAGGCGATCGCCATGGCGTCCTCGGCGCCGGACGGGTGCAGGTTGCGCCCGAGATGGAGCGTACCGCGGCGCATCTCGTCGAGACCTTCGGGGTCGATGTCGTGACGCTTCAGGATTTCGGCAACGAAGGTCTTGTGCGCGTCCGGCACCGCGCCGAGCAGGCGCTCGGCATCGAAGGCCTCGTGCTTGCCCAGGACCTTGTCGGGGATGAGGAGATCGACGCCGTAGGGCTTGCCGTCGACGTGGGTGTCGATCCAGGCCAGTTCCTCCTCCAGCCGCTCGGCGGTCATGCCGGCGGCGCCGAACACGCCCATGCCGCCGGCGCGCGAGACCTCGGCGACGACGTCACGGCAATGACTGAAGGCGAACAGCGGGAAATCGAGGCCGAAGCGCTCGCAGAGTTTCGAATTCATCGCGGTCGACTCAACGCCCCTTGTAGACCGGCTGGCGCTTCTCCATGAAGGCGCGCGGCCCTTCCTGGGCGTCCTCGGTCTTGAACACCGGTGCCGAGATCTCGGTCTCGATGTCGAGCGCGCGCTTCTCCTCGACGCCGAGACAGGCGCGTGCCGACTTGCGGATGGCCTGCACGGCAATGGGGCCATTGGCCGCGATCTTGTTGGCGATCTCGACCGCCTTGGCCATGGCGTCATCGGCCACGTAATTGAGGAAGCCGTAGCCGAGCGCTTCGTCGGCGCTGATGAGGTCGCCGGTGAGCAGCAGTTCCATGCCCTTGGCGAAGGGCAGCTGCTGGGTCAGGCGCACGGTCGAGCCGCCGGCGGGGAAGATTGCCCACTTCACTTCCTGCACGCCGAACTTGGCCGCCGGCACCGAGACGCGGATGTCGGTGCCCTGGGTCATCTCCATGCCGCCGGCGATGGCGTGGCCGTTGATGGCGGCGATGACGGGTTTGACCGGGTCGAAGTTGCGCAGGAAGGTGCGCTCGAAGATCTTGGGGTCGGCGAGGACCTTCTCGTCGTACTCGTTCTCGGCCTTGCGCCCGCCCGAGATGAGCGGGATGAGCTGGCCGAGGTCGGCGCCGGCACAGAACGCGGTGCCGGTGCCGGTGAGGATGGCGACGCGCACGGTGTCGTCGTCACGCACCTTCTCCCAGGCCTCGGCCAGGCGTACGGCGACCTCCGGGTTGACCGCATTGCGCGCCTCCGGACGGTTCAGGGTGATGGTGGCGATGTGCCCGTTGACGGCGTAATCGACGACGGCCATGTGAACTCCCCTAGCAGCGTGAAAGAGGGCGCTAGTCTAGCAGGCTGATGAAGAACGACGGCGGCGGTCGTGCGCGGCATTGCGCGCTCGCCTGCGGTCCTCATTCATCCGCGCCTAAACTCCGCTCCTCGTCTCGCGCGCGCCTTGCCCACGACCTTCCTCGCGGCCTTTTTCACCAGCCTGCCCGCAGGCTGATGCAAAGCGGCTGCGGCGGCCATCTGCTTCGTTGCGGGCGCGGCTGCGCGGCGCATGGACACTGCTCCCTTGCGCGGCTCGCCTTGCCCGCGCCTCGCATCTGGCCATCCGCGCGACGCGTTGCATCGACCTGCCCCGCGCCGCACCACCGCGCCGGCCCTCCGCGTCGTCACGGCCGCGGCGACGCCGTGGACGCCCCGCTCAGCGCCGCCGCGTACGCCCGGAATCTGACGCCAATCAGCACGGCCGACACGGCGTGGCCGGATAGTCATGCGTACCCAACCATCGTTCATCGTGAGGAGCTCCGACATGCCAACTGCCCCGCGTACCCGTACCGCCCGGCTCGCCCGCACCCTGCCCTTCGCCCTTGCCCTCGCCATCGGTGCGCCGGCGCAGGCCGACGACGCCGACGTCGCCGCGGTGGGCAAGGAGCGTTTCGGCAGCTACTGCGCGGCCTGTCACGGTCTCGACGCCAAGGGTGACGGGCCGGTGGCCTTCGTGCTCAAGAAGACCCCGCCCGATCTCACCGTACTGGCCAAGAACAACGGGGGCGATTTCCCCTTCAACAAGGTCTACGACATGATCGACGGTCGCGACATGGCAGGCGCCCACGGTACGCGCGAGATGCCGGTGTGGGGCGGCGAGTGGAAGGACTCCTCCAAGCTCGGCGGCGAAACCGAGCTGCGCGGACGCCTGCTCGAGATCATCATCTACCTGCGTTCCATCCAGCAGTAGACCGGGCCGCCGCGGCCGGGCGCGTGCTCGGCGCGCGGCCCCACCGCACCCGCGGCGCCAGCCTCGCCGCGCACCACGCGCGGTTCAGTGCACGCGTGTGAGCGCGGGCGCGCGCTTGCCCGCGCGCGACGCTGGCGGCGACAATCGCCCCGGTCCAATCCCGGGAGCCGCGCGCCGATGTCGTTCAATTTCGCCACGCTGTGGGAAACCGTCGCCGATACCGTGCCGACGCAGATGGCCGTCGTGTGCGGCCCGCGCCGGGTCGCCTGGCGCGACTACGAAGACCGTGCCGCGCGCCTCGCCGGCGCCTTTGCCGCGGCCGGCCTCGAAGCGCACGCCAAGGTCGGGCTGTACCTGTACAACTCGCCCGAATACTGCGAAACCAACTTCGCCGCGCTCAAGCTGCGCGGGGTGCCGATCAACGTCAACTACCGCTACCTCGACGAGGAGCTGGTCTACCTGTTCGACAACGCCGACCTCGAGGCGGTGGTGTTCCACACCTCGCTGGCCGACCGCATCGCGCGGGTGGCGCCGCAGTGCCCGGGCCTCAAGCTGCTGGTGGCGGTCGACGACGGCCCGACGCCGGACGGCCCGGTCGAGGTGCCGCGCGCAGTCGCCTACGAAACCCTGCTCGAGGCGCAGCAGCCGCTGCCCCGGCGCGCGCCACAGGGCGACGAGATCTACATGCTCTACACCGGCGGCACCACCGGCATGCCCAAGGGCGTGATGTATCCCTTCGGCGAATTCACGGCGTTCTTCGTGCTCGGTTACCCGCCCATGATCGGGCTCGAAGCGCCGGCCGACGTCGCCGCGCTGATGGGCACGGTGCGTGAGCGCGCCGCCGCCGGGGCGCCGCCGCTGGTGGCGATGTCGGCGCCACCGCTGATGCACGGCACCGGCTGCTGGCTGGGCATGATGGCCCCGCACATGATGGGGGGTACGGCGGTGCTGCTGGAATCGCGCGGCCTCAACGCCGTCGAGCTGTGGGACACGGTGGCGCGCGAAGGCGTGCAGCATCTCGTCATCGTCGGCGACGCCTTCGCGCGGCCCCTGCTCGATGCCCTCAACGCCGCCCCGCAGCGCTGGGACCTGTCCTGTCTCAGGCTCATGATTTCGTCTGGCGCGATGTTCTCGACCCCGGTCAAGCAGGGCCTCATCGACCACGTTCCCGGCCTCACCATCGCCGACCTGCTGGGCTCGACCGAGGGTGGCATGGGCAGCTCGATCATGAACAAGGACACCCCGGTCGCCGAGACCGCGCGCTTCGCCCTGTCGCCGACGACCAAGGTCTTCACCGAGGACGGCCACGAGGTGCGGCCCGGTTCGGGCGAGGTCGGCCTGGTGGCGAGCGGCGGCCTGGTGCCGATCGGTTATTACAAGGACCCGGAGAAATCGGCGCGCACCTTCCGCGTCTTCGACGGCCACCGCTACTCGATTCCGGGCGACATGGCGCGGGTCGCCGCCGACGGCAGCCTGGAGCTGCTCGGGCGCGGCTCGAACTGCATCAACACCGGCGGCGAGAAGGTCTTCCCGGAAGAGGTCGAGGAGGCCCTGAAGAAGCACCCGGCGGTGCAGGACGCACTGGTCTTCGGCCTGCCCGACGAGCGCTTCGGCAACCGCGTCAGCGCGGTCGCCAGCCTGCGCGCCGGCGCCAGCGCCGGGCCCGAGGACATCCTCGCCCACGTCCACCAGCACCTCGCCGGCTACAAGGTGCCGCGCGCCCTGCAGCTGGTCCCGCGCGTACCACGCGCACCCAACGGCAAGGCCGACTACCCCAGCGCGCGCGCATTGTTCGAAGCCGCGGCCGGCTGAGCCGGCCGCGCGGGCGCAGTCGGCGCGCGGCGCCGGCCACCCTCACCAGGCCGCGAGCCGGTCCAGGAACGCGCGGATGTTGGCCTTCACCGCGCGCTCGCTGGCGATGCGCAGGCGCTCGGCGGCGACGACGTGGTCGACCAGGCTCGCGCTGCCGGTGGCGACGATGGGAATGTCGCGGATCTCGCCGTTGGCGCTGACGGTGTAACGCACCTTGGAAGTCACTTCGTAATTGATGCCCTTGAGCGGCTGGTCGAGACGCTCGACCGTGGCCGTGACGACGACCGTGGCCTTGTCGGGATCCGGTGCCAGGTAACCGGCATCGGCCAGGCTGTGGGCGAGCGCGGTGACGAAGCCGGTACTGTCGAGCTCGGGTGTCCACAGGGGATCGTCGGCCTGGTTGCCGGCGAGGCGGACCAGCCGTACCTGGCCGGCCAGCGGCGAGCTGCTGGCAACCGGCGTGGTGGCGACGGCAAGGTCGGCCGGACGCGTTGCGGCGCTGCATCCGGCGAGCGTGGCGAGGACCACGATCAGCACCGCGACGAAGCTCACATCGATTCGAGATTTGCGATTTCTATTCATTAAAGATTAAATAGTTAGATAATTTTTCTAAGCGATATTCTAGAAAAAGTTCACGCCCATGCCCGCCCCGCGTCGAAGCCGCGCGCGCATCCACGCGCGCCACCCGTGCGTGCTCGCCCTGCTGTGGCCGGTCGTGGCCGGCGCCCAGCAACCGATCGGTCTGCAGACCACCGAGCCGCTCGAACTCGACCCGGTCGCCGACGAGCTCAGCACCCACGACTGGGGCCTGCGCCTCGGCCTGCTCGGCGCGGTCGGTCCCGACTTCGAGGGCGCCAGCACCTACGAGGCCGACCCGGTGCCGCTGCTGCGCGTGAGCTGGAAGAACCGGGTGGTGTTCCGCGGGCGTTCGCTCGATCTCAATGCCGTGCTCGTCGACGGCCTGCGCGCGGGGCCCATGGTGAAGACGCGCGCCGGCCGGCGCGACAGCCGGGCAGCTTACCTGCGCGGCCTCGGCGACGTCGACCGCGCGTTCGAGGCCGGCGGCTTCGTGCGCTTCAAGCGCGGGCCCTTCGCCCTGCGCGTGAATGCCCTGCAGGATTTCGCCGGCGCCCACGGGGGCTGCCTGGTGGAGACCAGCGCCCAGCTCCGGCTGCCGCTCGACGAGCCGCGCTTCAGCCTCACCGTGTCCAGCACCTGGGTCGACGACGACTACAACAACGCCTACTTCGGCGTCGACGCCGTGCAGGCGCGACGCTCGGGATTGCGCCGCTTCGACGCCGACGGCGGTTTCAAGGACGTCGGCGTCGCGCTCGGCACCCGCGTCGAGTTGAGTCCCCACTGGTCGGCGGTGATGACGATGAGCTACCGGCGCCTGCTCGGCGATACCGCCGACAGTCCGATCGTTGCCAACCACGGTGACGCCGACCAGTTCTACGGCGCCGTCGGCGCGCTGTGGGAGTACTGAGCCGGCGTTGCGCCGCCCCGCGTTCCCCCCACCCGCTCGGCAAACCCTATCGCTGTGAGCGGACGGCCCCGGAGCGGGGGCGCCGGCTGGGCGCTGCGCCGTGCACGAGGGGACGACGAGCGCCGCGGCCGCCGGCGCTGCATTCGGCGCGCGCCTCAGGCGCTGGCGAAGATACCGCCGGCCGCCGCCGGGTAGGTCCGCACCACCTCGTACATCGAATCACGCTGGGCCGGGGTGAAGCCCATGTCGCGTATGACCTCGAGGGTGCGCTCGAGGCTGGTCTTGGGCGCGTGCCCGGCCTTGTTCAACACGCTCTCCTCGAACAACAGACCGCCGAAGTCGTCGGCGCCGGCGAGCAGGCCGAGCTGGCCGGTGCGCAGGTCCTCGCTGAACCACGACGACTGCACGTGGGGCACGTTGTCGAGCAGCAGGCGGGCGGTGGCGATCACGCGCAGGTACATCAGCGGGTGGGCCTGCACCTTGAGCTGCTTGCCGAGCGTCGAGCGGCCGGGTTTGAACGACCACGGAATGAACGAGCTGAAGCCGCCGGTCGCATCCTGCAGTTCGCGCACGGCGAGCAGGTGGCCGACGATCTCGTCCGGCCGTTCGACATGCCCGTACATCATGGTCGCGGTGGTCTTCATGCCGGCACGATGGGCCTGGCCCATGATCGCCAGCCACTGCGCGGGGGTGCACTTGCCCGGCGCGATGAGCTGGCGCACCCGTTCGGCGAGCACCTCGGCGCCGCCGCCCGGCAGGGTGCGGATACCGGCCGCCGCCAGCGCCTCGACGATGACTTGCGTCGGGATGCCCTCGACCTCGGCGAGGTAGGCGATCTCGGGCGGCGAGTAGGGATGGATGTGGACCTCGGGGCAGGCTGCACGGATGGCCTCGATGTAGGCCAGCCAGTCGGCCAGGCGGATGGCCGGGTTGTGGCCGCCCTGCAGCAGCACCGTGGTGGCACCGGCATCGGCCGCGCTGCGCACGCGCGCGGCGAGTTCGTCCGGGCTCAGGGTGTAGGCCTCCTTCGAGCGTTCGCTGCGCCAGAAGGCGCAGAAGCGGCACTCCGTCGCGCACACGTTGGTGTAGTTCGGGTTGGTGTCGTAGACGAAGGTCACGCGGCCCTCGGGGTGACGGCGCATGCGCGCGGCGTGAGCGTAGTGCATGAGATCGGCCAGCGGCACGCGCCCGGCCAGCAGTTCGGCGCCGTCGGCGGCGCCGAGGCGCACCCCGCGCTCCAGTTTGCGCATCAGGGTCGTGGTCATGTTCAGGCCTCCTGCGGCGGATGGTTGATGGCCCCGGCCAGCGCGGCGGGCCAGGGATAGCGCGCCAGTTCGCGCTCGTAGATGGCCTGGCCGGCGAGGTCGTCGTCGTCGAGACAGGTCCGGATGCCGTCCAGGTAGCGTGCGGCGGCGACCGGGCCGAGCCCGGCGCGGGCATGGTCGAGCCGGGCCGCGCGCGCGCGCAGCTCGGCCTCGCGCGCGGCATAGGCGGCGAGCCAGGCGGCGAGTGCGGCCCGTTGCGCGGCGCTCGCCCGGTGGCTCACCACCCAGCGCGCGAAGACCATCGGCCGGCCATGGGCGAGGAACCACTGGGTGGCGAGATCGGTGACATGGGGCCATTCGCGCCGCCCGGCCGCGCGCAGCGCGGCATCGCCGATGATCAGGGCGGCATCGACCGGCTCGCCGGCTTCGACCAGGCGCGGCACGCCGCGATCGGGCATGCGCCGCGCCAGCAGCAGGTAGAGCAGCCGTACCGAGCTCATGGAGTCGGCACTGAGCGCGAGGCGGGTGGCGCCGTCGATGGCGGCAAACGGCTGGCGCGAACACAGCAGCACCGATTCCGAGCGCCCGCGGCAGGCGATGCCGTAGGGGCCGAGCAGCTCGGCCACGCCCTGCAGGCGCGGGAGCCCGGCCACCGGCACCACCGCGGCGAGCGCCTCGCCGCGCAGCATGGCGTCGACGGCGAGACGCGGCGCGAGGGTGTCGAGCGTACAGCCGCGCGGCGCGCCGTGGTGCCACAACGGCCGCGTGTTGAGGTAGGGCGTGAGCAGGACGCGCGGGAGGCTCATGCCGCGCGCGCCCGTGCGACCGGCCGGTAGGCGCCGTCGCGCTCGATCGCCTCGTAACCGGCGGTCTCGATCAGGCGGCGCATCTCGTCCGCGGCGAGCTGCTTGGGCGTGGCGGCGCCGGCGGCATGCGCGATCTTCTCCAGGCCGAGCGTGCCGTCGAGGTCGTCGGCGCCCCAGCCCAGCGCGGTGGCCGCGGTCTGCGTGCCGATCATCGGCCAGTACGCCTTGATGTGCGGGAAGTTGTCCAGCACCAGGCGCGACATCGCGACCATGGCGAGGTTCTCCAGCGGCGCGATGGCGCGGGTCGAATCGACCCCGTACTGCATGGCCAGCGGGATGAACGAGACGAAGCCGCCGCTGCGCGCCTGCAGCTCGCGCAGGCGGAACAGGTGTTCGATGCGCTCGGCCAGGCTCTCGCCGAAGCCGTAGAGCATGGTGGCGTTGGTGGGGATGCCCAGGGCATGGGCCCGCTCGTGCACCTCCAGCCATTCGTCGGCGCCCAGCTTGTGCTTGAAGTGGGCCTCGCGCACCCGCTCGGAGAAGAGCTCCGCGCCGCCGCCCGGCATGCCGTCCATGCCGGCCTCGACGAAAGCCGTCAACACCTCTTCCAGTTCGAGCTTGGCGATGCGCGCGAACCAGTGCATCTCGACCGCCGTGAAGCTCTTGATGTGCAGCCCGGGGAAGCGCCGGCGCAGTTCCGCGACCAGGCCCAGCGAGCGTTCGTAACCCCACTCGTAGTTGAGCCCGCCGACGATGTGGACCTCGGTCGGCTGCTGCGTCTCGATGGTCTTGAAGATGCCGTCCTCGCTCAGGCTGTAGCCGTGCGCCTCGCCGGGCAGGGCGGCGAAGTCACAGAACTTGCACGCCCGCACGCAGATGTTGGACGGGTTGACGTGCAGGTTGTCGACGAAGGTCGCACGGCGACCATGACGCGCCTCGCGCAGGCTGTTGGCCAGGCGCGCGACGTCGAACAGGCCGTCCGGGGTCAGCGCGGTGAACATCGCGAGGGTCGCTTCGCGATCGAGCAGGGCGTCATCGGCGACGGGGATGGACTCGGGCATGGCGGTTTCCTTCACTTGAAGTCATCGAGGCGAGCGAGCACGAAAGCCGCGAGATCGCGGCTGGCCCGCTCGAGGTTGGCGTGCAGCATGGCGCGGTCGGTGGCGTCGTCACTGACGCTCTTGAGCAGGACGCAGTCGAGGCCGCGCTCGGCGCAGCGCTCGGCCACGGCGTAGCCTTCCATGTCGACGAGGTCGGCGACGCCGGACAGGCGCGTGCGCAGCGCGGGATCGAACACCGGCTCGTCGCGCGACAGCAGGCGGGCGACGCGCGGGCCCGCGGCGCCGCGCACCGGGACGGTGGCGAAGGCCGGCGCGTCGGGTCGCTCACTGCGCACCTCGGCGACGTCGACGACCTCGCCGACGGCCAGCGAATCGGTCAGGCTGCCGGCGATGCCGAGGTTGACGATCCGGCGCAGGGCGTGCGTGCCGGCGAGGCGTTCGACCGCGTCGCGCGCCGCGCCCAGGCCCATGCCACCGATGGCGATGAGCAGGTCCTCGGCGCCGAACAAGGGGGTCGGGCCGGTGACGAGCGCGCGCGCGCCGAGCGCGCCGACCAGCGGGGCGGCCTCGGCCGTGGTGGCGAACAGGAAGGCGGTGGCGACGCTCATGCGCAGACCGCACGCGGCGGCGCCGGCGGTACCAGCGCGGCGATGGCCCGGCGCCCCCGCTCGCCCAGGGTATGGGTGTAACGGTTGACGTAGAGCTCGATGTGCTGGGCGATGACGCGGTCGTCGAGCTCCTGGGCATGCGCGCGGATGTGCGCGCGGATGGCCGGCTCGCCACTGGCGGCGAGGCGCAGCGCGCAGCGCATCATGTGTTCGAGGGGCTCGGCGTAGCGATCGTAGAGCGGCCGCCGGATCACGTAGCAACCCAGCGGCACCGGCAGGCCACGCACGGCCTGCCACCAGGCGCCGAGGTCGCCCAGGCTGACCAGCCCGGACTCGGCATAGGTGAAACGGCTCTCGTGGATGCACACGCCGACGTCGTACTCGCCGGCCACCAGCGCCGGCACGATACGGTCGTAGGAGGCGTAGGCGAGGCTGCCCCAGGCCGGCGCCCAGTGACGGAACAGCATCGCGCCGGTGGTGTGCTCCCCCGGGGCCACGACGCGCGCCCGCGCCAGTTCGCGCTCGTCGAGCGCGTGGGTGGCGAGCACCAGCGGCCCGTAACCGTCGGCGAGCGCCGCGCCGCTGTCGAGCAGTTCGTAGTCGTCGGCGACCTCGTGGTAGACCGCGCAGGAGATCTTGGCGACGTCGATGTCACGCGCCAGCACGCGCGCGTTCAGGGTTTCGATATCGCACCGTTCGATCGCCAGGTCCACGCCCTGCAGGCGGATCTGGCCGGTTGCCACGGCGCCGAGCAGGTAGCTGTCGTTGGGGCACGGCGTGGTGCCGAGGGTCAGGCGCGGCTGGTTTCTCATGCGGCCTCCAGGAAGCGGCTGGCGGCAGCGGCCAGGCTGCGCTCGTGGCCGACGAAGAAATGATCGGCGTCGGCGAAGGCTTCGAGCGCCTTGGGCTCGGGCAAGGCGGCGTACAAGGCCTCGATGTCGGCCTCGGGGCAAGCGAAATCGCCCGGGGCGAAGAACAGGCCACGCGCGGCGACGCGGGTCGGCAGGGCCGCGGCGATGCGCCACTTGGCCAGCGGCGGCGAGATCAGCAGCAGGCGCGAGACCGGCTCGCGCGCGGCGATGTCCAGCGCCGGCAGGCAGCCGAAGGAGTAGCCGACCAGGTGCAGGGGTACGTCGCCGACTTCCGCGCGCAGGCGCTGGAAGGCCGCCTGGCAGTCACGATGGATTTCCGCCTCGTAGCGCGGGCAACTCGAATCGCGCCAGAACTCGGCCTGGTCTTCGTTCAGATCGCGCGCGCACTCGCTGGCGCCGATACCGCGGTAGTTGAAGCGCAGCACCGGCAGGCCGGCCGCGACCAGGGCGTCGCGCAGCGCGGTGACGACGTTGTTGTCCATGTCGCCGCCGAGGAAGGGATGCGGCGGGCAGATCAGGGTGGCGGCGGTCACCGCGCCCTGCGCTTCCTCGTAGGCGAAGCGGCCGTCGAGGCGCAGGCCATCGACTTCGATGGCGATACTTTCCTCGATCACACCTGGTCTCCGAAAGCATCCGGCGGCAGGCGCAGGTAGCGTTCGAGCAGGCCGGGGTCGTCGAAATCGGCCTCGTCGAAATAGATCATCTGGGTCTCGCGCTGGCGCGGATGGCCGGCGTGGTAGAGCCCCGACGGGGTCAGCAGCGCACACTCGCGGCGATGGGCGGTGCGCACCAGGCCGTCCTCGCCGAACAGGCTGGCGTGGTAGTCGCCGAACGGCAGTTCCTCGAGTTCGTCGTAGGGACGCAGGGTGTAGGCCACCGGCTTCAGTGCCGCGACGGCCGCGGCATCGAGGCTGCGCACGGTGACGAGCTGGTGATGCCCGGCATTGAAGTAGAGCACGATACGGCGGCGCGCATCGGCCAGGCCGTCGACGGCCTCCGGCACCACCGCGTCGAAGCGCTCCTCGAGGTGCTGCTCGAGGTAGAACTGCTTGTCGGCCAGGCGTTCGGGCCAGGCGGCGCGGCTGGCGGCTTCCAGCGTCTGGCTGGGGAATACCTTGTAGTAGCAGCCGCAGTTCGAGACCGATTCGAGCAGCAGCGGGCGATCGTGCTGGTCGAGGGTGAGGCGTACCGTCCATCCGTCCAGATCGCCTTCCTCGGGGTCGAAGCGCGTCAGTGCCGGGTGTCGCGGGTACCACAGCACGTAGACCAGCTGGCGCGTCTGGCGGCCCTGGATCGGCTTGCGCTCGATGAAGGCATAGAGCGCCGGCGCCGCGCTGTCGACGCTGGGATGCGCCGTGTCCAGGGTCATGCCCTCGAGGCCGACCGTGCCGAACTGGTCCCAGGCACCCGGGTACTCGGTGTGGGCCTTGCGCTCCTGCACGACGATCGGCGCGTAGCGTGCGAGCAGTTCCCAGTCGGCCCGCGCGATGGTGCTGGCCCCCGGCACGGTCATGGCCGGTTCCAGCGCGACGGCGTCGTCGAAATCGGCGTTGAGCGGACCGCGGTAGTCGTGCCAGTTGTGGTAGGCGATCCAGCCCTTGATGAAAGGCACGGCGGGCGCCGTGGCGAGCTGCCGGGCGAGCCGCCCGCGGCTCATGATCGAGGGCTCGATGGCAGCCTGCAGCGCGCTCCAGTAGCCGTCCAGCGCAGCCGCGTCGAGCGCCGCCACGCGGGTGGTCTCGGCCTCCAGTTCGTTGTGGGCATGCACAGCGTAGGCGCCGAGAATGCGCTCGCGCGGCTCGCCCGCGCCGAGTTCGTGGCGCGCGGCATAGTCGGCGAGGTCGGCCGGCGGAATCCGCTCCAGGGCGCCGGCCATCGCTTCACGTCCGCGCCCCTCGGCGCGGGTGAGGAAGTCGTCGACGAAGGCGCGGCGCGCGGCCAGCGGCGCGCTCGCCGGGTAGTCCTGCGCGCGGTAGCGCAAGGCGAGATCGACCATCAGCCACGGCCGGTCGCGCACCGGCTCGAAGCGGGCATCGGTCGCGCCGTGCTCGGCGACCATCGTCTGCAGGTCGTTGCCGGCGGCGTAATCGAGCGGGCGATGGGCGCCCGCGGCACAGGCCGCGAGCAGCACGGCGAGTACCGCCAGGAACGGCAGGCGCAGCGCGCGACCGAACACGGCAGCACTCATTGCGCAGCCTCCACCGCGCGGTTGAGCGCGGCGGCGTCGCTGACGAAATCGATCGACTCGACCTTGAGGTGATCGAGCTTCATCACCATGACCTGGTCCTCGCGCGAGGGCAGCGTGCCGGTGAGCTCGCCCTCACGGTCGAGAAAGATGCGATAGCCGTACTTCTGCATCTTGGGAATCGCGAAATGCCGGGTGACGAAACCGGGCATGCCGCTGACGTCGATGAGGTACATCGCGTGCCTCTGGTCGAGGTAATCGGCCGGCTTGTCCATGAAGGCCTTCTTGGCCAGCTTGTTGGCGGTCATGTCGCGGCTGAACATCAGCACGCGCACGCTGTCGTCGACACGCCCGGCCTTGTCGTGCTGATCGGCGATGTCGATGGGGCGGAGTTCGGTGCCGACGGCGACCGTCGCGGCGGAAGCGACGGCGCTGGCGCCGAGCAGGAAGGCGAAAAGGCAGAAGCGGCTCGTTCGAAACATGGCGTGGTCCCGTTGACTCGTGAAAGGACGCGTCGCAGCGTCCTGCGGGACCGGCTTGCAAATTAGAGGCCAGCTCTCAACTCATTGATTCAATTGGGGCGCACGTCGTCGTGCTCGGCCGCTGGCGGGCCGGCCACCGCGCAACGCGCAAGCAGCGTCTGCAAGATTTTTCAGCGCGCGGGCGCGCAGGCCGGCAGCGGCGTCGCCACCTCGATGAGTGCGACCACGGCCACGCGATCGTCGGCCGCGCAGCGCGGCACGTAGCCGATCGCACCCGGCGTGACGGCGACGAAGCGCAACATGGCCTCGACCGAGGAGACCACGTAGGGTGGCGAGATGCCGTGGAAGTAGCGCTCGTTCCAGTAGGCCTCGAGATCCTCCGGCAACTGCCCGAGCAGGGCCAGCGAGAACGCCCGGCGCACGTCGTCGTCGCCCGGCAGGTTGAGCGGCACGATGCGCTCGCCGGCATCGTCGACGCGGCGTTTGCCGCGGTAGACCTCGACCAGTTCGCGCCGCGCGAGCGGCGCCGCCCCGGGATGGGCGATCACGGCCAATTCACCGGTCACCCGCTCTTCGGCACCGGCGACGACGCTGGCGCCGCCCACGAGCAGCACTGCGAGCAGCAGGCTGAGCCAGCGCGGCCACGGCTGCGTCCGTCCGATGCTGCCGGTCCGCTGCCGGCATCTGGCTGTCCGTGCATCCTGCATGTCGACTAGAACAGAATGCCGCAGGACACTTCCCAGCCGTCGGGCAGCACGCGGTGGTTGTTACCATCGTGGTACTCGACCTTGATCGTGACCGGCGGTACCGGCCGCAAGGCCAGCCCCAGGCTGCCGCGTCCAACGTCCTCGCCGAGGACCCCGCTCGAGTAGTACTCGAGGCGGCCGACGCCGTAGAGTGGGCCGTGCAACGGCACCACCAGCTGGCCGAAGGCGCCCCAGTCGTCGCGCGTGCCGGCCGCGCTGTTGAGGCGGTAGACGGCTTCGCCGGAGACCTCCCAGCGGTGCCAGCGATAGAGGCCGTCGGCACCGAAGGCGTGGTGGTGACCACGGCCGCGATCGATGTCGAACGCGGCATACGAGACCCCGATCTGGGCCGCCTCGTCGAGAAAGTGGTAACGCAGCTGGCCACCCGCGGCGTGGTCGAAATCGTTGGCGATGGCCGGCAGGTGGACTTCCTCGAACTCGGCCTCGCCGTGGACCGGGTCCAGGCTCTCGCTGCCGTCGAGGTAGGCGCTGTACTCGAGGTTACCGGCCGCCAGCGGCAGCGACCCCCAGGCGAGCACGCCGCTGGCATGGTCCGGCACCGGGACGGTCGTCATCAGCGGGCGCGTCACCGTCCACACCAGGGGATCCGCGTGCACCAGGTTCCAGCGTCCGAACGGCGTGAGGAAACGCCCCGCGCGCAGGTTCAGGCGCGGCGTCGCGGCGAAATCGACGTAGGCGCGCTCGACCACCAGCTCGCTGTCGCCGTTGTTCAGGCCGCGGCCGTCGACGGTGGCCAGCTCCTCGCCCTCGATCTCGGCGAACAAGGTCCAGCGCGGCGCCGGCTGCCAGATCAGGAACAACGCGAGGTCGTGGAGATCGAAGCGCGTGTCGCCGCCTTCCAGGCCCCGCACGCGCAGGCTGGTATAGCCGGCGAGGGTCAGGTCCAGCGCCGGCAGGTGCAGGCCGCGCCCGAGGACGTAGCGCGGCGCTTCCAGGTCGGGCCCGGCAGCGGCGCGCGCGAGCGGCGCGCCGAGTGCCAGCAGCAGCGCCAACAGCACCGGCCAGGTACGCGCAGGCCACGCACCGGGAATGCGACAATGGGGAATGACCATTCGGCGGACGCTCCTCGTCACCCTGCTCGCCTTCGGCGTCTCGATCGCGACCTTGATGACGGTGTTGTCTTACTCACGTGCCCGCGCCGCGCTGAGCAGCGAGATCCGGCTCAACCTGGAGACGCAGGCGCTGACCCTGATGCAGCAGGTCGAGGCCATGCTGTTCGAACGCGTCAAGGACGTACAGGGCTGGCGCCGGCTCGACCTGATGCAGGAAGTTCGCGTCGGCGACGTCGACAAGCGCCTCGCGCGCTTCCTCGACGATATCAAGACGGCGTACGCCGGAGTCTATACGGATCTGTTTTGCGTGGAAAACGGCCGCGTCGTCGCGGCCAGCGACGCCGCTGCGATCGGCCGCCCACTGACGCTGCCGCCGGCCTGGCTGCATTTCGCCGTCGACGGCAGCGTGCTCGGCTTGAGCCGCCCGCAGCGCCGCGCCGGCGGCGGCGTCGCCTTTCTCGTCGCCGACCTGCCGGACGCCTTCGGTGACGGTTCGCCGGGACGTCTCGCCGCGGCGCTGAACTGGAACGAGGTCGTCGGCCTGCTCGACCGGGCCGTCGCCGACAGCGGCCGCGACGCCCTGCTGCTCGATGCGCAGGGCGCGGTGCTGGCCGCCTCGGCCGGCGCCGGCGACACCCCGGCCTGGCCGTTGCCCGCGGGGCTGCACGGCGTCACCGACCAGGTCGGTGACGACGGCGCGCGCACCCTGCTCGGCTTCGCGCGGGCGCGCGCCCATCGCGGCTTGCCGGATCTCGGCTGGACCTTGCTCGTGCGCACGCCCGAGCGCAGCGCGTTCGCCGCGGTGCACGCCCTCTTGTGGACCCTGGTCGCGCTGCTCGCGGTGACCGCGCTGGGTGCGGTCGTCCTGGCCCTCGCCATCTCCGCGCGCGGCGCACGGCCATTGCAGGCGCTGGCCGCCTACACGCGCGACATCGGCCAGGACATCGACACCCCGGCGCGGGCCATCGGCGGCATCACCGAGATCCGCCAGCTCTGCGACGCCTTCAACCGCATGGTCGACGACCTGCGCCGCTCGCGCGCCCACCTCGTGCGCGCGAGCAAGCTCGCGGCAGTGGGCGAGATGGCGGCCAAGCTCGCCCACGAGGTGCGCACGCCGCTCGGTATCATCCGCTCCTCGGCGCAGCTCATCCGGCGCCAGGATCGCCTCGACGACACCGGCCGCGAGATGATGGGCTTCATGGTCAACGAGTGCGACCGCATCAACGCCCTGGTCACCAGCCTGCTGGAGTCGGCGCGGCCGCGCGAACCGGTGTTCGAGCGCGAGGACGTCAATGCCATCGTCGCGCGCGTGCTCGAACTGGCGCAGGGCCGTGCCGGCGAACGCCAGGTCGAACTCGCCTTCAATGCCGCACGCGGGTTGCCCGCGGTCGACGCCGATCGCGACCAGCTCGTGCAGGTGCTGCAGAACGTCGTCGTCAACGCCATCCAGCAGGTCGGCCCCGGCGGCCACGTGCGCCTGACCACCACGCGCGAAGATGCCATGGTGCGCCTCGACATCGAGGACGATGGTCCGGGCATCCCGGCCGAACGCCGCGAGGCGGTGTTCGAACCCTTCGTCAGCTTCCGCGCCGGCGGCATCGGCCTCGGCCTGCCGGTGGTGCGCGAGATCGTGCAAGCCCACGGTGGCACCATCGGTATCGACGACAGCGCGCTCGGCGGCGCGCGTTTCCGCATCCACCTGCCACTCGCCCGAGGAGACTGAAGCGATGGCCCGATACAACGTCCTCGTCGTCGACGACGAGGTGAAGATGCAACGCGTACTCGAGATCATGCTCGGCGAACTCGGCCACGACGTGCTGCGGGCCAGCGACGGCGCCGAGGCGCTCGACGTGCTCGGACGCGAGGCGGTCGACCTCGTCATCACCGACCTGCGCATGCCGCGCCTCGACGGCCTCGGCCTGATCCGCGAACTCGATGCCCGCCACGCCCTGCCGCCGACCATCGTCGTCACGGCCCACGGCACGGTCGAGAGCGCCGTCGAGGCGATGAAGCTCGGCGCGCTCGACTACATCCTGCGCCCGTTCGAGATCGAGACGGTGGAACTGGCCGTGACCCGGGCGCTCGACATCGGCCGCGTGCAGCGCGAGAACCGCTTCCTGCGCGACGAGCTGGCCGACGGCTGGGAGGAATTCGTCGGCCAGAGCGCGCCCATGCAGACGCTCTACCAGGTCATCGCCAGCGTCGCGCCGAGCACCCTGCCGCTGCTGGTGGTGGGCGAGACCGGCACCGGCAAGGAGCTGGTCGCGCACGCCGTGCACAAGGCCTCCGGCCGGACCGGCCTGTTCGTCGCCATCAACTGCGCGGCGATCCCCGAATCGATCCTGGAATCGGAGTTGTTCGGCCACGTGCGCGGCGCCTTCACCGGCGCCAGCGGCGAGCGCATCGGCAAGTTCGAAGCCTCCGACCGCGGCACCCTGTTCCTCGACGAGATCACGGAGATGCCGGCGGTGCTGCAGGCGCGCCTGCTGCGCGTGCTGCAGGAGTGCTACATCGAGCGCGTCGGTTCCAATCGGCGTATCGATCTCGACCTGCGCATCATCGCCGCCACCAACCGCGACCCGCGCGAGGCGATCGCGGCCGGGCAGCTGCGCGAAGATCTCTACTACCGTCTCGAGGGCGTGCGCATCGACGTCCCGCCGCTGCGCCAGCGCGGCGAGGACATCGGCCTGCTCGCGCGCCATTTCCTCGCCCGCCACGCCCAGCGCCTGGCGCGCCCGGTGCCCGCGCTGACCAGCGCGGCGCTGACCGCCCTGGCGCGCCACGCCTGGCCCGGTAACGTGCGCGAACTCGACAACCTGATGGGGCGGGTGGTGCTGCTGGCCGCCGTCACCCCGGCCGAGGATCTCGTCCTGCGCGAACTCGGCCTGGTCACGGCGCCGGCCGCCACCCCGCCGCCGCCCGGCGGTGCGGCGCCCACCGCGGCAGCCATCGCCGGCGACGACGAGTCGCTCTCGCTGCAGGCCCACACCGACGCCCTCGAGCGCCGCATGATCGAAACCGCGCTGGCCCGCGCCGAGGACAACAAGGCGCGCGCCGCGCGCCTGCTCGACATCAGCGAGCGCACCCTCTGGTACAAGCTCAAGAAACTCGGCTTGCGCTGAACGTGCCGCCGCGGCGCGGCCGGGCATGGACGCGCCGGGCAGGCCACGGCGCGATAGCGTGAATCGATTCACAGTCCGGGCAGCATCGCGCGGGAACCTCGCGCGGCGCGGAACTCCTCGTCCGCTTACCACCTCCGAGCGTGCGGTGACTGCACCACCACTGTGCGGGCGCCATCGCGGGCCCGCGCTCCGTTCGCCGCGGCGCAGGTCGGCCCATCACGCCAGAGGAATTCGACTTGAACACCATCCTTCCGCTCCCAGCCGTCGCGTCGGTGCCGCGCGTGGCCGGGCAGGCCTTGCCGCGCCTGCTGTGCTTCCTCGCCCTGTTCGTGCTCGCGCACACGGCCCAGGCGGTGCCCAGTTTCGCCCGCCAGACCGGCCTTGCGTGCGCCTCCTGTCACTCGCCCTTCCCCCAGCTCACGCCGCTCGGCCGTCGCTTCAAGCTCGGCGGCTACACGATGGCGAATACCGACCCGCTGGCCAACCCCGGTGCCGACCTGATGCCGCTCGCGGTCATGCTCGAGGGTACGCCCGGCTTCACCCACACCAGCAAGGCGCAGGCCGAGGGTGATCTCCCGGCGCGCTTCGACGGCAACGACAACGTCGCCGTCAACCAGGCGAGCCTCTTCTACGCCGGCCGCCTGCTCGGGCCCTACGCCGAAGCGCTGACCAACAAGGCGGTGGGCGACGTGCTCGACAAGATCGGCGTATTCGTACAGGCGACCTGGGACGGCATCGAGGACAGCTGGTCCTGGGACAACGTCGAGGCCCGCGCCGCGACGCCGTTGACGCTCGCCGGACACGACCTCGTGGTCGGCACCTACGTCAACAACAATCCGAGCATGGGCGACCTGTGGAATACCACGCCGGCCTGGAGTTTCCCGTTCGCGGCCTCCGGCCTCGCCCCGGCGCCGACCGCGGCGCCCTTGCTTGCCGGCGGTCTCTCGCAACAGGTTCTCGGCTTCGGCACCTACGCGATGGTCGACGATCTCCTCTATGTCGATGCCGGCGCCTATTCGACCCTGGCCGCCGGCACGCAGCGCGCATTCGGCGTCGATCCCACGGGCGAAGCCCGCATCGACGGCCTGGCCCCCTACTGGCGGCTCGCGCTGGAACGGACCCGCGGCGCGCATTCGGTCGAGCTCGGAACCTATGGCCTGTACGCCAGTACCTACCCGCAGCGCGACGCCAGTCGCGGCACCGATCACTTCACCGACATCGGCCTCGACGCCCAGTACCAGTTCTTCTCCGCCCTGCACGACCTCACGCTGCGCGCGAACTGGCTGCACGAGAAACAGACGCTCGGCGCGAGCCAGCGCCTGGGCCTGGCCAGCAATCGCGGCAACACGCTGTGGAACGCGAGCTTTTCCGGCGCCTACCTGTACGACAAGACCTATGCCGCGAACGTGCAGTACTTCGTCACCGCGGGCAGCCGGGATCCACTGCTCTACGCCACGAATTCGGGCGCGCCGGATGCCAACGGCTGGGTTTTCGAGCTCGACTGGCTGCCGTTCAACAAGGCCGGCGGGCCGTCGTTCTGGCCCATGAGCAATCTCAAGTTGTCACTGCAATACACGCTGTACGGCCGCTTCGACGGTTCCGCGCACAACTACGACGGCAGCGGGCGCAACGCCAGCGACAACGACACCCTGTACCTGTCGGCCTGGCTTTCGTTCTGAGCCCGGTACCGCGCCAGGCAGCGCAGAACGGGCACGCTTCGCGGCGCCGCGATGCAACGCGTCGATTGGATACAATCGGCGCGCCATCACCACCGCGACGCCGCATGAACGCCCCCACCCTGCCCGACTGGAACGCACCCGAACTCGCCGTCACGCGCCCGGCGCCGGCATGGTTCGGCGAGGCCCTCGCCCGGCCCTTCGCCTCCCACGTGGTCGACGTCCTCGACTGCCCCATTCACTACCTGCGCTGGACACCGCCGACGGAGAGCGGCGCGCGCCGCGGGGTCCTGCTCGTCCACGGCGGCGGCGCGCATGCCAACTGGTGGCGCTTCATCGCCCCCTTCCTCGCCGCGGACTACGTGGTCGCCGCGCTCGATCTCTCGGGCATGGGGGACAGCGGGCGGCGCGACAGCTATGACGCCGCGCAGCGCTCGGCCGAGATGCTCGCCGTCGCCGCCGCAGCCGGCCTCGGTCCGCGGCCGTTCGTCGTCGGCCATTCCTTCGGTGGTTACCAGGCCATGCGCCTGGGCGCGAAACACGGCGGGGAACTCGGCGGCGTGGTCATCATCGACTCGCCGATCCGCCCGCCCGGCCACGAGGAAGACCCGGTGCCGCGCCGCGCGCTCAAGGTGGAACGGCACTACCCCAGCTTCGACATCGCCGTCGAACGCTTCCGCCTGATGCCGCCGCAGGAATGCGCCAACGACTACCTGGTCGAGTTCATCGCGCGACACTCGATTCGCCAGGCCGCCGCCGGCTGGACCTGGAAGTTCGACGTCGCGGCGATGGGCGCGCGGCGCTGGGAAGAACCCTTCCCGGAACACTGTGCCAACCTGGCCTGCCGCGCCGCCCTGCTCTACGGCGAACGGAGCGCGCTGGTCGACGCCAGTGTCGTCCGGCACATGGCCGGGCTGCTCGGCCCGCACGCACCGGTCATCGGTATCCCGGACGCCCACCACCACGTCATGCTCGACCAGCCGCTGGCCTGCGTCACCGCGCTGCGCGCGGTGCTCGCGGGCTGGGCTTGCGCGGACTGAGCGCAATCACGCCGCGCCCGGTCCCTTGGACGTCATTCCCCACACCGGTATCGACGCGCTGCGCCTGGGCGACTCGCGCGAGCTCATCGGCGCCGAACTCGGCCCGCCCGATCGCACCACGCGCGACCGCCACGAGGACGGCGAGGTCTCGGAAATCTGGATCTACCGCCTGATGCGCCTCGAACTCTCGTTCGATTCCGAGCACGACTACCGCCTCGCCCACATCACCTCCTACCACCCCTACACGCTGCTGCGCGGCTTCAACCCCATCGGGCTGACGCCGAAGTTCCTGCTGCAGAAGTACCCGCATCTCGACCTGGACGTCGAGATCACTGCAGACGAGAAGTACTACACCGATCGCGTACTCGATCTCACCTTTGGCATCGCGCGCGGTCGCGTGGTCAGCCTCACCGTGTTTCCGCAATACGACGAGGGCGGCGAGAACGTGATCTGGCCGCCCGCGGCGCCGGGCTGAGTACCGCGAGCGCGGCAACAGTGAGCGGGCATGGCCGCGGGCCAGGCGCGCAGCCTTCGCGGCGCACCTTCACGCGCCGCTAAGCGACCACCCGAGAAGCCCGCGTAACGCCGCCAACGGGCGGCGCGGACACTCGTGCCGAGCGTCCTGCGCGGGTCAGTGCTGCGGACGACGCAGTTCGTCCAGCGCGCCGAGGCTGTAGGTGCCGTCGAAGGGTGCGTGCCACGGCACCCCCCAGGCCTCGGCCAGCTTGGCCAGGCGGCCCTCCTTGGCGAGGTGGGCCAGGGCCTGGTCGATGTGTTCGCGCATGCGGGTGCGCTCCTTGCGCGTGGCGACGTGCAGGTTCCAGCGCGTCGCCGTCGGCGGCTCGTAACCCGCGACGAGTTCGCAGGCGGCGAAGGCAGGTTCGCGCAGGGCGAGGCCGGACACCCGCAGCATGCGCAGGTGGTAACCGAGCGCCGGCCCCCACAACAGGGCGGCATCGACGTCGCCCGCCCGCACCGCGTCGAAGGCCTGGCCGAGCGAGAAATAATTACGCGGCTCGGCCTTGACCGTGAGCAGCGCGAAGTGCGCCACGGTCTGCGACTGGATGGCCACGCGCTGGCCGCGCAGGGCACGGAAATTCCCCGGTGTATCGGGCTTGCAACGCATCAGTTCGAAGGCCGCGCCGTAATAGGGTGCCCCCAGGGTGAGGGCGTCGTGGCCGCGCAGGGTCTCGGCGGCCGGACCGGGCACGCTGAAGATCGCATCGCAGTCCTCGCGTGCGAGCCGTTCCAGCGGCATGTCGCCCTCGTCCAGCTCCTGGATGGTGTCGGGCGCGTCGATCCACACCGGCTCGAGACGGTAGCCGGCCTCGGCCGCGACGGCCGCGGCGACGTCGACATCGAAGCCGGTGGCGCCGGCGCGCGCCGAGTACGGCATGCTGTTGGCCAGCATGCAGACCTTGAGCGCGGGCGCGGCGGTGGGTCCCGCCGCCACCGCCGCCATGCTCGCGAACAGCGCGACGAGCGCCGCCGCGCCGTTTGCCCAGGCGCGCCCGGCTGCGCTCATTGCGGCAGGGCGAACACGACCAGCGTGCTGCCCAGGGTGGTGATGGGCGGCTCACCGACGATGGTCACGGCGAGACCGCCGCCGCCGCTGGTGAAGGCCACGTACTGGCGGCCGTCCTGCTTCCAGGTCACCGGCTGCCCGCGGATCGCCGAACCCGTCTGGAACTTCCACAGCAGCTTGCCCGACTTGTCGTCGAAGGCCAGCGCGTAGCCCTCCTGGTTGCCGGCGAAGACCACGCCGCCGGCAGTGGCGAGTGCGCCACCCACCATGGGGTAGTCGTCGCGGTACTTCCAGGCAATCTCGCCGCTCGCCGGGTCGATGGCGACCAGCCGGCCATAGGCCTTGCCGGTTTCGCCCTCGGTCTCGCCGGGACCGCCGCCCCAGAACGGCTGGCCGTGCACGAACACGATCTCTTCCTTGACCATCTTGGCGCAGGACTCGATCGACGGTACGTACATCAGGTGGGTGGCCGGGCTCCAGGCCCAGGTGAACGAGCCGTTGTTGCCGCCGACGTTACCCGGGCAGACGAATTCCTTGTGCCCGCCCGGCACCGGCTCGTAGCCCGGGTTGAGGATCGGCCGGCCCTTGGCGTCGAGGCCCTTGGCCCAGTTGACGCGGTCGGTGTACTGCGTGCCCTTGAGGAACTCGCCGGTAGCGGCGTCGAGCACGTAGACGTAGCCGTTGCGATTGGGTTGCAGAACGACGTGGCGTGACTGGCCGTCGAGGTCGATGTCGGCGACGACCAGGTTGTTGGTGGCGTCGTAGTCCCACACGTCGTGCGGGGTGAACTGGAAATGCCACTCGAGCTTGCCCGTGGCCGGTTCGATGGCGAGCACGGAGTTGGTGTAGAGGTTGTCACCGAGGCGACTGTCGCCGTTCCAGTCCGGCGACGGGTTGCCGGTCGGCCAGAACAGCAGGCCGGTCTTGGCGTCGTAGGTACCGGCTACCCAGCTCGGCCCGCCGCCGGTCTTCCAGGAGTCACCGGCCCAGGTCTCGGCGCCGGCCTCGCCGGCCGCCGGTACCGTCCACACCCGCCAGCGCCGCTCGCCGGTCTTGATGTCGTAGGCATCGACGAAGCCACGCGCGCCGTATTCGCCGCCGGCGATACCCGAGATGACGAGGTCGCCGATCACCACCGGCGCGCTGGTCGCGCTGTAACCGGCCTTGTAGTCGTCCATCGCGACGTTCCACACGACCTTGCCGGTGGCGCGCTCGAAGGCGATGAGGCGGGCGTCGAGCGTGGCCATGAACAGGTGCTCGCCGGCCACCGCGACACCGCGGTTGACCGGGCCGCAGCAGATGCGCAGGTCGCTCGGCATCTGGTGCTCGTAGTGCCACAGGGGTTCACCGGTGGCGGCGTCGAGCGCGAACAGGTTGTTGTAGGTGGCGGTCAGGTAGACCACGCCGTCGACCACGATAGGCGCGCCCGACAGCTGCCCGGGAATGCCGGTCTGGAACAACCAGGCCGGGGCCAGTCCGGCGACGCTGTCACGGTTGACGTCGTCGAGCGGGCTGAAGCGGGTGTTCTCGTAGTTGCCGCCGTACATGACCCAGCCCGCGGTGTCGCTGGTACCGGCGGCGAGACGCGCGGCGGTGACCGGTTCGGGTGCGGGATCCGCGGCCGGCACGGCCGCGGCAATGGACAGCAGGGCGCCGCAGACGACGCCCGTCGTGAATTTCCTCATGACCTATCTCTCCCCTCTGCAAACAGGTGCGGCGCGGCTCGCCGCGAATCTCTCAAACCGGTGAATCCGGATCGAATTTCGGCGCCCGTTTCTCGCGGTGCGAGCGTACGCCCTCGACCGCCTCCGGTGAGGCGAAACCGAGCATCTCGAGCGCCGTGGAGGCGTCGAAGGCCGGGCCGGCCATACGATACCAGTTGTTCAGTGCGTACTTGGTCCAGCGCGTCGCGGCCGGCGCGGCGTCGCGCAGGCGCCGGGCGACAGCCAGGGCGCGCTCCTGCAACTCGTCGTCCTCGACGCACAGCGAGACCATGCCCAGGCGCTCGGCTTCCACACCGTCCATCGGCTCGCACAGCAGCAGGTGGTACTTGGCCTTGGCCATGCCGCACAGGAGGGGCCAGTTGATCACGGCGGAGTCGCCGGCGGCAACGCCGAGGCGGGTGTGGCCGTCGACGATGCGCGCCGACTTCGCCGCGATGGAGATGTCGGCGAGCAGCCCGGCGACGAGGCCGGCGCCGACGGCGGCGCCGTTGATGGCCGAGACGATGGGCTTGGAACAGTTGATGATGTTGTAGACGAGGTCCCTGGCTTCCTTCCAGGTCCGCGCGCGAGTCTTCGGATCCTCGATCATCTCCTCGATCATGCCGAAGTCGCCGCCGGCCGAGAACGCGCGGCCCTTGCCGGTGAGGATGACGGCGCTGACCGCGTCGTCTTCGTCGATGTCGCGCCAGATGTAAGTCAGCTCGCGGTGGCCGTCCTTGTCGAGCGAATTGAGCGTGTCCGGCTTGTTGAACGTGATGCGCAGGATGCGCTCCTCCGGACTGTCGACTTCGAGTACCCGGTACTTCTGGTAACGCTGCAGCATGCCTCCTCCTCTCGAGTTTCAGCGGCGGGTGGCCACCGGCAGCGAGCCGGCGACGCGCTCGCCATGATGCCATCGCGGCAGGCGCCGCCGGTAGTGCGGTGGCACATCGCGAAGCGGCACTGGCCGGCGTCCGCCGCCCGGTTCATACTCGGGCCGTGTTCAACGGGAATGAAAAGGAGGTGATCCAATGTCTAGTGAGATCAGCTTGACGTCGAACCAGTCCTTGGATCGCGCGCGTGGCGGGGATTGCTCCCTCTGACACGCCGACGATGCCGACCGGGCCGCGCCCGGTCACGAGGTTGGGTGACGTCCAATCTCACGGGGGCCGCGCAAGCGGCCCTTTTTCATCGTCGATACCCCCGTCGCAGTTGACCGGTGTCACGCCCGTCGCGGCGCCCGCCTGTTAGCCTGTGACGATGAACACACTCACTTGCCGATTGCTGTCACCGCTGCTGTCACTCGTGGCGGCAGCCGCACTCGCCGCCGAGGCACCGCCCACACCCGACACCGCCTACCTGCCGGCCGCCGACGGCGCCGCGCTCTACGTCGAATACTGCGCGGTGTGCCACGGCTCCGAGGGGCGCGGCGATGGCCCGCTGGCCGGCGGGCTGACGGTCAAGCCCGCCAACCTCCGCCGTCTCGGTGTCAGCAACGGCAGCGAGTTCCCAGCTGCGCGCATCGCCGCCAGCATCGACGGTCGCGATCAGCCGCTCGCCCATGGCACCCGCGAGATGCCGATCTGGGGCGAGGCCTTCAAGCGCAGCCAGGGGGCCTACGGCGAACGCCGCGTGGCCGAACGCATCGACGCCCTCGTCGACTACCTGCGCCGGCTGCAGGAACGTTGAAGCCCCGCCCGGTGGACGCCACCGGGCGCGCTGGCGACAATGCGCTCCCCGTTCGAGGAGGAGTGCCATGGCCGATCTCACCGTCGATGTGCAGGACAACATCGCCACGCTGACCTTCAACCGTCCCGCGGCGCGCAACGCGCTGAGCCTGGAGATGCGCGCGCTGCTGCGCGATTCGCTGCACGAGATCGAAACCGATCGCCGCGTCCGTTGCGTGGTGATGCGTGGTGCCGGCGACCACTTCATGGCCGGCGGCGACGTCAAGTCGATGCACGGATTCCTCGACGAGCCGCCGGAGAAGATCCGCAATACCTTCGTCAACCGCATCCATGACCTGCATCCCATCATGTATGCCATGCGGCGCATGCCAAAGCCGATCGTGGCCAGCGTGGCCGGCGCCGCAGCCGGCGCCGGGGTCAGCATGGCGCTGGCCGCCGACCTCGTGATCGCCGACGAGAACGCCTTCTTCACCCTGGCCTACGTCCACATCGGCACCAGCCCCGACGGCTCGGCCTCGTTCCACCTGCCACGCGCGGTGGGCATCAAGAAGGCGATGGAGATCGCGCTGCTCGGCGAGCGTTTCGACGCCGCCACGGCCCGCGCGATCGGCATGATCAACTTCGTCGCCCCGGCCGGGCAGCTCGAGGCCGAGACCGACAAGCTGGCGCGGCGCCTCGCCGCCGGTCCGACCCATGTTTACGGCAACACCAAGCGCTTGCTCTACCGTTCGCTCGAGAACGAGTTCGAATCCCAGCTCCAGCTCGAGGCCGAGACCTTCGCAGACTGCGCCGCGCGGGCCGATTTCCGCGAGGGCGTGATGGCCTTCGTCGAGAAGCGCAAGGCGCAGTTCAAGGGCGAGTGATCGGCGCTGGCGGCCGGTGTCTGACACCGACCGTCAAGTGATTGATTCCATGCCGCCGCGCCGGGCGGGCGGTGTCTGACACCAACGGGCAATGGATCGATTGCACCGGCAGGCCGCGCCGGCGCTCATCCGCCCAGTTTGCGCACCTCGGCCGCTTCGCCCGTCGAGCCCTTGGTCACGCCGACCACGCCGGCGCCGCGGGCTGAAATCTGCGGGAAGCGCCGCGACAGCTCGGGCCCGGCAGCGGTCAGGCCGCCGTCGACCACGATCGACTCGCCGGTCACGAAGCGCGCGTCGTCGGTGGCGAGGAACATCGCCGCGCCGGCGATGTGCTCGCCCTGGCCGGCCTCGGGCCAGGGCTGGGCCTTGGCGAACATCGGTTCGATCTTGTCGGCCCGGCCACCGTGGGCGAGCGGGGTCGAGATGAAGCCCGGCAGGATGGCGTTGACGCGGATGTAGTGCGGGGCGAGTTCGATCGCCCCCGACTTGCTCAGGCTGATCACCGCCGCCTTGGCCGCCGAGTAGATCATCGGGCCGGCATCGCCGGACAGGCCGGCGATGGAGGCGGTGTTGATGATCGAGCCGCCCGTGCCCTGCCGGATCATGATCCGCGCGGCGTGCTTCATCCCCAGGAAGACGCCCTTGCCGAGCACGTCGAAGGTGTAGTCCCAGGCCTCGACGGTGGTTTCGGTCAGCGGCCCGATGGCGCCGCCGACCCCCGCGTTGTTGAACACGATGTCGAGCTGGCCGAAGTGGTCGAGCGCGCATTGCATCATCGCTTCGATGTCGGCTTCGCGGGCGACATCGGTCTTGACGAAGCGCGCGCGTTCGCCATGGCCGCGCGCGGCGGCGAGGTCGACGGTCTCCTGGCCGGTCGCGGCGTTGAAATCGGCGATGACGACATTGGCGCCCTCGTCGAGAAAGCGCAGTACGGTGGCGCGGCCCATGCCGCTGGCGCCGCCGGTGATGACGGCTGTCTTGCCTTCGAGTCTCACGGTGTTTCTCCCCTGCAATATTGATCGACCGGACGTCCGCGGTCGCTGACGAGCGCGCCACGGGCACGTGCCAACGTCGCGCGCAGTGCCGCCCTCGCGGGCGCTGCGACGGCCGGCCTGGATTGTCGGCAGCGCTCCCACGTCAGCGCGCGCCGCCGGCAGCAGGCCGGACGGCCCTGCCCGGTGCCAGAAACGGAGGCCGGACACCGCTGCCAACAGGCCTGCGCGTCGTTCAACTTGCGTCGGGTCGACGGCGCCATCGACAATCCGGGCGAGCATAACGCGGAACGGGAGAGCGGTGCATGGATGGCCAGCGGGTGGGATTCATCGGCCTCGGTGCCATGGGCAGCGTGATGGCGCGGCGGCTCGCCGAGGCCGGGCACCTGCTCACGGTGTGGGCGCGTCGCCCGGAAGTCGCCGCGCCGCTGGCCGCACGCGGAGCGACGGTCGCCGGAACCCCCGCCGCTCTCGCCGCCGCGGTCGACACCGTGATCCTGTGCGTGACCGATACCGATGCCGTGGCCAGTGTCGTGTTCGGCGCGGACGGCGTCGCCGCCGGCGCCCGCGCCGGCACCCTGCTCGTCGACCACTCGACCATCCATCCCGTCGCCACGCGCGACTTCGCCACCCGCCTCGCGACGGACCACGCCATGGGCTGGGTGGATGCCCCGGTCAGCGGCGGCGTGCCCGGCGCCGAGGCCGGGCGCCTCGTCGTCATGGCCGGTGGCGAGCAGGCCGACCTCGCGCGCGTCGAGCCGCTGCTCGCCGCCTACGCGGCGCGCATCACCCTCATGGGCGCGGCGGGCTGCGGCCAGGCCAGCAAGGTGGTCAACCAGATGCTCATCGGCGCCGCGGTGGCGGCGGTCGCCGAGGGACTCAACTTCGCCGCCAATTTCGGTGTCGACGCGGCCAGCCTGCCCGACGCCCTGGCCGGCGGCTGGGCCGATTCCGCGGTCCTGCAGAACCACGCGCGGCGCATGGCGGCGGCAGCCTACGCCGGCGACGTCGACGCCCGCATCATGGCCAAGGACATGGACATCGCGCTCGACATGGGGCGGCAGACCGGCTCACCCATGCCGGTCGCGGCACTGGTGCAGCAGATGTACCGCGAACTCATTGCCAACGGCGACGCCGACAAGGGCCAGATCGGGCTGATGTGGCGCTATGCCCGGCGCGCCCTCTGAGACCCCCGCGTCAGCGGCGCTGGCCGCCCCTCGGAGCCGTCCTGGGAGCGGTAGAATTTCACGGCATTTTCTTCATTTGTTCATGGGGTTATGCAATACTTCGGCGAAATTACGCAAAATCTCGCCCGCCACGGACCCGGACGGGTGCCGGGACGGGCGATCAAGCCGTTGGGGACGACCATGATCGCGCGCCTGCTCTGCTTCCTCCTGCTCTGTGTGACCACGCTCGCGAGTGCCGACGAGGATCTCGTCACACGCGCGCGCGCCCTCATCGATCAAGGCCAGGCCGCCGCCGCCTACGAGTTGCTCAAGCCACTCGAGCCGCAGCGCGCCGGGGAAGCCGAGTTCGACTACACCTTCGGTCTCGCGGCGCTCGATTCGGGGCACACGATGGATGCCATGTTCGCGCTCGAACGGGTCGTCGACCTGCATCCCGAACACGGCCCGGCGCGCGCGGAGCTGGCACGCACCTACCTCGCACTCGGCGAAACCGACGACGCCCGCCAGGAATTCGACAAGGTCCAGCAGATGGACGACCTGCCGCCCGAGGCGCGCCAGACCATCGAACGCTACATGTCGAACATCGACCTCTTCCATGACCGTACGCGAACCCGTTACCGGCCCTGGTTCGAGGTCGGCCTCGGTTACGATACCAACGTCAACGGCGCCACGAGCGACAAGTCGGTCATCGTGCCGGCCATCTCCCTGACCCAGCCCGCCACGCTCAGCGGGACCGCAAACAGCCCGTTGTGGAACATCGGTGCCGGCCTGCGCTTCACCACCCCGCTCGACGTCGAACGCGGGCTCAGCCTGATCGGCCGCATCGGCCTCAATCACCGCCTGACCGTCGATGAGGCCGACTTCAAGACCCTCGCCGGCAACGGCCAGCTCGGCATCCACCTGCGCCGTGACAAGCACCAGTTCAGCCTCACCGGCGAGGCCGACGTCGCCAAGATCGATGGCACCTCGATCTTCAACGGCAACCGCGAGAGCGCCGGCGTCACCACCCAGTACCAGTACGCGCTCGACGACAACGACCAGCTCTCGAGCTTCGCCCAGTTCCAGATCGTGCGTTACCCCGAGCAGCGCGTGCGCGACGTCAACCGCGTCACGCTCGGCGCCGGCTGGGGCCATGCGTTCACCGAGAGCCGCAGAACCCCGATCGTGTTCGGCAGCCTGTTCGGTGGGTTCGAGGACCCGCAACGCCTGCGCGGCGGGCATTTCGGCCGCAATTTCTACGGCGGCCGGCTGGGCGCCAGCGTACGGCTGGCCGAGAAACACACCGTGCTCGGCAGCTTCACCTACCAGCAGAGCGATTACCACGACCCGGTACCCGGTTTCCTGGTCAAGCGCGACGAGGAATTCGTCGAGGCGACCATCGGCTACCGTTACCAGCACGACGATCACTGGAGTGTGAACCCGGTCCTGCGTTACAACGACAATTCCTCCAACGTCGTCATCAACGACTATGATCGATTCGAGTTCGTAGTGACGTTGCGCAACGACTTCTGACGATGGTGGTACCTGCGATGAAGATGACAATCCAGCTCCCGATCCTGCTCGCGGCCCTGCTCCTGTCCGCCGCCGCGGCACAGGCGTCCACCCAGGCCGGCAAGGTCGTCTACGCCTTCGGCGACGTCGTCGCCCAGCGCAGTGACGGCAGTTCGCGGCCACTCTCGCGCGGCGCTGCATTCGGTCCCGGCGACACCATCAGCACACGCAAGGGTCGCGCGCAGCTGCGCTTCACCGATGGTGGCTTCGCCGCCCTGCAACCGGGCACCGAGTACCGCATCGACGACTACAACTTCGAAGGCGAGGCGGACGGCAACGAACGCAGCTTCATGAACCTCGTGCGCGGCAGCGTGCGCCTGGTCACGGGCCTCATCGGGCGTACCAACAAGAAGAATTTCCGCCTCAACACGCCCGTCGCCACCATCGGCATCCGCGGCACCGCCGGCAAGATCTCGCATTGCGATTCGAATTGCGGCGAGCGGGGGCCGGGCACCAGCCTGGCTGGTTACGGCGGCGAATGGGACCTGGCCTCGGGCACCTACAGCGGCGCGGTCAAGCCGGGCCAGGCGACCTTCTGCAACGGCAGCAGTTGTTTCGAGATCCCCGGCTTCGGCCAGCGCCGCGACGCCGACGCCGGCGGCGAGGATCCGCTCGACGAAGCGCAGGACGAGAACGAGGAGAGCGTTGCGAGTGGCGCCGAGGAAGAGCAGTTCCAACAGGGAACCCAGACCGACCCCGAGGGCGATTCCTGCGAGCTGGGCGGTTGCGGTGCCGATATCGTGGTGGCGACGGGCCTGGTCGGTGCGAGCGCCCGCGAGGATCTCGGCGAGGCCGACACGGAGTCGCTCGACGACATCGCGCTCGTGTTGAACGACGGTGTGCCGGTTGCCGGCATACAGGTCCACGACGATTTCGAGGGACAGGACGAAGTCAGCATCCTGACCAGCGATCCCGCCGCCCTGCGCCAGGCCGTGCTCGATTTCCCTGATCCCACCATCCGCGCGAGCGGGCTCGCGATTCTCAATGCCGTGCCCGGCGACCTGGTCGAGGCCGTCATTGCCAACCCGGCCCGTGTCGGCATGGGCGACTACGGCCGCACCTCGGACGGCCTGCTGCTCAAGGGCCGCTGGGAGAACGGGCTGCTGCTGTCCGTCGACGCCACCGGCGACGGGCAGGTCTATTTCGCCGACCTGATCGAACTGACCGGCTTCAAGAGCGAGCACTTCATCTTCGGCGCCGATCCCGGCGTGATGCCGACGACCGGCGTGGCCACTTACGGCTTCACCGGCGGCACGTTCTCGACCGCGCTCGACGGTTCGTCCATCGGTGAAGGCGTCACCGGCGGTTCGCTCATGTTCGATTTCAGCCTGGGCATGGGCAAAATTGACATGAAAGTCCTCCACGATGCCGTGAACTACGTGGTGCTGGGCGATCTGATGCTCGAGAACGACCGCTTCTTCGGCGATTACGCCGTCACCGCCACCAGCACCGCAGGCGTGTACGACGTCAGCATCGACGGCTTCTTCGCGGCGCCTGGCGCGACGGCACCGCGCGCCGCCGGCCTCGCTTACGCCGTGCACTCGCCCACGCCTTTCATGGGCGTGGCCGGGTTCGGCCTGCAGGGGGTCACGACCTCGGAGACGGTGGTGCCACCCGTACCACCCGTACCACCCGTGCCACCGCCGGTGCTGGGCCAGGTCGTGCCGGGACAGGCTTTCATGGCCATCAGCAGCCGGCCGCACGTTTTCCAGCAGGTCTACGGACTCGACGTCACTTTCCAGGCCCCGGAGCTGGCCCAGATGTACTTCGGCCAGCAGCTGATGGGCGTGTTCGATTCCAACGGCACTCTGGTCGGCTCGCTGGCCGAGGACACCGTGTTCTTCCCCGGCCTGTTCAACGTGTTCACCGTCAACCTCGACGTGATCCGCCAGGCCGTGGCGCAATACCCGAATTTCAACCGCGACGCCGACGCGCTGGCCATCATCGACGGCGTACCGCAGCAGACGGCGGACGCACTGGCCGCTGCACCGGCCGCGTTGGCGGCCGATTCCGGCCCGACCAGCGATGGTCGCCTGTTCTACGGTCGCTGGGAGAACGGCAACGTCCTGGCCATACTCGGCAACCTCGACTCGCCCGGGTCGTCGACCTACGAACTCATTCCGCTGACGGGTTTCAAGAGCGAACACTTCATCAGCGGCGTCCAGCCCTGGTTGCTCGACTTCCCGGCCCCCGCTACCGCGACCTATGACTTCACCGGCGGCACACGCTCCACGTCGCTCGACGGCCTGACCATAGGCAGCGGCGTGACCAACGGCAAGATCTCGATCGACTTCGGCCTCGGCTTCGCGGCGCTGGCCATGACCGTCGGGCATAACAGCGTGAGCTACCAGGTCAACGGTCCGCTCTTCTTCACCGAGAACGTGCTGTTCAGTTCGCCGGGCGACCTCTACGCGGTGAACGGCAGCACGATGTACCCGACCCACGTGGCGGGCCTGTTCTTCGGTACCGGCACCCCGATCCCACAGGCCATCGGCCTGAGCTACACCGTCGAGCGCGTGCCCTCGCCGTTCAGCGGCGTGGCCGGCTTCGGTATCGCGCAGGCCATCGATCCCACCTTCCTCGCGCCGGCCCCCAACGGCAGCTACGTCGCCTTCGCGCACGCATTCGACGATGGCTCCGGCCTCAACAGCCAGGCCTTCGATTTCCTCGTCGACGGTAGCGGGAGCACCGCCAAAGTCACGCAAGGAATCGTCACGGCGTTCAGCAGCGACTTCCACAGCCCTCTGTGCTCGCCCGCCTGCACGTTCGACGGTCATGGCTTCCAGGGCGCATTCGCCAACGGTGTGCCGGTGTGGCTGGATCCGACCGGCCCCAACGGCGACAACACCCACCCGGCCCTCGATGCGCGTTGGGCGCGCTTCTCACCGGATGCCTACGCCGTGAGTCACGCCGACCTCGCCACCCCGACCGGCTCGGCCCACGTCATCATCGCCGAGAACCTGACGCCGGTGGCGAACATCCCGGGCACGGGCAGCCTCAAGGAAGGCGTTTACAACCTGATCGAGGGCGGCACGCTGCCGACCTCGGTTTACGTCTCCAACGGCGTCGAACAGCCCGAGGTCGTCGGTTCACTCGATACTGCCGAAGTGATCGTGACGTTCGACGACGGCTCGATGTCGGCGCAGTTCCAGGGCACGCTCGCGAGCCCGAACGGTGGCAACTGGGGCATGTCCGGGTTCGAGAGCCCCGGGGCCTTCAACCGCAACGACGGCGTCCATTCGATCAACATGTCGGGCTTCATCAGCAGCTTCGACATCAGCTCCGCGGGCGGCGGCAGCAATTGCTCGGATAGCTGCGGTCTCTACGGGCACACCCACTTCACCCTGGGTGGTGCCAACGCGAACGCCGCCATTGGTTCGTTCCAGGGCAACACCGACAATTTCTACGACCCTGCCGCCACCGTCACCGGAACCTATGTATTGGGCGGGGTCGTCAACAGCATCCCCCCACCGCTCTGAAGCGCTGCGGAGCGCGCTCCCACGCGGCGAAATCAGCGCCAGGCAAAGCGCGGCTGGTCGTAGTGGGCCACCCGCGTGTCCCGCCCCAGCACGCACACCTCACGGAACTGGTAGAGGATCGCCGCTGTCGGCGCGGCGATCCAGTCGTCGCCGATCGGCATGCGCAGCACCGGCGGCGCATCGTCGGCGACGTGATCGAGCAAGGGCGCATCCTCGCGCAGCAGCTCCGGCACCGGGATACGGTGGACCGAGTCGACCTCGTCCGGGTTAAGGCGGAAATCGCGTTGCGGCCCGCCCCAGATGACGACCGGCGTCATGATGAAGCCCGAACGCGTGACGAAGTCGTCGAGGCGGCCGAGGATGCGTTCGGGGCCGAGTTCGAGACCGATCTCCTCGTGCATTTCGCGCAGCGCGGTGTCTTCCGGGGTTTCGCCGGGATCGATGCGCCCACCCGGGAAGGCCCATTGCCCGGCGTGGTTACGCAAGCGCGACGAGCGCCGGGTCAGCAGCAGCGCCGCACCGCCCTGCCAGTCGTCGTGCGCCGGCAGGCCATTGCAACCTGCGCCGAGGCCGGCATCGACGATGGTCACGGCGACGGCAGCGGCGCGCGCCCCGGCGACCTCCGCACCCTGGACGCTGAACTCTGCCAGGCGCCCGCAGATCAGCTCGCGAAAACCATCGTCACAGTGCATCGACAAACTCCGGCTGGCGAACAGGCCGATGAAAAACCTGGCGAGGAAGGTCGTCGGCAAGGCGCGGGCGAGACGAGGACCGGCGTTCATACGCGGCCAAATGAGCACCGCAGGCGAGCACCCGACAGCGCCCACGCACTCCGCAGTAGTTTTTCACCCGCCTGCTAACCGTCAAGGCTCAGTTCGAGGCTGGCAACGGTCTTGCCCTCGGCGTTCTGCGCCCGCACCGCGACCAGCCGGCCGGCACCGTCGCGCCGACCGCTGATCGCGAGGGCATCGTCCCAGAACACCGGGCGTTCGAACGCGATGCGCAGGTCGAAGGCCGCCGGCGCCGCCTCGCGGTAGAGCGGCGCGACGAGGAAGTTGACGGTCTGCATACCGGCGATGATCGGTGCGCGCAGGCCGAAGCCGCGCGCGTAGTCGGGGTCGAGGTGGATGAGGTTGCTGCTGCCGGCGCAATAGCCGAGGGTGGTCTCGGGCGTGCACTGGTGCCTGGCCAGCGGCTCCCAGTCGCCGGACTCCGCCGAGTCCGCCGGGCGCGGGCGCCGCACCGGGACGGCCGCGGGGTCGAGCATCAAGACCTCGGGTTCGACCACGAAGGGCGTGGCGCCACCAGCATCGCGATATTCCCAGCGACTGCACAGCAGGGTGCCGCGCGGGTGCGGCTCGAGCGCGGTGACCCGGCCGTGCAGGGTGAGCGTCTCGCCGAGCGCGATCGGGCGTGCCTGGTGCACTCGCTGCAGCAGGTGCACCGGCCCCCAGCCGGGCCGGCTGGCGCGGATGGTGGCGGTGTTGAGCAGGATCGGCGGCCGCCCGACGAAGGTCGGGTCGGCGCTGTCGCCGAATACCTCGGGCGCGATGTCGCACCAGCCGTGCAGGCGGCGTTGCTCGTCCGCCGTGATCGTCACGTCCTGCGCCGGGTAAACGTAGCCGACCTCTGCCCGATGCATCACATCGTCGTCCGTTACCGCCGACATTGCCCTTCCCCGTCTGACCCGTAGCGCCCGCCAGTGTACACGCAGCCGACCCGCCCATTGACCCGTCCCCGGCCTGCGGCGAGACTGCGGCCCCTTGTCATTGCGGAGTCACGCCTGCCATGTCCGCCACCCATTCCGAGCTCGTGCGCGAATTCTGTATGGCCCTCAGCACGGGCGATATGCGCCTGGCGCGCCGCTACCTCGCCGACGACGTGCATTATCACAACCAGCCGTGGGCACCGATGACCGGCGCCGACGCCGCCTGCGAGTTCCTCCAGCCCTTCGTCGACGGCACCCACTGCCGACTGGCGAAAATGAACATCCTGCACCAGGCCGCCGAGGGCGACGTGGTGATGAACGCGCGTGAGGAACTGTGGGTGCGCGGGACGCTGGAGGTGGTACTGCCGGTGGCCGGCTTGTTCGTCGTTGCCGACGAAGCCATCGTGCGCTGGGTCGACTACTGGGACCTCGCGACCTTCAAGCCCATGCTCGACGCCATCGCGGCCTGAGCCGCTTCCCCCTGCCACGACGGAGCACATCGGTTCCATGCATCTCGACCTCAGCGAAGAACAGACCCTCATCCAGGACACCGCGCGACGTTTCGCCGAGAGCGAACTCGCCCCCGTCGCCGCGCGCATCGAAGCACCGACCGGCCGCGCGCAGTACCTCGCCGGCTTGAAGCAGCTCGCCGAGCTCGGGTTCATGGGCCTCAACGTCTCGCCCGAGTACGGCGGCACCGGCGCCGGGGTGGTCGCCTTCAGTGTCGCGCTGACCGAAGTGTCCCGCGCCTGCGCCGCGACCGGCGTCGCGATGTCGGTCAACAACCTGGTGTGCGAGGTCATCCAGTCGATCGGAACCGAGGACCAGAAGCGTCGCTTCATCCCGCGGGTCTGCTCGGGCGAGAGCTCCTGCGCCTCGTTCTGCCTGTCGGAGAGCGGCGCCGGTTCCGATCCCTCGCGCATGACGACCCGTGCCGTGCGCGACGCCGACGGCTGGGTGCTGAACGGCACCAAGATGTGGATCTCGAGCGCCGAGTATGCCGGCTTCTTCGTCGTGTGGGCCGTGACCGACGCCGCTGCGCCGACCGGCAAGGGCATTTCCTGTTTCATCGTCGATGCCGACACCCCGGGGATCACGATAGGCCCGGCCGAACACAAGATGGGCCAGCGCGCCTCGTCGACCAACCCGGTCATCTTCGAGGACTGCCGGGTACCTGCCGATGCCATGCTCGGGGCCGAGAACCAGGGCTTTCGCATCGCCGTCGGCGAACTCACCGGCGGGCGCATCGGCATCGCGTCGTTGGCGCTCGGCGTCGGCCAGGCCGCCATCGACTATGCACGCCGGTACACCACCGAGCGCGAGCAGTTCGGTCAGCGCATCGCCGATTTCCAGGGCATCCAGTTCATGCTCGCCGACACGTACACCGAACTCGAAGCCGGCCGACTCCTGGCCATGAACGCGGCCTGGCTGAAGGAGAACGGACGGCCATACATGAAAGCGGCATCGATGGCCAAGCTGCATTGCTCGGAAGCGGCCAACCGCGCCTGCTACACCGCCCTGCAACTCATGGGCGGCGCGGGTTACACCGAGGAATACCCACTCGAACGCTATGCCCGTGACGCCCGCGTGACGTCGATCTACGAGGGCACGAGCGAAATCCAGCGCGTCATCATCGCACGCGAACTGCTGAAGGAGGTCTCGTGAATTTCGATCTGCCGGCGGAGCTGTCCGCCTACCTGGAGGAACTGGACGATTTCATCGAGCGGGAGATCAAGCCGCTCGAACAACAGGACGACAACATCCGCTTCTTCGACCACCGTCGCGAACACGCCCGTACCGACTGGGACAACGGCGGCCGCCCGCGCGAGGACTGGGAAGCCCTGCTGGCCGAGGCGCGCCGCCGCGCCGATGCCGCCGGCCACTACCGCTATGCCTTCCCCAGGGAATTCGGCGGTCGCGACGGCACCAACCTGGGCATGGCCGTGATCCGCGAACATCTCGCCGCGCGCGGTCTCGGCCTGCACTGCGACCTGCAGAACGAGCATGCCATCGTCGCCAACAACATCGGCCTGCTGCTCATGCTCCACTACGGCAACGAGGCGCAGAAGGCCGAGTGGGTGGAACCGCTCGCCACCGGCCAGGGCTTCATCGCCTTCGGCATCACCGAGCCGCAGCACGGCTCGGATGCCACGCACATGGAGACCACCGCGGTGCGTGACGGCGACGGTTGGCGCATCAACGGCGAGAAAACCTGGAACACCGGCATCCACACCGCGCCGGCCGATCTCATCTTCGCACGCACCTCGGGCAAGGCCGGCGACGGCGACGGCATCACCGCCTTCATCGTCCCCACCGACGCCCCGGGCTTCAAGCTCGAAGAACTGCTGTGGACGTTCAACATGCCGACCGATCACGGCCACGTCTCGCTGAAGGATGTCCGGGTGCCCGACTCCGCCATCTTCGGCGGCGAGGGCCGCGGCCTGCAGGTAGTACAGCATTTCTTCAACGAGAACCGTATCCGCCAGGCCGCTTCCAGCCTGGGCGCGGCGCAGTATTGCGTCAACGAAGCCGTCGCCTACGCGCTCGAACGCAAGCCCTTCGGCAAGCCGCTGGCCTCGAACCAGGGCATCCAGTTCCCGCTGGTCGAGCTGCAGACCCAGTGCGAGATGCTGCGCGCGTTGATCCACAAGACCGCCTGGCTGATGGACAAGGACGGTGCCTTCTCCGTCTCGGACAAGGTCTCGATGTGCAACTTCTGGGGCAATCGCCTGTGCTGCGAAGCCGCCGACCGCGCCATGCAGGTGCACGGCGGCATGGGTTACTCGCGCCACAAGCCCTTCGAGCACATCTACCGCCACCACCGCCGCTACCGCATCACCGAGGGCGCGGAGGAGATCCAGATGCGCCGCGTGGCCGGCTACATGTTCGGCTACATGAAGCAGCGCGCGCCCAAGGGCGTCAAGGAATGACGGCGCGCGCGTGGCACTGAGTCGCACGGGAAAGGGCTTCGGTTTGTTAGCTCGCCTGCAGAAAACGGACCCGGGCCCTTACCCATCCCTTCCTTCCCATCGACGACCGGGGAGGTCTGGCCGATGAAACTCGAACACCTGTTCACCTAGCACGCCAATCTCGGCGCCTCGCTCGAAGTCGGCGCCGGCGCTTTCGGCCACCGCGTCATCGTCGAGGTCGACGGCGGCGCCTTCGAAGGACCACGCCTCAAGGGCACCATCCGCAAGGCGGGCTGCGCCGATTGGCTCGCCGTCGGCAGCGACGGCTAGGGGCATCTCGACGTCCGCGCCACCTTCGAGACCGACGACGGCGCGTTCATCTACGTGCAGTACACCGGCGACGTCGAGATGACCGAGGCGGTACTGAAAGCCATCGGCGGCGAGGGCGAGACCGACTACGGTGACGCCTGTTTCTTCACCACCCCGCGCATGCCGACCGGCGACCCGCGCTATGCCTGGGTCAACAACGTGATCTGCGTGGGCCAGGGCCGCCTGCGTGCCGGGCGTGTCGAGTACCAGGTCTTCGCCGTGCAGAACGACTGAATCAGGCGGCGCCGCGCAGACGCGCGGCGTCTTCCGGCATGGCCAGGCGTTCGAGCAACTCGGCGGCGTGGCCGTGCCACAGGTCCTCGTCCATGAGATCGCTGCGCGTGCCGCGGGCCAGCGCTTCGCGCCACGGCAGCGGGCTCGGCAACAGGCACAGGGTCAGCGCATAGCGTGGCGCCCGCGTCGGCATGATGCCGACATGGACGATGGTCGAAGGCTCGAACAGCACCGCCGCGCCGGCACCGGTCGGCGGCTGCCACGGCGTCACCGGGCGCCCGGCATACTCGGCCAGGCCATCGACGGCGTACGTGCGCCGCTTGGCGCGACCGAACAGGTAACCGCTGGCGGCGACGGCCAGGCTGTCCGCGCGCGCCAGGAAGGCGGTGCCGCCGCCGTGTTCGCTGCCGTCGTTGAGATAGACGATCAGCTTCAGATGCTGGCGCGGCCCGCGATCGCAGTGCCAGCGGAAGGACACCGAGGCTGGCGCACTACCCGGCGGCGTCTCCGACACGGTCAGCCAATGCACCAGGTACTCGGCACCGAACCAGCCGGCGATGGCGGCATCGACGGCGGGCGACAGCGCGGCCGCGGCCAGGGCCTCGGCGAGTTCCTCATCGCGTACCCGGAACCCGCGCAGGTTACGCGTGTCCTTTTTCAGGTACTCGGGCGTGGCGCCACGACGGCAGCGTTCGAGGAGGCCGGCGGCGGCAGCCGGCGACATGGCGTCGAGCGCCATGTAGCCGTCGTGCACGAGCCCACGGTCCGGTGTCGGCGGCCTCTCGCGCGCCCAGGCCTGCTGGCAGAAGGCGTGGTAGGCGGCGTAACCGCGTGTGCACTCGAACTCGTGGTAGACGCGCGCGGCGCGCCCACGGTCCAGGCGCCGCTCGAAATACTTGCGCCATTTCATCACGTTCGTCGTTCTCGCTGGGTCAGGGCTCGTCCCGCGGCGGGAAATAGCCGTTGCTGTCGAGGCAGGCGCCCAAGCGCCGGCAGGTTCGGAGCAGTCGCGCATGGTCGGGTACGGCGCCGCTGTCGGCCAGCAGGCGGCGCGCCAGCGGCGCGCGCCAGCGGCAACCCGCCGCGTGCCGCGCGAGCAGTTCCTGCCACACCTCGCCAGCGCTGCGCGGCGGGCCCGCCACGCCCAGAGCTGCGAGATAGGCCGCGTCTTCGACCGGCGCCGCGTCGGCGAGTCGTAGCGTCTGCTCGAAGAGGTCGGCCAGCCTGCTCGTCGGCAATGCCGCCTGCGCTGCGAGGCTGCTCGCACGTTCCTCGTACAGCGCACGCACCAGCGCCGTCACCGCGCGCACGACGTCCAGATCGGCGCGCGGCGATTCCTGCGCGTCGAGTACCCGGATCTCGATGGCATCGCGGTCGAAACGCGCAATGGCGCCGCGCGAATTGAGCCATTCGCCGTGCAGCACCCCGTCGGCATCGTACGGCGCGATGGCGCGGTACATCGGTTCGAGGATGCGCGCATGGTACTCGTCGATGCTGGCCACGTAATCCGGTACCACGCGGCCGGCGATCTCGGGTACGCGGGCCTGGTTGCCGCGATAGACCTCGAGGCGGGTGTCGAGCAGGCCGCTCACGCGCCCGTCGACGAACGGCGACGCCGCGGCCACGGCCGGCAGCAGGGGCAGCAGCGTGCGAATCGCGGTGTGCAGGCGGACGAATTCCTCGTCGTCAGCGAAAGGCAGGTTGAGATGCGTGCTCTGCAGGTTGGCCCAGCCATGCCCGCGGCAACCGAAGATGCGGTCGTAGGCGTGGTAGATCTCGGTCTGCTCGTGCGGCCACAGGCGTTGCTCGCGGCCCGGGTCCATCCACGGATGCATGGCGCAGGGCAGGACGCGCGCGCCGCGCGGCGCCAGCAGTTCGTCGATGTAGCGCAATTCCGCGGCAAAGTCGTCGGCCACGCCGTCGAGGCACGGCGCCGGTCCGTTGGTCTTGAGCTCGATGACATGCAGGCTGAGCTCGTTCGACCAGGCGATGCGGCCACGTTCGAGTTCACTGGCCGGCGCGCCGGCCGCCTCTTCGAGCAGGCGGTCGGCGACCGGGCGCACGTCGAAGCTGTCGCGATCGACGATGGCGTATTCGATCTCGATACCGAAGCCCTCGAAGGCGCGCAGGGTCACGGGACGTCGAACTCCAGACGCTTGCGCGCGATGATGCGGCGCAGGAAGGAGCCCATGATCTCGCGGTAGAGGGCATCCTTCATCACGCGATCCTCGTAACCGGCATCGATGCTCGGGTTGTCGTTGATCTCGATGACCACGCAGCGCCGCCCGACGCGCTTGAGATCGACCCCGTAGAGCCCGTCGCCGACGAGGTTGGCCGCGCGCACCGCGGTGCGCACGATGTCGGCCGGCGCTTCGGCCACGGCCAGGGTGTCCACCGGCCCCTCGGCGGTGTGGCCGCCGTCGTCGCGGCGGATGATCTGCCAGTGCCGCTTGGCCATGTGGTAGCGGCAGACGTAGAGCGGCCGGCCGTCGAGCACGCCGACACGCCAGTCGAAATCGGTTGGCATGAATTCCTGCGCGACGACGAGATCGGAAGCCTCGAAGAAGCGCGCCAGGGCCGCCTCCAACTCGGCCTCGTCGGCGACCTTGATGACCCCGGCGGAGAAGGCGCTGTCCGGCGCCTTCAGCACGCAGGGGAAACCGCACACCTCCGCAACCTCCGAGGCATTGCCCCGGTGCACGATCAGCGTGCGCGGCGTCGCGAGATCGTGGCGTTCGAGTAGCTCGGCCAGGTAGACCTTGTTGGTGCAGCGGATGATCGATTGCGGATCGTCCATCACCACCAGGCCCTCGGCCTCGGCACGGCTGGCGAAGCGGAAGGTGTGGTGGTTGACCGCCGTAGTCTCGCGGATGAACAGGGCGTCGAACTCGGCCAGGCGGCCGAGGTCGTTGCGGGTGACCAACTGGGCGTCGAGACCGACGGCGTCGGCGGCGCGCACGAAGCGCCGTAATGCGCGTTCGTCCGAGGGCGGTGAAGCCTCGTCGGGGTCGACCAGGATGGCGATGTCGAAGCGCGCGCGCGAGCGTCGCGGGCGCCGCGAACGGTTGCTGGCGAAATGCGCTTTCGCCGCCTCGGCGACGAAGGCGTGGTGCGCCTCGGGCACTTCGTTGCCGCCGATGAGGTTGACCGCGCGCAGCTCCCAGCGCCGGCCGCTGCGTTCGAACTCGGCGCGCAACAGGGGCGCCGGGAACAGCGCGAACAGATCCTGTGCCAGCGGCAGGTAGCGCCGCGCGACGTTCTGGCCGAAATAGATGCTGAGGGTGAACTTCGCCGAGCGCAGTGGTTTGAGCAGGCGCTGGATACGCTCGTCGAGGTCCTCCGACAAGGTGCGCACCACGCGCCGCGAACGCAGGTCCTGCAACGTGCCGATGCTCGGCGCTGGCCGGTGTCCACGCGCTTCGGCCAAGAGCGAGACGTAGTAGCCGGCGCTCTGGTAGCGATAGGAGCGGCACAGGTTGAACACCTTCGCACCGCGCAGGGTGCTGTAGGTGCGATCGGTGAGGTAATCGCGCGCGGCGATGGTCGCCACGCCGGGGATGTCGAGCGTCCAGCGGCGTGGATTGTCGACCACGAGGTAGGCGTTCACGGCATCCGCTCCACCAGCAGCAGGCTTGCATCGTAGGTCATGACGCCGAGCAGCACGGCGCCGATGACGCGATCGATGTGAACCGCGTAGCGCTGGCCGACCGCGACCGGGTTGCGTGGATAGGGATCGACGATCTCGATGCTCCGATGGGCGCGATCGTAGCCCGACAGCAGGACGAAATGCCCGAGCGGTTCGCCGTGCACGTCGTCCGGCTCGTCCTGTGGCCCGGAGACCCGCGCATTGCGATACAGGTAGGTGAGATTGAGCGCTGCGATCACCGGCACCCCGCGTCGCAGCAGGCCGCGCAGCAGGCCGCGCGTGAGATCGGCAAAATGCAGGCGCCCGCCGGTGGCGAGGAAATCGCACCACGCCGCGCAGGCGAAATCGAGCTTGGCGTCGCCGCGCGCGGCGGCACGCGCCCGCAACCGCGCAGCGATGTCGACGTCGGCCGCCCCGAACCAGGTCGGGTCGAACAGGTTCAGGTTGTAGGTGTAGATGGTCGCGGCGAGGCCGCGGCGCAGCGCGTCCAGCGCCAGGCTCACCTCCAGGGTGCCACCGCCGGGCAGCGGCGTGACCCCCGCCACCACCTCGTCGAGGCCCGCCTCCAGGCCGAGGTAACGATACACGGCATGCAGGCAGGTCGGTCCACAGGTGGTGTCGTCCGGTTGCGGCTCGATGTCGACGGGCAGGCGCAGCTGTTCGGTCATGCGGGGGTTCTCCGCGCGCACTGTTGCCGATGCGGTGACGGTCGTCAATTGCATCACGCCGCGCCAGCGGCGCGCCTCGCCGTCCTTGCGCGCCGCCTCGCTAGGCCGCGGCCGCCCTTTCGGGTTACATTCCAGACGCTTCCGTATGTCACGCGCGCCGCCCGCTGCCGCCAGCGGCTGCACACTGCGCGCCCACAGCCAGGGACATCGCCATGAAATTCGGATTGTTTTACGAACTGTCGACACCACGGCCCTTCACCACCGAGAACCAGCGCGCGGTGATCGAGAACGCGATCGAGCAGACCGTGCTCGCCGACGAACTCGGCTTCTCCAGCGTGTGGTGCGTCGAGCATCACTTCCTCGAGGAATACAGCCACTCGAGCTGCCCGGACATGTTCCTCACCGCGGTCGCGCGCGAGACGAAGAACCTGCGCCTCGGCTTCGGCATCGGCACCTGCGTGCCCGCCATGCACTCGCCGATCCGCTGGGCCGAGAAGGCGGCCTTCCTCGACCTCCTCTCCAACGGCCGCGTCGAATTCGGCACCGGCCGCTCGTCGACCTGGAACGAACTCGGCGGCTTCAACGCCAACGTCGACGACACCAAGCGCAGCTGGGACGAGTACTGCCGGGTCATCCCGAAGATGTGGACCGAGGAGCGCTTCAGCCACCAGGGCACCTACTTCAGCATGCCCGAGCGCTGCATCCTGCCCAAGCCCATGCAGGAGCCGCATCCGCCGCTGTGGGTGGCGGTGACCGCGCCGGGCACCGAGTTCGACGCCGCCGATCGCGGCATGGGCGCGTTGATCCTGTCCATCGCCGATGTCGAGCGCAACATCCCGCGCATCCAGGAGTACCGCGCGCGTATCCGCCGCTGCGAACCGGTCGGCAGCTTCGTCAACGACCAGGTCGCCATCGCCAACTGGATGTACTGCCACCCCGATGACGCCTTCGCCGTGCAGCGCGGTGACGAGCTGGTCTCGACCTTCGGCTACATGGCCGGCCAGACCGTCGAAGTCTCCGAGGCCTACCCCGCCAACAACTACTCGGCGCTCGGCCTGCTCGGCTCGCTGCGCCCCGACCCCAATTCGCCCGATGCCAAGAAGCCGGTGGCCAGTGGGCTGTGCTTCGGCGATCCGGAACACATCAGCGATACCGTCGCGCGCTGGGAAGCGGCCGGCGCCGATCACCTGATTTTCATGATCCAGGCTCGCGAGCACCTGCCCCAGCAGGACGTGCTCGACAGCCTGCGCCTGTTCGCATCCGAAGTGATGCCCCGGTTCAGCGGCGCGTCCCGCAAGGCGGCGGTGAGCGCATGAGCGGTACGCCAGAACTCCTCTACGGCCAACGCGCCGCGGCCAGCGTCGCGGTCAACCCCGCTGCGCTCGACACCGCCGCCACCGAGACCGTCGTCATCGAGAACGCCGAGATCCTCTACGTGCTGTACGAAGTGCCGATGCAGGCTGCGCTCGCCGCCCTGCCGGTCGCGCTGCACCCGAGCATCCCGGCCATCTACGGCATGACCTTCGTCCGCGCCCGCGACGCCGCGCTGGGCCCCTTCGAGCTGGCCTGGTGCGGCATCGCCTGCCGCACCGGGATCAAGCCACGGCATTTCATCCAGGCCGCTTACAGCGCCAGCGCGACGGCGCGCGAGTTCTTCGCCGCCCGCTACGGCTTCGCCTGCCAGGAGGCCGCGGTCAGCCTGCGCGAGACCTTCGACCGCGTGCGCGGCACGGTCGTCACTGGCGACGCCATGCTGCTCGACGTCGCCATCACTGACGCCATTCCGCTGGTCGGGGCCGGTGCGCTGATCAAGTACTCGCCGGCGCTGAACGCCACCCGCGTCAACGGCCAGGCGGCGCTGGTCCAGCTCGAAGCGGCCTACGACTTCAAGCGCGTGCTGCGCGGCCGTCCGGGCCTCGCCGCGTTCGACGGCGGCGGTCTGGGTGACGCCGCGCTGCGCCCGACCCAGCCCATCGCCGGCAGCTTCGCGATCTGCGATCTGCACCTCATGCCGGCGCGTTTCCAGGTCGACATCGCCACCCCGGCGGAGGCCGGCGGCGCCAGCCGCATCCAGCGCTGAGAGGGCGGCGACAGGCGCCGTCAGCTCGTGCCTGTCGCCGGCCCCGGCGAGACCGGGCGTGGCGCGTCATCCGCCTCCCCGGCCGGCTCGGCGACCGTGCTCTCCGACTCGCTCCGGCCAGGATCGCCCGCCGCTTCCGCCGCCGCGTCGTCCAGGCCGGCCTCCACCAGGCCCTCCTCCGGCGCACGCGGGTCGATCACCAGCACTTCGGGCGCCGTGCGCGGCACCAGTTCGAAAGCAGCGGTATCGGCCGCCTCGTGCCGCGGCATGGCGGCGCGGATGGCGGCGGCGACCGCGCCGAGCACGGCGAACGCGCCGGCCCAGAACCACAGCAGGGCATCGGTGCTGCGCCCGGTCAGCAACCAGCCGGCCGCGATTGGCCCGCTGACCATGCCGAGCGCATTGGCCATGATGACCACGCTGCCCGTCTCGACGAAATCGTCGTCGCCGGCACGGTCGTTGGCAAAGGCCACGCACAAGGCGTAGAGCGGCATCATGACGGCGCCGAAGCCGAGCCCGAACAGTGCCACCTGGACTTCACCCGCGGTCACGAACAACAGGTAGGCGAGCGTGCCGACCAGGCCGAGGAAACCGAGCAGGCTCAACACCGCGGCACGGCCGATGCGATCGCTCAACCAGCCCAGGGGGTAGACCACCAGCATGCCGCCGCCGACCGCCGCGGCCATGAAGCGCGCGGTGTCCGCACCGTCGAGGCCGAGTCGCGTGGTGAACACCGGCGCCAGCGCCCAGAAGGTGCCGGCCAGCACGCCCGACACGAAGGCCGGCAGGTTGGCCGGGTTGAGCAGGGTCGACAGGCGCAGGTGCGGGCTCGCCACCATGCGCGGCGCCTGGCGCCGGGTCAGCCCGATGGGCAGCGCGGCGAGACTGAGGAAGACCGCCGCGGTGACCAGCATCCACAGGCGGTCGAGCTCGAGGCGCTGCAGCAGGAGCTGGGCGCCGAACATCGCCAGCAGGGTGACGAAGGCATACACCGAGAGCACCGCGCCGCGGTAGTCACGCTGGGTCTCGGCATTGAGCCAGCTCTCGACCGTGAGGTAGATGCCCGAGATGGCCACGCCGTAGACGAAGCGCAGGCTCAGCCACGCACCCAGCCACGGCAACAGCGACAGGCAGAGCAGCGCGGCGGTCGCCAGCGCGACCAGCACACCGAACACCCGGATGTGGCCGATGGCGAGCAGCCAGCGTGGCACCACCAGGCATCCGGCGGCGAAACCGAGGAAGTAGGCCGAGGTCGTCAACGCGTTGCTGACCGCCGACCAGTGCAGGTCTTCGGCGATCAGCGGCAGGACGGTGAGATGCATGCCATGGCCGAACAACAGCAGACCGGCCGACAACAACAGACTGCCGATCGCCCAGACAGAACGCAGCAAACGAACGCCTCCAACTTCGATCACACGTGAATCGCGGCCACCTCCGCCATCCACGCAAAGGGCGCCAAGACTTGCACATCGGGCGCCGGCCCGCAAACCAGCGCCGGTTCGCCGGTGCCCGCCCGGCACTCCTACAATGGACTCCGGTTCCAACCCGGAGTTCGTCATGCCGCAGACCATCGTCTCGACCCTGATCGACAGCCTCGCCCGCCGCGGCGTCGGCCACGTGTTCGGCATCCCCGGCGACTACGCGCTGGGCCTGTTCGATGCCCTGGAACGCTCGCCACTGGCCTTGATCAACACCTGCGACGAGCAGGCGGCCGGCTTCGCCGCCGATGCCTATGCGCGCATCCGCGGGCTCGGTGCGGTCGCGGTGACCTACGGGGTGGGCGGGCTCAAGCTGGTCAACTCGACCGCCCAGGCCTACGCCGAACGCTCACCGGTGGTCGTCATCAGCGGTGCGCCCGGCACCGCCGAGATGGCCGGCGACGCCCTGCTCCACCACCGCGTGCGCGATTTCGGCACCCAGATGCGGGTGTTCCGCGAGGTCACCGTGGCCCAGGCCCTGCTCGACGATGCGAGCACCGCGGCGGCCGAGATCGAGCGCGTCGTCGAGGCCGCCCTGCGCAGCCGGCGGCCGGTCTACCTCGAGCTGCCGCGCGACTGCGCCGCGCTGCCGGTGACGGGAACGCCGGCGGCGGCGCGCGCCGCGGCCGCGCCCGCACCCGACCCGGCGACCCTGGCCGAGGCCGTCGACGAGGCCGTGCGCATGCTCAACGCGGCGGAGAATCCCATCGTGCTGGCGGGGGTCGAGATCCATCGTTTCGGACTCCAGGACCAGCTCATCCGCTTCATCGGCAAGTCCGGCATCCGCTTCGCCACCACCATCATGGGCAAGTCGGTGGTCAACGAGGAATTGCCGGGGTTCGTCGGGGTCTATGCCGGCAGCCTGTCCAATGAACTCGCTCGCAGCACCGTCGAGGCCAGCGACTGCGTGCTCAATCTCGGCGCCATGCTGACCGATCTCGATACCGGCATCTTCACCGCCGACCTGGACCCGGCACGCATGATCCTGGCCTCGGCCGACACCCTGACCATCAGCCGGCACCACTACAAGGGCATCGACCTGCGCACCTTCCTCGAAGCCCTGTGCGCGGCCAGCCTGCCCCCGCGCCCACCGCTACCGCCGAGCTGCCATGCGGCCCCGCCGCGTTTCGCGCCGGCACCCGATTACCCGCTGTCGGTGGCACGCCTGTTCGAGTGTCTCGATGCCTCGCTGTCGGAGAACATCGCGGTGGTGGCCGACCCTGGCGATGCCCTGTTCGGTGCCATCGACCTGACCATCCACTCGCGCAGCGAGTTCATCGCCTGCGCCTACTACGCCTCGCTCGGTTTCGCCGTGCCGGCGGCCATCGCGCTCGAACTCGCCGAGCCCCAGTGGCGACCGCTGGTACTGGTCGGCGACGGCGCCTTCCAGATGACGGGGATGGAAGTGACGACGGCCGTACGCTACGGCCTGTCACCGATCGTGGTGGTCCTCGACAATGCCGGTTTCGGCACCGAGCGGCCGATGCTGGACGGCCATTTCAACGATGTCCAACCCTGGGCAGTGAGCGAGATTCCGCGTGTGCTGGGGCACGGCCGCGCCTTCCACGTGCGCACCGAGGCCGAGTTCGCCGACGCGCTCGCGGCGGCGCTCACGCTGACGGCGGAACTCGTGCTGATCCACGTCGAGCTCGCCCGCGACGACATCTCGCCGGCCCTGCAGCGCCTCACCAGCCAGCTCGGCAAGCGCGTGTGAGCGGCGCCGCGCGGTGCTGCTGCGCTCGCCTCAGGCCGCTTCCTGCTCGTCGAGCGCCTCGGGCTCGTCCTCGCGCGGGATGGCGATGCCGACTTCCAGCGCCTCGAACCAGTCGAGGAAACGCTTGACGTCGTCGCCGCGGAACAGGCGCCCGTGCTGGGGCGCCATGACATCGATGTCGAGTTGGCGCACGCGTGCGATCCAGTCGTTCTTGGCGCGGTTGGACGGCATCCAACGGCGATGGAACAGCTCCATCTTGGGCACGTGCTCGGCGAAGTCGTCGACGAACATCGGCGCGCCCGGCGGCTCCAGCGCCGCGCCGACGTCTCCGCTCATGAGGATCTTCGCCACCGGGTCGTAGACATGGTAGTTGCCGGAGGAATGGAGGTAGTGGGCGGGCACGAACTGCAGCTTCACCGAGGGCAGGTCGAGGGTCATACCCTCGTCCGGGATGCCGACGTACTCGATGTTGTGGCAGCCGAAGTGCTTGAGGAAGCCCTCCCACAGCCACGGCGCGTAGAGCTTGGCGTGCGGAATCGCCTTGTCCCACAGGCCGAGCGACGAAATGATGTCCGGGTCCTGGTGCGAGGCGAACAGGTACTTGACCTCGGCGATGTCGCAGCGCGCGGCGACTGCCGGCAGCATCGACGAGAAGGTCTCGATGCCACCCGGATCGAGCAGGAAGTTCGCGCCGCGATCGCACACCAGGTACTGGTTGGTGTCGATGATATGGCCGAGCTTGTCGGGGTCGCGACCGAACACGAACCAGTGGTGACGGCCGCCGTAGATTTCGTGATGAATCATCTGCTTCTCCCTGGTCCCGCGCGGCGGGCCTGTCAGTTCGTGTGAATCGGGCGCCGGCCGGGGCCGCTTGGACCCCGCGTGTCGCGAAGGCGATCGGGCATGCCGGCGCTGCTCATCCCATCGTGCGCAGCAGTACGCGGCATTTCATGACGACGTCGCGAATGTGCTCGGCCGCGTTGTCGACGGTATCGGCGACGCTCTCGAGACTGGTCTGGTAGTCGCCGGCGATGGTCGCCTCGACCCGCGAGCGGGTCGACATCATGCGCGCGGCGCGGGCGTGATCGGTGATGGTGACGAGCAGCTCGCACAGGCTGTCGAGATGGCGTTTGGTCGACTCGCTGGCGGCCTGGTGTTCCTGCGCGAGGTCGCGCGCGATGCCGTCGAGATAGGCGGAGCGCTCCTCCAGCCTAGCCATGCCCTTGTGCAGGCGATCGAGGGCATCGCCGAGGCGCTGCTCAGCGAGCATGCCACGCACCATGCGCTGGGCATCCTGGTTGACGCGGTCGACCAGGCGGCGTGTCTCGCGGCCCATCTCGTCGATGAAATTGGTGATCGGCACGAAGCCCGAGGCCCGGTTGCCGGCGCGCGCGGCGACCGCCTTGGCGTTGGCCGCGGCGAGCGAGATGCCGTTGGCGATCTGGCGTACACCCTCGAGGTGAGCGACCACGGTGGCGGTACTGGCGAAGAGATCCTTGGGCTGGGCGTCGACGATGGCGGTCATGGCAGCACGCGGCTTGGGTGATGCCACGGATAGCGACCGCAGGGGAGCCCGACTTGAGCGGCGCTGCCGCGAACCGTGGCGGGCGTCCACCTGACGCCCGCGCCACGGCCTGGACGCGGCCTGTCGCGTTCAGTTCACCGCGCGTTCGCGATCGCCCCAGAACTGGTTGCGGATGACTTTCTTGTCGGTCTTGCCGACCGCGGTCTTGGGGATTTCGGCCCAGATTTCCAGGGACTTGGGCGTCTTCACCCCGCCGAGCTTGGCCTTGACCCGGTCGATGAGCGCAGCCGGTTCGATCGTCACGCCCTCCTTGAGCACCACGATGGCCTTGATCGACTCGCCCCAGCGCTCGTCCGGCACGCCGATCACGGCGCACTCGAGCACCTCCGGCTGGGCCAGCAAGGGCGCTTCGACCTCGGTGGCGAAGACGTTGAAGCCGCCGGTGATGATCATGTCCTTCTTGCGGTCGACGATGTAGAGAAAATCGTCCTCGTCGAGATAGCCGACGTCGCCGGTATGGTGCCAGCCGAACTGGCGCGCCTCGGCGGTCGCCTCGGGGCGCTCGTAGTAACCGAGCGTGACCAGCGGTCCGCGACAGCAGATCTCGCCGCGCTCGCCGCGCGGCAGTTCGTTGCCGGCGTCGTCGAGGATCGCGACCCGCGTGCACGAGGTCACCTGGCCGCAGCTGTGCAGGCGCTGGGGGTGGTCACCGGCGGCGGCCGCCGCGACCACCTCGGGGGCGAGCATCGACACCAGCATCGGCGCCTCGGCCTGGCCGTAACACTGGCAGATGACCGGCCCGAACACCTCTACCCCACGGCGGAACTTGTCCGGCGAAACCGGCGCCGCGGCGATCAGGACCTGGCGCAGGCTGGAATGGTCGTAACGTGCCACGTCGGGATGGTCGAGCAGTGCGTAGTAGGCCGTCGGCGGCAGGAAGATGTGCGTCACCCGGTGGCGCTCGATGGCCTCGAGCACGCGCCCGGCATCGAAGCCCGGGTGGACCACGGTGGTGCCGCCGACGGCGGCGAAGATGCCGATGATGACCCCGGCGGCGTGGGTGATGGGGGCCACCGCGAGATGCACCACGTCGTCGCGACGCTCGCCGACGTAGTGGGTGAGGCCGAGTTCGAACATGGCGACGATGTTGGCGTTAGTCATCTCCACGCCCTTGGACGGGCCGGTGGTGCCGCCGGTCGGCCAGCGCGAGAACACCTGTTGCGGCGCGCCGAAGGGGTCGGAACAATCCGGCAGGGCGGTGCCCCGTCCGGCCGCGCGGAAGGCCTCCAGCGTGGGACAACCATCGGCTTCGCCGCCGAAACAGATCGCGCCCTTGAGATCCGGCAGGGCGGCCATCACGACCCGTGCCTGCGCCTCGACGTCGCGGTGGAAGAACAGCCAGCGCGTGCGCACGTAAGCCATGTACTCGGCGTTGCTCTCGGCCGAGTTGCGCACGTTGACCGGAACCCAGGCGCCGCCGACGCGCATCGCGGCGAACACGCAGGCCACCGCCAGCGGGTGATTGGGCGAGTAGACCGCGATCGAGTCGCCCGGGGCGAAACCGCCGGCGACGAGGCCGCGGGCAATGTCGTCGATGAGCCGACCGGCCTCGGCGAAGCTGAGCGAGATGTCGTCACCGACGAGAAACGCCCGCTCGGGCGCCAGCCGCGCGCCGCGGTCGAAATAGTCTATGGGTCGCATGAAGGTGTCCCGGCGTGATGAGCGCGACCGCACTGCTGCGGTCGCTTCTGCTGAGGGTCAATCGTCGCTGTAAAGACCGTGCGCTGGCAAGTCGCGGGAAGCTGGCCGCGGTCCACGGGCATGCAGTACCCTCCGGGCTTCCGAACATCACGGGGAGCATCGAACATGGGGATCGCCGAGAACAAGGCACTGGTGACACGCTTCTGGGAAGCCTTCTCCGCCGGTCGCATCGACGAGGTACTGGACATGCTGGCCGACGACGCCACCTGGTGGGTCGGCGGCAGCACGGCCCTGTCCGGCACCTACACCAAGCCCGCCTTCGCCGAACTGCTCGGGCAGGTGACCGGCATGATGCCGGAAGGCGTGCGCGTGACCCCGACCCAGCTCACTGCCGAGGACGATCGCGTCTCGGTCGAGGCCGAATCCTACGGCCCGGTCAACAACGGCCGCGTCTACCAGAACGTCTATCACTTCATGATGGTGATCCGCGACGGCAAGATCGCCGCGGTGCGCGAGTATCTCGACACCGAGCACGTCACGGCGACCTTCGCGCCCTGACCCGTGCGGCGCACGGCGGCGCGCTTTGATCCAAGTCAGCCGTCGCCGCGACGCCCTGGGATAGCTTGCCGGGCATGCCCGTGACCCCGCCCAGCCTGCGGCGCGCCCGCCGTGCCGGCGCCATCCTCGCCCTGGCCGCCCTCGCGGTGGGCGCGGGCGGGACGGCCACCGCGGCCGGCTCGATCCATTTCAGCGATCGACTCAGGCACCTCATGCAACGCATGGACACGCTGCTCTACGAACGCAACCAGAGCGAACTCGAAATCGACCGCGAGCGCCTCGCGCGCGCCCGCGAGCTGGCCAGTGCAGCCACCGAGCTCGCACGCGAGGTCGGCGCCGACGGCGCGCCCGGGGTGCCGGTCGGCGATCCCGCCAACGCCGAGTTCGAGGCCTTCGTCCAGGCCCTGGCGGCGGAGGCCGCGACCCTCGACCGTCTCGCCGCGGCGCGGCGCTACGCCGAGTTGCCGGCGCAGATGGAACGCCTCGCCCACCGTTGTGCGGACTGCCACCTGCGCTTCCGCGACCGTGGCCCGTGACGCGGCGCCCGGCCCGCGCCGTCGCGCTGGCGGCTCTGTGCCTGCTCGCCGCTAACGCGCCGGCGGCGCCGGACGAAGTCGCCGCGCTGCGCGCCGAACTCGCGCGGCTCGCCGCGCGCGTGGCCGAACTCGAGGCGCGGCTGGCGGCGCGCGAGGCCGGCGCGCCGGAGGCGCCGCCGCCCGCGTCCCCGCCTGCCTCGGCGGCCGTACCCACCGCGGCGCCCGTCGAATCGCTACCGGCCGATGCGACGCCAGCCGTGCCGACGGTGACCGTCGGTGGCCGCATCAAGCTCGACCTCGTCTTCAACCACACCAGCGCCGGCGCCGGCAGCGGCGGCGACACCCTGCTCAGCCCCGGCGCCATCGCCCTCGATGGCCGCGGCGAGCACGACCAGGTCGACTTCTCCGCGCGCGCCAGTCGGCTATGGCTGAAGAGCTGGACGCCCACTGCGCTCGGCGACGCCGGTGCCTACCTCGAACTCGACCTGCTCGGCAGCGGTGGCGATCAGCGGGTCAGCAACGGTTACGGCGCGCGCCTGCGTCACGCTTACGGCGCGCTGGGCGGGGTCCTGCTCGGCCAGACCTACACCACCTTCCTCAACGTCGGCGTGCTGCCCGAGCACAACGACGACGGCATCAATGCCGGCGCGGTCAACGTGCGCCAGCCCCTGCTCCGGGTGAGCCGCCCGTTGGCGGGCGGTGACGTCCGCCTCGCCATCGAGGCCCCCGAGACGACCCTGCACACGGCGAACGGTGGGCGCCTGTCCCCGGATGACGATCGCCTGCCCGACTTCGTGCTGCGCTACGACCATCCGCTCGGTCGTGGTGAATGGACGCTGGCCGCGCTCGCGCGCGAGATCCGCATCGACGATCCGCTACTCGGTCGCGACGCGCGCCTGGCCGCCGCCGGCAGCCTCGCCGGCATCCTCCGGCTCGGCCCGCGTGACACCCTGCGCCTCAGTGCCAGCGGCGGCAGCGGGCTCGGCCGTTATCTCACGTTCAACGCCTTCGAGGCCGGGCGCCTGGACGCGCGCGGCCGTATCGACCTCGCGGTCGCGGCCGGCGGGTACGCCTCCTGGCAGCACTTCTGGACCGCGCGCTGGCGCAGCAACCTGACCGCCGGCTACGCCTGGCAGGACGACGATGGCGCCCATGGCAGCGAGAACGAGTCGCTCTACACCGTGCACGCGAACCTGCTGTGGAGCCCGTTCGGCAGCACCACCCTCGGGATCGAAGGGATCTATGCCTACCGGCGCCGCGTCGATGGCGCCGACGGCGACCTGCTGCGCCTGCAGTTCAGCGCTGTACATAAATTCTGAGCGGCGCGGCGCAGCCCGCGCGGTTGGCGGCGGGGCTATGACTTCAACTGCACGTAACCGCGGTTGAGGGCGTGTTCGAGCGCGGCGAAGCCCTCCTGTGCCTCGATGTAGGCCTCGCGCAGGCGCTTGAGCTCCAGCGCCACTTCGGTCTCGATGCATTCGTTGCCGCACTCGCTGCCGAGCTTGAGCAGGGTGTGCAGGTAGCGCGCGCGCAGGCACGCCACCAGCTTGGCGACGTTGAAGAACGCCTCGCGCGAGATCGGCCCGGTGGCCACCCCGATCTGTTCGGAGTTGATGATCTTGATGGCGTGCTCGAGCTCGTAGTGGAGCCGCCGGTTTTCCTGTTCGTTGGGTTCGCTGACCATTTCGTTGGGTTCGCTGACCATGGGTACCGCCTGGCAACGGTCCTCGGGATGGTGACCGTGACAGGGGTAGCGGCCAGCGCCGTCGGAACTTCAGTCGCGCGGCGGGTCCGCGGCCACGGCCGCGGGGTCCTCGAGTACCAGGCGCTCGACCGGGAAGCCGGCACGGCGAGCATGGGCGACGAAGGCGGCGTAGATGTCGGGATCGAGCGGCGCCTCGCGCGCCAGGATCCACAGGTAGTCGCGATCCGGCGCGCCGACCAGCACGGCGCCGTAATCCGGCGTCAGGTCGAGGATCCAGTAATCGCCCCAGACGAACGGCAGGAAACCGAGCCAGGCCGGCGCGAACCGCACTTCGAGCCGCGCCGGGTCGCCGTAACGCGGGTTGACGCGGGCCACGCCCTCGGCGCGGCGCAGCGCGCCGCTGGCGTCGCGGCATTGGTTGACCACGCGCACGCGGCCGTCGTCGCGCAGGCTGTAATCGGCGGTGGTGTCACCGACGCAGAAATCCTGGAAGCGGTTGGGCAGCAGGGCGATCTGGTGCCACCGCCCCATGTAGCGCGCGAGGTCGACGTCGGCCACCGTGACCAGTGTGTCCGCCGCCTCGGCCTGCCCCGCGAGCAGCACCAGCAGGAGCAACGCGACGCCCCTACCACCGCGCCAGCGTGGACCCGGCTTCACGCGACGTGCTGTGCCCACCAGCGCCGCACGGCCGCGTTGACCTCGGCGGCGTGGAAACGCGCCACCTTGTCACTCGGGCTGAGCGGCTCGCGGTAGAAGAACTCCGGCAGCTCGTCGTCGTCCTCGGTGAAACCGGCGTCGCGGTTGAACTGCGCTTCCAGGCGCAGCGTCTCGCGACCGAGCTCGAAGAAGAACTCGTGGGGCAGCTCGGTGCCCATGGCGTCGTTGATGAGCTTCACCACCAGTTCGGTGTTGACGTTGGTCACCGAGCGGCCAAATACGCACAGGCCGAGCGAATCGGCCGTCGCGCACACCGTCTGCATGTCCATGCTGACGCCGACCAGCTCGTCGATGTCCTTGCCGCTGCATTCGTACTTGAAAGCATTGCCGGTGGTGTGATCGGCGCCCTGCGCGGTGACCATCATGGAGATGCCGGTGACCTCGATCACGCGCGGGTCGTAGGCGCTGATGCCCTGGCGCTTGATCACCGGCGTGCGCGCCACGCCGTAATGTGCACCGACGCGGGCCGTACCCTGGGCCCACAAGCGGCCCTGTTCGCTGCCGGCGCGGATCGCGTCGAGCACCGAGTGGAGGAAGTCGACGTCGCCGAAACCGGCCAGGCCGGCATCGAGCAGCACGCCCATCATGGCGCCGGTTTCGATGGTGTCGATGCCGAGATCGTTGGCATGCCAGTTGAGCCGCGCGAGGTCGTCCGGGTCGGTGAGGCCGCAGTTGGTGCCCATCAGGCCGAGCGTCTCGTACTCGACCGGCGAGGCGATCTCCTTGCCGTCCTCGTCCGCGTAGACGTTCGAGCACTCGATCATGCAGCCCGGCATGCAGGCATGCGAGGCGATGCCGCCGCGCGCGAGGTTGCGCTCGCGGATGTGCTCACCGCCCATCTTGAACACGCCGTCGGCGGGAAGGCCCTGCGAGCCGCTGCTGAAATTGTTCACCGGCAGGCCGCCGATGTGGTTGGTGTAGTCGGCGACCATGGCGGTGCCGTAGTTGCGCATGGCGTTGACGGCGTCGTCGGCGCGTAGTAGCTGGCCGTATTCCTTGATGCCCTTGAGCAGCGCCTTGCGGTCGTGGAAGTTGGGCATCTTGAGCAGGTCGACGACCACCGCCTTGACCTTCTTCGAGCCCATCACCGCGCCCACGCCGCCGCGCGCGGCGAGGCGCGAGGGGCGCCGGTCGGTGTCGCTCATCGAGATGCCGGCGAGCAACCCGCCCCACTCGCCGACCGGGCTGCAGATGGCGAGGCTGACCTTGTTGCCGTAGACGGCGTGCAGCTTCTCGGCGCACTCGAAGTTGCCGAGGCCGAGGTAGGGCGTGGCGTCGGCCCAGTCGACGCTGCCGTCCTGGCGCAGGTGGATGACCACCCACTCGTCGCTGACGCCGTAGAGGGTGAAGCCGGCGATCTCGAGCTGGCCCAGGGCGAGGCCGAAGGAGCCGCCGGCATTGGCTTCCTTGATGCCGCCGGTGAGCGGGCTCTTGCAGCCGACGCTGGTGCGATTGGCGTTGGAGAAATTGCTGCCGGCGAACGGCCCGGCCGAGAAGATCAGCGGGTTGTCGGGGCCCAGCGGATCGACGCCCGCGGTACCGAGTTCGTTGAGGGTCCTGGCGATGAAGTAACGCCCGGCGCGCGCGACCTGCTCGCCGGAGAATTCTTCGCGGCGGATGTCGCGGTTCGGCAGATCGATGTGGAGGTACTGGCGCATGGCTGGCGGGCCCCGTGACGTGGTGCAATGGCCGCGCATTATAGCGGCCCGACTCCGGCTGACGGCGATTTCCCCTGCAAAAACGCGGCATTGGCCATCAACGGCGAGGTCATCGCGGGTCGCGGGGCGGCGCGGCCGAGCGCTCGCCGTGCGCCCCGCCCGTCCCGCCTCCCGCCATGCCGCCCGCCGTGCTGGCACGACACCACGTTCTCACTCATCATGGCGCGCCCCACACCGAGGAGTCCGCCGTGTCGTCCAAACCCCCTGCCGATGTCGATCAGGCCACGTTCTGGAACGAGGACGGCGGCCGCCGCTGGGTCGAGCACATCGACCAGCTCGAACGCATGCTGGACGAACTGAGCGGGGTGCTGGTTGCCGCGGTGGATGCCCGGTCGGGCGAGCGCGTGCTCGACGTCGGCTGCGGCGGCGGCCCGACCAGCGCGCACTACGCCAGCGTCGTCGGCCGCGCCGGCGAAGTCCTCGGCGTGGACATCTCGGCGGTGATCCTGGAAGTCGCCCGGCGCCGTTTCGGGCACCATGCCAACCTGCACTTCGAACTCGCCGACGCCGGCAGTCACGCCTTCCCGCCCGCCCGCTTCGACGTCCTCACCTCGCGCTTCGGCGTGATGTTCTTCGCCGACCCGGTGGCTGCCTTCACCAACCTGCGGCAGGCGCTGCGCCCGGGCGGACGGCTGTGCTTCATGTGCTGGCGCGGCATCGACGAGAACCCCTGGATGGGCGTGGCCGCGGCCGCCGCGTTCACCGTCATTCCACCGCCGCCGAAACCGGCGCCCGGCACGCCCGGGCCGTTCGCCCTCGGTCGCCGTGAACGGCTCGAGGACATCCTCGGCGCCGCCGGCTTCGCCGACCTCAGCCTGGAGGGGGTCGAGCGCGACATCACCCTCGGCCCGCTCGACGAGGCCGTCGAGTGGCTGACCCGCATGGGCCCGGCCGCCGGGCCGTTGGCGGAAGCCGAGCCGGCCGCGCGCGAGGCCGCCATTGCCGCCATGCGCGACGAACTCGCCCGTCACCAGCGCGGCGGCGCGGTGGTCCTGCCCGGCGCCACCTGGCTGGTACGCGCGCAGGTCGGCTGAACGCGGCGCGGGCGGCTCACCGGCGCAGCGTCTACACTGGTCCGACCACGGACATCGACAGGAGAGAGACCATGGGACGAGAAGAACCCTTGACGGGCACCCGCGCTTACTGCGACCTGGACCTGCAGGAACGCGACAACCTCGACCAGGAGATGACCACGCTGGTGCGCGGCATCGAGAAGAAGTACGGCTTCATGCCCAACTTCGTCAAGCTGTTCGCGACCGACAACCGTCGCCTGCGCGTGTTCATGGAACAGTACATGGAACTGATGCGGCCCGACTCCGGCCTGACCCAGTTCGAGCACGAACTCATCGCCCTGGTCAGCGCCGCCACCAACGGCTGCGTCTACTGCTGCGCCCACCACGGCGCACTGCTGCGCGGAGAGACCGGCGATCCCATGCTGGCCGAGTACGTCGCGCGCAATTACCGCCAGGCCGATCTCTCGCCGCGCCACATGACCATGCTCGACTTCGCGGTCAAGGTGCTGACCGATGCCGAGAACATCACGGCGGAGGATCGCCAGGCCCTGCGCGACGCCGGCTTCGACGACGAACAGATGTGGACGGTGATCTCGACCGCCTCGTTCTATGCCGCCGCCAACCGCATGTCCCAGGCCGCTGGACTCAAGGTCACCCCCGGCTACCTCAGCATGCACCGCTGAGGCACGCGCCGGCGCGCCTCAGTGCGGTTGCGCCGGCTGCAACACCTCGCCGAGCTGCGCCGCCAGGTCGGTGGCGGCGAGGTGGGCGAGATCCTTGTCCAGCGACGCCCTCACCAGCGCGGCGGTGGGCCTGTCTAGGGTCGCGCGGAGCAGGCCCAGGAAGCGCGGTTCCGCGACCAGCACGATGGCGTCGCAGGCGTGCTCGACGCGGCCCTGCTCGAGGCGGGCGGCGACCACGCGGGCGAAATCGGCCGCGTCGCGCTCGCTCGCGCCCTCCTCGCGTTCCATCGCGTGACGCCCGCCGCCGACGCTGTCGTAGGCGCGCCCGGGACGGTCGGCGTCGATGGCCCCATCGTGCAAACGCCCGCGCGGGTGATCGAGATCCTCGACCAGGCGCAGCGAGCGCCCGTGATCATGGATACTGAAAATGCGCGCACCGGCGCGGTGCGCGACGACGAGCCAGCGATCGGACATGGTCAGCCTCCGGGTTGACATGCGCCCGGCCGTACGGGCCAGGCATGCCCAGCCTAAGACGGTCGCGCCGACACGATCCTGACCGCCATCAGACGCGGCGCGACCCGCCTCAGCGGAGCGCCACCGGGTTGATGATCATCTGCACCGTGCCCTTCAGGCGCGCCTGGCCCAGCACGAACATGAACTCCCAGGCCTGGTCGGCGGCCAGCTCGCGGGTGACGATGTTCTCCAGGATGTAGATGCCGCGCTTGGCGAGAAGCTCCTGGTGCACCGGCAGGTAGACGTCCGCCACCTCGCCCGGCTGGATCTCGAGGCCGAAGGTATCGCCGCCGACGGCGACCGGGTCGAATCCGGCCAGGTAGAGCGCCCCGGCCTTGCCGAGGCCCGGTTGCGCGGCCATGTAGCGCACGGCATCGCTGTCGGCCAGCGCCATGTAACCGGTGTTGAGCAGCACCACGTCGCCCTTGGCCAGCGCGATGCCCTGGCGCGCCAGCGCGCCCTCGATCGCGGCCTGGTTGATGGCGACCTCCGGCTTCAGCATGGCGTGGCCGTCGACTGTCATGACCTTGTCCGGGGCGGTCGCCTGCAGGTAGCCCAGCACGTCGATGAGCACGCCGCGGGTGACGATGGGCGGGATGTCCGAGGTCGAGAACTTCTTCAGCCCGCTCTGGTGATAAAAATCGTGGATGTCGGTGCCGTTGTAGTAGGTGTGGTCGATACCGACGTGGCCGAGGCCGTCGATCTGCGTGCCGACGCCGAAGAACACCAGGCCCCAGTCGTCGTTACCGGTGACCTTGCCCTGGCCGATGGGTTCGCCGGCGTTGTTGAAGATGGCGCCATTGGAGACGACGAAGGTCTCCACCGTGCGCGAGCCGAAGGCCGGGGTGTCGCGCGACACCTCCATGCCGAGGGCGTAACGCTTGCCTGTCTTCACCAGCCGCGCCGCGGCGGCAACGCTGTCCGCGGTGATCAGGTTGACCGCGCCGAGCGTGTCGTCCTTGCCCCAACGCGACGGGTACCAGTCATCGGCCGCCGCGACCGGCTGCGCGCCGGCGGCGCTGGCGAGGGCGGTGACGAGTACGAGCTTGCGGATCTGTCGTGAATACATGGATCGGTCCTCCCCTTGGCGCGACACCCGGATGGTCGCCTGCGGCGAGTATACGGTCGCGGCCGCCGGTCCTCAGCCGGCGTGGCGCGCCTCGTGGTCGAGCAACCAGCGCTTGCGCCAGGTGCCGCCGGCATAACCGGTGAGCGCACCGTCGGCACCAAGCACGCGGTGGCAGGGCACCACGATGGCCAGGGGGTTGGCGCCATTGGCGGCGCCGACGGCGCGCGCCGCACGCGGGCGGCCGAGTTGTGCGGCAAGCGCGCCGTAGGTCGTGGTCCGGCCGGGCGGGATGTCGCCGAGCACGGCCCACAGGCGCTGCTGGAAAGCTGTACCCGGCGCGGCCCGCGGCAGGTCTGCGAGGGCGTCGAGCTGGCCGTCGAAGTAGCGCACGAGGGCTGTCACCGCGCCGAGTGGATCGCGCAGCGGCACGATTTCGGCGGTGGCGTAGCGGCGTGCCAGCAGGCGTTCGATTCGGCGGTCGGCAGCGGCGAACTCGACCGCCTTCAGGCCGTCGTCGGCGGCGAGCACGACCAGCTCGCCGAGTGGCGTGGCCACGGTGTCGCGCCACAACGCGGTCACCGCGGCCAAGCGCCGCGATAGGGGAAGGGATGGGGACCGTATACGCCCTCGTTACGGCGCCTTCGATGCGTGCAGCGCGGCCCCCCCGCCGCGCCCCGCCGGCTCAGGCCACCTGCTCGCGGGCCAGCGGGCCGCGCACCAGCCGGCCCGGGGTTGCGCCGGTGGGCTTGTTGTCCTCCAGCAGCACCTCGCCGTTGACGATGGTGTAGTGGATGCCGCGCGAAGTCTGCTTGAGCCGCTGGGCGCCGGCCGGCAGGTCGTTGACGAGCTCCGGCATGTCCTGGTCGATGGTGTCCGGGTCGAACACCACGATGTCGGCATTGAGGCCCTCGCGCAGCAGGCCGCGGTCGTAGAGGCCCCAGGCCACCGCGGTGTCCTGGGTGATCATGCGCACCGCCTGTTCCAGGGTGAAGGCCTCGCGATCGCGTACCCAGTGGCTGAGCAGGTGGGTCTGCAGCGAGGAATCCATGATCTGGGCGACGTGCGCGCCGGAGTCGGAAAAGGTCACGACGCTGCGCGGATGCTTCATCATCTTGAGCACGGCATCCTGGTCCTCGTTGGCCAGCGGCTGGCGGAAGAAGCAGTCGAAATCGCGCTCCACGGCGAGGTCGATCATGGCCTCGACCGGCGCCACCCCGCGCTCGGCGGCGATGTCGCTCATGCGGCGCTGGTCGCGGATGCCGTTGAAATGGTAGACCCACTCCCATTCCGGCGGCCGCGCCTCGGCGCCGACGACCTTCGGCCCCTCGTAGGGGCGCGAGGCGATGTCGACCAGGCGACGTTTCATCGCCGGGTCGCCGAACAGCACCTTCTGCTCGTCCAGGGGTTTCGCGCGCACCTCGCGCCACAGCTCCCAGTTGTCGAACGGCGTGTGCGACTTGAACGACAACAGGGTCGAGATCTCGCGGCTGTGCGCCTGCACGAACAGGCGCCCGCCGGCGGCGGCAACCTCGTCGCCGAGATCGTAGTAGGCCGGCCACAGCTCGGGCGCAATGCGGATGCTCGGCATGCCGAAGGTCACCGGGCAGCCGGAATCGACGGCGAGGTGCTTGAGCCGGTCGAAGTAGTCGCGCTGACGGCGCGGACTGCGCCCCGGCTCCTCGCTCGCCAGCTCGAAGATGCCGGCGCCGGTTTCGCCCATGGCCATGACGATGGCGCGCACCTCGTCCCAGTCGGCGACACGACTCGCCACGGGGCGATCGTCAGAGGTCAGGTGATTCATGGTGCGCGAGGTCGAGAAGCCGATGGCGCCGGCGCGCACCGCGTCCTGCACTTCGTGGCACATGCGCGCGAGGTCATCCGCACTGGCCTGCTCGGTGAAGGCGCGCTCGCCCATGACGAAGGTACGCAGCGGCGAGTGGCCGATGTAGCCGCCGTAGTTGATGCCCTTGGGCAAGGCATCGACGGCGGCGAGGTACTCGCGGAAGGTCTCCCACTGCCACTTGATGCCGGCGCGCATGGCGTCGCGCGAGAGATCCTCGGCGCGTTCGAGGTTGCGGAAGACGAAATCGGCGTCCTTCTCGGCGCAGGGCGCGAGGGTGAAGCCGCAGTTGCCCATGATCACCGTGGTCACGCCGTGGTAGCAGGAGCAGGAGCCGAGCGGGTCCCAGAACACCTGCGCGTCCATGTGGGTGTGGCCGTCGACGAACCCGGGCGCGACGACCAGGCCGTCGGCGTCGATGGTACGCGTGGCCGGTGCGCGCACGCGCCCGATCTTGACGATGCGGCCGCCGTGCACCGCGATATCGGCCGGGAAACGCGGGCCGCCCGAGCCGTCCACCAGCATGCCGTTCCTGATCACGAGGTCGTAGTGCATCGCCATCCTCCCCTGCTCTGACAGTGACGCGTGAGCCTAGCACAGCGCGCTTGCACCGACCGCGGGTTCGGGCTGCAATGAGGCGCGATTCGCGCAGGAGGGGAGCCATGCCCGAGTACACCATTATCGACGTCGACACCCACGTCAGCGAGGCGCCGGACCTGTGGACCAGCCGCGTGCCGGCGCGCATGCGCGACGCCGTACCGTACGTGCAGAACGACGGCCACGGCCGCGACTACTGGTGCCTGGGCACCAAGCGCATCGCCAAGGCCGGACTCGCCGCCACCGCCGGGGTCGGCACGATGAAGCATCCCCCTGCCGGCTATGCCGACATGCATCCGGGCGCCCACGACGCCCGTGCGCGCCTGGCCTACATGGACGAACTCGGCATCTGGGCAATGGTGCTCTACCCCAACGTCGGCGGCTTCGGCAACCAGGCCTTCCTCAAGCTCGGCGATCCCGAGCTCATGCTCACCTGCGTGAAGGTCTACAACGACTGGCAGACCGAGTGGGCGGCAGCCGACCCGCGCCGCCTGCTGCCGGTGACCTCGCTGCCGTTCTGGGACGTCGACGCTGCCGTCGCCGAGGTGCGCCGCTGCGCAGCCCTCGGCCACCGCGGCATCCTGTTCACCGGCGAACCGCACACGCTCGGCCAGCCGGTCATCGGCGACCCGCACTGGAACCCGCTGTGGGAAGTGGCCTGCGAATACGACCTGCCGGTCAGCTTCCACATCGGCTCGGGCAACATGGAAGGTGGACTCAACCGCGACAAGCTGCGCCTGTACGGCAAGATGGCCACCTTCACCGAGCTGTCGGTGGAGTTCTTCATGAGGAACGGCATGCACCTGACCGATCTGCTCATGAGCGGCGTGCTCGCCCGCTACCCGGCCATCCGCTTCGTCTCGGTGGAGAGTGGCATCGGCTGGATTCCGTTCCTGCTGGAGGCGCTCGACTACCAGTTCGAGGGCAACCAGGTGCGCGAGGAGCGCAGCGATTTCGACCGCCTGCCGTCGGCATATTTCGCACGCAACGTCTACGGCTGCTACTGGTTCGAGCAGGTCGCGCCGCGCCGCCTGATCGACCGCGTCGGTGTCGACAACATCCTGTTCGAGACCGACTTTCCGCATCCCACCTCGCTGTTCGGCGACGAGGTCCGCGCGCGCATCGACAACGGCCTCGGCGAGTGCGACGCCGCCACCCGGCGCAAGATCCTGTGGGACAACGCCGCCGCGCTGTACAAGGTCGAGGCGCCGCCGGCGGCGGCATGACCGCCCGCCGCCATGCCCATACCCACCGCCTTCGTCGTCTTCCGCGAGGTCGTCCAGCGCCACGTCAAGGATCTCGAAGTCACCACCCCCGAGCGCTATTCCACGACCTGGTTCTTCCTGCGCTACCTGAAACGCGTGCACAAGTTCGCCCACGGCCACGACACCCCGCGCGCCGCCGGCAGCGCGATGCGCGGCCTGGTGCGCTTCTACGTCGACAGCGTGGCCGAGGATTCCGACCTCGCCTGGCGCTTCGAGGAGGTGCTGGACGCCCATCGCGGCGCCCTGCGCGACGACTACCCACGCTGACGGCGGCGGCGGCGACCACGCCGGGCCTGTTATAGTGCGCCGCCGCAAGCAGGCGGAGAGTCGTTTTCGGAGCAGACATGGGCTGGTGGGGCAAGGTCGTTGGTGGTGCGCTGGGCTTCGCGTTCGGGGGGCCGCTGGGCGCGGCATTCGGCGCCGCCGTCGGGCATCACTTCGATCGCGGCCTCGATGGGACCGGCGAGGGCGCCGGCGAGCAGGAACGCATCCAGACCGCCTTCTTCACTGCCACCTTCACCGTCATGGGCTACGTGGCCAAGGCCGACGGCCATGTCAGCGCGGCCGAGATCGCCCACGCCCGCGCCGTGATGCGCGACATGCGCCTCGCGCCCGCGCAGGTGCAGGTGGCGCAGAACCTCTACCGCGAAGGCAAGACCGCGGGCTTCGACTGCGACGGCGTGGTGCGCCAGTTCGTCCACGAGTGCCGCCGCCGCCGCACCCTGCTGCAGATGTTCCTCGAGATCCAGATCCAGGCGGCCTGCGCCGACGGCGAGCTGCATCCGCGCGAAGACGCCGTGCTGCGCCGCCTGGCCGGCCTGCTCGGCTTCTCGGCCGCGCATTACGCCCAGCTCGTCGCCCTGGTCGCGGCCGCCACCGGCGCCACCGGCGCGGGCGCCGCCGGCGGCCGCGCCGGGGCGGGCCAGCGCGCGGCGCCCGCGCGGCTCGATCCCACGACCGCACGTGCCATCCTCGGCGTGTCGGCCGAGGCCTCGGCCGACGACATCAAGAAGGCCTACCGTCGCCTCATGAGCCAGCACCACCCCGACAAGCTCATCGCCAAGGGCATGCCCGAGGAGATGGTCAAGGTGGCGACGTCCAAGGCACAGGAAATCCGCGCCGCCTACGAGTTGCTGAGCGGGCGCCACTGAGCCGACGCGCACGCGGCGGCACGGCGGCTCAGTCGGCGTGGTCGCGGGCGCCGCCGATGTCCGGCTCGCCCGCCGGCACGAGCCCGGCACGCCGGGCGGCCGCGTCCAGGAGTGCCAGCGCCGCGGCATCGTCGAAGGCCGCGAGATGGGCCTCGAATGCCGCGCGCGCATCGCCGAGCAGGGGCGCGATACCGCCGGCCTGTGCGCGGTAGTAGTCGCGGGCGCCGTAGTCGCCGCGGGCCAGCAGGGTGCCGAGCCGGCGAATCTGCTCGATTCCGGCCGGGGTCCCGAGCGCCGCGCTCGGCGGGCCCGGCAGGACCGCGCCGAGGGCGGCGCAGAGGGCCATCACGTCGGCGTTCAGGGCGTGCGCCTCCTGCCACCGGGCGTCATCGTCGCCGCCCGCGGCAAAGTCCTGTTCCAGCGCCGCGGCGCGGCGCTGCAGCTCGCCCGCGCCGATGGTGCCGCAACTGCTCTTGAGCGCGTGCATGGCGTTGACGGCCTGCGCGCCCTCGCCCGCCGCCACGGCGACGATGCCAGCGCTGTACTGGACGAGGAAATGGCCGAGGATGCGCAGGTAACGGTCGAGGCGCCCCCCGCACATCATCAGGCCGTACTCGACGTCCAGCCCGGCGACGGCCGCCAGTCGTTCGCGCACGCCGCTCTCGGCGTCGGCAGCGGCCGGCACCGCCTCGGCCGGTGCTGCCCCGGGCGGGGTATCGCGCCGCGGCAGCCATTGCGCGAGCTTGGCATACAGCACGCGGGGCTCGACGGGCTTGGGCACGTAGTCGTTCATGCCGGCGGCGAGACAGGCGGCGCGATCCTCGGCAAAGGCATTGGCGGTCATGGCCAGGATGGGCACGTCGCGGCCCTGCGGCAGGGCGCGGATGACGGCGGTCGCGGCCAGCCCGTCGAGGGCCGGCATCTGCACATCCATGATGATGGCGTCGTAGGCGCGCTCGCGCACGCGCTCCACCGCCTCGCGGCCATTACCGGCGAGATCGACCTCGAGACCGGCCTCGCGCAGCAATTCGCGGGCGACCTCCTGGTTGACCGGGTTGTCCTCGGCGACCAGCACGCGCTGGCCGCGGTGGATGCTGTCCAGGGTGCACTCCGCGCGGGTCGACGCCGGCACGCCCGTGCGCTCGTTCGCGCCCGCAGCATCGAGGCCCGCGATCGCATCGTGGATGGCCGACACCGACAGCGGCTTCACCAGCACCCCCGCCAGGCGGCGACCGGCCGCAGTCTGGCGCGCGCCCGGTTCGTCGTGGACGCACATCAACAGGCAGCGCGTGACCGGCCCGCTCACCGCGTCCAGTTGCGCCAGGGTGTCGGGCCATGCCTCGCCCGGGATGTCGCTGTCGAGGAAGACGTAGTCGTAGGCGGCGGCGTCGGCCACGGCGCGGCGTGCGTAAGCCAGCGCGTCCCGGCCACTGGCGGTGGCGTCGACCTGCATGCCGAGCAGGTTCAGCATGGCCACGATGGCGCCGCGCGCTTCGACCAGATCGTCGACGACCAGCACGCGCTGGCCGCGCAGGGCGCGCGGCACATCGGCCTCGCCGCCGAGTTCGAAGCAGGCGGTGAACCAGAAGGTACTGCCGACCCCGGGTGTGCTCTCGGCGCCGGCCTCGCCGCCCATCATCACGGCCAGGCGGCGGGTGATGGCAAGCCCGAGGCCGGTGCCGCCGAAACGCCGCGTGGTGGAGGAATCGGCCTGCTCGAAGGCCTCGAACAGGGTGGCGAGCTTGTCGGCCGGGATACCGATGCCGGTGTCACGCACTTCGAAGCGGATCACCGCGGCACCGTCGTGTGACTCGACCGGCTCGGCGCGGACCACGATGCTGCCCTGCTCGGTGAACTTGACCGCGTTGCCGACCAGGTTGAGCAACATCTGCGACAGGCGGGTGGCGTCACCGCGCAGGCGATCGGGCACGCCGTCGGTATCGACGACCAGTTCGATGCCCTTGCCGTAGGCGCGCTCGACGAGCATGGCGCAGCTCCGTGCGACGACCGCGCCGAGCGAGAAATCCTCCGTTTCCAGGTTGAGCTTGCCGGCCTCGATCTTCGACAGGTCGAGGATGTCGTTGATGACTTCGAGCAGGTGGTGGGCGGCCTCCGAAATCTTGTGCAGGCGCTCGCGCTGCACCGGGTCGGCATCGTCCTCGCGCATGAGGTGGGCCAGGCCCAGAATGGCATTCATCGGCGTGCGGATCTCGTGGCTCATGTTGGCCAGGAACGCGCTCTTGGCGCGGTTGGCGGCCTCGGCCAGGTCGGCGCGCTGGGCGAGCTGGGCGTTCAGCTCGGCGATCTCGTCGGCGCGTTCGGAGATCGTGAGATTGGCGAGTTCGAGCTGGCAGGTCCGCTCGGTGACGAGTTCCTCGAGGTGCTCGCGATGGCGGGCGAGTTCCGCGGCCGTGCGCTGGTGCTCGGTGATGTCGTCGACCAGCACCACGTAGTGGCTGACACCGCCATCGGCCTGGCGCAGCGGGCGCACGATGACCTGGGCGACGTAGTAGCCACCGTCACCGCGCCGCGCCTCGATCTCGTGGCGCTGCTCAACCGCGCTGCCGCCGACCACGCCGAGCAGCTCGCTGACCTCGCCGACCAGGGACGCGCGGCGCTTGCCGCTCATCGCCTGGTAGGCCGCGTTGACGTACTCGATGCGGCCATCGAGGTCGGTGATGAGCACGCCGGTCGGGCTCTGCTCGACGGCCTCGGACAGCTGGCGCACCTGGGCTTCGACGGCGTGTTGCTCGCTGACGTCCTGGACCGTGCCGACCACGCGCTGCGGCCGACCGTCGGCGGCGTAGTCGGCGCGGCCGTACTCGACCAGCCAGCGCCAGCGCCCGTCGAAACCCAGGAAACGGAAAGTCACCGAGAACGGGCGGCCGTCACGCAGCGCATCACGTACCCGCGCCATGACTTCGTCGCGGCTGTCGTCGTGGATGCGCCAGGTGAAGTCGGCCAGGACCAGCGGCGCCCGCTCGACCGCCGGCGCCGAGCCGAGCAGGCGGTGCGTTTCTTCCGACCAGTAGACCCGGTCACTGGCGAGATCCCATTCCCACACCCCAAGCCCCCCCGCCGAGAGCGCGAGGTCGAGACGGGCACGGGCGTCTTCGCTGGCGATCTCCGCCTGCTTGCGCGCAGTGATGTCACTGTGTACGACCACGGCACCACCGGCCGCGGTGCGCAGCGGGGTCGCCGTCATGACGAACCAGCGCGGGCCGTCGGGCGCGTCGCACAGGTACTCGAGGTCGAACTTCTCGCGTTCGCCCGTCAGCACGGCGCGGATGCCGGCGGCGGCGCGTCCCGCGCCCGGTTCCAGGTCCCCCGCCGCGGCGCAGACGCCGAGGTAGCTCGAGCCGAGGCCGAGCGGCGCGTCGTCCGCGGCGCCGCCCGCCGCCACCGTGAAGTCCCGCCACGCAGCGTTGACGGCGAGGATCGTGCCGTCGGCATCGAGCACCGCGAGCTGGTCGCCGATCGAGTCCTCCACAGCCTGCAGGAGTTCGGCGGACTGGCGCAGGCGCTCGGCGGCCGCGTGGCTGTCGCGGATGTCCTGTATCGTGCCCACCATGCGTAGCGGGCTGCCGTCCTCGGCGTAGAACGCCTGCCCGCGCGAGGCGACCCAGACGTAATCCTGGTCGGACGTGGCGTGGCGGTATTCGTGGGCGCAGGTGCCGTGGCTATCGATGGCCGCCCGCGCGTGGCTGAGCCAGGCTTCGCGGTCCTCGGGATGAACGCGCTCGAGGAAATCGGCGAAGCGCAGGCGGTTGCCGTCAGCCGCCGCCGTGCCGGCGAACAGGCCGGCACACTCGTTGGTCCAGTACACCGTGTCCTCGGCCAGGTTCCATTCCCACACCCCCATGGCGCCGGCCGAGAGCGCCAGTTCGAGCCGCGCGCGGCTGTCCCGCAAGGCCCGCTCGGCCTCTTTCTGTGCCGTGATGAACTCGTTCGATACCAGGATGCCGCCGACCTGGCCATCCTGGTCGTACCAGGGATACACGCCCCAGCGCAACCACTCCACGCGGCCGTCCCGTCGGTGCAGCGGTTCTTCGGCGGTTTCGACGATCTCCCCGGCGAGGCCGCGACGATGCGCCGCGGCCCAATGTTCCGGCTGGTGTGGCCGCAGTGCGTAGTGCGACTGCCCGATCGCCTGCGCGGCATCGAGGCCCGCATCGGCGAACCAGCGACGGCTGGCCGCGATGTAGCGCATGTCGCGATCGAACATGGCGATCGCGGCCGGCACGTAGTCGACGAACAGCCGCAGTTGCGCCTCGCTGCGCTCGTGCGCGGCCTGCGCCCGCTTCTGCTCGGTGACGTCCCGCCCGATGACGAACAGTCCGATGACCTCGCCGTTGGCGCCGTACAGCGGGCCCTTGGTCGTGTTGAAGGCGCGGCGGGCGCCGTTCAGGGTCGTCACGCGCTCGTCGTAGGTGTGGCTGCGGCCCGCCGCGATCACTTGCCGGTCGTTCTCCATCACCGCAGCCGCCTGTTCCACCGGTAACAGGGCGCGATCGTCCTGCCCGATCAGTTCCCGCGCGGATCGACCGAAAAGCGCCCCCGCGCCGTCGTTGGCATAGGTGAAACGGCCGGCCAGGTCCTTGGCCACGATGATGTCGGGCGAATGGCTGGCGATGGCCCCGAGCAGCTGCAGCGCGCGGGCGCGCTCGGCCTGGGCCGCCGCTTCCGCCACCGCGCGGGCCAGGGCGCGCCGCCCGTACTGCGCGTGCAGCACCGCGGCGATGGCGCAGAACAGCAACAACGCACCCGCCCCCACCCAGCCGGCCGCCGTCGCGTAGCGGGCGGTGAGCGTCGCGTAAGGGGTACGCGCGAGGAGCGACCAGTCGGTGCCGGCTACCGGCAAGGCGACCCCGATGTCTGCGTCGCCGTTCACCCGCCGGCCGCGCAGGAGCTCACCCGCCGGCGTGCGCCGGCCCGCGTCCAGGGCCAGGGCAGGCAAGGTCTGCGGTGCGATCGCCGCCGGCGGCAGCGGCCCGCTGCCCTGTGCACCGCCGCGCAGGGCGACGAGGCCCTCCTCGCCGTGGCGGACCAGCACGAGTTCGATCGCCTGTCCCACCGCGTCGACCCCGCGCAGGATCGATGCGAGCGTTGCCTGCATGTCCCAGCGCAGCACCACCGCCAGCGGCGGGTGACCGGCACGCGCCGGCAACGGGGCGATGAAATCCACGTGTTCGGTGACCGGGCGGCCGTCCGTGCTGTAGAACTCGGTACGCGTCGGATGCCCTTCGGCGAGGGCGTGGGCGATGGCGGTGCGCAGGGCGGGGGCGAGCGGCCGCGCGGGCCCGTCGCTGCGCCACAGTACATTGCCCCCCTCCCCCGTCAGCATCAGGGCGTAGGCCCCGCCCACTTCGCGCAGCTCGTCGAGCATGTCGAGGGTCGCGTTGCGGGCTGCCGTCTCGCCGCCTTGCCAGGCGGCCACGAGTTCGGCGAGACGGTCGTTGGCGGCGACGAACGTGATCGTCTCGCGCCGATCGGCGAGCCAGGCCGCGACCTGGCCGGCGCCGAACGCGGCCAGCGCCTCCAGGCGCTCGGCGGCGGCCCGCGTCTGCCGCTCGGTCAGTACGCCGAGCACCCCGGCCGCGCCGACGACGATCAGCAGGCCGGCGACGAACAACGGGACCCACAGCTTGAACCGCGGTGCCGCCAGGGCCGTAGTGACATCACCGGGGGCGGTTTCGCCGTCGCGTCGCAGCAGCAGGTAGAGCAGCACGGCGGTGGCCGCGACGAAGGCCCAGCCCTTGAACGTCTCGAGCTGGCCCAGCGTGACCGGGTCCTGCACCAGGTGCTGCAGCACCCGGCCCGAGAACAGGATCCACAACGCGCCACCGCCGGCGTAGAGGATCGCGACGCGCGCGGCGCGATGCATCCGCGGCGCCCGTGCGTTGGCCGGCCGCTCAGGCACTGCCGCCTGCGGTCACCACGCAGGCCGCGTCGGCCGGCTGCGCCTCGTCGTCGCTGTAGCGCGCGGCGATGGCGCAGAATGCCTCGAACTCGGCGGCGAAGGCGTCCACCACCTGCGGGTCGAAGTGGCGCCCGCGCTCGGCCAGGATCAGCTCGCGGGCGCGCGCGACCGGGAAGGCCTCTTTGTATGTCCGCCGCGAGATCAGGGCGTCGAAGACATCGGCCAGGGCCATCAGGCGTGCGGCCAGCGGGATGGCCTCGCCGGCCAGGCCGTCGGGGTAGCCACTGCCGTCCCAGCGTTCGTGATGATGGCGCGCGATCTGCTTGGCGAAGTTGAAGAAGGCCATGGGGTAGGCGAGATCGGCCTCGGCGCGCTCCAGGGCCTCGGCACCGAGTGCGGCATGGGTCTTCATGACCAGCCATTCGTCGCCGGTCAGGCGCCCCGGCTTGAGCAGGATGTGGTCGGGGATACCGACCTTGCCGATGTCGTGCAGCGGCGCCGACTTGGCGATGAGATCGATGGTCTGGCTATCGAGCCGGGCCGCGTACCGCGGTTGCCGCGCGAGGTGCTCGGCCAGGATGCGCACGTAGGCCTGGGTCCGGCGCAGGTGATTGCCGGTCTCGTTGTCGCGCACCTCGGCGAGGCGCGCCAGCGCCAGGATGGCGACGTTCTGGATACGCAGGTTGTCCTGCAGGCGACGCTCGACCTCGGCTTCGAGCCAGTCATTCTGCGCGGCGAGCCGGTCGCGCGCGCGCTTGAGCTCGACCTGGGCGCGCACCCGGGCCAGCACCAGGGGTGCCTTGAACGGCTTGACGATGTAGTCGACCGCGCCGAGCGCGAGGCCGCGTTCCTCGGCCGCCACGGCTTCCATCGCGGTGACGATGATCACGGGGATGTCGCGCGTGGCCGGGTCGCGCGTGAGCCGGCGCAGCACCTCGAAACCGTCCATGCCCGGCATCATCAAATCGAGCAGCACGAGTTCGGGTTGCGGCTCGATCCGTGCGAGTTCGAGCGCGCGCGCACCGCTGGTGGCCGTGCGCACCGGGAACTCGGCGCTGAGGAGGTCGCCGAGCACGGTGATGTTCTCGGGCTGGTCGTCGACGATGAGTACGGGTGCCCGCACGATGAACTGCCCTCCTGCTCCACGGTCCCGACGTGGCGCCCCGCGCGGTGCCTGCAGTGTGCGGCCCCTCGGCACGGCGTGTTTACCGGCATCCGGTCCTGTGTTTCAACCTTTAACACCTGGCGCCCACACGCGGCAAGCTGCGCCGCGCCCCCCTTGGGCTGTATCAAGTAGCGGCGCTGGAGCACGGAAGCTTGATGGCAGCGAAGTACTTCGGCGCCCTGAAGTTTTGCCTCTCCGGACCGCTAAGACACGACAGTCGAGCGCCTCCGCCACGCATGGACAACCCCGCTCTCCTCCAGCACGCCGCCCTGCGGCTGACCAGTGCCCGCGATGGCGAAACCCTGGCGCGCGTCTACCTCGAGTTGATGCGCGACATCGGCGGCACCCTGCGCGTGGCACTCTACGAGGCCCATACCGCGGTCGACGTGCGCTCGGGAACTCGCTCGGTACGTCCCGAGGACGTCAGCCTGCGCCGCGTCGACACCGGCGACGGCGGCGTCACCCGTGAACCCGTCGATGCGGGTGGCATCCAGCGCTGCCTCGCGAGCGGCGCCCCGGTCGTCCTCGCCCCGGGTGAAGCCGCTGCGACCGCGCACACGCGGGTCGTTCTGCCGGTGCCCGGCTCGACCAACCCGCGGCGCATCGTCACCCTCGACGATCCCGAGCCGGCGCCGGCGCGCCGCGTCGCCCTGCTCCAGGTCACCGAACTGTTCGGCAACCAGATCAGCCTGCTCGACGAGCGCGAACGCGACCCGCTGACCGGGTTGCTCAATCGCCATGCCCTCGGCCAGCGTTTCCTCAGCATGGCGGGCAACGGCGGGGCGGATGCGCAACAGGCCCCGTGGATCGCATTACTCGACATCGATCGCTTCAAGCGCATCAACGACAGCCACGGCCATCTCATCGGCGACGAGGTGTTGCTCCAGATCGCGCGCCTGCTCGAGAACTCCTTCCGTTTCACCGACGCCGCGTTCCGCTTCGGCGGCGAGGAGTTCGTCCTCCTGCTGCATGGCGACGCCAGCGGTGTGGCCAGCGTGCTCGAGCGCCTGCGTCGCCAGGTCGAAGCCTATGCCTTCCCCTGCGTGGGCCGGGTCACGGTGAGCATCGGCTACGTGCAGGTCACACCGGGCCAGCCCCCACCGGCGGCCATCGACGCCGCCGACCGCGCGCTCTACCGCGCCAAGCGCGGCGGCCGCAACCGCATCGTGGCCGGCAGCGAGCCCGGGCCGACCCAGGTCGGCGCCACGGGCGCGGTGGAAATATTCTGAACCGGGCCCGCGCTCCCCGCGCCGGCGCCCCCTCCCCTATAATCGCGCTCTCCTGACGCACGGAGGGGAGACCGGTGCGAACACTCCTTGGCGCCCTGCTCGCGGCGCTCCTGCTCAACGGCACGACGGCACGGGCAGCGACGCCGGCCGAGCGCCTCGCCCCCATCGCCCCCCAGGCCTGGGATCGCGCGGCCGCCGCCCACCTGCTCGAACGCGCCGGTTTCGGCGGCACGCCGCGCGAGGTCGATCGCCTCGCCGCGCTGGGCCCGGACGCCGCGGTGCGCTACCTGGTGAACTTCGACGGGGCGCCGCCAGCGGCGCTGCCGCCCTTCGAGCATTCCGGCATCTTCGATCCGGGCCTCGACCCCTTCCCGCCCAGCCGCCCGGCCACCACCAAGCTCGCCGCCGACACCGGCGAGGCGCTCGGCATCAAGGTGCGTAGCGGCGGCAACCGCCCCATGCAGCCAATCGTCAACGCCTTCTTCTACTGGCTGCGCGCGAGCATGCTGGAGACCGATCGCGTGGCGCAGTGGTGGGCCGAGCGCATGCTCGTCAGCCCGCGCCCGCTCGAAGAGAAGATGGCGCTGTTCTGGCATGGCCATTTCGCCACCAACGAGGAGAAGGTCCGCGACTACCGCAAGATGCTCGGCCAGCTCGAGCTCTTCCAGCGCGCCGGCCTCGGCAGTTTCCGCACCCTGCTGATCGGCGTCGCCCAGGACCCGGCCATGCTCGCCTACCTCGATGCCGGGGTGAACGTGAAGGGCTCGCCGAACGAGAACTTCGCGCGCGAGATCATGGAACTGTTCACCATGGGCGTCGGCAACTACACCGAGCACGACATCCGCGAGGCCGCACGCGCCTTCACCGGCTGGAATTTCGTCGGCACCACGTTCCACGTCGACCCGGCCAGGCACGACGACGGGCCCAAGACCTTCTTCGGCGAGACCGGCAACTTCGACGGCGTCGACATCATCGACCGCATCCTCGCCCACCCGGCGACGCCGGCCTTCATCGCCGGCAAGCTGTACCGTTTCTTCGTACGTGACGAACTCGATGCCGACCTCCAGGCCGAGCTCGGCCGGCGCCTCGCGGCGATGGACTACGAGATCAGCCCCTTCCTCGCCATGCTGTTCTCCTCCCGCGAGTTCTACAGCGAGGCCGCGCGCGGCACGCGCATCAAGAGCCCGGTCGAGTACGTCGTCTCGACCTACCGCAAGCTCGGCCTCGACGACCTGCCCGGCGCGCCCGATTTCAACGTCGTCACCGCCGCCCTCGGCCAGCGCCTGATGCACCCGCCGACAGTCGCCGGCTGGAGCTACGGGCGCAGCTGGATCACCCCCAGCCTGCTCATCGAGCGCGGCAATTTCGCCCTCGACCTGGTCTTCCCTGACATCGAGTTCGTCCCGGCCGATCGCTACCCCGTCTACCCCACGGGCGAGGAGATTCGTGCCGTGCACCGGCGCCTGCGTGCCGGCGCCGACATGGTCAGCGCGACCCGCCCGGTGGACGTCGACACCGGCGGCGGCGAAGACATGATGGCGATGTCCAACCAGGTCGACCGCGAGGAGGCCTTCAACACCCGTTACGGCAGCTACCGCGGCTGGCAGATGGCCATCGAGCGGGTCAAGCCGATCGAACGCGACCTGGCGCGGCTCGACCTCGCGCACATGGTGCTGGGCCAGGAGCTCGCCACCCCGCTCGCGGTGGTCGACTACTTCACCGCGCGCTTCTTCTCGGTGCCGCTCGACGACACCACCCGCCACCAGCTCGCCGCCGCCTTCGAGCAGGCGCTCGGCAGCGCCGACGTGCTGGCCAATGCCACCACGCTGGAGGAGCCGCTGCGGGTGCTGCTGCACCTGATGCTGAGCCGGCCGGAGTACCAGCTCGGATGAGACGGTGTCTGACACCGAGGCTCAAGTCATTGATTACCGACCGGCGGCGGGCCGCCCGGTGTCTGACACCAAAGGGTAGGTTCTTGATCGACACCCCGACCGCCGCGCAGGAGTCCACAGCATGAGTACGCGACGACAGTTCCTCACCCGTGGCGCCGCGGCCAGCGCCAGCGTCGGCTGCTGGGCGCTCGGCGCCACACCGCGGTCGGCCCGCGCCGCCGCTGACGAGCGCATCCTGGTGGTGTTCGAGCTCTCGGGCGGCAACGACGGCCTGAACACCATCGTGCCCTACGGCGACGACACCTATTACCGTCTGCGTCCCAAGCTCGGCCTGCAACGCGAGCGCCTGCTGACCATGGACGAGCACTGGGGCATGAACCCGGGGCTGGCCGGACTGCACCGCCTGTGGGACGACGGCCGCCTCGCCGTGGTCCACGGCTGCGGCTACGCCCACCCGTCCTATTCCCATTTCACCTCGATGGCCTACTGGCACACCGCCGCGCCCAACAGTGGCGACGCCTACGGCTGGGTCGGCCGCCTGGCCGATGCCATGGCGCCCGAGCCGCGCCCGAACTTCATCGTCAACATCGATACCGCGCAGTCCCTGGCGGTGAAGAGCCGCCACCACACACCGGTGGTGTTCGACGATCCGGAACGCTTCCAGCGCCTCACCCTGGCCACCGAGCGCGGCATCATCGAGCAGGTCCCGCAGGCGCCGACCGGCAACGCCAACCGCGACTTCCTCAACATGGTGGCGAAGAGTGCGAACGAATCCTCGCAGGCCGTACGCGAGGCCTGCCGCAGCTACCACACGCCGGTCGACTACGGCCTGCTGCCGGCCCAGCTCGACAAGGTCGCGGCCTGCATCGACGCCGGCCTGCCGACACGGCTCTACTACCTCGCCTTCCGCAACAACGCCTTCGACACCCACGTGCAGCAGGCCGACCTGCACCAGCGCCTGCTGACCTACGCCTCGGATGCCGTGCACGGCTTCCTCGCCGACCTCGAGCGCCTCGGCCAGGGCCACCGGGTGGCGGTGATGATGTTCTCGGAGTTCGGTCGCCGCGCCGGCGAGAATACCAACCTGGGCACCGACCACGGCACCGCCAACGTCATGCTGCTGGCCGGCCAGGGCGTGCGCGGCGGGCATTACGGCGAGCCCTGCGATCTCACCGACCTCGACGACACCGACAACCTCCGCTACACCACCGACTTCCGTCGCGTCTATGCCAGTGCCATCGACGGCTGGCTCCAGACCGGCGCCGCCGAGCAGGTGCTCAAGGCACGTTTCGAGCCCTTGCCGATCTTCGGCGCCTGAAACGGCCCGCGTTCCGCGCGCGGCGCTGCCGACCGGGCCCGCGGTTCGGCCGGGCCTGCCACCGGCGCGCCGGCGCGCGCGCAACGCCGCCCACGATCGCCGGAGTCACTTTTCGCCGGCCTCCTGGCGGCGTGCGCGGTGCTCGGCGTAGATGCCCCGCGCCCACTCGAACAGCGGCCGCTCACGCTGCGCGTCGATGAATGCCTGCAGCTGCGCCGGCAGTGCGGCCGGGGGAAACAGCGCCGGCGAGAGCAGTGCACACCAGGCCAGGTCGGCCCGGCTGAACAGGGGGCCGGCGAGGTAGCGCCGCCCTGCGAGGCGCTGCTCGGCGGCGGTGAAGCTCTGCTCGAGCCGCGCGCGTGCAGCAGCCACGTTGGACTCGTTCAGGTTCAGGCCGCGGCGCAGGCCGCGCCGCACGGCCGGGAAGGCCAGCGCGTACCAGGCGCCGCCCCACCACGGGCCGTGGGCGGTGAGCAGGCGGGTGCTGAGCGCACGGTCGTCGAGCACGGCCGCGAAGAACACCGCGCGCAACGGTACGCCGAGGTTGCGATCGGCATTGCGCTCCCACTCCAGCGCCAACGCACGCTCCTCGGCACCGACCGGGGTCAACGCCGGGTGCGCGTGGTGGCGATCGAGCCAGGTGATGATCTCCGCCGACCCCTGCACCACCTCGCCGCCATCGACCAGCACCGGCACGCTGGTGCGCGGCGCGAGCCGCGCCAGGCTGCGACGGTGCGCGCCGGGCAGGAGGTTCTTCACCCGGTAGTCGAGGCCCTTCGCGTCGAGCGCCCAGCGCGCCTTTTCGCAGTAGTGGGAAACCTCGAACTGGTAGAGCGTGCGCACGCTGAATCGGCGCCGCGGGGCTCAGGTCGGCCGGCGCGCCACTGCCCGCATCACCGCGCGGGGCAGCGGCCCGGGCGCGCTCACGGTGCGCCGTCCAGCCCGGTCGTGCTCACCCGGCGCTCACCGAGCGGCTGCACCGGCCGCGCGTTGTCATGCAACACGGCGGCGAAGGCCTCGATCTGCGCCGCATCGAGTTCGACCGGGGTACGCAGGACCAGCCAGTGCACACCCTCGGTGCAGGGCGGCGTGGTCAGCGAACCGAGGTAGGCATAGGCATTGCGTTTCGCCGGCAGCAGCGCGTCGACGTCGATGGCGACGTGTTCGACGTGGGCCTGCTCGTCCGCCGCCCGGGGCAGGTGGGCGAGCACGGGATCGAAGCCACTCTGGTGCGCGCCCTTCTCGAGCAGCACCCCGACCACCGCCAGCTCGCCGTCGGCGGCGCGGTGCACGAGGTGCAGTTCGAGCGGGAAATGCTGGCCGCCGACGGTATGCTCGCTCGGCGCGTGCAGGTGGTATTGCACGAGGGCATAAGGCTTGCCTGCATAGGTGAGGGCATCGCCCTCGTCGTAGGTGACCATCACGGTGTGGCCGTTGTTGACCACGTCCACGCTGTGTTCGTGGTGGTAGACCTCGAGCGTCGCCGGCGCTTCGCTCGGCACGTCCAGCCCCACCGCCACCGGCAGGTCGATGGGCGACTGCCGCCTGCCCGCGCCGCACTCGGCATATTCCGGCGCCAGGGTGGCCCACACCGCCGGACCGCTGTCGCCGTCGTAACCCCAGTGCGGGGCACCGTGCTCGGCGGCGGGCGCAGGATTGAACACGCCGGCCAGGGCCAGCGCCAGGCAGCAGCATTGCGCTCGTCGCGCGTCCATGGTTTCTCCTTACGTTCTCGACCGCACCGCCCGCACGCCGCCGGGCGGTGCGCATGGCTCAGGCCGGGCGCGTGATCAGGCCCAGCACCTGCCCGAAGGCGGCCTCGGCCAGGGCACGCATCTCGTCGTCGGTGCGATCCTGGATGGGATGCGCGACGAACAGGGCGTCGGGATGGAAACCGACCGCGTCACCCTGGGTGCGGGCGGCGGTCTGGAACACCTCCGAGGCGACGTAACCGCCGGGAATGCCGCGACCGTCGAGTTCGCGTATGTCCTGCAAACTGCACGACGTACACGAACCTCAGTCGGCCAGGCCTTCGACGACGACGTCGACCTCGCCGGCCATCTTCTGCACCAGCTCCAGCGGCGCCGGGCGGGTGAAGGTCGGCTTCTTGTAGCGCTTGACGGTGACGCCGCGGTCGCCGAGCAGTTCGTGCAGGCGATCGAGGAAGACGTCGCCGCGCGCCTTGGAGATGTCGAGCAGGCCGACGGTGAGACCGTCGAGCCGGGCCGGTTTGGCCAGCGGCTGGCGCTGGACCGGGTCGAGCTCGCCGGTCGGATCGAGCAGAGTCGTGGTCATGTCCTGACCTCCCTGGTGACGGGGTCGGTACCCAGCGAGCCCTTCATGAGCCAGCCGGGGATGATGGCGGAGAACATGCCGGCATCCCCGCCGGCACGCACGAGGTGGATGCCCCCCTCGCGGAATTTCGGGATCGTGCCCCCGGCCGCGGGCGCCGCGATCGGGGCATCGTCGTCGGTACCCATGCCGAGATCGATGCCCTCGATGCGGGTCGCGGCATGCAGTGCGGCGACGGCGTCGGCCTTGCTCCAGCCGGCCTGGTCGAACACGCGGCCATGCTCGGGGCCGATGACGATGACGACGTCGGCGGCGTTGCCGAGGCGGTAGTGATTGACGGCGCGCAAGGAGCCGGCCAGGGAATCGACCAGCGGTTCCGGGGTGCGCGACTTCTGGTCGGCGACGCCGATGGGACCGTCGGCGCTGAAGAGCGTCACCGCCGAGCGCTCACGCGGCACGCCGCGGTCCTCGGCCAAGCTCGTCCACGGTGTCGACTCGTCCTCGGCGAAACAAAAGCCGTATTTGACCGGTGTGCCGAAGGCGGCCTGGTCGGCCTCCTGCGGACGCCCGCCGCCGACGTTGCGCACGATCAGCTGCAACGCGCGGCCGATGGTGGCGTTGGCGCGGTTGCCCTGGCCGAGCACGTTGCCGCGCCAGTTCATGCCGATGGCCGGGCGCACCGGGCCGTTGACGACGACCATCGGCCCCGAGAACCAGGTCGTGGCGAGCAGGCCGTGCAGGCAGAAGGCCGGATCGAAGGCGGCCTCCACCGCGGCCAGCACCACCGGCATGTACTCCGGCTTGCAGCCGGCCATGACGGCGTTGATGGCGACCTTGGCCACGGTGCACGGCGAGTGGTTGGGCGGCGCCAGGCCGACGACCTCGTCGGCCGCGCGGGTGGTGCCCTGGAGCATGCGGTAGACGCGTTCCTCGGTCGGCGGCACCACCGGCAGGCCGTCGCTCCAGCCGCGTTCGTAACAGGCCTCGACCGGGTCTTCGAGCGTGGCGACCTCGATGCGTCGCGCCGGCATGACGACATCGCCGTAGCGCAGCGCGAGGCGCTCCGCGATGCCCGGCTCGACCGATTTCGAGCCGCAGCCCGGGCGCTGCTCGGGCAGGCCGGCGCCGAGCCCCTCGAGCCCGGTCAGCGCCTGCCAGTCACCGCGATGCCAGCCGATCGCACGCGCCGCCTCGCGGCCGCCGTCGAACCGCAGCAGGGTCGGCACGGTCTCGATGTCGAGGCGGAAAGAGGCTTCGAGTTCGCGGTCGTCGACGACCCGGGCGGCGCTGGGGAACCCGGGGTCGTCCTGCACGTAGACCGTCAGTGGCAGGCCGCGCGTCTCGATCTCCTTCAACACCGGGTCGGCGAGCTCACAGGTCGGGCAGTCACGCTTGACCACCGCGATGATGCCGTCAGGAAATTGCATGGCTCCCCCCGTCGCGTTCAATGGGGACAGTATACTTTTCGCGCCCCGGCGACCGTCGCACCGAGAAGCGGGAGGGCGAAAAGTATACTGTCCCCGTTCAGCATGGTGGTCTGGCTCAGCCGCGCCCCATGGCGAAGAACTCGTCGTTGGGCCGCATGCCCATGAAGTTGGCCATGCGGTTGCTGAGCGCGAAGAAAGCGGTGATGCCGGCGATGTCCCAGATGTCCTCGTCGCTGAAACCGTGCCCGCGCAGGGCCTCGAAATCGGCATCCTCCACGGCCCGCGCGTTGTTGCACACCTTGACCGCGAAATCGAGCATGGCGCGCTGGCGCGGCGTGATGTCGGCCTTGCGGTAGTTGGTCGCGAGCTGGTCGGCGATGAGCGGGTTCTTGGCGCGGATGCGCAGGATCGCGCCGTGCGCGACCACGCAGTAGAGGCAGTCGTTCTCGGCCGAGGTGGCGACCACGATCATCTCGCGCTCGGCCTTGGACAGCCCGCTGTCCTTCTCCATCAGCGCGTCGTGGAAAGCGAAGAAGGCGCGGAACTCGTCCGGGCGGTGGGCGAGCGCGAGGAACACGTTGGGAATGAAACCGGCCTTTTCCTGTGTCTTCAGGACCAGGGTCTTGATGTCTTCCGGCAGGTCATTGATGTCGGGTATGGGATAGCGGCTGATCGGCGCCTGGTTCATCGGTGCGGTTCCTCTGGTTTGCGGGTGTCGCGGCCGGCCGCGCGGGCAGCGGCCGGGCTTGCCATTACACTATGACGATTCCCGCCGCGCCACACGCCGAGGAGTCGCCCGCGATGTCACGCCGTCAGCAGATTGCCATGAGCCCGCCGGAGATCGCCGACTACCTTGCCAGCCAGCTCACCGTCATCGTGGTCTCCAACGGCCGCGACGGCTACCCGCATCCCATGCCGATGCATTTCTGCGTCGCGGACGACGGCGTCGTCGCCATGAGCACCTACCGCAAGAGCCAGAAGGTGCTGAACTGCCGGCGTGACCCGCGCACCACCCTGCTCGTCGAGAGCGGCGAGGACTACGCCGAGCTGCGCGGGCTGGTGATCTACGCCCGCGCCGAGATCGTCGACGACCACGCCGCCACCATGGCCTGCATGCAGGCCAGCCGCGCCCATTCCAATGCGATCCGCGGGATCCAGCCGGACGCCGCCGCCGACGCCGCGTTCGCCGACAGGGTGGCGCGCCGCGCCGAGAAGCGCCTGGTGCTGCGCTTCCACCCGCAACGCTGCGTGTCGTGGGATCATCGCAAGCTCGGCGGCGTCTATTGAGCGCCGCGCCAACCGGAGTAAGCCCATGGATGCCGATACCCTGAAAACACTGCAGGCACCGATCAAGGACAAGTACCGCGAAACGCCGGACGCCGCCGTGGTCACGCTCCACGCCGAGTCCAACGGCGTCGATGGCGTCGCCTGCCGGCTCGACACCGCGCGCGGCCTGGTCGAGGCCGGTCTGCACCCGGCCACCGGCGGTCCCGGCACCCAGGCCTGCTCGGGCGACATGCTGCTCGAAGCGCTGGCGGCCTGTGCCGGCGTCACCCTGCAGGCCGTGGCCACGGCCTTCGGCGTCGCCCTCACGCGCTCGACGGTGCGTGCCGAGGGCGACCTCGATTTCCGCGGCACGCTGGGGGTGGCGAAGGATGCGCCGGTCGGTTTTCGCGACATCCGCCTGCACTTCGACATCGCGGCCGATGCCCCGGGCGAAACCCTGCAGAAGCTCGTCGAGCTCACCGAGCGCTACTGCGTGGTGCTGCAGACCATCGAGCAGCGGCCGCGCATCGCGGTGTCCAGCAAGCTCGGCTGAGCGCGCGCGTCCCGGGCGCGTCATCGCCGTGTGCTAGACTCGGCCGCACGCTCGGGGCGGGGGGAGACGCCACCGGCGCGCCGGCCGCGGGACATCGTGCCCAGACACCTCGCCGGCCCGCGCACACGCCACGCGATCACCTCCCGCGATACCTGATTTCAAGGGTCCGCCCTCGCGCGCGGGCCGACAACGGAGGTTCGTGATGCTGCTGGAAGGCAAGACCGTCGTCGTCACCGGAGCCAATGGCGCGCTCGGGCGCGTCGCGGCCAGCGTCGCCGCCGGCCACGGCGCCCATGTCATCGAGTTCGACCTCGCTTTCGAGGCCGATGCCGAGAACCGCTACGTGGTCGACCTGACCCGGCCCGAGGTCGTCGCCGGGTGCGTCGACACGGTCGGCGATATCGACGCCGTGCTCAACATCGCCGGCGGCTTCGACATGGGGCCGAGCGTGCACGAGACGAACGCCGAGCAATGGGCGCAGATGTATCGCATGAACGTCGAGACGCTGCAGAACATGGTTGCCGCCGTCGTCCCCGGCATGCTGGCCCGCGGGCGCGGCGCCATCGTCAACGTCGGTGCGCTCGCCGCGCGCGAGGGCCAGGCCAACATGGGCGCCTACTGCGCGGCCAAGAGCACCGTGATGCGCCTGACCGAAGCGATGGCGAAGGAGCTGCGCGCGCAGGGCATCAACGTCAACGCGGTGCTGCCCAGCATCATCGACACCCCGGCCAACCGCGCCGCCATGCCCGACGCCGACCACGCCACCTGGGTCGCCCCTGCGGATCTCGCCGAGGCGATGTGTTTCCTCGCCTCCGAGCGTGCCCGCGCCATCCACGGCGCGTTGCTGCCCGTCACCGGGCTGGCCTGACGTGGCCGGCGCGTTCAGCCTGGCCGACAAGGCCGTCGTCAGCGGGGTCGGCGAAACCGTCTTCGCGCGTGAGACCAACCGCAGCCAGCTCGCCCTGACGCTCGAGGCCTCGCTCGCCGCCATCGCCGATGCCGGGCTCGATCCCAAGGACATCGACGGCGTCATTCCCTACGGCGCCGGTGGCATCGTCGCCGAGGATTTCATCACCAATTTCGGCCTGCCCGACCTGCGCTACTCGGCGACCACGCCGATGGGCGGCGCGAGCCCGGTCGCCGCGCTGCAGAGCGCGGCGATGGCGGTCGCGACGGGGGTCGCGCGCCACGTGCTGGTCGCCCTCGGTCGCGGCAGCATCGCCGGCGGGCGCATCACCAAGCGCCTCGCCGAGATGCCGCAGATGCGCATCGTCGGCGAGTTCGAGATGCCGCTCGGCACCAACGCGCCGGCGCAGTTCTATGCCCACATGGCCCGTCGCCACATGCTGCTCTACGGCACCACCCGCGAGCAGATGGCCGAGGTCGCCATGACCTGCCGCCGCCACGCGCAGATGAACGAACGCGCCATGATGCGCAAGCCGATGACGCGCGAGGACTACTTCGCCGCGCGCATGATCGCCGAGCCCTTCGGCCTGTTCGACTGTTCGCTGGAGAGCGCCGGCGGCTGTGCGGTGGTGGTGTCGAGCGCCGCCTGCGCGCGCGATCTGCGCCAGGCGCCGGTGTGGATCGGTGGCGTCGCCGAAGGTCATCCCGATTCGCCCAGCGCCATCACCCAGCGCCCCGACATGACCCGCTTCGGCATCGCCAAGGCCGCGCCCAAGGCCTTCGCCATGGCCGGGGTCAGCCACGCCGACATCGACGTCGCCGAGATCTACGACTGCTTCACCTGGGTGGTCATCAACCAGCTCGAGGATCTCGGCTTCTGCGCCAAGGGCGAAGGCGGCGCCTTCGTCGAGGGCGGGCGCATCGGGCTCGGCGGCGAGCTGCCCATCAACACCCACGGCGGGCTCCTGTCCGAAGCGCACATCGCCGGCATGAACCACATCGTCGAACTGGTGCGCCAGCTGCGCGGCCAGTGCGGCGAGCGCCAGGTCGCCGATGCCGAAGTCGGCCTCGTCACCGGCTTCGGCGATCTCGGCGACGGCGCGCTGGCCATCATGCACCGCTGATCACTTCGAGGGGGACGGTATACTTTTGGCCTGCGCCGCGCCGCGGCTGCGACGATGTGAAAAGTACACTGTCCCCGCTTCGTGCCGCCGCCGCGGCATCCGCGAGCAAGGGGAATCTCGACCATGACCGAACACGCCAGCCAGCTGCCCGAGCCACCCCGCCCCGAGCCGCCCCTCGAGCATCGCCCGTACTGGGACGGCCTGCGCGAACACCGCCTCGTCCTGCAACGCTGCGCGCGCTGCGGCAAGCTGCGCCACTACCCGCGTCCGCTGTGTGACGCCTGCTACTCGATGGACGTCGAATGGAGCGAGGTCGAGGCGCGCGGCACGCTGCACAGCTGGACGGTGACCCATCACCCCTTTCATCCCGGCTTCAAGCGCCAGGTCCCCTACTGCACCGTCACCGTCGACCTCGCCGAGGGCGTGCGCCTGCAGGCGCCGCTGCGCGACGCCTCGGCCGCCGCGCTCGAACCCGGCATGGCGGTGACGATCGATTACGAGGACATCGACGCCGAACTGACCCTGCCCTGCGTGCGCTTGGTCGGCCGGGCCTGAACCGGGCAGCGCCGGGAGATCCCCATGAGCGACTTGATCACCGACGACATCCGCGCCTGGATCGGCCGCGCCGACCCGCCGCTCGAGTTCGAGGTCACGCGCCGCGACATCGTCAAGTACGCCATCGCCACCGAGCAGCGCCAGGCCAAGTACCTGGCCGGCGACGAGGCGCCGCCGATGTTCCTCTTCGGCGCCGACCGCCCGCTGGTCGGTCTCGACGAACTCGGTCCCGATGGCCTGCGGCGCGACACCCTGACGCCGGAGCTGCCGCTCAAGCGGGTCATGGCCGGCGGCATCCGCCAGCGCTACCACCGGCCGATCCGTGCTGGCGACCGGCTCGTCATCGAGAAATCGATCACCGACATCTACGAGAAGCAGGGCTCGTCCGGCCCGCTCATCTTCGTCGTCTACGAGATCACCGTGAAGACCGCCGACGGCGAACTCGTGATGCAGGAAACCCAGACCCGAATCAACCGGTGACGCCATGCCCAAGCTGGAACGACTGATGATCGGCGACGCCCTGCCCGAGCGCCACCACACCGCGACCAACGTCTCGTTGTTCCTCTACAACGCGGCGGTGTGGAACGCCCATCGTATCCACTACGACGAGCCTTACACGATCGAGGTCGAACACCATCCCGGGGTCATCATCGACGGCCCCTTGCAGGGCGACTGGCTGACCCAGGTCGTGGTCAACTGGCTGGGCGACGACGGCCGCCTGCTCGAGTTCGAATATTCCAACCGGCGCGCCTCCGTACTCGGCGAGACCTTGACCGCCGGCGGCTCCATCAGCGCCATCGACGGCACAACCGTCACGCTCGACGTCTGGATCCGCAACGAGCGCGGCGAAGTCACCACGCCGGGCCGCGCGGTGGTGTCCTTCGCCGCCTGAGCTGCCGCGCTCACGAGGCATCCGTGCCGGCATGACCGCACACGCGGTCGCGGCCGGCCTTCTTGGCCCGGTACAAGGCATCGTCGGCACGCGCGACGAGCTGTTCCACGTTGCCGGCATCGGCGGGGAAACAGGCCACGCCGATCGAGGTCGTGATGCCCTGCACCACGGTGCCGTGGTGATCGATGGCCATCGCCGCCACCGCGGCGCGGATTTCCTCGGCGCGGCGCCAGGCGCCCGCCGGCGGGCAGTCCAGCATCAGCACGGCGAATTCCTCGCCGCCGTAGCGGCACGGCACGTCACCGCCGCGCAGGGTACGTACCAGCACCTTGCCGAACTCGCGCAGGACGACGTCGCCGCCCTGGTGTCCATGGGTGTCGTTGAACAGCTTGAAGTGGTCGAGATCGAGCATCAGCACCGCGAACTCAGCCGCGCCCTGCTCGGCACGGTTGATCTCGCGCGCCAGGGACTCGATGAAGTAGCGCCGGTTGTAGAGTTGGGTGAGCGGATCGCGTACCGATTGGTGATGCAGCCGGGCACGCAGCTTGAGCTCCTCGATGGCCGCCGCGACTTCGTCGGCGACACGCTGGCCCGAGCGTTGCAACGCGTCCACCAGCACGCTGTCGGCGCCGGCGCCGAGGTCGAACTGCATGACGCCGACACACTCGCCGAACGCGGTCATGGGCAGGCACAACGCGCCGTCGCCGCCGCAGGACGCCGCGTTCGGGCACACCGGCCCGAACGCGGTGGTCTCCTCGAAATGGCTCTTGCCCTTGCGCAATGCCCAGCAGCGCTCGGGCGAGAAGGCCGCCAGCGGCGTGCGACAGCCGAGCGCCAGGAACGGCTCGACCAGGTCGCGCGAATTGTTGTAGAGGCGGATGGCCAGCGCACGCTCGCCGAACATGCGACCGAGGTACTTGGCCAACACTGGCAGAGTCTCGTCGACCTCGCGACAGACCTGGAGGTCGGATTTCAGCTCGTAGAGGAGATTGAGTTCGCGCGACTGCTCGCGTACCGCGCGGTTGGACTCGACCAGCGCGGCTTCCTGCGCCTTGCGCTCGGTGATGTCGAAGGTGGTGCCGATGTAGCCGTCGAAACCGCCCTCGCTGTCGCGCCGCGGTTGGGCCAGGTCGAGCACGGCCCGGTACATGCCGTCGTGGCGGCGCAGTCGGTATTCCACCGAGAAGGCGCGCCGGTCGGCCAGGGCGTCGACGTAGGCACGCATGGCGTGTTCGCGGTCGTCGGGGTGCACCTGCTCTTTCCACGAGGTCGGCGAACGGGCCTGCTCGGCGGTCAGGCCGGTGAAGCGCAGGTACTGTTCGTTGAGGAAGATCATCGCGCCGCGGGCATCCGATACCCACAGCATGGTCGGCGCGTAGCGCGCGATGTCGCGAAAGAGCGCGGCGTCGGCCGCACCCGTACCCTGTTCCATCACCGCGATGCTGGAGCTGGCCATCGACGATCGTCCCTGTCCGGAATCCTCCGTGGATCCCGGGTAGCGGCCCCCGGCCGGCCTGCTTTAGCGCGCCGGCACCGATACGGTGCGCCGGCCGAGGAGATGCCGACTCAGGCCGCGGCGGTCGGCAGGTCGAGCGCGGCGGCCTCGCGCAACGCCTCGATGACGCGCACGGTGGCGGCCTGGTCGAGTTCCGCACCGCGGCCATCGGTGAGGAAGAACACGTCGACCGCCTTCTCGCCGAAGGTCGCTACGTTCGCCCCGCGCAGGTCGACGCCGGCCTCGGCGATGGCCGCGGCCAGGCTCGCCAGCAGGCCCTTGCGGTCGGCGGCGACGACCTCGATGGCGGTGACGTCGTGGGCGGCCGCGGCATGGCGACGCACCTCGACCGGCAGGGATTTCATGAGCACGTCGGCCTTGGTCACCCGCGGAATGGCCGGTGGTGCTTCGCCCGCCAGCACCCGCTCCAGGCGGTTCTTCAGGCGCTCCACCTGGCCGGCCTCGCGCACCGGGCTGTCGTTGGCATCGGTGAGATGGAACTCGTCGAGGATGCGGCCGTCGCGCAGCGCGTAGGCATGTGCCGTGAGCAGCTTGGTGTTCGCGTTCGACAGCGTCGCGGTGAGGTGCGAGAACAGCTTCGGCCGGTCCAGCCCCCAGGCGAACACGCGGGTATGCCCCATCGATTCGTTGACCTCGAGATGGGCACCCGATTCCCGCTCGAGCAGCCGGCACAGCGACAACAGCAGGCTGGGCGGAAAGTGCAGCGCCAGCGCGTTGGAGACGACCTGCAGCTGGCGCTCCACCGCGGCGCGCTCGGCGGCCGTGGCAAGCGCCAGCACGCTGTCCTTGCGCGCCGCGATGCGCGCGGTCTCGCCTTCCGGCACGACCTGGCCGGTGCGCAGGCAGGCGTCGGCAGCATGGAACAGCTGGGTGAACAGATAACCCTTCCAGTCGGTCCAGGTGCCGGGGCCGACCGCGGTGACGTCGGCCACCGTCAACACGAAGAGGTAGACGAGGCGTTCGCGGTCGCCGACGAAACTGGCGAACTCGGCGATCACCTGCGGATCGCCGAGATCGTAGTGCTGGGCCGTCTTCGACAGCCGCAGGTGATGCAGCACCAGCCAGGCGACGAGATCGATGTCGTCGTCCGACAGGCCGAGGCGGCGACAGAAACGCCGCGACAACTCCTCGCCGAGCTCGGAGTGGTCGCCGCCGCGGCCCTTGGCGATGTCGTGGTAGAGCAGGGCCAGGTAGAGCAGCTCGGGGCGCGAGAGATCGGCCATCAGCTTGGCCGCGAGCGGCATGTCGACGAATTTCTTCTCGCCGATGCGCAGGTCGCGCAGGATGTCGATGGCGCGAATGGTGTGGGCATCGACGGTGTAGTGATGGTACCGGTCGAACTGGCCGTGGCCGGTGATACGGCCGAAGTCCGGGCAGAAGCGCCCCAGCACGCCGGTTTCGTGCATCTGCGACAACGCCGTGGTGACGTTGCGCGGCGAACGCAGGATCTCGAGGAACAGCGCGTTGGCCTCCTTCGACTGCCTTACCTTGGCCGTGACCAGGTGAGCGTGTTTGCGTACCAGACGCAGCGCGCGGCTGTTGAGGTAGCGCTCGTTCTTCTGCGCCTCGACGAAAATCCGTATCACGTTGAGCGGGTCGGCGGCGAAAGCCTCGACGTCACTGATGCTGATCTCCTCGCGCCTGACTTCCATGCCGCCACCGAGAGCGACACGGCGACGCAGGCGCGGCGGCGGGTTGATCTGCTCCTCGAAGTGGAGCAGGAAGATGTCGGACAGGTCGGCGATGGTGCGCACGTTGAGGAAATAGTTCTTGAGGAAGCGCTCGACCGCGCTGGTGCGGCCGCCGTCGCGGTAACGGAAACGCTGCGCCAGTTCCGCCTGGTAGTCGAAGCGCAGGCGATCGTTCTCGCGCCCGGACAGCAGGTGCAACCCGGTACGTACCCGCCACAGGAAATCTCGGCCGCGGGTGAAGGCGTTGAACTCGTCCTCGTCGACGACGCCCTGGCCGATCAGCTGGCGCGCCGCCGGCACGCCGTACCAGGCCATCGACAACCAGAAGATGGTGCTGACGTCACGCAGCGCGCCCTTGCCGTTCTTGACGTCGGGCTCCATGCAGAAGGCGGTGTCGCCGTTGGCCTGGCGCCGCGTGTCGCACTCCTCGAGCTTGGTACGGCAGAACTCGATGCGCCGCCGCCGGCTCCAGTTCTGCGGCGCGGCGCTCTTCTGCAGCTGGGCATAGAGTTCGCCGCCACCGCACAGCAGGCGCGATTCGAGCAGCGCGGTGCGCGCGTGGTGATCGGTGTCGGCGAAGCGCTTCAGTTCGGCCGGGGTGCGCACGGCATGGCCGAGATGGGCACCGGCATCCCACACCACCTGGGCGAAACGCTGGATGAGCCCGTTCAGGTGGGCGTCACGGGTGGTCGGGACGAGGAACTGCAGGTCCCAGTCCGAGTACGGGCACAGCTCGGCGCGGCCGTAGCCGCCGACCGCGACGAGGTCGATGCTGTCGGCGGCGTCGCCGGCGATGCTGCGCCACAGCTCGACGAGCAAGGCATCGACCGCGGCCGAGACGTACTTGACGATGGCGCGCCCGCCCTGTTGCTGGTCGAGCCGGCCCTGCGCGCCCTTGAGCATTTCCTGGCGGCGCGCCTTGGCGTGCTCCCTGAGTTCGTTGTCTGACACGGATTTCCCGGTTGGATACGCTGGGACGGCGACAGCTTAGCAGGCCGCCCGGGGCCGTCGAGAGGACGGTGCGGGCGGCGGCTCAGGCCGCCGCCGCCAGGCCGCTGGTGTCGAGCCGGTACAGCTCGGCCACGTTGTCGTGCAGGATGCGATCCTTCTCCCACTCGCTCATGTGCCCGAGGTGCCGCGCGAGCAGTTCCTGCGACCACGGCCAGGTCGAGTCCGAATGCGGGTAGTCGTTGGCCCACATCATGCGCTCGATGTTGAGGTGATCCTTGAACTGGAAGGCCGTGTAGTCGTCCTGGAAAGTGAAATAGATGTGCTCGCGGAAGTACTCGCTCGGCAGGCGTTCCAGTTCCTGGCCGCGCATCCAGTGGCGATGGCGCTGGTAGGCGTGGTCCATGCGGTACATGTAGTGCGGGATCCAGCCGCCATCGGCCTCGACCGAGACGATGCGCAGCGCGGGGTGACGCATGAACACGCCGTCGAAGACGAACATGCTCATGATGTCCTGGTTACCGCGCACGATCGACATGAAGGAGTTGATGCGCGAGCCGCGCCAGGCCTGTCGCAGCTGCTCCCCGGAGGTCAGGATGTGGAAGCTCGGCACGAGTTCCAGCTCGACCAGGGCATCGAAGAACTCGCCGTAGCGCAGGTCGTTGTAGTCGGCTTCGCCCGGCATGCCGGGCAGCATCACGCCCTTGAAACCCTGTTCCTTGATCACCCGCAGCTCGGCAATGCCGCTGGCGGGCGTGGCCACCGCGCACTGGGCGAGGCCGACCAGGCGGTTCGGGTGGGGCGCGCAGAACTCCAGCAGCCAGCGGTTGTAGGCGCGCATGCAGGCGCTCTTCAAGGCCATGTCGGGAATGTTGCAGATCTCCATGCCGACCGAGGGGTAGATGATCTCGGCGGCGATGCCGTCGCGCGCCTGGTCGGCAATGCGCGCCTGCGGGTCCCAGCCGCCGCGGTGCAGCAGCTCGAACCTGGCGCCGGTCGGCGACAGTTCTTCCGGCGCCTTGCCGGCGGCCGAGACCAGGGCCAGCGGGATCGGCGTCTTGCTGCCCTCGACGACGAAGACGTCACCGCGCTTGGGGTCGTGCACGACGTGCGGGGCGCGCTCGCGGAAGGCCGCATCGATGTGATCGCGAAAACAATTGGGCGGTTCGGCGACGTGGCTGTCGGCGGAGATGATCGGCTTGGTCATAGGCTCGCCCTCACCACTGGTTGCGCAGCTCGCGCAGCTTGAGGAAGACCGTCTTCGGGTCGGGTCGTTCGGGCAGGTCGGGGAAAGCCTCGCGCAGGCGCGCGATCACGCTCGGGCTGTGCAGTCGGAAGAAGGTGTTGATCTCCTTCTCCAGGGCGAGGTCGGAGACCAGCGGCGCGTTCGGGTCCTGGTGTTCGACCTCGGCCAGCAGGGTCTCGGCGCGCGCATTGTCCGGTTCGCGGTCGAGGGTGAAAGCGAGGTTGTTGGCGATGTAATCGTGGCCGGGATAGACCAGGGTCCGCTCGGGCAGGCGCGCGAGCTGGGCGGCGAAGGTGTCGTAGAGCTCGGCCGGGTGGCCACCGTGGTGACAGTTACCGGCGCCGGCATTGAACAGGGTGTCGCCGCAGAACAGCGCCGGCGTATCGGTGCGCGACAGCAGGCAGACGTGGGCCATGGTGTGGCCGGGCGTGTCGAGGGCTTCGAGTTCCACGGTGCGCCCGACCTTGATCACGTCGCCGGCGCTCAAGCCGCGGTCGATGCCTTCGATCGAGTCCTTGGCGTTGGCATGGGCGAGCAGCTTCGCGCCGGTCGCGGCGATGACCTGCGCGTTGCCCCCGGTGTGATCGAAGTGCTCGTGGGTGTTGAGGACCTGGGTGATGGTCCAGCCGCGCGCCTTGGCGATGGCCAGGCACTTCTCGTGGTCGAGCGGGTCGATGGCGAGCGCTTCGCCACTCTCCTCGCAGACGATGAGGTAGTTGAAATTGCGGTAGGCATTGGCGGTCCAGATCTGCTCGACGTGCATGCGCTCCCCCTTCGCGTGGTGACCGGTGACTGCGCTTCAAGTTACCACGCGCACGCCGCGCCGACATGCAGTTGCGGCGTGCGCCGACTTGACCTCGCGGGGCCAGCCCCGACAATGCGACAGGTCAAGGTCAACGAGTAGACGAGCCCATGAGCGCAGGCGAACGCCTTCCCGGCACCCCGGAGCCGATGCACCGCTGGCCCGGCCACGGTGGGGTGACCATCGCGGGCGACGGCTGGGGAGACCCGGCCGGCCCCCTCATCCTGCTCCAGCACGGCGGTGGCCAGACCCGCCACGCCTGGAAGAACGTCGGCGAGCAGCTCGGCGCCGCCGGCTACCATGCCGTCGCCTTCGACGCCCGCGGGCACGGCGACTCGGACTGGGCACCGGACGGTGTCTACGGCCAGGATGTCATGGTCAAGGACCTGCAATGCGTGATTGCGGCCCTGGGGAACCGCCGGCCGGTGCTGGTCGGCGCCTCGATGGGCGGCGGCACCAGCCTGGTCGCCATCGGCGAGGATCATGTCGACGCCACCGCGCTGGTGCTGGTCGACATCGCGCCGCGCATCGAGCCCGAGGGCGTTGCGCGCATCGGCGAGTTCATGCGCGCACGCCCCGACGGTTTCGACAGCCTGGAACAGGTCGCCGACGCCATCGCCGCCTACCAGCCACACCGCAAGCGTCCCAAGGATCTCTCGGGGCTCGGCAAGAACCTGCGGCGCGGCGCCGACGGCAAGTACCGCTGGCACTGGGATCCGCGTTTCATGGAGGTCAAGCGCGACTGGCAGCGCCGCGGCGAACGCCTCGAGGCCTGTGGGCGCAACGTGAAGACGCCGGCCCTGCTGGTCCGCGGCGGCCTCTCCGACGTGCTCAGCGAGGACGGCGCGCAGCACTGGCTGACGCTCTGCCCGCACAGCGAGTACGTCAACATCACCGATGCCGCGCACATGGTCGCCGGCGATCGCAACGACATCTTCGGCAATGCCGTGATCGACTTCCTCGGGCGCACGGTGCCGATCGGCGGCGCGCCGGTCCACCCGCCGCACGAAACGCACCCACACCACGAGGGTCCGCCGGGCGACGTCACCGACGTGCCCTGAGCCCACGCCGGCACCGCTGCAGCAACCGGGCCCGCGGCCCCACCACAGGAGTCACTGCGCATGCGTCTCAACGAGCAGACCGTCGTCGTCCTCGGCGGCACCTCCGGCATCGGCCTCGCCACGGCCTGCGCGGCGCGCGACGCCGGCGCGCGGGTCGTCGTCACCGGCCGCGATGCCGAGCGCCTCGAGCGCGCCCGCGCCACCCTCGGCGACGGCGCCCGCGTACAGCGCCTCGACGCCACCGACGAGGCCGGCACGCGCACGCTGTGCGAAGAACTCGGCAGCATCCACCACGTCTTCGTCACGGCCGGGCAGCTGGTGCTCGACGGCCGCCTCGCGCCGGCCACCGACGAACTCCGTCCGGCGCTGGACACGCGTTTCTGGGCGGCCCTCTACGCGGCCAAGTTCGCCGCGCCGCACATGCCGGCCGGTGGCTCGATCACCTTCATGTCCGGCACCGCCGGGCGCCGCCCGCTACCCGGCGCCGCGGTCGCCTCGGCCTCGTGCGGGGCGGTCGACGCCTTCGCCCGCGCACTCGCCCTCGACCTGGCACCGATCCGGGTCAACACCATCACGCCGGGCTACGTCGACACCCCGCTGTTCGACGACATCCTCGGCGCAGCCCGCGACCAGGTCCTCGCCGATGCCGCCGCGCGCCTGCCGGTGGGGCGCATCGGGCAGCCGGAGGACATCGCCCACGCCGTGCTGTTCCTCATGCAGAACGGCTACGTCACCGGCATCAACCTGGTCGTCGACGGCGGCGGCCTGCTGGTGTGACCGGGCATCGATGATCAATCGGTGACAGTTTACTTTTCGCGCGCGCACGGCCGGGGCCGTAGCTCCGTCAAGCGTTAACCGTCACCGATCGATGAATCGATGCTCGCGACTTGCACCGCCCGCGGCCCGATGCGACAGTCCCCGCCGGCCGCAGTGTTCGACGGCCGGGAGGTCAAACCCATGTCCGATTCACCCGCGCGCGCCGCGGGCGCGCCAACCTGCGCGCTGCGCCGCCGCCTGCTGCAGGGCGGCGCTGCGCTCGCCCTCGCACCACTTGCTCGCCATGCCGGCGCCGCCGACGTCCCCGCCGACAAGCAAGCCCCGCAGGTCGGCGACCTGCTCGCCTTCCCCTCGTGGGAGAACGACGGCCGCCCGCTGACCGCCGGCGATCTCGAACTGCATGCCGAACCGCTGCTCGCCTATCCCCTCGACGCCGCCAGCGGCACCCTGCGCGAGCGCTCGCGCCTGAACCAGATCCTGGTGCTGCGCTTCGCCGAGGACGAACTCGCTGCGGACACGCGGGCACTGGCCGCCGACGGCGTGCTCGCCACTTCCGGCATCTGTACCCACACCGCCTGCGGCATCACCGGCTGGGACGACGCCGCGCTGCACCTCGTGTGTCCCTGCCACCAGTCGACCTTCGACCCGCGCCACCACGGCACGCGGGTCTCCGGGCCGGCACCACGCTCGCTGCCGCTGCTGCCGATCCGTCGCGAGGGCGAACACTTCGTCGTCGCCGGCGACTTCACCAGCGCCGTCGGCGCCAACACCTGAACGAGGCCCGTCCATGCATCGATTCGCATCCCTCCTGCTCGGCCTGGCACTGGCCCTGCCGGCCGGCGCTGCCGACGCCCCAGCCCCCTACGCCGCGGTCACCGCCGAACGCCTCGCCGCACCCGCCGACGGCGACTGGCTGATGTACCGCCGCACCTACGACAGCTGGGGCTACAGCCCGCTCGACCAGATCACCGCCGACAACGTCGCCGAGCTCGAGCCCTTGTGGACCTTCTCGACCGGGGTCGACGAGGGTCACCAGGCGCCGCCCATCGTCAACGACGGCGTGATGTTCATCAGCACGCCCCGGAACCAGGTGATTGCCATCGATGCGCGCAGCGGCAACGAGCTGTGGCGCTACCGGCGCGAGCTGCCGGCCGACCTCTTCCAGCTCCACCCGACCAACCGCGGCGTGGCCCTCTACGGCGAGCGCGTCTACCTCGCCACCGTCGACGCCCACCTCGTCGCGCTCGACGCCCGTACCGGCGCGGTCGATTTCGACATCGAAGTCGACGACTACCTGCGCGGCTACTACATGACGCTCGCCCCGCTCGCCGTCGAGGGCAAGATCCTGGTCGGCATGTCGGGCGGGGAGTTCGGCATCCGCGGCTACATCCAGGCCTTCGACGCGGCCAGCGGCGAATCGCTGTGGAAGACCTACATGGTGCCCGGCCCGGGCGAACCCGGCTTCGAGACCTGGAGCGAGGCGGCCTGGAAGCGCGGCGGCGTGCCGGTGTGGGTGACCGGCAGCTACGACCCGGCGACGCGCCTGAGCTACTGGGGCACCGGCAACGCCGGCCCCTGGCTGGCCGACCAGCGTCCGGGCGACAACCTCTACTCGACCTCGGTCGTCGCGCTCGACATCGACAGCGGTGCCATCCGTGCCCATCACCAGTACCACTGGAACGATTCCTGGGACTGGGACGAGGTCTCAGCGCCGCTGCTGATCGACTTCGAGCGCAACGGCGAGGTCGTCAAGGGCCTGGTGCATGCCGGCCGCGACGGCTACCTGTGGCGCCTCGCACGCGGCGCCAACGACATCCGCTTCGTCGACGCGCGGCCGTACGTGAAGCAGAACGTGTTCACCGCCATCGATCCGGAGTCCGGACGGCCCGAGTACGATCCCACGCGCATCCCGCGCACCGGCACCCGCACCGAGTTCTGCCCCAGCATCTGGGGTGGCAAGGACTGGCCGCCGGAAGCCTACAGCCCGCAGACCGGCTATCTCTACGTGCCGGCCAACGACAACCTGTGCAGCGCACTGACCGGTGCCAAGGCCAAGTACCGGCCGGGCGAGCTGTTCATCGGCGTGACCTTCGACACCCTCGAAGTCTTCCCCACCGAGGCCGCCCGCGATCACATCGGCGAACTCCAGGCCTGGGACATGAAGACCGGCGAGAAGGTGTGGACGACCGATTTCAAGTCCCACCTGTGGGGGCCGGTGCTCGCCACCGGTGGCGGGCTGGTCTTCGCCGGCGGCACCAACGACCGCTACTTTCGCGCCTTCGATGCGCGCAGCGGCAAGATCCTGTGGCAGCAGCGCACCAACTCGGGGGTGACCGGCGTGCCGGTCAGCTACAGCGTCGACGGCCGCCAGTACGTCGCCGTGCTGAGCGGTTGGGGCGTCGACGCCCAGCGCAAGCAGGACTACCTCAACAAGGCCCGGGGCACGGACGTGCGCGTGCCCCAGGGCGGCGTACTGTGGGTGTTCGGCTTGCCGGACGCGCCGTGAACGAGGTGGCCGGCGCTGCGGCGTGAGGCGGCCGCCCGCCGGCGGCGTGCCCGCCGCGTCAGCGCAGCAGGACGAAGGCGGCGACGGCGACGATGACGGCGGCCACGGCGCCGACGATCAGGCCCAGCGCCGAGGACTTCGGCGGGGCCACGGCGGGCTTGGCCGCGGGTTTCGTCGCCGCACCGGTCGCATGGTGCTCGCCGGTGATGTCGAAATCGACCGCCGTCTGGGTCGTGTCCGCGGCCTTCCTGGCCGGCTTCAATACCACCTCGTGGGCTTTCTCTTCGGGCTTGGGGGGTGCCGCTGCGGCGCTGTTCCCGGGCCGCAGGAATATCTGGGTCTTTTCGTGATCGTCTTCGTCGGCCATGACCTGCACGCTCCGCAACGGGCGTCCGCGCGACAGCCGCGCGGACGGCGAGCCGCGATTATAGATCGGCGCGAAGCGCAGGCGAGTGCCCCCGCCGCGTACGGCTCGGCAACCCTGCCCTGATCGGGATCACCGCGGCGCCGGCGCGGGACGCTTCTAATGGAGCACACGACCCCTCGCTGGAGAGCCTGGTATGCGCCGAGTACCCTGCCCCGATCACAGCGTTCGCGCCCTCGCCTTCGCGCTGGCGACGGCACTCGTCCCGGCGACGACCGTGGCGGGCGAGCTGCCGCGTGTCGACGACGCCATCGTCAACACCGGTCACACCCTGTTCGCCGTGCACTGCGCGTCCTGTCACGGCGACGATGCCGCCGGCGGTGCTGCCACCACCTCGACCATGACCCGGCCGACCCCGGACCTGACCACGCTGGCCGCGCGCAACGGCGGGCGTTTCCCGTTCTGGGGCCTCTACGACGTCATCAGCGGGGCCGAGTTGCTGCCGGCGCACGCCGATCGCACCATGCCGTTGTGGAGCCGGGAACTGGTCCCGCCGCATGCCGCGGACGCCGAGGACGGCGCGGCCCTCGCGCGCGGCCGCATCCTCGCCATCATGGCCTACCTGGCGACCCTGCAGCACGACTGAGGATCGGCACCGCGACCGGGGCGGGACGGCGGGGCGCGAGATGGGGACCGTGTACTTTTCGCTCGCGGCGAGCTGCGGCGATACGCACCTGGAAAAGTATACTGTCCCCATCTCGCGCCCCATCTCGCGCGGCACCGGTTCCCTGACATGCACGGTCCCCTGTCCAAGATGCGCGCCCGTCTCGGCGCCGATACCGAGTACGCCCTCGTCCTGGGCGACGCGGAGACCCCGCTCAACCCGCGCCTCGGCCAGGTCCTGACCCTGCGCTGGACGGGGCGCATCTTCTGCGACGCCTGCGGCCGCGAGACGAAGAAGAGTTTCGCCCAGGGCCATTGCTACCCCTGCATGCAGAAGCTCGCGCGCTGCGACCTGTGCGTGGTGAAGCCGGAGACCTGCCATTTCGCCGCGGGGACCTGCCGCGAACCCGACTGGGGCGAGCGCCACTGCATGATTCCGCACGTCGTCTACCTGGCCAACACCTCGGGCCTCAAGGTCGGTATCACGCGCGAGAGCCAACTGCCGACGCGCTGGCTCGACCAGGGCGCGACCCAGGCCCTGCCGGTACTGGGCACCGCCACACGTCATCTCGCCGGCCTGGTCGAGGTTGCGCTGGCGCGCAGCCACGCCGACAAGACCAACTGGCGCGCCATGCTCAAGGGCGGCGGTGCCCCCCTCGATCTCGCCGCCGCGGCCAGCGCCGCGCTCGCCGGCATCGCCGACGATCTCACCGCCATCCGCGCCACCCATGGCGCCGACGCGGTATGGCCGCTCGACAACGCACCGCTCGACATCACCTACCCGGTCACGCGATATCCGCAGAAAATCGCCTCGCACAACTTCGACAAGACCGCCGCGGTCAGCGGCGTGCTCGAAGGCATCAAGGGCCAGTACCTGCTGTTCGACAACGGCGTGATCAACCTGCGCAAGTTCACCGGCTACGAGGTGGAGCTGGTCGACACCGCGGCCTGAACGGCCGGAAGGCCGCTCAAGCCACAGCGGCAACCAGGCCAGGCCGCCGCGAACCGCTCGGGCCGACGTGCCTGCGCCGGCCCGTCGTCAGGTGATGGTCGAACCGCCGTCGATGACGAAGTTCTGGCCGGTGGTGAAGCTGCCCGCCGCCGAGGCCAGGTAGACCGCGATGCCGGCCAGCTCGCGTGGTTCGCCGATGCGCCGCAGAGGATCGAACTGGGTGCGCTTGGCGAGGAACTCGGGGTCTTCCCACAGCGCACGGGCGAAGTCGGTGCGCACCAGCCCGGGGGAGATGGCGTTGACGCGGATATTGTGCGGTCCGTTCTCGACGGCGAGGTTGCGCACGAGCTGGAGATCCGCGGCCTTGGAGATGCAGTAGGCGCCGAGCACCTCGCTGCCGCGCAGCCCGCCCACCGAGGAGACCACGATGACGGCGCCGTCGCGGCGTTCGATCATCTCCGGCAGCACGGCCTGGATCAGCCAGTGGTTGGACATGATGTTGACGCCGAGGATCTTCTCGAAGGCACTGTCCGGCAACTTGCTCATGGGGCCATAGGCGGGATTGACCGCGGCGTTGCACACCACGATGTCGACGCGCCCGAGCTGGCGGCGGGTCTCGGCGACGAGGTGCTCGATGGCCTCGCGCGAGCTGATATTGGCCGGGATTGCCACTGCCCCGCCCGCTGCGCCCTCGAGTTCGGCATTGATGGCGGCGGCGACCTCCTCGCAGACGTCGCCCTTGCGGCTCGAGATCACGACCTTGGCGCCATGGCGTGCCATTTCCTCGGCAATGGCGCGGCCGATGCCCTTGCTGGAACCGGTGATGAGGGCGACCTTGCCGGTCAGGTCGAACAAGTTGCTGGTCATAATCGATTTCCGAATCCGTCTCGCGCGTACCCGTCGACGCCGCGCTATTAAATCATCCCGGAGCGCGGCGGCAGCGCACGTGCGTGCTCAGGCCGGCGGCGCCGGGTAGCGCCCGGCCCACGGCTGCGCCCGTTCGAGCTGGGCGGCGAGGCGCAGGAGTCCGGCCTCGTCACCGTAACGCCCCATCAGTTGCACGCCGATCGGCAGGCCGGCGGCGTTCCAGTGCAACGGCAGGGTGATGGCCGGCTGGCCGGTGGCATTGGCGACGCCGGTGAAACGCATGAAGGCCTGCATGCGCTCAGTGCCGCGCTGCGGCTCGGCGCGGTCGTGCTCGAACCAGCCGAGCGGCACTGGTGGCTCGGGCAGGGTCGGCGTCAGCCACACGTCGCAGGTGTCCCAGAACGGCGCCATGGCGCGCGCGAAACGCTGCATGGCGTCCAAGGCGAGCAGGTAGTCGGACGGATGCAGGCGGGCGTCCATCTCGAGCATCTTCCAGGTGTGGCGCTCGAAGTGCTCGGCGGTCGCCGTCCGCCCGAGGCGCTGCTCCCAGCCGCGCACGATGGCCGCCATCATGCCGATCCAGAGCGTGGTGAAGAAATCGTGGAAGTCACCGGCGTCGACGGCCGGCCGCGCTTCCTCGACGTCGTGGCCGAGCGATTCGCACAGCCGCGCCGCGGCTTCCACCGCCGCACGACAATCGGCATGCACGGCGGTGTCCAGCACCGGCTGCGCGCTCCAGGCGATGCGCAGGCGGCCCGGGTCGGCGCCGACCTCTGCCGCGTAGGGCCGCGACGGTGGTACCGGGAAATACGGCGCGCCGGCATCGGCGCCGGCGGTGACGTCGAGCATCAGCGCGGTGTCGGCGACGCTGCGCGTGACGACGTGTTCGCAGATCAGCCCCGCACCGCCGGGATCGCCGCAATCCGGGCCGAGCGGGTTGCGCCCGCGGGTCGGCTTCAGCCCGACCAGGCCGCAGACCGCGGCCGGAATCCGGATCGAGCCGCCGCCGTCGTTGGCATGGGCGACGGCGACCATGCCGGCGGCGACGGCCGCGGCCGCGCCGCCCGAGGAACCGCCCGGCGAACGTGCCAGGTCCCAGGGGTTGCGCGTCGGCCCGTAGAGTTCCGGCTCGGTGGTCGGCTTGGCGGCGAACTCGGGCGCGTTGGTCTTGCCGCAGACGACGAAGCCGGCCTGCTTGCAGCGCCGCACGAGTTCGCTGTCACGCGGTGAGACGTAGCCCTGCAGGAAACGCGAGGCTTCGGTCAGCGGCGTGCCGGCGCATTCGGCCAGCATGTCCTTGAGCAGCAGCGGCACGCCGGCGAACGGCGCATCGCGAGCGACCGCGCGGGCCTGCTCGCGGGCGTAGTCGAACAACGGCAGGACCACGGCGTTCAACGCCGGGTTCAGCGCCTCGATGGCGGCGATGGCGGCGTCGGTCAGTTCGACCGGCGAGATCTCGCCGCGTCGCACCAGCGCGGCCTGCTCGGCCATGGTTTTCATCATCAACTCGTGCATCGATCCGTTCTCCCCCGTTGCTGTCGGTGATGTCGCGCAGTGCGCGTCAACGTTCCCCGCTGACCAGTACCCCGGCCGCGCTGAGTGCCCGGATGCGCTCGGCGTCGTAGCCGAGCACGCGCTCGAGCACCTCGGCGTTGTGCTGGCCGAGGGTGGGCGCGACCAGGTCGAGGCGCTCGGGCTGGGCGGAGAAGCGCAGCGGGAAGCCCGGCACGGTGAGCGGCCCCATCACCGGGTCCTCGATTTCGCGCACCATGCCGCGCTCGCGGAAATAAGGGTGCTGAATGGCATCGACCGGGTCCATGACCGGCGCGCAAGGCACGCGGTGGGCCTCGAGTGCGGCGATGACGGCCTCGTCGTCGGCGAATCCCCGCATCCACGACTCGATCAGCTCGACCAGCTCGGCGCGCCGCCGGGCGCGATCCTCGGGCGTGGCGTAGCGCGGATCTTCGACGAGGTCGGGACGGCCCAGCGCCGCGCACACGTTCTTCCATTGCAGCTGCAGCGACAGCACCGCGATGTAGCCGCGTGGGCCGCGGAACACGCCGAACGGCGCGATCAGCTCGTGGTGGCTGCCCTGGCGGTTGGGCCGGTAGTCGCCCCGGGTCAGCGTATAGCCCTGCAGCGAGACGTCGTGCATGTGGAACAGGCAGTCGACCATGGAGATGTCGAGCCACTGGCCGGCGCCGGTCTGGGCGCGGTGGAACAGCGCGTAACCGATGGCCGAGAAAGCGTGCACGCCGCTGCCGACGTCGGCGATCGCGATACCGACCGGGGTCGGCGGCCCATCCGGGTCGCCGGTCATGTGCATGACGCCGGCGAAGGCCTGCGCGGCCCAGTCGTAGCCGGTCTTGTGGGCGAGCGGGCTCTCGCGGCCGTAGGCCGACAGCGAGGCCATGACGACGCGCGGATTGATGGCCTGGATGTCCGGCCAGGCCAGGCGTTTCTTCTCCATCACGCCCGGTCCGAAGTTCTCCAGCACGACGTCGGCCGCGGCGATCAGCTCGCGCACGATGGCGTCGCCCTCGGCGGTGCCGAGATCGAGGGCGAGGCTCTGCTTGCCGCGATTCTGCTGGATGAAGTAACCGCTGCGACCGCGATCGGCGATCGGCAGCAGGCGCGAGGGATCGCCCCCCGGCGCCAGCTCGATCTTGATGATCTCGGCGCCCATCTCCGCCATCAGCCGGCCCACCGTCGGCCCGGCCAGGTACTGGGTGAAATCCAGTACGCGTATCCCGTCCAGAATCAGCATCACGGCCCTCCCCCGTTGTGCCGCGTCGAGTGTACTGCGTTCCGGCAGCGCCCGAGTCCGCGCGAACTGTCAAAGTCGTTGACACCCTCGCGCCGCCGGTGCGGGCAACGCAACCAACTGATTGAATTATTCTTTCGTCCTCTTGCGCACGACCGGGCCGGGGTGGGCGGCAAGCGGGACTGTCAACGGTTTTGACAACTACGCCCCCACGCTGCCGCCATGCCTCGCCGCTATTCCCCCAACACTTTGAGTGAATTGAATTTTCACGTCCCGGCATCGTTCTTGCTTGGCACGCGCCATTTTCGCTCACACCGCCTCTGGGAGATCACATCCATGCTTCGCAATGCCCACCTCGCCGCGGCCTTCGCCGCCGCCACGCTCGTCGCGGCCCCGGCCTCGGCCACCCTGCTCTATTCCAATGATTTCGACGGCAACGTCAGCGTCGCCAGCGGCGTCACCGCGGTCACTTCGGGCCTCTGGTCCACGGAATCGGTGCAGGGCTTCAGCGCCGACGGCTTCAGCGGCAACCTGCTGCGCAACGCCTCCACCGGCAACCCGGCCACCGCGACCACCCTCACCCTGAGCGGCCTCGGCGCCCACGACAGCGTCAGCATCGGTGGCCTGCTCGGCATCATGGACTCGTGGGATTCCAGCAACGGCAGCGTGTCGCCCGACTACCTGCGCTTCTACGTCGACGGCAACCTCGTCCTCCAGGCGACCTTCGCCAACGCCTCGGGCAGCGTGACGACGACCGTCGGTACCGCCCTGGGTGGCCTGTCGCATCGCGGCTTCAACGGCCAGTATGCCGACCGCGCCTACGACATCACCGGCGACGCCGCCCTGACCGGCATTGCCCACACGGCGTCCTCCCTGGTGCTGTCGATCGTCGCCGGCGGCAGCGGCTGGCAGGGCAGCACCGACGAGTCCTGGGGCATCGACAACCTGCGCGTCGACTACACGCCGAGGCAGGCGGGCAACGTCCCCGAGCCGACCACCCTGGCCCTGCTCGGCCTTGCTGCCCTGGGTCTCGGCGCCCGCCGCCGCCCGGTCTGAGCCAGGCCCCCGCACGCCGCGCCGGCGGCGTGCGGGTCATCCCTCCTGGCGCGCGAAGTAGTCGCGCATCGCCACCAGCACCCGCGGCGCCAGCAACAGGGTCGCGGTCATGTTCGGGATCACCATCAACGCGTAGGCCGTGTCGATGATGTTGACCGTGGTTGTCGGCGTCCACAGCGCGGCGATCGGGATCAACACGAGGTAGATCCACACGAAGGCGCCGCCGCGGCGCTCCCCGAACAGGTACTTCGCGCATTTCACGCTGTAATAGGCGTAAGTGATCATGGTCGTGAGGGCGAAGGCGGCGAAGATCGCCGACACCAGCCCGGCACCCAGGCCGGGCAGGCTGGCCTCGAAGGCCTGCGCCGTGGTCACCACCCCGGCCGCCTGCGGCGACACCCCGCTGGTGAGGATGACCAGCGCCGTCATGGTGCACACCAGGTGGGTGTCGATGAACGGCCCCAGCATCGCCACCAGCCCCTCGCGCACCGGCTCGTCGGTCTGCGCGGCACCGTGGGCGAGCGCCTCGGTGCCGAGCCCGGCCTCGTTGGAGAACACCGCGCGGCGCACGCCCGTGACGAGGATTTCCTTCACCGTGAGACCGGCCGCGCCGCCGATACCGGCGTCGACGTCGAAGGCGCCGAGCACGATGGCGCGCAGCACCGCCGGCACACGCTCGGCATGGTCGGCGATCACGAGCAGGCCGCCGCCGAGGTAGAGCAGGCACATCAGCGGCACGACCAGGCCGGCGAACCGGCCCACGCGTACGCTGCCGCCGAGCACGACGTAGCCCACCGCGGTCATGGCCAGGAGCCCGGTCAGCGGTGCCGGCACCGACCATTGGGCCTGCATCAGCCCGGCCAGCTGGTTGGACTGGAACACGCCCAGGCAGCCGACCATGGCGCAGGCCGCGAACAGCATCGCCAGCGGACGGAAGCGCGGCCCCAGGCCGACCTCGATGTAGTACATCGGCCCGCCCTGCATGACACCCTGGCTGTCCGGCTTGCGATAGAGGCACGACAGCGTGCAGGTGAAGAACTTGGTCGCCATGCCGAGCGCGCCGGCGACCCACATCCAGAACACCGCGCCCGAGCCACCCATGGCAATCGCGATGGCGACGCCGGCGATGTTGCCCATGCCGATGGTTCCCGACAGGGCCGCCGACAGGGCGCGGAAATGGCTGATCTCGCCGGGCGCGTCGCGCCGCTCGTAGCGCCCGCTGAGGATGGCCAGGGCATGGCCGGCGTGGCGCAAGGGCGCCGCGCGGCTGAGCAGCATGAACCACACGCCGGCCCCGGCCAGCAGGATCACCAGCGGCAGGCCCCAGACGATGCCGACGGCGGCGGCCCAGAATGCCTCCATCAGTCGTCTCCCGCTGCCGGGCAGGGAAACTCGGCGGCGAGCGCGGCGCGCACCGCGGGAGGGGCGGGCGCCCCGGCGGCTGTTCCGGCCTGCACCAGCGCCGCCAGCAGGCGCTCGGCGCGTTGCGCCGCGGCCAGGTCCGGCGGCGCGCACCAGCGCTCGGGCGGCGGCGTCGCACCACACACCGCGCAGGGATCGAGAAACCACTCGCAGGCCGCGGCCCGGGTGCCACGGAAACCGTCATCGAGCGCGGCCCGGCAGGTCGCCACGACCTCGCCGACGGTCACTTCGGCGCGCACGCCCGGGGGATAGAGGAAAACGCCGCCCAGCAGGGCAGCGAGATGGACGGCAGTCAGCGCGGCGCCGGCGTTACCCCTGCCCCTGGGCGGCGAATTGGCGATAATCGTGTCCTCGCAGTCGGTGCGACGCGGCGCCGCGGAGGCCGCCGCGCAAAGGGGAGGATTGTAGTGCAGCCTGCACGTGAGCCGCTCAAGCTGGGCCTGTTCATGCCCAATTGTTCCAACATGTACGCCATCTCGAGCTGGCGCGTGATCGAGGACGAATGGACCTGGCCGTCCAACCTCGCCATCGCCGGCGCGGCCGAGGAAGCCGGCTTCGACCTGCTCTTCCCGGTCAGCCGCTGGCGCGGTTTCGGCGGCAGCACCGACTACCTCGGCACCTCGCTCGAGACCATGACCTGGGCCTCGGCGCTGCTCGCGCGGACCTCGCGCATCCACGTCTACTCGACCGTGCACGTACCGGTGTTCCATCCCGTGGTCGTGGCCAAGATGGGCGCGACGATGGACCACTTGAGCGGCGGGCGCTGGGGCATCAACCTGGTCAGCGGCTGGAGCCGCGAGGAGTTCGCCATGATGGGCATGGAATTGCTGCCGCACGCCGAGCGCTACCAGCGCACCGCGGCCTTCATCGAGATCCTGCGCGGGCTGTGGACCGCGCCGCCGGGCCGCTTCGAGCACACCTCGCCGTGGTACCGGGTCGAACACGGCGTGTCCCTGCCGCAGCCGGCGCGCGCACCGCAAATTGCCAACGCCGGCGTGTCCGACGATGCCAAGGACGTCATCGCCCGGCTGTGCGACTGGGCTTTCGTCTCGACGCCCTCGATCGAGGCGACGCCGGCCATCGTCGCCGACGTCAAGGCGCGGGCGACGGCGCGCGGTCGCAGCGTGCGCGCCGCGGCCTTTCCCTTCGTGCTGTGGCGCGACTCGGCCGACGAAGCCGAGGCCGAGATCGCGCGCATCGTCGAGCACAAGGACGACGTCGCGGCGCAGAACTGGCTCGACGGCCTCAACATCGGCAGCGGCTCGTTCGACAGCTTCACCCTCGACATGATGAGCGTCGGCGCCGGCGCGGTGCACGTCGTCGGCACCGCCGAGGACGTCGCGCTGAAGTTGAAGGCGCTCTACGAGGGCGGACTCGACGCCGTGCTGATGGTCTTCCAGGGCTACCTCGACGACACCCGGCGATTCGCCCGCGAGGTCATGCCGCTGCTGCGCGAGATGGGCGTCAGCGCACCTGCCGCCGGCGTCGGAGCGCCGGCATGAACCGCGCCGGTCGTCATTCACCGTCAGCCGCGCAAGGCGTCGTCTACGGCATTGCCATCGCCGAGGCGCTCGGCGCCGAGCTCGAACGACGCGGCACGCGCCGCGCGCTGCTCGTCACCAACACCAGCCTGGCCGGTGCCGGCGGTCTCGCGGAAGAGGTCAGCGCCGCACTCGGTGAGTGCTGCGTGGCGCAACTGACCGGCATCCGCGCCCACTCGCCGCGCGCGGACGTGCTGCGCATCGCCGCGGCCCTGGCCGGGCACGAGGCCGATCTGGTGGTCGGCTTCGGCGGCGGTTCGGTGTGCGACGCGACCAAGGCGGCGACCCTCGCCCTGGCCAACGAGATGACGGCCAGCGCCGACCTCGATCGCCTGCGCGAACCGGATGGGCTGCGCCCTGCGACGCTGCCCTTCGTCGCCATCCCGACCACGCTCTCGGCGGGCGAGTTCACCAGTTTCGCCGGCGTCACCGACGAACGCGTGCCGCGCAAGGAAGTGTTCTTCCACCCGAGCATGGCGCCCGACGTCGTCGTGCTCGACCCGGCGCTGACCGTGGCGACGCCGCCGCGCCTGTTCTTCGGCACCGGCATCCGTGCCGTCGATCACTGCGTGGAGACCTTCTGCTCGATCAACGTCACCCCGCCGACCGAAGCCACCGCCCTGCATGCCGCGCGCCTGCTGCCCGGCGCACTGCGGCGCGTTCTCGCCGACCCGGACGACCTCGACGCCCGCCTCGACTGCCTGGTCGGCGCCTGGCTGTCGGTGCAGGGGGTGTCCTGCGGCGTCGACCTCGGCGCCAGCCACGGCATCGGCCACATTCTCGGCGGCACCGCCGGCATGCCGCACGGCGAGACCTCGTGCGTCATGCTGCCGCACGTACTGCGTTACAACGCGGCCTTCAACGGCGTGCGCCAGGCCGAACTCGCCGCCGCCATGGGCGACAGCACGACGCCGCTCGCCGACCAGGTCCAGGCGCTGGTCGCCGCGCTGGGCCTGCCCGGGCGCCTGCGCGACGCCGAGGTGCCGCGCGACCTGCTGCCGACCATTGCCGAGGAAGCGATGCTCGATCTCTGGATCCCGACCAACCCGCGCCCGCTGACCCGCGCCGAGGTGCTGGCCCTGCTCGAGGCGGCGTGGTGACGGTCGCGGCGCCGCGGGCACAATAATTCAAGCATTTGACCCTCGGTGTCAGACACCCTCGCGCCGCGCCTGGGCCAAAGGCTCCATGACTTGACCGGCGGTGTCAGACACCGCCGATCACACCATCAACGACTTGCCTGCCGGTGTCAGACACCAGCCGGCACTGGAGGACCACCACCATGACCCTGCGCCGCGCCGCCATCGTCGCCCCGCTCCGCACCGCCGTCGGCAGCTTCGGCGGCACCCTGCGCCCGCTCACCGCCGACGTCCTCGTCGCGCATCTCTTCAAGGCAGTGCTGGCGAAGAGCGGGCTCGACCCCGCGCGCATCGACGAAGTGGTCGTCGCGCAGTCCTACGCGTCGAGCGAAGCGCCGTGCATCGCACGCTACGCCGCGCTCGCCGCCGACCTGCCGCTCGAGGTCGCCGGCTACACGCTCGATCGCCGTTGCGGCTCGGGCCTGCAGGCCGTGATCGACGCCGCCATGCTGGTGCAGACCGGGGCCGCCGACGTCGTCCTCACCGGCGGTGTCGAGTCGATGAGCAACATCGAGTACTACTCGACCGACATGCGCTGGGGTTCGCGCGCCGGCTCGGTGAGCTTCCACGATCGCCTGCAGCGCGGGCGCGAACGTTCGCAGCCGGAGGCACGCTTCGGCTTCATCTCCGGCATGCCAGAGACGGCCGAGAACGTCGGCAGGGAGTACGGTATCACCCGCGAAGAGGCCGATGCCTTCGCCGTGCGCAGCCACCAGCGCGCCCACGCCGCGTGGGAGGCGGGCCGCTTCGACGACGAGGTGGTGCCGGTCGAGGTGCCGCAACGCAAGGGCGCGCCGCTGGTGTTCGCACGCGACGAGGGCATCCGTCCCGAGACCTCGCTGGAAACCCTGGCCAAGCTGCGCCCGGTGTTGCAGGACGGCACGGTCACCGCCGGCAACGCCAGCCAGCAGAACGACGCCGCCGCGGCCTGCCTGGTGGTGGCCGAAGACCAGCTCGACGCGCTCGGCCTCGAACCACTCGCCTTCCTGCACAGCTGGGCCTCGGCCGGCTGCCATCCGGCGACCATGGGCATCGGGCCGGTGCCGGCGGTGCAGAAGCTGTTCGCGCGCAACGGTCTCGGCTTCGACGACCTCGATCTCGTCGAGCTCAACGAGGCCTTCGCCATGCAGGTGCTGGGCGTGCTGGCGGGCTGGGACTGGCACGACGCCGATCGCCTCAACGTCAACGGTGGCGGCATCTCGCTCGGCCATCCCATCGGGGCGACCGGCCTGCGCATCATGACCACGCTGCTGCACGAACTCGGGCGCCGCCGGGCACGCTACGGCCTGGAAACCATGTGCATCGGCGGTGGCCAGGGGCTGGCCGCGGTGTTCGAACGCGCCGCCTGAACGCGCCTCCGACACGGCCGCCGTGCCGAGCGGGCGGTCCGGCGGCCGCGACAGGCAACGGGCTCAGGCGCCCAGGCGAGCGCGTACGAAAACCGTCGACAGGCCCAGCGTGACGACGGCGATCACCAGCATCGGCCAGGCGTTGGCGAACACGTCGGCGGCCGGCAGCGCCTTGACGAAACAACCCTGCACGATGACGAGGAAATGCTTGAGCGGGATGGCCTGGGCCAGCCCTTGCAGCACCGGCGGCATGTTCTCCACCGGCGTCGCGAAGCCCGACATGATCACCATCGGCACGCCCACGGCGAAGGTGCCCAGGATGGCCTGCTGCTGGGTGGCGCAGATCGACGACACCATCAAGCCGATCCCGACCACCGAGAGGATGAACAGCACCAGGCAGGGCAGCAGCAGGGCGAAGGAGCCGGTGAACGGAATGCCGAAACCGACTACGCCGGCCGTCACCATGAGCAGCCCCAACGCGGTACCGATGACCAGCGCGGGCACGGTCTTGGCGACGATGATTTCGAGCGGGGTGGCCGGCGAGACGAGCAGCTGGTCGAAGGTGCCGAGCTCGCGTTCGCGCGCAATCGAAAGCGCGGTGACCAGCAGCGCGACGAACATGGAGAGGATGCCGGCGAGGCTCGGCACGACGAACCAGCGGTAGACGAGGTTGGGGTTGAACCAGTGGCGCACCGCGGCCGGCGCCGCGCTCGAGGTCACCGTTTCGGGCGCACCGAGATCGGCCGCGATGCGCTGCAGGTAACCCAGCGTGATCTGGCCGGCATTGGCGCGCCGGCCGTCGACAATGACCTGGACCCGGCCCGTGCGCCCGGCGGCGACGTCGCGCGAGAACGTCTCCGGGATGTCCAGGGCTGCGACCACTTCGCGCCGATCGATGGCCGCATGCAAGGCGGCGCGATCGTGGACGGCGTGCAGCCTGCCGACGAACGCGGCGGCGCCGATCCGCGCGACCAGCTCGTGCGACCAGCGGCCGTGATCGCGATCGAGCACCGCGAGGTCGACGTTGCGCACGTCGAGGGTGGCGGCGAAGGCGAATACCAGGAGTTGCATCAGCGGCGGCACGATGAGCACGTAGCGGCTGCGCGGGTCGCGCAGCAGGCACAGGAACTCCTTGACGCATTGCGCCCGCAGCGTGGGCGACAACCGCAACACGGATCAGGCCCGCCCGGCGCGGCGGCGGCACGGCTGCGCCCCGGCAACGGCACCGGCCGGGCGTTTGCCGTCGCCCGCGAGCGGCCATCGTCGTTCAGCACCGCTCATCGCGCCCTCACCCTTCCAGGCTCTTACGCAGGTTGTGACGAACCAGGGCGATCAACACCGCCCCGATGCCGAGCATGGCCAGCGCATCGTCGACGAGCAGCGGCCACACGTCGCCGGCCAGGAACACCGTCTGCAACGCCGAGACGAAGTAGCGTGCCGGGACGATGTCGGTCAGCACGCGCAGGGGCGCCGGCATCGAGGCGATCTCGAACAGGAAACCGGACAGCAGGAAGGCCGGCAGGAAGCCGGAGAACAAGGCGATCTGCGAAGCCACGAACTGGTTCCTGGCCAGCACCGAGATGAGCAGACCCTGGCCCAGGGCGGGAACGAGGAAGGCCGCGGAGACCAGCAGCAACGCGCTCCACGAGCCGCGCAGCGGAACCCCGAAAGCGTGCGTGGCAATCAGCGCGCTGCCGATGGTGGCGGCCAGGCCGAGGACGAAGTAGGGCAGCAGCTTGCCGAGCAGGATGGAGGTCACCGAGACCGGCGTGGCGAGGATCGCCTCCATCGTGCCGCGCTCCCACTCGCGCGCCACGACCAGGGCGGTGAGCAGTGTCCCGATCATGGTCATGACGATGGCGATCGAACCCGGGATCAGGGCGCGACGCGTCTCCAGTTCGGGGTTGAACCAGAAGCGTGGTTCGAGTTCGACCTGCGCCGGCGGCGCCAGGCCGTGAGCCACCGCCCAGCCGCCGATGACCCCGTTCGCGTAGTTCTCGACGAAACGTGCGGTATTGGGCTGCGCGCCGTCGGTCACGATCTGGATGGCCGGCCAGGCCCGCCGTGCCACGCGGGTGGCGAAATCCTGCGGGATGACGACAAAGCCGCGCAGGCGGCCGGCGACCACCGCGGCGGCGACCTCGCGCCGGTCGCGCGCCGGCGTGACGGCGAAGTAGCGGCTGCCGGCAAAGGCCGCGGCCAACGAGCGGGCCTGGGCATCGTCGCTTTCCACCACCACCCCGATGGGCACCTGGCGGATATCGAGCGACACCGCGTAGGCGAACAGCAGCAGCAGGATCACCGGCAACACGAAGGCGATCAGCACGGCCGACGGATCGCGCACGATCTGCACGCTCTCCTTGTACACCAGGGCGAACAGCGGACGCGCTGCCGTGGCGAGTTTCATGCCGCGGCCCCGCCGGCCGCCGCCGGGTGCTCGGCGGCGGTCTCGACCAGGCGGATGAACGCCGCCTCCATGCCGTGCACCGCGGCACCGTCCGCCGCGGCCTGGCGCATCAGCGCGACGGGGGTATCGAGCGCGATGACGCGACCGCCCGACATCAGCGCCACGCGGTCGCAATACTCGGCCTCGTCCATGAAATGGGTGGTCACCAGTACCGTCACGCCGCGCGCGACCAGGCCGTTGATGTGCGTCCAGAATTCGCGCCGCGTCAGCGGGTCGACGCCGGAGGTCGGTTCGTCGAGGAACAGCACCGCCGGCCGGTGCATCAGCGCGCAGGCCAGGGCGAGGCGCTGGCGAAAGCCGAGTGGCAGTTCTGCCGGCGCCGCGCGCAGGTAGGGCCCGAGTTGGAAGGTGTCGATCATCTGCTCGATGCGGCGGCGCTTGTCGTCACCGCCGAGGCCATAGACACCGGCCGAGAACTCGAGATTCTGCTGCACCGAGAGCAGGCCGTAGAGCGAGAACTTCTGCGCCATGTAGCCGATGCGACGCTTGGCCGCGGCCGCCGCGCCGCGCAGGTCCAGCCCCGTCACCATCGCACGTCCGGCGCTGGGCCGCAGCAGGCCGCAGAGCATCTTGAAAGTGGTCGACTTGCCGGCGCCGTTCGGCCCGAGCAGGCCGAAGATCTCGCCCTGGCGCACGGCGAAACTGACCTCGTGCGCGGCGACGAAATCCCCGAAGCGCCGCGTCAGTGCCTCGCAGGCGACCGGCGCTGCAGGCTCCGGCGCTATCGGCGGCATGCGCTCGGCGATCGCCGAGTGGCCGCCGGGCGCGCCGCCGAGCAGGTCGACGAAAGCATCCTCGAAGCGCGGCGCGACCGGCTCCAGGCGGGCCCCGGCACGCCCGGCGAGCGCGACCAGCCCATCGAGCGCGGCGTGCGCGCGCAACACCGCGCGTACCCCCTCGCCGGCGGTCACCGCATCGCTCACGCCGTCCAGGTCGAGCACCTCGGCGAGCAGTTCGCGGCGCGGGCGCGCGGGATGCACGAGCTGGAAACAGCGCCCGGCAAGGGTCGCGGTCAGGTCACCGGGCGGCCCGGCGTAGGCCAGCGTACCGGCATGCAGCAACAGGACCTGCGCACAGCGTTCGGCCTCGTCGAGGTAGGCCGTCGACCACACCACGGCCATGCCCTGGTCGATGAGACTCTCCACCATGCGCCAGAGATCCCGCCGACTGACCGGATCCACGCCCACGCTCGGTTCGTCCAGCAGCAGCAGTCGCGGCCGCCCCATCAGCGCGCAGGCCAGGCCGAGCTTCTGTTTCATGCCGCCGGACAGGTGGCCGGCGAGCCGCTGCGAGAACGGCGCGAGACGGGTGAATTCGAGCAGCCGCGCGAACGTGGCGCCGTCATCGCGCCGGCTCAGCCCGCGCAAGCGCGCGTACAGGCGCAGGTTGTCGCTCACCGACAGGTCCTCGTACAGACCGAAACGCTGCGGCATGTAGCCGATGCCCGCGGCCTGGTCGCGCGCCACCGCCGGCGCCTGCCCCGCCACGCGAACGCGGCCGTGGTCCGGTTCGAGCAGGCCGGCGAGCAGGCGCATCAACGTCGTCTTGCCGGCACCGTCCGGGCCGACCAGGCCCGTCAGTCGGCCGTAGGCGATACGCGCGTCGATGGCCTGCAGGGCGTCGCGCCCACCGAAGCGCTTGCCGACGCCTTCGAGCACGGCGGCCGCGCCGTCTGCGCTCGCCCCCGCGTCGCCCGCCCCGCCGGCCATCGCGTCAGTCCGCCGCCGGCGACGCGAAGCGCACGGTCACCGGCATGCCCTGGCGCAGGCCGTCATCGGCATCGTCGACGACCACGCGCAGGCGGTAGACGAGATCGGTACGCAGCGCCGTGCTCTCGACCGACTTCGGCGTGAACTCGGCGCGCGGCGAGACGAAGCCGACGTGGCCGTGGTAGGGCGCGGCGCGCGAGTCGCTCAGCACCGTCACCGGCGTGCCGGGCACGACGCGCCCGAGCGCCGGCTCGGCGACGTAGGCACGCACGTAGACCGGGTCGCGCAACGACAGGGACAACACCGCCTGCGCCGGTCCGACCATGCTGCCCGGTTCGCGGATGCGGGCCAGGACCTCGGCAGCGGCCGGCGCCGTGAGGCGCGTATCGGCGAGCGCGGTGCGCGCGCTGTCCAGCGCCGCCTGCGCCGCGGCGAGGCGCGCGCGTCCGGCCGCGAGGTCCTCCACGCGCGGTCCGAGGCGCGCCAGGGCGAGCGCTTCCTGGGCCGCGACCAGTGCTGCCGCGGCCTCGTCACGCGCGGCTTGCGCGGCGTCGGTCGCAGTCTGGCTGGCGGCGTGCCCGGCGAGCAGGCTGCGCCTACGCGCGAGCTCCCGCTCGGCGTTGGTCAGGACGGCGCGGACGCGGCGCACCTCGGCCGCGGCCCGCGCGATCTCCTGCGGCCGGCTGCCATGTTCCAGTGCATCGAGTTCCGCCCGCGCGCGGTCCACTTCCGCCGCGGCGGCGGCGACCCGTTCACGAAAAGGCTCGTCGTCGAGGGTGGCGACCAGTTCGCCGGCCGCGACCCGGTCACCCTCGTCGACCTGCACGGCCAGCATGCGCCCCGCCTGGCGGAAGGCGAGCTCCAGCTCGCGCACGTCGACGTTGCCGTAGAGCACGAGTTCGTCGTCGCCGGCGCGGTCGCGGTCGAGCCAGCCCGCGACCCGCTCGCGCGCCGGCGTCCAGGCCGCGACCACGGCGACGGCGAGGAGCGCGGCGGCGAACACCCGCAGGATCTTCATGCGCGCCGCCCGGCCGGCGCGAACAGGCGCCGGAGATTGTCACGCAGATGCGCGCGCACGACGGCGACCTCGTCCTCGCCCAGGGCGCGCCAGCCGGTGAACCGCTCGACCGCCGCACGCGCGGTGCGGAAAACCAGCACCTGGCCGATCAGGCTGAGCACCGCGAGCCGCACCTCGAGCGTGTCGCGGGCGGGCGCCAAGCGCGTCACGAGCGCTTCGAGGTCCTGCGCGAACGGCGCCATGACGCGTGCGTAGAGCACGTCGAACGCCGCGGTCGGCGCTTGCTGCTCACGGATGATCAGGCGCGCCCACGGCGCCGACTCCGCGCTCGTCATCAAGCCGACGAAAGCGTCGGTGACTTCGCCCAGCAGCGCGAGGCAACGCGCACGCCCGGGGCGCCCCGGGGTGCCCTGGCCCAGCTCCGCCGCGAGGGTGGCGCGGGCCGGCTGCAGGTGTGTCTCGATGGCCGCCGCGAGGTGCTCGAACACCGCCCGGTAGAGCCCCGCCTTGTTGCCGAAGTGGTAACCGATGAGGGCCTGGTTGACGCCGGCGGCGGCGGCGATGGTGCGCGTGCGCGCGGCGTCGAAACCGTCGCGGGCAAACACCGTGACGGCCGCGCCGAGCAGGGCCTCGCGGGTCGCGTCGCCACGCTCGGGACGCGGGCCGGGTTTCAACGGCGACATGCCGCGGGCGGGGAATATCTGGTCATACGATTAAATTAATCAACTGAATAATTCACTGCAAGGGCACCACCAACAGAGCCCCGCCCCCGCTTCGGGCGCAACGACCACGCGAAGTTCCCGCGGCCCGGCCGGCATCCTGCGCGACGCTGCGCGGACCACCCGGTTGGCGTCCAGCCGCGCGCGACGTCGATCGAACTTTGTGCGCCCGACATTGCCTGCTTCATGAAAGGGTTCACGCAACATCGCCCGCCGTGCCTCAGGGTGCGCCCGGGCATGGCGCGATGGTGCCTGCAAGCAAAGGAGTTCTCATGGCGGCAAGAACCGCGGACCAGCGCCGCACCACCATCATGGCCGGCTTCATCGGCAACGTCGTCGAGTGGTACGACTTCGCGCTCTACGGCTACATGGCGAGTTTCCTGTCGACGCTGTTCTTCCCCGGCGACGATCGCCTCACTTCCCTGCTCGCCACCTACGGCGTGTTCGCCGCCGGCTTCGTCATGCGGCCGCTGGGCTCGGCCTTCTTCGGCTGGCTCGGCGACACCGTCGGGCGCAGCCGCACCATGCTGCTGTCCGTCGCGCTGATGGCGATCCCGACCTTCGCCCTCGGCTGCCTGCCCACCTACGACACCGCCGGGCCCTGGGCCGCGGCGCTGCTGGTGCTGGTGCGCCTGGTGCAGGGCCTCTCGGTCGGCGGCGAGTTCTCGTCCTCGGTCACCTACCTGGTCGAGACCGCCGACCCCGAGCGCCGCGGCTTCGCCGGCAGCTGGGCCAACATCGGCAGCATCGCCGGCATGCTGCTGGGTTCGGGCGCGGCGGCGGCGGTGACCTGGGCCTGGCCGCACGAGGTCGTGCTGGCCTGGGCCTGGCGCGTGCCTTTCCTGGTCGGCGCGGTGCTCGGCATCATCGGCGTGATCTACAATCGCCACCTGCCGCACAGCGATCACTTCCGCGAGCACGAACAATCGCGCGACGAGACCTCGCCGCTGGTCGAGGCCTTCACGGTCAGCCTCGGTACCACCCTGCGCGCGACCGCCTTCGCCTCGGTCTACGGCATGGTGTTCTACTTCGCCCTGGTCTACCTGCCGACCTGGGCCAGCGAACAGGCCGGCTACGATCTCGATCTCGCGATGCGCGTCAACGTCGTCGCCACCGCCGTGCTGCTGGTGCTGATCCCACTGAGCGCCTGGGTGTCCGATCACCTCGTGCGCCGGACCCGCCTGATCGGCCTCGCCATGGCCGGCATCGCGGTGGCTGGCTACCCCTTGTTCCAGGCCATGGCGAGTGGCGGCAGCCTCGCCGCGCTGGTCGTCAGCCAGGGCATCTTCGCGCTCCTGCTGGCGCTGCCGCTGGGCGCGGCGCCGGCGATGTTCGTCGAGATGTTTCCCGAGCGCGATCGCCTCTCGGGCTACTCGGTGGCCTACAACCTCGGCCTCGGCGTGGTCGGCGGGGCGACGCCGATGATCGCCACCGCGATCATCAAGTGGAGCGGCAGCGGCGCCGCCGCGGGCCTGCTGCTGGTCGGCGCTGCCGGCGTCGGCCTGCTCGCCGTGACCCTGATCCGGGATCGCAGCCGCGAACCGCTGCGGTGAGTGTGCCGGGTCCGAAAAGTCCTAAAAGCCCACGACTTTTCACGTCCCTTTCACATGCTGCGCGGCCGCCCTTGTTAGCGTGAACGGGTCGCGCAGCGAGGCGCGACTCCGCGCTGGCCCGGGCCGCGGCACTTTTGCCGCGCCCTGCCACGCAGGGAATGCCGGGCCAGTCCACTGATACGCCACCCGCGGCGAGCACCGCGCGTGGCGCTCGAGGAGGAGGTCCGACCCCCATGAACCCTACCCTGCGCATCGCGGCGCTCGCCGCCGCGGCCACCCTGCCATTCACTGCCCAGGCCTACGGTCCCGACGATTTCCGCGCCTGGCTCAAGGCCAACCAGTCGGCCGAACCGCAATTCGTCGAGGGTGACGTCATCACCTACGACAAGGCCGACCTGGTCCGGCCGTTCATTCCAACCGAGTTCCAGAGCGAGTGGATCTTCGACGGCATGGAGATGACCATCCACGATGCCGGCGACCTGACCCCGGCGCCGATCTACGTGAACGCGACGCAGAAGTTCGCCGGAACCGCCACCATCGCGGGCGACGGCGCGATCGAGAACTACACCGCCGGCCGCCCCTTCGACCCGGCCCAGTTCGAGCCCGGCAGCAAGGAAGACGGCTGGAAGGCGATCTGGAACTTCATGTACCGCTGGCAGAACGAGGGCCTGACCGTCGGCGAGGTGCACTGGGTGTGGGTGCGCCGCGGCGGCAACCACGACGGCCACGAGATCATGAGCCAGGACGGCGGTAAGTACGCCCAGTTCTACGGCGGTGGTGGCAGCTTCGAACGCGTGCTGACCGGCCCCTACAAGCGCGTCATGATGGCCCACCGCGCCGATCTCGCCGACAGCAACTACAAGCTCAACAACGGCGAGGGCTTCGCCAAGAACACCGAGTTCCGCGAGTACACCGGTTTCACCGCACCGTTCGACATCGCCGGCACCGCCTTCCTCATCCTGCGCTACGACGATCCGCGCAAGGCCGACGACTCGTGGGCCTACATCCCCAGCCTGCGCCGCGTGCGCCGCATCTCCGTCGAGGTGAAATCGGACTCGTTGCTCGGCACCGATCACACCCTGGAGGACTTCTACGGCTTCAACGGCCGTCCGATGGAGCACGAGTGGGAATACGTCGGTACCGCCCGCATGCTGGTGGTGGCGCGCTCGCGCAACACCAACACCGTCTACTACGGCCCCAATGGCTGGGCGGTGAAGGACGACTACGCGCTGCGCCTGGTCGACGTCATCCGCCAGATCCCGCAGTCGCCGACGCACCCCTACTCGGAGAAGTTCATCTGCGTCGACCGCGTGTCGGGTGAGTCCTACTACGCGGTCGCCTTCGACAAGGCCGGCGAGCTGTGGAAAGTCTGGCAGCTGACCAAGATCTGGTCCGAAGACCCGCAGTTCGACCAGGAAGCCAAGGAGTTCAACGGCGAGGAAACCCCGGAAGGCACCAACTTCCAGGTCTTCCAGAGCATCAACGTGATCGACCTGCAGAACGATCGCGGCACCCTGGTGCCGACGCGCGGCATCTCCGCGCCGCACAACAAGCTCAGCCGCATCAAGCGCCTGCTCGACGTCAACTACCTGACCGAGGGCCGCTGAGCCATTCTCGATCCGACTTCCGGCCGGCGCGCGTACCGCCGGCCGGAGGTCCGGGGCATCAGGCGCTGCCGTCCGCCTTCACGTAACGCCACTGCAGCAGCGTGAACGGCGGCGCATGATCGGCGTGGTGCTCGAACACGCCCTCGACCTCGGCACCGATGCGGAGATCCTGCATGGGATCGCCGAGCAGGTTGCCGACCAGGCGGATGTCGTCGGCGTGCGGCAGTTCGACCAGCACGATGACGTAGGGCCCCTGTGCCCCGAGCGCCGGGTGCACCGGGTGCCACACGCGCTGGTGGCTGTAGAGGCGCCCGCGCGGCTCGACCTCGACGTAGGCGAGGTCGAAGTTCTGGCAGCGGTGACAGATCCACTCCGGCCCCCACTGGTAGCGGTCGCAGCGCCGGCAGCGCTGTACCAGCAGGCGTCCCTCGCGCAGGCCGTCCCAGTAGGGACGATCGAGATCGCTGGCGGCGGGCGCCGGCAGGCCGGGCTTCAGGTAGGCGGTGTTCATAGGGTGGCCTCGCTGCCGAAGATGCAGCTCGAGACGGGCGTGACCATGGGGCCCGAGATGACCATCGAGACCTCGGCGCGCGGCACCTGCGCGGTCGAGGTGCGACGGATCTGGCGCACTGCCTCGAGGTTGAGCCCGAGCCCGTGCATGTAGCACTCGGCGAGGTTGCCGCCGGAGGTGTTGAGCGGCAGCTGGCCATCCGGCGCGAGCAGGTTGTCGAGGACGAAGAAGTCGTTGCACTCCTCGGCCTTGCACAGGCCGTGCTCGACGATGCTCATGAGCACGCCGCCGGTGAAGTTCTCGTAGCTCTGCACGACGTCGATGTCGGCCGGCCCCAGGCGCGCCATTTCGTACAGCCGCGGCGCCACGGTCCTGAAGCTCGAGGTGGCGTAGTCCGGGGTGTTGTGCACCGGCGCACCGGCGCGGTACTGGCTGCCGCCGACCGCCGCCAGCAGGTAGCAGGGCAGGTGCGGGAAATCGCGTGCGCGCTCGGCGCTGACCAGGATCATGGCGGCGGCGCCGTCGTTCTCCTGGCAGCAGTCGTAGAGATGCCAGGGCTCGACGATCCAGCGCGACTCGTCGTAGGTCTGCTCGTCGAGCGGGCGGCCGTACATGACCGCGCGCTCGTTGGCCTGGGCGTGGGCATAGCTGGCCATGGCAATCGCGCGCAGGGCCTCCTGGCGCACGCCGTGCTCATGGGCGAAGCGGCGATACTTCATCACGAACATGTGCGCGGGCGAAAGCAGGCCGTAGGGCACGGTGTGGGCGAGGTTGCCACTCACCGTCGGCGTCTGCGCGCCCTGGCCGAAGCGGCCGAACTGGCCCTGGGCGAGGGCGCGGAACACCACCACGCACTCGGCCTGGCCGGTCGCGATGGCCGCCGCGGCGTTGCCGATCGCCGCCGAGCCGCCGCCGCCACCGCCGCCCCATTGCATGTTGGAAAAGCGCAGGTCGCGGCAGCCGAGCGCCGCGGCGAGTTGGGAAGGATCGTTGCGGTCGTTGCTGAACGAGGCGAAGCCGTCGATCTCCCGCGGGTGGATGCCGGCATCGGCGCAGGCATTGACGATGGCTTCCAGGGCGAGCTTGAACTCGGCGTCCGGTGACTGGCCACGCTTGTAGTAGGTGGTCTCGCCGACGCCGACCACGGCGACCCGGCCGCGCAGGGTGCGTTGGGTCATGCGCTCAGGCTCCGGCCACCGGCCGGCGGTAGCGTGCCGGGATCTCGAAACCGAAGATGCGCGCGGCGTTGAGCCCCAGCACCTTGGCACGTTCGTCGTCGTCGAGCCGCCCCATGGTGCGCTCGATGGCGGCGGCGGAATGCGGCCAGGTGCCCTCGTGGTGCGGGAAGTCGTTGGCCCACAGGAAGTTGTCGCCGAGGTCGAACTCGCGCAGCAGGGCCAGCCCCGGCGGGTCCTCGCCGAAACTGGCGAAACCGTTGCTGCGGAAGTACTCGCTCGGCAGCTGCTTCAGCTTCGGCCGTACCCACATGTGGTGCTTGTGGTAGGCCTCGTCCATCGCCGTCAGCATCCACGGCACCCAGCCGATGCCGGCCTCGATGGAACCGAAGCGCAGGCGCGGGAAGCGTTCGATGACACCCGCGGCGCACAGGTTGACCAGCGGTTCCATGGTCGGGCTGAGCGAATGCACGGCGTAGTTGATCACCGCGCCGCCGTTGCCGCGCGCCGTGCGCGGATCGCGCCCGGTGGAGACGTGGAAGGTCACCGGCAGGTCGGCATCCTGGATCGCCGCCCACAGGGGGTCGAACTCGGGCAGGTTGTAGTTGGGGTGCTCCCAGTCCGGCGCGCCCCACACCGGCTTGCACGGCAGGCACAGGCCGCGAAAGCCGCGCTTCGCGGCACGCTGCACCTCGGCCACCGCGCCGGCGACGTCGCCACTGGCGATGCAGGCCATCGGCGAGAGGCGGTCGTTGGTCGGCCCGAAGGTCTCCCAGGCCCAGTCGTTCCAGGCCCGGCACATGGCCTGGCTGAACTCGACGTCCGGCGTCGCCCAGATCGTCAGGCCCTTGTTGGGGAAGATGATCTCGCAGTCGATGCCGTCGCGGGCGTGGGCGGCGAGGCGCTCGTCGACCGTCAGGCCGGCCTCGACCCGTTCGAGATCCTCGCCCTCGAACTTGAGCGCGCTGAGCCGGATCGGGCGGAAGCCCTCGGTCTTCTGGAACTTCGCGCCGTCGCCGCCGAGCACGATGCCAGGCAGGCGATCCTGGTAGCGGGCGTCCATGCGCGCGGCGAGGAAGTCGCTGGGCTCCTGGGCGTGGCCGTCGGCGGAGACCATGAAGTACTTGTTGGCGGCGTCAGGACGCGGCGAGCGCGGCCAGCCCGCGCTGCCCGGGGTGTCCTGTCGCCACAGGTTGGGATCGGCTGCAACGCTCATCGCCAGGGCTCCGGGAAAACAGGGGCGTATCGTCGTACAGGAAGCCGCGGCGGTGCAAATGGCGGCACGCCGGGCGACGGCCAGCCGCCTCGGATCAGCTTTCGGCCTGACTGCCGGTCCCACCGCGTGGCCGGTCGGCTATCATGCCGCGCCGCCGCCGGCGTTCAGCAGGACCCCGTCCACGTGACCCTCAAGTACCTCAACGTCATCGACGACGCCACCGAGCCGGGCCGCCGCGAGCTGTTCCGTTTCGGGATCGCCCTGGTCTTCATCATCGGCATCCTGCTCTACACCGGCGCCCGCTTCGGCGACGTCAGCTTTCTGCTGGTCGTGGCCGGCATCGTCGGCGGTTACATGGCGATGAACATCGGCGCCAACGACGTCGCCAACAACGTCGGCCCGGCGGTCGGCGCGCGTGCCCTGACCATGGCCGGCGCCATCCTCATCGCGGCGGTGTGCGAGGCGGCCGGCGCCCTCATCGCCGGCGGCGACGTCGTCGGGACCATCCGCAACGGCATCATCGCGCCCGATGCCGTCGCCGCGGCCGACGTCTTCGTCTGGCTGATGCTGGCGGCGATGCTGGCCGGCGCACTGTGGTTGAACATCGCGACCGCGGTCGGCGCGCCCATCTCGACCACCCATTCGATCGTCGGCGGCGTACTCGGCGCCGGCGTCGCGGCCGGCGGCTGGAGCGTCGTCGACTGGGTCAAGGTCGGCCAGATCGCGGCGAGCTGGATCATCTCGCCGCTGTTCGGCGGCATCATCGCCGCCGCCTTCCTGCTCCTGATCAAGCGCACCATCACCTACAAGACCGACGTCACCGAGGCCGCCGCGCGCGTGGTGCCGCTGCTGATCGCGGCGATGACCTGGGCCTTCTCGACCTACCTCGTGCTCAAGGGCCTCAAGCACGTCGTCAGGCTCGGCTTCCTGCCCGCCCTCGCCATCGGTCTCGCCCTCGCCGTCGGCGTGCTGGCGCTGAGCCGGCCACTCGTCGCGCGCGCCGCACGCGCACTGCCCAACGACAAGCGCAGCGTCAACCGCCTGTTCACCGTGCCACTGATCTTCGCCGCCGCCCTGCTGAGCTTCTCCCACGGCGCCAACGACGTCGCCAACGCGGTCGGTCCGCTGGCCGCGATCCACGACGCGGTGCTCGCCGGCGCGGTCGGCCACGAGGCGCGCATTCCACCGTGGATCATGCTGGTCGGTGCCATCGGCATCGCCATCGGCCTGGCCCTCTACGGGCCGCGCCTGATCCGCACCGTCGGCAGCGAGATCACCGACATGGACCAGATGCGCGCCTTCAGCATCGCCATGGCCGCCGCCACCACCGTGCTGGTCGCCTCCCAGCTCGGCCTGCCGGTCAGTTCCACCCACATCGCGGTCGGCGGCGTGTTCGGGGTCGGATTCCTGCGCGAGTACATCAAGTCCAGCCACGTCAACATGCTGCTCGAGATCCGTCACCACCACCAGGGCGCGGACCAGGGCGTGGTCGAGGAATTCCTCGGTCACTACGAGAAAGCGACCCTCGAGCAGAAAGCCGCGATGCTGGCCGATCTCAAGCGCCAGTCGGCGGTCTCACCGCTGTCGCCGGCCGAACGCAAGATGTTGAAGAAGGCCTACCGCAAGGCCCTGGTCAAGCGCACCGCGCTGCTCAAGATCGTGGCCGCCTGGCTGATCACCCTGCCGGTCTCGGGCCTCATGGCCGCCCTGCTCTACTTCACCATCCGCGGCATGCTGCTGCCCTGACGCGCGAAGCGCGCGCGGCCGCGCCTTGACCTGGGTCAAGCGGCGCGCCGTCACATCCCGTATTCATTGCCCTCCAACGGCGCTGCCCGGGCGCCGGCATCGTCGCCCGGCGCCGCGCTGCAGCCGGTCACCAGCGCGGCACTCCATCACGACCAGGCAATCCCGGAGGGGACAACACCATGCAAATCGGCGCTTTCTACCTGCCCTCGGTCGGCCACCTCGAAGACATCAAGCAGGGCATGGCCGGCAAACGCACCGACCTGTACCAGATGATGCTGCGCGAGGTCACCGAGCAGCTCCAGTACATGGACGAGAACGGCTACTACGGGGCCGGCTTCACCGAGCACCATTTCCACGTCGAGGGCGAGGAAGTGTCGACCAACCCGGTCATCCTCGATCTCTACTTCGGCCTGCAGACCCGGCGCATGAAGTTCGGCCAGCTCGGCTGCGTGCTGCCCTCGCAGAACCCGATCAACCTGGCCGAGAACATCGCCATGGTCTCGCAGATGCTGCAGGGCCGCGTGTTCGCCGGCTTTGCCCGCGGCTACCAGCCGCGCTGGGTCAACGTGCTCGGCCAACAGGTCGGGCTCGGTGATCCCGGCGACGGCGAAGCCTACGAGGATCTCAAGCGCGAACTGTTCGAAGAGCACTTCGACATCATCATGGAAGCGTGGCAGAACGACACCTTCAGCTTCCAGGGCAAGCACTGGCAGGTGCCGACCAGGGACATCAAGTGGGCCGCGGCCGAGGTCGCCTGGAACTACGGCCAGGGCTGCAACAAGGACGGCATCATCGAGGAAATCGGCATCGCGCCGCCGACCTACGACAAGCAGATGCCCGATCTCTTCATGCCCTTCGCCACCTCCGAGCGCTCGATCCGCTGGGGCATGGAACGCGGCCTCGTGCCGGTCACGGTGATGACCGACATCGGCACCACGCGCGGCCACTTCCAGGCCGCCATGGAGGCCGCCAACGCCGCCGGGCGCAATTACAAGTTCGGCCAGGGCATGGCGCTGTCGCGCGAGGTCATCGTCGCCGACACCGATGCCGAGGCCGAGGCCATCGCGCGCGAGGCCGGTTCGTTCATCTGGAACAACTTCTTCGTGCCGTTCGGCTTCAACGCCGCGGTGGCACGCCCCGGCGAAGGTCCGTGGGACATGCCGGCGACCTTCGAGACCGCGTCCGAACGCGGCCTCGTGATCCACGGTTCGCCGGACACGGTCAACCGCAAGATCGAGGCCCTGCTGAAGGAACTGCCGGTCGATTACTTCTGGATGTTCATCTACAACCACATGCCGCAGAAGGCGTGCATGAAGAGCCTCGAACTCGTTACCGAGAAGGTGTGGCCGCACTTCACCGACAGCATCGGCGCGGCGGCGGGCCTGCAGAAATCGGCCGGCTGAGGCACGCGAGCCGCATGCCCTGCCCCCGTGGGTCGCCGCCGCGTCGCTGCGCCCCGCGGGGTTTCTTCCGTCACGGCAGCGCGCCGACCTGGCGCAGCGCGCCGCGCACGTCCCACAGGTCGACCTGGCGGCAGATGAGGCCGTCGCGCAAACCGAGCACGCTGACCCCGCGCACGACGAAACAGCGGTTCGCGACGTCGAAGCCGAGGAAAGTCCGTCCCGGTCCCCAGTTCGCCGTCCATTGCCATTCCACCGCACCACCGGCGGCACCCCCGGTCCAGCGCCGGAAGGCGAGCCGGGTGACGCCGCTGTGGAAGAAGCTCTCGAACAGCGCGCCGAGCGCGTCGCGCCCGCATACCCGCTCGCCGAACACCGGGTCCTCGAACTCGACGTCGGCGGTGTAGCAGGCCAGCGCGCCGGCGACGTCGCCGCGGGTGTAGCAGTCGAGCCAGCCGCGAACGAAGGATTCCAGCCCGTCGGTGGTCATGGCCGCATCTTCAGCCGCGCGCGATGATCGGCAGCACCAGGTGCGAGGGATGCGCGGCGTCGTGCAGCACGCGGTTGGTCGCGACCTGGAAATCGGCCTCGCCCTCGCTGGCGATGACACCGCCGGTGTTGGTGTTGCGATCGAAGCGCGGGAAGTTCGAACTCGACACCTCCAGGCGGATGCGGTGGCCGGCACGGAACACGTTGGCGGTGGCGACCAGGTCGATGTCCAGGCAATAGACCTCGCCCGGGTTCATCGGGCGCGGCCGCGCGAAGCCATCGCGGTAGCGCGCGCGCAGGATGCCGTCGGTCAGGATCATGGCGCGGCCGTCGGGATGGACGTCGACCAGCTTGCCGGTGAAGTCGGTATCCGGCGCCGACGAGGCGACGTAGAGCACCAGGCGCACCGGCCCGGTGACTTCGACGTCGTGTTCGAGCACGGCGCTGGTGTAGACCAGCACGTCGGCGCGCGTCTCCACCGCGCGCTGGTCGCGCGGCCCGGCGTTGGCGGCGACGAACAGCCCCGGCAGGAAGGTCGCGCCGCCCACCGTCGGCACCGGGTTGCGTGGATCGTAGATGTAGGCGTCGGCCGGTTCCTCGCCCGGCGCGGTGGTCGACAGCGCACCGTCGACGGCGATGGTGCCGGCGCAACCGCCGGAATGCAGGTACCAGCGCTGCCAGTCGGTGTCGGGCAGCGGCCAGTCGTCCTCGTCGCGCCACACGTCCGGCCCCATGATGAACAGGCGCACCGGCTTGTCCGACTCGACGCCGTTGGGCTCGCCCTTCAGCCAGCGATCGAACCAGCGGATCTGGCGCGCGGTGACGTCGGCGACACCGTCGTGGGCCATGAGCCCGAAGTTGCGCTCGGCATAGACGCCGCCGTTGTAGCCGTGCACCCAGGGTCCGATCACGAGCTGCTGCGGGCAGCGCGCCTTCATCTGCGCGTAGTTGGCCAGGGTGCCGCCGAGAAAGAGGTCGAACCAGCCGCCGAAATTGAGCGCCGGTGCCGTGATCTGCGCGTAGCGCTCGCAGGGCGCGATGGCGCGCCAGTAATCGTCGTAGGCGGGATGGGCCAGCCAGTCGGCGACGTAGGGGGCGAGTTCGGCCAGTTCCGGCAGCGCGTTCAACGGCACGTGCCAGTAGCGCTCGGCGACGCCGTCGGCGGCGGCGATGGCCTCACCCAGCAGCGCCGGTGTGGCCTCGCCGCGGCCCAGCCGGCGCGCCGCCTCGCCGACGGCGAAGGTCGCACTCGCCCACTGCAGGATGAAACCGAGCTGGAAGGCACCACCCTGGTAAGTCCACTTCTCGTAGTACTGGTCGGTGGTGATGAAGGGCGCCATGGCCTTGAGCGCCGCCGGCGCCTCGCCCGCCGCCAGCCACTGGGTGGCGCCGTAGTAGGACGCCCCCATGGTGCCGACGGCGCCGTTCGACCACGCCTGGGCCGCGGCCCAGGCGATGGTGTCGGCACCGTCCTCGGCTTCCTGGAAATAGGGTGAGAAGCTGCCCTCCGACTGCCAGGTGCCGCGGCAATCCTGCACCACCACCGCGTAGCCGGCCTGGGCCACGCGCAGGATGTCGCCGGCCAGGAACAGCAGGGCCGGCTGCTCCTTGTTGTAGGGCAGGCGCATGAGCACGACGGGATGGCGCGCATCGCCCGCCGGGCGGTAGACGTCGGTGGCCAGCTCGACGCCATCACGCATCGCCACGCGGATGTTCTTCTCGATCGACAGTTGCATGCGGCCTCCCCTCGCCCGAACCGTGTGACGGCAGCGATTCTAGCGCGGACGCCGGCCCTCAGTTCGCCGCCGAGTCGTGCTCCTGCATGAGCGAGGCGTTGGCCATCACGCGCGTCAGGTTGTAGGGGTTGAGCACGCCCCGGACCTGGTCCGCGCGCGTCGAGCCGTCGGCGCTGACCAGGGCCAGCGCGCTGTCCGAGCGGCCGATGACCTGGAAGGCCTGGCGCAGGCTCATACCGGCGCGCAGGACCACGAAATCGGTGAGCATGGCGTCGCCGGCGCGGAAATCGATGCCCTCGCGGTAGCGCATCGGATTGATGATGCCGATCACGCGCTCGTCGGCGTCCACCGCGCAGCAGGTCTTGTCACCGCCGGTGATGATGTCGTCCACCCGCACCAGCTCGATGCCCTTGTCCATGATGTCGTCGACCCCGATCTGGGAGTTGACGTCGGCGAAGCGGCCCTCGGGCAGGCGCCGCCCGCGGCGCAGCAGCTTGATGGTGTAGATGTCGCCGCTGGAGAAGTACAGGCGCACGCCGTAGGCCACGGCGACGCCGATCATGATCGGCAGCACCACGACGTAATCGAGGGTCAGCTCGTAGGTCATGATGGCCGCGGTCATGGGCGCGCTGGTGGTCGCGGCGACCATCGCCGCCATGCCGACCAGGGTCAGGGTCAGGGGATCGACGCCGAGCCCGGGCGCCACGGCAACCAGCGCGTAGCCGGCCGCGCCGCCGGCGCAGGCGCCGAGGTAGAGCGAGGGCGAGAACACCCCGCCCGAACCACCCGAACCGATCGTGAGCAGGGTGGCGAGCAGCTTGCCGCCGAGCAGGAGCACGATGAGCCAGGGCGAGGTCAGCGTGCCGGAGACCAGGTCCTGGATGGTCGCGTAGCCCACGCCCTGGACGTAGTAGTGCCCGGCATACTCGTGGAAGCCGAACATCAGCAGGCCGAGCCCGAACATGCCCAGCAGGTGGCGCTGGTAGGGACCGAGCGGCAGGCGCTCGAAGAAGTCCTCGCTCCAGTACACGCTCTTGATGAAGGCCAGCGCCAGCACGCCGACCAGGGCGGCGAAGACGGTGTAGACGAGCAGCAGCGGAAGGCTCTCCTCGCCGCCGGTGAGGGCCACGCCGGGCACGTGGAAGGCGGGGTCCGGGCCGATCAGGTAGCGGCCCATGTTGGCCGCAACCACCGCCGCGATGATGACCGGCATCAGGGTGCGGCTGCTGACCGAGAGCAGCAGCAGCTCGACCGAGAACAGGATGCCGCCGAGCGGCGCGTTGAAAGTCGCCGCGATACCGCCGCTGGCGCCGCAGGCGATGAGCAGGTTGCGCTGGTTCATCGGCATCTTCAGCCACTGCGCCAGGCCCGAGCTGAAAGCGGCGCCGATCTGCACGATGGGCCCCTCGCGGCCGAGCGAGCCGCCGCTGCCGATGGTCAGGGCCGAGGCCAGCGCCTTGACCACGCTGACCTGCCCGCGGATGCGCCCGCGCCGGTAGTAGATGGCGTCCATGACCTCGGGCACCCCGTGGCCCTTGGCCTCGGGCGCGAAATTCCGGATTAGCCAGATCACGCCGATGCCGAAGATCATCGGCACCAGCACCACCCACGGCCCCCACCGCGCGGTCGGCGTGTGCACCTCGGCCTCGGCCGTGACCGACAGCACGCCGAAGAAGGCGAGGTTGTGGATGAGCGCGATGAGCAGGCGGAAGGCCCAGGCGGCGGTGCCGGCGACCAGGCCGATGAGCACGGCGACCAGCAACAGGCGTCGGCCGCTCCAGGGTTGGGCGGCGTGTTGTTCGGGATGGTGCGGATCGAGGATCAAGGGGCCGGCAAATCAGGGCGGAACTCATGCGCCGGCACGGTGCAGGGGGCGCAGGCCGGGGGGTCGGACTCTAACCGCTGCGCGTCCGAATTGAAAGGTAAGTACGGCGCCGATCGGGGTTTTCGGCGTCGCCGGCGCCGTCTTTTCGCCTCGTCCTATTCGTTTCCGAAAACATCGAAACATTTCAGCAAGGCGCCGCGGCCGCTGCCATCGGCGTCGACTCGCCAGCGGGCGCGCCGCCTCAGCCGGCCTCGTCGCCGAGGTCGAGCAGGTCGACGACTTCCAGGCGCAGCGCCAGGCGCACGAGCTCGATGTCGTCGCGCACGCCGAGCTTGCGCTTGACGATGTAGTGCAGGTTGCGCACGGTCTTGGGGCTCAGGTTGAGGGCGCCGGCGATGTCGTCGACCTCGCGCCCGGCCAGGAGCAGGCGCAGCACCTCGAATTCGCGCACGGTGAGGGTGTCGAGTGCGCCGCGGGCATCGCCGAAACGTTCGAAGGCGAGTAGCTGGGCGACGTCGGCAGAGAGGAAGCGGCGGCCGCCGGCGACCTCGCGCACCGCGCGTAGCAGCACCTCGGGCTCGCTCGACTTGGTCACGTAGCCGCGCGCGCCGGCGGCGAACGCCTGGTGCACGTAACTGGCCCGGCAATGCATGCTGAACACCAGGGCGCGCAGGCGCGGTTCGCGCTTGGCCAAGCGCGCGATGGTCTCCAGCGCGCCGGCGCCGGGCATGCCGAGGTCGATCACCAGGACGTCGACGCTGGCCGCGTCGAGTTCGCGGTAGGCGCTGCCGGCATCGCCGTACTCGGCGCCCACGGCGAGATCGGGCTGGCTGGCGAGCAACGCCCGGTAACCGGCACGGACCACCGCGTGGTCGTCGACCAGGGCGATGCGAATCACGGCGCTGTCGCCCGCCCAGCGCCGCGCACGCAGGGCAGGCGCACGCGTACCACGACCCCGGCGCCGGGCGCCGCCGCGATGGCGACGTCGCCGCCGAAGGCGGCCGCGCGTTCGCGCATGCCGGCGATGCCGAAACCCTGCTCGAGCGCCGCCGCCGCGGCGCCGCGGCCGTCGTCGCCGACCTCGATGGTGAGGCCGTCATCGTCGCAGGCGACGACGACGTCGACCGCGCTGGCGCCGGCGTGGCGCCGCGCGTTGGTCAATGCCTCCTGCACGATGCGGTAGGCCGCGGCGGCGACGTCGACGGGCAGCGTCGTGCAGGCCGCGGCACAGCTCACGCTGACGCGCGGCCCGCCGGCGCCGCGTTCGCCGGCCAGGCCGGCAAGGGCCTCGGCGAGATCGAAGCGCTCACCACTCCACGGATGCAGGCGCACCAGCAGGCCACGGACCAGTTCGCGCAGGTGGGCCGCGCTGTGCTCGATGCGCGCGAGATCGTCGTCGCGCGCACCGCCGGCCGGCGCCAGGCGCAGCGCCGCGGCCTGCGCACCGATGGCCGAGAGATGCTGGCCGAACTCGTCGTGGAGATCGCGTGCCAATGCGCTGCGCTCGGCGTCCTGCACCTCGAGCAGCCGCCGCGACAACGCGGCCCGCGCCGCCTGGCCCGCCGCGAGGCGTTCGCCGAGCGCATTGCAGGCGCTGGCGATGCGGGCGAACTCGCGCCAGCGGAATTGCCCGAGGCGGGTCTCGAGCGCGCCGTCGGCGAGCGCGTTGAGTGCGCCGATGATGGCGTGGGTCGGTTCGACCGCGCGCCGCACCGACCACCACACGGTCCCGCACAACACCGCCACCAGCACCGACAGCCACGGCACCAGCGCGGCCGTCTCGCGCCAGGCCCGGGCGATCTCGGCATCCGCCGCCGGCGCGACCTCGAGCAAGGCGCGCGCCGGCCCCGCGGCGATGTCGCGCCGCTCGACCTGCCCCGGCGCGAAGACCGCGGCATAGGCGCGCCCGAACCAGGCCGGCACGTGATCGCGGCCGCCGGCGTGACCGCGACATTCGCCGTAGAGCTGGCGGCCGCCGCCGTCGAGCAGGCGCACGCAGGCGCCGTCGGGGCGCTCGACCCGCGTCACCGGGTAGAAGTCGGGGAAGCGCGGTGACAGGCCGGCATTCTGCGACAGGCCCACCGCCTGCAGCTCGAGGATACGCTGCATGGCCGTGGCGGCGCGCACGCTCGCCTCGCGGCTGGCGGTGTGGATCGTGGCCAGGTGCCACGCCAGTGCGACCGCCAGGACCAACCCGCCGTTGACGAGGATGCGGCCGAGCAGGTAGGTGGTCAGGCGCACGGCGGCTCTCCGGGTCGGGCAGAGCGCGAGTGTACCGCGGGGCTTTCCGGGCGCGGCGTGAGGGCGGGCAAAATGCCCGGCACCGCGCGGGCAGGGAACCGCGGACGGCGGCTGCCGCGCCGCGCATGCTGGCGGCCGTGATGAGACTCCCCGCTATCGCTACGCGCTTGCGCACCGGCCTGTTGGTGCTGCTCTTCGGCGTCGCCGCGCCCGCCGGCGCGGCGACGTCGATCCTGGTTCTCGACTTCGGCCTGCGTGACGACACCCTGCTGCCCGACGTGCCGGCCGAGGTCGCACGGGTGGCGCAGCTCGCCCCGTGGGTGCGGCGGCGCCTCGACCAGCTCGGCGACAGCGTGGCGGAAGTCGCCGTGCCGCCGGAGCTGACCGAGCTGTCCGCCAACGGCTACCTGCTCGCCCATCCCGAGCGCGCCGCCGAGCTGGGGCGCACGGCCGGCGCCCGCTGGGTGTTGATCGGCTACTCGAACAAGTTCAGCTTCCTCATCTCCTGGGTGCGCGCCTTCCTCGTCGATACCCGCGACGGCAAGATCGTGGCCCGGGCCGAGGCCGACCTGCGCGGCGCCATGGACGATGCCCGCATGACGCGCCGCACCGCCTTCAGTCTCGCCGAACAGGTCCACGACCTCGCCCACAGCGTGGAAACCGCGCGGCACGCCCCGCCGCCCTGATCCGCCGGCCCCGGTCACGGCCGGGCACTGCATCCCGGGCGCCGGACGCCGGGCTCCAGGCCCGCCGCCCGCGTGCCGGCGCGGTGCCGGCCGCCACCCCCGTTTTCGCACCTCAAGTCCACGCCGCCCGGGCCGCTAAGCCGTGACGAGATTCCACCTCCGGGAAGCAGCCCGAGCCATGAACGCCGTTACCGCCGAAACCCTCACCCCCACCCGGCCCAGCGCGCTGCGTAACGAGACCGGGCCGCGCGGCACCATCCTGTGCGTCGACGACGAGCGCAACATCCTCAACGCGCTCAATCGCCTGTTGCGTCGCGCCGGCCACACCATCCTCACCGCGGAGAGTGGCGCCGAGGGCCTCGAACTGCTTGCCGAGCACGACGTCGACATCGTCATCTCGGACATGCGCATGCCGCAGATGAACGGCGACGAGCTGCTCCGCCACGTCGCCGAGCGCAGCCCGGACACGGTGCGCATCCTGCTGACCGGGTTCTCCGATCTCGAGTCGACCATCAAGGCCGTCAACGACGGCAAGATCTACCGCTACATCAGCAAGCCCTGGGACGACGACGAGCTGCGTACCTGCATCGCGGAGGTGCTCAAGCTCAAGCTGCTCGAGCGCGAACGCGCCGAGATGGCCGCCCTCATCGAGCAGCAGAACAGCGAACTCAAGCAGCTCAACGAGCGCCTCGAGGAGAAGGTCGAGGCGCGCACCCAGCAGCTGCGTGACGCCTACCAGGAAACCATCTCGGTGTTCTCGCAGATGATCGAACTGCGCGAGAACAGCGCGACCGGTCACGGCCGCCGCATCGCGCGCCTCGCGCGCGAGACCGGGCGCCTCATCGGCCTGCGCTCGCGCGAGCTGCAGGACGTCTACTTCGCCGCCCTGCTGCACGACATCGGCAAGCTCGGCATGGACAGCGAGTTGCTGGCCAAGCCCGAGAACCGCCTCACCGAGGCCGAGCGCGAGAACCTGCGCAAGCACGTCCTGATCGGGCCCGGGCTGCTGGTCTCGGTGCCGCTGCTCGAAGGCGCCTGCAAGATCATTCGCGCCCACCACGAGCGCTACGACGGCAGCGGCTACCCGGATGGGCTGGCCGGCCAGGACATCCCGCTCGGTGCGCGCATCGTCGGCGCCCTGAACGATTTCGACGGCCTCGTCACCGGCACCCTGACCGGTACCCGCCACAGCCGCAGCCAGGCGCTGAGCTACATCGAGGCGCGCGCGGGCAGCCATTACGACCCCAACGTCGTGCGCACCCTGAAGTCGGTCGTGCGTCTCGACAAGGAGAAGGAAGAGACCACTTCAGACCTGACCCTGACCACCGACCTGCTGGTCGGTGGCATGACCCTGCTGCGCGACGTCCGCACCGATACCGGCATGATCGTGCTTGCCGCCGGCACCGAGTTGAACGACGCCCTGGTCGCCAAGCTGCGCCAATTCGAGTCCGACCTCGAGGACAAGCTCGAACTCCACGTGCGGGTGTCCAGGAACATGCGCTGAACCGGCCTTCGAATATCCATTCCCTGACCGCACCACGATGACCGTACCGAGCAGTCCCGATCACCTCGTCCTCCTCAAACGCACCCTCGACCTCGAACGCCAGGCGCGCGAGAACGCCGAACGCCTGCTCAAGGCCCGTACCGAGCAGCTCGACCTCGCGCGCAGCCAGCTCGAGGAGAATCTCGCCGCGGTCAAGGCGCGCGCGGCCGAGCTCGAGCTGCTGCACGAGATCGCCTTCTACACCCAGCAGGACCCCGATACGCCGACCATCCTGCGCGCCTTCGTACGGGCCGTGTGCAACCGCTGCGGCTGGCCCTTCGGCCACGTCTTCTTCCCCGGCATGGACGGCGCCGACCCGCAACGCCTGTACTCGTCCGACATCTGGGAAGCCCACGACGACTTCGACGCCACGCGCCTGGTCGCGGCCTGTGCCGATCTCAGCTTCGCCAGCGGCGAGGGCGTCCCCGGACGCGCGTTCGCCGACGGCATCGCCGTCTACCAGGAACACATCGACGATCCGGCCGACAACCCGCGCGCGCAGGTCTATGCCGAGCTCGGCCTGACGACCTCCTTCGCCCTGCCCATCCGCGCCTTCGGCCGCATCGTCGCCGTGACCGAGTTCTTCAGCGTCGAGTCCCTGGCCCGCGACGAGAAGTTCCTGCGCAACGTCGAGACCGCCGCGCTGCAGCTCGGCACCGGCATCGATCGGCGCGAATCCGAAGTGCAGCTGCGCCAGAACATCAACCGCCTCGAGCAGGCCAACCACGACCTGCGGGCAGCGAAGGACCAGCTCGTGCAGTCGGAGAAGCTGAGTTCGATCGGCCAGCTCGCCGCCGGCATCGCCCACGAGATCAACAATCCCATCGGCTTCGTCATGAGCAACGTCAACTCGCTGCGCGAGTACCTGCAGACGCTGGTCGACATCGTCAACTGCTATCGCGCGTTCAGCGACGCGGTGGGCGTCGGCGACGACGGCGAGGTCAGCGCGGCGCTCGATGCCATTCGCGCCAAGTCGGCCAGCGAGGACCTCGAGTTCGTGATCGAGGACGCCGCCGATATCATCGAGGAATCGGTGCAGGGCATGCTGCGCGTCAAGGACATCGTCGAGGGCCTCAAGACCTTCGCCCGTACCGACGGCTCGACCCTGGCCGAGGCCGACATCAACCACATCATCGACGTCTCGCTGAAGATGGTCTGGAACGAACTCAAGTACACCTGCGAGATCGAAAAGGACTTCGGCGAGTTGCCGTTCATCGTGTGCAACGCGGGCAAGCTGGGCCAGGTCTTCACCAACCTGTTCGTCAACGCCAGCCACGCCATCGGCGACGGCGGCCGCATCGTCATCAGCACGCGCCAGCAGGATGACGGCGTGCGCATCGCGGTGCGCGACAACGGCCACGGCATCCCGGCGGAGAAGATCAAGGAAATCTTCAACCCCTTCTTCACCACCAAGCCGGTCGGCCAGGGCACGGGGCTGGGACTGTCGGTGTCCTACGGCATCATCCAGGAGCATGGCGGCAGCATCGAGGTCGACAGCGAGGTCGGCGTCGGCACGACCTTCACCATCACCCTGCCCGGCGAACCGCCCAAGGCGCGCCGGGTCGAGGACGCCGCCTGAGGCCGGTTGCAAGCGCTGGTTGCGCCGGCCACCGGCGGCGTCCCGCTCAGCTCGCCGGACCGAAGCGTGCGATGTAGCGCCGCGCCAGGGCGACGCTGGTCCGGGTGTAGGGCAGGCCGAGCTCGCGGGCGAGATCGGTCTCGGCGTGCGAGCCGATCCAGGCCAGGATGGTCAGGCGACGCAGCATCAGGAAAGTCGGGATCTCGGCCTCGTCCTCGGCCGGCAGCGCGCGCACGTCGCGGTAACCGGCCACCCACGACGCCACCAGTTCGGGCACGTCGGCGCGGTCCTCCATGAAGCTGAGCGCGGTGGCGAGGTCGTAGAGATACCAGCCGAAGCCGGCATCGTCGAAATCGATCACGCGGGTCTCGCCGTCGCTCTCGAGCAGGTTGGCCAGGCGCAGGTCGGCGTGGATCAGGCCGTAGCGCTCGGGCCCCTGGCCGAAGCGCGCCAGGCGCTCGCGGATGATGGCGTCCATCTCGCCCAGCACCGCGCGGGCCTCGGCGTCGACGCCGAGGCCGTCCTGCCAGCGGCCCCAGTTGCCGGCCTCGCCGAGGCTGTGCGTGTAGTCCCAGGTCAGGCGTTCGAACCACGGCGGCGGCTGCCAGCCGCGCGCGTGCTCGTGCATACGCGCGGCCACCGCGCCGAGCCGGCGGAACGGCGCGGCCAGCGCCGCGGCATCGGGTTCCGCGCCGGGGATGAACTCGAACATCACCACCATGCGGTCCTCGTCCAGGGCCGGCGTGGCGACGCACTGGATCAGGCTGCCATCGGTCGCGGCCATGGCCTGTGGCGTGGGGATGCCGGCCTCGGCCTGCAACGCCTGCGTCCAGGCCAGTTCGCTGGCGACGCCGGCAGTGCTGTGATACCCGGTGCGATGCACGCGCAGGATGCGCGGCGCCGGTTCGCCCGCCACGTCCACCCGCCAGGTCGCGTTCTCGGAAATGTTGAGCAGGGTCAGCGGCGTGTCCGCGGGCAGGCCCCAGGCGGGCAAGGCGCGGGCGGCCACGTCGCGCAGGTGGGCGGTGCGTGCCGCCTCGTCGAGCGCCTCGAACGGCGTAGTCATGAGCAAGTCCTCCCCGATCGTCGATCACTGCGCCAGGCGATGCCCTGCAACCGCGCGCGAGCACGCCCGAGGGCAAGGCGTGCGGGCCTGGAGGCACGCAGTTTATGTCGATACGGGAATACCACAGAAGCCCGCCCCGCGGCGTTTGCCGGGTGGCACGGGTACGCTTGCCGGGCTTCCCGAGCATACCGGCGCAGCGCTGCCTTCGAGTATGCTCGGGACGTTTCGCGGCAGGGGGCCAGGGCATGCTGACATCGATCAAGGGGCGGGCGGTGATCGTCACCGGCGCCAGCAAGGGCATCGGCAAGGGCATCGCACGCGTGTTCACGCGCCAGGGTGCGCGGGTAATGGTGGTCTCCCGCCACCTGGTCGAGGCCACCGCCTGCGCCACCGAGCTCGGCGGCGAGGCGGTCGCCTTCGCCGCCGATATCGCGACCTGGGCGGGCGCCCAGGCCATGGCCCAGGCGGCCGCCGACCAGTTCGGCGCCATCGACATCCTGTGCGCCAACGCCGGCACCTTCCCCCAGACCCGCATCGAGGACATGGACCCGGACGAGTGGGACGCGGTAATGGCGACCAACCTCAAGGGCGGCTTCCTGTGCCTCAAGGCCTGCCTGCCCTGGCTCAAGCAATCGAACCAGGGCCGCGTCGTCCTGACCTCCTCGATCACCGGCCCGGTGACCGGCTTCCCGGGCTGGAGCCACTACGGGGCGAGCAAGGCCGGCCAGCTCGGCTTCATGCGCACCGCCGCGCTGGAACTGGCCCGCCATGGCATCACCATCAACGCCGTGCTGCCCGGCAACGTCGTCACCGAGGGCCTGGCCGATCTCGGCGAGGACTACCTCGCCACCATGGCCGCCTCGATCCCCCTGCGGGCGCTCGGCAGCGTGGAGGACATCGGTCACGCCGCGCTGTTCTTCGCCTCGAAGGAAGCCGCCTACATCACCGGCCAGACGCTGGTCGTCGACGGCGGCCAGATCCTGCCCGAGTCCCTCGAAGCGCTCGACGCCTGAGGCCCGGCCGATGCGCTTCAGCTGCTCGCACCAGGTCGTCATCGCGGTACCGCCGGCGGCGGTCTACGACTACCTCGCCGATCCCTGCCGCTGGCCGGAGTGGCACCCGGCCTCGCACCACATCGATGCCCCCGGCCGGCCGCTGGCACGGGGCGAACGCTTCGACGAACGCTGGCGCATCCGGCGCGGCGAGATCCACCTGCGCTGGCAGGTGACGGCGAGCGACCGGCCGGGTTTCTGGGCCATCGTCGCCGAGACCGATTTCATCGGGCCGATCGTCGGCGAGTACCGCTTCGAGGCCGTGCCCGGCGGCACGCGCTACACCCGCACCCTCGTCAACCCGGACCGCGCCGAGCCGCCGACGCCGGCCCAGCTCGCCGCCATCGACGACGAGGCGCGGCTGTGCCTGGCCAATACCCGCGCGCGCCTCGAAGCGGCGGTCCGCCATGGATGAACGCACCGCGAAACTCCTCGCCCGCCGCGAGCGCCTGCTCGGCGCCGGCGCACCGCTGTTCTACGACGAACCGCTGCACATCGTGCGCGGTGAGGGCGTGTGGCTGTACGCCGCTGACGGCCGCCGTTACCTCGATTGCTACAACAACGTGCCGCACGTCGGCCACTGCCATCCCGACGTGGTGGCGGCGCTGGCCCGCCAGGCGGCGACCCTCAACGTGCACACGCGCTACCTGCACGAAACCATCCTCGACTACTCCGAACGGCTGCTGGCGACGTTCGCCCCGCACCTCGACAGCGTGCTCTATGCCTGTACCGGCTCCGAGGCCAACGACCAGGCCCTGCGTATCGCGCGCCATGCCACGGGCCACCGCGGCATCGTCTGCACCAACCTCACCTACCACGGCAACACCACCGCCGTGGACGCCGTCTCGCCGCTGTTCTACGGCCGCGTCACCCCGCACCCGGACGTGCGCACCATGCCCTGGCCCGATGCCTACCGCGCGCCGCAGGGACTCGCCGGCGCGGCTCTGTGCGATCACTACCTCGCCTGCCTCGATGCGGCAATCGCCGAGCTCGCGGCCAGCGACGCCGGTTTCGCCGGCCTCATCGTGTGTTCGATCTTCGCCAACGAAGGGCTGCCCGACGTGCCCGCCGGCTTCATGGCGGCGGCCGCCGCGCGCGTGCGCGCGGCCGGCGGGCTGGTCATCGCCGACGAGGTCCAGGCGGGCTTCGGCCGTACCGGCACCATGTGGGGCCACGACCTGGTGGGCTTCAGCCCGGACATCGTCACGCTCGGCAAGCCGATGGGCAACGGTCACCCGATCTCCGCGGTGGTGACGCGCCGCGAACTGCTCGACGCCTTCCGCCACGACGTCATGTACTTCAACACCTTCGGCGGCAACCCGGTGTCCTGCGCGGTGGCGTCCGCGGTGCTGGACGTGATGGAGCGCGAAGATCTCCTCGCCAACGCGCGCGCCCAGGGCGACTACGTGCGCGACGGCTTCCGCCGCCTCGCCGAACGTCACGCGGTGATCGGCGACGTGCGCGGCGCGGGCCTGTGGATCGGTGTCGAACTCGTGCGCGACCGCGCCACGCGCGAGCCGGCCACGGAGGAGACCCGCCGCATCGTCAACCGCATGAAGGAACGCGGCATCCTCATGAACCGCATCGGCGAATTCGACAACGTGCTCAAGATGCGCCCGCCCATGCCCTTCGCACGCGAACACGCCGAGCTGCTGCTGGCGACCGTCGACGAGGTGCTGGGAGCAGGCTGAGGCGGCGCCCGCAGAAGTCAGGCATGGGTCCAACGCCGCTGTCGCTGACGCAATTCACCGCGCTGTTGCGCATCGAGACCGCACGCATCGAGGACGACGCCCTGCGGCGCCGTGCCGCGGCACGCTACCTGCCGCCCTACCCGGTGCAGCTGGTCCGGGTCGATCACGCCGACCACCCCCACTACGTGGCCTGGGTGTTCGCCGAATCGCCCGACCGGGCCGAGGGCGCGGCGTATTGCGACCGCGGAGCCGCCCACGGCGCCGCCCGCTGGGCGGTCGTCGCCCTGCGCACGCTGCACCTCGATGGCACCACGCGCTGGTTCGAGCACGCCGGCGACGTGCTCGCGCACTGGCTCGGCGCCGCCTGAGGCGACGCCCGCGACTCAGCCGGCCCGGGCCACGCCCAGGCGGCGCTCGACCAGGTCGGTGATCGAGACGGCGAGCAGGGTGTTGCCGGCGCGATCGAGCAGATCGAACAGGTGGCCGTCCGGCGCGTCGATGCTGAACAGCATGGTCAGGCCGGCCGGCCCGGCATATTCCATGTGCACGTCGCCGTCGGCGACCGCGCCCTGGAAGCCCGCTTCGCGCACCTTGTGCACGGTCTCGAAGTCGCGCTCTTCGACGATGTGCTGTTCGCCCTCGAGCACCGTCGCCGCGGTACGGCCGAGATGGCGGTGGTAATGGCAATAGGCGCCGGGCTGCCAGCGGATCAGCAGCTCGATGTGGCCGGCATGCGGGTCGGCGTCGGCCACCGCGTAGGCGTAGTCGATGGGATAGTCGAACTCGGGGCCGCCGGCGAGTTGCATCCACTCGACGGTGTCGAGGTCGCAGCCCGCGGGCAGGTTCAGGGGTTGATTCATGACGGTCTCCTCGGCGCGTGGGCCGGAACGGTCCGTCACTCTAGATCACGGCGGCCACGCCTGGCCAACCGTTCGGGAGCCGCTGCCGGCCGCACGGCCAGCCGCAAGCGCTCGCCGCCGCGTGGATGCCCAGCGCGTTTGTTGACCGCGATCAGCACGGCTCGCCACCGCTCCGCTCTACTCGCAGGAAAAGCAAACCAGGGAGTGCTCCTGCCGTGACGATCACCGACTTCGAACCAGCCTGCCAACGTGCCGCACGCGGCCTGCACCGGGCGCTCGCCTCGCTGTTGCTGCTAGTGGCGCTGCCTGCCGGCGCGGCCAGCCTGCAACCGCTGGAAAGCCGTCTTGGCGGGCTCGCCTGGTACGACCCGAATCTCGGCATCACCTGGGCCGCCGACGCCGACCTGCTCGGTGAGAGCACGCTCAACCAGGCCACGGTCGCGCTCGCCGGGCTCGTCATCGGCGGGGTCAGCAGCTGGCGCCTGCCCATTACCGACCGCAACGACGATGGCGTCGCCATCGGCTGTAAAGGCCTCGGCGTCGACGCCTGCCTCGACAACGAACTCGGCTTCATGCTCAACGTCCGCCTGGTCTCGGCCAATGCGCCGGGGCCGTTCACCGAACTGCAGGCGGACTGGTACTGGTCGTCGAGCGACAATCCCTTCAACGCGCCGCGCGTCTATGCCTGGCTGATGGCCGACGGCGCCCAGGAGGGCTTCGGCGACGCCCATCCCGACAACACCGGCCTGCGCACCTGGGCCGTGCACGACGGCGACGTCGCCCCCGTGCCGCTGCCGGCGCCGGCCCTGCTGCTGCCGGCGGCGCTGGCCGCCCTGGGGACACGACGCCGCCGCTGAGCCTGCGCCGTCGGCAGCGCTCAGTTCGCCACCAGGTTGAGCGTGATGCCGCCGTCGACCTTGATCTCCTGCCCGGTGATGTTGCGTGCCCCGGGCGAGGCCAGGAACACGACCAGCTCGCCGATGTCCTCCGGCGTCTGCTCGCGGCCGAGCGGGGTGCAGCGCTTGACCTGGTCGAGGAAGACGTCGCGCGGCGCCATGTCGGCATACTCCGGCACGCCCGCCTTGAGCAGCTCGGCGAGCATCTCCCACGCGCGGGTCCACAGGAAGCCGGGGCAGATGGCGTTGACGCGGATGTCCTGCGGCCCGAGTTCCAGCGCGAGACTGCGGGTCAGGCTGACCACGCCGGCCTTGGCTGCAGCGTAGGCCGGGATCGAGGGCGCGGCGATGAGCGCCGCGATCGAGGCGACGTTGACGATGCTGCCGCCGCCGCGCGCCTGGAGATGTGGGATCGCCGCCTTGCAGCCGGCGAAGGCGGTGCGCAGGTTGGTGCCGAGCTGGGCGTCCCAGCCGGCCTGGGTGACGTTGGTGAACGGCAGGCCGACGCCGAGTTCGTCCATGTTGCGGCCACCACCGCCGGCATTGTTGACCATGATGTCGATGCCGCCGAGTTCCCTGGCGACGCGCTCGGCAGCGGCGGTCATGGCGCCCTCCTCGCTGGCGTCGGCGGCGAAGCCCACCGCCGGCACGCCGAGACCGGCCGCCGTGCGCGCGGCGCCCGCGCCGTCGAGATCGATGATGGCGACACTGGCGCCGGCCGCGGCCAGGCAGCGCGCGATGCCGGCACCGATGCCACCGGCCGCGCCGGTGACGAAAGCGACCTTGCCGTCGAGCGTTCCGCTCATGGGTGATTCCTCCTCGCTTGATGGTGGGGCGACGATGTTCCCACGCCGGCCCCCGCCGCGGAAACGGTTTCGGAACATTCCGAAAAGCACGCGTCGTGCGCGCCGCTGGCGCCGCGACGAGCGGTCATGACGGCCCGGTGCGCGCATCAACGCATGGGGTGCGCGCTCGCCCTCGCGGCGGATACACGCGGGAATTCCGGGCTAGAATCGTCGCCCCATCCCGCCGGAGAACACGCCATGCGCGCAGCCGTGATGCGCCATCATCGCCTCGTCGTCGACGACATCCCCGCGCCCGAACCACGCCGCGGCGAAGTGCTGGTCAAGACGCTCGCCTGCGGCATCTGCGGCTCGGACCTGCACGCCCTCGAACACACCGAACTGCTGGTCGAGGGCGCACGCCGTTCGGGCGGCCCGTTCGTCATGGACGTCGCGCGCGACGTCGTCATGGGCCACGAATTCTGCGCCGAGGTCGTCGACCACGGTCCCGGCACCGAGCGCCGCCTGGCCGCCGGCACGCGGGTGTGCTCCATGCCGATCGTGTTCAGCAGCCACGGCATCGAGTCGGTCGGCTATTCGAACGACAACCCGGGCGGCTACGCCGAGTACATGCGCTTGTCCGAGACCCTCCTGCTGCCGGTGCCGAACGGCCTGTCGACCGAGTTCGCAGCGCTCACCGAACCCATGGCGGTCGGCGTGCACGCCGTGGCCAAGGCGCGGCCCGGCCCCGACGACGCGCCGCTGGTGATCGGCTGCGGCCCGGTCGGCCTGGCCGTGATCGCGGCCTTGAAACTCGCCGACATCCGCCCCATCGTCGCCGCCGATTTCTCCGCGCGGCGTCGCGAACTCGCGCTCGCCATGGGCGCCGACATCGTCGTCGACCCGGCCGAGCACTCGCCTTACAACGCCTGGGCCGAGGCCGCTGCCTATGCCGACCCGACGCAGGCGCCACCGCGCGCGCCCTGGCTCACCGGCCCCCACCTGCGCCCGGCGCTGGTCTTCGAATGCGTCGGCGTGCCCGGGGTCATCGAACAGATCATGGCCGGCGTACCGGCCAACGCGCGCATCGTGGTGGTGGGGGTGTGCATGCAACGCGACCACATCGAGCCCATGTTCGGCATCAACAAGGAACTCAACCTGCAGTTCGTGCTCGGCTACAGCGGCGAGGAGTTCGCCAATACCCTGCATTGGATCGCCGAGGGCCGCATCGACGTCGCACCGCTGCTGACCGGCACCGTCGGCATCGAGGGCGTGGCGGGCGCGTTCGCCGCCCTGGCCTCGCCCGAGCAGCACGCCAAGATCATCGTCGAACCCTGGCGCGCCTGAGACCGGCGCCGCGCGCCACCAACGACCGAGGGGAGAAGTCGTCGTGGAGGAAAACACCTACCTCACCATCCTGCGCCACGCCCTGCTCGCGCGGCGCTTCGAGGAACGCGTCATCCAGCTCGCCATGGCCGGCGACCTGCCGGCCTCGCTGCACCCGGGCGCGGGCCAGGAACTCGCGCAGTGCGCGGCGCTGGCCGCGCTGCGCCCCGACGACCCGATGTTCTACGGCCATCGCGGCAGCGCCTACTGGATCGCACGCGGCCTGCCGCTCGATCGCATCCTGTGCGACATCGCCTGCAAGGAGGGCGGCACCAACCGCGGCAAGGGCGGGGTCATGCACGTGGTCGACCCGGCCCGCGGCATCATGGGCGAGAGCGGCACCCTCGGCGGCAACTTCGTCCTCGGCGTCGGCAACGCGCTGGCCGACCAGATGCTCGGTCGCGACGCCGTGACGGTGATCTTCTTCGGCGACGGCACTTCCAATCGCGGCCAGTTCCACGAGGCGGCCAACTTCGCCGCCGTGCGCAAGCTGCCGGTGATTTTCTTCTGCGAGAACAACGGCTGGGCGGTGTCGGTGTCGGCGAAGCACTCGACCGCGGTCGAGAACATCGCCGACCGTGCCGCCGGCTACGCCATGCCCGGGGTGGTGGTCGACGGCAACGACGTCGACGCCGTCTACGACGCCACCCGCACGGCCGCCGAGCGCGCCCGCGCCGGCCACGGTCCGACCCTCATCGAGGCCAAGGTCGAGCGCCTGCTCGGCCACTACATCGGCGACCCGCTCGACTACCGCAGCGCCGACGAGCAGGAAGCCTTGAAGGCACGCGACCCGCTGCCGGTGTTCGTGCGCCACATGGTCGAGCGCGGCCTGGTCGACGCGGCCGGGGTCAAGGCGCTCGAGGACGAGGCCGACGCCCTCATCGAGGCCGGCATCGCGACCGAGCGCGCCCAGCCACTGGCCGCACCCGGCGCGGCCTTCGACGCGGTGTACGCGGCATGAGCGCGCGCACCCTCACCTACGGCGCCGCCATCGGCGAGGCCCTGGCCGAAGAGCTGGCGCGCGACGAGCGCGTGGTCCTGTTCGGCGAGGACGTCGAGATCCACGGCGGCATCTTCGGCGTGCTGCGCGGACTGCGACAGCAGTTCGGTGCACGCGTGTTCGATACCCCCATCGCCGAGAACCTCATCGCCGGCATGGCGGTCGGCGCCGCCGCGCGCGGCCTGCGCCCGGTCGCCGAGCTGCAGTTCGCCGACTTCGTGCTGTGCGCCGCCGACGAGGTCCTGCTCAAGGCCGGCGGCTGGCGCTACACCCACGACGGCGCCTACACCCTGCCGCTGGTGATCCGCGCGCCGTCCGGCGGTTACGGTTTCGGCCCCGAGCATTCGCAGTGCCCGGAGGCCTACGTCATGCACACGCCGGGGCTGCGCCTCGCCGTGCCCTCCTCCCCGGCCGACGTCAAGGGCCTGCTCAAGAGCGCCATCCGCAGCGACGACCCGGTGGTGCTGTTCGAGCACAAGCTGCTCTACCCGATGAAGGGCGAGGTGCCGGACGGCGAGCACCTGGTGCCGTTCGGCCAGGCCGCGGTGCGGCGCGCCGGCGACGCCCTGACCGTGGTCGCCTGGCAGGACATGCTGCGGCGGACCCTCAAGGCGGCCGAAACGCTCGCCGCCGAAGGCATCGAGATCGAGGTCATCGACCCGCGCACGCTGAACCCCTTCGACTGGGACACCCTGCTCACCTCGGTGAAGAAGACCGGCGGCTGCCTGGTGGTCGAGGAGGCGTTCCGCACCTTGGGTGTCGGCGCCGAGATCGGCGCACGCCTGATGGAAGACGCCTTCGGCTACCTCGACCGGCCGTTCAAGCGCCTCGCCATTCCCGACGTGCCGGTGCCGACGGCCAAGCACCTGGTCGACCAGCTCGTGCCCAGTGCCGAGACCATCGCCGCCACCGTGCGCGGCGTGCTCGCCTGAAGGGGACGGACATGGCCACCGACATCCGCATGCCGCGCATCGGCCAGTCCATGACCGAGGGCGTGATCGTCGAATGGCTGGTCGCGCCGGGGGCGGCGGTCGCCGCCGGCGACGCGCTGGTCACCGTCGAGACCGACAAGACCACCTTCGAGGTCGAGGCGCCCGCCGCCGGCACCCTCGGCAACGCCCTGGCCGCGCCGGGCGACACGCTCGAGGTCGGCGCCCTCCTCGGCCACGTCCTCGCCGGCGACGAAGCGGCGCCGGCGAGTGCGCCCATACCCGAGATCGCGCGCCCCGAGGAACAGGTCACGGCCGCCCCCGCGGCCGCGGCAGGCACCAGTCGCCGCGGCGCGCGCGCGCCGGTCTCGCCCAAGGCGCGCCGCCTGGCCAGCGAGCACGGCATCGACCCGGCCAGCCTGCCCGGCAGCGGCCCGGACGGCCTGGTCACCGCCGAGGACGTCGCCGCGGCCATCGCGGCCCGCGCCGCCGGCGACGCCGCGCCCACACCCGCCGCCGAGTACTGGCACGGTCGCGCCGTACGCGAGCGCGTGGCCCTCTCGCCGCTCGAACGCGCCACCGCCCGCCACACCCACGAGGCCTGGCTCAACGCCCCGCACTTCGTGCAGATGGTCGATGCCGACATGGGCGCGGTGAAGCGCGTGCGCGCACGGTGGAAGCAGGACGGTGACCCGCGCGCCCAGGTCACGATCGGCGACTTCTGCGTCGCCGCCACCGCGCGCGCGCTGGCCGAGCACCCGCACCTCAACGCCGCCGTCGACGGCGACACCCGGATCTGTTTCGAGGGCGTCGACATCGGCATTGCCATCGACACCCCGCGCGGCCTGGTCGTGCCCATCCTGCGCGATGCCGGCAAGCTCGCCCTGCTCGACATCGCCACCCGCACGCGCGAACTCGCCGCCGCCGCGCGCGACGGCACGCTCTCTCCCGCCGACGTCGAGGGCGGCAGTGCCACGGTCTCCAACCTCGGCGCCTTCGGCATCCGTGCCGGCACCCCGGTGCTGAACTCGCCGCAGCCGGTGCTGGTGTTCGTCGGTGCGCTGGAAGACCGCGCCGTGGTACGCGACGGCGCACTCGCCATCGCGCCGATGATGACCGTGTCCGTCGCCTACGATCACCGCGTCGCCGACGGTGCGCGGGCGGCGGCGCTGACGGTACGCATCCGGGAGTTGCTGGAGGCAGGCGAGGCGCTGGGCTGAAGCCGGGCAACCCCGGCCCGGACAGCAACGCCCCGCCGCGGCACCAATCCAGCGCCCGGCGTCGGTCATCAATACAGCCTCGGCACCCCGTACCCGGTCGGGACGGCACGCTGGCACGGCGGGTTCCGCCACGGCCTCGACTGCGACCGTTGCGGGCGGCGCCAGGCGTCGCCGGCCACAGCCGGCAACGCCCTGGCCGCTGTCGTCAACCGGGTTTCGCCTCCCGCACCGCCGCCTGCTCGCGCCGGCGCGCCTCGCCCGCGGCGGCGAGCTGGGCGCGGTTGCTGTCGTCGACACGCATGAAGTTCGCCCGCCACGCCAGGTCGTCCTGCGCGTTCCAGACTTCGGGCCGCTGCACCGTGGTACGCGGGGCCCAGGCCCGTTCCAGCAGGTCCAGCGCGGCGCCGGCGATGGCGTCCTGCATGGCCGTGTCGTACGGCTTGCCGCAGGGATTGCCGAGCGGGAAATCGACGAAGAGGAAACGCGGCACGCCGCATTCCTCGACGATGTCGCGCGCCGAGCCGATGACGACCGTCGGGATACCCGCCGCCTCGAGATGCCGTGCGACCAGACTCACGGTCTGGTGACACACGGGTCAGAGGGCGACGAGGATCGCCGCGTCGACGCCGTCCTCGCGCATCCAGGCCTCGAGCTGCGGCGCGTCCTGCTCGATGGTCTGGCGCTGGCTGTAGTCGGTCGAGAGCCCGTAGAAACGCCCGCTCAAGTCGCGCACGCGGCCGGCGTCGCGCAAGCGGCCCAGCGCCGCGCGCGGCAGGAAGGACTCGGGGTCGTCGGTATGCGTGGCGTCGCGATCCCAGAACATCTCGGTGTGCAGCGGCTCGGTGCGTTGCATGGACTCGGCATAGAGCTTGGCGGCGCGGCCGCCGGCGCGCGGCGCGCGATCGGCGGTGGTGCCGAGGCCGATGCGGCACTCGGCCAGCGGCTTGGGCAGCGCCTGGAACGGCACCGCGTCGTAGTGCGCCCAGGCATAGGGCTTGTCGTAGCCGTGGGCGGCGTAGTACTCGCGGCTCTTGTCGATATAGCGAACGAATGTCGGGTGTGTGCGTCGGACCAGCACGGTGGACCTCCCTCGGTCAGCATCTGCGTACCGGCATCCTAAGCGAGAACGGCATGGCGGCAGAAGGCGTGCCGCGACGGTGCTACCATCGCCACGCGCCGTGCCTGGCACGCGCTGCCCAGCCTCCCGGAGCCCTGCCATGCCCGATCGCGAACTCGTCTCCGCCCACTACACCCATGGCCGGCTGGTCGACGCCATCGCCGCGGGGATCGTACAACTCGGCAAGACCACGGCATCGGTCACGGTCGAGGATCTCGGCCCGGTCGACGAGTTCCACGTCGGCGGCCGCGTCGCGACCGAGGCTTTCCTCGACCAGCTCGACATCGCCGCGGAGCACCGCGTGCTCGACGTCGGCTGCGGACTCGGCGGCGCCAGCCGCTTCGCCGCCGCGCGCTACGGCTGCCGGGTCACCGGCGTCGATCTCACCCCCGAGTACGTCGCCACCGGTAACACCCTGTGCGCCTGGGTCGGGCTCGGCGAACGGGTCACCCTCGAAGTCGGCGACGCTACCGCGCTCGACATCGCCGACGCCAGCTTCGACCGCGCCTTCGTCATGCACGTGGGCATGAACATCGCCGACAAGGCCGCGCTCGCCGCGGAACTCTTCCGCGTCCTGCGACCGGGCGGGATGGCCGGCATCTACGACGTCATGCTGACCGGGGACGGTGACCTCGCCTACCCCGTACCGTGGGCGGCGAGTGCCGCCGGCAGCGCCCTGGCCACGCCCGCCGCGTATCGCGCCGCGCTGACCCGGGCCGGTTTCGCGATCCTGGCCGAGCGCAATCGCCGCGATTTCGCCGTCGAGTTCTTCGCCCGGCTCAAGGCCCGCAGCGACCAGGGCGGCGGCCCGCCGCCACTCGGCATCCACCTGTTGATGGGCGACAGCGCGCCGCTGAAGGTGAAGAACATGATCGACAACATCGTCGCGAACCGCGTCGCCCCGGTCGAGCTGGTCGCCGAGAAACCGGCCTGAACGCGTGACCGGGAGCCTGGTCGAAATCCGCGCCGTCCACCAGCGCGCCGGCGAACCGCCGCGACGCTGGTTCCGCGGCGAGGACATGGACCTCTTCGTGTGGCAGGAACACGGCCGCATCGTGCGCCTGCAGCTCGCCCACGCCGGGCGCGCAGACCGTGAACAGTTGTTCGAATGGGACGCCGTCAGCGGCGCGAGTCATGCGTACGTCGACGATGGCACGCGCCCCGGCGGCCATCCGCGCACACCGCTGCTCGCGCACGGCGCGCCGTGCGACGCGCCGGCGCTGGCCGCGCGTTTCGCCGAGCGCGCGAGCACCCTCGAGCCCACGTTGCGCGGCTTCGTACTCGAGCGCCTCGCCGAATGGCCGGCGACGGCGCCGGCCGCCGCGGCGCACACGGTACCCGTGACGCACGTTGCCGACGCGCCGGCATCGCTCGCGCCGCTCGTCGCGATCCTCGGCGTGCTCGGACTCGCGACCCTGCTGCTCAGCGTGCTGCTTCGCCTCGCCGGCTGAAGCCGGCCGGCTCACGCCGTGGCCGTCTCCGCGGCGGCGAGACTCTCGGCCAGCGCGATCAACTCGCGCGCCGTCGCCACCATCGCGTAGTCGACCATGTCACCCTCGTAGATGACCGCCGCGCGGCCCTCGGCCTCGGCCGCGGCCATCGCCGCGAGCACGCCGCGGGCATGCGCGATCTCGGCCTCCGATGGACTGAAGACCTCGTTGACGATGGCGACGTGGCTCGGATGCATCACGCACATGCCACGCAGGCCGAGACGGCGGTTGCGCAGCGCATCGGCGCGCAGGCCATCGAGATCGCGGATGTCCCACCACGAGCTGATCATGGGATAGGGCACGCCGGCGGCGCGGGCGTCGAGCACGGCGCGCGAGCGCAGGTAGAGCGTCTCCTCGCCGCCCTTCGTCCACTGGTAGCCGACCGCACGCGCGGCATCGCCGCCGGGGCCCGCCGCCAGCACCAGCTGGTGTACGCGCGGACAGGCCCGCGCGATGTCGTAGGCGTTGCGCATGGCGCCGGCGGTTTCCAGCAGCAGGGTGGTCTTGATCGTGCCGTCGGCGATGCCGTGACGGCGTTCGAGCTGGGTGAGCAGGGTGTCGAGCGCGACGAGATCCTCCACCCGCTCGACCTTGGGCAGCATCACCGCGCGCAGCTCGGCGCAGGCGATGCCCTCGAGGTCGTCCAAGGTGCGCCCGGTGGCGTAGCCGTTGATGCGCACCGAGCAGTACTGGCCTGCGGCGTGCAGGGCCTTGACGCTGTCGCGCACCAGCGGGCGCGCGGCGGTCTTCTGGTCGTCGGGCACGGCGTCCTCGAGATCGAGGATCAGTTCGTCGGCGCCGGCGGCGCGCGCCTTGGCGACCCAGTCGGGCTTGTGGCCGGGGACGAAGAGCGAGGAGCGGACGAGATGCATGGGCGGGTTTCCTCCGGGCGGGATGGGCGGCACGGGGAACGATGATAGCCGCGATGCCGGTCGGTGCGAGCACCGCCAGCGCGGGGCACGGATAGCCCGCCACACGAACTGCGCCAGTGACGTCCGGAAATCGGTAACAGAGACCCCGTTCCTGTCACCGCATCCCCCCTGTTGGCGGCTCAAGCCTCGGCGACGAACGCCCCGCAGTCACCGATCAGGGCCGCGTCGCAACTGATCTCCACCACGCTCAGATCGTCGTGCAGCTCGCTGCCGGATAGGAAGCCGTCCAGTTCGCGCACGACCGCGTCGACCAGCGGCTGCCCGTCCCGGCCGGCCCGTTCGATCACCGCGCGCAGGCGCGTGGCGCCGAACGCTTCGCCCAGCCGGTTCTCGGCCTCGACCAGGCCATCGCTCGCCAGCAGGATGCGCGTGCCCGGCGCGCAGCGCAGCGGATGCAGGGCATCGCCGCGAAATCCGGCGACGTCGATGCCGGCGGCGATCGAATGGGAGTCCAGTGCCGACACCACGCCGTCGGCGCTCACCATCCAGATGCTCTGCATCGCGCAGTTGGCCGCGCGGACGGTGGCCAGGTCGCGCTCGATCTCGACGAACTGCAGGCCGACGTAGACGCCGGTCGGCAACAGCGCGCACAAGCGTTCGTTGAGCGCACGCAGGATGGTTTCGGCCGGGTAGCTGCGGGCCACCATGTTGTGAAAGATCTCGGCCAGGGGCACGGCGAAGAACGCCGCTGCCAGGCCGTGGCCAGTGAGGTCGGCGAGCAGCGCCATGATCGAACCGTCCGCCGCCTGGCGCACCAGGAAAACATCGCCGCTGTAGCTTTCCTGCGGACGGAACAGGGTGCGCACGCTGGGGTTGACGAGGTTGCGGCCGTAAACCGCCCGCTCGAACGTCTCGACGGCAAACTCGTGATCGGCGCGACGACGCTCGTGCGGCGCCTCCTCGACATCGGCGGCACGACGGCGCAGCAGGTGCGAGAGACCCTGCTCGAGGTCGGCGGGCACCGTCGCAGCGGGCATGCCGTGCGACGCGTGCGGGTCGTGGCAGCGCAGGTTCAACGGCAGCTGATGACGGGCGAAGGCCGTCCTGATGTCATCGATCACCGCGGGCAGCACGCCGTCGACGGCGTCGTGATGCAGCAACACGATGTCGACCACCGCCTCGCGGCAGGCGCGCCGCTCGGCGGCGTCGCAAGCGGCCGCGCAGGTCCTGCAGTCGGCGTGCGCGAGGACTGCACGCACATTCCGCTCGGCATCGTCCGCGCGCCTTGCCGACGGGCCTGGCCGCGAACCCGGCTGCTCCGGTGGCGTGCCTTGACCGGGTGGCGCTTTCACTCTGCACAGGCCTCGCAGGGCACGGCGACTTCCCGCACCCGGCGTCCGCCGCGCCGCGACCCGCCCGCGCGGACATGCACGCCGGGACCCGGGGTGTCCGCCACCAGCGGCGCCGGCCGGCCGATGCCGAAGCCCTGCACGAAGTCGACGCCGATGCTGCGCAGGACGCGCAGGGTGGCTTCGTCCTCGACGCATTCGGCCACCGTCTTGATTGCCATGACGTGGGCCATGTCGTTGATCGCGCGAACCATCTCGCGGTCGACGCGGTCGGCGGCCATGTCGCGCACGAAGACGCCGTCGATCTTGACGAAATCGATGTCGAGGTTCTTCAGTTGGCCGAACGACGAGATGCCGCTGCCGAAATCGTCGAGGGCGAAGCGGCAGCCGAGGGCCTTGAGCCGGGCGATGAACTCGGTCGCCAGGCTCAGGTTGGAGATCAGTGCCGTCTCGGTGATCTCCAGGCAGATGCGCGCGGCGCAGGGCGATGCCGCCAGGCGTTCGCCGATGGCGCGGCTGGCGCTGGGATCGCCCAGGGTCAGGCCGGACAGGTTGATGTTCCAGACGCGGTCCGGATGCTGTGCGCAGACCTGCTCGATGTGGTCGAGCGCCCTGCCCACCACCCAGCGGTCGACCCGCGGGGCGAGGTTGTAGCGTTCCGCCGCGGGCAGGAACGCGCCCGGCGTGGCCAGCTCTCCGGAATCGAGCCGCATCCGGAGCAGGATTTCGACGTGGTCGCCCTCGGCGACGTGCTCGGACAACCTGGCGATGCGCTGCCCGTAGAGTTCGAAGCGGCCCTCGGCCAGCGCCTGGTCGATCAGCGGCACCCAGCGCATCTGCCCACGCTGCAGGGCGACCACGGCGTCTTCCTGCGCGTAGAGATGGATGCGGTTGCGCCCGCCATCCTTGGCCGCGTAGCACGCCGCGTCGGCACACTTCATGACCTCGGCGGCATCGCCCATGCCGTCGCCGACCGCGACGACGCCGATGCTCACGCTGAGGCTGAAGGTCTTGCCTTCCCAGGCGAAGCGATGGTTCGCGACGACCTCGCGAATGCGCTCCATCACGTTGAGCGCGACGTCGACCTCGGCGCCTTCCATGACGATGGCGAACTCGTCGCCGCCGAGGCGTCCGAGCACGTCGCGGCCGCGCAGGTGACGTCCCAGCAGGGCCGTCACCTGGCGTAGCAGTTCGTCGCCGGCGGCGTGCCCGCAGGTGTCGTTGACGACCTTGAACTGGTCGAGATCGAGACAGGCCAGCACCACGCCCTGCCCGCTCTCGCGCCCGCGTGCCAGCACCTGGACGAGGGCGTGTTCGAACGCGCGCCGATTGACCAGCCCGGTCAGGCCGTCGTGGGCGGCGAGATGGGACAGCTCCTCGGACAGCTGGCGCATTTCGGTGACGTCGTGCAGGACGCCGTTCCAGCTCAGCGCGCCACCGGCACCGGCTGCCGGCTCTGCGCGGCCCGCCACCCACTTGTAGGAACCCTGGCCGGTGCGCACGCGGAACTCGTGCGCCCAGCTGCTACGCGCACCGCTGGCCTGTTCGAGCGATTCGAGCAAGGCCGGGCGATCCTCGTGGGCGACCCGGGCGAGCAGTTCGTCCGGCGTGATCGCACCGCGCCCCGGTCGGGTGATGTCGAGCAGCGCGTAGATGCCGTCGCTGACGAAACGGAACACGCAGCCACCGCGTGGCGCACGTTCGGCCTGGAACACGGCCCCCGGCACGTTGTTGGTGATCTCACGCAGACGCCGCTCGCTGCGCGCGATGGCGACCTCGGCCCGCTTACGCTCGGACAGGTCGCGGACGGCGGCGACGACCAGGGCGCCATCGGCGCCCGGCAGGTGGGTGAGACCGATCTCGACCGGGATTTCATGGCCGTCACGGTGCTGCAAGGCGAGTTCCCGGCCGCTCCCCATCATGCGCACCTGCGGCCGGGCGAGGTAGCCGCGCACCGCGTCGGCATGGTTGGCGAAACGTTTCGGCACGAGGCATTCGACGCGCTGCCCGAGCAAGGCGCTGGCCGGGTACCCGCTGAGCGAGGCGCAGCGTTCGTTGACGCGGACGATGCGCCCGGCACCGTCGACACACAGCATGGCGTCGGGCGAGAAGTCGATCATCGAATCGAAGCGCCGGTCGCTGAGGCGCAGGCGGTGCACCGCGCGACGCCACAGCAGCAGCACCGCCGCCAGGCTGGCGCCGAGAACGCCGGCCAGCCACTGCCAGTCGCCCGGCCACGGGACCACGGCCGCTTCCGCGACGAGAGCATCGGCGCGCGCCACGGCGCTGCACAGCGCGGCCGCGACCATGGCCTGGCCGGACGGGGCCACGCGGCGCCATGCCGCGCGGTCACCTGCGCGCGGTGCTGCGCGGCGGCCCTGCTTCGACATGCTCAGACTCCCCACGGCGATCGGCGCGCCCGGTACGGATGCGGTTCGCCCGGTGCAGTGCTGGAACCGCTTTCGCGGGTCGTCGGTACGCGCGTCATGGGTTCATTAGCGGCCCGTCCGGCGCGGTCAGAATCACCCAATCGGGTGAAACTTCGAATTTCGAAAGGGTGGTAGCTTGCCTGCGCCCCGAAGGACCATCACGTCGGGCGCTCACGGCGCCCGGCCACGCCGCTTGCGGCCGCGGTTCATCGATCGGCGCGCACCGATTCGGGGCAAGCTTCCGGTCAAGCGCCATCAGGTGTGGGCCGGCGACGCTGTGCCCGGAGGGCAGCGCTGCAAGGAGGGCGAAGCGACATGTCGAAGCTGCATCGACACGTGCAGGACCTGATCGACGACCTGTACGTGGCGACGTTCCACGGCCTGGCCTGGAGCGAGGTGCTGGCGGCCCTGGCCCGTGCGCTGGGTTGCGTCAGCCTGTACGTCGCCGCGGTGCAACGCCACGACATGGGCATACGCCTGGCCGACGGTGGCGGTATCGATGCTTCCGTCGGCATCGATTACACCCGCCACTACTACCCGGCGGACGTGCGCATCCCGCGCCTGCAGGCCCTGCCCGGTGCCTTTCACTACGATGTCGAACTGATGTCCGACGGCGAACGGGCGACGAGCCCGATCTATTGTCACTTCCTGCGGCGCCTGGGCATCAAGCGCTCCCTGTTCGTCAAGTTCGATCTCGATGACGGCCACTGGGGCTTCGCGGTGTTCTGCCGCGACTCGAGCGCCGACCGCTATGACGACGCGAGCACCGCGGCCATCGCGATGCTCGTGACACATCTCGTCACCGCGCTGCGCCTGCGCCTGCGAATGCCGGCGCTGGAACACGCCCCTGCCCCTGCGCAGCCACCGCCTGGCGGGGCCACCGAGGTCGCGCCCGGCAACCCCCTGCCGATGTTGCCGGACGCCGCCTGGGCAGCGATCTTCGTCCTCGACCAGCGCCGCCAGGTCGTGCGCCTGAACCACGCGGCAACGAAGCTGCTCGCCCAGCCCGGCATACCACTGCGCATCGGCAACGGCCGCCTGTGCAGCCACGACGGCGAGGCCGACGGCTGGCTGCAGCGGGTCATCGCCGACTCCACGTCGCACGGCATCAACGGTAGCCGCATCAGGATGCTCGGCGGCGCCCCGGACCGGCAATGGACCGCCCTCGCCTTTCCCGCCGTCGCCTTCGGCGCCGCCGCGTCCGCCGCCGGGCACGTCGCCCTGTGCGTGCTGGAACGCGGCGCGCACTTCGAGTGGTACCGCGCCATCCTGCGCAAGGCCTACGGGATGTCACCGATGCAGGCCGGCATCGCGGCCCACATCGTGCTCGGCCGCGGCCTCGGCGAAGCGGCCGACCTGCTGCAGATCTCCCGCAACACGGCCAAGACCCACCTGCGCGGCGCCTTCGCGCGCACCCTGACCTCGAGCCAGGGCGAACTCGTTGCGGAGATCAACCGCGACCTGTTCCTGATCGCGCCCTTCGCCCTCGCCGAACGGGTCGCCGCGGCCGCGCTGTTCGCCCCGCCGACGCACACGGACGACGCGACGACAGCGTTCGAAGCAGGCACCGGATTGCACGACTGATCGGCTCGCCGTCACCGCGCGCACCCGCCACTTCGCCGCGCCGCCCTGCCGGGTCCCGCGTAACACCCTGCCGCCGCGCCCGGCCCGGGCGGCCGTGGCGGCCCGGTTTCCGTAGAATGCCTGCCTGTCAGACCAGGGGGAGGACAGCGCCATGCAACCCATGAGCGGCATCCGCATCATCGAGGCCACCACCAACGCCGCCGGGCCGATGGCCACCGGCATGCTCGCCGACCAGGGCGCCGAGGTCATCCGCTGGGAGGCGCGCGGTAGCGGTGACAACTCGCGCCACGTCGGCGGCCGGCGCGGCGGGGTCGGCGCCTACACCGCCTACATGAACCGCAACAAGCACTCCATGGCGGTCGACCTGCGCAATGCCGCGCTGCGCCCGTGGCTGCTCGAACTGGTGCGCACGGCCGACGTCTTCGTGCAGAACGCGCGCCCCGGCGCGCTGGCCCGCTCGGGTTTCGGCTACGAGGATCTGCGCGTGGTCAATCCTGACCTGATCTACGTCTCCATCTCGGGCTTCGGTGCATCCGGACCCGCCGCCCACCAGCGCGTCTACGATCCCGTCATCCAGTGCGTGTCCGGCTTCACCGACGTGCAGGGCGACGGCGACACCCCGGCCTTGATGAAGACCATCGCCAGCGACAAGGTCACCGCGCTGACCGCCGCCCAGGCCATCAGCGCGGCCCTGCTGGCGCGCGCGCGCGGTATCGCCGGCGGCCACCACGTCGAGCTCTCCATGCTCGATGCCAGCCTCGCCTTCCTGTGGCCAGAGGCGTACTGGAACCACAGTTTCGCCGGCGACGAACCATTCGAGACGCGCCCCGCGATTGCTGATTTCTACCGCCTGCTGTCCACCCGTGATGGCCACATCACGCTCACCGTCGTCGGCGATGAGGAATGGTACGGCGCCTGCCGCGCGCTCGGCCTCCAGGCCATTCAGGACGAGGCGCGCTTTCGTACCCTGTCGGATCGCTTCGCCAATTTCGCCGAGCTGTGCGACCTGCTCGAGGCCGCGATGCAGGCGCTCGACGCCGACGAGGTAGTGCGGCGCATGGATCGCGAAGGCGTCCCCTGCGCCAAGGTCAACCGCCTCGCCGAGGTCTTCGACGACCCGCGCGTGACCCACCGCGCGAGCATCGTCGAGTACGACCACCCGGATGCCGGGCGCCTGCGCCAGGCGCGCGCGCCGGCCATCTTCGACGGCCAGCCCTGCCCGGTGCGCAGCGGTTCGCCGCGCCTCGGCCAGCACACCGCCGAACTGCTCGCGAGCGTGGGTTGCCCGGCCGAGGACATCAGCGCCCTGCGCGCGGCCGGCGCCATCGACTGATGGCGGCACGTGACCGCGGCGTGGCCATGGCCGGCCTGCAGGCGGAACGCGGCAAGCGTCGACGGTGGTGTGCGGCGGCTTACCGCCACCGTCACCGCTACCACTGATGCAGGGGCCGGCGCACCTCGGGCTCGGCTGGCTGCTCGGCGCGCGGCTGGGCGAGCGGCGCAACCGCCGCATCGTCGGGCTGGCCGGCCTCGCTCCGGACATCGACATCGTGGTCTACCCGCTGGCCTGGCTGGCGGGCGGTTGCGATCTCGATCACGCCTTCGCCGTCTATGCCGGCGTCCATCACCGTTACACCCACGGCATCGTCTTCGCCCTCGCCGCCGGCCTGCTCGCCTGGCGCCTCGCCGCCGGCCGGCAGCGCGTTCGGGTGGCCCTGTTGAGCGTGCTCGCCGTCGCCCTGCACCTCGCCGGCGACGTCATCGCGTCGGGCCCGGCCTGGCCGGTCTACCCGCTGTGGCCATGGTCGGACCTGGCGTGGGGCGTGGCCTGGTCGTGGAACGCGAGTGACTGGCGCAACGTCACCCTCTCCGCGCTCGCCGTGGTCATGGCCCTGGGCTGGTCCTACCGCCGCGGCCACTCGCCGCTGGAATGCGTCAGCTACCGCGCCGACGACTGGATGTCCAGCGTGATGCGTGGCGAGTTCACGGCCGGGCCGCGCTTCCGCCTGGTGCTCTACGGGACGCTGGCCGTGGCAGTCGCGATCGTCGTGTTACCGCTGCTGCTCTACCTGCGCTGAGCGGGATCGCCGTCACGCGCAGCCGGCGGCGCCACGATCAAACCGGGCACACAGGCGATCTCGACCACGCTCGCATCGTCGCTCGCGGCCATGTCGCGGGTGAACTCGGCGTGGTCGCCCGCCACTTCGCCGATCAGCCCGGCACCCATGACGGCGGCGAGCTGTACCGCGGAGCGCAAGCGGCCGGCGCCGAAGCTGCGCCCGCGCGGGTCACTGGCGTCGAGCATGCCGTCGCTGTAGAGCAGCACGCGTTCGCCGGTCTCGATCGGCAGCGTGCGTGTGCCCGCGGCGAGGAACAGCCGGGGGTCGACCCCGGCCGCGATGGAACGCGACTCGATGGTCCGCACCTGGCCAGCGGGCGCCGCCAGGTACAGCGGCGGCATGGCGCAGTTGGCGACCTCGATGTGCTCCAGCCCCGGCCCCAGCTCGACCGCGTGCAGGGCGAGGCTGACCGCGCTTGGGGTCACGGCGTGGAAGTCGCGATCGATGGCCGCGAGCACGGCGGCCAGGTTCGCCGCCGTCGGCGCCAGGGTGTGGAAGAGCGTGGCCACGACCGGGGCGAACACGGCCGCCGCCAGGCCGTGGCCGGAGATGTCGCCGAGCACGGCGAGCACGCCACCGTGCGGCCGACGCGCGAGCAGGAACACGTCGCCGTTGAAGGCCTCGCACGGACGGAACAGCGCCTGCACGTGGGGACTGGCGAGGTTGCGACCATAAGTGAGGTGCGCGAAGTGCGCGAGCGCCTCTGCCACGCTCGCCTCGGCGGGAACCGCGCCGCTGCTGTACGCGGGCACCCGCTTGTGGTGGCGGGCCGCGTTGGCCAGGCGCCACGACAGCTCGAACGAGGTACACGGCAGGCGCAGCAGGTCGTCGACGTCACCGCCGGGCGCCACCGCCACCTCGCCCGTACCGTCGCTCACGAGCACCACGGGACGGTGTTCGGGCGCGGCGCGATCGCGCGCCAGCCGGCGCACCTCGGCGTCGCGTGCCCACGAACGCTCGTACACGAACATCACGTCGATCCTGTTCTCGCCGAGCGCGCGGCGCGCCGCGGCCCCGCCGTCGACAGTCGACGTTCGGGTACCGATCTGTTCGAGCATGGCCACGAGCGGCGCCGACTGCCGCGGGTGAACGTCGACGACCAGCGCCGACAGCGACCGCGCGGGGGCAATCGCGCCGGAGTGATGACCGGGCATGTGCGGGCTCCTGCTGCGACCAGCCGCGTCGGGTTCGTGTAAACAGGACGGCAGCCGGCAAGGCCGGGAACGAAGCACGCGAGGCGATGCGGTGTCCGTCGCCGCGTCGCGCACAGGGCGTCCGAGTATCGACGAAGCACCGCGCGCCGACACTCCTCCATATGGGTGGGAGCATTTAAATGGTCGCTTTAATATAGTGAGCGCCGAGATCGGTTAGGCTGACCGCTTTCGACCGAGACTCGACTGCCGGCCCCACCCCTGCCGGCACACATGCGAACGTCCCAGAATTCGAGCGATCGCAACACGGAAAGACTGGCGGTTCGCGCGGGCCGAGGCCCGCGCTGATCACTGCTGGCACGAATTTCCGCGCACCGTGCGACAGCCTACGCGGTCGCACCCGAAGGGACAGGGAGCATCGATCGACCATGCCTTCGCGGGGTTCCGAACTGGTAGACGCGCTCTACCTCGACACTTTCGCCGGCCGCGGTTGGCAGCAACCGCTCGCCGCCGCGGCCGACTGGCTCGACTGCCGTGCCATCGGCGTCGTGGTCATGCGCGAGCGTCCGCGCGCGACCCTGCTGACCGATTGCGGTGGCCCCGCGGCCGCACTGTGCCAGCGCTACGTGCGCGACTACCTGTTGAGCGACATCCGCATCCCGCGGTTGTTCGCCCACGCCGACGAGCTGGTCACGGACGCCGAGCTGTTGAGCGCGCCCGAACGCCAGGCGAGCCCGCTGCACCGTGAACTGCTGGCCCATTTCGACGGCGCCGCGGTACTGCTGGCGAAACTCGAATGCGACGACCACGTCAGGGGCTTCGCACAATTCTTCCGCACGCCCACGGCCGGCCGCTTCGACGACACCGCCCTGGCACGCGTGCGCGGCTTGCTGCCGCACCTGGGCGCCGCCCTGCGCCTGCGTCGCAACCTGCCAGTGAGGCCGCGCAAGGCAATCGGCGCCGCCGCCACACCGGCGTCGGCCAATGCCACCGCGGCCCTGTTCATGCTCGACCGGCGGCGCAACGTCGTCGACATGAATCGCTCGGCCCACGATCTGATCCAGCACCACGGCCTGTTCACCATCCGCGGCCGGCGCCTGCAGGCCAACGACGATGCCCATGCCGTCGAGCTCGACCGCCTGCTCAACCTCACCATCAACGAGGAAGCGACCACCCGCAGTGGTCACGAGCAGCGAATCGCGCGGATTTCCTGTACCTGCAGCCGCCCGCTGACCCTGATCGCCCTCCCGGCCGACGAGTCCATGTTCGGCGTCGGCACCGAACAGACGGCGATGGCGCTGGTGGTGGTCGAGAACGACCCCCGCTGCCAGGACAGCGAATGGCTGCTGCGCTCGGTCTACGGACTGGCCCCGATGCAGGCGCGCCTGGCGGCGTGCATCGCCGAAGGCCACACCCTGAGCGAGGCGGCCGTGCAGCTCGGCATTTCGCGCAACACCGCCAAGACCCATCTCAACGGGGCGTTCGAGAAGACCAATACCAGCAGCCAGGTCGAGCTGTGCGCACTGGTCAACCGCCAGTTGGCGGCCTTCGACCCGGTGCTGGCGGCGCGTCACGCCGGCGTCGGCTGAGGCCGTATAGAACGACTGGCCGTGCGCGAGGCGCCGCCGGGTCCAGCCCGGCGGCCGCGCTCAGGTGCGCGGCGCGAGCTTGAGCACGGTGCGTCCGGACAGCGGTACCTCGAGCTGGGCGCGACCCTCGCCATCGGCGCTGAGCACGGCCTCGAGCGCACCACTGACGGCATACGCCCGCCCCGGCAACAGGCGTTCGAAAGCGAGCGTCTGCGGGCCGTCGGCGCGGCCCGGGTAGAGCACCAGGTCGAGCGCGGCGCCATCGCTGAACGCCTTCGCCACCAGCACCTCGGGATAGGCCGCCGCGGCCAGTGCCGGCCCGCTCAGCGCGGTCTCCGGCGGCCCCTTGACGAAGGTGTTGCGGAAGTCGCCGGTGCCGAGCAGCTTGCCCTCCACCGCCCACACGTTGGCCAGGCACGAGGCCTTGGTGTAGGACACCACGCCATCGGTCTCGACCCGGCCGCAATCCTCGTCCATCGACTCGATGGCCGCGTCGGCGAGGTCGTCGTCGCCGAACTCGCGTCCGCAGATGGCGACCGCGGCGTAGGGGAACAGCACGCCCTTGCGGTAGTTGCCGGGATCGATGGTGTCGATGAAGCTCATCGCCTCGGGCGGAATGGACAGGCGTTGCCGGCCGGCGGCGTTCTCGGCCAGGCAGAAGGCGAGCTCCTTGCGCCCGACCGCCCACAGGCGCCGTGCCAGCGCCGGCGAGAAGACGTTGGCGAAGAAGGCGAAGCCGGCCTCGCCGGCGTAGAACGGGATCTCGAGACCGGTCCAGTACGAGCGCAGGCCGATGATCGAGCCCTTGCCGTCGGTGAACTCGGTTTCGAGCTGGTCGAGCCAGTGGGGCAGCAGGCGTTGCACGTAGTCGCTGCCGAACACGGCGTCGTGCGCGGCCAGCGAACTCATGCCGTACATGTTGCACACCGGGTAGACCCAGTTGGGTTCGCAGGGATAGAGGCAGAAATCCGAGCGTTGCAGGTTGTCCGCGACCGACTGCGCCAGGGTGTGCGCGCTGTGCGCGAAGGCGGTGCTGTCGTTGAGGCGGAACGTCAGGCTGCCGGGCTCGGCATAGCGGCGATCGCCGCTGGCCTTCATGTAGGCGTTGACGTGCATGCCGTACCAGCCGGTCAGCATGATGTTGTCCTTGGCCGCGGGGTCGAAGTTGGTGAAATTGAAATGCCCCCACATCGATTCCAGCACCCAGTAGGTCCACACCTTGGGATCGAGGTAGGTCTCGACGAGGTTGCGCTGGGCCTGGCCGAGATAGCCGGTGAAGCTCGGCGCGTAGTGCGTCTGCGCGATGGCGAGCGCGAAGCCGAGGTGGTTGATCTGATAGCGCAGCGCGGCCGGCTGGAACTGGTCGATGACGGTGTAACCGGCGAACTCGCCGACCGGCTGCAGGGCGCGGTCGTAGACGTAGCGCAGGCTCTTGAGCTGCTCGAGATCGAGTTCGCGCGTGCCCGCCTCCGGCTCGGCCCGCACGCGCTCGTTGACCTCGCTGCGCGAGGCCTCGAAGAAGGTCTGGCGCAACGCGTAGCTGGCACGGTCGGCGGCACGCCGCTTCATGCCGCGGTACTGGAACCAGGCGAACAGGCCGGCGGCGGCGAGCGGCGCGAGCCAGGCGCCGGGCGCCCAGGCGACGTCGCCGACCGTGGCACCGGCGAGAAGTGCGCTGCCCAGCCACACCGTGAGCGGGGCCACCACCATGCCGGCCCAGAACCAGGCCACGCAGGCCAGCCAGAACACGGCCACGGTGAGCGCCAGCAGGACGATGCCGTGGGCGCCGAGGGCGAGAAAGCCGCCGCCCGGCACCAGCAGCCCCAGCCCCGCGGCCTGCCAGGCGGCCGAGCCACCGAGCCAGGTCGGGGCGAGGCCGAGCAGGAACAGCGCGGCGTAGACGATGGCATTGCGACGATGACGGGCCGCCGTCACCGGCCCCTTGGCGCCGCGCGGGGCCTCGGCGAAACGGCCGAGGACGTCTTGTTCGATGGCTGACATGGGGTTCGACCTCCCTGGGTTGCTGGACGCCGCGCCGACTGTCGTGTCGCGGCGTTGGGATCGGCAACGGGCACGCCGCGGTCGCGGCGCGCCCGCGCAATCAATCGGCGGCCACCAGGCGCGTGCCGATGCCGTCACACAGCGCCGTCGCGTAGCCGGTCACTCCGAACACGCGCGCGGCGACCTCGTTGCCGATGTGGGTGCGGTGTTCGAAGACGTAGGCGCCGGCGAAGCCGGCCTCGAGCGCGAGCACCACGACCACGGCGACGCGCAGGGCCGGGTGACGCAGGTAGCCGAGCAGGTTGGCGACGGCCACGCCGGGGGCGCGCGGCGCCCGCGGCGTGCGCTCGGCGATACCGAGCAGGCGCTTGAGACCGCGCCACGCGGCGATGAGCTGGTAGGCGAGCGCGAGCGCGATGACGCAGCAGGTCACGGTCGTGGCCCCCGTGCCGGCCGGCCCGTGATGCTCGCAGCGCGCCGCGCCGCGGCGCGCCCCACGCCGCGTGCCCGTCGTTCCATACGCCGGCGTCCGCTCATGGGCCCCAAGCGTAGCGGGTTGCATGGTCGACGTCACGGTCGCGGTAGCCGCGGCAGGATGTCCCGCGGATCTGCAGCGGACCACACGGCGCTCGGCGCCGCCGCGGCGTCATACCGCGGAGACGCGGCCAGGCCGGCGCCGTTCGAACCGCGCGGTGCCGCCGGCCGTGCGAGCCGCGCGGCGCGACACTGCCATTACCCCCGGCCCGGTCGCCCCCTGCTCAGGTGCGGCAATCCGGCAGGACCAGCCGTTGGCCCTCGCGGATGGCGTAACGCGGGGCGGCTATGCGGTTCGCCCGGGCGATGTCCTGGACGCCGCTGCAGCCGTGCCGGCGCGCGATCAGCGAGAGTGTTTCGCCGCGGGCGACGACGTGGGTGCGGGCCTGGGCCACGCGCGCGGCGGGCTCGCCGCCCGGCAGCCGGGCGTCCTGCAGGGCATGCAGGTCGCCGACGACCGTCGTACCGGTGCAGCGCGCGGCGTAGGCCAGGGCGGCCGCGCGCGGCGCCTCGACCACGCTGCCGGCCGGCAGGCGGTCGTTCGGCTCCCAGCGCGGGTTGAGATTGCGCAGCGTGCGGAACCAGCCGCGCGGGTTGCCGGCCTGGCCGAGGCAGATGGCCAGCTCGTTGAGCGACAGCGCGTCGGCCAGGGTGATGCTGGCCGGCGCGGCGTCGACGACGGGGAACTCGAGCCCGTAGCGCTCGGGATGCAGGAACAGCCAGGCCGCCGCCAGCACCATCGGCACGTAGGTGCGCGTCTCGCGCGGCAACGCGTGCTGCACGCGACTGTCCCAGAAACGGCGCTGGCCCATGGCGGAGAGCCGCCCGAGGCGCCCTTCGCCGCCGTTGTAGGCGGCCAGCGCCAGGGCCAGGTCGTCGTTGAAGCGAGCGAACTGCTCGTCGAGGTAGGCGGCATTGGCGCGTGCTGCCGCGGCCGGGTCGTAGCGGGTATCGAAGCCTTCGCGCAGGCCGAGGCCGAGGCGCTGACCGGTCGCCGGCATGAATTGCAGCGGACCGGCCGCGCCGGCGCTCGATACCGCGTGGACCTTGCCGCCGGATTCCTTGGCCAGGATGCCGAACAGCAGCGCCTCGGGCAGCCCGGCCTCGGCATAGGCCGGCCACATGCGGTGGCGCAGGTAGGCATAGTTCTCCCACGCATCGAGGAGGAAAGGTCGCAGCCAGGTCAGCCATTCGCGCAACGCCGCGCGCAGCGGCTCGTTCATCTCGATCAGTTCGCCGAGATCGCGGCCGCGCAACAGGCGCACGCTCTCGGCGCTCGCCGGCAGCGTGCCGAGCAGCGGTGAGCCGGCGTCGCCATCACCTTCGACATCGGCGGCCGGGGATGCCGGCGCCGCCGCGGTCAGCGCGGCGGCCTGTTGTGCGAGGAGCGCATCCTGGGCGGCGAGGAGGCGCTCGAGGCCGCAGCCGGGCAGTGCCGCGCAGGCCTCCAGCGCCCGCCGCAGGCGACGCCGGGCGCTGGCCAGGCCGACCCGCGCCGTCTCGGCCTCGCCACGTTCGATCGCGGCCAGCGCGGCGCGCGCCCGCGCCAGCGCGGCATCGGCCTCGGCGTAGAGGCTGCCCGGGGCGGTGCCCGCGGGGGCCGTCGCGGGGGCGGACGCGGGCACAGGCCGCGCCCCCCCCGCCACATCCGGGTCGCCGCGCCCGGGCAAGCGGTTGCAGCCCACGAGGGCGATGGCGAGAACGAAGCAGAACAGGGGACGCAGGGCGCGCAAGCGCATGATCGGACTCTCACTCGCCAGGCCGGGCGGCACGGCCGTCGGCCGGAATTCGAAACAGGGACCCAAGCGGGTTCAGGTGGCGCCGGCGCGCGGCCGCTCGCCCGTGTCGTCGATGAAATCGTCGACCCTGCCGGGCCGTACCGCGCAACGCGTCGCGGCCAGGGCCAAGCGCACTTCGACACGGCCACGCAGGCGGTGCAACGCCGCGTCGGCCACGATGTCCCGGCCGAGGCACCGGCGATGGGTCGGCCATGCCGCCCGGGGACGGCCGGGCACGACCCGGCCACACGCGTGGTTCATCGATTCCAACAGAGGCGGCATCGCTCGGCACATTCCGGTTGGGCGGGGCGCCGTCGCGCACGGCGCGAGGCGCGGCGATGGTATGCGAAAACCGCGCTCAGCGGCACGGGGTGGCGGGCCCGGCAACGGCCCGCGCAGGACGTCGCGAGACCAACGCGACGGACGCCCGGCGCGCCCGGGTGGCGGGTGGTATACACCGGGCCGCTCGCCCCGTGACGGCGCGAGCACGGCCGGTCTGACCGGGGCATGGACCGCCGCGCGCGCCGGCCGGCCCGGCGCCCCGCTCACGGCGGCAGGCGGCGGAAGGTGAGCAACGCCGACTCGTACTCGTCGAGGAGCACGAGTTCGTCGCCCTCGAGGCGAACGACGACCCAGGCGTAGCGGCGCCCGCCGGCGCTGACCACCTCCAGGCGGCGTGCCGCCAGGGTCCATTGCGCCCCCTCGCCGAGAACGACGTCGCCGGCGACCGCGCCGTGGAAGGGCCGCCGCCCGGCGACCTCGTCGAAGTCGAGGGCACGGCCGGCGCAGGGCCGCTGGTTGCAGGTCCAGTGCCCGTGCAGGGTCGCCTCGTCCGCGCACGTCGCGGCAGCAGTGCCGAGCAGGGCGGCCATGGTCAGGATCATCGACCCGCCAAACGGTACCCACGGCGGCGCACCGGGCCGGCCGCGGACGGCGCCGCAGACACGACGCTCAGGCGAAGGGTTCACCGTGTCTCGGCCGGTCTCGCGGCTTGTTTCGTTCATTATGTTCCCGAAAAGGAATGATTAATGGGAAAAAGGCCGTTTTAAAAATAATGAATCACTTATCTGGCCTGGGCACAATCTTGTAATCTCAACGAAAATTAATTCCCGTACGAGCGTTATATGAATTTTATTTGGAGTACATCGCGATAGAATCGGGCGCGCACGCGCCATCACCAACGCCACCACCGGACGGCGATCGACGCCGCGCCCCCAGCACCGGGTGCACGATGGCCCCGGCCCGCCCCGCCCCGCGACGGTGTGCGCCCTGCCCCGAGCAGGGCGCGCCGGCCGTCGAGCCGCTTGTTACCGCGCTTCCCTGGCCGCGGTAACGCCGGCGGCTCAGCCGCCGTAGAAGACCTTCTCGCCGAGATCCTCCAGGGTCAGGGTGGCGAGGTCGGGGCGCCCTTCCGGGCTGCGCTGCACCCCGGCGTCGACGACCTCGCCGACGAACACCGAGTGGTCGCCACCCTCGTAGGTGTGCACCAGCTTGCACTCGAGGTAGGCGATGGCCGCTTCCAGCACGGGGCTGCCGGTAGTGCGGAACTCGAACGGTTCGCCGTTGACCGTGTGCCCATCGCGCTCGGCGGGTTTGAAGAAGGCGAAGGCCAGGCCCTGCTGATCCTTGCCGAGGACGTTGAGGGCGAAATGGCCCGAGGCCTTGATGATGTCGTGCGCGCCCGAATCCGCCTTGACGCCGATGGCGAGCTGCGGCGGCTTGAACGAACTCTGGGTGACCCAGTTGATGGTTGCGGCCGCGACCTCCCCGGCTTCGTTGGCGCCGGTCAGGATGTAGAGGCCGTAGGGGATCATGCGCAGCGTGGTCTTCTTGGCGGATTCGTCCATGGTCGTTCTCACGGTTGGGGCGAGCCCGGCGCCGCCACGCGGCGGTGTCCTGCCGAGCGCGGACTCGCGGACACGCGCGGCGGGCGCGCCGTGCCGCGAAGCGGCCGACGCGGCCCGGAGCATAGCAAAAGCCCCGGCGCGGTCGGACGGCGGACGGACACGCCAGTGGTCCGCGCACCGTCCGGCGCCGTCCGTGTAGCATGCACACACCACGGCGCACCTTACCGCGCGATCGCCGAGTTCAGGAGTCCTGCACATGGAAGAACGGCCCACCTACCGCCGCCCCACGTCGATCGAGCGCGTCTTCAACCGCCTGTTCGGCTGGCTGGCCGCACACGGCATCGGCCTCGCCCACAACTATGCGCTGGAGACCCGCGGCCGCCGCAGCGGCCATGTCCGGCGCACGCCGGTCAACCTGCTCGAGGTCGACGGCCACCACTACCTGGTCGCCCCCCGCGGCGAGACCCACTGGGTGCGCAACCTGCGCGCGCAGCCGCAACTCGTGCTCGTGCACGGGCGCCGCCGGCACACGCTGCTCGCACGCGAGCTGGCAGAGGCGGAAAAACCGGCGCTGTTGCGCATCTACCTGCAACGCTTCGCACCCACGGTGCAGCGCTATTTCGCCGTCACGCCGGACGCGCCCACGGCGGCGTTCGCCGCCGTCGGCCCTGCCTACCCGGTATTCGAACTCACGCCATGCGGCTGAGGCACGGCGTGGCCCGCCTCAGAGGAAGTTTTCCTCCGTGTGCAGGCGGGTGAGGTAGATCTTCTTCATCCGCCACGCACCGTCTTCCTTGACGTACTCCTCGTGGTAGTGGCCCCAGCCCTTGAAGTGGCAGGTCGGCAGCATGACGTAATCGAACATCGCCCAGATGCCGCGCGCGGTGGTCGCGCCGGTCAGTTCGAGTTCGGGCATGAAGCCCTGGTGGATCGATTGCGCACCGGTCATCAGGGTGCGGATGCCGTCGACCAGCACTTCGCGCCCCTCGCAGCCGATCTCCGTCGGCAGGTCGGGATTGGCGCGCGGCGCGCCCTCGTAGAGCGCCGAGATGTCGGCGGTGAAGCAGCTGCCGAAGGTGTCCCACTGCTGGGTGTCCATGAGGCGGAAGTAACGTGCCTTGAGCTGCCGGATGGCTTCGAGCTCGGCCATGTCGTCGATCGTCATCGTGGTTCTCCCCTGCGCCTGCGCGGCGCTTGTCGCAAAGGCCCCGGACAATAGGCCAGCCGGGCGCGCGCCCGCAAGGCCGCCCGGCCTCAGCGCGCGGTGAGGTGGGGTGGCGTGTCGGGCAACCGATGCACCAGTTCGTTGAACAGCACTCCGGCGCCGGTCGAGAGCAGCTCGTCGGGGTGCTCGCGGCAGAAGTCGTCCATCCAGCTGAACATCGCCGGCGCGTCGGTGATGGCGAGCACATCGATGCGCAGGCCGGTGGCGAGCCCGGTCATGAAGCCGGCCAGCCACATCTGCGGGGCGTCCACGCGATCGTCGGCGCCGCGCCGCGCGCTCCACTGCGTACATGGAAAGTCGCCGATGCTGGTGACCTCGGCCGGCGCCGCGGGCAACCAGCCGCAGGTCGTCAGCAGCAGGCCGGCGGCCAGGGTGCGACGCACGCGCGCCCTGCGCGGGTGGCGGGGCCCGTGCGCGATCGCTGCCGCGCTCATGTCACGGCCCGCCGGCCGGCGTTGCCGCCGGCGCTTCGCCCTGCGCACGCAACAGGCCGCGCAGCAGCTCCGCGCGCGCCTGCGGCGCGGCCGCGCGCAGCCGCTTCAGGAAGGCTTGCTGGCGTGCCGCCGGCATGGCCTTGAGGAGCGCGCGGGCGGCGGCGCGTTCGTCTTCGTGCAGGTCGCCGACCGCGCTCTGCGGGGCCGGCGGCAGCGGCGTCGGTCCGCCGAGTTGGACGACCTCGCCGGCGCCGACGACGCCGGCGCGGGCAGCGACGACGCACACCAGCATGGTGCAGCGGATGGCGCGTTTCATGATCGGGACGACTCTCGCCTGGTCTTCGCCTTCGTCCATGGCGAGGCCGGCGAGTTCCCCGTCGCCGCGACGATGCGCCAGCACTGGTGGGGCCGCCGGCGGGCGAAGTCCGGCGGAATGGTCTCGGCGGTGATGTCGACGCAGGCATGGCGCGCGGCCAGCCCCGGGTCGAGGCGGAAGCCCTGGCGATTGTTCGAGAAGTACAACGCCCCGCCCGGTGCGAGCAGGGCCAGGGCCTGCTCGACCAGGCCGACGTGATCGCGCTGGACGTCGAAGCTGTCCTGCATGCGCTTCGAATTGGAGAAACTCGGCGGGTCGAGCACGACGAGGTCGAAGCGCTCGCCCGCACGACGCGCCGCCTCCAGCCAGCGCGTGACGTCGGCCTGCACGAGGCGATGACGCTGCGCATCGTCGAAACCGTTGAGGGCGAGGTTGCGCTGCGTCCAGGCCTGGTAGGTCTGCGAGAGATCCACGCTCACGGTCTGCGCGGCCCCGCCGGCGGCGGCGTAGACGGAGAAGCTGCCGGTATAGGCGAACAGGTTGAGCACCCGCTTGCCCGCGGCCTCGGCGCGCACCCGCGCGCGGGTCTCGCGATGATCGAGGAACAGGCCGGTGTCGAGGTAGGACAGGAGGTCGACTTCGAAACGCAGGTCGCGTTCGCCGACCACGAACGGCGCGCCGCGCGCGGCGAGCTTCTCGTACTGGGCGAGGCCGCGCTGGCGGCGACGCTGCTTGAAGGCGACGCGCTCCCGGGGCACCTCCAGCGCCTGCGCGAGCGCGGCGAGGTGGGCTTCGATGGCGTCGTCTTCGAGCGCGCGCCGGCCCTCGAACAGCTGCACGTGCAGCCACTCGCCGTAGCGATCGACGGCATAGGGGAATTCCGGGATGTCGCGGTCGTACACGCGCCAGGCCGCGAGGCCCTCGCGGCGCGCCCAGCGCCCGAGATGGCGCGCGTTCTTGGCCACGCGGTTGGCGAGGGCGGCGTCGGCGCTCATCGCCGCGCGCACCTTCGACCGGCGGCACCCTCAGGCGATCTCGAGTTCGACCTCACCGAGGCCCTCGAGGGTGAAGCGGCAGCGTTCGGGCGCGCCCGGGAAACGGGTCGGCGCGAGGCTGCCGGTCGAGACCAGGTCGCCGGCGCGCAGCCCGCGGCCCTGGGCGGCGAGGTGGTTGGCCAGCCATTGCAGCGGCACGAAGGGATGGCCGAGCACGTCGGCGCCGTGGCCGCGGTCGACCACCGCGCCGTCGACGTGGACCACGCCCTCGATCGCGGCCAGGTCGGGCCAGGCAGCGTGGAACTCGCCCAGCACCAGGCCGGCATTCCAGCAGTTGTCGGCGACCAGCGAGCCGATGTCGGTGACGGCGTAATCCGCGTCGCGGTCGTCGACCACCTCGATCGCCGCGCAGACCGCGGCGACCGCGGCGGCGACGGCGTCGAAATCGTAGGGTGCACCGTGCGCCGGCAGGTCGCGGCCGAGCCTGACGGCGATCTCGCACTCGAGGCCGAGCCGGCCGTGGTCGGCGCGCGCGTAACGCGCGCCGCTGGCGCGTACCCGGTCGGTGAGCACGGCGCCGGCGATCGGGCTGTCGATACCGAGCAGCGCCTGCATGCGCGGCGAGGTCAGGCCGATCTTCCAGCCCGCGATGCCGACCCCGCGCGCGGCGCACAGGCGTTCGACGAAGTGCGCCTGCACGGCATAGGCATCGGCCACCGTCGGCAGCGCCGCGGCGCCGGCGAACGGCTCGAAGCGCGCACGTTCACGGTGCGCGGCGAACAGCGTCGCGGCGCGGGCACGGTGCTCGGCATCGTTCATCACGGTCCCCTCCCAGGCGTCGGCGGCGCCAGTGTAACGCGCTCACCGCCGCCCCGGTCGCGCTACACTGCGCGACCTGCAGGCTCGAGCGAGGGGAGTACCGCCATGGCCACCGGCACAGCCGACGAACGCCGTACCGTCTACCGCACCTGCCCGCTGTGCGAGGCGACCTGCGGGTTGGAATTGACCGTCGAGGGCGAGCGCGTCACGCGCGTCCGCGGCGACCGCGAGGACGTCCTCTCCGGCGGCTACCTGTGCCCCAAGGGCGTGGCGCTGGGCGAGCTGCACCACGATCCGGATCGCCTGCGTGCACCGCTGGTCCGCGATGGCGACGGCCTGCGCGAGGCGAGCTGGGAAGAGGCCTTCGAACGCGTCGCCGCCGGCCTCGCCCCTTTCCTCGCCGAGAACCCGCGACGCGCGCTCGGCATCTACGTCGGAAATCCCAACGTGCACAACCTCGGCGGCGCGCTGTTCCTGCGCCCGCTGCTGAAGGCGCTCGCCACCCGGCACCTGTACACCGCCTCGACCGTCGACCAGATGCCCAAGCACGTCGCCAGCGGCTTGATGTTCGGCGACCCCGCCGCGCTGCCGGTGCCGGACGTCGACCGCTGCGACTACCTGCTGATGCTCGGCGCCAACCCGTGGGAATCCAACGGCAGCCTGTGGACCGCGCCCGACCTGCCGCGCCGCCTGCGCGCCCTGCGCCGCCGCGGCGGCCGCCTGGTGGTGGTCGATCCGCGCCGCACGCGCACTGCCGAACATGCCGACCTGCATCTCGCCATCCGCCCCGGCAGCGACGCGCCGTGGCTGCTCGCCCTGGCCCACGTCATCGTCGACGAGGGCCTGGCCCGGCCGGGCCGCCTGGCCGACTTCAGCGAGGGCCTCGACGGGCTCGCCGCGCGCCTCGCCGCCTTCACCCCGGAAGCGGTCGCGGCGCAATGCGACATCGATGCCGCCACCACGCGCGCGGTGGCACGGGAACTGGCCGCGGCGTCGCGCGCCGCCGTCTATGCCCGCATCGGCACCCATGCCAACCCCTTCGGCACCCTGGCCGCGTGGGCGACCGAACTGCTCAACCTGCTCACCGGCAACCTCGATCGCGAAGGCGGGGTGATGTTCCCCCGCGCGCCGCACGATCGCCCCGACGACGGCGAGCCGGGCGGGCGCGGCTTCACCACCGGGCGCTGGCGCTCGCGGGTCAGCGCTCATCCCGAGGTCATGGGCGAGCTGCCGGTGGCGGCGCTGGCCGAGGAGATCGAAACCCCGGGGGAAGGCCAGTTGCGCGCCTTGATCACCATCGCCGGCAACCCGGTCCTGTCGACCCCCGCAGGCGCGCGCCTCGATCGCGCCCTGGCCGGTCTCGACTTCATGGTCAGCGTCGACATCTACCTCAACGAGACCACCCGCCACGCCGACGTCATCCTGCCGCCACCCTCGCCGCTCGAGCGCAGCCACTACGATTACTTCTTCATGCGTTTCGCGGTGCGCTCGGTGGCCAACTACTCGCCCGCGGTGTTCGCCAGCGACGCCCCCGGCGAGGCCGCCATCCTCATGCGCCTGGCCCTCATCGCGCGCGGCGCCGCGGCCGGCGCCGACCCGCGCACGATCGAACAGGAGAACCTGCGCGGCCTGGTCGAGCGCGAAGTCGGCCGGCCGGGCTCGGCCATCCACGGTTGCGCCGTCGACGACATCCTCGCGCGCATCGACGGCGCCGATGCCTGTGAACGGGTGATCGACTTCCTGCTCCGCACCGGCCCCTGGGGCGACGGTTTCGCCAGCGATTCGCCGGGACTGTCGCTGGCCACCCTGCGCGCGCATCCGCACGGCATCGATTTCGGTCCCATGCAGCCGCGCCTGCCCGGGCGCCTGCGCACGCCGAGCGGGCGCATCGAACTCGCTTCCGCGCTGATCGACGGCGAGCTCTCCCGCGCGCGCGCCGTGCTCGCCGAACCAAGCCGCGACGGCGCCCTGCTCCTGATCGGCCGGCGCGAGTTCCATTCCAACAATTCGTGGCTGCACAACCTGCCCTCGCTGATCGAGCGCCCCGAGCGCTGCACGCTGCGCATGCACGCCGCCGACGCCGCCCGCCTCGGCCTCGCCGACGGCGCCCTGGCGCGGGTGCGCTCGGCGGCCGGCGAAGTCGAGGTGCCGCTCGAGATCCATGCCGAGATGCGCCCCGGCGTGGTCAGCCTGCCGCACGGTTACGGCCATCGCTATGCCGGTACCCGCCTGGCGCGGGCCACCGCCCACGCCGGCGTCAGCGCCAACGACCTCGTCGTCGGCAGCGTCGACGGGCCGTCGGGCAACGCGGTACTGAACGGGGTCCCGGTTACGGTGGCGCCGGCCTGAGCACGGACCGGATCGGTCAAGTTCGCCGGCGCCGCGCCGCTAGCCTGGGTGACGGAGCCGCCCGCCGCCGCCACCCCGACAGTGGGCTTGCCCGGCGCGAGGCAAATCCACCCCACCACGTGGAAGTCGATGGAACCCAGAACCGTTCCCGCAGCGCTGCGCACACTGCTCGAGCGCAGCCAGGACACGGCGCTCGTGCTGGCGCCGACCGCCGCCGTGCCGCCGGCCCTGGTCGAAGGGCTGGAGCGGCTCGGCTACGCGGTCGAGCCGGAGGACGATGCCGCGGCCGTCGTCGCGCGCTGCGCGCTGCGCGCACCGGCCCTGGTCGTCGTCTACACCACCGGCGCCGCACTCGACGCCTGCGAGGCCGTGCGCCGCCTGCGCGCACTCGATGCCGACCACGCCCTGCCCATCCTCGCCCTGTTCGACGACGCCGACGAAGGCGTGCTGGCGCAGGCGCTGGCGGCCGGCGTCGACGACTTCCTCGTCCAGCCGCTCGGCCTGCGCGTACTCGAGGCCAAGGTCGCGGTCATGCGCCGCGTCGCCGACCTTCGCGCGCGGGTGCGCGAACTGCACCTGCGGCGCCTGCACGACGAGGAAATCGCCACGGCGGTCTATGCCCGGGCCATCGGCGAACGCAATCTCGATTGCAGTGCGATCCGTGCCCTGGTCGATCCCGACGGCCGCCTGAGCGGCGATCTGTACCTGTCGATGCGCGCGCCCTCGGGCGACGTCTACGTCCTGCTCGGCGACTTCAGCACGCGCGGGCTGGCTGCCGCCATCGGCGCCCTGCCGGCATCCGAGGTGTTTCGCGCCATGACCGCCAAGGGCTTCGCCCCCGAGGCCATCCTGCAGGGCATCAACGCCAAGCTCCGTGCCCTGTTGCCGACCGGGATGTTCATGGCCGCGCAGTTCGTCGCCATCGACGCCACCCTCGATCACGTCCGTATTGCCAATTGCGGCATGCCGCCGATCTGGCTGGCCGGCGCCGACGGTCGCCTCGAAGGGTTTCCGCCCCAGGCGCTCGCGCTGGGCGTCGAGGAAGATCTGTCACTGCCGGACGGGCTGGCTACGCGCGCCATCGAACCCGGCGCCCGCGTGCTGCTCAACGCCGTGCACATGCGCGGCGCCGCCCACGCGCACGACGCCACGCTCGAACTGCTCAACCTGCGTCGCGCCGCGGCGCGCGGCCTGTCGATGATGCGCGCGCTGCAGGCCGACTTCGCCCGCGCCGGTAGCGCGCGCTACGGTCACGAGGACTTCGCGGCCGTCGAAATCGACTGCGCCCCGGCATTGTTTGCCGAAACGAGTGCGCAAGCAGCACGCGGCGCGGCGCCGCCCGCGGTGACCGCGTCCCCCGGCTGCGCGGGCAAGCGGCGCTGGACGCTCGAGTTCGCCCTCGAAGGCGGCCAGCTGCGCGACACCGATCCGATCCCGCTGCTGCTCAACCACATCCGTGAACTGAGCAACGGGGCGCTCGACTGCGCGGCGTTGTTCACCATCCTCACCGAGCTCTACGTCAACGCCCTCGACCACGGCGTGCTCGAACTGCCGTCGACGCTGAAGTGCGGCAGCGACGGCTTCGCGCGTTACATGGCGGAGCGCGCGCGGCGGCTGGCCGCGCTGGAGTCGGGCTGGGTCCGCATCGCCATCGCGGTGACGCCCGCACCCGACGACTACGACGTGCGCGTCACCGTCAGCGACAGCGGCAACGGTTTCGACGTCCGCAACCTCGACAGCACCGAGACCGACGACCCGACCCGCCCCTACGGCCGCGGGCTGCCCTTGCTGCACGCGCTGTGCAACTCGATCGAGATTCGCGGCAGCGGCAACGAGACCTCGGTGACCTACCGCAGCCACTAGGCAGCCGGCGCACTGCCCCACCGGGGCCTGCGGCCGATCAGCCTGCGCTGCCGCGTAGCGGCGTTGCACGCGCCGCCGGTGCCCGTGCACTCCGTGTAAACTGCCGGCCTCGAAGATCGCGCGCGCCCGCCACCGGACCGGTCCGTTCGTCGTTGCACGGGTTGCTTGCACGCCCGGGGACGCGGCGCGCTGCAGCCGTACCAGCGGCGCGACCGCGCCAGGAGAATGCGTTCATGAGTTCCGCGCTGCCCATCGTTTCCCCCACCGGCGTCACCCCGGCCTGGCTGACCACCGCCCTGCACCGCCGCGGCATCGAGGCGACGGTGCAGGCCATCGCCACCGAGACCGTCGGCACCGGCCAGCTCGGCGAGACGCGGCGTTTCCACCTCACCTACGCCGGCACGCCGCCGGCCGGGGCCCCGGCCACCCTGGTCGGCAAGTTCCCCTCCGACAACCCGGTCGCGGCGACCAGCGGCAAGGAGATGGGCTTCTACCGCTCGGAACTCATGTTCTACCGCGAGCTCGCCCATCGCACGGCGATCAACACGCCGGCCGTGTACGTCGCCGAACTCGGCGCGGACAACGACTTCACCCTCGTCCTCGAAGACCTCGCGCCGGCCGTGCAGGGTGACCACATGCAGGGCTGCAGCGTCGACGAAGCGCGTCTCGCACTCAAGGAAGCGGCGCTGCTGCACGCGGCGTTCTGGAACGACGCCGAACTCGAGGGCCAGCCCTGGTTGTACGTGCCGCCCGGCGCCCAGGGCTTCTACACCACCGAACTGGTCGAACAGTCCTGGGAACATTTCCAGCGCACCTACGGCGCGCGCATGGACCCCGAGGTGATGCGCCTGTGCGACAAGTTCGTGCGCCACCACGCTGCCTGGAACGCGCCGCGCGCGGCGCCGAAATGCTTCTCGCACAACGATTTCCGCGTCGACAACATGCTCTTCGGCGGGCCGCGCGTCGCGGTGGTCGACTGGCAGACCAGTGCCTACCTCGGCACCGGCATGGACGTCGCCTACTTCCTCGGCGGCGCCTTCGACCGCGCCACCCGCCGCGCGGTCGAAGGCGAGTTGCTCGCCGAGTACCACGCCGAACTGCAGGCCCAGGGCGTCAGCGGCTACGACTTCGACCACCTCATGGCCGACTACCGCCATTACAGCTTCGCCGTGCTGGTCGTCGCCATCGCCGCCACCGTCATCGTCAAGCAGACCGAGCGTGGCGACCGCCTGTTCATGAAGATGGTCACCGACGGCGCCTGGCAGGCCATCGACAACGAGGCCGCCGACGTCCTGCCGGATTGAACATCGTGCAGGGATTCGCGTCGTGCCAGCCGCGTCGCAGCGGCGGCAAGCAGCCCATCCACCGGCCCTGAGGAGATCGCCATGCGCCTCGCCAAACCCCATCTCGACATCGGCCTGTTCACCAACGACATCGCCAGCCACCGCCAGTTCTGGGGCGAGACCTGCGGTCTCAGGCTCGACCACGAACTGCCGCTCGGCATCGAGGGCATCGTGCAATCGCGCTACGACGCCCACGACTCGGTCATCAAGGTCAACGACTGTCCCAATGCGCTACCCGCACTGCCGCGCTCGGGTTACGTCGGCCTGACCATCGCGCGCGCCGGTCAGCCGGCCTGGTCGGGCAGCCATCCCGGCGGCGACGCCGTCAGCCTGGTGCCGCCGGGCACCGACGGCGTGGTCGGCATCGGCGTCACCGTGTCGACGCCCGACCCGGCGCGCATGATGGCCTTCTATGTCGAGGCGCTCGAATTCGAAGCGGTCGGCGAGCACGTCGCACGCTGCGGCGACAGCCTGCTGTTCGTCGAGCGCGGCGCGGGCGGCAGCCCGACGGAGCGCTTCATCGGCCCGGCCTTCCGCTACCTCACCTTCCAGATCTTCGACTGCGATGCCGCCTGCACCCAGGTCGCGGCGCGCGGCGGGCGTATCGCCGCCGCCCCGGTGACCCTGGGTGACGTCGCCCGCTACGCCTTCGTCGTCGACCCCGACGGCAACTGGATCGAGATCTCCGAACGCTTCTCGCTGACCGGCTACGTGCGCCCGCCGGCCGATTGAGCGCCTTGCCGTAGCGCCCGGTGGCGGGCTGATCCGGGGCGGCGCGCGGCGCGGTGATCCGGCCGCGGCCGGGCGGCGTACCACGAGCGTGATGACCGTGCGTTGGTCCACTCGTCGCCGCCGCTGCCCGGCACCCTCCTCCCCCCCTCCCCATCGGGTGCGGGCGGCGGCGGCGCGTTTTCGCCCCGACCCGCGCAGGCTGTGGGTGCGTGTGCTGGCCGCGCTGCTCGCCTTGCCCGCTTCGATCACCCACGCCTGCGACGCCGTCGATGACGCCCGCCGCGTGGCCGCGCTCTACGGCGAGCGCATCGCCTTCGACGTCCTGCGCAACGGGCGGCGGGTCGGCGAGGCCATCACCGAGTTCCGTCGCGACGGCGCGCTGCTCGCGGTGCATTCGCGCATGGCACTCGACATCCACGTGCTGTTCGTGCCGGTCTACCGCTTCCGCTACGACTCCCGCGCACGCTGGTGCGGCGATCGCCTGGCCAGCCTCGCCACCCGTGTCGACGACGACGGTACGCCGTTCGCGCTCGACGCCCGCGCCGTCGACGACGCACTGCTCGTCGAGAGCAGCGCCGGCCACCTGCGCGCGCCGCCCGGGCTGTTGCCGACCGATCACTGGAACGCGCGCGTGCTCGAACACGAGGCCGTGCTGAACACCCTCACCGGCCAGGTCAACGCGGTCACCATCGGGCCCTGTGCCGAGCCTTCGCCGCTGGTGACCGCGGCCGCACCCGCGGCGCGCTGCCATGCCTATCGCGGCGACCTCGAGGCCGAGGTTTACTACGACCCCGACGGCCGCTGGGTCGGTCTCGCCTTCGCCGGACGCGACGGCTCGGACATCGTCTACCGTTGCCGCGACTGCCGCGCCCCCGCGGCGCGTGCGGCCGCTCTCCGCGCTTCGCGCGACGATGGCTGAGCCCGCACGCCGGGTGTGGATCACGGGCGCCAGCAGCGGGCTCGGCGCGGCGCTGGCTCGGGCCTGCATCGCGGCCGGCGACCAGGTGTGGCTGAGCGCCCGCCCCGGCCCGCGTCTCGACGACACGGTTGCCGCCCTCGGCCCGCGTGCCCACGCCCTGCCGGTCGACGTCACCGAGCGTGCGGCGCTCACCGCCGCGCTGGCCACGCTCGAACGCGCTGCCGGCCTGCCCGACCTGGTCATCCTCAATGCCGGAACCTACCAGCCGCTCGGCCTGGCCAATCTCGACCCCGCGGCCATCCGCGCGCTGTTCGCCCTGAACGTGTTCGCGGTCAGCGACGCGCTGGCCTGGCTGGGGCCGCGGCTGGCCGCGCGCGGGCATGGCCAGGTTGCGCTGGTGGGCTCGGTCGCGGCGGACATCGGCCTGCCGTATGCCGGCCCCTACAGCGCGAGCAAGGCCGCGCTGGTGCGCCTCGCCCAGGCCCTGCGACCCGAGTTCGAGCGCGCCGGGCTGGTGCTGACGCTGGTCGAGCCCGGTTTCGTGCGTACGCCGCTGACGGCGAAGAACGATTTCCCGATGCCCTTCATGCTCGATGCCGACGACGCCGCCCGGCGCATTCTGCGCGGCCTCGCGCGCCAACGCTTCCGCGTACGGGTGCCGTGGACCATGAGCCTGCTCATGCGGCTGCTCGCCAACCTGCCCGAAGCCTGCTCGCTGCCGCTGCGGCGGCGCATGCTGCGTTCGTGATGGACGCGCTGGGGCGCTACGTCACCTTTCTCGAAGGCTTCGACCACGCCGCGCTGGCCCGCTGCGCCGAGGTCTATGCCGCCGACGTCCATTTCCGCGATCCCTTCAACGACGTGCGCGGCGTGCAGGCCTTGCAACGGGTGTTCGCCGCCATGCTCGAACAGGTCGGCGACCTGCAGTTCCGCGTTCACGCCAGCGCCTGGAGCGGCGATCGCGACGGCCATGCCGCGGCCCTGCTGCGCTGGACCCTGGCCGGCCGTCTGCGCGCGTTCGGCAGACGCGCGTGGACGGTCGACGGCTGTTCGGAAGTGGTGTTCGATGCCGCCGGCCGCGTCACCGCGCACCACGACTACTGGGACGCGGCCGGCGGCCTGTACGCCCGGCTGCCGCTGATCGGTCCCCTCATGCGCTGGCTGGCGCGCCGCCTCGCCGCGCACTGAGCACCGCGCCGCACTCAGCGGTGCGCGATGCCGAGCTGGACGACGTCGATCGCGCGGTGGCGGAAACCCGCCTCGCAGTAGCACAGGTAGTAGCGCCACAGGCGGCGGAAGCGTTCGTCGAAGCCCTGCGCCGCGAGTTGCGGCCAGGCCGCCTCGAAACGCTCGCGCCAGCACGCCAGGGTGCGCGCGTAGTCGAGACCGAAGGCGTGGCGATCGACGACGCCGAGCCCGGCCCGCGCCAGCACCGCCCCCAGCACCGTCTCGCTCGGCAGCATGCCGCCGGGGAAGACGTAGCGCTGGATGAAGTCGGGATTGCGGCGGTAAGCGGCGAAGCGCGCCGGCTCGATGGTGATGAGCTGCAGCGCCGCGCGCCCACGCGGGGCGAGCAGGGCGGCGAGCTGGTTGGCATAGACGTCCCAGTAGGCCTCGCCGACCGCTTCGAACATCTCGATGGAGACGATCGCCTGGTAGCTGCCGCGCTGGTCGCGGTAGTCGCGGAACAGCGCGCGGGCGCGCCCGGCCACGCCCTCGCGCTGCATGCGCGCGTTGGCGTAAGCGACCTGCTCGGCCGAGATCGACAGGCCGGTGACGCTGGCCCCGCGCGCCGCGGCATGACTCATGAAACCGCCCCAGCCGCAGCCGATCTCGAGCACCTCGCACCCCGGCGCAACGCCGGCGAGCTCGCCCAGGCGGGCGTACTTGCGCGCCTGGGCCTGCTCGAGCGCCGTCTCGTCGCCGTCGAACAGGGCGGCCGAGTAGGTCATGGAGGGATCGAGCCAGGCCGCGTAGAAGTCGTTGCCGAGGTCGTAGTGGTAGGCGATGTTGCGCCGCGCCTGGCGGCGCGAGTTGGCGCGCAGGCGATGGCGCAGGCGTTCGCCGAGGGCGAGCCAGCCACGGCTGCCGGCAGCGGCGCCGAAGGCTTCTTCGTTGGCTGCCGCGAGGTCGAGCAGCGCGGCAAGATCGGGGCTGTCCCAGTCGCCGGCGAGGTAGCCCTCGGCGAAACCCAGCGCGCCGCGCGTGGCGAGCCGCCACAGCGCACGCGGGTGACGCAGCTGCCAGCCCGCCCGCGGCGCGGCGCCGTCACCGAACTCGAGGCGCTCGCCGCGCGGCGTCTCGATGGTGAGGCTGCCGCGCACGAGGCGGCGGCCGAGCAACGCGACGAGGCGCGCGGTGAGAGAGTCCGGCGACGGCCGCGTGGCGGCGACGGAGGCGGCGGAGGAAGAGGTCTTCATACTTCGCTTTCCCGGGGGGTCGAGGTCGAATCGAGCGGTTGGTGACGGTGCAGCGGCACGCCCTTCAACCACAGCTTGAGGGCTTCGTAGTGGATGCCGGCGATGACCTTGGCGGTCATGGCCGGGTAGCGCCAGGCCAGCGCGCGCAGGTTGGCCGCGGTGAAGGCCGCGCGCCGGCCGCGAAAGGCGGCATGCAGCCGCCGCGCGCCGCCGGCGTGGTAGTCGATGACGAGGTCGAGCGCGTCACCCGGCGCGCTCACGGCGAATTCGTAGTGGCCGGCGCCGTCGAAGAAGGGCGAGACGAACAGCCGCTTGTCGCAGCGCTGCGCGATGCGCCCGGCCGCGCCGCTCACCGGCACCACGTAGGGATGGCGTTCGCCGAAGGTGTTGTTGACCTCGTAGACCATCGCCACGGTGTCACCACCGGGGCGCGCGCACCACACCACCGTTAGGGGATTGAACACGTAGCCGAGCACGCGCGGCAGGCACAGCAGGCGGTACTGCCAGGGACCTGGGCCGAGACCGCGCGCGGCGAGCAGGCCGTCGAGCCAGGCCCGCAGTCCGTGCCGGCTGCCGTCGCCGTGATCGGCCTGGTGGAAGGCGAGCGGGCGTGCGCGGTCGACACCGAACAAGCGCGACACGCCGTCGAGGCGCCCGATCTCGTCGAGGTCGAGCAACAGGTAGTACAGGCCGTAACGCAGGCTGTGCGGGCGCGGCGCCCAGCGCCGGTGGTAGACCTCGCCGCGGTAGAGGGCCGAACGCAGCGCACCGGGCTCAGGCGGCACGGCTGGCGGCCTCGCGGTAGCTCGCCGGCAGGCGGTCGTAGCCGTGGGCGTTCGCCCACGGCGCCGGCGCGCCCAGCCGCTCGGCCACCCACAGGCCGGATTGCAGGCCGTCCTCGTGGAAGCCGTGGCCGAGCCAGGCGCCGCAGAACCAGCTGTGCGCCTGCCCCTGCAAGGCCGCCGAGCGCGCCTGCGCGGTGCCGGTGGCGGCGGTGAAGATGGGGTGCTCGTAGTCGTAGCGGCCGTGGCTCAGGGCCGCGTCGGGCGGACTCAGGGGATTGAGGGTGACGATGAGCTGGCGGGTGGTCGGCAGGTCCTGCAGGCGGTTCATCCAGTAGCTCACGCACAGCGGTTCGCCCTCGGCCAGGCGCGCGTCGTGCAGGTAGTTCCAGCTCGACCAGGCCGCGCGGCGGCGCGGCATCAGCCGCGCATCCTCGTGCAGCCAGGCGACGTTGCGACTGTAGGCCACCGCGCCGAGCACGGCGCGTTCCGCCGCGCTCGGCTGGTCGAGCAGGGCCAGGGTCTGATCGGCATGGGTGGCGAACACGACCTCGTCGAACTCGCCGCGCCGGCCGTCGCCGTCGACCACGCAGACGCCGTGCGCGTGGCGCTCCACGCGCACGGCGCGCGGCGCGCGGACACACGGCGTGGCGGCGGCGAGCCGCTCGACGTAGGCACGGCTGCCACCCGTCACCGTGCGCCACGGCGGGCGCTCGCCGAGCTCGAGCAGGCCGTGGTTGGCAAAGAACTGGATGAAGGCGCGTGCGGGGTAGCGCCGGATGTCCGCGCGCGAGGCCGACCAGATGGCGGCCGCCATCGGGACCAGGTGATCCTCGACGAAGACCTCCGAGTAACCCTCGCGGGTGAGCAGCTCGCCGATGCTGGTGTCGGGCGCGAGGGTGTCACGGTAACCGGCCGCAGCGCGGTAGAAACGGCGGATGTCGCTCAGCATGCGCCAGAAGCGCGGCCGCAGGGTGTTGCGGCGCTGGGCGAACAGGCCGTTGAGATTGGAGCCGGCGTACTCCACGCGGCCGCCGTCGAGCGACACGGCGAAAGACATGTCGCTGACCTGGGTCGGCACGCCGAGCTGCTCGAACAGGGCGACCAGGTGGGGGTAGTTGCGCGCGTTGTAGACGATGAACCCGGTGTCGACGGCCAACCTCGTACCGTCGAGCTGCAGTTCGACGGTGTTGGCATGGCCGCCGAGCCGTGCCTCGGCCTCGAACAACGTCACCGCGTGACGGCGGGCCAGCGCCCAGGCCGCGCCGAGCCCGGCAATGCCCGCCCCGATGACGGCGATGCGCCGGCCGCCCGCAGCGGCGGGCTGGAAGTCCGATTCGGCCATGGAAGTGTCCCGTGGTGATGCCGCAGGCGGATACGCCGCACGGCGTCGCCAGGATCACGTGGGCACGGCACCGGCCACCGTTGATCCGCCCGCCCCGGGCCACCGTAGAACGGCTATGCTGAGCCATCGCCACCGTCCACCGAGCCCCGTGCCTGACGCAGACACCCGCGACGACCGCGTCGTCGATCTCGCCGCCGACAGCGCCGCCCGCGAACGCGCGCGCGAGACTGCGTGGCTCGAACGGGTCCGCGACCACGGCGACCGCGACGCCTACGAACGCCTGTTCGCCGCCTTCACCCCGCGTCTCACGGCCTGGATCGGCGCCCAGGGCCTGGATGGCGCGAGTGCCGAAGCCGTGGTCCAGGACGTCATGATCACGGCGTGGACCCGCGCCCGACTGTTCGATGCCGCCAAGGCCTCGGCGCGGACCTGGATGTACACGCTGGCGCGCAACCGCATGATCGATCACCACCGTGCCGGCGAGCGTCGCGCCCGCGCCCACGACGGCTACGCGACCCTGCTGCCGGCGGAGGACGAGGCGGTCGACACCCCCGAACAGGGCCTGACCCGCGCGCGCATTGCCGCGCTGCTCGAGCAGTTGCCGGCCGAGCAGCGCCAGGTGCTGCTGCTGGTCTACGTCGAGGGTCGCTCGCACCGCGAGATCGCGCAGGAACTCGAACTGCCCATCGGCACGGTCAAGTCGCGCGCCCGGCTCGCCTTCAATCGTCTGCGCAAGCTGCTGGAGGATCCCGCCCCATGACCCCGGCCCATCACCCGGGCGAAGCGTGGTTGATGGACTACGCCCTCGGCAATCTCGACCAGCCCTTCGAGGCCGTGCTGCGCGCCCACGTCGGGGTGTGCGCAAGCTGTCGCGACACCATCGCCTTCGCCGAACGCCTCGGCGGCGAGATCGTGCACGCCCTGCCGGGGCGCCCGGTGGCCTTCGACGCCCGCGCCATCTGCGACCATCACGAGCAGGAGACGCCGCGACCGCAGGCGGTTTCACGCGCCCACGGCATCGCCGTGACCGACGACATCGAACGCTGCGTCGAGACCTACCTCGACTCCAGCCTCGACGCCCTGCCCTGGCGGGGCGTCGGCCAGGGCCTGCGCCTGTGCCGGCTCGGCGAGCAGGCCGGTGCACGCACCTGGCTCCTGCGCGGCAAGCCCGGCACGGTGCTGCCCCATCACACCCACGCCGGCAGCGAGCTGACCCTGGTGCTGAAAGGCGCCTACTTCTGCGGCGATCGCATCTACCGCGCCGGCGACATCGAGGACGCCGACGAGAGTACCGCGCACCAGCCGGTGATCACCCGCGACGGCGAATGCATCTGCCTCGCGGTGACCGAGGGGCGCCTGCGCTTCCGCGACCTGCTGCCGCGCCTGGTCCAGCCACTGCTGGGCATCTGAGGCGCATCCCGCCGGCGGGCGCGGCGCATGCCGTGAAGCGCGGCACGTGGCGCTGTACACTGCGCGCCCCGCGTCCGCTACGAGAGGCAAGCCATGACCGCGCCGGCCGAGACCCTACGCGCGACCTACCTGGTGTCCGAGCACGACGGCGATCCCGAGGCCGCCGCCCGGCGCATCGCCTACGAGCAGACCGTCGAGCTGCCCGAGGCCCTGGTCACCGAACGCGCCATCCTCGACGGCGTGGTCGGGCGGGTCGAGTCGATCACCCGCCTGGGTGACGACGACCGCCGCCACCTCGCCACCATCGCCTACCCGCTGGGCGGGGTCGACCCGCAGTTCCCGGCCCTGCTCAACCTGCTCTTCGGCAATGCCTCGCTGTTGTCCGGTACGCGGCTGGTCGACATCCAACTGCCCGATGTCCTGCTCGAACAGTTCGCCGGTCCGCGCTACGGCGCCGTTGGCCTGCGCGCCCTGACCGGTGTCCACGACCGTCCCCTGCTCGCCACCGCGCTCAAGCCGCGCGGCCGCGACGACGCCAGCCTCGCCGCCCTCGCCGGCGCCTTCGCCCGCGGCGGCGGCGACATCGTCAAGGACGACCAGAACCTCGCCGACGACTTCGAGTCGTTCAAGCGCCGCGCCCTCGCCGCGCAGGACGCGGTGGAGGAAGCCAATGCCGCGACCGGCCGGCGTTGCCTCTACCTGCCGCACGCCAGTGCGCGTTTCGCCGACCTCGAGCGCTGCTTCGAATTCGCCGCCGCGCGTGGCATGGCCGGCGTCCTGGTGTGCCCGATGATCACGGGGCTGGAAACCCTGCGCGACCTCGCCGCGCGCTACCCGCTCGCGGTCATGGCCCATCCCGCCCTGACCAGCGTGGAAGGCCGCGACGCCAGCCGCGGCCTCGCCCCCGGCGTGCTGTGGGGCACCTTGTTCCGCCTCGCCGGTGCCGACGTCTCGATCTTCCCCCATCCCGGCGGCCGCTTCCCGTTCAGCCATGCCGACGGCCAGGCCATCGCCGCCGCCCTGCGCGCACCGCTCGGCCGCCTCGCCGCCGCGCTGCCGGCGCCGGCCGGCGGCATGAACCTGGAACGCGTGCCCGAGCTCTGCGCGGCCTACGGCAACGACGCCGTGCTGCTGGTCGGCGGTGCACTGTTCGGCCTCGATGCCGATGTCACCGTGGCCACCCAGCGCTTCCTCGACGCCATGCGCGCGGTGACCGGTGAACGCCTCGCCGCACCGGCGGCACCGGGCGCACCCGCCCGCGGCTATCACCTCGCCGCCGGCGCCGACTTCAACTGGGCCGGGCGTGAATCGAGCCCCTACAAGGATGCCGCCGACCTCGCCTTCCGCGGCGTGCGCCGGGTCGAACTGGTCGGCAAGCACGGCGAACCCTCGCGCACGGACCTGCGCTACTTCGAAGTCGAGCCCGGCGGTTATTCCAGCCTCGAGCGCCACGTCCACGGCCACATCGTGATCGGCGCACGTGGCAGCGGGGTGCTGGTGCAGGGCGGCGCGCGGCGCCCGCTCGCGGTCAACGACGTGGCCTGGATCGCGCCGCTCGAAGCGCACCAGCTGCTCAACGAGAGCGCGCAGCCGTTCGGCTTCTTCTGCATCGTCGACCATCGCCGCGACCGCCCCATGACCGTCGACTGACCCGGCCGCACGGTTGCGAGTCGCGCCGCGTGCTGGCTACCATCCGGGCGGACCCCGTGCAGGAGGCACAGACCATGCATCGCTACCGCTTCGCGCAGCCCGCGCCCACCCCGTCCCGTTCCGCCCGCGTCGCCGTCGCGCTGGCCGCCCTGCTGGCCCTGCCGGCCACGTCCGCCGTCGCCGCGACGGCCTCGGTGAGCACCGACTACACCCTCACCCTGAGCCTGCTCGGCGCGCGTTTTGCCGACGATTCCCCGGCCGTTTACGGTGCCGACTACGAGGCCGACGGCGAGGTCGGCGGCTTCGCTCAGGTCTTCGAGTTCTTCACCGGCGTTGCCAGTGGCAGTGGCTCGCAGGTCGTCACGTACAACGGCGATCCACTCGACGACACCCAGTTCTTCGGCGAAGGTGACGCGCTCTTCGTCGACCTCCATACCGAGTCACAGACCTCGGGTGCGGGTGGTGTCGGCCAGCGCAACGAAGAATTCACGTTGTTTTACGATTTCATCAACTGGAGCGGCGAGGACCTGTTCCTGAGCTTCGAGTGGTCGCTCGACTTCGGCGGCACGGCCGCCAAGGACGTCGCCGGCGACCAGGCGGTCGGCCACGGTGAGACCACGGTCACCCTCAGTGACGGCTTCGGCATCGTCGATAGCTTCGAGCTCACCGACTATGCGCTCGTCTTCGGCGCCTTCACCGCCGGACTGCCCGCGGTCAGCGACGAGCACTACGGCGGTACTTTCGAGGCCCTGCTCGACGGCGACTACGGTTACCTCGGCGTCGAGGTGTTCAACCAGGCCGTGTCCAACCCGCGTATCAACGCCGTGCCGCTGCCGCCGGCCTTCGCCCTGCTGGCCGGCGCGCTCGGCCTGTTGGGACTGCGTCGCCGCGCCTGAGTACCGCGTACGCGCGCGGCGGTCGGCCTCAATCGGCTTCCAGCAGCACCTCCGCCGCCGCCAGGCGGCGGTAGGTCGCCAGCGCGCGGCGGTGCGGCGACCACTCGACGATGAAGGTCGCCAACGCTTCCCACAAGGCCACCCAGGCCGCCACCGTGACCCCCTCGCCGAAGACGTCACCAACCACCGAGCGCTCGGCGCCCAACCACTGGTTGAGCCCGACGGCCGCGAACAGCAGCGTGAGCCCGAGCAGGAACAGCACGAGTGACTTGCGCGCCATCGACGCCATCGCCGTGCGCTCGGTCGTCGCCAGGTAGACGAAGAACGATGACACCGCGTGCTCGATGCGCCGCGCATCGACCGGCGGCGGCGGTCGTGCGAAACGGATCCGCAGTACGAACGGCAGCACACCGGTCTCGTGCGCACACTCGGCGAGGTAGTCGGCGACGTCCGGTGCGAGATCGCGCCGGCCGTAGGGCATGCCGCGCTCGAAGTTGTTGAACAGGTCTTCGACGCCATCGACGGCGACGTCGAAGACGACGCGGCCGTCGTCGAGCCGTGCGTAACGGGCACAGGGGTCCGCGTTCATCGGTATACGCACCGCGCACCGGTCCGCGCACGGCAGGCGAAGAGCACGGGCACGACGCAACGAATGGCCACCGGGATTCCTCCGGCAACGCCGCGCGCCGGCGACGCTGCCACCTGTGCAGGGTGCGTCGCACGCTAACGCCGCGCCCGGCGCTGCGCCTTGACGGCCGTCAAGCATGGCCACGGGTCCGGCCACGAACGCTCAGTCCAGGCGCGCCAGCCAGGCCAGGCCGAGGTTGTCCATCTGGCGCTCGATCCAGGCCTGGCGCTTGCGCGTCCAGGCATCGGGCGCGGCGATACGGTGCCGCTGCGGATTGGGCAGCACGCTCGCCATCAGCGCCGCCTGCCGCGCATCGAGGCGCGCGGCATCGCGGCCGAGGTAACGCGTTGCCGCGGCGCCGACGCCGTACACCCCGGGGCCGTACTCGGCGATGTTGAGATGGAGTTCCAGGATGCGCCGTTTCGACAGCAGGGCCTCGAGCCACACGGTCCACCACGCTTCGAGGCCCTTGCGCAGCAGGCTGCGGCCGGACCACAGGTAGAGATTCTTCACCACCTGCTGACTGAGTGTGCTCGCCCCGCGCAGGTGCGCGCCGTCGCGGTGCGCGGCCAGGGCATCGGCGACGGCGTCGAAATCGAAACCGTGGTGATCGGGAAACTTCTGGTCCTCGCCGGCGATGACGGCGAGCGCCAGCCACGGCGAGATGTCAGCGAACGGGCGCGGTCGGTAGTCGAGTTCGAAGCCGGCGTCGCCCGCGCGCCAGGCCTCGATACGGGCGGCCAGCATGAAGGCGGTGAACGGCGGATCGGCGAAGCGCAGCGGCAGTATCGCCAGCGGGCCGCTGGCCAGCAGCACGGTGACGACGACGAGGAGCCCGCGCCGCCAGCGTCGTCGCCGCGGCCGGGCCGCCGCGTCACGGCGGCGCCTGGCCGACCGTGGCTGGCCGCGGCCGGCAGCCCGCGCAGGGCGCGGTCGCGCGCGGCGCGTCGTCAGCCCTTCACACCGTGCATGATGCTGTAGCCGCCGGCGAGCGGGGTGCGCGTGTTGCCGGACAACCCGGCCTGCTCGAACCAGCCGCGGTACTCGGATTCGGTCCAGGCCTGGCCGGCCTCGTAGACGTTGAGGAACATCACGTTCACCGCCACGGCGTCGAGCGGTGCAAGGCGCGAGTCGTCGAGCATGCGCCCGACCACGAAGCACTCGCCGCCCGGCGCCAGCGCGGCGACGGCGTGACGCAAGGCCGCCGCGGCCTGCGCCGGCGACAACACCTGCAGCACCGAGCGCAGCACCACGGCGTCGTACGCGCCGGGCGGCGGCGCGGCGACGAGGTCGGCCTCGACCACGTCGACCCGCTCACCGAGCCCGCTCTCGGCCACGCATTCACGCGTCACGGTGGCGACGTTGGGCAGTTCGGCCACGCTCGCGCGCAGGTCCGGGCAGAGTTTCGCCAGGGCAATGGCCAGCCCACCCGAGCCGCCGCCGGCATCGAGCAGGTGGCGGAAGCGCTTCATGTCGAAGGTCTTGTCGAGGCGCCGCGCGGTGGCGCCGGCGCCGGCGTCGAGGCCGCGGATGAAGGCCGACAACTCGGCCTGCGACATCTGCGAGAAGTCGTGGCGCGCCTGCGGTACGCCGGTACGGATGGATTGTGCGGTGTGCATGGTCGAGGACCACAGGTCGGAGTAGGCGCTGTGGGCGCCGCCGATGTAGCGCGGCCGGCCCTTGACGAGAAACTCGGCGGCCTCGGCCGTGTTGGCGAAACGCCCGTCGGCGACCGCGAGCAGGCCGGCCGTGACCAGGGCGTAGAGCAGCGGCTGCAGCTTGGCCGGCTGGACGTCCAGCCGCGCCGCAGCCTCGGCCGCGGTCAGGGCCTCGTCGCCCAGCGCGGAAAAGACTTCGAGCTGCATGCCGGCCAGCATGGCCAGCGCCGGGTAGACGTTGTTGATATGGGTGTTGATGGTGTCGGGCTTGAGCCCCTGTTCACGCTCGGCCATGGAATCGCGCTTCCCCGTTTGCAAGCCAGGCCGCATTGGACCGCGAAGCGCACCGGCCGACAAGGCGTCAGCCGGCGCGCACGGCGCGCGCCGGCGGCGCCGGCCTCAGAACGACACGTCCCACTGCACGCGCACGCGGTCGTCCGACACGTCGCGATCGAAGAAGGCCTCGTCCAGGGTCAGGTGGGAGTAATCGAGGGTCAGCTTGTTGTTGTGCCCGGCGAAGAACCAGTTGGCCGCCATCGAGTACTCCTCGCGGTTGTTGTCGAGGAAGCGGTTGAAGCGGTTGGGCTCGTCGACGAAGGCGTAGCGGAAGGCCAGTTCGAGCGGCTGCGGCACCACCGGGAACAGGTAGTGGAAGAAGTAGCCGGCCTGGGCATAGGCGCCCTGCATGTCGAAGCTCTCGCCGGCGAGGCGGTCCTCCACCGTCTTCCAGTGGTATTCCTCCTGTACCGAGAAGCCGCGCCACTTGAAGGCGAACTCCTGCACCATCTGCTCGGTCTTGAACTGGGCGTCCATGGCCGTGGCCGGGCGGGCGAAACCGTCGAGGTTGCCGCAGCCGCTCGACGACCAGCGCGTGCAGCGTCCCTTGTTGGTCATCGCACCGAAGGCCAGGCTGCCGGTCGGCAGCTCGGTGAACTCGACGTCGGTCTGCTTCCAGTCGAGGTCACGACCGAGGAAGTTCCACTGCAGGCGGCCGGCCCACATCATGTTCTCGTCGTCGTTCTCCACCCCGCGGCCCTCGCCGGTGAACACGCCGGCCCAGTAGCGCAGGTCGGCCGGAGTGCCGGCGAACAGGTGACCACGCAACTGCACGCCGACCTGGCGATCGATGGTGAAGGTACGGTTGACGATGGATCGTTCGACGAACTGCTGGCGGCCGGAGGAGTCGACGCGCTCGCGGTTGTGGTCGATCTTCCACTGGCCGACGCGCAGCTCGGCGAAGGGGAACTTGGCGACGTCGATGCGCCAGTCGATGACCCGGCCGCTGGCGGTCTCCGGCTCGTCGTCGACTTCGCGGGTCGGTTCGAGGTCGACCTCGAAGTAGTACTTGAGCCAGGGCTGGAAGCCGTGGCCACCGATCTTCATGCGCAGGCGACGCGCCTCGAAGGTGCTCTGTTCCTCCGCAGCGAAGGCGGCGAGCTGGCGCGGGTCGCCGGTGAAGGGGTTGGTGTAGCGCAGCTGGGCGCGCCACTGCAGGTTGGTCTGGAAACGACCGTCGCGCGACTCCAGGCGGAAACCTTTCGAGCCGTAGCTGGCCTTGACCGGGAACTCGCTCTCGACCTTCTTCGCCACCTTGTCGACGACACGCGCTTCGGCCGCGGCATCGAGATGCTTTTCGACGGCGCGCTCGACGGCGGCATCGACCCTGGCCTCGACCGTGGCGTCGAGGGCCGGCGCGGGCGCCGCGGCGGCGGGGGCGGCGTCGCCGAGAATGTCCTTGCTGGTCAGCGAGTCCTTCTTCATCAAGCCGTCATATTGCGCCTGGGTGATGACGCCGTTGCCGAGCAGAATGTCGAGCAGGGCCTTGTCGGCGGCCTCCACTTCGAGGCTCGGAAAGCTCAGCGCGCCGATCAGCGCGGCGTGCTTCAAGGGTCTGACGGGCAAGGACAATTGCATTGTGTCACTCCTGTTCGGATGGGTGGGACAGGTTCCCGACGCGACCGTGCTCCGGCGTCCCCCGGGACGCCTGCAGGCGCGTTAAGAAAGCGTGACGATTGTCTGACCGTTATGTTTCAGTTGAATGACAGGCGGGTGCGGCGTGCAAAAAAAAGAAAGCCGCCGGGCCCACGACCCGGGCGGGTCGGGGCACGGCGGCCAGGGGGATGACGTCAGTCGGCGCCGGCGGCCCGTGCGGACGCGCCGGTGGGGGGGATGCCGATGACGCCGCTGGTTTCCTCCACGGCTGCGCGCAGGGCGGCGGCGCGGGTGTCGTAACCGGTGTTGCGCGGCAGGCAGTGATCGGCGTTGAGGCCGGCGAGCACGCCGGCGACGGCGTCGCCGACACCGACCAGGTAGACCGTCTTGCCCGATTGCCGCGCGTCACAGGCGATGGTCTCGACCGCGCGCGCCGCCGAGACGTCCATGCGGGTCAGGCCCGAGAAGTCGAGCACGATGGCGCCGGTGTGCTCCTGCACGCGCTCGCGCACCTGGTGGCCGAGATCGGCGGCCGCGCCGAAGCTGAGCGGCGCGGTGAAATCGAACAGCACCACGCGGCCGCCGGCATCTTCGAGCAAGGTACGTTCCTCCGCCGTCAGTGCGCGCGGCATGGCTTCGGCGAAAGCGGCGAGCTGGTCGTCGGCCATGCGCTTGACGAAGGCCAGCGCGGCCAGCACGACGCCGACGGCGACGGCCGTGATGAGGTCGACGAACACGGTCAGGCCGAGCACCATCAACATCAGCGCGAGATCCCAGCGCGGCCCCTTGTGCGCGCGCAGCAGGTAGGAGAAATCGATGATGTCGTAGCCGACCTTGAGCAGGATGCCGGCCAGCACGGCATGCGGAATGCGCTCGGCCAGCGGCGCCAGGCTGATGGCGATGGCGACCAGGAACAACGCATGCACCATGCCGGAGATGCGCGTCTTGCCGCCGGTGCGGATGTTGACCACGGTACGCATGGTGGCGCCGGCGCCGGGGATGGCGCCGAAGAGTCCGGCGAAGGTATTGCCGATGCCCTGGCCGATCAGCTCGCGGTCGGAATCGTGGCGCGTGCGCGTCATGTTGTCGGCGACGAGCGAGGTCAGCAGGCTGTCGATGGCGCCGAGCAGGGCGAGGATGAAGGCGGCCTCGAGCACGATGAGGAAGGTGGCATGCGAGAAGGTCGGCATGACGAAGGCGGGCAATCCACTCGGGATGTCGCCGAGCACCGGCGCGCCCGGCACGAACACCGACAGCGCCGTGCACAGCACCAGGGCCGCGAGCGGTGCGGGGACGAAACGGCCCCACGACTTCGGCCAGTAGAAGACGATGGCCAGCGTGAGGAGTCCGATCATGAGTGCCACGCCGTTGGGACTCATGACCGCCGCCGGCACCGCGGTCAGCGCCGGGATGGTGCCGCTGCCCTCCGGTTCGTGGCCGAACAGGCGCGAGAGCTGCAGCGCGATGATGATGCAGCCAATGCCGCTCATGAAGCCGGACACCACCGGGTAGGGCACCAGGCGGATGTACTGGCCGAGCCCGAACAGGCCGAAGGCGACCTGCAGCACGCCGGCCAGCACCACCGCGGCGAAAACCAGCGAGGGATCGCCCGAGAGCGCGGCGAAGACGCCGGCGAAGACCACCACCATCGGCCCGGTCGGCCCCGAGACCTGTGACCCGGTGCCGCCGAACAGGGCGGCGAAGAAGCCGACGAAGATGGCGCCCCACAGGCCGGCGATCGGGCCGGCGCCGGAGGCCTCGCCGAAGGCCAGCGCCAGCGGCAGGGCGACGACGCCGGCGGTGACGCCGCCGAACAGGTCACCACGCAGGTTGGAGAAGTCGAAGAACCGCGGGCGGACCCCGCGCACGCTGCTGACGCTGTTCATGTTCGCCCTGCTGCCGCGCGCGCTCAGGCGACGCAACGGCCGTGGCCGCTGGCGCTGGCGGCGAGTTCGGCGGCGTAACGGTCGGCCACGGCCAGGAAACGGCCTGCGCGATCGTCGTAGGCGGCGACCTCGCCGGTCTTGATGTCGTAGACCCAGCCGTGGATCTGCAGCGTGCCGCGCGCCATGCGCGAGGCCACCGCCGGGTGGGTGCGCAGGTGGTGGAGCTGCAGGATGACGTTCTGCTCGAGCAGCATGCGCATGCGCCCGGCCTCGTCGAGATCGCTGCCGATCTCGGCGACCACGTCGACCGCCGCCTTGACGTAGCCCAGCCACTCGCGCACGTGCGGCAGGTTGTCGAGGCCGGCGAGGTTCATCGCGCCCTTCATCGCCCCGCACTCGGTGTGCCCGCAGACCACGATGTGCGGCACCTCGAGCGCCGCCACGGCGAATTCCAGCGACGCCGTCATGGCGCCGGTCTGGTTGGTGTGGGGGGGCACGATGTTGCCGGCGTTGCGGCACACGAACAGCTCACCCGGGTCGGTCTGCGTGATCATCGCCGTCTCGATACGCGAATCCGAGCAGGTGATGAACAGTGCTTCCGGGGTCTGGCCGAGCGCGAGGCGCTCGAACAGCTCCTTCTTCTCCGGGAAGACCTCGTTCTGGAAGCGGATGACGCCGTCGACGAAATGGGGCATGGCGGGTGTCCTTGGTTGTCGGGTAGTTCAAGCAGTCGGTCAAGCAAAGCAGATCATGGCGCCGCGCGCCGCCGCTGGTGACGGCGACAGCGCGGTGCCGATGCGGCCCCATCGTCCATCAATGGATCTTGGAGCGGAACGCGGCGCGCTTGCGCAGCGACGAGCCGCCGGCCTCGATCGCGTCCTCGGCCTCGAGACGGGCGACCTCGCTCACCGGCAGGGTCTCGGTACGCCGCGTGAACGGCGGCCGGCCGCCGTAGTCGGTGGTGCGCACGGTGACCGTCTCGGCACTGACCGGTGCCGGTTCCAGCCGCGCGACTTCGGCCGCCGGCAGGGTCTCGACCCGGCGCGTGAACGGCGGGCGGCCGCTGAAGTCGGTGCTGCGCACGGTAACCATGGCCGCGTCGTCGGCAGCGCCGGCGAGGGGCGGCAGGACCAACAGGCTGCCCAGGGCAGCGAGACTCGTGCAGATGCGTTTCATGTTTCGTCACTCCTCTTGCGGTGAATCCCGGGCCGCCGCCACGGCGACTGGCCGTCCCGTGCCGGCGCACCCCGAATGCGCTCGGCGCGGGATGGCCATTAGGCCTGCTCGAGGCGCGCAATGCTGACCAAGTTGACGAAAACATGTGATAGAAAATCCCTATATTCAAACGCACCTTCAAAAGCCAGAACCGGCATAGGTCGATCGCCATCGAACCCTCAGCTACGCACCGTTTTTGCGCATCGCCCCCCGAAAAAATGCACCTGTTTGGTGCGAACGGCTCAGGGCCTTCTCGGTTTTATTCTTCAGAATCAATGGGGTAAGGAATGGAACGCGGCTTGCACATGTACCGTCAGCACTTGACGGAGAGCCCCCATGCCCCGCGCCATCCATCCGCTCTTTCCGAGCCTCGTCCTGCTCCTGCTCCCGGCCCTGGCCGCAGCCGGCGAATTCGATACCCGGGTACCGCTCGAGCGCGCCGCGTCGGGCAACTTCTACGTCGAAGGCGTACTGAACGCGAGCGTACATTCACGCTTCCTCGTCGATACCGGTTCCGGCCTCGTCACCATCAGCGCCGCGCTGCTCGACGCGCTGGCCGCGACCGGCCGGGTCGAGCGCGCCGGGCGCGTCGCCGCCCGCCTCGCCAATGGCAAGCTGCAGGCGGTACAGCTCTACCGGGTGGAGCAGTTCCGCCTCGGCGAGCACTGTGAACTCGGCCCGGTCGACGTCGCCGTGATCCCCGGCAGCAGCGCCAACATCCTCGGCCTCAACCTCCTCGCCCGGGCGGCGCCGTTTGCCGTGCACGTCACGCCACCGGCGCTGGCCCTGTCCGATTGCGCGCTCGGCGGCGCCGAGCTCGCCGCGCGCTGAAAGGGCGGCTCCGGCACGCATTACTCGATCGGCGTCAGCGCGTCCGGCAGGCGGCGCGCCAGGATCTCGCGTAAATCGCCGGCCAGGCGCTGGAAGAAGGCGCGCGAGGGCGACGCCGCCCGCCACACCAGGGCGTGGGCCCGGACCACCGGCTCATCGGCAATCTCGGTGACGACGAGCTGGCTCTGCTCGTGGATTTCCGACATCACGTACAGCGCCGGCAGGAAGGCGTGGCCCATGCCCATCACGACCATGTGGCGCAGGGCGTCGAGACTGGTGCCCTGGTAGTCGCGCGACAGGCGTGCACCGAGACGCCGGCACAGCTGGTCGACCTGGTCGAAGAAGCGGTAGTGCTCCTCGATGGTGAGGATATCGGCGCGCAGCAGGTCGGCGGCGACGATGCTGGGCTTGCGCGCCAATTCGTGGTCCTCGTGCACGACCAGCTTGACCGGTTCGCGGAACAGCGGGGTGACGACGAAGTCGCTGGAATCGAGCGGCATCGGGCACAGCACGAGGTCGTAGCGCCCCTCGGCCAGGCCGCGCTCCAGTTCGCGCTGCGCGCCCTCGCGGATGTAGAGGCGGAGGTGGGCGTAGCGGCGATGCAGGTCGGGCAGCAGGTGCGGCAACAGGTACGGACCGAGGGTCGGCGTGGTCGCCAGGCGGTAGGTGCCGCCCGGCCCGTTGCGCACGCTGTCGGCGGCATCGACGAAGCCATCGACCTCCTCGACGATGCGCCGGGCGTTGGCGAGCAGTTCGCGTCCCACCGGCGCGAGCTGGGTGCCGGCCCGCGAGCGCTCGAACAGGCGCACGTCGAGCAGGTTCTCCAGCGCCGCCACCTGTGCGGTGAGGGTCGGCTGGCTGACGCCGAGGCGATCGGCCGCGCGGCGAAAACTGCCGCTGTCGGCGACGGCGAGGAAATACTCGAGCTGGCGCAACGAAGGCTTCTCGCGCTGCATGGACGCCTATCCGCGGCCGCGGCCGCTGCCGGCCACCGGCGTCGCCGGCCACTGGCGACGCACGGCGCGGATCTTGGCCGCGTCGACGACCTGCTCGCGGCCGGCGACGAAATCGAGCCCGTCGACGATCCAGGCGGCGAAGCCGGGCTGCACGAGATGGTAGTAGCGATGGCGGCCGTCGCGCCGTTCGTCGACGACGCGATGGGCGCGCAGCAACGCGAGGTGCTGCGAGACGCGCGCGCTCGGCAGGCCGGTGCTGTCGCCGAGCTCGTTGACCGCCTTCTCGCCCGCGCCGAGTTCCTCGATGAGGCGTATACGGTCGGGATGAGCAAGCAGCTTGAACAGGTCAGCCAATTCGCGCGCGATGAGAACTCGGTTCGGCATGGCGGTGCCCCCGTGGCAGGACTGCCCCGGAGAATACTATTTACTTCGTCATATTTATAGCTTCAAATACATGCATATGACGAACTATGAATTTTTCGAGCGCGCGCCGGGCGGCGCGCCAGCGGTGCCGGTGTGCCGGCCATGACCACGGCACCGACCCTGTTCGGGCTGTTCCAGGTCGTATTGCGCCCGGAACGGCGCTTCTACGTCCTGATGCTGGTCTACGGCGTGGCCATCAGCGCGCTGGGCCTGTCGGTGCCGCTGTCGGTGCAGGTCCTGATCGGCACCGTGGTCAACGCCGCCCTCGTCGACCAGGTGCTGGTGCTCGCCCTGGTGCTCCTGGTTCTGCTGGTGCTGGCCGGGCTGTTCATGGCCGTGCAGGTCTACCTGATGGAACTCTTCGAGCGCCGCTTCTTTTCGCGCATCGTCTCCGAGGTCACCCTGCGTCTGCTCTACGCGCGGTTCGATCACCTCGAGCGCATCAACCGCGACAGCCTGGTCAACCGCTACTTCGACGTCATGACGGTGCAGAAGAGCCTGCCGCCCCTGCTCACCGGTGGCCTCGCGACGGCGCTGCAGAGCGCCGTCGGTATCACGCTGACTTCCTTCTACCACCCGCTGTTCCTGGCCTTCAACGTCGCCGTGCTGGGCTGCGCCTACCTCGTCTTCCGGCTCTTTCACGGTGGCGCTGCGCGCTCGTCGCTCGACCTCTCCGGCACCAAGTACGACACCGCCAACTGGCTCGAAACCCTGGCCCGCTCCAACGCCCTGTTCAAGTCGGCGCGCGGCATCGACTACGCGCTGGCCCACACCACCCGGGTGCGCGAAGCCTACGTCGCCCAGCATCGTCGTCATTTTCATTACACCTTCGCCCAGATCGTCGGCTTCCTGCTGCTCTACGCCGGCGCCAGCGCGGCGCTGCTCGGCATCGGCGGCTGGCTGGTCATCCGGGGCCAGCTCACCATCGGCCAGCTCGTCGCGGCCGAACTCATCCTCGCCGCGATCTTCTACGGCCTCACCCGCATCGGTTACTACCTCGAGCTCTACTACGACCTGTACGCCGCACTCGGCAAGCTGGTGCAGCTGTTCGCCCTGCCCCACGAACACATCCGCGCCAGCGACGGTATCGAGACGTGGTCGCCGGCGGTGGTCTTCGCCGCCGCGCGCATGGCCCTGCCGGGCGGCGACTTCACCCTCGACCTCGCGCTCGAACCCGGCCGTCGCGTCCTCCTCATCACCCGCACCAGCACCCAGGTCAAGGCCATCACCGACCTGCTGCACAACCATGCCCGGCCGGGCGCCGGGCGCGTACTGCTCGGTGGTCACGACGTCGAGGACTTCAATGCCCACCGCCTGCGCGACGAGGTCCAGGTGCTCGACGCCGCGCCGCTGCCCGAGTGCACCATCGCCGAGTATCTCGGCATCGCCGCACCGGGCTTGTCGCGCGCCGCCATGCGCGCGCTGCTCGACACCGTCGGTCTCGATCTCGAGTTGCCGTCGACGGCGCAGACGCTGGACACCGCGCTCACCCCCTACGGTCATCCGCTCTCGACTGCCGGAGTGACCAAGCTGCGCATCGCCCACGCCCTGGCCGCGCGCCCGCAGGTGCTGGTGCTGACCCCGCAGTTCGACGCTCTCAGCCTGGAAGCGCGCACGCGTATCCTGCGCTATCTCGAAACGGAGACCGCGACGACCGTGCTGTGCTTCTCCCACCGGCGCGACCTGCCGCTGTTCGACGACTACGTGTTGTGTGATTTCCACGCCCAGGCGCACTACGCCGACATCAACGCCGCGTTCGATGCCTACGAGCACCTCGTCGCGGCCAACCTCGCGCCGCCGGCCGGGAGCGCAGCGTGAACGCGCCGCGCCCGGGCGACGTGCGCCGCCTCAGCGACATCGCCGCGGCACGCCACCGCACGGCGCTGCTCGACGACCTGCCGGCCACGCCGCCTGGCCTGGTCCGTGCGGTGGCCGGGCTCATCGTGCTGCTGCTGCTGCTCGCCGGCGCGCTGGCGTGGTTCGTGCCCTGGGTGCAGACGGCCGCCGGTAGCGGCCAGGTCGTCGCCCTCGACCCCTCCGATCGCGTGCAGTCGATCAACGCCCTGGTCGAAGGCCGCATCAAGCGCTGGTTCGTCGAGGACGGCAGCGTGGTCGAAGCCGGCGCACCGATCGTCGAGATCGCCGACCTCGACCCGCGCTTCCTCGAGCGCCTCGGCGCCGAGCGCAACGCACTCTCCCACCGCCTCGAGGCCGCGCGCGTCGCCACCGAGACGGCCAAGATCGACTACGCACGCCAGGAACGCCTCTACGAGAGCGGCCTGAGTGCACGCAAGGACTTCGAGGCGGCCAAGATCCGCTACCAGGAGATGCTGGCCAAGGAAGCCGAGGCGCGCGCCACCCTCAACAAGGCCGACATCGGCCTGTCGCGGCAGTCCTCCCAGGTCGTCACCGCGCCGCAGGATGGGCGCATCGTGCACATCGTCGCCGGCAACACCGCGACCATCGTCAAGGCCGGCGAGCCCATCGCGACCTTCGCCCCGGCCCACGTCGTCCGCGCGGTGGAGCTGTTCGTCAGCGGCCTCGATGCGCCGCTGGTCCAGCCCGGCCTGCACGCCCGCATCATGTTCGAAGGCTGGCCGGCGGTGCAGTTCAGCGGCTGGCCGGAGGCGGCACTCGGCACCTTCGGCGGTATCGTCACCAGTGTCGACCCGGTGGCTTCTGCCAACGGCCGCTTTCGCCTGCTGGTGCGCGAGGACCCGGCCGAACCGTGGCCGGCCGATCGCTACCTGCGGCTCGGCAGCCAGGCGCGCGGCTGGGTGCAGCTGTCCGCGGTGCGCCTCGGTTACGAATTGTGGCGCCAGCTCAACCGTTTTCCGCCGCGCCCGACCGACGCCCCGGCGCAGTTCACCGGGGCCGGCCAGTGACGGCCCGTCACCATCGATGGCTGGTGCCGGCCGTGCTGTGCATGCTCGCCGCCCGCGCCGGCGCCGACAGCCTGACGCTGGGCGAAGTCCTCGCCGCCTCGGCCAGCCATTTCCCCGCCATCCAGTCCGCGGTGGCCGAGAAGCACGCCCGTGAGGGCCGTTCGCTGGCCGCCGAGGGCGCGTTCGACCTCGCCCTCGAACAGGACGCCCTGCTCTGGGCCGACGGCTACTACGACGGCATGGCGCTGGACAACCGCCTCGTCAAGCCGCTGCCCTTCGCCAACGCCAAGGCCTTCGCCGGCTATCGTCTCAGCAACGACGACTTCCCGGTCTACCAGCAGGAGCGGGTGACCAACGGCGGCGGCGAGTTCAATCTCGGCGTGGTGTTCTCGCTGTGGCGCGATCGGCTCATCGACGAGCGTCGCTTCGCCCTGGCCAATACCCGCTTCGAGGTTCGCGAGGCCGAACTCGACCTGCTGCTCGCCCGTCTCACCACCCAGCGCAACGCCGCCCGCGCCTACTGGAACTGGGTCGCCGCCGGCCGCCAGCTCGAGGTCTACCAGCGCCTGGTCGCCCTGGCCGAACAGCGCATGGCCGGGCTCGAGGAACGTGCCAGTGCCGGCGACGTGGCGCGCGTGTTCGTTACCGAGAACCGCCAGAACCTGCTGCGCCGCCAGGCCATCGCGCGCCAGGCCGAGCAGGACCTCACGGCCGCCGCGATCGAACTCTCGCTGTTCCTGCGCGACGCCGCCGGCACCCCGCGCGTACCGCACGCCGCCGAGCTGCCGGGCCGATTCCCACCGAGCGAAACGGCCGTCGGCGACCCCGCGGCCCTGGTCGCCACGGTGCTCGCCCAACGCCCCGAACTCGACCGCCTCGACGTCGCCGCCGCGGCGGAGCGCAAGCGCCTGGCGCTGGCCGAGAACGAGCTCATGCCGCGCGTCGACCTCGGCCTCAAGGGCGCCCACGACCTCGGCGGCGGCGCGCGCAGCCGCCAGGGCCTCGATGCCATCGTCGATCTCACCGTGTCGATCCCGCTGGAGACGCGCCGTGGCCGCGGCAAGGTCGCCGAGTCGCGCGCGCGCCTGAGCCAGATCGAACTCGATCGCAAGCTGCTCGGCGAACGCCTCGCCAACGAAGTGCTCAAGCTCGGCACCGGCCTCAACGCGGCGCGCGACTTCGTCACCATCACGGCGGCCGAAGCAGAGCAGGCGACCCTGCTCGAACAGGCCGAGCGCGACCGTTTCGCCGCCGGTGCGAGCGACTTCTTCCTGGTCAACCTGCGCGAGGAGCGCACCGCGGACGCGCTCATCCGCAACCTCGGGTCACGCCTGCGCTACTTCCACGCGCTGGCCGACCTGCAGGCCATCACCCTCGACCTCGAGGCCCTCGCGCTCGCCGCGCCGTGAGCGTCGCACGAGCCCTTTTGCAGCCCCCTGCGGAGTCTGGAATCATGCCCACCAATCCCCCGGAGAGAACCCCCTTGAACAAACTGTCCATGTTGACCCTGCTCGGCACCGTGGCTGCCGCGATCGCGCTGCCGGCTGCCGCCCAGGACGTCGGCCCCGAGTGCCGCGGCGTCGCCGCCGGCACCGTCGCCGCCATGCGTGCCGCCGGCGAGCTGCCGACCCAGGAGACGGTCGATGCCGCCGTCGTCGCCGCCCGCCGTGCCTGTGCCGCGGCCCTGCAGGATCTCGGCCGCGGTGCTGCCGTGGCAGGTAACACCGACGCCTCCGCTGCCGCCGCCGAACCGGCCAAGCAGGCCGCAAAGGACGACGACGAAGACCCGTCGATCTGGGACCTGCTCACCCGCGACAAGGATCTCAAGCCGGGCAACGAACGCCTGCGTCGACTGAAGACGCAGTAGTACCCGACGTCACCGCGGCGCGAGCGCGCCACGCGCCGGCGAGTGCCCGCCCGGGCTCGCCCGGCGTAGCGATCACCGTGCACAAAAAAACCGGCGACCCTCGCGGGCCGCCGGTTCGGCGTGTTCCGGGGCCGGGCGGCGTCCCGCCCGGCGACCGGCCGACAGGTTCGATCAGAGATCGAAATCGACGGTGTAGGACACCACGAACTTCACGCTGCCGTTCTGCAGGCCGTCGTCCCCGGCGCGGTTGTCGCCGAGGTCGGTGTGGCTGACGACGAAGCCGAAGCCACCCTTGGACAACGAGATGTTGTAGTCGACGTAGTCGTCGGTGCGGCCATCGATGAAGTTGAACGCCTCGACGAAATCGCCGTTGTGGTAGCCGACGTGCAGACCGAGTTCGAGGCCTTCCTTGATCTCGTAGGCGTAGTCCGCGTAGACGTAGTAGGCCGAACCGAAGCCGAAGTCGTAGCGCTTGCCCCACGGCAGGGCGAGACCGTTGGACTCGTCGTACTCGGTGTGGGCGAACAGGTTGGCGCCGACGGTGAAGTTCTTGTAGCCGAGGCTGCCGTAGATCTCACCGAAGTCGATGTCGGCCTCTTCGTCGTAGTTGTAGTAGAGGTAGCCGAGGTCGTAGCTGATGCCGTTGTACTCACCGGCATAGCCGATGTAGAGGTCGTTCTCGTAGGAGAAGGCATCGCCGGCGGCGCCGGGGCCGTTGGCGTACTCGACGTTCGACACCCAGGTGCCGACGTAGAAGCCAGACTCGTGGGCGTAGTCGATACCGCCCGAAACGGCGGGCTGGTTCTTCGACTGGGTCAGGCCGCGCCACAGGTAATTGTTCGAAACCGACACGTTGGCGGTCCAGTCGCCGGCCTGCGCTGCCAGGCTGGTGACGCCGGCGAGCGCCGCGGCCGCGGTGATGGAAAGTGCTTTGTTCATGGAACTGTCTCCTGGGTAAGTGCTTTTGGCGTGACGTCTGAAGCAATGAAAAGCGGCGACGTTGACCAGTGCACTGCAAGGGGTGTTCCACTTTTGTTTGCAGCACTTATGCGACGATTTGTTGCGGTTTGGCGATAACTCCCGTTTTTTTATTTAAATCATGCGGATATCGTTTCATACCCGGCTGAGCAGAATGCCAGACAAATACTCAACTTGTTGAATTTACGGGCTTCATTTCATCCGCCCCGATGTGCACCAAATGCGCGCTTCCAGGGCATTGTTGCTTAAAAGCCACGATATGCGCCCCGTCTTGGGGCGCGTGGCCCAGGCCGCGCCGGGCTGCTGCCGGCGCCACGCAGGACACCCTCAGGCGAGGTGTGCGCGGAGCCGTTCCATCAGTGCGCGGCGTTCGGCGCGTGCGGCCAGCGCCTGGGCCATGTCGACCTGCACGAAACGGGTCGGCGTGTTGGGCTGTAGCTGCCCGATGAGATCCATGTCGGCCGAGATCACGACACCGATGGTGAAGTAGCCCCCGCCCGACACCGCGTCGCGGTGGAGGACGATCGGTTCGAGCCCGCCGGGCACCTGGATGCAACCGTAGGCATAGGGCGCGTCGACGATGTTCGACGGGTTCTCGCCGGCGCCGAAGGGCGGTTCGCGTGGCACGAACTCGATCGGGCTGCCGCCGCGGAAGCGATAGCCCATACGGTCGGCCTCGGGCGCGACCTTCCACTCGTCGGCGAAGAAGCGTGCCTGCGCCGCCGGCGTGGCGCGGTGCCAGTAGATACCGGGCATGACCCGGATCGCGGCCGGGCTGCCGGGACCACGACGCAATTCCGGCGGGACCACGCGCCCGGCCGGCGCACCGGCACCCGGCGCGCCCAGGGCGAGGCGGTCACCGGCCTTGAGCGCCCGTCCCTCGAAGCCGCCCATCTGCCCGACCAGGTAGGTCGAACGGCTGCCCAGCACCAGCGGCACCTCGACGCCGCCGTCGATGGCGATATAGGCGCGCGCGCCGGCCTTGAGGTAACCGAAGGACAGCACCTGGCCGGCCCGCACGGCCAGGGCCGTCCAGCCCGGCTGCTCGGCGCCGTCGAGCAGGATCGGCAGGGTCGCGCCGGTCACCGCGATCACGGCGTCGCGCTCGAAGCGCATCTCCGGGCCCATGAAGGTCGCCTCCAACCCCGCCGCGCCCTCGTCATTGCCGACCAGCAGGTTGGCGCTGCGCAGGGCGAGGCGATCCATCGCGCCGCTCTGCGGGAAACCGAGGTGGTAGTAACCGGGGCGGCCGAGATCCTGCACCGTGGTCGAGATGCCGGGCTTGATGACTTCGATCATTTCAGCACCTCCACCAGGCGTGCGTTGTAGGCGTCGATGTCGCGCTCGAACTCGGCCAGATCGAAACGCACCGGCCGGATTTTCGGCTCGAAGCGATCGGCGGCGACGTCGGCCTCGATGGCCTTGAACTCGTCGACGTCGATCGGCCGGAACTTGACGATGTCGCCGGGGCGCGAGAGCACCATTTCCTCGCGCAGGTAGGCAACCTTGCCGTCGGGCTCGAAAATCGGCATCGGCGTCATGCCGAACATCTGGTAGCCGCCGGCGCCGCGTACGGCGTAGATGGCGGTGAAACAACCGCCGTAGCCAATCGTGCCGCGCGGCGTGTCGGTGCGCGGGCGCACGTACTTGGGCGCCTGGATCTGCCGCGCGCGCTCGACCATCTGGTAGTACCAGGCCACGCCGCACACGAAACCGACCATGGACACGAACCACGGCGAGCCGTGATGCGCGGCGATGAAATCGGCCGGGCTGGCGAAACCGTTGATGCGCGCGCAGTACTCGATGTCGGTCGAGGACGGATCCTGGTGGCGATCGCGGAATCGCATCATGGTCTCGCGCGTCCAGGGATCGTCGTAACACACCGGGATCTCGACGATGCGGGTGTCGAAGGCGGCCGCGGCGTTGTCCGCCGCCTCGTCGAGTGCGCGCACTTCACGCAGCAGGTCGTCGGGCGCCATGCGGTCGGGGTCGAAGCGGATCTGGTAGGAGGCGTTGCCGCCGACGATCTCGCTGACGCCGGGGAAATTCGCCTCGCGCACGGCCCGGGTTACGGCGAGCGCCTTGAAGAAGCCGGTGAACGACATCTCCTCGTCGCACTCGGCGAAGAGATGTTCGTCACCGCCGAAGCTGAATCGACTGCTCATCGAGGGTCTCCGGGATGGGTTGCGGCACTCGCGCAAGCGTCGCTCACGAGCGCTCAGGGGGCGGCGGCCGGCACGAACTCGCGCGCCAGCCAGGGTTCGAGAAAACGGGTGTCGGTGCGCCCGGCGATGACGTCGGCATCGCGCGCCAGGGCCTCGTGCAGGCCGCGGGTGGTGGCGAGCCCCACGATGTCGAGCCCGGCCAGGGCGTCGCGCAGGCGTTCGAGGCAGGTGTCGCGATCCGGTCCGTGCACGATCAGCTTGCCGAGCAGCGAGTCGTAGAACGGCGGCACCGCGTAGCCGGCATAGAGCAGGGTGTCGAAGCGCACACCCTCGCCTTGCGGCACCGTCAGCGCCGTCACCGTGCCCGGCCCTGGCATGAAATTACGCGCCGGGTCCTCGGCATTGATGCGGCACTCGATGGCATGGCCGGCGGGCCGTACCTGGTCCTGCGCGAACGGCAGGGGCTCGCCGCCGGCGATGCGGATCATGGTGGCGACGAGATCGATCCCCGTGATCATCTCCGTCACCGGGTGCTCGACCTGGATGCGCGTGTTGACCTCGATGAAATAGAACTCGTGGGTGCGCGGGTCGTAGAGGTACTCGACGGTGCCGGCGCCGCGGTAATGCACCGCCGCCGCGAGCGCCACGGCGCTCGCACACAGGCGTTCGCGCAGCGCCTGGTCGAGGCCGAACGCCGGCGCTTCCTCCCACACCTTCTGCCGCCGCCGCTGCAACGAACACTCGCGCTCGTAGCAATGCACGAAACGTTCGCCGTCGCCGAGCAGCTGCACCTCGACGTGGCGCGCGTGCTCGATGACCTTCTCCACGTACAACCCGCCGTCGCCGAAGGCCGCGCGGGCCTCGCCCGAAGCCTGCGGGAACTGGCGCGCGAGCTCCGCGGCATCGTGCACGATGCGGATGCCGCGCCCGCCGCCACCGGCGGCAGCCTTGATCATCACCGGGTAGCCGATCTGCGCGGCGAGCGCCGTGGCTTCTTCGAGCGTGTCGAGGCGGCCGTCGCTGCCCGGTACCACCGGGACACCGGCGGCCTGTGCCACGCGCCGCGCCTCGACCTTGTCGCCGAGCAGGCGGATGGCATCACCGGACGGCCCGATGAACCGCATCCCCGCGGCGACCACGGCATCGGCGAAGTCGGCGTTCTCGGCCAGGAAGCCGTAACCGGGGTGGACGGCATCGCAGCCGCTGTCGCGCGCCGCCGCGACCACGCGCTCGATGTCCAGATAGGATTTCGCCGCCGGCGGCGGCCCGATCTCGACCACCTCGTCGGCCAGCCGCGCGGCCAGCGAATCGAGGTCGGCCGCGCTCGCCGCCTGCACCACGCGCAGCCCGAGTTCACGGCAGGCGCGGTTGATGCGGACCGCGATTTCGCCGCGGTTGGCGATGAAGACGCTGGCGATGCTCACGCGTCGACTTGCGCCAGCACCTGCCCGGCCATGACGGCCTCGGCGTCCTCGACCAGGAAGCGCACGCCGTCGCCGGCAACCTCCGCCGTTACCTCCTGGAAGTTCTTCATCACCTCGACCAGGCCGATGACATCGCCCACCGCGACCGCCTCGCCGTCGTCCTTGAACGGCGGGCTGTCCGGCGAGGGCCGCCGGTAGAAGGTTCCGGGAAGGGGCGATACCAGGTCGAGCGTGCTCATCGATGGGCTCCTGCGTGCGGTACTCGTACGGCCACGCCGGGTGCCGGTTGCGGCGGCGGGCGCCGGTCAGTGTACATGCTCGGGCCGCGGAAGGGCGCGGTGCGCGCTGGCGTCGCGCACGGCGGCGCGGCATGCGAGGCTTACCGCCGCACGACCCCGCGGAGGACCGCCCATGCGCTTCGGCCTGATGTACAGCTTCATCACCCCGCGCGACGGCTCGATGAGCCATCGCGACACCTTTCGTGAGCTCGACCGCCTGCTGCCGCTGGCCGAGTCGCTGGGCTTCGATGCTTTTCACACCACCGAGCATCACGGCCAGGACAACGGCTGGGCGCCGAGCCCGCTGGTGGTGCTCGCGCACGCGGCCGGCCTGACCCGGCGCATGCGCCTGGTGACCAACGTCCTGCTGCTGCCGCTGTACGAACCGCTGCGCCTGGTCGAGGACGTCGCCACCCTCGACAACCTCAGCGATGGCCGCCTCACCCTGGGCGTCTCGCCGGGCTACGTGTCGGAGGAGTTCGCCAGCTACCGCGTGCCGCACGGCGAGCGCTTCGCGCGCGCCGAAGAGATGCTCGACATCCTCGCAGCGTCGTGGCGCGACGAGGTGCTCGAGCACCGCGGCCGCTTCTACCAGGTGCCGCCCACGCCGGCCGTTCCCCGGCCGGTGCAAGTCGCCATCCCGCTGTGGTACGGGGTGTCCGGCCCGCGCCTGCTCGAACGCGCGGCGCGCCGGCGCTGCCCGGTGACGGCTTCGCCGCGGCATACCGTGGCCGAACTGCAGGCGCACTACGCGCGCTTCGATGCGACGGCGGCCAGGTTCGGCTTCGCCACCACCGAGCGCCCGGTCATCCGCGAACTGTTCGTCGCGCCGACCACCGCCGAGGCCGAGGCCCTGGCCGGCCCGGCCATCGTCGAACTGTTCGGCCTCTACGGGCGCAAGTCGGCCGAGGGCGAACGCGAGCTGCGCAACGACCAGGGCGAACTGGTGCGTGACGCCGCCAAGGTCGACTTCCGCAGCTTCGCCTCGCGCTACGTGGTCGGTGACCCGGCGACGGTGCGCGACGCCCTCGCCGAGTTGCAGGACGCGCTGGCGCCGAGCGAGATCGTCTGCCGCATGCAATTACCGGGTGTGCCCACCGTGGCCTTCGAGCGCTCGCTCAGGCTGTTCGCCGAGGCGGTCATGCCGCATTTCCGTTGAGCGCGGGGGCCAGCCGCTATACTGCGGCCCCTCCGAGTCAACGACCGCGACACGAGGTGAAGCCATGTCCGCACGCCGCCCTGCCCTGCTTCCTGCCACCCTGCTCTGCGCCAGCGCCGCCCTGCACGCGGGTTCCGCCAGCGCCGCCGACGACTGCGCCGCGGCCAACGGCTTCACCCCGCTGTGCGGTTTCCAGCACCCCGAGGACATCGAGGTGCTCGCCGACGGCAAGCTGCTGGTGGTGAGCGAGTACGGCAACCTGGTCGGCAGCATGACCGGCCGGCTCACCGCGGTGGTCCCGGCCGACGGCAGCCGCCGCACCCTCTACCCCGTCGACGGCGCCGACGGCACCGCGGACTGGGGCGCCGCCGACTGCCCCGGCGCACCCGGCGCGCAGTTCGATCCGCACGGCATCCACCACGGCCCGACCAGCAACGGCCGCCTCTACGTCGTCAACCACGCCGGGCGCGAGTCGGTGGAGATCTTCGAGGTCGTCGACGGTGACGACGCGGCGGCGATGAAACTGAACTGGCGCGGCTGCGTGATCGCCCCGGGCGGCATCTGGATGAACGACGTCGTCGGCCTGCCGGACGGTGGTTTCATCGCCTCGCACATGGTGCAGAAAGGCGTGAGCGCCGAATCGCTGTACGAGTCCGAGCGCCGCCGCGAGGACATCGGCCACGTCATGCGCTGGTCCCCGGGCGACGGCTGGCGCAAGGTCGCCAATTCCGACGGCGCGCTGCCCAACGGCGTCGAGATCAGCGACGACGCCGCCACCCTCTACGTCAACGAGTACTTCGGTGACCGCACTTTCGCTCTCGACCTGGCGAGCGGCAAGCGCCTGTGGACGACCCCGGTCGATGCCCCCGACAACCTCGCCTGGGGCAGTGACGGCCAGTTGCTCATCGCCTCGCACCACGAGGATCTGAAAGCAGTGCAGGCCTGCGAACACGAGCAGCCCTACTGCCAGTTGCGCTTCTCGATCGTCGCCGTCGACCCGGCCAACGGCAACCGCCTGACCGTGGTCGAGGGCGGCGGCGCGCCGCCCTTCGGCGCCGCCACCGTGGCCGCCGAGGTCGGCGACACGATGTACCTCGGGTCCTACACCGGCGACCGCATGGCGACGACGACGCGCGGCACGGGGGTGCGCGACTGAGGCAGTCTCGGCCAGCACGCGGCCGGCGGGCGCAGGGGAGCCGACGGCCGCAGACGGTGTGGTCGCCGCGTTCGTCCGCATGCGGGCCGGTGCACTGTGCTGCTGGGGCAAGGTCGAGTTCGCCGCCGCGCTGGCCGTTGCCACCACCGTCCTGCTCGCCACGACGGTGATGTTCGTGCGCGTAGTGGCCGAGGTCGCGGCACGCAACCGTGCCCTGCTCGGCGTGGTGTGGGTACCCCTGGCGGCGGCGACCGTCGGCGTGGCGTTCCTGCCGTGAAGACGGCGCGCCGGCTCAGCGCCGGCGCCGGCGGGCCAGCACCAGCGCTGCGGGCAGCATCAGCAGCGCCGCCGGCGGCAGCGGCACGTAGCTGATGGCGAGAAACGGGCGCTGGGTCACGTAGCCGGCGCTGCTCGGAAACTCGGCCGTCTGGTACAGGGTGTTCGAGCCCACCACCAGCGGCGCCGTGTCCTGCAGCACGATGGCCAGGGTGAGGAGGCCGTCGGCGAGGTCGGCGCCGGCACTCCAGGCCTCGCCGTCGGCCAGCGCCAGCAGGTCGACCTGCTGCAGGCCACTCGCCGGCCGCGCGGCATTGATGCGGTAGCGCTCGAGTGGCGCGGCTCCGAACAGCGGGTCGATCATCAGCGCCTCGGCCGAGTTCCAGGTCAGGCTGTCCTCGTTCCAGCCGTCGTGGGCGAGGCGGTAGATGAGGACGTCGTGACTGGTCCCGGCGGGTACCGTCTGGGTGTAGGTCTGGAACAGGTTGAGCACCGCGCCCGTGATCTGCGCGGTGGCGGGCAGCCCGGCGAAGCTGAACTTGAGGAAGCTGATGCGGTTGGTGTTCCTGCCCGCGGTGCTGAACAGCGAGCCGTCGCTGCGCGTGCGCAGCAAGTTGTTCTCGACCACGTTGCCGCCCGACAGCATGGTGGCGAAGTTGCTGTCCGGTGCGGCCTCGTCGACGTAGACGTCCTCCACCGGGATCAGGTCGAGGACCTGGACGGGCGCAGCGGCGGCGATGTCGCTGACGACCATGGCGCAGCCCAGGACGATGCCGGTGCCCGCGGACAGCCAGCGACGACGAACGGACGAACGATGCATGGTGATTGGGCCTCCCCGGCCCTGGCTTGGCGGATGCCATCGATTATCCGTACCACGCCTGCACCGATGCTGACGCCGGTCAGCCCGCCATGACGCGTTCGCGCCGCTGGCGCAATCGAATTTCTCTATCGAATCGGATGACGGGCTCGATTGGCGCGACGCTTTTCAAATGAGAATAATTCTCATCAATAAACCGGAGAGCCGCCATGACCAAGACCCTGAGCTTCGCCTGCGTCCATTTCACGGTCGCCTTCACGCTCGCCTGGCTCATCACCGGCAGTCTCACCGCCGGTGGCCTGGTCGCGCTGATCGAGCCGTGCTGCAACACCCTCGCCTTCCACGTCCACGAGCGCCTGTGGCAGCGCCGAGGTACGCTCACCGCAGGCACCGCGACACCGGCGCCCTGCTGAGTCTCAGGGCGCGCGCTCGAGCGTCGTGGCAATCGCCTGGCCGAGCGCCGCGGTGCCGGCATCGCCGCCGAGATCGGGGGTCAGCGGTGCACTCCCCGCAGGCTGCGACAACACCGTCTCGATCGCCGCGACCACCGCCGCGGCGGCATCGGGATAGCCGAGATGCTCGAGCATCATCGCCCCGCACCAGACCTGGCCGATGGGGTTGGCGATGCCGCGCCCGGCAATGTCGGGCGCCGAGCCGTGCACCGGCTCGAACAGGCTCGGATAGCGGCGCTCGGGGTTGATGTTGGCCGAGGGCGCGACGCCGATGGTGCCGGTGCAGGCCGGGCCGAGGTCGGAGAGGATGTCGCCGAACAGGTTGCTGGCGACGACGACGTCGAACCAGTCCGGGTGCAGCACGAAGTGCGCGGTGAGGATGTCGATGTGGTACTTGTCGACGCGTACCCCGGGATAGTGTTCGGCCATGGCGGCGACGCGTTCGTCCCAGTAGGGCATCGAGACGTAGAGCCCGTTCGACTTGGTCGCAGACGTCAGGTGGCGCGCGTCGCGGTGTTGCGCGAGTTCGAAGGCGTAGCGCAGGATGCGGTCGACGCCGGTGCGCGTCATCACCGTCTCCTGCATCACCACCTCGCGCTCGGTGCCCTCGAACAGGCGCCCGCCGAGGTTGGTGTACTCGCCCTCGGTGTTCTCGCGCACGACCAGGAAGTCGATGTCACCCGGTTGGCGATCGGCCAGCGGGCTCTTGATCCCGGGCAGCAGGCGCACTGGGCGCAGGTTGACGTACTGGTCGAAGGCGCGCCGGAACAACAGCAGCGAACCCCACAGGGAGACGTGGTCGGGCACCGTGTCCGGCCAGCCGACGGCGCCGAAGTAGAGGGCGTCGAAACCGGACAGGATTGCGAACCAGTCCGCCGGCAGCATCCGGCCGTGACGCTGGTAGTAATCGCAGCTGGAGAAGTCGAACCAGGTCCATTCGAGCTCGAAGCCGAAGCGGCGCGCCGCGGCATCGAGCACGCGCACGCCTTCCGGCATGACCTCGGTGCCGATGCCGTCGCCCGGGATGACGGCGATGCGATGTTTCATGGTGAGGCGTTCCGCGGCGGTTAATCGGCCGCCGAGTTTAGCGCGTCACGCGCCGCCGCCTCAGCGGCGGAAGCGCGGCATCACCTCGCGCGCGAACAACGCGTTGGAGCGTCCGCTCTTGGCCGGGTCGAGCCCGGCGAAGTGGGTCGAGAGGATGAAGTCGGTGCAGGCGTACTCGGCGCGGAAGCGTTCGAGCTTGGCCGCCACCTGGTCCGGGGTGCCGATCATCAGCGCCGCGTCGGCGAAGGCGGAGCCGCGGATCTCGCCCGCGCGCCTGAACGGCAGCGGCTGGTCGTCGCCCTCGACGTCGGCGGCCTCGCCGAGCACGCGCTCGTAGTAACCGAAGACGTGGAACAGGTGTTCGGCGACGTCGTCCCAGGCCTGGTCCTCGCTGTCGGCGCAATAGACCATGCGCAGCTGGGCGATGCGGAAATCGTCCGGGTTGCGCCCGAGTTCGCGCAGGGTTTCGAGGTAGAGCGGCGCCGGGTCGGGGCCCAGCGTCGTCATCAGGTGCGCACCGAGGCGCGCGGCACGGCGGATGGCCTTGGGCCCGCGCGCGCCGATCCACAGCGGCGGGTGCGGCTGCTGCACGGCTTTCGGCGCCAGGGTCATGTGGCTGACGCGGGTGAAGCGACCGTCGAAGCTGACGTCGTCCTCGGTGAACAGCCGGCGCATCAGCTCGACCCCTTCCTCCAGGCGCGGCGCGCGCTCGCGGCGATCGACGCAGAAGGCATTGAACTCCTCGTGGGTATAACCCTGGCCGACGCCGAGATCGAAGCGACCGTTGGAGAGGATGTCGGCCAGCACCACGTCCTCGGCCGCCCGCACCGGGTGGATGAAGGGCATCAGCATGACGAAGGTGCCGATGCGGATGCGCGAGGTGAGCGCCGCCACCGCCGCCGCCGTCGACAGCGAGGCCGGGTTGTAGGCATCCTCGGTGAAATGGTGCTCGGTGAGCCAGACGTGGTCGAAGCCGAGCGTCTCGGCCTCGACCATCTGGTCGAGCATCGCGCGGTAGAAGCGCGGCGGCTCGATATACCAGCGGCGCGGATTGCGGAAGTCGTACATCAGACCGAAACGCATGGCCAGCCTCCCCTCGATTGGCGCATGGCGATGGTGCGCGATTCCGGCGCCGGGATCGAGTCCCGTGCCGGTGCCGCGCGCGGACCGCGCCTCAGCGCTCGATGCGCGTCATCTTCGATCCTTCCAGGGTGAGGTTGTACATCAGGCCCTTGTTGCCGATGACGAAGCCGACGATCGGCTCCTCGACGTTGATCGAGTTGAGATCCTTGCCGGCGCCGAGTTCGACCAGGGCGACCGAACCATCCACCCCGGCCTCCCAGCCCTCGCTGGCACGGAAATCCGCGAGGGCCTTGTCGGTGAGGAAGACCAGCACGACGGTCTTGATCTGCGCGCCAAGCTGGAAACCGATCGAGGCGGCGGCGGTATTGTAATAATCGGCGGTCTTGCCGCCGATGCGCAGGGCGCCCTCGCCGTACTCGCCGCCGATGCCGAAGCCGGCCTTGACCACCTCGGGAAACACCAGCACGCCCTTGGCCTTGGCCAGGAAGGCGTCACCACCGCTCACCTCCTGCCTGAACCTGGCCAGCGCGGCATCGACCTTGATGTCGATCTCGGTGGCGGAAGCGGCCGTGGCCGGCATCTGCCAGGCAAGGGATAGGATCAGCAGGGAAAGAGTCGCTAACCTGTTCATATTACGGTCCTGGCGCTGAAGGAATGCACATGAGACCCCGGCGGGGCGCGGATGTCATGCTCGGCCCGGTCGAACTGGGCGCCGCTTCCGCTTACCCGCGCGGGGCTGCAGGATGGCGCCGTGCGGCCGCTGAAGACGGCAGGTATCACGATCCGTGTTCGCGCCGGCTACCGCGGGGGACGTGCCTGCAGCGGCCAATCCCATGACCCGAATCCTCATCGCCGACGACGCGCCGGTGGACGCCGCCCTGTTACAGGCCGTGTGCGTGGCCGAAGGCTACGAGGTCACGGTGGTCGGCGACGGTGCGGCCGCCGTCGCCGCCTTCGAGCGTACCGGTGCCGATCTCGTGCTCCTCGACGCCTCCATGCCCGTCGTCGATGGCTTCACTGCCGCCACCCGTATCCGCGCCGCGCTCGGCCGGCGCTGGATTCCGATCGTGCTGGTCAGCGCTGGCGACGACAGCACGTCGGTGGTGCGCGGCCTCGAAGCAGGCGCCGACGATTTCCTCGGCAAGCCCTTCGACCCGAACGTGCTGCGCGCCAAGCTGCGCGTCCTCGCGCGCGCCTCACAGGAGCAGGAGACCGTCGAGCGTTTCCGCGCCTGGAAGGCCCACGAATCGGCCATGGCCTCCGCCGTGCTCGAACACATCGTCGAGCCGTTCCGCGACGCCGACCCGGCGGTACGGCAGCGCACGCGTGCCGCAACCGAGTTCTCCGGCGATCTGGTGCTGGCCCGCCGCGCCGACGAGGACACGAGCTACGTCCTGGTCGCCGACGCCGTCGGCCACGGCCTCGCCGCCACCATCTGTGTGCTGCCCCTGGTGCGGGTGTTCGCGACCATGACCGCACGCAAGTTGCCGCTGACCACCATCGTCGAAGAAATGAACCAGCAGTTGCGCGACATGCTGCCGACCGGGTACTACGTCGCCGCGTGCGTGCTGACCATCGACCACGCCCGCGCGCGCGTCGCGGCCTGGAACGGCGGCCTGCCGCCGGCGCTGCTCGTCACGCAGGGCACGATCGTCGCCGAGCTGCCATCCCGGCATCCGCCGCTGGGCGTCCTCGCGGCAGACGACCTCGATACCGCGGTCGACGCTCTGCAGGCATCACCCGGCAACCACCTGCTGCTCTACAGCGACGGGCTCAACGAGGCCTGCAACGCCGCCGGCGAGACCTTCGGCAACGACCGCCTGCGCGCCGCGCTCGGCGCCGCTTCCTCGAGCGCCGAACTCGACGCCGAACTCGACGCCGTGCTTGCCGCCCTGCGCGCCTTCACCGGTGACATCGCCCCGCACGACGACGTCACCGTCGTCGCCGCGGCCATCGGCTGAACCCGCCGGCGAGCCGGCGCGGGTCGGGCGCCGCGTTGACGGCGGCGGCGCGCGCCTTGCTATAGTCGCCCGGCCAGACGGCAGTCCGTCCGTACCGCAACCAGGGGAGAACACCATGGCCAGCCCGCAATCCGTCCTGCTCGACAACCTTTTCGACGGCTTCGTCCAGGCCCTCGCGGCCAAGCCCGACATGGGCGTGGAGGAGCTGCGTGACATGCTCGAGAAATGCGGCGACGTCGCCCGCGATCCCGGCGGGGTGGATTACCTCGAGGTCGACGCCGACGGCACCACCTGCCTGTGGGCCGTGCCCCACGGCTGCGCCGAGGACCGCGTGTTGCTGTCCTTCCACGGCGGCGGCTGCGTGACCGGCTCACGTTTCAGCCACCGCAAGCTCTACGCCCACATCGCCAAGGCGGTCGGTTGCCGCGCGCTGATCCCCGACTACGGCCGCGCGCCGGAGCACCAGTACCCCTCGCAGGTCGACGAGGGCCTGCGCAACTACCAGTGGCTGCTCGACCAGGGCATCGCGCCGGCGCACATCGCGACCGTCGGCGACTCCGCCGGTGGCAACCTGTGCACCAGCGTGGTCCTCGCCGCGCGCGACCGCGGCCTGGCGCTGCCGGCGGCAGTGATGCCGCTGTCTCCCTGGTACGACATGGAAGCGAGCGCGGCCTCGTTCGAGACCAACGCCAAGGTCGACCGCCTCATCTCGCGCGAGATGTCGCTCGGCATGAGCGGCCTGTACCTCGGCCAGACCTCGCCGCGCGACCCGCTGGCCAACCCGCTGTGGGCGGACTACCGCGACTTCCCGCCGACCTACATCCAGGTCGGTGGCTACGAGGCCATCATGGACGACGCCACCCGCGCCGCGGAGCGCATGCAGGCCGCCGGCGTCGAGGTACGTTGCGAGGTCTTCCCCGAGATGCAGCACGTGTTCCAGTTCATGGCCGGCAACGCGCCGGAAGCCGACGACGCCATCGCCAAGCTCGCCGCCTGGGTGCGGCCGCGCCTCGGGCTCGCCTGAGTCCGCTCAGGCGCCACCGCGACGCGCGGCCCGCGCCACCCCGGCGCGGCCGGCGAGCGCCGGGGTCAGGGTCAGGTCCAGCACCCAGGCGACGGCCAGGGTGAAGGCCGCGAGCAGGCCGAAATCCGCCTGGCTGCGCAACTCGCCGCTGACCAGGGTGGCGAAACCCAGCACCAGGCCCAGGGTCGTCAGGGTGACCGGGCGCAGCACCGCGGTCAGCGCCGCGCGCAGTGCCGCGGCCTCGTCCGCGCCGGCGGCCGCGGCGGCGCGCAGGCGGGCGAAGAAATGGATGCTGTCGTCGACGGCGATGCCGAGCACCGCCGAGGCGACCAGGCTGGTGGTGAGGTTGAGGGTCACCCCCGACAACCCCAGGGCAGCGAAGAAGGCCAGGATCGGCAGCACGTTGGGAACCAGCGCGACCAGCGCCAGGCGCAGCGAGCGGAACAGCGCGGCGAGCACGAGGAAAATCGGCAGCAGCGCCGCGGCGAGGCTCGTCACCTGGCCGCGCGTGACGTCGTCCAGGGTGCGCGCGATGAGGTAGGAACTGCCGGTGACGTAACCGCGCAGCTCGGGCGGCAGCGCGGCCAGCCGCTGCTCGATGCGATCGGCCAGCGCGTTGAGCTCGGCGCTGGCCACGCGCCGTACGCGCACCTGCAGCAGGCTGCGCGCGAAGGCGGCATCGGTGAAGCGCCGGATGTCCTCGCTGGCGCCGAGCAGCACCAGGTGGTCGACCGTCGCCGCGTCGGCCGGCACCGGGTCGGCATCGACCAGCTCGGGCGCGAGCACGCGTTCGAGCTCGGCCACGTAGTCGACCAGGCTGTAGACCCCACCGACCTCGGGCTGGGCGGCGAGCCAGCGCTGCAGCGCGTCCAGCGCGTGCAGGGCGCGGGGCGACTTGAACGTATCCGGGCGCGCGTCGCGACTCTCGACCACCACCTGCAGCGGCACGGCGCCGGCGAAGACCGCGTTGAGGCGATCGAAATCGCGGCGCAGCTCGCTGTCGGGGGCGAAATTGTCGAGGTAGTCGGTGCCGACCTCGACCCGGCCGAGCGCGGCCACGCACAGCGCGGCCAGCACCGCGCCGGCGGCGACCAGGCGGCCGCCGCGGCGCTCGGCCAGCGCCGCCAGGGCGGCAACGCGACGCGCGGCGGCGCGGGGCCGGCCGGCCGGCCGTCGGGCCGGCAGCAGGACCAGCCCGGCCGGCACCACGGTCAGCGCCGTGGCCCAGGCGCACGCCGTGCCGAGCGCCGCGTAGCCGCCGAACACCCCGATGGCCTCGATCGGGCTGAGCGCGAGCGCGGCGAAGCCCAGCGCCGTGGTCAGCGCGGTCAGGCTGAGCGGCACGACGACCTCGGCCAGAGCGGCGCGCGCCGCGGCCAGCCGCTCGAGGCCGCGCGCGTAGTGGCGGTCGAAATCACCGACGACGTGGATGGCATAGGCGAAGCCGACCACGTAGACCGTCGGCGGCAGGATCACCGTGACGTAGTTGAGGGTGTGACCACGGGCGACGAACACGCCCAGCACCGCGAGCAGGGCCGTGCCGTTGGCTGCCAGCGGCAGCACCACGCCGCGCACGCTGCGCAAGCCGAACAGGACGACGACCAGGGTCGCGGCGACGGCGAGCGGCATCACGCGGTAGAGGTCGGCCAGCAGCAGGCGGCTGATCTCCAGCCGTGCGTAGAGCGGTCCCGAGACGAATTCCTCGATGTCACCCGCCGCCGCCCGCGAGGCCGCGGCGATCGTGCGGACCCGCGCGATCAGGGTGCGCGCATCCAGGCCCGGCTGGAAGCGCACCGCGATGGTCGCGCCGCGGCCGTCGCGCGAAACCAGGTAGCCGGCGTGCAGGGGGTCCTGGCGCGCCGCCGCGCACAGCGCGCGGGCCGCCGCCGCGCTCGTCGGCAGGGTGGCGAGGTAGGGTTCGACCACGGTGAAGTCGGCATGGACCTCGGTGCGCACGGCGCGCGCCAGGCTGTCGACCTGCTCGACCCCGGGCAGGCGCTCGATGCGCCGCGCCAGGCGCTTGAACGCGGCCAGACCGGCCGGCGTGCACAGGCCGTCGCCGAGCCAGGTGACGAGCAGCAGGTCGTCGCTGGAGAAGCGCTCGCGCACGTCCTCGAAGCGCGCCAGCTCCTCGCCGCCGCGCGGCAGCAGGGCGCGGATCGAGGGGTCGACCGCAAGCACGCGTTCCGCGCCCGCCCAGTGCACGAGCAGCGCCAGCACGGCCAGCGCCACCAGCGCCAGGGTCGCGCCCGGCCGGCGCACGGCGAAATCGAACGGTCCTCGGGTCATGCGGCCTGTCCGGCGACGAAGGAAGGCGCCGGCCGGCGCGCGGCGCATGCGCCTCATTCTGCGATAATCGGCGCCCCCGGAGCGAACCAGGAACCCGCGTGGACCCCGTCGACCTTCTCGAACGCATCGCCGCCACCCTGCGCCACGACGTCGGCCCGGCCGTCGGCGCCGACTATCCCCGCACCCAGGCCTACATGGCCAGCGTCGTGCTCGGCAAGCTGGCCGGCGAACTGCGCGCGCAACCGGCCCATTCGCGCGCCGCGACGGCCGAGGCGGACGCCCTCTACGCCGACCTGCAGGCCGCCGCGCGCGCGGGCGAGCTGCCGCGGGCGGTCGTCGGCGCCGTCGAAGCGGCCGCCCGCGAGCGTTCCGATGCCCACCTCGGCCGTCTCATCGAGCAGCTCTACGCCCATCGCGACGCCCTCGGCGTGGTGCGTTTCGCAGCGCTGCTCGGGCGCATCCGCCAGGCGCTCAAGGCCCGTCTCGCGCGCGAGCTGGAGTACTCGGCATGAATGCGCCCGCTGCCGACGACACCACGCGCATCCGCGACTACCTCGCCGCGCGCCTGCCCGGGGCGCGCGATCTCAGCCTCGCCAACATGCAGCAGATCGCGGTCGGCTGGTCGCACGAGACCTTCCTCTTCGACGCCAGCTGGCGCGAGGGCGGCGAGACCCGCGCGCAGGGTTTCTGCCTGCGCCGCGACCCCGGCAACGCACTGCTGCGCGAGCTGTCCGACCTCGGCGAACAGTTCCGCGTGCTCGAATGCCTCGCGCCGACCCCGCTGCCGACGCCGCGCCCCTACTGGTACGAGGACGACCCGGCGATCCTCGGCCGGCCCTTCCTGGTCATGGAGAAGGTGCCGGGCGAATGCCCCAACCCGTGGGGCCGCGAGGGCCGCGCCTACTATGCGGCGGCCGCCGCGCGCGGCGTGCTGCCGGCGAGCTTCACCGACGCCCTCGCCACCATGCACAGCCTGGACTGGCGCGCGGCCGGACTCGACTTCCTCGGTGTGCCCGGGCCGGGGCGCGATTTCGCCCTGCGCGAAATCGCCAAGTGGCGCAACTTCATCGAGGCCACCGGTGCCGCGGTCCATCCCATCCTCACCGACCTGATGTGCTGGCTGGAGGCCAACGCGCCGGCGTGCGACCGTCTCACCCTGGTCCACGGCGCCTACCGCACCGGCAACGTGCTCATCGACGACGACCGCATCTCGGCCGTGCTCGACTGGGAACTGCAGGTCATCGGCGACCCGATGTACGACGTCGCCTACGTGCTGTCCGACCTCAATCGCGAAGGCACCGAGCTGCTCTCCAACGTGGTCGAACGCGAGACCTTCTTCGAACGCTACGAGGCCGCCACCGGCATCGCCATCGACGAGGACGTGTGCCACTACTACCACCTGCTCTACGCCATGCGTTCAGCGGCCTTCTGGATGAGCGCGTCGGACCTCTACGCGCGCGGCGCGAGCGCCGACCTGCGCCTCGCGCGCACGGCGTGGTCGGTGCCGGTGGTGCTCGAACGCGCGGCGCGCGAACTCGGCTACTAGCGCCTGTCGACCCAACCGGCTGGAGAAGAACGTCGCGCGGAAAGGCGTGGGCAGGGCGCGGGCGAGACGAGGACCGGAGTACATGCGGATAGATGAGGACCGCAGGCGAGCGCGCAACGCCACCCACGACCGCCGCAGTCGTTTTTCACCGGCCTGCTCAATGTCGCGCGGCGCCCCCGTCGGCGTGTTCGACTCGGGCGTGGGCGGCCTGTCGGTGCTGCACGCGATCGCCACAGCCCTGCCCCACGAAGACCTGATCTATGCCGCCGACAGCGCCTACGCGCCTTACGGCGACCGCGATGCCGAGGCCGTCGGCGAGCGCTGCGAGGCGGTCACCGAAGCCCTGCTCGCACGCGGGGCCAAGGCCATCGTGGTCGCCTGCAACACGGCCACCGCGCTCGCCGTCGGCCGCCTGCGCGCGCGCTTCACCGTGCCCGTCGTGGCCATGGAACCGGCCATCAAGCCGGCCTGTGCGGCGACCCGCAGCGGCGCGGTCGCGGTGCTCGCCACGCGCCAGACGGTTGCCGCGGCCAACACCGCGCGCCTGTGCGCAAGCCATGCCGGGCAGGCCCGTGTCCACCTCGTGCCCTGCCCCGGCCTGGTCGAGTGCATCGAGGGCGGCGATCTCGCCGGGCCGGCCCTGCAGGCGCTGCTCGCCGGCTACCTCGCGCCGCTCGGCGCGGCCGGTGTCGACGTGGTGGTGCTCGGCTGCACCCACTACGCCCTGGTGCGCCCCGCCATCGCGGCCGCCCTCGGCCCCGGCGTCGCGGTCATCGACCCGGCGCCGGCCGTGGCGCGCGAACTCGCGCGGCGACTCGACCAGGCCGGCCTGCGCAGCCGGCGACAGCGGCGCGGGCGGGTACGTTTCCTGTCGAGCCGCAGCGACCCGGCCAACCGCGCCCTGCTCGCCCGGCTGTGGGGGCGCCCCCTCGAACTCGAGGCGCTGACGCCGGCCACGGTCGCCCTCGACGCCCCCCTATAATGGCGCCCCGCCGAGAGGTATGGAGTCAACGATGGACAGCATCGCGAAATTCAAGGCCGCCGCCCGCGTGAGCTGGTCGACCTTCGCCCCGTTCGAGATGATCACCGGCACCACCGCGCCCGAGCTGGTGCGCTTCGCCGGCGTGCACGCGGGCCAGCGCGTGCTCGACGTCGCCTGCGGCACCGGCGTGGTGGCACTGACCGCGGCGCGCCGCGGCGCCCACGTCACCGGCGCCGACCTCACCCCGGAACTGGTCGAGCGCGCACGCGAGAATGCCGAGATTGCCGGGCTGGAGGTCGATTTCCACGAGGCCGACGTCGAGGCCCTGCCGTTCGACGACGGCAGCTTCGACGTCGTACTGAGCCAGTTCGGCCACATGTTCGGACCGCGCCCGGACGTCACCATCGACGAGATGCTGCGCGTGCTGCGGCCGGGCGGCACCATCGCCTTCTCGACCTGGCCGCCCGAGCTCTACACCGGGCGCATGTTCCTGCTCATCGCCAAGTACGCGCCACCGCCGCCCGCCGGGGTCAGCTCGCCGGCCGCCTGGGGTGACCCGGCGATGGTGCGCGAACGCCTCGGCGAGGCCGTGCGGGACGTCGAGTTCGATCGCGCCTGCATGCGCTTCCCGAGCCTGAGCCCGGCACACATGCGGCTGTTCACCGAGCGCAACGCGGGCCCGGTGACGAAACTGGTCGAGTCGCTGGCCGACCAGCCGGAACGGCTGGCGGCGTTCCGCGCCGAGATCGAAGCGCTGGTCGCGGCCTACTTCCGCGACAACGTGGTCTACCAGGACTACCTGATGTCGCGCGCCACGCGGCGCTGAGGCGCGCCTCAGGCGGCAGCCTCCTGGTCGTCGTCGTCGAGGCCGTCGAGCGCGGACAGCTCCTCGTCGAACAGCCCGGCGAGTTCGTCGGCCTCGTCCTGGCTCAAGGTGGCGGCAGCCGGCTTACGCGGTGCGTCGAACGCGTCGTCGTCGATGGAGACGTCGATGATCTCGCGTTCCCCGGCCATGGGATCGGCGCCATCGGCCGGCGCGTCCTCGGCCAGGTCGACACCGCTGTCGACCGCGGCAGCCGGCGCCGGCTCGCCCACCGCGGCAGCCGTACCATCCTCGTCCGCGTTGCCGGCCTCGTCACCCATGTCGATGGCCACCTCGTCGTCGTCCGCCACGGCGGCGAACAACTCGTCGATGTCGTCGGCGCCGAGCACGTCGCCGGCGGCCGCCGGTACCGCGGCGGCGGCGACCGCGTCAGTCTCCTCGTCGCGGCCATCGTCGGCATCGAGGTCGAGCCGCCGCGTGGCGCCGGCGTCGACCGGTGAGTCCTCGGCATCGTCGAAATCGATCTCGATGTCGTCGGCATCGAGGGCGTCGCCAGCCGCCGTCGCGGCGGCTTCCGCGCTCGCTGCCGTCGCCGCACTCGCCGCCGGTACCGCGCGCTCGCCCTTGCGGTAGGCCTTGAGGTATTCCTGCATGAGCTCGTCCATGCTCGTCCGTGTGCGCTCGAGCTCGGCGCTGAGCGCGGCATTGCGATCGCTCAGCTCGGAGTTGGTCGCCTCCAGCGAATCGACCTCGGTCCGGGCCACGGTGTTGCGCGGGGTCAGCCGGATCCAGGGCGAGATGACCTTGGTCAGCTCTTCCGGGATCTCCTTCAGGCGGCTCGAGTCGCGCTCGAGGTAGACGCTGGTCATGACTTCGTAGAAGGCCTGTTCGCGCGAGATGAACTCGTCGACGCGGGCGTCGAGGTCCTCGCCTTCGAGCTGGTAGGTGGTGGCGAAAATCGTCGACAAGGCCTCGCGGCGGGTCGGTGCCGCGCTCTCCACGCCATCGAGCAGGCGCTGCGCATCGCCCTGCTCGGTCGCCACCTGGCGCCGGCCGCGGCGCCACAGCAGCGCCGGCACGATACAGGCGACGAGGGCGAACTCGGCGCTCAGCACGAGGCCGGTCAGTTCGAGGGTGGTCAGCTGGTCGATCATGCGGCGGCCTCCGCTGGTTTGCGCGTACGCCCGAAGACGAACCAGGCCAGCCCCAGGCCGAGGGCGAGCACGGCGTTGCCGCCCCCGACGTAGGCAGCGAAGCGCCCCCACGCCACCCCGCTCGGCGGCGGCGGTTCGGGTTCGGCCCGGGCTTCGGGTTCGGCCACGGGCGGTGTCCAGGCCAGTTCGAAGACCTGCGCCGGCGGCGCCACCCGCAGCGCACCGCCCGGCGTGGTGACGAAGGCGTGGACCGCGACTTCGTGGCGGCCGGCGCTGCTGGCGGCCACGCTCACCCGCGCGATGCCGTCCTCGCTCGCAACCGGCAGGGGCAGCACGCGCACGAGGTTCGCGGCGTCGGTCACGCTGACATAGCCCTCCAGGGTGTCGGGGCGGGTCAGGCTGGCGTCCGCCGTCACGGCGACCTCGACCGCCGCCTGGCTGGCCGGATCGACGCTGTAGGCGACACTCACCGGGTCGGCGACGATGCGCATGCGGGTCACCGCCTGGCGCTTGAACGAGCCGGCATCGGCAGTGACCGTCACCTGGTAGACGCCCGGTGCCAGCACGGCGTCGGCGGTCGCGCCGAGTTCGCCGCTGAACACCGCGCGCTCGCCGTCGAGGGCGAGCTGCCCCGGGGTACTGGTGCCGTCGGCCGCGGCCAGGGTGTAGCCGGCAGCGACGAGTTCGAGCAGGTCGAGCCGCGTGACGTGCTGGCCGCCCGAGACCATGCGGGCATCGAGACGGGCGCTCTCGCTGGCCAGCAGGCTGGCCGGCAGGCGCGCGAGTTCGAGCGCGAGGTTGGTCACCACCACGGCGCGGTTGTCGGGATCGCTGGTGCCGGTGAACTGCCAGTTTCCGGGCGGCGGCTGGGCCACCGTGACGAGGTCGTAGCCGGCCTCGTGGCGCCATTGCACCGGCGCCGGCGCGCTGTCCGCCGTCCACGCCGTCGTCGCGCCGGGCGGGGTCAGGGTGACCGGCACGTCGCCTTCACGGAAGACCAGCAGGGTCAGCTCGGAGACGCTCTTGTCGATGTCGAAACGATTGCCCTCGAGCGGCACCGTGACCGGCGGCGCGGTCTGCTCCAGCATGTGCAGGAAGATGCGCTGCAGGCGCGCGGCTTCGTCGGCGCGCTCGAGCCAGCCGCCGGTACCCGCGGTGAGCGCCTCGATCAATTCGCGGTCGACCTTGTCCGACAGGGCGACGGCGTGCACGTGGGCGCCGCTCGCGGTGAGTTGTGCCAGCTGCGCGGAGAGGATGCGCTCGCGCGAAGCCGCGCTCTCCTGCGGCACCTTGGAGACGTCGACCACGCCGTCGGTCAGCAACAGCACGTGCCGTTCACGCTCGCCGGGCGGGCCCTGCCAGTCGGCCGTCGCCGCGGCCAGTGCGCGCTCGATGTCGGTGAACAATCCGCGCGCGTGGATCTTGGGCAGCTCGGCCCGCGCCCGCTGGCGCCAGGCCTCGTCCACCGGGGCCGGCGCGATCAGCGGCGTGGCGTCCTCGGCGAACAACCACACGCCGGCCACGGTACCGGCCGGCAGCAGCTCGCTCATCAGGCGCATCGCCGGCACGCGCAGGTTGGCCGGGTCGTTCTCCTTCATGCTGCCGGAGACGTCGATCAGGATGCGCACGTCGGCCGCGGCCAGCGCCACGCCGGGGGCCAGGATGCAGGCCAGTAGCAGGGTGCCGGCGAGGCGCTGCCACGCCCCGCGCAGGGATCGTCCGAGTAGGCTCATACCTGCGTTAGCGGCCAGCGGCGCGCCCGCTTGACCACCGCCGGCGACGGCCGCGCTATAGTGCGGCGCGTCCACCTGACCGGAGATCGTCATGCACCACCGCGCCCGCCTGCTGCCCGTCCTGGCCCTGCTCGCCGGCCCCGCCCTGGCCGGCGACGATGTCCGCCACCAGCGGGGCATGGCCACGCTCGACGTCATCACCGGCGGCGATGCCCAGCAGGCCCTCGACCGCCTCACCGACATCGCGCCCGAACTCGGTGCCTGGATCGCCGACTTCGCCTACGGCGACGTGGTCTCGCGCCCGGCGCTGGACCTGCGCTCGCGCGAGCTGGCCACGGTCGCCGCGCTGACCGCGCTGGGTAATGCGCGACCGCAGCTCGAAGCCCACATCGGCGGCGCCCTGAACGCCGGCTGCACCCCGCGCGAGGTGCTGGAAGTGATCCTGCAGATGGCGGTCTATGCCGGTTTCCCCGCCAGCCTCAACGGGGTCGCGGCGGCGCGGACGGTGTTTGCCGCACGCGGCATCAGCCCCGAGTGAGGCCCTCGCCCGCCGGCATCAGGCCCGCGGCGAGGCGACGGCGCGCGCGTCGACCAGGGTGCGGAAGTCGGCCGCGAAGCTCTCGCGCACGATGGCCCACATGTCGTGGCCGCTGCGGTAACGGAAGTGCCGCTCGATCGGACGCAGCATGTCCTCCCACTGCAACGGGGAGATGAGCCCGTCGCGATACAGCGCGTGGGCGTTCTGGTAGTGGCGAAAGACCGTGCCGAACCACACCAGCAGGCGGATCTGGTCGGCCTCGTCGAGCGTGGCAAAGCCGCTGCGCGCGCGGATCGACAACTCGCACAGACTGCGATCACTGGTCAGCAGAAGATTGACGTTGGTGATGTAGTTGAGCAGGTCCTGGAAGGCGCTGCGACGGATGGCCCGGGTGTTCTGCCGGATCTGGATCGCGACGTAAATCAGCGTCACGATGACGCCGACGGCCGCGACGACCTGGGCAAGGGCATTGATGACGACCCAATCCATATGCTGACTCCGGCGCGGTTCCGCGCCCGAGTTTAACCCCCGCGGCGCCGCGCGGTCCTTCACGAGGCACACCGTACCCATGACACTCGATGCCACCCTGGTCGGCCATACCACGCGCGCCTTCGAGCACGATCTCGACGCGCGCTGGGCGATGGCCTATGCCGCCAGCCTCGGCGCCACCGACGCCTGTTATCTCGATAACCGGGACGGGCGCGCGCTCGCCACCCACCCGCTGTTCCCGGTCTGCCCGGAATGGCCGGCGCTGGTCGACAGCCTCGCGGCCAATGCCGTCGACATGCGCCACACCGTCCACGCCAGCCACGACCTGCACCTGCTCGCGCCGCTCGTGCCGCCGGCGCGGCTGCTCACGCGCGGCACCATCGTCGGCGTCGAGCAACGCCGCCCCGGCATCTTCCTCGGCTGGCGCTTCGAGACCACGGATGCCAACGGACACCTGCTGGCGCGCACCTGGCAGGGCAACCTGTTCCTGGGCGAGCAGCTGCACGGCCCGGGTCGCTGGCTGGAAACGCCGCCACCCTGGCCCACATCACCCTGGACGCCCGCGCGCCGGCTCGCGATCGCGATCCCGGCCAACCTCGCCCACGTCTACACCGAGTGCGCGCGCATCTGGAATCCCATCCACACCGATGCCGCGGTGGCCGCGGCGAGCGGCATCGGTCCACCGCTGCTGCACGGCACCGCCTCGCTGGCGCTGGCGGTGTCCGGGGTGGTGACCGAACTGCTCGACGGCGACCCGCGCCGGGTGCGCCGGGTCGGCGGCCGCTTCCGCGCGCCGGTACTGCTGCCCGACACCCTGGAGCTGGTGCTCGGCGAGGCGGCCGACGGCGTGATCGGTTTCGAACTCCTGACCCCGCGCGGCGGCCGCGCCGTCGAGCACGGCTTCGTCGTCACCGCCTGAGCGTGGGCGCCGCTCAGGCGGCGCCCGGGCCGTGCTCGCTGCGCGCGAGGTCGATCAGCTCGCGCGCGGCCTCGGGCGGCAGGCCGGCGTGCTCGAGGGCCATGCGCCCGACTTCGAGACCGGCCTCGAAAACCTCCGGCACCACGTCGCTGGCGCCGAGTTCGCGCAGTCGCCGCGCATGTGCGCCGTCGCGGGCGCGGGCGACGATGGGCAGGGTGGCGCTGCGCTGCCGCGCCGCACGCACGATGCGCTCGGCGGCCGCCGCGTCGTCGGTGGTCACCACCAGCGCGCTGGCCTGGTCGATGCGCAGCCGTTCGAGGATGGCCGGCTTGCTGGCGTCGCCGTGCCACACCGGGCTGCCGGCCGCGCGCGCATCGGCGATGCGCTTGATGTCGAGATCGAGCGCGACGTGGGCGATGCGCTGGCGATCGAGCAGCGCGGCGAGCAGGGCCCCGGTACGGCCGTAGCCGGCCAGCACGACGTGCTCGCTGAGATCGCCCGGCAGTTCGATCGTGCCCGGATGGGCGCCGCGCGCCTCCAGCCAGCGACCCAGCGCACGCGCCACGCGCGCCACCAGCGGGGTGAGGAACATCGTCGCCGCGACCACGATGAGCATGAACTGGGCGACCGGCTCCGGCAGCAGGGCGTGATTGAGGGCCAGGGCGAGAACGACGAAGGCGAACTCACCGCCCTGGCCGAGCAGCAGGCCGAGTTCCACGGCCTGTGGCGTGGTGAAGGCGAACAGGCGCGCCAGCAGCGCGATCAAGCCCGCCTTGAGACCGATCAGGCCGACGATCGACAAGCCCGTCCACAGCGGGTCGGCGGCGATCGCGCCGAGGTCGATGATCATGCCGATCGACATGAAGAAGAGCCCGAGCAGGAGGCCCTTGAAGGGCTCGATGTCGACTTCGATCTCGTGGCGGAACTCGGTCTCGGCGAACAACAGGCCGGCAAGGAAGGCGCCGAGTGCGGCCGACAGGCCGGCGGCATGGGTCGCCGCCGCGGTGGCGATGACGATGAGCAGGGTCGCGGCCATGAACAACTCGGGGCTGCGCGCGGCGCTGACGAAGCGGAACAGGGGTTGCAGCACCAGACGCCCGGCGCCGAGGATGGCGACCACGGCGAGGATGGCCTCGCCGAGGGCGAGGCCGAGCGCACGGGCGACGTCGGCGCTGTCGCCGCCCATGGCTTCGACCGAGAACAGGATCGGCACCACGGCGAGATCCTGGGCGAGCAGTACGGCGAACGCGCCATGCCCGACGACGGTGCCGAAGCGGCCCTGCTCGGTCAGCAGTTGCATCACCACCGCGGTCGAGGACAACGCGAGACAGGCGCCCAGCACCAGCGCCGCCGCGGGCGGGTTGGCGAAGGCGTGGGCGACGCCGCCGATGGCCGCGCCGCACAGCACGATCTGCAGGCCGCCGAAGCCGAACACCAGGCGCCGCATCGACCACAGCCGCGCCAGCGACAGCTCGAGGCCGATCATGAACAGCAGGAAGACCACGCCGAGTTCGGCCAGCGCTCGCACGCCGGCGACGTCGGTGACGAGGACAGGTTGCAGCCAGGGCAGCGCGTCGGCCCAGCGCGCCAGGCCGTGCGGGCCGACCGCGAGGCCGACGATCAGGAAGCCCAGCACCGGGCTCAGGTCGAAACGCTTACCGAGCGGGATGACCAGGCCGGCGGCGGCGAGGAACACCACGGCTTCCTGTAAGCGAAGATCGTCCACGTCGTGCGCGCTGGTGAAAGTGCCGGGGCCGTCGTTCGCGGCGCGCTCAGCCGTCGTCGAGGGTGTAGGGCAGTTCGGGCAGCGCGGCGAGGTTGAGGGCGTAGCGCACGCCGTCGAACGCGGTTTCGTTGCACAGGATTTCGTGCAGTTCGACCGACAGCACGCAGCCCATCAGTGCGATTGCCTCGTCGCGCGCATGGCCCGCGGCGAGCAGGCGTTCGAGCGTCGTGCGCGCCGCCGGCGGCTCGCCGTCGCGGACCTGGTTCTCGATGATCTCGTCGAGCACCTCGGGGCCGAGGCCCTGTTCGCTGAACTCGGCCAGCGCGCGCGGTCGGCGCCCGTCGCTCACCGGCGGCGGCCGCGCGCGAGGCGCGCGAAGCGGTGTACCGGCCACATGTCCTGGTCCTCGCCGTGGCCGACGCCGTCACTGCACTCCCAGCGCAACAGGGTGTTGATGTCGATGAAGGTGTGGCGGTTGAGGACGATGCGGCTGAGCGGCGTGCCGACGGCGTGCAGCGCGCGCCCCTCGGCGTCGCGCGCCGCGATCTCGACCCGCGTGTTCCAGCCCTCGACCGGGTCGCGCACCACGCGGCGTTCGCCGTCGGCGAGCGGCACGGTACGGCCGTCGCGGCGCAGGAATCCGTAGGCCACGCGGTCGCCGTCCTCGCGCACGTTGGTCACGGCGAGAAAACCGTTGTCGGCGTCGATCGCGCCGGTCACGTAGGCGGCCTGACGCGGGCGGTTCTCCGGGCGCCGGCCCCAGGTGCGATCGCGCATGCCGATGCAGTCGATGTCGATGCGCTCGCCGTGCAGGACGAGGTGGCCGTGGACGCGGCCGAACTGGTCGAAGTGATGGGCCGAGCCGAAGGTCGAGCCGGCCGCGGTGAGCGGTTCGGGCGGCATCACGCCGGCAAACTCGAGCTCGCACTGCAGGCGCTCGCCGTCGTCGAAACCGAGCGCGTAACGCATGCACGGCTCGATGACCCGGATCGAAGCACCCGTCGGCAGGCGGATGTCGGAGAGATCCTGCCCGCGCGGGATCTCGAGCGCCGAGTAGTTGGCGGAATAAGGCACTTCCCACGGCAGCCAGGCGGCGGCGTCCCACACCCAGGCGCCACCGGCGACGGTGCCGATGTTGGGCCGGAACAGGTGGTATAGCCAGCCACCCAGGCCGCGTGCGGCATCGTGGAAGGAGAACCAGGCGGTCTCGGTCGCCCACCAGTCCTCGCCCAGCTGGTCGAAGTGGAAGCCGTCGTCGCGCGGCGTGAACGCGGGTTGATCACTCATGTCGTCCGCTCTGCGGCCCGGGAAAAAACTGCACGGCGGCGCGCGCATGCGCGGGAGCACGCTGCGCGTCGAACGCGAAGCGCAGTGTATACGCGATCGGGAAACGCCGCAGGGCACGAAGTCGCTGCCGCTCGGCGCGGCCACGCACGCCGGTTCCCCGCACCCGTTCGTCGCGTGGTCGTCGGCCAGCGGCCGGCGGGCGACGCGGATTCGCGCGGCCCGTTCTCAGCGCTGGTGCACCATCGGCATGCCCGGCACCGGACTCTTCACCTTGACCACGTAATCGCTGCGCACGCTGCCGATGTAGAGGTCGGTAAGGTCGGGGCCGCCCCAGGTGACGTTGGTCGGCGCGCGCAGGACGCGCCCCTCGGGGTCGCTGAGCATGGTCACGACCGCGCCCTCGGGCGTGATGGCGACGACCTTGTTGGCCATCACCAGGGTCACCCACAGGTTGCCCGCGGCATCGAAACCGCAACCGTCGGTGAGGCCGAGCTGGCTGCGCACCTCGAGGGGCAGCGGGCGCAGGTGTTGCACCTCGTGGGCGGCGTGGCCGAGCTTGGGGCCGTAGCGCTCGGCCGCGCCGAGCGTGCCGTCGGCATGGATACGGAAACGCACGACGTCGCAGCCGACCGTCTCGCACACGTAGAGGTAGTCCTCGGCGGCATCGAGTGCGCAGCCGTTGGCGAAATCGATGCCTTCGGCGAGCACCTGCACGCTGCCATCGGGGTCGACGCGGAAGACGAAACCGTCCTTGGGCGCGTCGGCGCCGAAGTCTTCGCCGCCCCAGGTCGAATGGGTGCACCACACGCGGTCCTGGCGGTCGATGACGGGATAGTTGCAGGTGACCAGGGGGCGGCCGTCGATCGCCTCGCAGAGGATTTCGATTGCCCCCGTCGCCGGGTCGAGACGTTGCAAGGGGCCGCGCCCGACGTCGTGACCGTAATTGGCGATGACGATGCGGCCACGGGTGTCGAGGTTGATGCCGTTGGGCGCACCGCCGGCTGCGCCGACGCGCCGCAGGCTGCCGTCGCCCAGGACCTCGGCGCAGGCGCTGGCCTGGTCGGACAGCCACACCCGGCCGTCACGCGTGACGACGACGTCCTCGGGCCGCTGCACGCCGCGACCGACGCACTCGGCGCCGGCCAGATCGATCGGTTGCAGGTTCATCGCGTGCTCCGCCCCGGTGTCTGACAGCGGGGGTCGAGTGATTGATCGGGGGCGTGCCTCGGCCAGCTATCAACGCCTTGATGCGTGGTGTCAGGCATCGCCGAGACGCCGCCGGCCATTACATGGCCCCGATGCGACGCCCGATCGCGGCATATCGATCGAGCCAGCGCAGCACCGTGTCGCGGTCCTCGGTGGGGCAGCGCGGCATGGCGCGCACGACGAAGCCGTAATCGGCGAAACGTCGCAGGGTGTCTTCCGCGGTCTCGAAGATGTCGAACATCGAGATCTCGATCGAGTCGGGATCGCGGCCGTTGGCGCGCAGGCGCGCGTTGAGATCGGCAACGTCGGCGGCCATGTCCTCGTGGTAGACGTCGATCGGCATCCAGCCGTCGGCGAGGTCGGCGACGCGCTGGCGGCCCCACTTCGAGGCGAAGGTGCCGAGGATGATCTTGGGATGTGGCCGGGTCACGGGCTTGGGGTAGGACCAGACGCGGTCGAAGTCGACGTAGTTGCCGTGGTAGCTCGCTTCGTCCTCGGTCCACAGCGCCTTCAGCGCCTGCAGGCGCTCGGTCAGCACCTTCCAGCGCGCCTCGAAGCGCGTGCCGTGGTTCTCCATCTCCTCGGCGATCCAGCCGGCACCGACGCCGAACTGGAAGCGGCCGTTGGACAGGCGGTCGAGGGTGGCGATGGTCTTGGCCAGCGCGATCGGCTCGTGCTGCGGCAACAGGCACACGCCGGTGCCGACGACGAGATCCTGCGTCGCCGCGGCCGCCGCCATGCAGCTGATGAACGGATCGGACATGTGCACGTATTCGCGCGGCAGCTCGCCGCCGGCCGGGAACGGCGTGCGGCGGCTGGCCGGGATGTGGGTGTGTTCGGGAAACCACACCGAGTCGAAACCGCGTTCCTCGGCGGCGACGGCCAGTTCGTCGGCGCGGATGGTGTACTCGGTGTTGAAGCTGACGACGCCCAGGCGCATGTGGTTTTCCTCCCCTCGTTGGCTACCGCCGCGCGCCCGCGCGCGACGCTTGGCGTGGTGCTCAGGGTGCCGCGCGGATGCCGTCGCGCACCGCCTCGACCATCGCCTCGATCTCGCCGAGGCTGGCGACGCAGGCCGGCCCGAGCGCGATGGTATCGCCGGTGTAGCGCACCATCACGCCGCGCTCGAAGCAATGCTGGAACACCTCCAGCCCGCGCATCGACGGCGCACCCGGCCGCGGCGCCAGCTCGATCGCGGCGGCGAGGCCGAGGTTGCGCACGTCGATGACGTTGGGCTCGTCGCGCAGCGCGTGCACGGCGCGTTCGAGCGAAACTTCCAGGCGGCGCGCCGCCGCGAACAGGTTCTCGTGTTCGTAGACCTCGAGCGCGGCAAGCCCGGCCGCGCAGGCCAGCGGATGGCCCGAATAGGTGTAGCCGTGGAACAGTTCGACGAGATGCTCGGGGCCGTGCATGAAAGCCTCGTGCACGGCCGCGCTGACGATGACCCCGCCCAGCGGCACGACACCCGAGGTGACGCCCTTGGCGAAGGTGACGATGTCCGGCTGCACGCCGAAGCGCTCGGCGGCGAACCAGTGGCCGAGGCGGCCGAAGCCGGTGATGACCTCGTCGAAGATGAGCAGGATGCCGTGGCGGGTGCAGATCTCGCGCAGGCGCTCGAGGTAGCCGACCGGCGGCACGATGACCCCGGCCGAGCCCTGCATGGGTTCGACGATCACCGCGGCGATGGTCGAGGCATCGTGCAGCGCGACCAGGCGCTCGAGATCCTCGGCGAGTTCCGCGCCCCATTCCGGCTGGCCGCGCGAGAAGGCCATGTGCTCGAGGTCGCGGGTGTGACGCAGGTGATCGACCCCGGGCAGCATGGCGCCGGCGAAGGCCTTGCGGTTGTTGGCCATGCCGCCGACCGCGATGCCGCCGAAACCGACGCCGTGGTAGCCGAGTTCGCGGCCGATGAGGCGGAAACGCCCGCCCTCGCCGCGCGCCTTGTGGTAGGCGAGCGCGATCTTGAGCGCGGTGTCGCAGGCCTCCGAACCCGAACCGGCGAAGAAAACATGGTTGAGATCGCCCGGGGCGCGCGCGGCCAGCGCTCCGGCGAGACGGAAGGCCTGCGGATGGTGGACCTGGAAAGCGACGGCGTAATCGAGTTCGTCGAGCTGGGCCTTGACCGCCTCGACGATGCGTGGGTGACGATGCCCGGCGTTACAGCACCACAGGCCCGACAGGCCGTCGAGCAGGCGACGGCCGTCGGGGGTGGTGTAGTACATGCCCTCGGCGCGTTCGACCAGGCGCGGCGCCTTCTTGTAGAGGCGGTTGTGGGTGAACGGTAACCACAGCGCGTCGAGGTCGAGCGCGTCGTCGTCGAGCATTCCGGCCGGCCGGCTCATCGGCATCCTCCCTCGCGAAGGGGGACAGTATACTTCCGGGCCGGGTAGCGGGGCCCGAAAGTATACTGTCCCCCTACCGCACGCGGCCGCCCGGCCCCATCAATCGAGGAGGAGGAACCGATGAACCTACGCTTTGGCCTGCTGTGGCCGTTCCGCAACCCCGCATTCAACCGCGTCGAGTGGAGCGATCTCTATCGCACCCATCTCGATCTCATCGCCGAGTCCGAGGCCATGGGCTACGACAACGCCTGGCTCACCGAGCACCACTTCGTCGACGACGGCTACTCGCCCTCGCTGTGCACCATCGGCGGCGCGGTGGCGGCGCGCACCTCGCGCATCCGCATCGGCACCTTCCTCATCCTGCTGCCGCTGCAGAACCCCATCCGCATCGCCGAGGACTCGGCCACCATCGACCAGATCTCGGGCGGCCGCTGGGATCTCGGCGTCGGTCTCGGCTACCGCCGCAAGGAGTTCGAGGACCAGGGCATCGAGCACACCACGCGCGGCGCGCGCCTGCGTGAGGGCATCGAGATCATGCAGCGCCTGCTGTCGGGCGAATCGGTCAGCTACGAGGGCAAGTACAACTACCTCAAGGACATCCAGATCGTGCCGCCCGGGCTGCAGAAACCGCACGTGCCGATCTGGGTCGGCGCACTGGCGCCCAAGGCGATCGAGCGGGCGGCCAAGATGGGCTGCCATTTCCAGGTCGTCGGCCCGCCCAGCCTGGTCGAGATGTACGACGGCTACCTCGAGGCCGCCGGGCGCAATCCCCAGGAATACTTCACCGCCCAGCTGCGCTGGGTTCACGTCGCGCCGAGCCGCGAGCAGGCCTGGGAGAACGCCGCGCAGTCGCTGCACTACACCGCGAGCAAGTACGCCGAGTGGTTCGCCGAGGCCAACGACAAGCCCGGCGACGACAAGGCCACCGAGGGCATCCCCTCGGTCGACGAGATCATCCGCAAGCAGGAATTCAACGTCTTCGGCGAGGAGGCCATGGTCGGTACGCCGGCCGACGTGCGCGAGATGATCGCCGACTACCGCAAGCGTGGACGGGTCACCCACCTCGTCATGGGCATGGCCCTGTCGGGGCTTGCTCCCCACCACATCCGCAACAGCATGGAAATGTTCGCCAAGGACGTCATGCCGCACTTCCGGCGCTGAGCGCCGGGTCATTTAGCCAACGAATCCTAAGGAATGCACAGATGAGAGAACTGACACTGGTCGAAGTCGAAACCCTGCTGCGTGAAGGCATCGCCTACGCACAGTCGCAGGGCCGCCCGAGCAGCATGGCGGTGGTCGACTTCGGCGGCCACCTGCGTGGCGGCCTGCGCCCCGAGAAGGGGCGCATCGCCAACATGACCATCGCCGAGAAGAAAGCATGGACGGCAGTCGCCTTCCAGCGCCCCACCGACATGGTGCGCGACGTCATGCTGCCCGGGCAGTTCGGCTACGGCCTGCAGCACACCGACGAGCGCATCTGCATGGTCGGTGGCGGCTACCCGATCTTCGACGAGGCGGGTGACGTCATCGGCGGCATCGGCGCCAGCGGCGGCAGCATCGAGGAAGACTGCGAATGCTGCCTGGTCGGCATGCGCAAGCTCGGTTTCAAGACCGAGTTCGTCAACCCGCTGACGAAGAAGTGAGCGCGAGCCCCTGAGCCGGGGGCGGCCGGCGGCGCGCGGAGCTTCCCGCGGCGCCGCCGCCGGCTTCCTGTACGATGGCCGGCAGTCCACCCGGAGCCTGCCGATGGAAGCCGGCCATTCCACCAACCCGTCCGCCCTGCCCCTGCCGCCCGGCCCGCCCTGGTGGCGCATCCACGAGGCTTTTCGCACCTCGCCGCCCGACTACATCCTCGGCCTCATCCGCGAGTACGGCGACGTCGTGCGCTTTCGCGGCGCCTTTCCCGTCTACTGCATCAACCACCCGGAGTACGTGCGCCAGATCCTGACCCGCGCCTGGCCGCAGTACACCAAGAACACCATCGACTATCGGGTCATCGCCAGCACGCTCGGCCGCGGGCTGGTCACCAACGACGGCCCCGACTGGGCGCGCCAGCGCCGGCTCATGCAGCCGATGTTCGCCAATCGCCGCATCGACACCTTCGACACCGTCATCAACGAGATGACCGAGGCCCTGGCGCGGGACTGGGCCGGGCGCGCGCCGGGCGCGACGGTGTGGCTGGAAAAGGACATGAGCCGGGTCACCTTCCAGGTCGTCAGCCGCACCCTGTTCGGCGCCGACATCGACGACGCCGCCGACGAGATGACCGGCATCCTCGAAGTGCTCAACCAGCACCCCATGGCACTGTCCGCGCTGCTGACCCTGTGGCCGTGGCTGCCGGTACCGAGCAACCGGCGCTTCAAGCGCGTCAAGCAACGCCTCGACACCATCGTCGACGGCCTGGTCGATCTGCATCGCCGCGGTGGCGGCACACCCGACGACATCGTCCACCGCCTGCTCGCTGCGCGCGACGACGAGACCGGCGAGGGCATGGACGACGGGCAGATGCGCGACGAGATCATCACTCTCATGCTGGCCGGCCACGAGACCTCGGCCACCGCGCTGACCTGGACCTTCTGGCAGCTCGCACAGTACCCCGAGGTGGAACAGCGCCTGGTCGCCGAGCTCGACGCCGCGCTCGGCGGCGCTCCCGCGCGCGCAACCGATCTCGCGCGCCTGCCCTACCTCAAACAAGTGGTGCAGGAATCGATGCGCCTCTACCCGCCGGTGTGGGGCATCGCACGCCGCGCCACGGAGGAAGTCGAATTCGGCGGCTACCGCATCCCGGCCGGCAGCTACCTCTCGATCACCATGTACAGCCTGCACCGCCACCCCGAGTTCTGGCCCGATCCGGAACGCTTCGATCCCGAGCGCTTCGCGCCGGGCCGCAACGAGTCGCGTCACTCCTACGCCTACCTGCCGTTCGCCGCCGGCCCGCGCACCTGCATCGGCGCCGGCATGGCGATGCTCGAGATCCAGCTCGTGCTGGCCCTGCTGCTGCAACGTTTCCGCGTCACTCCGCTCGCCGGCCACCCGGTGGTGCCGCTGCCGGTGGTGACCTACAAGCCGCGCTACGGCCTGCCGGTCACGCTCGCACCACGCTGACGGCAGCTTGCCGCGCGCCGCGCGCTGCGCCGAGAATGACGCGGCGACGGCAACCGCGTCATCCGGGGAGGAACGAGCGATGCAGACGATCAAGCGCGGGGAGGTCACCCGCTACGCCTTCGACTACCACGACGAACCGGTGCTGGAAGTGGCGCTCGGCGAGGCTTTCCAGGTCGAGACCGACGACGCCCTCACCGGCCTCATCGCCGATGACAGCGACACGCCGACCGTGCACCGCATGGTCGGCGACCCGCACATGGACGCGTTGCTGAAAGGCTCGCCGCCATTCTTCAACCCGGTGGTCGGCCCGATTTATGTCAAGGGCGTGGCGGCCGGCGACGTGCTCGCCGTGCACATCGACTTCGTCGAACCCTGGCGCTACGGCTTCACCGGCATCATCCCCGGCGTCGGCCCGCTGGCCGATTCGCGCAAGTGGGCCGATTGCGCCGAGGCCCACGTGCAGGTCATCGAACACCTGCCGGGGCCCTCCGGCACCACGCGCGACGGCAAAGGGCGCTACTCCGACAAGCTGACCTGGGACCTGCAGCCCTTCATCGGCACGCTCGCGACCTGCGCCGAGCGCGAAGTCCACACCTCGCTGCTCGGCCAGGGTGCCTTCGGTGGCAACATCGACTGCCGCGACATCCGCGCCGGCCACACCGTGTATCTCAACAGCTACCACGACGGTGCGCTCCTCTACGTCGGCGACGTCCACGGCGGCCAGGGCGACACCGAGTTCACCGCGCTCGCCGACGAGACCCGTGCCACCGTCCAGCTCCGTTGCGACGTGGTGAAGAACAAGCGCCTGCCCTGCGTGCGTATCGACAAGCCGGATTCGATCGTCGCCGTCGGCATCAACCTGCCTCTGGAGCACGCCGTCTACGATGCCTGCGACAACATGATGGAATGGCTCAAGGAGGACTACGGCATCAGCGGCAAGGACAGCTACCTGCGCTTCTCCGCCGACCCCGCCTTCCGCGTGCGCGTATACCAGATGGTACGCGCGATGACGGCGCGCCACGTGGCCGGCGCCGAGTACCCCAAGGACCGCCTGTTCCCGGCCTTCTGAGCCGCGGGCGCCACGACGCACCCGGCCGCTCAGACGCCCAGCCCCGACGGAGTAAACCAGCATGCCCACGCGACGCCGCTTCGTCGGCGCGACCCTCGCCGCGCCCCTGGTCGCGACCCTGCCCTGCGCGGTCCACGCCGCCGCCACCATCCATCGCCTCGAGGGCGCGGTGTTCGTCAACGATCGCCGCGCCGATGCGCAGGCTGCCATCGCGCCCGGCGACGCCATCGTCGTCGGCCACGATGGCCGGCTCGAGTTCAGCCTCGGCGAGGACAGCTACCGGCTCGGCCCGCGTAGCGCGCTGACGCTGGAAGGCGGCACGGTGCTGGGCGCGCTGCGCCTGCTCACCGGCACCCTGCTGGCGGTGTTCGGCGAGCGCCGCGCACGCCTGCCGGTGCACACCGGCTTCGCCACCATCGGCATCCGCGGCACCGGCGTCTTCCTCGCCGCCGCCCCGCGCCGCCTCTACACCTGTACCTGCTACGGCACCACCGACCTCGTCGGTGGTGGTGTCGACGACGTCGTCACCGCCACCCATCACACCGCCCACGTGCTGGCCGCGGCCGCGGACGGCCGCCTCCACCTCACGCCGGCGGCGATGCAGGATCACGGCGACGACGACCTGCGCGCGCTCGAAGCACACCACGGCCGCGTGCCGGCCTTCGACCGCGGCTGAACGGGGACCGCCGGCGATGAACCCATGGGTGTGGGCCGGCCTCGCCTGCTGCGCGATGTGGGGCCTGAGCCGCTTCTTCCCCAAGCTCGCCACCCGGCACATCGATCCCCAGAGCGCCTTCGCCTTCGAAGTCGCCGGCGAGGCGCTCATCGCCATCGCGATCCTGGCCGGGGTCGGTTTCCGTCCCAACCTGCAGTTGCGTGGCGTGTTCTACGCCTTGCTGGCCGGGGTTTTCGGCGGTCTCGGCGTCTATGCCTACCTGCTCGGCGCGCAGCGCGGCCAGGTTTCCCAGCTGGTGATCGTGTCGGCGCTCTACCCGGTCATCACCGTGCTGCTGGGGGTGCTGGTACTCGGTGAACCCTTCACCGCGCGCCAGCTAGCGGGCCTCGTGCTCGCCCTTGCCGCGATCCTGCTGGTCGCCACCTGAGGGCGTCTTCCCGGCGGTTGGCGCGAGGTCGATGATCACGATCTCGGGGCGGCAGTTGAAGCGCAGCCGCGGTGCGTAACCGCGTTCCATGCCGATTCCGCGCGACACCACCAGGGTGCGGTCGGGTGCGAGGACGGTGACCCCGGCCGCCCACGCCCGCGGCACCCGTGACAAGGTCATCACCGGGCCGAGCAGCGGCAGGCGTACCTGGCCGCCATGGGTATGACCGGCCAGCAGCAGCGCGGCATCGACCGCGCCGAGCGCGAAATCAGGTGCGTGGCCGAGCACGACGTGGTAGCCCGGGGCCGGCCCCACGACGAGATCGCGGCGAAACGAATCGTCGAGCGGCAGCGCGGTCAGGCTGAGGCCCGGGGTCGGTGCGAGCGTGCGGCGCTCCGGCAGCGGTGTGACGCGGGTGCCGGCGAAGAGCGCCGGCCAGCGCGGCGCATGCGCCTCGACATTGCCCTCGACCGCATAGGCGCCGAGCGGCGCGCCGAAATCGAGTTCGCGCAGCAGGGTATTGAAGGCCCGGCGCTCGGCCGCGCCGCGCGCGGCCGCGGCCTGCACGTAGTCCCCGGCCAGCAGGATGAGATCGGGCCTCGCGGCCATGACGCGCCCGAGCACGCGGCGCTCGTAGTCGCCGACGGCATCGGTCTGCAGATCGGCCACCAGCGCGATGCGCAGCGGACGCGGCACGCGCGCATCGTGCAGCGCGACACGACTCACCACCAGCGCGTGCGGCTCGACCACGAAGGCGTCCAGGGCAACGGCCCACAGCGCCACGGCGGCGAACACCGCCAGGCGCCGTGGCCAGCGACGCCCGCGCCACAGCCAGGCGCCGACGAGAAGCAGCACGGGCAGGTGGACGAACACCTGCCACGCCAACAGGCGCAGGCGCAGGAAGAGCTCGCCGGAGAGCAGCGGGATCGCCACCACACCGGCCAGCAGGCAGGACGCGGCGAGCAGCGTCGCGCGTCGGCGCAACGCCAGCAGGGCGATGCCGTCGAGGACCACGAGCAGGGCCAGGTAGGGCCAATCGAAGGCGGCCGGCAGCGACACCGCTCAGTCCGGCGTCGCGGTTCCGCGGTACCCGCCGGCCCAGCCGGCACGGTGGACGCCGCGCTCGCGCCGACCACCGCCGCCCCCAGATGGAGGAGGTCGTCGGCGCAGCCTCTTAAGTTCCCGCTCACCGCGGCCGCTGTAGGCGCAATGGCCCGGCCTCACCGGGTGGTACCGGGGACCGCCATGCGCACCAGACGCCTGCTCATTGCCGACGACGAAGCGATCAACCGCGAGATTTACCGCGACCTGTTCGAGGACGTCTACGCGGTGGACCTCGTCGCCGATGGCGAGGCCTGCCTGGCCCGTTTCAATCACGCCTGTCCCGACCTGCTCATCCTCGACGTCGCCATGCCCGGCATCGACGGCATCGAGGTCTGCCAGCGGGTGCGTGCGTCGGCGCGCTGCGCCGACCTGCCGATCCTGCTGGTGTCCGGCTTCGACGGCGAGCGCCTGCGCGAGCGCGGCCTGGCCGCCGGGGCCAGTGCCTACATCGCCAAGCCGTTCGATCTCGGCGAGTTCGAGGAACTGGTGGCGAATCTCGCCGGCAGCGACGCCCACGCGAGCGCCTGACCGCCCACCCATCACCGCCCTTGCCGCACCCCGGTCAGGCCCGCGGCGGCCGACGTCGGCCGTGCCCGCTGGCCTGCTCGAAGGCATGGGCGAATTGCAGCAACTCGAAATCGGCCCAGCGCCGTCCCACGATCTGCAGCCCCACCGGCAAGCCCTCGGCGGTGAACCCGGCCGGCACGGAGATGGCCGGCAGACCGGTCACCGTGATCGCGCAGCACACTCCCATCCAGTCGAGGTAGGTCGCGAGCTCGACGCCCTCGATCTCGCGCACCCATTCCTGCTCGACCGGGAACGGCGGCACCTGGGTGGCCGGGCACAACAGGAAATCGTAGTCGTCGAAGAAGCGCGCGACCCGCGCCACGAGCGCGCTGCGCGCGACCTCGGCACGGCTGATGTCGGCGGCCGTGAGCGCGAGCCCCTGCTCGATGTTCCAGCGCAGGGTGTCCTTCATCTGCTCGCGGTGCCGGGTGTAGTCCTCGCGCCCGCGGGCGAGGAACATCCACGCGCGCAGGGTGCGGAAGATGTCGTCGGCGTCGCTCAGATCGGGGGTCGCGGCCTCGACTTCGCAACCCAGCGCGGCGACCTGCGGCAGCGCCGCCTCCAGCACCGCGGTGATCCGGCGGTCGACCGGGTAGCCACCGAGATCCGCGCTCCAGGCCACGCGCCGGCCGCGGAAGTCGCGCGCGAGATCGCGGCGGAACGACGCGCCGTCCTCGGCCAGGCTGATCGGCACGCGCGGGTCGGGCCCGGCCATGACCGACAGCAGCCAGGCGCAGTCGGCGACGTTACGCGCCATCGGCCCGTGCACCGCGAGCGCGTCGCTCGAGAACTGCTTGGGCCACGACGGTACCCGTCCGGGCGACGGCCGCAGGCCGACCACGTTGCAGAACGCGGCCGGGTTGCGCAGCGAGCCGCCGAGATCGGAACCATCGGCGAGCGGAATCATGCCGGTCGCCAGCGCGACCGCTGCGCCGCCGCTCGAGCCACCACAGGTACGCGACGGGTCGTAGGGATTCAGGGTTGCGCCGAACACCGGGTTGAAGGTCTGCGAGCCGGCGCCGAACTCGGGCGTGTTGGTCTTGCCGATGATGTTGGCGCCGGCCGCGCGCAGGCGTTCGACGAACAGCTCGTCGTAATCCGGCACGAAGTCGCGGTAGATGGGCGAACCCATCGTCGTGCGCATGCCGCGGGTGGCGGCGAGGTCCTTGACCGCCAGCGGCAGGCCGAGCAGCGGCAGCTCGGCGTGGCGGGCGACCAGGCGATCGAGATGGCGGGCCTGTGTCCGCGCGCCCTCGACGTCGAGGGTGACGATGGCATTGAGGCGTGGATTGACCTGCTCGATGCGCGCCAGATGAGCCTCGAGCAACTCGCTCGGCGAGACTTCGCCGCGTGCCACCAGGGCGCGCTGTGCGCGCGCGTCGAGGTCACACGGCGCGTCGACGGTGCTCACGATCCCGGCGTGTCCCCGGCGCGCGCCGCACCGCCCTGCAGGTGGGCGCGGATCTGCTCTTCCACCCACAGGCGGGCCTTCTGGCCGGCATTCGGCGTGACGTTGTCGGCGAGGTATTTGATGTAACTGCGGGCGCGCAGGTTGCCGCCGCTATGAGACTGGAAGAACCAGCCGTAGGCGCGCTGGTTGTCCTGCGGCACACCGTAGCCGTTCATGTACATGATGGCGAGGTTGCGCTGGGCGTCGGCATGGTTGGCCAGCGCCGCCTGCTCGAACAGCGCCGCGGCGCGTGCGAAGTCGCGCGGCACGCCGAGGCCGAGGTAGTAATGGACGCCGAGGATGTTCTGGGCGTCGACGTCACCGGCCGCGGCGCGCTCGGCGTAAGCCGGCAGCGACGTGGCGTAATCGCCGTGACGCATGGCGACGGCGGGATCCTCGGTGCCACAACCGCCGACACACAGCAGCGCCGCCAGGCAGGCTGCAGGGACACCACGAATGACCGATGTCATACAGGCGGGCATGGACGGGACACGCGCGTTGGGGCGGACGATGATAGCACTGCGTCGGCGGCCTCGCGGCGATTCGCGGCGGTGCGCCGACGACACCGTGACCAGCGCCGCCGCGGCGCGGGAGCAATGCCTGCACCGCGCCATCGCCGCGGTCACGGCGTTGCGCTGCGGCGGAATATTCCCGATAGTCCCGGCGCGGCGCCCACGCCACCTTCGCAGCGCGCGCTTCCCGTAGTATGAACCGATGAGACAAGACACTCGCAGGGTGAGGCACATCGCAGCACGGACAGCACTGCCATGCACGACGGCGCAGGGGGCGGCCGCGGCGCCATGACTGTCGAGCTGCCCGCCGTCGCCGTCGTCACGCGGACCAAGAACCGCCCGCTGCTGTTCGCGCGCGCCGCGGCCTCGGTGCGCGCGCAGTCCAGTCGCGATCTCGTCTGGGTCGTGGTCAACGACGGCGGCGAGGCGGCGCCGGTCGAAGCCATCGTCGACACCAACCGCGCGGCCGGTATCACCTGCGTCGTAGTCCACCACGAGCACAGCCGCGGCATGGAAGCGGCCAGCAACGCCGGCCTCGCCGCCGCCGCCTCGCGCTACGTCGTCATCCACGACGACGACGACAGCTGGGCACCGGACTTCCTCGCCCGCACGGTCGGCTTCCTCGACGACGAACCGCGCTACGGCGGCGTCGTCACCGGCTTTCGCAACGTCGCCGAACGCGTCCGCGGCGCAGACGTCAAGCACATCACGAGCTGGGATGCGCGCCCCGTGCACGGCGCGCTGCAGATGGCCGACCTCGTGCGCGTGAACCCGTTTCCGCCGATCTGCTTTCTCTATCGACGCAGCGTCCTCGACGAACTCGGCGGCTACCGCGAGGACCTGCCGGTACTCGGCGACTGGGAGTTCAACCTGCGCTTCCTCGAGCGCTGGGACATCGCCGCGTTGCCCGACCTGCTGGCCAACTACCACCACCGCTTCGGCACCGCCGGGCCGCTCGGCAACACCATCCATGCCGGCATCGATCGCCACGCGGCCTACGACGCGCTGCTGCGCAACGAGTGGCTGCGCCGCGACCTCGCCGCCGGGCGCGAAGGCCTCGGCCACCTGCTGCTCGCGGGGCGCCAGGCGGAGCTGCTGCGCATGCAGTGGCAGCGTCCCCTGCGCGGCCTGCGGCGGCGCGCCCTGCTCGCCCTCGACCGCCTCGCCGAGCGGCTGGGCCGATGATGGTGCTCAGCTTCGCACGCGCCGCCGACGGCTACGCCGACGCCCTCGGCAGCCGCCCGTGGGCCTGTTTCGACGTCTTCGATACCCTGCTCCGCCGCCGTGCCGACCCGTCCGCGCCGGTACGCGCGGCGGTGCGCGCGGTGGCCGAGCGTGCCGGCATCGCCGATCGCGCGGCGGTCGAGCGGGAACGCTGGGACGCCTATGCCGAACTGTGCGCCGCGGCGGTCGCCGCCGGCGACGACCCGGAAACCCGCCTCGACCGCCTCGCCGCGGCCTGGACCGCGCGTCTCGGCCACCCCGGCCTCGCCGACCTCGCCGAGGCCGCCGAACTCGCCGCCGACGAGGCCCTGTGCTTCGCCAACCCGGTGCTGCTGACCCTGTGCCGGCGCCTGCGCGAACAGGGCAAGCGCATCGCCGCGGTGTCCGACATGTATATCGGCGGCGCCGCGGTCACCCGCCTGCTCGAGGCGAACGGTTTCGGCGGCCTGGTCGACCGCGTGTTCGTCTCCGGCGACGTCGGCCTGCAGAAACGCAGCGGCCGCCTGTTCGGCCATGTCCTCGACGAGCTCGGCATCGGCCCGCAGGACACCGTCCACATGGGCGACGACCCGGTCGCCGACTGGCGGCGCCCGCGCGCGCTGGGCGTGCCGGCGTGGCTGGTCGTCGATCGCGGGGAGGTGCTGCGTCGCGCCCGGGGCTCGGCGGTGGAAACCGAGGCGCGGCGCGGACGCCAGGCCGCTTTTCTCGATCACCTGCTGCGCGAGGACGACACGCCGCCGGCCGTGGCCCTGCTCGCCGTCGCCCGCGCCGCCGCGGTCTGCGGCGGACAGGCCGGCGGTCGCCACGCGCCCACGCTGGCCGCGGCGCTGACGGCGCTCGGCCAGGCCGCCGACACGCCGACGCTCGAGCTCGAGGCGGTGCTGGCCGAACTCGCCCCGGCCGCGCGGCCGGCGGCGCTGCCGCGCGCTCGACGCCGCGCCGGCCGCCGGCGACGCCGAGGCCGCGCGCCGGGTCGCGGCGGCCTACGCGGTGGCGCGAGCGCAGTACGGGGTCGGCCCCGACATCCTCGCCGAAGTCGTCGCCGCGCGCCTCGCCGGGCGGCCGGTGGCCGGGCGCTGGGTGCGCGGACTGCGCACCGCGGCACGCGCCGGCGGGCTGGCCCTGAAAGGCCTGCGCGGCTGAACCGGGAACGCACGATGACCAAGTACACCGATGCCTTCTATGCCGATCAGCAGAACGACAGCCTGCGCTCGGCGCGCAAGGTCCTGGCCGCGGTCTTTCCCGAGGCCTTTCCGCGCACGGTACTCGACATCGGCTGCGGCGTCGGGCCGTGGCTCAAGGCCTGCCTGGAGCGCGGCGCGGACGAAGTCGCCGGCATCGACGGTGACTACGTCCCGCGCGACCGCCTGATGATCCCGGCCGAGGCCTTTCGCGCGGCCGACATCTCCGCGCCGCTGCAGCTCGGCCGACGCTACGACCTCGCGCTGTCGCTCGAAGTCATCGAACATCTCGAACCGACGCGCGCACGGCAATTGGTCGCCAACCTCGCCGGTGCGGCGGACCTCGTCCTGTGTTCCGGCGCCCTGCCCTACCAGGGCGGCACCGGGCACGTGAACGAGAACTGGCACCAGTACTGGACCGGCCTCTTCGCCGCTGCCGGGCTCGACGTCTACGACGTCGTCCGCCCGGTCCTGTGGGACGACGACGACGTCGCCTTCTGGTATCGCCAGAACACCTTCCTCTACGCCACCCGTGCACGCGCCGCGGCGCTCGGGCTGGGCGCGCCGGGTCCGCGCATGCCGCTCGACGCCGTGCATCCCGAGTGCTACCTGCGCATGGCCGCGCTGGCCGGGCGTGGCGATTTCGCGGTCGACTGCGCGCAGCTCGCGGCGTTGCGCGCATGGGCCGCGCGTGGTGGTCCGCCGCCGGAACAGGCGCGCCGCTACGGGCCGCAGAACGAGCTGCGCTTCGATGGCTGGCGGCGGGTGGCACGCGAAACGGTCAGGGCGCTGCGGCGGTGGCGACGACCGAACTGAGTGCCGCCCTCGCCGCGCTGTTCGGCGAATGGGCGCGGCGCCTGCACCTCGCGATCCGCGGCGACCGCGCCATGCTGCTGTTCAGCGCGCGTGCCGGGCTGCGCCTGCGCCTGATCTACGAGCGCGTGGCGGCAGCGAACGGCTGGTCGCCGTGGCCTGCGGCCGACCTCATGATCTCGCGCCTGCTCGCCGCCCGCGTCACCCTGGCGCAGGCGCCCGACCTGGTCTGGGACATCGTCGCCGGCGATTTCGCCGGTCACCCGCTGGCCGAATGCCTGGGCGCGTTCGGTGTCGCGGCCGACACGGTCGCGCCCGCCACGCTGACCAGCGCCGCCATGCTGCGCCGTTTCGCGGCGAGCGCGGCCGGCGCCCCCCTGCTCGCCGAGGCGGCCGAGCAGCACGCCCTGTTCGCGCGGCGGCTGGCCGCCGACGTCGGCGACGCCGAGTGCCTCGCGGTGGTCGACAGCGGCCAGTTCGGCAGCGCCCAGCTGCTGCTCGAAGCGGCCTATCCCGACTATGCCTGGCGTGGTCTGTACATCGGTCGCTGCAATCACCGCGGCGCACCGGCGCCGCACTTCGCGCGCGCCCGCGGCCTGATCTTCCAGGCCGATCGCTGGCTGCCACGCCGCCCCGAGACCGCCTTCCTCAAGCACTGGCACCTGCTCGAGGACCTGCTCGAACCCGCCCTGCCCAGCGTCACCCGCTTCGTCGCCAACGATGCCGGACGCCCGCTCAGCAACCTCGAACTCGACCCCGCCTGGCCGCACGCCGTGACTGCGGGCGACGCCCTGTGGCAGGCGGTGCTGGCCGGCCTCGAGGCCCAGCCCGCGTTCGACCTCGAACGCGAACACCCGGCCTACCGTGACGCCCTGGCCACGCTGGAAAAGATGATCCTGGCGCCGCGACCGCAGCAGCTCGCCGCACTCGCCACCGGGCGCCGCAGTCGCGACTTCGGCCGCAGCGGCGAGATCCCGGTCCTGCTCGAGGGCCACCGCGCGCTGCGCCAGCGGCTCGGCCGCATCAACGCGGCCTTGTGGCGCGAAGGCCAGGTGGTGAGCGAGTTCGGTCGCGCGGGAACGTGGCTGCTGGAGGGGCGACGGCGGCTGCGTGCGCTCATCGACCGCGCCTGAACGGCGCGATCAACACGGCGGACTCGACACCGCGACCATGCTGGTCGCGCCCGGTCCTGCGCACGACCGTCGTCGCGCTGTCACGACGACCGGCCGGTGCGGGTCGTGACCGATTCCCGCTTCAGGGAATGACGCGCCCGGCGCGCAGGCCGGCGATGTCCTCCGCGCTCCAGCCCCAGTCGCCCAGCACCGCCTCGGTGTCCGCGCCGTCACGCGACGGCCCCTTCTGGATCGCCCCCGGGGTGCGGCTGAAACGCGGCGAGGGCGCCGGCTGGGTCACGCCGTCGATCTCGACGAAGGTCTTGCGCGCGACGTTGTGCGGGTGGCCGGGGGCTTCGCTCAACGAGAGGATGGGAGCGAAGCAGACGTCGGTGCCTTCGAGCACTTCGCACCACTCGTCACGCGTCTTGGTCTTGAACAGCGCGGCCATCTTGTCGCGGTGGGGCGCCCACTGCGTGCGATCCTTGTGCGCGCCGTGCTCGGGATCCTCGTAGCCGGTGCGTTCGAGGAATTCCTGGTAGAACTTCGATTCGATCGAGGCGATGGAGATGTACTTGCCGTCCTTGGTCTCGTAGGCGTTGTAGAAATGCGCGCCACCATCGAGCACGTTGCCCTCGCGCTCGTCGGTCCAGTAGCCGACGCCGTGCAGGCCGTAGATCGCCGCCATCAGGGTCGCCGCGCCGTCGGTCATGGCGGCATCGACGACCTGGCCCTGGCCGGACTTCTGCGCGTCGAGCAGCGCCGCGACCACGCCGAGCGCGAGCAGCATGCCGCCGCCACCGAAGTCGCCGACGAGGTTGAGCGGCGGCGACGGCGGCCGCTGGCCGTCGCCGATGGCATAGGCCGCACCGGTCAGCGAGATGTAGTTGATGTCGTGGCCGGCAGCCTTGGCCAGCGGGCCGTCCTGGCCCCAGCCGGTGACGCGGCCGTAGACCAGCCTGGGATTGCGCGCGAGGCAGGCGTCGGGGCCGAGACCGAGGCGCTCGGTGACGCCGGGGCGGAAGCCCTCGATCAGGGCATCGGCCTTGGCCACGAGATCGAGCACCAGGGCGACGCCCTCGGGCGACTTCAGATCGACGGCGATGGAGCGGCGGCCACGGTTCAGCAGGCTGAACTTCGGATCGACCTTGATGCCGAGGCCGGAGTCCGCCAGGCGATCGACGCGGATCACCTCGGCGCCCATGTCGGCGAGCATCATGCCGCAGAACGGGTTCGGCCCGATGCCGGCGAGCTCGATTACCTTGTAGCCCTTCAGTGGTCCGCTTGCAGCCATGTCTCCCCTCTCCGATGCGTGATTCGTGATGCGCCCACGGCGGGCGCCGGACGGCGCAATCTAGCGCATGTTCGCGTGGCGGTCACCCGAGCGCGGCGCGGATGGCGGCCTCATCGAGGCCGGCCTCGCGCAGGATCGCTTCACCCTGTTCGCCCAGCCCCGGCGCGTGGTGGCGTAACGGCAGGGCTGCGCGGTCGATGCGCATGCCGCTGTCCGGGATCTCGAGTTCACCCTCGCTGGGATGCGCGAACGGGCGGAAGAAGCCGAGCGCGCCGAGTTGCGGGTCGTGGCGCAGATCCTCGAAGGTGTTGATGCGCCCGCAGGGGATCTCGGCGGCCGCGAGCACCTCCAGCCACTCGGCCGAAGTCCGTGTCGCGAGCACCGCCCCGGCCTGGGCGTAGAGCGCATCGATGTGCCGGGTGCGCTCGGCCATGCTGACGAAGCGCGGATCGGCGGCGACCTGCGGTTGCCCGGCCAGCTGCCAGAAGGCCCGCCACTGGCGATCGGTGTAGGCGAGCATGCAGATGTGGCCGTCGGCGGTAGCGAAGGGCTTGCGTTCGGGCGAGATGACGCGGGTGTAGCCGGGCCCGCCCTCGGGCGGCACGAACAGGTTGCCGAACTGGTGTTCGACCAGGGTGTAGGCGGCGAGCGTCTCGAACATGCCGATCTCGACGTACACCCCGCGCCCGCTGCGCAGGCGCTTGACCAGGGCGGCGTTGAGCGCCACCGCGGCGACCAGTCCCGCGCTCTTGTCGGCGATCACCGTCGGCGCCAGCGCCGGTTTGCCGTCGCGCAGGGCGAAGGCGTGGGCGACCCCGCACTCGCCCTGGATGACGTCGTCGTAGGCCGGGCGCCCGGCGTAGGGCCCGCCCTCGAGGTAGCCGTGCAGCGCGCCGTAGACGACCGTCGGCCGCCGCGCCATCACGGCGTCGACGTCGAAGCCGAGCGCCTGTATTTTCTGCGGGCGGATGTTGTGTACGAAGACGTCGGCACCGTCGACCAGCTGCCACAGCGCGTCGCGCGCCGGCGCGCGCTTGAGGTCGAGTACGATGCTGCGCTTGTTGCGATTGATGCCGAGAAAACCCGCCGCCATGCCGGCGTGGCGGGCCGGGCCGATGTGGCGGGTGACATCGCCCTCCGGCGCCTCGACCTTGATGACATCGGCGCCGAGGTCGCCGAGCAACTGGGTGGTGTAGGGGCCGAACAGGACACTGGTGAGGTCGATGACGCGAAAACCCGCGAGGGGCAGATCGGTAGCGGTAGTCATGGCGCGATTGTCCCATGTCCGGCCGCCGCCGGGCAGGCACACGGCGCGGCGGCGTAACCGCTGTCGTGCCGCACTGCTGCTGCTCCTCGTCTGCACGCCCGTCGCGGCCGACGACCTCGCCACGCTCGGCCGCGCGCTGTTCTTCGATCCCAACCTCTCGGCGCATCGTACGCAGTCGTGTGCGAGCTGCCACGACCCGGCACGGGGTTTCGTCGACCTGCGCCCCAACGCGAGCGGCGGCGCGGTCTCGCTCGGTGACGACGGCGCCTCGCTCGGCACGCGCAACGCCCCCTCGATCGGCTATGCCGCCCTGGTGCCGCCCTTCGCGCGCAGCGACGACGGCGCCTGGCTGGGCGGCCTGTTCCTCGACGGCCGCGCCGCCGACCTCGCCGCCCAGGCCGCCCAACCCTTCGTCAACCCGCGCGAGATGGCCCTGTCCGACGCCGCCGCGGTGGTCGCGCGGGTGCGCGAGAACCCGGCCCACGTGGCCGCGCTCGAAGCGCATTACGGCGCCGACGTCTTCGCCTCGACGCCACGGGCCATGGCCGCCATCACCGGCGCCATCGCCGCGTTCGAACAGACCCCGCCCTTCGTCGCCTTCGACTCGCGCTACGACCGCTATCTCAGCGGCGAGATCGAATTGACCATCGACGAGGAACTCGGCCGACGCATCTATTTCTCCGACCTCGTCAATTGCATGCAATGCCACCTGCTCGACGACACCCGCGCCGACCGCCGCGAGCCGTTCAGCGACCACCGCTACCACAACATCGGCGTGCCGCCGAACCCGGCCGTGCCCCTGCCGGCCGCCGACCGCGGTCTCGGCGGCCGTGACGACATCGACGATCCGACCGCCGACGGCCGCTTCCGCACGCCGTCGTTGCGCAACGTCGCCGTCACCGGGCCCTACATGCACAACGGCGTCTTCCGCGATCTCGAGACCGCGATCCGCTTCTACAACAAGTACCTCGTCAACAACGCCGTGGTCGGCATCAACCCCGAGACCCGTCGTGACTGGGGCGAACCCGAGATCGGCGCCAACGTCGAACGCGAACTGCTCGGCCAGGGTCAGCCGCTCGACGACACCCGGGTGCGCCAGCTCGTCGCCTTCCTGCGCGCCTTGACCGACCGCCGCTTCGAACATCTACTGCCACCCCTGGCGACTGACAACGAGTCCGACCACGCACAGCCCTGAGAGGAGGCCACCAATGAGTGAGATTCGCCCGTTCCGCTTCGAGATTCCCGAACAGGCCCTGCAGGATCTCCAGCGCCGTCTCACCGACGCGCGCTGGCCCGAGCAGGAAACCGTCGACGACTGGAGCCAGGGCGCACCGCTGGCCTACGTGCAGGAGGTGTGCGAATACTGGCGCACCGATTACGACTGGCGCCGCTGCGAGGCGGCCCTGAACGCCCTGCCGCAGTTCATCACCGAGATCGACGGCCTCGACATCCAGTTCATCCACCTGCGCTCGAAACACGCCGATGCCCTGCCCATGGTCATGACCCACGGCTGGCCGGGCTCGGTCATCGAGTTCATGAAGGTGCTCGGCCCGCTGACCGACCCCACCGCCCACGGCGGCAACGCCGGCGATGCCTTCCACGTCGTCTGCCCGACCCTGCCCGGCTTCGGCTTCTCGGGCAAGCCGCGCCAGCCCGGCTGGGGCATCGAGCGCATCGGCCGCGCCTGGGGCCAGCTCATGGCACGCCTCGGCTACGACCGTTACGTCGCCCAGGGCGGCGACTGGGGTTCGGCGGTGACCCACGCCATGGGGCTCAGCGAAACCGAACACTGCGCGGCCATGCACACGAACATGCCGTTGCTGTCGCCGAGCGAGGCGGTGATGAAAGACCTCACCGAGCAGGAGCAATCGGCACTGGCCGGCTTCCAGCACTACTTCGACTGGGACTCGGGGTATTCCAAGGAGCAGAGCACCCGTCCGCAGACGGTCGGTTACGGCCTGGTCGATTCGCCGGTGGGGCAATGCGCCTGGATCCTGGAGAAGTTCTGGGCCTGGACCGACAGCGACGGTCATCCCGAGAACGTGCTCAGCCGCGACGAGATGCTCGACAACATCATGCTGTACTGGCTGCCCGGCGCCGCGGCGTCCTCGGCGCGCCTGTACTGGGAGAGCTTCAGCGTGCTGATGGCCGAGAAACCGCCGATCGTCATGCCGGCCGGCGCCAGCGTCTTTCCCCACGAGATCTTCCGCGCCTCCAGGCGCTGGTGCGAAGAGCGCTACCAGAACCTCATTCACTACAACACCCTGCCCAAGGGTGGCCACTTCGCAGCCTTCGAGCAGCCGGAGAGCTTCGTCGACGAAGTCCGCACCTGCTTCCGCCAGGTGCGCTGAGGGCGCCCCTCAGGCCAGCGGAAAGCCGTTGCCGAAAGTGCGACGGCGGCCCGCCTGGTCGAGCACCAGGGCGCTCGCCGCGGGGTAGCGGGCCAGGATCGCCTCGGCCTGTGCCGGCGCGGCAACGGCGAGCGCAGTCGACAGGCCGTCGGCCAGGGTTGCGCTCGGTGCACACACGCTGACGCTGCGCCAGCTCGCACTGCTGCGCCCCGTGCGCGGATCGAGCAGATGGTGATACCGACGCGCGGCATCGAAGGCGGTCCCGGCGCCGGCCGAGGTCGCCAGCGCCGCGCCGGCACGCAGTTCGACCACGCCCAGCATGCGCCAGGGCACTTCCGGGTGCGCGATCGCGACCCGCCAGGGACCACCGTCGGGGCGTGGGCCGAGCGCGGCGTATTCCCCCAGGTTGACCAGCGCGTGCGGCATGCCGTGGGCGGCGAGCAGGGCGCGCGCGCGATCGGTGACGTAGCCCTGGGCGATGCCGTTCAGGGTCAAGGCGACGCCGGCGCGGGTGAAGGCGACGGATGCTTGCGCCCGACGTACGAAATCGAACCCGACCCGCGCGAGGATCGCGCCGAGGCGCGCCGCGGACGGCCCGTCGGCGGTGGCGTCGGCAGCGGCGAAATGCGCGGCGTAGAGATCCCACAGCGGCTGCACGGTGGGATCGAAAGCGCCGTCGCTGGCGGCGTGCAGTTCGGCGCAGGTGGCGAGCAGTTCGCACAGCGCCGCCGGTGCCGCGTCCAGGCGTCCCGCGCGGTTGAGACGGGCCAGGGCCGAGTCGTCGCGGTGCAGGCTGAACACGACATCGAGGCGCGCCACTTCCGCGGCGAGTGCGGCCAGTGCCGCCGCGGCGCGCGCGCGCTCCGGGTGGTAGAGCGTGACCTCGGCCGGCGCGCCGAGCAGCCGCCCCTGCCAGCGCAAGGCCGGCGACGGTGCCGCGCGACCGACGGCCGGCAGCAACAGCGCGGCGCTGCTCGCCGCGACCAGCGCGAGGCTGCGGCGGCGCCCGCGGTCTACCCCGCTGCGGGCCGGCCGCGCCGGGTGCTTGCCCCGGGTCAATTTATTATTGATAATCGTTCTCATATTGCGATTGAATCGTAATCAAATTATTTTTCATTATAAACCCGTCCGCCCGCCGGCACCGACCGCGCGCGGGCCGCTCGACCAACGCAAGGTTTCACGCACGCATGAACGTTCGCTCACTCTGTGGCCCGTCCCTGGCCGCCCTGCTCCTCACTACCGCCGCGCATGCCGCGCCGCCCTCGCTCGAGGACCTCTGGCAGCTGGTGCAGAAACAGCAGCGGCAGATCGAGGCCCTCACCGCCGAACTCGCCGCGACGCGCGCCGCGCTCGGCGAGACCGCCTCGCGTACCGAGGCCGCGGTGGCCAGGGTCGACGAGGTCGACGCCAAGGTCGAATCGACCGCCGATGCCCTCGAGCAGGTCGCGACGGGCGACGAAGCGCTTGCCACCACCAACGTGCCGCAGGCACCGACCAGCGTCGGCTCGGCCGCCGGCCGCTGGGGGCCGATCAGCAATCGGCGCACCGCGGCCGCCGGCCGCTGGGCCGATCGCACGACTCTCGGTGGTTACGGCGAACTTCATTACACGGCGCTCAACGACAATGCCACCGCCTTCGACGGCGCTGCCGACGACGTCAACCGCGCCGACTTCCACCGCTTCGTCCTGTTCGCCAGCCATACCTTCAACGACTGGCTGCGCTTCGCCTCGGAGCTCGAGGTCGAGCACGCCCTGATCGGCGACGGCCAGCCAGGCGAAGTCGCGCTCGAACTGGCCTGGTTGGAAATGGACTTGAGCCAGCGCCATCACCTGCGCGCCGGTATCGACATCCTGCCGGTCGGCCTGCTCAACCTCACCCACGAGCCCAACACCTTCTACGGCGTCGAGCGCAACCCGGTCGAGTCGGAGATCATCCCGTCGACCTGGAGCGAGGCCACCGTCGGCCTGTGGGGCGAACTCGGCGGCGGCTTCGCCTACAACGTCTTCCTGCACTCCGGGCTGGTCGTGCCCACCAGCGGCAGCAACGCCTTCCGCCCGCGCAGCGGCCGGCTCAAGGTCGCCGAGGCCGACGACCAGGATGCCGCCGTGCTCACCCGCGTCATCTATGCCGGCATCCCCGGGCTCGAACTCGCCGCGACCTTCGACTACCAGGCCGATTACACCGGCACCGCCGATCGCGCCGACGCCGATGCCTGGCTGTTCGAGACCCACGCCGACTGGAAGCACTCCAGCGGTTTCGGCCTGCGGGCGCTCTACGCGCGCTGGGAACTCGGCCGTGACCGCAGCGCCGGGGTCGACCCGGGCGTGTTCGATGCCGACACCTTGCAGGGCTGGTACATCGAGCCGGCCTACCGCTTCGCGCTCGGCGCGGTGCCCGGCGAATTGGGCGTGTTCGGCCGCTACCAGGAATGGGACGAACGTAACCAGCTCGGCGGCGCCGCGTTCCGCTACGAGACCATGGAGATGGTCACGCTCGGCTTCAACTACTGGCCCCACCCGCAGGTGGTGTTCAAGTTCGACTACCAGTGGCAGGATGCCGACGGTCCCACCGACCGCGAGCTGGACGGCCTCAATCTCGGCCTCGGCTACCAGTTCTGAGCGAACCCGCCATGCGCTGCCTGACCACCCTGCTCACCGCCCTGGTGCTGCTCGCCGGTACTGCCGGCGCGCGGGCCGACGACGTCTACCAGGATCCGCGCGCCTTCCTCGAGGAAGTCTTCGGTGGCACGGTGCCGGCGCCGCAGAAGCTGTGGGTCAAGCGCCAGCTCAAGGACGACATCCGCACCATCATGGGCCACGATCTCGGCGCCCTGCGCATCCGCTACTGGGCGCGCGACGGGCGCACCGCCTGGATCCTGGACGACATCGGCAAGGAGCAGTTCATCACCACGGGGCTGGTGGTCGAGAACGGTGAGCTGAGCTCGGTGCGCGTGCTGATCTACCGCGAAAGCCGCGGTTGGGAGGTACGCTACCCCGCCTTCACCGACCAGTTCCGCGGCGCCCACCTCGAGCCCGACCTCGCTCTCGACCGCGGCATCGACGGCATCTCGGGCGCCACCCTGTCGGTGCATGCCCTGACCCGGCTCGCCCGCCTCGCGCTACTGCTCGACCGCCATGTCCAGTCCTGACGAGCTCGACACCGCCGACCTCGCCGCGGCCCGCCCACGCCGCCGCCTGACCGCCTGGCTGGTGCAACGCTGGCACCGCACGGCCGGCGTCGCCGCCGCGGCCTTCCTGGTCTTCCTCGCCCTCACCGGCGTGCTGCTCATGCACAGCGACCGCCTCGGCCTGCCCACCGCACAGGTCGAGAACCGCTGGGTGCTCGACTGGTACGGCATCCGCCCGCCGCCGCCGCCGGTCGCCTACCAGAGCGGCGGCCACTGGTTCTCCCAGCTCGGCGAACACCTCTACGTCGATACCACCGAGATCCCCTTCGCCGAGGGCGTCCTGCTCGGCGTGTTCGCGAACGGGAGCAGCACCACCGGCGACGAGTGGTTGCTGATCACCGATGTCCAGGCCCTGGTCGTCGACGGCAGCGGCACGGTGCTCGAGCGCTTCGGGCGCGAGAGCGGCCTGCCGGCCGGGCTCACCGCGGCGGGGCGCGATGCCGCCGGCCAGGTGGTGCTGGCGAGTGGTGCCGGGCGCTTCCACTTCGATGCGACCCTGGGCGAATTCGTCGCCACCGCAGACAGCGCGGCCGTACATTGGAGCAGCGCCGGCACCCCGCCGGCGGCCATCGCCACCGCCATCACCCACGCCTACCGCGGCGATGGCCTGTCGCTCGAGCGCCTGCTGCTCGATCTCCACTCCGGGCGCCTGTTCGGCACGCTCGGCGTGGTCGTGGTCAACCTCGCCGCCCTGCTGCTGCTGTTCCTCGCCGCGTCCGGGCTCTACCTGTGGTCGCGGCGCGCCGGGCGCCATCGCTGATCGCCACCCTCAACCCGGCGCCAGCCGGCGCAGGACGGCAACGCCGCCGACCAGGCCGAGCGCGATCAGGCTGAACAGGCCGAGGCCGGCGGCGAAGCCGTGGGTCCAGTCGTAGAGCAGGCCGAGGCCGAGCGGGCCGAGCATGCCGCCGAGCTCGGCGGCGGCGAAGAACAGCCCGGCCGCCGTGCCCGCGTGGCGCTCGCCGATGCCGGGTAACTCGACCAGGGTCAGCAACAGCACCGTCATCAGGGTCGAGCGCGCCATGCCCTGCAGCACCAGGCCGGCGGCGAGCGGTAGCGGGTGGTGGAACTGCAGCAGCACGGTGGCGGCGAACAGCGCTGCGCTGAGCGCGGCGAGAATGGTGAAGCGCCGCGGCGGGGTCGCCAGGCGCGGGATGGCCAGGGCGGCGACGATGCCGACCAGGGTCGGCAGCGCCGCCCAGTAGCCGGCCAGCGCCGGCCTCATGCCGCCGGCGATCAGCATCTCCGGCAGCCAGTTACTGAAGCCGTGGCCGAGAGTGAAGGCGCCGACGCTCATCACCAGCATCACGCGCAACGCGCGCACCCCGAGCAGGCCGCGGACCACTTCGCCGTGCGGCACCGCACCCGTGGTCTCGGCGCCACCGGTGCGCGGACGTACGCCCGGCAGCGAGGCGATGGCGAACCACACCAGCCCGGCGCCCAGTGCCAGCACCGCCCAGGCAACGAAGATCGGACGCCAGTCCTGGTCGAACAACGGCAGCAACCAGGCATGCGTCAGGGTCAGCGAACACACCCCGCCCAGCGCCGGTCCGGTGATGTAGATGCCCATGGCAAACCCGCGCTCGGGCCCTTCGAACCAGCTCGCGATGACCTTGGGCGCCCCGGCCGAGACGATCGGCCCGCCGATGCCGAACACCATCACGGCGGCGAGCATGCCGCCGTAATCGCCGGCCGCGCTGCGGCCCCAGGCCGAGGCCGCGATGGCCAGCGCCCCCAGCAGCAGGGCGCGCCGCGGGCCGAGGCGGTCGAGCAGGATGCCGCACGGCACCGCGGCAACGATGTAGACCAGCTGCCAGGCGCCCATCACGCTGCCCATGGCGGCATGGGTCATGACGAGATCGCGTTCGATCTCGCCGACCAGCGGGGCCAGGCTGGTGGCAATCAGGCCGAAGCTCATGTACACACACCACACGCCGAACAGCACGGCCCAGCGCAGCGGGTGGGGATGGGGCATGGTCGGGGTACTCTGGGCGCGCGCCGCGGGGCGGCACTGCGCGCGGACGGGACGCGGATTGGGGACAGTATACTTTTCGCAGGCGCACAGCCGCGGCGCGATGCCGGGCAAAAGTATACTGTCCCCAATCTGCATGCCGTCTGCATGGCACGCCGGTCGCACGCCGGGTCCGTTCCGACCCGGTCGCGTCGTCCACCTCAGCAACGAACGGGAGAACCTCCATGTCACGCGTCCGCTTCGGCGCCTTCCTCGCGCCGCACCACCCGATTGGCGAACATCCGACCCTGCAGCTCAAGCGCGATCTCGATCTCGTCGAGCATCTCGACCGGCTCGGTTACGACGAGTTCTGGTGCGGCGAGCACCATTCGACCGGCTGGGAGGTCATCGCCTCGCCCGAGATGTTCCTCGCCGCCGCCGGCCAGCGCACCCACACCATCAAGCTCGGCACCGGCGTGGTCTCACTGCCCTATCACCACCCGTTCAACGTCGCCCAGCGCATGGTCCAGCTCGACCACATGACCGGCGGCCGCGCCATCTTCGGCACCGGCCCCGGCGCCCTGCCCACTGATGCCTTCATGCTCGGCATCGATCCCATGACCCAGCGCGACCGCCAGGACGAGGCGATGGGCGTGATCGAGCGCCTCCTCGCCGGTGAGCGCTTCTCGCACGAGAGCGAGTGGTTCAAGCTCGAGGACGCCGGCCTGCAGCTCCTGCCCGTGCAGGACAAGATGCCGATGGCGGTGGCTTCGATGATCAGTCCGTCCGGCATGACCTTGGCCGGCAAGTACGGCTGCGGCGTACTCTCGCTCGGTTCGATGTCGACCACCGGGCTGGCCGCGTTGCCGACGCAATGGAGTTTCGCCGAGGAATCCGCCGCCCGCTACGGCAAGACCGTCGACCGCCGCGACTGGCGCGTGGTGATGTCCTTCCACGTCGCCGAGACCCGCGAGCAGGCCCGCGCCGAGGCCGGCCACGGCCTCATGCGCTGGCACAACGAGTACATCGTCGGCACCCTGCAGCGGCCGGGCGAGAAGCCCTACGCCACGCCCGAAGACGCCCTCGACAACATTGCCTCGATGGATCTCGGCGGTGTCGCCCTGGTCGGCACGCCGGACGATCTCATCGCCTCGATCCGCAACCTGCAGGAAGTCACCGGCGGCTTCGGCACCGTGCTCGGCTTCGCCCACGACTGGGCCCGCCCGGCCGACACGATGAAGAGCTGGGATCTCGTCGCGCGCTACGTCATCCCCGAGGTCAACGGCCTGCTCGAGCCCTACCGCGCCTCGCAGCGCTACGTCATCGCGCACAAGGAAATGCTCGACCGTGCCGGCGAGGCGGTGATGCAGAAGATCATGGAAAACGACCGCGCCGCAGCGGCGCTCAAGGAGCCCCAGGGCAAGGCTGCGATGTCCTCGCACAACGCGCCCGACCTGTCCAAGTACGGCGAGAACAAGTCGGCCGGCTGAGCCGGCCCTTGCTGCCCGCGCCCGGGCTCGCTCAGAGCCCGGCGTAGGCGGTGCGCAGCCAGTGGATGATGACCGGCTCGGTGATGCCCTTCAGCCGCGCCTCGCCGCACTGCACGTGTCCGGACAGCACCGCCTGCAGGCGCTCGCGCGGCACGTTGGTGAGAAATGCGCGGGAACACAGGATGCGATCGCGCCGCGGCAGCGACGACACCGTGCCTTCGAAGGCATCGGCCTGCACCCCCTCGATACGGAACGCGATGTTGACGTCGTTGCCGTGGATGTCGCTACCGCCGGCCTCGAGCGCCCACACGTCACCGAAATGCAGCGCCACCCGGTAGTGGATGGGCTCGTTGCGGGTGCGCTGGTTGCGTTGCTGCAGGCGCTGTTCCAGGGCCACGGCGGCGTCGAGCGCCGCCGCTGCGTCGGCGAAAGTGGCCAGGAAACCGTCGCCGGTACTCTTGAAGAAGCGGCGTTTGAACGAGGCCAGCACCGGCTCGGCGATCTGGGTCAGGCGCTGCTTGAGGTGGTAGGCCATGCGGTCGTCGTTGCTCGCGATGAGCGAGGACTCGCACAAGTCGAACACCATGATGGCTTCGCGTACGGTCGGCAGTTCGCCCGGCCGCAGCATGATCGACTGCTCCCACGGCGACACCTCGCCGTCGCCATCGAGATCGTCGCCGCCCGTGGCGAGGCAGCGTTCGTCCGCGGCTGGCTCGACCGCTTCGGCAACCACGTCGAAGGTCCAGTCGCCGGCGCGCAGGGTTGCCGGCAGTTCGAGCTCGGTGTCGCCGGACAGGCGCGACCAGCGATCGCCCGCGCGCAGGAAGGTGCCGTTGCGGCTCGAATCGCTTACGCGTACGCGGCCACCGCTGCGCTCCAGGGTGAAATGCACGCGTGACACGTCGCGGTTGGCGAGGTGGATCTCCGCCTCCTCCGAGCGCCCGATGCGCACGCACGGCTGGAGGAAACGGTACTCGCGCTGCTCACCCGCCTGCGCGTCGGTGACGTTGATGCGCCATTGCATGTCGGCTCGGGTCCGCCCTGGACGAGATGTACGCCAGGGATAGCGGCAGCGTCTGGCCGAAACTGGAGGGCTCGGCGCCGCGCCACCCGCGATGCGTCACCCCTGCCCGTCGCCGGGGCCGCGGGCGGCCCCCGCGTCGCCGAGTTCCCGTTCGCGCTCGGCCAGGCGCGCCAGGCCACCCTGCGCCGGCGCGGCCGGCGCCGGCAGGTCGCGCCCGAGGCAGTGACGCTTGACCACGCGATGGAGCGGCCCGCGCAGCAGGTAGAGCGCCACGCCCAGGGCGACGCCCCAGGCCGGCGCGAGCCCCCACAGGCGCGTGCCACCGAAGGCCACGAGGACGGCACCGACCAGCCATTGCTGGCCGAACAGCATGGCGCCGCCGAACGACACCTCGGCCCCGCCGCGGGCGTCGGCGGCGAGGTCGCGCACGGCCTTGGCCAGCACCAGCAGGCCGAGTGCGAGGGCCGCCCAGGCCATGGCCGCTTCAGGCCGGCGCCCGGCGCAACGCCGGCATCACCTCGCGCGCCATCAGCTCGAGGTTGGTGTCGACGTAGTCGTCCGGGCAGGCGGTGCTGACAAAGACGAAACGCGCGCCGGCATCGACGTACTCGCGCAGCCGCGCCTTGCAGTCGTCGGGGTCACCGGCCAGGGCGTACTTGTGCACGAGCTTGGAGAAGTCCTGCGAGTACTGCTTGCCGAGCTTGTCGGCGGCCATCCTGAACGCGGTGTCCTTGTCCTCGTGCACGGCGAAGAAGATGAACAGTCCACAGGTGACGTCGGCCGGGTCGCGCCCGCAGTCCTCGGCCTGCTTGCGGATGGTGGCACAGGACTCGGCCAGCATCTCCGGCGTGTACATGTAGGGCAACCAGCCGTCGCCATAGCGCGCCGCGCGGCGCATGGCCGCCTCCTTGCGTCCCGACACCCAGATCGGCGGGCGCGGTTTCTGCACGGGCAGGGGTTTCAGGCTGAAGTTCTCGAGCTGGGTGTAGCGCCCCGCGTAGGTGACGTCGGTGCCGGACCAGGTGCGGGTGACGACCTCCAGCGCGTCGTCGGTACGCGAACCGCGCTGACTGACCGGTACGCCACACGCCTTGAACTCGTTGGGGAACTCGCCGCCGACGCCGACCCCGAGCATGAAGCGGCCGTTGGAGGCGACGTCGAGCGCGGCGCCGAGCTTGGCCAGCAGGGCCGCGGGGTACAGCGGCACCAGGGTGATGGCACTCAGCAGGCGCACCCGGCTGGTGACGCCGGCCGCCACCGACAACGACACGAAGCCGTTGGCCGTGTCACCGTAGAAGCTGACGTGCTCACCGCAGCCGAGTACGTCGTAGCCGAGTTCCTCGATGCGGCGCGCGGAATCGGCGACATCGTAGGGTGAGCGCAGCGCCGTGCCGAAGGTGATGTTGGCGTCGGTCATCGCGAGAGGTCTCCCCGTGCAGTGCTGATGAGAAGGACACAGTATACGTGCGCACGTCGCGGCATCCGGCCGCGCCCGCAAGGCCACGTATACTGTCCCGGCCCCGCCCCGGGCCCGTCATCGAGGAGCCACCCCATGCCGCGACTGGCCGCCGGCGTCGTCAAGTTCCGCCGCGACGTCTTTCCCCACATGCGCGAGCTGTTCCACGGCCTCGCTGCCGGGCAGAAGCCGGAAGCCCTGTTCATCACCTGCTCGGATTCGCGCATCGACCCCACGCTCATCACCCAGACCGAGCCGGGCGAGCTGTTCATCTGCCGCAATGCCGGCAACGTCGTCCCGCCGCACACCAACGACACCGATTCGATGACGGCGGCCATCGAGTTCGCGGTCGGCGCGCTGGAGGTGCCGCACGTGGTGATCTGCGGCCACACCCACTGCGGCGCCCTGCGCGGTGCCATGCATCCCGAGCAGCTCGGCCACCTGCCGCACGTCAGCGAGTGGCTGGGCTACACCCGTGCGGCGCTGCAGACCGTCGAGCAGCTCGGCGCCGGCCTCGACGAAGCGGCGCGCATGCAGATGTTGATCGAGCAGAACGTGCTCATGCAGATGCGCCACATCCAGACCCATCCCTACGTCGCTGCACGCCTGGCCGTCGGCAAGCTCCGCCTGCACGGCTGGATCTACGACATCGAGTCCGGCGCGGTGAGCGCCTGGGACGAGCGCGCGCAGGCCTTCGCCGACGTCGAGACGGTCTACGCCGAGGACGTCGCACGCTACCTCGCGACCCTGCCGCCGACCCACCACCTGCATCACGATTGAACGAAGGGGGGACCACCATGAAGGGCATCCTGGTCGAGCACTGGACGACCTTCGACGAGCTTGCGCTGGTCGACGTCCCCGAGCCCGCGCTCGACGGCGACCGCGTGCGCATCCGCATCCAGGCCGCCGGGGTCAGCTTCGCCACCAGCCTGGTCGTGCAGGGCAAGTACCAGCGCAAGCCCCCACTGCCCTTCGTGCCGGGAACCGAGGTCGCCGGCGTGGTCGAGGCCTGCGGCCCCGACGCCCGGCGCTTCCGTCCCGGCGATCGCGTCTGCGCGGTGCTCGACTGGGGCGGCCTGGCCGAGTTCGCCTGCCCGCGCGAGGTCAACGTCTACGGCATCCCGGACGCGCTCGAGTTCCACCGCGCCATCGGCTTCACCAATTCCTACGCGACCAGCGCCGCGGCCCTGGCCTGGCCGCACCTGCTGAACGTGCAAGCCGGCGACTGGCTGCTGGTGCACGGCGCCGCCGGCGGCGTCGGCATCGCGGCGGTCGAGATCGGCAAGATTCTCGGCGCGACGGTCATCGCCACCGCCGGCAACGCGGACAAGCTCGCGGTCGCCCGCGCCCACGGCGCCGATCATCTCGTCGACTACCGCGACGAGGACTTCCGCCAGCGCGTGCTGGAACTCACCGGCGGCCGCGGCGTCGATGCCGTCTACGACCCGGTCGGCGGCGAGGTCTTCATGCAGTCGCTGCGCTGCATGGCGCCGGAAGCGCGCATCATGCCGGTCGGTTTCGCCGGCGGCACGATCCCGCAGATCCCGGCCAACCTCCTGCTGGTCAAGAACCTCGTCGTGTGTGGGCTCAACATGGGGCTCTACTTCGGCTGGAGCCCGCAGGACCTGCGCAATCACTACGAGCCGCGCATCCGCGCCCACATGCAGCAGCTGTTCGACTGGTTCGAGGCCGGGCTGATCAACCCCGTGGTCGAACGCACCTACCCGCTGGCGCGCGTGTTCGAGGCCATGGAGGACGTGCTCGGGCGCCGCGCCATCGGCCGTATCGCGGTGGTGATGGACGCCGAGGCGAAACGGCACGGTCACGGCTGAACGCGCCGCGCGCCGCGCGCAGCGGCGCACTGGGTGGCCTGCACGCACCGTTGCTGATCCCGCTCAGCGGCAGGCCGGGCGACGGCATGCTACTTTCCCTGCAGGCTCGTCGGGAATCTGCCATGGCAAAGTCCCTGCACACGCCGCTGTTCCGCCCGCCCGGGCACCGCGCCGCCCCATCGCGCCGGGGTAGCGGGCGGCTCGGTGAGGCCTACGCCGAACTCCTCGCCGCGGCCGACATCCGCGTCGGCGGCGATCGCCCCTGGGACATGCAGGTACACGATGCCCGCCTGTGGCGGCGCCTGCTGCTCGGCGGCACCGTCGGGCTCGGCGAGGCCTACGTCGATGGCTGGTGGGACGCCGCGCGCGTCGACGCATTCGTCGCCCACGCGGTCGCCGCGCACCTCGACGAACGCATTCCCGACCTGCCCAAGCGCCTCGCCGCACTCGGCGCCGCCTGGCGCAACCTGCAGGACCGCGTGCGCGCCCGCCGCGTGGCCGAGATCCATTACGACCTCGACCACGAAATGTACCGCGCCATGCTCGGCGAGAGCATGGTCTACACCTGCGGCTACTGGGCCGGGGCCGACGACCTCGAGCAGGCCCAGGCAGACAAGCTGGAGCTGGTCTGTCGCAAGCTCGACCTGCGCCCCGGGATGCGCGTGCTCGACATCGGCTGCGGCTGGGGCGGCTTCGCCCGTCACGCCGCTGCCCACCACGGGGTCGAGGTCGTCGGCGTGACCATCTCGCGCAGCCAGGCCGACATCGCGCGCCGGGCTTGTGCCGGCCTGCCGGTGACGATCGAACTCGAGGATTACCGCGAGGTTCGCGGACGCTTCGACCGCATCGTCTCGCTCGGCATGTTCGAGCACGTCGGGCGCAAGAACTACCGCCGTTTCGCCACGCTCCTCCGCCAGTGCCTGGCCGACGACGGCCTCGCCCTGCTGCACACCATCGGCCGTAACGACGACGGCGCCGGTATCGACCCCTGGGTCACGCGCTACATCTTCCCCAACAGCGAGATCCCCACCATCGCGCGCCTCGCCCACGCCTTCAGTGGCCTGCTCGTGATGGAGGACTGGCACAATTTCGGCGCCGACTACGACCGCACCCTGATGGCCTGGCACCGCAACTTCGCGGCCGCCTGGCCGCGCTTCGCGGCACGCTTCGACCGGCGCTTCCGGCGCACCTGGACCTACTACCTGCTCAGCTTCGCCGGGGTCTTCCGCGCCCGCGGCCTGCAGCTGTGGCAGGTCGTGCTGTCGCCGCACGGGGTACCCGGCGGCTATCGCCGCCCCGCCGGCTGAGCGGCGCAGACCCGCCGCGCCCGGGCGCGGCCTCTTGGGCAACGTGCACGCTGCGGTTAGCATGGCGCCGGTTTCCACCGGGGAGAGTGTCATGGACTGGTTCCGCAAACGCACGCTGGGTTCGCTGCTCGACGAGGCCGCGCGCCGCTTCGGCCCGCGCCCCGCGCTGGTCTTCGAGCAGCGCCGCTGGACCTATGCCGAGTTTGCCGCCGAGACCGACCGCGTGGCCAAGGCGCTCATGGCACTGGGCGTGGCCCCGGGCGAACGCGTCGCGCTGTGGATGACCAACCGCCCGGAGTGGTTGTTCCTGATGTATGCCATTGCCAAGGTCGGCGCCTGCATCGTGCCGCTCAACACGCGCTATCGCACCGACGACGTCGCCTACACCGTGACGCAGTCGCGCGCCGCGACCCTGATCACCCTCGACCGCTCGGGGCCGGTCGACTACCAGGGCATGCTGATGGAATCGATGCCGGGGATCGTGCGCCGCGACGACGGCACGCTCGAGATCGAGAACTACCCCGACCTGCAGCGCCTCGTGGTGCTGGGCGAGACTCGCCTCGACCACGTCACCGCCTGGGACGCTTTCATCGCCGCCGGGGCGCAGGTCAGCGACGCAGCGCTCGCCGCACGCGCCGCCGCCGTCGACCCCGACGGCATGCTCATGATCTGTTACACCTCGGGCACCACCGGCCATCCCAAGGGCGTGGTGCACAGCCATCGCCCCATCCGCAACATGATGGAGCGCGCACAGATCATCGGTGCCACCGCCGACGACGTGCACATGAACTACCTGCCGCTGTTCCACATCTATGCCTACAGCGAGATCAGCATGCTGTGCGTGCATGCCGGCGCCTGCCAGGTGCTGATGGACGTGTTCGACGCCGACCGGGCGCTCGATCTCGCCGCGCAGGAAGGCGCGACCGTGTTGCACGGCTTCGAGGCCCACTGGCTCGACCTGCTCAACGCCCAGGCCGCGCGCCCGCGGCAACTGCGCATGCGCCTCGGCACCCTGCCCTCGGGGGTCGAGAGCACCGTGCCCATCGCGGAGCAGGTGCAGGACGTGTTCGGCCCCACCGTGTCCGGCTTCGGCATGAGCGAAACCTGGGCCTTCATCGCCATCAGCAACCCGGCCCATTCGCGCGAACAGCGCACGCATTCCTCGGGTTACCTGATGAACGATTACGAGGCGCGCATCGTCGACGTCGAGAGCGGGCGCGAACAGCCACCGGGCGAAGCCGGCGAGCTGTGGATCCGCGGCTACGCCGTGATGCAGGGTTACTGGGACAAGCCCGAGGCCACCGCCGACACCCTCGATGCCGACGGCTGGCTGCACACCGGCGACATGGCCTGCGTGCGTGACGACGGCATGCTGGTCTTCATGGGCCGCTACAAGGACATGCTCAAGGTCGGCGGCGAGAACGTCTCGCCGGCCGAGATGGAGGTCTACCTGCGCGGCATGGACGAGATCCTCGACGCCGCGGTGGTCGCCTACCCCGATCCGCGCCTGGCCGAGGTGCCGGTGGCCTTCGTGATCCTGAAAGCCGGTGCCAAGCTCGACGAGGCGACGGTGAAGGAACGCATGAAGGGCCGCGTGGCGAGCTTCAAGATCCCGCGCCACGTGATCGTGGTCGACGCCTTCCCGATGACCTCCTCGGGCAAGATCCGCAAGGTCGAGCTGCGCGCCGAGGCACGGCGGTTGCTCGACGGTGGCGCGCAGGCGGACAAGTCGGCCGGTTGAGCGCCGCGGGCGGCACTCTTGCCGCCCCCGCTCCGGCGGTACAGTGGACCGCCGTCTCTTGATACTCTGGCGCGACGTCTCGAGGGGAGCTGACTGCCATGAGCTATGACCTGATCATCAAGAACGGTACCGTCGTCGACGGCACCGGCGCACCGCGCTTTCACGCCGATATCGCCGTCAAGGACGGCCTCATCGCCGACATCGGCGACGTCTCGGGTACGGCCGCCCGTACCATCGACGCCAGCGACCTCGTCGTCGCCCCGGGCTTCGTCGACCCGCACACCCACTACGACGCCCAGATCTGTTGGGACGACGTCACCTCGCCCTCCTGCTGGCACGGCATCACCACCGTCATGCTCGGCAACTGCGGCGTCGGTCTCGCGCCCTGCCGCCCGGAGACGCGCGAGATCGCGGCCTGGGACCTGGTCAACGTCGAAGCCATTCCCTTCGACGTCCTCAAGCAGGGCGTGACCTGGGAGTGGGAGACCTTCCCCGAGTACATGCAGGCCGCGGCGCGCCGCGGCTCCGGCCTCAACCTCGGTTTCCTCTGCGCGCTGACCCCGTTCCGCCACTACGTGCTGGGCGAGGAATCGATGGAACGCGCGGCGACGTCCGACGAGACCGCCGCCATCGCCGGCCTGCTGCGCGAGGCGATGGAGGCCGGCGCCTTCGGCTTCACCACCACCAACGCCGGCCAGCACGTCGGCTACCACGGCCGCCCGCTGGCCTGCCGCCTGGCCAGCCACGACGAGTTGCGCGCCTACTCGCGGGTGCTGAAGGATCTCGGTCGCGGCGCCATCGAAGTCGCGCTGACCAACGAGGTCTCGCGCGTCGATGCCAGCGAGCGCGCCCTGCTCGACCTCTTCCTGAGCGAATCCGGCCGCCCGGTCACCTGGCTCGCACTGCTCAACCGCGACGACGATCCGGACGCCGTGCAGAACACGCTCGTCGAAGTCGCCGATCTCATCGAACGCGGCTCGCGCCCGCAGTGCACCTGCCGGCCGTTCATCGTCCAGATCGACCTCAGCAAGCCGTTCATCTTCGCCAACATGCCGTGCTGGGGTCCGGTGCTGAACAAGCCAATCCCGGAACAGATCGCGATCCTGCGCGACCCGGCCTTCCGTGCCGCCTTCCGCGAAGCCCTCAAGCGCCCGCTCATCTTCACCGCGCGCTGGGAGGTGATGACGGTGCTGGAGGCGAGTTCACCCGACCTCGCGCCCTACGTCGGCCGCGACGTCGCCGCGATCGCGCGGGAACGCGGCCACGACCCCATCGACACCTTCCTCGACCTCGCCATCGAGGACGGCCTGCAGATGCAGTTCAACTACGAGCTGTTCAATTCCGACGAGAGCCGCATTCCCGAGCTGATCACCGATCCGCGCACCCTGATCGGGCTGTCCGACGGCGGCGCCCACGTCGACAGCATCTGCGACGCCGGCTACGCCACCTACCTGCTCGGGACCTGGGTCCGCGACGAACAGGCGCTGACGCTCGAGCACGCGGTCAAGCGCATCACCAGCGAACCGGCGGATTTCTTCGGCATCCGGCAACGCGGCCGATTGGCCAAGGGGCTGGCGGCGGACTTCGCCATCTTCGATCTCGCCACGGTGGGTTCGGACAAGACCGGCACCATGCGCTACGACCTGCCCGGTGGCGGCCGCCGCCTGGTGGTGACCTCGCGCGGGGTCGAGTACACCATCGTCAACGGCCAGGTGCTGTTCGAACACGGCCGCGACACCGGGGCACGTGCGGGCCAGGTGCTGCACTCGGCAAACTGCTGAAAGGGCTCGCGGCCGGTCTGTCCGCGGCGGACCGCTCTGCCGCGGACCGGCGTGTCGTCGCAGTATCGGCCGTCGGCCCTGCTGCGGGTCCCGCGCGGCGGTGCCGGCCGGACCAGCGGCGCAGGCCGCGCCGGGCGGCCCGTGCCAGGCGCACGGGCGCGGGGGTTACTTGGGTGCGCGCAGCGACTGCGTCGACTGGGCGCGCTCGCCGGCCTGCATCTGGCGCACACCCTGCTTGGGCAGCATCCAGCGCCAGCCGCGCGCCCCGGTGTCGAGGCCGTGGGCCGCCGGACCGCGGATTTCGCGGCAGGGGTTCTCACCCGCCCGGCCAGGCTCTGCGGCCCGCGGGGTACCGGCGATCATCTGCGTGAGGGGTTCGTTCATGTTTGCGTTCCTATGGTCTCTGCGCTCCCGAAACCGGGGACCCGCGACGCGGGCCGCCCTTCGACGCGACACGTGGTCCGGAGTTCCGGGCTCACGCGGCGCGCTGCCCCGAGGCAAAGCAAACGGCATACCAGAAACCCGCCGCGCGGCCTCCTGGCCGGGCTGACCCCGTCGAATCAGGCCCCGCGAGCGCGTGGCCTGTGAAGCTATTCACAACAACGGGTGGGCCTGCACGACCGCGGTCGCGCACCGCGCCGACGCTGTAGCAGGCCCCGCGGGTGACACTCGACGCAGATTGTCGTCACAAGGTGACGCTGCACGGCACATCGCGCCACTGCCGACGGCGCGTGGCAGCGCGGACAGGGCGTGGTGAAATTCGGCCTCCACGCTCGCGACTTGGCGCTTCGCCGGGGCTATGATCGCGGCCCACGAGGCACCAGCCGGAGCCTGCTCGACGAGGATTCCCGATGGCCGAGGACGACACCAGCAATCCCATTTCCCGCGTCACCGAGCGGGTCGTACCGCTCGACGTCGTCAAGCGCGAGAAGTCCGCCGCGGTGGAATCACGCCTGACCCAGGTGCGGCGCGCCCTGACCTCGCTGGTCGCCTCGGCCGAAAGCGTACCGCTGCAGCACCGGGTCAACTTCCCCGTCACCGGCGTTGGCGAGCTGCGCACCGGCAGCCTGCGCCAGTTCAACCTGGTCGACGAGGACGGCGAGCAGGGGCGCGGCTTCACCATGCGCTATGCCCACGTCGGCAACCAGCCGCTCAAGCACGTCACCAGTTCCGAGCACGCGCACAAGGCGGTGCGCAAGACCCTCTACGCCTACGGTCTCGATTTCCGCAGCGCCGGTTCCGACACCGCCTACCGCATCGAGGTCAGGCCGCTGGTACCGGCCTGGATCAGCGTGCTGATCGCCGCCGACGGCAAGACCATCGACATCACCCTCAACAACGTCAGCGTGCTCGGCGCGACCACTTACCGGGTCGCGCCCGATCACGTCGACCGGCGCCTCGTCGACGCCCTGGTCGAACTGGTCACGACCGGCGCGCGCACCTTCTACGAGATCGTCGCCAGCCTGCCGCGGCGGCGTTGAGGCGCGCCCCTCGGGCAGAAAAAAAGCCGGCAGGGAAACCCTGCCGGCTCGTCCACGAACGGTTCCCGCTCAGCGCGGCGCCATGCGGATGGCGCCGTCGAGGCGCACGCTCTCGCCGTTGAAATAACCGTTCTCGACCATGGTCAGGGCGAGGTGGGCGAATTCCGGCGGCACACCGAGACGCTTGGGGAACGGCACCGAGGCGGCCAGCGCCTGCTTGACCTTGTCCGGCGCGCCCTGCAGCAGCGGGGTGTCGAAGATGCCGGGCAGAATGGTGTTGACGCGGATGCCCTCGGCCATGAGGTCGCGCGCGACCGGCAGGGTCATGCCGACCACGCCGGCCTTGGAGGCCGAGTACGAGGCCTGGCCCATCTGGCCGTCTTCGGCCGCGACGCTGGCGGTGTTGACGATGCAGCCGCGCTCGCCGAACTCGTCGAGCGGGTCCAGCGTCATCATGCCGGCGGCGGACAGCGCGATGCAGCGGAAGGTGCCAATGAGGTTGATCTGGATGATCAGCTCGAACTTGTCCATCGGGAAGGTGTTGATGGCGCCGGTCTGCTTGTCGCGGCCGGCGGTCTTGAAGGCGTTGCCGGTGCCGGCGCAGTTGACCAGGATGCGCTCCTGGCCGATGGCCTCGCGCGCCTTGGCGAAGCCGGCTTCGCAGTCGGCCTGCGAGGTCACGTTGACCTTGCAGAACACGCCGCCGAGTTCCTTGGCGAGCGCCGTACCCTGCTCTTCGTTGAGATCGAGGATGGCGACCTTGGCGCCCTTCTCGGCGAGCAGGCGCGCGGTGGCGGCGCCGAGCCCGGACGCACCGCCGGTGATGACGGCGCTGACGGATGAATCGACTTTCATGGAATCTCCCTTGTGCTGCGTTGAGTGCGGATGGCACCGGGTCCGGCCGCATGGCGCCGCGGCCCCGGCGAGCGAGGTGGGCGCATTATCGCGCGAGCGACCGCGGGCAGCCAGCGAACGCCGGGGTCAGGCCGAAGCGAGCGCGCGACGGCGCAGGACGCGCGCCGTCCAACCGGCCAGGCCGGCGGTGACGCCGGCTGCCGCGGCGATGCTGAACGGCAGGTCGTAGCTGCCGGTGACGTCGAACAAGTGCCCGCCCAGCCAGGGCCCGGAGGCGCTGCCGGCGGCGCTGCCGAGCAGGCCGATGCCGAGAATGGAACCGAAGTGCTCGCCCTGGAAGCGATCGCCGACCATGGCCGGGGTCAGCGCGGCGGTCGCCGAGTAGCCGACGCCGAGCAGGACGGCGAAGCCGTAGGCGCCGAGCGGCGAGGTGTGATGGCCGACCTTGAACAGGACGAACACGCTCGTCACCAGGATGGTGATGCCGCCGACGTAGACCAGTTCGCGTTCGAGGCGGTCGGAAAGCCAGCCGCCGCCGGTCTTGCCGAAGATGCTGGCCACCCCCACCACCCCCACCACCGAGGCCGCGGTGAGCGCGGCGATGCCGTGGTCGACGAGGAAGGCGACTTGGTGCACCTGCAGGGTCTGCGAACAGAAGCTGCCGAAGAAGAAGGCACAGACCATGAGCCAGAACGGCAGCGTGCCGGCGGCCTGGCGCAGGGTCACCGAGCGCGACTCGATGGCGGGGTCGGCGGCGCTGACGGCACTGTCGGCGGCCTCCCGCCGGCGATGCCGCGGCCGCGGCGCACTCTTCAACAGGTAGAGCGCCGCCGGCACGATGACCAGCACGGCGAGCACGCCCAGCACGCGGAAGGCGGTGCGCCAGCCGGCGGCGCCGATGACCGCCTGGCACAGCGGCACCACCACCAGCATGCCCACCCCGACCCCGGAGCTGACGATGCCGATGGCGAAGCCGAGCCGGTGGGCGAAGCGCCGCTGTACCTGCACCACCGCCGGCACCCAACCGCAGGCGGCGACGCTGACGGCGCTCAGCAGGCCGAAGTAGAGGTAGAGCTGCCAGGGCGTCTGGATCAGGCTGCACAGGAACATCGCGCCGCTCAGCAGCAGGCCGCCCACGGCCATCAGCGCCGACGGCGCGACGCGGTCACACAGGATGCCGATGAGCGGATTGACGCAGCCGTGGATCACGGCAAACAGAGAGAACGCACCCGCCACCATCGAGCGCGTCCAGCCGAACTCGTCGAGCAGGGCCACCAGGATGACGCTGTAGGCGTACCAGATGCCGTAGGCCAGCGCGAGCACCGCGGCCAACAGGGCCAGGGTCACCTTGCCGGGTTGGGCGGCATGCGTGGAGGGGATCGGGGCGCCCATGCGTTCGAACGGTCAGCAGGCTGGTGAAAAACTACGACGGAGGTCGCCGGCGGCGTTGCGCACGCGCCGTGCCCCCGACCTTCCTCGCTACCTCGTCGACCGGTCTGTCGGAGACCTGCGGGATGGCGATGAGCGGGTACTACGGCCGCGAAGCCGCGGCGAACCGCGCGATTCTAGCCTGGATCGCCCGCGCGTGTCCGTCGCCGTGGCGACGCCCGGCTGCCATGCCGGGGCGGCACGCCGCGTGGCGGGCTCAGCCGCGTTCGAGCTGCAGGCCCTTGAGGTAGGCGGCCTCGGGGAAGTTCAACGCCACCGGGTGATCGGCGGCGGCGTGCAGCCAGGCCCCAATGCGGCCCGCGCACGGCGCGTCGAGCGCGGCACCGGCGACGATGCTCTGCAGCAGCGCGGGGTCGACGGCCGCGGAGCACGAGAAGCTCAGCAGGGTGCCGCCCTCGCGCAGCAGACGCAGGGCCCACAGGTTGACGTCCTTGTAGGCGCGCGCCGCGCGCTGCACGTGCTTGGCGGTGGGCGCGAACTTGGGCGGGTCGAGCACGACGACGTCGAAGCGGCGGCCCTGGGCGTGCAGCTCGCGCAGCAGGGCGAAGGCGTCACCCTCCAGCCATTCGACCGCCCCCGGCGCGAAGCCGCTCGCGGCAACGTTGTCGCGCGCCCGCGCCAGGGCCTCGTGCGAGCTGTCGATGGCGGTGACGCCGGCCGCGCCGCCGGCCAGCGCGGCGCAGGTGAAGCCGCCGGTGTAGGCGAACACGTCGAGGACCTCGCGACCGGCGGCGAGGGTGGCGAGGCGGGCGCGGTTGTCACGCTGGTCGAGGTAGAAGCCGGTCTTGTGACCGCCACGCACGTCGACGCGGTAGCGGGCCGCGCCTTCGGTGATTTCGATCGACGGCGGCGGCTCGGCGCCACGCACCACCCCGCAGCGTGCCGGCAAACCTTCCAGCTCGCGCACCTCGGCATCGGAGCGCTCGTAGACCCCGCGACAGCCACCGTGCGCGATGAGCCCCGCGGCGATCACCTCGCGCCAGCGTTCGGCGCTGGTCGCCGTGCACTGCAGGACGGCGAACTCGCCGTAACGATCCACCACCACCCCGGGCAGACCGTCCGCCTCGCCGTGGACCAGGCGCAGGCCGTCCGGACGGACGGGAAACTGCCGTGCGCGGTAAGCCAGGGCATGCTGCAGGCGCGAAGCGATCAACGCCTCGTCGACCGCGACGGCGGGGTCGAAGCTGAGGATGCGTACGCGGATCTGCGAGCGTGGACTGTACGCTCCGCGGCCGAGGAAAGCGCCGTCTGCGGCGACGACCTCGACCGTCTCGCCCGGCTGCGGCCCACCGTCGACCCGCGCCACCGCGCCCGAGAACACCCAGGGGTGGCGGCGCCTGAGCGACTTGTCGCGGCCGAGCTTGAGCACCACGCGCTTCATCGGCGTCGCCCCCGCCCCCGGCTCAGCGCGCCCCCCAGCGGTTCCAGTAGCACACCTCCGCGAGCGGCAGTCGCTTGGCCGCCTTGAGCTCACCACCCTTCAGCCACGCCACCGGCAGCAGCGCGGCCTGGGTGTAGGTGTCCGGGATGCCGAGCAGTGCGGCCGCCTCGCGCTCGTAGAGCAGGTGCAGGGTGGTCCAGGCCGAGGCCACGCGACGCGCGCGCAGCGCCAGCATCAACGACCAGGTCGCCGGCAGGATCGAGCCCCACATCGAGGCCTGGGTGAAGACGTCGGCCTCGTGCTCGAAACGCGACTCGATGCAGGGAACGATCATGGCCGGCACGTCCTGCAGGCATTCCATGAGGTAACCGCCCGATTTCAACACCGCCTCGCGCTGCTGCTGGCGCAGGTCGTCGGCGGCGTATTCACGCAACGCACTGACCCCGGTGCGCGACATCGGCGTCTGGTCGTTGACGTAGCGCTCGGCGCCCTTGCGGTAGCACTCGGCGAGACCCGCGCGCAACTTCGCGTCGGTCACGACCATGAAACGCCAGGTCTGGGTGTTGGCGCCCGTCGGCGCCTGCAGCGCGATGGTCAACGCCTGTTCGATCAACTCGCGCGGGACTTCGCGTTCGAGATCGAGACGCAGGCGGACGCTGCGCGTGGTGTTGAGGACGTGGTCGACGCTGGCGAGGTCGAGCGGGAACAGGGTATCGGACACGGGCGAACTCCAGGACGGCGGAAGGGGCGCATTATCGGTGACGACCGGGCCGTGCGACACGCCCGGCGCGGCGGTGCTCAGACCATCGTCCAGCCGCCGTCGACCACCAGCACCTGGCCGGTGATCATCGATGCCGCGTCGGAGGCGAGGAAGATCACCGGTGCCGAGATCTCCTCCGGCTCGGCGAGATCGTGGCGCAGCAGGTTGTTGCGGCGCACGGCCGCGGCGAACGATGCGCTGTCGGCCAGCGCCTGTTCGGCCAACGGCGAACGCGTCACCGTGGGCGCGACGACGTTGACGCGGATGCCGTGCTCGGCCCATTCCGCCGCCATGGTCCGCGACATGTTGTTCACCCCGGCCTTGGCGCCGCTGTAGATGCCGCGCTCGGGCGCGCCGATCACGCTCGCCTGCGAGGAGATGTTGACGATGGCGCCGCCGCTGCCCTGCGCGATCATCTGCCGCGCAGCGGCCTGGCTGCAGAACAGCACGCTCTTGAGGTTGGCGTCGACGATGCGCTGGTAGAGTGCCTCGTCGGTATCGATGATCGGGCCGAGCTTGTTGTAACCGGCATTGTTGACCAGCACGTCGATGCGGCCATAGCGCGCGACCACCGCCGCGGTGAAGGCCGCGATCGAGGCGAGGTCGGTGACGTCGAGCGCATGGTGGAAGCAGGCACCGCCGGCGTCCTCGATCGCGCGCGTCAGGGTCTCGAGTTCGGTCGTGGTGCGACTGCCGACGGCGATTAGCGCGCCCGACTCGGCGGCCTCGCGGGCGATGACGCGGCCGATGCCGCGCCCGGCACCGGTGACGATGACGACCTTGTCGTCGAGGCCGAAGCGGGCCAGGCTGGGCATGTGTCTCCTCCGCGGGTACCGGCGCATGCGCGCCGCCGTTCAATCAATCACCTGGCCGCCGGTGTCAGGCACCGCGGTCGGGTCGAGGGCAATGCTGGAGCAACGGTGACAGTATACTTTCGCCCGAGCGTCCTGCCTCGGTTGCGCGGTGCGCGAAAGTATACTGTCACCGTTGCTCCACCGTTGCTCGTCGCAGTCAGAAGCCGATCTGCCGCGCGGCGAGATCCTTCATGATCTCCTCCGAGCCGCCGCCGATCATCATCACCTTGACCTCGCGGTAGATGCGCTCGGCGCGGGTGCCGCGCATGAAACCCATGCCGCCGAGGATCTGCACCGCCTGGTCGGCGCAGAACTGCATGGTCTGGGTGGCGACGATTTTGAGCATGCAGGTGCGCGCGACCAGTTCGTTCATCGGCCCGATGCCGTGCTGCACGCAATGCGCGAGTTCGTAGGCGAGCGTGCGGGCGCTGTCGATGCGCGTGGCCATGTCGACCAGCTTGTGGCGGATGACCTGGCGGCTGGCGAGCGGCTGGCCGAAGGTGTGACGCCCGCGCGCCCACTCGACCGCCTCGTCGAGACAGACCTGGGCGTACATCACCGCCATCACCGCCATGCCCAGGCGCTCGGAATTGAAGTTGAGCATGATCGAGCGGAAGCCGGCGTTCTCCGCGCCGACCAGGTTGCCGATCGGCACGCGGCAGTCGTCGAAGCGCAAGGTCGCGGTGTCCGAGGCGTGCCAGCCCATCTTCTGCAGGGCGGACCGTTCGAGCCCCGGGGTGTCGCCCTCGATGAGCAGCAGCGAAATGCCGTCGGCGCCCTTGGCCTGCGGATCGGTGCGCACGGCACAGGTGATGTAATCGGCACGCACCCCGGAGGTGATGAAGGTCTTCTCGCCGTTGACGACGTAGACGTCGCCGTCGCGCACCGCGGTGGTCCTGAGCGCGGCGACGTCGGAACCGCCGCCGGGCTCGGTGATGGCGAGCGCCGAGATTTTCTCGCCGGCAATTACCGCGGGCGCGACCCGCTGGCGCAGCTCGGCGCTGCCCACGGCGACGATCGGCGGCAGGCCGATGGTGTGCGAGCCGAGCGCCGCCGAGACACCGCCGGCGCCGGCGCGCGCGAGTTCCTCGGAGACCACGATCTTCATGAACTCGTCGGCCGGCGTACCCCCGTATTCCTCGGGGAAGCCGACCCCGAGCAGGCCGATGTCGGCGGCCTTGTGGTAGAGCTCGCGCGGCACGCAGCCGGCCGCCTCCCACTCGTCGATGAACGGCACGATCTCGCGCGCGACGAACTGGCGCAGGGTGTCGCGGTACTGCACGTGCTCGGGGCCGAAGAAAGCCGGGTTGGCGGCGGGTTCGAAGAACATCGGGGAGCGCTTCCTGGGTGCTGGTGGGCGGATGGCGGGCACGCCGTCGCGCCCGGCCCGCGCCGCTGCGCCGCGTGGCGGCGGGACGACGGATGCCGCGGCGCAGCCCTACTGCGACATGATGACGGTCTTGTCGAAGTCGTCGGGCGAGGTGAGGTGCTTGTCGAAATGCGCCAGCGTGCGCTCCCTGGCCGTGGCCGCGCTGGTCGGCTCGAAGCTGCCGCGATCGTTGCAGTTGAAGCCGTGGTCGGCATCGTAGACGAAGACCTGCACGTCGGGCTGCGCCTTGCGGATGGTCTCGACATCGCTCATCGGGATGTGCGCATCCTTCTCGCCGAAATGCATCATCACCGGGCAGCGCGGCGTGCGGTGCGCTTCCTTGGCGATGCCGCCGCCGTAATAGGCCGAGGCCGCGGCGACGCGATCGAGTTCGCAGGCCGACAGCCAGGTCAGCAGGCCGCCGAAGCAGTAACCGACCACGCCGACCTTGCCGTGCGCGGCGACGGCGTCGATGGCCGCCTGCAGGTCCTTGAGGGTGTCCTCGAGCCGGAGATCCTGGAAGGCGATGCGCAGGCCCTTGTCGAAATCGGCCTGCTCGGTGTAACCGAGTTCGACGTCGGCCTCGACGCGATCGAAGATCTGCGGCGCGATGGCGACGTAACCAGCCTTGGCATAGTCGTCGACCACGGCACGAATGTGCTTGTTGACGCCGAAGATCTCCTGGATGACGACGACGCCACCCTTGGGCGTGCCGCTCGGCGCGGCCTCGTAGGCGCCGAAGGTGAAGCCGTCAGCCGCGGTCAGTTTGCGCTGTCCCATGTGGTCAAGTCTCCGTGGTCGGGTCGGGAGCGCTCGATTGGAACCGAGTGTGCGGCCCAGATCAACCGCCGCCGGCGGGCCCTCATGCCCCGGCAGGGCCGCCGTGACGTGGGGTTCCAAAAAACCGGACAACTGTCCTAAAATCGCCCGCACCGGGCCGCCGTGCCGGGGCACTCAGACTAGGGAGGCGAGAATCGTGAAGCGGGTATCTACTTCTATCCTCACCGGGCTGGCGCTGCTGCTCGGTTGCCGTCTCGCCATGGCCGAGCTCCAGCCCGAGACCCTCACCGTCGGCAAGCTGCCGCCGGCGAACCCACACCGCATCTACCTGAGCGACCTCGGCGGCCTCGGCCACGTCGTCGACGGCCGCATCCATCTCGTCGATGGCGACTCCTACAAGTATCTCGGCGCGATCCCGGCGGCCATGTTCGCCCTCACCGCGCTGTCGCCCGATTCCAGCGAGATGTACCTCGCCACCACGTATTACACCAAGCTCAACCGCGGCAAGCGCTTCGACCAGTTCGAGGTCTACGACACCGCCACGCTGAAGCTGAAGTCGGAGATCGAAATCCCGGCCAAGCACGCCCAGGCCCTGCCCTACAAGGGCACCATGGTGTCGACTGCCGACGGCCGTTTCGTCATCATCCAGAACGCGACCCCGGCCAGCTCGGTGACGGTGGTCGATCGCAAGGCCGAGAAGTTCGTCACCGAGATCGAAACCCCCGGCTGCTGGATCATCCTGCCCGCGGCCTCCAACGCGCGTCGCTTCGCCACCCTCTGCGGCGACGGCACCCTGCTTACCGTCACCCTCGACGACGACGGCCAGGCGGTCAGCCAGCAGCGTTCGGCCAAGCTCTTCGACGCCGAGAAGGACCCGCTGTTCGTGCAGGCCGAGCACATCGGCGACAGCTACTACTTCGTCTCCTACGAGGGCAACCTGCACCAGATCAACGTCGGCGGCGACACCGCCGTGCTCGAGGACAAGTGGTCGCTGGTCGACGACGCCGATCGCGCGGCGAAGTGGAAACCCTCCGGATACCAACTCACCGCCCTGCACGCACCGAGCAAGCGTTTCTACGTCGCCATGCACGACAACGCCTACGACGGCAGCCACAAGAACCCGGCCAAGGAAATCTGGGTGTTCGACCTCGCCACCAAGCAGCGCATCCAGCGCGCGCCCGGCTCGAACTCCGTCGCCATGGCACTGAGCAAGGAAGAGAAACCGGTGCTGTTCACCTACGACGGCATGACCGCCGAGTTCGTACGCTACGACACCGTGCCCGAGCTCAAGCCCGGCGCGCGCAGCAAGCCGGTCGGTGAATTCGCCGGCCTCGTGCAACTGCACTAAGCCGCGTCGATGCCGGACATCGTCATCCAGCACGTGGCCGCGGCGACCCTCGCCATCGTGTTCATGGTCGGCGCGTGGCAGAAGCTGCGCGATCGCATCGGCTTCGAGATCGCGCTGGACAACTACGACCTGCTGCCGGCAGCGCTGGTCAAGCCGGTCGCCTGGCTGCTGCCCGCCTTCGAGTTCGCCACTGGCCTGGCCCTGGTCTCGCCGTGGCGCACGAACGGCGGCGTGATGGCCCTCCTGCTGCTCGGCTTCGTCACCGCCGGCGTCGTCGTCAACCTGCTGCGCGGCCGGACCGACGTCGGCTGCGGCTGCGGCGGCATCGAGGACGAGCAATTGCTGTCGTGGGCACTGGTCGCGCGCAACGGCGTGCTCGCCCTCGGCGCCTGCGCCACCCTCGGCGCCGGCGTGGCGCGCCCGCTGGCCTGGCTCGATTACGTCACCGTGGTGGGCGCGACGCTCAGCGCCTACGCGCTGTACGTGGCGGCCAACCAGCTCATCGCCAACCGGCCGCGCCTGGCGCGCCTGAGGCGTCCGGCATGAACACCGCGCTTGCCATCGCCGTCGGCGTGCTGTGGCTCGTGGTCATCGCGCTGGTCGTCGCGGTGTTCGCCCTGGCGCGCCAGATCGGCATCCTCTACGAACGCGTCGCGCCGATGGGCGCACTGATGCTGGACGAAGGGCCCAAGGTCGGCGAGCAGGCGCCGCGCTTCACCCTCGCCACGCTCGCCGGCGGCAGCGTCAACCTCGGCCACCCCTCGCAGCGCGGCGAACTCCTGTTCTTCCTCTCGCCGACCTGCCCGGTGTGCAAGAAGCTCCTACCCGTGCTGCGCTCGATCGCCAAGGCCGAGGCCGACTGGCTCGACGTGGTGCTGGCCAGCGACGGCGACGAGCCCCGCCAGCGCGCCTTCTACAAGAAGGCCGGCCTGGAAGATTTCCCCTACGTGTTGTCACACGACCTCGGCATGGCGTACAAGGTCGGCAAGCTGCCGTACGCCGTGCTGCTCGACGAAAGCGGTCAGGTGCGCGCCAAGGGTTTGATCAATTCGCGCGAGCAGCTCGAGAGCCTGTTCACGGCCAAGGAGCTCGGCGTCGAATCGATCCAGCAGTACCTGGGCAGCGGGGCGTGACCCGCGCGCAGGGTAGTGGAAGACGCCGGCGCTCGGCGACAAGAACGGTACAAGGTCTCGGAGACCCGAGGCGCGGGAGACGCGACTTATGAGATGGTTTGACGACTTCTTCGAACGCCAGGCGCGCAACGTCGCGCTGAAGACCTCACGCCGCAGCGCGCTGCTGCGCATCGGCCGCGTCATGGTCGGCACGGCCTTCCTGCTGCCGGTGCTGCCCTTCGATCGCCAGCCGCGTGCCCAGCACGGCGCCATCGACGACGGCAAGCACGACCCGCTCGACCCGGAGCGCTGCGAATACTGGCGCTACTGTTCGCTGGACGGCACGCTGTGCACCTGCTGCGGTGGCTCCATCACCACCTGCCCGCCGGGCAGCGAGCCATCCTCGGTGACCTGGATCGGCACCTGCCACAATCCCGAGGACGGCAAGGACTACCTGGTCAGCTACAACGACTGCTGCGGTGGCGCCAGCTGCGGGCATTGCTTCTGCAACCAGAACGAGGGCGAACGCCCCGGCTACCGCATGGGCATCCACAACGACATCAACTGGTGCATGGGCAACGAGAGCAGCGTCTACCACTGCACGGTGTCGGTGGTCCTCGGCGAGTCCGGCGCCAAGGCCGGCTGAGGCCGCGCCCGCTCGCCATGTCGGTTGCCGCGCGCCCGCTCCTCGTCGCGGGCGCGCTGGCGATCCTCCCGCTGGCCGTCTCGGCCCAGCCGCCCGAACACGATTTCCTGCAGTTCTGCGTCGGCTGTCACCGCCTCGACGGCAGCGGCAGCGCGCAGAACGGCGTGCCCGACATGCGCGGCGTGGTCGGGCGCTTCCTGCGCGGGCCGACGGGGCGCGCCTTCGTCGTCCAGGTTGCCGGCGTCGCCCAGGCCCCGCTCGACGATGCCGCGATCGCGGCCCTGCTCAACTGGCTGCTGCCGCGCATGGATGCGGACGGCCTGCCGGACGATTTCCAACCCTATACCGCGGCCGAGGTCGCCCACCTGCGCGCAACCCGGCCGGGCGACGTCCCGGCCCTGCGCCAGCGCGCGCTCGACGAGGTTGCCGCGCTCGAGGCGGGCGCGGCCCGTTGACGCCGCCCGCCCGCCTCGCGCACCCTCGGGGGCGGCGACGGTATCGCCTGCCATCCGCCATCCATCCGTTCACGGGGAGAAAGACCACATGACCGTCGAGTACATGGCCGCCATCCGCGCGCGCTACGAGAAGCTCGGTTACACGCCCTACCGCTGGTACGTGGCCGAGGATGCACCGCCCTTCGCGCCGCTGCGCCAGCCACTGGCCGCGAGCCGCCTGGGCCTGTTGTCGACCTCCGGCGCCTACGCCGTCGGCCAGTGCGCCTACCACTACAAGGACGACGCCGGCTTCCGCGCGATCCCGTCGGACACCGCACCGGAGGACCTCCGTTTCTCGCACATCACCGAGAACTACCTGGTCGACCCCAAGCAGGACCCGGACTGCATCTTCCCGCTCGGCACCCTGCGCGCGCTGGTCGCCGACGGCGCCGTCGGCGCGCTCGCCGACGAGGTCTTCTCCTGCATGGGCGGGGTCTACTCGCAGCGCCGCGTACGCGAGGAAACGGCGCCGGCCCTGCTCGAGGCCTTCCAGGGACAAGGCGTCGACTGCGCGCTGCTGGTCGCGATGTGACCGGTGTGCCACCAGACCGTGTGTCTGGTCGCCCGTCACCTCGAAGCGCACGGCATTCCCACCCTCGTGCTGGGCTCGGCGCGCGACATCCTCGTCGCCGGGCGGCCGCCGCGCGCGGCCTTCGTCGACTACCCGCTCGGTCACAGCGCCGGCAAGCCACACGATCGCGCCGACCAGCGCAGCGTGGTGAGCGGCGCCCTGGCCGGCTTCGCCACCATCGACACGCCCGGCACCCTGATCGACCTGCCCAATGCCTGGGGCGACGACGCCTGGCGCAGCGAGGCCAGTTCGACCGAGGCCCGCGACACCCGCCAGCCGCGCGACCTCACCCCGCAATGGCAGCGCGCGGGCGACCGCGAGGCCGCCATTGCGAGCGGTGCCTGGGCACCGTGAAAGACCCTCGGCGACGATGAACGAGCCGGGCGGCCCGCGCGCCGACGTCCTGCTGTGGGGGGTGATCGCGGCCTGGACCGCGGTCACCCTGGCCAGCTTCTTCGCCCCGGCCGTGCTGTCACCGAACCACGCGCGCTACGTCAACGTCGCGCTGATGAGCGTGTTCACCCTGCTCCACGGCGCGCGCCGCTACGGCTGGGCCGGGATCGGCGTCTACTTCGCCATCGCCTGCCTCGTCGCCAACGGCTTCGAAAACCTCTCGATCACCACCGGCCTGCCCTTCGGCCAGTACCACCACACCGCGGCGATGGGCCCGAAGCTGTTCCAGGTACCGCTCATCATCGGCCCGATCTTCGCCGTCGCCGGCTACCTCGCCTGGGTGGTGACCGGCATCCTGCTCGGCGCGGTGTTCGGCGCGCCGGAACACGGCCTGGCGGTGGCGCGCTGCGTGCTCGCCGCCGCCGTGACCACCATGTGGGACCTGTGCGTCGACGCCATCGGCGGCACCGTCAACCGTGACTGGATATGGGCCCACGGCGGCGCCTTCTTCGGCGTGCCGTGGCTGAACTTCGCCGGCTGGCTGCTGACGATGTGGGTGATCTTCCAGCTCTTCGCCGGCTACGTGACCCGCGTCGGGCAGGTCCGCCCGGTGCCGGTGGCGAGCCCCTACTGGCTGCAACCGGTGGTGTTCTGGTTGCTGATCGCGCTGCAGTTCCCCCTGCTCGCGTTGATCGTGCCCGAAGCCGCGATCACCGACGCCGCCGGCGCAACCTGGTCGATGCACGGCCTGTTCACCAGCATGGCCGTGGTCAGCGTGTTCACCATGGGCTTCACCGGCCTGCTCGCCTGGGTTCTGCTGGCGCGCGCCCGCGCCGGGCATTGAACGCCCGCACGCCCGCCTTCACAGGCTCATCGTGCCCTGCCCCGCCCAGCCGCGCGCCAGGGTGGTCATGGCGCGGATGTGCACCACTTCGCGCGCGATCAGCCACTGCCCGCCCTGCCGGCGAAAACCCCAGTCGTAGGTGCCCCAGCCCAGCACCGAGTCGGCGCCCTCTTCCTGCGTCACGTGCCAGTACATGAAGGCGCTGGCCGTGTCGCCGGTGACCGTGACGACTTCGTTGGCGTAGTAGCGGCGCGGGTTGTCGAAGCGCCGCCAGTAGTTCTCGAAAAAGCGCATCACGGCGTCGATGCCGCGTACCTCGACGCTCCAGGCCGGCACCTCGATCACGGCGTCGTCGGTGAACAACGGCCACAGCACGTGGGGGTGCTTCTCGTCGACGCCGACGGCGTACTGCGACAAGACGGTGCGGATGTCGCGATCGGCGCGCAGCGCCGCGACTTCGTGTTCGAGCGCCGCGAGGCGCGTTTCCAGCGTGGTCATGGTTTCTCCCTCCTCGGGCGCCGCCCGCCGCGCCTGCCCGGGCGGGCCCGGTGGCGCGGCGTCCATCATCGATCAAGGCCCGGCGGCCGTCACCCGCGGCGCCGCCGGCCAGCGCCCCGCACGGGGGCCTGGAACTTGTACGTACATCTGTTAATCTCAGGTTTTCCCATTCCAGTTGCGGCCGGAGGCCGACCCGCATGCCCACGACCTACGATGCCATCGTCATCGGCGCCGGAATCTCCGGCTTGTACTCGACCTACCGCCTGCGCGAACGCGGCCTGAGTGTGCACGGCTTCGAAGCCGGCAGCGACGTCGGCGGCACCTGGTACTGGAACCGCTACCCCGGCTGCCGTTTCGATTCCGAGAGTTACACCTACCAGTACTCGTTCTCCAAGGAACTGTTCGAGGAATGGCAGTGGAGCGAACACTTCGCCAGCCAGCCCGAGATCGAACGTTATGTCCATTACGTCGCCGACAAGTTCGATCTCAAGCGGCACTACGACTTCGACGCGCGGGTCAAGACCGTGCATTTCGACGACGCCGACCGCATGTGGACCGTGACCGCCGAGGACGGGCGCAGTGCGCGGGCGCGCTTCATCGTCGCCGGCACCGGCCTGCTGTCGGCGTTCCAGTTGCCCGACTACCCCGGCGTGCACGATTTCGCCGGCCTCACCGTGCACACCGCGCGCTGGCCGAAAGAAGGCATCGACGTCAGCGGCAAGCGCGTCGGCATCATCGGCAGCGGCCCGACCGCGGTGCAGGTGATCCAGTCCATCGCCCCCGAGGTCGGCCACCTGACGGTGTTCCAGCGCACCGCCAACTGGTGCACCCCGCTGCGCAACCGTCCCATCACGGCCGAGGAGCAGCGCGACCTCACCGCCCACGCCGCCGAGATCATCGATCACTGCAAGCAGACCTTCGCCGGCTTCATGCACGACATGGACCCGCGCGCCAGCACCGAGGTCGCCTCGAAGGAAGAGCGCTGGGCCAAGTACCAGGATCTCTACGAACGCGGCGGCTTCGCCCTGTGGTTCGCCAACTACAACGACCTCTTCACCAACCGCGCCTTCGCCGAGGAGGTCAGCGAGTTCCTCGCCGAGAAGATCCGCCAGCGGGTCAAGGACCCGGCCACGGCCGAGAAGCTGATCCCGAAGAACCATCCCTACGGGACCAAGCGCCCGCCGGGCGAGAAGGACTTCTATGAGGCCTTCAACCGCGACAACGTCGACCTCGTCGACCTGCGCGCGACCCCCATCTCGCGCATCACCGCGGCCGGGGTAGAGACCAGCGAACAACTCTACGAACTCGATATCCTGATCTACGCCACCGGCTTCCAGAGCCTGACCGGCGAGCTGCTGCGCATCGACATCCGCGGCGAGGGCGGCCTCGCCCTGGCCGACAAGTGGGCCGACGGGCCGCGCACCAACCTCGGCGTGCAGTTCGCCGGCTTTCCCAACTTCTTCGCCACCATGGGGCCCCACCACCCGGCGACGTTCTGCAACATCACGCGCTGCGCGGAAACCACGGTCGACTGGATCGTCGACTGCATCGACTACATCCGCGCACACGGCTACACCTCGATCCAGCCCACGCCGGAAGCGGAGGAAGCCTGGACCCGGCACTGCTACGACTCGTCCAAGGGGCTGATCATCGACGAGATGCGTGACTCCTGGTTCTTCGGCAACAACAACCCGGAGAACAAGGGCGTGCCGCGCTTCCTGCTGTGGGCCGGCAGCGTCAGCGAGTTCCACCAGGTCTACCGCGACGTCGCCGCCGCCGGTTACCGCGGCTTCGAGTTCCGCTGAGCCGCGCGCCGCTCAGCGCCGCGGCCGCACGACCGGCTTCAGTCGATACTGCTGGCGACGAACTCGCACAGGGCGTCGGTCAGCGGGCCGTCGGCCTCGCCCAGGCTCTCGATCACGTTGAAATGATGGCAATCGCCGAGTACCTGGTACTCGGCGCCCAGCCCGACCGCCTGGCAGGCGGCGACGTAGTCGCGCGACTGGCGATGGAACTCCTCGGATTCGCCGCCGCCGACCGCCGCGATCAGCGGCGCGGCGGTGCGCGGCAGCTGCAGCTGCGGGCTCTCGCGCAATACCGTGTCACCGTCGAGCTGGATCATCGGCTGCAGCCACGAGTAGCGCAGCGGACGCAGGTCGAACAGGCCCGAGATCGCGTATCCCCCCTTGACGAGGTCCGGCGGCAGGCCGTACTCGCCGAGCCAGTCGGTGGCGAGCAGGCGCGCGACCTGGTGACCACCGGCGGAATGCCCGCTGACCACGATACGTTCGGGGTCGCCGCCGAAGTCTTGGACGTGGCGGTAGAGCCAGGCCAGCGCGGCGCGGCTCTGGCGGGTGATCTCACCGATCGAGACGGCCGGACACAGCGCGTAGTTGGTGACAACGACGGTGTAGCCGCGCGCCACCGGCCCGGCGGCGACAAAGCTGAACTCCTTGGCGCTCAGGCGCCGCCAGTAACCGCCGTGGACGAACACCACCACCGGCGCATCCGGCCGCGCGGCGGGAAAGATGTCGAGTGTCTCGGCCAGGGTCGGACCGAAGGCGAGGTCGAGTTCGCAGGCGAGGGCGCTGCGCGTCCGCGCGCTGGCCTCGACGAAGAACTCCAGCCAGCGCCGCGCATCGGGCACCTGGCGCTCGATGTTGTACTGGGCGTCGATGTCGTCCTGGCTGGCGAAGTCGCGGTAGAGCACGCTGTCCTCCCGGGTTCGTGGCCCGACTAGACACCACCGCGAGCGCGTCCGTCAATCGGCGTCGCGCAGGCACCAGCCGGCGCCTTCACCCGGTATTGCGCAGGCCCGCGGCGATGCCGTTGATCGAGATGTGGATGCCGCGCTGCAGTCGTTCGCGCGCCGCCGCCGGCTCGCGGCCGTCGCGGTAACGCCGCAGCAGTTCGACCTGGAGGTGGTTGAGCGGGTCGAGGTAGGGAAAGCGATGAGCGATGGAACGCGCCAGGGCGGGGTTGGCCGCGAGGCGTTCCTCGGCGCCGCTGATCAGGCTGACCATGGCGTCGGTGCGCGTCCACTCGGCGCGGATGCGCTCGAAGATGCGCCGCGCGGCGCGGCGGTCCGGCACCAGTTCGACGTAACGCGCGGCGATGCCGAGGTCGGTCTTGGCTAGCACCATGTCGAGGTTGGAGACCAGCGCGCGGAAGAACGGCCAGCGCCGGTGCATGCGCTGCAGGCACTCGACCCGCTCGGCGCGCTCGCCGGCGTCCAGCCAGGCCTCTACCGCGCTGCCGAAACCGTACCAGCCCGGCAACGCCACGCGGCACTGGCCCCAGGAGAAGCTCCAGGGGATCGCCCGCAGGTCCTCGATGGCGAAGGTGGCCTTGCGCGAGGCCGGCCGCGAGCCGATGTTGAGCGCCGCGATCTCGCTGATCGGCGTGGCCGCGGCAAAGTAGTCGACGAAGGCCGGGTCGTCGTAGACCAGGCGGCGGTAGGCCGCCATGCTCGCCGCGCTGATGGCGTCGGCGGCCTCGAGGAAGCGTTGCGGCGGGCGCTTGGTCGGGTGCAGCACGGTCGCCTCCAGGGTCGCCGCGACGAGCGTCTCGAGGTTGCGCCGGCCGATCTCGGGATGGGCGTACTTGGCGCCGATCACTTCGCCCTGCTCGGTCAGCCGGATCTGGCCGTTCACGGTGCCGGGTGGCTGGGCCAGGATGGCCTGGTAGCTCGGCCCGCCGCCGCGCCCGACGGTGCCGCCGCGGCCGTGGAACAGGCGCAGGCGCAGGCGGTGGGAGCGCTCCAGCGGCTCGAACAACTCGACCAGGGCGACCTCGGCGCGGTAGAGCTCCCAGTTGCTGGTGAACACGCCGCCGTCCTTGTTGCTGTCGCTGTAGCCGAGCATGATTTCCTGCTCCGCGCCGCTGCGCCGGACCATGTCGAGCACCCCGGGCAGGGCATAGAACTCGCCCATGATCTCGGCCGCGCGACGCAGGTCGGCGATGGTCTCGAACAGCGGCACCACGACCAGGTCGGCGACGGCGTCGCGGTCCAGGGTGCCGCGCACCAGCCCGGCTTCCTTCTGCAACACCAGCAGTTCGAGCAGGTCGCTGACGGCCTCGGTGTGGCTGATGATCGAATGGCGGATGGCGCCCGGCCCGTAGGCCGCGCGCGCCGCGGCAGCGGCCTCGAAGATCTCGAGTTCGCCGCTGGTCAACTCCGAGTAGCGCGCGCCGCGCACGCGCAGCGGCCGCGCATCGTTCAGCAGCGCCAGCAAGCAGGCCCGTCGGGCGTCCTCGTCGAGCGCCGGGTAATCGGCCTCGATGCGCGCCACGCGCAGCAGCTCGGCGACCACCGCCTCGTGCTTGTCCGAACTCTGGCGCAGGTCGAGGGTGGCGAGGTGGAAGCCGAACACCTGCGCGGCGCGCTTGAGCGGCGCGAGGCGCGGCGCGATCAGGGCCTCGGCATGGTGGGAGCGCAGCGAGGCGGCGATGACGTCGAGATCGGCGATGAATTCCTGCGCCGTCGCGTAGGGGTCCTGCGGCGCGACGGCGTGGCGCAGGGCCTCGGTGCCGGTGAGTTCGTGCAGGGTGGCGGCAAGCCGCGCGTAGATACCGACCAGGGCGCGGCGGTAGGGCTCGTCCTGGCGGTGCGCGCTGCGGTCGGGCGAGCGCGCGGCGAGCTTGCGCATGGCCGGGGTCACCGGCGAGAACAGGTTCGACATCGACAGCTCACTGCCGAGTTCGTGCACCTCGACCAGGTAGTGGCGCAGCGCGACCTCGGCCTGGCGCGCCAGGGCGCGGCGCAGGGTGGCCGCGGTGACGTTGGGATTGCCGTCGCGATCGCCGCCGATCCAGGCGCCCATGCGCAGGAAGCAGCCGATGTCGTGCCCGGGCAGGGCGCGCTCGACCTCGCGGTAGAGCCGCGGCACCTCGCGCAGGAAGGTCGCGTGGTAGTAGGACAGCGCGTTCTCGATTTCGTCGGCCACGGCGAGCTTGGCCGTGCGCAGCATGCGGGTCTGCCACAGCTGGGTGATGCGGGCACGGATGAGTGCCTCGTTGTCGTCGCGCTCGCGCGCGGCGACGAGGTGATCGCGGGCTTCGATGAGCCCGGCGATGGCGCGCTCGGCATCGAGGATGCTCTTGCGCTGGACCTCGGTCGGGTGGGCGGTGAGGACGGGCGAGATGTAGGCCTCGCGCAGCAGCGCGGCGATGTCGCCGGCGCGTTCGCCGCTGCGCTGCAGGCGCTCGAAGGCCAGGGCGAGCGAACCGTCCTGCAGCCGCCCGCCGCGCTCGTGGACGTGGCGACGGCGCACGTGGTGGCGATCCTCGGCGATGTTGGCGAGGTGCGAGAAATAGCTGAAGGCGCGGATCACGCTGACCGTCTGGTCGACCGAGAGATTCTTGAGCAGGCGATCGAGGGTCCGCCCGGCGCGCTTGTCCGCCTTCAGGCGATAGGCCACCGAGAGCTGGCGTACGCGCTCGATCAATTCGAACGCGGCACGCCCTTCCTGCTCGCGGATGACGTCGCCGAGGATGCGCCCGAGCAGGCGGATGTCCTCGACCAGCGGGCGGTTCTTGGCCGCGGCATCGTGATCGCCACCGGCGCCGCGTGCCTGCCCTCCACTTCGTCCCCGTGCCATCGTCATCCTCCCGCCGTTACCGCTCGAGTGCGGACTATGCTGCACTGCGCAATGCGACGTTTCAACCGTGCGCGTCCGCATCGCGGCGGGAAACGCATAGAATCCCGCGCGTTCAACCAACGACGGGGAGGTATCGACACATGGCTCTGCTCGACCAACGCGTGGTGCTGGTCACCGGCGGCAGCACCGGCATCGGCCGCGCCACCGCGCGCATCCTGGCCAGCGAGGGCGCGACGGTGATCATCGCCGACGTGCAGGACGACGAGGGCGCGAACACGGTCGCGGCGATCACGCAGTCCGGCGGCCACGCCGAGTACCTGCACGTCGACGTCGGTGACTTCGCCGCGGTCGAGGCCGCGGTGGCGACCCTCGTCGAGCGTCACGGTGCCCTGCACGGCGCCTTCAACAACGCCGGTATCGAGGGCCCCACCGCCAAGATCCTCGACCTCGCCCCGGCCGAGTGGGAACGCGTCATCCGCGTGAATCTCACCGGCGTCTACCACTGCATGAAAGCCGAGATCGCGCAGATGGTGAAACAGGACGGCGGCGGCAGCATCGTCAGCACGGCCTCCGCGGCCGGCCTCATCGGCATCCCCGGCGCGGCCGGCTACAACTCGGCCAAGCACGGCGTGGTCGGCCTGACCAAGACCGTCGCGCTCGAGTACGCGGCGCGCAACATCCGCGTCAACGCGGTGTGCCCGGGCTTCATCGAGACGCCCATGCTCGGCCGCGTGACCGAGGCCAGCGCCAAGATCCGCGAACAGATGATCGGCGCGACGCCGATGAAACGGGTCGCCCAGCCGGAGGAAATCGGCGACGCCGTGGCCTGGCTGCTGTCGGCCAGGTCGAGCTACGTCACCGGTGTCGCCCTGCCGGTCGACGGCGGCTGGGTCGCCCAGTAACGCGGACTTCTCACCGGCGTTCGTCGCGCCCTCGCCGCGCGGCGCGCGCCTCCCAGCCCATCACGCCGATCCCGCTCGCCGCGATGAGGACCATGCCGGCCGCGCTGAGGCCATCCGGCACCTGGCCGAAGAACCACCAGCCGGTCAGGCCCGACCACCACAGCTGCAGGTAGCTGAGCGGGGCGAGGAAGGACGCACCGGCCCAGAAGAAGGCGCGCAGCAGCAGCCACTGGCCGAGCGCGCCGAGCACACCGAGGGCCAGCAGCGTGGCCACCTGGCCGCTGCCGAGTGCATCCGGCCAGCCGCCCCAGGCATCCTGCCAGGGCAGCAGCACGGCCGACAGCAGCGCCGCGCTGAGCGCCGAGATGAACAGCGTCGTCATTGCCTCGTCGGCCACGGCGAGACGCCGGGTGAGCAACTGGAAGGCGACGTTGCAGGCGATCGCGAGCACGCCGAAGGCGATGCCGAGCGGCGCCAGCGTGCCGCCCGGGCGCACCACCACCAGCATGCCGAGGAAACCGGCCACGGCGCCGACCCAACGCACGCGGCCGACGCTCTCGCCGAGCAGCGGCCCGGCCAGCAGCATCACCACCAGCGGGCCGACGAAGATAATGGCCGTGGCCTCGGCCTGCGGCAGGTAACGCAGCGAGGACACGAAGGTGAGACTGAAGGCGCCGAGCACGAGCCCGCGCGCGACCTGCTCGAACGGCCGCCGCGTACGCCACAACCGCCCGCGCAGGCGCGGTCCCAGCACGGCCAGCATCAACACCACCTGGGTGCCGTGGCGCACCGCGGCGATCAGCGGGATGCCCATGTCGGCCGCCAGCCACTTGCTGCTGGCATCGAGCACGGCGAGGAAAACCTGCGCACCGAGCAGGAAGGCGAGCGCGCGCAACGGGCTGAACGAGGGGGTGGACACGGGCGGATTCTACGCGAGCCCCGTCGCCGCCGCCGCCCCGCGCCGCGGCGACCTCACGTGCGGCGCTACGCCGCGACCGCCGCCGGCATCAATCCGGCCGGCGTGGCCCGAGCATCGCCGCCGGGTCGACCCAGCGATCGAAGTCCGCGGCGCTGACCGCGCCCGATGCCAGCGCCGCTTCGCGCAGGCTGATGCCCTCGGCATGCGCCTGGTGTGCGATGGCCGCGGCGGGTTCGTAGCCGATGTGCGGGGCCAGCGCGGTGACCAGCATCAGCGAGCGTTCGAGCAGCGCGGCGATACGCGCGCGGTCGGGCTCGATGCCGGCCGCGCAATGGCGCGCGAAGGACGCGCAGCCGTCGGCCAGCAGGCGCGCGCTCATGAGGAAGTTGTGCGCGAGCAGCGGGCGGTAGGTGTTGAGCTCGAAGCTGCCGCCGGCGCCGCCGAAATTGATCGCGACGTCGTTGCCGAAGACCTGCGCACAGATCATCGCCAGCGCTTCGCACTGGGTCGGGTTGACCTTGCCCGGCATGATCGAACTGCCCGGCTCGTTGGCCGGCAGGGTGATCTCGCCCAGGCCGCAGCGCGGCCCCGAGGCCAGCCAGCGCACGTCGTTGGCCAGCTTGTTGAGCGCCGCGGCGAGGGTCTTCAAGGCGCCGTGGGCAAAGACCACGGCATCCTGCGCGCCCTGCACGGCGAACTTGTTCGGTGCACTGGCCAGTTGCAGCCCGCTTTCGCGCGCGAGCAGCGCGGCGGCGCGCGCGCCGAGTTCGGGATGGGCATTGAGACCGGTGCCGACGGCGGTACCGCCGAGGGCGAGTTGACCCAGCGCGGGCAGCGCGCCGGCAACCTGGGTCCGCGCCTGGGCGAGCTGCGCGACCCAGCCCGAGATGGCCTGGCCGAGCGTCAGCGGCGTGGCGTCCATGAGGTGGGTGCGACCGGTCTTGACGATGTCGGCAAAGGCCGCGGCCTTGCCCGCCAGCACCTCGCCCAGCGCGTCCAGCGCCGGCAGCAGGTCGTGGGCGAGTGCCCGGCTCGCCGCCAGCGCCAGTGCGCTCGGCATGACGTCGTTGGACGACTGGCCGCGGTTGACGTCGTCGTTCGGATGCACCCGCCGCGCCTCGCCGCGCCCGCCGCCGAGCAGCTCGCTGGCGCGGTTGGCGAGCACTTCGTTCAGGTTCATGTGGCTCTGGGTGCCGCTGCCGCTCTGCCACACGGCGAGCGGGAACTCGTCGTCGTGGCGACCGTCGACGACTTCGCCGGCGGCCGCGGCAATGGCGGCGGCGACGTCCGGGTCGAGTTCGCCGAGCTCGGCGTTGACCCGCGCCGTGGCGCGCTTGATCTCGGCCAAGGCGTGGATCAGCGCCAACGGCATGCGCTCCGAGGAGATCGCGAAATGCTGGCGGCTGCGCTCGGTCTGTGCTCCCCACAGGCGCGCCGCGGGCACCTCGACCGCGCCCAGGATGTCGTGTTCCGTGCGGGTGTCTCTGCTGGCCATGACGGGCCCCAGCATACACCGCGGGCGTCCGCCCCGAATCCGCTGCGCCGCTCGCGGTCTGCGGCGGGCATGGATTCTGGCTACACTGCGCTGCCCGCGTCGCGCGGCCCCGGCCGCGGCACGCCCGATCCCACGAGCCGGAGCAGACGATGGCAGGAAGCAGCCTGTTCGCCTTGATCGACGACATCGCCACGGTGCTCGACGACGTCGCCGTGATGAGCAAGGTCGCGGCCAAGAAGACCGCCGGCGTGCTCGGTGACGACCTCGCGCTGAACGCGCAACAGGTCACCGGCGTCGCCGCCGACCGCGAGCTGCCGGTGGTGTGGGCGGTGGCGCTGGGTTCGTTGCGCAACAAGGCCATCCTGGTGCCGGCGGCACTGGTCGTCAGCGCGGTGCTGCCGCAGGCCATCCTGCCGCTGCTGATGCTGGGCGGCACCTACCTGTGCTACGAAGGGGTGGAGAAGCTCGCCCATCGCTTCCTCCACAGCGCCGACGAGGACGCCGCCCACCACGCCGAGCACCTGCGCGCACTCGGCGACCGCAAGGTCGATCTCGTCGCCTACGAACGCAACAAGGTGCGCGGCGCCATCCGCACCGATTTCATCCTCTCCGCCGAGATCATCGTCATCACCCTCGGCACGGTGGCCGCGGCGGACTTCGTGACGCGGGTCGTGGTAGTGGCCGGCATCGCGGTCGTCATGACCGTCGGCGTGTACGGCTTCGTCGCCGCCATCGTCAAGCTCGACGACGCCGGCCTCTACCTCATGCAACGCGAGGGATCGCTCGCCCGGCGCGTCGGCAGCGTGCTGGTGGCGGCCGCGCCGCGGCTGATGAAAGGACTCTCGGTGGTCGGCACGCTGGCCATGTTCCTGGTCGGCGGCGGCATTCTCGCCCACGGCCTGCCGCACGCCCACGCGGTGATCCACGACCTCAGCCTGGCGGTGAGCGGCGCCCTGCCCCACGTCCTGCACGGGGTACTCGAATTCGTCGTACCGTTGCTGGCCGAGGCCGTGCTCGGGATCGCCATCGGGGCCGTGGCGCTCGGCACGGTGAGCCTCGTCGGCCACCTGCGTCGTCGGGCAAGCGCCTGAGGGCGACCGCGGTCGCGACGTTCAGCCGTCCATCCAGCGCGCGACGAAGGGCACCGTGACCAGTGCGAACAGCGCGGCCAGCGCGACGTCGGGGTCGTAGCCCAGCTCGAGGGCGACAGCCACCGGCACGTTGGCCCCGCCCACCAGCAGCACCACCGCGACCACCAGGGCGAGGTGGCGATGCGCGACCAGCCCGGTGAGGACGAAGGCGACCAGGGTGATGGCGAGGATGTCCGGGTCGAACCCGAGGCGGGCGATGAAGCCTTCGTCGGCATTCACGCCGACGGCGAGCGACACGGCGAAGAACACGAGTCCGAAACTGAGCACGGGTAACTGCCTCCCTGGCCGGCGGTTGACGCTATCGCATCGACCGGCAGGCGCCGGACTTGAGGCGGTAACCGCGTGCGGGAACGCGCGGTGGCACAGGTCGCTGGCGATCCAGGCGCCGGTCCGATCAAGGGGACAGTTTACTTTTCGCCGTCGCCGCCCCTGGGAACGGTTTACTTTGCAGCGTCACGGCGGCACACCCGCGCGCCAGGCACAAGTAAGCTGTCCCCCTTGTCGGCGCCGACACGGCTCTCGCCGGCCGCTCAGCCCAGCAGCAGCGCGGCCGCAAGCGCCAGGCCGTGAACATGCGCGGCCAGGATGGCCGCGACGATGGTCCGATCGAGCACGGCCGGCTGCGCGGCGTGACGCCACAGGCCGCGCGCCGCGAGCAGCGCCGGCGGCAAGCCGAGCCCCGCCAGCACGACCGTCCACGGCAGCGCGCCGCGGGTGACGGCGAAGGCAAGCCAGGCATAGGCCGGCAGCACCAGCACGGCGTAGAGGCCGCGCCCGCGCCGCGCGCCGAGGCGTACCGCCAGCGTGCGCTTGCCCGCGGCAGCATCGGCGGCGCAGTCCGGGAAGGCATTGACGCCGAGCACGCCGGCCACGTGCAGCGCGTAGGCGAGGCCCACCCACCAGGGCGTCGCGGCGAAACCGCCGCGCTGGACGTAGTCCGTACCCACCACCACCAGCAGCCAGGCCAGCGCGACGACGGCCTCGCCGACGCCGCGATTCATCAGGGCCAGCGGCGGTGCCGAGTAGCCCCACGCCAGCGCCAGGCCGAGCAGGCCAATGGCGAGCAGGCCGCCACCACTCACCGCCACCAGCCACGCCCCGGCGACGACCACGCTGGCCAGCAGCAGGTAAGCGAGCCGCGCCACGCTCGCCGCCGTCAGCACGCCGTTCTGGATGAAGCGGCTGCCGCCGGTGAAGGGGAAACGCCGCGCGTGGTTCGCCGCGTCGCTGCCGTTCAACGCGTCGTGGTAGTCGTTGAGCAAGTTGCCGGCGGCGTGGGCGACGAGGGCGAACAGGGCGGCGACGCAGGCTCGCGCCGGCGCGATCGCGATACCGTCCGCAGCAGCACTCGCCAGCCCCAGCAACACCGCCACCGCGGTGATCGACAGGAAAGCCGGGCGCGTCGCCGCGAGCAGGCGCGGCAGCACATGCGGGTAGCGTGACGGCGTCGGTTCGCGCGCCGCGCGCGCGGCCGCGGGGCCGCCGCTCATGGCGGTTTCACAGCGCCGCGGCGCGGACGTAGGCCGGGCGTGCCTGGAGCCGTTCGAGGTAGGCGACGAGACGTGGGAAGCGCCCGTCCAGCACGCCGAACACCTGGGCCGCGAACAGGGTGAAGGCCATCATGATGTCGGCCGCGGAAAAGCCGCTGTCGAGCAGGAACTCGCGCTCGCCGAGATCCGCTTCCAGTACCTCGAAAGCGATCGCCGCGCGCGCCTTGGCGTCGGCGACGAGGTCGGGATGCTGCTCCGCGTCGTCGCGGTAGCGGGTCAGCCAGACGAGACCACTCAAGGGTGCGAACGCCGTGCTCTCGGAGAAGTGCAGCCATTGCAGGTACTTCGCCCGTTCCGCGGCGCCCACCGCCGGCGCCAGCCGGCCATTGCCATGACGTTCCAGCAGGTACTCGACGATGGCCCCCGATTCGAACATCTCGACCTCGCCGTCGGCGATCGCCGGGACCTTGCCGAAGGGCGTCTGCTGCGCGAACAGGCGTCCGGCCACCGGCTTGAACACGACCGTCTCGACGGCATACTCGAGGCCGAGTTCCTCGAGTAGCCAGATGATGCGCATCGAGCGCGTGCGCGGCGCGTGGTAGACCTTGATCATCGCCGCACACCCTCCTCGCCATTCGCCACCACCATCCCCCCACGCGCATTGCCAGCGCCTCAGGACGCCTTCGCCACTTCGACCAGGTTGTCGGAGAAGGTCGGCGCATGCCCCATGTCGACGAACTCCGCGCTCGACACCACGTTGACCGTGCCGCGGTTGAGCTGGCGCCAGTAGCCGAGGGTGGCGACGACGATGCCTGGGTTGACGTCGTCGGAGATCTCGGCGACCGCTTCGAAGGCGCCGCGCTCGTTGAACACCCGCACGGCCTCGCCGTCGCCGATGCCACGACGCGCCGCGTCGACGGCGTTGATGAGCAGGAACTGCTCGCCCTGGCCCTTCAGCTTGCCGGCCATGTTGGCGTAGCAGGAGTTGAGAAAGCCGTGACTCTTGGGCGAGACGATGTTGAGAGGAAAGCGCGCGGCGAGCGCCGGGTTGCTGGCCGGGCTCTCGCGCGGCGGCACGTAATCGGGCACGGCGTCGAGCGGCTCGCCGCCCTGCATGTCGGTGTACATCTGGCGGAACGGCGGCGCGACGAAATTGCCGCCGGCGGCGATGCTCGACTCGAATTCACACTTGCCGGACGGCGTGGGAAAGTTGCCTTCGCGATGCGGCGCGCGATCGTCCGCCGTGCCGAGCGCGAGGCGGACGAAACCCCGCTCGCGCAGGCTGGCGAGGTCGAAACCGGCGCAGGCCGGTGCCGACCAGTCGACGAACCGTTCCAGGCACTCGGCGTCCGACCATTGGAACTCGGGCTCGTCGTAGCCCATGCGCGCGGCCAGGCGGCGGAAGATCTCGCGGTTGGACAACACCTCGCCCGGCGGCTCGGCGCAGGCCGCGTTCCAGGTCAGGTAGTTGTGGCCCCAGGACAGGATGATGTCCTCCATCTCCGCACCCATGGCCGCGGGCAGGAGGATGTCGGCGTAGCGCGCGACGTCGGTGACGAAATGCTCGGCGACGACGAGAAAGAGATCCTCGCGTTCGAGTCCGCGCACGATCTTGTCGCCCTCGGGCGCCTGGGTGACCGGGTTCGAGTTCCAGCACATCAGCGACAGGATCGGCGGGTCGAGCGGGATCTCGCCGGTGAGCAGGCGGCCGAGTTGGAGGTTGTTGACCGCGCGCGTGCCGGGCGGGATCCAGTCCGGCCGGCAGATGGCGTCGAAGTCGTAGGGATGCTCCCACACCGGCATGGCGAGGATGCCGCCGCCGACGTGGCGCCAGGCGCCGGTCAGGGCCGGCAGGCAGCACACCGCGCGCACCGTCTGGCCGCCACCGTGATGGCGCTCCAGGGCGACGCCGATGCGGATGGCGGCGGGCTGGGTGCCGGCGTACTCGTGGGCGAGGCGGCGGATGTCGGCGGCCGGCACCCCGGTGATGCCCTCGGCCCACTCCGGCGTGCGCGCCTGCGCCCGCGCGGCCAGCGCGTCGTAGCCCTGCGTGTAGCGCTCGACGTAGTCGCGATCGACCAGGCCGTCCGCGATCAGGACGTGGATCAGGGCCATGGCCAGCGCGCCGTCGGTACCCGGCCGCGGCGCGATGTGCCAGTCGGCCTCGCGCGCCGTGCGCGAACGGTAGGCATCGATGACGACGACCTTCGCTCCCGCCTTCTGCGCATCCTTGACGACGTGCCAGTGGTGCAGGTTGGTGCTGACGCTGTTGCAGGCCCAGATGACGATGAACTTCGCGTGGCGGAAGGACTCGGGGTCCACACCGCCACTCGGGCCGTAGGTCATCAGCCAGGCGGTCGCCGCGCCCTCGCCGCAGAAGGTGCGTTCCATCACCGTCGCGCCCATGCGGTTGAAGAAGGCGTCGCCGCCGTTCAGCCCGTGCACCAGGCCCTGGTGGCCGAGGTAGCTGTAAGGCGCGATGGCCTGCGGCCCGTGCGCGGCGATGATCGCCTGCCAGCGCGCGGCGATGGTGTCGAGCGCCTCGTCCCACGAGATGCGCGCGAACTCGGCGCTGCCCTTGGGCCCGACCCGCTTGTGCGGGTAGAGCAGGCGCTCGGGATGGTAGTGCCGCTTCTCGTAGTCGCGCAGCTTGACGCACAGGCCGCCGCGGGTGAGCGGGTGGTCCGGGTTGCCGCGCACGCCGACCAGGCGGCCGTCCTCGACCTCGAACTGCATCGAGCAGGTGTCGGGACAATCGTGCGGGCAGCCGCCGTGGTGGATGGTGCGCGTGCTCGTCGTCATAGCCTGATCTCCCCGGTAGTGAGCGGCGCGCGCGCCTGCACTGTCGCGGTGCAGTTGCGGCGGCGGCGCGCGGCCACCTCATGCTAGCAGTCCGCATCGCCACGCGCACTGAACCACCCTACGGCGGCGCACGTAGCAGTAACAGTGGCAAACTTCGGCGAGAAGACGGCTTGGCCACGTCGCCGTTGGCCCCGGCATCGCTGCAGGATGTACGCACGTGAACCAGACGGACTTGAGCTTACTCGACCAGATGCGCATCACGGACCTCGAGTTCGAACGGCGCAAGGCGTACATCGGTTTCGATGATGCCGACGTCGCCGCCCTGGTCGAAGTGCGCCGGATCGTGCTCGAAGTCTGCGACGATCTCGTCGAGCGCTTCTACGCCGCGCAGACCCGCGTGCCGGAGATCGCGCTGCTCATCGGCGATGCCGACACCCTGCGCCGCCTGGCCGCGGCCATGGGGCAATACGTGGTCGAACTGTTCAGCGGCCTCTACGATCTCGAGTACGTCAGCGACCGCCTGCGCATCGGTCTCGTGCACAAGCGTATCGGCGTCGATCCCACGCTCTACCTGTCGGCCATGCACCAGCTGCGCCGCCTGCTCGGCGAGACCATCGACGACGGCGTGGACGACCCTGCCCTGCGCCACGCCGCGCAGGTGGCGCTGGACAAGCTCTTCACGCTCGATACCACCCTGGTATTCGAGACCTACGTGCGCATGCTGGTGGCCGAGGTCGAGGAGTCGCGCAACCGCGCCGAGCGCTACGCGCAGGAACTCGAGGAGAAGGTGCGCGAACGCACGCGGCAGCTCGAGGAACTGGCGCACACCGACGCCCTCACCGGCTTGCTCAACATGCGCCACATCGATCACGCCCTGACCCGCGCGCTGCGCGGGGCCCAGCGCCGCGCCGAACCCGTGACCGTGATCTTCATCGACATCGACGATTTCAAGCAGATCAACGACCACGAGGGCCATCCGTTTGGTGACGAGGTGCTGCGCAGCGTCGCCACGATCCTGCAACGGGTGCTGCGCGCCGACGACAACGCGTTCCGCTACGGCGGCGACGAGTTCTGCCTGATCCTGCCGAACTGCGACGAACAGCAGGCCATGGCCCAGATCGTCACGCGCATCGAAGCCGAGCTCGAAACCGTGAACGACGCTGTCAGCCTCAGCTTCGGCGTGGCCCAGACCGGCCCCGCGCGTTACGTCAGCGGTGACGCCCTGCTGGCCGAAGCCGACCGCCTCATGTACGCCGCCAAGCGCGCGCACAAGCGGGACGGCGACGCGACGCCCTGACCACCGCGCAGGGTCGCGCCCGGGATTCGACCTGCAGTCGCGGGCCGACGGCCACGGCGCACCGCGAACCCGCCGAGCGCGCGCCACAGCGCGGGCGGCAAGGGTGCGACGGCGGCCTCCTGCGCCAGGGATGCGGCCAGCACCCCCGCGCCGCGCGGGCGCGCGGCTGCATCGCGGAGAACGACTCGGGGGATGGACCCGTGTCGACGGCGGGACCGCCGTCGACACCTGAGGCGACCTCTGCGCGCCGGCCCTGGCGGGCGGGTACGTGAGCGCCGCGGGACGCCCGCGTGCGGATGCTCAGAGCTTGCGGAAGGCCTCTGCCGCGATCTGACCGATCTCCTCGTCCTGCTGGTAGGTACCACCGCTCTGGCCCAGCGCGCCGAGCATGCTGCCGTCGTCGGCGCGCAGCACGATGCCGCCCCACACCGGCGTGTAGTGCGGATCGCAGAACCAGGTGATCTCGCGCCGCTCGTCGCCGAGCGACATGTCGAACAGGCGGGTCTTGAGCACGCGCGTGTCCATCTGCCACTTGACCGCGGTGTAGGCCTTGTTGTGACTCATGCGCGCGTTCAGCGCCGAGGCGCCGTCCATGCGCGCGAGGTGAATGAGGTCGCCGCCGGCATCGACGACGGCCGCGGCGAACTTGATGCCGCGGCTGCCTGCCTCATTCAACATGGTGTCGACGATGAGGCGTGCCGCGTCGAGATCGAGCTTGTTCGCCATGTCAGGTTCTCCTCGGTGTGTTCATAGAGACGCCGATTATGCGCCAGCGGCACGCGTCCGGGCAGCGCATGCTTCGCCCCGGGTGCCGCATCCGCGTCCCCGTCGACCTCAACTCAGCGAGTAGTCCGCCTGCTCCGCCGCGAAGCGGATGAAGTACTCGATCGAATCCGGGTTCTGCATGGCGTCGCGGCTGACCGCCTTGGCCAGGTCGAAGCCCATCAGGATCTTGCGCACCGGCACTTCCAGCTTCTTGCCGGTCAGGGTGTAGGGAATGGCCTCGACGGCATAGACCTTGTCCGGTACGTGGCGCGGCGAGCACTGCTCGCGCAGCGCCGCTGCCAGCTTCTTCACCAGCGTCTCGTCGAGGGCGGCACCGGCCGCCAACCTGACGAACATCGGCATGAAGAAGCGCCCGCCCGGCAGGTCGAGGTTGACCACCAGCGAGTCGTCGATCTCGGGCAGCGCCTCGACGCAGCGGTAGATCTCGGCCGTACCGATGCGCACGCCGTAGCGGTTCAGGGTGGAATCGGAACGGCCCTTGATGAAACAACCGCCGCGCCGGTTCAACTGGAAGAAATCGCCGTGGCGCCACACCCCGGGGAAGGTGTCGAAGTAGGACTCGTGGTAACGCCGCCCGCCCGCGTCGTTCCAGAAGTAGAGCGGCATCGACGGCATCGGCTGGGTCACCACCAGCTCGCCGACCTCACCGACGACCGGCTCGCCGGCGTCGTCGTAGGCCTGCACGTCGACGGCCAGTGCCCGCGCCTGGATCTCGCCGGCGTAGACCGGCAGGATGCACGAACCGCTGACGAAGCCGGAGGCGACGTCGGTGCCGCCGCTCTGCGAGGTCACCCAGAGATCTTCGTTGACGTTGTCGTAGAGCCACTTCATCGATTCCGGCGTCGCCGGTGAACCGGTCAGCAGCACGCCCTCGATGGCGCTGACGTCGTAACGCTCGCGCGGCACGATGCCGTCCTTCTGCATCATCGCGAGGTAGGTCGGGCTGGCGCCGAACTGGGTGGCGCGGGTGGTGGCGGCGAGCTGCCACAGCACGTCGACGTTGGGTGCGGCGGGATGGCCGTCGTAGATCACCGGCGCCGCGCCGACCATCATCGAGCACATCAGGATGTTCCACATGATCCAGCCCGAGGTGGTGTAGAAGAACATGCGCGAATCCGGGCCGAGGTTCGACTGCAGCGCCAGCCCCTTGTGTATTTCGACGACGATACCGCCGTGGCCGTGGACGATGGCCTTGGGCAGGCCGGTGGTACCCGAGGAGTAGACCACCCACAGCGGGTGATCGAAATCGACCTGTTCGTAGGCCAGCGGCGGCACCTCGTCGCCGGCGTGGATGTCGCCCCAGGTGATGGCATTGGTCACCGGCGGCGCCGCGCTGGCGTCGAGGTAGGGCAGGAAGAAGACCTGTTCGAGCGTCGGCAGTGCCTCGATGATGCGGCGCGCCTCGTCGCGGCGGTCGAAATCCTTGCCGCCGTAGCGATAACCGTCGACGGTGAACAGGGCCTTGGGCTCGATCTGCTGGAAGCGATCGAGCACGCTGGCGGCGCCGAAATCGCTCGACGTACTCGACCAGACCGCGCCGATGGCGGTCGCCGCAAGGCAGGCGATCATGGTCTCGGGGATGTTGGGCATGAAGGCCACGACGCGGTCGCCGGGGCCGATGCCGCGCGCGCGCAGGCCGGCGGCGACGCGCGCCACCTCGGCCAGCAGCGCATCGCCGCTCAGCGCCGAGACCGGCCGCCCCTCGGCGGCGAAGTACAGGGCTTCGGCCTTGCCCGCGGCGTGGCGCAGCACGTGCTCGGCGAAGTTCAGCCGCGCACCCTCGAACCATTTCGCGCCGGGCATGACGCGGCGATCGAGGACCTGCTTGTAGGGCGCCGAACTCCTGATCTCGAAGTAGTCCCACACCGCGGCCCAGAAATCTTCCAGGCACTCGACCGACCAGCGGTAGAGGCTGTCGTAGTCCGGGCATGCCACGCCGCGCTCGCGGGCCAGCCAGCGCATGAAGTCGGTGATGCGGGCCTTGTCGATGCGTGCGGCCGTGGGTTGCCACAGCAGGTCGCCCTCGGCGAGGGCCGGCGGGGTGGTCGCGGTCGTCATGGGATCTCCGGTCGGTTGCAGGCGGCGTGTCTCGGCGGCGCGTAGTGTGCCATCACCGGCCGCGACGAGGCGAACCTGCCGGCCCTGCCACGCCGCCCGCTCGCGGCCAGCAGGATCCGCTCGAGTACGGCGCTGGCCCGGTCCCGCGCGGCACGGCGTTTCACCGGGCGATGCGCAGCGGCGCAGCCGCGAATCCCGTATAGACTGCACATCCCGGCCGACGCGCAGCTTGCCACCGGGCAGACGCTCACCGATTCGGATCGGGCTTGGCGGGCGGACCGTGACGGCGCCGCGCACATCGAGCGGAGCAACCATGTTCGAACTCAACCCACAGTCCCTCACCGGGCTGATGCTGGTCGGTACGGCCTGGGCCTTCCTGCGCGCCGACTCGCGCTCCGGCACCAGCCGGGCGCTGGCCGTCGGCCTCGCCGCGGCCGGCGCCGCGGTCTTCGCCAACCTCGTGCTCGCGCGCCTGCTCGCCAACGGTCCGTTGCCGGCCTGGGCTGGCGCGCTGGTCGTGCCCGAAGTGGTCGCCTTCTGCGCGGTGTTCGAGTGGTCGCTGCGCGTGCGTGCGACCATTCCCGCCGGGCAGTTGCGGACCCGCGGCGGCGACGTCGCCCTGCGCCTGGCACAGGCCCTGGTGCTGCTGTACGGCATCAACGGCTGGCGCCAGCCCGAGTTGCGCGTGCGGGATTTCTTCGGTGGCCTGTCCGGGCCCGGCATCTGGTCGAACGAGGTGCTGAGCCTGTTCGTCGCCCCGCTCACCGTCGCCATGGTGTTGTGGACGCTGTCGATGCTGCTCTGTCTCAACCGCAACCCCGATCGCGCCGAGCGTGTACGCCTGGTGGCCTTCCTCGTCGCCATCCCGATCCTCGCCGTCGGCCTCGTGCTGCCGCTCGACATCTCGCCCGCCGCGACCGTGGTCGGGGTCAGCATCCTGCTCGGTGGCGCCTTGCGCCACGCCGAGGTGCGTGGCCGCCAGGGCCAGTTCGTCGGCCGCTTCCTGTCGCCGCAGGTGGCGGCGCTGGTCAACCGCCACGGCCTGCGCAGCGCGGTGCCGGACGAACGCCGCGAAGTCTCCATCGTCAGTGTCGACCTGCGCGGCTTCACCGCGTTTGCCGCGGCGCGCGGCTCGGACGCCGTCATCGCCCTGCTGCGCGACTACTACGACGCGGTCGGCGCGGCGGTGCACGAGTTCGAAGGCACCATCAAGGATTATGCCGGCGACGGCGTGCTGGTCATCGTCGGCGCGCCACTACCGCTGCCGGACCATGCCGCGCGCGCGGTGGCGCTGGCGCGGCGCATCATCGAGGTGGTCACGCCGGTGACCCGCACGCATTGCCCGGACGGCACGCTCGGGGTCGGCGCCGGCGTCGCCAGCGGCGCGGTCGCGGTCGGCATCGTCGGCGGCCAGGGACCGTTGGAATACGCCGCGGTGGGACCGGCGGTCAACCTCGCCGCCCGCCTCGGCCAGCGCGCGCGGGCCGGCGAGTTCCTCGTCGGCGCCGACACCGTGGCGCTGCTCGACGGCGACCGCGAACAGCTCGAGGCGCGCGAGGCGGTCAGCCTCAAGGGCTACGACGCACCGGTCGCGGTGTTCGGCCGCAGCCTGCTGTCGGTGACTTGAACCTCGCGGGCGCCGCGTTGGCGTCACCACGGCCCGGATCCTGGTGCAGGCGGCGCGCGGCCGGCCATTGTCCCGCGCACGCCGCATCGACCGGACGCGGGCGTGGATTGCCGGCGCGGGTTGCGACGCCAGCATCGGCGACCGCGTCATTTCCCGGCGCACCGTCAGGCGGCGCAGGCCGGCGCTCGCGCGAGGCATGGCCGAGTGACGGGGACAGGGACCTTCTGCCGACGCCGCAGCGGCCTCCGGACTGCGCGTCAGAAGATCCCTGTTCCCACCGCGCGCCCCGGCGCCGCGGAGCCTTCGCGGGTCAACGGTGTTCTCGTGCGTCGCCCGCGGCTTCGACGAACGCCACCAGCATCGCGTTCCGCGACAGGTTGCGGAACGTGCCCACCCCGCGCGAGACGTCGCCGGCCAGTTCGTCGCCGACGCAGGTGCTGTGTTCGTTGATCGCCTTGAGCAGCCTGGTGCTGCCGGCGTCACTGACGACGATGTGGTCCCAGTCGACGTCGATCACGTGTGCAATCATGGCCTGGCGTCCTCGTGCGGTGTCTTGCCAACCCTAGGCGGTGCGGGACGGGCCGGGGGTGCGACAGTCGGCACACGTGCCACCCGAAACAAAGTTTTACGGCCGGCGCCGGCCACCGCGTCGACCCGGCGGCGCCCGCCGTGCCGCGCCCGGTGTCTGACACCGCTGGGTACGTTGTTGAAGCGGGACCTCAGCGGCGCTGGCCGAACTCGAAGATGACGGTGTCGCCCTTGTTGTGCAGCACGTACTGGGTACGCTCGCCGTCGCGCTGGCGGGCGAGGCGCGGCGCGTTCGCGTCGGTGGCGGCTCCCTGTCCGCCTGCTGCCGCCAGTGCCGCCGGGATGGTCGCGGCAGGCGCGCTCGTGCCCGCTCCGCTCGCTGCGGCCGCGCCGACGGGCTCAACGCCGGACGCCACCGCGGGGGCATCGGCGGCCACCTGGCGCTTCTCGATGAATACGTCCGGGTCGGCCGTGGGCAGGATGTGGCGGCGCGGTGCCGGTTCGAGGACAACCACGCGCTGTTCGTCGAGCAGCGCCGCGCAGGCGTTCCCGACCCGGTCGGCGAGATAGGCGCCGTCGCCGAGCCGCGCGGGATCGACCGGTTGGTCGACCTGTCGCGCCGCGACCAGTCGCCCGGCCGGGGTGCGCAGGCGGCAGTCGATGGCGACGACGTCGCCCTCGATGCGGCCGGCCTCGCGCGGTCCGCCGAGGGTGAAGGCGAAGCCGCGTTCGATCTCGGCGTGGCGCAACGTGCCGATGGCGACGTCGAGGGTCAGCACGTGGTCGCCGGCCGGTGCACACGGCGCCGTCGTGCACCACGCGCTGTCGACGCGGGCGAAACCGTCGGCGGCGAACCCTTGCGCGAGCGCGGTTTCGAAGGCGTCCCTGGCGGCCGGGTCGAGTACCGCGTGACCGGCCACGCCGACGGCCAGGCGCGGGCCGTCCGCCGCGGTGGCGGCGAGCGCGGCGTCACCGCCGGCAGCGAGGACCGCGGCCATCAGCACGTCCGCCAGGCCCGGCGCGGGCGTGCAGGACATCGGCCGCGCCCTCATGCCGCGCGCGCCTCGAGCAGGCCGTCGGTGACGACGAAGTCGATAATGGCGTCGAGCCCCTCCCCGGTCTTGAGGTTGCTGAACACGAACGGCCGCGCACCGCGCTGGGCGCGGGCGTCGCGATCCATCACCTCGAGCGAGGCACCGACCAGGGGCGCGAGATCGATCTTGTTGATGACCAGCAGGTCCGAGCGTGTCACCCCGGGCCCGCCCTTGCGCGGGATCTTGTCGCCGGCCGAGACGTCGATGACGTAGATGGCGAGGTCGGCCAGCTCCGGGCTGAACATCGCCGACAGGTTGTCGCCGCCGCTCTCGACGATGACCAGTTCCAGCGTCGGGAACTCGGCACACAGGCGATCGATGGCGGCGAGGTTCATCGAGGCATCCTCGCGGATGGCGGTGTGCGGGCAGCCGCCGGTCTCGACGCCGACGATGCGCTCCGGTGCCAGCGCCTCGGCGCGCAGCAGGAACTCGGCGTCCTCGCGGGTGTAGATGTCGTTGGTGACGACGGCCATGTCGTAGCGCTCGCGCAGGCGCTTGCACAGGCGCTCGGTCAGGGCGGTCTTGCCCGAGCCGACCGGGCCGCCGATGCCGAGGCGCAGCGGACCGCGCGGGCGTTGGTCGAGGTTGCTCATGGGGTCGTTCTCCATGCAGTGACTTCAGGAACGGAACAGGCGGGTGTACTGGGTTTCATGGGCGGCGCTGGCGAAGACCAGCCCTGGCGCGGTGTAACCGAGGTCGTCGTCGTCCTGCGCCAAGGCGTTCGTCACGCAGTCCTCGAGGCGATCGCCAAGGGCGAACAGCGCGCGTTGCGCGGCGGTCTGGCCGAGCGGCACGAGGCGGGTCGCGCCCTGCACCTGGTTCTCGGCCCAGGCCCACAGGTAACCGGCCAGGGCCTCGCGCGGGGCGATGCCCCAGTGCGCGCAGGCGAGCGCGAACAGCGCCGGGTAGCTGGCGAGCGCGAGGGTGTCGAGTTCCGGCGCGAGCGCGGCGAGCAGGCGCCGGAGCGCACTCGCCATGTCGGCATCTTCCCGCCGCAGTTCCGCCGTCTCGCGATACGTCGCGTGGCGCGCGGCGAGCGCAACGACGGCGGCGGCGTCGCCTGCCCGCGCCGCCGCGTGCACGCGCGCCATCAGCGGCAGGTCGACAGCGGTCATGGCGTTCTCGGCGAGGCCGCCGATCCAGGCGAGCGCCGTCGCCTCGTCGTGCACCCAGCCGGCGTGCACGGCGTACTCCAGGCCCTGCGAATAGCTGTAGCCGCCGACTGGCAGGGTCGGGCTGATCAACTGCCACAATCGCGGATCAGGCATGGCGATGACCGCCGGCGTGGCGCCGCGGATGACGGTGCTCGGGCTCGCCGTCGCGAGCGTGCGGATCCGCGTGGCCGGCGTCGTGTGCATGTGCGTGGCCATGCGCCTGTCCGTGCTCGTGGCCATGTGCATGCGCGTGGCCGTGCGCGCCCCCATGCCCGTGTCCACCGTACGCGCCGCCCTCGGGCTCGAAGGCCTGCATCGCGCACGCGGGCTCGAGGCCCAGCCCGCGCAGCATGTCGTCGAGCACGTGGTCGTGCAGGTAGGCCAGCCAGCCGCAGCCGATCTCGACGGCGACGTGACGGTTGCCGAGGTGGTAGGCGGCGCGCAGCAGGCGCGGCGCGGCGGCGCGTACCACCGAGACCGTCTCCGGCGCGGCGCGCACCTCGACCACGAGGTTGCCGCCAGCAATGCGATCGCCGTCGCGCAGCACCGTGCCGCGCGGCAGGTCGAGGCCGGCTTCGCGGCCGCTGGCGAGGCGCACGCGCTGGCGGGTACGGGCGCGATCGGCGAAGGGCAGTTCGAGGATGTCGTCGGGTTCACGCGCGGCATCGGTCACGCGGTCGAGCAATGGCAAGGACATGGCCGCTCCTCGCCTCAGAACAGGAAGTAGCGCTGCGCCAGCGGCAGCACCGTGGCCGGTTCGCAGGTCAGCAACTGGCCGTCGGCGCGCACGGCGTAGGTCTCGGGGTCGACCTCCATCACCGGCTGGTAGTCGTTCAGCTTCATGTCGCGCTTGGTGACGGTACGCGTGCCGCGCACCACGGCAATGGGCTTGCGCAGGCCGAGCCGTTCGCGCACCCCCGCCTCGAGCGCCGCCTGGGCGACGAAGGTCAGCGAACTCGACGTGAGCGCGCGGCCGTAGGCGCCGAACATGAGGCGGTAGTGCACCGGTTGCGGGGTCGGGATGGAGGCATTGGGATCGCCCATCGCGGCCGCCACGATGAAACCACCCTTGATGATGACGCCCGGCTTGGCGCCGAAGAAGGCCGGCTTCCACAGCACGAGGTCGGCCAGCTTGCCGACTTCCACCGAGCCCACCTCGTGGGCGATGCCGTGGGCGATGGCCGGGTTGATGGTGTACTTGGCAACGTAGCGCCTGGCACGGAAGTTGTCGTTGCGCTCACCGTCCGGAGCGAGCGGCCCGCGCTGCACCTTCATCTTGTGCGCGGTCTGCCAGGTGCGCGTGACCACCTCCCCCACCCGGCCCATGGCCTGCGAGTCCGAGGCGATCATCGAGAACGCGCCGAGGTCGTGCAGGATGTCCTCGGCGGCGATGGTCTCGCGGCGGATGCGCGACTCGGCGAAGGCGACGTCCTCGGCGATGCGCGGGTCGAGGTGATGGCACACCATCAGCATGTCGAGGTGCTCGTCGACGGTGTTGACGGTGTAGGGACGGGTCGGGTTGGTCGACGACGGCAGCACGTTGGCCGCGCCGCAGGCCTTGATGATGTCCGGCGCGTGACCGCCGCCGGCACCCTCGGTGTGGTAGGTGTGGATGGTGCGGCCCTTGAACGCGGCCAGGGTGTCCTCGACGAAGCCCGACTCGTTGAGGGTGTCGGTGTGGATGGCGACCTGGATGTCGGTGGCCTCGGCGACGTTCAGGCAGTTGTCGATCGCAGCCGGCGTCGTGCCCCAGTCCTCGTGCAGCTTGAGCCCCATGGCGCCGGCCACGACCTGCTCCATCAGCGGCCCCGGCTGGCTGGCGTTGCCCTTGCCGAGGAAGCCGAGGTTCATGGGCAGGCCCTCGGCCGCCATCAGCATGCGGCCGAGGTTCCACGGCCCCGGCGTGCAGGTCGTCGCGTTGGTGCCGGTGGCCGGCCCGGTGCCACCGCCGATCATCGTGGTCACGCCCGACATCAGCGCTTCCTCCACCTGCTGCGGGCAGATGAAGTGGATGTGGGCGTCGATGCCGCCGGCGGTGACGATCTGGCCCTCGCCCGCCAGCACCTCGGTGCCGGCGCCGATGACGATGTCGACGCCTTCCTGGGTGTCCGGGTTGCCGGCCTTGCCGATGGCGTGGATGCGCCCGCCCTTGATGCCGATGTCGGCCTTGACGATGCCCCACCAGTCGAGGATGAGGGCGTTGGTGATGACGAGATCGGCACACTCGGCGGCGCCGCGCTGGCTCTGGCCCATGCCGTCGCGGATGACCTTGCCGCCACCGAACTTGACCTCGTCGCCGTAGCGGGTGTGGTCGCGCTCGACCTCGACGACCAGCGCGGTGTCGCCGAGGCGCACGCGGTCGCCGGTGGTGGGGCCGAACATCTCGGCATAGGCACGGCGCTCGATGCGGCTCATGGCGTGCCCTCCAGCGGCCCCATGACCGTGCCACGGAAACCGTACACGCGGCGCAGCCCGGCGTAGGGCACCAGCGTGACGGTGCGGGTCTGGCCGGGCTCGAAACGCACCGCCGTGCCGGCCGGGATGTCGAGGCGCTGGCCGCGCGCCGCGGCGCGATCGAATTCCAGCGCCGGGTTGGTCTCGGCGAAGTGGTAGTGCGAACCGACCTGCACGGGGCGGTCGCCGGTGTTGGCAACGGCCAGCTCGATCACCGGGCGGCCGGCGTTGAGTTCGATCTCGCCGTCGTCGACGAAGAGTTCTCCTGGGATCATGGCGGGGTCCTCGCGCGCCTGCGCTTCAGGGGATGGGGTCGTGCACGGTGACGAGCTTGGTACCGTCGGGGAAGGTCGCCTCGACCTGCACCTCGGCGAGCATTTCGGGCACGCCCTCCATGACCTCGTCGCGGCTGAGGATGCGGGCGCCCTCGCTCATCAGCTCGGCGACGCTGCGACCGTCGCGCGCGCCCTCCATCACGGCGGCCGAGATCAGCGCCACGCATTCCGGGTAGTTCAGCTTGACGCCGCGCGCACGGCGGCGCTCGGCGACCAGCGCGGCGGTGAAGATGAGCAGCTTGTCCTTCTCGCGGGGGGTCAGTTCCATGTCTGGCTCCGGTCATCCGGCAGGGTTTCGATTCGTTTCACGGGCGCGGCCTCGGCGGATCGCCGACGACGGGCGCCGCACGCCGTGCGACCGCCCGCTCACGTCCGCCACACCCGTGGCGGGCAGGGCCTGCAGCCGATCACGGCCTCGCGCAGGGCCGCCCAGGCGCGCGCGAGGTAGTCGCGCAACGCGGTGGCGTCGTCGCCGAGCACGCGCAGGCACAGCAGGTCGTCGAGCAGGGTCGCCGCGGCACGCAGCGGCCCGGCGTCGACGGCGCGTACGCCGGCGAGCACGGCGCCGTCGGCCGGGCAGGCGTACAACGTTCCGAACACGGTCGCGCCACCCAGGCCCCACGGCGCGGTGAGCAGCTGCGACGGCGCGGCGAGGCGCAGGCGCTCCTCCAGCAGGGTGCGGCCGTCGCGACGAATGACCAGGGCCTGGTCGAGCCGGCCACGGCCATAGCGATCGCCGTGCGCGGGGCGGCCGAGCGCGATCATCTCGCGCGCGACCAGGCGTGCCGTGGTGCCGAGTTCGATGGTCGTGCGCTGCGCGTAGTCGCTGCCGTCGAAGGCGATGGTGTCCTGCGGCAACCATTCGAGGCGCGCCTCGTCGGCAACCGCGATGCGGAGATCCTGGTGCGCCCGTGGCCCGGCGCTGCGGTAGACCTTGCCCGAGGCCGGGGTCGTGACCAGGGCGTGGCTGCCGGGCGCGGCATCGAGAGCGATGTCGAGGGTATCGCCGCCGACCAGCCCGCCGGGCGGGTGCAGCAGGTAGACGTGGGCCGGCGCGCCTTCCGGGTAGAAGGCCTTCTGCACCGTGAGCGGCCCGTGCTGCGCGCGCCGCGCGATGACGGTACGTCCGGCGACGGGCGCGAATGCGAGCGCGAGGCGCGCCTGCCAGGACGCACCGCAATCAGGCAGCGCCGACATCGTGCAGGACCTCCAGCAGGATACGCAGGGCGACCGCCAGCGCGCCCGCGCCGACGGCGGCATTGAGCACGCGTTCGAGCGCCGCACCGCAACGCCGTGCGGCGATGCTGGCGCCGCCGAGCAGGGTCGCGATGGTGAGCATGGCAACGACCACGCCGAGCGAGAAGCACAGCAGGTAGGCGCCGGTGAACCAGGGGTCCAGGCGCGCGGCGAGCGGGATCAGCGCGATCACGGGCGCCGCGCCGGCCAGGCCGTGGAGCACGCCGAGCACGACGATGCCGCGCGAACCGCGCGCCGCGGCGAGGCGGCGATGCAGGGCCGTGTGGCCGGCACTGCGTCCGCGCAGCGCGCCGGCGACCAGCCACAGGCCGAGGCCGGCCAGCAGCGTCGCCACGCAGACCTCGGCGGCCGTGCCGAGCAGTTGCGGGAAGCCGAGGCCGAGCGCGGCCAGCACCACGCCGCTCAGCATCACCGCGAGCCCGTGCCCCAAGGACCAGCGCAGGCCGTAACCGAGCGCCGTGCGCGGCGCAGCACCGCGCCGTGTGCAGGCCGTCACCGTCATCACGTGGTCGGCGTCGCAGGCATGCACCGCCCCGAGCACGAGACCGATGCCGGCATGGGCCAGCGGACTGCCGGCGGCGAGGGTGAGGAGTTCCACCGTGCGCCCTGCCCTGCTCACACCGTCAGGTAGCGCTTGACGGTGTCCTCGTCGAGCGCAGCGGTGGGCATTGCCGCGACCACCCGGCCGCGATCGAGGATGACGAAGCGATCGGCGACGCGGCGCGCGAAGGGCAGCTTCTGCTCGACCAGCAGCACGGTCAGGCCGAGTTCGCGGTTGAGGCGCACGATGATGTCGCCGATCTCGTGGACGATGTTGGGCTGGATGCCCTCGGTCGGCTCGTCGAGCACCAGCAGGCGCGGTTCGAGACACAGCGCACGACCGATGGCGAGCTGCTGCTGCTGGCCACCGGAGAGATCGCCGCCGCGACGGCCGAGCATCTGCTTCAGCACGGGAAAGATCTCGAACACCAGCGACGGGATCTCGCGGCTGCCGTCGCGCCGCGCGGCGAGCGCGATGCGCAGGTTCTCCTCCACCGTCAGCAGCGGGAAGATCATGCGCCCCTGCGGCACGTAACCGAGGCCGGCCCGGGCACGCGCCTCGGCCGGCAGGCGGGTGATGTCCGCGCCGGCGAAACGCACCGCGCCGGAGGCCACCGGCAACAGGCCCATCACGCAGTTGAGCAGGGTCGTCTTGCCGACGCCGTTGCGGCCGGACAGGCACACGCAGGCGCCGTCCGGCACGTCCAGGGAGAGATCCCACAGGGTGTGGCTCTCACCGTAGAACTGGTTGAGTGCGGCGAGTTCGAGCATCACTCCCCCAGGTAGACCTCGATCACGCGCGGGTCGTTCTGCACCGCCTGCATGTCGCCCTCGACCAGGACCCGTCCCTCGTGCAGCACGGTGACCTTGTTGGCGATGGAGCGCACGAACTCCATGTCGTGCTCGACCACCACCACCGAGTGCGCGCCGGCCAGGGCGCGGAAGAGTTCCGCGGTGCGCTCGATCTCCTCCTGCGTCATGCCGGCGACGGGTTCGTCGAGCAACAGCAGGCGCGGGCGCTGGGTCAGCAGCATGCCGATCTCGAGCCACTGCTTCTGGCCGTGCGACAGCGCGCCGGCTTCGCGATGGGCGTGGCCGGCCAGGCCGATGGTATCGAGCACGCCCGCGACCGTGGCGCGCTGGTCGGCGTCCAGCGCTGCGAGCAGGGTGCGCCAGACCGCCTTGTCGCCGTGGCAGGCGAGCTCCAGGTTCTGCACCACGCTGAGCTTCTCGAATACCGTGGGTTTCTGGAACTTGCGCCCGATGCCGGCACCGGCGATGGCCGGCTCGTCGAGCCGCAGCAGGTCGACGCGGCTGCCGAACCACGCGCTGCCGGTGTCCGGCCGGGTGCGCCCGGTGATGACGTCCATCATGGTCGTCTTGCCGGCGCCGTTGGGGCCGATGATGCAACGCAGTTCGCCGTCGTCGATGTAGAGGCTGAGGTCGTCCAGCGCCTTGAAACCGTCGAAGCTGACGCTGATGTCCTCGAGGTAGAGGATGGGCCCGTGGCGGGTGTCGAGCAGCGCGTCCGGCGGCAGCGGCGGCGCGAGGAAATCGAACACCCGGTCGCGGCGCAGGAGCGGCGTCATCGCGCCTCCCCCCGGTTGCGCAGCAGGCCGGCCAGGCCGCGCGGCAGCAGCAGCGTGGTGAGCACGAACAGGGCGCCGAGCGCGAACAGCCACACCTCGGGCAGCACCGCGGTGAACGAGGTCTTGGCGTAGTTGACCAGCACCGCGCCGGCCGCCGCGCCCCACAGCGTGCCGCGCCCGCCGACGGCGACCCAGATCACCAGTTCGATCGAGTTGAGCGGCTGGAACTCGCTCGGGTTGATGATGCCGACCTGCGGCACGTAGAGCGCACCGGCCAGCCCGGCCAGCACCGCCGAGAAGGTGAACACCCACAGCTTGTAGTTCTCGACCCGGTAGCCGAGGAAGCGCGCGCGGTTCTCGGCGTCGCGTACCGCCACCACCACGCGGCCGAGACGCGAGCCGGTGATGTGGCGACAGGCGACGTAGGCGATCGCCAGCAATGCCGCGCTGGCCAGGAACAGGCTGACGCGGGTGGCGTCGGCCTGCAGGTCGAAGCCGAGCAGGTCCTTGAAGTCGGTCAGGCCGTTGTTGCCGCCGAAGCCCATCTCGTTCCTGAAGAAGGCCAGCATCAGGGCGTAGGTCAGGGCCTGGGTGATGATCGACAGGTACACCCCGGTGACGCGCGAACGGAAGGCCAGCCAGCCGAACACGAAGGCGAGCAGGCCCGGCGCCAGCGCGACCATCACCAGCGCGAACCAGAACATGTCGAAGCCATGCCAGTACCACGGCAGGCGCTCCCAGTTGAGGAAGACCATGAAGTCCGGCAGCAGCGGGTTGCCGTACACGCCGCGCTCGCCGATCTGGCGCATCAGGTACATGCCCATGGCGTAGCCGCCGAGGGCGAAGAAGGCACCGTGGCCGAGGCTCAACACGCCGCAGTAACCCCACACGAGGTCGAGCGCCAGGGCCAGCACGGCGTAGCACAGGTACTTGCCGAGCAGGGTCACGGTGTAGGTCGACACGTGCAGCGGCGAATCGGCGCCGATGCCGAGGTTGGCCAGCGGCACCACCAGCGCGGCGAGCAGCAGCACGCCGAGCATGACGGCGCCGCCGCGGTCGTTCATGAGCCAGCGCGTGATCAAGGCTCAGAGCCTGCGCAGGAAACGCCCGCCGTCGCGGGACGATTCCCGAATGACGCGGGCAAGGCGTGGGGGTGCACGGAATCGTGCGCGTAGCCGCGCTTCGTCCGCGACTTGGGGGTCCCCACGATCCCGCCAGGGGCGTTCAGGGGACGTCGGGGCAGGTGCGGTGATTGCTTCACGGGCTCTCAGCTCTCGGCCGCGCGACCGCGCTGCGGAAACAGGCCGCGCGGGCGCTTCTGGATGAACACGATGATGAACACCAGGACCAGGATCTTGGCCATCACCGCGCCGGCCCAGGGTTCGAGGAACTTGTTGGCGACGCCGAGGCCGAGGCCCGCGACGAGCGTGCCCCACAGGTTCCCCACCCCGCCGAACACCACCACCATGAAGGAATCGACGATGTAGGCCTGGCCGAGGTTGGGCCCGACGTTGGTGAGCTGCGACAGCGCCACCCCGGCCACCCCGGCGACCCCGGAACCGAGACCGAAGGTGAGCGCGTCGACGCGCGCCCCGCGCACGCCGATGGCGCGCGCCATGGCACGGTTCTGCGCCACCGCGCGCACTTCCAGGCCGAGCCGGGTGTAGCGCAGTACGGCCATCAGCGCGGCGAACACGATGAGGGCGAAGGCCATGATGTAGAGCCGGTTGTAGGTCAGCGAGAGCACGCTGTTGAGTTCGAGCGAGCCGCTCATCCAGGCCGGCGTCGCCACCGAACGGTTGAGCGGCGAGAAAATGGTACGTACTGCCTGCTGCAGCACGAGGCTGACGCCGAAGGTCGCGAGCAGGGTCTCGAGCGGCCGCCCGTAGAGGAACCGGATGACGCCGCGCTCGATGGCGATACCGACCAGGGCGGCGACCAGGAAGGCCGCCGGCACCGCAACCGCCAGTGACCAGCCGAGGTGGTTCGGCATGGCGAGCTGGACGACGTAGGTGGTGTAGGCGCCGAGCATGATGAGCTCGCCGTGGGCCATGTTGATCACGCCCATCACGCCGAAGGTGATGGCAAGCCCGATCGCGGCCAGCACCAGCACCGAGCCGAGGCTCAGGCCGAAGAACACCATCTGCAGGAATTCGTAGGTCGCGATGCGGTTCTCGATCGAGGCCAGGGCCGAACTCGCCGCCGCCTGCAAGGCCCGCGGCGCCTCCGGGTCCTCGGCGATCGCGGCCAGGCGGCCGCGTGCGACCGGGTCGAGCGAGCCGCGCAGCACGGCGATGGCGGCGGTCTGTGCGTCGTCGTCGCCCTGTTCGAGGTCGTAGAGGGCAATGGCGGTATCGAGCGCCGCGCGCACCCGCGCGTCCGGCTCCGACCCGCGCAGGCGGTCGAGCACGGCACGGCTGTCGCCATCGAGGTGGCCGGCCATGGCCTCGACCGCGGCGCGCCGGGTGGCGGCGTCGGGGTTGTCCAGCGCGGCTTCGGCGATGAACCCGCGCAACTGGGTGCGCAGGGCGTTGTTGATGCTGAGGCGCGCGAGCTTGCGCTTGCCGACCGTGCCCAGCACCGCGCCGCTCAGTGCATCGGTGATGGCGTAGCCGCCGTCGGCATCGTCGGCCAGCACGAAACGGTCGTCGGCCTTGGCGCGCATGAGGCGCCCATCGAGCAAGGCCTGCAACAGGCCGGCGGCGCGCGGATCGCGGGTGGCGGCAATGGCCTCGACGGCGCGCGCCTTGGCGTCGAAGCTGCGGGTGTCGAGCCCGGCGAGCGCGGCGGCGAGCGCATCGTCACCGGCGCGGACCGCCGGCGACGCCACGAGCAGGGCGACGACGAGGACGACGAGGCCGGCCAGCGTGAAGTCCGCCGTGGCAGCGCCGTGCATCGGCAGGGTGGAGCAGATGGCGTGGCGCGAACCCATGCCCGCGAAGGGAGCACACTCCGTGCCAAAGATGGTGCACATGCAGCTTTGCGCCTGGATTCGTCGATTGCTGATCTCGCGCCACGCGCGAGGTGGTGCGGCGGCGCGCCGAATTCGCGCAGGGCCGCCGGCTCGTGCACCGCGCGGGTGCGCCATCCCTGGCGCGTCGTGATTCCGTCCCCCCGGCGGCAGACCGGGCCGCCCGCCATCCCTGGCCGGGCGGCCCGCTCGTCACCGCGCGGATGCGCCGTGCGGGATCAGTAGTTCTGTCCCGAGCACTTGCCGGTCTTGACGTTGTAGTTGCCGCAGGCCAGCGGCACGCGCCAGTCGGCGATGATGTCCTTCGAGCCCTCGAGGTAGTCCGACCAGGCGTCGCCGACCACGGTGCCGGCGGTCGACCACACGGTGACGAACTGGCCGTCGTCCTGGATCTCACCGATCAACACGGGCTTGGTGATGTGGTGGTTCGGCATCATGGTGGCGAGCCCCCCGGAGAGGTTGGGCACGGCGACGCCGATGATGGCGTCCTGGACCGCCTTCGCATCCGTGGTACCGGCCTTCTTCACCGCCTCGACCCACATGTTGAAGCCGATGTAATGCGCTTCCATGGGATCGTTGGTCACGCGATCATCGTTCTTGATGAAGGCGTGCCAGGCGTCGATGAAGGCGTCGTTGGTCTCGTCCTCGACGCTCATGAAGTAGTTCCATGCGGCGAGGTGGCCGATCAGCGGCTTGGTGTCGATGCCGGACAGCTCCTCCTCGCCGACCGAGAACGCCACCACCGGAATGTCCTCGGCCGACACGCCCTGGTTGCCGAGTTCCTTGTAGAAGGGCACGTTGGCGTCACCGTTGATGGTCGAGACCACCGCGGTCTTCTTGCCCGCCGAGCCGAACTTCTTGATGTCGGCCACGATCGACTGCCAGTCGGAGTGCCCGAACGGCGTGTAGTTGATCATGATGTCGTCCGCCGCCACGCCCTTGGCCTTGAGATAGGCTTCCAGGATCTTGTTGGTGGTGCGCGGATAGACGTAGTCCGTGCCCGCCAGCACCCAGCGCTTCACGCCGAGTTCGTTCATCAGGTAGTCGACCGCGGGAATCGCCTGCTGGTTGGGCGCGGCACCGGTGTAGAAGACGTTCTTGGATGACTCCTCGCCCTCGTACTGCACCGGGTAGAAGAGCAGCGAGTCGAGTTCCTCGAACACCGGCAGGACCGATTTCCGCGACACCGAGGTCCAGCAGCCGAACACCGCCGCGACCTTGTCCTTGGCGATCAGCTCACGTGCCTTCTCGGCGAACAACGGCCAGTTCGAGGCCGGGTCGACGACCACCGCCTCGAGCTGCTTGCCGAGCAGGCCGCCTTTCTTGTTCTGCTCGTCGATGAGCATGAGCATGGTGTCCTTGAGCGTGGTCTCGCTGATCGCCATGGTGCCGGACAGCGAGTGCAGCACGCCGACCTTGATGGTGTCGTCGGCGGCCTGCGCCGGCGCCAGGCTGGTCAGCAGGGCGGCGCCCAGGGCGGCCGTGGTGATGCGCTTGAGTATCGTCATGGTGCATTTTTCTCCGTGATGATCTTCTTCGTGGTGGTTGCTGTGCCGCTGTCGTTACAGCTGCAGCTGGAAGGCGATGCGGAAGGCATCGATGCTGCGGCCGGCGGCGGTGGGCGAATAGTTGAGCCCCTTGGTGGCGATGTCGCCGTGCTGCCAGAAGGCCGAGACGCGGGCGTTGTGGCCGTCGATGATGTAGTTGACCCCGACTTCGACCTCGTCACGATCGGCGCTGCCGTTCGGCATCACCTCGGTCCAGCGCACGTAGGGCTGCAACTTGCCGATACCGACCGTCTGCGGGAACAGCAACAGCGCCGCGACGGAGTAGGAATCGCCGTCGAAGGTGCAGAAGCAGTCCGGGTCGGCAAAGGCGGCCTTGGCGTAGTCGGCGTTGAAGTTCTTGTACTCGCCGTTGAGCGTCACGACGTGCTTGCTCTCGAGCACGCCCTCGTAGAGCAGGTCCGCGCTGAAGCCGAAGTAATCGCCCGGGTTGAGGAAGGAACCGGAACCGTCCTCCTGGTACTGGCCGACCAGGCCGATGGTGAAGATGTCGCCGGCGGTGCCGTAGTAGGTGCCTGAGGTGTAGTAACCCGGGTTCTTCTCCACGCCGAGGAAGTTGTAGGCGATGCGCCCCGCCCACATCAGGTTGTCGTCCTGGTTGGGGCCGAAGCCGGCCGCCGATTCGAGACCGTTGAACACGCCGAAGACGTACTGCAGGCGCCCTTCCGGTGCGATCGCGCCCCACACGTTGACGCCGTGGTCGCGGGCGTAGACGCCGGCGCCGCCGGTGCCGAAGTCGACGCTGAAGTCGGACGGCGTGAAGGGCGTCTTGTAGGCGTCCCAGGTGGTCGAGTAGTAGGGACCGTTCAGCTCCTGGCGCTCGGCCGGCACCAGCAGGCGTCCGGCCCACACGTTGAACGCCGGGCTGAACTCGAACTTGGCGATGGCGTCGAGCACCACCCATTCCTCGTGCGCCGCGCCGGAGCCGCTGTTGCCGCAGAACACGCATTCGGTGTTGAGCTCGAACTTGATGTACTTGTGGATCTGGCCGTTGAGGTAGAGACGCGCGCTGTTGAGGTTGAAGTCGTCCGACCAGTCACCGTTGGGCGCCTGGTCCTCCGCGGTGCGGAAGTCGGCGCGCGCGCCCGCGCCCAGGCTCAGCCACTTGGTGTCGTCGATCTTGATCGTGGCCCCTGCCACCGCACCCTGCGCCACGCAGGCCAGCACCACTCCCGCCACCGGCGCCAGCCATGCGGCCATCCGCCCATTGCGATGCATCTTGGTCATCACCGTTGTTCTCCTTTGCTGGAAACTCGCCCGCGCCGCTTCGGCGGGGCACCGTGATGCGCTGCAGCAAGAAGCAGGCCAAGGCGTTAACTACCTGTTATTCCTTCGGTTAATGGAATTCCCCGGCGATCGCATTCGGATTTATGCACTAAACGAAACGGCGCGCGCATGGCGCTGCACCGCGGCCGCCCGGCGCGCTGACGGCAGACATGAAAAGCGCCCCGGAGGGGCGCTGGCGCGGTCGGCGGCGACGGTCTCGCGGGCCACGGCGGTGGCCCGCGGGGGGCGCGGCTCACACGGCGAGGTAGCGGCTGACGTGGGCGGCGTCGACCTCGCCCCGGGCCCCCTCGTAGACGATCGCACCGCGCTCGATGACGGCGATGCGGTCGGCCACGTCGAGGGCGAAGTGCAGGACCTGCTCGGAGACGATGATGGTGAGTTCGCGCATCTTGCGGATCTCCTTCAGGACCCGCGCGATGTCCTTGATGATCGAGGGCTGGATGCCCTCTGTCGGTTCGTCGAGCAACAACACGCGGGGTTCGGAGACCAGCGCGCGGGCGATGGCGAGCTGCTGCTGCTGGCCGCCGGAGAGATTGCCGCCCTTGCGGTTGCGCATCTCGAACAGCACCGGGAACAGCCCGTAGATGTCGTCCGGGATCTTCTTCTCGCGCGCGGTCTCGAGGCCGGTCTCGATGTTCTCGCGCACCGTCAGCGAGGGAAAGATCATGCGTCCCTGCGGCACGTAGGCGATACCGTTCTCGACCCGCCGGTGCGGCGCCATGGCGGTGACGTCGATGCTGTCGATGGCAACCTGCCCGCCGCGCGCGGGCAGGATGCCCATGAGTGCCTTGAACAGGGTCGTCTTGCCCATGCCGTTGCGACCGAGCACGGCCACGATCTCGTTGTGACCGACATCCATGTCGAGGCCGCGTATGACCTGGCTCTGGCCGTAGGCGACGTCGAGCTTGCGAACTGCGAGCATATCGTTACCTCTCGCGCTGGGTGGGATGGATGGGATCAGTGGCCGAGGTAGACCTCGATCACCTTCTCGTTGCTCTTGATCTCGGACATCGGCCCTTCCGCCAGCACCTGGCCCTGGTGCAGTACCGTCACGCGGTTGGCGATGCGCTCGACGAACTCCATGTCGTGCTCGATGACGATCACCGCGCGGTCCCTGCAGATGCGCTTGAGCAACTCGGCGGTCTGCTCGCGTTCCTTGACGCTCATGCCGGCCACCGGCTCGTCGAGCATGAGCAGTTCGGGATCCTGGATCAGCAGCATGCCGATCTCGAGCCACTGCTTCTGGCCGTGGCTGAGCAGGCCGGCCTCGAGGTCGAGGCAATCGCCGAGGAAGATGCTCTCCGCGATCTCGCGGATACGCGCGTCGATTGTCTCGTCGACGTGGAAGAACAGGGCGCCGAACACGCCGCGCGCCGCGGGGTAGGACACCTCGAGGTTCTCGTACACGCTCAGGTTCTCGTAGATCGACGGGGTCTGGAACTTGCGCCCGATGCCCTCGCGCACGATGCGGTGCTCGGGCAGGCGGGTGATCTCGCGGTTCTTGAATCGAATCGAGCCGTCCGAGGCCGCGGTCTTGCCGCAGATGAGATCGAGCAGGGTGGTCTTGCCCGCGCCGTTCGGCCCGATCACCACGCGCAGCTCGTTGTAGTCGACGTAGGCGGTGACGTCGTTGACCGCCTTGAAGCCGTCGAAGGACACCGAGAGGTTCTCGATGGCGAGCAGGAAGTCGGTATTGCTGGACGCAGTCATGGCGGGTGCTCCTGGTACGTTCGCGGTCAGCGGTCGGTGCCGGTCGGTGCATGCGGCAGGGCGGCGTCGGCGCTCGCCGACGCCGCCGGCGGCGCGGGGTCGCGCGCCGCGAGCGCGCCCGTCCTCGTGACCGCGGCCAGCGGTGGACGGCCGAACACCCGGCGCAGGCGCTCGCTGCGGATGAGGCCGGCGAGGCCGTCGGGGAAGGCCATCACCACGCCGATGAACAGGGCGCCCATGAGGAACAGCCACAGCTCGGGGAAGGACTCCGAGAAGGCGGTCTTGCCGTAGTTCACCAGCAGGGTGCCGTAGACCGCCCCGATCAGGGACACGCGGCCGCCGACGGCGGCGAAGATGACCATCTCGATCGAGGGCACGATGCCGACGAAGGACGGTGACATGAAGCCGACCTGCAGGGTGAACATTGCCCCGCCGATGGCCGAGAACAGGGCCGCGACGCAGAACACGAAGATCTTGAAGTTGGAGACGTCGTAGCCCGAGAAACGTACCCGGTCCTCCTTGTCCTTGAGCGCGAGCAGCAGCTTGCCGACCTTGCCCGAGAGGATGTAGCGCCCGGCCACGATGCAGGCCAGCAGCAGCGCCGCGTTGAGGAAGTAGAGCAGGTACTTGGCGCCGTCGCTGCGGATGTCCCAGCCGAGCAGGGTGCGCAGGTCGGTGATGCCGTTGACCCCGCCCGTCAGCCCCTGCTGGCCGATGATCAGGATGGTCAGGATGGCCGCCACCGACTGCGTGATGATGGCGAAGTAGACCCCGGTGACGCGGCGCTTGAACATCGCCACGCCGATGAGGAAGGCGAACAGGGTCGGTACCGCCAGGATCGCGAACAGGGTGAAGGCGAAGCTCTCGAACGGCACCCAGAACCACGGCAGCTCGGTGAGCTGGTTCCAATCCATGAAGTCAGGGATGCCGGGGGTCGACTGGATTGCCGTGGTCACCGGGTCCGAGGCTTCGAGCTTGAGGAACATGGCCATGCAGTAGCCACCGAGGCCGAAGAAGATGCCCTGGCCGAGGCTGAGGATGCCGCCGTAGCCCCAGCACAGCACGAGGCCGACGGCGACGAAGGCATAGGTCAGGTACTTGCCGACCAGGTTGAGACGGAAAATGTCGAGGGTCAGCGGCATCACCACCAGGAGCACCGCGGCCAGCACGAGCAGGGCGGCGAGATCCGAACGGCTACCGACGAGACGACGGGTCAGGGTAATCATGGCGTGGATTCCTCCGCGGCGAAGACGTTGACGGCAGTGGTGGGTGCGCTCACTTGCGCACCCGGCTCGCGAAGAGTCCCTCGGGTCGCAGCATCAGGATGCCGATGACGATGGCGAGCGTGATCACCTTGGCCATCGAGCCGTTGATGAAGAACTCGAGGATCGACTGCGCCTGGGCGATGGAGAAGGCCGAGGCAATGGTGCCGAACAGGCTGGCCGCGCCGCCGAACACCACCACGAGGAAGGTGTCGACGATGTAGAGCGAGCCGGACGTCGGCCCGGTCGAGGCAATCGTGGTGAAGACCGCACCGGCGACCCCGGCGATGCCGCAGCCGAGGGCGAAGGTGTTGCGGTCGACGCGCGCGGTGTTGATGCCGGCGGCCTCGGCCATGACGCGGTTCTGCGTCGTCGCGCGGACCTTCAGCCCCCAGCGCGAGCGGAACAGCAGGAAGAACACCGCCAGGGTCAGCACCGCGGTGACGCCGACCACCAGCAGGCCGTTGATCGGGATCTCGATGGTGTCGCTGAGCTGCCACGATCCGAGCAGCCACTCGGGCAGGGTCGGGCTGACCTCGCGCGCGCCGAACATCGAGCGGAAACCCTGCTGCATGATCAGCGACAGGCCCCAGGTCGCGAGCAGGGTGTCGAGCGGCCGCTTGTAGAGGAAACGGATGAGCGAGAACTCGACCAGCCAGCCGATCGCGAAGGCAACGACGAAACCGAGCGCGATGGCGAGGAAGAAGTAGTAGTCCATCAGCCAGGGCGCGTGCTTCTCCGCCACCACCGACATCAGGTAGGTGCTGTAGGCGCCGATGGTGAGAAACTCGCCATGCGCCATGTTGATGACCTGCATCTGGCCGAAGATGATGGCCAGGCCCAGCGCCATCAGCAGGAAGACGCAGAACAGGCTCAGTCCCGCGAAACCCTGCATGGCGAAGATGGCGCCGATCTCGCTTGCCGTGTATCCCTCGAACATGACGTCGAATCCTCGTGTCGAACCGCGAAGGGGCGCCGCCGGGGCGGCGCCGTGGATGTCGTTCTCGAATCGCGTCGGCGGATGCGCGCGGCGGCGGTGACCGGCTCGCAGCTTCCCGGTGCGCCGCCGCACGCCCGGCCTTACTGGTAGCCCTCAGGGAAGGGGTTGGGTTCGACCAGGTCGGACTCGTAGATCACGTCGAACTGGCCGTCCTTCTTGATCCGGCCGATGCGCGTCTTGCTCCACAGGTGATGGTTGGAGTCGTGGATGCGCACGTAGCCTTCCGGCGCGCCGGTGAACTCGATGCCGTTGGACGCGACCGCGATCTTGTCGATGTCGAAGCTGCCGGCCTTCTCGACGGCGAGCTTCCACAGCCAGGGTCCGAGGTAGGCGGCCTGGGTGACGTCACCGATGACGCTGTCGTCACCCCACATCTCCTTGAACGCGGCGACGAACTTCTTGTTGTTCTCGTTATCGAGACTCTGGAAGTACTTCATCGCGGCATAGAAGCCCTCGGCGTTCTCGCCGCCGATGCCGAGCAGTTCGTCCTCGGTCACCGAGATGGTCAGCAGGGTCCACTTGTCGGAGGTGATGCCGGCGGCCTTGAGCTGCTTGTACCAGGAGACGTTGGAACCGCCGACGACGATGGAGTAGATCACGTCCGGCTTCTTCAGCTTGATCTTGTTGATCAGCGAGCCGAAGTTGGTGTGGCCGAGCGGGTAGTACTCTTCGCCCACGACCTTGCCACCGAGGACGTTCTCGATGTGCTTACGCGCGATCTTGTTCGAGGTGCGCGGCCAGATGTAATCCGAGCCGATCAGGTAGAAGGTCTTGGCGCCCTTCTCCTTCGCCACCCAGTCGAGGCCGGCGAGGATCTGCTGGGTCGCTTCCTGCCCCGTGTAGATGACGTTCTTCGACTGCTCGAGACCTTCGTAGAAGGTCGGGTAGTAGAGCATGCCGTTTTCCTTCTCGAACACCGGCAGCACGGCCTTGCGCGAGGCCGAGGTCCAGCAGCCCATCACCGCCGCGACCTTGTCGTTGACCAGCAGCTTCCTGGCCTTCTCGGCGAAGGTCGGCCAGTCGCTCGCGCCGTCTTCCTGGATGATCTCGATCTTGCGACCGAGCACGCCGCCCATGTCGTTGATCTGCTTGATGGCGAGCTTCTCCGCCTCGACCGATCCCGATTCCGAGATCGCCATCGTGCCGGTCACCGAATGCAGGATGCCCACGGTGACGGCGTCGTCGGTGACCGCAAGCCCGGTGGTGTTGACCTCGGCAGTGGGATAGTCGGCCGCCGTGGCGCCGCCGGCCAGGGCCAGCGCCGCCGCCAGTGCGAGCCAACGAAGGTGAATGTGTCTACGCATGTCTGCTCCTCAATCGGGTGTGGTTGAAAGGCCCGATTGCTGCAGTGCAGTAAACATGCCAAGGCGTCAATCGCCTGTTTTTACGCAAGATTCCTCGCCAGTCGTGCAGGCGCGATGCCATGTATGCACTAAACGCCGGGAACCGGATCGAGCGCTTGGTGCATACGCCGTTGCGCCGGGCCGGCGCATGCCTCGGCGCTTTCCAGCGGGCGCACCGCGACGCCGTCGGCCACGCGCGGCAGCAGCGCACGCAGGCCGTCGTTCTGCTCGAGGATCTTGCGCACCGTCGCGCAGTACCACGCGCCCTGGCGGGGCGCCGGGATGGCGCAGGCGGTGAGCGCATCGCAGATCTGCTGCAGGGTGAACTGGCGCGCCCGCAACATGAGGATGAAGTAGATGCAACGCCGTTGCTCGGGGTCGACGACGATGTGTCCGGACGGCGTCAGGCGCCAGCCGTAACGCAGGCGCCGCGGGTTCTTGTGATCGGGGCGGTAGCTTCTCATGGCCCTCGTAGACGGCTGTGTCCATTCATGTGACGTGGAACCCTCCCCGCTCCACCCTGGCCGTCAGCGCGCGTCAGTGGCCGAGCATCCACGGCCGGCTGCCCGGGCGTCCGCCACCGAGCTTGTTCGCCGTGGCGGCGCCACCGCACGATTCGCCCGGCGCGTGGACGTGGCCGCAGCCGCCGCGGCTGGCGCGTCGTGGTTCGTGGGCGGCACGCTCGTTGCGCGCCCAGGCTTCGCGATTGCCCGGCGACATCAGGCCGAGACGCGGTGCGCCGACCTGGCGGGTCAGCCGCTGGTCGCATTCGGGACAGTGCACGGCGTCGTCGCGCGCCGCGATCGGGCGCAGCAGCGCGAAGCTGCCGTGGCTGCTGCAGTGGTAGTCGTAGACCGGCATGGCGGGCTCCTCGATGGTGTCGCTGGCTAGCTGGTAACGGTTGACGGCGCCTGCCACGCGCCGTCACCCGCTCCGGTGTCGTCGCCCGTGGCCCGAAACGGCCGGCCCGCAGGCCGGCAAAGCAGAGGTCACGGGAAAAACTGCGTCACGAGGTCCTGGCCATGTCGACGCCGCCGAAGTCGACCGCCTTGGGTCCGTCGGCATTCAGCGAGATATCGAAGTCGAAGATGCCGGTCGGCAACCACAGGGTGGCGCAGGCATTGGGGATGTCGACGATGCCGCTGATGTGGCCTTCGACCGGCGCGGTGCCGAGAATGCCGTAGGCCTGTGCGCCCGAGTAGCCGAACTTCTTCAGGTACTCGATGGCATTGAGGCAGGCGCGGCGGTAGGCGACGTGGGCGTCGAGGTAGTACTGCTTGCCGTCCTCGTCGACCGAGATGCCCTCGAAGATCAGGTAATCGGAATACGACGGGTCGATGCGGCTGGGCTTGAAGATGGGATTGGTCACGCCGTACTTGGCCACGCCGCCCTTGATCAGGCTGACGCGGATGTCGAGGTAGCCGGCCATCTCGATCGCGCCGCAGAAGGTGATCTCGCCGTCGCCCTGGGAGAAGTGGATGTCGCCCATCGACAGCCCGGCGCCCTTGACGTAGACGGGGAAGTACACCGTCGAGCCGCGCGAGAGGTTCTTGATGTCGCAGTTGCCGCCGTGCTCGCGCGGCGGCACGGTGCGCGCGCCCTCGGCGGCGGCCTTGTCGCGCGCCGCGCCGGTGAGCCCGCCCATCACCGCGGTGGGCTCGAAGGGCAGCGTGGCGAGCGCCGGCACGCGATCGGGATCGGTGTCGTAGAGCGCCTGCTCGCGGGTGTTCCAGGTCTTGAGCAGGTCCGCCGACGGCAGGCAGCCGATCAGGCCCGGGTGCATGGTGCCGGGGAACTTGACGTGCGGAATGTGGCGCGACGAGGCCCACACGCCGCTGTAGTCCCAGCACGCCTTGCGCGCCTCGGGATAGTGCTCGGTGAGGAAGCCGCCGCCGTTCTCGCGGGCGAACAGGCCGGTGAAGCCCCACGCCGATTCCGGCAGCACGCCGACGTCGAGGATGTCCACCACCAGCAGGTCACCGGGCTCGGCGCCCTCGACCCCGATCGGGCCGCTCAGGTAGTGCACCTTGGTCAGGTCGACGTCGCGGATGTCGTTGGCGCTGTCGTCGTTGTTGATCTGGCCGCCGGTCCAGTCGAGGCACTGGATGCGGAACTCGTCGCCCGGCTTGACCGTGCGTGCCATGGGAATGTCGGGGTGCCAGCGGTTGTGTATGACCTCGGCCTGCGCCTCGGCCGGCTTGTTCACGTCCACCTCGATCAGGGTCTGGATCATCGATAGTCCTCCACTAACGGTCCGCAACGGTTGTGGCCGCAGGCCGCGGCCGTCGCCGTGCTGCATTGCACACAACATGCCAAGGCGGGTTCGTGAATCGAATCAAGTGCTTGCACCAAGTACCCGATTTCCGGTGCCTTGTTTTTGCACTAAGCCCAGGGAGGGAGGATGAAAACAGTGCGCGGCGCCGCTTGCGTGCCGGCATGCCCCGTCGCGGTGCGGGCGCTCTTGACGCCACCTCGGCACTGGAATTAAGGTCGGTAATTCCAATAGCGACATATAGTTATCGGCCATATCTAAGAGCCGACAACACTTTTACTTCGTAACTCGATATCGTCCGCGAGGGGGAACCGCGGCGAGGGGAGATCCACCATGACACGCACCGCTGTGCGCGGCGCCCGCCTGCTGCTGACCCTGGTCCTCGGCGCGACCGCTATCGGCCCGGCCGCGGCCGAGGGCGTCGCCGCCGACCTGTTCTCCAAGTTCGATCGCGCCATGGCCGGCTTCGATCCCATCGGCAAGCACGTGCGCCGGCCAATCGAACGCGCCGTGCCCAACCTCACCTTCCGCGGCTTCTACCGCAACTGGTCGGACGTCATGCTCGACGACGACGGCATGGTCGGCTTCCGCAACAAGGACTTCCGCTTCGCCCAGCTGCAGAACCTGTTCGAACTCGAGACCAACTACCACGTCGCCGCCGGCCTCGACATCCGCGGCGTGGCGCACATGCTCTACGACGGCGTCTACGAGTGGCAGGACTCGCGCGGCCTGTTCGCCGATCGCATCGATCGCGAAGCGGAGCTCTACAACACCTCCGAGCGCGTGTTGCGCGAGCTCTACGTGAGCTGGCGCCGGCCGGGCTTCGACCTCCTGGTCGGCAAGCAGCAGGTCGCGTGGGGCAAGATGGACGGCCAGTTCATCGACATCGTCAACGCCATGGACCGGCGCGAGGCCTTCCAGCTCGAGACCGAGGACTACGAGTGGCGACGGCTGCCGACCTGGATGGCCAACGGCACCTTCCATCTCGGCGAGAGCACGGTCCAGCTGCTCTACATCTTCGACTTCGAGCACGACCGCCAGCCGCTGCCGGGCTCGCCGTGGTACTCGCCGCTGATCCCGCCGACCACCAACGACGTCATCGTCGGCGTGCGCCGCCCCGAGGCCGGCGATTTTGACGACCACCAGTACGGCATCCGCGTCGATCGCTCGGCCGGCGCGCTGACCTACGGCTTCGTCTACATGTATGCCTGGGACAAGAACCCGGTCGACCACGTCCTCGGCACCACCCTCAACAACGGCCAGACGGCGCTGCGCATCGAGCAGCGCCACGAGCGCGTCCACCACGCAGGGGTCACCGCCGATTACGCCATGACCTTCCAGAACGTGCCGCTGGTCGGCTCGCTGCCGGCGGTGTTCCGCTTCGAGGCGCTGTATACCAACGGCGTGCGTTTCGCCGATTTCCGCAAGCGCGCCCAGGCCCTGGCCGGGCGCAACACCGACGGCACCACCAAGCGCGACACGCTGCGCGCGGCGATCGCCGCCGAGTTCGCCCTGCCCGGGCGCACCACCGTGATCTTCCAGCCCTCGTGGTACCAGACCATCGACCACCGCGAGGAACTCGGCTTCGGTTTCGGCGGCGGCTTCGGCGACGAGTGGAGCCTGATCCCGGTGGTGTTCTTCTCGCGGCCCTTCGCCTTCACCCGCGATCGCCTGAGCATGGAGTTCACCGCCTTCCCGCTGATCAGCGGCCCGGACACCGGTTGGGGCGGGCTCAAGACCAAGCTGCGCCTGATCTACAAGTTCTCGCAGTTCGTCAAAGGCCAGCTGGTCTACAACGGCTACGACACCGGTTCCTCGACCGACGTCTACGGTCAGTACAATCAGTGGGACAACATCGGCTGGGAGCTGAGCTATGAATTCTGAGACGCCCGTCGCCAGCACCGCCGGCCGCCTGCTCGCCGCGGCCGCACTCGTCGCCGTCACCAGCCTCGCCGCCGCCGCCGAGCGCAGCTGGCGCGGCGTCGACGAGATGGCACCCGAGGACCGCGCCCTGTTCGACCCGGCGATTTCGACCCCGCGCGACGCCAGCCTCGACTACGTGCCCGCCGAACCCTACCCGTTCGAAGCGCCCTACACCGCCGAGGAGATGGGTTACCGCTCGGCCGAGTTCGTGCACATCTCGCGCTGGGACTACGCCCTGGTCGACGTCTTCGGCGTCGTCACCAGTTCCGGCTACATCAACCAGGGCGCCTCGGTGGGTTACGTCGAGACCGGCGGCCGACCCGGCTTCGAGGGCTACATGCTCGACAAGAAGGCCGGCGAGATCTATTCGAAGTGGTTGCTCTACGACGTCTTCCCGCCGGAGAACGAGGGCGCGCAACAGCTCTGGCTGCCCTACCGCACGGACAAGAGCTTCCGCACCAAGATGGACTTCTTCGTCTACTCGCCGCAGCTCAGGCGCGTGCGGCGCCAGCCCGAACCACGCCGCGACCAGCGCTTCCCCGACAACTCGCAGACCTTCGACGACGTCATCGGCCGCGACCCGTGGGAGTTCGAATGGCAGCTACTCGGCACCGACGTCCTCTACGAGACCCTGCGCTTCCCGACCAGCCGCCCGAGCGTGACCCTCAACGTGCCCGGCCAGGGTTTCGTCGAGCGCCAGGGCGCGAGCATCAAGCCCATGGGCGAGAACTTCCCCCACTACCGCGCCGACGGCGGCGTCGACTGCTGGGTGGTGAAGGCGACGGCGAAGAGCGACTGGCTGCCGGGCTACAACGAGAAGTACCTGGTGCTGTGGCTGGAGAAGCACACCTTCTACCCGCTGCGCACGGAGAAATACGGCACCGACGGCCGGCTCATCATGATCGAGGAACGCAATGCCGAGCTGCAGAACCCGGCGCGCGGCGAGTTCGGCTACGCCGCCATGATGACCACCTACTGGAACGTCGATCACGACCTCATCGGTTACAGCAACCACGACGCGCACACGCTCCGCGACTGGACGCCGGAGGAGATCGACATGATCTTCACGCCGGAATTCATGCGCCGGCAGTGGCTGGTCGAACCGCTCAAGTCGCAGGTGTTGATCGACGCCCCGGAGGACTTCTTCCTGCGCCCGCATCTCTACCCGGACAAGTTCCCGGGTGAGCGCAACCCGGTGCTGCCAGCGGCCGTGCAGGCACGTTACGACGCCCAGGAAGCGGCCGGGCAGCTGGTGTTCGAGTCGCCGGGCGCGGCCGCCGAATGACGTGCGGACCATGAGCGTACGGGCCACGCTCGGCCTGCTCGTCGCACTGCTCCTCGCCGGCTGCGGCGACCCCGAGCCGCTGGTGCTCGAGGGCCGCCCGGGCGGCCCCTACCGCATCACCCTGGAACTCGCGCCGGCGCCGCTCGTCGCCGGCACCCCCACCCGCTTCACCGAGCGCCTGCGCCACACCCGCGACGGCAGCCCGGTCCGCGACCTGCAGGTGGTGCACGAACGCGCCGTGCACAACTTCGTCGTCGCGCGCGACTTCTCGAGCTTCGCCCATGTCCACCACGAGGACAGCGAGGCCCTCACGGCCGCCGATCTCGACGCCGCCACCTTCCATTTCGATTACACCTTCCCGCACCCCGGCCACTATCGCGTGGTCAGCGAATTCACCCACCACGACCGCGGCTGGATCAAGCATTTCGACCTCGTCGTGGGCGCCCCGGGGCCACCGGCCGAAGTCGTCGTCGACCTCGCACGCGAGAAGCAGGTCGGCCCCTACAGCGCGCGCCTGGAGGTGTCGCCGGCGGTGCCGGTGGCCGGTTTCGAGACCGAGCTCGTGCTCGACCTCGCACGCGAGGGCGTCCCGGTGACCGACCTGCAGCTCCTGCTCGGCTCGGAAGTACACGTTGCCCTGTGGCGCGTGGACGGCGAGCACTTCGGGCATGCGCACAGCTACACCCCGCACATGGCGGCCATGTTCGCCGAGATGCACGATCGCCAGCTCGACCCCGCCGCGCGCGCCGAACGCATGGCACAGATGATGGTGGCGATGATCGACATGCCGGCCGAGCTGGTCTACCCGGGGCCGCGTATCCCGGTGCGCCTGGTGTTCCCCGAGCCCGGGGTCTACGCCGTGTTCATGCAATGCGCGCCGGGCGGCGAACCGCGCGTGTTCGAGTTCATGGTCGAGGTCGCGCGCTTCGTCGAGGGCATGGACACCCACATCGATTCGATGGTCGTACCCGCACACGCCGCGCCGCACGGCGGCGCACACGGCGGCACATGAAGGCGGCGGCGGTCGCCGGCCTCGCCCTGCTGCTGGGCCTGGGCGTGGTGCCGGCGCAGGCCGGGCACGGCCTCATGAACGCCTTCAGCGACATCGCCTGGCTGCCCGACCCCGGACGTACCCCGGACCAGGCCGACTACCCGCTGGATGCGCTGGCCGAGCGCGCCCGCCTCGCCCTCGCCGACAGCGACGAACGCCTCGCGCTCAGGCTCGACTACGCGCGCGAGAAGCTGGCCGAGGTCGAGGCGATGGTCGCGGCGGAAAAACCAGGGCCGGCGAACGTCGCCATCGACGCCTGGCTGGCCCACGTCGACGCCGCCATGGCCGAGATCGACGCCCTCGCGCCGGACGCCTCGGCGGCCGCCGCCGGGCGCCTCGCCAACGCGCTGCTCGAGCACCAGTACCTGATGTCGATCGGCTACCTCGACCTGCCGCGCGACACCCGCACCGTGATCGGCCGGGTCATGGCCGCGGCCCGCGCCCATTACGACACCCTCGTCGCCGGCCTGCCACAGGCTTTCAAGGACGCCCAGTTCTTCAAGGAGGAGGAGGTGCGCTGGTCGTGGGAAATGGCCACCCGCGGCGATGCCCAGGGCCTGTGAAGCCCGCCGTATCGACGCACCGCCGGGGCGATCCGCGGGCGGCCCCGCCCGGCGGGCGCACAGGTCGGCGGGCGCGGCGAGGGGCGAGCGGGAAGCGCGTTTCGTGCCAGCGGACGCGCCGCGCCGGGCGACGCGGAAGACAAGCGGCGGGCGGCACGGCCAGGTGTTCAGGCCGCCCCTGAAAATATTTTCCCGGCGACACCGCAGTCTCGATTAAAATCACGCCAGCGCGCGTGCCGCGCGCGGCCTTACACTCATTGCCCACCCGACGGAGATCCAGTGTCCGAAAAAGTCCTCACCGACGTCTGTTTCGAAAACTTCGCGTTACATCCCCAGTTGCTCAAGGGTCTGGAAGAAGCGGGTTTCGTCCGCTGCACCCCGATCCAGGCCATGACCCTGCCTCTCACCCTCGAGGGCAAGGACGTCGCCGGCCAGGCCCAGACCGGCACCGGCAAGACTGCTGCCTTCCTGGTCGCGCTGTACAACCGCCTGCTGAACCGGGATGCCCTGCCGCAACGCCGGGCCGAGGATCCGCGTGCCGTGATCCTGGCACCGACCCGCGAACTGGCCGTCCAGATCGAAAAAGACGCCCACCAGATCGGCGCCCATACCGGCCTGCGCCTGGCCCTCATCTACGGCGGCGTCGACTACGACAAGCAACGTGCGGCACTGGAAGCCGGCGTCGACCTGGTCATCGCCACGCCGGGCCGCCTCATCGATTTCCTCAAGCAGGGCACGGTCAGCTTCCAGGCCATCGAGATGATGGTCCTCGACGAAGCCGACCGCATGTTCGAGCTCGGCTTCATCAAGGACATCCGCTACATCATCCGCCGCATGCCGGGGGCGAGCGAACGCCAGAACCTGCTGTTCTCGGCCACCCTCAGCCACCGCGTGCTGGAACTCGCCTACGAGCACATGAACGACCCGGAGAAGCTGGTCGTCGAGAGCGACAGCATCACCGCGGCCAACGTGCGCCAGGCGGTGTACTTCCCGGCGCGCGAGGAAAAGCTGCCGCTGCTGCTCGGCCTGCTGGCCAAGACCGAGACCGATCGCAGCATGGTCTTCGTCAACACGAAGGCTGCCTGCGAGCGCGTCGCCCTGACCCTCGAGCGCGCCGGTTACAAGGTCGGCGTGCTGTCCGGCGACGTGCCGCAGAAGAAACGCGAGAGCCTGCTCGGCCGCTTCGTGCGCGGTGAGCTCAACTTCCTCGTCGCCACCGACGTCGCCGCGCGCGGCCTGCACATCCCGGCGGTGAGCCACGTCTACAACTTCGACCTGCCGTTCGATGCCGAGGACTACGTCCACCGCATCGGCCGCACCGCCCGCCTCGGCGCCGAGGGTGATGCGATCAGCTTCGCCTGCGACGAGTACGCCATGAGCCTGCCCGACATCGAGGCCTACATCGAGCAGAAGATCCCGGTGGAATCGATCAACCCGGAACTGCTCGCGCCGCTGCCGCCGCGCCGCCCGCGCGGCGAGGGCGGCGAGAGCGTGGTCGAGGACGCCATGGCGGATGCGGCGGAGACGCGCCGCAAGCGGCGCGAACGCGACCGCCGTGACGGCGATCGTGGCGGCCGTTCGCATAGCGGTTCACGCGGCGCCCCCCGTGGCGACGGCCGTCGCGAGGGCGGCGAACGCGGGCGCCGGCGCAGCGAAGGACCGCGCGAGGAACGTCCGCGCGAGCCGCGCGAAGCAGAGGCCCCGGCAGAAGCACCAGCGATGCCTGCCGCAGCTTCGCCACCACGAGCGGACGGCGACGGCCCGGCTGGCGAGGCGCCGCGCAAGCGCCGGCGCCGCGGACGTGGGCGCCGCCGCCCGCAGGGCGAGGACGCCGCCAGCGCGAACGGCGCGAACGGCGCGGCGCGCGCCGAGCACACGCCGGCGTCGACGGCAGCCGCGGCACCGGAGGCGACCGGCAAGCCGACGCCCAAGCTGTCGATGCGTATCAAGCAGTCCTTCCGCTCGCTGGCCAAGCGCTTCGGCTTTGCCGGTCGTCGCGGTTGAGTGGAAGGGGTCCGCCCCGCTAGCACACAGGAGACCTGCCATGGCCCTGCCCGAACCCGGCGCCACCGCGCCCGCTTTCACCCTGCCCAACCAGGACGGTCGCGACGTCAGCCTCGGCGACTTCGCCGGCCGTCGCGTCCTGCTGTGGTGGTATCCCAAGGCCGACACCCCCGGCTGAACCATCGAAGGCAAGGGGTTCCGTGATCGAATCCCCGACTTCGCCGCCCACGACACCGTGGTGCTCGGCGTGAGCAGCGATGCACCGGCCGCCAACGCCGCGTTCCGCACCAAGTTCGACTTCCCCTACGACCTGCTGAGCGACGTCGACCTCGCCATGTCGACGGCCTACGGCGCGGCCGCCGCCGGCGCCGCGCGCGCCAGCCGCGTCTCGGTGCTGATCGGCGGCGACGGCCGCGTGCTGCGGAGCTACGCCGAGGTCAAGCCGGGCGACCATCCTGCCGAGGTGCTCGGCGACCTCGCCGGCCTCGACTGAGGCCCGCGCCGGGCGGCGTCGGCCGGGGTAAGGATCGCCGGCCTGCCGCCGCTAACCCCGGGAGCATCGACGCTCCGGGGTGGAGCGTGCGCGAGTGGAGGAGGAGAAGCAGCACCATGGCGGGAGCAGCCGCGACAGTGACCCAGGCCGGCCTGGGCAATGAACCCGTATACGTCTTCGGCACCGACCTCGGTGGCCAGCACCAGGGCGAGAGCGCCGCGATGGCCGCCAAGGTGTTCGGCGCCGAAACCGGCAAGGCGAGCGGTGCGACCGGCCACGCCTATGCCATCCCCTTCCGCAACAGCGCCGGCGAACTGCTGCCCGCCGAAGTGATCAAGAACTACGTCGATTCCTTCTTCGCCCACGCCCAGGCCCACCCGCAGACCCTGTTCCACGTCGCGCGCTTCGCCTGCGAGGCCCAGGCGCACGACGACGCCACCCTGGCCCGGCTGTTCGCCAGGGCGCCGGCCAACTGCCTGCTACCGGGCCTGTGGACGGCCCGCCTCAACGCGCAGCAGGCGGCGCGCCTGCTGGTCTTCGACGCCGGCGCCCATCTCAAGGACGCCGCCTGGCAACGGAACCTCAAGGGCTACCTCGACCTCAACGCGCCGTTGTGGAACGTCAAGGCCATCGAACTCGTCACGGTGGGCAGCGCACGCACCGTGGTCGCCAACGACGTCGCGGCCAAGGCGCTGGGCCTCAAGCACCGCGTGTTCGGCCAGAACGAGTCGGCCTACGGCCGCGAGGCGGCCCTGGTCGCCGAGCACAAGGCGATCTGGTATTGCACCCACCTGCTCAGCATTCTCGATTTCGAGCAGACCGCCCAGCCGCAGCAGGTGCGCATGCTCGGCGCCGCCGCGCGCAACGGCCTGGCCATCGATCAGTTGAGCAGCACGCAGGCCGGCTGACGCCGGCCGGGCTCGCGTCGCCCCTGCCGTGGGCGGCATACTGGGCGCGGTCCAAGCCGCGTCTGCATCGATGAAGACCGAAACCCTGTTGCCACTGGGCAAGCTCGATCCCGGCCTCGCCGTGCCCGACTCTCCGCTCGATCTCGCCAGCGTGCCGCGCGAAGCCGGCCTCGTCGATCGGCTCGGCTACCACGGCCTGCTGATGGAAGAGACCAAGGACGACCCTTTCGCCGTCCTCGCCCTCGCCGCCACGGCGAGCAGCCGCGTCCAGCTCGGCACCTCGGTCGCCATCGCCTTCGCGCGCAGTCCCTACGTCACCGCGATGTCGGCGTGGACCCTGCAGAAGCTCTCCGGCGGGCGCTTCGAGCTCGGCCTCGGCTCGCAGGTCCGCGGTCACGTACGCCGCCGCTTCGGCATGGAATGGCATCCGCCGGGTCCATGGATGCGCGACTACGTGCGCGCGGTGCGCGCGATCTGGACGGCCTGGCAGCACGAGACCCGGCTCGAGTTCGACAGTGCGCACTACAAGCTCGATCTCTCGGTGCCGCTGTTCACCCCGGCACCGATCGAACATCCCGACATTCCCATCCTGGTTGCCGCGGTCAATCCGTACATGGCCGGCGTCGCCGCCGCGGTCGCCGACGGTGTGCGCCTGCACCCGGTGTGTTCACCGCGCTACATCGCCGAGGTGATCCGCCCGGCGGTGGCGGCACGGCGTCCCACCGGACAGCGTTTCGAGCTGTGTCTGAAGCCGCTCATCGCCACCGCCGGTGACGCCGACACGCTGGCGCGGCGCACCGAGATCGCGCGCCAGCGCCTCGCTTTCTATGTCAGCACCCCGGCCTACCGCCTGCCGTTCGAGCGCGCCGGTCTCGGCGACCTCGCCGCCGAACTCGCGCAACTGTCGAAGCAGCAGCGCTGGAACGAGATGGCCAAGCGCATCGACGACGCCGTGCTGCACGAGTGGGTCGTCGTCGCGCCCTACGCGGATCTCGCCGCGACCCTCGTCGCCCGTTACGGCCAGCTCGTCGATCGCGTCGAAGTCAGCATTCCGCAGTCCACGCCTGGCGACCACGCGGTCCTGGCGGGCATCCTCGACGAACTCGCGCGCGCGCCCGCGGCCCCAGCCGCGTGACGCGCGTGTGCACCGCGTTCTATTTCCACAGTTCCTGACCGGTTTGATCTGGATTAGAGCGCCCGGGATAATGCGCCCACCTACCGGGCGCGCCGCATCGGGCGCAGTCCAGTCCGCTCATCAAACCAGGAGAAAGACATGGCCCATTCCGTGCAGCAATTGCCTTACGACCTCACGGCGCTCGAACCGCACATCTCGCGCGAGACGCTCGAGTTCCACCATGGCAAGCACTATGCCGGTTACGTCGCCAAGCTCAACGCCGCCATCGAGGGTAAGGACGAGGACAAGCTCAGCCTGCTCGACCTGGTCAAGAAAGGTCCGTCGACGGCGTACTTCAACAACGCCGCCCAGACCTGGAACCACGAGTTCTATTTCAATGCCTTCAGCGCCAAGGGCGCACGCGAACCGTCCGGCGACCTGGCCAAGGCGATCAGCGCCAAGTTCGGCGATTTCGCCAAGTTCCGCGAGGCCTTCAATGCCCAGGCGACCGGCCTGTTCGGCTCCGGCTGGACCTGGCTCGTGCTCGACGGCAAGGGCGAACTCGCCATCGTCAACACCGGCAATGCCGGCAACCCGGTCAACGACGGCATGACCCCGCTGATGACCTGCGACGTGTGGGAGCACGCCTACTACATCGACTACCGCAACCTGCGCCCCGACTACCTCAAGGGCTTCTGGGAAGTGCTCGACTGGAACGTCGTCGGCCAGCACTACGCCGCGGCGAAGTAGGCCCACCGCCCCGCCCGGCCGGGTCCTTGCCCGGCCGGCGCCTGGCCCGGCGGCGTGCCTGCGCTGCCGCGCCCTGCATTCCCAGTGCACCGTCTGCCGCTGCTGGCCACCGCGCGCAGCCAGTGTCTCCAGGCTGACCGTCGATGCCTGAAACCCGGGCCCGCAAGCGACTCCACACCCTGTTCGCCGGCCGACGCTCAGCGCGCGCCTACCTCGTGTTCACCGCCCAACTCGCCCTGCTCGCACTGCTCACGCCGATGCTGGTCAGCCTGGCGGTATTCGGCCTCACCGCCGTGCTCGGCGGGACTGCTGGCGCATCTACCGAAGCCGTCATCGGCACGCTCGTCACGCTCGCCTTCGGCGGCCTCGCCTTCGCCCAGCTACGCGCCACCGTGCAGCGCCTGCACGACGCCGGCCGCGATGCGCGCTGGCTGGCGCCGTTCGTGCTCGTCGCCACCGCGGCATTCGCCGCGCGGGGTCATCCCGCGGCCGTGCCATGGCTGCCCTATGCCTGGGCGCTGGTCGTACTGGGCTGGCTCGGCCTCGCCCTGTGGCCCGGCACCGCGGGCAGCAATCGCCACGGAGCACCGGTTCCGCTACCCGCGAACAAGCGTGGCACGGGCTGGCTCGTGGCGGCACTGTTGGTGGGCGGCCTGCTGGCTTTCACCGTCCCGGTCTTCCTGCAGCAAGAAGAACGACGTTATGCCGTGCAGGGCTACGAGTGGGCGGCCAAGCGGCGTCAGCACGTCGAGAACGTCTATCGCATCCAGGGACGTTTCCCGGCGAACAACGCCGAGGCCGGGCTGACCGCGCTCGGCGCCATGCACGGACGCTACGTGGCGGCAGTCGAGGTCGGCGCCGGCGGCGTACTGACGTTGCGCTACTCGGACGACCCGCGCCTCGGCGACGAGGCGGCCGGCCGCACACTGCGGCTCACGCCGACAATCGAGGACCCGGGCGACGACCCCGCCACGGCCGTCATCAGCTGGCACTGCGGCGGCGGCGACCTGCCCCAGCGCCTGCGCGCGGCAGCCTGTCGCAACACGCCGTGAAGACCCGAGAAGGAAGGGCGCAGGACAGGGGAACGGAGGGTAACGGGAACGGGGGTGAGGGAACGGGGACAGTGTACTTTTAGCCGGGCGCTGGCCGCGGCTACACTTCGCACGAAAAGTATACTGTCCCCGTTGCTGGCGCGTTCCCGGCGCGCTGCGCGGTGCAGGCAGAAGGCCATTCGCGGCCGCCGCCTCACGCCACCTCGACCCCCACCACCAGCGCCATCGCCGTATCACCTGCCGCGCAGCCCGAAAACAAGCCACGACCGCCGCCGCGCAAGGCCAGTTCCTCGATCAACTCGATGATCGCGCGGGTGCCGGTCGGCGCCTGTGGATGGCCCCAGATCAGCGAGCAGCCGTAGTTGTTCATGCGCTCCCACGGGAAGCCGGTGGCGCGCGCGAAGACGATGTCGTTGACCGCGAAGGGGTTGTGCGTCTTGACCGCCTCGATGTCGGCGATGGCGAGCCCGGCCTGGGCCAGCGCCACCGACGCCGCCGGCACCACCGCCTCGGGCATGTAGGCGGGCGCTACCCGCGCCTGGCCGAAGCCGAGCAGGCGTACGCGTACGTTGGCATCGATACTCAGCTCGGCGGCACGTGCCGGCGTCGTCACCACCAGCCCGGCGTTGCCGTCGGCCGGGTGGGTCTGGGCGGCGAAAGTCACGGTGCCGTCCGGCAAGACCGGGCGCAGGCGCGCCAACGCCTCGCCCGAAGTCGGCGTGACGCCGACATCGCCAGCGATGATCGTGGCGGTCTTGTCGAACCGCGGCCGCGGCACCTCGAACGGCAGGCGCATGTAGCGCTTCTGGAAAGCCCGGTCGTCGGCCAGCGCATCCTGGTACTGCGCGTAACGCCGCAGCACCACCTCGTGCTGCAACTCGGTCGGGATGGCGTGTTTCGCGGCGACGTTCTCGGCCGTCGTGATCATGGCGTGGCCGCCGTTGGGATCGCAGCTGAAATTGTCCAGCACCCAGTTCTCGCTGCTGCCGGTGCCACCCATGCCGGCCGGCTCGGGGTAGTAGAGGTGCGCACCGTTGGAGGTCCGGTCGGCGGTGACGACCAGTGCCGTCGTCGCCAGGCCGAGCGCGAGTTCGCCCGCGGCGGCCGCGATCGCGCGCACCCCGGTCGCGCAGGCCTGGGCCACGCTCGGCCCCGCGATGCCGCCCATGCCGGCGAGGGACATCAGCCACGGCGCGCCGTAGAAACAGTGCGGCTGCGGAATGGTGCTACCGAGCACGGCGAAATCGAAGACCTCGCCCGGAATACCGCGCTGCGCCAGCGCGTCTTGCGCAACGTGCGCCGCGAACTTCAATGCATGCAGATGCTGGAAATCCGTCTGCCACTTGCAGAACGGCGTCGACCACCACGCGCCGTAGGGAATCTCCGCTGGCCCGTTCATTTCGTTGTCCCTCCCCTTGCATCAGCCGGTCGGCATGTTGCGCGTCGTCGCCACCGACCGGGCGCCGAGTATCGCACGCCGGCGGCCACGGCCGCGGCCCCACGGGCGATGACCTTTTCGCATACCCGGTGTGATCGGTTTCGCACTGCGATTACCGCACGCGGTGAAGGCGTTCACAGCTAGCGGGGGAACTCGGCAGCGTTCCGGGCGGGCGTGAACTTCGTCCGGCGCCGACCCGCGGCCCTCTGCTTCCCTTGTCGGCGTGTAGGACAAACACAGCGAGGGTAACGCCATGAATCCCGAAGAACGCACCCAACCGAATCCCAACGATCCGACGCGCACCGGGGCGCCCGCGCGGCGCACCACGACCGTGGTCGCCCTGGTCAGCGGTACCGTGATCGGCCTGCTGGCCGCCGGCGGCATCACCTGGGCGGCGCTCTACGACGGTGTGGAAGACAAGGGGCCGGGTGACGCGACCGCCGACGCCGCCGCGGCGCCGCCGAGCGCGCCCGCCCCGGCCGCATCGCCGCCGGCCGCCAGCACGCCGCCGCAGCCGCCACGCGAGAACTGCGCCGTCTACCTCGCCGACGCGCGGCGCGACAACGGCCGCGTGCTCAAGAACGGCGCGGTCGGCGCCATGGTCGGGGCGGGTACCGGCGCCGCCGGCGGCGCCATCGCCGACGGTGGCGACGGCGCCGGCAAGGGCGCGGGGATCGGTGCCGTGGTCGGCGCCGTGGCCGGCACCCTGCACGGCCTGACCGGCGAGAAGGAGCGGGTCAGCGCGGCCGAACGCGCCTACCGCGACTGCCTCGCGCGCAACGACTGACGCGCGGCCACCCCCACTCACGTCCAGGGAGAATCATCATGAACACCAGGCTCGTATCCATCGCGCTGCTCGGCACGCTCCTCACCACCCCCGTCGCGTCGCCGGCCGCGCAGCTCACGCCCGACGCCACCCTCGCCCGCCATGTTGCGCTGGAAGCCGAGTATCGACCCGCAGGCGAGGTGCGCGGCACCCTGACCAACATCGGCGAGCAAGCGCTCGGTGGCATCGTCCTGCTGGTCCGCCACGGCTGGTTGTGGCGCGACGAACTCCACCCCGGGCCGGACGACCCGTCGTGGGCCGATTACGTGAGCGTCGACCAGCGTCTCGAACCCGGCGCCTCGACGACCTTCGTCTATCGCCCGGCAACGCCGCCGCCAGTGCGCGACGACGGCCGCTTCACGCGCGACGTCGAGGTGGTCGGTGCCACGGTCTACCGTTACGCTGACCCGCGCTGAGCCCCACGGCCCCCGGGGCACGCCCCCGGGGGACGACTCGCCGCCGCGTCACCGCGCGGCAGCCGCCGCCAGCACCCCGAGTTCAGGGTCGACGAAGCCCGCCCAGATCATGCCGACCGCGACGTAGAGGATGACGCCGAGCCCGACCCAGGCGATCCAGCGGAAGCGTTCGATGTAGGCCGCGATGAGATTGGCGGCGATGCCCATCAGGGCCACCGACAGGGCGAGGCCGACGATGAGGATGCCCGGATGCTCACGCGCCGCGCCGGCCACGGCGAGCACGTTGTCGAGGCTCATGGAGACGTCGGCCAGCGCCACCGCCCAGGCCGCGCCGGCGAAGCTCTTGGCGGCGGCGAGACCGCTGTGCTGGTCGCCCGTGACCTCGGGTGAGCCCGGCGACTCGTCGCGCGCCGGGCGCAGTTCGCGGTACATGCGCCAGGCCACCCACAACAGCAGCAGGCCGCCAGCGAGGATCAGGCCGACCAGGCCCATCAGCCAGCTCACCCCGAGTGCGAAGACCACGCGCAGCACCAGCGCCGCGACCACGCCGATGGCGATGACCTTGTGCCGTTGCGCCGGCGGCAGGCCGGCGGCCAGCGCGCCGACCACGATGGCGTTGTCGCCGGCCAGCACGATGTCGATGAGGAGCACCTGGACGAAGGCGGCCAGGGTCGCCGGTGAGCCGAGGTTGGCGAAATCGGCGGCGATCGCCGACCACACGTCGCTGCCGGCGAAGCCAGCGGCGGCACCCGCGGACGCGGCGACGGCAAAAACAGCCGGGTTCACGACCGCACCGCGGGCGGCGACCGGAGAGCATCGGTGCGATGCTCGGCAAGGACTTCGGACATGCTCGGGAATGCTCTTCGGGACCGGGGCCGGGCACGCGACACGGCGCGTCGGCCGCGCGATCAGACGCCAAGACGGGCGACTTGTCGAGTCCCCGGCTTGCCGCGCGGGCCGGCGATGGGCTCAGCCTGCCGCGTCATTCCCCGCGGGCTGCGGAATGGGCGCCTCGTTCGGCACCACGAAGCCGCGTTGGACCGCCGGGCGGGCCGCGATCGCTCGGTACCAGCGCAACACGTGCGGGTAGGCGGCGAAGTCGACGCCCTGCCACTCGTAGCGGGCAATCCAGGGCCAGGTCGCGATGTCGGCCACGCTGTAATCGTCGCCGGCCAGGAAAGCATGTTCGCCCAGGCGGCGATCGAGCACGCCGTAGAGGCGCTCGGCCTCGCCGCGGTAGCGTTCGCGCGCGTACTCGGACTTGTCGGGATTGAAGTGCACGAAATGGTGCGCCTGGCCGAGCATCGGGCCGGCCCCGCCCATCTGCCACATCAGCCACTCGATGGTGCGCCAGCGCGCCACGCCGTCGGCCGGCAGGAAGCGACCGTGACGCTCGCCGAGGTAGAGCAGGATGGCGCCCGACTCCATCAGGGTCTGGCCGTTGTCCTGGTCGACGATGGCCGGGATCTTGTTGTTCGGACTGACGGCGACGAAATCCGGCGCGAACTGCTCGCCCTGGGTGATGTCGACCGGGTGCACGCGGTAGGCGAGGCCGAGTTCCTCGAGCATGATGGAGACCTTGCGGCCGTTGGGGGTGGACCAGGTGTAGAGATCGATCATGCTTGGCTCCGTGGGATCCCGTGGTCGGAACGGCGCGGGCCGGGCCCGCTGCAGGCCGCGGTCGCATCCGCGCGTAACCGGCTACAAGCCTAGCAGGATGCCGTCAACCTGCTGCGCGGGCGGTCCGCGGCGTGTCGCGGTCCGCCAGGCATCGTGGCCTGCGCCCTGGCGGCCGTTCGATTGCGCGCCCGGCGCAGGCGGCGCCTGCACACCCGGGTGCCTCAGCCGGCCAGGTACGCCTCGAGGAAATCGAGGCGGTCGTTGCCCCAGAAGATCTGGTCGCCGACGACGAAGGTCGGCACGCCGATGACACCCAGCGCCTGGGCCTCCGCCCAGTTGGCGGCGAGACGCTGGTGGAAGGCCGGGTTGGCCAGTGCGGCGGGGACGGCCGCGGCGCCGAGGCCGATGCGCTCGGCCACGGCTTCGAGCACGTCCGGCTGGCCGATGTCCGCGCCCTCGGCCCATTCCCGCCACATCACCGCCTTGACGTAGTCCTGCAACAGGCCCGCCTCTTCCGCCGCGCAGGCGAGCAGCCCGGCCGGGGTCGGGTCGGTCGTGATCGGCGGCGGCACGAACGGCACGCCGAGCCGCCGGCACCAGCGCTGCACGTCCTGGCGTGTCAGCGGCACCTTGACCTTGGCGCGCTCGGGCGACGAGCGCCCGTCCCAGCCGCCCAGGGTGCGCCAGGCCAGGTGCACGTCGAAGCGCGCCAGGCGCTCGAACATCGAGTGTGACGCGAGGTAGCAGTAGGGACTGCGGAAGTTGAAGAAGACCTTGACCTCGGTCGGGCTCATGGGCGGGTTCCTCGGGCGCTACGGCGGTCATTCTAAGGCGTGGGGGTCGGGCGTGCGTCGACCGGCTCTGACCCCGTGAGGGGTCAGAGCCGGTGCCGGGGATGGAGCACGGGGGTACGAGCGCCCTAGGGCCGGAACGTCACCACCGCCCCGCCGGCCCCGTACAACGGGCCGTAGCCGTGCACCTCGGCACCGGCGTAACGGTCGCCCAGCGCGCCGAGGATGAAGGCGAGGTGCTTGAAGCCCATGTCGACCCGCGCCTCGGCAGCGTAGGCGGGCACGGCTTCGAGCAGCTTGCCGCCGTCGCCGGCGACGATGAGATCGAGCACGCGTCGGTTCCAGGCATCGTCCTCGGCGCGGACGATGCGATCCTCGGCGATGTCGATGGCGCCGCGGAAGAATGCGCCCGACAGCCCGCCGACACCGACGACGGCGACACGCCGCGCGCGCCGGTCGGCTTCGGCCGCGGCGATGCGGCCGAGGGCGTGGGTCGTCGACCAGTCGTGGTAGAGGTTGTTCGAGGCCACCACCAGGCGGTAGCGGTCGGCCGAGTTGAGGAAAGCGTTGGCGACGATGGTGCCGGTATCGACCGGGAAGCCGTCGTAGTCGACACCCTTGGAGCGCACCTCGACCGCCTGCGTCGCCGGGATGACGGCCTCGGCCAGCTCGAGGTCGATGGCGAAATCGAATGGCAGCTCGCCGTACTCGTGCCAGTTCTCGTCGACGTGCAGCCCCTGCATGCGCGGGCGCGTCAACCACAGCTGGTCGAGCACCGCGAACCATTGCGTCGAGTAGACGATCAACGTCTCCGGTTCACAGGCGGCGACGATCTCACCGGCCTGCTCCATGGCCGTGGCCAGCGCGCCCCACGGCGGGTTGTCACGCCTGACGTAGGGCAGCGGCGACCCCGGCAGCAGGCAGGCGCAGACGATGCTCATCGGTGTGCCCTCCTCACGCGGCCCGCGCCAGGCCGGCCTTGACCAGGTTCCATTCCATCACCGCGTTGCCGGTGCCGATGACGGTGCCGTAGCCGTGCAGTTCGCCGGCGAGTTCCGGGTAGCCCATGGCGGCGAACATCCAGGTGAACGCGCCCGACTTCACCTCGGCGAAGGCCTCCTCGATGAACTGCGGCAGGATGTCGAAGGTCTCGCGCACCCGGCCGGCGCGCAGGAGTTCGATGATGCGCATGTCCCACAGGTAGCCCGCCATGTTCTCGGGGTGTTCCTTGGACATGTCCTCGGGTGGTTCGGGCTCCTTGCTGAAGTGGTAGTGGCAGAGCGTGTTGGAGGCGAGCAGCACGGCACGCTTGCCACTGGCCTCGATCGCGCGGCGGGTCGCCTGGCCGAGGACATCCATTTCCTCCAGGCCTTCTTCGGTGGTCAGGTAATAGGGTGAATTGTTCGCCGACAGCCCGACCACCGGGATGTCCCACTGCGGCCGCATCATGTGCAGCGTGGTGATGGTGCCGTAGTCGACGCGGAAGTGCGGGTTACGCATGAGCTTGGTGGTGAGTCCGAGCGCCGCGCCCTCGGCGGCGCAGGCCTCGGCCAGTTCGACGTCGACGTCGAGTTCGAAGGTGTAACGGAACAGGTTGGGAAAGATCGGGTCGACCGACTTGCCGCGCAGGTGCGGCACGCCGAGGAAGTGATGCCCCTGCTGGGTGATCCAGTGCGGCGAATGCACCAGCAGCACGTCGGGTTTCAATTCATCGAGCGATCGGCGCGCGCGTTCGTAGGCCCAGCGCAGCGGCTCCCAGCCGCCCTGCGAGCGCGGCTCGTTCTGCGGCGGGTTCTCGCCGTAGACGAGGTGCGGCGGATGCGGCGCGAGAAAGCCCGCGACGATTTCACCCTGGCTCATGCGTTAGTCCCTCCATCGCGCGTGGCCGGAACGAAGGCCACGGCCTTGATTTCGATCAGCAGGTGCGGGTGCGGCAACTGGTGCACGGCGACGGTGGTGCGTGCCGGGCCGTCGTAATCGAAGTACTCACCGTAGACGCCGTTGTAACCGCCGAAGTCGTTCATGTTGACCAGGAAGGTGGTGATCTCGACGACGTCGACGAGGCCGGAGCCGAAGGCGGCGAGGATGTCATCGATGTTGTCGAGCACGGCGCGCGTCTGCGCTTCGATGTCGAGGCGGGTCGTGCCCATCTCGTCGACCTCGGCGCCGGCGATGCTGTTGTCGGCACGCCTGGCGCTGGTGCCGGAGACGAAGATGAAGTCGCCCACGCGGCGCGCATGCGGATACTTGCCGCGCGGCTGCGCCTTGTCGGCGACGAGTTTGCCGCTGTTGCCCATGCTCTCTCCCCGGGTCTGCGTGCCGGCCGGGCCCGCGGGCCCGGCCGACGTCACCGGGGCAGTATAAAGCCGCGCGCGGGCGGCGCAGCATCTCAGGTGTGCCAGCACTCCCGCACCAGCTTCGCCTTGTACTCGTAGCGCGGCAGGCTGCCTTCCGCCACGAGCTCCACCTCGGCGCGGAAGATCAGCTTCTCGCGCAGCCGGGCCTCGATGTCGGCCTTGAGCGCGGCGAGGTCGCCGGCCGCCGCGCCGTGCTCGGCCTTGACGTGCACCGGCGGCTCCCAGCCCTTCGGCGGCGCCTCGTGGAGCTGGATCTCGATGACGCCGTTGGTGCGCGGGGCGAAGCCGGCGACGACGTCGCGCACGGCGGCCGGGTAGACGTTGACCCCGCGCACGATGAGGAGATCGTCGGTGCGGCCGACGATGCGGATACCGAAGCCCGTGCGCCCGCAGACGCAGTCGGTGTGGGTGACCTCGACGTGGTCACGGGTGCGGAAACGCACCAGCGGCATGCACTCGCGATCGAGCGAGGTCACCACGAGTTCGCCCGTCACGCCGGGCGCGATGGCGAGCGGTTCGCCCGATTCGGGGTCGATGATCTCGGGATGGACGATGCCCTGGCCGACGAAGTGCATGCCCTGGCGCTGCTCGCACTCGGCCCAGGTCATGGCGCAGTAGTCGCCGTTGCCGGAGCACTCCATCAGGGTGCAGTCGAAGGTCTGTTCGATCTGCCGCCGCACCTCGGGTATCGAGGCGCCCGGTTCACCACCGGCCATGATGCGGCGCAGGCCCAAGGTGCGCGGATCGATGCCGCGCTCTTCCAGCGCGCGCGCGAAGTGCAACGGGTAGGATGCCGTGCACAGCAGGCTGTTGGCGCCACCGAAGCGGAAGGCGTCGACGAGGCGATCGGTCATGTTGACGCCGATCGGGATCGAGGTGCCGATGGCCTCGAAGGCATCGGCATAGCTCGCCGCGACGACGAAGGGCGAGACCACCAGCGGTACGCGGTCGCCGGGCCTGAGGCCGTTGGCCCAGAACGCGCGGCAGGCCGCCTCGCGCCACACCCCGACGTCGTGCGCGGTCAGCCCGATGTAGGTCGGCCGCCCGGTGGTGCCCGAGGTCGAGTAGACCCGCCGCACCGCGGCCGGGTCGCAGGCGATGTGGGCGCCGAAGGGCGGCAGGGCGAGCTGGTTCTCGCGCAACTCGCTCTTCTCGGTGAAGGGCAGGCGCGCCAGATCGTCGACACCCCGCACCGTCGCCGGATCGACACCGGCCGCGGCGAACTTGCCCTGGTAGAAACGCGAACCCGCGGCAACGTAGGCGAGCTGCACGCGCAGGCGTTCGTCGTGCAGGCGACGGCTGTCGGCGGCGTCCGCGCACTCGGCCGCCGCGTTCCAGTACGCGCGGCTCACCCGGCGTCCCCGCGCGCGCCGGCGACCCAGGCGGCAAGCGCGGCGATGTCGGCATCGGCCGGCACGAGGTCGTCGGTCATGATGAAACCCACGCCGTCGGCGGCGGGTGCCGCCAGCGGCTGCATCACCGGTGACGGCAGGCCGTCGACCCGCCAGCCCATCAGCCCGGCCTGGTGGAAGCGCGCGATGTTGTCGGCGGTCTTGACCGCGGCGCGCCAGCTCTCGTCGAGCGCAATGCCGTCGTCCTCGAACAGCAGCACGAGCTGGGTGCCGGCGGCACAGAAGGCCTTGACCAGTTCGCCGAAGGCGGCGCCGGCCGCGGCGAGGTCGGCGCCGAACTGCCGCGCCAGGGTGGCCGGCCCGCTCAGCCCGGCGAGCAGGGCGGCGGTATCACCGCAGCTCTCGCGCAGGCGCCGGCAGGCTTCCAGGCTGGCCGCGACCGGGCCGTTGGCGACGATGGCGGCGGCGTCCAGCGTGGTCGACGACGCGCGTTCCATGCCGCCGGCGCAGGCGACGACGATGCCGTCGGCGCCGATCGCGCGCTGCAGTTCGCCGAGGCCGTTGGCGAGCTGGGTGGGATCGTTGCGGAAGGCGTCCAGCGGCCGCGCCGAGATGCGCGCCGCGACCTCGAAGGCCAGCGGCACCACCACGCGGTGCTCGCGCCCGCGGCCCTGGACGATGGCCTTGGCGCGCTTGGCGGGCGCTCTGCCGGCCCCGCTCATGGACGGAATGCCGGGGCCAGCGGCTGCGCGTCGGGCCACGAGCCGTACAGCCCGAGGATGTCCTCGGGCGGCTTGCGCGTCGACCATTCGGCCTCGAACGCGTCGAACGCGCGGCCGCGGGCGATGCGTGCCCGCCGCGCCTCGTGGCGCGCGGCATCGGACGCCTCGCGATCGATGCGTCGGCGTTCGGCATCCCACACCACGTGGTAGACGTGCTCGGCACTCCAGGCCGAGCACAGGCCCTTGACGAGATCGCGTTCGATCGAGTCGTAATCACGCTCGAGCGGATCGCCGAAGCCGGCGCCGCCGGTCGACAGGCCGATGGTGACCGTCTCGTCGCCGTTGATCGGACGGGTGACGCGACCGAAGGGCTCGGTCGCGAGTTCGCCGAAGCGGCCCTCGACCAGGCTCTGGAAATCGAGCGTGTCGTTGTCGAGGTGACCGAACAGCTCGCTCACCCGGGTGCCCTTGAGCGACAGCCCGGGCACGGTCGGCGGCGCGTAGCCGCCGAAGATCGGCTGCGGGGTCTGGATGGTCGAGTTGTCGGCGATGGCCATGAAGTACAGTGCCGGTACGTGGTGGGCGGCCCAGAACTGTGCCGTGCCGCAGCCGCCGCGGAAACGCCCGTGGCCGCCGGAATCCGGCCAGTGCTGCGAGAACGGGATGATCATGGGGAACTCGTTCTCGATCGACTCGACGTCGGGCGCGCGACCGAAGGCGCACCACGGAAAGCCGTAGGCATCCATGCCGTCGCAGCACGAGCGCGCGCCCTGGCCCTCGGTATTGATGGGGTAGGCGATCATGTCGGCGAAGGGCTGCTGCCACTGCGACAGCCCCGCGATCACGGTGGCATTGCCGCCGTTGCCCATCGAGGCGGTGGCCTGCTGCCATTCGTAGGTGGGAAAGCGCGCCCGCGAGATGCAGTTGGCCACCGCGCTCATCGCGCCCGAACAGATCATGACGGCGTTGGAGGTCGCCGCGCGCGCGGTCGGCGACAGACAGCTCGCCTCGGGGAAGACGAAATCGATGGGGGCAAAGGTCGCGCTCGAGATCGGCAGGTCGTGGAAGACGTACTCGTAGATGTAGTTGGCGAGGTGTCCGACCACCGCCTGCGGGTGGGCGTTGTAGCTCGACAGGTTCTCCGGCGACGTACCGGTGAAGTCGATGACCATGCCGTCGCCGCGCTTGGTCACGGTCATGCAGCAGTTGCGGATGAGACCGCGCAGGTTGCCGGCGGCGTCGGAGAAGGTCACGCAGCGGTAGGTGCCGTCGGGCCAGCTCGTCAGGCGCTTGCGCGCGCCGGCCTCGGCCTCGTCGAGCATGCGACGGAACAGCCCGGTGACGAAGTCCACGCCCTCGCGCTTGCACATCTCGACGATGCGCAGGCGCACACGGTCGGCGGTGGTGCAGCGCGCCTTGAGATCGACCGTGACGTTGGCCTCGGCGCGGATGCCGAAGGCGCGGAACAGCTCGATGATGTCGTTGTTGATGCGGAAGTCGCGCCCGATCTTCATCGGTGGCAGGTTCATGCCTTCCTCGAAGCGCGAGGTTGCCGATACCGGCATGCCGCCCGGTTCCTTGGCGCCGGTCTCGGTGGTATGCGACAGCGCCGCGGTCCACGCCACCAGCTTGCCGTCGAAGAACACCGGCGTGATGGCGACCTGGTCGGGATTGTGGATGCCGCCGTAGAGGGCGTCGTTGGTGTAGAAGATGTCGCCGTCCTCGATGCCGGGGTTGTCGCTGTACTTGGCGATGATGTACTTGATGACGATGGGCGGGATCACGGCATGGAGATAGGTGCCGGCGGAGGCGTTCACGAGATCGCCGGCGGCGTTGAACATGGCGACGATGGAATCACCGGCCACGCCCATGGAACTGCGCGAGGAGCGCATGAAGATCTCGTAACCCTCGTCGAGGATGTCGGCGGTGCGCTGCACCGCGATCTCGTAGGCACCACGCGGCAGGGCGTCAGCGCAGGCGCGTTCGTAATCGCTGGCCGTGGTCACCTTGAGCGCGGCGAGTTTCTCGGCAACGGTAGGGATGCTCATGCGGCCACCTCCTGGCTGTCACGTGTGCCGGCCGCGTACTCGAGCAGGCCGAGACCGCGATCGTCGATGTGGAAGAACTGCCCGGGCGGCACCACGAGCGTGGTGAACTCGGCCTCGACCAGGGCGGGGCCGTCGACGTGCATGCCGGGCTGCATGTCCTCGAAACGGTACACGGTGGTCACCTGGCGCCGGCCGAGTTCGGGCCAGTAGGCTTCGCGCTCGCCCTTCACCGCCGCCGCGGCGTCGGCCGGGCCGAGTTCGAAACGCGGCAGATCGGGCTTGGCCGTGGGCACGGTCGCCTTGAGGACGATGTTGTCGAGGTAGACGCCGCCCGGCTTGTGGATGACGTGCGGGCTGAAGGCGGCGGCGAACTCCGCTTCGAAGGCGTTGTAGATCTCCTCGACGTGGCGCGGGCTCTCGATGCGCACGTGCGGCGAGGACACCCGCTTCACCTGCACCTGGCCGCCGTAGAGCATGTCGAGTTCGACCGCGTAGACGACCTCGTCGAGATCGAAGCCCTCGGCGGCGATGTCGATGCGGGCCTGCTCGACCAGCGCCTCGACGGTCTCGTTGAAGGCGGCGTAGTCGGTGGCGAGCCGCTCGGTCACCGGTTCCATGAAGACCATGCGGCGCGACTTCTCGTAGACGTGCATGATGTCCATGACCGAGGAGCCGAGCGCGCAGAACACCGGCGACTGCGGGAAGATCACCGCCAGCGGCACGTCGGCGCGGAAGCCGGCGACGTGGGTCGGCCCGCCACCGCCGAAGGCGAACACGGCGAAGTCCTCGGGGTGGTAGCCGCGCAGGTGGACCTCGCGCTTGATCGCCGAGGCCATGTTCTCCTCGACGATGTTGCGGATCATGGCCGCGGCCTCGTCGACGGAAACCCCCAGCGGCGTCGCGATCTTCTCCTCGATCGCCGCACGCGCCTTGTCGGCGTTGAGCGGCATGCGCCCGGAGAAGTAGCTGTCGGGCGAGATGTAGCCGAGCACGACGTCGGCGTCGGTAACGGTGGGCTCGGTGCCGCCGAGGTCGTAGCACACCGGCCCCGGCATGGCGCCGGCGCTGCGCGGCCCGACCTCGAGGCGGTCGAGGAGCGTATTGATCGAGGCGATGGAGCCACCGCCCGCACCCATGGTGGTGCATTCGAGCATCGAGATGCCGACCATCCAGCGATCGATCACCGGGCGGAACTCGTAGCTGCGCACGCCGGCGTCGACCACCATGCCGACGTCGAAGCTGGTGCCGCCGACGTCGGCCGCGATGACGTTCGCGTAGCCCAGCGCGCGGCCGAAGTGGTAAGCGCCCATGAGTCCCGAGATCGGCCCGCCGTTGTAGGTGCGCGAGGCCGTGGTCTTGAACATCTCGGCCGAGCCGCCGGTGTTGTGGGTGAGGAGAAAGGTGCCGCGGTAGCCGAGCTCGCGTAAGCGGTCCCAGGTCGCCTCCATCTCGAGCTTGATCGAGCGCTGCAGGTAGGCGTCGAGGATGGCCGTCATGGTGCGCTCGTACTCGCCGACCTTGCCGACCACTTCGTGCGACAGCACCACCGGCAGGTAGCCGACGTGGTAGCCCTTGTACTCCTCGCGGATGATCTCGCGCACGCGCTTCTCGTGCGCCGGGTTGACGAACGACCACAACAGCGAGACGGCGATCGAGCGCGCGCCATTGTCGATGAGATAACGCAGCTTCTCGCGCACGTCGTCCTCGTCGAGCGGGCGCAATACCTGGCCGGCCGAGTCGACGCGCTCCTTGAGCCCGACGATCAGATCGCGCGAGACCAGCGGCTCGGGCTTGTGCTGCACGGCGAGGTTGCGCCGTTCGCTGATACGCAGGCCATCGCACCACTGCGCGCCGCGGCCGATGAGGATGGCTTCCTGGTGACCCTCGGTGGTCATCAACCCCAGGCGCGGGCCGCGCCGCTCGATCAGCCGGTTCATCGCCACCGTGGTGGAGTAGCGCACTACCTCGATCTGGGGCAGCAGTTCCTCGACGTCCATGTCGAGCTGGTCGGCGCCGTCCTCGAGCACGTTGAGGAAGCACACCGAGAGGTCGTAGGGGGTGGTCGGCGACTTGGCGATCACGCGCTGGTCGTCGAAGCTCAGCACGAGATCGGTGAAGGTACCGCCGACGTCGATGTCCACGCTTCTCATCGCTGTTCCTCCCCGGCCGGGCGCAGGTGGCCGTCGTCGAGCACCAGCTCACCGGCCGCGAGGCGCGCCTTGATGGCGTCGAGGTCGAGCTCGGTGGTGTTGGTGATGGGGTGCCCCGGCGGCAGGTACTCGGTCTCGACCTGCAGTCCGCAGCCCGGGCAATAGAACTCGAGGATGCGTACCCACTGCGGATTGGGCGAGAAGGTGAACTCGCCCGCGATCAGCGGTGGGTGGACCTCGGCCGGGTCACGCTCGGCGACCAGCAGCCCGCGCTTGACGTTGTCGCGCGCGTTGCCGAGATCCTGGCTGCACTTGCCGCAGACCCAGCGCTCGGTTTCGAGGTCGAGATCGAGCCGATCGCCGACGTGTAACAGGCTGCTCATGCCTTGCCCTCCCGTGTCGCCAGCGCGTTGCCGTTGGCGTCCGTTGTCAGCCGCCAGTCGCCGCCGATCAGCCAGGTGAAGGTGCCGCCGTCGACCACCGCCGGGCCGGCTATGGCATGACCGTGCAGGCTCGCATGGGCGTAGACCGGTAGGTAGCCGTCGCGGCCGAGCGGCGAGGCGCGCTCACCCGTTGGCGCCGGCGCACCGCCGGCGGTCTGCGCCGGCAAAGTGACCTGGCCGATGGCGAAACGCGCGTCGAGGCGCAGCAGGCTCGCATCGGCCAGGCCCGCGGCCAGCGCCGCCGCCACGGTGTCGATGTCGCCCTCGGCGGCGAAGCGCTCGCGGGCATCGTTCTGCACCGTCCAGTGGTAGCTCGCGGCGCCCGGGTCGAAACCCTCGCCGGCGAGATCGCGGCGCGCCTGGCGCGCGAGTGCCGCACCGGCCGCGGCCAGCGCCGCGGCATCGGCACCGTCGGTCAGGGCGCGCTCGTAGACGTGCAGCACGTCGGAGGTGGCCGAACCGAAGGCCGAGAACACCGTGCCGAGGGCGAACAGCCGTACCCGTTCGATGCCCAGCGCCGCGGCGACCAGGGTGCCGAACAGCGGCCCGTTACCGCCGTAGGCGTAGAGGGTGACGTCGTCCTGTACGGTCCAGCCGACCTCGCCCGCGGTGTCGCGCGCGAGCCCGGCCATCATGGCGACGGCGCAGTCGAGTACCGCGCGCGCGGCGGCGGCGACGTCGCAGGCCAGCGGCGCGGCGACGTGCTGTTCGAGTGCCGCGTCGGCGCGCGCGACGTCGAGCACGCGGCGGCCGTCGAGGAAGGCGGTGGGCGAAATCGCACCGAGCGCGACCAGGGCGTCGGTCAGGGTCGCGTTGCTGCCGCCCAGCCCGTAGCAGGCCGGCCCCGGCGCCGCACCCATGGACTCCGGGCCCAGGGTCACGCGGCCGTCGGCGACGCGCGCGATGCTGCCGCCACCGAGCGCGTTCGAGCGCAGCACCGGCATCGGCATGCGCACCGGGATGCCGAAGATGTGGCCCTGACTGCGCATCTCGATGCGGCCGTCGCTGATCGCGCTGGACTTGCCGGTGGTGCCGCCGATGTCCATCGCCAGCACGCGCATGTCGCCGCAGGCCGCGGCGACGTGGGCCGAGGCATGGGTACCGAACAACGGCCCCGACTCGATGGTGTCGACCGCCTTGGTCTTGCCGATGCGGGCGACGCCGCCATTCAGGTGCCCGACCAGGATGTCGCCGCGCCAGTTGTGCTCGACCTTGACCTGGTCCTCGGCCTTGAACAGCGAGTTGGCCAGCGCGTTGTGCACGTAGGCGTTGATCAGCGCGTAGAAGGTGCGCGACATGTCGTCGGGCTGCATCAGCATCTCGCTGCCGGCCAGCGCCGGCACCGAGCCGAGGAAGTGATCGGGGAACTGCTCGCCGATGATGTTCAGCACCGCCTGCTCGCGTGCGCCGTCGGGGAAGGCACCCGCGAGACTGATGTTGACGCGGCGGATGCCCTGGTCGATGAGGTTCTTGAGCACTGCCACGATCTCCGCGCGCCCGGCTCGAGGGTCGAGCGTGGTGACATGTTCGGGACGGATCAGCGAGGGCATCACGGTGGCGGTGTCGGCGGGATCGCCGGCATAGAGGTCGTCCGCGTGCCCCGGGCTGACGACCAGCCCCAGGCGCGGCCCCTTGCGCTCGGCGAGCACGTTGGAGGTGATGGTCGAGGACCAGCGGATCAGCCTGACCTCGTCGAGAAAGGCCCCCAGCCCCTTGAAGCCCAGCGCCTCGGCGGCACGCTCCAGGCTCTGCATGAAGGACACGGTGACATCGTGCGGGGTCGACTCGACCTTGATCAGCACCGGCGCTGCGCCGCCGCTGACCAGGGTGTCGGTCATAGTCCCGCCGGTGTCGACATCGACACAGTACATGGTGCTCGGCCTCCCTCGCTGAGACGTTGCTGCCATCGCGCTCGGATCGGCGATCCGGCCGGGCAACGTCGAGGAACAGACCATAAGCGCGCACAATCGAGCGATCTACGGCCTCACGGGACAAGTGATCGCAGTAATATCTGTCCTGACAGGACAATCTCGTACCGATGTGAGCAGCACTCGCCCCCACGATACGCGCGACCCGCGCGCCACCGACGCCCTCGTCGCCATCGGCGCCGCGATGGCCACGCGGCGCGACTACGCCGGCATGCTGGGCGAGGTCATCGAGGCCGCCTGTGCGGCCATCGATGCCAGCGGCGGCGGCTTCATGCGCCACGATAGCGAGCGCGACGAACTGGTCCTCCAGGCCCCGGCCTTCGGCGTCCACGCCGAGCAGACCGTCGCCCTCTACCGGGTGCCGCTGGCCGACGGCGGCAACGCGGCCCGGGTGTTCCTGTCGCGCGAGCCCTACGTCGCCAACGACGCGCGTTCCGATCCGCGTTTCATCCAGCGCTTCGTGCGCCTGTTCGATACGCGCAACACCCTCACCGTACCGCTGGTCCTGCGCGACCGGCCGATCGGCATCTTCCACGCCATCAACAAGCGGCGCGGCGACTTCACCGCGGCCGACCGCGAGGTCCTGAGCACGGTCGCACCACTGCTCGCCGCCTGCCTGCAGTCGGCCCTGATGTTCCGCGCCTTCGAGAACGAGCGGCGCGACCTCGAACGATCCATGCAGGCCCACGAACGCCTGCTCGAGGCCGCCGTCGGCGCCGACGACGTCGAGGCCGTGTGCGCGGCGCTGCACGCCCTGCTGCAACGCCCGGTACTGCTGCTCGACGGCCTGCGCCAACCCCTCGCCTCGCATGGCTGGACGCTCGACCCGCATGCCATCGCGCGCGACCTCGCCGATACCGCGGGCGGCCGCGACGGCATTTCACGCAACCTCGACCTGCCCGTCACCGGCGCCCGTCTCGCCGCGGTCGACATCGCGCTCGGCCTCGCCCGCGGCGGCACCCTGCTGGTCGATACCCGCGAGGCCGCGCTCGACCCGATCGACACCAAGGCGCTGGAACAGGCGGCGACCCTGGTCGCGGTCGAGATCTTCAAGCAGCGTTCGATCAGCGCGGCCGAGAACCGCCAGGCCAGCGCGCTGCTCCAGGCCTTGTTCAGCGCCGGCCTCGACCAGCGCGGCGCGGGCGAACTGCTGGTCCGTCTCGGCCTGCCGCTGGCCGGGCCGTGGCGGGTGATCGTCGTCGAACTCGGCCTGCCCGGCGCCGATGCCGTCGACGATGCCGTGCACCGCCACGGCACCCTGGTGCGCGAAGCGCTCGAACGCACCCTGGGCGCGCTGCGCAACCGCGTGCGCCTGCTGCACTGGCGCGCCGGCTTCGTCGCCGTGGTCGGCACCGACGTCGCCGAGCGCCTGGCCGAACGTGGGCTCGCCCGCCGCCTGCAGCAAGCCCTGGACCAGCTCGCGGTGTTGCCCGAGCCGGCGCGCCTGCGCCTCGGTGTCGGCCGGCTCGAACACGACCCGACCGCGCTCGGCGCGGCGCTGCGGAGCGCCGAGCAGGCGGTACGCGCGATCGAGCGCATCGACGCCCGCACCCCGGTCATGCGCTTCGAGGATCTCGGCGTCTACCGCCTGCTGCTCGGCGCCAACCGCGCCGAGGAACACGCCGAGTACGTCGACCACGTGCTGGCGCCGGTCGTCGCCGCCGATCGCGCCAGCGGCCGCGGCCCGCTGCTCGACACCCTCACCGCCCTGGTCGCGCACGACTTCGCGCTCGCGCCCACGGCGCGCGCCCTGGGCGTGCACCTCAACACCGTGAAGTACCGCCAGAACCAGCTCCGCGACCTGCTCGGCGGCGACCCCGCGCGCGGCGAGCTGCGCACCGAGGTCGCGCTGGCGCTCAAGATCCGGCGCCTGGGCTGAACCACAGCCGCCGGGATTCCAGGCTTGGCGTGCTGCCGCCGTGCGGCCGGCGAAAGGCTGCACGGGCAGTCCGTTGACGATAGGCGCTCGCCTCAGGCGCCGCGGCAGCGGCGCGTCGTCGATGAAGGAGTTGCCCATACCGAAGCCGTCGACCATGTCGATCGCCTCAAACCAGAACGCCTTGATCCCATCGAAGTTGGAGTCGAGGAAGATCCGGGAGGACGGGAAGCCCCAGTCCTGCGACGGCAACGGCAGCGAGTAGCTCGCGGTGATGCCGTCGATCGAGGCACAAATGCGCACCTGTTCGTTGCCCGAGACCGGGCTGCCAGCCGGATTCGGTGTTCGACGAGCGCGTGAAGTAGTCGAGCTGGATGGGTCTTGCGCATGGCTGCGAGCCTCCCAAAGCCGTTGCTCCCGATGGTCGAATTCGACCCGTTGCGACGCGGAGGCCCAAGACCATGATGGGATCTTGCGCCACTGGCGCTGAGGGCCGGGCAAGAAACGATCCGTTGCTATTGATTTTGAGATTTCAATCGACGGAATCTTCTCTGAAATGAACGCTGCAAAAGCCATGGACAGCCAACACAGGGGGAATACGCGCCGCCCGCGCAGCGAACGGCCGCCTGGTGCACTTGGATGTTGATGATGTCGAAATGACAACAATTATCAGGTAGGAGGATCCGTGCGGACCGCATGATTATCATCGAGTCGACATGGAGACAGGGGTGACCTCAGATGACTCAATCCTTCCGACGCAAATTCACGTTCCTGCTCATCGCGCTGGGACTCGCGTTGACCAGCGCCGCGAACGCCGTGCCGATCCTTGCCAACGGCCAGGCAACGATCAATCTCGTCGAGGGCGGGAACATCAATGGCTCGACGCCCATGGGCGTGGCCTATCACAGCGGTTTTAACCAGTATTACGCGTCACGCGGTGGGAGTTCGAGCTACTCCGGCTACGTTTGGAACGCATCAGGCACGTTGCTGCAGAACCAGACCCCCCTCGGAGTCGATGCAAGGGGCTGGAACTACAACCCCAATACGAACCAGATGGAACTCGTGAGCTACAACGCCACCGGCGGTGGCGCCAGCTTCGGCTTGTTCAACATGCACCTCGACGGCAGCGGACTGCTGACGGGCGCCAACACCCAGATTCTGGGAGCAATGCCCGGCTTGAACGGCAACCAGACCATGCCGGCCTACGATGCGACCCGCGACCAGTTCTATTCGCGCAACACGAACGGCACGGTCAATATCGTCGAACGCAATGACGGCAGCCTGTTCGGTTCGATCGCACTCGACCTGGCGTCCGCCGGTAACCCGGGTCTTCAAGGGCAGTTCATCGGCTACGATCCTCTATTCGACGTCCTTGTCACCCTGGATGTCACCAACACCCGCGCGCTGGTTCACGACCTGTCCGGCGCGTTCCTTGGCGCGTCGCAACTGTCCGGCTTCAACCCCACGCAAGCGAACTTCAATGCCGGCTACGCCAATGGCCAGATCTTCGTCTATGACAGTCAGATAAGTGGATGGCGCGGTTTCGACATTTTCGGTGATGCCGTCGCCGCCCCCGAGCCGGGGACGCTCGCCCTGATGGGCCTGCTGCTGCCGGCGTTCGCCGGCCGCCGCCGGGCCCGGAGCATCGCCGCCGACGCTTGAGTCCGCGTCCCTGTCTGTCGCACCCGCCTCCGCGCGCGGCGTAGGAGCCGGGTGCGACGCGGTGCCGGCCGCGCGCAGGCCGACCCGCGGAGGGTGCCACGACCCGGAAGGCCGCCGGTGCGTGTCGACCACCATCGACGCTCGGTCTGCTGCGCCCGGCCAGAACCTCGTGCAGCCAGCCCCAAATACCGCCCGATGCCCCTCGCACAGCCGTCGGGGTCAGCCCTCGCCTGCGCGGCCGCTAAGCCTAGAATCGGTAGCCCGGGCACGGGGCAGGAGGTATCCGATGGCAGGTCGGGACGACGGCGCCGCGGCGCGCCGCGAACACTTCGAGCGCCTGGTCGAGCGGGCCGAACGCCTGGTCGCGGCCTCGCCGCGCGCCTACAAGCTGCGCCTCGCCCTGCTCGCCGCGCTCGGCTACGGCGTCGTGTTCGGCCTGCTGTTCACCCTCGTCGCGCTCGTCGCCGGCAGCCTGTGGGCGGCCGTCAGCAGCACGGTGTTCCTGATCCTCCTGATCAAGCAGAAGCTCGTCATCGTGCTCGGCCTGCTGGTCTTCACCCTGGTGCGCGCGCTGTGGGTGCGCTTCGAGGCGCCTCAGGGCTACCTGCTCACGCGCCAGCGCTGCCCCACCCTGTACGCGGAGGTCGACAGCCTGGCCGGCGCACTCGGCGCACCGCGCATCCATCGCATCGTGCTCGGCGAGGATTTCAACGCCGCCATCGCCCAGACCCCGCGCCTCGGCATCTTCGGCTGGCCGCGCAATACCCTGATCCTGGGCCTGCCGCTGCTGCTCGCGCTGTCCCCCGAGCAGGCGCGCGCGGTGCTGGCGCACGAGTTCGGCCACCTGTCCGGGCGCCACTGCCGCTTCAACGGCTGGATCTACCGCGTGCGCGTGACCTGGGACCGGGTCATGCAGGCCTTCGACCACAGCAGCGGTTTCGGCGCCGGCCTGCTGCGGCGCTTCTTCGACTGGTACGCGCCGTCGTTCAGTGCCTACAGCTTCGCGTTGGCGCGGGCCAACGAGTACGAGGCCGATGCCATCGCTGCACGCCTGGCCTCGCCGGCAGCCGCCGCCGCTGCGCTGGCGCGCACCGCCGTGCTCGCCCCGGCCGCCCAGCAGGCCTACTGGGCGCCGCTCGTCGCGCGCGCCGAGCACGAACCGGAACCGGAATCCTCGCCCTACGCCGGTCTCGCCCGCTTCTTCGCCGCGCCGCCGCTCGACGAGGCCGCGCTGGCGGACCGGCTGGCCAGCGCGCTGCGCGTCGAAACGGGTCACGGCGACACCCACCCCGCGCTCGCCGATCGTCTCGACGCGCTCGACCTCGCCGTGCCGGCGCTGGACACGCCGGCAACGTCCGCCGCCGCGGCCTGGCTGGGCGCAACCTGCGCCGCGGTCATCGCCGATTTCGACCAGGCCTGGCTGGCGCAGAACGCCGCGGCCTGGCGCCAGCGCTACGCGCAGGCCAGCGAGGCGCGCGCGACACTGGCCGCGATCGACGCCCGCGCCGTGGACACCCTTGCCGACGGCGAGCTGTGGCAACGCGCCGCGCTGAACGAGCATTTCGCAGCCGGGCGCGACGCCCTGCCGCTCTATCGCGACTACCAGGCGCGCTGCCCCGGGGATCGCGACGCCGATTTCGCCATCGGCCGCCTGCTGCTCGAGCGTGACGACGAGGCCGGCCTGGCCGCGCTGGAACGCGCCACGGACAAGCTCGAACTGGTCCAGCCCGCCTGCGAGCTGGCCTGGAACTACCTGGTCGAACGCGGGCGCAAGTCCGCCGCCCGCGCCTGGCGCGATCGCGCCGAGCGCCACGCCGACCTGGTGCAGGCGGCGACCCTCGAACGCCAGGCCGTGGCGCGCGACGATCGTCTGAAGCCACCCGATCTCAGCGACGAGGCACGCGCCTTCCTGCGCGAACGGCTCACGGCGCTCGACGGCCTCCAGCACGCCTGGCTGTGCGAGAAGGTGGTCGAACACCTGCCGGAACGGCCGGTCTACGTCCTCGCCTTCCAGGTCCGCGGCTGGCGCAAGCGCGAGCAGGCCTGGTACGAGCGCATCAACGCGGCGGTCGACTGGCCGGCCGACACCTTCTTCGTCATGAAGGGCGGCAGCGCGGGCGCCCTGGTACGCCGGGTGGCTGCCACCGGCGTGCAGGTGGTTTGAGAACGACGCGGCGCCGGACGGCTACAAGGCCTGCGGCAAGGCGAACACGAACCCGATCAGGCCGCCGAACACGCCGCCCCACACCACCAGCCAGCCGAGGTGCTTGCGGATCATGTCCTCGACGATGTCCTTGACCTTTTCCGGGGTCAGCTCGGCGAGACGCTGGTCGATGATGTGCTCGACCTGGGCGATGAGACCGGCGGTGAAGGCGCCCCCCGCCTCGTCCTCGTCGCCACCGCCGGCCGCCAGTTCGGCGACCACGCCCTTGAGCTTCTCCGTCACCGGTTCCTTGAGCGGCTCGAGCGCCTTGCGCCCGCCGACCATGTTGAGCATCGGGCCCATCGAGGACTCGCTGATGGCGTCGACGAGGTGCTCGAACACGCGATCGAAATCGATGCGCGCGGTGATGCCGTCGGTGGAATCGATACCACTCTGGCTGAAGAAGCGCTCGATGTGCTCGCGGGTGAAGAACTCCTGCACGATGAGCTGCTTGATGCCGGCCTTGAACTCCTCGAAGCGGGTCGGGATGACCCCGGAGCCGTACAGCCCCGGCACCTTCTCGAACAGCATGTGCACGGCCAGCCAGTTGGTGATGCCGCCGGAGAGGGCGAACAACCCGGTCATGAAGACGAGGTCGCGGTAGACCGGCAGGAAATAGCCGCCGACGGTGATCGCGAGGGCGATGAGGTTGGTGGCGGCGGACTTGTTCATGCTCGGTGGTGACGTCGCATCCGGTTGATCGCGCCGGCAGCGCGGCGCCGGCCCGGGCATCGCCCCGCGCGCGGCGCGGGGCGATTGGGGCTCGCTCAGGCCAGTGCGGCCTTGAGCCGCTCCGACATGAAGGCCATGCCTTCGCGGCCGGCCTCGAGCACACCGGGGAAGGTGGCGAAACCGTGGATGGTGCCGTCGAAGCACTTGTACTCGGTCTTCACGCCGGCCGCGGCGAGCTTGTCGGCATAGGCCTTACCCTCGTCGCGCAACGGATCGTGGCCGGCGGTGACGACCAGCGCCGGGGCCAGGCCGGCGACGTCGGCCGCGGCCAGTGGCGAACCCTTGGGGTCGAGCAGGCTGGCCGGATCGTCGGTGAGGTGGCCGCCGAACCAGGCCATGTCCTCGTTCGACAGCAGGTACTCGCCGGTGCCGAACTTCGCGCGCGACTCGTAGGCGGTGTCGGAGAAGTCGGTCGCCGGGTAGATGAGGAGCTGGAAGGCGACCTTGCCCGCGAGCTGCTGCGCGACGACCGCGGCCATGTTGCCGCCGGCGCTGTCGCCGGTCACGGCGAGGCGCTTCGCATCGGCGCCGAGGCTGGCCGCGTTGGCCAGTACCCACTCGGTGGCGGCGATGCAGTCGTCGTGGCCGGCCGGGAACTTGTGCTCCGGCGCGAGGCGATAGTCGACGGCCACGACGACGACGTCGGCGTGGTTGGCGAAGTAGCGGCACATGCCGTCGTGGCTGTCGAGGTCGCCGATGACCCAGCCACCGCCATGGAACAGCACCAGCACCGGCAGGGCCGCGCCACCGGTGTCGCGCGGGGTGTAGACGCGGATCGGGATCTCGCCGTTGGGGCCCGGAATGCTGCGATCCTCGGACTTGTGGATGGACTCCTTCTCACCGCCGACCATCTGCACGAGCTGGCCGAACATGGCGCGCGCAGTGGGCACGTCGAGCTGGTGGAACGCGGGCCCGTTCTGGGCGGCGAGATTCTGCATCATGGCAGCGGTCGTGGCGTCGAGCGACATCGGGGTCCTCCGGTCTGTGTCAGGCGAATCGTGCGCGGCGCACCCTCCAGCCTCCCCGGGTGCGGCGCGCGGGATTATAAACACAGGCCCGCCCGGCCGGCCCAGGCGCCGCCGCTCGCGACCGACGTCGTCGGCCGGGACCGCCGCACGACGGCCTTGCCGACGGCTCCTCGAGCATCGCCTTCTCACCATGCGCCGTGCGCGCGCGCCGGCGCGGCAACTCGATGCCCACGCGACGAACGCACGACGCGATCCAGGCTAGACTCGGACGGGTGCCCGTCACTGCCACGAGGACCGCCCGCCATGCGCCGCACCACCGCCCCGCTCCTGCTCGCCATCCTGTTCGGCCCACCGACGGTCGCTGACGCCGCCGACGACGGCCTCGCCGGCGACGTCGCGGGCGACGCGACCTACCTCGAGGCACTCTACGTCGATCTCCATCGCCATCCGGAGCTGCACGACCAGGAAACGCGGACCGGCGCCCGCATGGCCGAGGAACTACGCACGGCGGGCTTCACCGTCAACGCGAACATCGGCGGCAACGGCGTGCTCGGCCGCCTCGACAACAGCGCCGGCCCGGTGCTGCTCGTGCGCACCATCATGGACGCGCTGCCGGTCGCCGAGCAGACCGGCTTGGCCTATGCCAGCCGCGTGACCGCGACCGCCGCCGACGGGTCGACCGTGCCCGTCGCCCATGCCTGCGGCCACGACGCGATGATGACCGCCGCGATCGGTGCCGCACGCTGGCTCGCGGCGCATCGCGACGCCTGGCGCGGCACCCTGCTGGTCGTCGCCCAACCCGCCGACGAGAGCATCACCGGGGCGCGCACCATGCTTGCCGACGGCCTGCGCGAGCGCATGCCGCGCCCCGACTACGTGCTCGGCTATCACCTGCTGCCTGACTACGCCAGCGACGAGGTCGCCTGGGTCGAGGGCTACGCGCTGGCCGGCGCGGAAACCGCCGACATCGTCGTGCGTGGAATCCCCGGGCACGGCTCGTTTCCCGCCGACGCGCGCGACCCGGTGCCGCTCGCCGCGCAGATCGTGACCGCCCTGCAGACGCTCGTGACGCGCCGCGTGCCACCGCTCGAAGTCGCCTCGCTCAACGTCGGTTACATCCACGGTGGACAGGAGGTCAACGCCATTCCGGCCGAGGTCCGGCTCGGCGTCACCGTGCGCTTCTACGACGAGTCGGTGCGCACCACCCTGGTCGAGGGCATCCGGCGCATCGCCGAATACCAGGCACGCGCCTACGGCATGCCGGACGATCGGCTGCCGCTGGTCGATTTCCTGCCCAGCGGTATCGGCGCGACCTTCAACGACCCCGACCTCACCCGCAAGGCCCGGGCCGGCTTCGAACGCGCTCTCGGCCCGGACCACGTCGTCGCCGGCAAGCGCCTGCTCGGGACCGACGAGACGGTCGCCTTTGCCGAGGCCTACGATCCCCCCGTGCCGATGCTGTTCTTCTTCTACGGCAGCAGCGCGCCCGCCGCGCTGGCCGCGGCCGCGAACGGCGGTCCGGCCCTGCCCAGCCTCCACGCGCCCGAGTTCAAACCAGACCTGGCACCCACGCTCGACACCGGTACGCGCGCCCTGGTCGGCGCCGTGACCGGCATCCTGCCGCCCTGAGTGGGCCGCCGTGAAAGCGATGGTCCTCGACCGCCTGGCCGCGCTGGCCGACCGGCCCACGCCACTCACCCTGCGCGAGGTGGCGACGCCCGAACCCGGCGCCGGCGACGTGCGCGTGAAGGTCCGCGCCTGCGGCGTGTGCCACACCGAGCTCGACGAGATCGAAGGCCGCACCCCGCCACCGCGCCTGCCGGTCATTCCGGGCCACGAAGTCGTCGGCGTGGTCGATCGACTCGGTGCCGGCGTCACGTCGCCGGCGCTCGGCAGCCGCGTCGGCATCGGCTGGATCCATCACTCCGACGGCAGCGTCGCGGAGAACCTCTCACCCGCCTTCACCGCCACGGGGCGTGACGCGGACGGTGGCTATGCCGAGTACATGGTCGTGCCGGCGGCCTACGCCCATCCGCTGCCCGAAGTCTTCAGCGACGTCGAGGCCGCGCCGCTGCTGTGTGCCGGCGCGGTGGGCTATCGCGCCCTCAAGCTCAGCGGGCTCGTCGACGGCGCGCCGCTCGGCCTGATGGGCTTCGGCGGCTCGGCCCACCTCGTGTTGCAGCTCGCCCGGTATCTCCATCCGCACAGCCCGGTCCAGGTGTTCGCGCGCGACGCCGAGGTACGCGATTTCGCCCGCGGCCTCGGCGCGGCCTGGGCCGGCGGCGTCGACGCGCGCGCCCCCGCGCCCTGCGCCGCCATCATCGACACCACCCCGGCCTGGCATCCGATCGTCGCCGCACTGGCCAACCTGCGACCCGGCGGACGCCTGGTCATCAACGCCATCCGCAAGGAGGATCGCGACCGCGCCGCGCTCGACGCCCTCTCCTACCACGACCACCTGTGGCTGGAGCGCGAGATCAAGTCGGTGGCCAACGTGACCGGCGCCGACATCCGCGAGTTCCTCGCCCTCGCGGCGGCCATCCCCATCCGACCGGCGGTGACGACCTACCCGCTGGCCGAGGCAAACCGGGCCCTGTGCGAACTGAAGGACGGCCGGGTGCAGGGGGCGAAGGTGCTGGTCATGCACGGCGACGACGATGCCTGACGCCACCTGTTGAACATTTTTCCGCGACGACGCAGTACTGCACCCGGCGTACGGGCAACGCGGAGCCCGTCACCGAACCAACGGACGGCTGCCGGCGCAACGCCAGGCGTGCCGGTTGCGCGGCGCGCGGGAACCACCGGCAGACCGGGAGATCTCCAGTCGCCGCGGAGGGTCGCCGACGTGGCCTGCGTCAGCAGGATCACGCGCCATCAACGACAACACGACAAGGAGACGTTCCCGGGAAAAACCTGCAATTCGTCATGCAGTACGCGCTTGCCGGGCCGGCCGGCCTGCTGTCACCACTGCAGACCGTCGAAGCGGCCATCGTCGAACATGCGTTCGACCACACCCTGATCACCGCCGGTGACCTGTTCGACGGCATCACCCGGCACGATCCCGAGAGCCCGCGGTTCCGTCGCCATGCCCAGGTCCGCGGCATCGAGGCGGCCGTGGCCTGGCGCGACTCCGGGCGGCCTATCCCACGGGGCGACGAGGCGCGTACCCTTGTCGCGGAACTCGATCGACTCATTGCGCAACAACCCTGGGGGAGACTCGAACATGGCGGTACGCGTGGAGAAGAACGGCCCGGTGACGACGGTCATCAACAGCCGGCCGGAGGTGCGCAACGCGGTGAACCACGCAACGGCCGAGGCGCTGGCCGCCGCGTTCCTCGATTTCGAGGCCGACGACGAGGCGCTCGTCGCGGTGTTCTGGGGCGAGGGCGGCGCCTTCTGCGGCGGTTGGGATCTGAAAGCCGCCAGCGAACTGGCCGGCCAGGACAGTCCGCTCGCCGCGCTCGATTTCGGTGCGGACGGCCGCGTGCCGCGCGGGCCGATGGGGCCGAGCCGCCTGCAGCTGAGCAAACCGGTGATCGCCGCCGTCGCCGGGCCGGCCGTGGCCGGCGGCTTCGAGCTCGCCCTGTGGTGCGACCTGCGCGTGATGGAAGAGAGCGCGTACTTCGGCGTCTACTGCCGGCGCTGGGGCGTGCCACTCATCGACGGCGGCACCGTGCGCCTGCCGCGCCTGGTCGGGCGCGGGCGCGCGCTCGATCTCATCCTCACCGGGCGCAAGCTGCCCGCCGCCGAAGCGCTCAGCATCGGCGCCTGCGAGCGGGTCGTGCCGGATGGCCAGGCGCGCGCGGCGGCCGAAGCGCTGGCCGCCGAGATCGCCAAGTTTCCGCAGGGCTGCCTGCGCGCCGACCGCGCCTCGGTCTACGCCCAGGAGGGCTTGTCCGAACTCGACGGACTACGCTCCGAGTGGTCGATCAGCGCCGCGATGGTGGCCGCTGAAGGCGTCGCCGGCGCGCAGCGCTTCGCCGCTGGCAAGGGGCGCCACGGCGACTTCGACGACCTCTAGCCAGCCTCACGGCCAGGCCGGGCGAGCGCCCCCTGGTGTCCGCCCCTTGGTGTCTGACACCGGGCATCCGTATACGCATCGAGAACTACGGGGTCGGCGGGTGAGAGATCACCCTGCAGGCCGTTCCACATCGCGTCGAAAGGCGGGATCCGCGCCGGCGACCTGGCTGGCGGTAGCCCGTCGCGGGGTTCGTGCGAGACGTGCGGCCGCGCGGGCGCCGCACGTCTTGCCGGTGATGGCTCAGACGCGGCGGCGACGCGCGCCGAACGCGGCAATACCGAGGCCACACAGGGCCAGTCCGGTGGGCTCCGGCACGGCAGCGGTATTCAACACGAGGCGCAGGTGATCACCCTGGTTGACGCCGCTGGTAAAGCCGAACGCGTCGATGCCACCGGCCCCGTCGTGGCTGCCGCCAATGGCCCACATCGACCCGAGCGCCGCGTTCAGTGCCGCAATACCGGCACCGTTGATATCGAACAGGTTGATGATGCCGGCGGTGTGCGTCCCCTGGGCATAGATGGGCCCGTCGCCGAGGTCATTGAAGATGGCAACGCTCGAAACGGTACCGAGACTGGCGTACGGCGTGCTCACACCGCTCCAGCTGAAGAGTTGCCCGGAATCGTTTTGCGGATCGCTCGCGACCTCGAGCCTGGCGGACACGATCGTGCCCGTGACACCGGTGAGGTCGAAGCCGAGCCAGTTGTTGCGCGTCTGTCCGGCAGGCCCGGACGAATCGGCGTTGAGGTTGGCTGTCGTGCCATTCTGGGAACCGGAACTGGTATACCAGCCCGAGTTCGAAGCATCGACGTTGATCAGACCCGCCTGGGCGGCAAGCGATGCGAGCGAGAGTGTCGTCGCGGCGAGCACACGCCTCAGGGTAGTGGTTGTGAACATGATGGTGAGCCTCTGTTTGTAATTAGCGTCTTTTTTTCAAGCAAAATCTGAACCAAATTTTTATTTTATTTTTAAATCAAATGGTTAAACCGGAATTATTGCATCGGGACCTGGGTGTTGCGGCAGCCGATTCCGGTGCACCACCGGCGTTCGCTGTTACAACCAGCCTTCGCGGACCGCGGAACGGTCCTTGCCACGCCAGAGCGAAACGTATTAACCGATTGAATCATCAAGTAGAAATCGAGCCAAACCGTGATTGCCCGGGCCACCGACGAGCCGCTTGCGGCGCGACGCCGCTGTAAAGGATCCCTTACCTGGTCACACCCAGCGGTGCGTGGGATCTCCCTGATAAACAATAAAAATATATTCATTTCAATTTCTTATATGTTGTCTACGCGGATGGAGAGGGTGTAAAGCCTGCTTTACAGTCCGCCGCGGTCGGACCGCGATTTCCTGCGACGACGGGCGCCACGCGAATACCGCCGGTGCTGGCGACGCCAGGCCCGGCCCCGCTAAGGTGACGCCTCCGACTGCACCAACCGCCACACCGTGCCCCGTCTCAGCATCCTGTTGCCCTACCGCAACGCCGCGGCCACCCTGGAAGAGGGTCTCGCCAGCATCGCGGCCCAAGTTTGGGACGACTACGAGTTGCTCGCAGTGGACGACCATTCGGATGACCCCTCGCGCGACTTGGTGCGTGCCCGCGCCGCGCGCGACCCGCGCATCCGCTGCCTCGACGCCCCGCAACCCGGCCTGGTCGCGGCGCTGAACCACGGCCTCGCCGCTGCCCGCGCCGACATCGTGGTGCGCATGGATGCAGACGACCGCATGCACCCCGAACGCCTGCAACGGCAGTGGGCGCACCTCGCCGGCGACCCGGATCTCACCCTCTCCGCCTGCCGCGTGCGCGCCTTCCCCGAGGAAGTCCTGCAGGACGGTTTCCGCGCCTACCTGCGCTGGCAGAACGCCTGCCTGACGGGTGCGGATCTCGCTGACGAAATCTACGTCGAGTCACCGCTCGCCCATCCCAGCGTCGCCTTCCGCCGCACCGCCATACTGGCCGCCGGCGGTTACCGCCATGGCGCGTTTCCCGAGGACTACGAGCTGTGGTTGCGACTCCATCACCGCGGTCACCGCATGGCCAAGCTGCCGGAGGTGCTGCTCGACTGGCGCGAGTACCCGGAGCGCACCTCGCGCACCGACCCGCGCTACGGGCGGGAGGGGTTCGACCGCCTGCGCGCCGACTACCTCGGGCGCGACCCGCGCCTGCTCGAGCGACGCGACGATTTCGTCGTCTGGGGCGCCGGGCGCCGCAGCCGTCGGCGCTGCGAATTGCTGTTGCGGCAGGGCTTCCGTCCGCGCGCCTTCATCGACGTCGACCCACGCAAGATCGGTCGGCATTTCGACGGCGTGCCGGTGTGCCCGATGGCCGTACTCGACTGCACCCCACGCCCCTTCGTGCTGGTCTACGTCACCAACCACGGTGCGCGTGACGCGATCGCGACGGCACTGACCGGGTACGGCTACCAACGCGGGCGGGACTGGCTGGCGGTGGGGTGATGCGGGGACGCGCGACCTGCCGCCATGCAGGTCCGGCGCGAGGCATGCGCAAGCCTGTTGCCGCCGCACCGCCGCGCGGCGGAACCCCGACGCCATGCCGCCGGACCGGTCACCCCGCCTCATCTCGTCGCCGCCGACGCGAACCGCGCGCCCATGAGTGGGCGCAGGCGTGCCGCATCGCCGCCTGCCCCGGACTCACCGTCGTCGGCGAGCCCGGGGTCGGCAACGCCAGCCGCGACGTCGGCGTGCCCTTCGCACTCGGCTTCCGCCCCTTGCTGTTCGCGGCCAGCGGCTGCGGCGATTCCAGCCACTCGACGGTGGTGCGCTTCGCCCTGCCGGCCGGCGACGGCGTCACTGGCGGGAACGGCTTTGCCGCCCCACGGCAGTGCCGTTGCCGGCTGCACTGCCCCTGCTGGCCGGTGGCCTGTCGAGCCGCGCCGGCATCGCCCGCGCACGACGGCACGGCAAACCGCAAGCGGCGCGGGCGGTGTCTGACACCGCGGGGTAAGCCATTGATCGGGAATCTGTCGATGTCTGACACCGGCAGTTGAGTGATCGATGCGCGGAGGAGCCGCCGCTTGGCCGGCCGTGTCAGCGTGGGCCGTCGCACCAGGCCGCCAGCCCGAGCAGCGCCGCTTCGGGATGGGTGACCAGCCAGGTCGGCAGGCGCGGCAGGTAGTCGCCGAGCGGCGCCGGGGTCTCGAAGCGCTCACGGAAACGCGAGGCGGCGAGGCGCTCCGGGTAACGCGGCAGGATGCCGCCGGCGAGGTAGACGCCGCCGCGCGCCCCGGTGGCGAGCGCGAGGTTGCGTGCGGCGAGGCCGAGGAAGGCGAAGAAATGGGCGAACGCTTCGCCGGCGACGGCGTCGCCCGCCTCGGCGCGTGCCGCCACCGCAGCGGCGTCGCTCGCAGCGTCGATCTCGCCGCCGAGGGCGCGGTAGAGATTGACCAGGCCGGGCCCCGACAGCACCTGCTCGTAGGAGACCGGACCGAGGCGCTCGCGCAGTCGTGCCAGCAGGGCGATTTCGGCCTCGCTCACCCCCGCGAGCAGCGCGTGCCCGCCCTCGGTGGCGATGGCGCGATCGGGCGGCAGCCACAGGCTCGCGCCGAAGCCGGTCCCGGGGCCCAGGATCAGCGCCGGCGCGCCGGCCACGGCCTCGCCGCCGCCGAGCGCGACGCGCTCGGCCGGCCCGAGGCACGGCACCGCCCAGGCCAGCGCGGCGAAATCGTTGAGGAAACGCACCGCGCGGAAACGGAAGCGGCGACCGAGCCGCGCGCCCGACAGGGTCCAGTCGAGGTTGGTCAGCTCGACGGTGTCGCCATCGACCGGCCCGGCCACCGCCAGCACCAGTTCCAGCGCGCCGGCGTCGAGCGCTTCGCGATCGAGGTAGTCGGCGAGACAGCTCTCGAGATCGGCGACCTCGGCGTTGCGGTAGCGCGCGACGCCGCGGTAGGTGCCGTCGACGGCGAGCGCGAGGCGGGTGTTGGTGCCGCCGATGTCGCCGACGAGGGCGGCCGCGCTCATCGGCCGGACGTCGCGTCGAGCGCGGACAGGAAACAGTCCGCCCAGTGGAAGATGTCGTTGCGCTCGATTACGTCCAGCGCCTCGCGCCAGCGCCGCTTGCGCTCGTCCAGCGGCATGCGCAGCGCGGTGAGGATGGCATCGGCCACCGCGTCGCGGTCGTGCGGGTTGACCAGCAGCTGGCTGCCGAGTTCGTGCGCCGCGCCGGTCAGCTCGGAAAGCACCAGCACGCCGGGATCGTCGGGGTTCTGCGCGGCGATGTACTCCTTCGCCACCAGGTTCATGCCGTCGCGCAGCGGGGTGACCAGGCCGACCCGTGCCAGCGCCAAGAACTTCATCACCGTCGGCCGTGCATAGGACTTGTTGAGATAGCGCAGCGGTACCCAGTCGAACTCGGCGTAACGACCGTTGATCTCGCCGACCAGTGCCTCCAAGCGCAGCCTGAGCGTGTTGTACTCGGGCACGTCCTCGCGCGAGGGCTGCGCAACCTGCAGGTAGACCACGTTGCCGACCGTCTCGGGGTAGCTGTCGAGGAGGTGCTCGTAGGCGAGGAAGCGTTCGGGCAGGCCCTTGGAGTAGTCCAGCCGATCGATGCCGATGACCAGCGGGCGGCCGTGCAGGCTCTGCTCCAATCGCCGTACGGTGCGCCCGTCACGGGCACTGCGCGCCATCTCCTGCACGTCGGCGGGGTCGAGACTGATCGGGAAGGCCGCCGCGCGCGAGCTGTCGCGGCCCCAGCGGATGCGGCCGTCCTCGCCGACCTCGGCGCCGGTCCCGCGGCGTACGCAGTCGAGGAAATTGTCACGGTCGTTGACGGTCTGGAAACCGATCAGGTCGTAGGCGGCGAAGGACCACAGCAGGTGGACGTGACCGGGCAGCGCGCGCAGCACGTCGTAGGGCGGGAAAGGGATGTGCAGGAAGAACCCCATGCGGCCCTTGATGCCGGCCGCGCGCAGTTCCTGGCCGAGCGGCACGAGGTGGTAGTCGTGCACCCACACGGTGTCGCCGGACTCCAGCACCTGCAGCAGCTTGCGCGCGAGGTAGGCGTTGGTGCGCCGGTAGCCTTCGCGGAAGGCGTTGCTGAACTGCATGGCGTCGATGCGGTAGTGGAACAGCGGCCACAGCACGCGGTTGGCGTAACCCTTGTAGTACTCGTCGTAGTCGCGCCGCGCGAGCGGCACGGTGGCATAGTGGATGCCGTCGACCTCGTCCTGCTGCGGCACCCGCCGCGTGCTCTCGGCGACGCTGCCGTCCCAGCCGAACCACACCCCGCCCTGCTGGCGCAACGCGGCGTTCAGGGCCACCGCCAGGCCACCCGGTGCGCTGCCCTGGCGCGGCACCGTGCAGCGGTTGGAAACGACCACCAGGCGGCTCAAAACTCGCCCTCCCACGGCGCCGACAGGCGCAGCGCACAGTTGATCAGCCCGACCATGCTGTAGGTCTGCGGGAAGTTGCCCCACAGCTCGCCGCTCTGCATGTCGATGTCCTCCGACAGCAGCCCCAGCGGGTTGCAGTGGGTGAGCAGTTTCTCGAACAGCGCGCGCGCCTCCTCGACCCGGCCGATCGCGTGCAGCGCATCGACGAACCAGAACGAGCACACCGTGAAGGCCGTCTCGGGCAGGCCGAAGTCGTCCGCGGTGGCATAACGCAGGATGTAGTCACCGCGTCGCAACAGGCGCTCGACGGCGTTCACCGTGCCGTGGAAGCGCGGGTCGTCGGCGGCGACGAAGCCGAGCTGGGCGAGCAGCAGCAGGCTGGCGTCCATGTCCTGCCCGCCGAAGCTCTCGGCGAAGGCGCCGAGCTCGGCGTTCCACGCCTGCGCGCTGATGTCGGCGTGCATGGCGTCGGCGCGCGCGCGCCAGGAGGCGTAGCGCTCGTCGAGGCCGAGCCGGCCGGCGATGCGCGCGAGGCGATCGCAGGTCGCCCAGCACATCACCGCCGAGAAGGTGTGCACCTTGGCGATGCCGCGGTACTCCCACAGCCCGGCATCCGGCTGGTCGTAGGCCTCGGCCGCGCGCTCGCCGAGGATCTCGAGCTGGCGGAACAGGCTGGCATCGCCGGGCCGACGTAGGCGCTCGTCGTAGAAGACGTGGGCGGCGGCAAGCACGGCGGCACCGTAGACGTCGTTCTGGCGTTGCACGTAGGCGGCGTTGCCCATGCGTACCGGGCCCATGCCGCGGTAACCCGGCAGCTCGGCGACCTCGCGCTCCTCGATGCGCGCCTGGCCGCTGATGCAGTACACCGGCTGCAGCTGGCCGTCGGCCGAATCGGCGATGCGGTTGATGATGTAGCCGAGGTACTGCTCCATGGTCTGGGTCGCGCCGAGGCGAGTCAGCGCGGCGACCACGAACCAGGCATCGCGCAGCCAGCAGTAGCGGTAGTCCCAGTTGCGCCCGCTGTCGGGCGCCTCGGGGATCGAGCTGGTGACCGCGGCGATGATGGCGCCGGTGTCGTCGAAGGCGTTGAGCTTGAGCGTGATGGCGGCGCGGATGACCTCGCGCTGCCATTCGAAGGGAATGCCGAGGTAGCGCACCCATTCCGACCAGTAGTCGCAGGTCTGTTCGCGGAAACGCTCGGCCAGCGCGGTGACGGCTTCCGGGCAGGTCTCGTCCGGGCCGAGGATGAAGGTGAGCGGGCCGTCCATCACGAACGGCAGCTCTTCGAGCACCGCCGACAACGAGGCATCGGTGGTCAGGCGCAGCACCTGGTCGGGCAACACGTAACGGATGTGGTTGCTGCCGTGGGTGATGCCGAGCGGCGAGGCGCCGTGCGCGGCCTGCGGCTTCAGCACCACGCGAATGCGCGGCGTGCCGGCGATGCGCCGCACCTGGCGCACCAGCATCACCGGGCGGAAGGTGCGCCCGTACTGCTTGAAGCGCGGCGCGAAGTCGGTGACCTCGACGCAGGCGCCGTCGTCGGTGTAGAGCCGGGTGACCAGCACGGCGGTGTTCTTGAGGTAATGCTGCTCGCCGTGGCTGTAGCCGATGAGCTCGATGGCGAAACGACCGCTGGCATCGTCGGCGTCGCGCAGCAGGGCATCGAACACCGGCTCGCCGTCGAAGCGCGGCAGGCAGGCCCACACGATGTGGGCGCGCGGGTCGACCAGCGCGGCGATGGTCGAGTTGCCGATGAGGCCGAGGTCGAGGGTGGTCATGGCGTCGTCTCCGTCGCTGCGTCGAGGGCGCGCGCGAGCCACGCGCGCACGGCCGCGGGGTCGGCCAGGCGCGCCCGGGCGAGCGTCGCGCCGTCCCCGACCTTGACGCTCAGGCCGCCGCGCGCGTTGACGAATTCGAAACCGTGCTCGTCGGTACGATCGTCGCCGACGAACACCGCGCGGCGCCCGGCGAACGGCGCCTCGTCCATGAAGGCGGCGATGGCGACGCCCTTGTCGGCACCGGCGGCGCGGATCTCGACCACCATGTGGCCGCGTTGCAGAACCAGTTCGGGCGGCAGCGCCGCGGCGAGTTCGTCGGCGAACGCGGCGACCGCGCCGGCCGCGGCCGGCACTGCGCGGTAGTGCAGGGCGAGCGCCGCGCCCTTGTCCTCGACCAGCAGCCCGGGCGTGTTCGCGGCGAAGCCGGCGAGCCGGGTGACGAACGGTTCGAGTGCGCCGCGCAGGGCGGGCGGCGCGTGCTGCAGCCGGCCCGCGGCGTCGCGGCGCTCGAGCCCGTGCAGGCCGGCCGCCGGCAATACCAGCGGCGCGAGCAGGCCATCGAGGGTGGCGAGACTGCGCCCGGTGACCACCGCCAGTGCACCGGCGCAGCCGGCGGCGAGGCGCGCGAGCAGGCCGCGCAGGCTGTCCGGTACGCGCACGGCCATCGGCGTGTCACCGAACTCGATCAGGGTGCCGTCGAGGTCGAGAAAGAGCGCGGTGGTACGGGGATCGATCGGCTGGGGCATCGGCAGCGGGCTGGCGGCAAGGCCTTGGGATTGTAACGACTGGACCGTGGACCGCCAGCCGCGGCGTGCTTCACCGCGCCGGCGGGCAGGGATCGTCCGCGGCGGGCAGCAGGTCGACCGCACCGCGGCCGAGACGCCGCGCGAGACAGAACGCGCTCTCGCCGTCGGCATCGCGTGCGCCGGCCGGCGCGCCCGCGGCGAGCAGGCGCTGCACCACGGCAGGGCGGTCGGCGGTTTCCAGTGCGTGGTGCAGAACGCCGTGCCCCTCCGCGTCGCGTCGTGCCGGGTCGGCGCCGGCCGCGAGCAGGGCCTCGATGAACGCGAGATCCTGCATGCGGCTGGCGTGCATGAGCGCGGTGCGGCCGCCGGCGTCGGCCACATCGGGATCCGCACCGAGTTCGAGCAGGGCGAAGACGAACTCGCGCTCGTCCGGCACCGGCGTCAGGCGCTTGATCAGCAGCGGCACGCCGTCGACCCGGCTCAGCGTCGGGTCGGCGCCGGCCGCGACCAGGCGCCGCATGAGATCGCGATCGGCGCGCCGTGGCGACAGTGCCGCCAGCGCGTCGCGTCCGCGCGCGTCGGTCAGGCCGGCATCCGCGCCATGGGCGAGCAACAGTTCGACCACGGCGTCACCGCGTGCGTCGGTGACGGCGCGGTTGAGATAGGGCGCGGCCGCGGCGTCGGCGCCGTGCGCGAGCAGTACGGCCAGCATGGCCGGGTCGCGACGTTCGACCGCGTACCCGAGGGCAGCGGCCGCCGGCGCGCCGAGATCGAGCAGCAGGCCGACCAGCCTGGCGTCGCCCGTACGCATCGCTTCGTCGAGGGTGCGCGCGACGAGTTCCGCGCGGCGGCCGTCCACGCGCGCGCCGCGGGCGAGGAAGCGGGCCAGGGTGTTGCGCTGGCGCTGGTCGATGGCGGCGAGCAGCGGCGTGCGCGTCGCACCGCAGGCGGCCCGCGCATCGGCTCCGGCGGCGAGCAGGGCCTCGACCCGCGCCAGGCGAGCCGGGTCGAGGTCGCCCGCGATACCTGCGTTGACCGCCGTGCACAGCGGCGGCGGCGCACCCGGTGCGGCGCCGTCCGGGTCGACCCCGGCGGCGAGCAGTTGCTGCATCACGCCGTCGCGCCCGTTGCGTACGGCGCTGGCCAGGGCGCGCGCCGCGGCGCCGGCGTCGAGGGGCAGGCCGGCTTCGAGCAACGCGGCCAGGGCGACACCGTCGGCGTGGCCCGCCGCCGCTTGCAGCAGGTCGGCAGCGAAATCGACCCGCGTGGGATCGGCGCCGCCCGCGCGCAGGGTGGCCAGGCGTGCGGCATCGAGGCGACCGCCGCGCACGGCCTCCAGCAAGGCCTGGTCGGCCGGTGCACGAAAACCGCGCCAGGATTCGGCGAGCCGCTGTGGCACCTCGTTCACGCTCGCCCACAGCCACAGCTGCGACCCGGCCACGACCAGCGTGTAGACGAACACCACGCCGAAGGCGAGGTGCTGCTCGCGGCGCCAGGCCAGCACCAGCGCCGGCGGCAGGGCCAGCAGGTGGACTGCCAGCGCCCCCAGCCAGGGCAGGATCAGGATCAACGCCTCGGGGCCGTCCGGCACCAGCGCCGCGCACAGGCCGAGCACGCCGAGCGCGGCCAGGCACAACGCCCACAGGCGCCACGGGCCGAGCATCGTCATGGCACCACCTCCGCCTCGGGGCCCCGCGCGTTGCGCCGGAAAGTACGCCCCAGCGCCGCGGCCTGGCGCGCGGTCTCGGCCGCGCCCAGGCGCGCTTCGAGCGCGGCCGCGGCGTCCGTCGCACCACGCACGGCGAGCGCGAGCAGCAACGCGTCGTCGCAGGGCCGCACCGAGCAGCCCGACGGGTCGAAGCCGCCCGGCACACCGAGGCCGCTGAGCAGCAGCGCGGCCAGCGCACGGTCGCGTTCAGGACCGGGCGTCGCCGCCAGCGGTTCCAGCCAGGCACGCGCCGCGGCGTCGTCGCCGGCGCGCCAGGCGAGAATGCCGAGGACCCGGCGCGCGACGGGCGAATCGTCCGCGCTGGCCGTGCAGGCGGTGACGATGGACGCCATCCCGGCATCGTCCTGGGCCCCGCGCAGCCAGGCGTTGAAACGCGCCACGCAGCCGATTTCCAGCGCCGCGCCGTGGCCCGGCGCGCGCGCCAGCGCGGCCTCGGCATGGGCCAGTGCCGCGGCGCTGTCGCCGGTTTCGAGCGCGGCGCGCGCCAGCAGCAGTTCGTCCTGCACCACGGTGCGCTCGCGCTCGGCGGCGGGCAGCGGCACCAGGCTCGCCGCGGCGACGAGCACGGTCACGGCCAGTGCACGGCGGCGCCGCCGCGGCGCGAGGACCGGCAGCCGGGTGACCCCGCCGGCGAGAATCGCCGCCAGCGGCACCAGCGGCAGGCGGAAGCGCGCGCTGACGTAGGTCAGCAGCAGGGCGCCGGTGTAGGCCAGCACCAGGGCCGCGAAGAGCGCAATCGCGCCACGCCGGCGCAACGCCGCGGCACCCAGCAGGCCGAGCGCGAGCAGCACGCTCCAGCCCAGCGGATTGGGCGCGAGCCACGGCGAACGCGCCTTGTGCACGGCGTAGGTCTTGTTGTTGTACTGCTCGAAATCGTTCAGCAGGTACCACGCCTTGCGCGCCAGCAGCGCCGCCCAGGCCAGCGGGTCGGCGGCCAGGTCGGCGCGCAGGCGGGCGCGCCAGTAGGCGGTCGTGCTGGCGATGTCGCCGGGGCCGTCGGGATGGTCTTCGCGGTAGCGCCGCGCGGCCTCGAGCCGCGCCGGGTTGACGCCTTCGCCGTAGCTCGCGATGCGCCGCGCCTGCTCGAAGTAGCGCCCGTTGGCGCCGCGATGGTTGGCCGCCCACAGGTCGAACGCGCCCTGCCACGGCAACACCCGGAACTCGCCGGACAATGCCTGGTTGGTCGCGCCCATGGCCGCGAGCAGGAGCAGCGCCGGCGCCACCCCGGCGGCCATGGTCGTCATCCGGCCGGGCCGTCGCCACTGCGTCGTCGCCAGCACCAGCCACCACGCCGGCAGGCAGGCCAACAGCTGCGGGCGCGCCAGCCCGGCCAGGGTGAACGCGCTTGTCGCCAGCAGCGCAGCGCCCCCCGCCGTGCCATCGGACTCGTCGAGCACGGCCAGGGCGGCGCGCACCCCGACCAGCAGCAAGGTGATGGCGAGGGTGATGTCGAGCGGGTCGGCGGCGAAGTGCAGCGCCACGGGATTCAGACCGTAGAGCAGCGCGGCGAGCGCCGCGGCGCCGGCGCCGGGCCACAGGTGGCGGGCGGCGCTCCACACCAGCGCCGTGCTGGCGAGGTGCAACAGCCCGTTCAGCATCCGCGCCGCGAAGGCGAGATCGGGTGGCGCCACGCCGAGTCGCAGCAGCCCGGCGAGCAGCGCCGGGTAGAGCGGCGCGCGGAACAACGGTTCGCGCGGCAGGCTGCCGTCGGCCATGGCGCCGGCCAGGGCCAGCATCTCGCGGCCGTCGAGCACCGGGTAGAGGCCGAGCGGCGTGGCGCTGTACCAGAGCAGGAAGCCGACTGCGTACACCGTCACCGCGCCGCCGACCAGCAGTACCCAGCTGCGCTCGCGCGCCGTCCGCCCCGCCGTCGTCATCGAAGTCGTGCCACAATCGCGCCCCATCGGCCGGCCGAACTTAGCACGCGCTGCACCGGCGCGCCGGTCTGCACCACGTGAACGGGAGGGGAGACATGCAGGATTTCACCGACAAGGTCGCCGTCATCACCGGCGGCGCCAGCGGCATCGGCCTGGCCGTGGCCGAGCAACTCGCCGCCGCCGGCGCCAGGCTGGTGCTGGCCGACATCGAGCGCGGCGCGCTCGACGCCCGCGTCGCCGAGTTCGTCGCCCGCGGCACACCCTGCGTCGGCCGCATCACCGACGTCGCCGACCGCGCCCAGGTCCAGGCCCTGGCCGACCACGCCTGGGACCACTTCGGCCAGGTCGACGTCGTCATGAACAACGCCGGCGTGGCGGTCTTCGGCCCGACCCAGGAGATGACCCACGACGACTGGAAGTGGACCGTCGACGTCAACCTGTGGGGCTGCATCCACGGCGTCGAATGCTTCGTGCCACGCATGATCGAGCAGGGCGCGGGCGGCCACGTGTTGTTCACCGCGAGCTTCGCCGGGCTCGTCGCCAACCGCGAACTCGGCCCCTACAACGTGACCAAGGCGGCGGTGGTGGCGCTGGCCGAATCGCTGCGCAAGGACGTGCGCGAACACGGCATCGGCGTGTCCGTGCTGTGCCCGATGCGCGTGTCCAGCAACATCGACTTCAGCGCGCGCAATCGCCCCGATGCCCTCGGCGGCCCGACCGCCAACCGCACCTACACCGACGAGGAACGCGCCGCCCTCGACGGCCGCCTGCTCGACGTCGCACCGGTCGCCGGCCTGGTCCTCGACGCCATCCGTGACAACCAGCTCTACATCCACACCCACCGCGAGGCGCGCGCCTACTTCGACAAGCGCGCCGAACGCATCAGCGCGGCGTTCGAGCGGGCGCTGTAGCGAGTCCCCCGCGCCGCCAGGTCTCAATCGCCGGCCGGCCGGCGCCGCAACAGGCTCACCGTCACCGCCGGCAGGTAGGTGACGGTGACGAAGGCCGTGCCGAGCAGGCCGAACAGCACGATCGCGCCGACGCCGCGGTAGAGCTCGGCGCCGGCGCCGGGCAGGAACACCAGCGGCGCCAGGCCGCACACCGTCGTCACCGTCGACATCGCGATCGGACGCAGCCGCGAGGCCACCGCCTCGGCCACCGCCGCCACCGGTTCCAGCCCGTCCTCGCGCACGTTGGCCACCGCGCGGTGCACGATCAGGATGGGATTGTTGACCACCGTGCCCATGAGGATGAGGAAGCCCAGCATGGAGATCATGTCGAAGGGCTGGTGCACGGCGGCGAGGCCGAACGCCGGCAGCAGCGCGCCGCCGGCGTTGAGCAGGGCGAGGCCGGCGATACCGCCGGCGATGCCGAGCGGGATGGTCGTCATGATCAGCAGGGGGTAGCCCCAGTGGCCGAAGATCGCGGCCAGCAGCAGGTAGACGATGACCAGGGCCACGAAGTAGTTGTCGCGCAGCGCGTGGCGCGTCGCTTCGAGCTGGTCGGAGGCGCCGGAGAGGGTGACGCCGACGTCGGCCGGGATGCGACCGGCATCGCGCAGCGCACCGACCACCTCGCTGCGCACCCGCTCGACGCCCGTCTCGAGCGCCACCTCGCGCGGCGGGATCACGTGCAGGGTCACGGTGCGGCGGCCGTTGACCCGCCTGACCACGCTGGTGTCGACCGTCTCGACCACCGCGGCCACGCTGGCCAGCGGCAGCGCGACGCCGCGCGGGGTGTGCACGAGCAGGCCGTCGAGGGCGTCGACGGTGACGGCGTTGCCCTGCTCGCCGTAGAGAAAGATGTCGATCTTGTCGTCGCCGAGAAAGAACTCGTCGGCATAGGCGCCGTCGGTCAAGGCGGCCACGGTGAGCCCGAGGTCGCCGGCATCGAGGCCGAGTTCGGCGGCGCGGCGCCAGTCCGGGCGGATCTCGACCAGCGGCTGTGACAGCGTCAGCGTGGGCGGCTCGGCCTGGATGCGCGGCGCGTCGAAGACTTCCTGGGCCCGCTCGTAGGCGGCCAGCGCGACGTCGTAGATGGCTTCCAGGCGCGGCCCCGAGACGTCGATGTCGATCGAGCGCGTGCCGCCGTCGTTGCTGGTGATGATGGAGCCGCGCGCGACGAAGGCGCGCATGCCGGGGTAGCTCTCGAAGTGCGCGGTGAAGGCCTGCATCAGGGGCTCGATGTCGGCCGGGTCGAGCGGCGCGACCACCGCGCGCAGCTGCTGCGGCGCGACCCGCAGGTTGACGTATTCCAGCGGTGGCAGCGGGGTCGCGCCGTCGACGAAGGCCGCGCGCTCTGCGCCGACCGCCGGCAGCGCCCAGGCGTGCACCCGCGCGGCGACGTCGTTCATGACGGCGAGGTTGTAGCCAGGCGGTGCGTTCATGGTGGCGAAGGCCTTGGGTTCCTCGCCCTCCGGCAGGTACTCCGCCGGCGGGGTCAGCAGGGCGATGACGGCGGCGCTCGCCGCGACGACCGTCGTCGCGCAGAGCCAGCGGCGTGGGCGTCGCGCCAGCATCCAGTCGACCGCCGCCAGCGTCGCCCGGCGCGCGCGGCCGTGCGCACCCGCGCGACTCTCGATGCCGAGCCAGCCGCCCGCCGTCGGCACCACGGTGATGGCGACCAGCATCGAGACCAGGATCGAGGACGACACCGCGATGGCGATGTCGGAATAGAGCTGGCCGGCCTCCTCGGCGATGAACACGATCGGCACGAAGACCAGGATGGTGGTGAGGGTCGAGGCCAGTACCGCCGGCCACACGCGGCGGATGCCGGCGATGGCGGCGGCGCGACGAGCGAGGCCGCGACGGCGTTCGAGCTCGATGCTCTCCAGCACGACGATGGAGTTGTCGAGCGTCATGCCGATGGCGAAGGCCACGCCGGCCAGCGAGATGACGTTGATGGTCCGTCCGCAGGCCATGAGGCCGAGGAACGCGGCGATGGTACACACCGGGATGCCGATGACACCGACCAGGGTCGCGCGCGCCGAGCGCAGGAAGGCGTACATCACCAGCGTCGCCAGCAATGCCCCCAGCACGAGGTTCTTCCACACGTTGAACAACGAGGCCTCGACGTAGCGCACGTCGTCGGCGACCAGCGCGAGGTTCATGCCGGCCGGCTCGAGGATGTCGCGGTTGATGGCCGCCACCTCGGCCATCATGGCGCGCTTGATGGCGATGACGTTGGAGCCCTGTTCGCGCTGCACGGCGAGCTGGATGACCGGCTGGCCGTTGACGAAGGAGTGATCGCGCAGCTCGCGGTGATCGAGCACGATGGTGGCGACCTCGCCCAAGGTGGTGACGGCATCGCCGCGGCGCGCGAGGACGAGGTCGGCGAGGGCTTCGACGCGGTCGAAGCGCCCGATCGTGCGCAGCAGGTAACGCCGCTTGCCGCCGTCGATCTCGCCACCCGACACGTCGCGGTTGCGTGCCCGCAGGCGCGCCCGCACGTCCCCGACGCTGAGCCCGCGCTCGGCCAGGCGCGCGGCCTGCAGCAGCACCCTCACCTCGCGCTCGGCGCCGCCGCGCACGTCGACCTGCGACACCCCCGGCACGGTCTCCATGCGCGTGCGCACCTGGTCGTCGATGAAATCGTGCTGCATGTCCATGTCGAGTCCGCGCGGATTGCCGGGCAGCGGCGCGACGCGGAAGTACATGAACGAGTTGGACGAGAAGGCGGCGGCGTAGATACGCGGCTGGTCGACGTTCTCGGGGTAGCCGGGCACCTGTGACAGCGCGTTGTTGACGCGGATGAGCGTCTCGGTGACGTCGATGCCGAACGGGAACTCGAGCTCGATCTCGGCGCGCGAGCTCTCGGCGGTGGCGATGAGGCGCTCGAGGCTCGGCACCGTGCGCAGGTACTTCTCCTGCTCGATGAGGATCTCGTGCTCGATGTCCTGTGGCGTCGCGCCCGGCCACTCGGTGCGCACGGTGATGGTGCGCACCTCGAGGTCGGGGATCATCTGCACCGGGATGCGCAGGGCCGCGGCCAGGCCGAGCACGGTGACGATGAGCGTCGCCACCGTGACCACCAGGCCGTTCCTGACCAGTCCCTCGAACATGTTCAGGCGCGCGGACTCAGGGCGGCGCGCGCGGCGTCACGGCCTGGCCTTCGCGCAGGCGTTCGTTGCCCTCCACCACCACCTCGGCATCGGCAGCGAGACCAGCGCTCAGCGCGATGCGCCCGGCGGCCGCGGGGCCGAGCGTCACCGCGCGCTCGTACACGCGCGCTTCGCCGCCGTCGCGCACGACCTCCCACACCGTGATGCGGCCGTCGGGGTAGCGCAGCACGGCATCGCGCGGCACCACCACCGCGCTGCCGCCGGCGGCGAGTTCGAGAGTCGCACGCGCCGACATGCCGGGGATCAGGGTGAGCTCGTCGGCGTCGATCCGGGTCAGGAGGAGAAAGGTCCGCGACGTCGCGTCGCTCAGCGGCACGCGCCCGACCACGCGCCCGCGCAGCACCCGGCCGGGTTCGGCGTCGAGGCGCACGGCCACCGCGGTGGCCGCGTCGATGCGCCCGTACCAGGCCTGCGGCACGGCGAAATCGATGCGCAGGTCGTCGGTCGCGACCAGCTCGAGCACCGCGCTGCCGGGTTCGACCCATTCGCCGGCGTTGTGCAGCTTGCGGCTGACGGCACCACTGAACGGCGCGCGCAGGACGTGCCGTGCGAGCAGGGCCTGCTCGCGACGCGCGTCGGCTTCGCGGTGCTCGAGGGTGGCGGCGTCGAGTTCGACTTCGGCACGGCGCGCGCGCAGCTCGGTCTCGGGGATGGTGCGCTCGGCGGCCAGGCGCTCGGCCTCGGCCAGGCGGCGCCGCGCGTCGGCCAGTTCGGCCGCCGCGGCGCGCGTCGCGGCCCGCGCCGCGGCGAGGGCGATGGCGGCCAGTTCGTCGTCGAGCCTGAGCAGCACCGCGCCGGCCGCCACGCGATCGCCGACCTCGACGTCCATCGCTGCCACCCAACCGGCGACTTCGGTCGACAGGCGCGACACGCGCGGCGCGACCACGCTGCCGGTGACGGTGAGCTGTTCCGTCACGGGTTCGACGCTCGCCCGCGACACCGTCACGGCCGGGCCCGCCGCGTACGCGGCCGCGGCCGCGGCGCAGGCGCACGCCACGACCAGGCGCAGGAGTGACCGGTACGCAGGCATGCCGGGACGATACCAGAGCGTGCGGCCGGCGGCTGTCACGTTGCGCCGGCCCGGGACGTCTAGGGAGGCAAAGCCCTGCGCCGGAGTATCGCCCCATGACCCGCATCCTCACCGCCCTGCTCGCCGTTCTCTACCTCGGCAACGGCCTTGCCATGCTGAGCGCACCGGCGGCGTGGTACGCCGCCGTGCCCGGGGTCGCGGCGAGTGGCCCCTACAACGACCACTTCGTGCGCGACATCGGCCTGGCCTACCTGCTGGCCGGCGGCGCGTTCGCCTGGGCCCTGCGCAGACCGAGACACCTGGCGGCCTGCGCCATCGTCGGCAGCGCCTGGCCGGCCCTGCACGCCCTGGTCCACCTGGCCGAGTGGCTGCACCACGGTCTGCCGCCGGCGCGCATCCTGCTCGCCGACGGCCTCGGCGTGCTCGCCCCCGCCCTGCTCGGCCTCGCGCTCGCCGCCTGGGCGGCGCGCACGCCGGGGATCGTCGCCAACCCACGAGGAGAGACACCATGCTGAACCGCTTCCTGCACGCCCGCATCCGCGCCTTCGAACACCGTTACGGCTACGACGGCGGCTACATGCACGAACTGGCCGATCTCGACCGCGCCGGCTTCCTGCGTTTCATGCGCACCAGCAGCGGGCTCGGCCAGCATGCCGGCTGCCTGCCGCCGGCCGCGTTCTTCGCCGCCAGGCTCGCCGCCGTGATGCACGAGGACTGCGGGCCGTGCGCCCAGCTCGTCGTCGACATGGCGCTCGCAGCCGGTGTCGCGCCGGCGACGCTGGCAGCGCTGGTCGGTGGCCGCCCGGGCGAGGCCGACGCCGATGCCGCGCTGGCCTTCCGCTTCGCCATCGCGCTACTCGGCGTCACCCCGGAACTCGACGCACTGCGCGACGCCGCGACCACGCGCTTCGGCGCAGCCGGCCCGGCCGACCTCGGCCTGGCCGTCGTCAGCGCCCGTATCTACCCGGTGCTCAAGCGCGCCATGGGGCATGCCCATGCGTGCCAGCGGCTGCGCGTCGGCAGCGGCGACATCGTGCCCGGGCTGGCTGCACGGGCACCGGCCTGACCCCGGCTGCCCCCTGGCTGGCGGTGTCTGACACCGAAGGTCCCGCGGGGTATGTCGTTGATTCTGCCGCTCGCGGTCGCCGCGCGTTATGCTGCGCAGCCCGTTCTGCCCGTGAGCCCGATGCCATGCGCGATCGTCTCCACTACGCCCTCGATGGCGAGGTCGCCGTGCTGACCATGGACGACGGCAAGGCCAACGCGGCCGGCTTCGCCATGCTCGAAGCGCTCGACACGGGCCTCCAGCGCGCCCGCGACGAGGCCCGCGCCGTGGTCCTCGCGGGTCGCCCGGGGGTGTTCTGCGGCGGCTTCGACCTCGGCGTCATCCGCGCCGGCGACGACGCCGTGGTCGAACGCCTGGTCACCGCCGGCGCACGGCTGTTGATGCGCCTCTACGGCCATCCGCAACCGGTGGTGCTGGCCGTCACCGGCCACGCCGTCGCCCTCGGCGGTTTCCTGTTGCTCGCCGCGGACTACCGCTACGGCGCCGACGGCGACTACCGCGTGGGGCTCAACGAGACCGCCATCGGCCTGCGCTTACCGGTGTTCGGCTTCGAACTCATCGGCGCGCGCGTGGCGAGCGACTGGCGTTCACGGGTGACCCTGGGCGCCGAGCTGTTCGCGCCGGCGGCGGCCTGTACTGCCGGCTTTCTCGACGCGATCGTCGCCGACCCGCGGGCGGCGGCCATCGAACGCGCCCGCGCCCTGGCCGCCTACGACGCCGCCACGTATGCCTTCAACAAGCATGGCCTGCGCGCGGCGCTGATCGGGCGGGTACTCGCCAGCCTGCCGGCCTGAGCGCGGTCCGCCGGCGCGGGCTCACCTGCCCCCGGCAGAGGCGCGCGGCGGCTCACTCGCCCGCGATCGACGCCCGCCGGGCGCGTCGCTCGGCCTGCTTTGCCGCCCGCTCCTCGTCACTCATCGCCTCCCAGCGTGCGCGCCGCTCGGCCTGCTTCGCCGCCCGCTCCTCGTCGCTCATGGCTTCCCAGCGTGCACGACGCTCGGCCTTGTGCGCCGCGCGCTCCTCGTCGCTCATCGCCTCCCAGCGTGCGCGACGCTCGGCCTTGTGCGCTGCCCGCTCCTCGTCGCTCATCGCTTCCCAGTGCGCGCGACGCTCGGCCTTGTGCGCCGCCCGCTCCTCGTCACTCATCGCTTCCCAGTGCGCGCGGCGTTCGGCCTTGTGCGCCGCCCGCTCCTCGTCGCTCATGGCCTCCCAGCGTGCACGGCGCTCGGCCTTGTGCGCCGCCCGCTCCTCGTCGCTCATGGCCTCCCAGCGTGCACGGCGCTCGGACGGCTTGGTCGCGCGTTCCGCCGCGCCCAGGTTCGACCCGTCGACGGACGTGGCGGCGGCACTGTCCGCGGCCAGGGTCGGTAGCGCGACACCGGCGAGCAGCAGGATGCTGGCCAGGATCGGTGCACAACGCGGCAGGGCAGGCCGGGACGAAGTTCTGGTGTGGGGCATGTTCGTGTTCCTCGACAGATGGGGTTCGAGGACCAGCCTGGACCCGCTCCGCGCAGCGAAGATGGCCACAATGCGCAGCGATCGTGGATTTCGCCGCACCCGCGCGGCGGCGCGTACACTGAGGCCCCCCACTGACGAGGAAAGCCCATGAGCAGCCGTTTCGCCGCCCTTGCCGACGACATCCTGGCCAGCGCCGTCGCCCGCGCCGGCGGCACCCCCGGGGTGGTCGCCGTCGCTACCGATCGCGAGGGCGATTTCTACGCCGGCGCCGCCGGTGTGCGTCAGCTCGGCGCCGACCAGCCCATGACCACGGACAGCGTGATGCTGCTCGCCTCCTGTACCAAGGCGGTGACCGGCGTCGCCGTCATGCAGTGCGTGGAGGAAGGCCTGCTCGATCTCGACCGCCCGGCGCGTGAGTACACGCCCGAACTCGGCGCCATCGAAGTGCTGGACGGTTTCGCGCCCGACGGCGAGCCGCGCACGCGCAAGCCGCGCCGCGAGGTCACCCTGCGCGACCTGCTGCTGCACGTGTCCGGCTTCGGCTACGACTTCTTCAGCGAGGACCTGCGGCGCTACCGCGTCGCGCGCGACGTGCCCGACACCCTGTCGTGCACCTTCGGTTCGATCCAGGACGTGCTGCTGCACGACCCGGGCGCGCGCTGGACCTACGGCTGCGGCATCGACTGGGCCGGGCGCGCGGTCGAGGCGGTGCGCGGCCAGCGCCTCGGCGAAGTCTTCGCCGAACGCATCTTCGCGCCGCTCGACATGCACGACATCGCCTTCGAGATGAACGCCGACATGCTCGCGCGGCGCGCCGCCATCCACCTGCGCGCACCCGATGGCCAGCTCGCCGCGGCGCCCGATCTCATGCTGCCGCAATCACCCGAGATGCACATGGGCGGCGCCGCGCTGTACGCCTCGATCGGCGAATACACGAAGTTCATCCGCATGATCCTGAACGACGGCCAGGGGCCGCAGGGCCGCGTGCTCGCCGCCGACACCGTCACCGCGATGGCGGCCAACGGCCTCGGCGCGATCAAGTGCAGCCCGTGGGTGACCTCCAACCCGCAATTCGCCAACAGCGGCGACTTCTTCCCCGGCCTCTCGAAATCCTGGGGCCTGACCTTCCAGATCGTCGACGGGGACGCCCCCACCGGCCGCCCGGCCGGCAGCCTGTCCTGGGCCGGGCTGGCCAACACCTACTACTGGATCGATCGCAGGAACGGCCTCGGCGGTATCTGGAGCAGCCAGGTGCTGCCCTTCCAGGACGTCGGCTGCTACCCGGGCTTCGTCGATTTCGAAACCGCGGTCTACCGTTACCGCTGAGGAGTCGCGTCGCCGGCGGGTGCGCGGCGTTCCAGGCGTAAGAACGCGCCCAGCCCGCAGGCGCGCCCGCGCATCCCGAACGCCAACGGCAGGCCGCTGTCGATGGCGCGCACCCAGTCGACATCGCACAGCCGCCCGTTGCGGCTGTCGATGCGCAGCGCGTCGTGATGCGACAGGCCGCGGCAGGGCCGCGGCAGCACGTTGAGGTAATGGGTGTCGACGCCGAGCCGGAACAGGATGTGGCGGTCGTCGATGATGCGGGTGTGATCGAGCGCGGCGAGCGAGATGCAGCGTACGCGCTCGCCGGTCGGCGCGAACGCGGCCTCGATGCGCGCCAGGCGCTCGGCCGGGCCCTCTGCCGCGCAGGGCGGCGCCAGGATCAGCAACGCTGCCGCGATGACGAAAGCTTCACACCTGCCGGCCATGGTCGTTCACCGTCGAGGTTCGCAATCTGCGTTACCCGCGCCGGGCGGGCGGTTCACCCTGGCGCGCGGAACACCGCCAGGGCGCTGGTGTAGCCGTGCACGAAGGGCTGGCCCTCGACCTGGCCGATCTCGCCGTTGCAGAAGAAGCCGCCCAGCGGCAGCCCGCCGAGCTGGGCGCGACAGGCGCCGGCATCGTGGCCGGGCACACCGTAGAGGCCGGCGCCGCGCCCGGTGCAGGAGAACAGCAGCCCACCGCTGGGCGGGCGCCCGGCGAGTTCCCCGGCGAGGCGGTCGAGCACCCGTTCGAGATCGGCGCGGGAGGTCTCGCGGTCGCGCAATTGGAACTGCACCACCTGGTGCTCGCGCAGCTCGGCGCCGATCCACAGCGCACCGCTGGCAGGGTCGCCGCCGATCACGTTGCGCACCAGGAAGTCGCCCTGGACGTGGCGGCTCGCGCCCGGGCGCATGGCCAGCCCCAGGAACAGCGAATGGCGCATCAGGCTGCGATCGTGGGCATCGGCCTGGGCGAAGAGATCGTCCAGCACGGCGAGCGGGCTGCGCCCGTCGAGGCCGTCGAGACGGTTGCCGGCACACGCCGAGACGAACATCGGTTCGCCGACCGGGCGACAGCCCTGGGCGACGGCGCCGAGCACCTCGATGGCCCCCGACAGCGCCAGCACCACGGCGCCCGAGTACCAGTGGCGGCGGTCGAGAAACAGGGCGCATTCGCCGGGCGCGGCGCCACCGCTGGCCAGGCCGCCGCTGACCACGCTGCCGGCGAAACCCTGCTCGATACTGCGCAACAGGCGCTCGGTCGGAAACGAGAAGGGATCGGCGAGCACGACGAAATGCGGGCGCGGCCCGGCGGCGAGTGTGGTGAGCTGCGCGCTGTGCGCCGAGCCGGGCGCGAGGTCGCCGGCCTCGAGGCGCCAGGCCGACAACTCGACCCCGGGCAGGCAGGCCGCGGTGACGGCCAGTGCCGCGCCCTCCTCGACCTCGCGCGCGTCGGCGATCACCCCGCTCGCCGAGCAACCCAGCACGAGCCCCGCGCCGAGGCGTTCGGCGAGCAGTCCGGGCAGGCGGTCGTAGGCGATGCGATGGGCGTCGCTCGCGAACACGAACACGAGGTCGGGGGCGGCGCCGAGCGCGTCGAGCAGGGTCGTAGCGACCGCCTCGACGGCGTCCTCGGTCGTCGCCGCGGTACTCAGGGCGGAACTCCACTGCATGGCCAGGATGCCTCGTCGCCGGGTCAGTCCACAGGCTGCAACGGGCGCTCGCGGCGGTCAATGGCGGCCACCCGCGATGCGCTCCGTATAATGCGGCGACTTCAACCGCCGACCACGGACCCGACATGAGCGACCTCATCGACGCCTTGCGCGACATCCTCGACGACCGCGGCGTGCTGACCGGTGACGACGTCAGCACGCGCATGATCCACGTCTGGTACCAGCGGCCGATCGAGGCGCTGTGCATCGTCCGACCACGCACCACCGAGGAGGTCGCCGCGGTCCTGAAACTGTGTCACGCACGCGGCCAGACGGTCGTGCCCCACGGCGGGCTGACCGGGCTCGTGCAGGGCTGCAACTGCGGCCCGGGTGACGTCGTGCTGTCGCTCGAACGCATGAACACGGTCGAGGACATCGACCCCGTCGGCCGCACCATGACCGTGCAGGCCGGGGTGCCGCTGCAGGTGCTGCAGGAGACCGCCGACGAGCACGGCCTCATGTTCCCGCTCGATCTCGGCGCGCGAGGCTCCTGCCACATCGGTGGCAACGTCTCGACCAATGCCGGCGGCAACCGCGTCATCCGCTTCGGCATGACCCGCGACAACGTGCTCGGGCTGGAAGCCGTGCTCGCCGACGGCACCGTGGTGACCTCGCTCAACACCATGATCAAGAACAACGCCGGCTACGACTTGAAGCACCTCTTCATCGGCACCGAGGGCACGCTCGGCATCGTCACCCGCGTGGTCATCCGCCTGCGCGAGGCGCCGCGCGCACTGTCGACGGCCTTCGCCGCCTTCGACGACTTCAAGCAGGTCACCGCCTTCCTGCGTTACATCGATCGCGAACTCGGCGGCGCCCTGTGCGCCTTCGAAGTGCTGTGGCGCGACTTCTACGAGCTGGTCACCACCGCGCCGGCCGACAACGTCCGCCCGGTGCCCTGCGAGTTCCCCAACTACGTGCTGATCGAGGCGCTCGGCACCGGCGCCGACGGCGCCGGCGAACACTTCGAGGCGATCATGGGCGAGGCGCTCGAACAGGGCCTCATCGCCGATGCCGCGGTGGCGCGCTCGGAGTCCGATCGCAAGGCGATGTGGCGCATCCGTGACTCCGTCGAGCACTTCTTCCGCTACGGCCCGGCCTTCCTCTACGACGTCTCGCTCGGCATCCGCTTCATGGACGACTACGTCGGCGAGGTGAAGCGCCGGCTCGACGAACGCTGGCCGGAACATCACTGCTTCACCCTCGGCCACATCGCCGACGGCAACATCCACTTCGCCATCAACGTCGGCGACGACGGCGCCGACGCCCACGCGCTGGTCAACGCCTGTGTCTACGAGCCCCTGCAACCGGTCGGCGGTTCGGTCTCGGCCGAGCACGGCATCGGCACCGAGAAGCGCGCCTACCTGCCGCTGTCGCGCGGCGCGAACGAGATCGACCTGATGCGCCGGGTCAAGGCGGCGCTCGACCCCAAGGGCATCCTCAACCCGGGCAAGGTCTTCCCGGCCTGAAGCGCCGTCACGACCAATCAAGGACTTGCCCCGTGGTGTCAGACACCGCTGAACATCCCGCCAGGCTCGATGCGGACCGCGTCTACGCCCGCATCGCCTGGCGCCTGGTGCCGTTCCTGTTCGCCTGCTACGTCTGTGCCTACCTCGATCGCGTCAACGTCGGCTTCGCCAAGCTGCGCATGCTCGACGCGCTCGGCTTCAGCGAGGCCGTCTACGGTCTCGGCGCCGGCATCTTCTTCCTCGGCTACACGCTGTTCGAGGTGCCGAGCAACCTGCTGATGCTGAAGATCGGCGCACGCCGCACCATCGCCCGCATCATGATTGCGTGGGGCCTGCTGTCGGCGGCGATGATGTTCGTCGAGAGCCCCACCGGCTTCTACGTCCTGCGCTTCCTGCTCGGCGTGGCCGAGGCCGGCTTCTTCCCCGGCATCATCCTCTACCTCACCTTCTGGTTCCCGGCCGCGCGGCGCGGCCGGGTGACCGCACTGTTCGCCACCGCGGTCGCGCTGTCGACGGTGATCGGCGCGCCGTTGTCCGGTGTGATCATGCAGCACCTCGACGGCGCCCACGGCTGGGCCGGCTGGCAGTGGCTGTTCCTCATCGAGGGCCTGCCCTCGGTCGCCTTCGGCCTCGCCGCGCTGGCCTTCCTCGACGACCGCGTAGCCGACGCGACCTGGCTCACTGCCGACGAGCGCGCCCTGGTCGCGGCCGACATCGCCGCCGAGCAGGCGGCGATTTCCCACCACGGCGCACTCGACGGCCTGCGCCTGCCCGGGGTGTGGTTGATGGGCCTGATCTACTTCTGCGTCGTCGCCGGGCTCTACGGCCTCAACTTCTGGCTGCCGAGCATCGTGCGCGATCTCGGCTACGACGACGTCGTCACCATCGGCCTGGTCACCGCCCTGCCCTTCGCCGCCGCGACCGTGGCCATGGTCGTGGTCGGTCACAGCGCCGACCGCCGCAACGAGCGCCGCTGGCACGCCGCCGGGCCGATCCTGGCCGGCGCCGTGGGCCTCGTGCTGAGCGTGCTGCTCGCCGACACCCCCGCCCTCGCCGTCGCCGCGCTCACCCTCGCCGCCTGCGGCATCCTCGGTGGCCTGCCGCAATGCTGGAGCCTCGCCACGGCCTTTCTCGGCGGCTCCGCTGCCGCCGCCGGCATCGCGCTGATCAATTCGCTCGGCAACCTGGCCGGTTTCGCCGCCCCGGCCGCCATCGGCTGGATCGTCGAGACCACCGGCAGCACCGGCGGCGGGGTCTACGGCCTGGCCGTGGCGCTGGTGATCGGCGCGGGCCTGATCCTGGGCCTGCGCCATGGCCGCGCAGGCCAGTCCTGAATGGTGCGAACGGCCGGCCAGCGCAGACCCGGCGTACCGACGAAGCGGGCGCCGGTGCGCACCGGCGCAGGGGAAACGATTGCATCCACCACGCGCCCGCCGGGCGTAGCCACGCGCCGCAGCGGTAACGTTCGACGCGTGGCGTGAATCGGAGATCCACGATGCCAGCCAACCCGACCCCACGCCTCGGCGTGGTCCTGTCCACCGTCACCGACGGCACCGTCGAGGAATTCGTCGAACTCGGCCGTCTCGCCGAGCACCACGGCTGGCACAGCGTGCTGGTCAACGAGGGCCGCGGCGATGCCATCGCCTGTGCCCAGGCCATCGCCGGCGCCACGCGCGCCATCGTCGTCGGCACCAACATCGCCAACATCTACTTCCGCCACCCCCTGCTGTGCGCGGCCAGCACGCGGGCGGTGGCCGAGCTCTCGCACGGCCGCATGTGGCTCGGCCTCGGCATGAGCCACCGCGGCCTGCTCGGTCAGCTCGGCATCGACATGGGCGATGCCCGGGCGACGCTCGAGGACTACGCCGCGCGGGTCCGCGCGGCGCTGGCCGGCGAGGGCGGCAGCGGCTTTCTGCAACCGCCGCGTTCACCCTTCCCGGTGCCGGTCTTCGTCGCCGGCAACACCGTCGAGAGCGCCGCCGTTGCCGGCCGCGTCGGTGACGGCCTGATGCCCTTCCTCACCCCGCGCAGCCACCTGCCCACCCTGGTCGCCCGGGCGCGCGAAGTCGCAGCGCCGCGCGGCCTGGCGCGGTTCGAATGCGTGCTGTCGATCCCGACCTTCCTCAGCGAGGATCTCGACGCGGCGCGCTCGGCGGCACGCTACAACCTGGCCTTCTTCTCGCAACTGCCCAACTACCGGCGGCAATGGCGCCGCGCCGGCTACGGCGTGGCCATGGACGCCCTGCGCACGCTGTGGCGCGACGGCGGCAATCGTCACCAGGCCGCCGCGCTGATCCCCGACGCACTCGTCGACGACGTCTGCGTATGCGGCCCGGCGGCGGCCTGCCGGGCCCAGCTCGAAGCCTTCCGCGCGGCCGGCGCCGACGAGCCGGTCATCGCGGTCAGCCCGGTCAACGAGGATCGCCTCGGCGCGACGCGCAAGGCGCTGGCGGCCCTCGCGCCGGCCTGAACGGCTTCAATCCGCGGCGTCGCGGGCGAGCGCGACCAGGCAGGCGAACAGCCGCCGCTGCTCGCGCCGCTGCGGCATGTACTCGGGGTGCCATTGCACGCCGATGGCCGGCCAGGCGCCGTCGGTCTCGATAGCCTGCACCACCCCGTTCGGTTCGCGCGCGACGACCACCAGCGCCTTGCCCAGGCGGGCGTCGTCGACGGCCTGGCGATGCAGCGCGTTGACCCGGCAGCGGGTGCGGCCGAGGCAGCGCGCGAGACGGCTGTCGGGCACGACGTCGACCAGCTTGCGCGGCAGCACCGAGCGCAGGTTGCGCCCCTCCTCGTAGAAGGCGGCGAGGTCGCGGTGCAGGCGGCCGCCGAGGAAGACGTTGAGCAGCTGCGCGCCGCGGCAGATCCCGAGCACCGGCCAGCCGCGCCTGCGCGCCGTGGCCAGGCAGTCGAGCTCCAGGCGATCGCGCGCGGCGTTGTCGGCGGCATCCTGGCGCTTGCCGAGCACGCTGCGCAGCACCACGATGAAGGGCACCAGCACGACGTCACGCCAGCGCCAGGCGGCCGGTGCCGGGTCCGCGACGCGCACCTCGTCGGGCTGCCAGCCGACGTCGGCGCCACCGCCGATGACCAGGCCGTCGAGGTCGTCCGGCGGCGGCGCACCGTGGGGGCGGATGCGCACCGCCTGCGCACCGCAGCGGGCCAGCGCGAAACGGGTGGCGAGCCAGGCGGCCAGTCCCCCGTGGCGGGGTCCCGTCACCCCGATGCGCGGTCGGCGCACACTCATCGCACGCCGCCGTGGTACAGCGCGGCGTCAAGGCGCGCGCGATCCTCGGCCAGCGCCTCGATGTCGACCCAACCCGCCCAGGCATCGGCGGCGCGCCACTCCGGGCGATCGACGTGGCAATCCGGCAGGCGGTAATGCCAGGCCGGGCGCGGCTTGACCAGGTGCGGCTCGGCGGCGCCGCTCATGACCCGGTCCTCGTCGAGGAAGGCGAACAGCGGCAACAGGTCGAGCGGGCGGTTGCGGCTCGGGTTCAGGCGCAGGTAATCGTCGATCAGCGTGGTCCGGTCTGGGACGTAGTCCGGAGCGAGGAAATGCGCCACGAAGGCGTCGTCGAACGGCCGCACGAAGGGCGACAAGCGGCGGGTGAGATCGATCGCGGCACGCGGGCGCGTGTCGCGGGCATGCACGAGGTAGGCGCGCAGCACGGCCAGGATGTCCGCCGCCTCGAGCGAGGCCGCCTCGATGTTGAACTGCATGCCGAAGGCATAGCGGAACGCGCTCGAGGTACCCTGCGCCCCGTAGCCGCGCAGGGCACTGACGACTTTCTCCACCAGTGACAGATCGCGCATCGGGATCGGCGGCATGCAGATCTCGAGCGGCACCAGGATGGCGGCGATGCCGGCCAGCAGCTCTTCGAGCGGGCGCTCGAGGTCGAACGCGGCGAGGTCCACGCCGAGCCGTGACAGCACGCTGCGGTAACCGTCGTCGTGCAGGAAATGGGCATCGAGTTCGACGCGGAACTCGCCGTAGCGCGTATCCGCCACGCGGGCGACGAAGCGGCTGTCGTAGTGGACGTCGCCGCCGAACACCGCGCACACGCTGGTCACGGCCTGTTCGACCTCGATGCCGGCGAACTCGATCTCGACGCCGACGCGGCGCTCTTCGCCGCGGTAGTTGATGAGTGTGGCCGGTAGCTGCATGCATCTACGCTGACGCCTCACGCCGGCGTGATCAAGCCTCGGCGAGACGGTGACGAGGTGCACGAGCAGCGCGGCGCGACGCGCAGCGTGCCCGGGGAGCGTCGTGCAGATCCGCTCCGCGCGACCGTCGCGGCGCTCGGCGGAACAGCGCGCGGTGCCGGCCGCGGGTAGCCCGGCGCATCACCGCGCAGACGGTTCAGGCCGGTTGCGCTGCGCGCTCGTGCAGGACCGGCATGAGATCGAAATAAGGCCGCACGATCTCCGATTCGTTGGCGGCGAAGGCCTCGAACGGGCCGTCGAAGAACACCCTGCCCTCGTGCAGCATCACGGTGCGCGGACGCAGGCGGGTCAGCAGGTCCTTGTCGTGGGTGATGATGACCGTGGTGCGGGTCGTACCCGCGGGCAGGACCTCGTCGTGGGTGGCCTGGATGAGGTCGTGCATGCGCGCACTGGTGCTGGGATCGAGGCCGGTGGTGGGCTCGTCGTAGAACAACACCACCGGGCTCATGGCGAGTGCGCGCGCGATGGCCAGGCGCTTGGCCATGCCGCCCGACAGCTCGTGCTGGTCGGTGGCGAGGAAGTCGTCGTCGCTGCGCAGGCCGACCACGCCCAGCACGCGCACGGCGATGGGACGGATGTCGGCGTCCTCCATCTGCTTCATCTCGCGCAGCCACAGGGCGATGTTGTCGTAGACCGTGCCCGAGAACAGCGCGTTCTTCTGGAACACCACGCCCCAGTGGCCGTGGATGCGATCGATTTCGAGATCACCGATGTCACTCAAGCGGCGCAGCGGTGCCGCCGGGTCGTCGTGGTCGACGACCGCGACGTAGCCGCGGTCGGGCTGCAGCTGGCCGAGTATGTGGTTGAGCAGCACGGTCTTGCCGCAACCCGAGCCACCGACGATGGCCACGGTGTCACCGGCCCGGATGTTCAGGTCCACGCCGCGTAGTACCGCCTTCCGGCCGAAAGCCTTGTGCAGGTCGTGGACCGCGATCTCGACGGCAGCCATCGTGGTCGCCGCCGGTTTCACGCGCCCGGCCACGGCAGCATTGCGCGGCGCGCGCCCATGTAGGGCATACCGCAAGGGTTCCTGCCCGGGGTGGCGGCCGCCCGGGCCGCCCGAAGTCGCGATTCGCACAGCACTGCGCCGTTCCTCTCTCGTTGCCTCGTCGTCGGCGCGCACGCGCCCCGTCCTGCCGGGAGACAGCGGCGCCCTTCCCGGCGAACTTGAAGCCCGTGGCCTGATCCGCCGCATGATAGTGCGCGACGCCGCCGCGCCCTATACTCGGGCGGCCGACGGCACTCGGCGGCGTCACGAATTCACAGCGTTCGGGGGAGGACGAAACATGATCTTCGAGGAATACGGCAACTACGACGGCATCGGCCTGGCCGAGCTGGTCACCCGCGGTGAGGTATCGCCGCGCGATCTGGTCGACAGCGCCATCGACGTCATCGAGCGCCGCAACCCCGACGTCAACTGCGTCGTACAACAGCTGCGCGACCAGGCCCTGGCCGAGATCCGGCGCGGCCTGCCGCACGGGCCGTTCCGCGGCGTGCCCTTCCTGGTCAAGGAATTCGGCATGCACTTCAAGGGCATGAAGACCTCGGCCGGTTCGCGCCTCGCCGCCGGCGTGACCTTCGACGCCGACACCGAGCTGATGAAGCGCTGTCGCAATGCCGGTCTCGTCACCGTCGGCACCACGACCACCCCGGAGATGGCCTTCAACGCCAACTCCGAAGCCGTGGTCTACGGTTCGACCCGCAATCCGTGGAACCTCGGTCACTCGGTCGGCGGCTCGTCCGGCGGCGCCGGCGCCGCGGTCGCCTCGGGCATGGTGCCGATCGCCCACGCCAACGACGGCGGCGGTTCGATCCGCATTCCCGGCGCCTGCAACGGCGTGGTCGGCATGAAGCCGAGCCGCGGCCGCACGCCGACCGGCCCCGACGCCGGCATCTTCCTGTGGGGGCTCGCCATCGAGTTCGCCGAGACGCGCAGCGTGCGTGACTCCGCCGCCCTGCTCGACGCCGTCGCCGGACCGGACGACGGCTACTTCTACTGCGCGTTGCCGCCCCGGCGCAGCTTCCTCGCCGCGGCCATGACGCCGCCGGATGCGCTGCGTATCGGCGTCCTCGACCAGCTGCCCGGCACCGCGCGCGCCTCGCGCGAATACCGCGATCGCCTCGCCGACACCGTCAAGCTGCTCGAAGGTCTCGGCCACGTCTGCGAGCCGGTCAAGATCAAGTACGACGCCGACGCCTTCAACGAGTCGACCATCCGCCTGTGGGCGGTGACGCTGGGTTATTTCATGGATGCCTTCGCCAGCATGACCGGGCGCAAGATCGGGCCGAAGACGGTCGAGGCGGTGACGCTGGAGGTCTACCGCTACGCGCACAAGCTCAAGGCCATCGAGATGGAGTGGGCGATGGGCGTGCAGAACCAGGTCTCGCGCAGCGTCGGCGCGGTGATGCGCGATTACGACGTGCTGCTGACCCCGGGCCTCGGCCGCGAAGTGGCCAAGCTCGGCGAGTTGAACCAGAACGCCAAGGGCGTCGGCATGATGGACTGGTGGAAGCAGCTCATGTACGACTACACCCAGTTCACGCCGCTGTTCAACACCACCGGCCAGCCCGCCGTGATGCTGCCGCTGTGGCAATCGAAGGCCGGGTTGCCGATGGCGATGCAGTTCGTCGGCCGCATGGCCGACGAAGAGACCCTCTACAGCCTGGCCGGCCAGCTCGAGCAGGCCCAACCCTGGGCCGCACGGCGTCCGCCGATCTACGCCTGAGCGCGCGGCGGAGCCACCACACGATGCGCCTGCCCCCCCTCGACGAAGACCGGCTCGACGACGACCAGCGCGCCGTGCTCGCGGCCCTGCGTGCCGGGCCACGCGGCGCCGGCGTCGGCCTGGTCGGGCCGTTCGGGGTGTGGGTACGGGCGCCGGCGGTGGGCGGCCCCACCCAGGCCCTGGGCGCGGCCGTGCGCTACGCCACCAGTCTCGCCGACGACGTGCGCGAGGTCGCCATCTGCACGGTCGGCGCGCACTACCACGCCCGCTTCGAGTTTGCCGCTCACCGCGCGCTGGCCGAGCAGGCCGGGGTGGCAGCGGCTGCCCTCGAACGCCTGCGCGAGGGCAACGCGCCCGGCTTCGACGGCGCGCAGGATCTCGCCTGGCGCGTCGCGCGCAGCCTGCTCGAGCAGCATCGCCTCGACGACACACTCTACGCCGAGGCCGGTGCGACCTTCGGCGAAGCCGGGTTGGTCGAACTCGTCACCACCATCGGCTACTACTGCCTGGTGTCGCTGACCCTGAACGCCTTCGACGTCCCCCTGACGGCCGCCATGGCCGATCCCTGGCCCGCCGACTGAGGTCGCGGCCATTCGCGCGCCACGCGACGGCGGCGCGTGGCCGGGGGTGTGCGGGACGCTGACGGCAACGCCGATCCGGCCGCACGCGGCACATCCAGTAGAATGCGCAACTCCACCACCGCGGGAGTCCGTCCAGTCATGCGCACCGATTTCGAGACCATCACCCCCGAGCGCGTCGATGAGCACGTGCTGCTGCTGTGGTTCGATCGCCCGCACCGCGCCAACGCCATGAACACCCAGATGGGCCTCGACCTGCGCGCGCTGTTCCAGGATCTCTACGTCGACCAGGAAGGCCTGCGTTGCGTGGTCGTCACCGGGCGTGGCGAGAAGGCCTTCTCGGCCGGCGGCGATCTCAAGGATCGCGACGGCATGACCGACGCCCAGTGGCAGCACCAGCACGCCATCTACGAGCAGATGGTGCGCCACATGCGCGACTGCCCGATCCCGATCATCGGTGCGGTCAACGGCGCGGCCTACGGCGGCGGCTGCGAGTTCGCGCTGTCCTGCGACTTCCTCTACGCCGCACGCACCGCACGCTTCGCACTGACCGAGATCACGCTCGGCATCATGCCCGGCGCCTGCGGCACGATTAACCTGCCGCACGCCGTCGGCGAACGACGCGCGCGCGAGATCATCTACACCGGTGCGCCCTTCAGCGCCGAGGACGCGCTGGCCTGGGGACTGGTCAACCGCGTGTGCGAGCCGGATCAACTGCTCGACGAGACGCTCGCCACCGCGCGGCGCATCGCGCAGAACGCCCCCATCTCGGTGCGCCAGGCCAAGAAGTCGATGGCGGTGTCGACCCAGGTCGACCGCGCCACCGGCTACATGTTCGAGCTGGAGGCCTACAACCGCATGGTCCCCACCGAGGACCGCCTGGAAGGCGTGCGCGCCTTCAACGAGAAGCGGCGGCCCGAGTTCAAGGGGCGCTGAGAACCTGTCCCCCGGTGCCAGGCACCGGGGGACAGGTCGTCGAATCAACGGGTCGCGGTGTCTGACACCGGGCAGCAGGTGCTTGATCGGGCGCTGGCGGTCGCGCGCCGGCGCGGGAACGGAGGAGGCGCCCGCGACATGAACGTCGTGCATTGCATGGCGATCGCTGGTGCCTGACACTGGCGACCGAATGCTTGATACGTCGTCGGCGGCCATGCACGGCTGCCGGCACGGTGAGGGAGCGAGAATATGAATGACGAACGTGACGTGTGGGTGCGCGAGGTCGGCACCCGGGACGGGTTGCAGAGCATCGCCACCGTCTTTCCCACCGCGGCCAAGCTGGACTGGATCCGGCTCGAAGCCGCGGCCGGCGTGCCGGAAATCGAGGTCGGCTCCTTCGTGCCGCCCAAGCTGCTGCCGCAGATGGCCGACTCGGCCGAGGTGGTGCGCGGCGCCAAGGCCATTGCCGGCCTGCGCGTGGCGGCGCTGGTGCCCAACCTGCGCGGTGCCGAGAACGCCTTCGCCGCCGGCGCCGACCAGCTCAACTACGTGGTGTCGGTGTCGGAGGCCCACAGCCAGGCCAACGTGCGCAAGAGCGTGGCCCAGGCCCTGGACGAGTTCGCCGCCATCATGGAGTACCGGCGCAACCATCCCGAGTACGCCCACGTGCGCGTGGCCAGCGGCCTCGCCACCGCCTTCGGCTGCACCATCGCGGGTCCGGTGGACCCGGCCGACGTCGTGCGCGCGGCCGAGCGCCTGGTCGAACTCGGCGCCGACGAGCTGGCCGTCGCCGACACCGTCGGCTACGGCAACCCGGCGCAGTGCCGGCGCATCTTCGCCGCCGTGCTGGACGTGGCCGGCGACATCCCGGTCGGCGCTCATTTCCACGACACCCGCGGCCTCGGCCTGGCCAACGTCGATGCCGCGCTGGAAGTCGGCGTGCGCCGTTTCGACGCCTCGCTGGCCGGCCTCGGCGGCTGCCCCTACGCGCCCGGCGCAAGCGGTAACATCGTCACCGAGGACCTCGTGTTCATGCTCGAAGCGATGGGACTCAGGACGGGCATCGATCTCGATGGCCTGCTCGCTGCGCGCGAGCTGATGGCGCGCCACCTCGACGGCGAACCCACCCACGGCGCCTTCGTCACCGCCGGCGCGCCCAAGGGCTTCGTCGCCGCCAGCAGGGCCGCCTGAGCTGCGCCACCCGCCCCGGCCACGGCATCGCGCCGGGCCGGGACGGGCCGTCCGTCCGCTTCAGTTGGCGGCGCGATACCACGGCGTCACCGTCCAGGTGCTCGCCACCGAGGCCACCGGGATGCCGTCGAGGCGCAAGCGGGTGACGGCATCGGGGCCCGGGCGGTACCACGGGCCGGTCGCCGCCGCGGTGCTCGTCGCCGGTGCGCGCGCGTCGTTCGCGAACACGGTCGCGGTATGCGGCGGCGGGAACACCGGCGCGGCCTCGGCGTCCGGGAACGTGGCAAAGGACAGGGCACTCGCCGCGCAGAACAGCGCGGCCAGGGTCTTTTCGTTGCGATGGGTCATGGCGTCTTCCTCGTGCAATGGTTCACTGGGTGCCGCGGCCGGCTCAGCGGGAGCGTGGCCGCGATGGAAACCAGTGTGGACGCCGTAGGTAGCGCGGGTGTTTCGCGCCTGCTGCGAAGTGTTGGCCGCTTGTAACGCGGCGCTTCAGGCCGCCGTCCCGAGCAGCCCGGCCAGCAGCGCCTTGAAGCGTGCCAGGTCGAGCGGCTTGCGCACCAGCGCGCGCAGCCCGGCCGCCTGGACCTGCGCCTCGTTGAGCGATTCGGCATAGCCCGAGTAGAGCACCACCGGCAGGTCGGCCTGGCGCTCGAGCAGTTGGCGACCGAGTTCGAAGCCGGTCATGCCGGGCATGGTCTGGTCGGTGATGACGAGGTCGAATGCGCCGGTGCTGCCGAAGCGTTCGAGGGCGGCCATGCCGTCGTGGGCCACGACGACGTCGAGGCCCCAGCTCGCCAACAGTTCCTCGAGAAACTCCGCGACGCCACGGTTGTCGTCGACCAGCAGCACGCGGCCGCGCAGCACCGTGCGCGAACGTTCGCCGGCCAGCGACGCGCGTGGCTCGGCGCGCGCCCCGATGGCGTCCTCGATCGGCCACGACACGCGGAAGCGGGCACCGGCGCCGGGCGCCGTTTCGACCACCACGTGACCGCCGTACTCGTGCACGATGCCGTGCACGCTGGACAGCCCCATGCCGCTGCCACGGCCCGAGGCCTTGGTCGAGAAGAACGGCTCGAACATGCGTTCGACGATGTCGGCGGCGATGCCCGGGCCATCGTCGGCGACGACCAGTTCGACCGCGTCGCCGGCAACTTCGTGGCGGCACGAACTGCAGGTCCCACGCGCCACCTCCGCGCGTGCCACGCTCACGCTCAGCCGGCCGACCCCGTCCATGGCATCGCGCGCGTTGATGCACAGGTTCACCAGCACCTGTTCCACGTGCACCGGGTCGACCACCACCGGCGGCAGGTCGCGCGCCAGCCGGGTGTCGATGTGCAGGGTCGCCGGCATGGTCGACTCGAGCAGCTGCATGCCCTCTTCCACCGCGTGCGCGAGGTCCAAGGAACGCGGCTCGCCCTGTTGCCCGCGGCTGAAAGTGAGCATCTGCTGGACCAGGTCGCGGGCACGCTCACCCGAGCGTCGCGCGCGCTCCAGGTAACGTGGCAGCCGCTCGTCGGCACCTTCGCCCGCCGCGCCGAGGCGCTCGGCGGCGAGTTCGACGTAGCCGAGCATGCTGGTGAGGATGTTGTTGAAGTCGTGGGCGATGCCCCCGGTTAGCTGGCCGATGGCTTCCATCTTCTGCGCCTGGCGCAACTGCCCTTCCAGCACCTGGCGCTCGTACTCGGCCGCGTGACGCTCGGTGATGTCCCGCAGGTAGCCGATGAACACCGGGCCCGGCGCGCCCCGGGCGATGCCGATGGCCAGCTCGACCGGGAACTCTTCGCCGTCGGCACGCATCGCGATCACCTCGCGGCGCTGGTCGATGTAGAGCCCCGCGCCGGTCGCGAGGTAGTGCTCGATGCCGGCGCGGTGCTCGGCGCGAAAGCGCTTGGGGATGATGAGTTCGGCGAGCGGGCGGCCGAGCGCGTCGGCCTTGCGATAACCGAAACAGCGTTCCGCGGCCGGGTTGAACTCGATGGTGCGCCCGTGCGCATCCATCGCCACGATGCAATCGAGTGCCGATTCGACCGTTGCGCGCAACAGGTCTTCACTGCGGTGCAGGGCGCGCTCGCGCTGCCGCTCGCGGGTGATGTCGCGCACGATGGCGAGGACGTGGCAGGCGCCCTGGTAGTCCATCAGCACCGCGCGCGGCTCGCAGAAGAACTCGCTGCCGTCCTTGCGCGTGGCATGGTCCTCGGTCTGGGCGTAGCCCTCGGCAAGCACCCTGCGCAGGAAATCGCGTGCCGCTTCGCGACGGTTGACCGCGAGCACGTCCAGCACCTGGCGGCCGAGCAGCTCGTCGCGCTGGTAACCGTAGAGCCGCTCGATGGCCGGGTTGACGTCGACGATGGTGCCGTCGAGACGCAGCATCACGACACCGTCGACCGAGGCATTGAAGATGGCCCGGTATTGCTCTTCGCTCGCGCGCAGGGCGGCCGCGGCGGCGTCCCGTTCGAGTTCGGTGACGGCGCGCTGCGCGAACAGCCGCAGCAGCGATTCGGCGCGGTCGCGGTCGGCGAGTTCACCGAAACTCATCACGGTGATGATGCCGATCGGCTGGCGGTCGCGATCGAACAAGGGGTAGGCGGCGTAGCTCTCGAGGCGCGGATCCTCGTCGCGTACCTCCGGGAAGAGGAAGCCGACGTTGCGTGGGTAGAAGCGGAACTCCTGGCCCACCACGGTCTCGCACGGCGTGCCGGCCAGCGGGTAGACCGCGTTAGGCATGAAGCGACCGTCGGCGTAACAGGCGAGCATTTCGATCGAGGGCACGTCCTCGTGCATGACGTAGCGACCGATGATGCCGAGCTGGCAGTCGAGCAGGTCGGTGGCGGCACGGATGAGATCGGCGTAGACGGTCTCGACGCGCGCGCCCGAGATAACCCGCGCGGCCTCGAGCAGGAGGTCGTCCGGCGCGTTCATCGTGCCTGCGCGGGGCGGCTCATGGCCGGCGGCGTTGTCGATGCTGGGCTCATGGACAAGAGCCTAGCAGCGCCGGCGCGACGCGGGCCGCGCGGCTACAAACCGCCAACGATTGAAACGCGGCTGAAACATTCGCCGCGGTCCGCCCGTGTCACTCGCCGGACGGCCGCGGCACGAACATGTAACCGAGGCCGCGCTTGGTGCGGATCGCGCGCGGCTTGTCGGGATCGGCCTCGATCTTCTTGCGCAGCCGCGCGATGCGGATATCGATACTGCGATCGTAGGGGTCCCAGTCGCGGTTCTGGGTCAGGTTCATGAGCTGGTCGCGTGACAGCGGCCGGTTGGGCCGTTCGACGAACGCCCGCAGGAGTTCGAACTCGGCCGCGGTCAGCGGCAGTTCGGCGCCACTGCCGTCGAACAACTGCGCGGTATCGAGGTCGAGCACGGCGGCACCGACGGCGACGCGGCGGGTGGCCGGCCCGGTCGCGACGTCGACGCTGGCGGCGTTGCTCCCGGGCTCGCGCTGGTACCGGCGCGCCACGCTCTTCAGGCGCGCACGCAGTTCGCGCAGGTCGAAGGGCTTGGCGACGTAGTCGTCGGCGCCCACTTCGAGCCCGACGATGCGATCGACGGTCTCGCCGGCGCCGGAAACCATGATGATGCCGATGTCGAATTGTTCGCGGACATGCCGCGCCAGGCTGAGGCCGTCCTCGCCCGGCAGGGCGACGTCGAGCAGCACGACGTCCGGCACGCGCTCCTGCAGCAGGCCGCGCATGGCCGCGCCGCTCGCCGCGGCCAGGACCTCGTAGCCGTTGTCGCCGAGATAGTCCTGCAGCAGGTCGCGGATGTCGTCGTCATCGTCGACGATCATCACCGTCACGCGCTCGCCCATGGCCGATGTCCCCCGTGCACGCCGCCGGCCCGCCGCCGATGGCGCCGGGACTGGCAGCGCATTCTTGCATCAACGCGCCGCGGCCGACAGCGCCGCGGCGCCACCCGTCACACGCTCGCCGTGAGCAGGCCGAGGAAGCCGCCCAGCGCGAGCACGCCGGCAACGGCCGCCTGGGTGCAGGCGAGAAAGACGATGACGAGGTTGTTGCTGGTAATGGAATTCATGGCTTTGCTCTCCGCTCGTGCCGGGAACCGGCGTTGCGGGGCGAAGTCTAGAGATGGCCGGTAACGCCGGTGTTGCACACCACGCCCGCTTTGTTGCCGTATTGTTGCCGCCCTTGATCGTGACCAAGCCGCGCGGCGCCGCTGCGCGCTACCCTGCATCCCGTCACAAGCTCCTGGAGCCCAGCATGAGTACCGCCGACACCCGCATCTCGCCGCTCAAGATGCGCCAGGCGCAGTTCCGTCGCGCCATCCACCACATGGGCCACCTCAAGCGTGGCGTGGTCGATTTCTTCCTGCGCCCCAAGCGCACCCTCTCGGTGTGCTTCCCGGTCGAGATGGACGACGGCTCGGTGCGCGTGTTCCACGGCTACCGCACCCTTCACAGCACGATCCTCGGCCCCGGCAAGGGCGGCATCCGCTACCACCCCAAGGTCACCGCGCGCGAGGTCGAGGCCCTGGCCACGCTGATGACCTGGAAATGCGCGCTCATCCGCGTGCCCTTCGGCGGCGCCAAGGGCGGCGTGGCCTGCGACGCCAAGGCGCTGAGCGAAGGCGAACTGCGTCGCATCACGCGCCGCTACGTGGCCGAACTCGGCGACAACATCGGCCCGCACACCGACATCCCCGCGCCCGATCTCTACACCAACCAGCAGACCATGGCCTGGGTCTACGACACCTACCAGGCCCTGCACCCGGGCGAGAACAACCTGCCGGTGGTGACCGGCAAGCCGCTCGACCTCGGCGGCGCCGAAGGCCGCAGCGAAGCCACTGGCCACGGCGCCATCAGCGCGCTGGCGCGCTACCTCGAACTGCACCCGCTCGACGGCCACCGCACCCTGGCGGGCTGCAGCGTGGCGGTGCAGGGCTTCGGCGAAGTCGGCCGCGTGGCTGCCGAGCGTTGCGCCGAGCTCGGTGCTCGGGTCATCGCGATCAGCGATTCCAGCGGCGGCATCCTCGCCCGCGACGGCCTCGATCTCGCCGCAGTCAGGCAGCACAAGGCCGCCTGCGGCCGGGTCGACGGCCTGGCGGGGACCACCACCATCGACAACGAGACCCTGCTCACGCTCGACTGCGACGTGCTCATCCCGGCAGCCCTGGCCAACCAGATCCATGCCGGCAACGCCGCCGACGTACGCGCGCGGGTGGTGGTCGAGGGCGCCAACGCGCCGCTCACGCCGCAAGCCGATCGCATCCTGCAGGAGCGCGGCATCCCGGTGCTGCCGGACATCCTCGCCAACTCGGGCGGCGTGGTGGTGAGCTACTACGAGTGGGTGCAGAACCTGAAGAACGAGTCGTGGACGCGGGCCGAGAACCTGGCCCGCCTCGATGCCCGCATGCAGGACGCCACCGCCGGCGTGGTCGGCCGCCGCGACACCCTGCTCGCCGAGCACCGCGACCGCCAGCGCCCGCCCGACCTGCGCACGGCGGCGCTGGCAATTGCCATCGAGCGGCTGTCGCGGGTGACGTTGGAACGCGGCATCTGGCCCTGACGCCAGGGGCACCCGCCGGGGCGTTCCGCGCGCATGGTGACAGTATACTTTCGCGCCCCGCTGACCCGGGCAGCGCGCGCGGCAAACGTATACTGTCCCCGTCACACATCGCCCGTAGAAACGTCGAGGCACCGGCATGTCCATGCTCACCCTGGAATCGCGCTTCGCGCAGACGCCCCGCCACACCACCCATTACCTCGCCTGTGGCCCCGCGGACGGCCCGCTCATCGTCTTCGTCCACGGCTGGCCCGAGCTGTCGCTGAGCTGGCGCCACCAGTTGCCGGTATTCGGCGGCCTCGGCTTCCGCGCCATCGCCCCCGACATGCGCGGCTACGGGCGCTCCTCGGTCTACCGCGAGCACGCCGACTATCGCCAGGAAGAAGTGGTACGGGACATGCTCGATCTGGTCGACGAGCTCGGCCGCGAGCGCGCGGTGTGGGTCGGTCACGACTGGGGCAGCCCGACGGTGTGGAACCTGGCCCGCCTGCACCCCGAGCGCTGCCACGCCGTGGCCAATCTCTGCGTGCCCTACTTCACCATCGAGAACGGCCTCGATTACGTCGTCGACCTGGTCGACCGCGCGCTCTACCCGGCGGAGGAGTACCCCGCCGGCCAGTGGGACTACATGCGTTTCTACGAGGAGAACTTCGCGCGCGCGACGGCGACCTTCGAGGCCGACCCCTACCTCACCGTGAAGCTCCTGTTCCGCAAGGGTGACCCGGCCGACGCCGGCAAGCCCGCCTTCACCGCCGGGGTGCGTCGCCAGGGCGGCTGGTTCGGCCCGCTCGACCGCGCCCCCGACATGCCGCGCGACGACGACGTGGTCAGCGAGGCCGACCTCGAGATCTACGCCGAGGCTCTGCGCCGCAACGGTTTCTTCGGCCCCGATTCCTACTACATGAACCACGCCGCCAACGCCGCCTGGACCGCGGGCAAGCCGGAGCGCCTGAGCCTGCCGGTGCTGTTCCTGGGCGCGCGTTACGACTACGTGTGCGAGACGGCGACCAGCGGCCTCGCCGAGCCGATGCGCGCGCGCTGCGATCACCTCACCGAGTACCTCGTCGACAGCGGCCACTGGATGGCGCAGGAACAGCCGCAGGCGGTCAACGCGGCGCTGGCGCGCTGGCTGGCCGGGTCGGTGAGCGAGGTGTGGCCACGGCCCGCCACGCACGCTTGAGCAGGCGCCGCCGCTCGCGTGCACGCCGCGCGGCGCTCGGCCTCGGCCTGGCTGCCGCGCTCGGCGCCGCGGCGGTCGGCGCGGACGACGTCCCGGCGCCGCCCCTGCCACCGCCGACCACGCCGCTCGCGCTCGACCCGCTGGCCGCCCTGACCCGCCACCTGGCCGCCGCACCGCCCACGGCCCGCCTGCAGTTCGCCGCCATTGCGCTCGACGAGCTGGCGCGCCGCTATGCCGACGAACTCGAGGCCGCGGCCCACGACCCGCGCGACGCACGCGACCCGGCCGGCGCCCAGCGCTGGCGCGCCGCGGCGCGCCACAGCATCGCCGAGGCGCATGCGCTGGCCGCCTCGCTGACCACCGCGCGCGACGTCGCCATCTTCGTCGATCCCGGCCCGACCCTGCGTTTCGTGTTTCACGGGCGCACGGTCATGGTCGACGCGCCGCGCCTGTCCGGCCCGCGCACCCTCAACGAGCACATCGCCGAACGCTATTGCCGCATGGCGCACTGTCCCGAGGTGTTCGCGCCGGGCGACGACCTGCCGGCCGGCGACCAGCCGTGGTCGAGCTGGAGCTTCGGCGGTAACCAGCCGGCCCGCCTCGAGACCAGCAGCGGCCTCGACTTCCGTTTCTCCGATCTCGAGCACATGGGCGAACGCAAGCGCGCCGCGCTCGAGCTGGTCGCTGCGCTCGAACACTCGGCACGCCTGCTCGGCTGGTATCGCCAGCGCGGCGTGTTCGTGGAGTGGCCGGCGCTGCACATCGCCGCCTTGCCCGGCAGCGGCAGCTCCGTGCTGGTGGTCAACACGGCCGGCGAGTACCTGCCGTTCGCAGCGAGAAGCTGGGCGCTGCCGCGCAGCCCGATCGCGGCCTGGTACCGCGCACGCCTCGACGGCCGGCGTTTCCGCTACGTGTTCGAAAACGCCGAGACCATCTTCGACGCGCCCTAGCCTGCCGAGGGCAGCGCCGGCATCAGGCCGCGGCGACCACCATGCGCGAGGTGAAGCCGTTGGTGCCGCTGAAGTCGAAGCGGCCCTGGGCGCTGTCGTGGCGATGCACCACCGACTCGTACTGGGTGTAGTCGTAGAACGCCGGCGAGGGCAGGTTGGCAATGGTGATCGGCTTGCCGTCGAGCCCGGCCAGGCGCTTCATCTCGACCGCCGAGGTCGGCGTCGACCAGGCCAGCGTGCCCGCGCCCGCGGTGACCTTCAGCGGCACCCGCTCGCGCGCCACGGTGCCCTTGTGGAAACCCTCGAAGGCGAGCGGGAAGACGGCCTCGAAGGCCGCGCTGTGCGCCGCGTCGAGGCTGTCGTCGAGTTCGATGCGCACCCACTTGCCCATGTCGAAGGTGGCGAGGAAGGCAATACCGGCGAGATCCGCACCGCCGACCTGCCCGCGCGTGATGCGCACCAGGCGGTTGCCCAGGCATTGCTTGTCGGTCGGGCGGCCGAAATTGCACGGACACGGGATGGCACAGCTGCAGCACTCGGCGACGTCGGCCTCGAGCGCCCAGGCCGCGGCGGCGAAGGCGCGCGCGCTGCTGAGTACGGCAGGTGCGGTGGCGACGACGCCGAGGGCGGCGGCGAATTCACGTCGGTTCATGGCGCGGGCTCCGGAATGATGAATGGTCGCGCCGGAGTATACGTCGCGCCGCAGGCCGCCGGGCGTCCGCGCCACCCGGCGACCGCGCGGCGCTCAGCAGGCTTCGAACACGCCCGCCGCGCCCATGCCCTTGCCGATGCACATCGAGACCAGGCCGAGCTTCTTGTTGCGCCGGCGCAGCTCGCGGATGACCACGCCCGTCATGCGCGAGCCGGTCATGCCGAAGGGATGGCCGATGGCGATCGAACCGCCGTTGACGTTGTAGAGCTCGTTGTCGATGCCGAGCTTGTCGCGACAGTAGAGACACTGCGAGGCGAAGGCCTCGTTCAATTCGACCAGGTCGATGTCAGCGAGCGTGAGGTTCTTGTAGCGGAGCAGCTTGGGGATGGCGAAGATCGGGCCGATGCCCATTTCGTCCGGTTCGCAACCCGCCACCGCCCAGCCGCGGAAATAAGCCAGCGGTTCGAGGCCGAGCTGCTCGGCGCGCTGCTCCGACATCAGCAGGGTCATCGAGGCGCCGTCGGAGAGCTGCGAGGCATTGCCGGCAGTCACCGAACCGCCTTCCTCGAAAGCGGGCTTGAGCTTGGCCAGGCCCTCGAGCGTGGTGTCGACCCGGTTGCACTCGTCGCGATCGACCGTGCCCTCGACGATTGCCGTCTCCTTGGTCTCCTTGTTCATCAGCTTGAGCCACTGCACGGTCATCGGCGCGATCTCGTCGGCGACGCGACCATCGGCGGCCGCCGCGGCGTAGCGCTGCTGGCTCTGCAGGGCGTACTCGTCCTGCGCCTCGCGCGAGACCTTGTAGCGGCGCGCGACGACCTCGGCGGTGTTGCCCATGGCCATGTAGATGGCCGGCAGCTCGGCCAGCAGGCGCGGGTTCTCGTCGAACTGGGCCGGCGTGCCGCGCTCGAGGCCGGTGATCGATTCCACCCCGCCGGCGATGGCGATGTCGCCGCAGCCGCTCGCGATCTGGGTGGCGGCGACCGAGATGGCGTTGAGGCCGGACGAGCAGGCGCGGCTCAGGGTCATCGCCGAGACCGAGATCGGCAACTTCGACAGGGCCACGGCATAACGTGCCAGGTTGGCCGACTGCTCGCCGATCTGGCGCGCCGCGCCGACCACCACGTCCTCGACCTCGGCCGGATCGACCTTCGGATTGCGCGCGAGCAGCGCATCGATGCAATGCGCGACCATGTCGTCGGCGCGGGTGAGATTGAAGGTGCCGCGGTGGGCCTTGGCCAGCCCGGTGCGGATGTTGTCGACGATGACGACCTGGTTCATGCGGATGTCCTTCCTCGTGCGTGGAACAGCGAATACGGCGAGCCGCGATTATCGATGAAAAGGCCGCGTGCCGTCGCGCCCGGGTGGCCGCGCGCCGCCGCCGGGTGCCTGACACCGAGGGGCAAGGGGTCGAATCGTCGCTGGCGCAGCCGGGTAATCGGCGCGCGAACTCGCTCGGTTGCCGCGATCGGCGGGGGTTGGCGGCCTCAGCGGCCCTGCCAGCGCGGTGGGCGCTTCTCGACGAAGGCCTGCAGGCCTTCGCGGCCGTCGGCGGTGTCGAAGACGTTGCACAGGGTCTCGATCTGGTTCTCGACGTTGCGTCGATAGTCGAGGTCGTTGGCGCGCATGAAGGACTGCCGGCCCAGCGCCATGATGGCCGGTGACTTGGCCGCGAACAGCGCCGCCATGTCACGCGCCGCGGCCATCAGGTCCGCGCGCGGCACGGCCCGGTTGACCAGGCCCAACGCCACCGCGCGCGCGACCGGGATGGGCCTGCCACCGAACAGCAGCTCGAAGGCCTGGTTGCGGCTGATCTGGCGCGGCAGGTGCACGTAGTGGATGGCCGGGATGACGCCGACGTCGATCTCGGGATAGCCGAGATCGATGTCGTCGGCCGCGATCACCACGTCGCAATTGATCGCGAGCGTCATGCCGGCGCCGCGCGCGGGGCCGTTGAGGGCGGCGATCAGCGGCTTGCTCATGGCATAGACGATGTTCATCGTCTCCATGTAGAACTTGTAGACGAAGGCGCGCAGATCCGCGGCATCGCCGGCGGCGACCATCTTGAGGTCCATGCCACCGCAGAACATGCCGTCGAGCGCGCTGGTCAGGATCACGGCGCGCACGTCCGGGTCGGCCTCGGCGCGGCGCAGGGCGGCGTGCAAGGCGTCGATCAGGGGATGGTCGACCGCGTTGACCGGGGCGCGCTGGAGGGCGATCACGGCGATGCCGTCACGCGCATCGAAGGCGACCGGTGCTGCAACACTCATGAGATTCGTCTCCGCTGACGGTGCTTCACGCCGGGTAGTAGGGCGTCGCTGCCTCGCCCGGCAACAGGGCGAGGCCGGCGTACTCGCCACGCGCGACGCCGTCGAGGAAGGCCAGCGGGCCGCCGGTCCAGGCGGGGAACCCGAGACCGACGACCGCGAGCACGTCGAGATCCCCGGGGGCACCGACCGCACCGTCGGCGAGACAGGCGGCGGCCTCGCGCGCCACGGCGAGCAGCAACGCGAGTCCGTCGACGCGGTGCTCGGCACCCCACTGCGGACGCTCCCCGGTGGCCAGGCCGGCGCGCGCGAACAGGTCGCGCAGGTCCAGGGCATCGGCCAGCGGCGCACGCTCGCCCGGGGTGGCGGCGTATTCCGCGCACCAGCCGCGCACGGCATCGAGCAGGCGGCGACCGGGCCCCGGCTCGGCGGGCGCCGCGACCACCGGCACCAGGCGCAGGCGATTGGCCAGCGCCAGTGCGCGCACCCCCATCTCGCCCGGCGCCGCCGCGATCTCGACCGCTTCAGCTCGATCCAGATCCGGGACGAGGCGCAGTTCCGCCGCACAGCCGGTGGCCGGCGCGTCGACGCCCTCGCGCAGGCCGACGGCGTACTCGCGCCGCGCCCCGGCCGGCAGCGTATCGCGCACCAGCACGAGGTCGGCCGTGGCGGTCTCGTCGACGATTTCCACCCGTTGCGCCAGCCGCGCGGGGACTGCACCACCGAGCGCCACCCGCCGCAAGGCGCCGGCACTCCCGCCGAGCACCGCGGCGGCGCGCTTGGGCGCCGCGGTCTTGGACAGGAAGCTCGTGCGCACCATGTTGCCGGCCACCGGGTCGAGCATCAGCGGCAGGAAATTGTCGACCTCGACCTCGATGGCGGCATCGATATCCAGGCCCTGGCCGTCGACCAGGCAACGCGTGATGGCAGCAATCGCCGGGTAGCAGTGCGCGACGCGCGGCCCCATCCAGGCCAGGGCGGCGAGCCGCGCCGCGACGTCCGCGCCGGCGAGGACGCCGTCCTCGTCGGCCGGCGCCGTCCAGCCGTCGTGGTCCCAGCGCGCGCCAGCCCGCGCATTGAGCGCGATGGCACGCGCCGATTCGACGAGTTGCGCCGGCGCCGCGAGGTGGTCGACCAGGCCCGCCGCGTGCGCCACCGCCGGCGTCACCGGCCGGCCGTCCAGCAGCATGCGCGCGGCGAAGGCGGGGCTGGTCAGGCGCGGCAGGCGCTGCGTACCGCCGGCGCCCGGCAGCAGGCCGAGCAGCACCTCGGGCAGCCCGAGACAGGGCACCTCGCCGTGCGCGGCCACGCGGTGGTGGCAGGCCATCGCGAACTCCAGGCCGCCGCCGAGGGCGAGGCCGTTGACCGCGGCCACCGTCGGCACCGTCAATTTCTCGAAGCGGCGCAAGAGGTAGCTCAGGTGCGAGAAACTGCGCCGGATGGTCGCCGCGTCGTGTTCGAAACGCAACGTGGTGAAGCCGCGCACCATGGCGAGATCGGCGCCGGCCATGAAGGCATCCTTGCCCGAGGTCACGACCACGCCCTTCAATCCGCGCGCCTGCTCGATGGTCGTGGTGAGCGCGTCGAGTTCGTCGATCATGTCGTCGGAAAAGACGTTGAAGGGACGCCCGGGCATGTCGAGCGTGGCGACGCCGATACCGTCGGCGCCGATGTCGAAGCTCAGATTGTGCATGTCGAGATCCTGGGTCGGCGGCGGGCCACGCCCGTCGGGTCAGTTTCAATCAGCTTGCCCCGATGGGTTTACGACGACCTTGATCGTCGGCAAGCCGTGGCGCCGAGCCGGGCGCGGCCATGCCGGTCGCTGCGGCTCGCCGGTCCGGAGCGCTCGCCGTGGGCGTGCCACACATCCGGCGCATGGCGATGCTATCTTGTCGGCCGCGCCGGCGCGACGCGGCGATACGTTAGTGCAGTACACGGGAGAATCTCGATGGATCTCGGACTCAAGGACCAGGCGGTCATCGTCACCGGCGGGGCATCCAACATCGGGCGTGCCATCGTGCTCGGCTTCGCGCGCGAAGGGGCGAAGGTGATGATCGGCGACATCGACGCGGCGCAGGCCGGTATCGTCGCCGAGGAGGCGCGCGCGGCGGGCGCCGCGGCGGTCGCGGTCGCGGCCTGTGACGTCACCGACCTGAGCCAGGTCCAGGCCATGTTCAAGCAGGCCCAGGACGCCTTCGGCGGGGTCGACGTGCTGGTCAACAACGTCGGCTGGGACAGCCTGATGTTCTTCACCCAGACCACCCCCGATCTGTGGGAGCGGATCATCCGGGTGAACTTCGTCGGTGTGCTGAACTGCACCTACACCGCGCTCGCCATCATGGCGCCGCAGAACAAGGGCGCCATCGTTTCGATCAGCTCCGATGCGAGCCGCCAGGGCGAGCCGCGCGAAGCCGTCTACGGCGGCATGAAGGCCGGCATCAACAGCTTCATGAAGACCATCGCCAAGGAGAACGGCCGCAACGGCATCCGCTGCAACGTGGTGTGTCCCGGCGTGACCATTCCCGAAGCCGACGGCGAGGTCGGCGCCAACAGCATGTGGGTCGACAAGGACAGCATGTTCACCGCCGAGCAGCTCGAGAAAGTCGCCAAGGCCCTGCCGCTGAAGAAGATCGGGCGCCCGGGTGACGTCGCCAACGCGGTGGTGTTCCTGGCCTCGGCCGCGGCGGGACATGTCACCGGGCAGGTGCTGAGCGTAAGTGGCGGTTACTCGATGATCGGCTGATGGTCGCGTTCAGCGCTACTGCGCTCGGCATCTCGCGTCCTGGCGGTGCTCGCAATCTTCACGTATTCCCACATACGCTGCGGTTGCTGCGCGCCGGCAGGACGCGACCTGCCTGCGCTCGCGACGCGCTGAACGCGACCATCGGGAGTTTCATGGTCACGCGCGGCGCGACTGCGCTCGGCATCTCGCGTCCTGGCGGTGGTCGGAATCCTCACGTATTCCCACATACGCTGCGGTTGCTGCGCGCCGGCAAGACGCGACCTGCCTGCGCTCGCGACGCGCTGAACGCGACCATCGGGAGTTTCATGGTCACGCGCGGCGCGACTGCGTTCGGTATCTCGCGTTCTGGCGGTGCTCGCAATCCTCACGTATTCCCACATACGCTGCGGTTGCTGCGCGCCGGCAGAACGCGACCTGCCTGCGCTCGCGACGCTTCGCACCATCCGCCCGCGCAACCATGCCTGCCGCGCTTTCATCACACGCCGAGAATCAAGGAATCGGAGCAATGAGTAATTTCGAAGACATCCTCTACGAAGTGAACGGCCGCACCGCGACCATCACCATCAACCGGCCGAAGAAGTACAACGCCTTCCGCCCGCGCACGGTGGTCGAGCTGATCGACGCCTTCCAGCGCGCCGGCTGGAACAAGGACATCGGCTCGATCGTGTTCACCGGCGCCGGCGGCAAGGCCTTCTGCACCGGCGGCGACCAGTCCGACCACGCGGGCGGCCAGTATGGCGACAACGATGCGCGCGGCGCGGTCGGCATGCCGGTGGAGGAGCTGCACTCGGTCATTCGCGACGTGCCCAAGCCCGTCATCGCCAAGGTGCGTGGCTATGCCATCGGCGGCGGCAACGTCTTCGCCACGCTGTGCGACATGACCATCGCCTCGGACAACGCCATCTTCGGCCAGGTCGGACCCAAGATGGGCTCGGTCGACCCGGGCTTCGGCACGGCTTATCTGGCCCGCGTGGTGGGCGAGAAGAAGGCGCGCGAGATCTGGTACATGTGCAAGCGTTACAGCGCCGAGGAAGCGCTGGCGATGGGCCTGGCCAACGCGGTGTACCCCGACGACCAGCTCGACGCCGAAGTGCAGAAGTGGTGCGACGAGTTGAACAAGCGTTCGCCGACTGCCATCGCGCTGGCCAAGAAGAGCTTCAATGCCGACACCGAATCCATCCGTGGCCTGAGCCAGTTCGCCCTGCAGGCGGTCAAGCTCTACTACTGGACCGAGGAATCGCAGGAAGGCGTCAAGGCGCTCAACGAGAAGCGCGAACCGGACTTCATGAAGTTCTACAAGTAAGGTGGGCCGCGCCGGGCGACGCTGTGCGCCCGCGCGCAAGACGCGCGCCGGGCGGGCAACGTCACCGGCGCGGGACCAGGGCCAGCGTCGCCGCGCTCACAGCACGCCGCGCGACTCCAGCAACCCGACCAGGGCGGCGACGCACTCGCTGGTCGACTGCGCGGCCGTGTCGAGCACCAGGTCGGGGGCGCCCGGCGCCTCGTAGTCGAGCGGCTCTGCCGCGCCGTCGCCCGCTTCCGCGGCCCGCGCCGCGAGGGTCTCGGCCGGCGCGTCGACGTGGACAATCAGCAGGGCGTCGCCGAGCTCCTCGGCGGCACGCTGGCGTACCGCCTCGCTGGGCGCGACCAGGCTGGCGATGCAGACCAGGCCGGCTGCGTTCATCAGCCTGGCCACTTCGACGGCGCGACGCAGGTTCTCGGAGCGCGCGTCGTGGCTGAAGCCGAGGTCGCGACTGATACCCAGACGCAGGTTCTGACCATCGAGCACGCTGCAGGCGCGGCCATCGTCGAACAGGCGCCGCTCGAGGGCGTAGGCGATGGTGGTCTTGCCAGCGTGCGGCCGGCCACTCAGCAGCACGGTCACCGGCCGCTGGCCGAAGCGCGCACGCCGTTCCGCGGCGGTGACCTGGCTGGTGCTCTCGGTGAGCTCCGTGCTGGCCGGCTCGTCGTCCCAGTGATCGCGCGCCTCGTGGCGTGCACGCTGGTGAATCATGCCGGCACCGACGGTCGCGTTGGTGATGCGATCGATGAGGATGAACGCGCCCATGTGGCGGTTACGGCGATAGTCGTCGTAGGCGACCGGTGCGCTGAGCGAAACCGTGCAGCGCCCTATCTCGTTCAGGCTCAGGGTTGGCTGGTCGCGCCGGTGCAGGCTGTTGACGTCGACCGCGTAACGCAGCGTGCTGACGCTGCCCGGCACGACACTGGTGGCGTGCTTGACGAGGTAGGTCTTGCCCGGCACCAGCGGCTGCTCGGACATCCACACCACCATGGCATCGAAACGATCGCCGAGTTCGGGCACGTTGCCCGGCCGCGCGATGACGTTGCCGCGGCTGACGTCGATCTCGTCTTCGAGCGTCAGGGTCACGGCCTGGCCGGCGAACGCTTCCGCCAGCTCGCCGTCGTAGGTGACGATGCTCTCGACCCGCGAGCTGCGCCCCGACGGCAGGACCACGACTTCGTCGCCGCGGCGCACGATCCCGGAGGCGATGGTGCCGCAGAAACCGCGGAAATCGAGATTCGGTCGGTTCACGTACTGCACCGGAAAGCGGAAGTCCTCGAGGTTGCGGTCCGAACCGATGTAGACCGTCTCGAGGAAATTCATCAGGGTCGGCCCCTGGTACCAGGGCATCTTGGCCGAGGCGTCGACGACGTTGTCGCCGTGCAGCGCGGCGATGGGTATGAAATCGAGATCGGGAATGTCGAGACGCTGGGCGAAATCGAGGTACTCGTCGCGGATGCGTGCGAAAACCGCCTCGTCGAAATCAACCAGGTCCATCTTGTTCACCGCGACCAGCACGTGGCGGATGCCCAGCAGCGAGGTGATGAAGGAATGGCGCCGGGTCTGGGTCTGCACGCCGTAACGCGCATCGACCAGGATGATGGCGAGATCCGCGGTCGAGGCGCCGGTCGCCATGTTGCGCGTGTACTGCTCGTGACCCGGGGTGTCGGCGATGATGAACTTGCGCTTGGCGGTCGAGAAGTAGCGGTAGGCGACGTCGATGGTGATGCCCTGCTCGCGCTCGGCCTTGAGGCCGTCGGTCAGCAACGCCGGGTCGAACTCGCCGCCGGTGGTGCCGTGCAGCTTGGAATCGCGCCGGATGGTCGACAGCTGGTCCTCGTAGATCATCTTCGAGTCGTAGAGCAGGCGCCCGATCAGGGTGCTCTTGCCGTCGTCCACGCTGCCGCAGGTGATGAAGCGCAGGAGTTCCTTCTCTTCGTGCTGGCGCAGGTAGGCGTCGATATCGGTGGCGATGAGGTCTGATTGATGAGACATGCAGGATTCCGGTCTTCGCGACGGGCGATGTTCGTGGGTGGACGGTGGCGAACGCGGCGGCTCAGAAGTAACCGCGACGCTTCTTCTCCTCCATGCCGGCGCCGCCCTCGTCCTGGTCGATGACGCGGCCCTGGCGCTCGGAGGTCTTGGTCAACAGCATTTCCTGGATGATCTCGGGCAGGGTCGTCGCCTGCGATTCGACCGCGCCCGTCAACGGGTAGCAACCGAGGGTCCGGAAACGCACCATCTTGTGCTCGACGGCCTCGCCCGGCAGCAGTTGCATGCGCTCGTCGTCGACCATGATGAGCACGCCGTTGCGCTTCACCACCGGCCGCTCGGCGGCGAAGTAGAGCGGTACCAGCGGGATGTTCTCGAGATGGATGTACTGCCAGATGTCGAGCTCGGTCCAGTTCGACAGGGGGAACACGCGAATGCTCTCACCCTTGTTGACCTTGGCGTTGTAGAGGTTCCACAACTCGGGGCGCTGGTTCTTGGGGTCCCAGCGGTGGTTGCGATCGCGGAAGGAGAACACGCGCTCCTTGGCGCGCGATTTCTCCTCGTCGCGGCGCGCGCCGCCGAAAGCGGCGTCGAAACCGTACTTGTCGAGCGCCTGCTTGAGCGCGTCCGTCTTCATCAGCTCGGTGTGCTTCTCGCTGTCCTCGAACGGGCTGATGCCATGCGTGAGCCCTTCGGTGTTGGTGTGCACGAGCACGTCGAGGCCGAGCTCCCCGCGTACGTAGTTCTCGCGGAACTCGATCATCTCGCGGAACTTCCAGGTGGTGTCGACGTGCAGCAGCGGAAACGGCAGCTTGCCCGGGTGGAAGGCTTTCAGTGCCAGCTGCAGCATCACCGCCGAGTCCTTGCCGATGGAGTACAGCATGACCGGGTTGGCGAACTCGGCGGCGACTTCGCGAATGATGTGAATGCTCTCGGCTTCGAGCTGCTTGAGATGGGTCTGGTGGACGCTGGACATGGTTCGTCGAGGCTCTTCGGGTGGGCGGTTCGCGGACGTCACGCTTCGCGACGGGCGCCCATTGTAACGGCTGCGTGCGGGCGCCACTGAAGCGCGCCGCACGCACAGTCATGGCGTGCGCTCAGGCGGCGCGGCGACCGACCAGGGCGCGGGTCGGCGCGCTACCGTACTGCTCGCTGTGGCGCGCACCGTGCTCGAGTTCGAAGAAATCGCCCCCGCGGCAGGTGCACACGCGACCGTCGGCGACCGTCACCGTGAGCTCGCCTTCGAGTACCAGTGCGACGACGTCGAAATCGTGGCTGTGCTCGGGGTTGTGCAGGCCGGCCGGGCGTTCGAGCAATTCGGGTTCGTCGTAACCGTGTTCGCGGCAGTGGCGGCGGAAGCTGGCTTCGTCCATCGCGGGCGCTCTCCCTGGTGGTGGTCGGACGCCGCGCACTCTACACCGATTCCAGGCACCGTTCGCCCCACGTGCCGTGGGTTTTTGCCGGCACGCGCGGGGAAACGTGAACGGGCACGCCGGCCAGCGGGCGGTGCCGACGTCCTCGCGGCGCGCCCCCGCGCGGTTCAGGCCGGCGGCCAGCGAGCGAGATCGAAATCGGCACCGAGCCGCAGGAACACCAGGCGCACGGCGCCATCGAGCGCGCGCGTGCGGTGGCCCTGGCCGGTGAGGTCGTCGGCGAGGAAGGCCTCGCCCGGCCCCCACTGGCGGCGACTGCCGTCGCCGACCTCGACCTCGAGGCGGCCGCTCAGCACGACGACGAGCTGGCGGTCGGGGGCGCCGTGCCAGTCCTGGTCGAGCCCCGCCGGCAGCTCCACCACCACCGCCTCGGCGGCGAACGGCAGGGAAGTCCGGATCTCGTGGCCGAATTCGTCCTGGCGGCGTTCACTCAAGGCGATGTCGCGGCGTTCGAACTCCGATTGGCCGGCCGGGTTGGTGCTGAAACGCGTGATGTACATGGTCACCAGCCTCCTAGTGCGCGAGGGGATCGGGTCGCAATTGGATCTTGCCGACGTAGGATCGCGGCAACTCGGAATGCAGGATGGGGTCGAGGCCGTTGGTGAACCACAGGCCGCGGCCCTTCCACCCGGCCTCGGCATCGTCAATCCGGCCGTCGAGCCCGCGCGTGTAGGTGTTCAGCGGGTAGGGAATGCGGATGGTCGTGAACTGCTCGGTGCGCGGGTCGAAGGCGATGAGCGAATCGGAGTTGGTGCCGTTGACGATGACGACGTCTCGGCCGAGGCCGAGGGTGTCGAACTGGTCGACCCACAGGTAGTAGTGCATGTCCGTACTGCCCTCGGGCGCATCGTCGGGGCGGCCGCGGAAACCCGGCCCGGGGGTGCGCCACAGGGTCCAGCCCTCCGGGCACTGGCCGCCCGTGCCCCAGGTCTGTTTGCACTTCGAGCGATCGAAGCGCGCCAGCTGGCTGCTGCCGCCGAGGGCGGTCCAGACGTGGCCGGCGCTGTCGACGTCGATACCGCGCGGCCCCATGCCGGGCGCCGGCGGTGCATAGGCCTCGTGACGATCGGTGGCCGGGTCGTAGCGCAGGATCCAGCCGGGCTCACCGGGCGGGCTGGTGACGCCGGGCACGATCGCACTCCACGCGCTGCCGTCGACCGGGTTGGGAATGACGCCGTAGTGGAAGCCGACGATGGCGCGATCGGCGCTGCCGTCGCCATCGCTGTCCACGCGCACCTCGGAGTAGCCCTGCGCCGCGGCGAGCGTCTCGGGATGGTCCGGGTCGTACTTGGCGGGGTCGAGCCAGCCGACGACGTAATCGTCGCCGCTGGTCCACAGGCGGCCGTCGGCGCCGAACTGGAGATGGTGGGTGCCGTAACAGCTGTCGATCAGGGTGAAGGCCGCGCGCCCGGGATCGTAATAGCCGAGCTGGCGATGGTGGCGATGATCGGCGATCACCGGATCGTCGCGGCAGAAGGCCGGCAGGTCGGCGGCCCACTGGCGGCGGATCTGGGTCGTCAACCAGACGCGGCCGGCGGCGTCCATCATCGGGTTGTGCGGGTTGGCGGGGTTGTCATAGCGGCCGGCGTGCGCCGAGTCGAAACCCGGCCAGGGACAGCCGAGCGAGCCGAAACCGAACGGCGCCGGCTCGCTGCCGTCGCGGCCGCGGTAGGTCTGCTCGCACCACGGCGTATCGAAGCCGTCGCGGGTCGGCACCTCGACGCGCTCGGCGGTATGCGCGACCGGGTCGACGATCAGCAGGTAGTCGTTGGCAAGATCGACGCCGTACACCGGGCCGTTGGCATTGACCGTCGGGTCGCGCTTGTCGGTCGCGATCTCGTCGTGGGCATAGGTGTAGCGATCGCCCCAGGCCCACTGGGTGATGACGACGTTGCGCTCGACCCCGCGCGGCCGCGGCGGCGCCGGCGGCGGGACCTCTGCCGCCAGGCGCTCGCCCCAGGCGCCGAGCGCATCGAGCAGGCGATCGCGGCCCAGGCTGTCGGCGAAGTAGCTCATCGCCGCGGCCTTGCGGAAGCCGTGATCGAAGGCGTCGCGGCCAGGCAGGCGGGTGACCGCGGCGCCGAGCTGGTGGCACAGCACGCAGTCGAGCTTGAACTGCCCCGCCCAGCCGGCCGGGCGCTCGAGTCCCGGCGCGTGGGCCGCATCGGCGCCGCCGAACAGGCCGCCGCCGGCATCGGCCGTGGCGTGGCCGAAGGCGTCGTCAGGCGGCAGTTCGAACAATGCCAGCCAGTGGCTGGCGGGATAGACCTGGGCCGCGCTCCAGGCGTCGCCGGCGCGGTTCGCGACCAGTTCGACCTCGGCGCCGCGTGCAATCTTGCGCGGGGTCGAATCCTCGAGCCCGTATCCGCGTACCCACAGCTGGTAATCGGCCGCCGGCAGTTGCGGGACGACGAAGCGGCCGTCGGCGGCGGTGACGACGATCTTGCGATAGGGCGTCGGCAACTGGTCGGTCTCGGCGATCACCCATACGCCGGCCTCGGCCGCGCCGTCGTCGTTGACGACGCGCCCGCTGATGTAGTCGTCGGCCTGCAGCGGGGCCGCGACGAATGCGAGCGCGACTGCCCATGCGCGCATGATCCGGGTCTTCATAAGATGGCTGGTCTCCCCCTTGTGCCGCTGGCGCAACGACCGGTTGCGCATGCTCGTGACGATAACACCCTGGACGCGTCGCAGCGCCACGCCGGCGCCGGATGGCGGTGCACGTGATGCCGCGCGCCGCTAGCGGCGTGCACCCTGCGCGCGATGCGTAGGGCCCCGTTCCGCCTGGCCCCGGCCGGGCGGAGTGCGCGGTCAATCCGCCGCGGCAGGCAGAAAGCCATCGAGAAAACGTTCCAGCCAGCGTCGGCTCGCCGCGGCATAGCGCGCGTGCTGGTCGAGCTGGACGGCGCAATCGGGGCCGCGGTGGGCGGCGATGTGCACGCTGCCACGCTCGGAGGTCGCCCAGCGCTCGATCATCGCGCGGGTCATCTCGGGGTGGTACTCGATGCCGTAGACGCGCGTGCCGTAACGATAGGCCTGGGCCTCGAACAGGGTGCCGCGGGCGAGCTGCACCGCGCCGGCCGGGATCTCGAAGGTCTCGGCGTGCCACTGGTAGAACATCGTCGGCTGGTCGAGAAAGTCGGCGCCAGCGGCCGCCGGCAACACTTCGCAGTAACCGATCTCGACGTGGCCGTCGGCATGGCCGTGCACGCGGGCGCCGAGCACGCGCGCGATCTCCTGCGCGCCGAGGCAGATACCGAGCAGTGGCATCCCGGCCGGCAGGGCGTGGCGTTCGAGCCAGTCGAGCTCGGCGCGGATGCCCGGCAGGTGGTCGTCGTTGGCGCTCTGCGGCCCGCCGAAGACGACCGCGGCGGCGTAGTCCTCGAGCACCGTCGGCAGGCAGCCGCCGAGATTGGGGCAGCAGCGCTCGAGCTGGTAACCGCGCGCTTCCAGCGCCGCGCCGACGAAGCCCGGGGTCGAGTGTTCCTGGTGGAGGACGACCAGCACGCGTCCGCTCATGACCTGCCCTCGTGCGTGCGCACGCCGCGCACCACGCCGCCGGCAAAGGCCTCGGCGCCACGCGCAAAGGCCGCGGCAGTGCCGCCCTGCGGGCTGATCACGATGGTGTCGACGCCGGCCGCGTAGTCCTGTTCGACCAGCGCCCGGCAGTGGGCCTCGTCGCCGAAGCTGAACACCCGGCGCACCATCTCGTCGCTGATCGCGGCCTGGATGGCGGCACGGTCGCGCGCCGCGTAGCCGGCGATGGCCTGCTCGACCGCGGCGCCGTAGCCGAGTTCACGCAACACGTTCTGGTATTGCGCGGCCGAGGCATAGAAAGCGAGGTGCTGGCGGAAGTATTCGAGGCCCGTGGCATCGTCGTCGACGAGGTAGAAGGCGCGCCGCTTGATGATCTCGATGGCGTCGAGGCTGCGCCCGGCGCGACCGGCGCCGGTGGCGAGGCGCTCGCGGGCGTAGTCCATGCGGTCGGGCGGCGTGAAGTCGTTGAGCAGAACGCCGTCGGCGACTTCGCCGGCGAGTTCGAGCATGCGCCCGCCGATGGCGCCGATGACGATCGGCACCGGTTGCGCCGGCGGCGCCGCGAGGCGGAAGCCGTGGCTGCGCACGGTGCGACCTTCGAACGCGGTCTTGGCCCCGCCGAGGATATCGCGCAGCAGCGCCACCGTTTCGCGCACCCGGGTCAACGGGCGCGCGTAGTCGAGGCCGTACCAGCGTTCGATCATGTTCGGCGTCGAGGCACCGAGGCCGAGCACGAAGCGCCCCGGCGCACGCGCCGCGGCGGCGACCACGCCGCTGGCGAGTACCGGCACGGCGCGGTTGTACACCGGCACCACGCCGGTGGCGAGGCGCACCGTGCGGGTCGCCACGCCGAGCGCGGCGGCCAGCGCGATGGGGTCTTCCATACCCTCGGCGTCACACAGCCAGAGATCGTCGTAGCCGTGCTGCTCGGCCCAGATACCGCGCTCGAAGCCTGCCGCCAGCCCCGGCACGGGCCACAGCATGAGACCGATTCGTCGGCTTCGCTTCATCCGCTCGCTTCCCCGCCGGCGACGATCGCGGAGACCATTCGCCGGCCCTACCCGCACTGCGCGCCGCATAATTGACAAGTTTCTCGGGCGGCCATTCTAATGCGGAGGCACCCGCTACGCCGACCGTCGGCAGCGCTGCCGCGGCGCCGCCGCGATGGCACGCGGCGGGGCGCTGGCCAGCGGCCACGACCAATGAGGAGCTTCGGCCATCCGCATCACCTGATTCCATCACACGCTCACGCACGCAACGGCCGCCGCCGCCGGCGCGGCCGGGATCCCAAGGGGAGGTATCCAGTTCATGCGCCACGCAGCATTCCGCATCGCCCGGGCCTGTACGCTCGCGTTCGTCGCGACCGCCGCCCACGCCGCCGACCGTATCGTCGACGAGCAGGCGCCACCGCCGCCGATCGGCTCGGAATGGCCGAGCTACAACCTGTCGGTCGACGGCCAGCGCTATTCCCTGCTCGACCAGATCGACACCAGCAATGCCGACCAGCTCGCCGAAGTGTGCCGTTACAAGGTCGCCGATACCGGCTCCTTCCAGGCCGGCCTGATCGTCATCGACGACGTCATGTACGGCACCACCGCGACCGAAACCTTCGCCCTCGACCCGACCAGCTGCAAGCTCATCTGGCGGGTTCACCATCGCCGGGTGCGGCCGGCGCCGTTCTCCGTCAACCGCGGCGTCGGCTACTACGCCGGGCGCCTGTTCCGCGGCACCGACGACGGGCGCTTCCTCGCCCTCGATGCGCGCACCGGCCGCGAACTGTGGTCGAACACCATCGGCGACCCCAGCGCGGGCGAGGTCTCGACCGGCTCGCCGCTGGCCTGGAACGGGCTGGTCATCACCGGCACGGCGGTGTCCGAACTCGGCGTCCGCGGGCGCGTGATGGCCTTCGATGCCGCGAGCGGGCGCGAGGTGTGGCGCTTCAACACCGTGCCGGCGCCGGGCGAAGCCAATGCCGACACCTGGCGCGACACGGTGTGGAACGACATCGGCGGCGGCGGTGGCGGCACCTGGTCGCATTTCGCCCTCGACCCGACCACCGGTGAGCTGTTCATCCCGGTCGGCAACCCGATTCCCGACTTCGTCCCGGCCGAGCGCCCGGGCGACAACCTCTACACCAACAGCGTACTCGTGCTCGACGTGTTCACCGGCAGGCTGCGCTGGTGGTACCAGCTGGCCCCGGCCGATGGTCTCGACCACGACCTCGCCTCGGCGCCCGCGCTCTACCGCACCGCCCGGGGGCCGCGCATGGCCGCGGGCGGCAAGGACGGCTACCTGCACATCGTCGATCGCCGCAGCCACGAACTCATCGCCAAGACCGCCGTGACCAGCGTCACCGAACCGGTCGCGGTGCCGACCCCCGAGGGCATCGAGGCCTGCCCCGGCCCGGCCGGCGGCGTGGAGTGGAACGGGCCCGCCTACGACCCGGCCCACAACCTGCTCTTCGTCGGCGCGCTCGACTACTGCGCGCTGTTCCAGAGCACGCCCGGCACCACGCCCGAAATCGGCGGCTTCAACATGGGCGGAACGTGGACGGGGCTCGGCACGCCGCGCGGCTGGATCCACGCCATCAATGCCGATACCGGCGAGATCGCCTGGCGCTACCACGCCGACCACCCGGTCATCGGCGCCGTCACGCCGACCGCCGGCGGCATCGTCATGGGCGGCGACAACGCCGGCAAGTTCATCGTCTTCGAGGCGGCCACCGGCCGGATCCTGAAAGAGATCGAGACCGGCGGTTCGCTGTCCGGCGGCCTCATCACCTATGCCAGCGGCGGACGCCAGTACGTCGCCATGACCTCCGGCAACGTCTCGCGTTCGCTGTTCGGCGCCGCCGGCCGCCCCACCGTGGTCGTCATGGCCCTGCCCGAGGGCACCGTCTCGGCGGCGCACGCGCCAGGCGTGCCCAACGCCAGGCGCGGCAAGGAGTACTACTACACGACCTGTGCGGTGTGCCATGGCCTCGACGGCAACGACTGGAACAACGTCGACCTGAAGGCGGTCAAGCGCAAGATGGACCTCGACGGCCTGATCGCGTTCATCAAGAACCCGCGCGCGCCCATGCCCAAGGCCTTCGCCGAGCCGCTCAGCCCGGCCGACGAGCTGCGCCTGAAGGACATCGCGACCTTCATCATGCAGTGGGAATGAGCGGGGTGCGGCAGTGCCCGGCGTCACGCCGGGCGCTGCGACCTCAGCCCACGGCGACCGCGCCAGCCATGATCAACGGGAGCACACACGCATGACCACGAAGGATGCCGAGGCCGACCTGCCGGAAGCCGTCCGCCAGACCATCGCCGAACACCACGCGCAGTACCTGAGCGATCCGGACGCCGCTCACCTGTGGGATCCGATCGTCATCGGCGTACCCGGCGGGCCGGTGCCCTGCCTGCTGCTGTGGCACACCGGGCGGCGCTCCGGGCGCCGCCTCAACTCGGTGCTGCAGTACTACCGTCGTGGTGACGAGATCGCCATCGTCGCGTCGAAAGGCGGCACTGCGCACCACCCGGCCTGGTACCACAACCTCGTCGCCGAGCCGCACTGCGAAGTCTGGATCGGCAGCTTCAAGACAACGGCGGTCGCGCGCACCATGGATGCCGCCGAGCGCGCGCGCTGGTGGCCCGAGATCACCGCCGAGCAACCCCAGCAGCTCGAATACGAGCAGCGCACCAGCCGCGAGATCCCGGTGGTCATGCTGGAACTCGAACGAACGCCGGCCTGACCCACGCCGAATCAACGACATAGCGGGCGGTGTCAGACACCGCCCGACAGCGGGTCCGGGACTTGAGCGTCGGTGTCAGACACCGACCGTCGGCTTCGCTCGTTACTGCCGTCGTTCAGGCCGCCTGCGGCCCGCGTGGCGGCGGCCCGGCAGCGGCGAGTGCCGCGGTCTCGTCTGCGCTGAAGGTGCGCGAGCGGATGATGAAGCGCACGCCTTCCGGCGCCTCCAGCGAAAAGCCGCTGCCACGGCCGGGGGTGACGTCGAGCGTGAGATGGGTGTGCTGCCAGACCTCGAACTGCGGCCCGCTGATGTAGAACGGGCAGCCTGCAACCGCGCCCAGCCAGACGTCGCGTTCACCGACGCGGAACTCACCGGCCGGGTAGCACATCGGCGCGCTGCCGTCGCAGCAGCCACCGGACTGGTGGAACATCAGCGCACCGTGGGTGTCGCGCAACGCGTGGATGAGGGCGGCGGCGGCCGGCGTCACGTCGACGCGTGACACCGGTTGTTGCTGCGAACGCTCGCTCACGGCCGGGCTCAGAAGAAGCCGAGCGCGTTGGGGCTGTAGCTGACCAGCATGTTCTTGGTCTGCTGGTAATGCTCGAGCATCATCTTGTGGGTTTCACGCCCGATGCCCGACTGCTTGTATCCGCCGAACGCGGCGTGCGCCGGGTAGAGGTGGTAGCAGTTGACCCACACGCGGCCGGCCTGGATACCGCGGCCCATGCGGTAGGCGGTGTTGCCGTCGCGCGACCACACCGCGGCACCGAGCCCGTAGAGGGTGTCGTTGGCGATACTCAGCGCCTCGGCCTCGTCCTTGAATTTCGTCACCGCCAGCACCGGCCCGAAGATCTCCTCCTGGAAGATGCGCATGCGGTTATGGCCTTCGAACACCGTCGGCTTGACGTAGAAGCCGTTCTCGCAACCGGTGACTTCACCGCGCTCGCCGCCGATGCGGCAGTGCGCGCCCTCGTCCTTGCCGATCGCGATGTAGGACAGGATCTTCTCCAGCTGATCGGACGAGGCCTGCGCGCCGACCATGGTGTTGGGATCGAGCGGGTGGCCCTGGCGCACCTGCGACACCCGCTCGATGGCGCGCTCGACGAAGGCATCGTAGATCGATTCGTGCACCACCGCGCGCGATGGGCAGGTGCAAACCTCGCCCTGGTTGAGGCAGAACATGGTGAAGCCCTCGAGCGCCTTGTCGAGGAAGGCGTCGTCGGCATCCATGACGTCGGCGAAGAACACGTTGGGCGACTTGCCACCGAGTTCGAGCGTGACCGGGATGATGTTCTCCGAGGCGTACTGCATGATGAGCCGCCCGGTAGTCGTCTCGCCGGTGAAGGCGACCTTCTGGATACGTGGATTGCTGGCCAGCGGCTTGCCCGCTTCGACGCCGAAACCGTTGACGACGTTGAGCACACCCGGCGGCAGCAGGTCACCGATGAGGTCGGCCAGCACCATCACGCTCATCGGCGTCTGCTCGGCCGGCTTCAGCACCACGCAATTGCCCGCGGCCAGCGCCGGGGCGAGCTTCCAGATCGCCATCAACAGCGGGAAGTTCCACGGGATGATCTGGCCGACCACGCCGAGCGGCTCGTGGAAGTGGTAGGCGACGGTGGTCTCGTCGATCTCCGAGATGCCGCCTTCCTGCGCCCGGATGCAGGACGCAAAGTAGCGCAGGTGGTCGACCGCCAGCGGCAGGTCGGCGGCCATGGTCTCGCGGATCGGCTTGCCGTTGTCGATGCTCTCGCACATGGCGAGGTCGCCCAGGTGCTGCTCCATGCGATCGGCGATGGCGAGCAGCCTGGCCGCACGTTCGGCGACCGCGGCGCGGCCCCAGGCGGTCTTGGCGGCGTGGGCCGCGTCGAGCGCCTTCTCGATGTCCTCGGCGGTCGAACGCGCGATTTCGCACACCACTTCGCCGGTGATCGGCGTGATGTTCTCGAAGTACCTGCCCTTGGCCGGCGCGACCCACTCGCCGCCGATGAAGTTGTCGTAGCGCTTGCGCACCTTGATGGCGACGGCCTGCAAGGCGTCGAGCGGCTGCGGAATGACCTTTTGATCCATGTTTCCTCTCCTGTCGGCAACGGCCGACCTACGTTGTGAATCCTTGGCCTCGAAGCACGCGAGCGGCGCACCGCCGGTGGCGGCCCGCAACGGTGCTCAATGGAGACGACGGCCGTCGGCGGCAGGCGCGCTGCCGCCGCTGGCGACGATGTCACGCATGGCCTTCTGCCAGACGAAATTGGCCTCGGCGAGGCTGGCCAGCACGGCCGGATGGCGGTCGAGTTCCGGATGCGCGCGCAGCTTGCGCATGAGTTGCAGCAACGCCTGCACGCGACTGCCGTCCGGTCGCTCGTTGCACAAGGCCATCAGGCGAATGACCGAGCACATCAGAACCTGGATGTCAGGATCGTCCTGCGCATCTCGCGCGGCGCCTCTCATGTCGGGACTCCCCATTGCGTCGACCGTCTGGCGAGCCCGGATCAAACGCCATCCCGCAATGCATTTAAACAGGCATCGATTTGCATAAAAGAAGATAATTGCCCTTCTTTTCATGTTCACCTGCAAACGGATCAACACGTCCGAACTCGCCGATTAGGGGCACTGGCGGGCGTCGGTCCATGGCCATTGGCGCGCTCCGCCGCAGATTTGTGCACGCTGCCACCGGCACCGCTGCAGCGGTATGAGGGAACACTCGAAGGCCGGCGGGTAAGCGCACAACAAACGTTGTTTTTCCGCCTTTAAGCGCCTCCGCGAACGTATTAGAATCTGCCGTTCGAAAGCAGTGGTTCGCGCGCCCCGCGCGGGCCGCGCGCAACCCGACCCCGGCAGCTGCAGAGTGCGGGATCGCAACGGAACGTAGGGCAGGATTACGTCTTCCGGCGAGACCAAGCGACGCCATCCTCTCCCCACGTCGACCACGGCCGACGCCGCGACCGCTGCGGACGCGAGCGAGCCCGACCACGGCAAGGCTGCCGAGGGGAGAGATGCGATGACCACCGAGCCCGCCGCCACGGGCGGCGCCGACCACGACCCCGACGACGACACGCTGCTCGACCGCGTGTTCGACGCCGTCGGCGAGCGGCCCGACCTGCTGCTGGAGATCTTCCACGCCGTGCAGCATGCGCGCGGCTACGTCGATGCCGCGCTGGTCCCGCGCATCGCCGACCGTCTCAACCTGTCCCGCGCCGACGTCCACGGCGCGCTGAGCTTCTACCCCGATTTCGCCCGCACCGCCGCGCCGCGGCACGTGCTCAAGCTGTGTCGTGCGGAAGCCTGCCAGTCCGTCGGCGCGGTGGCCCTGGCCGAACACGCCCGCACCCGGCTCGCCTGCGATTTCCACGAGGCGGCCGCCGATGGCCGCGTCCTGCTCGAACCGGTCTACTGCCTGGGCAACTGCGCCTGCGCACCGGCGGTGATGCTCGACGACGAGCTGCACGGCCGCGTCGACAACGCCCGCCTCGACGCCCTGCTCGACGACCTCGGGAGTGATGGCGCATGAGCACCCGGGTCTACATCGCGCGCGATGCCGCGGCGCGCTCGGTCGGCGCCGACCGCGTCGCCACCGCCCTCGCCGCCGCGGCGACCGCCGCCGGGCGTGACGTCGACATCGTGCGTACCGGCTCGCGCGGCCTGCTGTGGCTGGAACCACTGGTCGAGGTGGAGACGCCGGCCGGACGCGTCGCCTACGGCCCGGTCGACGCGCGCGAAGTCGCCGCGCTGGTCACCGCCGGCCTGCTCGACGGTGCGCCACACGCGCTGAACGTCGGCCCCATCGAACGACATCCCTACTTCGCCGGCCAGGAACGCGTGGTGTTCGCACGCTGCGGCCTCGACCAGCCCACCGATCTCGACGCCTGTGTCGCCCGCGGCGGCTTCCGCGGCCTGCGCCGCGCGCTGGAGATGGCGCCGGGCGCGGTGGTCGACGCCGTGCGCGATGCCGGCCTGCGCGGTCGCGGCGGCGCCGGCTTCCCCACCGGCATCAAGTGGCGCACCGTGCTCGACCAGCAGCACCCGCGCAAGTACATCGTGTGCAACGCCGACGAGGGCGATTCGGGCACCTTCTCCGACCGCATGCTGATGGAGGGCGATCCCTACTGCCTGATCGAGGGCATGATCATCGCCGCCCACGCGGTCGGCGCGAGCCAGGGCTATGTCTACCTGCGCAGTGAATACCCCGATGCGCACCGCACGCTCGCCGACGCCATCGCCCGCGCCCGCGCCGCCGGCTACCTCGGCGCCGACGTGCTCGGCAGCGGGCTGGCCTTCGACATCGACATCCGCCTCGGCGCCGGTGCCTACATCTGCGGCGAGGAGACCTCGCTGCTGGACTCGCTCGAAGGCAAGCGCGGCCAGGTCCGCGCCAAGCCGCCGCTGCCGGCCATCGAGGGCGCCTTTGGTTGCCCGACCGTGGTCAACAACGTCATCACCCTGGCCTCGGTACCGGCGATCGCCGAGCACGGCGCGGCCTGGTACCACGATCACGGCACCGGCCGCTCGCGCGGCACCCTGCCGCTGCAACTCGCCGGCAACATCCGCCATGGCGGCCTGGTCGAGAAGGCCTTCGGCGTGACCCTGCGCGAGCTGCTCTACGACTACGGCGGCGGAAGCCTGAGCGGGCGCCCGATCAAGGCCGTGCAGGTCGGCGGGCCGCTCGGCGCCTGGCTGCCCGAAGCCGCGTTCGACACCCCGATCGACTACGAGGCCTTCGTCGCCGCCGGCGGCATGCTCGGCCACGGTGGCATCGTGGTCGTCGACGACACCATGAACATGGCCGACATGGCGCGCTATGCCTTCGAGTTCTGCGCCATCGAATCCTGCGGCAAGTGCACGCCCTGCCGCATCGGCTCGACACGCGGGGTCGAGGTGGTCGATCGCTTACGTGCGGGTGACCGTCGCGAGGCCAGTCTCGAACTCCTGCACGACCTCTGCCACACCATGCGCAACGGCTCTCTGTGCGCGCTGGGCGGGCTCACCCCCGACCCGGTCGAGAGCGCGTTGAAACACTTCCCCGAGGATTTCGCGCTGCACCCGGCCACGGGCGCAACCGGGACCACGGGCTGACAGCGGCGCGCACCGACCGGTAAGCGCCGCGGGGAGAAGACGAATGCGTTCGATCAGCGATCACGATCTCGGGACCCCGGCGGTCGCCAGCGAGGCCACCGTGGAAGTGCACATCGACGACCGCAGCGTGCGCGTGCCGGCGGGCACCTCGGTGATGCGCGCCGCCGCGCTCGCCGGCATCGACATCCCGCGCCTGTGCGCGACCGACCAGCTCGACGCCTTCGGCTCCTGTCGCCTGTGCCTGGTCAAGGTCGAGGGCATGCGCGGCTACCCGGCTTCCTGTACCACGCCGGTGAGCGACGGCATGCGCGTGCTGACCCGCAACGAGGACATCGCCCGGCTGCGCCGCAACACCATGGAACTCTACATTTCCGACCACCCGCTGGACTGCCTGACCTGCCCGGCCAACGGCCATTGCGAATTGCAGGACATGGCCGGGGTGGTGGGCCTGCGCGAGGTGCGCTACGGCTTCGACGGCGCCAACCACCTCGCGGCCGAGAAGGACACCTCCAATCCCTACTTCCAGTTCGATCCCTCGAAGTGCATCGTCTGCTCGCGCTGCGTGCGCGCCTGTGACGAGGTCCAGGGCACCTTCGCCCTGACCATCGCCGGGCGCGGTTTCGGCTCGCACGTCTCGCCCAGCCAGGACGATGCCTTCATGGATTCGGAGTGCGTGTCCTGCGGCGCCTGCGTGCAGGCCTGTCCGACCGCGACCCTGATGGAGAAAGCGGTCGTCGAGCACGGTCAGGCCGAACACAGCGTGACCACCACCTGCGCCTACTGCGGCGTCGGCTGTTCGTTCAAGGCCGAGATGCAGGGCTCGACGGTGGTACGCATGGTGCCCAATACCGACGGCGCGGCGAACCACGGCCATTCCTGCGTCAAGGGCCGCTTCGCCTTCGGCTACGCCACCCACCCGGATCGCATCACCACCCCCATGATCCGCGATTCCATCCACGAGCCGTGGCGCCAGGTGTCGTGGGACGAAGCGATCGAATACACCGCGAACGAGTTCAAGCGCATCGCCGAGAAGTACGGGCGCGGCGCGCTCGGCGGCATCACCTCCTCGCGCTGCACCAACGAGGAGACCTACCTCGTGCAGAAACTGGTGCGCGCCGCCTTCGGCAACAACAACGTCGACACCTGCGCGCGCGTGTGCCACTCGCCGACCGGCTATGGCCTCAAGCAGACGCTGGGTGAATCGGCCGGCACCCAGGCCTTCGACTCGATCGAGCACACCGACGTCGTCGTCGTCATCGGCGCCAATCCCACCGACGGCCACCCGGTGTTCGCCTCGCGCATGAAACAGCGCCTGCGCGAGGGCGCCAAACTCATCGTCATCGATCCGCGCTCGACCGGGCTGGTGCGTTCGCCCCACATCGAGGCCGCGCATCATCTGAAACTCCGCCCCGGTACCAACGTCGCCCTGATCAACGCCCTCGCCCACGTCGTCGTCACCGAGGACCTGGTCGACCACGACTTCGTGCGCGCCCGCTGCGAGGGCGACTCGTTCGACAAGTGGGTGACGTTCATCAGCGCGCCGGAACATGCACCGGAAGCAAGCGAGTCGATCACCGGCGTGCCGGCGGCCGAGGTGCGCGCCGCCGCGCGCCTCTACGCCACCGGCGGCAACGCGGCCATCTACTACGGCCTCGGCGTCACCGAGCACAGCCAGGGCTCGACCATGGTCATCGGCATCGCCAACCTCGCCATGGCCACCGGCAACCTCGGCCGCGAGGGCGTCGGCGTCAACCCGCTGCGCGGCCAGAACAACGTGCAGGGTTCGTGCGACATGGGCTCCTTCCCGCACGAGCTGCCGGGTTACCGCCACGTCTCCGATGCCGGCGTGCGCGCGCTGTTCGACGAGGCCTGGGGCGTGAGCCTCGACCACGAACCGGGCCTGCGCATTCCGAACATGTTCGAGGCCGCCATCGACGGCGAGTTCAAGGGTCTCTACGTGCAGGGCGAGGACATCGCCCAGTCCGATCCCAACACCCAGCACGTCGCCGCCGCGCTGGAGGCGATGGAATGCATCGTGGTGCAGGATCTCTTCCTCAACGAGACGGCGATGTACGCGCGGGTGTTCCTGCCCGGTTCCTCGTTCCTGGAGAAGGACGGTACCTTCACCAACGCCGAGCGGCGCATCTCGCGGGTGCGCCGGGTCATGCCGCCGCTCGCCGGCAAGGCCGACTGGGAAGTGACCTGCATGCTGTCCAAGGCCTTCGGCTACCCCATGGACTACACCCACCCGTCCGAGATCATGGACGAGATTGCGCGCCTCACGCCGACTTTCCACGGCGTCAGCTTCGCCCGCATCGATGCGCTCGGCAGCATCCAGTGGCCGTGCAACGAACAACATCCGGACGGCACGCCGACCATGCACATCGACGAGTTCGTGCGCGGCAAGGGCCGCTTCCTGCTCACCGCCTACGTGCCCACGCGCGAGCGCAGCAACCGCCGTTTCCCGCTGCTCCTGACCACCGGGCGCATCCTCTCGCAGTACAACGTCGGCGCGCAGACGCGGCGCACCGCCAACGTCGCCTGGCATGCCGAGGACGTCATCGAGATCCATCCCAGCGACGCCGAGGCGCGCGGCATCGGTGACGGCGACTGGGTCGGCATCACCAGCCGCGTCGGCGAGACGGTGCTGCGCGCGCAGCTCACCGAGCGGGTACAACCGGGCGTGGTCTACACCACCTTCCACTTCCCCGAGTCCGGCGCCAACGTCATCACCACCGAACACTCCGACTGGGCGACCAACTGCCCCGAGTACAAGGTCACGGCGGTGCAGGTGACCAAGGTCAACCAGCCCTCGTCGTGGCAGCAGCGCCACCGCCGCTTCAGCGCCGAGCAGCAGGCCTTGCTGACCCAGGGAGTCGCGCATGGCGGCGATGCCTGAAGACGTGCGCGACGCCGCGGCCTGCCGCGTGCAGCGGCAGGTCAGCGTGCGCACCCCCGGCGTGTGCGAGGAAGTCGTCGACGAGGTCGCGCAGGAAGTCCCCGTCGCCCTGCTCTACAACGGCGTCAGCCACGCCGTGATGCTGGCCACGCCGGCCGATCTGGAGGACTTCGCGCGCGGCTTCAGCGTCACCGAGGGCATCGTGCCGATGAGCGACCCGCCGCGCATCGTCGCCGTGCGCACCCTGCTCACCGGCATCGAGATCGACCTCACCATCGCTTCTGCCGCCGCCGCGGCGCTGCACGGGCAGGCCCGCGGCATTCCCGGGCGCAGCGGCTGCGGGGTCTGCGGCACGCGCGAGCTCGAGCGCGCCGTGCGCTGGCCACCGGCGATCGAGACCGATCTCGCGCTGGCGCCCGGCGCACTCGACCGCGCGCTCGCAGCCATGCCCGCCTGGCAGGCGCTGAACGACGGCACCGGTACCGTGCACGCGGCGGCCTGGGCCGATCGCAACGGCGTCATCCACGCCCTGCGCGAGGACATCGGCCGGCACAATGCGCTCGACAAGCTCATCGGCGCCCTGCTCGCCGCCGGGCGCCGGCCGCAGGACGGTTTCGTCCTCGTCACCAGCCGCGCCAGCTACGAGATGGTGCAGAAGACGGCCAGCGTCGGCATCCCCTGCCTGGTGGCGATGTCCGGTCCCACCGAGCTCGCCGTGCGCATGGCCGAGAGCGCCAACATGACCCTGGTCGGCTTCGCCGCGCGCGAACGCCACGTCGTCTACACCCATGGCTGGCGCCTGGACGGCGCCGCACCGCGGAGCATTACACGCGCATGAACGTCGAACTCCTGTGCGACATGGCCAATGACATCGGCGCCTTCTTCGCCGCCGAGCCCGAGCACGAGGCGGCCGTCAATGGCATCGCCAACCACATCCGCCGCTTCTGGGAGCCGCGCATGCGCAGGCAGATCGTCGAGTTGCTCGCCGGCGGCGCTGCACACCTCGACCCGCTGGTGCGCGAAGCCGTGCAGCGGATCGCGCAGGATTCCTGAGGCCGAACCCAGAACCTGGACAACGTTGCCGGCCGCTCGGGCGGCTCGCGGCTCGTCGCCGTCGCAGAAGGGTTCCAGTGTCGGATATTGCCGGCTGCCTTCCCGTGGGGTCGGCGGGCAATAGGCGAGACCTGGCCATCGTAGTCGCGTCTGCTCCGCGCTCGTACGGCAACCGAGCGCGGTCCTTGGCGACCGTCCGGTTGGCGAAGAAGGACTGCGGCGGTGGTGAGCGGCATTGCCCACGACGCCGGGCATCCGGCCCCTCAAGCCGCTCTGGCGGCCTTTCGGTCTCGCGCCCGGCGGGACCGTCGCCTGCGGGCCCTGTTTCTCCGCGTCACCTCCGCCTCCGCTTCGCGAGCCCTGCCCGCAACCAGACTCGCTACGGTTTTCACCAGCCTGCCAAGCCGTCAACCCGCTTCCTGACCTCCGAACACAGGTGACGAGAGCGGCCTTGGGCCATCCCCCGTTCGCGTCCCCCGAGACTGCCAGGTTGATTCGCCCGACGTGCATGCCGAGTACCGCGGCATCGTGTGGCCTGAGCGGCCTACCGCACAGACCGCGCTGGCTGGACGTCCGATGCTTCCGGATCGCATCACGCCTTGCGGTGGCTTCGAACGAAGCGCCGCCCAGGCTGGAAGCGGACTGGATCTGCGCTCGAACCTGAGCAAGTAATCCCCTTACGAGGAAGCCAACTCATGCCATCACGCCACAGTTACCGCGTGCGCTCGCGCGGGTACCGTCGACTGCTCGCCAGCGGTTTGCTCGCTGCAGGGTTCGTCGTCAGCACGGCCAGCCACGCCTACAGCGTAGGCGCCGATGTCGGCGTCTCCGCGCTTACGCCCAACTTTCTCGACGGCTTCGACTCACAGCACGATAACGTCGGCCCGGTCACGGCGACGCTGCACAAGCAGGAATACTTCTCGGGCGTATTCCAGAAATTTGCCTACGACGGCCTCGGGGTTGCGCGCGCCGACTTCACTTCGCTTGGAACTTCGTCCCGTGTCAAGTTGATCGATTACACGCCACTACGGTTCGACAGCTCTCAACTGCTGCAATCGGTCGCCCAGTTCGATGACGACATCACCGTCCCCGGCAGTGGTGCGGGGTTCTTTGAGATGACCTTCAGCCTCAGCGGCTCTGAGTCGATTTCTGGCCCGAGTCCCATCGCCGGCGGTGTATTCTTCAACGCGAACATCAATTTCCTGGGTGGGGTCACGCTGAACAGCTTCCCCTTGCGCATCCTACCCCAGGGTATCGTCACGACAGGGCTCGTCCCGGTAACGCTCGGCGTTCCCTTTCATGTCGTGGCCTTCCTCCAGACCACGATCGAAACCGTTTCCGCCGATCCCGCACTGCTCGGCGGCACCTATACCGCGGAAATCGACTACCTCCACACGGCCGCATTGACGGGCGTACAAGCCTACGACCAGGATCGCAACCCGTTGTCCTCATTCACGACCCTGTCGGGTTCGGGGACGAACTACGCAGCGATATCCAGTGTCCCGCTACCCGCGGGACTCTGGCTCGTAATGGCCTCGATGGCGGGACTGCTGCGCTGCCGCCGCGCTTCGGTTTCTCACACCTAGCACGAGCGCTGAGCACTTTTCGCAACTGCATTACGGGATAGCACACCGGAAACGCACACGGAGCCATAGCCGATAGGCGGCTTCGCGGTCGGACGGAGGTTGCGGTACCTCTACCGATTCAATGCTGCGCGCTTGCGCTGGCTGCGAGAAGGCCGATCCAGGGCGGTATCGCCCGGTACTCTGAGCCGGGCGCGGCCAGGCGTGCTCAGCCGCGCCGCCGGCTGCGCAGCACCCGCCCCGGCCGCGCCCCGGTCGGCACGCCGTTCTCCTGCACCACTTCGCCACGCACGAGCGTGGCGACGTAACCCTCCACGGCCTGTTCCAGGCGCGGCATGCCGGCCGGCAGGTCGTAGACCATGCGCGGGCGGTGGGCGGCGAGGCGCGGCAGGTCGATGAGATTGAGGTCAGCGCGCAGGCCGGGCACGAGGCTGCCGCGATCGTCGAAGCCGTAGAGCGCGGCGTTGGCCGCGGTCAGTTTGTGCACCACCGTCTCCAGCGGCAGGTGCTCGGGGCTGCCGGCCGCGCTGTCACGCGCCCAGCGCGCGAGCATGTAGGTGTGCACGCCGGCATCGACGATGAAGCGCACGTGCGCGCCGGCGTCGCTCAAGCCCAGCACGCTGAGCGGATGACGCAGCATGGCCTGCACCGCGCCCGGGTTCTGCTCGGCGTAGTTGACGCTGAAATGGGCGAGCATGGCGCGCCCGCCGTCCTTCAGCAGTTCGTCGTAGGCCACCGCCCACGGGCTCGTACCGCGTTCGCGCGCGATGGCCGCCACGCTCGCCGCCGGCGGCGGCGTGTAGTCGATGGTCGCCCCGGTGACGTAGGTGTTCTCCCACAGCGTGGGGTTCTTGTAGATGAGCGAGAAACCGGTGTCGTTGGGGTCTTCCTCGGCCAGCAGGCGGGCGCGCAAGGCCGGATCGGCGAGGCGGCGGTAACGCTCCGCGAACGGCAGGTCGTCGAGCCCGGCGTAGGACGGCATGAAGCGCCACGGGTGCTCGCCCTCGAAGCTGAACAGGATCGAGATCGGGCGCCCCGCGACCTGCGGGATGAGCCGATGACCTTCGCGTGCCGCCTCTTCGCACACCGCGAGCTGGCGCTGCCATTGCGCGGGATCGGTGGTGTGTTGCAGCAGCAGGAACATCACCGGGCTGCCGGATTGCGCGGCGAGGCGTTTCATCATCTGCATGTCGCGCGCCATCGCCTCGATGTCCTCGCCGACGATGCCGGGATTGACCATCTCGACCAGGCCGCGACCGCTCGCGTTGACCGCCCGGGCGAGCGCCAGCAGCTCGTCCTCGGCGGCATAGGTGCCGGGCACCGGGCGGCCGTCGACGGCGATGTGGACCTCGGTGCGCGAGCTGGTGAAGCCGACCGCGCCGGCCTCCATGGCCTCCTGCGTCAGGCGCGCCATGGCCGCGATGTCAGCGGCCGTCGCCGCCTCGTTGGCCGCGCCACGCTCGCCCATGACGTAGGCGCGCAGGGCGCCGTGTGCGACCTGCGCGGCGATGTCGAAGCTGCGCGGCGTGGCGTCGAGTGCGTCGAGGTACTCGGGGAAGCTCTCCCAGTTCCACTGCATGCCGGCGCGCAGCGAAGCAGCCGGGATGTCCTCCACGCCTTCCATGAGGCCCATGAGGAAATCGTGACGATCGGGCGCGGCCGGCGCGAAGCCGACGCCGCAGTTGCCCATCACGGCCGTGGTCACGCCATGCACCAGCGACTGCGTCAGTTCCGCGTCCCAGCTCGCCTGGCCGTCGTAGTGGGTGTGGATGTCGACCCACCCGGGGGTGACGGTGAGCCCGGTCGCGTCGACGACGCGCGCCGCGTTGCCACTGACCTTGCCGACCTCGGCGATCGTGCCGTCCTTGATGGCGACGTCGCCGGTGAACGGTGCGCGACCGCTGCCGTCGACGATGGACCCGCCGCGAATGATGGTGTCGAACCGGCTCATCTCCCCTCCTCCCCTCGAATCTGGACATCCCGCACGCCTGCGCCGGCAGCCGCCGAGCAGCGCCCGACCGGCGGGCGTGTTCGTGCTGGAGCATCGCCGGCCGCCACCGCGTGGCCTGGGACCGGCGACCATCCCCACGCCGTTGCAGCAAGGCGCCGCGTGTCGGCCCGCCCCGGGTCGATTATAGACAGCACCCTGGCACGACCGTCATGCCACGCCGCGAACACCGCCGTGCCCCGACGCAGTACACTCGGTCTTCGTTTCAAGGGGAGTTTGCACCATGCCACTCGAAGTCCGGCCGTCGTGGCTGGCTCAGGTCGAGGAGGAAGTCCTCGACCCAGGCCGTCGCATCGTCGATCCGCATCACCATTTCTTCGTTCCCGGTGGGCCGTTCCCGGCCTACGACCTCGCCGACCTGTGGTCGGATACCGACACCCACGGCGTCGAGAAAACCGTGTTCCTGCAATGCTGGGAGGGCTACCGCACGGAGGGTCCCGAGGAACTGCGCTGCATCGGTGAAACCGAATGGGTGGCGAGCATCGGCGCCGAGGCCGCGCGTGAGCCCACGCGGGCTCAGATCGGCGGCATCGTCGGCTCCTGCGAGATGCGTCTCGGCGCCGCCGTGCGGCCGGTACTCGAAGCCCACGTCGCGGCGAGCCCGCTGTTCCGCGGCATCCGCCAGGCCGCGGCCTGGGATGCCGACGAGGGCCTGTTGTCGATGCCGGGCATGACCGATGGCCTGCTGTACGACGATGCGGGCTTTCGCGCCGGCGCCGCCGTGCTGGCCGAGATGGGCTTGAGCCTCGACGCCTACCACTACCACACCCAGAACCCGGCGTTGCTGCGCCTGGCGCGCGACCTGCCGCAACTGCCGATCGTGCTCAACCACCTCGGCACCCCGCTCGGCGTCGGCCCCTATGCCGGCCGCCGCGCCGAGGTCATCCAGCAATGGCGAGCCGATCTCGCCGAGCTGGCGCGCTGCCCCAACGTCTGCATGAAGCTCGGCGGGCTGGCCATGCCCTGGAACGGCTTCGGCTACGACGACGCCGCGCGCCCGCCGACCTCCGACGAACTCGTCACCGACCAGGCCGACTACTACCACTACGCGATCGAGCAGTTCGGGCCATCGCGTTGCATGTTCGAGTCGAACTTCCCGGTCGACAAGTGCGCACTGTCCTACACCGTGCTGTGGAACGCGTTCAAGAAGATGGCGGCGCGTTACAGCGCCGCGGAGCAGGACGAGATGTTCTACGGTACGGCCAGCCGTTTCTACCGGCTGTGAGGCGCGGCGCGCCATGATCCGCGGCAGCTGCCTGTGCGGCACCGTGCGCTGGCACTACGCGGGCGCCCTCGATCTGATGACGCACTGTCATTGCTCGATGTGCCGCAAGGCTCACGGCGCACCCTTCGCGACCTACGTCATGGGGCCGCGCGCGCCGTTCGCCTGGGACGCCGGCGAAGACGCCATCGTCGCGCGCGAATCCTCGCCCGGCTTCGTGCGCTCGTTCTGCCGCCACTGCGGCTCGGTGCTGCCGAACACCCACCTCGGCGCGCGCCTGGCCATGCCGGCCGGGGTGCTCGACGACGATCCGGGCATCCGTCCGGCCGCCCACATCTTCGTCGCCGACAAGGCGCCCTGGGACACCATCACCGACGACCTGCCGCAACACCCCTACTACCCCGGCGCCAACGCACCGGCGGTCGCCGTGACCCGACCGCCGCCTTCGCGCGACGGCCGCCTGCGCGGCGGCTGCCTGTGCGGTGCCGTGCGCTACGTCATGGACGGCGGCTTCGAGGCCGTGCACAACTGCCATTGTTCGCGCTGCCGCAAGGCCCGTGCCGCGGCCCACACCACCAATGGGTTCACCGCGCTGGAGCGGCTCGAGTACACCGCCGGGGCGGAACTCGTCGCCACCTATCGCGTGCCCGCGGCGCGATTCTTCGCCCAGGCCTTCTGCACCGCCTGCGGCTCCGGCCTGCCCCGCCACGACCCCGGGCGCGGCATCGTGATCGTGCCCCTGGGTTCCCTCGACGACGACCCGGGGCGGGGTGCCGACGACCACATCTTCGTCGCCTCGCAAGCGCCGTGGTTCACCATCAGCGACCCACTGCCGCGCTTTCCCGACCGTCCCTGAATGCCTGCTTCTTGATCCACATCGCGTGGCGCGCGTGGTAATCGGTAACGAAAACGCCTAGTTTTGTCGTGTGATCGTCACATATCCATGTGGAACGGGGAGGGACACATGGTCTGCAGACGCACCCTGCGACGCTGGGCTTCGCGTGTAACCCGGCTCGGCGCGGCGCTCGCCGCGGCGTTCGCCGCCGGCGGGCTGCTGGTCCTGATCGGCGCCGTCGGTACCGACGACATCAACCACGACATCGGCATCGCGCTGCTGTTCTTCTTCGCCGGCGGGGTGGTTTTCGCCCTGGCCCTGCTGCTCGCCGAGATGCTGCGCAACGAGGCCCGCAGCGTCCGCGACGGCTGATCCACGCGCCGCCTTTGCAGCGCGAGTTCGCCACGCTACACTGCGTGGCCTCGCTGCCGTCGACCTCGCGACGACAGTCGATTTCCTAGGGGGTGGCCGCAAGGCCTGAGATGTCCTCACCGGGACGAACCCCGTGAACCTGATCCGGATAATGCCGGCGTAGGGATAGGACTCCAGTGTCAGACCTGCAGCACCCGTTCTCTCTCGCACCCATCCGGGTCTTCTTAGCGATAAGGAGACTGCGCGTGTACCCACATCCTTTTTTCCGCCGCCTCGCCTGCTGCGGCCTCGCCATCGTCGCCGCCAGCAGCGACGCCAGCGATGATTCGCGGCCGCTGGAAGAGATCGTCGTCACCGCCGATTTCCGCGCCCGTGACCTCATGCAGAGCAGCGGCAGCATCAGCGTGCTCGACCGCGCGACCCTCGACGAGCGCGGCGCGACTCACCTCGAGCAGACCCTGGCCGTCGCGCCCAACGTCAACTTCGCCGTCGGCGGCGCGCGTGCGCGCTTCGTGCAGATGCGCGGCATCGGCGATCTCGAGCAGTTCGTCGACCCCAAGCACTACCCCTCGGTCGGCATCCTCCTCGACGGCATCGAACTGGCCAACATCGCCAGCGGCGCCGTGCTGCTCGACACCGAGCAGGTCGAGATCCTGCGCGGACCGCAGGGCACGCGCTTCGGCGCCAGCGCGCTGGCCGGGATGGTCAACGTGCGCGGCCGCGACCCGGGCGACCATTTCGAGGCCGAGGTCCATGGCGGCTACGGCAATCTCGACACCTGGCACGTCGGCGGTGCCGCCGGCGGCCCGCTCGGCAAGACCCTGAAAGCCCGCATCGCGGTGCGCCAGCAGAGGAGCGACGGCTTCATCGACAACGCCTTCCTCGGCCGCGACGACACCCAGGACATCGACGAGACCGCCGTGCGCGGGCGCCTGCTGTGGGATCCGTTGCCAGGGCTCAGCGGCGACCTCACCCTGCTCTACCTCGACGCCGACAACGGCTACGACGCCTTCTCGCTCGACAACACCCGTACCACGCAGTCCGACCAGCCGGGCGAGGATGCCCAGGAAGTCGTCGCGCTGGGTGGCGGGCTGAAACGCGATCTCGGCCGCTGGGGCGAAGCCCAGCTGCGCGCGACCTGGACCGACGGCGACGAGACCTACGGCTTCGACGAGGACTGGGTCTACCGCGGATTCTGCGACGGCGTGCGCTGCGACCCCGCCTTCGAGTTCACCAGCACCGACACCATGCGCCGGCAGCGCGACCAGGCCAGCGTCGATCTGCGCTGGCTGGCCGAACGCGGACGCTTCGACTGGGTCACCGGCGCCTACTATCACCACCGCGACGAGGATCTCCGGCGCGATCACTTCGGCGCGTTCACCTCGGCCTACGAGACCCATCGCTACGCGCTCTACGGCCAGCTCGGCGTGGCGCTGAACGACGTTCTCACGGCGCGTCTCGGCGTGCGCGGCGAGGCCTTCGACGACGACTATGCCGACAGCTTCGCGCTCGCCACCCGGTCCAACGACACCTATTGGAGCGGTGACGCCACCCTCGAATACCGCCCGGCGGCGACCACCCTGCTCTACCTCACCCTCGCGCGCGGCGCCAAGCCGGGTGGGGTCAACACCGGCGCCACGTCCTCGCTGCCGCTGGTCGACCCACGCTTCCGCGCCTTCGTCGGCCAGCGCTCGCGCTTCGACACCGAGACGGTGTTCAACAAGGAAATCGGGCTCAAGGGCCGCTACCTCGACGAGCGGCTGACGGTGCGACTCGCCGCCTTCCACATGGATCGCAGCAATGCCCAGCTCGAGAGCTGGCTGTGGGACGCCAACAACTTCATCTTCGTCGGCATGCTCGACAACGTCGACGACGCCGAGAACTACGGTGTCGAGCTGGAATCGCGCCTGGCCGTGACCCGCGAGGTCACCTTCGACGTCGCCGTGGGTTACCTCGAGACCAACGTCGAATCGATGCAGGTGTTCGACCTCGATTTGAACGCCTTCCGCACCCTGCGCGACCGTGACCAGGCCAAGGCGCCGCGCTGGCAGTACCACTTCGGCCTGCGCTGGCGACCGCGCGACAACCTCGATGCCGGCATCGCCGTCGAGGGTCGCGACGACAGCTACATCGGCTACTACCACGATGCCCGCCTCGACGCCTGGACGGTGCTGAACGCCGACGTCGCCTGGCGCTGGCGCGACGCCGAGCTGCGGGTGTGGGCACGCAACCTGCTCAACACCGAGTACGCCCAGCACGGGCTCTATTTCGCCAACGACCCGCGCGACGGCTTCGCCGTCAACCGCCGTTACCTGCAGTTCGCCGAACCGCGCGTGTACGGGGTCGAGATCAACTACGAGTTCTAGTGCGCTGTCGTGCAACGAACTTACGACAATCACTTGCTCTCGCGGCACAATGCGGCGCTGCTCAACGCTCATTTGGCGGCGCTGAACCGCGCTCTTCGCGCCTGGCCTTGCGCCGCGAGCGCTGCGCGATCTCCGCAACTTCGTTGCAGGACAGCACACTCAGGAGGACCACGACGATGATGATGACCTGCGAAATCAGCATGTACCCGGTGCGCGACGAATACCTGCCGCCGATCAAGGATTTCATCGCGCGCCTCAACGCCGCCGGCGACGTCGAAGTCACGACCTCGGCGACCTCGACCTGCCTGGTCGGCGAGTACGGTCGCATCATGGACCTGCTGCGCGAGGCCATGGCCGCGAGCCAGGCCGAGTTCGGCACGGCGGTGTTCGTGACCAAGTTCATCCCCGGCTACGTGCCGGACTGAAGGGCGCGCCATGGTCGAAGCCTTGCAGGCCGCGCTCGCCGCACTGTCGGGCTGGGAGGTTGCGGCGGTCGTGCTGGCCATCGCCTACCTGCTGCTGGCGGTGCGCGAACATCCCGCGTGCTGGCCATGCGCGCTGGCCTCGACGGCCATCTACACAGTGCTGCTGTGGCACGTCAGCCTGCTCATGGAGTCGGCGCTGAACGTCTACTACATGGCCATGGCGGTGTACGGCTGGTGGGCCTGGCGGCGTGGCGACGCCGGCAACGCGCTCGCCATCACTAGCTGGCGCGCGCGCCAGCACGCCGTCGCGATCGGGACGATCGCCGCGCTGACCCTGGTCAGCGGCGCCTGGCTCAGCGCCCACAGCAACGCGGCCTGGCCCTTCCTCGATTCCTTCACCACCTGGGGCGCGGTGCTGACGACCTGGATGGTGGCGCGCAAGGTGCTCGAGAACTGGCTCTACTGGCTGGTGCTGGACGCCGTCTCGATCCCGCTCTACGTCGATCGCGGCCTGGTGCTGACGGCGGCCCTGTTCGCCATCTACCTGGTCCTGGCGGTGATCGGTTTCCTCACCTGGCACCGCCACTACGCGGCGTCCGCCGATGCGGTCGTCGCGACCTGAAGCGCTGCTCGCCGAGTGGCAGGCCCTCGGCCTGCCGTTCGCCGCGCGGCCGCGCCTGCTGCGCGCCCTGCCCGGCGGCCAGACCAACCAGAGCTGGCTGGTCGAAGCCGACGGCGCACGCTGGGTGTTGCGCCGCGATGCCGCCAACGCCGCCGCGCTGGGCATCGACCGCGCGCGGGAGCGGCGCATCCATGCGCGTGCCGCGGCGGCCGGCCTCGCGCCCGCCATCCGTCATGCCGACCCGGCGCACGGCTTGCTGATCTCGGCCTACGTCGACGGCCGCCATGCCGCGCCGGCATCCCTCTCCGCGAGCGAACGCGCGCAGCTGTTCGCCCTGCTGCGGGGCGTGCACGCGCTGGCGCTGGCGGACGAGACGCCGCGTGACTACCGCGCCTACTGCGCCGCCTATCGCCCCGGCCGCGCGCTCGACCCGGTGCTGGCGGCGTTGATCGAACGCATCGCGGCCCGCGCCGCCGTCGCCTGCACCCATCACGACGTCGTGCCGGGGAACGTGCTGTTCACCGGTCGCAGCGCCATGCTCATCGACTGGGAATACGCCGCGCGGGGCTGGCCGTTGCTGGACTGGGCCGCGCTCGCCGCGGAGTGGGGCCTGCCCGCGGCCGACGTCGCTGCCGCGGCCGGTCTCGCGCCGGGCGAACTCGCCGACGGCCGCGCGCTCTACGCGGCCATCTGCGCCTTGTGGAGCGAAGTCGCCACGGCCGGGTGAGCAAGCCGTCGTCACCAGTCGATCCGCGCGCCCCGAACCTGCGGGCCTCGCGGCGAACACGGGTGAGAAATCCGGGTTACCCTCGCCAGTCCGTAGACTGCAGAAAGCCGCCCGATGCCCGATCTCCATCCTCTCGAACGCCTGCTCGAAGGCCGCCTGGCCGCGGTGCCCTGCGCCAGCGAGAACGACTTCCTCGAATTGTGGCAGGCGCGTGCCTGCGACCGGCTGCCACCGGTGGCGGCGGCGATCAGCGGCGGCGCGCTCGCCGATCGCCTGGCCTGGGTCTTCGCCGCCGGCTACCAGGCGACCCTGCGCAACGCCTTCCCCATGCTGCCGGGCGGCGGCTGGGCGGCGTTCGCCGCCACCGAGGACACGCGCGAACCGGAGCGCTATCCGGGCACGACGCTCACCGCCGACGGCGCCGGCCTGCGCCTCGATGGCTGCAAGCTGTGGGTCGGCCATTCGCGCGTGGCCGGGCATCTCGTCGTCACGGTCAACGACCCGGGTGGCGACAAGCGCCGCGCCCGCGCCGTGATCGTGGCGCGCGACGCCACCGGGGTGCAGCTCAGCCACCGCGACGCACCGGCGTTCCTGCCGGCCATCAGCCAGGGCTATGCGCGCTTCGAGGCCACCCCGATCGCGGCCGACGCCGTGATCGATTTCGCGCCCATCCGCCAGTTCGGCCGCACCGAGGCCAAGTTCGTCATGCTCGCTGCGGCGACGTTCATTCTCGCGCGCCTGCCGGCGGCCAGCGCGGCGCGCGATGGCGGTTTTGCCGTCGCCGCCGCGCTCGTCGCCCTGCTCGGCGAGGCCGAGACCTCGCGCCAGGTCTACGGCGCCATCGACCGCGCCTTCCAGGCCCTGGTCGACGCCTTCGAGCGCGAGGTCGACCTCGCCGCCCTGCCCGGCGAGGCCGGCGACCTGCGCCTGCTGCGCATGTACACCGCGCGCATCCAGCGGCGCGTCGGCTATGCCATCGCCGAAGCCGAGGCCGGCGACGCGTAAGCACCCCGGGCTTTCCCGCCACGCCGCGGGCGCGCACAATCGGGGCGTGTCTGGTGAGTGGGGGGACGGGCCATGACGGGACGATCGACCGCGGCGCTGTGCGCGCATCCGCTGTGCTGCGCGCAGTCCGGCACGGAGCAGACACCGTGAGCGCGGTCACCCGCGGCGTCATCGCCCTGCTCGACGAGCGCCCGGCGGGCGCCTTCGCCGCCTTCGCCGACGCCGTCGAGGCACGCGGTTACGACAGCCTGTGGCTGCCCGAACTGTTCGGCCGCGAGCCGATCGCGAGCGCCGCCCACCTGCTCGCGCGCACCAGCCGCCTGCACGTCGCCACCGGCATCGTCAACGTCTACGGCCGCGATCCCCACGCCCTGGCGCAGGCCCGCCACACCCTGGCCGAGCTGTCGGACGGCCGCTTCGTACTGGGCCTCGGCGTGTCCAACGTCGAGGTCAACGGCGCCCGTGGCCACGCCTGGCAGGCGCCGCTGGCGAAGATGCGGGCGACGCTCGACGCGCTGGAGGCGGTGCAGGTGCAGAGCGTGGCGCCGGCCACCCCGGCGCCGCTGGTGCTGGCCGCGCACGGCCCGGCACTGCAACGCCTCGGCGCGGCAAGTTGCGATGGCATCCTCACCTACCTCATGTCGCCCGCGCACACCCGGCGCTCGCGCGAACGCGTCGGCCCCGACACGCAACTCAACGTGGTCTGCGCACTGCTCGCCGAGCCGGATGCCGTACGCGCGCGGCGCACCGCACGCGCCGCACTGGCCTGGTACCTCGGCCTCGATTACTACCACCGCGAGTGGCGCAAGCTTGGCTACACCGACGCCGACTTCGCCGACGGCGGCAGCGATGCGCTGGTCGACATGCTGGTTGGCTGGGGCGACGCCGCGGCGCTCGAGGCGCGTATCGCCGCGCACGTCGACGCCGGTGCCGATCGGATCATCGTCATGCCGATCGATGCCATGGGTGCGAAGCCGCGCATGACGACGCTCGACGCCGTCGCCCCGGCGCGCTGACGACGGCCAGGCACCCAGCCCCATGCGGCCGCGCGAAGCCCCGCGCCGACGGCGCAACCTCGATCCCGACGCCACGGCGACCGGCCGCGCCCTGGCCGTGGTCATCGGCTTCGCCGTGGTCTCCATCGTCGCGGTCGTGCTGGCCTTCACCCTGCGCGGCCGCCCGCCCACTGCCGCGGGCAACGCGTCACCGGCGACGCTGGCCGCAGCGGCGGCGCGCCCTGCGCCGGCACCCGATGCCGCGGCCCTGGTGCGCCTGGTGCACGACGGCGAGCGCAGCCGCCTCGCCGCCGCCCTGCCTGCCCTCGCGCCCGGCGTCATCGACGGCATCGCCGCCGGCATGACGCCGCTGATGCAGGCGAGCACCCAGGGGGACCTCGAAACCGTCGAACTGCTGCTCGCCCACGGCGCGGATCCGAACGCGCGCGGCGGCAACCAGCGCACCGCGCTGCAGTACGCGGCCGAGCGCAACCACCTCGACGTCGCGCGTGCCCTGCTCGACGGCGGCGCCGCGATCGACGGTTACGACGATACCCGCCTCACCCCGCTGGTGATGGCTGCCGACCGCAATTACACCGAGCTCGCGCTGTTCCTGCTCGAACGCGGCGCCGACGTCGACATCGCCCACGTGCAGGGCTGGACCGCCCTCATCGACGCCGCGCGTCATGGCAACCGCAAGCTGGTCCGCGCCCTGGTCGCCGCGGGCGCCGATACCGATGCCCGCCTGCCCGGCGGACAGACCGCGCGCGACCTCGCCGCGGCCAACGGCCACGACGCCGTGGTACGGCTGCTCGACCAGCGTGCGCGGCGCCTGGCGTCGGCCGCGAAGCTGCAAGGCACCCCGGGCGCGCCGGCCACGCGCACCGCCGAAGCGGCTGCCGCGGCCGGCCCGTCGGCGTCGTCCGCAGCGGCCTTGCCGCCGCAACTCGCCGCGCTGCTGCTGGCCGGCCGCTACGCGCCGCGCACGGGCGACGCGCTCGACGACAGCCGCGCCGTGCGCCTGGTCGCCGTCGACGACGGCCTGCGCTGGTCGGCGGGCGACGGCGTGTTCTGGCGGCTCGCGCTCACCGGCGACCCGGCCCGGCTCGCCGTCGGCGCCGACTGTCCGTGGTACGACGCGGGCTACCGCGAGGTCGTCGTCGAGTGGGATGGCGCGGGCAAGGTGCGGCGCGTGCGCGGCCCGCACGACGAATGGTTCGAACGCATGGGCGAGTGAAGCCCGGCGGGCCAGCGCGCGCTCAGGCGTCGGCGTCCGGCCCGAGGATGATGTCGCGGTAACTGCCGCCGGCCGGAATCATGGGATAGACGTTGTCCTCGCGCCGGACGACGACGTCGAGCAGGTAGGGCTCGTCGGGATCGGCGAGGAGGCGGGCGTAGGCGTCGTCGAGTGCGCCGAGGCTCGTGACGCGTTCCGCGGTGACGCGGTAGCCGCGCGCGATGGTGACGAAATCGGGGTAGATGTCGTCCTCGCCGGCAGCCTTGACCGCGCTCGGATCGCCGAGCGAGGACTCGGCGCGGTGACCGGCGTAGATCATGTCCTGCCACTGCCGCACCATGCCCAGCCACTGGTTGTTGATGCACACGATCTTCACGCCGAGGCCATAGCGGTGGCAGGTGGAAAGTTCGTGGATGCTCATGTTGAGGCTGCCGTCGCCGTCGATGTCGACGACCAGCCGTTCCGGCGCCGCAACCTTGGCCCCGATCGCCGCGGGCAGGCCATAACCCATGGTGCCGAAACCCGAACTCGACAGGAACGAGCGCGGCCGCTTCACGCCGTAGTGCTGCATGGCCCACATCTGGTGCTGGCCGACGCCGACGGTGACCAGCGCCTGCCCGTCGGTCGCGGCCGACAGGCGCGCGATGGCCGCTGGCCCGGTCAGGGCATCGGCCCGCGGCGGCACCAGCGGATGACGGCGCGCGAGCGCGGCGACGTGCTCGCGCCAGTCGCCGTGAGTGGCGGGCGCGACGGCCTCGAGCAGCTGCGGCAGCGCTGCGCGCAGGTCCGCGGTGATGCCGAGCGTGACGACCTTGTTCTTGTCGATCTCGCCGCGATCGATGTCGAGATGGATGATCTGGCCGTGCTCGATGAAAGTCTCGACCTTGCCGGTCACGCGATCGTCGAAACGCACCCCCAGTGCGAGCACGAGGTCGGCTTCGTTGACCGCGACGTTGGCCGCATAGCTGCCGTGCATGCCGAGCACGTGCAGCCACAACGGATGGCCGGCCGGCATCGCGCCGAGCCCCATCAGGGTGGTCGTCACGGGGCAGTCGAGCTTCTCGGCCAGCGCCTGCAGGATCGCTTCGCAGCCCGCCGTGACCACCCCGCCGCCGGCGTAGATGACCGGCCGCCGCGCCTCGCCGAGCAGGCGCAGGCACTGCTGCAGCTGGGTCGCGGGAATCGCACCCGGCGGCTGCTCGGGGGCATCGATCGCGGCCGGCACGGGCGGCGGCGCATAGCGCCCCTCGCCGTCGCGCGGGTAGTGCTGCTGGATGTCCTTGGGCAGGTCGATCAGGACCGGACCGGGGCGCGCGCCGCCGGCCAGGGCGAACGCCGTGCGCACCGTGCGCGGTATGTCGGCGACCCGCGCGACCTGGAAGCTGCCCTTGGTGATGGGCGCGGTGATGGCGACGATGTCCGCTTCCTGGAAGGCGTTGCGGCCAAGCAGGTGGCTGGGCACGTTGCCGGTGATGGCGACCACCGCGGTGGAATCGGAGTTGGCATCGGCGAGCCCGGTGACGAGGTTGCAGGCCCCGGGTCCGGAGGTGGCGAGGCACACGCCGACCCGTCCGCTGGCCCGCGCGTAGCCCTGCGCGGCATGCACCGCGCCCTGCTCGTGCTCGGTGCGGTAGCAGCGGATGCCGGCGGCATCGAGGACGTCGAAGATCTCGAGGTTGGCGCCGCCCGGGTAGCCGAACAGGCAGTCCACGCCCTCGGCGACCAGGGCGTCGGCGAGGATCTGGGCGCCGCGGCGGGCGCGGGCGCGATCCTCGGCGCGGATGTCGGCGAGGCGGCCGCCGGTGACGGAGGCAACGTCGCCGTAGGTGACGTCATCGGGGCGGTGCGGGGGTGTCGGGTCGGCCATGGCAGGGCTGCGTCGGAGCATCGATGGTCGACGCACCATGCGCCCACCTGTCCGGACAGGTCAACCGACAATTCGCAGGGATTTCGACAAACAGCCCACATCTCGCTAGGCTTGTACGTACAGCTTCGGGCGGCGATCCAGCGGTCGTCCGCCCGCCAATCGAGGTGATAGACATGAGCCAGCCAGCCGCCCGCCCGGCCCCCATCCCGCCCGCCTTCCGCTACGACACCGCGCACGTCGAGTGGACCGACTTCTTCACCCCGGGCACCTACTACCGCATTCTCAACGTCGACCTCGCCAGCCGTACCGCCGACATGCTGGTGAAGTTCGCGCCCAACAGCCAGTGCATGTATCACCGCCACGCCTGCTGTACCACCACGCTGGTGCTCGAGGGTGAGCTGCGCGTCCGTGAGCAGGTCGACGGCGGCGAGGTGCTTAAAGTGAAACCCGCCGGCAGCTACTCGCGCGGCGGCGACGGTGAAGTCCACATCGAGGGCAGCGGCGACGAGGACGCCATCATCTTCTTCGCCATGAAGACCGACGGCGACGTCATCTACGAACTGCTCAACGAAGACCTCTCACTGCGGCGTGCGGTGACCGTCGAGGACTTCCACCGCGACTGGCAGCGGCACTGGCCGGGCGAGCAGGACTGACCCCCGTGAACGTCGCGCGGTCTGCACGGCGCGGCGGCGTCGAGCGTCGTCGCGCGCCCGTGCCAACAGGCCTGCGACGGGCCGGCGGCGTGCAGGACATGCCGCGCCGCCGCGGTCAATCGTCGACCCCGTCATGAACGAGGACTCCATGCCGACACCCGCCGTCCGCTTTCCCGAACTCGGCTACTACACCCTGCCCGGCCACGTCGCTCATCCCGGCCAGGTGGTCGAGGAAGTCCGCGCCGGCGCCGCGCTCGGCCTCGGCTCGGTGTGGATCTCCGAGCGTCTCAACACCAAGAGCGTCGAGGTGCTCTCCGGCGTCGCCGCCGCCCAGGATCACGCCATGGGCATCGCCGCCGGCCTCATCGCCAACCTGCCCTTGCGCCACCCGCTGGTGGTGGCGGCCTACGGTTCGACCATGTCGCTGTTGACCGGCGGCCGCTTCGCCCTCGGCATCGGCCGCGGCCAGGCCGTACTGGCCGACACCGCCGGCGTGCCGCGCCTGGATTTCAAGCTGCTCGAAGACTGGATCACCCTGCTGCGCGCGCTGTGGCGCGGCGAGACGGTGAACTACGCCGGGCCGGCCGGGAACCTCACCGGCGCCTCGCTCGGTATCCCCGTCGCCGAACCGCCGCCCATCGTCATGGCGCCGATGGGCGATCGCACCTGCTACTGGGCCGGGCGCTGGTGCGACGCGGTGGTCTACAACTCCCTGTGGACCGCCGAGGCCGTGGCCCACTCCACCCGCCTCGTGCGCCAGGGCGCCGCAGAGGCCGGCCGCGATCCCGATGCGATCCGCGTGTGGACCATCGGCGTGGCCGCCTGCGATCTGTCCGAGGACGACACGCTGAACATCATCGTGCGGCGCATGAACACCTACGTCGCCCTGGGTGACCTGTTCGACAACATCTGTCGTTCCAACCACTGGGACCGCGCCGTGCTCGACCGCGTGCGCGCCATCATGTTCGACCCCGGCGCCCGCGAGCGCGCCGGCTCGATGGGCGACGAGCACGTCAGCCGCGACCTCGACATCATCCGCCGCTGTGCCGACATCTACCCGCGCCACTGGATCGACGACGGCTGCCTGGTCGGCTCACCAACGCACTGCGTCGACGGCATGCTCGCGCGCATCGAGGCCGGCGCCGACGCCATCCTGCTCCACGGCAGCGTGCCGCAGCAGCTCGGTTCGCTCGTCGACGAGTGGGCGCGGCGACGGCCCCGCGGACGGTTCGACGGTCATGATGCGAATCCGGGCGTGTCGCCGCCCGCTTAGAACGGCGGGGCGGAACCGGGGACAGCGACCTTTTCGGGTAATTCGGGGGTAATTCGGGGACAGACCACGATTCGCGCGCGAATCGTGGTCTGTCCCCGAATTACGAATTACCCCGGTTTGCCGTTTCGATCCCCTGCGCCGGCCGCGCGGCGGCGTCAGTCCAACCCGCGCAGGAAGTCGATCAGCAAACGGTTGGTGTCGTCGGGCCGCTCCTGCTGGATCCAGTGGCCGCAGCCGGGCAGGACCGTCTCGCCGCGGTAATCGGCGATGACTTCGTCCGCCCGCGCGCGCTCCTCCGCTCCCCACCAGGTCGCGACGTCGTACTCGCCGCCGATGAAGTACGCCGGCACGGCGAGCTTGGTCTTCGCCAGCGGCGCGAGCATGGCCTGGTCAGCCGGCAGGTTGCGGTAATAGGACAGCGCGCCGTGGAAGCCTGAACGCTCGAAGGCCTCGACGTAGACGGCCAGCTCGGCCGCGCTCAGCCAGGGTACCGGTTGCGCCGGCATGAAACGCTCGCGCATGCGCGTGCCGTGGGGAATGCACAGTGCGCTGCCGCGAATGAGCGTGAGCGGATCGGCAGCGTCGAGCGTGAAGCCGGCGGCGGCCAGCCCTTCACCGGAAACGGAATACATGATGTCGGCGATCCAGCCGGCGAGATCGGCCTCGATCTCCTCGATGATGCCGTCGAGCTTGCTCCAGTAGGCGTGGTAGAAATCCTGGCCGGGCCCGGACAGCTCACGCTGGTAATCCTCCAGCGGCTTTTCGCCGAAGGGGTTGCCCGGCACGCCGATGAGACCCTGGCCGGCGAACGGCACGCTCATGCCGACCACGCCGCGGAAGGCTTCCGGGTGCAACCAGGCCGCGCTCCACACCACCGGCGCGCCCCAGTCGTGGCCGACGATGACCGCCTGTTCCTCGCCCAGCGCGCGCACGACGCCGACGAGATCCGCGGCGAGGTGGTCGATGCGGTAGGCGTCAGGGTTCCAGTACTTCGACGAGCGCCCGTAACCGCGCTGGTCGATGGCCACCGCGCGGTAGCCGGCGGCAGCCAGCGCCGGCAGCTGGTGGCGCCACGAGTAAGCCAGTTCAGGAAAGCCATGGACCAACAGGACCAGCGGCCCCTCGCCCTGCTCGACGGCCAAAATGCGGGTACCGTCGACGTCCAGGAAACGTTCTGTTGCGCTCATCGATTCGTTCCTCGCTGCGATGGGGGCTCTCTTTGCATGGGGACAGTTTACTTTTGTCGCCCAATCAGCCGCGGCCACCGCGGCTGCAAAAATAAACTGTCCCCACTCGTCCCTGCCTCAGGGCGCTCGCCGGCGCCCACCGCCGCGACAGGGACGGTTCGCTTTTCCGCAGGATGCGGCCGCGGCGCCCACGAAAAGCAACTTGTTCCCGTTGCAGGCGGAGACGCCGCGCGCCGGAATGGGGACAGTTTACTTTTGCGTGGCGTTCGGCCGCGGCGACGGCGCCTGCCAAAAGTAAACTGTCCCCATGCGCCCCCGCCGTCGTCGACCCTACGGCAGCTCGCAGGCCTGGTTCATCTCGACCGCCGCGTGCACGGCGACGTTGCCGTGCGGCCCCGCGCTCCACGACGGCATCACCATCGAGTAGAGCCCCGGCGCACCGCCGACCAGGACGTGGACGTTGGCGGGATCGCGCACGGCGGGGACCAGCGCTTCGCGCCCGACCAGCATCTTGCCGTTCAGCTGTGCCAGCGCCTCGCGCGGATTGACCGCCCGCGTACTGAGTTCCGCCTGCACCCGCGCGCGGTCGTAGCCATGTCGTGCGAGCAGCGCGGCGTGCTCGGGGTTGAATACCACCGCCACCGCGGCGTTGCCGCCGAAGTAGGCGTTGTTGCTGCCGCGGTTGGCGATGACGGCGGCAACGACGTCGAGCAGCGCCACGGCCGCACGCGGGTCCTCGGTATCGCCGGAGAACAGCGCCGAATGCGGGCCTTCGACGCCGAGCAGAACCACCGCACCGTCGGCGTCGTCGTAGCCGAAGGTCGTGTGCAGGGCCGGCCACGGCGAGGCTTCCGCATCCTCGGCGAAGCAGAAGGAGAACTTGGCCGGGCCGCCATGGATGGCCATGTCGGACTCGCCCGGCCGCGCGCCGCCGATGTTGATCATGGCGAGGCGCAATGCCCGCCCGGTGGCGGCATTGGCGCGGTGCCCCGGCCCCATCAGGCCGAAGCCGGATTGGTAGCCGCCGAGCACGCGCGCGGCGCCACACACGACCAGCATGGGCGCGATGCAATGGGTGGTCGACTGCATCTCGGTGAGATCGAAGGCGGGGTCGCACAGCGCGCGCACGCCAGCCACGACCACCGGCATGTGGTCCGGCAGGCAGCCGGCCATGACCGCGGCACAGGCGACCTTGGCCACCGTCGCCACGCCGTAGCCCGGGCCCATCTCGCCGAGCTCGATATCGCCGTCGAGACCGCTCGCCAGCACCAGGCGGGCGACGCGCGCGGGGGTCGGCACAATCACCGGCAGGCCATCGGTACAACCGAGCGCGTGGAGCATCTCCAGCGCGGCATCGGCGTCGGCCGCTTCGAGCAGCGCGCTCATCCTTCGCGCAAGCGCCGGATGACCTCGTCGGCGATGTCGTCGGCCAGCGCCGCCATCGCATCGGCGCCGATGCCGGCCACGGGGTGCGGCACGATCACCTGCGGCACCTCGGGCATGCCCTCGGCGCGGGCGACGAACTCGCCCTGGGGTTCGAACTTGCTGGTCACGAAGGCCACCGCCGGGCGTCCCGCCCGGGCCAATGCAATGCCGTCACGCACGGTGCCGGAAGTGCAGCTGCCTCAATGCCCGTAGGCGGTCACCAGCGCATCGCACTGCCCGGCCATCTCGGCGACCAGCGCGTCGCTCGCCGGCGCCGAGGCGCCGGGCTTGGCATAGCGCCGGAAGCGGGCGCGCGGCAGCCGCTCGCCGAGTGCGGTCTCGACGGCGTCGAGGAAGGCCACCGAATCGGGGAAATTGTTGGCGAGCAGGCCGATGCTCACCGCGCCCTCGAGGGGATGACGGCAACTGTAGCGCTCGGGTGGTACGCGGGTCTCGCCGCGCGGATCGTGGAACTGGATGGCCATGCGCCTCCTCCCCGCGGCCCGCCGGGGCCGCGTCGCTGGCTGGTGGAACACTGCAGGCGGCCGGGCGCCTCACCCGGCCGCCGCAACCGGCGTGATCAGCCGGCCGACTTGTCGCGGTTGCTGTTGGCGTCGAAGTAGGCGACGAGGTCGGGCGAGAGCTGGGCGTCGCCCTTGGCCCGCGCATGCTCGAGCATCTTCGCGCGCACGGCATCGGTCAGCTCGCCCTTGAACTGCACGTTGTTCGCACGCAGCCAGTCCTCGGACTCCTGGCGCCAGAAATTGAGCTTGTTGATCTTCGGGATCGCGTAGCGCGCGATGAGTTCGTAGGAACGGCGCGTCTCGGCCCAGTCGGCCCAGTGGTGATCGAGGTTGAGGAAGCAGCCGAAACCGCCGGACTGCTCCCACAGGCGTTCGATTTGGGCGACGAAGTCGTCCGGGGTGCCGATGACACCAAAACCGGTCGAGATGATGTACTCGACGGCATCCTGGCCTTGCGGCACGCCGAGCGGCAGCGCGGCGACCTTGGACATGTAGTCGATCCAGCGTTCGAGGCCGAAGCGCACGTTCTCGCGCGCTTTCTCGCGGGTCTCGGCAACGTGCACCGGGCCGACCAGGCGCCAGCCCGAGCGATCCATGACATGGCCATGTTCGCGCGCGGTGTCTTCGGCGATCTGCCAGTTCGAGCCCAGCGCGTTGAAGCCGCCGGTCGAGGTCGCGCCGATCGAGAGCAGGCTCAAGCCGTGCTTGCCGGCCGCGGTGGCGCCGGTCGGCGAGACCTGGCTGGCGACGGCGATTTCGGGGCCGGATTCGGTGTAGGGCGGCATCTGCAGCTGGGCGCGCTGCAGGGTGAACCAGTCGCTCTTCATGGTCACCTGCTCGCCGCGCAGCAGGCGCACCAGCGGTTCGATGGCCTCGTCCATCTGGTCGCGCGCCTTGGCGGTGTCGAGGCCCATCATGAACGAATCGGACGGCAAGGAACCCGGGCCGACGCCGAACATCACCCGCCCCTGGGTGTGGTACTCGAGCTGGCGGATGCGGTCCGCCACGGTGTAGGGATGGTGGTAGGGCAGCGAGACGACGCCGGTACCGAGCCGGATGCGCTTGGTGTGCTGGGCAACCGCGGCGATGAACAGCTCTGGGCTGGCGGTGATCTCCCAGCCGCCCGAGTGGTGCTCGCCAATCCACGCTTCCTCGTAGCCGAGCTTGTCGAGCCAGATGACCCGGTCCATGTCTTCCTGCACGGCGAGCCAGGGATGCTCGTCGGGTGGCGTGTGCGGCGGAATGAAGGCGCCGAAACGGATGCGTGGCTGGGCCATGTGGTGTCCTCCCCTGGCGGTCAGCTGTAGACGAACGAAAACCGAACGATGCCGGACGGACGCGCGGCCGGCCTGGCGTGGGTCAAGCCCGGCGGCATCGCTGGCCAGTATAGCGAGGGCGCCGGCCGCACCCCAGCGTCATCCCGCGGCGCGTGCCGCCATGCCCGCGGCCGGGCCGTACGCCGTCGGCGCTCGGCCCCTGGTGAACGCCGCCCCTGGCCCGCGTGGCGGGTGAACGGCCGGCGATGCACGAGCAGGGCGCCGCGCTCAGCGCGACGGCAGGCCGAGCACGGCCTTGGCCAGGATGTTGCGCTGGATCTCGTTGCTGCCGCCGTAGATCGGGGTCGGCCGCGCGTTGTAGTAGGGCGAGAGCACGTCGATGGGTTCACCCGCCCCGAAATCGACCGCCTCGACCTGGGCGCCGGCCTCGCCGGCGATCTCGAGGATGGTCTCGCTCAGGCGTGCGTAGGTTTCGCTGGCGAAGATCTTGAGCAGCGAGACGTCCGCACCCAGGGTCTCGCCGCGCCGGATCTGGTCGGCGAAGGCCTTGTACAGGGCCTCGAGATCGGCGACGTCGAGGGCGTCGCGGATATACCGATCGCGGTAGACCGGGTCCTCGGCCAGCCCGCGCGCCGCGGCCAGCGCGGCCAGGCGGCCAAGCGCGAAGCGGCAGGTCTTGGGACTGCCGACGAAGAAGCGCTCGAAGCCGAGCAGGGCCTTGGCGATGGTCCAGCCGTCGTTCAGCTGGCCGACCAGGTTGCTCACCGGCACCCGCACGTCGTCGAAGAACACCTCGCAGAACTCCTCGTCGCCGGCGAGGTTGCGGATCGGCCGAATGGTGATGCCCGGCGAGGCCAGATCGATCAGCACGAAGCTGATGCCAGCCTGTGGCTTGGCCTCGGCGTCGGTGCGTACGAGGCAGAACATCTGGTTGGCGTCCTGGGCGAGCGTGGTCCAGATCTTCTGGCCGTTGACGACGAAGTCGTCACCGTCGAGCACCGCGCTGGTACGCAGCGAAGCGAGATCGGAACCGGCGTTCGGCTCGGAGTAACCCTGGCACCAGATGTGCTCGCCGGACAACGCCTTGGGCAGGTAATGGGCCTGCTGCGCGGCGCTGCCGTGGGCCATCAGCAGCGGCCCGATCATGATGATGCCCTGGTCCGGGGTGCGCGCGACGCCGAGGCGTTCGCGCTCCTCGATGAAGATCAGCAGCTTGTCCGGGGCCAATCCCATGCCGCCATGCGCGCGCGGCCAGCCGGGCGCGGCCCAGCCGCGCCGGTGGAGCGTCTGGTACCAGTCGCGACACTCGTGCCAACGCAGGCGGCGGCGCGGGTGGCGCAACGCCACCGGGTAGTGGGCTTCGTGCCAGGCCCGCACGACGGCACGGAACCGCCCGTTGTCGAGGGCGTTCCAGTCACCGTCCGGCGGGACGAGCTCCGGGTCGACGGCAGGCGTCTCGGCGGCGCCGTCTGCGCCGCCCTCGCCGAAGCCGATACGTGCGAGGCGCGCGGCGTGCTGGCCGGCCTGGCCATAACGCGCGCAGACCACCAGTGCGCGATTGAGCAGCAGGCCGACGTCGCACTCGTCGGTGTAACCGATGGCGCCGTGCAGCTGCACCGCTTCGCGCGCGGCGTGCAGGGCGGTGGTGCAGGCGCGGTAGCGCAGTCGGCTGGCGGCGCGCGCCGCGGCCTCGACCGGGCCCTGCTCGATGGCCTCGACCCCCTCGTCGAGCGTGGCGGCGGCCAGGCGCAACCCGAGGTAGACGTCGACCAGGCGATGCTGCACGGCCTGGAAGCTGCCGATGGCCTGGCCGAACTGGCGCCGCGTGCCGACGTACTCGCGCGTCATCTCGAACAGGGTTTCGGCCAGGCCGACGAGGTAGGCCGCCGAGGCGGCCTCGCTGCGACCGCGCGCGTCGGCCAGGGCGGTCTGCGCCGCAAGACCCGTGCACAACACGCTCGCCGCGACGTCGACGAACTCGACGTCGGCGTCGCGGGTACCGTCGGCGAGTTCACGCGGCGTGGCCTCGATGCCCGTGTTACCGGCCTCGACCACGCACCAGGCGGCCTCGCCGTCGAGGCGCGCCGGGACCAGCCAGACGTCGGCGTCCGGCGCGACCGGCAGCGGCGCGATGCGGCCGAACAGGCGCACGCCGTGCGGGTCGGGGTGGGCGGCGACGAGTGCGAACGGGTCGTCCCCGAAATTGCCGAGCGCGGCGACGATGACGCGCTCGCCGGTCAGCACCGCCGCGGTCAACGCCGGGGCTTCGGCCGCGCCGAGCACACTGGCCGCCGCGACCGCGCACTCGACGAACGGCTCGGGCGCGGCAACGCGGCCGAGCGCCCGCGCCACCGCGAGTGCCGCCGGCAGGCCGAGGCCGAGTCCGCCGCGCCCCTCGTCGAGCAGGATGCCGCTCCAGCCGAGTTCGGCCATCTCGCGCCAGGCGCTGCGATCGAACGCCGGCCGCGCGCCGCGCAGGCCGCGCAGGCGTGCGCGCGGCAAGGCGCGAGCACAGAAATCGGCCGCGCTCTCGCTGAGCAGGCCGACGACGTCGCCGTCGTCCGCGGCGGTGGACGGGACGGCGCTCACGGCGCTTCGTAGGGCACCGCCTGCTCGGCGGCGTGCCAGATGGAATAGCCGGCCGGTTCCTCCTGCTCTTCGAGCAGGTGACCGACGAGGCCCGCGCAGCGCGCGATGAGATTGAAGCCGCGCGCGATCTTGGGCGGGATACCGGCCTCGAGCAGCACCGCGCCGATGGCGGCATTGGCGTTGATGACGATGTTCTTGCCCGAGGCAGTCTTGATCGCCTCACCGAGCAGGTACATGGCATCGATGTACTCGCCCCTCGCGCCGGCCGCGCGCGCGACCTCGTCGAGGCGCTTCACGCGCGGATCGCCGTTGGTGTGGATGGGATGACCGAAACCCGGCAGGAACTTCTTCTGCGCGACGTGGCGCTCGGCAATGCGGCGCGCCTCGCCGGCGCGCTCGTCGGGGGTGCGTTCGACGATCTGGGTGATCAGCGCAGCGGCTTCGTCAGCGGTGCCGACGAAGCGCGAACCGGCACCGAGCAGGCCGGCCGCCACCGCCCCCTGCAGCGACTCGGGCGCACCGAGGTAGGTGACGCGGCTGGCCACCGCGGAAGGTGTCATGCCGTGTTCCATGATGCACACCAGCACCGCATCGACCACCGCGCGCTGCAACGGCGTCGGCTCGGTACCGAAAAAATGGAACATGATGTAGTCGGTGAAACTCATGTGGCCGATCAGCTCGTCGCACAGGTTGCGCCCGCGGATCCAGATGTTGTCGACATCGCTGGTGCACAGGCGTGTCACCGGGTTGGCTTTCTTGTACATCGCTCTTCTCTCGTGTTCGTTCGGATTCGGGCGCGCCGCGCCCAGGGGACCGTCGCGGCAATCGCGGTGACCGCCCACCGCGGCTCACGTGTTCAGTTGAACTCGAAGCCGGCGTAACCGCTCGCCGCGGCCTCCGCGAAAATCCTGCGGTAGGCCGGCACGCCCTCGGTGAAGACCAGGAAGCGCCCCTGCTCGCCGCCGTCGTTGTGATAACCGAAGAACCACGAGTTCCTGACGTCGGCGAAGAGGAAGCCCGAGGCCGAATCGTAGCATCGCTGCGTCCAGGCCTGTTCCGCGGCCGCGTTGGCTTCGACGGTGCTATGACCACCGGCGCGCAGGTGCTCGATGCAGCCTACGATCCAGTCGACGTTGCTCTCGACACAGCGCGTGATGTTGCAGAACGCGGCGGGGTTGTGCGGGCCGAGAATGGCGAAGAAATTCGGGAAACCGGCGAACTGCACGCCGAGGTTGGTCAACGGCCCGTCGGCCCACTTGTCGTTGAGATTCAGCCCGTCGCGCCCGACGATGTCGATGCGCATGAGTTCGCCGGTCATGGCGCGGAAACCGGTGGCATAGACGATGACGTCGAATTCGTGCAGGCGCGTGGCGCCGTCGTCGCGGGTCTCGATACCGGCCGGCACGATGCGCTCGATCGGTGTCTCGCGCAGGTCGACGAGCTCGACGTGGTCGAGGTTGAAGGCCTCGTAGTAGTCCTTCTCACCGGGCGGCCGCTTGGTGCCGAAGAGATGGTCGGTCGGCACGAGTTTCTCGGCGATGCGCGGATCGCGCACGCGGGCGCGAATCTTCGCGGCGAGGAACTCGCTGACCTCGGCGGCCATCTCGCGATCGGTGAACACCTCGGCGAAGTTGGCCAGCCACAGGGCGAAGCCGCCGCGCTGGTGGAGCTGTTCGTAGTGCGCCCAGCGCGCCTCGCGCGACAGTTCGCTGCCCTTGCGCGGGTCGAACTTGTGGATGAAGCCCGCGTAGGTCTCGTTGCAGAGATCGAACACGTCCTGCGCGCGGCGCTTGAGGTCGCGTTGGGCTGCCGGCGCGATGGCATGGTTGCGCAGCGGCGTGCACCAGTTGGCCGTGCGCTGGAACACCGCCAGGTGACCGACTTCGGGGGCGATGGTCTGGATGATCTGGACGGCCGTCGCGCCGCTGCCGATGACCGCGACCCGCTTGCCGGACAGCTCGATGCCCTCGCGCGGCCAGCGCGCGGTGTGTACCCCAATCCCGGCAAAATCGTCGCGGCCGGCAATGTCGGGGTACTGGTGGGCGGACATGAAGCCGGTGGCGGCGAGGACGAAGCGAGCGCGCGCGGCGCGGCCGTCCTCGGTGCGCAGGTTCCACAGCTGCGCGGCATCGTCCCAGGTCACCGACTGCACGCGAGCCGAGAACTCGACGTCGCGGCGCAGATCGAACTTGTCCGCGACGTGGTTGAGGTAGCGTTCGATCTCGGGCTGGCCGACGAACTCCTCGCTCCAATCCCACTCCTCGATCAGTTCGCGCGAGAACGAGTACTGGTAGCTGTAGGACTCGGAGTCGAAACGCGCACCCGGGTAGCGGTTCCAGTACCAGGTCCCACCGACCCCGTCGCCGGCTTCGAACGCGCGCGCGCTGAGACCGGCCTCACGCAGCTTGTAGAGCGCATAGAGTCCGGACACCCCGGCGCCGATTACCACGGCGTCGAATTGCTTGATCATGGCTGACCTCCCTCCAGGCAGTTCGAGTGCCCCGCCGGCCGCGCCGGCGGGCACTGCTCACGCAACCGGCACACACCCACTCACGGAGGCTTGCGCCGCAACTTGTACGTACATCTATTCGAAAATTTAGCACATTTGGCGCAGAATTGAATACGTGATTCTATATTTGTCCGTACAAGTAACGCCCCAGAGCCGCTCAGCCACCCGGCACACGGGCGCGCATGGTCAGGCTGCGGGGCCGTACGCGGCGCCGGGAGGCAGGCCCACGCGGCCCGTCCCGCGGGCGCGCACTGCGGGCATGATCGCGTTCACGGCAAGATGGCGGTCGGTGTGCGACCGCCTTACGTCACCTACCGGCCCACCCGCGAGGACCGAGCACGATGATCCAACGAGCAGACGCGCCGCGCAGCGGCGCCAACATTCTCCTCGACGTCCTCGAAAGCGAGGACTGCGAATACGTCTTCGGCAACCCCGGCACGACCGAGCTGCCGCTGGTCGACGCCCTGGTCGACCGCCCGCACCTGCACTACGTGCTCGGCCTGCAGGAGGCGAGCGTGGTGGCGATGGCGGACGGTTACGCCCAGGCCTCGGGCAAGCCCGGCTTCGTCAACCTGCATACCGCCGGCGGCCTCGGTCACGGCCTCGGCAACCTGCTCAACGCCTTCACCTCGGGCACCCCGTTGGTGGTCACCGCCGGCCAGCAGGACTCGCGCCACGCCATCACCGACCCCCTGTTGCAGGGTGACCTCGTCTCGATCGCGCGGCCGGCGTGCAAGTGGGCGGCCGAGATCACCTCCCCCGACCAGATCGGGATCCTCGTGCACCGTGCTTTCCAGGACTGCCAGGCGACGCCGCGCGGGCCGGTGTTCCTGTCCCTGCCGATGGACGTCATGGAAGCGACCAGCAGCGTACCCATGCCGCGGCGCTCGACCGTCGATCGCCGCCCGGTGGCGGGCTCGCTGCCCGAACTCGCCATCGAACTGACGACCGTCGCGCCGGGCAAGGTCGCGATCATCGCCGGCGACGAGATCTCCAACCACGATGCCTACAAGGAGGTCGTGCGCCTGGCCGAACTGCTCGCCGCACCGGTGTTCGGCTCGTCGTGGCCGGCGCACATCCCCTTCCCCACCAGTCATTACCTGTGGGCCGGCAACCTGTCGACGCGCGCGGTCGACATCGCCGCGGCGATGGCCGATTTCGACTGCGTGTTCGCGCTCGGCGGCAAGTCCTTCATCACCATTCTCTACTCCGATGCCTCGGCGCTGCCGGCCGGCTGCGAGCTGTTCCAGCTCTCGGTCGATGGCCGCGATCTCGGCCGCACCTTCCCCTCCAAGCTCTCGGTGGTCGGCGACATCGAACTCTCGCTGATGGCCCTGAACGAACTCATCGCCCGGCGCATCGCGCCGCGCGAACAGGCCTATGCCGCCGAACGCGACGCCGCCCGTCAGCGCTTCGCCGCACGCAAGCAGGCACTCACGGCACGCGCCGACGCGCTCGTCGACGGCAGCGAGCTGCACCCCATGGTGGTCGCACGTACGCTCGCCGAGGTCATCGGCGCGACCCCCATCGTCGACGAGGCCATCGCCACCGCCGCCCACGTGCGCGCCTTCCTGCACAACGGCTCGACGCGCCAGTACTCCTTCCTGCGCGGCGGCGCGCTGGGTTGGGGCATGCCGGCGGCAGTCGGCTTCTCCCTCGGTCTCGGCCGCCAGCCGGTGGTCTCGCTGGTCGGCGACGGCGCGGCGATGTACTCGCCGCAGGCGCTGTGGACCGCCGCGCACGAAGACCTGCCGGTGACCTTCGTCGTCGTCAACAACCGCGAGTACAACGTGCTCAAGAACTTCATGCGCTCACAGGCGCATTACCTGTCGGCGCGCAGCGGTGAATTCATCGGCATGGACCTGACCCGGCCGGCCATCGATTTCATGCACCTCGCCCAGGCCATGGGCGTGCCGGCGCGACGCGCCGATTCGGTGGCCGCCATCGAGGCGGCCGTCGCCGAGGGCATCGCCTCGTGCCGCCCGAACCTGGTCGAGATTGCCGTCGGCACCGAGTGACGCCGGCGGCGCGCTCGCCGGACGCCGCGCTCGGCCTATACTGCGCGACTGGAAACCAAGCAGGGGGAGTGCCGTGGCGATCGCCATCGACGACATCAAGCGCCATTACGTGACCATTGCCGAGGCGCGCCGCATGGACGGGCTGCGCATCGTGCTCGGCGCCTTCACCGTGCCGGGTCCGTGGCACGAGGCCTGTAAGGGTATCTGCTACGTCAAGGGCCTGGATTACACCCCGGTACGCAGTGCCAACGAAGGCGCCTCCGACCTGCAGATCGGCATGGGCGGCAGCCAGAGCGAACTGGTCGAGTGGACGGCGCAGTCGAGCGCGCCGGTGATGGTGTGGAACGACGAGCGCCCGCGCGCGTTGTGGAACGACCAGCTCTATCTCGCCGAACGCCTGCAGCCAGAGCCGTCGCTGATCCCGGCCGCGCCCGAGGACCGCGTGCGGATGTTCGGGCTGGCCAACGAGCTGATGGGCGAAGGCGGCCTGCTCTTCCACAAGCGCCATTTCATGGCCGGGCCCTTCGTCGACAGCCTGCCCGAGGACAGCCCGGCGCGCACGCTGATGAGTTTCCTCGGCCAGAAGTACGGCTACAACGAACAGGCCCTGGCGCGCGCCACCGGCCGCATCGTCGAGGCGCTGAAACTCATCGATACCCAGCTTTCCAGCCAGCAGGCGCGCGGGCGCCGCTACCTGGTCGGCGAGACTCTCTCCGCCCTCGACATCTACTGGGCGACCAGCTGCGGCTTTCTCGACCCGCTGCCGGAAGATCTCTGCCCCATGGTCAGCGACTTCCGCGCACCCTACCTCTACGGCACACCCAACGCCGAGATCGAGCGTGCGCTGACCCCGGCGCTGCGCCGGCACCGCGACTTCGTCTACGAGCAGCACCTCGAGTTGCCGATCGTCTTCTGAGCGTACCGCCGGGTAGCCCGCGACCATGAAACTCTACGACTGCCGCGTCGCCCCCAACCCGCGCCGCGCGCGCATGTTCCTCGCCGAGAAGGGCATCGCGCTCGACACCGTCGAGGTCGACATCCTCGGCGGCGAGAACCTGCAGGCCGCCTTCCTCGCCATCAACCCGCGCGGGCTGTTGCCGGTGCTCGAACTCGACGACGGTACGCGCATCGACGAGGTGATGTCGATCTGCCGCTACTTCGAGGAACTGCAGCCCGCACCGCGGCTGCTCGGCCGCGATGCGCGCGAGCGCGCCATCGTCACCTCGCGCCAGCGCAAGATGGAGTTCGACGGCATGATCGCGGCCTCGGAGGTGTTCCGGAACGGCCACGCCGACTTCGCCCGGCGCAGCCTGCCCGGCGCCGGCAGCGACGTCCTGCCGGCCATCCCGGCGCTCATCGAGCGCGGCCGACAGACCCTGGCGCGCTTCTTCCACTGGCTCGAGGTCTACCTCGGCGAGGCCGATTACCTCGCCGGCGACGCCTTCAGCATGGTCGACATCACGGCCGTGTGCGCGATCGACTTCGCCGGCTGGTGCGACATCCACGTCCCGCCCGGCAACGCGCGCACGCTGGACTGGTACACACGGGTGTCGGCGCGGCCGAGCGCGCAGGCCTGAAGGAGGATCCCGATGAACGACGAGATTGGCTTCTACGACCTCAAGGTCGACTATGTCACCCTGGCCGAGGCGCGCCGACTGGGCGGCCTGCGCCTGGTCCTCGGCGCCTATACCATCCCGGGCCCCTGGCGCGAGTCATGCAAGAACCTGTTCGAGGTCAAGGGTATTCCGTACACGCCGGTGCGTTGTTCGAACGCCGACGCCGAGGAGATCCTGTTCGGTGCCAACGGCGGCCACAGCGAACTCATCGCCTGGACCGCGCAGTCGAGCGCCCCGGTCGCGATCTGGGAAGACGAGCGCCCGCGCGCGTCCTGGCTCGACCAGATCAACCTGGCCGAGCGCCTCGCCCCGGAACCGCGCCTGGTACCGGCCGATTTCGACCAGCGCGTGCGCATGTTCGGCCTCATCAACGAACTCGCCGGCGAAAACGGCTTCGCCTGGAACCGCCGCGTGTCGCTGGTCGACGGCGCCTTGGCGAACACCGAACCCGGCAGTGCGGATCATGCCTTCTGGACCACCCTCGGCGCCAAGTACCAGTTCTCCGCAGATGCCGCAGCGCGGGCCCAGCAACGCATGGCCGATGTCATGGGCAACTTCTCCGCCCTCATCGAGGCGCAGCGGGCGCGCGGCAGCCAGTACCTCATCGGTGAGAGCCTCACCGCCCTCGACATCTACGCGGCCTGCTTCTACGCCCTGGTCGATCCGCTGCCCGAAAATCTCTGCCCGATGGCGACGAGCTACCGCCCGGCCTATACCAACAGCGACCCGGTGCTGGCCGCGGCGGTGTCACCGCTGCTCGGCGAGCACCGCGACTACGTCTACCGCACCCATTTGCGGCTGCCGGTCGTGTTCTGAAGACGACGGCGCGCACGCGGCGCGCCGCGGGACCTACTTGTATTCGACAAGGATTTCCCGAAATTCGGGGACAGACCACGGTTTTTCACCGCTAGATCGAAGGTCGGCACGTATGGGAAACCGTGGTCTGTCCCCGATTTTCCCTCCAAATTTCTGTTCTGAAGACAACGGCGTCCCCGCGGCGCGCCGCGGGGCCTACTTGTATTCGACAAGGATTTCCCGGTAGTGGGTCGGGCCGACGTTGCGGGCCTTGTGCCGCGCCGGGATGCGCAGGCCCTTGCCGATCTCGGAGAGCACTTCGATCTCGCCGTTCTCGACCTTGAGCGAGTAGACCGCGCCGGTCGGCACGTCGAGCTCGCCGAGATCGTTGCCGTGCTCGTCGAAGGCCTGCAGGGTGGTGCCTGCGACGGCGTACCACATGTAGCTGTGCTCGTGCGTGTGCACCTCGGTTTCCTCGCCGGGCGCGAGTTCGAAGTTCCACACGATGACCTTGTCGTTCTCGAAGACCTTCTCGCTGCCTACCTTGCCACTCATGTCGTTCTCCCCAAGTACTCGGATGATGGTTCCACGGCACACCATGATCCACGATTCCGCGGCGCGAAACTTGACGCGGACCAAGTGCGGCGGCGGACCGGCGGGGCCGGGACCGCGGAGTCGGCGCCGTGTCTGCGCGGTTCGCCCGGCACGATGACCGGCACCGTGCCAACCTGATCGATAATCGCCCGATGGACGAACTCGAACTCCTGGTCGACCTGCACCTCGACGGCCCGCGCCAGGGACCGGGCGGCGCCGCGGCGACACAACTCGCCATCGACCTCGCCGACCTGCGCGGACGCCGGAACCTGGCCATCGCCGACGTCGGCTGCGGGACCGGCGCCGCCACCCTCGTGCTGGCTCGCGAACTCGATGTCCATCTGACCGCGACCGACTTCGTGCCGGCGTTTCTCGCCCGCCTCGAGCGTGCCGCGGCCCGCGCCGGACTCAGCGATCGCATCACCCCGGTCGCCGCCGACATGGCGGCCTTGCCGTTCGCGGATGCGGCGCTCGACGCCATCTTCGCCGAAGGCGCAATTTACAACCTCGGCTTCGCCGCCGGCATCGCGGCATGGCGCCGTTACCTCAAACCCGGTGGCATCCTCGCGGTCTCCGAGCTGACCTGGTTCAGCGCCCGTCGGCCGGCCGAACTCGAACGGCACTGGCAGCGCGAATACCCGGAAGTCGACACCGCCGCGGCCAAGCTCGCCGTGCTCGAAGACCTCGGCTTCGGGCCCATCGGCTATTTCGTCCTGCCCCGCCATTGCTGGCTGGACAACTACTACCGGCCATTACAGGCGCGCTTCCCGGCCTTCCTCGACCGACATGGCCACGCACCGGCAGCGGCGGCGCTCGTCGCCGCAGAGGTCGCGGAAATCGCGCTCTACGAGCGCTACGGCGACTATTTCGGTTATGGCTACTACGTGGCGCGGAAACTGGACGAGGCGTCCGTGCCGCCCTGATCAGCATCGCCCCCGGCATCGAGTGTGCGCACCAGCCGGACCAGCCGCTGCTCGTTGCGGCTGGCGACGAACATCAACAACACGACCACGACCGCGAGCGCCAACAACACGAGGATCGCGACCGGCAACATCAGGGCCATGAGCTCCAGCGTCGATGGCGGCAGGGCGCCGGCCCGGAGGCGCTCCGCGACCCACCAGGGATCGATCATTTGCGGCATCTTCATCCGCAACCAGGCGCCGTAAGCCCCGATCAGGACCAGGCAGGACACGCCGAGTAGCGGCCAGCTCCGGGCCAGCCTGCCCCGCCTCGCGACGAACGCCCTGTCCTGCGCAGAGAGTCCCACGATGTCGCCTCCTCTTTTTTTTGGTCGGAATTTCCGCGACCGAACACGGACACGCCTCGAAACCGCGCACCTGCGGATGGGAACAAGAGTGCCTTGCGCCGCAGGCGGCACGATGCGCGTGCGTCACTGCCGGTCCCCCACCCCCTACGACGAGCCAGCATCGGCCCGCGCCGCGTCCACGACCGCGTCTTCGAACAGGGCATGCCAGAATCGACTCGAGAGATCATAGGTGCGGTATTCCTCCACGGGACAGCTTGCGCCGGTGCTTTGATGCTCGATGAGCATCCAGCGCGTCTGCCACCAGAACGCCTGGTAGCGCGCGGCGAGTTGCCCTGCGTGGTACAGGCGTTGCTCGGTGCGCCGCACGAACGGCAGGTAGCGCACGGCGGTCGTATCCGTGCGGGTCGGCCCCCGGCGCCCGGTGCTGCGCTTCTCGAACGGTTCGAGATCGACCACGAAGGGCGCGGTGATGCGGGGGATCTCGATGCCCGCGATACAGTGCGGCAAATCTTCCGTGCGGCGGCGCGAATAGCGATGGCGCCGGTCCAGGGGCGCGAGGCAACGCGGTGCGTCCGCCGCGGCGATCCACAGCCGCGCATGGCGGTCACGCCGGTGCGCCGGGTCGTCGACCGCGCGGAAGCGCCATGACACCTCGAACGAAAACGGCGCCTCCTCGATCCGCACGTCGTCGGGGAAGCCGGCGAAGTAATGGTTGAGCGCGTCGGCACAGCCCCGCTGGCAGTCCTCGATGAACGCACTCTCGAATGGCGAGCCACGCGTGGCGGGCACCGCCGCATCCTCTCGCAACGCCAGCCGGTGGACCGCGTGCGGCCCGTAGGTGACGAAACCCGGCGCTTCCAGCTTGCACGGCAATGGACCGAGCGCAGACCAAACGAACGGCATCCACACCGGCCAGGTGACGACGACGAACACGATCTTGCACACCCTCGACGACTTGGTGAGCGCGTAGAGGATCGCGGTCCCACCGAGCGCGACGATCAGATAGACGACGCCGAGTGCGAATGAGAGCGGGTTCAAATCGATCGCCGATTACCTCAACCCACCTTACGACGGTCCCGCGCTCGCGCGGCCGGCGCGTCCGCCCGCAGGGGTCGACCCGTCCGCACTGCACCCAGGGCGGCGAGCGCGGAGACGACGAGCCAGGCGCCGGCCGGCACGGGCACCACGCCCACGTTGGCAAAATCGAAGGCGTCGAAAGCCGTCGTCGCACCGTGCGCATAGAAGCCCGCATACAGCGTACTCGCGCCACCGAGATCGGCATCCCGGAACGCAAATACCTGGTCGAGCACGTTGCCGGCGAACGCCGTGCCGTCGTCGCCGTAGTCATCGAGGCTGACGGCAAGCGAGAAATTCAGGAGGTCGGCAGACGACAGGCCGACCTGCAGGCGATACCAGTGGTCGCGCGGCATGTAGGGACCTGCCAGCTCGCGTACCAGGCCGCGGGTCCAGCCGTAATGCCAGCTCTTCAACTCGCCCGTGCCGAAGGTTTCGAACCAGGCATTCGCGACGAGCGCGTTCCCGAACACGCCGGACGGACCGGCCAGGAAACCGAGCCGGATGTCGGGCCCGGTACCTTGCAGCGCCATGCGGTAGAACATCGAGGCCGTGTAGGTTTCGCCGGCCGCCAATGAAGCCCCACGGGCATATACGGCTGAATCGGTCACGAAGGCGCCACTCGCCGTCGCCGAGGACACCAGCCCGCTGCCAGCGCCGAGGCCCGCGTTCATGCTGATGGCGAGGTTACTGGCATGCCCGCCGTTCAGGGTGAAGGAGGCTAGATCACCGGGCTCGAAGTCGACCGCTGCACCGGCGGTACCGAAGATGGCCAGGCCTGCGAGCGCCAACAGCATCCGCCATGTCGGGAAACAACGGTGAGTGCGTGAATCCATTTCGAACGGCTCCGTAGCGGACGACTTGCGGAGTATAGAGGCGATTCCAACGGACGGGCAGGCGCGCCCGCGCCGATGACGACCCGGTTCGCGCCGCCGCAACTCGCGCCCGCGCAACGGGTTAACCGTTTCCTTACCTCGCCTTTCCCGCGTGGCAACCGGCGACCACCTAGCTTGGCCGTCGCGGCCGGCCGCGGTCGCGCTTGTCGTCACTACACCGTCGAGGATTAACAGCATGAACAGAGCATCGGTCATTCCCCTCAGCACAACGGCGCTGCTCGGCGCCCTGGCCCCTGGTTTCGTCCAGGCCGCTGCCATTCTGCCGGACTTCGCCAGCGCCGTGTTCACGCCCGGGCAGGCCATCGACAACCCCTACTTCCATCTCGTCGACGGCCTGACCCGGATCTACGAAGGCAGCTACGAGGAAGGCGGCGAAACCATCACCGAACGATTCGAACTCACCCTGGCAGGCGCCGGTCCCACCCTGCTCGGGGTCCAGACCACCACCCGCCTCGACCGCGCCTACGAGGACGACGTCCTGGTCGAGGAAACCTTCGATTACTACGCCCAGGACACTGCCGGCAACGTGTGGTACTTCGGCGAGGACGTCGTCAACTATCGCTACGACGACGATGGCAATTTCCTCGGTACCGACTCCGCCAGCGCGTGGCTGAGCGGGAGCAACAGCGCCCTGCCCGGCTTCGCCATGCCGGCTTCACTCGTTCCCGGGTTCAATTATTACCAGGAATTCGCACCTTTCGATGGCGCCCTGGACGAGGGCCAGACCCTCGCCGGCGACCGCACGATTGCGCTCGAAAGCGGGGCGATCTACGACGACGTCCTCGCCGTGCTCGAATTCTCGGTCGCCGCGCCGGACACCTACGAGATCAAGTACTACGCGCCGGGCGCCGGTCTCATCGCCGTCGACGAGGACTTCGATCTCGAACTCGGCGAAGCGGGTTTTCGCGTCGAGCTGATTGGTGCCGCCGCGCCGGTACCGTTGCCGGCGCCGGCGCTGCTGCTCGGCAGCGCCATGGCGGCCGTGTTCGCCAATGCCCGGCGCCGCGCCAGCGCCTGACCGACTCCTGCCCCGCCCGTAGCCGCACGACGTCCTGCGGGGCCCCGCTCACCGGGGCCCCGTCCGTGCCCCGCGCCGGGCTCAGAAATCGATGGCGATGCGCGTCCCCCGGCCGGGCACGCTGTCGAACCCGATCCGCCAGCCGTACTGATCGCAGAAGCGCTTGACCAGCGCGAGGCCGATGCCGCTGCCATCCGCATCGCGCTGCCCGCCGCGCGCGAAGCGCTCGAACAGGCGGTCCTGCGTGGCCGCGTCGATACCCGGTCCATAGTCCTGTACGAGCACGCCGTGCGGCCGCACGATCACGTTGATGACATCGCCGTCGGTGTATTTCACGGCGTTCTTGATGATGTTGCCGATGACGATCTCGACCACCGCCGGGATGGCTGCGAGCGGCACGGGCGTACCGTCCCGCTCGACGCTCACCGTGATGCCCTTGCGCTGGGTGATATCCGCCACCGTCGCGACCTGCGCTTCCACCACGCGCACGATGTCGATCGTTTCGACCAGGTCGTGAAAGCTGGCCGGCTCCCGTGCGAGGTAGAGCAGCGCCTCGGTCAGCGCGGTCATGTGGCGGCAGCCGCGGCGGATGCGCGTGGCCAGTGCGCGCTGGGCCGGCGCACTGCCGACCCGGCGTTCGAGAAGCTCGGCCGCACCCTGCACGCCCATCAGGGGCGTGCGCAACTCGTGGCTGACGTCGGCCGAGAACTCGCGCTCGCGCTCGAGCACGGCGACGATACGCGCCTGGTAGCCGGCAATGGCGCTGCGCAGGGTACCGACCTCGTCGCTCGGTTCGTGGGGCGCGGGCGCGGCCACCGTGGCGCCGTCCGCGAGCGTCGCGACCTCGTCCGACAACACCGTCAGGGGACGAATCACCCGCCGCGACAAGTGCCCGCTCAGCCACACGCTCAAACCGACCATGCCGGCTGCGAGCCCCGCGGTGACCACGAACAAGGCCCGCTCGAAGTCCTCGAAAGCGCTCTCGTCGAGCAGGAAATAAAACGTCGACGCACCGCGTCGATGAACCTCGACGTGGAACTCGCGGCCATCGAGAACGAGCTCGTCGCCGGCGGGGTCGAAGCCCTGCAGGTAGCCTGGCAGGGTGCTGCGCTCGTCGTCGTCGACATGAAAGACACGGAAGTTCTCGTGCGGCACTTCGGCCAGCGCCGGGTCGCGTTCGTAGAGCGCGAGCAGACTCTGGATGTCGCGCGCCCGGTAGGTGTCGAACAGCGTGTCCTCGGCGGTTTCGAACGCGACGTAGAGGCCGGCGCTGAACAACAGCGTGACGCCGATACCGAGACCGGCGATGGCTGCGACCAGGCGTTGCCGCAGCGGCCTAGCTGGCGTCTTCATCGATGCACAGGCGATAACCCGCCCCGCGGACGGTGTGGATCAGGCGCACACCGAACGGCTTGTCGACGGCTTCGCGCAGGGTGTGCACATGAATCTTGAGCGAGTCGGTCTGCGGCGGATCGTCGCCCCAGACCAGGTGTTCGATCTCCCGCCGACTGACCACGCGGTGCGAATTGCGCATCAGGGCCTCGAGGATCTTGCGCCCGGTCGCTGTCAGCGGCAGCAGGCGACCGGCGCGCCTGACCTTGTGCGTCGCGGTGTCGAACTCGAGATCGGCGACACGCAGGCAGGCATCACGGACGGCCCCGCCGGCGCGGCGTACCAGGGCCTCGAGGCGTCCGCCGAGTTCCTCCAGTTCGAACGGCTTGACCACGTAATCATCGGCGCCGTAGCGGAACGCAGCGAGCTTGTCCGGCAGGTCGCTGCGCGCGGTCAGCATGAGGATGGGCACGGCAGCAAAACCGAGATCGCGCAGGCGCCGACACAACTCCAGCCCCGACAGCCGCGGCAAGGCGATGTCGAGGACGATGACGTCGTGACCGCCGCGCGTGGCCGATTCCAGTCCGATCGGACCGTCCGGCGCCCACTCGACGGCGTGGCCATCGGCCTCGAAAAAATCACAGACGTTCTGTGCCACGTCGAAATCGTCCTCGACGAGCAGGATCTTCATGTGCACGTCCTCTGCGATTGCGCCCCATGCGCCGCCCTGCGTATGCTCCAAGCGTAGCTGCAGGGCACGGCGGCCCGGGTAAAGCGCAGGTAAAGTTTTGGTAAATCGGCACCTGTCACCGGCATGGCCGGGCGGCCCGGCGGATACCCGGCACAGGCACGAGAGCACACTCGGCAGTGCGCGGCCAGCCACTCGCCGCATCGCGGGACTGGCCGCCGCGATACTCGGCGCCGGCGCTGCCCTGCCGACGCCGGCCGCGGAGGATGCCGCGGGGACCGTCATCGAGATCGTCGACCGCGACAATACCCGCACCACGCGTCGCGGCACCTTCCTTCCGGGCGCGCCGCGCCGCCTCCCATTCAGCAGTGAGCGTATCGATCCGCGGCGCCTCGAGCACCAGCCCGCGGCCGATCTCGGCACCCTGCTCGCGTTTGTCGGCGCGGCCAGCGTGAGCCCCGGCGAGGGCGGCGCGGTCAATGATTTCGTGCTGCGCGGTTTTGCCGATACCACGGTGTATCGCAACGGGCTGAACGACTCTCGCGGCATTGCCGCGCCGCGCGACCTGGCCAACATCGAGCAGGTCGAAGTGCTGCGCGGAGCGGCAGCCGCGCTGTACGGCGACGGCGAGCCGGGCGGCGCCATCAACTTCGTCACCAAGGCGCCGCGCGCGGCCCCGCGTACCGAGATCAGCCTGGACGCGGCGCGCTTCGGCGAGCGTTCGTTGCTCGTCGACAGTACCGGGGCGGTGCCCGGCCTGCCCGGGCTCGCCCACCGCGTCGTCACCAGCCGGCGCCAGGGCGACACCTTCCGCAGCGGGGTCAAGGACGATCACTGGCTGATCGCGCCGGCACTGGCCTGGCACGCCGGCGAGGGTATCGATTTCATCGCCAGTGCCGAGTACGTGCGTGACCGGCGCCTGCTGGATGCGGGCATATTCGACTTGCCGGGCGTGCCGTCCGTGGACCCCGCGAACTTCCTCGGCGAGGCCGCCGCCGGCCCGGCGCGTCACGACGGTTTCAGCACCCAGCTCGAAGCGGGCTTCGCCCTCCCAGATGACTGGAGCCTGTCGTTGCAGGCGGCCTTCCAACGCACCGTTCTCGGCGGCGCCGCGGTGGAACCGGCGGCCTGGGAAGACGGCCGGCTGCTGCGCGAACTGCAACGGCGGCACGACGCCAGCCATGCATGGGAAACCCGCGCCGAACTCGAGCGCAGCCTGCGCCTCGGTGCAACGGAACATGCATTGCGGATGGGCGTCACGGCCATCGTCCTGCGCGAAGCCATCAGCCGCGCGACCTCCGACAGTGACGCGTTCCCGTTCGACATCGACCCGTTCGCACGCGCCCGCGACGCCAGTCCCCTGCCCCCGGTCGAGCCCGAGCGCGACTCGCTCGAACGTCGCCGCCAGTACGCAATCCACTTCAATGATCTCGTCACCCTCTCCGAACATTGGCGCACGCTGTTCGCGCTGCGCTATGACCACGTCGCCCAGCGTGGGCGCGATGCCGTCGCTGCGACCCGTTTCGACCAGACATTCGGCCGCGTCAGCCCGCGCCTCGGCGTGGTCTACGACAGCCTGCGCGGCGCGCTTGCCTACGCCAGTTTCAGCCGCGCATTCGCCGCCAACGAAGGCCTCCAGCCCGACGGCCGGGCGCTCGCACCGACCCGCGCGAACGCCGGTGAAATCGGTTTGCGCTGGACGCCGCCGACCCTGCCGCTCACGCTCGACGCCGCGTTCTACGCGATCTTCGAACGCGATGTCGCGAACGATGCCCCCGGCATGCCCGGCTTCGAGATCCAGAGCGGGCGCCAGCGCAGCCATGGCGTGGAGGTGGACCTGCGCTGGCAGCCGCGGCCGGCACTCGAGCTGCGTGCCCGCTATCACTGGCTCGACGCACGCCTGAGCGATGGGCCCCAACTGGCGACCAGCGTCACCCCGCTCAACGCGCCGCGCCACAGCGCAAGCCTGCTCGCGTTCTATCATCACCGCGTCGGCGCTACGGCGTTCGACCTGGGCCTCGCCGCGAACTACGTCGGCCGGCGGCGCGCCAGCCTCGATCCGGACGAGCTGGACGTACGCCTCGGCGACTACCTGCGGTTCGACCTCTTCGCCCGCTGCGCGGTGTCGGCCCACCTCACGGTGCACCTGGGCATCACCAATCTCACCGACACCGCCTACCTCGCCGGCAGCCAGGGCGATGCGTTCAGCCTCTATCCCGGCGCGCCACGCAGCGTTTCCACAGGCTTACGCCTGCGCTTCTGAACCGCGACACGCTCATTCGCCCCCGCGCCGCTCCTGGGCCGGCGCAGCCCGCTCTTCCAGCGCGCCGAGCACGCTCATGACGAAGCGCTCCGAGAAGCCCGACACGAAGCACCACACCATCAGCTTGCCGAAGTCGGCGATACCGTCCGGGCGCAGGGTCAGCACCATGCGCATGTTCAGGAGTTCGTCCTCGGCCACGGCCGGACGGTTGAAGTTGGGAAACAGGTTGCTCGTGAACAGGCCGTTGCCACCGTCGCCGGTCAGGATCCCGGACATGAACAGCAGGTAGGTCACCGAGGCCATCAGGCCGCCGTACATCAGTGGCATCAGGGTCGTGATCCAACTCGCCGCGAGGGCATCGATGGTCGCCGCCTCGGCGCGCGGCAGGCGGCGCAGCAGCGCGATGCTGCCACCCAGGCAACCGGCCAGGAAGGACAGCGGGAAGGAGCCCAGTTGCCCGGTGAACGCGAACAGGAAGGCGACGAAGCCGGACGCCCCGCCGACGATGACCAGCTGGGCGACGAACAGGCGCTGGTTGATGACGAATCTCGATGGTTTGTCGCTCATGGCGGCGGTGGCCCTCCCTCAGGACCGTTCCCGTCTCGAAGGCAACTGCCGCAGCGCCTGCTTCCAGAGAGATTTCGGGGACAGACCACGGATTCTGCTGCGGAAAATCCGTGGTCCGTCCCTGAATTCCCCACGCTTCGACCCTCAGGTTTCGACGAAGTCGGTATTGCGCAGGTGCTTGCTCATGTCGCCCATGAGGGGGCGATGCACCACCGTACTCGCGAAGCGCCATCGGCCGTCTTCCCGCACGAAGGCATCGTGGTAATGGCCGGCGAAGATCGTCTGCAACGGAAAGCCGTCGGTGCCCTGCAGTACGGTCACGTAACGCTGCCCGCGGGCCGTCCCGGCACCTTCATCGATGTCGAGCTCGATGTTGGTATTGACGTGGCGGGTCCGGGGTGTGCCATCCGGGTAGATGATGATTTTCGACAGCACGTTGTCGTGGATTTCACGCGCCCCCCGGCTCGGCCGGTTGCCCTCGACCGACCATTCGCCCTGTTCGAACAGCGCCGCGAACCCGTCGAGGTCACCACCGTCGACGGTAAAACTGTAGCGATTCAAGAGTGCCAGTATCTCGTCCCTCGCGGACATGCTCGTTCTCCCCGTTCTGCGCGAAACAGACTCAAGAATAGCTTCTCGCGGGGATGATGGCGGAGATTTCGGGGACAGACCATGGTTTCTCTGGCGCGTATCAGTATCGCGGGATGCTGAACGTTCGGAAAATCCGTGGTCTGTCCCCGAATTCCTTTTCAATGACGCCGCAACAACCGGGGTGCTGCCAGGCATGGCGGCACCGAGACTGTGAACACGACGACCCAGGCAGACACAGCGAGGCGCGCATCATGGAAAAACTCAACGGCAAAACGGCCATCGTGACCGGGGCAAGTTCGGGCATCGGCCGGGCCACGGCCAGGCTGCTGGCCGCGGAAGGTAGTCGGGTGGTGGTCGGCGCACGCCGCGGCGACGAACTCGCATCGCTCGTCGCCGAGATCGAAGCCGACGGCGGCGAAGCCACCGCGCTGGCCGGCGACGTCACCGAGGAATCCTACGCCGCGGCGCTGGTCGCGCTGGCGGAGGACCGCTTCGGTGGCCTCGACATCGCGGTCAACAACGTCGGCACGCTCGGTCCGCAGACGGCGTTGACCGGCGTCACCCTGGCGGACTGGAACCACACGCTCGCGGTCAACCTGACCAGCGCCTTCCTCGGCGCCAAGCACCAGGTGCCCGCGCTCGCGGCGCGCGGCGGTGGGGCGCTCATCTTCACCGGCACCTTCGTCGGGCACACGGCAGCCTTCCCCGGCCTCGGCGCCTACGGTGCAAGCAAGTCGGGGCTCATCGGCCTCGCGCAAGGGTTGGCCGTTGACCACGGCGAACAGGGCGTGCGCGTCAACGTCGTCCTACCCGGCGCGACCGACACCGAGATGTTCCGGGAACACAACCCTACTGCCGAGGCACAGGGCTTCATCGGCCGTCTCACCGCCTTGCGCCGGATTGCACAACCGCTGGAGATCGCACGGGCCGTGCTCTACCTCGCCGCCGACGCCACGTTCACCACCGGCACCACGCTGCTCTGCGACGGCGGCGTTTCGATCAACCACACCTGAACGGCCGGGAGCGCATTGACGATGAACGACGCAGCCTCTCCGCTCGCCGGCAAGGTGGCGCTCGTCACCGGCGCCTCGCGCGGTATCGGGCGGGCGATCGCCGCGCGGCTCGCGCGATCCGGCGCCGCGGTGGTGGTCAACTACGCAACCGATGAGCGGTCCGCCGCTGATCTGGTCGCCGAAATCCGCGGCACCGGCGACGGCGATGCCATCGCCGTCCGCGCGGATGTCGCCTGTGACGCCGACGTCGTGCACCTGTTCGAGGCCGCCATCGCCCGCTACGGTCGCCTCGACATCGTCGTCGTCAATGCCGGCTACGCATACTTCGCACCGCTGGCCGAGACACCGCTGGACGAGTTCGACCGCATGTTCGCCGTCAACACCCGTGGCGCCTTCCTGTGCCTGCGCCAGGCAGCCCGGCAGATCGGCGACGGTGGCCGCATCGTCTGCATCTCGACCATCGGCACCGTTCTCAACGGACCCGGTGGTGCGTGCTACTTCGGTAGCAAGGCCGCCATCGAGCAGTTCTGCCGCGTCCTGGCGCACGAACTCGGCCCGCGCAGGATCACGGTGAACGTCGTCTCGCCGGGTTTCACCGATACCGACATGTTGATCGCGACGGGCGGTAAGGAACCGGCCGCCGCAGCCTGGATTGACGGCCTCACCCCACTTGGGCGGCTGGGCCGGCCGGCCGAGATCGCCAACGCCGTGCATTTTCTGGTCAATGCGGAAGGCGCCTGGGTCAACCGGCAGAACCTCGCTGTCGACGGTGGCATCGTCAGCCGCTGAAACGTCACCGCGCTCGATATGAGCATCCGATGTTGCCTGGCCGACAATGAAGCGAAAAAGGAACTGCTCCTACTCCACCGCACTCCGGTCGTCAGCGCGCTTGTTCGGGGACAGACCACGGATTTACCGAACGATCCGAATACCCCGCACCGAATTCCCGCCAGAGAAACCGTGGTCTGTCCCCGAATTCTTTGCGCCGCCCGCGAATTACTCGAACATCAACACCGTCCGCGTCACCTCGCCCGCCTCCATCGCGCGGAACGCCTCGCCGACCCGCTCCAGCGGCTCGTGGCGGGTGACCATGCCGTCGAGGTCGAGACGGCCCTGGCGGTAGAGGTCGAGGTAGCGCGGGGCATCGATGGTGAAACGGTTGGAGCCCATCATGCAGCCGATGATGCGCTTCTCGGCGAAGAAGTGGTTGGCGATGACCGACACTTTCTCGCCGTGCGGGATGGCGCCGACCAGTACCGCGGTGCCGTGCGGGGCGAGGCAGTAGAAGGCCTGTTCCAAGAGCTCGGGTACACCGACGGCATCGAAGGCGTAGTCCGGGCCGCCGCGGCTCATCTTCTTGATCGCCTTGACGAGATTGGACTCGGCGGCGTTCAGGGTCTCGGTCGCGCCGAAGGCGAGCGCGCTCTTCAACTTGGCGTCGTTGAGGTCGACGGCGATGATCTGCCGCGCGCCGGCGATGCGCGCGCCCTGGATGATGGAGATGCCGACGCCGCCGGCACCGAACACCACCACCGACGAACCGGGTTCGACCTTGGCCGTGTTGAGCGCGGCGCCGACGCCGGTGGTCACCGCGCAGCCGACGAGCGCGGCGCGGTCGAGCGGGATGTCGGGGTCGATCTTCACCACCGCGCGGTGGTGCAGCAGCATGCCCTCGGCGAAGGCGGCGAGGTCGGCGTACTGGTGGATGACCTCGTCACCCTTGTGAATGCGCGGCGCCTCGCCCGGCGCACGCTGGCAGGCGGCGCGATCGGTGCAGAGGTGCGGCCGGCCCTGCACGCACTGGGTGCAGGCGCCGCAGAACATCGAGGTGCAGGCGATGACGTGGTCGCCCGGGGCAACGTTGCGTACCCGCTCGCCCACCGCCTGCACGATGCCGGCCGGTTCGTGGCCGAGCACTTGCGGGCACGGGGTCAGCATGATGCCGCCGTTCAGGGCGTGCAGGTCGGAATGGCACACGCCACAGGCGACGGTCTTCACCAGCACCTCGTCCGGGCCGGGGTCGGCCAGTTCGACGTCCTCGATGGTGAGCGGTTGCTTGATGGCGCGTTGTACGGCGGCCTTGATCTTCATCGTCGTTCTCCCCTCGCAGATGTCCGCTTACCGCTTCAACCGGCCGCGGCGGCGGCGCGCGGCGCGCTGTCGTAGGCCTCGGTATCGTCGCGCGTGGTACGCGCGGTGTATTCCTCGAGATCGTGCGGCCACTGGGTGACCATGCGACCCGACCTGGCGTTGTAGTAATGGCCGCAGTTGGCCTGCCACACCTCGACTTGCTTGATGTCCTGCTGCATGACCTCGTTGTAGCGTTGCTCGACGTCGTTGCGCACGTCGATCCAGGCCAGCCGTTCGCGCATCACGCGCTCGATCTGGCGCACGATGTAGCCGACCTGGCGCTCGATCATGAACAGGATCGAACCGTTGTTGGTATTCGGCCCGTAGAGCATGAAGAGGTTCGGGAAACCGTGGGTGGTGATGCCGAGATAGGCCTGGGCACCGTCGCTCCAGGCATCGTCGATACGCACCCCGTCGCGTCCCGTCACCTCGATGGCCGAGAGGTAGCGCGAGACCTGGAAGCCGGTGGCGACGATGACGCAGTCCACTGCGCGCTCGCGGCCATCGGCGGTAACCACGCCGTGCGCGCCCAGGCGCTCGATCCGATCGGTAACGAGCTCGACCTGCGGCAGGTTGAACGTCGGGTAATAGAGATTGGAGAACAAGGGGCGTTTGCAGCCGAAGGGATGCGTCGGCACCAGTGCCTGGCGCACGGCCGGATCCTTCACCACCTCGATGTTCTCGAGCGCGAGGCGGGTGTTCTCGGCCTGCAACTCGGGATCGTTGAAGAGGATGAACTTGTTCAGGTCCTCGTAGATCTGCCGGCGCGACTCGAAGATGGCGTCCGGATCGTTGACGAAGTGCTCGAGTTCTTCCTGCGTGTAGGGCGCATCGTCCTTCGGCGCCACCCAGTTGGCGGTACGCTGGAAAACGTGCAGTGCCGCGGTCTTGGGCGCGATCTCGGGCACGAACTGCACCGCGCTCGCGGCCGAGCCGATGACGGCGACACGTTTACCGGCGAGGTCGTAGTCGTGGTCCCAGCGCGCGGAATGGAACAGCTTGCCCTCGAAGTCGTCGAGGCCGGCGATGTCGGGCCACTGCAACTCGTTGAACATGCCCATGGCGCTGACCAGGAAAGGCGCACGGAAGACCTCGCCGGCGGCCGTCTCGACCACCCACTCGGTGGCCTCGTCGTCCCAGCGCGCCGCGCTGACCGCCTGGTTGAAGCGGCAGTAGGGCAGGATGGCGTACTTCTCCGCCACGTGCTGCATGTAGTCGAGGATCTCGGCCTGGCCGGCGAAGGGCCGCGACCAGTCGCGCTTGATCTCGAAGGAGAAGGAATACAGGTGCGATTTGACGTCGCACTCGGCGCCGGGATAGCGGTTGTGCCACCACGTACCGCCGACCCCGCCGGCCTTCTCCAGGATGACGAAATCCTCGATGCCCGCCTCGCGCAGCTTGATGGCGGTGCACATGCCGCCCGGGCCGGCGCCGATGACGATGATGCGATGGTGGTGGGTGGACTTGCTGTTCATGCGCTCCCCTGTGTCGAACTCGGTTCTCTCGCGGCGTGTATCGATCAACGGCCGATGACCTGCCGCAGGGTCATCTCGTAATGAAACGTTTCCGGTGGATGCACCGAACGCGAAACCTCGAGCAGGCCGCCGCGCTCGTCGAAGAAGCGTCGCTCGACGCACATCACCGCGGTACCGGGTGCGAGCTCGAGATCCTGTGCCTCGGCGGCGGTCGCCGCGCTGACCGCGAAGGCCTGGCGGATCTGCGCGACGTGCACGCCGTAGCGTTGTTCCATGATGGCGAACAGCGGCAGGGCGCTGTCGGCCAGGGCAGCCACCGCGTCGCCGAAGGCGTCCGGCACGTAGATGCGTGACGAGGCGATGACCGGGCCACCCGCTTCGCGCCAGCGACAGGTGTGCACGGTCCACCAGGCATAGCCCGCTTCGCAGCCGAGCCAGGTGGCGAGCGCTTCGTCGGCGACGACGCGCTCGATGCCGATCACCCGTCGCGGGGTCGTCGCGTACTGCAGGAGTTCGTCGACCGAGTTGCAGGCGTAGTTGTAGCGCGGGTCGACCGCCGTCGCCTGCACCACCGAGCCGTGGCCACGCCGGCTGACGATCAGGCCCTTCTCGTAGAGCGAGCGCAACGCCGCGCGCACGGTGTGGCGGCTGACGCCGAAGCGCCGGCTCAGCTCGGGCTCGGACGGCAGCAAGTCGCCCGGGCGGTAGCGCCCGGCACGGATCTCGTCGATCAGGGTGCTGGCGAGGGCTGAGTACTTGGGTGCGGCGGCGGACGGCTTGGCCAGGGGCTCGCGCGGCGTGGTAGGCATGCCCGGAGTGTAGGGGCGGTTGTACGGACAATTCAACGGAAACCTCCCCCAAGGGGGACGCTGTGGGCCGCTACCCGCTCACCTTGTCCGGACAGATCGCCGCGTGCAATCATCCCGGGTCGCCGCCGCGCCCGTGCGCGGCGCCATTCTTTGCAGCACACGAGGGGAGTAGCAGCGCATGGAAATCGGCGTCTTTCACCTGCCGACCATCGGCGGCCAGGCACAGCTCGAACAGGGCATGGCCGGCCGCCGTACCGATCTCTACCAACACATGCTCGGCCATCTCGCCGAGGAGGCCCGCTACCTCGACGAGCACGGCTACTACGGCGTCGCGTTCACCGAGCACCACTTCCATATCGAGGGCGAGGAAGTCTCGACCAACCCGGTCATGCTCGACCTCTTCCTCGGCATGCAGACGAAGAACCTGCGCGTCGGCCAGTGCGGCCTGGTCCTGCCCTGCCACAACCCGCTGCGCATCGCCGAGGACGTCGCCATCCTCGACCAGATGACCCAGGGTCGCGCCTTCGCCGGGTTCGCTCGCGGCTACCAGCCGCGCTGGGTCAACACCCTCGGCCAGCACTATGCGACGCTCGCCGACAGCGACTCCGACCCGGCCGCCTACGAGCAGCTCAAGAAGGAGCTCTACGAAGAGCACTGGGAGATCATCGTCAAGGCGTGGACCAACGACACCTTCAGCCACCAGGGCAAGCACTGGACCATCCCGACCAAGGACACCTTCTGGCAGGCCCACGCGGTGACCCGGGCCTTCGGCCGTGGGGTCGACGAGCGCGGCTACCTGACCGAGATCGGCACCGTCCCCGCGACCTACCAGAAACCGCACCCGCCGCTGTTCCAGCCGTTCAGCTTCTCGGAGAGTTCGATCCGCTGGGGGGTTGCCCACGACGCCGTGCCGATCACCGTCGTCTGCGATCACGAACTGCTTCACGGCCAGTTCCGCGCCGGCCAGGAAGCGGCCGCCGCGGCGGGCAAGGATTACGCCTACGGCCAGGGCATGGGCATCATCCGCGAGCTGGTCGTCGCCGACACCGACGCCGAGGCCATGGCGCTCGCGAAGAACGCCGGCGCCTTCATCTGGACCAACTTCTTCGAACCCTTCGGCTTCAACGCCGCCATCGCCCACCCGGGCGAAGACCCGGCCAGCATTCCCAACACCTTCGAATCGATGATCGAACGCGGGCTGACCATCGCCGGCAGCCCCGACACGGTGTGCCGCGCGCTGGAGAAGCTGTTCAAGGAATTCCCGGCCGAGTTCTTCTGGAACTACGTCTACAACGAGATGCTGCCGCACGCCGCCGCGATGCGCAGCCACGAGCTGTTGACCGAGAAGGTCTGGCCGCATTTCACCGCCAAGGTGCGGTAATCAGACACCAGCGAGGGGGTCGCGTCCGGGGGCACGCAAGCGGGGACTGATGGTGACAGTATACTTTTCGCTCGCGCCGCCCTCGGCGAAAGCGGGTCGAAAAGTATACTGTCACCATTACCGCTGCAGCACTGCGCACTGGCTCCGGGGCCACGCCCTCGAGCGGGCGCCGCGCGTGAACCGCGCTGCACGGAACGCACCGAGGACACAGGGGCCTGGTGGGACCGGGAAGGGCTAGTCGACCATCTCGCCGGCGCGTCCGGCACACGGTAGCCACGAACCCGCAAACCAGCAGGTCGCTGTGTCCTCCGTGCGCTTCGCGCCACGCTCGACCGCATGGTCACGAACGGGAAGGGTTCGACGATGGTGGATACCTATGAAATGCTCGAGGCGCGCTGGGAGGAAGAACGGCGCAGCTGCCCGCAACCGATCGAGCGCGACGACCTGCCGGTCGATTACGAGGCCATCACCCCGGCGTGGCTGACCCGGGTGCTCTGCGCGGAGCATCCCGGCGCGGAAATCACGAAGGTCACCCTCGGCCCTACCGACGAAGGCACCTCGAGCCGGCGCCGCCTGCACCTCGAGTACAACCCCGCCGGGCGCGCCGCCGGCCTGCCGGCCACGGTGTTCTGCAAGTCCACCCACACCCTGAAGAGCCGCTTCCAGCTCGCCCTGAACGGTTTCGTCGAGGGCGAGGTGCGCTTCTACAACCACATCCAGCCGGTGCTCGGCATCGAATCGCCGCGACCGCTGTTCGCCAACTTCGACCCGCACACCTTCAACTCGATCGTCATCCTCGAGGACATGGGCGACGCGGTCACCTTCTGCCGCCACGACGAGCCGATGAGCCGCGCGCGCGCCGAGAGCCAGGTGCGACTGCTGGCGAAGATGCACGCCAAGTACCACGGCAGCGACGCACTCACGCGTGCGTTTCCCTACCTGCGCACCTGGCTCGACACCTTCACCGCCACCGCCGAGAACGGTTTCGAGGACGCCGGCGCACGCGGCTTCGGCATGGCCGAGAGCGTGATCCCGCCGCGCCTGTTCGCACGTGAGGCCGAGGTGTGGCCGGCGACCGTGGCCTCCGCCGCCCGCCACGAGCACCTGCCGCACTCGGTCATCCATTCCGACGTGCATCTCAAGAACTGGTACATCGCGGCCAGCGGCGAGATGGGCCTGAACGACTGGCAGTGCGTCTGCCGCGGACACTGGGGTCGCGATCTCGCCTACGCCATCTCGACCGCGCTCGAGCCGGACGACCGGCGCGCCTGGGAACGCGATCTCATTGCGCTCTACCTCGACGAACTGGCCGGCCACGGGGTGGCGAAGATCCCTTTCGACGAGGCCTTCACCCATTACCGCCAGCAGCTCTTCGGCGCGCTGCTGTGGTGGACCGGCACGCTGGGCCAGCCGCCCAATGCCCCCGAGATGCAGCCGCGCGACAGTTGCCTGCAGTTCATCGGTCGCATGGCGGTGGCCATCGACGACCTCGACGCCCTGGATGCCTTCTGACGGCACGCGCAGCGCGGGGCGGAAGATCGGTGTCCCCTGTGCAGAGTCGCTCGTGGCCTGGCCGGCGAAGCCGGGTGAATACCTCTACTGCGACCGAATTCGGATGGCTTAACATCGCCGCTTTCCAAGCCGGCACAGCGCTTCGATGACCGACACTTCCACGCGCCCCTGGTGGGCGGCATTCGGCCCCGGGCTGGTCTTCGCCGGCGCCGCCGTCGGGGTCTCGCACCTGGTGCAGTCCACGCGCGCCGGCGCCAGCTTCGGCCTTGCCGCGCTGGTGGTGGTGGTGCTGGCTTGCGCGGTCAAGTTCCCGGCCTTCCGCTTCGGCCCCCTCTATGCTGGCGCTACCGGCCATTCCCTGCTCGCCGCCTATCGCCGCCAGGGCCGCTGGACGCTGGTGATCTTCGCCCTGCTGACCCTGTGCACCATGTTCACCGTGACCGCCGCCGTGACCCTGGTCACCGCCGGTATCGCCATCCCGGTGCTGGGCCTGGGGCCGTGGCTCGCCGCCACCGTCGGCGCCGCGCATGGCCCCCTCGCGGTCTCCGCCGTGCTGCTCGCCGGCGCGGCCATACTGCTCGCGCTGGGCGGCTATCCCTGGCTCGATCGCTTCATCAAGTTCGTCATGCCCGTGTTGAGCGTGGCGACCCTGGCCGCGACCCTGCTCGCCCTGCGTCACATCGAGTGGTCCTGGGCCGCGCTGCTGCCCGATCGCACCCTGTTCACCGCCCCCGGCGTCGCGTTCACCGTGGCCTTGATCGGCTGGATGCCCTCGGCCATCGACATCTCGGTGTGGAGTTCGCTGTGGACGGTGGCGCGGGCGCGCCAGGGCGACGGCATTGTGCATACGCGCGGCGCACTGCTCGACTTCGATGCCGGCTACGCCGTCACCCTGCTGCTCGCGCTGGCCTTCGTCGTGCTCGGCACCGCCGTGATGCACGGCCGCGGCATCGGCTTCGAGAACAGTCCGCCGGCGTTCGCGACCCAGGTCATCGATCTCTACGCGAGCATGCTCGGCGACTGGAGTCGACCGGTGATCGGCGCCTGCGCGCTACTGGTCATGATCTCGACCGTGGTCACGGTCGTCGACGGCTTCCCGCGCGTCATCGCCGCGCTGCTCGCCCAGTGGCAGGCCGAGTTGCACGGCGCAGCGGCGGCCGGTGAAGGCGACCGCCGGGTCTACCGCGCCGCCTTCGCCGTCGTCGCCCTCGGTGCGCTGGCCATCCTCGCCTTCGGCATGCAGAGCTTCAAGGGCCTGGTCGACCTCGCCACCACCATCTCCTTCCTCACCGCGCCGGTACTGGCCTGGTTCAACCATCGTGCCGTGCACGGCGACGACGTCGCACCGGCCTTGCGCCCGGGCGTCGTGCTGCGCCGCTGGAGCCTGGCCGCCATCGCCGTGCAGGCAGCTTTCGCCGCCTGGTTCGTGTGGACGTTCTTCGTCGCCGGCTGAGCGTTCGCCGCAAGCCCGAACCCGCGCCGTGTTTCAGCGCGGTGACTCGCCGTAGACCAGGCCGAAGGTCTCCGCCTTGTAGGCGAGCAGGGTGAGCAGGGTCTCCGAAGCCGCATCGACCACCTGCGCATCGAGGGCAAGAAACCAGTTCTCCTGCGTGCGATACACCGGCGTGGTGTAGAAGGGAAACACCGCGGCGCGGCGGGCATCGGCCGAGGTGTTCGCACCGGTGCGGTGCCACAGGCGGCTTTCGAAGGCGAACAGGCTGCCGGCCGGCGCCTCCACCGCGACGAGCCGGTCGAGGCCTTCACCTTCGCGCGGATTACGATGCAGGCGGTGGCTGCCCGGCACGACCTCGGTGGCACCGTTCTCGCGCGTGAAATCGTCGATGCACCAGGCGATGTTGATGCCCTGGACCCGCTTCGGCCAGGGCAGCGGGACGAACACCTGGTCGGCGTGCAGGACGCCGGCCGCGCTGCCGGGGCCGGTGATGTTGCCGGAAATGTTGCTGAGCAGGGCCGGCCAACCGATCACCCCGCGCACGAGTTCGAGCGCGAGCGGATGCTCGGCGAGCGCGGCGAACAGCGGATCGCGGTTCAGCAGGTTCCACACGCGCACGTTGTGGGCGTCCTGGTCGAGGACGAAACCGCTCGCCCGGCGTCCGCGCGCACGGTCGTCGGCGGCGGCCGCGTAGAGCGCGTCGCGAACCCGCGCCAGGGTGTTGGCATCGAGCACCTCGGGCATCACGCACAGGCCGTGCTCGCCGAGGTCGACGCGGGCGCGGGCAGGGTCGCGAGTCGGCGCTGGCAGGCTGGCAGTCACGGCGGCAAGCATACTGGTGTCTGACACCGGCGGTTAAGTCGTCGAGCGAAGGGGCGCCGGTGTCTGACACCGGGAGGCAAGCGGTTGCCACGGCGGCCGGCAGCGCGGCGCGGGCAGGCGCAGCGCCGAGTCGCCCGGCGGAGTAAGATACGCCGCCGCCCCGCCCGGGGCCTTGCCGGGATCGTCCCTTGGCCATCGAAAGCGCATCGCTCGCCCCTCTGCCCGCCGCCGCGGAGGCGGCGCTGTTCGAGCGCTTTGCCACCGCCCTGCGCGATCCCGGTTGGGCGGTCGTCCCGGACGCCCTGCCGCCGGCGCTGGGTGCGGCCCTGCTCGAGCACGTCGTCGCGCTCGACGACGATGAATTCGTGCGCGCCGGCATCGGGCGCCAGGCCGAGCGCGCCACCAACGACTTCGTGCGCCGCAACGCGATCTGCTGGATCAGCGGCGACTGCCCGCCGACCCGCGCCTGGGTCGAGTTCGCCGCGCGCCTGCGTGCGCACCTCAACCGCAGCCTGATGCTCGGCCTGTTCTCGTTCGAGAGCCATTTCGCGCACTACCCGGTGGGTGGCTTCTACAAGCGACACGTCGATGCCTTTCGCGGCGAGACCAACCGCGTGGTGTCGCTGGTCACCTACCTCAATCCCGGCTGGGCGCCGCACGACGGCGGCGAGCTCGTACTCTACCCAGCGGGCGGACCGGATGCCGGCGTCACCGTCACGCCGGCCTTCGGCACCGTGGTGCTGTTCCTGTCCGAGGAGATCCCGCACGAGGTCCTGCCGGCACGACGGCCGCGCCGTTCGATCGCCGGCTGGTACCGGGTACGCGCCTTGGACGGCACCTGCCCGGACTGAGGTCGCCCGCGCCGGGGACACGACGACGCGAGCATCGACCGGCCTGCACCGCCCGCCCTCCCCGCCGCTGCGCCGCGCGGCCGCGACCCGCGCGAACGTCTCGCCGCGGCCTGTCGCGCAGGCGTCGGCGGGCGGTACCGCGTAGCGGCACGGCATGCGGAAAGCGCGCCGCCCGGGACAAAGGCGCGGCGCGTCCCGGCCGGGCCGGCGCTCGCCACCGGCCCCGAGCGCTCGCTCCGAGCCCGGCCGCTCGGCTCAGGCGTCGAAGTCGAGGGCCAGTTCGGCGCTCTCGGGCACGGCCTGGCAGGCCAGCACGTAACCCTGCGCGAGTTCGTCGTCGTCGAGGGCGAGATTGCCGAGGAGATGCACACGCCCGGCGGTGAGGCGCGCGCGACAGGTCGAACAACTGCCCGCCTCGCAGCTCGATGGCAGGTCGATCCCGGCGCCACGCGCGGCCTCCAGCACGGTGCGGCCGTCGCGCGGCATGGCGAAGCTGTCCTCGGTGCCGAACACGCGTACCCGCACCGTGCAGCGCTCGACGTCCATCGTACTCAGCGGGCAGCCGCCCGAAGCCCGCCCACGCAGGCCCCGGCCCGCGTGCGGCAGGCCTGATCGCGCGCTGCGAGCGCGGCGCTCACCGAACCGCGGGGTCCGTCGCGATGCGGCCGGGCAGCCGCGTGCGTGCATGGTGCGAGGCGGGCCCGCCGCATGGACACCTGCTCACACCAACCCGGGAATATCGCCGGCGAGCACGCCGGCGCGGCGCACGTGGGCGCGCATCAGCTTTTCCGCCGACGCCGCCCGCCCGCCCAGGATCGCCTCGATGATGGCGACGTGCTCACGCGCCGACCTGGCGCGCTCGGCGCGATCGAGCAGGCGCATGAACTGCAGCCGGTAGGCCGGCAGCTCGAACTGCGCCAGGGTGGCCCGCAGGCGACTGTTGCCGGCCATGGCGACGATACCGTCGTGCAGGGGCACGTTGTTTTCCATGTGCGTGAGCGCGTCGCCGAGCACGTCGCTGCCCGACCACACGGCGCGCGCCTCGGCCAGCCACGCCCGCTGACTGCTGCTGTCGAGCCGGCGCGCGGCGAGCCCTGCCGCGCAACCCTCGAGCGCCTCGCGCAGCTCGAACAGCTCGGCCATGTCGGCGCGCGACAAGCGCCGTACGCGCGCGCCGCGCTGGTGCTCGAGCTCGACCAGCCCCTCCGCGGCCAGCCTGACGAAGGCCTCGCGCAGGCTGGCCCGGCTGACCTCGACATGCGCCAGCAGCTCCGCTTCGATGAGGCGTTGGCCGGGCGCGAGGAAACCCTCGGTGATCAGGCGACGAATGTGTCCCGCGGCGACGTCGGCAGCCTTGCGTCCGGCCTCGCGAGTACCCACGCTCATCCCATCGCCTCCTTCGGCCCGATTGACATTCGGAGATTAATGTCTGACATTCTCGTCAGTCTAACGATTTTCGGCATGCCCGCAAGCGGCCTGGGGAGGACGTCATGGACAACAGCGGCTTCGTCGACGCGGCCCTGCTCGCGCGCGTGCGCGTCGGCCGCGAGTACGTCGCCGCCAAGTACGGCTTCCGCAACCACTGGTACCCGGCGCTGTTCGGCCACGAACTGGCCGAAGGCCAGGCACGCCCGGTCACCCTGCTCGGCGAGAACATCCTGCTCAAGCGTATCGACGGCCGCGTCCATGCCATCCACGATCGCTGCCTGCATCGTGGCGTGCCCCTGTCACGCAAGCTCGAGTGCTACACCGCGGGTACCGTGACCTGCTGGTACCACGGTTTCACCTATCGCTTCGCCGACGGCGTGCTGTGCGACATCGCGGGCACCGCGGGCAGCGCGGTGATCGGGCGCAGGAAGCTGCGCACCTACCCGGTGAGCGAGGCCCAGGGCCTGGTGTTCGTCTTCGTCGGCGATGCCGACCACACGCCGCCACCGCTCGCCCACGACGTGCCGCCCGGGTTTCTCGATGCCGAGCTCGCCGTGCACGGCAAGCGACGGGTGGTCGCCGCCAACTGGCGTATCGGTTGCGAGAACGGCTTCGATTCCACCCACATCTTCATCCACAAGGACTCGGTGCTGGTCGCGGAAGCCGATCTCGCCCTGCCGCTCGGCCTGCAGCCGCTGGGGCGCCATGCCTTCCAGCGCCAGCTCGACGACGACGGCCCCAAGGGCGTGTTCGACAATTTCGGTCCCGACGAAGTGCGGCCGGTGTTCACCGCCACCATCGAAGGCGAGGAAGTCCTGCACGGCGCCATCGGCGGCAGCAACCGCGTACCGCAGGACATCTCCATGTGGCTGCCCTGCGCGCTGCGCGTACGGCCCTGGCCGGTACCCGAGACCACCCAGTTCGAGTGGTACGTGCCGATCGACGCCGATCACCACCTCTACCTGCAGACCCTCGGCAAGCGCTGTACGAACGAGCGCGAGCGCGACGACTGGGCGCGCGAGTTCCACGCGCGCTGGCTGCCCAAGGCGCTCGACGGCTTCAACGACGACGACGTGTGGGCGCGCGAGGCGACCCAGCCGTTCTATGCCGACGACACCGGCTGGCTCGAAGAGCAGTTGTTCGAGCCGGACGGCAACATCGTCGAGTGGCGCAAGCTCGCCAGCGCCCACGCGCGTGGCATTCAACGCCCCGAGCACATCGACCCGCCCGGCCACACCGTGCTGAGCGTCGATTGACATCCACCACGACCCGGAGACCAGGATCATGAGCTTGTGGCTGGACCTGCTCGGCGCCACGATTCGCACCGTCGACACCAAGACCTGGGGCGCGACGCGCGTCGCCGAGGCCGGCCTCGAACACCCCGAAACGGTGATCTTCCTGCACGGCATCGGCGGTCATCTGGAAGCCTACGCGAAGAACGTCGTCGCGCTGGCCGATCGCTTCCACACCGTCGCCTACGATTACATCGGTCACGGCCTGTCGGCCAAGCCCGTCATCGACTATTCGCCGCTGGTGCTGGTACAGCACCTGGCCGAATTGATGGATGCGCTCGGCCTCGAGCGCGCACACCTGTGCGGCGAATCGCTCGGCGGCTGGACCAGCGGGCTGTTCGCGGTGCACCACCCCGGGCGGGTCGGGCGGCTCATCCTCAACACGGCCGCCGGCCTGCCCATCGTCACCGAGCAGGGCCGTCGCGACATCGCCGAATTGATCGCACTGAGCGCGAAGGCGGCGACCCAGGGGCCACCGACCTACGCCAGCATCCTCGCCCGCATGCAGTGGCTGTTCCATCCCGACAACCACGCCATGATCAGCGAGGAGCTGGTCGACACCCGCCTGCGTTTCTACTCGCAAGCGGCGATGAGGGACGTCGCGCCGCGCGTGCTCGCCATGATCGCGATGCACGACGACTACCTCATCCCGCTCGAGGACATCCGCGCCGAAACCCTGTTCCTGTGGACCGAGGACAATCCCGTGCACGACGTCGCCACCGCGCGCGCGGGGGCCGCCCGCGTGCCGGGCGCCCGGCTCTACGTCATGCAGGCGGCGTCCGCGCACTGGCCGCAGTACGAGGCGCCGCAAGAGTTCAACGACGTCGTCGGCCGTTTCCTCGCCAGTGGCGCCGTTTGACCGCACACTGCCGCCACCAGCGCCGCGAGGAACCCCTGTCATGAGCGACCAGCATCCGCCCGTCACCCCGACCAGCCTCGGCTACTTCGTCATCGGCGCCAGCGACCTCGCCGCCTGGCGCCATTTCGCCGTGCACGTGGTGGGCATGATGGCCGGCGACATCGGCGAGACCCTCGCCCTGCGCCTCGACGAGAACGCCCAGCGCCTGCTCGTCGAAGCCGACGATCACGACGACCTCAACGCGGTCGGCTGGTGCTACGACAGCGAGCGCGAACTCGATGCCGCCATCGACCAGGCCCGGCGGCTCGGCGCCACGGTCGAGGACGGCAGCGCGACCCTGTGCGCGACGCGCCACGTCGAACGCCTCGCCCGCCTCGCCGATCCCAACGGCCTCGTCCACGAACTCCACTATGGCCCGGCCATGGCACCGATGGACCAGGCCTTCCGCTCCGCGGTGCTGCGCGGCGGCTTCGTCGCCGGCCAGCTCGGCGCCGGCCACTACGTCGCCATCGCGGACGACCGCGCGGCCACCGAACGCTTCTACCGCAAGGTGCTGGGCCTGCGCCTGTCCGACTACATCCGCGGCGAGGTCGCGCCGGGAGGGCCAGTCCTCGAGGCCACCTTCCTGCATGCCGCCAGCGGGCGTCACCACTCGGTGGCCTTCGCCTGCGCACCGGCCGCCAAGCGCATCCATCACATCATGGTCGAGGTCGCCGACATGAACGACGTCGGCCTCGCCCGCGACCGCTGCCGCGCCGGCGGCGTGCCGCTGATGATGGATCTCGGCCACCACCCCAACGACGGCATGTTCTCCTTCTATTGCGTCACGCCGGGTGGCTTCGGGCTCGAGATCGGCGCCGGCGGCCGGGTCATCGACGAGGACGCCTGGGCGGTGCGCAGCTACACCCGGCTCAGCGACTGGGGCCACCAGCCGCCGCCGGGTTGAGGGCGGTTCAACCCGCCGCGGCGTCGCGGCTGGCGCTGGCCAGGGGCAGTTCGATCCAGAAGCAGCTGCCGGCGCCCGGCGCGCTGCTCACGCCGAGTTCGCCGTCCATGGCCTCGACCAGGCGCTTGCTGAGGGCGAGCCCGATACCGGTGCCCTCGGTGCGCTTGTGGTCCTGGCCGAGGCGCTCGAACGGCACGAACAGGCGCGCGAGGTCGGCCGGATGGATGCCGGCACCCTGGTCGGCGACCGCGATGCGGCAGCGCCCCGCGCTGCGCGCGACGCTCACCGTCACGCCGCCGCCGTCACGGTTGTACTTGATGGCATTGGACAGCAGGTTGAGCAGCACCTGGCGCAGGCGCTGCGGGTCGGCAAGCACGCGCGGCTCGGCGATGACGCCCGGCTCGAGTTCGAGAGTCTGAGCGCAGGCGTCGGCCTCGGCGCGGATCAGGTTGACGCATTCCTCGACCAGGGTACCGACGTCGACCTCGCCGATTTCGACGGTCAGGCGCCCGCTCTCGATGCGTGCGAGATCGAGCATCTCGCCGATCAGGGTCATGAGGTGGCGCCCGGCCTGCAGGACCTCTTCGGCGTTCTCGCGCTGGCTCTCGCTGAGCGGCTCGGCGGGGTTGCCGAGCAGCAGCTGGGTGAAACCGAGCACGGCGTTCATCGGCGTGCGCAGCTCGTGGCTGACGTGGGCGAGGAACTCGCTCTTGGCGCGGCTGGCCTGCTCGGCTTGCTCGCGCGCCTGCACCAGATCGCGGGTGCGTTCGGCGATGCGCCGCTCGAGATTCTCGTTGGCGCGGCGCAAGGCCTCCTCCATGCGCTTGCGCGCGGTGATGTCGCGCGACACCCCGAACAGCGCGGTGGTGGTGCCAGCGCCATCCGTCTCGACCTCGAAATGATGCTCGAGGGTGCGCCTATCGGTGCCCGCCGCCAGGCGGTGCTCAAAGCTGAAGGTCGCCGGGCGCCCGGCGGCGATCGCCCCTTCCAGCACCGCGCGCACGGCCGCGCGATCGTCGGGATGGACGAGCTCCACGTAGTTGTCGATGGTCGGCTGCATGGCGCCCGGTACGAGCCCGAACAGCCGGTACTGCTCGTCGGACCACACGCCGACGCCGTTGACCAGGTTGAGCCGCCAATGACCGAGTCCGCCGACCTGCTGCGCCTTGCGCAGCACGGCCGCATTGCCTTCGAGCGCAGCGCGCGCCTCGTGCAGCGGCGTCACGTCCTGCACCGTGCCGAAAGCACGCAGCGCACGGCCGTCGGCAGCGTGCTCGACCTCGGTACGCGTGTGCAGCCATTTCAGCCGCCCGTCGCCCATCTGGTAGGCATGCACCAGGTCGTAGGATTCACCGCCAGCGAGCGCGGCGGCGAAACGCGCCTCGAGTTCCGCGACCTCCGCAGCCGGCACGTGGGCATAGAAATCCTCGAAGGTCGGCGACGGCGCGTCCGCCGGCCACTCGAGAATGCCCAGCATGCCCTGCGAGGAAAACACCTCGCCGCTGGCGAGATCGACCTCCCAGCTGCCCAGCGAGGCCACTCGCTCGGCCTGCTCGAGCAGCCGGCGTTGCTGCTCCAGCGCGGCCTGCGCCACCGCCCGGTCGGTGACGTCGGCGCCGATACCGACGATCTGGACGACCCGCCCGGCATCGTCGAACACCGGGCAGGCAGTTGCCTGCAGGGTACGCCGGCCACCGTCGCGATCGGGGATCTCGACGTCGGCAACGGCGCGACGCCCCGCCGCGGCCTCGGCGAAGATCCGGCGGATCGCATCCTGGGCCGCCGGCGAATGGTTGTAGTAAGGCGTTTCCCAGGCCAGCAGGCCGCGTACTGCTGCGAGGCTGATGCCGCTGGCTTCGCGCGGCGCGCGGTTGACGAACAGGGTGCGGCCTTCGGGGGTGAACACCCCGGCGGCGAGCTCGAGACTGTCGAGCAGGCGGCAGAGATCGGGTTCGGTGCTCAGCACGCAACCGCCCCCTGCCGGGCGTCCGGCGCGCCGGGCGAGCAGCGCCGCGGCAGCGCCGAGCAGGCCGGCGGCGAGCCCGCCGTACGCGGCCCAGGCCGGCGGCGCGACGATCGCGACGAGCCCGCAGGCGAGCGCGCCGGCGCCCGACGCGGCGACCCACCACTGCGGCCTGCCAATGCTCCCCATCGGGACATTCTAGCCCGCATTCCGCGCCCGTCTCCTACGGCGGCTGCCGGCCTGCGCGTCGCGGCGGACGGGCGCCCGGGCCGGCCTCGCCGTCGCCCCGGTGCGTCGCGGCTTGCCTCAGCCCTGGCGGCCAGCCGCCGGTGCTGCTTCGCCGAACATGGCGAAGCGTTCGTCGTCGACCACCCTGAGCGGCATGACGTCGCTGTCGCCGGTGATGATCAGCGAGCGGTCGACGCGCAGGCAGCTGCCGCCCCAGGCGCCGTTGACCGAGAAGGTGCACAACTGCAGGTTGAAACCGTCCAGCCGCGGCAGCCGCGCCAGCGCCTGGTAGACATGGTCGCGGTCGCCGAACTGGCCGCCGGTCGCCTCCAGCACCGCGTCGCCGTCGACGATGCGGATGTTGCGGCCCTGGCGGCCGACGATAGGCTTGGCCACGTAGCCCGCCGCGCGCAGGCCGTCGCCGAGTTCGAACGCCGTCTCCAGCAGGTAGGGGTGGTTGGGGAACAGCGACCACAGCACCGGCAGCATGGCCTTGTTGCTCGGGATCAGGGTCCACAGGGGTTCGAACACCATCACTTCGCTGCGCAGCAACACGTCGACCAACCGCGGCGGGGCATCGTGCCGGGTACCGGGGCGATAGTTCTCGAGGGCCTGTGCATCGTCCGCGCACTCGGCCCGGATCTGGTCGATGGCGGTCTCCCAGGCCCAGGTCTTCCACACCCAGCGGATGGGCTCGCCGTCGGCATCGAGCACGGCGCCATCGGCACCCCAGCGCAGACCCTGCACGCCGTGGATGATCTTGGTCGGGACGCCGGCCTCGTCCATCGCCTCCTGCATGAACAGGGCGTGGTAGGTTTCCTCGAGATCGCGGTCCTGCATGATGTGCAGCAGGCCGTCGACCTCGCTCTTGCGCCACGCTTCGCGCAAGTCGTGGTGCAGCGCCGCGCCCGGGTCGTCGCCGAGGCGGCAACCGAAGTGATCGGCCCACTTGCCCTGGACCTTGCCGCATTCCATGTGGCAGGAAGCCGAGTCGCAGTTGTATTCGTAGACCTTCAGGCCGCGCGCGGTGAGCGCGAAGTCGAAGCGCCCGGTGATCATCTGGTTGTGGCGGTTGGCCCAGGACTGGCGGATCTTCGGCCACAGCGCGCGCGGGATACGGAACTTCGCCAGCAGGGCGTCGTCGCGCAGCACGTAGTCGGTGCCGTGCATGAACAACACGTGCAACTGGTTGGTCGCCTTCTCGAGTTCGTCGTGCACGGTCTGCGAGACGCAGAAGAAGCGATGCTGGTCCTGCCCGGCGCCGGACATCAGGTGTCCGCGCATCATCTCGACGTAGGCGGCCTCGTCGGGGTTGGCGACGTTGAGCCAGGCGCGACTGGCCTGGCCACGGTCCTCGACTTCGCGTGCGACCAGGTGGAACAAGCCGGGGTCGGGTTCATCGACCGGTTCGGCATCGGTATCGTCGTCGGTCTGCATGACCCAGCCGAGGATGGTGGCATCGCCGAACGAGCATTCCAGCCAGAACTCCCCGCTCGGCATGACGCTGGCGCGCACCTCGCGCGAGTAGTCCTGGCCCGGCGCCCATACCAGGTGATCGACGTTCTGCTCGCAGAAGCGTACGCGGTCGGGCAGCACCTCGGTGACGATGGCGACGTGGCCGGTGCGCTCGAACTCGCCGCCCTCGTCCCATACCAGCAGGCAGCCGGGCAACGGGTGGCGCCGCGAACCGTTGCGGAAGGCGCGCATGGGCCGGCGCGTACCGCGGCGCACGTCGCGCAGCGAGGTCAGTTCGAACAGCTCGTAGGCCATGCCGACTTCATCGAAGATGCAGCCGGTGTTGAGATAGAGCCAGCGCCGCGCGAACTCCACGCACTGCCACTTGTAGCCCATGTAGATGCCGTCCACGTAGCTGCGGTAGCTGTGGCGATCGGGCAGCTCGGCGTCGTCGGCCGATTCGTAGTGCGAGGAATAACAGGGGACCCCGCCCGGCGCGACGCCGAGCAGGGTGCCGAACCTGGCCGGGCCAGGCGGTGCGATGGGTTCCGACATGCGGGCTGGGAAACTCGTGCGAGCCTCACTGGCAGGGAGCAGTGCCGGGGCGGCCGCGAGCGCGGCCCGGTGACCCGGCGCCGCGCGAGTTTACGCCGACGCCGGCGTGACGCAAGTACCGCCGTCGCGCGGTCGCGATGGTGTTGCAGGGGCGCTGTCCGCTAGAGTGCCGCAACGTCGCCGGTCGGCGCCGCGCCGCCCGCGCCCACCCAGCAACAGGGAGTGCCCGAACCCATGCCCCGCAAGACCTTCGCCCTGGCCCTGGCCTGCTGCGCCCTGGCCGGCTGTGCCAGTAATCGCCCGGTCGTCTATCCCAACGCCCATGCCCGGAGCGTCGGCCAGGCCCGCATCGAGGCCGACATCGCCGACTGCGAGCGCCTCGCACGCGCGGCCGGCGCTTCGCCGCAGGGCGGCCAGGCCGCCGACGCCGCCCGCGATACCGTCAAGGGCGGCGCCCTGGGTGCGGCGACCGGCGCGGTCGGCGGTGCCATCGCCGGCAGCGCCGGACGCGGCGCCGCCATCGGCGCGGCGTCGGGCGCCACGGCCGGCCTGCTCAACCGTCTGTTCACCGGCGGCACGCCCAACCCGGCCTACCGCAACTTCGTCCAGCGCTGCCTGGGCGAGCGCGGCTACGACATCAGCGGCTGGAACTGAACCGGCGCGGTGCCCGGTCCGCGTCATAGGCCTTCCGCGGCCACAGGTTCGGATCATTGCTATCGATCGGGGAAGCGACGCCTGGCTTCCCAAGCGTCCCCACTGCGCGGTTCGGAGATCGCTACGAATGTTTTCAGTCGTCCGGTATGCAGCCCGACCGCCGATCGCTAGACTCGTGGTGACCGACCCCACGCCCCAATCGAGAGCTTGCCCATGGAACACGCTAACCCTCGTCGGATGACATTAGGCCTGGCCGCGATACTCGCCGCCGCGCTCTTCGCATCGTCCAGTCACGCAGCCTTGATCACATTCGACACCCTCGTCAGTGGCCAAACCAGCTTCGGCTACGACGGCGACGGCGATGCCATCAACGACGTGATTTTCTCGACCGCGGACCCGTTCGGATTCAACACCGCGGGCCCCGGCCCGAACATGTCCTTCATTGACGAACCGGGCATCGAAGGAACCTCCCTGCTGAACCCGGATTTACGTGTCGATTTCCTGAACGGCGCAGTGAACACGCTGTCGTTCGGTTTCGCCGTCAACGCGTCGTTCGAAGCCCCGGCCAATGGCGTCACATTCTCGGTGTTCAATGCGGCCAACCAGTTGCTGGGCTCGCAAAGCGTGCAGGCCCTGTTCACCGCGACGGGCTCCGGCACGAGCAACTTTCCGGAGGGCCGCGTGACCCTCAGTTTCGCCGGTGTCGCGAGCTACGCGTTATTCGACTTCGTCTCACCATCGCGCTACATCGTGGACAACTTCGAGGGCACGTTCGGTAGCACAGAAGACATCACGCCCACAGTACCCGAACCCATGAGCCTCGCCCTCGCCATACTCGGTATCGCCACCACGTGGCGTAGCCGTCGCTGGCGCCGCTGAGCCGCGCTGGCAAACTGCAAGAGCCGGGCACGTTCATCCTAACCTTACCGGCACTGGCCGCCCGGTAGCGCCCACCACCGGGCGCTACCCCTCGAGCATCCAGGCGGAACCATTTGCGGTCGAGGTGGCACTGGCCAGCCGCCGCGGCTTGCGGAATTCCAGTCGAACGCTCAGAGACTGGGACCGTACGCGACGCTCAACGTGCCGCCCGCGCGCAGCGTGGCGGCGGCGCCGCGGTGCCGAGCCCGGTGAGGGCGCGATCGGCGAACAGCAACAGGTGACCGCGGGCGGCAGCCGCACTGCGCGCGCGTTCGCGTAGCGCCGCGTCGGCCGCGTACTCGACCACGAAGACGGGTTTGCCGGCATCGATCAGCGGCTTCAGATCGCTTTCGACCGTCGCCGTGTGGGTCGCTGCCTGCGGTTCGTCACCGAGGGTGTAGAGGTCCTCGACCGCGATGCCGTCGACGGCCGCCGCGTACTCGGGGAACGCGAGCAAGGCGGAACCGTTCTGCGGTACCACCACGAAGCCCGGGCGGCGCCGGCGCGCGTGGGCAGCGATGGCCACGACCCAGCGCACCATGTCCTCGCGGTAGCTGCGCCCGGTCTCGGGGTTGATGCGCAGGGCCTGCCAGGTGTCGCTGACCGGGTCTTGCTCGAAGTACTGGAAGGCATCGACGATGTCGAGGTAGACGCCGTCGAACTCCTGCTCGAGCAGGTCGTCGAGATCGGCCAGCACGAGCTGCTGCCAGCGCTCGTCCCAGTAGCGCACCTTGTAGTTGCCGGGCCAGTCGGGATTGGGGGCGACGATGAAATCGGGGGTCGCCGCGCTCGGCCTGCCGGCGCCGTCGAAACGCCAGCCGGCCTGCCAGTACGGGCGGTAGTCCTCGGCCTCGCCGATGGAGAGATAGGACACGACGCTGCGGCCGGGCGCGGCATAGCGCATCGATTCCAGCTCGGGAATGCTCCAGCGCGCATCGCCGCCGCCGTAGGCGCGGTCGAGCACGAGCACGTCGCGCCCCGATCTCGCCAGCAGGTCGACCGCGGCGAGCCGGTTGGGTGACAACCGGTCGGCCTGCAGCACGTAGCCGATGCTGCACGGCGGGCTCGCCGCCCACGGTGCGATGTCACCGCCGTCGGCGCCGGCCAGTGGACTGACCAGGACGAGCAGCAACGCCGGCAGGCGCGCCAAGCCGCGCAGTGCACGGTAGACTACGCGCCCATGACACCTCCGCCGCTCAAGAAAATCCTTCACGTCGACGACTCCGACGACATTCGCGAACTGGTCCGCCACGGTCTCGAACGCGACGACAAGTACACCCTGATGTTCTGTGCCTCGACCGACGAGGCGATCGATCGCGCGCCGACCTTCGGTCCCGACCTGCTCCTGCTCGATTCCATCATGCCGGACATCTCCGGCGTCGGCCTGTACGAGAAGATCCGCGCACAGCCGGGGCTCGAAAACACCCCGGTGATCTTCCTCACCACGCAGGCCGAGACGCTCGATTTCACTTCCTTCCTGCGCGTCGGCGCCATCGACGTCATCGGCAAGCCCTTCGACGTCAACACCCTGGCCGACACCATCGACGAAATCTGGCGCGAGCACTGGGCGCGGCAGGCCTAGCCCGCGGCGGGGCGGTGGCCGCCGGCACTTGCCGCAGATCTCGCCAGCGCGGGTCCATCGCATCTCGTCACTCGGCGCCGCCAGGCGCAGAATCGCCTCCGATCGCACCGCCGCGGTGGGGGCGGATGGTGCCCATGCAGGTCACGCGGAACTTGGCCGGGACCGGCCCGCGCCTGACCCGGATCATCTCGGTATCGAGGGGACAGGTCACGATGCTGCGCACGTATTTGCAGGTGTAGCGCAGGATGCCGGTGTCACTGGGCAGGACCACCTCCTCGCGCTTGGCGGCCGGATAGAGCTTCTTCGATCCGCTGGCCTGGAGGTAGACGTCGCCGTGGGCACAGGTGAACTCCCGCTTACCGAGTTCGGTGAGTCCCACCACGGAAAACGGCACGAGCGCCATTAAACCGCCGAGTAACGCCACGCGCCAACCACGGTTCACGTTCCGGTCGGGCATGCGTGGTCTCCCGGCCTCATCCGAATACTGCATGGTTGCCCCAACGCGCTAGAAACACGCGGGGACAGTATAGGAATATCCGGCGCCGCGCGATGCGGCGCATATACCTGCACCGTACGCAGCGCTCATCGCGCAGCGCAAGCGGCGCCCCGACGCGCGATGCCGCGACACCCGTGGCTGGGCATCGTCGTCCCTCCTCCCCGGCTTCACCGGCCCGCCTCAACCACGGATCGACGCGTTGTGCCGCACGAAGGTCTGGTACGGCAGGTCGGCGAGGAAACGCGCGGTCACCGCGTAGGCGACGATGAAGGTCAGCAGGCAGGCGAGAAAGAAACCGTAGCCGTAGTAGGCGAAGCCGAACTGCAGGCTGGCCCAGGCGAAGGCCGCATTGGCGGCGAGGAAGAAGGCCTGGATGATCACCACCGGCGCGCGGAAGTCGAAGTAGGCCAGCACGATCAACAGCATCAGTATCAGCACCTGGAACAGCGAACCGAGCACGCCGAGACGGAAGATGCCGAGCTGCAGGAAATCGATGCCGAAGATCTCGAAGATCTGCGGCGCGAGCAGGATGATGGCCAGGCTCACCGTACCCTGGATGACCATCATGTTGCGCACGCCGTCGACCAGGGTGCGTACCAGCAGGCGATGGTTGGCGCGGATGTGCTCGAGGTTGGCGTGGCGCTGCAATTCGCGGAAGAAGTGGATGTATGCCTCGTAGAAACGCGTCTCCACGATCATCATGAAGATCGCCATCGACGGCGTGATGGTGAGGTAGGCGAGGAACATCGCGCTGTCGTACTGCGGAAAGGTGACCAGCCCGCTGGCCGGATGCACGGCCTCGGGCGCCGTCCACATCACGAACTTGTCGACCCAGATGGCGGCGTTGTAGGCGAAGCCGGACAGGGCCAGCAGCCAGTAGGGTCGGAACGCCGGCAGGAAGGCGAACGGGCGCGTCACGGCGTAGGGATACTCGGCCAGGATCTTGGCCAGCAGCATGCTCACCGTCACCACCAGCCCGAGGGTGAAGGCGAGCAGCAGGCCCGCCGCGGTCGGCGCGTTGGCCATCGCGATGCCGGTCCCCAGCGCCGTGCCCATGCCGAACAGGAAGGCATGGGTGATGCTGCGGTAGTCCTTGAGCGCCGAGAGAAAGATCGAGACCAGCCACATGCAGCCGATGGCGACGAGGTTGATCACCGCCAGGGTCGCCACGGCCGGGGCGAGATCGGCAAAGCCGAAATACAGCGCGATGGCGAACGGCACCTGGGTGAGCAGCACGACCGCGGTCGCACCGACCAGCATGGAGGGAGCGGCGCGCACGTCGGCGGCGTAGATGGCATCGGCCAGCACCCGGGTCAGCACGATCAGCAACGGCCCGCTCAACACCAGCGAGAAAGCGAAGTTGTAGATGATGACGGTGCGGAACTCTTCCAGCGCGGCGCGGTTGCCGCTGCCGGCGGCGTAGACCGACAGCCCGCCGAGCGCCAGTACGGTGAACAGCCACGGCCCGTTCGAGGCCATGGCGGAATGGGCGAAGCCCTGCAGGATGCCGAGCAGGTCGTCCTTGCGCGTCAGCTTGCGCAGGACGAAACCGATCCCGGCCATCAGGCCACCGCCTCGTCGCGCGGCGCCGCCCCAGCCGCGTCGGGCATCTCGATGTAGCGCGCGTAGCGTTCGCCGTAGGCGACCATGACGTCGCGCTCCTGGTAGTAGCAGCGCACGCGTTCGCGGATCGCGGCACTGGCCTCGGCATACCACTCGGCGTCGAGCAGCAGGCGCGCCACCGCCTGCGCCGTGGCCTCGGGGTCGGACAGGCGCACCACCGCGCCGGCCGCACCCAGCGGCGGCGACTCGTCGCTGCGTCCGAACAGGATTTCCCGGCACGAACCGACGTCGGTCGCCACCGAGGGAATGCCGACCGCCCCGGCCTCGAGCAGGACCAGCGGCTGGGCTTCGCTGATCGAGGTCAGCACGATGACGTCGATGCCGCCGAGGTAGTCGTCGAGCCGCACGCGCCCGGTGAAACTCACGCTATCGCCGAGGCCGAGATGCTCGACCATCGCCACGCATTCCTCGTAGTACTCCTCGTCCTCCTCGGTCGGCCCCATCACCAGCGCGCGCAGCTCCGGCACCGACTCGCGCAGGCGTGCGACCGCGCGGAGGTAGGACTTGACGTCCTTGATCGGCACCACGCGCCCGATCAGGGCGATGGTCGGTGCGCGGCCCTCGCGCGAATGGGTGAGTGCCGAGAAACGCGGGAAGTCGATGCCGTTCGGTACCACGGCGAGCTTGGCCGGGTCGGCGCCGTCGGCGATCTGGAAGGCCTGGTTGCCCTCGTAGAGGGTGATGATCTCGTCGCAGGCGTCGTAGCAGGCGCGTGAATAACCTTCGAAGGCGGCGATCCAGAAGTCCTTCAGATCGAGCGCCGGGCGATCGATGCCGAGCCCCACCAGGGGCAGCTCGAACAGCCAGTCGGCCATCGCGATCTCGATGCGCCGCTCGTTGGTGTAGATGCCATGCTCGGTGACGATGGCCGGGCGTCCGGTCTCGATGCGCGCCCGCGCGGCGAACAGGCCGGCGTAACCCGTCGACACCGTGTGATAGACCCGCGCCCGCGGCATCGGCGCCACGATCAGGCTGAACAGCCCGCCCATCAATGCCCGCCATGACCAGAAGTAATCGAGGAAGGAGGTCTCGTGGTAGGTGTCGCTGTACATGTCGACGAGGAGCTGCCAGGCCTCGCGCGAATCGAGCAGCACGTCCTGGCCGAGCTCGTGGCGGCGCGGACCGATGATGTCGATGATGCGCGCCAGCGCCTGCGCCCCGCCACCCTGGACGAGATCCTCGATCGGGGCCCGCAGGCTGGTCAGCAGGCGGCGCTGGCCACGTACGCGGCGGCGGCCGCGCGCCAGCCGCTGCAGCGTCACCGGGGTCACCGCGACGACGTTGTCGGGCAGCTCGTAGCGGTGCACGAGGTCGGCGCCGGGCGGCATCAGGGTGAGGATGTGGAACGACAGCCCCGGCAGGCCGCGGATCAGATCGTGGGTCCAGGTCGACACGCCGCCGGCGACGTAGGGATAGGTGCCCTCCAGCACCAGGCAGACGTCGGCGCTGTGCGCCGCCCGGTTCACGCCCCCGCCTCCTGGCCGCGGCGCGGCGCGAGGCCGGCCCACATCCGCGCGCTGTCACTGAGCACGTCGCGCGCGGCGCGACCCTGTGCACCGCGTGCCATTTCCTGGGCCAGCGCGCGCACCGCGTCGAAGTCGCCGCGGCGGTAGTGCGCCTCGAGCAGCCAGTTGTCGATGCTCGGATGGACGCCGTGACGCTCGCGCGTGGCGAGCAGCCAGTCGCGCGCCGCGTCGACCTCGCCGGCGCGCAGCAGCAGGCGGCCGACGGCGACGCGCGAATAGAGGTCGTCCGGTTCGTCGTCGAGGTAGCGGCGGTAAGTCTCGATGGCGCGCGTGCGTACGCGCTGCGTGCGGTCGCCATCGAGCAGGCCGGAGAAGGCATAGCGATCGAGGTGGCGGGCGAGTTCGAGCAGGTGCTTCGGCGCGGGATCGCGCGCGATACGCTTGTCCAGCGTCATCACGCGGTCGGCGAACTGGCTCTCGAGGTTGGTGATGGCCGTCGCCGCCTGGATGCGCACCGAGTTGTCGGTGTCTTCCAGCGCGCGCTTGAGTACCGGCGCGAACGGTGGTTCGAAGTGGCGGCTCATCATGCTGATGGCGAGCTGCTTCTGTTCGCGGCTGCCGTAGTTGATGACGTCGGCGAAGGGGATCACCGGCGACTTCGACTCGCGTTGCCGCACCGTCAGCATCAGCTCGTCGTAGATGCGTTCGTAGATGCGCCGGCCGCGCTCGGGAAAGAGTTCCTTGTACCAGTCCTCGAATGGCCGCGAGCTGCGCAGGTGACGCACGTAGAGCACGAACGCGAGCCCCGTGCTGGCGCTGCCGAGCGGCCCGAACAGCGCGGTCGCGAAGGCCAGGTACCAGGCCCAGAAGATGCGCGCCGCGTTGCGCCGCCGGAACTCGCTCACGCGCAGGCCGGGCTCCGCGCGGTCGGCATGCAGGCGGTCCTGGAAGCGATGGGTGTAGAGCGCGGCGTAGGTCGTGCACGCGCCGACGGTCAGCAGGTGGATGACCAGGGCGTCCTGCCACACCGGCCGGGCCTGGACGAACTCCAGCACGGCCGGCAGGTCGGCGATGGTGGCGACCGCGCACATGCCGACGAAGGCGCTGTTCCAGGCCAGGTCGATGCGCGTCATGGCCGCCCCATGCCAGGCCGGAATGGCGCCGGGCCGCCGGCCGCGGCGGCCGCGTAATCGGGCTCGTGAATGGCGCGGGTGTCGAACGCCACGTCGACGCCGTCGAGTTCCGTCGGCAGGCGCTCGCGGAAGGCCGCGCACAGGCGCCGGCCGACCTGCTCGGCCTGGGACGGCCCGGCCAGCGGCAGCACGATGTCGAAATGGTGGCCGCTGTCGTCGCGTTCGAAGGCGAGGTCGGTATCGCGCAGCGAGGCCTGTACCGCCGCACTCAGGCTGCCGGCGATGACCGCGCGCTGGGTGCGCTCGCGCCCGGCCTGGTCGGCCACCGCGATCGAGACCACCGCGACGGGGAAGCGCGCACGTTCGGCGATCGCGCGCAGCAGTTGCTCCATGCGCGGGAAGAAGGTGCCGGCGTAGAGCTGGGTCTCGACATCGAGCGCGCGCTCGAGCTGGCCCTGGCGGTAGCGCTGGGCATTGGCATAGAACGCACCGACCCACTCGCACAGGACGCGGAAGATCTCGACCGTGCTGAGGTTGAGATCGAGGAAGCCCATGTCCTCGATCTTGATCATGCCGCGCACCTCGCCGGTATCGGGATTGACCAGCGGCCCGGCGACGATGCCCTGGCCGGCGAGGATTTCCTGGTCGGCCGGGTCGCTCACGCAGACCACGCGGGCGCGGCCGATGACTTCCTGGAACAGCGGCTGGTCGGCGCGGAAATTGCGCTTGTAACGATCGCGGCGATGCCAGCCCGACTGGATGGCGGCTTCGAGCTCGTCGCCGGCAAGCAGGTAGATGGAGCACTTCTGCGGGTTGATCACCGCCTTGACGTTGTCGATCGCGCCGGTCAGGACCTGGGCCGGCTCCATGCTCTCGACGGCGCGCGCCGCGGTGTACATCGAGACCACGGTGCGCAGCTGGCCGGCGACGCGCACCTCGAGCTGGCTCTTGGTCTCGTTGAGCGATTCGTAGGCGGCGGCAATGGTGCCGGCGCGGGTGCGCGCCGCCTCGAGATCACCACGCAGGTTGTCGCGTTCGCGGATCTGGCGCATGCGCAGCTCACCGAGCAGTACCGCGCTGACCGCCCACATCAGCGGCAGCCGCGCGAGCTCGAACAGCCAGGCGTAGAGATCCTGGCTCAGGCGCTGTTCGGGGACGTGGCCGGCGAACAGGGCGACGGCGCTGAAGCCGGCCGCCATCAGGCCTTCGCGCGAACCGTACTGGGTGGCGACGAAGACGACCAGGATCCAGAACGGGTGCGGCTGCCAGCTCCAGTAGCCGTTGCCGTCGAGCAGCAGCAGGTCGATACCGACCAGCAGGGCGAGGAAGCCGACGATCTCGGCCAGCGCGTTGCCGCGGAACCGCGGGCGCGCGGCGCTGCCGGCGGCGGCTGCCTCGGCTTCCGCCGCTTCCAGCTCCGCCTCGAGGTCGGGCTGGTCGGTCGCGGGCTGCTCGTCGCCGTGTTCGATCATGGACGCTGGTGGCTGATTTCGCGAAACCTGGAACTGGTCGCCGGCGGCGCCGTCCCCGCTTCGGCCGCTGGGCCGCCGCGCCGCACGTTCAGGGCGCGCCGACGCGGCTCTGCAGGATGCTCACCATTTCGCCGACCAGGCGCTGGGCCGCGGCATTGACGCTGTCGCGCGCGATGTAGCCGCGCCCGGTGGTGGAATGGCTGGCGGCCCACAACACCTCGCCGGCAGCGCCGACCAGGCGCAGGTTGATCCCCACCACCGGTTCTTCGTGCAGGCCGTGCTGGTAGCCGTATTCCGACACGCTGCCGACCAGCACGGCATCGACGCCGAGCCGCCCGGCCAGCTCGGCGGCGCCGACCGATTCGGCGAGGTCGGCGGGTTCGATGTCGAGCCCGCCGAGCGCCTTGCGCAGCGCGGTACCCTCGGTCAGGTCGAACAACTGGCGCCGGTAGAGTTCGCTGGCGACCAGCTCGCCGACGATGAGGCCGGCCTTGGGGTAATTGGTGAGATTCTCCAGCGGGACCACGGCGACCCGCTGGCGCGCACTCGCGCCCGTGCCGACGTAATCGACGGCATAACGGGTATCGGCGCACCCATTCAACAGGAGCGCCAGCACGGCACACAGCACGGCGGCGCCGCGGCACCGGGCAAGGGGACGGGTTCGACTCACGTTCTGGCCTTGTTCTTCTTCCACTGCAACAACTTGCGTCCGTTCATCCACGGCCGGGACGGCGCGGCCGATTATGGCAGTATCGGCACGCGCGGTGCCATTCCTTACCGGCCGCCAGCGCGCCTCACAAGCGGATCATGAGGAAACCGCCGACGCTGTTCAGCTCGTTGGCGCCGCCGCGCGACGAGGTGATGCTCTGGTTGAAGCGCGCGCCGAGCTCGAGCCCGGGCAGCGGCTGCCAGGCGAGGTCCACGCCGAAATGGTGGCCGCGGCCGTTGTAACGATCGACGGTGTAGCCGCCGCGCACGCCGACGCGGACGTAATCGGTGAGCTGTTCGTTCCAGGCCAGCTGGAGCTGGTGCACCTCGCGATCGTTGAAGCCGATCGGCGCGTAGCGGTTGCCGGCAGCGTCGAAGCGCTCGCGCACGTTGCCGAACCGCTCGGTGTCGAAGTAGTACTCCAGCGTGATGCGCGGCGCGGCGTTCCACAGCGTGTAGGCGGTGGCGAGCTGCAGGCCCCAGGCGTCGGCCAGGGCGGCGTCGCCATCGAGGCCGTAACGGCTGCCGTGCAGGGCGGTTTCGAGCGTCCACGGTTCGTGCATGCGCCAGCGGTGGGTGAGCTCGGCGCGGTGACGGTAACCGCCATGGGCGATGCCCTCGACGAAGTCCCAGTAGGGTCGCCAGGCGTCGAGCCGGAAGCGCGTGGTGCCCGGGTTCCAGCCGCGCGCCCAGCCGAGGGTGAGTCCCGGCCGCCCGCCGCCCTCGTGGATCTCCAGCCGCCCCTCGCCGCCGCCCGGCACGGGCCGTTCGAGGTAGAGGCTGGCGAACTCGCGCCGCCCGCTGAACGACTCGACGAAGCCGGCCGGGTTCTGCACCTGGGGGTCGTCGACGTCGCGGTACTCGAAGCGCAGGCCGGCGACGGTGTCGGCGCCGGCGAAGGCGCGCGATTCGAGCACCCAGATGAGCTGCTCGTCCTCCTCCTTGACGTCGCTCAGGTCGAAACTCGCGCGCACCATGGGGCCGTACTCGTAGAGCAGCGCGGCCTTGCCCTCGATCATGAACGGCGCGTCGGCATCGAGGGCCAGCGCGCGGTTGTACAGCGCGATGGCATCGCGCCAGCGGCCGAGCTCGCGTTCCTGCTCGACCAGGTCGAGCAGGGTCTGCACGTCCTGCGGGTGACGTTCCATGAGATCACGCAGGCGGGCCCGGGCGCCGGTGCGATCGCCGGCGCGACCGCGGGTCAGGGCCTCGAGACGATCGAGGCGCAGCGCCGAACCGTCGTCGACGGCGGCCGGCGCGACCGCCGCGGCGGCGCTGCGCACCAGCCAGATCTCGTGCACCCCGGGGCCGGCGCGCAATTCGACCCGCGCATCGCGCACCGGCTCGAGGTAGAGGCTGTCGAAGCCGTAGCGCAGGTCCTGGATCCAGCCCGGGTAGCGCTCGCCGAGCCCGGCCAGCACGCTGGCGTCGAAGGCGGCCGGGAAGCGCACCACCACGCCGCGGCCCGCGAGGTCGATGGCGACGTCGCCGCGCTGGGGGATCGGGATCACCAGGCGCAGGGCGCGCGGTTCGGCCGCGGCGCTGATCACCGGGACGGTCGGCGCGGTCGTCGCTGCCGGCGCGCCAACCGGCGCCTGCGCCGCCGCGCCGTGGGCCACGCCGGCGAGCAGCGACGCCAGCAGTGCCCGCCGTATCGACCGTACCGCGCTCATGAACCACCGCGCTCGGCCAGGACCTGGCGCGCGCGCCCCAGGCGCTCGGCATCGAGCAGCATGGTGACGTAGTCGGCGCGCAGGTGACCCTCGCCCGGGCGCTCGTCGAGCAAGGCCTCGAAAGCGGCCAGGGCAGCCTCTTCGTGGCCGAGCCGGTGCAGGGTCTGGGCACGCACCACGCGGGCGCGGAAACCCGGGTCCGCTGAGGTCGCGAGCAGGGCGAGGATGCGCTCGTAGTGCGGCTCGGCGCGGTTGTGGAAGCCGCGTTCCTCGAGCGCCTCGGCATAGAAGAAATGTGCCTCGTAGTCGTCGTCGATGCGCGCGAGGTAGCGCTCCAGGTACTGTTCGGCGTCGCCGCGACGCCCGGCATCGAAAGCGGCCAGGCCGACCTCGCGCAGCGCCCGCGGATCGTCCGGGACGATCTCCAGCAGCGCCAGCCAGGCGCGCTGCGCGACCCGCACGAGGTCGGCCTCGGAGGCGGTGCGCGCGGCCCAGTGCAGCATCGCCCGGCGCGGCGCGCGGGCGACGTACGCGGCGAGAAAGGCCTCCAACTCGCCGCGCGCGCCGGCGTCGAGCAACGCGCGCGCGTAGCGTTCCACCACCAGCGGCTCCGGTTGCGCGCCGCGCGCCGCGGCGGCCAGCAGCTCGGCGGCACGCCGCGGCGCACCGAGCTCGGCGAGCAGCGCCGCCCAGGCCGCGCGCGTTCGGCCGCTGCTCGCCGCCGCCCGCGCCGCCAGCCAGTCGAGGGCGGCCGGCGGCGGCCGCGGCCCCCACAACCACAACAGGGTGTCGACGCTCTCCCCGCCCGGCGCCTCGTCGGCGGCGAGGGCGAGATGAATGGCCACCGCGCCCGCCTTGTCGCCCGCTTCGAGCAGGCGCGTGGCAAGCAGGCGGCGCAGCGATCCGGGCAGGTGCGCGTCGCCGGCATGGACCCGCGCGAACGCGAGCAGGCCGCTGCTATCGCCACCCGCCGCGAGCCAGTCGACGTAGTGCTCGCCCCAACGCGCAGGGTTGGCGGCGACGAGTTCGTCGAGGACCGGGCCGACCGCGTCGCGCGCCGGGCTCGCCAGCAGGGCATCGCGATAGAGCGCGGCGAGGCCGGCATCGGTCTCGCCCGCGCGCAGGCGGGCGGCGACGAACTCGACGACGCGGGCGGCTGCACCGGCCTGGTCCGCGGCCGCCTCGAAGGCATAGAAGGCCTCGCGCCGCGCGGCCGCGCCACCCTGCGCCGCGGCAGCCTCGAGGTAGGGCAGCGCGCGCGCCGGCCCGCCCAGCTCGGCGAGGTCGAAGCGCCAGGTCGCGGCCAGGGCATCGCCGGGCGCGGCGGCATCCAGCCAGGCCGCGAGGCGCACGGCCACCCAGTCTGCATCGTGCTGCTGCAGGGCGAGATCGCGCCACTGGTAATAGGCGGCCTCGCGCGCCGCCGGTTCGCCGCCGCGGTCGGCCACGCTGGAAGCCAGCGCCGGCAGCAGCAGCTCGCCGCCGCCGAGACGCCCGAGGTCGTAGACGTAGTTGTCGTGCAGCGGGTCGGCTGGCCCGGCGGCGAGACGCGGGGCAACGAAGGCGAAGAAGGCCTCGCGCTCGTCGCTGGCGAGGCTGGCGTCGCGGAAGGCGTCGTACCACTGCACGGGGTCGCGTTCGACCAGGGTCGCGAGCAGGGTCTCGGCCTGCGGCCAGGCGCCGGCGTCGATGAGGTCGTAGGCGAGGGTGCGCGCCTGCACGGAGCCGGCGTCACCCGCCGCCAGGGTCGCCGCGACCAGGTGGTCGAAGCCGGCCGCGAGGCCGGCCAGGCCCTCGCGTACCGTGCGGCGCTGGCGCAGCAGTGCGAACAGGGCGTCCTGGAACAATTGCCGGCTGGTCGCATCGTGGGCCACGCGCGGCGCGGTCAGGGCGACGGCCTGCTCGAAGCGCCCGGCGGCGTGGACCAGGCGCTGGGCCTCGAGATCGCGCACCGGCAGGCGCGCTCCGGCCCGCGCCGCGACGGCCTGCGCCAGGCCTTCGTCGTCGGCCGCGAGGGCGACCAGGCCGAGTTCGCACAGCAACGCGTCGACGCTGGCGGCCGGTGCGGCCGGCGCGCTGGCGCGCAGCCACGCGCGCACCGCGTCGCGCTCGCCGGCGCCGGCGGCGAGCAGCGCCCACGCCGCCTGCGCGGGGCCGTCGTCGCGGGCCACGAGCGCCGGGCCGAGGCGCGCGTAGCCGCGCGCGGCCTGGCCGAGGTCGTGGTAGACCCAGGCCAGCGCCGGGTAGTCGGCCGCCGGCCAGGCCGCGTCGGCGAGCAGTGCCGCGACGGTCGTCGGGTCACCCAGCGCCAGGGCCAGGTTGAGGCGGCGCAGGCGGGTCGCCGGTGGCGCGGTGTCGATCGCGGCGTAGGCGGCACGCGCACCCGCGACATCGCCGGCGAGCAGGCGGAACTCCGCCGCGCGTAGCGGCGCGGCGAGCGCGGGCGCGTCGACCAGTACCGGCGCCGCCAGCCGCGCCAGGGTGGCATCGCCGGCCTCGACCAGGGCGACCGCCAGGCCGCCGCCGACGAGCGCGGCGAGACGCCCTTCGTCACGCAGGGTGTGCAACAACGCGAGGGCGCGCGGCGACAAGGGCGGTACCGCGCGTCCACCCTGGCGCAGGGCACGCAAGCCGGTGTCGGCATCCAGGGTCGCCACGTAGTCGCTGAAGATGGCGGGCTCGCCCAGCACCGCGCCCAGCGCCAGCGCCGGCGCCAGCAGGTCGGCACGGCCCGGTCGCTGCGCCAGCACCATGCGCAAAGTCGGGCCGGCGGCCGCGGCCTGCTGCCGCGCGACCAGGGCGGCCAGGGCCTGCATGAAGCCGTCGGCGTCGTCGGCCGCCTCGACCCAGCGGCGCGCGACGTGCGCCATGGCGTCCGCGTGTCCGGCGGCAGCGTAGACGTCGAGGGCAAACAGGCTGGCATTGGCGTCGGGCCGGCCGCCGGCACGGCCGCGCCAGGAATCTAGCGCCGCCACCGCGCCGTCGACGTCGCCGTCGACCCACAGCAGGCGGGCCAGGCGCAGGGTTTCGGCGTCGTCCGCATCGCCACGTTCGACCAGGCGGGCGAGCGCGCCGGCTTCGCCATCGCGGTCGCCGGCAAAGGCGTAGAGGCTGGCCAGCTCGCGTACCAGCGCGGTGCTCGGCACGAGCTCGACGCGGCGCGCCAGCGCGGCGCGGTAGCGTGCCGGCTGCATGGTGTCGCGGTAGACCTCGAGCGCGAGGTCGTAGGCCTCGAGGTCGTCGGGGCGCTCGGCCAGGGTCCGGTCCATGGCCTCGACGGCGGCCTCGACCTCGCCCTGCTGCAGGTAGAGCTTGTTGAGCGGCACGACCACCGTGGGCCGTGCGCCGTGGGCCAGGAATTCGCGCTCGAAGCCACTCAGGGCATCGCGGTAGCGCTTGGCCTTGTAATACATGAGCGCGAGTTCCTGTCCGCGCGGCACCAGCAGCACGCTGAGCGCGAGCGCCGCGACACTCAGCGTGACGAGGAAGACGACGTGGCGCCACATGTCAGCCGGACCCGTGCCGCCGGCTCACGGCGCCGCCGCCAGCGCGGCGTCGACGCGGGCGATGGTGAAACGCACCGGGGCGTAGGCGGCCTCGCCGAGGCTGAAACGCAGCCGGCCGGCAGCGTCGGCGACGACCTCGAAGCGCCGCGGCGCGGGCCCGTCCACCACCGTCACCACGTAGTGCTGGCCGGGCTGTCCCTGCCAGCTCATCTCGCCCTCGCCGTAACCGCCGGCGGTGGCCTCGACGTGCCCGGCGGCGAGACTGCAATCGTGCACGTCCCAGCGCGATTCGACCAGGTAGAGCGGCGCCGCGACACCCGGCGCGGCGCCGAGCGCCACGCGCGGCGTCGTCACCGCGGCATCGAGCGCGACGTAGAGGCTGCCCTGGTAGCGCCGCCGCCCGATCACGCCGTGCGAGCCGGCCCAGTCGACGTCGCGCTGGTCGGCGTCGTCGAAGCGCAGCGTCTGCAGGCCGCCACGGTCGTGCACCGTCCACGTCGCTGGCCCTGCGCTGACCAGGCGGGTGGTGAAGAAGCCGGCGCCGATGCTGGCGTAGCGGCTGGTCTCGATCGGGATCAGGGAATGGCGGCGGACCCACTGCAGGTTCTTCAGCAGCGCGCGCAGCGCCGCCTGCCGCTCGCCGGAATACATGTGGTAGTAGACGTTGGCGGCACGCACGCGCCGCGGCGACTCGGTGCGTTCGAGGGTCTCCGGCAGGAAACCGAAGGCGTAGTACCGGCTGCGCCACAGATCGGTGTAGGTGTTCTCGTTGCTGTTGCTCGAGTAGACCTGCCAGTACGGTCCGATCCGCCGCCCGACCGGGGCGACGAAGGCATAGGAGGGGAAATCGCCGTCGAAACGCGAGTCGCCGCCGTTGATGTTGCCGAGACCGGCGGCGGCGGTGGCGGCCATCACCGCTGCGAAAGGCAGGGTGTCGCCAGACCACTGGATCACCCGGCAACGCTTGCCGGGTGGCGCCAGGCGCTCGACGATGGCGACCGAGCCGCCGACCTCGAGGTTGATGTCGAACGGCGCGAGCGCATAGGCGCGGGGCACGTAGGCGGCGGTGTAGCTGACCTCGTCCTCGTCTTCGGCGAGTAGCTGGGCGTGCTGCTTCTCGAGGCCCTCCCAGCCGAAGTAGCGCCCACCCTGCATGGTTTCGTAGCGCGGCAGGTAGGCCGCCTCGCGCTGCGCTTCGTAGTGTTCGAAGAAACCCCAGGCGAAGGGATGGGTATGGGTGTGCGTACCGAGCTCGACCTGCGGCAGGGCGAACAGGTCGCGCGCCGCGGCACGCGCGGCCTCGTCGCCGTACCAGGCGGGATCGAGGTCGGCGGTGATCGGCGAGACCGTCACCGGCAGGTCGGGGAAGGGACGGATGGCTTCCTCCAGGATCACCCGCGCCGAGATCACCTGGTGGCCGGCATACTCGTCGGCCAGCGAGACGTTACGCCAGCCGTCGCCGTCGATGTGGCTGTAGTAGATGCGCCGCCCGGCCAGGGTCGTCGTATCCGGCTTGGGCAGGTCGTCGGTGGCAAAGGCGGCGCGCAGGAAGGCGAAGGGATCGATAATCCACTGCCGCTGCGCGTTCTCCACGCCGCGATAGAGGGCGTAGTCGGCGGCGACGTAGCCACCGGCCGCGCCGGTGACCACGAGATCGGCGACCTCGGCCGCTCCCGGCTCCGGGCGCACCGCGAGGTGGCTGGTCGCGCCGGGTACGCGCCGGGTCATGACGAAATAGGGCAGCGGCGCGACGAGCGGGCGTTCGAAACCGATCAACGCCGGGTCGGCGCGCTCGACGCGGGCATCCGCGCCGACCCGCTCGGCGCTGTCGTCGACCGCGATGCCGAGGTGGGTGAGCACGCGGTCGAGGCGTTCGCGGTCGACGTAGCGGCCGAAGCGATCGGTCGCGGCGACGAGGTCGCCGAGGATGGCCACGCGCTTGCCGGCGTTCAGCACGCCCGCCAGCCAGTCGAGGAAGGCGTCGGGGTCGGCGACGTCGGGCGAACGCTGCCACATCACCACCCCGCGCACGTCATCGCGCGCGCCGATGTCGGGCAGCGGCTGGGCGAGGTCGTGGAACTCGAAGACGAGGCCGAGGTGATTGGCCGGCATTTCCAGGAAGCGATGCAGCGAGGTGGCGTGCCGCGGCCCGCGGCGCGCATCGTAGAGCGCGACGACGACCCGCGGTACCGCCGCACCCGGCGCGGCGGCGGGCGCCGCCCGTAGCGGCGCGACCGCGAGCAGGCACCAGCACGCGCACGCCAGCACGATGCCGCACGAGGTACGGCCACGGCCGTGGGTCTGGTCTGCCTGGATCATGGTGTCGCTGTTCGCTTCCTGCCGCGGCGGCATCGTCGCGCCGGGCCGTGTCGGCTGTTGCGCCGCATCAACGGGGTAGCGGCCCTTCGCGCCCGCAATGAACCCCGGCGGCGGGATAGTAGTCGCTCGCCGCCGGCGTTAGAACCGGGCCGGTGCGGGGGCACCGCCGGCGCACGGTGATAGCATGCGCGGCGGCCGGCCGCGCGTGCGACCGGCGCCACCCTGAAGCCCGGAGAAGACCATGAAGCTCGAAGGCGTGCGCGTGCTCGACCTGTCCCTGTTCCTGCCCGGCCCCGTGATGACCCAGATGATGGCCGATCACGGTGCCGAGGTGATCAAGCTCGAACCGCTGGCAGGCGAACCCAACCGCGAGATCGGGCCGAAGCGCGACGGCCTCACCGTCTACTTCGCCAACACCCATCGCAACAAGCGCTCCATCCAGCTCAACCTCAAGACCGCCGCCGGGCGCGCCGCCGCGCTCGATCTCGCCGCGACCTGCGACGTCGTCGTCGAGGCCTTCCGTCCCGGCGTGATCGAGCGCCTGGGACTCGGCTACGAGGCGGTGCGCGCGCGCAATCCCGGTGTCGTCTACTGCTCGATGTCGGCCTGGGGCCAGGACGGACCCTACGTGCAGGTGCCGGCCCACGACCTCGCCTGCGAAGCCGTCGCCGGCGTGTTGAGCCTGAACCGCGGTGCGGACGGCAGCCCGGCCATCCCCGGCATCGCCGGCGCCGACATGCTGTCCTCGATGATGACGCTCTCGGCCATCCTGATGGCGCTGCTCAGGCGCAAGGACACCGGCGCAGGCGACTACGTCGACGTCGCCATGGCCGATTCGCTGATCGCCGCGCTGGCCAACAACATGGGCACGACCTTCGCCGACAAGACGCCGCCCGACCTCGCCCACGAACGCGCGCTGGGCGGCTATGCCATGTACAACATCTACCCGACCAAGGGCGGCGGCCACCTCGTGCTCGGCGGCTCGGAGATCCACTTCGCCGAGGCCATCCTCGAGCGCCTCGGCCGTCCCGACCTGCTCGAACTGTGCCAGCCGCCGCCGGGGCCGCGCCAGGAGCCGGTCAAGGACTTCCTGCGCGAGACCTTCCTCACCCGTACCCGCGACGAGTGGATGGAATTCTTTCGCGGCATCAATGCCTCGGTCGCCCCGCTGAACGATCTCCGCGAGGCGGTGGACGACCCGCAGCTGCGCCACCGTCAGATGATCGTCGAGGACGAACGCGGCTGGGAGCACATCGGCACGCCGCTCAAGTTCCGCCACGAACCGGGCGAGTTGAAGTTCACCTTCGCGCAACCCGGCGAGCACACCGAGACCGTGCTGCGCGAACTCGGTTACGACGCTGCCGCGATCGCCGCCATGAAGGCCGAAGGCGCGTTCTGACGGCGCGGTTCGACCCCCGCCTGCGCCGCGATCCGCCCGTAAGACCCGGCGGCGCGGTCGGGGATCTGACCCCGGCCGCGGCCGTCGCCGAACGTCCTCCGGACCACGGCGGCGCCGCGCCGTTGCCATCAGCGCTGGCTGCCGGGCGCGAGCGCCTCACGCAGCGCGGCACGGAACAGGCGCAGGCGATGACTCACCAGGCGGGCGTCGGTCGTCAGCAGGCTGACGGGCTGCGGCGGCGGTTCGAACGCCGCCAGGACGATTTCGAGCCGCCCCTGCTGCACCAGGTCGCGCACCTGGTATTCGAGAAAGCGGCCGAACCCGAGTCCCGCGGCGCAGGCGTCGGCGGCCGACGGTGCGTGATTCACGCTGAGCCGCGGGCTGACCGGCACCTGCACCCGTCGACCCTCGACCATGAACGCCCAGTGGCTGACGCCGACGCCGCCGTGGAATTGCACGCAGGGCAGGCTCGCCAGTGCCTGCGGCACGGCCGGCACACCGTGGCGCTCGAGCAGCTGCGGGCTGGCGGCGACGACCAGGCGCATGCTGCCGGCGGGCAGCGCGACCATCGTCGAATCGGCCAGCGGCCCGATGCGCACGGCCAGATCGATGCCCTCCTCGTGCAGGTTGACCGGGCGGTCGAGCAGCAGCAGGTCGATGCTCACCTCGGGCCAGCGCCGCACGAAGTCGGTGACGGCCGGCATCACGTGGCGGTGGCCGAAGGTGACCGGCGCCGTTACCCGGAGCAGGCCGGCCGGTGCCGGGTGGGCAGCGTCGAGCACGCGCTCGGCCTCGTCGACATCGGCCAGGATGCGCCGGCAGCGTTCGAGGTAGTCGCGCCCTTCCGGTGTGAGGGCGAGCCGCCGCGTGGTCCGTCGCAGCAGGCGCACGCCGAGGTGTGCCTCGAGATTGGCCAGGCTGCGCACCATGGTCGGCTGTGCCTTGCCGAGCGCCTCGGCCGCGGCGGTCAGGCTGCCGCGATCGACGATCTCGACGAAGGCGGCCATGGCGGCGAGCTTGTCCATGCCGATTAATCATTTTTCCTGATAGATAAAATGAAAATTAGCACATTTATTCCCAGGCATTGATGCACGACCCTGCGTGGCAGGCCGGCGATGGTCGCCCGCCACGATCACGGGAGGCCCTGCCATGGCCCACACAGCACCACCCAACCCGCCGGCCACGCGCGGCGTCCACCATGTCGGCTTGAGCGTGCCCGACCTCGCCGCCGCCCGCGCCTTCTTCGTCGACGCCCTCGACTACACCGTGGTCGGCGAGAAACCCGACTACCCGGCGGTCTTCGTCAGCGACGGCGCCGTCATGGTCACCCTGTGGCAGTGCGCCGCCGACGCCGCGCCGTTCGACCGTCGCCGCCAGGTCGGCCTGCATCACCTGGCGCTCCGCGTCGCCGATCTCGAGGTGCTGGCCGAGCGCCTCGCCGGGCGGCCGGACACGATCGTGGAGTTCGCGCCCGAACCGCTCGGCGACAGCGGCACCCGGCACATGATGTGCGCGATCCCCGGTGGCATCCGCGTCGAGTTCATCGCCCCGGCGGGAGGTGCCTGACATGCCTGCCACCAGCCCCTTCCACGTCGGCGAGACGCAGATCCAGGCGCGCCTCGGCGTGCGCGAGGCCGTCGCCGGCTTCGCCCGGCGCATGGTGCGCGACCACATGCCGGAGCAGCACCGCGAGTTCTACCGCCAGTTGCCCTGCGTGGTCGTCGCCGCCCGCGACGGCGACGGCCGCCCCTGGGCCACCCTCATCGCCGACCCGGCCGGGGTCGTCACCTCGCCCGCGCCCGACCGTCTCGACTTCAAAGCCGGCCCGGTCACGGGCGACGCGCTCGCGGGCGCGTTCGTCGCCGGCCGCGACGTCGGTGTACTCGGCATCGAGTTCGCAACCCGCCGCCGCAACCGCGTCAACGGTCGCGTCAGCGACGCCGACGGCCACGGTTTCGGCTTCCGCGTCGACCAGAGCTTTGGCAACTGCCCGCAATACATCCACGACCGCCACTGGCGGCCGGCCGCGCCGGCCGCGTCACCGCGACGACGGCTCGGCGCCGAACTCGACGCGGTTCAACAGGCCTGGATCGCGGACGCCGACACCGTCTTCCTGGCCTCGGGTTTCCGCGGCGACGGCGAGGACCCGGCCTTCGGCATGGATGCCTCCCATCGCGGCGGCCCGCCCGGCTTCGTCCGCGTCCTCGATGCCCACACCCTGGCCTGGCCGGAGTACGCCGGCAACAACCACTACAACACGCTCGGCAACCTCGTCATGGATCCGCGCATCGGCCTGCTGTTCGTCGACTTCGCCAGCGGCAGCCTGTTACAGCTGAGCGGGCGCGCGCGCATCGACTTCTCGCCCGATGCGGCGCGCTGGCCCGGCGCGCAACGCGTGGTCGAGGTCAGGGTGGAAGCGGTCAACGACCTGCACGAGGCGCTGCCGCTGCGCTGGCACGCGCCCGCCGCGCTCGAAGTCGAGGTGGACGAAGTGGTGGACGAAAGCGCCGGGGTGCGCTCGTTCTGGCTGGTCGGCGCCGATGGCGCATCCTTGCCGCCCTTCCAGGCCGGCCAGCATGTTCCGCTGGAGGTGACGCTGGGCGGAGTCCGGGCGCTGCGCACCTACTCGCTGTCGTCGGCGCCGACGGCGCCGCGCTGGCGCATCAGTGTGCGCGCGCTGGCCGGTGGCCGCGTGTCGTCGCACCTGCACGCGGCCGCGACGCCCGGCGCGCGCCTGCGAGCCGGCCTGCCGGCCGGGCAGTTCGTGCTCGATGGCGGCGCCGGACCGCTCGTGCTGGTGGCCGGCGGGATCGGTGTCACGCCGCTGGCCAGCATGCTCGCCGAGGCGGTGGCCCGCGGCCGACCGGTCACCTTCGTCTACGCCGCGCGGCACGGCGGCGAGGCGCCCTTGCTGGACGAGGTGCGTGGCCTCGCCCGCAGCCACGGCGTGCGCCTGCACGTCGCCTTCAGTCGGCCCGCGCCGGGCGAACGTCCCGGCATCGATTTCGACAGCGCCGGCCGCCTCGGCCCCGCCGCGGTGCAGGCCCTGCTGCCGACCAGCGCGTGCGACGCCCGCGTGTGCGGCCCGCCCGGCTTCGTCGCCGCCGTCACGCACGCACTGGAGGGTGGCGGTGTCGCCGCCGCGCGGATCCGCGGCGAGACCTTTGGTTGAGACCGCAGTGGCACGCGGCAGCCCCGCCGCCTTCTCAGGCCACGTCTGTGGCGTGCTGCGACGGCCGCCGGCACGGCGCGACGTACGTTCCATCACAGGGGTCGTCGCGTTCCGGCTGGAACCGCTAGCGTCGGGTCGTGGGTGTGCGGGGCCCGCGGGGGTGGTCCGCCGGTCGCGCTACGGCGGCGTGCTCGGCCCGGATGTCACGGCGGTCGGGCGAATGTAACAAATTGTCACGTTTCAGCCGGCGGCCGGCGGTCGACTGAACCCGCTCGCCGATTCCGCTATCGTCCTCCTGTCGGAGTCGTAGCCTCGGCCAGCCATGCGACAGCGCGGCCAGCGTGGGGTGCCCTGTCAGGATCGCAACGGAGGGGGAATCCTCATGGTCGCCAGGTATAGCCGCGCCATCGCGCTCAGTCTCCTAGTCACCGCTGCCGGCACGCGTGCGGCCATGGCGGACGTTGTCAGCAGTTGCGTCTTCACGGGCGATCTCGGTACGGCTTGGAGTGTCGCCGCCAATTGGGACTGCTTCGGGCTCCCCGGGCCGCCAAACAACGCACCGCCACAACGCTGGTTCGCGGTCATTCCCCAGGACGCCATCGCACACCTCGACCAGGACGCCGCCATCGACAAGCTCGCCATCGACAGTGGCGGCCAGTTGCACATCGACAACATCCGGCACCTGCGCCTCGAGAACAGCGGTGAGCCCGACTCCGGCGCCCACCAGATCACCGGGACCCTGTTTCTGGATTCGGTCGGCAACCTCACCGATCTCGAGTTCGCCGGCGGCCACGGCATCGGGACGCTCAGCCACGGCCTCATCCAGCTCTCCAACAATACCCAGAACCGTATCCGCGGCTTCAGCGGGGGTGGCGCCGATACGCTGGTCCTCGACGGCGTCGACGTGCGCGGCGCCGGGCAGTTCGGCGTCAACTCGCTCGTCATCTATACCAATGCACTGGTCGACGCCAACGTCGCGAACCCGCTGGTCGTCGATCCCGACGAGACCGGCGGCGCCAAGTTCACCAACGACGGTATCCTGCAATCGAGCGCCAACGGCACGCTGGTGCTGCAGTTCGGCACGTTCGACAACCGCAACGGCACGATCCGGGCGCTCGACGATGGCCAGACCGTGCTCAGCACGGTGACCGTCGAGGGTGGGCAGCTGACCACGGGAGGCAACGGCCGCGTTCGTGTGTCCGGCGTCGCCGTGCTCGATGGCAGCGCGGATCTCGTCAACGACGCCGTCATCGACGTGCCCAACTTCCAGGCCCTCGACCTCCTCGGTCACATCACCAACAACGGCACCATCAACCTGCAGTCGGTCGGCAACGTCACCAGCCTGCGCCTGCGCGACGACGTCACCCTCGACGGCAACGGCACCGTCAATCTCAGCAACAACTCCGAGAACGAGTTGCGCTCGACCGGCGGCGTCTTCACCCTCACCAACGAGAGCAACCTCCTGCGCGGCTCGGGACGACTCGGCGCCAACACCCTCGGCCTCGTCAACCGCGGCACTGTCCGCGCCGACCAGCCCAACGCCCTCGTCGTCGACCCCGACGATGCACGCGGCGTCGTCAACGCCGGCCTCATGGAAGCCACCGCCGGCGGCACGCTCACCCTCGCCGACGGCCTGTTCCAGAACTTCGAGGGACCCGTCGACGGCACCATCCAGGCCACCGACGGCACCGTCGAGGTCAACGGCGCCACCGTCGATGGCGGCAACGTCGCCACCCATGGCAGCGCCACCCTGCGTCTCGTCAACGGCACCGTCCACGGCGGCACCCTCGTCAACGGCGCCGGCAGCACCGTGCGTGCCGCTTCCGGCACCTCCCGCCTCGGCGGTGCCGTCACCTTCGACACCGGCTCGTTCGTCGTCGTCGACAACTTCGCCACCCTCGACCTCGAGGCCAGCGCCGGCGCCACCAGCTACCTCAACGACGGCCGCATCGCCCTCAACTCCGTCGGCAACGTCACCACCCTGCGCCTGCTCGGCGACGTCACCCTCGACGGCAGCGGCGAACTCCTGCTCAACGGCAACACCGAGAACTACGTCCGCGGCCTCGCCGGCACCGAGCGCCTCACCCTCAACGGCCAACTCGTCCACGGCGGCGGACGCCTCGGCAACAACCTCCTGAGCCTCACCCTCGACGCCAACACCGTCCTCGACGCCGACCTCGCCGGCCGTATCCTCTTCGTCGACCCCGCCGCCTCCGGCGACGTCACCAACCTCGGCCTCATGCGCGCCTCCAACGGCGGCACCCTCGAACTCGGCGACGGCCAGGTCTTCAATGCCGGCGGCACCATCGCCGCCGACGACGCCTCGCGCGTGCGCCTGAGCAACGTCAACATCGCCGGCGGCCACCTCGACTCGACCGGCTCGGGCCGCTTCGAGATCGTCGGCAACACCGTCCTCGACGGCATCGGCCTGGTCAACGACGCCGTCATCGACGTGCCCAACTTCCAGGCCCTCGACCTCCTCGGTCACATCACCAACAACGGCACCATCAACCTGCAGTCGGTCGGCAACGTCACCAGCCTGCGCCTGCGCGACGACGTCACCCTCGACGGCAACGGCACCGTCAATCTCAGCAACAACTCCGAGAACGAGTTGCGCTCGACCGGCGGCGTCTTCACCCTCACCAACGAGAGCAACCTCCTGCGCGGCTCGGGACGACTCGGCGCCAACACCCTCGGCCTCGTCAACCGCGGCACTGTCCGCGCCGACCAGCCCAACGCCCTCGTCGTCGACCCCGACGATGCACGCGGCGTCGTCAACGCCGGCCTCATGGAAGCCACCGCCGGCGGCACGCTCACCCTCGCCGACGGCCTGTTCCAGAACTTCGAGGGACCCGTCGACGGCACCATCCAGGCCACCGACGGCACCGTCGAGGTCAACGGCGCCACCGTCGATGGCGGCAACGTCGCCACCCATGGCAGCGCCACCCTGCGTCTCGTCAACGGCACCGTCCACGGCGGCACCCTCGTCAACGGCGCCGGCAGCACCGTGCGTGCCGCTTCCGGCACCTCCCGCCTCGGCGGTGCCGTCACCTTCGACACCGGCTCGTTCGTCGTCGTCGACAACTTCGCCACCCTCGACCTCGAGGCCAGCGCCGGCGCCACCAGCTACCTCAACGACGGCCGCATCGCCCTCAACTCCGTCGGCAACGTCACCACCCTGCGCCTGCTCGGCGACGTCACCCTCGACGGCAGCGGCGAACTCCTGCTCAACGGCAACACCGAGAACTACGTCCGCGGCCTCGCCGGCACCGAGCGCCTCACCCTCAACGGCCAACTCGTCCACGGCGGCGGACGCCTCGGCAACAACCTCCTGAGCCTCACCCTCGACGCCAACACCGTCCTCGACGCCGACCTCGCCGGCCGTATCCTCTTCGTCGACCCCGCCGCCTCCGGCGACGTCACCAACCTCGGCCTCATGCGCGCCTCCAACGGCGGCACCCTCGAACTCGGCGACGGCCAGGTCTTCAATGCCGGCGGCACCATCGCCGCCGACGACGCCTCGCGCGTGCGCCTGAGCAACGTCAACATCGCCGGCGGCCACCTCGACTCGACCGGCTCGGGCCGCTTCGAGATCGTCGGCAACACCGTCCTCGACGGCATCGGCCTGGTCAACGACGCCGTCATCGACGTGCCCAACTTCCAGGCCCTCGACCTCCTCGGTCACATCACCAACAACGGCACCATCAACCTGCAGTCGGTCGGCAACGTCACCAGCCTGCGCCTGCGCGACGACGTCACCCTCGACGGCAACGGCACCGTCAATCTCAGCAACAACTCCGAGAACGAGTTGCGCTCGACCGGCGGCGTCTTCACCCTCACCAACGAGAGCAACCTCCTGCGCGGCTCGGGACGACTCGGCGCCAACACCCTCGGCCTCGTCAACCGCGGCACTGTCCGCGCCGACCAGCCCAACGCCCTCGTCGTCGACCCCGACGATGCACGCGGCGTCGTCAACGCCGGCCTCATGGAAGCCACCGCCGGCGGCACGCTCACCCTCGCCGACGGCCTGTTCCAGAACTTCGAGGGACCCGTCGACGGCACCATCCAGGCCACCGACGGCACCGTCGAGGTCAACGGCGCCACCGTCGATGGCGGCAACGTCGCCACCCATGGCAGCGCCACCCTGCGTCTCGTCAACGGCACCGTCCACGGCGGCACCCTCGTCAACGGCGCCGGCAGCACCGTGCGTGCCGCTTCCGGCACCTCCCGCCTCGGCGGTGCCGTCACCTTCGACACCGGCTCGTTCGTCGTCGTCGACAACTTCGCCACCCTCGACCTCGAGGCCAGCGCCGGCGCCACCAGCTACCTCAACGACGGCCGCATCGCCCTCAACTCCGTCGGCAACGTCACCACCCTGCGCCTGCTCGGCGACGTCACCCTCGACGGCAGCGGCGAACTCCTGCTCAACGGCAACACCGAGAACTACGTCCGCGGCCTCGCCGGCACCGAGCGCCTCACCCTCAACGGCCAACTCGTCCACGGCGGCGGACGCCTCGGCAACAACCTCCTGAGCCTCACCCTCGACGCCAACACCGTCCTCGACGCCGACCTCGCCGGCCGTATCCTCTTCGTCGACCCCGCCGCCTCCGGCGACGTCACCAACCTCGGCCTCATGCGCGCCTCCAACGGCGGCACCCTCGAACTCGGCGACGGCCAGGTCTTCAATGCCGGCGGCACCATCGCCGCCGACGACGCCTCGCGCGTGCGCCTGAGCAACGTCAACATCGCCGGCGGCCACCTCGACTCGACCGGCTCGGGCCGCTTCGAGATCGTCGGCAACACCGTCCTCGACGGCATCGGCCTGGTCAACGACGCCGTCATCGACGTGCCCAACTTCCAGGCCCTCGACCTCCTCGGTCACATCACCAACAACGGCACCATCAACCTGCAGTCGGTCGGCAACGTCACCAGCCTGCGCCTGCGCGACGACGTCACCCTCGACGGCAACGGCACCGTCAATCTCAGCAACAACTCCGAGAACGAGTTGCGCTCGACCGGCGGCGTCTTCACCCTCACCAACGAGAGCAACCTCCTGCGCGGCTCGGGACGACTCGGCGCCAACACCCTCGGCCTCGTCAACCGCGGCACTGTCCGCGCCGACCAGCCCAACGCCCTCGTCGTCGACCCCGACGATGCACGCGGTTTCGTCAACGAGGGCACCCTCGAGGCCGTCGGGATAGGCACACTCACCCTGGCGTCAGGTGCCTTCTCGACCAGTGGCGTCGTCACGGTCGCGTCGACCGCTAAGCTCCTGCGTCAAGGTCTCTACCGTCAGACCGCCGGTGTGACCCAGGTCGACGGCCTGCTCACGGCGACGGGCGGCGTCCTCATCGAAGGTGGACTGCTGGGCGGCCACGGCACCGTCGCGGGTGACGTCGACAACGGCGGGCAAGTCGGCCCGGGCGGCTCGATCGGCCAACTCGACATCAGCGGGAACTACGTCCAGCGCAGTGCCGGCGAACTGCTGATCGAGATTGCCGGGCTCGGCGTCAACGACGTTCTCGCCGTCACCGGCGAGGCGAGCCTGGGCGGCCTGGTCGCGGTCGATCTCGATCCAGGCTACCTGCCGGCGCTCGGCGACAGCTTCGTCTTCCTGCTCGCCGACACGATTGCGAACGGCTTCGACGGTATCGCCTGCATCAGCTGCAACGGCCGCCAGTTCGAGTTGCTCTACGGTACCGATTTCGCCGCGCTGGTCGTGACCTCGGCGGTCCCGCTACCACCCGCCCTGTGGATGACACTGGGGGCACTGGTCACGCTCGCCGCGCGCCGGCGCGACGCCACGCCCGGGACGCGCTGAGCGAGACGCGGCTGCCGCGCCGCGGGTCAGCAGCCTGCCCCGCGGACCCGGGCGCCACGGCCGGCGGCTCACAGTTCGATGACGATCTTGCCGAAGTGCCCCGCCTGCTGCATGCAATGGAAGGCCTCGCGCGCCTCGGCGAGCGGGAAGCGGCGATCGATGACGGGCTCGAGGCCATTGGCGGCGAAGGCCGCGTTCATGTTCTCGAACATCTCGCGGCTGCCGACGTAGATGCCCTGCACGTCGACGCTCTTGAACAGCACGGGCATGGGATCGATGGCGTTCTCGAAGCCGGTCAGGACGCCGATCAGCCACACGTGACCACCGTAGGCGGTGGCGTTGATCGACTTCGCGAGCGTACCCGAGCCGCCGACCTCGACGACGTGGTCGACGCCGCGCCCGCCGGTGAGTTCGAGTACGGCCTGGTCCCAGTCCGGGGTATCGCGATAGTTGATGGTCTCGTCCGCGCCGAGGGCGCGGGCACGGGCGATCTTGGCGTCGCTGCTGGAGGTGAGAATGACCCGCGCGCCGTGCATCTTCGCGATCTGCAGCGCGAACAGCGACACGCCGCCCGTACCGAGCACGAGCACCGTCTCGCCGGCCATCAAGCGGCCCTTGGCGACCAGGGCGTGCCACGCGGTCAGCGCCGCGCACGGCAGCGTCGCGGCCTGCGCCGCGGTCCAGCCCGGGGGCACGTGCACGGCGCCGTCCTCGTGCAGGCAGACGTGCTCGGCGAGCATGCCGGGCAGGCGCCCGCCGAGGGCCGATTCCATCACCTCGCCAGTGATGCGCCCGGCCGGCCAGCGCTGGAAGAAGGTGCCGGCGACGAGGTCACCGACCTTGAAGCGCGTCACCGCCGGCCCCACCGCGACGACCTCGCCGGCGCCGTCCGAACAGGGCACCAGCGGCCAGCGATCCTGGTCGACCACGCCGAGCACGTGCAGCAGGTCGCGGTAGTTGAGCGAAACCGCGCGCACGCGCACGATGACGTCGTACGGGCCGGGTGCGGGAACCTCGCGGGTCACGGGCACGAGCGCGTCGATGCCGCCGTCTGATCGGATTTCCCAGGCATTCATTCGCCGCTCTCCTTGGAACTGATGGGGCGGGATTATGGCGTGCGCGACCGGCGCGGGGAACCGCGTGCAGCGATGGCGCGGGCCGGCGGGCGGTGCTAGCGTTGCCGTCGTTTCAAGGAGATCGTGCGATGACCCGCCTGCTGCCCCTGCTCGCGCTGCTCGTTCTCGTGCCGGCCCGCGCCGACGGTCCGCCCGACGGCGCCGCGCTGTTCGCCGCGCGCTGCCAGGGCTGCCACGATCTCGGCGTGCTGGCGCCGACGCGCGAACAGCTCGGCCGCCTGACCGTGGAGGAGATCGAGGCCGCGCTGTGGCACGGCACCATGCAGGAACACGCCAACGGCCTGACCCGCCCCGAGCGGCTCGCCATCGCGCGCCTGCTCGGCCGCCCCGACGACCAGCCCACCGATCGCTCCGCCGGGGTGACGGCCTGTACCGACGGCGCCCCGGCGAGCGCGCCGGCAAGCAGCGCCTGGCCGGGCTGGTCGCGCGACAATCGCTTCACACGCCATCTCGACGATCCCGCGCTGACGGCCGTGCGCTTCGCCGGCCTCGAACTGGCCTGGGCGCATCCTTTTCCCGAGCACTCGGCCTTCTCCGGCGCCGGCAATGCGGTGGCGGTGCGCGACGGCACCGTCTATACCGGCAACCTGAACCACTGGGTCTACGCGCTCGACGCCGCGCGCGGCTGCGCGCACTGGGCCTTCCACGCCGAGGGCCGGGTGCGCTCCAACGTCGCGCTGGAAGGCGACACCCTGGTGTTCGGCGACCTCCTCGCCAACGTCTACGGCCTCGATGCCAGGACCGGCCGCCTGCGCTGGCGCACGCGCGTCGACTGGACGCCGGGCGCGCGCATCACCGGCAACGTGACCCTCGACGCCGGCCAGGTGTTCGTGCCGGTCTCGAGCCTGGAGGAAGTCCAGGCCATGCGCATGGACCTGCCCTGCTGCACCTTCCGCGGCGCGGTCGTCGCGCTCGACGCCGCCACCGGCGAGGTGCGCTGGAAGACCCATACCATCGAGCAGTACGCCGAGTACCTCGGCGAGAACGACATGGGCGTGGCGCGCTTCGGCCCGTCCGGCGTGCCGGTGTGGTCCGGTATCGCCGTCGACCGTAAGCGTGGCGTGGTCTACGTCGGCAACGGCAACCAGTTCACCGAGCCGCGCGTGGACGAATCCGATGCGGTCATGGCGCTCGACATCGCCACCGGCGCCAAGCGCTGGGTCATGAGCCTGGCGCCCGTGCAGATGGGCGGCGCCGACATCTACCACCTCGCCTGCGAGGCGTGGTGGGACGAGGAACGCAAGAACTGCTCGCCGGAGAACCCCGAGGGCCACGGCGACCGCGATCTGGGCGCGCCGCCGCTGCTGGTCGAGCGCGCCGACGGCCGCGAGATCGTCGTCGCCGGCAGCAAGGACGGCATGCTCTACGCACTCGACCCGGATGCCGCCGGCCAGGTGTTGTGGTCGGTCCGCGTGGGGCGCGGCGGCGAGGCCGGCGGTATCGAGTTCGGCATCGCCGCCGACGGCCGTTACGCCTACGCCCCGGTCACCGACATCGACATCGATCTCGCTTCGCGCGGTTCGCTGACCGCGGTCGACCTGGTGACGGGTGAACCGGCCTGGCGCGTCGATGACATCGCCCCGCGCTGTGCGGGCAAACCCACCCCGCCCTGCGGCAACGGCGTCGCCACGCCGCCGACAGTAGCCGGCGAGGTGGTGCTGGTCGGCCTGCTCGACGGCACCCTGCGCGGCTACCGCCGCGACGACGGCAGCGCAGTGTTCGTGCTCGACACCGCGCAGGACTTCGCCGGGGTCAACGGCCGCAGCGGCCACGGTGGCGCGCTCGGCAACGGCGGCCCGGTGGTCGCCGGTGACTACGTGTACCTGAACAGCGGCTTCAACATTCTCAACGTCGGCCTGCCCGGCAACGTGCTGCTCGCCTACCGCCTGCCGGCGGCGGCGCGCTGACACCGGCCGGCCCGCCCACTGCAAGCGAGGAAGACACTCCATGACCCGCATGCCCGCGCAGCCCGGCTGCGATCTCTACGACCACGCCATCGACTGGCAACCCTTCGCCGGCATCGACAACCTCGAACTCTCCCTGCTCGAAGTCGACGAGCCGCGCGGGGTGGTGGACCTGCTGGTGCGCTTCGCGCCGAACAAGACCGTCACCCTGCACAACCACCTCGCGCAGACCAACATGTTCATCGTGCAGGGCGAATTGTGCATGTACGAGCCGGACGGCTCGGTGCGCGAAATCCGCGCGGCCGGGCGCTACTACCGCGGACGCACCGACGACGCCCACAGCGAGGGCGGCGGCGCGGAGGGCGCGGTGGTGTTCTACAGCGTGCGAACCGACGGCGCCCACGAGGTGCTCGACATCATGGACGACGACGGCGCCGTCACCGCCACGCTCACCATGGACGACATCCACGCCGCGTGGGCAGCGCAGCGTGGCATGGGCTGAGCGGACCGCAGCGGCGCGTGCCGCGGCACGCGACGCGCGCTTGCTCGGCACCGCGGTCGCCCGCGCTCAGCGGTAACGTTCGATGAGCGGCGCGGCGGCGTCCATCACCTGCAGTGCGACGTCGGCGGAATCCGGCGGCAACCACACGATGGTTCGCTCGACCCCGGCGGCGGCGTAGCGCTCGACCAGCGCGGCGTCGACGACCCGGGTGGCGAATACCGTCATCGAGATGGACTCGCGCGCGCGCCCGCGCGCCGCGCACAACACGTCCAGCTCGCGCGTGGCGCGTTCCAGCGAATCGTCGTTGGGGTCGACCAGCAGCCAGCCGTCGCAGTAGTCCACCACGCGCTTCAAGCCCGCCTTGCTCACCGCGCCGAGGTAGATCGGCGGGTGCGGTTTCTGCACCGGCTTGGGGTAGCACCAGATCGGTTCGAAGTCGACGAATTCGCCGTGGAAGCTGGCCTGCTCCTCGGTCCACATCGCCTTCAGCGCGGCGACCCGCTCGCGCAGGATCTTCCAGCGCTGCTCGAAGGCGGTGCCGTGGTTGGCCATCTCCTCGCGGTTCCAGCCGCCGCCGATGCCGAACATGACGCGCCCCCCGCTGAGGTAGTCGAGCGTGGCCACGGCCTTGGCGACGACGATCGGGTCGTGCTCGACGAGCAGGCAGATGCCGGCCGCGACCTTGAGCGTGGTCGTCGCCATCGCGGCGGCGGTCATGGACACGAACAAGTCCATGAAATGCTTGTATTCCTCGGGCAGCTCGCCGCCGAGCGGGAACGGCGTCTCGCGGCTGACCGGGATATGGGTGTGCTCGGGCAGCCAGATCGACTCGTAGCCGCGGGCCTCGGCCTCGCGCGCGGCGACGTCGGGCCGGATACCGTACTCGGTGTTGTAGCTGACGATGCCGAATTTCATGCCGCGGTGCTCCCCGGCGCCGCTGCCCGCGTGGCAGCGCGCGTGCTGAGCGATGGCGGCGGCGGCCGACGCGGTCGTCGCGCGCCGCGCATCACAGGTGAGCCCGATACCAGGCCGTCGCGGCGGCCGCGGCCTCGGGCAGGTGGTCCATGTAGACGTCGTAGTGGCGACAGTCGATCTCGACCAGCTCGCTGGTGCCGCCGATGGTGGCGAAGGTCTCGTGCTGCCATGCAGTCGGCGTGGTGGTGTCCCGCGCGGCGATGATCATCATCAGCGGGGTCGGTGCGATGGCCGGCGCGAAACTGGCCGGCTCGTAGGTGCGCAGCAGGTCGAAGCTGCGCAGGGTGAGCTGGTTGAGATAGCGGCCGTCGACGTCCTTGCGCTCGACCCACTCGGCGGTCTCCGAACCGCGCGTGGCGGCCGCGGTCACCGCCGGCGGTTCGCCGCGGCGGCGCGCGTCGCGATCGGCATCGAGGCGGGCGCGGAAGGCTTCCTGCTTGGCCGCCGGCACCCAGGTGTCGAACGTGCGCGACCCGGAGGTCAGCGGCACCTGCGACACCGCGCAGCGCACGCGGCGATCGAGGGCGCTGACCGTCAGCACGTGGCCGCCGCCGTAGCTCGTGCCCCACAGGCCGATGCGTTGCGGGTCGATGCCCGGCAGCGTACGCGCAAAGGAGATCGCCTCGCGCAGATCGGCGACCTGGCGCCAGGGATCGGTCTCACCGCGCGGCCAGCCGGCGCTGCGCCCCCAGTTGCGGTGGTCGTAGGCAAGGCAGGCATAGCCCGCGGCGACGAAGTGCTCGGCGTACTCGGCGAGATCGAGGTCGACGATACCGGACAGGCCGTGCACCAGGATGACCAGCGGGCTCGGCGCCTCGCTCGCGGATGGTCGCGCCAGCCAGCCGACCAGCGCCGTGCCCTCGGCTTCGAAGATGATGTCCTGTCGTCCCATGCACTACCCTCCCCCGGTACCGGCAACGGGGACAGTATACTTTCGCACGACATGCTGCCGCGGCTGGGCAACGGGGACAGTATACTTTTGCACAACATGGCGCAGCGGCTGAGGCGCGGGGAAAAGTATACTGTCCCCGTTGCGGCCCCGTTGCCGCCGTCCCCGTTGCGGCCGCGGCCGCGCCGTACGTCAGCCGAAGCTGTCCAGCGCGTCGAGATCGTCGATGGCGATGCAGGTGCGGCGGATGAACTCGAGCGAGGTTTCCGGCGGCTGCATCTTGGGCGCTTCCGGCGGCTGGCCGAGCGTACCCGACCACCACGCCAGCGCGGCGAAGAGCTGCTGGCGATACCACTTGAAGACGACGTCGAAATCGAGGCGCGGCCCGCCGCGCGCGGCGAACTCCTCGATGTAGTAGGCGAGCAGGTCGCGCTCCCACTGGCGCCGCTTCTCCGGCGTCACCGCGGTCGAGATGCAGTAGGCGAGGTCACGGCTGCCGTTGCCCTGGCAGGTGTTCTGCCAATCGTTGATGCCCATCTCGCCGTCCGGGCGGATGTACCAGTTCTTGAGATGGACGTCGTTGTGGGTGATGCCGCGCGGCATCACCTCGTGCATGTCGGCGGCGCGCAAGGTCGCCGGCCACACCTCGGGTTCGCGCGCGAACAGGCGCGCGGGCACGACCGCCTCGGCCTGGCTGAAGCCGCGGATACAGGCCTCCTCGAAGCCCGCATCGAAGGCGACGATGCGGAAGAAGTCCTCCCACTTGGTGAAGATGCGCAGGCGGCCGACCAGTTCCGCGCTGGTGTAGTACTTGGCGTGGAGCTGCGCGAGCAGGCGCATCTGGCTCTGGCAGTGGGCGAACTCGAGGTCGGTCTCCATGGTGTTGAACGAGACTTTCTCGCTCAGGTCCTCGAGTACGATGATCGAGTTCAACGTCTCGGGGTGGTAGCGCGCAAACAGCGGCGTCGGCGCGATCACGTCGACCTCGGGGTAGAGCACGTTGTAGAAATCGACCTCGGCCTGTACCCCGCCCGCCATGCCCAGCATGTAGCGGCTCTCCAGACTGGGCGTGCCCTTGCAGAACACGCTCGCCGGCAGCCCGGCCGCCTGCCCGGCCTCGTTCCACTCGAGGTAGATGAAACGCCGGTTGGAGGTGCCGTCGTCGCGCGGGCCGAGGCGATGCGAGACGACCGCGGCACCCGGCACCGCGTGGCCGAGCACGTCGGTCAGCCACTCTGCCGTGATCGACTCGTAGTTCGGCGGCATGTCCTCGCGCGTGCGCGGCACGATGGGATGGGCCTGCTCGGCCTCGAAACGGGCCTTGATCTGTTCGAAGGTGACGGGCATCGACGGAACCTCGCTGGACGTACCTGGCGCGGCGATTAGAACAAACCGTGTGCTCGACGACCATCTGCCCCGGGGGTCGCAGCGACACGCGTTAGAATCGCCGGGCGCCGATCGCTGCCGCCAGCCTCGGCACCGCACACCGCACGGACCCGAAGCATGGAATACGACTACATCATCGTCGGCGCCGGCACAGCCGGCTGCGTGCTGGCCAACCGCTTGTCGGCCGAGCGCGAGGCCAGCGTGCTGCTGATCGAGGCCGGCGGGCGCGACGACTATTTCTGGATCGACATCCCGGTCGGTTACCTCTACACCATCGGCAATCCACGCACCGACTGGTGCTACCGCACCGAGCCGGATGACGGCCTCAACGGCCGCAGCATCGGCTACGCGCGCGGTCGCGTGCTCGGCGGTTGCTCCTCGATCAACGCCATGATCTACATGCGCGGCCAGGCTGCCGATTACGACCACTGGGCCGCGCTCGGCAACCGCGGCTGGGGCTGGAACGACGTGTTGCCGGTGTTCAGGCAGAGCGAGGACTACCAGCACGGCGCCAGCGAGTACCACGGCGCCGGCGGCGAGCTGCGCGTCGAGGAACGGCGCGTCAACTGGCCCATCCTCGACGCCTGGCGCGAGGCCGCGGTGGCCTGCGGCATCCCGCGCATCGACGAGTTCAACCGCGGCGACAATACCGGCACGGCCTATTTCCAGATGAACCAGCGCAAGGGCCGGCGCTGGAGTGCGGTGCGCGCCTTCCTCGACCCGGTCCGCAATCGCCCCAACCTCGAGATCATGCTGCGTACGCAGGTCGAGGGCATCGACCTCGAACGGCGGGACGGCGGCCTGCGCGCCCGCGGGGTCAGCGTGCGTCGCGACGACGGCACGCGGCCGCGGCTCGTCGCCCGGCGCGAGCTCATCCTCGCCGCCGGCGCCATCGGCTCGCCGCAACTCCTGCAGCTCTCCGGCATCGGTGCACCCGCCCTCCTCGGCGAGCTGGGCATCGAGGTCGCCCACGCCCTGCCCGGGGTCGGCGAGAACCTGCACGATCACCTGCAGGTGCGCACCGTCTACCAGGTCTCCAACACCGTGACCTTGAACCGCCGCGCCAACTCGCTCGTCGGCCGCATCGCCATGGGCCTGGAGTACCTGCTGTTCCGCCGCGGCCCGCTGACCATGCCGCCCTCGCAGCTCGGCGCTTTCGCGCGCAGTGACGAATCGCTGGAGACGCCCGACCTCGAATGGCACGTGCAGCCGCTGTCGCTGGACAAGTTCGGTGACCCGCTGCATCCCTGGGACGCCATCACGCCCTCGGTGTGCAACCTGCGCCCGACCAGCCGCGGGCACGTGCGCATCCGCTCGCGCGACGCCCACGAGCATCCGGCGATCACGCTCAACTACCTCGCGACGGACGCCGACCGCGCCGCGGCCGTGACCGGCCTGCGCGTCACCCGCCGGATCATGGCCGCGGCGCCGCTGGCACCGTTCACACCGCGCGAGATCAAGCCCGGGCCGGACATCGACGGCGACACGGCGCTGGCACGCGCTGCCGGCGACCTCGGCACCACCATCTTTCACCCGGTCGGCACCTGCAAGATGGGGCAGGACGACCGCGCCGTGGTCGACGACCGCCTGCGCGTGCGCGGCGTGGCCGGCCTGCGCGTCATCGACGCCTCGATCATGCCGCGCATCACCTCCGGTAATACCAACGCGCCGACGGTGATGATCGCCGAACAGGGCGCGGCTTTCGTGCGCGCGGCGGCGCGCGGGGACGACCGTTGACGAAACCAATCGGCCGCGCGACGCCGCACGGCCGGATCACTTGACACGACCCGGCGAGGAGCAAGACATGGATTCTGGATTATTCGATCTGGCCGGCAAGGTCGCCGTGGTCACCGGCGGCTCGCGCGGCATCGGCCTGATGTTCGCACGTGCCTACGTCGAGGCCGGCATGCGCGTGTACATCGTCGCGCGCAACGCCGAGCGTTGCGACGCCGTCGCCGCCGAACTGTCCGCGCAGGGCGGCGCGTGCAGCGCGCTGCCGGGCGAATTGTCACGTCTCGACGAGGTCGAGCGCATCGCCGCCGAGTTCCGCGCGCGCGAACCGGCCCTGCACGTGCTGGTCAACAATGCCGGCACCGCCTGGGGCGATCATCTCGACACCTTTCCCGAGAAGGGCTGGGACAAGGTCATGGACCTCAACCTCAAGTCGCCGTTCTTTCTCATGCAGAAACTGCTGCCGCAGCTCGAAGCGGCCGCGCGCCCCGACGACCCGGCGCGCGTGCTCAACCTCGGCTCGGTCGACGGCCTGCACGTGCCCTTGTTCGAGAACTTCTCCTACGCCGCCGCCAAGGCCGGCCTGCATCATCTGACGCGCATGCTGGCCAGCCATCTCGCTGCGCGCCACATCAACGTCAATGCCGTCGCGCCGGGCTACTTCGACACCGACATGACCGCGCCCATGCTCGGCAAGATGGGGCTGGACGCGTTGCTCGACATCGTGCCGCAGAAGCGTCTTGGCCAGCACGACGACATGGCCGGCGTGGCGGTGTTCCTCGCCGCCCGCGCCTCGGCCTTCGTCACCGGGGTCACGCTGGCCGTCGATGGCGGACTGATCGGGGGGAGTTGAGCACCGGGCCTGTCCGTGCGCACAACCCGGCGCACGGCCGCCGCGGTCGCCTGGCCTCAACCGCCGAGCAGGGCGACGCAAAGCGTGGCGAGGACGGCCGGATGCAAGGCGTCGTGCGCGCCGAGCACCGCAGTTCACTGGAGTAAATGAGGCGCGCAGGCGCGCGCGCAACACAGCAGACGGCCGCCGCAGTCGCTTTGCGTCGTCCTGCCACCCCTAGGGGACGACGTACCCCCCATCCACCGTCAACGCGTGCCCCGTCGTGAACGAGGCCTCGTCCGAGCACAGCCACACCACCGCGCGCGCCACCTCCTCGGCCACGCCGAAGCGACCGGCCGGATGGCGCGCGAGCAGGATGTCGTGCACGCGCCCTTCGCTCTGCGTGGCCGGCGCCCCCATCGGGGTGTCGATGACGCCCGGGCACACCGCGTTGACGCGGATGCCCTGGCGCGCGTAGTCGAGCGCGGCACCGCGGGTGAGACCGACCACGCCGTGCTTGGTCGCGGTGTAGATCGACGAACTCTTCCAGCCGACCAGGCCGGCCACCGAGGCGGTGTTGACGATGGCGCCGCCCGTGCCCTGCGCGAGCATGTCGCGGATCTCGCGGCGCAGGCACAACCAGACACCCTTCAGGTTGATCGCATTGACGCGATCCCATTCGTCCTCGCTGGTGTCGGCGAGGTTGGTGCTGCTGTCGGCGACGCCGGCGTTGTTGAACGCACAGTCGAGCCGTCCCCAGCGCGCCTTGACGGCATCGAACAGGGCGTCGACGGCAGCGGCGCGGGCGACGTCGGTGGCGACGAACAAGGCCTCGCCGCCGCGCGCCTCGATCTCGCCCACCAGCGCCGTGCCGGCCGCCTCGCTGAGGTCGGCGATCGCGACCCGCGCACCGGCCGTACTCATCGCCAACGCGGTGGCGTGCCCGATACCGCTCGCGCCGCCTGTCACCACCGCGACTTTCCCCGTCAGTTCGACCCCCATGCAATCCCCCCTTGTTTCGTGTGCGAATTATTCAACGACGTTGGTGCGGGATTGTAATCGAGCCACCGTCGCCGCCTAGGCGCGGCCCGGCACACGCGTTAGAGTGCACTGCCTTGTCCCCCCTCTGCGAGGAACGCTTTGATGACAACCACCGTGCTCTACGACGATCGCGTCACCGCGGTCGCCGGCGCCCGGGTCGCGGGCGATCACCTGTGGCTGGCGCCCGACGCGATGGCCGCCGCCACCGGCTGGAAGCTCGAGCCCCAGGGCCTGTGCCGCGGCGATGCCTGCGTGCGCACCGACGCCACCTGGGTCGACGCCGACGGCCACGTCGATCTCACCGCCTTCGCCACCCACATGGGCCAGCCCGTCGTCCACGACGGCGATGCCTGGGCCGTTGGCGAGTCGGCCGGTGTACGCCGCGACGCCCTGCTCTCGACCCAGGCCCCCGACTTCGAACTGCCCGATCTCGACGGCAAGCTGCACAAGCTGTCGGACTACCGTGGCAAGAAGGTCTACCTCTATTCCTGGGGCTCCTACTGAGGCTGCAGCTTTGACCTGCCCGTGTGGCAGGCAATCTACGAAGAACTGCGCGGCGCTGGACTTGAAATCATCGCCGTGGCCTTCGACGCAGCCGGTACCGCCGCGGTCGAAGCGAAAATCCGTTGCCCGGACATTGCCGAGCGGCCGACCATGATCGCCGACCTCATGGGCTGGAGCCCGGAGCTGTGGGCGCAGCAGGCGCCGCCGACCTATCCCTGCCTCATCGACGAAACCCACCTCGTCGCCGAACTCTACGGCATGGTCAACGTGCCGCAGGGCGTGTGGATCGACGAGCAGGGACGCATCGTGCGCCCGGCCGAGTCGGCCGGCACCATCGACATGGTGCGGCACCTCAACCGCGAGACGCTGGAACTACCGGATGCGGCGGTGAAGGCAGGCGCCAGCGCCCGCATGGCCTACATCGACGCCCTGCGCGACTGGGTGAAGAACGGCGAGAAGAGCCCCTATGCCTTGCCGCCGGAGGAAGTGAAACGGCGCATGAAGGGCCCGGGCGAAGCCGAGGTGCTGGCCGCGACCCACGCCAAGCTCGGCCGCCACCTGTTCGCCCAGGGCGACAACGCGGGCGGGCGGCGCCACTTCGCCGAGGCCTCGCGGCTGTGCCCGGACAGCTGGAACTACCGGCGCCAGTCGATGGTGCTGGAGCCTGAGCTGATCGGCCAGCTCAACACCGCGCCCGAGTTCTGGGCCGCGGTCGATGCGCTGGGCGACACGCCCTACTATCCGCCGGCGGATCTCTCGCCGGTGCGTTGACGTCGCGCAGCGTCGACGCCTTGAAACCCCGCCCCGGCGGGGTTCGTTTTGATCGCCGCGGCGCAACCGTAGAAGCCCGGAATTCAACGACCTGACCGTCGGTGTCAGACACCGGCACGGCGACACCGACGCCCCTCAATGCCTTAGCCGCTGGTGTCAGACACGGCCGTTCGTTGCATCAACGACTCGAGCACCGGTGTCAGACACCGGTATCGAGGGGCCGGCCCGGCGACCGGCGCGCGAGCCAACACGCGGCGTCAGCGACCGAACTCGAAGCCTTCGTAACCCCGCGCGGCGACCTCGGCGATCTTCTCGCGGAAAGCGGGCGCGCCACCGGCGTAGAACAGGAAAGTGCGCTTCTTGCCCTTGACGTTCGAGCCCATGAACCACGAATCGGTCTTGGTGAAGAGCATGCCTTCGGTCAGCTTCTCGGCGTGCTCCGTCCAGGCCAGCTCGGCCGCGGGCGAGGCCTCGATACGGGCGTAGCCCCGTGCGCCCATCCAGGCGACGCAATCGCGAACCCACTCGGCGACCACCTCGGCACAGCGGGTGAAATTGCAGAACACCGCGCCGTTGATGATGAACAGGTTGGGGAAGCCGGCCGTCTGCAGGGTGAGATAGGTCTGCGGGCCGTCGGCCCAGGCGTCGGCGATGGAACGGCCGTCGGCGCCGCGAATGTCCATGCGGGTGAGCTCGCCGGTGATGGCGTCGAAGCCCGTGGCGTAGATGATGACGTCGAGGTCGTAGTGCGCGGCGGTGGTTTGCACGCCGTTCGCGGTGACACGCTCGATCGGGGCGGACTTGACGTCGACCAGGCGCACGTTGGGACGGTTGAAGGTTTCGTAGTAGCCGGTCTCGAGCGGGATGCGCTTGGCGCCGAAGGGATGATCCCTGGGCACCAGCAACTCGGCCGTGACCGGGTCGTGGACGCGCTCGCGAATCTTCTCGCGCACGAACTCGGCGTATTCCTCGTTCGCCGCCGGGTCGGTCATGATGTCGTGGAAGGCACCGAACCACTTGGTGAAACCCGGCTGCGACCAGATCGCCTCGTAGAACGCGCGCCGCTCGGCCGGCGGGACGTCGAAGGTGCGACGCGGGTCGAACTCCTGCATGAAGGCGGCGAACGTCCTGCGGCAGCGCGCGAAGACCGCCTCGTAGTCGTCCTTGATCTGCCGCTGCTCGGCCGGCGTGATGGTCGAATTGCGCAGCGGGCAAGCATAGTTGGCGGTGCGCTGGAACACCGTGAGTTCACCGCATTGCTCGGCGACGTGCGGGATCAACTGGATGGCGGTGGCGCCGGTGCCGATGACGCCGACCCGCTTGCCGCTGAAATCGACCGGCTCGTGCGGCCAGCGCGCGGTGTGGAAGGACTGGCCGGCGAAGTCCTCGATGCCGGGTATGTCCGGCATGTGGTGGGCGGACAGGATGCCCACCGCCGAGATCAGGAAGCGCGCCTGCGCGCAACGCCCGTCCGCCGTCTCGATCCGCCAGCGGTTGGCGTCATCGTCGAAGCGTGCCGACTGCACCCGCGCGTTGCAACGGATGTGCGGTCTCAGTTCGAAACGGTCGGCGACGAAGTTCAGGTAGCGCTCGTTCTCCGGCTGGGCCGAGTAGTGTTCGCTCCAGTCCCATTCCTCGAGCAGCTCGCGCGAGAAGCTGTAGATGTAGGAATAGGACTCGGAGTCGAAGCGGGCGCCGGGATAGCGGTTCCAGTACCAGGTCCCACCGACCCCGCCGCCGGCCTCGTAGATGACCGCCTGCAGCCCGAGCCGGCGCAGGCAATAGAGCTGGTAGAGCCCTGAAACCCCGGCGCCGATGATCAGCGCATCCAGTTCCTCGGGCGCTTGCGCGCGATTGTCGGCGACTGCGTTCATGGCGCTCCCCTCCGTTACCGATCTCCCCTTTGCCCCGACCCCTACGGTTCGGCGCCCGCGCCACCGCGGCCTGTCACGCGGCCTTTCAAGCACGTGCCTGCCAGTGTCAGACACCGCGCCAGGCCGGCGCTGCGCACGAAGGACACCTTAACCCCTGGTGTCAGACACCACGAGGCGCGCGGGCTCCAATTCACCCGCCCGGTACATCTCCGCCAGGCGGAATTTCTGCAGCTTGCCCGAGGTGGTGGTGGGGATGGCGTCGACCACGAACCACTGCCGCGGCACCTTGTGGCGCGCCAGGCGTTCACCGCAGAACGCTTCCAGTGCGCTGCCGGTGACGGCCTCGCCATCGCGCAGCATCAGCACCGCGCCGACACTCTCGCCCCAGTAGTCGTCGGGCAGGCCGATGACGGCGACGTCGGCGATGGCGGGATGGGTATAGAGCACTTCCTCGATCTCGCGCGGATAGATGTTCTCGCCGCCACGGATGATCATGTCCTTCAGCCGCCCGGTGATGCGCACGTAGCCGCGCGCGTCCATCGTGCAGAGATCGCCGGTGTGCAGCCAGCCATCGGCATCGATGGTGGCGGCGGTGGCCTGTGGGTTGTCGTAGTAGCCCATCATCACCAGGAAGCCGCGCGTACACAGTTCGCCCGGGGTGTCGACCGGCAGGGTCGCGCCGCTGGCCGGGTCGACGATCTTGATCTCGACCTGCGGCAGGGCGTAGCCGATGGTCTCGCTCTTGTCGACCGGCGCGTCGTCGGGGCGCGTGTGGGTGATGGCGGGCGAGGTCTCGGTCTGGCCGTAGCCGATGATGAGCCGCGCACCGAACTCGCGCTCGACGCGCTTGACCACTTCCACCGGCACCGTCGCCGCGCCCGAGAACACCGTGACCAGGCTCGACAGGTCGCGCGGCCGCGCGGCCTGCGCGTTGAGCAATGCGATCAGCATGGTCGGCACGGCGAAGGTGTAGGTCACGCGCTCCTGCGCGACGAGGTCGAGCATCGATTCGGCGTCGAAGCTCGACGGCAGCAGCAGCGCGCCGCCGGTCTGCACCGAGCCGAGCACGCCGCCGACACAGCCGCCGGTGTGGAACAGCGGCGCCACGGCGAGGTTGACCGTGGTCGGATCGAGTTCCTTGATCAGGGCCATCATGCGCGCGTTGTTGGTGACGCTGAAATGGTTCAGCAGCGCACCCTTGGGTTTGCCCGTGGTGCCCGAGGTGTACTGGATCATCGCCGGTGCGTGGGGGTCGATATCCGGCAATGCGCGGCCGTCGTCGTGCGTGGCGACGAAGGCGGCGAGGTCGTCGAGGCAGGCCACGCCATCGAGCGCGACCCCGGTTTCGGCGATCGCGGCGGCCATGTCGAGGCCGCGGTAGTGGCGCTGGTGGAACACGCCGCGCGCGCGCGACTGGCGCAGCACGTAGCCGAGCTCGGCCACCCGGCTGGCCGGGTTGACCGTGACCATGACCAGCCCCGCGAGCGCCAGGCCGAACTGCAGGATCACCCACTCGGGGCTGTTGGCCGCCCACACCGCGACGTGGTCGCCGGGCGCGAAGCGGGCACCGAGCGCGCGCGCCGTGCGCTCGGCCGCGGCGTGGAGCTCGGCGTAGGTCCAGCGCCGCCGCGCACCGGGCGGACCGTCGGCATCGATCAGGGCCACGGCGTCCGGCCAGGCCGCCGCGGCGGCGCGCAGGATGCCACCGCAGGTGGTCGGCTCGAGCGCCATCTCCGCCGTCGCCGGCCAGTACGATTCCGTGAGCGGCGCGGCCGCGCCGCCGTTCACCGCGGCCGGCACAGCACCATCTGCTGCATGTCGTAGTGCATGAAGGTCTCGTCGCGCTGGTTGACGAGTTCGAAGCGCGAGTTGAGTACACCGCGATCGCCGCGCGAGGTCACCCGCGCTTCCTTCACTTCGACTTCGACGTGCATCGTGTCACCGACCAGGCAGGGCGCCGTGATGCGCATGCCGTCGACGCCGAGGATGGCGACGAAAGTCTTCTCGTACAGCCCGGTGCGGGTGGTCAGGCCCTGGGCGAAAGCCCACAGCAGTGCGATCGGCGCATAGCGCCCGCCCTTGATCGGGCTCTCCTGCTCGATCCACTCGATGTTGCAGAAAAGATCCTCGTAGAGCCCGGACAGCGCGACGAAGTTGACGATGTCGGCCTCGAACACGGTACGCGCCGGGGTGCGGTAGCGGAACCCCGGCGGGAAGTCCTCGAAGTAATGGATGTCTCCGTACATGCCCTCCCCTCCGCGGCCTCAGCCGGCCGACTTCGCCAGCTGGCCGCCGCCGTGGCTGTCGGCGTAGTGCGGCATGACGTGGCGGGCGAATTCCTCGGCCATACGCTTGACCTCGTCGATCGGCAGGTAGCCCTGGTCGCTCTGCCAGATGAACCACTCCGGGTTGCCCGCTTCGACCATGGCGTCCATGCCGCGGCGCACGTCGTCGCGATCGCCGACCAGCGCGAAGTGGGTCTGCTCCAGGCGCTCGATGGTACAGGCCTCGCGCGGCAGCGGGCCATCGCCGTACTGCGCCTTGTCGCCGGGGAGCTTGAAGGCATCGGTGAAGCCGAAGTCGTGCGCCCAGCCGGCCCAGCCGGTACCGATGAGGCCATCGGTGGCAAGCTGGCGCGCGGCCGGCTTGTCCTTGGCGAGGTAGACCGAGCGGAACACGCCGAGGCTCTCGCCGAGCGCGAGGCTGCGGCCGTGGGCATTGGCCTCGTCCCGGTGCAGCTCGGCGAAATGCCTGAGCTCGTCGTAGTTCGACACCAGCAGGGTCGGAATGATGCCTTCGCGCGCCGACCACTTGATGGTCTCCTCGCTCATCGAGAAGGCCTGGAACAGCGGCGGGTGCGGCTTGGTGTAGGGCTTGGGCACGACCTCGATGGCGTGGATGTTGCCCTGCTCGTCGAGCTCGCCCGGCGCGCCGTACTTGCGCGTCCACTCGTGCGCCGGCCACGGCGTGCCGGCATCGAAGGGCGTGGGGTACTCGTAGTGCTTGCCCTTGAAGCGGAACGGGCCGTCGGCCCAGGCCAGCTTGAGCACCTGGTAGACCTCCTCGAAGGCCTCGCGGTTGATGCGGTCGAGATCGGCCTTGCCGTGGTCGACGGTGCCGACCTTGAGCTTCTGCGCCATCTGGTTCAGCCAGCGTGCCTGGTAGCCGCGCGCGAAGCCGGCGAAGGTACGGCCCTTGGTCAGCTGGTCGAGCCAGGCGGTCTCCAACGCCAGGCGCAACGGGTTCCAGCCGGGCAGCACGTAGCCGATGGGACCAGCCATGATGCGCTTGGTGTGCATCAGCACGTGCTGGGTCAGCACCGGCAGCGAGCCCATCTCGCCGCCCTCGGTGTGCAGGTGATGCTCGGGGAAGGTCACGGCATCGAAGCCGAGATCCTCGACGAACTGCGACAGCTCGACGACTTCGTCGAGCATCTTCTGGAACAGGCCGGTGTCGCGCGCGACCGGGCGCCGCGCTTCGCGCTCGGTCGGGGTGACCGGGATGCCGGGGTAGAGAAAGAACATGAACTTCACGGTAGGGACCTCGCATGCTGCGTGGTGACGGTTGCGGCCGGATCATCCGGCGCGTGCGGCGCAACATCCCATGACGGATCGCGAAAATGACCCGGCCATTTGCGACAACGTAGTTCCCGTCAAGCGTGAAGCGCGCGGCGGAACTCGCTCGGGCTCAGCCCCGTCCAGGCTCGAAACGCGCGTGAGAAGGCATCCGGATCGTGGAAGCCGAGCCGCCAGGCGATCTCCTCGATGGCCAGGCTCGGCCGTCGCAGCAGCGCCTGCGCGCGTTCCTCGCGCACCTCCCTGAGCAGGGCGCCGAAACCCGTGCCCTCGGCGGCGAGCCGCCGTTGCAAGGTGCGCGGGGTCATGAACAGGGCGGCGGCGAGTGCCGGCAAGGGCGGAATCGGGGTGGCGTGGCGCAGCCGCCCGCGCACGATGTCGCCGTAGCGGAACCGCGCCTGCATCGATTCGTTGAGCTGCTGGCACTGGTTCTCGAAGTAGCGCCGCGAGCGATCGTTGGCCTGCGGCGGCACCGCGTCCCACAACGCCTGGGGGTAATGCATCTCGTCGACCGCGGCGCCGAAGTTCACCGGGCAGCCGAAATAGTCCTCGTAGGCTGCCGCCTGCGCCGGCCGCGCGCGACGCAGGTACACCGCGCCGGGGTGGACCGACGGGCCGACCGCGTTGCGGAACATGGCGAGCAGCGCGCCCATGTCGCGCTCGACGTAGTAGCCGGCGAGCTCGGTGGCGACCTGGCCCGGTTCGAAGGCGAGGTACTCGTCGGCATCGTTGCGCCAGTAGGTCACTTCGAGCAGGCCCCACACCAGTGACGGGTAGGACAGGAAGATGCGCAAGGCCTCGCGCATCGAGGCCGCGCAGGCCGCGGCCAACCCGAGCAGCCCGAACATCGAGAGATGGAAGCGACGCCCGACCTCGAGCGACACGCAGGGCTCGTCGGCGAGCAGGGCAAGCGCGCGCCGCGTGAAGGCCAGTTCCTGCACGAGCGTGATGCGGAAGCTCGGCTCCTCGAGCGCGAAGCGCGGGATCTCCGCCGCACCCAGCACCGCCTCGACGCCGTGGCCGCGATCCTCGAGCAGTTGGATCATCGGCACCAGGCCGTAGGCGAGCCGCATAGGGGTGGCAAGATCGCCGCCGAAGAGGAATTCCGGCCGTTGCCCGGCCGGCGGTACGGCGATGTCTCCCGGGCCCACGCTGCCCCCTGTCGCAATATGTCAGCAGAGCTTAAGCGGCGGCCCGGGTCGCGTCGAGCGAACGGACCGGAAACCCTTCGACGCTCGCACCCGGCGCGGTCGCGGCAGGCGCCGCGAGCGGGCGCCCGCAGGCGAAGCAGGCGAAGTGTCTGACACCGGAACCCAAGTCGTTGAATCCCGGTGGCCAGGGGCTGCGGCCGACGCCGTCGGGCGGATTGCAGGGCGATCGACACGCCCGAGGGCGCGCGCCGCATCCCTTTCGCCGCGGCCCTTCAGCGACGTGCGTGCGTCGGTCCGTCGAGCTGCACGAGACCGCTGCGCCCGCGCCCGTCCGGCGCCAGCACGGCGAGCAGTGGCGGCAGCTCGGCGGCGAGCTGGTCGGCGAGCTGCCAGGGCGGATTGAGCACCACCAGGCCGCTGCCGGCGAGGCCCTCGGCACGGTCCTCCGGCCGCACGCTGAGTTCGACCGCGAACGCACCCGCCGCGCCCATGCGGCGCACGGCGTGATGCAGGCGCAGGTGACCGGCACGCTCGTGCGCGGCGTAGTGCTTGATCGGGTACCAGGCCAGGACGACACCGTTGGCGAAGCGTTGGCGCACCTGTGCCAGCGCCGCAGCCAGGCGCTGGAACTCGGCGCCGGGCGGCTCGAAGGGCGGGTCGATGAGCACGACGCCACGCTTCTCGCGCGGCGGCAGCAGCGCACCGAGCGCTTCCCAGGCGTCGCGCGCATGGACGGCGACACCGGCGACGCCGCGGAACGCGGCCTTGAGTGCGCGGGCATCCTCGTCGTGCAGCTCACAGGCGACGACGCGGTCGCATTCGCGCAGTTGCAGGCGGGCGAGCCACGGCGAGCCGGGGTAGCAACGCAGGGTGGCGTGGCCGCGCGCGGTGTTGAACGCACGCACCCGCTCGACGTAGGCCGCGGTCAGCGGTGGCAGGCCGGTTGCCGCCCACAAGCGGCCGATGCCCTGCGTGAACTCGGGCGAACGCTGCGCTGCCGGCGCGGCGAGGTCGTAGAGCCCGCGCCCGCCGTGGACGTCCACCATGCAGACCGCGCCGGGCTTGGCCAGCAGCCGCTCGAGTACGGCACCCAGCACGACGTGCTTGAGCACGTCGGCGAAGTTGCCGGCATGGAAGGCGTGGCGGTAATTCAAAGCGCGGATGGCAGGCGCGAGGGGCTCAGTCCTGGGTGAAGGGCAAGGGCCACAGCGCGAACACCCGTGACAGTACCGACAAGGCCAGCGCGTGCTTGAGTTCGCCGCTCGCCACCGCGGCGCGGATGGCCGCCTCGGACATGAGTTCGACGGCAATCAGTTCGCCCGGGTCCAGGGCCTGGGCCGCGGCCGGGTGGGCATCCTCGGCCAGCCAGTGGTGACACAGGTGGTTGTGGATGGCCGGGTTGGGCTCGACCGCGCCGAGGTAGGTCCATTTCTCCGCCACGTAGCCGGTTTCCTCGCGCAGCTCGCGCACCGCCGCGGTGAACGAGTCCTCACCCGGGTCGACCATGCCACCGGGGGTCTCCAGCGTGGCGTAGCCGACGCCGAAACGGTACTGGCGAATCATCACCGAACGCCGCTCGCGATCGAGGGCGACCATGTTGACCCAGTCGCCCGATTCCAGCACCAGGCGTTCGAACACGCGCGCGTTGCGCGGGTTGCGCAGGCGGTCGACGCGCTTGCGAAACAACATCAGCCCCGCGTCGTGGTCGTAGCGCGAGTCGAGGTGCTCCCAGTCAAGGGCTTCGTCGGGCGGTCGGGATTCGTCGGACACGATCACTCCTGCGCGGGGGGAAACAAGCGGGCGCCATTATCGCGCGTCGTTCGCCGCGAGCGCGCGTTCACGTCCACCCGGCCGCCCCCCGATCCCCCAGCGCACCCAAGCTGCGCGCACCACAGGCAAAAAGAAACCCGCCGCAGCGGGTTTCTCGACACGCCGGCGCAGGCCGCTCAGCGCATTTTGCGACGCGACAGCCCGACCCCGCCCAGGCCCAGGCCGAGCAACGCCAGGGTCACCGGCTCGGGCACGGCCTGGCCGCTGCTGAACACGGCCTCGAACGCGGTGTCGATGCCGCTACCGGTAGCCCAGGTCTGCGTGGTCCAGGCGCCGCTGTTGGAGCCGTTGTTCATGAACACGAACTGCCCGCCCGCGTAGCCGTCGCTGCCGTTGCCGCCAGCCACGGAAGTGCCGGTCACGCCGTCGAAGAACAGCGAGGCACTGGTGAACGCGACGTACTGCTGGCCGGCGACGAGCTGGATACCGCCGGTCGCGAAATCGAAGCGCTCGACGCCATCCGTGCCGCCGTTGTTGGTCGTCGACACCATCGCGCTCGTGTAGAGCGCGGGCCCGCTCGCCTTGCTGCCGTCCCAGGCGTAGAGGTAGGCGGCGAAATCGACGAAGTCCGAGTCGAGGTTGTCGTCGTACCAGAACGAGAACTGGTCGAGCACGGTGTCCGGGCCACTCACGGTGAAGGTCTGGCCGTAGGTGGCGGTATTGGACTCACCGAAGGGATTCCAGTACGTCGACGTCCCGTTCCAGCCCGGCTGGGCGGTCAGGATCGTCGCGTTGACATTGGCTCCCAGCGCGCAACCCGCGAGCACGGCCATTAGAGAAAGTTTCCGCATGTTCTATCCCCCGGAATGATGGATGGACCGGCCGCGCTGATGGCGCATCGCCGTCGCCAGGCAGCCCTTGTCAAAAGGATTTTTGCTCCGGGATGACTAGCAAATTCTGCGCCGAAAAATTAAACATCATGATTATCAATGCGTTAAATGGCCACCCGGCTGTCGTCCGGGTGCACGCAACACCGCCATGTAAACAAGACGATAAAACGTCACCCATAACGCATTGATTTATTGAAACGATTCTAGGAATTTTGACACCGCGGGCCCGCTCCCGAAGGGTGCCCGGGCACCGCGTCCCCGGCCGCCCGTCGGCAAGCGCCGGCCGCCCCACGCCGTCCGCTTCCGCGCAGCGATTCAACAACTTGTCGTGCGGTGTCAGACACCACGGCGTGCCGCGGCGCACTCAAATTCCGCGATAGGCCGGCAGCGCCGCCTCCGGGTAGCGACGCTTCCACCACGCGATGGTCACTGGCACGGCGACGTTCAGGCCGAAGGCCGTCGCCATCAGCATGTAGAAGGTCTCGGTGTTCAGGATCGGCAGCTGCACGTAGGCGATGTCGATGACGACGAAGGCGAGCTCGGCGCGGCCGAGCATGCCGAAGCCGATCAGCAGGCTGTCGCGGGCATCGAAACCGCCGGTGTAGCGGGCAGCGAGCGCGGCCGAGGCGACCTGGCCGACGAACAGGCCGACGAACAGCACCACCACCTGCGGCGCGACGCCGACGAGCACGCTCCAATCGAACACGATGTGGGCGCCGAGATTGACGAAGAACACGGGACCAATCCAGGAGAACGCCACGTTGTCGACGATCTGGCGCGTACGTTCGTAGTAGTTGACGGTCAGCTCGTCGCCGAAGCGGAAGTACTCCTCCTTCAGCACCAACCCGGCCATGTAGGCGCCGATGGCGGGATGGAAGCCGAACAGGTGGGCGAGCAGGCCGGTCAGGAGCGCCACCACCAGCACGCCGAGGGTGGCGTGTTCACCGTGGTCGAAGGCGAGCAGCGAGCGCAACGCGACGTAACGGATGACCGGGATGCGTGACCACGCGCTGTCGCGCTTCTCGGGGAACAGCACCACGCCCATGAAGACGACGATGGCGAAGAAGGCCACCACCTTGGCCGCGATGACGAGCAGCCCGTGCGCCGACACCTCGCCCAGCCCGCTCGCGATCGGGATCAGCACGGCGACCAGGATCAGCGAGCCGATGTCGTCGAGCACGGCCGAACTCATGATGCCGGTCGCCGCCGCCGATTGCTGCAGGCCGGAGCTCTTCAGCGAGACCATGGTCAGCGACACCGCCGTCGCCGTCATCGCCAGCCCGCACATCAGCGACATGTGGTAGTCGCCCCAGAAGTACTGGGTGACCGCGTAGGCGACGGCGAACGGCACCACGGCGCCGAACAGCGCGATGCCCCAGCTGCGCTTGACCGCACTGACGAAGCGGCTCGAATTCTCCTCGAAGCCGAGCGCGAACATGATGAGCACGATGCCGAGGTCGGCCAGCCCGGCGATGAAGACGTTGCTCTCGTGCGGCAGCACGCCGGCGTTGACCAGGGTCGAACCGATGGCGAGGAAATAGAGTACCGGGGTCAGCCGGGTGCGCGCGGCCAGGAACACCGCGACGTACACGGAACACCAGACGATGGCGAGGTGACTCAGGGCTTGCATGCAGGCGTTAGCGGCGCGGACTCCCGCCATCCACATTGCCCGCTTGCGTGCCGCCCCGTATTGACCTGGATTAGCCCGGCCCGGCGTCGCGCACCCGCAGCGACCGGCACGGGCCTGCCTGCGCCCATGCACGCGCGGCCCGCCGCAGGCGGCCGGAACTGGACGGCCGGGTGACGGAACGACGACAATCGGGCACCGGCCGCCCGGCGGTGGCGCCTGCACCGCTGCCGCCACGCGCCCCGCTTCCAACGACCCGCGGGCAGTTGCCCCGCCCCACCGACCAGCGAGGGGACTTCGCATGCAAATCGGCTTCCAACTGCTCTGCCAGAGCTGGGGTTACGACCCCTCCGTCACCGATCACCAGGTCTACGACGAGGAGATGCGCCTGGCGCTGCGCGCCGACGAACTCGGCTACGACCTCATCGGCATCGTCGAGCATCATTTCGAGGATTATTCCTTCTGCCCCGACAACTTCGTCTACCTGGCCAACCTGGCCGGCCGCACGAAGCAGGCGAAGCTCCTGACCGCTGCCGTCATCGTGCCGTGGAACCAGCCCCTGCGGGTGGCCGAGAAGGCCGCCCTGCTCGACGAACTCTCCGGCGGACGCCTCATCCTCGGCCTCGGCCGCGGCCTGTCGCGGCGCGAGTACAACCAGTTCGGCATTTCCATGGACGACTCGCGCGAGCTGTTCGACGAAGCCACCCCGATGATCCTGAAGGCGCTGGAGAGCGGCGTGATGGAGGCCCACGAGGGCAAGCACTTCAAGCAGCCGGAAGCCGTCATCCGGCCGCGCCCGACGAAGAGCTTCAAGGGCCGCCTGGTGCAGGTCGCGATGTCCAGCGACTCGGTCATCGAGGCCGCCGTGCATCGCGCCAAGATCATGCAGTTCACCTACAAGCCGCTCGAGGTGCACCGCCAGGAGATCGACACCTACGCCGCCGAGTACCGCCGCCTGCACGGCGAAGCGCCGCCGGTGCCCTTCTTCACCGATCTCTCGGTGGTCGATCGCGATGCCGGCCGTGCCGCCGACAACGCACGCAAGCACATCATCGGCTACCTGCACAGCGTGATGCACCACTACGAGATGATGGGCGAGCACTACGCCAACACCCAGGGCTATGCCGACTACGGCGAGAGCGCCGCGGCGATGCGCGAAGCCGGCCTCGAGAACGTCGCCGAGATGTACCTCGCCACCCAGGTCCACGGCACGCCGCAGCAGGTCCTCGACATGGTCGAACAGCGCCGCCAGATCGTCGGTGACTTCGACATGCTGACCTGCTTCCGCTTCGCCGGCATGCCCTTCGACTGCGCCATGCGCTCGCTCGAGGTCTTCGCCAGCGACTGCATGCCCGAGCTGCGCAACCTCGGCATGGCCGAGACGCGCGCCGCCTGAAGCCATCACGGGCCGGTCGCGCCACCTACGCACGACCGGCCCCCGTCCCCACCGAGCCGTAAATCCAGCCCCATGAGCATGACCACCAGCGGACGGCTGCACGCCGTCTTCGAGACCAAGCAGATCACCGAGCGATTCCAGAAGCGCGAATTCGTGCTCGAGATCGCCGAGAACCCCAACTACCCGCAATACGTCGCTTTCGAGCTGACCGGCGATCGCGTCGGCGAGATCGAGCAGTTCCGCGTCGGCGACACCGTCGAAGTCGACTTCAGCCTGCGCGGCCGCGAATGGACCAGCCGCCAGGGCGAAGTGCGCTACTTCAACAGCCTCGACGTACGCGCGCTGCGCGGCCAGGGCAGCGGCGGCGGCCAGGCGCGGGCCGCCGAGGATCCGCCGGCCGACGACGAACCGCCGCCCTTCACCGACGACGACGTGCCGTTCTGAAGCGGCGGCCGGGCGCCGGCAGCCGCCGCGCCCGATCTCGACCAAGCGCCGCCGCGGCGTCCATGCCGCGGCTCTACACGGTGGCCCTCGTGCACCGCACATCCGCCTGAGGCCTCCCAGCGCCGTCGTTTACCATGGCGGCGGCACCCGCATCCCCCGCCGCCGGCTCGCCGAGCCCCCGCCGCCGCGCTTAACAAGCGCTTAACCCGCCCCCCCCTAGCGTGACCAGCGGCCGCTCATTCCGGCCCATCACCAACCGGGAGGACCAGGGACATGACCATTCGATCGACCATGCCCGTGCACCGGCGCACGCGGCGCCTCGCGCAGCGCGGCCCCGAGCAGCGCCGCGCCGGTTTGATTGCAGGCCTCCTCGCCTGCGCCATCTGTGCACCCAGTGCCAACGCCGAATGCGACGAGCGCGATCTCGCGCTGAGAGACGTGCCTGCGCCGGTCATGGCCGCCGGCCATGGCACGGTCGCGGGATTTAGCGCCGAATCGGCGGCTCTGATCACAGGCGACCGTGGCCCGATCTACGAACTCGAAGGCGCAGTCGGCGGAGTCCCTGTCGAGTTGCGTTTCGCCGCCGACGGCACCCTGTTGGGCATCGACGGTGACGACGATTCGGACGATTGAGGCGTGTCGCGCGGCACGGCCGCGGCGCGACATCGAGCCATCCCGCGCGGACCGGTGATGCGTGTCACCCAGATCATGCTGGCGGCCGGATTCGGCGGTGCCGAGCGCCACTTTGTCGACATCAGTCGAGCCCTGGCCGCATCCGGGGTCGTCGTGCAGGCCATCTGCCATCCCGGCTTCACCCGGCGCGACGCGCTCGAAGGCATCGACGGCATCACCGTCTGCCCGATCCGCGTACCCGGTAGCTGGGATCGCACCGCGGTTTGGCGCATCGCGCGCAGACTCGACACCTTCCGGCCCGACCTCGTACACACGCACCTGTCCCGCGCCGGTCTGCTCGGCGGCGCGGCTGCCCACGCGCGCGCGCTACCGGTCATCGCCAATTTGCATACCAACATCAAGCTGAAACGCTACCGTCATGTGGAGCGTTTCGTCGCCGCAACCGTGCAACAGGTCGGTTACCTGCGCGAGCGAGGCATCGACGGCGACCGTATCGTGCGCATACCGCATTTCACCTTCGCCAATACCGCACCGGAACGCCCCCCGCAAGGCGAACCGACCTTCGTAGCGTTGGGGCGCTTCGTACCCAAGAAGGGCTTCGACGTGCTGCTCGACGCCCTGGCACGGCTGCTCACCGCCGGCATACGCTGTCGCCTGGTCCTCGCCGGCGACGGCCCCGAACGTCCCGCCCTGCAGGAACGTGCCGACCGCCTGGGGATCGCCGCCCATGTCAGCCTGCCGGGGTGGGTTAACGACCCGGCAGCAGCGTTCTCGCAGACCGACATCTTCGTGCTGCCGTCGCTGCGCGAACCGTTTGGCATCGTGCTCCTGGAGGCGATGGCGGCACGCCTGCCGATCGTGGCGACCCGCACCGAGGGCCCACTCGAGATCCTCGACGACGACGCCGCCTACCTGGTCGCGCCCGGACAGGCCGTGGCGCTTGCCCGTGCCATGCAGGACGCGGCCAGCGACTGGCCCGAGCGCACTGCCCGGGCGCGGCGCGCACACGGATTGCTCACGGCGAAATACACCGCCGATGTCGTCATCCCGCGCTACCTGGACACCTACCGCGAGGTCGCCGGGATGTCCTGCCGGCGGCGGTGAGCGGCACCTGCCGATGCGTATGCAACTACCGCTTCAGCCCACCCGTCGTCACGACGACCCCATCCACGGCGACGCCCGCGTCGCCCCCAGCGAGGCTGCCGAATCATGACCGTACCCCTGCCGACCGTCTCCCTGCGCAGCGACGCGGGCCACCTGCACGCGGGCGCCCCGGCCGCAGCCGCACCTGGCGCCATCGGTCAAGCGCCACGCCTGTCCCCCGCCGCGGTGCGCCGACCGACCGTCGGCGTACTGTTCAACCACGACGCCCTGCACCAGGTCTCGCACGTCGCGCCCGTGATCACCGGCCTGCGCGAGGTCGCACCCGACATCGAGGTCACCGCCCTGACCTCTTCGCCGCAACAGCAACGCGCAGTGACGGCGATCGTCGGCCGCCCGGATGACGCTGGCCTGCATTTCGCCCTGCTCGACATCCCCGGGCGCGTGTCATCCTGGCTGAGCCTGTTGAACACCTTCGCGCCGGCACGCCGGCTCTACATCCTCAAGCGCTACCACGCACTGCTGTCCCGATTCGATTGCCTGCTGGTACCTGAGACCACCAGCATCCGGCTCAAGACGTGGTTCGGGGTCGCCAATACCCGCCTCGTCCTGCTACCACACGGCGCGGGCGACCGAGCCATCGGCTTCGGGCGCGAGATCCGTCACTTCGATCACGTGCTGGTCGCCGGCACCAAGATCCGCCAGCGCATGCTCGATTGCGGCGTCGTCGACGAAGCTGGATCGACCATCGTCGGCTACCCGAAGTTCGACCTGATCGACGCGCGTGCGCGCGCGCCCCTGTTCGACAACGACGCGATGACCGTGCTCTACAATCCCCACTTCGACCCCGACCTGTCCTCCTGGTATGACCACGGCCTGCGGGTTCTGGACTACTTTGCCGACAACCCGCAGTACAACCTGGTCTTCGCACCGCACGTGATGCTCTACCGGCGACGCCTGCACGTATCGATGGCGTCCGGGCGGGTCCGGGCCATGCGTCCGCTGCCAACGCGATTCCTCATGGCACCGAACATCCGCGTCGATCTCGGCAGCGAGAACTGCGTAAACATGCGTTACACCCTGGGCGCAGACTTCTACCTCGGTGACGTGTCCAGCCAGGTCTACGAATTCCTGTTCGAGCCACGCCCGTGCGCGTTCATCAACAGCCACGCGGCACGATGGGAGCAGGATCCCAACTACCGACACTGGCACAATGGTCCGGTCATCGACGACGTTGCAGAACTCGACGCGGTCCTGCGCAGCGGTGTCGTGGGGCACGCCGGCTACCGCGCCCACCAGCGAGCGGCGTTCGCCGAGACCTTCGACATCTCGACTACGCCGTCGGCGACCCGTGCCGCACGCGCCATCGCTGCGCTCCTCACCGACGAGAACCGAGCCGCAGTACGATGATGCGGTTCAGGCCGCGGCCGGCCACGCTGATCCTGCCGGTCGAAAACCAGGTGCGGGAGTTCGATGCAAAGCTCCTGCTCGGATGCGTCGCCGCGGAACGCGGCTATCCCGTGCTTATCGGCTCGCAGCCCTACGTCTTCCGCTCCCTGCCTCACCTGCCGCCGGGTGTCGTCCTCGCCAAGAGCATGCGCGCAGTCAACGGCATGACCTACAGCCTGATTCGGGCCTCCGGGCACGACCTCGTCGCCTGTGACGAGGAGGCGCTGGTGCGCTTCGATTCCCCCGAGTATTTCGCCTGGCGATATTCACAGCGCAGCTTTCGCGCGATCACGCGGTTCTTCGCCTGGGGCGAGGACGACGCTGCAATGTTCACGCGCTACGACGGTTACACCGGCGCACCGATCCACGTCACGGGCAATCCCCGCATGGATCTCCTGCGCCCGGATCTGCGGGCGATCTTCGACGACGAGGTCACGGCGCTGCGGCGACGCTTCGGGCGCTTCGTGCTCGTGAACACGAACTTTTCCTTCGTCAATCATTTCACGCCGGGACAAAATCTCGTCCTGCCGGCCGCCGCAGGCGTGCGAGTCGGTCGCAGCGGGCGTGGCCTCAGTGTCGAATTCGCCACCGGCATGGCCGCCCACCAGGAAACCATTTTCGCCGCCTTCCGGCGTGCACTGCCGCGTCTCGCTGCGGCCTTTCCGCGCACGACCTTCGTTCTGCGCCCGCATCCTTCGGAAAGCAAGGCGCCGTGGAGCGCGTTGCTGGCCGGCCAGCCCACCGTCCATGTCGTACAGGAAGGTAACGTGGTGCCGTGGTTGATGGCGAGCCAGTGCGTCGTCCACAACGGTTGCACGACCGCGGTCGAAGCAAACCTGCTCGGCACGCCGACGATCGCATTCATGCCGATCACCGCACAGCGCTTCGATTACCACCTGCCCAACTCGCTCAGCCTCCGCGTCCACGATGAAGACGCGCTCGAGGCGATGCTGGACGACGTCCTGCAGGGTCGGCGCATGGCGCCGGACGCAGCACGTCAGGCGCGCCGCCTGCAACACCACCTCGCCCCGCTCGACGGCCCCCTCGCCGCCGACCGCATCGTCGACGCACTCGACGCCGCCGGTTATCGCCAACACTCACCACGACCAGCGACGGGGCCACGCGCACTCTACGGCCAGCTCGGTTTCGCCCTGCGCAACCAGATTCACGCCTGGAAGATGGCGCGCCGTCACCATCGTCTCGGTAGCACCGCGCACGCGCATCATTTTCCCACCCTCGCGCCGCCGGACATCGACCGCCGGGTGCGCGCCATGGCACAGCGGCTCGATCGCTTCGGCGACATCGCCTGCGTGCAGCTGTCGCAACACGTCTTCGCGTTGACACGCCTCTCGCAGGCATGAACGGCGCCACCGGCGCCGGCTGCCTGGGCTCAGTCGCGGTTCGCGGTGACCAGGCGCGCCAGGGCCCGCGCCGGCGCCTCGCGCGTCTCCACGATACCCACGCGCTGCAGCAGCGCGAGATCCGCGCGTCCGAACGACAGGCGACGATACTCGGCCGCGACCGCGGCAGGGTCGGCGAGTTCTGCCCAGCGCCGCCACAGCGCACCGACCTTCAGGCGCGGGGCGCCGCCGTGCAGCAGGCGGCGGTAGAGTTCGACGCTGCGCGCAAATTGCGCAAACGAACGGATCGGGTAGTGATAGATGGTCAGGCCGCTCGCGCGCGGCACGGCGCGCCAGTGGAAGGTGTGCAGCGCGGAATGGTTGCCCTGGCCGACGCGCAACAAACCGCGCGGGTCGACCATGCACTTGTCGCGCATGGCGAGCAGTCCCACGCTGATCTCACTCGCCTCGAGCTGGCTCCGGCGGCTGAAGGCGACGGGATTGACGACGCAGTGCATTGCCCGGTGAAACGGCGCCGCGGCCGGCACCAGCATGTTGAGCCGTTCGCAGGACACGAGTGCCTGCGCCGGATCGAACGCGGCGGCGAACGTGCCACCGTCTTCGGGCATCCAGAACTCGTCGGCGTCGGCCAGCACGACGAGGTCCGCGCCGAGACGGGCATACGCCAGCAGCGCACCCTCGGTCATCCAGCGCGATTGTCGAAAGCGATCGTCCACCCGCCGCTGCAGCACGATGTCGTACTCGGTCGCGAGGCCCTGCACGATCTCGTAGGTCCCATCGGCCGAATCGTTGTCGATGACGACGAAGGCGGCGATTCCGCGACTGGCGTGAAAGCGAATGTTGAGTGCGATGACGTCATGCTCGTCGCGGACCAGCATGACCATCACCACGCGGGGTTCACGGCGTCGCCGCACGGCCAACCTGCGATGGGCAACGATGCCGCGAAGTGTCAACGCAACTCGCTCGAATGCATGCATGGCGTGTCCCCGGGGCCGTGCCGTGGGGCGGGCGAGGCCGCAGTCGACCCCGCCCGCGCCGCTCAGAACCGGTAGCGAATGCCGAGGTTCATGCTCAGGGCGTCGACGCCGGTCTCGCCGTGGGCGCCTGCCGGCAGGGCGCCGGCCGTGACGGTCAGGTTCGCAGGCTCGTCGGCGAGCAGGTAGCGCACGTCGCTGAACAACTCGATTCGATCGGACAACAGGTAGGTGAGGCCGGCGCTGGCTTCGCCGGCGAACACCGCCGTGGACCGCCCGTAGAGCAGTGCGCCTGCACCATCGGCCGGATCGGCTTCGCTGATCACGGTGCCCAGGCCGAGGCCCAGGTAGGGCCGCCACCGCGGCCAGGCGACGAACTTGAAGTCGTAGAGGCCGCGGGCCATGACGGTGTAGACGTTCATGTCCGCCCGGTAGGCCACGGCACCGGGCACGCGGTCGTTTTCGAGGTCCGTTTCGAGGTAGCTGAAATCCAGTTCGCCGCGCCAGTTGCCGCGGGCGCTTTCGTCGAAGCGGTAGCCCAGTGCTCCGCCAACCCTGGCCGCGTCCTCGGCGTCGAATGACCTCGCGTTGTCGTCTTCTTCGTCGAACAGGGTGTAGCCACCGTAGATGCCGCCGTACCAGCCAGCCGCCGCGACCACGGGGGAACATGCAAGGAGAGACAGGAGCGCGAGCGCTCGGGACTTGGTGTTCAATGATTCGCCTCCGCGATTGGAACAGCCCCGTATTGTTCACGTCTGGCATTAGTCGGATGTTAGCCACCGGCGCGGCGCGTACCGGGGACGCGTACGTGATCCCGCACCGATCGCGATGAACGACGGGGAAGACGCATGCCAGGGTTCTTCGACGTCGGGCACGGTTGCGGTCGGGACGGGTTGAATCGCTCGCTCTTAACGAACCGCTTACCGAGGACGGGTTAGAGTGCGCGCCACCTGCAGGCCTTTCCCGTGCGCGTCGTCGCGGTGCTGCCTGCCCTTGCTGACGGATGACCGAAACGCGTGCACCTGCTCCTCGTCGAAGACAACGACCACCTGGCTGCCAGTATCGGTGAGTACTTCGAGTCCTGCGGCGATCAGGTCGATTACGCCCACGACGGCGCGGTCGGTCTCAATCTCGCCCGCGCGCTCGATGTCGACGCCCTCGTCGTCGACGTCAGCCTGCCGCGCTTGAATGGCCTGCAGGTGACGCGAGCGCTACGCGATCGGGACGGGGACAACGTGCCCATCCTGCTGTTGACCGCGCGTGATTCGCTCGACGACAAGCTGGCCGGTTTCGCGGCCGGCGCCGACGACTACCTGACCAAGCCGTTCGAGTTGCTCGAACTGCGGGCACGCCTGCTCGCACTGGTACGACGCAAGCTGCGACCGGGTACCTGCCTGCGGGCCGGACCGCTTGTACTCGATACCGTTGCGCAACAGGCGTGGCGCGGCGAGTTGCGCATCGACATTACGCATACCAAGTGGCGCCTGCTGGAAACGCTGATGCGACGTGCGCCGGGCGTGGTCACGCACGCCGAGTTGGCCGAAGCGCTGTGGGGCAGCTGCGAGTTCGAGCGCGCCGGCGCCCTGCGCGTCCACATCCATGCACTGCGTTGCGCCGTCGACGCCGGCTTCGACGATAAGCTCATCCGTACCGTTTCCGGCGTGGGCTATCGCATCCGAATCGATGCGGATTAATGAGCTGACGCTCAGGGCGCGATTCCTGATCGCGACGATGGGCTTGAGCCTGGTCCTGTTCGCGGGCTTCGCGCTCGCCCTGCACCACACCCTGGAGATCGTCGAGAGTCGCTACGCGGGTGCAGATTTCTACGCGGAACTGCACCGCGTACTCGAAACGCTGCGGACACGCGGTGCTCCGCCCGAACACGTGCGTGAGGGATTCACGCTGCTACTGCGCCGCGACTACCCGTCGCTGGCCGAACTGCCGGCCCTGCGCAACCTTGCCGACGGGGTCCACGTCGCGGTCGATCTCGCCGGCAAGGAGTACAACGTCGCCAAGCAGGGGTTCGGCGACGACACCGTATACCTGCTGCAGGACCTCGAATCGGATTCGCTCGAAATCACCGAACAGGGCGTCACCCGCGTCGTCGTGGTCGCCGGCATTCTCGGCCTCTTGGCCGCTGCCACCCTGTCACTGTGGCTAGCCCGCCTCGTCATCAGGCCGGTGACGGATCTGGCGCGGTTTGCTGGGGAGCTGCGTCCGGACGTGCCGCGACCACTGCTGACCAGTGCCAGGGCCGGGCCCGAGATCGCCGCCATCGCCGCGGCCTTGAGTGGTGCCATCGAGCGCTACGAGCGGGCCATCATGCGTGAACGCGCCTTCACCCGCGACGTCAGCCATGAATTGCGCACGGCCCTGGCCGTGATGAGCACCACGCTCGAGGTGGTGGGGCTCGATCCCGTCGCAACCGGCGCGCTCGGGGCCAGGCTGCCGCGGCTGCGCAGCGCCACTGAGCAGATGCACCTCGTGTGCGAAGCGATGCTGGCCCTCGCCCGCGTCGAGCGCAGAAACGACGACCATCGCCGCGAACGACACCGCGTCGGCGCGTTGGTCTCACATGCCATCGGCCTCTACGAACAGGTGCTGCAGAAGCGCGCGTCGTACATCGCCCTGGACGTCGTCGAGGACTTCGAGATCACCGCACCGCGCGGCATGCTCATGTGTGTCCTGACCAACCTGGTACGCAATGCCGCGGAGCACGCCGAGGGCACCCGCATCGACGTCACCGTGCGCCCGCAGGGACTGACCATCCGCGACGACGGACGCGGTTTCGACGAAGACGTCCTGCCGCGGGCGTTTCAGCGCGAATTCCGCGGCAAAGACAGCACCGGGGAAGGACTCGGGCTCGACATCGTGTTGCGCATCTGCCAGCACCAGGGCTGGCGCCTGTTCCTCACGACCGCGCCGCGACGCGGCACTCAATTCGATCTGCATTTCGATTGAGGCCGCCGGAGTCGGGGCGGCGACGCTCGGCGCGTCGCCGCCGTCAGCAGCAGCGCCGGATCTCGCCCGCGCGGCGCTCGAGCTGGGCGCGATAGAACTCTGCGCGGCTGGGTAGGGGCTCCCCCGGATGGTGTTCGCGCAGGTGGCGACACCAGGTCGCATAAGCGGCATCGCCGTTTAGCCATGCGCACCAGGCGCGCAGCAGGAAGAGTAGTCGCCGCAGGCGCGCCATCTCAGCGCGCCCCCAGCGCCGTCGCCACGTAGGGTTCCTCGCTGAACGGCGGCGTCGGCCGCCCGCGCACGGCGCGGTGGCAGACCCGCGCGGTGTCGACGACCAGCACCCAGGTGATGACGAGGAAGAGCGTGGTCAGGCCCACGTTGAGATGATCGTTGAACACCAGCCGCGGCACCGCGGCGGCGATCTCGGGCGGCAGGGTGCCGGCCGCGAGGCGCGTTTCGAGATCGGCCGCGTGGGCGAGGAAACCGATGCGTGGCGCCGCGTCGAAGAGCTTGGCCAGGGCCGCGGTGGAGGTGACCACGACCAGCCAGGCGAGCGGCACGGCGGTAACCCAGGCGTAACGCGCGCGACCCGATTTCACGATCACGGTGGTGGCGACGCAGAGCGCGATCGCGGCCAGCATCTGGTTCGAGATGCCGAACAGCGGCCACAGGCTGTTGATGCCGCCGTAGGGGTCGACCACGCCCTGGTAGAGGAACCAACCCCAGGCCGTCACCACCAGCGCGCTCGACAGCAGCACCCCGGGATACCAGCTGACCCGGCCGAGCGGCGCCCACACCCGTCCCAGCAGTTCCTGCAGCATGAAGCGCGCGACGCGCGTGCCGGCATCGAGCGTGGTGAGGATGAACAGCGCCTCGAACATGATGGCGAAGTGGTACCACAGCGCGAGCAGGCCGCCACCCAGCGCCGTCGAGAAGATGTGCGCCATGCCGACGGCGAGCGAGGGCGCGCCGCCGGTGCGCGCGAAGAGACTCGCCTCGCCCATCTCGCGCGCGAGCGTACTCATGGTCTCGGCCGAGACCGGGAAACCCCAGCCCGAAATCGTCGCCACCGCGCTCGCCGGATCGGCGCCGACGATGCCGGCCGGGCTGTTGATGGCGAAGAACACGCCGGGCTCGAGCACGCAGGCGGCGATCATGGCCATGATGGCGGTGAAGGACTCCATCATCATGCCGCCGTAGCCGATCATGCGGGCGTCGGCCTCGTTACTTAGGAGCTTGGGCGTGGTGCCCGACGAGATCAGGGCATGGAAGCCCGAGATCGCGCCGCAGGCGATGGTGATGAAGACGAAGGGGAACAACTTGCCGGCGAAGATCGGGCCGGTGCCGTCGACGAACCGGGTGACGGCCGGCATGTGCACGTCCGGGCGCAGGATGACGATGGCCACGGCGAGCGCCAGGATGGTGCCGACCTTCATGAAGGTGGAGAGGTAGTCGCGCGGCGCGAGCAGCAACCACACCGGCAGTACCGCGGCGGTGAAGCCGTAGCCGATGACCAGCCAGGCGAGCACGCGGCCGTCGAAATCGAAGTACCCGCGCAAGCCCGGCAGGCCGTCGACCCAGCCACCGCCGGCGACGGCGGCGAGCAGCAGCACGACGCCGATGGCGGTCGCCTCCAGCACCCGCCCGGGGCGGATGCTGCGCAGATAAATGCCCATGAAGAGCGCGATCGGAATGGTCGCCGCCACCGTGAACGTGCCCCAGGGGCTGTGCTTCATGGCGTTGACCACGACCAGGCCCAGCACCGCGATCAGGATCACCATGATGGTCATCACCCCGGCCAGGGCGGCGAGGCCGCCAATGGGCCCCAGCTCGTCGCGCGCCATCTGGCCGAGCGAGCGGCCGTTGCGCCGCAGCGAGCAGAACAGGATGACGAAATCCTGCACGCAACCGCCGAGCACGCCGCCGATCAGGATCCACAGGGTACCCGGCAGGTAACCGAACTGGGCAGCGAGGGTCGGCCCGATCAGGGGTCCGGGCCCGGCGATCGCCGCGAAATGATGGCCGAACACGATCCAGCGGTTGGTCGGCACGAAGTCGCGGCCGTCCTCGAGGCGCTCGGCCGGCGTCGCCCGCGTGCCGTCCAGCACCAGTACCCTGGCCGCGACGAAGGCGCTGTAGAAGCGGAAGGCGAGGGCGTACACGCATCCCGCCGCGACAATGAACCACAGGCTGTTGATGCTCTCGCCGCGGTGGATGGCGATGCCGCCGACGGCGGCGCCGCCGGTCACCGCGACGGCGAGCCAGGCAAGCAGCGAGAGACCGCGCGGCGTGCGCGCGGCGGGTGATGGAGCTGGCGACATGTCTTCCCCGGGCAGCGTCTGGCAGGGGGACAGTATATGGACTTCCGCTACCCGCCCTCAGGCACGCGGGAGGATTCGGCCGCGTCGGCGGCGAGGCCCGGCGCCGCCTGCGGACAGGGACCGCGAGCACGTCGGCAGTCGGCCCTGTCCGCCGTTCGGCCCGTCACGACCGGCGGCACGGCAGCGGTTCGCGCATGCGTCCATCCGGCCTCGACGCGCCGACACGGGGGCCGGTCCGTGCGTTCCCGGGGCTTGTTCCGGGCTTGTAAAGATTCTTGACTCCAGGACCCAAATCAATCGGTTATGCGGGTCTGAAATTATGAGAATCCTTACAATTCCCCCTGCACATGGCTTCCCGGCGACCGTAGCGTTTTACGCTACCCCATGAATATCAGCGACTTGTCGTCCAATGGTAAATTATGGCCCGATATTTGCGCTCGAGCTTCCCCCATAACAACCAGTCTCACAGGGGAAGACCACCGATGAACCGTTCCATCCGAGTATTCACAGCGCTGCTGCTGAGTGCCTGCGCACTGTCCGCCCAGGCCGTCCCGTTCACCTTCGAGTTCGTCCTGCCGGGCTGGGACATCAACGACAACGCGGCCCTGTTCGGTGCCAATCCGGTCGTCCAGGTCACGGTCGACAACGGTTCCGGTAGCCTGATCAACCAGACCTACGCCAACAACGACATCCAGGCCGTCGCGGTGACCGCCGGCACCTACAGCAACAGCTGGACGAATGCCGAGATCTTCATCAACACCAACGGTGCGGTGTCCTTCATCTCCACCAGCGCCGGCGGCAATCCCATCCTCGACCTGGTTCAGAATCTCAGTCAGCGCATCGTGTTCAGCAACGCCGCCGGCACGTGGCAGTTCGGGACGGAGAGCGGGTTCACCCACACCTGGCTCGAAGATGGTCCCCAATTCGGTGGTCAAAGCATCGCTTACCACAGCCGGGATTTTGGCCTGGTCACCGGGCGGCTCATCGGCCAGGCCGTGCCGGAACCCGCGGCGCTGGCGCTCCTCGGCCTCGGCCTGATCGGCTTCGGCCGTTCGCGTCGCCGGCACGCCTGACCCCCAGGTCACGCCCGCTACCGGGAACCCCGTCGTCGGGGTCTCCCGGTGCATCTTCCCATCGCGCCCGCGCCGCGGCAGCGACTGCTCTTCACAACCCCCGGAACACCAGCTCCGAGTAACTCACGATGCCGATCACCCGCTCGTCCTCGATGACCGGCACGACGGACAGCCCGAAGCGATCGAGCAGGCGCGCGCAGTAGCGCACGTCCATGTGCGGGTCGACGCTGATCACGGGCTTGGACATGATCTCGTAGACGTTGACGCGCTCGGGCGCGCGGTCTTTCGCCAGCACCTTCTTGGCGATGTCGGCGAGCAGCACGATGCCGTACTCGTCGACCTCCGTGCGCTTCTTCACGATCAGCACCTGCAGGCGATCCTGGCGCATGATCTCCAGCGCCTGGGCGACCGTGGCGAGGCCGTCGACCTCGGTGAAAGTCTGTTCCATGACGTCGCGCGTGCGCACGACCTTGCGCGTGTTCATAGCAGGTCCTCCACTTCCTCGCTGAGTCGTGCCATCTGGTGCGAGATGCCGACCGCGTCCTCGACGTCGACCTGGATGGCGATGCCGCTCCCGGGGCGTTCCTCGAACTCGCCGACGCGACCGATCTCCTCGAGAATGGCGCGGCTCAGGTGCTCCTCGACCAGCATCAGCACGACGTCGCGCTGGGTCTCGAGGCTGAGGCCGAAGAAGGTCTTGGAGGTCTTGAGGCCTTCGCCGCGGGCATTGGTGATGACGGTGGCGCCGGTCGCGCCGGCGTCGCGCGCGGCCTTCATCACCGCGTCGGTCATCTTGTCCTCGACGAAGACCAGGATCATCTTGAAGCGCATGGTATGCGTCCTCCTGCGTGGATGTCAGCTCGGCTCGTCGCCGGCGCGGCGGCGACGCTGCCAGTGGCCCCATTGTTCGGCGCACCAGGCATAGGCCATGACCGCCATGATGGGAAAGAGGCTGGCGAAGGCGATGAGGCCGAAGCCGTCGATGAGCGGGTTGCGCCCGGGTACCGACTGGGCGAGGCCGAGTCCCAGCGCCGCGACCAGCGGCACCGTCACCGTCGACGTCGTCACGCCGCCCGAATCGTAGGCCAGGGGCACGATGAGGCGCGGTGCCAGCGTGGTCTGCGCCACCACCACCACGTAGCCGGCGATGATGTACCAGTGGATGGGGTCGCCGACCACGATGCGGTAGCAGCCGAGCGTGATGCCGACGGCGACCCCGAGCGCGACGGCGATGCGCAAACCCCACGGGTTGACCGCGCCGCCGGAGACTTCGGCGGCCTTGATGGCGACCGCGATCAGCGAGGGTTCGGCGATGGTCGTGCTGAAGCCGACCAGGAAGGCGAAGGCGTAGACCCAACCGTAGTCGCGCCAGTCGACCGCGGCCGTGGCGCCCGCGCCGATGAAGGCCGGGTCGGTGAGCTGCGCCGCCATCAGCTTGCCGAGCGGGAACAGCGCCCATTCCAAGCCGACCAGGAACAGGGTCAAGCCGACCACCACCCAGGCGAATCCGGCCAGGATGCGCGGCAGCCGCGGCGGGATGCGCTTCAAGACCAGGAACTGGAAGCCGAAGATGATGGCCGCGATCGGCAGCACGTCGCGCAGGGTGCCGAGCAGGGTCGAGGTCAGCGTGGCGAGCGCGTCCATCAGATCAGCATGCCGTAGCCCATGACGAAGATCATCGGCGTCAACGAGGCGAAGGCGATCAGGCCGAAGCCGTCGACCATGGGGTTGCGGCCCCGGATCGACGAGGCCAGGCCGACGCCGAGCGCGGTGACCAGCGGCACGGTGATGGTCGAGGTGGTGACGCCACCGGAATCGTAGGCGATGCCGATGATCTCGTCGGGTGCGAAGCAGGTCATGACGACCACGCCGACGTAGCCGCCGATGATGATCCAGTGGATCGGCCAGCCCTTGAGGATGCGCAGCACGCCGATGACGATGGCCAGCCCCACCGACAGCGCGACGGTCAGGCGCAGGCCCTGGGCGTAGCTGTTGCGCGCCTGCTCGCCGGCCTCGATCAGCCCGCCCTCGGCGGCGACCGCGGCGGCCTCGGCGGCAACGGCGATGAGCGCGGGTTCGGCCACGGTGGTGCCGAAGCCGAGCGCGAAGGCGAACACCAGCAGCCACAGCACGCTGCCCTTGCGCGCGAACTCGTAAGCCATGTTCTCGCCGACCGGGAACAGGCCCTGCTCGAGGCCGACGATGAAGAACGTGAGCCCGGCGACGACGCAGCCCACGCCCACGGTCAATCGCCCGACGTGCTCGATGGGCTGGCCGAGCACCGCGACCTGGAAGAACAGCACGACCAGCAGGATGGGGGCGAGATCGCGCAGGCTGCCGATCATCGCGGCAAGCAGGCGCAGCACGAAGGACTTCATGCGCTGGTCAGGATCCCGTCCCCATGTTCACACGCTAGCACCGGCACCGGCCGGCAGCGTTGATCTCACTCAATCGGCGCCGGCCGGCGCCCGCTCAGGCGGGCTCGCGGCGCGCGAGTCCGACCAGGGTGGCGCGGACGGCGGCGAGATCGCCGGCCGGCGCGTCGAACGCGAGACGCACGATGCGGCGATCGAGACGGATGTTGACGCCCTCGCCGTCACAGCCCACCAGGAGCGGCGTGACGCCGTCCGGCACCGCGACACCCACGAGCGTGCAGTAGTGGCGCACGGCGTCGGCGTGATCGGCGTTCATGTGATCGACGATGCCGCGCTCGGCGGCGGCGTCGAAGGGATTGGCGACCAGCATGCGGTCCGGCTCGAACCAGTGGATGTCGCCGAAGCCGCCGATGTAGCGCACGCGCCGCGGGGTGATGGCGTGGAAGGCGAAGTCGTGGGTGCGATCGTAATCCATCGCCTCGGGGAAATAGCGAAAATAGCGTTCGCGCACGTCGTCGAGCACCGGTCCCGGCGCGAGACGCTCGCACTCGCCGAGGTAGGTCACCCGTCCGCTGGTCTGCAACTCGTCGACGCCACGGTCGAACACCGTTAGCGACACGCGCGCGTCGTGCCGCACGTTCTTGCTGTGCTGGGCGATCGAGGCGATGAGGATGACCGGCCGCGCGTCGCGATCGAGGCAATAGGGCACGACCGAACCGAACGGGTAACCGTCGACGTCGACCGAAAGCGTGGCCAGCACGCCGTCGTAGCAGGCGGCGAGCAGTTCGCGCGCCTCGTGTGCGGCTGCGGTCTTGCTCACTGGCCGGCCTCAGCGCGCGTGTTCGCGCACGAACTCGCCGATGCGCTCGATGGCCTGCTGGCCCGGCGCCAGCATCGGCGCGAACAGGTGCCAGACATGGATCATGTCCGGCCAAACCTCGAGCGTGACCTCGACCCCGGCCGCCTTCAGCTTCGGTTCGAGGCGGGTCGAATCGTCGAGCAGGGTCTCGGCGTCGCCGACCTGGATCAGCAGCGGCGGCAGGCCGGTGAAATCGGCGTGCAGCGGCGAGGCCAGCGGGTTCCTGGCCTCCGCTCCCTTGAGATAGACCCCGGCCATCTGCAGCAGCGGTGCCTTCTGCACCATGGGGTCGACCGCGGCGCGCGTCAGCATCGAGTCGCCGGTGCCTTCCATGTCGGTCCACGGCGAGATCGGCACGGCGCAGGCCGGCATGGGCTCACCGGCGTCGCGCAGCGCGACCAGCGCGGCCAGGGTCAGGCCGCCGCCGGCGGAATCACCGGCCAGCGCAATCTTCTCCGCCGGCGTGCCCTGGGCGAGCAGCCAACGGTAGGCGGCCACGGCATCGTCGACCGCGGCCGGGAACGGCGCCTCGGGGGCGAGGCGGTAGTTGAGCGCCAGCACGCGCGCGCTACAGGCCACGGCGAGACGCTCGATCATCGGCCGGTGCGACTGCACCGAGCCGAGCACGTAGCCGCCGCCGTGGAAGTACAGCAGCACGCGGCCGTCGTCGACCGCGGCCGGGACGATCCATTCTGCCGCTACGCCGCCGGCATCGACCGCGCTGGCGGTGACGCCGGGCAGGCCCGGCACCGCGCCGCCCATGGCATCGAGGCCCTTGCGCATCTCGGCCAGCGGCGCGTCGGGCCGGATGACCGGGTTGGTCTTCAACATGATGCGGATGTTCTCGATCTGCTGGTTGGCCATGGGCGGGCTCCTTCGGTTGACGCTGGGCGCCGCGCTCAGACGAACGCGGCGTGCTTGTCGAGCAGGGGCAGCACGGTGTCGGCCGGCGCCGCGGGCACGGGCAGGATGACCCGGGTCACGCCCTTCTCCGGCAGGGCCTTGATGGCGTCCGCGGTCGGCGGTGCGGCGAAGAACACGCCGAGGCTCACCGACTTCGGGTCGCGCCCGCGCTTCTCGCACGCGGCGTGGATCGCCTTCAGGCCGTTGTCGAAGTCGTACATGCCGCCGAGCGGCATCCAGCCGTCACAGAACTCGGCGACGTGCTCGGCCGTCTTCGGCCCGGCGGCGCCGCCCATCAGGATCGGCGGGTGCGGCTGCTGGGTCGGCTTGGGCCAGGCCCAGCTCGGCTCCACCTTGACATGCTTGCCGCTGAAGCTGGCCTCTTCCTTCGCCCACAGCTCCTTCATGAGCAGGATGTGCTCGCGCAGGATGGCACGGCGCTGCTTGAAATCGAGGCCGTGGTTGCGCATCTCCTCCACGCACCAGCCATAGCCGATGCCGAGTTCGAAACGCCCGCCCGAGATCATGTCGAGGCTGGCGACCTCCTTGGCCAGCCACAGTGGGTCGCGCTGGGCGACCAGGGTGATGCCGGTGCCGACGCGCAGCTTCTTGGTCACCGCGGCGCAGGCCGCGAGCGCGACGAACTGGTCGTGGGTGCGCCAGTACTCCTCGGGCAGAGGCGGTGCGCCTTCGCGGCCGCCCCAGGGCGTCTCGCGGCTGGACGGGATGTGGCTGTGCTCGGGGAACCACAGGGATTCGAAACCGCGCTCCTCGCAGGCCTGCGCCAGCTCCATGGGCTGGATGGCCTTGTCGGTGGGAAACATGATGATGCCGACTTTCATGATGGGACCTCCTCGTTGAACCGTGATGGCGACGGCGGGTTCCCCCCGTCACCGCGTGGCGGCGCGCGCCGGCTACGGCGCCCACGCCGGAAACCTACTGCACCCAGCCCCCGGCGAAGGGGATGCCCTGGCCGCAGATGAAGCCGCATTCGTCACTGGCGAGGAAGAGCGCGAACATGGCGTCCTCGCGCGGCTTGGCCAAACGCCCCGCCGGCACCTGCCGGCGCAGCGATTTGGCGAAGGACTCCTTGGCCTGCAGCGCGGCCGGGTAGTAATCCTCGTTCTCGACGTAGTTCTGCGCGATCAGGTTGACCTGCACGTTGTGCGGGGCGACCTCGACCCCGACCGACTGCACGTAGCCGAGCTGGGCGGCGCGCGCGGCGCTGTAAGCGGCCAGCGTCTTCATACCGCGCAGCGCCGCGGCGCTGCCGTAGACCACGATCTTGCCGGCGCGGCGTTCGATCATCTGCGGCAGCACCGCGCGCACCAGCGCGTGCAGGGGATGGACCATGGCGGCGAAGGCGGCCTGCCAGTCGTCGTCGCCGAGTTCGGTGGCGGCGATGCCGGAGAAGGTCGGCCCGGCCAGGTTGGCGACCAGCACGTCGATCCAGCCGGCCGCGGCAGCCGCCTCTTCGGCTGCGCCCGGCCGGGTCAGGTCGCGGGTGTCGGCGACGACCGCCGCGCCTTCCTCGGCGAACACCTCGGCGGTGATCGGCCCCATGAAGCGATCGGCCTGGGTCAGCAGGACCCGCTTGCCGGCCAGGCGCCCACTCATGGCGTCACGCCTGTTTCGCAGGCGTTCTTCATGCCCCACCCTGCTGCGCCCACCAGGCGCGGTAGCCTTCGTCCGGCGCCAGTACGCGCGCGGTCGCCCCGCTGATGTCGTTGCCGTGCTCGTCGGCCACGCGCACCTCGAACTCGACGATGCCGCCGCGGATACGTTTCACCTCGAGGGTGATGACGACGACGTCGTCGGGGCACACCGGCCGGCGCATGCGTTCGGGTTCGAAGGTGAGGCCGAGGCTGCCGTCCCCCGGCAGCTCGGTGCCGAACAGGCCGGTGATGGCGATCTGGATCAAGCCGCCGGGCACGATGATGTCTTCGACCTCGGGGAAACGCTGGCGCGCCGCCGCGACGTCGTGGTGGATGGCATTGCGGTCGTTGGCGAGCGCGCAGTACTGCGCGACCTGCGCATGGTCGAAGCTCACGCGCGCCTGGTGAGTCATCCCCACGCTGAGCATCGCGGCGGTCAGGCATTGCGTCTGCGGCATTGCGGTCTCTCTTCAGGTGGACGACGGCCGGATGCCGCGGGCGCGGGCACCGGCCTCGAAATGCTGTTCGGTATGGCCGGCGAGCAGCGTATCGGCAACGATGCGCTTGAGATAGTGCCCGACCACCAGGTCCTCGGTCATGCCGATACCGCCGTGCAGCTGCACCGCCTCCTCGGCCACGCGCCGGCCGCTCAGCCCGCACTGCGCCTTGGCCGCGGCCACGTACGGCGCGGCAGCGGCGAGGCCGAGCTCGTCGACCTTGAACGCGGCGAGCTCCAGCGCGGATTCGGCGCGCACGGCCAGCACGTGCATGTCGACCAGGCGGTGCTGCAGGACCTGGAATTCCGCCAGCTTGGTGCCGAACTGCTCGCGCTGGGCGATGTAGCCATGGGTGATGGGCACCAGCGCCTGGGCGATGCCGACCATCTCGGCGGCGAGCAGCAGGGCGTGCAGCTCGCGCGCGCCGCCGAGCAGGCCGGCGACGTCGTCGACATCGAGCCGGTTTCCTGCCGCGACCTCGACGCCGGCGAAACGCAGGTCGGCGAACTCGCGACCGTCGGCCGCGCGATGGCCCTCGCGGCCGAGCCCCGGCGCCGCGGCATCGACCAGGAACAGCGCTGCGGTATCGCCGCCGCCGGCGACGATGAAGCGATCGGCACTGGCGCCGTCCAGCACCGCGGCCTGCACGCCGTCGAGCACGTAGCCGTCGCCGGCTGCGCGCCAGCGCACCGCTGCCGGTGTGCCGTCATCGTCGACCAGGGCGAGCAGCGACTCGCCGGCCATCCACGCCGCGAGCGCGGCGCGCGCCGCCGCGTCACCGGCCTGGTCGAGCAGCCAGCCGCAGCGCGCGAGCTGGCTCAACACGGGCTCCGGCATCGCCGCCGGGGCCAGCGCGCGCGCCAGTTGCACCAGCGCCGACAGCGGCAGGCCGAGGCCGTCGTGGGCTTCGCTGATGGCCGCCGCCAGCCAGCCCAGCTCGGCCAGCTCGGCCCATTGCGCCCGCGTCCACGGCGTCGCGCTCTTCAGGCGCGGCAACAGGTCGACGTAGTCGTAGCGCTCGCGTACCAGGCGCGCGGCGGAATCGACCAGTGCCGCGCTCTCCTCGCCCAGGTTGTAGGGCAGCGGGTGGGCCAGGTTGGTCGCCGGTCCGGCCCGCTTGAGGGTGCGGAAGATGAGCTCGCGCTGGATCTCGTTGCTGCCGCCGTAGATGGTCGCGGCGCGGTTGTTGAGATAGGCCGACACCCAGGTCGACATCGGCTGGCCGAGGCCGCTGGTCGGGGTCGCCGCTTCGGGCGTGTAGAGCACCTCCACGCCCGGCAGCATCAGCGCCAGCTCGTCGATGCGCTGCATGGTCTCGGTCCAGCCGATCTTGATGACGTTGGCCTGGGCCAGGGTCTGCTCGGCGGCCGGGGTGAGATGGCCGAGGCGGAACTCGGTGACCTCGTAGGCGAGCAGCTCGACGTCGAGCCGCGCGGCGGCGGCCCAGAAGGTCGCGGGCACCCGCTCGCGCCGCCGCGCCAGCGCCACCAGGTGCTCGAAGCGGCGACGCAGGCGGCCACCGAAGACGAACTGGCCGCGCTCGATTTCGAGCAGGTACTTCGCCACCGCCCAACCCTGGCCCTCGCCGCCGAGCAGGCAGTCGGGCGTGACCTCGACCTCGTCGAAGAACACCTCGTTGACCTCGTGGTCGCCGGTCATCAGGCGCAACGGCCGCACCGTCACCCCGGGGCTGGCCATGTCGATCAGCATGAAGCTGAGCGCGTCCTTGGTGTTCTCGCGGCGGGTGCGCAGCAGGGCGAAGATCTTGTTGGCGTAATGCGCGTTGGTGGTCCAGATCTTCTGGCCGTTGACGACGTAGACATCGCCGCGCCGCTCGGCGAAGGTGCGCACCGAGCCGAGGTCGGAACCCGAGCCCGGCTCGGAAAAACCCTGGCACCACTGGTCACGGCCGTCGATGATGGCGGGCAGGTAGCGCGCCTTCTGCTCGGGTGTGCCGAAATGTCGCACCACGGGGCCGACGTAGTTGATGCTGAGCGGCTCGATCAGGGGCGCACCGCGCAGGCCGGCTTCGTACAGCACCAGGTAGTTCCGCACCGCGCTCAGGCCGGCGCCGCCGTCGGCTTCCGACCACGAGGCGACGTGCCAGCGCCGCGGACGCAGCTTCTCGATCCACGCTTCGCTGCGCTCGTGATCGGAGACCTGCGAGCGCAGCACATCCTCGGTCGCCGCCATGTCGGCGTCGATGGCCTCGTCGCAGAACGCGCGGACCTCGGCCAGGAAGGCGCGGTCGGCCGCGTCGAGCGCGGATTCGAAATGCATGGACGGGTCTCTCCAGTGCCCGGCGCGGCGCGCCGCGGGCTTATTGTTCTTCGAGCTTGATACCGAGCGCCTTGCGCGTGGCCTCCGGCAGCCCGGTCGGGTCCATCAGGAAGTCGTAGAGCTTGAGCCAGTGGGTGTGGGCGAGCTGGTGCAGGTGGAAAGCGTTCTGCATGGCGAGTTCGCGGCCCTGGGCGTCCTGTGCACCGTTGATGGCCTTCTTGGTCAGCTTGAGCGCGAAGCGCGACTTCTGCGCGATGCGCTCGGCCATGGCCAGCGCCGCGGTCTCGAGTTCGGCGCGCGGTACGACCTGGTTGACCATGCCGAGCCGCCAGGCGTCCTCGGCCGAGAGGGCGTCGGAGGTGAACAGCATCTCCTTGGCCTTGCGCGCGCCGACCTCCCACAGATGGTGGAAGAACTCCACCCCGCCGACGCCGAAGCTGACCGTGGGATCGACGAAGCTGGCATCGTCGGCGGCGATGATGATGTCGCAGGGCCAGCACAGCATGAGCCCGCCCGCGATGCACTTGCCCTGGACCGCGGCGATGGTCGGCTTGGGGATGTTGCGCCAGCGCTCGCTGAAGCCGAGGTAGATTTCCTCTTCGCGCGCCATCTGCCGCTCGGCCCCGGCGCAGGTGAAGCCGCACATCGTACCGACGGTGTCGTAATCGGCCATGTGCGCGTACCAGTCCTTCTCGGCGAGGTCGTGGCCGGAGGAGAAATGCTTGCCATTGGCGGCGAGGACGATGACCCGGATGTCGTCGTCGTGGGCGGCGCGCTCGAAGGCGTCGTTCAGCTCGTAGAGGAACTGGGTGTCCTGGGCGTTGGCCGTCTCGGGACGGTTGAGGACGATGCGCGCGACGTGCGCGGCGGGCGTCTCGTAGAGGATGTAGGCGTATTCGGTCTTGGCGTCCACGGTGAATCTCCCCGGCGGCATTGGGCGAGCGCGCTAACAGGCGGTTGAAACACGACGACGGCGGTCGTGGGCGGCGTTGCGTGTGGCGCGGGGCGTCCCGCCCTGTGCCCTGCCGGCCACGCGGCCGTCCAATTCCGCGCCCGGCGAAATCTGCGCCTGCGGTTCTCGTTCATCCGCATGCACTCCGGTCCATGTCTCGCCCGCGCCTCGCCCACGACCCTGCTCGCGGCGTTTTTCGTCAGCCTGCTAATGTACTCAATTGCACCGCCCGGCGCACAGGCCGGGGCGTCGGTGGCCGCCCCGCCGCCGCCCGTGGGTGACCTGGAACGAGGCCGCGCCGGGTGCGCAGCGCAGCGGGAGATCATGATCGCGATGGATACCGTCCTGGCAGCGCTCGGCTTCGGTCTCGGCCTCGGCGCCAGTGCCGGTCTCGCACCCGGTCCACTCGGCGCCCTGGTCATCGGCGAAACCGTCCGCCACGGCGTCGGCGCCGGCCTGCGCGTGGCCATCGCACCGCTCCTCACCGACCTGCCGATCATCGCGCTCGCCCTGGCCCTCGTGCAGCAGGCCGCGGGATTGCCGCGGCTGATGGCCGGCATCGCGCTGGCCGGCGCCGCCTACCTGGCCTGGCTCGCGTTCGAGACCTGGCGCGCCACGCCAGCGGCGGCCGCGGCCTCCGCTCCGGCCGGCACCGCCCGTCCGCTGCGCCGCGGTGCCCTGGTCAACCTGCTCAACCCCCATCCCTACCTGTTCTGGTTCAGCGTCGGCGCGCCCTACCTGCTCGCGACCGCGGCCGGCGGGATGGCCGCCCCCGCGGCCTTCCTGCTCGGCTTCTACCTCGCCCTGGTCGGCGCCAAGATGCTGCTGGCCCTGCTCACCGGCCGCCTGCGTGACGCCCTGCTGGGGCGGCCCTACCGGGTGGTGATGCGGCTGCTGGCGCTGCTGCTCGCCGGGTTCGCGCTGCGCCTGGCGGTGAGCGCCGCGCAGTTGTCCTGAGGGCCACGCAGTGGCGCCCGCGTCCCGTCGGCGCGAAGCGCCGGGCGCCGCCATCGGCACCAGGGTCTCCGCGGTCGGCGCGTGCGGGCCGCAATCCGGAACCCGGACGCACGATGCCAGGGCCGCCGCCGCGCACGAGCTTGGGTATCATGCCGCCGGAGCCGCGCCGGGAGCCTGCCATGAATTTCGATTTCGACGACACCGAACGCGCCTTCCAGGCCGCCGTCCGCCGTTACGCGCTGGAACGCCTGCTACCCGACTACGCGCGCTGGGATCGCGGCGAGCGCCTGCCGCGCGAGCGGGTGCGCGAACTGGCCGAACTCGGCCTGACCGGGCTGCTGGTATCGCCCGACGTGGGCGGGGTCGGCGGCAGCTACGTACAGGCCGGCATCGCCGCCGAGGAGATCGCGCGCGGCGATCACAACATGACCTTTTTCATCCAGCTCGGCGCCATCGCCGCCGACCTCATCGGGCAGTACGCGCAACCGGCACTGCGCGACGCCCTGCTGCCGCGTCTTGCCAGCGGCGAGGCGCTGGTCGCCTTCGGCCTCACCGAGCCGGGCGCGGGGTCCGACGCGGCGTCGATCCGCACCCGCGCCGAGCGCGACGACGACGGCTGGGTGGTCAGCGGCGAGAAAGCCTCGATCACCCTGGCCGGCAACGCCGACTACGCGGTGGTCTTCGCGCGCATGGGTGACGGTGGCGCCCGGGGCATCGGCGCGCTGGTGGTGCCGTTGGACGCACCCGGGGTCAGCCGCCAGGTCTACGACGCCATGGGCGGCAAGCTGGCCGAGCGCGGCTCGCTGTTCTTCGACGCCGTGCGGGTGCCGCACGATCACCAGCTCGGCGAGCCGGGCCGTGGCTTCGCCCAGGCCATGGAGGCCTTCGACTACAACCGCGCCATCATCGCGCTCGCCTGTCTCGGCACCGCCCAGCAATCGCTCGACGAGACCATGGCCTACGCGCGCCAGCGCGAGACCTTCGGCAAGCCCCTCGCCCGCCATGCCGGCTATGCCTTCCAGGTCGCCGAGCACGCCACCCACCTCGCCAGCGCGCGCCTGCTCGCCTACCAGACCCTGTGGCTGAAGGACCAGGGCCGGCCGCATACGCGCGAGGCGGCGATGGCCAAGTACCTCGCGCCCAAGGCGGCGACCGAGGCCATCCGCGCCTGCATCGTGCTCAACGGCTGGATGGGCTACGACAACAGCCTGCCGCACGCGCAACGCCTGCGCGACGTGCTTGGCCTCGAAATCGGCGACGGCACGCCGGAGATCATGAAAGGCGTGGTCGCGCGCGAACTGTTCGGGCGGGAGTTCGTGGCCTACCGCTGAAGCGACCGGGAAGGTCGGCAAGCGGTCGCCGGCACGTCAACAAGAAGGGGGCCCGCGGGCCCCCTTCGTCGGTCACGCGTGCGGCTCAGCCGGCCGAGCGTGACAGGTCGGCGTCTGCGAAGGCGTCCGCCGTCTTCGCCTTCTCGCCCGAGTAGACGAACTCCTCGCCGTCGAGGTCGATGGCCGGGATCATCTCGCGCTCGGCCCAGTAGTCCTGGGTGTGCTGCCATTCCGGCTTCGCGCCGCGCTTCGGCAGCAGGTGCATGCTGCGCATGAGATACCCCGGGTTGAAGTTGGCCGGGTCCATCCACGGCAGCAGCTCCATGTCCTTGTCCTCTTCGCGCAGCTGTACTTCGACCTTGGCCACGCCCTTGGCATCCATGTGCTTGAGCAGGCGGCAGACGAAATCACCGAGCAGGTCGGCGCGCAGGGTCCAGCTGGCGCGGAAGTAGCCGAAGATCCACAGCAGGTTGGGCAGGCCGGTGAACATCATGCCGTGGTAGGTCACGGTATCGGCGAAGTCGAGCGGCTTGCCGTCGACGTGGAAGTTGATGTCGCCGAGCACGCTCAGGTTGAAGCCGGTCGCGGTGACGATGATGTCGGCCTCGATCTCCTCGCCCGACTTCATCTTGAGTCCCTTCTCGGTGAAACGGTCGATCTCGCCGGTGACCATGCTGGCCTTGCCGGCGGCCAGGCCCTTGAAGAGATCGCCCTCGGGGACGAAGGCGATGCGCTGCTGCCACGGGCGGTAAGTCGGCGTGAAGTGCTTCTCGACTTCCTCCTCCGAGAGGTAGGCGCGCACGCCGTCGAGCAGCTCCTTGCGCAGCGCTTCCGGCTCTTCGAAGGAGCGCTGGGTGAGCATCTTGAAGTCGTTGAGGATCTTGCGCCGCACGATCTCGTGGATCCACATCTCGTCGATGTCGAGCTCGCGCAACATGTCGGCCAGCTCGTTGCGGTTGAAGCCGGGCGCGAAGAAGGTCGGCGAACGCTGCACCACGGTGACGTGCTCGCAGTCCGCGGCGATCGCCGGGACCACCGTCGCGGTGGTTGCGCCGGAACCGATGACGACGACTTTCTTGCCCTTGTAGTCGAGGTCCTCGGGCCAGGTCTGCGGATGGATGATGAGCCCCTTGTAATCGGACATCCCTTCCCACTGCGGGGTGTAGCCCTCGGAATGACGGTAGTAGCCCTGGCACATCCACAGGAAGTTGCAGGTGAAGGTGAATTCCTCGTTGGTATCGGTGCGCACGGCCTTGACCGTCCACAGGTTGTCCGTGCTCGACCAGTTCGCATCGATGATGCGGTGCTGGTAACGGATGTGGCGGCCGAGGTCGTTCTCCTCGATCACTTCCCCCATGTACTTGAGGATCTCGTCGGCGGTCGCGATGGGCGGCCCGATCCACGGCTTGAAGCGGTAGCCGAAGGTGTAGAGATCGCTGTCCGAGCGTACGCCCGGGTACTTGTGCATGAGCCACGTGCCGCCGAAGCTCTCGAGCGCTTCGAGGACCAGGAAGGACTTGTCCGGGCACTGTTCCTGGAGGTGATAGGCGCCACCGACGCCCGAGATGCCGGCGCCGACGATGAGGACGTCGAAATGCTCGACCTTCGCCGCCGGCTTGTCCTTGGATGCGACTGAACCATTCATGACCTTGATTCCCCCGATTGGTTGACGGCGCACAGTCTTGGGCAGCGCGCGCGCGACGATCTGATCTGGATCAACGGCCCTCGCGATCGCTGCGCGCGCATGTGTAAATCCGCCACCTAGCGCCCGGTGTCAGACACTGTCGGCTCCGCGAGCTCAATCAAATCAATGCCTTGGATCGCGGTGTCAGACACCGCTCAATGGCGGGCCTGCTCGTAGAGCGGACGCATCTGCGGCACCAGGGCCTCGAGCGCCGTCTTGCGCGCGGCCGGGTTGGGGTGGGTGCTGAGGAACTGCGGGGTGCGCGCGCCGCCCACGGCCGCCATCTTGTCCCACAGGGTGACCGCTGCGGCCGGGTCGTAGCCGGCGCGCGCCGCGAGTTCGATGCCGATGCGGTCGGCCTCGCTCTCCATCGAGCGGCTGTTGGGCAGTGTCACGGCGAGCGCGGCGACCAGCGCCGAGCCCTGCATGGCCAGCGCCGAATCGGTCGCGATGCCGACGGTCTTGACCCCGGCATCGGCGATCGCGGCAACCGACATCTTCTCCACCGAGTGCTTGGCCAGTGCATGCGCGATCTCGTGGCCGAGAACCTGGGCGAGTTCGTCGTCGGTCGGCGCGATGGCCTTGATGAGCCCGGTGTAGAGCGCCATCTTGCCACCGGCCATGGCCCAGGCGTTGACCGTCTCGGGGTCGTCGATGACGGTCATCGTCCAGTCCCAGCCGGCGGTGTCCGGGCGCATGGCGATGGCCTGCGGCACCAGGCGGTCGACGATGCGCTTGACTCGCGCGTTGAGCTTGGCGTCGGTATTGATGCGGTTCTCGTTGGCGAGCGGGGTGATCATCTCCGTGTAGGCCTGCTTGGATGCGGCAATCGCGTTCTGCTCGGAGAAGGCGAGGAACTGGGTGCGGCCGGTCGGACTGGTCGCGCAGGCGGCGAGCGTGCACAGCAGGCCCGCGCACAGGGAGCGGGAAAGAGACGTCATGGGCATGGAGTTCCTCTGCTTGGCCAGCGCCTATTCTGACGGATCGCGCGGCCCGCGGTTCCACCGCCGCCGTTCAATCCTCGTCCTGCGCGCTGTGCGGCCGCGCCAGGTAGCCGGACAGCGCGAACAGCGGCGCGCCGTCGGCCGCGGCGCGAACCTCGACGGTGACCCGGCGCAGCAGGGCTTCCTCGCTCTGCTCGATGATCTCGCGCCAGTACCACACGCGGCCGTCGATCTGCTCGGTACCGTTGGCGGTGCGGGTCGACGGCCAACCGCCGGCGGCCTCGCGCAGGGCGAGCCGGTTCTGGGCCACCCAGCGTGCCGCCGTGCGCTCGGGCAGCGCCTGGGTCAGCGCCGTGCCCTGGGCCAGGCCGCGCCACAGGGCAGCGACGGCGAAGGCCACTACCGCCAGCGCCGCCATCACCTCGAGCAGGGTGAAGCCGCCCTGCGGGCGACCGCTCACGGCGCATCGTCCAGGCGCGCCGCCCCGAACGGTGGCAACACCACGGCCTGGCGGAACGGCCCGGCCACGAAAGCGACGCGCAGGGCATCCTGTTCGCCGCTCGGCAGCAGCACGATGCCTTCCGCGCCCGCGCCGGCCTCGCCGTTGACTGCCAGGTCCTGCACGGCGATCCCGGCCAGGGCATGGTCGCCCGCCAGGGGTTCCAGCGTGACCGGCGCGAAGGCGCCGTCGATCCGTTCGGCGAAACGGTACACGCCCGCCGCGGGGTCGATGTCGAGCCGCCACCAGCGCCCCGACAGCACGCTCTCCTCGCGCGCCTGGTTGAGCAGGGCGACGAAACGCTCGCCGGCATCGCTGACCGCGCGGGCACGGCCGTCACCGAGCATGGGCGTGACGAGGCCGGCGAGTACCGCCAGGATGACCACGGCGACGAGCACCTCGAGCAGGGTGAAGCCGCGCGCCGCGGCGTGACGGCGCGCGCTTACAGGGTCCACGAACCGATGTCGTCGTCGTCGCCGCTGCGCCCGTTGGGCCCGCGGCTGAAGACGTCGACGTCGCCGTGCTTGCCGGGCGCCAGGTAGAGGAACTCGCGGCCCCACGGATCGTTCGGCAGCTTGTCCATGTAGCCGCTCCAGCGCGCCGGCTTGGGCCCGCTCTTGGGCGGCTCGACCAGGGCCAGCAGGCCCTGGTCGGTGGTCGGGTAGACGGCGTTGTCGAGCTTGTACAGATCGAGCGCAGAGCGGATCGCGCGGATGTTGTTCTGCGCGGCGGTGATGCGTGCCTGCTCGGGGCGATCCATCACGCGCGGCACGACGACCGCGGCCAGGATGCCGAGGATGACGACCACCACCATCAGCTCGATCAGGGTGAAGCCCGGCGCGAGACCAGGCCGACGGCGCCGGCCGGCGGGACGATGAATGTACATGGTGAAGTTCCTCCGGGTAGGTGGACGGGCGAGGCCGGCCGGCGCGCGCCGCGGCGTCGATCGGGCGCAACGCCGGCGCCTGCCGCCGCGACGTGCCGCGCCGCCGCGCTAACGCCCGACCAGTTGGTTCATGTCGAAGATGGGCAACAGGATGGCGAGCACGATGAGCAGCACCACGCCGCCCATGACCAGGATCACCAGCGGCTCGACGACGGCGGCGAAAGTCGCCGCACGCGCGGCCAGTTCACGTTCCTGGTGCGCCGCGGCGCGCTCCAGCATCTCGTCGAGTTCACCCGAGTCCTCGCCGGCGGCGAGCATGTGCAGCAACAGCGGCGGGAAGTAACCGGCCCGCGCCAGCGCGAGGTGAAAGCGCCCGCCTTCGCGCACCGCCACCGCGGCGGCCTCGGTTGCGCGGCGCAGCGGCAGGCTGCCGACCATGCGCGCGCCGATGGCCAGCGCGTCGAGCAGCGGCACGCCGCTGCGGGTGAGGATGGCCAGGGTGCGGGCGAGACGGCCGGCCTGCACTTCGCGCACCAGCCACCCGACGCCGGGCACGCGCAGGGCCAGTTCGTCGCGCATCCAGCGCACCGCCGGGCGGCGCAGCAGCACCCGCCATGCTGCCCAGCCCGCCACCAGCACCGCGATCGCCGCGCCGCCCCAGGCGCGTACGCCGGCGGAGGCCGCGATGAGACCGCGCGTGAGCAGCGGCAGGGTCTGCCCGGTGTCCTCGAACACCCGCACCACCTGTGGCACGACGTAGGCCATCAGGGCCATCACTACGCCGATCGCGACCAGCGTGATCAGGGCCGGGTAGATCAGGGCCAGGCCCATGCGCTGGCGCAGCTGGTGGGACTGCTCGGTGTGATCGGCGAGGCGCTCGAGCACTTCTTCCAGGCGCCCGCTGCTTTCGCCGGCCTCGACCATCACGCGGTACATCTCGGGGAACACGGCGGGGAATTCCGCCAGCGCCTCGTGCAGGGCCGCGCCCTCGGTGATGCGCGCGCGCACGCCGGCCACGACCGCCTGCAGGCGGCGCCCGCTGACCTGCTCACCCAGGGCGCGCAGGCTCTGCTCGAGCGGCATGCCGGCGCGCACCATGGTCGCGAGCTGGCGCGTCATCAGGGCCAGCGCCGCCGGCGTGATGCCGCCGCGCGCGCTGCGTACGCGGCGCGTCGCGTCCTCGACCACGCCGCGCACCTCGAGCGGTTGCAGGCCCTGCGCGCGCAGCAGCGAGCGCACCTGGCGCTGCGAGTCGCCGGTCAGCACGCCCTTGCGCGAGCGGCCGTCGTCGTCGAGGGCGAGATACTCGTAAGCCGCCATGTCAGGCGTGGGTGACCCGGATCACTTCCTCGAGGCTGGTCTCGCCGGCCAGCACCTTGGCCAGGCCGTCCTCGCGCAGGGTGCGCATGCCGGATGCGCGCGCCGCCTCGCGCAGCGCGCGCTCACCGGCGCCCTCGTGTACTGCCTGGCGCAGCGCGTCGTCGACCACCAGCAACTCGAACAGCCCGGTACGGCCGCGGTAACCGCTGTAGCCACAAGCCTCGCAGCCGCCGGCGCGGAAGAGGGTCGCGCGCCGGCGCGGCGCGAGTCCCAGCAGGCGCCGCTCGGCGCTGTCCGGGCGCTGCTCGATGCGGCATTCCATGCACAGCCGGCGCACCAGGCGCTGCGCCATCGCGCCGAGCAGGCTCGACGCCACCAGGTAGCTGTCGATGCCCATGTCGACCAGGCGGGTGACGCTGCCGACGGCGTCGTTGGTATGCAGGGTCGAGAACACGCGGTGGCCGGTGAGGCTGGCCTGGACGGCGACCTCGGCCGTCTCCAGGTCGCGGATCTCGCCGATCATGATGACGTCCGGGTCCTGGCGCAGGATGGCGCGCAGGCCCTGGGCGAAGTCCATGCCGGTCTTGTGATTGACCGGGATCTGGCACACCCCGTCGAGGTCGTACTCGACCGGGTCCTCGACGGTGATGATGTTGACGTCGGCGGTGCGCACCTGGGCCAGCGCGGTATACAGCGTGGTGGTCTTGCCCGAACCGGTCGGGCCGGTGACGAGAAAGATGCCGTGCGGGGCACGGATCAGCTCGGCGAAGCGCGCGGCGACGTCCCCGGGCATGCCGATCTGGTCGAACTCCAGCGGTCCGCGCTCCTTCTCCAGGACGCGCATCACCACGCGCTCGCCGTAGTGGGTGGGCACGGTCGACACGCGCACGTCGACGGTGCGCCCGGCCAGGCGCAGGCTGATGCGGCCGTCCTGCGGCAGCCGCTTCTCCGCGATGTTGAGCCGTGCCATGACCTTGATGCGGGCGGCGATGCGCGCGGCCAGCGCACGCGGCGGTTCGACGATGTCGCGCAGGATGCCGTCGACGCGGTACCGCACCACCACGCGATCCTCGAACGGTTCGACGTGGATGTCCGAGGCGCCCTCTTCGATGGCCTGGGCGAGGACGGCGTTGAGCATGCGGATGATGGGCGCATCGTCGTCGCTGTCGAGCAGGTCGGCTGCCTGCACGAGGTCGGCCGAGACCGCTTCGAGGTCGATGCTGCCGTCGAGATCCTGCACGGCGTCGGCGGCCATGCCGCTGCGCTCGAAGGCGCGCTGCACGGCGCGATCGAACACTGCCGTCGGCACCAGCACCGGTTCGATGTGGCCGCCGCACACCGCCTGCAGTTCGATGAAGGCATCGAAGTCGATGTCCGGGCGCACCCACAGCACGCAGCCGCGCGCGTCCTCGGCGACCGGCAGGGCGCCGAGCCGCCGCGACAGGCCGAAGCCGAGCCGCCGCGCGAGGTTGACGTCGAGGCGCGCGAGATCCGGCATCGCCTCGCTGCGCCAGCCGAGGGCGGCGGCGCGGGCGGCAAGCGCGCGGGCGTCGTCGGCCGCGGCCGGGTCGGCTGCCGCCGCCACGCTCACGGCGCGCCTTCCGCCGTGCCGCTGGCGTCGCTCGGGACGTCGCGGCGCCACGCTTCGATCGCCGGCATCTCGTCCTTTGGCGAGACCAGCGCCTGCTCCTCGCTCACCCGATCGAGCTGGCGGTACTTGCGTGCCGTGGGCTCGTCGATGTCGGCGGCGCTGCGCACGATGCGCGGCTTGAGGAAGATCATCAGGTTGGTGCGGGTACGGTTGGCGCCGTGATAACGGAACAGGTTGCCGAGCAGCGGGATGTCGCCGAGCAATGGCACTTTCTGTTCGTTGCGCGAGACGTCGTCCTGGATCAGGCCGCCGAGGACCAGCATGCGATCGTTCTCGGCGACCACGGTGGTCGACAGCGATCGCGTGTTGGTGACGATGTCGGTGGCCTCGCCGCGCTGGGCCACGCTCGACACCTCCTGGTAGATCTCCATCTTGATCGCGCTGCCCTCGGTGATCTGCGGACGGATGCGCAGGGTCAGGCCGACGTCGCGGCGCTCGATGGTCTGGAACGGGTTCTCGACTGCCGTGCCCTGGTTGATCTGGGCGAACGAACCAGTCACGAACGGCACGTTCTGGCCGATCACGATCTCGGCCTCCTCGTTGTCCATGGTGAGGATGTTGGGGGTCGACAGCACCGAGCCGTCGCTCTGGCTCTCGAGCGCCTGGGCGAGCACCGTCAGGTTGACCAGTTCGGTGCCGTCGGGCAGCGTGAAGGTACCGTCGATATAGCCCACGCTGAGACCTGAACTCGCCGCCAGGGGATTGACGATGGCCTCGGTGATGCTGGTGCCGACGTTGAAATTGGTCGCCGCGACCGGGCCGCGGTTGCCGTCCTTGAGGCCGTCCGCGGTCGCCCACTGCAGGCCGAGTTCGCGCAGCGAGTCGGTCGACACGTCGGCGATCAGGGCCTCGACGTAGACCTGCAGGCGGCGGATGTCGAGCTGGCGGATGACGCTCTCAAGCGACACGAAATCGGATTTCGCCGCGGTCACGATGAGCGAGTTGGTGTCGGGGTCGGCGGTGATGGCGATCTTGCTGCCGCCCGGCGCGCCGTCGGCGCCGACGCTCTTGTCGAGGGTCGTCTTGAGCACCTCGACCAGGCTTTCCGCGTCGGCGTTCTGCAGGTGCACGACGTGGGTGTTGCCGCCGATGCCGGATGGCCGGTCGAGTTCGCGCGCGAGTTCGCGGATCTCCTCGCGTACCGCCGCGTCGGCCTTGACGATGAGCGCGTTGGTGCGCGTGTCGGCCGTGACCAGGGCGCCACCGTAGGTGCCCTTCTCGCCCGCCTGCACCGGGTGCAGCTCGCCGAGCAGGCGCGCGAGGTTCTCGGCCGAGGCGTTCTCGAGCACGATCAGCTCGGACTCACCGTCGGCGACCGGGGTGTCGAGTCGCTGGATGATGCCGACCAGGCGCTTGACGTTCGACGAGCGGTCGGTGATGACGATCGACGAAGTGTCGGGATCGGCGGCGAGATGGCCGTAGTCGGGCACCAGCGGGCGCAGCAGCGGCAACAGGCGGTCGGCACGCGCGTAGCGCAGCCGCACCACCCGCGTCACCATGCCGTCGCCGTTGGCCCGCAGGCCGCGGCCGACCGCCGCGGTATCGCGCGTGCGGCCTTCTTCCTCGGGCACGATCTTGGTCACGCCATCGGCCTCGACGGTGACGTAGCCGTTGACCTCGAGCACCGAGAGGAAAGCCTGGTAGGCCTCGTCCTCGCTGAGCGGCTCCGGCGCGACCACCGTGACGGTGCCCTTGACGCGCGGGTCGATGAGGAAGTTCTTGCCGGTGAACTCGGCCACCGCCTCGATGACGGTGCGCAGGTCGGCGTCCTCGAAATCGAAGTTGACCTTGCCGGGCCCCTGGGCCAGGACCGGTGCGATTGAGAGCAGCGCGATCAGGGTCGCGACGAGGGGCGGGAGCAGGCGTGGGTTCATCGCAGCGTGGGTCTTGTTCTATCGAATGGAATAATTGAGCGTGAGTTCGCGGCCGTCGCGCAGCACGCCGATGGCATAAGCGCCGGCGTTCTTGAAGGTCTCGTAGGCGGCGCGCGCCTCGGCGACGTTGCGCACCGGGGTACCGTTGACGCTGCGGATGACGTCCTCCGGCTCGAGCCCGAGATCGTGGAAGACGCTGCCCTGTTCGATGCGCACCACGCGCAGGCCGACCGGACTGCCGTTTTCGCTGTAGGGCACCGCCTGGGCCTGGCGCACCAGCCGCGGCAGGTCCTCGATCTCGCGCTCGAAAGTCGCCCGCTCGACGAAGCGCTGGCGACCCGGGTTGTCCGCAGCGCGATCGTCGTTGCCATCGACGCGTTGCAGCAGTTCGACCTCGAGGGTCAGCGACTCGGTGATGCCGTTGCGGCGCAGGATCACCCGGCGCGGCTCGATGCGCAGGATCTCGGCGCCGGCAATCACGTCGCCCGGCGCATAGACCTTCTCCTGGCTGCTGCCCTGGGCGATCAACGCGAACTGCTGCTCGCCGTCGCGCTCGGCGAGTACGCCCTTGAGCTTGAGATCGAGCGGCGTCTCGCGCTGCGGTTCGAGCTCGGCCACGGCCGGCGTGGCGGCGCTGGGCGTGCCGAACAGCTGCGCCAGCGGGCTGCCCGCGTACACGGTGACGGCGTCCGCCGGCGCGCGTGGCGCCGCGCCCGGCGCGGGCGCGCCGCGCTCGGCACCGCTCGGCGGTGCACTCGGCGCGATCAGCCAGGCGAGGCCGGCAAGCTGCACGGCCAGGGTCACGCCGAGGGCGAACTCGACCAGCCGCAATGCGCGCTCGCCACCGATGCGGCCGCCCAGGCTCAGCAGCCGCTGCACGACGGGATTCGACCGGGACATCACGATGGCCATGCTGGAACTCGACGTTGTTTCGTTCGCGGGATTGGCGATCGCGCCTGCGGCGGGCGCCTGCGGCGCGGCCGCGGGGCCGGTGCGGTGCACCCTGTGCGGCACGGGCGGTTCATCCGGCGCGACCACTGCTACACGTTAGCGTCGCGAAGTGACGGTTTAATGACACGCCGTCGACAATTCGTAATGTCGCCGGCGCGGCTGCGGAACAAAAAAAAAGGGCGTCACCCGGCGGGTGACGCCCCAGGTTCAGAAGGCGACAGCGAGCCTACTGAATCTCTTCCTGCAGCGGGTGGAAGTTGGCACCCGGCAGGCCACCGTCGACGGCGCTGTTGATGTAGGTCCAGCCGTCCCAGAACGGGCCGCCACCGGCGCCGTTGTTGGTCGGATCCTGGTCCGGGTTGCCCGACGCCGGGTCGACCGCACCGTAGTAGTTGCCCACCGCGTTGCCGTTCACGCCCGTCGGCGTCACCGGGTTGTTCGGTGCCGAACCCACCGTCACCGCCAGCGTCTGCGCGTTCAGCGCCGTCGACCCCGTGATGCTGATGAAGTCACGGCGATCCGCCGCCACCGGGTTGCCCGTCTCGTCGTTGCCACCGGCCACCAGCGTGTCCTGCAGCGTGTCGCCATCCGACACCACGTCGAACTTCGCCTGCTGACCGTTCGCACAGTCCACCGCCACGTCGCGGAACGCCGTGTTCGAGTCGATCTGCTGGTCGATGTCCAGGCAGCCCAGCGAGAACTTCTTCGTCCCCGTCGGCGCCGCCGCGTTGTCCAGGATCGCACTGCGATGCAGCACACCGCCGAAGCCTTCGCGCCACAGCGCACCCATGGTCACGTCCTGGCTGCCCTGGTTGCCCAGCAAGGTCAGGTTGACCAGGTTCGGACGGCTCACCGGTGTCGCGTCGTCGCTCGGACCTGCGCTGTCCGCCTCGATGCCGCGGTCACCGTTGGCTGCGCCCTGGATGACCAGCGCGTTCTGCACCGTACCCACGTAGCCTTCGTCGAAGTCCAGTGAATCGTCGTCGGCGCCGTTGATGACCACGTTCGAAACGTTGGCCGCGCCACCGAACCACTCGATGCCGTCGTCCTCCGAACCCAGCACCTGCAGGTAGTTCACCCGCGTACCGGAACCGGCCGCCTCGATGGTCAGACCCTGCACTTCCTGGTCCGGGCGGAAGCCCAGGCCGGACTCGGCGATGATCACGTACTCCACCGTGCCGCTGGAATCGGCGTTGTTACTGCAACCGAAGAAGCGCTGCTTGCCGGTCGGAACCGCCTCGGTCTCGACCTCCGTCACCGCGCCCTGGCACTGGTTGTTGATGCCCGTACCCGACAGCACCAGGCCGGCCCACTGGCCACGCTTGGTCAGGTCGGTCGGATCATCGGTGATGAGCACGCTCGAACCGGCGCCGGAAGCCTCCACCGCGGCCATGATGATGGGCATCTCGGCCGTGCCGGCCGCGTTGATGCGCGACCCGCGGGTGATGATCAGGCCGGTCTGCAGGCCGTTGTAACCGAAGATCTGCGTACCGGGCTCGATGGTGAGGGTGGCGTTCTTGGTGCCGGTCGGGCCGCCCTGGCGGTTACCGTCACCGACGTTGATCGCCGCCTCGAGCACGTACACGTGATCGTTGGTCAGGGTGGTGTTGGCGGTGATGTCCTGCGACAGCACGCACACCGGGAACTGCTTGCCGAACACGCTGACCTTGTTGGTCGCCGCGACACCGGCCGGGCAGTTCGCCGTTGCCGCCGGCGTGATGAACGCGCTGCTGCCACCGCTACCCGCATTGCCGACGTCCTGCTGGACGGCGAGCGCGAGCTCGGCCTGCGCGGCCGAGGCCGAGACGATGTCGCCTTCGGCGCGGTTGGCGTTGCCCGCCGTCAGTTCGTCGATCATGCCGCCGAACACCGCCACGAAGTTGGTGCCGGTATCGAGCGCCGACTGCAGCGCGCCGACGTCGACCGTCCCGTCGGACAGGCGGGTAATCACCGCCGCCGCGATCTGGATGCCGTTGGCACTGTTCTTGTCACTGTCGAGACTCTGCAACAGGCGCGCGATACGGATCGCGAGTGCGTTGTTGGCATCGTTCTCGGCACCGGCCAGCTCGGCCGGGGTGACGATGTCACCCGCGGCGATCGGGTTGCTGGTACCGAGCACGAGGCTGCCGAGGCGGAAGGTGACGGTGTCACCCGCGGCCACGGAGAACTCGCCGTTCGTGCCCGAAGCGCCGGTGACGCCGCTGGCCGAACCGCCGCTGCTCTCGTAGTCGACGCCGTTGACCGGGCCGTCGACCAGGGTCGCCTCGACCACGCTGACGATCTGCTGGCGCATCTCCGCTTCCAGCGGGTGGAAGTTGGCACCCGGCAGGCCACCGTCGACGGCGCTGTTGATGTAGGTCCAGCCGTCCCAGAACGGGCCGCCACCGGCGCCGTTGTTGGTCGGATCCTGGTCCGGGTTGCCCGACGCCGGGTCGACCGCACCGTAGTAGTTGCCCACCGCGTTGCCGTTCACGCCCGTCGGCGTCACCGGGTTGTTCGGTGCCGAACCCACCGTCACCGCCAGCGTCTGCGCGTTCAGCGCCGTCGACCCCGTGATGCTGATGAAGTCACGGCGATCCGCCGCCACCGGGTTGCCCGTCTCGTCGTTGCCACCGGCCACCAGCGTGTCCTGCAGCGTGTCGCCATCCGACACCACGTCGAACTTCGCCTGCTGACCGTTCGCACAGTCCACCGCCACGTCGCGGAACGCCGTGTTCGAGTCGATCTGCTGGTCGATGTCCAGGCAGCCCAGCGAGAACTTCTTCGTCCCCGTCGGCGCCGCCGCGTTGTCCAGGATCGCACTGCGATGCAGCACACCGCCGAAGCCTTCGCGCCACAGCGCACCCATGGTCACGTCCTGGCTGCCCTGGTTGCCCAGCAAGGTCAGGTTGACCAGGTTCGGACGGCTCACCGGCGTCGCGTCGTCGCTCGGACCCGCGCTGTCCGCCTCGATGCCGCGGTCACCGTTGGCCGCGCCCTGGATGATCAGCGCGTTCTGCACCGTGCCCACGTAGCCTTCGTCGAAGTCCAGCGAGTCGTCGTCGGCGCCGTTGATGACCACGTTCGAAACGTTGGCCGCACCACCGAACCACTCGATGCCGTCGTCCTCCGAACCCAGCACCTGCAGGTAGTTCACCCGCGTACCGGAACCGGCCGCCTCGATGGTCAGACCCTGCACTTCCTGGTCCGGGCGGAAGCCCAGGCCGGACTCGGCGATGATCACGTACTCCACCGTGCCGCTGGAATCGGCGTTGTTGCTGCAACCGAAGAAGCGCTGCTTGCCGGTCGGAACCGCCTCGGTCTCGACCTCCGTCACCGCGCCCTGGCACTGGTTGTTGATGCCCGTACCCGACAGCACCAGGCCGGCCCACTGGCCACGCTTGGTCAGGTCGGTCGGATCGTCGGTGATCTTCAGGCTGCTGCCGCTGCCGGTGGCCTCGACGGCGGCCATGATGATCGGCCGATCGGCATCGCCGACGGCGCTGATCTTCGACCCGCGGGTGATGATCAGGCCGGTCTGCAGGCCGTTGTAACCGAAGATCTGCGTACCGGGCTCGATGGTGAGGGTGGCATTCTTGGTGCCGGTCGGGCCGCCCTGGCGGTTACCGTCACCGACGTTGATCGCCGTCTCGAGCACGTACACGTGATCGTTGGTCAGGGTGGTGTTTGCGGTGATGTCCTGCGACAACACGCACACCGGGAACTGCTGGCCAAAGATGGTGACCTTGTTGCTCGAGGCCACGCCGGCCGGGCAGGCCGCGGTCGCCGCGGCGACGATCGGCGTGCCGCCGGTGACGCCCGGCGCGGAACCACCGGAATCCTGGGCCACGGCCTTGGCGAGTTCCGCCTTGGCCACCGAGGCCGAGACGATGCTGCCCTGGGCGCGGTTGGCGTTGCCGGCGGTCAGCTCGTCGATCATGCCGCCGAAGACGGTTTCGAAGTCAGTGCCCGAGGTCAACGCCGCCTGCAGCGCGTTGACGTCCACCGTGCCGTCGGTCAGGCGCGTAAGCACGGCCGGGTCGATGGTGATGCCATTGCTGGTGTCGTTGTCGCTGTCGAGGCTCTGCAACAGCTGCGCGATGCGCACCGCCAGCGGGTTGTTGAAGTTGCCCGGCTCGCCGGCCAGTTCGGCCGGCGTGACGACGTCACCACCGTTGATGGCGAGACTGGTGCCGAGCGTGAGGTTGCCGAGGCTGAAGGTCACGGTGTCCCCGGCCTCGACGGTGAAGCCGCCGGTCGTGCCGTTGTCGCCGGTGACACCCGAGGTATTGGACGGGTTGCCGAGGTAACCGAGGCCGTCGACCAGCGCGTCGACGAATGTGCCCGAGGCCGGGTTGCCGGTGGTGCCCCCGCCCGTGTTGCCGCCGGTGTTGCCACCGCCCGAATCACCCGTGCTCGGGCCGCCGGAGCCGCCGCCGCAGGCGCTCAGCGCCAGTGCCGCGAGCATGGCGACGAGCGGCCTGCTGCGCTTGTCGAAGTTGTCGAGTGCCATGATGTTTACCGTGTCTCCCGTTGGTCGGATGGGGATGCGCAACGCCGGCCGCGCGGAGTCCTGTTCGCTCCTCGTGGCCGGGGCTCGTCGCCTGCTGGTGCCGCGAGATTATTCGCGGCGTTTGTTAATCCTTCGTGACGTTCGCGCTACCGCGCGGGCGTTCAATCGAAGCGCCACTTCAGGCTCAGTGCGCCGGTCACGCCGGCCTTGTAGCTGCGCGTGTAGATTGGCCCCTGCTTACGCTGGTAGGCGTCGTTGACCACGTTCTCGAGCTCGAGGCTCAGGGTCAGCGGATCGATGACCGTCCACGACCACTTGCCGCCGAGCGAGATGCGCGGCTCGATGTACTCGTCGGGCAGGCCCTGGATACCGGCATTGATGAGCCGGTCCGAGGTGTAGCCGGCCGCGATCGTGATGACGTGCTTGGGCCCGGTGTAGCCGAGCTGCACGTTGGCCAGGATCTCGGGCTGGCCGGTCATGCGGCGCTTGATGTTGGTCGCCGCCGTGCCGGTCGGATCGAGCTTGACCTCGGAATCCTGCCAGGTGAAGTTGGTCGCGAAGTGCATGTCGTCGACGAAGCGTGGCAGCCACGCCGGGCCGCCGGTGAGTTCGCGCAGGCGATCGAGACCGACGCGGCCGTTGAGCTCGACGCCGATGACCTCGCCGGTGGGCGCGTTGACGAAGGTCACGACCTGGCCGCCGCCGGCCACGGCGCTGAAGCTGCGCTCGATGGGATCGGTCATGTCCTTGTAGAAGAAGCCCACGGTGAGCGCCTCGTTCGCCGTCGGGTACCACTCCCAGCGCAGGTCGTAACTGTCGATCACCACCGGTTCCAGATCGGGATTGCCCTGGAAACGCTCGTCGGAGTCCGGATCGATGTAGGTGGTGGCCGAGATCTCGATCGGTGACGGGTAGGACAGCGAGCGCGCGGCGCCGGCGCGGATCTGCATGTCGTCGGTGATCGAGTAGCTGCCGATGAACGATGGCAGGTCGTCGCGGCGGATGAAGCCGGACTGGATCTGGTTGGCGCCGGCCGCGGTGCCGGCCTCGAAGGTGGTGACGAGGAAATCCGCTTCCTCGAAACGCATGCCGATGACCAGGCGCAGGCGATCCCACATCAGCATGTCGGTCTGCACGTAGCTGCCCTCGATGTCGAAGTCGGCCGCGTAGTCGTCGGCAGTACCGGCGAACTCGCTGAACGTCACGTCGGTGGCGAGATTCTCGAACGAGAAGATCTGCTCGACCGGCTGGAAGCGGTTGGTGGTAGCGGTGGTGAAGCCGAACGAACGCGTTTCCGAGGCACGGTCACGGCTCTCCTTGTTCACGCCACCGTCGATGGTCAGCTCGAAGTCGGCATCAGGGAAGAAATGCTCGGAAACCGGGATGCTGACGTCGATACCACCGCTCCAGGTCTCCTCGTCGACCGCGTTCCAGCGCCGCAGCAGGTTGGGCGCATCGTTGTCGAGGAAGAACAGGCCACTGCCGTCGAACGCGGTGTTGCGCAGCTGGTAGGTACGGCGATCGGGCAGGTCGCGCGTGGCATCGGCATGCATGCCGCGGTAGGACAGGTTGAACAGGTCGAACACGTTGTGGCTGCCGTTGATCTGCTCGATGAGCATCTGGCGCTGCTGCAGCTCGAGCAGGAAGCGGCGCTGGTACTCCTCGTCGCTGAGACGGCTGACGCCCTCGGCGACCTCGGTGCGCTCGATGGTGTCGCGCACCCAGAAGAAGTTGAAATTGAGTTCCTGCTCGTCGCGCTCGGCGGTGAGGGCGACGAAACCGTTCATGTTGGTGGTCAGCCGCGTGCGGTCGATGAGGAACTCATCGCGGGTGTCGACGGTGTCGAGGCCGGCGAGGCGGATGACCCGCCGGGTCTCGTCCTGGGTCCGGATCTGCTGGTTATAGGAGAACGCCGCCGTCGCGCCGAAGGTCGCAACGTCGGTGTCGTAGCGCTTGCCGCCGTTGAGCTGGAAGTTGAAGTCCGGCCCCTCGGCGGCGTAACCGGGCGCCAGTTCGGGGGTGAACGCGCGGGCCAGCGTGACCTGGTCGGCACGCGAGAGGGTCGCGAGCGGGATGTTGGCATCCTGTAGCTGCACGATCTGGAACGGGATGTCGAACAGGTCCTCGTCGATGTCGCCCCACACATCACTGCCGGTATTGAACTCGAGCGGATCGCTGTCGATGCTCTCGAAGTTCACCGCCGTGCCGAGCTTGACCTCCAGGAAGTCCTCGGCCGGCAGGCCGGAGGTCTGCAGCTGGACCTGGCCGGCGCCGAATGAACCGGGGCGATTGGCGGTGAAGGCCTTCTGCACGCTGATGTTGGAGAGTACGCCGGAGGGGAACAGGTCGAGCGGCGTGATGGTCTGGATGGGGTCGAGGCTCGGCATCTCCGAGCCGTTGAAGAGCGTCGAGGAATAGCGTGCCGGCTGGCCGCGGATGACGACGAACTTGCCCTGCTCGACGGTGAGGCCGGTCACGCGCTGCAGGGTGTCGGCAGCATTGGAATCGCCGAGCCGGGTGAACTCGTCCATGCCGACGACCTCGACCACCGACTTCGACTCCTGCTGGATGGCGAGCGCCGAGGCCTCCGAGCCCTCGATGAAGCCACGTCCGAACACCAGCACCTGTTCGATCTGTGGCTTGAGCGAAGCGCTGGTATTGACGGTCTGGCCGGCGACGACGGCGACGTCGCGCACCTCTTCGGCGCCGAAACCGCTCTTCTCGATCACGATGTCGTGGGTGCCGGCGGGCACTACGAGACGGAAGCTGCCGTCGGCAGCGGTGACGGCACTGGCGTCGAGGCCGGGCACGCTGACGAAGGCGTCACCGGCCGGCTTGCCGCTCTCGGCGGCGATGACCCGCCCCTCGATGACGCCTTCGCCCGCGCCCGGCGCCTGCGCCACGGCGTGGCCGGCGCCGAGCAGGACGCCGACGAGAACGGTCAGGGCACGGATGCCGCCCAGGCGGCGCGGGGGAATGGCTCGGTTCTGCATGCTCGCTCGTGTTCCAGATGATTTGAATTCGAAGTGGCCGCGGGTGGCTTCGACACGCGCGCGGTGTCGCAACCTTCGCGGGGATGACCGCGGACACACGCTGCAGGCCGTGCGCCATGCCGCGCTCGCGGTGAACGCGTACATGCCGTGTTGCGATGCGGCGCGATTATTCGGGGGCTTTGTTACGCGAGGGTGACGGGCGAGTTACAGGGTCTTGAAGGCGTTGTCACAAACGCGCGCAAGGACATCCGGTGTATGCCGCCGGGCACCGCGCCGGCGGCGCCACGCGTTCGATCACGCGGCCAGCAACGATCGCCGGCACGGTGCGCGGCGGGTGCCCTGCGCGCGCCGCATTGCGCGGCGATGCACCGTTCGGCACGGTGATCGCCACGCGCCGCCACGGCGCATCAGCGCCGACCTCAGGTGGATGGGAGGGCGTCGCGCAGCAGGCGCGCGGTCGACCACGAGGTGGTCACAACGGGATGCGCCAGCTGAACGGCTGCGGCGCGTCATCCGCGCCGAGCGCGAACCAGGCCCGTGCCGCGGCCGGCAATGCCGCGCCGGCGTGCACGGTGCCGGTGAGCTCGATCCCCGGCTGCCCGGGCGCGCGACCCAGGTGCGCGTCGATCACCAGCGCGGCGGCATCGCGCGAGACCAGCGTGCCCTGCCAGGCGCCGTCGTCGCTGCGCGCGAGTTCGACGGCGTAGTCGCCGAGGCGCGGGCCGCCGTCGAGGGCCAGTCCCGCCGCGTCGATGGCGAGGATGCCGGCGCCGCTGCAGTCGAGGGACGGGCCGGCGAGCACCAGCGCGCCGCGCATCGGCGGCAGGGACGGCACCAGGGTGGCAAGCACGTCGGCATCGAGCCGGCCCTGCACCGCGGCGAGGGTCCAGCGCGCACCGTGCCGACATGCGCTCCCTTCGACGACGCCGTCGGCGCCCACCGCGCGCCAGGCCAGGGCCAGGCGCCCGCGCACGAGACGCGACCAGTCGGGGGCGAGTTCGAGCGTGCCCACCGGCAGTGCGCCGGCGGTGTCGACGCGCACGCCGCTGAAGCGCGCGCCGAGCACCGTGCCTTCGACCGCGGCGTAGTGAAAGTCCGGCGGCAGCCAGGCACGTACGCCCCATATCGCCCACGTCGCCGGCATGCGCGCAACGAGGGCGACCACCAGGGTGATGGCGAAGCACAGCCCGAGGCGGCGCCAGTGGGCGATCACGGCGCGTGCTTCGCGGCGAGGTCGAAGGCCGCGCTGACCTGGCCGGGGTGCTCGGGCTTGCGTGCGACCTCGAGGGTCACGACGACGAGGCCGTCACGCTGCTCGAGGATGGCGAGCAGCTGGACCAGGGTGGCAAAGGCAAGATCCTCCACCACGACGCGGGCGCCGGCTTCGCCGCGCGGGCTCACCGCGTCGGGCGCGAGGTTCGCGCCGAGTTCGCCCGCCGCGGCGCGCACCCGCGCGACGGTCTGCCCCGTCGGCGGGCGCGCCGCGCGCAGCGCGGCGACCACCGGCACGCGGGCCTCCATCCAGGCGAGATCGGCGCGCAGCGCGGGCAGCTCGGCGGTGTAGCGGCGGTGCGCCTCGAGCACCGGCTCGACGGCGAGCCAGGCGATGACCAGCAGCACCGCGGCGCTGCCGCCGAGGACGGCATGCCGCTCGCGCGGCGACAGTTCCTGCCAGCGCGTCATGCCGGCCGCGTGAGCTGCAGGCGGCCACGCAGGGCATCGGCCAGCGGCTCGACGTCCTGCACGTCGACCGGGCCGAGGCGCGCGAGCGCGGCGCCGAGTGCATCGAGCGCCGCCCGCGTCGGCACGACGACCTCGACGGTCACGCTGCGGCCGTCGAAGTGCAGCGTTTCGACGCGCACGCCGTCGGCGCCGAGCAGGGCCGGGGCGAGCGCGGCCAGCCAGCCGACGAGGCCGCGGTCGGCGCCGGCAGCGGGGACGGCCGCGGCGCGCAGCGCGTCCAGGCGCCGGGCCATCTGGAAGCGCGCGTCGACCACGTTGCGGGCCTCGGGGAAGGCCTCGCGGTAGGTCTGCTCGAGGGCCGCGGTGAGCGCGTCGTGGGCGGTGGCGAGACGGTGCGTCTCGAGCACGAAGCCGAGCATCGCGCACAACAGCACGCCGGCCGCGAGCGCGGCCGCCGGCAGCAGGCGTCGGGGCGTCGCGCCGCCCCGTGCCGGGTCACGATAGGCACCGCTGAGCAGGTTGAACGGTTCGCGTGGCAGGGCCCCCGCGGCGAGGCGCGCCGCGCGCGGTCGCGGATCGGTGACGACGTCGAGCTCGACCGCGTGCGCGGCCAGGGCCTCGTGCCAGGTCGCGACGTCTCCCGCCTGCTGCGCGTCGGCGACGTGCGCCACCAGGCGGCGCGGCGCCGGCGCCGCGCTCTCGAGCGCGAGCAGCAGGGCCGGCGGCGGGCGCGTACCGACGGCACCGAGGGCCGCGCCGCCGAGGGCATGCCGCAACCAGGCCGGTTGGGCGGTCAGGTCGAGCGTCCACACGCCTTCTTCGGGTTCGGGCAGGGCGAGGTAGTCGGCCACCACCAGGGCCGGCGGGTGCCCGGCGGCGCGCGCCGCCTCCAGCAACGCATCGAGCGTGGCGCGCGCGACCACCGCCACGGCCAGCTCGCGGCGCCGGCGCGCGATCGGCACCAGGTGGCAGGCGTCGACGTCCTGAGCGAGGCGATCTTCCAGCACGAAGGGCAGCGCGGCCATGAAGCGGCGGCGATTGCGGCCCGGCGTGCGCACACGATGCACGCGGACCAGCGCGCCGGGCAGGCAGACCACCAGGCGCTGCCCCGCGCGCCGCGGCAGCTCGGCCCAGCCCGCAACCCGCCCGCTGCGTACGCGGCCATTCCCGCCGACCGCCTCGCTCCATTCGAGTTCGTCGCCGCGCGGCCACACCCACAGCGCGCCCTGGCCCCGCGTCGCCGCGCCCGTAATCCTCGTCGACGCACCCAGCGCGACTCCACCGTTCATTGCAAGATGTCCTCCTGGCGCAGGATGGCGCCGTTGCCACCGCGCTGGTAGACCGTGCGGCGCGCGAGATTGACCCGGTCGAGTGCGACCACGACGTCGGCGGCGAAGTAGGCCGAGTTGACCGCGAGCCCCGGCGGCAGGGCTTCGACGCCCTCGTCCAGCACCGCGGCGGCGAACGCTTCGAGATCGGGCGCCGGCGTGCTCGCCGCGACCTGCCACCAGCGTTCGGCGCGACCGATGGCGCCGGGTGCGCTGCCCCACACCGTCATCGCGGCGGCCAGCACTTCGGCACGCGCGGTGTTGACGTTCAGCGTGGTGCTGTTCGGCAGCGCGGTGACGAAGGGGGCGAGACGTCGCCAGCTGCGGCCGTCGACCCCGCGTACCAGGCGCAGCTCGGCGCCCGACTCCAGGCGTCGGTTGGCAGTGACGTAGGGTGGCGAGAGACCGAGGTAATAGCCGTCCTCGGCGCCCCACGGCCCGCGTTGCTCGCCATCGCCGTCGATCCAGTCGACCACCGCCGGGGCGATGTGCGGATCGAGATCGAGCACGGCGAGCAGGCGTTCGAACTGCTCCACGGCGAGCTCGTCGGCCGCGCCGTCGGCACCGACCAGGTTGTTGAGATTGAAGCGCCCCTGCAGGTCTTCGAGGCGACCGGTGACGAGCGCGGCGCCGACCGGCAGCGGCGGCAGCGGTCGCGCCCAGTCCTCGGTGCGAGCATCGACCTGGCTGTCGTCGCGCTCGAGCAGGATGCCGATCCACAGCTGCGCCGCGCGCACGACCTCGCCGGCCTCGACCCGCGCCGCCGCGTTCTCGGCTTGGCGCAGCCACAGCTGGTTGTCGAACGACAGCCGTCCGACCACGGTGGTGAGCACGGCCACGATCAGCAGCACCGTGACGAGGGCGACCCCGCGCGCCCGGATCCTGGTCCTGGCCATGCTCAGCGCGGCGCCCCGACCAGGAACACGCGCTTGTAGGGGCCGCGACCGTCGAACCACAGGCTGAACTCGACCGCGCGCGGCAGCGCCTGCACGCTCACGCTGCCGGGTTCCCCCCAGCGCCGCGACCAGTTGCCGTCCGTGGCGAGAAAGCGCAGGCGCACTTCGTCGACACCCTGCAGCAGGGGCCAGGCGTCGGCGGCCGCGCCGCGCGGCTGGTCGAGGCGCGGCCAGCTCGCGCGTTCGAGCACGCCGTCGTCCCAGCGCCAGGCGACGCGCTGCAGCGGACTCGCCGGCGCTTCCTGGCGCAGGCCGGGGTGCACCCGCCGGGTGAAGCGCAGGAATTCGGTCCGCCGCGCGCCCTCGCCGCCGGGGTCGCCGCGAAACAACGGCTCGCCGCCCGATTGCGCGTCGCGGCGGGCAACGGCGACCACCGCCGACAGGTCGCGTTCGAGCAGGTTCATCAACCCGTCCAGCGCCTGCCAGCGTGATCGCTCGGCATCGAGCCGGGCGCGCACCCGCAGGCCCTGGTCGAGGGCGCTGTAACCGGCGCCGGCGACGATCGAGAACAAGGCCGTGGCGACCAGGATCTCCAGCAGGGTCAGGCCGGCTTGACGCGTGTTCGACATGGGCGGATCGGATCAGGGTTGGCGATGCGGCAGCGGCGACCACGGCCGCGCCGCTGTTGTAGTCCACCCGTGTTACAGCCGCGTGTCATTTCCCGCGATCGGCGGTCACGCAACCGTAACAAACCGCCGCTACGGTTCGTCCATCGTTTTACCGGGAATCTGCAGGATGCTCGCCAGCGCCCTCGTCACCCTGGCCCTCGCCCTCGGCGCCGCGCCGCACCCGGCGGTGGAGGCCGGCCTGGCCCAGGTGGTCATGAGCTGCGCAGCGCCACACGGCGCGACCCTGGCGGCGACGCGCGTGGCCGGCGCGCGCCTGCCGACGCTCGCCGCCGATATGCCCGGGGTCATCGATCTGGTGATGCGCGGCGACGCGATCGAGGTCATCGAACGCAACGCCGCCGGGCAGGTGCACGCGCTGCCGGCGCGCCTGCTGGCCGGCGATGCCGCCCAGCGCTACTACCACCTGGCGCTGCCGCTCGGCAGCGAAGTCGCGCACCTGCTGTTCATGCTCGACGGCGAGCGCGGCGGCGCGCTGTTGTGGTCGACCGCGGAGGGTTCGGTCGAAACCAGCTGCACGACCGGCTGAGCCACGCGGTGGCCCGGCCGGTCGGCTCGTCTCAGGGGCGCTTGTCGAGTGCCTCGAGGGCGTTGCCGGCGATGGTCTTGACCGGCTCGACACGGCGATCGGCGAGCTTGGCGTAGGGATTGTCCCTGAGCGCCATGACGCGCTGGTAGATTTCGCGCGCCTCGCCGCTGCGCCCCGATCGGTCGCAGATGGCGGCGAGATTCAGCAGCGCGAAGGAATCGTCCGGATGCACGGCGAGGTGATCGCGCAGACGCGCCTCGGCCGCGGCGTAGTCGCCGTCGAGAATGGTGTCGGCCTGGTAGCCGCGGTTCGCATCCGTCGCCAACACGACGTGGGGCAGCGCGACGGCGCCGCTCACGCACAGGCAGAGGAACAGGATTTTCTTCATCGTCTTATCTCCCCTCGATGGTGGTGGCGGGCGCGTCGGCGACGGGCTCGCTCGCACGAGCCTAGAACAAACGTCGCGGGACTGCACTCGCTCGCGGTAGGAATTTGTAGCGGCGACGGTCACCTACGCCGCGTTCATGACAATTTTCTTCTGAATGTCACCCAACCGTAACAAACACACCGGATCCCGCCTCGCCCGCGCCGCCGCGATGCTCGTCCTGCTCGCCGCCGGCGCCGATGCGCTCGGCGGCGACAACTACCTCGGGCTGGTGTCCGACAACGATCTCTACGTCGATGGCCGCGACCGCCACTACACCGCCGGCACCCAGCTCGCCTGGGCCATGGCGCGCGGTGCAGCGCCGCGCTGGCTGAGCTGGCCCGGCGCCTTGTCACCGCTCGACGGCGGCGCCGCGGCGCGCGAAGTCAGTCTCGCCATCGGCCAGGTCATCGCGACCCCGGAAGACCTCGCGGCGGCAAACCCCGATCCCACCGACCGACCCTATGCCGGCTGGCTCTACGGCGACCTCGCGGTGATCAACCATGCCGGCATGAACGAGGACGAGATCGGTCTCAGCGTGGGCACGCTGGGGCCGGCGTCGCTGGCCGCGAAGGCCCATCGCCTGCTGCACGACCTCACGCCTTCGGTCAAACCACGCGGCTGGCATGCCCAGGTCGACGACGAGCCGACGCTGCAACTGCGTTACCGCTTCAGCCGTTTCATCCCGGTCAAACCGGACGACGTCTGGAAGGGCGACCTCGTGCCGCGCGCCCAGCTCAGTCTCGGCAACGTCTACACCGGCCTCGATCTCGGCCTCGCCTGGCGCTTCGGCAGCTACGTGCCGCGACGGGACCTGCCGGCGCGTATCGGACCCGGCCTGGCCAGCGCCACGCCGCGCTTCGAGGCGCGCCGCGGCCGCACCGACTGGATGTTCCGTGCCGACGTCGTCGGCCACCTGGTCGCCCACAACGTGTTCCTCGACGGCAGCCTGTTCGACGACGACTCGCCCGGCGTCGATTCGCGCAGCTTCGCCTGGCAAGCCAGCGCCGGCGTCCAGTTCACCTGCGGCACCCTGCCGCTGCCGTTCGCCTTCGGCTTCACCTACGTGTGGCGCGAAAGCGAATTCCACGGCCAGCGCGGCATGAACCGCTACGGCTCGGTGAATCTCGCGCTGCGCTTCTGAGATCCTGTCCGGCGCGCTCGCTTGCCGCACTCCACCCCGCTCGCAATAATCGGGGCGCAGGCGGGATGTCCGCCTGCGCCAGCGCACGAGGGGAGACGACGCCATGACCACGCTCGGATTCGTCGGCACCGGCACCATCGGGGCGCCGATGGCCGGCCGCCTGCTGGCGGCGGGGCACGTGCTGCGCGTGCTCGACAGCAACCCGGCCGCCTGTACCGCCCTCGTCGACGCCGGTGCGGCCGTGGCGACGTCACCGGCCGATCTCGCCGTCGATTGCGCCACGGTGTTCCTGTCACTGCCCGGCCCGGCCGTCATCGAGGCGGTCATGCTCGGCGACGACGGCCTGCTCGCGCGGCCCGGCGCGCTGACCACGGTGGTCGACCTCTCGACCAACGCGCTCGACCTCAACCGCCGCCTGGCCGAACAGGCGGCCAGCCGGGGCGTCGCCTACCTCGACGCCCCGGTCTCCGGCGGCAAGGCCGCCGCCGCGGCCGGCAAGCTCGCCGTGATGGTCGGTGGCGAGGACGCCGCCTTCGCGCGCATCCGTCCCCTGCTCGAGTGCTTCGCCGCCCACGTCTTCCACCTCGGGCCGGCCGGCGCCGGTACCCTGGCCAAGCTCGTCAACAACCAGATCTTCCTCGCCGCCAGCGTGCTGGTGCAGGAAGGTTTCGTGCTCGGCGCCAAGGCCGGCATGGATGCCAACGTGCTGCGCGAGGTACTCGCGGTGAGTTCGGCCGGGCCCTACCTGGCGCGTGCCGATCTGGTGCTCTCCCACCGTTACGATCGCGACATCTTCGCGCTCGGCATTGCCGCCAAGGACATCGGCCTCGCGCTCGAATCCGCCGCCGCGCTCGGCGCCGAGCTGCCGCTGACCGCGGCCGCCCAGGGAGTCTATGCGCGGGCGCTGGAACTCGGTGATGCACGCGAGGATTTCCACGCCACCCTGCGCGCCCTCGAGGACGCGGCGCAGACGACGGTGGCCAGGCTGCAGTCGAAACCGCGATGAGCACGGTGCCACCGGCCGCGGTCGACCTCTCCGACGGCCGCAGCTTCGGCGGCGGTTTCCCGCACGACTTCTTCACCTGGCTGCGCGCCGAGGCGCCGCTGTGGTGGCACGCGCCGACCGCCACGACACCCGACGGCGAGGGCTTCTGGGTACTCAGCCGTTACGCCGACGTCGATGCCGTGATCATGGACGCCGCTTCATTCTCCTCCGACACCGGCGGCGACCGCGTCGGCGGTGGTACCGCGATCAAGGACGAGCCGACCGCGGGCAAGGTGCTCAACCACACCGACGATCCCTACCACAAGCGCCTGCGCGCGCTGGTCAACAAGGGCTTCACGGTGCGCGCGGTGGCGGCGCTGGAAGACGAGTTGCGGCGCCGGTGCCGGGCATTGCTCGACGCCCTCGACGCCGGCGAGGAACTCGACTTCGCCCACCGCGTGTCGCGCGAGATCCCGACCCAGGCCATCTGCATCGTGCTCGGCGTACCGGAAGGCGACCGCGAACGCCTCGTCGACCTCGTCGACGCCGGTATCGAAACACCATCGGACTCGGTCATCGCCGCCGAGCAGGCGCGCGAACTGCGACGCTATGCCCAGGCCCTGATCGAAACCAAGCGCGCACAACCGGACGCCGCCATCTTCTCCACCATCGTGCATGCCGAGCTCGCCGACGGCGTGCGCCTGAACGACGCCGAACTGCGCTCCTTCTTCGCCCTGCTCTTCCCGGCCGGTGCCGAGACCACCACGCGCGCCATCAGCGGCGGCCTGCTGGCCCTGATCGAGAACCCGGCCGCGTGGGCCCGCCTGTGCGCCGAGCCGACGCTCGCGCGCGGCGCGGTCGAGGAGATCGTGCGCTGGACCACGCCCTCGGTGTACAAGCGCCGTACCGCGACCCGCGATCTCGAACTGCTCGGCCAGCCGATCCGCGCCGGTGAGAAGGTGACGTTCTGGGAGATGTCGGCCAACCGCGACGAGCGCGTGTTCGCCGATCCCTTCCGCTTCGACATCACGCGCAGCCCGAACAAGCACCTCGGCTTCGGCGCCGGCGTGCATTTCTGTCTCGGCGCCGCCCTGGCGCGGCTCGAGATCAAAGTCATGCTGGAAGAACTCGTCGCCCGCGGACTCGATTTCGAGCTCGCCGGGCAACCGCAATGGATGCCCAACAACCGCCTGTTCGGCCTCAAGGCGCTGCCCGTGCGGGCCATCGCGCGCTGAGCGCCTGAGGCCACAACGCGCGCCGGCAGCGGCCGGCGCGATCATCGTCCGCCGTCATGACCCAGGGGAGAGCGCACCATGACCGCATCCGCAACCGCCGCCACCGGCGCGGCCACCGATTACGACGTCATCATCGTCGGCGCCGGCATGTCCGGCCTCTACCTCATCCACCGCCTGCGTGAGCTCGGTTTCACGGTTCGCTGCTACGAGGCCGGCGACGGCGTCGGCGGCACCTGGTACTGGAACCGCTACCCCGGCTGCCGCTTCGACTCCGAGTCGTGGGCCTACGGCTACTCGTGGTCGCAGGAACTGCTCGAGGAATGGAACTGGAGCGAACACTTCGCCGCCCAGCCCGAAACCGAGCGCTACTTGAACCACGTCGCCGACAAGTTCGACCTGCGCCGTGACATCCAGCTCTCGACGCGGGTGGCCGGCGCGCGCTACGACGCCGCGACGAACACCTGGACGGTCGAAACCGCGCACGGCGAGCAGGCCACCGCGCGCTACTTCGTCACCGCCGTCGGCGTGCTGTCGGCGCCTTACACGCCGGACATTCCCGGCCGCGACGACTTCCAGGGCCTCGCCCTGCACACCGCCGAGTGGCCCAAAGAGCCGATCGACTTCAGCGCGCGGCGCATCGCCGTCATCGGCAGCGGCGCGACGGCCGTGCAGCTCATCACCGAGGTCGGCAAGAACGTCGGCCACATGACGGTCTTCCAGCGCACGCCGAACTACTGCCTGCCGCTCGGCAACTCGCCCATCGGCGACGAGGAGATGGCGCGCATCAAGCAGGACTACCCGGAGATCTTCCGCAAGTGCCGCGAGTCCTTCGGCGCCTTCCCCTACAACTTCGATCCGCGCTCGGCCTTCGACGTCAGCGACGAGGAGCGCCGGCGCATCTACGAGGAGATGTACGCCGAGCCGGGTTTTCGCATCTGGCTCGGCAATTTCTTCGACATCCTCACCGACCGCCGCGCCAACGACACCATGGCCGAGTTCGTGCGCGAGAAGATCCGCGGGCGGGTCGACGATCCCGAAACCGCACGCAAGCTCACCCCCACCGACTACCCCTTCGGCACCAAGCGCGTGCCGCTGGAGAGCGGTTACTTCGAGACCTTCAACCGCGCCAACGTCGAGCTGGTCGACCTCAACGAGGAGCCCATCGAGCGCATCACCGCCAACGGCGTGAAGACGAGCAGCCGCGAGTACGCCGTCGACACCATCGTCTACGCCACCGGCTTCGACGCCGTCACCGGTGCGCTGGTGCGCATGGACATCCGCGGCGAGGACGGCCAGGCGCTGGCCGACAAGTGGGCCGACGGCCCGCGCACCTATCTCGGCCTCACCACCGCCGGCTTCCCCAACATGTTCATCGTGGTCGGCCCGCAGAACGCCGCCAGCTTCTGCAACGTGCCGCGCTGCATCGAGCAGAACGTCGAGTGGGTGACCGACTGCATCGCCTGGCTGCGCGATCGCGGCGTCGCCCGCATCGCTGCACGGCCGGAATCGGAACAGGCCTGGGTCGAGCATTGCGAGGCGCTGATCAACGCCACCCTGCTGCCCGAGACCGACTCCTGGTTCATGGGCGCCAACATCCCGGGCAAGAAGCGCGTGTTCCTCAACTATGCCGGCGGCGCGATGGAATACCGCCAGCAATGCGACGACGCCGCGCAGGCCGGCTACGCGGGTTTCGCGCTGACATGAGCGCGACGTCGCCGACCGCCGCGGCGTGGCCCGCCAAGCAGCGTGAGCTGCAGAACCACCACATGGACTCGACGTACTGGAACGGCTTCGAGTTCCGCGACGGCGACATCGTCATCGCCACCTGGGCCAAGTCGGGCACGACCTGGATGCAGCAGGTCGTCGGCCAGTTGCTGTTCGACGGCGCCGAGGACGTGCCCATCATGCACATCGCGCCGTGGGTGGAACGGCGCATGGTGCCGCGCGAGAAGGTCCACGCCCTGCTCGCCGCGCAGGAGCACCGGCGCTTCATGAAGACCCACCTGCCGGTCGACGCCCTGGTGTTCTCGGACAAGGCGCGCTACGTCTACGTTGCCCGCGACGGCCGCGACGCGCTGTGGAGCTGGTTCAACCATCACCATGCCTACAACGACGACGCCTACGAGGTCATCAACGGCACGCCGGGGCTGGCCGGCCCGCCCTTGCCGCGCCCGGGAGACGACGTCGTCGCCTATTTCCGCGAATGGCTCGCACGCGACGGCTACCCGGCCTGGCCATTCTTCTCCAACGTGCGCTCGTGGTGGGAGATCCGCCACCTGCCCAACGTGCTGCTGGTGCATTTCAACGACCTGAAAGCCGATCTCGCCGGGTCGATGCAGCGCATCGCGGCCTTCCTCGACATCGAGGTCGACCCGTCGCGCTGGCCGCAGATGGTCGAGCACTGCACCTTCGACTACATGAAGCGCAACGCCGACCGCATCGCCGGGGTGGTCGCCGCACGCATGGACGGCGGCGCCGAGCGTTTCATCCACAAGGGCAGCAACGGGCGCTGGCAGGGCGTGCTGCCGGATGCCGACAGCGCCGCCTACGAAGCGGCGGCCATGCGCGAACTCGGGCCCGACTGCGCGCGCTGGCTGGCGCAGGGCGGAACGAGCGCCTGAACGCAGCATGCCGGCGGCGCCGGCGGGTTTGTTCCGCCACGGTCGAGGGCCATAATCGAGGCCATCATGGCTTCCCGCTTCTCGCTGCCCAGCACCGCACAACTTCTGCAGCGCCGTCGTCTGCTGGAGCGCATTGCGGCCACACCCGCGATCGCCATCACCTGGATCTGGGGCAAGCCGGGCAGCGGCAAGACGAGCCTCGCCGCGAGCTGGGCCGAAACGGCCGAAATCCCTTTGTGGATCGACCTCGACGAAAGCGACGTCGAGCCGAGCGTCCTGTTCGACTACCTGCGGCGCGCCGCGAGCGCGCGGCGCGTCGACGCGGCGGACCTGCCCGTGCTCACCGTCGAGCATACCGGCAACCTGGCGCGTTTCGCGCGCCGCTTCTGCACACGCCTGGCGGAGGCATGCTCGAATGATCTCGCCGTGGTCGTCGACAACGTCCATCACCTCGCCGCCGGCGAGGGCTTCGTGCCCATCCTCAACGCGCTGGCCGAAACCCTGCCCGAAGGTGCCCATATCATCCTCGTCGCGCGCACCCCGCCACCGCCGGGCTGCGCCCGCCTGATCGCCAACCAGGCCATGCAAGTGCTGGACGGCGAGGACCTGCGCCTCGACCGCGAGGAGACCGCAGCCATCGCCCGCCGCCACCTCGCGAGCGCGGATGCCGCCGTGCTCGACGAGCTCCATGCGCGCTGCGAAGGCTGGGTCGCCGGCCTCGTGTTGCTGGCCCGAACCTACCGGCGCGTCACGCCGGCCGAGCGCCGCCGTTACCCGCGCGAACCCGGCGTGTTCGACTACTTCGCCGCGGAGATCCTCGCCGCCGAGCCGGTAGCGCTGCAACGCGCCCTGATGCGCCTGGCCCTGCTGCCGGAAATCGACTTCGCCGCTGCCGGCGCGCTGGTCGACGATGCCTCGGCCACCACCGGGGTACGCCGCCTGTACCAGGCCAATCTCTTCACCGAGCGGCTCGAGACGGCAGGCGAGGTATACCGATTCCATGCCCTGTTCCGCGCCTACCTGCTGCACCGGCTGGAAGAGGAGACATCACCGCGCGAGCTCGCCGCGCTGCGCCGGCTCGCCGCCGCCCAGTTGCAGCAGGCCGGCGATGGCGAGGCGGCATTCGATCTCTACCGGCGCAACGGTGACTGGGGCGAAGCCGCGGCGCTGCTCGCCGTGCTCGCGCCGGTGGCGCTGCAGGGTGGGCGCGCAGCAACGCTCGCCCTGTGGCTGCAGGCCTTCCCCGACACCTGGCGCACGACGCGACCATGGTTGCTGTACTGGCGGGGCATCGCCGACCTCGCCCTGGCACCGGACGCCGCCCAGGCCTCGCTCGAGAAGGCCTACGCGGCGTTCGACGCAGAGGACGACGCGATCGGCCGGGTCACCGCCTGGGCCGGCCTCATCGACGCCCTGCTGCTGACCTTCTCCGATCTGTCCGCGGCCGAGCACTGGATCGCGCAGGGGCAGCGCCTGGCCGCGCTCCAGGTCGAGCTGCCACCGCCCTTGCAGGGCCTGCTCGTCAGCCGCCTGTGCGCGATCAGCGTGCTGGTCCGCATCGACGATCCAGAGCTGCCGCGTCTCGCCGCCGAGGCACGCGCACTGCTCGACCGCGACCTCGATCCGCCGACCCTGGTGCTGGTGGGCTCGATGCTGATGCAGCATTACGTATGGCGCGGCGAGCATGTCCACGCCTTCAAGCTGGCCTCCGATCTCGCCACCTGGTCACGCGCGGCGCCGCTGATCGTCAAGGTCACCGCCGCACGCGCCAACCATCTCTACCACTGGTATCACGGCACCATCGCAGCCGGCGCGGCGGCGCTCGACGAAACCATTGAGCAATGCATCGACGAAGGCGCCGCGGTCTACCTCGACATGCTGCGCCGCGATCGCAGCATGGGTGCGGCCGCCCTTGGCGACGCCGCCAAAGTGCGCGAGCTGCTCGACCTCGTCGGGGAACCGCGGCGGCCGGTCGAGCGCAGCCAGCATCTCTACCTGCAGGCGTGGCTGCACTACCACGAGGGCGACGATGCGGATGCCGCAACCCTGCTCGAGCATGCCCTGGCCGAAGCGCAGCGCAGCGGCGTGGGCTACACCGTGTCGGTGGTCCGCCTGGCCATGGCGCACGTGTGCATGCGCCGCGGCGAACGCGACGCCGCGCGTGCCCTCCTCGACCAGGTCGAGCGCTGCGCGGCGCGCGAGGCAAGCGTGTGGCTGCATCACCATGCCCTGCTGCTGCGCGCCGCCGACGCCTTCGAGCATGGCGACGTCGAGGGCGGGCCGGCAGTACTCGCCGCGGCGTTCGCGCTCGGGCGTGCCCACGCGCGCTACTGCACCGACTGGTGGGAACCGCGCATGATGGCCGGGCTCTGCGCGCGCGCCCTCGAACTCGATATCGAAACCCGGTATGCCGTGGCGGTCGTGCGCATGATGCAGCTCGTGCCACCCGTTCCCGCGGCCGCGCCCACGAACTGGCCATGGCCGGTCGACATCCGCGTACTCGGCGGCATGGAGATCCGCCGCGACGGTGAGACCTGGCACCCGGGCCAGAAACTACCCCATCGCAGCCTCGACCTGCTGCAGGCCCTGATCGCCAGCGGCCCCGCGGGCTGCAGCGCCGTTACCGTGCTCGAAGACCTGTGGTCGAGCGCCGACGGCGACGCCGCACGCGGCGCACTGAAGACGGCCGTGCACCGCCTGCGCCGGCTGCTCGGCAGCAGCGCCGCGATCGACGTGAGCGAAGGCTGGCTGCGCCTGAATCCGAACTGGTGTCGTGTCGATGCGTGGGAGTTCGAGCGCGCGCTCGACCACGCTCACCAGCCGGGCGCGGACGACGCCGCGCTGGCGCGCGCGGTCGCGCGCTACGGTGGACGCCTGTTCGACGGCCTCGGTGGTTCGCCGCGCAGCCTCGCCGCCGCCGAATCGCTCCACCGGCGTTACGTCGAGGCGGTGGTACAGCTCGGGCGCCGCTGGCGGGAAAGCGGTGATGCCGCGGCCGTCGAGCGGCTCTACCGCGACTGCCTCGCCATCGACCGGCTGTGCGAACCGGTCGCCCTCGCCCTGATGGAGTGGTACTCCGCGCACGACGACGTCGCCGCGGCGCTTGCCGTGCACGACAGCCTGACCGCCGCACTGACCAGCGAATGCGACGCGCTGCCGTCGCCGCCCGTGCGCAGGCTGGCCGGGAAGCTGCGCGCCAGCGGCGCCTGACCTGCCCCATCCGGCGATGGAGCGCCCGCGCACCCTGCAACGCAAGGCCCCGGCTCGACATGCGCAAGGGCGCCGCGGTCAGCCCGGGCGCCCGCTGCTCGCCACCGCCATGCTGCTCGGCGCCGCCGCGACGTGCGGGCAAGCCAGCCCCGCCGCGCCCCCCGTAACGGAGGAGATCGTCGTCACCGCGCGCCGCCGCGTGGAACCCGCCTTCGCGCTACCGGCTTCCATCGTCACCTTCGAGCCACGGGCATTGAGCGCGGCCGGCCTCGACAACCTGGTCGACCTCGGCCGACGCACCGCCAACGTGTCGCTGCAGAGCAGCCCTTCGGGCAGCGGCGCCGGCCAGCACGCCCAGGTCTACATCCGCGGCATCGGCCAGATCGATTTCCTGCCGACCACCGATCCCGGCGTCGCCGTCTACCTCGACGGCATCTACCACCCGCGCTCGCTCGGCGCCGGCTTCGACCTCGTCGACCTCGAACGGGTCGAGATCCTGCGCGGTCCGCAGGGCACCCTGTACGGCAAGAATGCGCTGGGCGGCGCGATCAACCTGGTCACGGCCAGGCCGATCGACGCGCAGCTGGCCCGCCTGCGCGTGATCGGCGGCAGCCGCGATCGCTTCGACGTCGAGGCCGTCGGCAACCTCGCGCTGGTGCCGGGCCGGCTGTTCGTCCGCACTGCGCTGGTCGCGCGCAACCAGGACGACTACGCGCGGCGCGTGGATACCGCGAGCGGCGCCACCCGCGACCACGCCGGCGACCGCGAGCTGCGCGCGGCGCGCGCGCAGTTGCGCTGGCTGGCGCGTGACCAACTGGTCATCGACCTCGGCGCCGATCACCAGTGGCGGCGCGAACACTCGCCACCTGCGAGCGTGCTCGCCATCGACGAGGCCGCCGCCAGCGGCGCGACCCCGGTCGGGTTATGGAACGCACTGGTCGGCGCGCCGCGCGGGCAACGCTTCGACACGCGGTTTCTCAGCGGCGACCCGGATGTCAGTTACGGCACCGGGCCCAACCGCAACACCCTCGACCAGAGCGGCGCGCGCCTCGCCGTGACCTGGACCCGCGGCGCGTTCGAACTGCGCACGCTCACTGCGGTACGCGCGATGGACGCCGAGTTCGGCATCGACGGCGACGGCTCGCCCTTCGCCCTCGGCCACACCGTCAACGACCAGGACCAGCACCAGTTCAGCCAGGAAATCGATCTACTCAGCCGCGACGGCGGACGCCTGCGCTGGCAGGCCGGGCTCTACTACCTGCGCGAAGTGGCCGGCGACCACACCCGGGTGACCCTGCTGGACGGTCTGTTCGCGGCGCTGGAGGGCTTGCCGACACCGCTCGGTGGCGGCGCCTGCGCACCGCCGTTCACCACGCCCGGCTGCCGCGGCAATCCGCTGAACGTGCCGTTCGACCTCGCCCTGGACCTCGACAGCCGGGTAGTCACCCACAGCTACGCCGCGTTCGGCCATGCGGACCTCGAACTGCTGCCAGGCCTGCGTCTCGCCGCGGGCCTGCGCCAGACCTACGAAGACAAGCGCTACACCCTCGATCACCGGCGCCTGGCGAGCCAGGTCGCGATCGTACCGCCGACCACGCTCACCGCGGACTGGTCGGCGCCGACCCCGACCGCCTCGCTCGAATACCGTTTCGCGCCCGGCCTGTTCACCTGGGCCCGGGTCGCGCGCGGCTTCAAGAGCGGCGGCTTCAACGGCCGCCCGCTGTTCGGCCTGTTCGAAGTCGAACCCTTCGACCCCGAATACCTGTGGGCCTGGTCGGGCGGCGTGCGCGCGCGGCTCTGGCAGGGCCGGCTCGCGCTCGACCTCACCGCCTTTCACTACGACTACACCGACCTGCAGCTGACCGCGACCAGCGCCGACCCGGCGACCGGCGCACTCGCCATCGTCGTCGACAACGTTGCCGCGGCGGATGCGGTCGGCGCCGAGTTGAGCCTCGATCTGCACCCGGGTGGGGGCTTCGCAGTGGGACTCGATTTCGGCTACATCGATGCCCGCATTACCGCGGTCGATGCCGGTACCGCCGTCGTCACCCGCGCCTCGGCGCTGCCGCGCACCCCCACGTGGTCCGGCAACCTGGCCCTGGCCTGGTCGCGCGCGCTGCCGGCCGGCCTGCGCCTCGAGCTGGGTGCCGATCTGGGCTTCGAGAGCGAAAGTTTCGCCGACAATGCCAACTCGGCTGCCCTCGAACGCGCCGCCCACGCCCTGCTGGACCTGCATGTCTCGCTGGCCCACTGCGCCGACGACGCCGCCCTGGAAGTCTTTGCCCACAACCTCACCGACCGCCGCGTGGTTATGAGCGGCGTGTCGTCGCTGGCCACGCTGGGTATCGCGCAGGGCGTGTACAACGCGCCGCGCAGCGTCGGCGTCGCCCTGCGCCTGGGCGGCGTCGCCGGCTGTCGCTGATCCCGGCTGGCGCCGGTTCCCGGCGATTTTGCAATGTTTGACATCTGCGCCCCGCCGGGCCGCCGCGGGGACGGCGATCGGTAACCGATGTGCAACCGCCGCCCCGCTAGCCTCGTCGTCGAGAGCTACACCGCGCAGGGAGACGACGCATGCCAGGAAACACCCAAGCCACGGCGCCGCATCGTCGCGCCAACCGAGGCCAGCCCCGACGAGCCTGCGGATCGCTCGCGATGCTCTGCCTGCTCCTCGCCGCATCGGATGCCGGTGCCGAGACCGTGGGTCCCGACCTCGTGGTCAACGGCAGTTTCGAGGCCAACGTCGCCAGCCTGACCGGCTCGCCGCTGCTGTCCTGGGGTGGTCTCAGCTACAGCTTCCTGAACGTCGGCCTGGGCCCCGCCGAGGCCGCGCTCGCCGGCTGGACCGAGACCGGCAACGGGGTCAACGTGCACACCCACGGGCCCGGGCTCGGCCCGGCGCTCTATCCCATCGTCGACGGCAACTACAACGTCGACCTCAACGAGGCCGCGGCCGGCGGCATCGTGCAGACCCTCGCCACCGTGCCCGGCACGGCCTACCGCCTCGAGTTCCTCGCCAGCGGCGCCGACAAGACCCTGTTCGACCCGCATGCCGGCGGCGCCTCGCCGGCCCAGGTCGCGGCCATCCCGGCGCTGTTCGAGGCCCGCGTCCAGTTCGGCGCGCTCGATGAGCACCTCGCCCTCGCCGCCCCCGCCACCGGCCAGCTGGTCGACTGGATGACCTTCACCTTCGACATGGTCGCGACCGCCGCGACGACCGAACTCCGCTTCACCTCGCTGAACGGCTCGGTCACCGGGCTGCAGCTCGACGACGTGCGCGTGCGCGCCCTGGCCGCCGTCCCGCTGCCGGCGGCGGGGATGCTGCTGCTGTCCGCGCTCGGGCTCGGCGCCGTGCCGCGGCTGGCACCTCGACGCGGTGAGCCGGCGTGAGCGGGCGGCCGCACCGCGCGCCTTGGCGCGCCCTGGCCGCGGGCCTCGGCATCGCTCTGCTGGTCGTGAACGACGCACCGGCCGCGGCCCTCAGCTTCCAGCAGGGCGTCGATCACGGCTTCGGCGTGTACACCGGCGCGCGCGATACCCGGCTCATCTTCGGCGTCAACGGCAATACGAACTACGGCGACAACGCCTCGGGTGGCATCGACGGCGGTTCCAGCGCCCAGCACTGGCTGCTCGGTTTCGACGACATCCTCGGTGCCGGACCCGGTCGTATCGCGCCGGGCAGCACGATCCTCGCGGCGACGCTGAGCGTCACGGTCTTCAACAGCGGCGGCAGCGGGCGAGTCCATCGCATGGTCAGTGATTGGGACGAAGCGCTCGCCACCTGGAACAACTTTATGCTGGCCGGCAACCTAACGGCCGGCTTGCAGGCCGACGATCTCGAAGCCCGTTCGGTGCAGTCGGCGAGCCTGCCGGGTGCGGGCGTGGCGAGCGCGGACGTCACCGCCGACGTGCAGGCCTGGGCCGATGGCGCCGCGGCGTTCGGCTGGGGCTTCATCGCCACCAGTAGCGACGGCACGTTCTGGCACTCGTCGGATTACGGCGTGCCCGCCCAACGGCCGCGGCTCACCGTCGAGTTCACCGCACCGGTGCCGCTGCCGCCGGCCGCCCTGCTCCTGGCCGGCGGGCTGTTGGTGTTGCCACGGCGCGGTTTCGCCGGGCATCGCCCCGGCATCGGCTCGCGACCGCACTTGCCCGACGGCCGCGGCGACGGCCGTCACTCGTCACCGCACTGACACTGGAGTCCGCCCCCATGGAAAAGCCATCCATCGAAATCCTGCGCAGGTTCGCGGTGGCCGTCGTCCTCTGCGGTGCGACGAGCACGACCGTGGCCGCCACCGTGCACGACCCCGCCGCCGAGTTCTCCCTCGCCGACAACCCCAACGGCCCCTGGCAATACGGCTACAGCACGACCCTGCACGGCCCGCTCACGCCGTTCGTCGACACCCTCGCCTTCGGTGGCATCGATTTCGTGTTGCGTAATCTCGCCAACACCAACACGCCCCACATCGGAAGGAACTTCGGCACCGCCGACGTGACCTTCTTCTCGACCACCTTCCGCCCCGGCGAACTCGTGCTCCACCCGGGCCCGGGCGGCGAATTCGCGGTGCTGCGCTTCGACGTTCCCGCGGCTGGCACCTGGCAGCTCGATGCGCTGTTCGACATGCGCAGCTTCGGCGGCACCCATTCGACCGATGTGCACGTCGCCCTGAACGGCAATCCGCTGTTCGACGACTTGGTCACCACGTTCGACGACCAGGCGGCATTCAACGTCGCCCTGGCCCTCGCGCCGGGTGACCATCTCGATTTCGCCGTCGGCGCCAACGGCTCGTACCTCGGTGATACCACCGCGCTCATCGCCAGCCTGGCGTTGCAGCCGGTGCCGCTGCCGGCGCCGCTCGGCTTGCTGGCGGGCGCGGTGCTGATGCTCCGCGTGCGCGGTCGTCGCAAGCACCCACGCCACCAATGCACGCCGGGCCGGGCTGTGGGCCATTGCGTGGCCCACGATTGCTGACCGACCGCTCGCCGGTAGCCGCCCTCGACCCGTGCCGCACGCCAAACCCAAGCACCGGGGTCTCACGATGATTGCGAAAGCCCTGATAGCACTGCTTGCCATGACCTGTATCGCCGGCCTCGCCGGCAAAGCCGAAGCCGCGCTGGAATCGCGCCTGGGCGGCCTCGCCTGGTACGACAGCACGCTCGATGTCAGCTGGGCGACGGATGCCAGCCTGGGCGCAACCGAGCCGTATTTTGTCCAGCGCGATGCGTTGTCGACGTTGACCATCGGTGGCGTCGGTGACTGGCGCATGCCGACCCTGGACGTCGACGGCAATGGCGTCATCGTCGATTGCAGTGGCGGCGCGATCGGCTGCGCAGACAACGAACTCGGCTACATGTTCGCGGTGAACGGCGTCACCAGCGCCGCTCCCGGCCCGTTCAGCGAAGTGGCCGAATCCTACTGGGTCGATCCCTACGATCTCGTCCTCGGCTTCGCCCACCTGTTCTCGATGTCGAGCGGCGCCGACCTCGGCGTCGTTGCCGACGACGCGCCGGGCATGGGCGCCGTGTGGGCCGTGCGCGATGGCGATGTCGGCCCGGCGCCGGTACCGCTGCCGGCCGCGGCGTGGTCGCTGGGTGCCGGCCTGCTCGCCCTGCACCGCCTCAGCCGGGTTCGCCGGGACGCGCCCTCGCCACGGCGTAGCAGGTGACGGGATGGGTGGCACGGCACGGTCGCCGCGCCACCCCGCCCTTGCGCTCAACTCACCTGCCCGGGGCGTGTCCAGCCCATGCTCAGGACAACGCACCTGCGCCGAACCGCCGCGCGACCCAGTAATCGACACTGGTGTAGCGACCGCCGCCGGTGAAGAACAGGGTCAGCAGCATCGCGAAGTAGATCGCGGCGAACTCGATGCCGTTGTTGAGGATGGTGACGGGGCCCGCGCTGGTGAGACGTTCGTAGTCGCCGTGCATGCGCAGGATGTCGAGGATCTCGCGCTTGTAGGCCGCAGCCATCGCCACGCGATCGTTGGCGAGCCAGCTCGAGGCGTCGGCGATGGCGTGCCAGCCGTGCGGCCAGTGCACCGTGGTCATGGCGACCAGCATGGTCACCATCAGCGGGACGGCGGCGAAGCGCGTGGCGAAGCCGAGCAGCAGGCAGGCACCGCCGACGATCTCCGCACTCACCGCGAGCGTCGCCATCAGCAGCGGCGCCGGCAAGCCCAGGCCGTGCTCGAACCAGGCCACGGTGTCAGAGAAATGGGCGAGCTTGTTCCAGCCCGCCTGGAGCATGACCGGGGCCAGGATCAGGCGCAGCAACAGCGGCGCGAGGCCCTCGGCGCGGCGGGCGCGCTCGAAGGCGGACTGGATGAGATCGTAGAGCGTGATGAAGAAAGCCATGACGTGAATTCCCTATGCGGTTCGACGATTGCGTGCCGGCCGCCGGGCCGGTCACGGCGCTTGGTCGCCGCTCGCGGGATTTCCTTACAGTGGGCGCAGGGGGGAGCAAGGGGGACAGTTTACTTATGCCGGCTGCATCGCCACGGCCAGGGACAGTACAAAAATAAGCTGTCCCCGTTGCCTGCCGCCGCAGCCCGGCGCGCCGCTACAAGCCGTGCAGCCCCGCCATCTCGTCGATCATCTCGCGCTGCAGGGCTTCGAAGCGCGCGTTGGGCTGCCAGGCCTGGAACATCTCGAGCATGGGATCGACGACGTCGGTACGCTCGCCGCTCATCGCCTCGACCACGGCGTGCACGCAGAACGGCACGTAGGACTCGGCGTAGCCGCCCTCGTGGACGACGACGAGGCGGCCGTCGCAGTGCTTGTCGGCCAGCGCCATCACCTCGTGCGTGAGCCAGCGGAAGGACTCACTGTGGAGCAGCATGCGCGCCAGCGGGTCGACGCCATTGGCGTCGTAGCCGGAGGCGATGACGATGAGGTCCGGCCGGTAACGCTCGATGGCCGGGAGGACCATGCGCTGCATGGCATAGCGGTGGCCGGCGTCGCCGCCGCCGGGCAGCAGCGGGATGTTCATGTTGAAGCCCTCGCCCCTGCCCTTGCCGCGCTCCTCCGCGCCCGAGTAGCCGGGCGGGAAACAGTTCTCCTGGTGCAAGGAGATGGTGAAGACGTCGTCGCGCTCGTAGAACACCGCCTGCGTGCCGTTGCCGTGGTGCACGTCCCAGTCGAGCACCACCACGCGCTCGACGCCATGCTTCGCCTTGGCCGCCTCGATGGCGATGGAGATGTTGGCCAGCAGGCAGAAGCCCATCGGCTGGTCGGGCAGGCAGTGGTGGCTGGGCGGGCGCGACATGGAGTAGGCGTTGCGGTATTGCCCGGCAACCACGGTGTCGACCGCGGCGATGGCGAGCCCGGCCGAGACCTTGGCGATCTCGTAGCTGCCGGGACCGAACGGCGCGAAGGGCCCGAGTTCGCCGCCGCCGGCGTCGGACAGGGCCTTGAATTTCTCCAGGTAGTCGGCCGGGTGGACGCGCAGGAGATCCTCCTCGTCGGCCAGCGGCGCCGAGCGGAAATCGACCTTCTCGGCCAGGCCCGAGACCTGCAGCAAGGACACCGCGCGGCGCTTCGATTCGGGCGACTCGGCCAGGCCGGCGCCCGCCGGCGGCTGCACCCAGCCACCGACCGGGGCAACCAGGGCGAACAGCCCCGCGGTGCTGTGCCACAGGCAACGTTCGTCGTGAAAGAAGGCGGTGCGGGTGCTCATGCGTAGTTCCTCGTGGATGGCGGACGCCGGCGCGTCGCCGACCCGGCCGCCGCGCCGCGCGCAAGCATCGCACGCTCACGCCACCGCTGCACGACGGCGCCGGGCCTCGCGCCGGGCAGGAGGGGGTTCGCGGGCGCGGCCCGGCGAACCGTGACGACGCATTCAACGACATGACGCCCGGTGTCAGACACCAGCGTCATCCCGGGGGCGTTTCGGTATCGCTGGCCAACGGACCGCGCGTCGAGCGGCCGCCCCGGGCCGGGACAACGAGCTTGGCGGGCTCGGGCTCAACGCCGTGGAACCCAGTATCAGACACCATCGGTGGAGCGTGCGAAGGCTGATCAACGAGTTGCCCCCTGGTGTCAGACACCAGGGAGCATCCGCCGGGATTTCGCCCCTGCCCAGGCCCGGACCATGCGGCTTGGTAATCAACGCCTTGACGCCCGGTGTCAGACACCGTCGGCGGAGCATGCGAACATTGATCAAAGCGTTGGCCCCTGGTGTCAGACACTGCAGGATCCCGCGGAGTCCTGCGGCCAGCGCGTGGCACAGCCACCTGGTCGGAGCTGCCCCGGAATCACCCCATGACCGATTTCGCCGTCTGCCTCGCCGGCCACCCGCACGACGACACCCCGCCGCGCATTGCCGCCGCGGCCGAGGCCGCCGGTCTCAATGCCCTGTTCCTGCCCGAGAACAGCCACGTGCCGGTGGCGCGCCGCGCGCCGGACAAGTTCCGCGGCGACATGCGCCTGCTGGCGCGCTTCTACGATCCCCTGGTCACCCTCGCCGCCTGTGCGGCGGTGACCACGCGCCTGCGCCTCGGCACCAGCGTCAGCCTGCTCACCCAGCGCGAACCGCTCGCCACCGCGCGCGCCGTGGCCTCGCTCGACCAGCTCTCCGGCGGACGCCTGGTGCTCGGCGTGGCCGGCGGCTTCGTGCGCGAGGCCATGACTCACCACGGCAGCCGCTTCGCCCAGCGCTGGCCGCTGGTACGCGAACGCGTCGCCGCCATGCGCGCGATGTGGTGCGAGGCCGAGCCCGCCTACCGCGGCGAACTCGTCACGCTGCCGACGCCCTGCCCGTCCTTCCCTACCCGGCAGCCCGGCGGCCCGCCGATCTGGATCGGCTCCAACTCGCTCGCGGTGCCGGCCCGGGTCGCGGCCTGGGCCGATGGCTGGCTGGTCCGCCCCGACCTCTACCCGGGCGATCCGCATGCCGATCTCGACCGTGCCTGCGCCGAGCAGGGCCGCGAGCGCGCCACGCTGACGCTCGCCCTGATGGATGCGCCGAGCAACCTGCGCGCGGCCGCGCAAGCGGTGGCGGCCGGCTACGATGTACTCGTATTCCTCGTGCGCGGCGACAGCGCGGACACCCTCTTGCGTGCCGTCGACGCGCTCGCCCTACTCGCCGCCAGGTTGCGCGCCGACGGCTGAGCCGGGGCCGCCTCCGTAACATCCCGTAGTTCGCAGCAGCGCGCGCGGCGCTAAGATCGGCGCCGGTCAACCACCGTCATCAACGCCATGCCGACCTACGATTACGTCTGTCACCACAACGGCCGCACCCTCGAAGTACGCCATGCCATGAGTCACCGCGTCGCCACCTGGGGCGAATTGTCCGCCCTGGCCGGCGTCGACGCCGCGGATACGCCGGCCGATGCGCCGGTCGAGAAAGTCCTCGGCACCGGTGGCGTGGTCCGCAGCGAGCACCTCGGCAGCGGCGTCGCGCCGGCCTGCGGCAACCCCAATCCGTGCTGCGGCGGCGGGGCCTGCGGCTACCTGGGCTGAGCGCCTGCCGAGGTCATCGGGGACAGACCACGGTTTTCGAGGTAATCGGGGACAGACCACGGTTTTCGCGCGGTGCGGGAAACCGTGGTCTGTCCCCGATTGCCCTGTCCCGCGGACGGCGCCGTCCCCGAGCCCATGACCCTGGCACTAACCGGGCTCGGAGTCCTCGTCGGAGCCGCGCGCCGGCGGCGCCAACCCCCGCCAGCAAGTTGCCGGGTTGGCCGCCGACACCTCGGCGCCGGCCGGCCCGGCGGCGCGCCCCGCATGCTGGATACACCGTCGCCCGAGGCGACGGCGCATACAGCGGGAGCACAATCGTTGACCCGCCGCTTGCCGCGCCACCCAGCGCACTCTGCGGTCATCGAGGCTGGTGTCGTGAATGCTGCCGGTGCCGCACTGAGGTACGAAGCGTCGCGAACGCGATCGTGGCAAACCCGCTACCGGTATTCGAAATGGCTACGGCGCCGGCGCCTCGAGCCTTCAGGAACAGGCCCCGGCGCCGCACTGCAGGCCACCGTCATCATCGTCTATCCGCCTCACGCGAAACCCTGTGCGCGTGCCGCGTCCTCGCGCGCCCGCTCCGGGCTGCCGAAGGTCTGCCGATTGAGCCCGATGCGCTTGAACCAGTAGTGCAGGCCGAGCAGGTCGGTGAAGCCCATGCCGCCGTGCACCTCGGTGGCGGTCTTGGCCACCTGCGTACCGACCTCGGCGAGATGTGCCTTGGCGTGGCAGGCATAGAGATGCGCCTCGCCCGGTACCGCGTCGAGCGCGTGCGCCGCGTACCACACCAGGGCATGGCAGGGCTCGAGCGCGGCGGCCATCTCGGCGCACAGGTGCTTGACCGCCTGGAACGAGGCGATGACCCGTCCGAACTGCTCGCGCTGGCCGGCGTAGGCGACGGCTGCCTCGAGCATGTGCTGTGCCGCGCCCAGGGTGTCGGCGGCGGTCATCACGCGGCCGTGATCGACGAGCGCGGCCAGGGTGCTCGCGGCATCGCCCTGGGCGAGCGGTTCGGCGGGGGTATTCTCGAACACGAGTTCACCCCAGCGTCGCGTGCGGTCGATGGTGACCAGCGACGCGCGCGTCAAGCCGGCCGCGTCGGCCGGCACGAGATGCAGCGTGCGATCGCGCGCGGCGACGACGAAAGCGTCGGCGTCGATGTCCTGCACGAACAGCGCGCGGCCGACGAGGCGACCGTCGCGCGCGGTGACCCCGGTGTCCTCGCGCGCACCGGTGTGTTCGGCCAGCGCCATGCCGACCGTCGTCGCACCGCTCACCAGCCGCGGCAACCAGGCGGCCTGCTGTTCGGCGCTGCCGGCGAGACGCAGGGCGAGTGGCGCGAGCACCGCGCTGGCGACGAAGGGCGCCGGCGTGACGTGCGCACCGAGCGCCTGCGCGACCAGCGCGGCGTCGAGCACCCCGAGCCCGGCGCCGCCATGACGTTCGTCGACGAGCAGGCCGGGGACGCCGATCTCGCTCAGCGCCTGCCAGATCTCGGCGCCGCCGTCGTCGTCGTTCTCCGCGTAGGCGCGCACCCGTTCCAGCGGGGCGACGTCCTCGAGCAGGCGCACCAGGGTGTCGTGCAGCAGCACCTGGTCCGATGAGAGTCCGAAATCCATCGTCATGCCCTCACTTCAAGCCCGGTTCGCGCGGCATGCCGAGCCCGCGCTCGGCGATGATGTTCTTCTGGATCTGCGACGTACCGCCGCCGATGATGAGGCCGAGGAAATACATGTAGTGCTGCTGCCACAGGCCGTCCTCGCGCAGGTGCGGACTGCCGCGGTAGAGCACGCCGAGTTCACCCAGCGCATCGATGGCCAGGCGTTCCAGCTCGTGACGCAGCTCGGTGCCTTCGAGCTTGACGATCATCGCCGCCAGCGCCGCGTTCGAACCGTTGAGGCGCGCCGACAGCACCCGCAGGTCGTTCGCGCGCAGGGCCAGCATGCGGCCCTGGATGCGCAGCAGGCGCTCGCGCAGCGCCGCTTGTTCGAGCAAGGGCCGGCCATCGACGGTTTCGCGCTTCAGCAGTTCCACCAGCGCGTTGAAACGCGCCAGGGTGACGTTGGGATTGCCGAGCATGCCGCGTTCGTGGCCGAGCAGGCTGTTGGCCACGCGCCAGCCGTCGCCACGCCCGGCGACCATGGAATCGGCGGGAATGCGCACGTCGGTGAAGAACACCTCGTTGAAGCTGGCGTCACCGGTCATGGTCTTGAGCGGGCGCACTTCGAGCCCCGGGCTGGTCATCGGCAGGAGCAGGAAACTGATGCCCTTGTGCTTGGGCGCCGCGGGCTCGGTGCGCACGAGACAGAACATCCAGTCGGCCAGGTGCGCGGTGGAAGTCCAGATCTTCTGGCCATTGATGACCCACTCGTCGCCGTCGAGCACGGCGCGGGTCTTGAGGCTCGCGAGATCGCTGCCGGCATTCGGTTCGGAATAGCCCTGGCACCACACCAGCTCGCCGCGCAGGGTCGGCGCGATGAAGCGCCGGCGCTGTTCCTCGGTGCCGAACTCGAGCAGGGTCGGGATCAGCATCATGATGCCCTGGCCCGAGATGCCGGGTGACACCCCGGCGGTGGCGAACTCCTCGGCGATGATGCGCGCCTCGAGCATGTCCGGCGCGGCGCCGTAGCCGCCGTACTCACGCGGGATGGTGCGCCCGGCGTAGCCGTGCTCCACCAGCAGGCGCTGCCAGGCGAGCAGCTGCGGATCGCGCGGGTTGAGCACGCGCGACTCGGTCACGCGCGGCGCCTGCTCGAGGTGCGCGGCGATGAACTCGCGCAGCTCGTGGCGAAAGGCCTCGTAACGGGGTCCGAACGACAGGTCCACGTGCACCTCCCCAGGGCAAAGCGAGGTTGGAGTCTAGCAGCCTATAATCGGCCCCGCGCCGGCGCCGGCCGGTTTCGACAGGGGAGCCCAGCACGCGATGTCAGTCGATACTTATTCACCGTCCGCACAGGGCCGCACCTGGGGCCCGGCGCGCTACACCGCGCCGCTGCTCGACGCCATCGCCGCGCAGGCGGCGACGGCCGATGCGACGCGCTCGGTCGACCCGCAGGTCATCGCCGCGCTCAAGGCCAACGACGTCATGCGCCTGTCGGGCAGCCCCGAGATCGGTGGGCTGAACGCAACCATCGTCGCCATCGCCGACGAACTACGCGCGGTCGCCCAGGCCTGCACCTCGACTGCCTGGTGCCTGTGGAATCACCTGTGCACCTTCCACCACTTCGCCGGCCTGCTCGGGCCCGACCACGCCGACTTCCTGCGCCGCATCGTGAGCGGCCACGAGTGGGTGTGCTTCCCGGCCGGCGCCTCGACCCAGATCAAGGGAGAGACGGCGGGCGACACCACGCACCTCAGCGGTGTCGCCGCCTTCGGTTCCGGCGCGCGTTACGCCGAGTGGGCCGGGGTTGCCTTCGAGCAGGACGGCTGGGACACGCCCTGCTTCACCATGGCCGACCTGCGCCAGCCGAGCGTGCGCATCGAGCCGACCTGGGAGGCGATGAGCGTGCGCGCTTCGGCCACCGATCACATCCACTACGAGAACCACGCGGTAGCGAGCGCCACCGTGGTGCCGCTCGAACCCTTCTTCCGCGTCGGCTTCCGTGACCCGGCCAAGCCGGTCGTCCACCCGCGCTACCGCGAGGACTGGGTGGCGATCTCGGTGGTGTGGCTGGGCGCGATGGCAACCGGGGTGGCCGCCATCTCGCTCGAGGAATGCGCCGCCGGCATCCGCGATCGCATCGCCATCTACGGCACCAGGATGGTCGAGCGCCCGACCATCCACGTGAACCTCGGCCGCGCCCGCGCGCTCCTCGACGCCGCCCACGACACCGTCTACGCCGCCATGCACGAGACCGATGCGCGCATCGCCGCCGGTGTCATCCCCAGCGAGGCCGACTACTTCCGCCAGACCACCGCCGGCATGCAGGCGGTGCAGTTGTGCGACGAGGTGATGAAACTGACGCTCCGCGTCCTCGGCGGCAACGGCCTGCGCGAAGGCACCGACTTCGAACGCCGCTACCGCGACTTCCAGGCCATGCCGCTGCACATCAACGGCCACGTCGACCGCATCAGCGAACAGACCGGGCGGGTGATGCTGGGACTGGACGCGCAGAACCCCTTCTGACGCCCCTCTGCCTGCCAACCCCGGCAACAGGTCTGACCCCGCACGGGGTCAGGCCCGGTCGAGACCCGCCAACCGCCGCCGAATTTCCCCGGCACGGGGTCTGACTCCAGTCCTGGGGTCAGACCCCGTCGCGACGTGACAACGACCAGCGCCCCCACCCTGGCGCGTCCATCACTCCCCCAACTCGAACGCCAGCGGCCGGATCGAAGACCCCGTCGCCCCGCGCACCTTGATCGGCGCGGCGACCAGCGCGAAGGCATAGACGCGATCGCGTGCGATGTCCTCCAGCCAGGCGTTCTCGATCAGGCACACGCCGCGCTCGGCGAAGGCATAGGCGTGCACCGCCTTGCCCACGATGGGCAGGCGTTCGACGGCGATGGTATCGGCGCCGATCAACACCGCACCGTGCTCGATCAGCCAGTGCGCGCCGGCGTAGGCGATGCCCGGCTCGTGCGGCACGTAGCGCTGCGGATCGGGCCACAGGGTCATGCGCCCGCTGCGGATGAACACGGCGTCGCCCTGCTCGAGGGTCACGCCCTGGGCGGCCAGCGTGGCCTCGAGATCGGCCGGCGTGATCTCGTAGGAATCGGGCAGCACGTCGACGCCCTTGTACGCGGCGACGTCGATCAGCACGCCGCGGGTGACGATGGGCGGGATGGTGTCGGTACCGGCTTTCTGCCAGCCCTTGTTGCCGAGGTGTTTCGCCGCCTCGTAGCCGTTCCAGATCTCGTGGTGGTAGCCGACGTGGTTGAGCGCGTCGATGTGGGTGCCGGTGTGGCTCGACATGATCACGGCATCGTCGTAGAGGTCGGCCGGGTGCTCGTCGCCGGTGATCGAGATGCCCTCGACGGCGAGACCGTCGGGGGTGTGGGTCATCCACATGTGGAAATCGGGATCGCCCATGCCCAGGTGCACGAGGCCGGGCATGCCGGGAAAGTTGTCCACGCTCAGGTCGTAGACGCGGCCGCTGCCGATGCGGGACAGCACGGCGAGGCGGCTGGCGTCGTCGAGGGCGTTGAGCGCGCCGACCTCGTCGTTTTCGCCCCAGGGACTCTGCGCCACGGCATCCGCGGCGGCCGCGCCGTGCGACAGCGTGGCGAACAACAGGCTGGCCGCGACGCGGCGGAACATCGGGTAGTGCATGACGGACCTCTCCTGGGTTGCGCTGACGGGGACAGTTTACTTTTCACGCACGCCCGGGCAGGCGCAAGGCACGTGTAAAAGTACACTGTTCCCATCAGCACCGCAGGCGCGGGCAGCCACGCAGGGGGAGAAGGCATGGACGATACCGTGTGCGACGCGACGATCGGGCACAACGCGGCGCGCCTCGCGCGGCGCGAGTTGAGTGCCGTCGAGCTCGCCGAGGCGACCTGTGCCCGCATCGCGCGCCTCGAACCCCGCCTCGCCGCCCATGCCGCGCACCGCGCCGAGGCCGTGCTGGCGCAGGCGGCGGCGGCCGACCGCCGGCTGGCCGCCGGCGAGGGCGGCCCGCTGTGCGGCATTCCCATCGGCCTCAAGGACATCATCGCCGCCGCCGACTGGCCGACCGGCGTCGGTTCGGTGGTGCTCGATGGCTGGCGGCCGGGTGGCGATGCCACGGTCGCGGCGCGCCTGCGCGCCGCCGGCGCCGTCATCACCGGCAAGCACCGCACCACCGAGGCCGCCTGCGGCGCCCATCATCCCGCCCTGCCGGCGCCGTTGAACCCCTGGCGCGCCGAGGCCTGGACCGGGGTGTCGTCGAGCGGCTCCGGGGTGGCCGTCGCGGCGGGCCTGGCCGGCGGCGCGTTCGGTTCCGATACCGGTGGCTCGATCCGTTTCCCCGCCCATTGCTGCGGCGTGGTCGGGCTCAAGCCGAGTTGGGGCCGGGTCAGCCGCCACGGCGTCTTCCCCCTCGCCGAATCGCTCGACCACGTCGGCCCGTTCGCGCGCAGCGTGGTCGATTGCGCACTGCTCTACGCCGCCGTCGCCGGCCACGACGCCGACGACCCCAGCACCCTGGACGATGCCGTCGAACCGTGGTCAGCGACGACGGCCGACGTGCGCAGCTTGCGCATCGGCCTCGACGAGGCGTTGCTGGCCGAGGACCTCGCGCCGCCGGTGGCGGCGATGCTGGCGCACGCCGTCGCCATCCTGCGCGAGGCCGGCGCGATGCTGGTCACCGTACAGGTGCCACGCCTGGGCGAGGCGGTGACGGACTGGCTGAACCTGTGCGCGGCCGAAGCGGTGACGGCGCATGCCGCGACGTTTCCCGCGCGCCGCGACGACTACGGCCCGGCGCTGCGCGCCCTGCTCGATTACGGCCGCGGCCTCGACGCCGCCACGCTGGCGCATGCCGCGGCGGCGCGCGCAGACTTCCGCGTGCGCCACGCGGCGATCTTCGAAGACGTCGATCTCTACCTGTCGCCGACCTTCGACCGCCCCACCCCGAGCGCGGAAGAAGCGGCGCGGCTGATGCGGGGTGACGGCCTGCGCCGCTTCGTCGCCTTTACCGCGCCGGCCAACCTGTGCGGCAACCCGACCCTGTCGCTGCCGGCCGCGCTCGACGCCGACGGCGTGCCGCTCGGCTTCCAGCTGGTCGGTCGCCACGGCGCCGAGGCCGCGCTGTTCACCGCGGGGCTCGCCTGCGAACGCGGTCTCGGCTGGACGGCGCGCCCGCGCCTGCCCTGAACCGGCTCAGGCCGCGCTGCGGCGGGTGGTGGCCTCGCTGGCGACCGCGGCAGCGCCCGGGTTGGTGAACGTGAGCACGTCGTCGGCGATCGGCTGGTTGCGGATCATGTCCTTGTCGACGAGGTAGTTCTGGGTGTTGCGCCAGGGATCGCGGTCGCCCTGCTTGGGGAACAGGTGCATGGCGCGCTTGATGTAACCGGGCGAGAAGTCCTCGATCAGCTGGTAGCCCTGCATGTCGCGATCCGAATCGCGCAGGCGCGGCGTGCACACGGTCGCGCCGACCGCCTGCATGTGGTTGACCAGCCGGCAGACGAACTCGGCGACGAGTTCCGAGCGCAGGGTCCACGAGGCGTTGATGTAGCCCAGCGTGTAGATGAGGTTGGGCACGTCGGAGAACATCATGCCCTTGTACGACCAGGTGTCCGGGAACTCGACCCTGGCGCCATCGACGAAGAACTCGGCCCCGCCCAGCACTTCCATCCTGAGGCCGGTGGCGCTGACGACGACGTCGGCAGGCAGGGTCTGGCCGGACTTGAGCACGATGCCGTCGGCGCTGATGCGCTCGATCTCGTCGGTCACGACCTCGGCCTTGCCGTCCCTGATCGAGCGGAACAGGTCGCCGTCCGGGATCAGGCACAGGCGCTGGTCCCAGGGCTTGTAACGCGGGGTGAAGTGCTTGTCGACGATGTCGTCGCCGAGCGCCTTGCGCGCCATGCCGAGCAGGCGCTTGCGCACGGCCTCGGGCTTGACCCGCGTCTGCTGGTAGATCCAACGCTGCAGGCGGATGTTCTTCCAGCGCGTGAGGCGGTAGGCGAGCTGCGCCGGGAGGACGGCCTTGAGGAAGTTGGCGATGACGTCCTTGGCCGGCAGCGAGATGACGTAGGTCGGCGAGCGCTGCAGCATGGTGACCTTGGCCGCGGCCTTGGCCATGTTGGGCACCAGGGTCATGGCCGTCGCCCCGCTGCCGATGATGACCACCCGCTTGCCGGCGTAATCGAGGTCCTCGGGCCACTGCTGGGGATGCACCCAGGTGCCTCGGAAATCCTCGCGCCCGGGGAATTCCGGCGCATGGCCGCCGGCGTAGCTGTAGTAGCCGCTGCACAGGAACAGCACGTTGCAGCTGAAGCGTTCCCCGCCGCGGGTCTCCACCGTCCAGCGCGCGCTCGGACTGTCCCAGGATGCGCGCGTGACCCACTGGCCGAAACGGATGTGCCGATCGAGCCCGCGCTCGCTCGCCGCCTCGTTGATGTAGGCGAGGATCGAGGGCCCGTCGGCGATCGCCTTGGGGTCGCGCCAGGGCTTGGAGTCGTAGCCCATGGTGTACATGTCGGAATCGGAGCGGATGCCCGGGTAGCGGAACAGGTCCCAGGTACCGCCGATGCGCGCGCGGCCCTCGAGGATGGCGAAGCTGCGGCCCGGCGACTTCTCCTGCAGCTGGCGCGCCGCGCCGATGCCGGACAGGCCGGCGCCGACGATGATGACATCGAAGTGTTCCATCTCGGGACTCATGGCGGGATCCTCGTGCCTGGGGGTGCGCGCAGGTTGCCACGGCGGCGCGCGCGCCAACAAGGGGCGTGGCCAGCTTACGTCGCCCGCGGCTGCCTCGGATCAGCCCCGGCCACTGGCGAAATCGCCTGGGAAGCCTATAATCCGCCGCCCGGCCGTGCTTCCCGCCGCCCGCCCTCCGTTTCCCCAGGTGGCCCCCATGTCGACTGATTCCCCGCCCGCGCCGAGCTTCGGCGATTTCACCTTGCGCCCCGAGCTGGTCCGCGCCCTCGCCGAGGTCGGCTACGAAACCCCGACCGCGATCCAGGTCGAGACCCTGCCGACCTTGCTCGCCGGCCGCGACGTCATCGGCCAGGCCCAGACCGGCACCGGCAAGACCGCGGCCTTCGCCCTGCCCGTGCTGAACGGCATCGACCTCGCCGCGAAGGGACCGCAGGCTCTGGTGCTGGCGCCGACCCGCGAGCTCGCCATCCAGGTCGCCGAGGCCTTCCAGCGCTACGCCGCCCACCTGCCGGGCTTCCACGTCCTGCCGATCTACGGCGGCCAGGATTACGGCGTGCAGCTGCGCGCGCTGCGCCGCGGCGTGCACGTGGTGGTGGGCACCCCCGGGCGCGTGATGGATCACATGCGCCGCGCGACCCTCTCGCTCGCCGCGCTCGACTGGCTGGTCCTCGATGAAGCCGACGAGATGTTGCGCATGGGTTTCATCGACGACATCGAGTGGATCCTGGGCGAGACCCCGCCCGGCCGGCAGACCGCGCTGTTCTCGGCCACCATGCCGGCGCCCATCCGCGCCATCGCCGAGCGTTATCTCAACGACCCCGCGCACATCAGCGTGCGCATGCAGACGACGACCGCGGCGACCATCCGCCAGCGCTGGTGCGCGGTGCGCCCGGCCTACAAGCTCGACGCGCTCACCCGCATCCTCGAGGCCGAGCCGATCGAAGGCGTACTGGTGTTCGTGCGTACGCGCACCGCCACCCTCGAACTCGCCGAACGGCTCGAGGCGCGCGGCTTCGCCAGCACCGCCATCAACGGCGACATGCCGCAGAAGCTGCGCGAGAAGACCATCGGTGAGCTGCGCGACGGCCGCCTCGATGTCCTGGTTGCCACCGACGTCGCCGCACGCGGGCTCGACGTCGAGCGCATCAGCCACGTCATCAATTTCGACATCCCCTACGACCCCGAAGCGTATGTCCACCGCATCGGCCGTACCGGGCGCGCCGGCCGTCACGGTGACGCCATCCTGCTCGTCACCCCGCGCGAATCGCGCATGCTCAAGCTCATCGAGCGCGCCACCGGCCAGGCCATCGAGCGCATGGAACTGCCCTCGACCGACGTCATCAACGACAAGCGCCTCGGCCGCTTCATGCGGTCCATCACCGAGACCCTGGCCGAGGCCGACCTTGAGGACTACCTCGACCTCGTCCATCGCTACCAGCGCGAGCACGACGTCGACCCGGCGCGCATTGCCGCGGCGCTGGCGCGCCTGGTACAGGGTGACGAACCCCTGCTGCTCGACGGCCCGCCGCCGCCACCCGAACGCGGCGAGCGCCGTGGCGGCCAGGACGGCTGGCAGCCGCGCGGCGAACGCGGCGCGCGCGGCCACCGCCCCGAGCGCGGCCACGAGCCGCGCGGTCCACGCGGCAGCCGGCGCGATGCCGACGAGCAGGCCGACGCCCTCGCGGCGCGTCCGCACGGCCCCGCTCGAAACCGGCACGAGCGCTTCGCGACGCCACCCGGCGAAGGCCGCCCCGCGCCCTTCGAACCGGCGCACGGCGAACGCCCGCCGCGCCGTTTCCAGGGCGAGCCCGGCGAGCATCGCCCCGGCCAGTTCGAACGTGAGCCCGGTGAGCGGGGCGCCGGCCGCTTCGAGCGTGCGCCCCAAGATCACAGGCCCGACCGCTTCGAGGACGCCGGGCCCGGCGCATCGCGCCCGCGCTACGAGGATCGGCCGTTCGAACAGCGTCAGCACGGCGAACGACCACCGCGCCCGTTCGATCGCGAGCGCGGTGCGCGCGGCGAGGACGCCGGCTTCGATCGTTCACCGCCGCGCGGCGAACGGCCGCAGCGCCCGCGCCGGCCGTCGCCCGGCATGGACACCTACCGCATCGAGGTCGGCCACGACCACGGCGTGATGCCCGGCAACATCGTCGGCGCCATCGCCGGCGAGACCGGCCTCGACGCACGCGAGATCGGGCACATCGACATCCGCGGCGACCACAGCTTCGTCGAGCTGCCGCCCGGCATGCCGAAAGAGGTGTTCCAGGTCCTGCGCAAGACCTGGGTCTCCGGCCAGCAGCTCAGGCTGTCACGCGCCGGCGAACCACCACCGCACGGCGCCGCGCGCGACGACGGCACGCGGCCACCGCGCCGCAAGCCGAAAGAGCGCCACCGCGACAAGAAGAACAAGGGCGCGCCGCGCAAGCGCGGGCGGGACTGAGGGACACGGAACGCGTCAGCGTGGTCGCCGGCGCCGCAGTCGGGGCACCCGTTGCCGCTTGAATCAAGCAGTTGACTCCCGGTGTCAGACACCGACCGGCGCGGGCGTGACTGACGGCCGGCGAGCCGGCGTGCGCGGCATCGGGCAGTGCTCGTGCAGCAGCCGCAACCACGACGCGCGTCAGGTCAATAGGTTGACTGCCGGTGTCAGACACCAGCCGTCGGTCCCACCCCGCGAGCCCGACGGACGGCCGGCTGACGCAACCTCACGCGCTACCCGAGCAGCAGTCGCAACCACGGCGCACGTTGAAACAATCGCTTGACGGTCGGTGTCAGACACCGGCCCGGTGGTCGGGGCGGTGATCGGGGAACGTGAACCACCATGCGATGGCGCCGCAGACCGCCAACCCGTGTACCCGGAACGAGGCTCGGTCAGCCCGCTGCGCGAACATCCACCGTCGGTGTCAGGCACCGCCCGACAATCGGCGCGCGCCGACGGCGTCGATCCTGCTGAGCGATACGGCCAGGCAAACGCAGCCCCGCACACCCGCGCCGCATCTGCCCGGATGCTGGCGAACCCGCCGCGCGCGAAGTCGGGGTGATCGCGGCAGGCACGCCCGCGGCGAAATCGACGAAGCCATCTCGCGGCCCGCGCCCGGACCCGGACGTGGGCGGCGGCCTACAGGTCTCCCGAGGCGGCCGGGTGATGCCACGCGCGGCCTCGCGCCGCGCGTGACGAACGTGCCCGGCTCAGGCGCCGATGCGATCGAAGTAGCGGATGCTGGGCTCGCCTTCGAGCATGCTGGCGAGGTTGTCGATGTCACCGCGATCGACACGCCACTGGAAATACTTCTCGTAGGCCTGCCGTGAAGTCCAGTTCTCGACGATCACCCACACCTGCGGGTCGTCCTGGTTCTGGGTCGGGTAGACCTCGATGCAGCCTTCGAACGAACGGGTGTCGGGCAACAGGCCCTTGAAACCTTCGGCCATGCCGTCGACGGCTTCCTTCTTGAAGCGCATTTCCAGCAGAACGGTACAAGTCATGTGATCTCCCCTTGAGTCATCTGTGGTTGGAGTGCGAAGCGCCCGATTATGGGCGAAGGCATGGCGCGCGGGGAAGCGCACTCGCGCGCCGGGCCGCCGACGGGACCATCAACGACCTGGCTCCTGGTGTCAGACACCGCCGACCACCCGCCGGCAACGGGTGCGGCCCATCATCAACGGCTTGCCCCCCTGGGGTCATGACCCCAGGGGTCAGACGCCGAGGGCATCGACGGCGCCGTTGTCGATGGCCTGCCACACGGCGTCGCTGACCATGCGCAGGAACAAGCGGTCGCCGCGCGGCGTGCGGCGGGTGCGGCTGGCGCCGGTGAGGGCGACGACGACGGCCGCGAAGGCGTAGTGGCGGTAGTCGGCGCGGCAGGCCTCGAGGTCGTAGCCCGTGACGCCCAGTGCGCACAGGCGCGCGTGGTAACGCCGCAGCAGTTCGTCCTCGCGTTCGCGGCGCACCGTCCGCGGCAGCGCCCCGCCGACGAGATAGGCAAGGTCCAGCGCCGGCCCCGCGTAGCTCGCCGTCTGCCAGTCGACCACGCACACGCGGGTGTCTTCGAACAGCATGTTGTCGGCGCGGAAGTCGCCGTGGGTGAAGCACCGCGCCGGTGACTGCCGGGCGAGCCAGGCCGGGTGCGCATCCAGCCAGGCGAGCAGGGCCGTGCGCACCTCGGCTGCGAGCGCGCCGCCGATCTCGCGGTCGAACCATTGCCAGGAAGCGCGGATGGCCGCGGTGTCGTGGAAGCCCATGCAGCCCGCCGGGCGGTAGACCCACGGCGCGGTTTCCAGCACGGGATCGTTCCAGGTCGCGGCATGCAGGCGCGCGGCCTCGTCGACGCCGCGTTCGACGTCGTCCAGGGCAACCCCTTCGAGGTGGTTGCCGGTGCGCGCGCCGGCGAGATCCTCGAGCAGCAGCACGAAATCACGGCCGCCGTCGTCGATCGCGGCGAGGTGGACGCGCGGCGTGCGGATACCGGCGCGGGCGGCGAGTTCGCGGTAGAACATGACCTCGGCACGGTAGAGACCGAGTTCGGCGGCGGCCGCGGTGACGGCGGGCTCGGCGCAGGAGAACTTGCCGACCACGCTGGCCGGCGCGCCCGGCGGCGGTGCGCCGGCGTAGTCGAGCCGGAAACGCCAGGTCTCGGCGAGCTGGCCGGTGCCGACCGGTTCGGCCCGGAACCCGGCCAGCGTCACTGCCGGCCCGTGCGCGTTCAGCGCGCGCTCGAGCCAGGCCGCGTCGACCGCGCCCGGCGCGACGATGGCAACCGCCGCTCCGTCCATGCCCCTCCCCCGCAGCGCCCGGTGCGGGCGCGATGGCCGCTACTATACCGGGGCGCAACGATGAGGCCCGCCCATGCTCAACCTGTTCGACGACTACCCCGTGCACCAGACGCCGGAGCCGATCGCGCATCCCGCGACCTCCGACCGCAACGTCTACGATCGCACCTGGTTCAACGGCTATGCCGCCGACGGCGCGTACTACTTCGGTATCGGCATGGCCATCTACCCGCACCGCGGCATCCTCGACTGCGCCTTCAGCGTAATCGAGCGCAACGGTCGCCAGCACTGCTTCTTCGGCTCGCGCCGCGCGCCGCGCGAACGCACCGAGATGCACTGCGGCCCGTTCCGCATCGAGATCCTCGAACCCATGCGCCGCGCGCGGGTGGTGCTCGACGACAATCCCACCGGCATCGCCTGCGACCTCACCTTCTCCGCGCGCAGCGCCGCCATCGAGGAGATGCGCCAGACCTTCTACACCGGCACGCGCCGCACCATGGACGCGACCCGCTTCGACCAGTTCGGCCGCTGGTCGGGCGAGGTGCGCCATCCCGACGGCGGCTTCAGCGTGCGCGACGACGCCTGCCACGGCACCAAGGACCGCTCCTGGGGCCTGCGCAACCTCGGCGGGGTGGAACCGGGCGGCGCACCGCAGCCGCGCGGCAGCATCTGCTTCGTGTGGGCGCCGCTGATCTGGGACGACCACGTCTCCAACGCGATCTTCTTCGACGGCACACGCGGCGAACCGCTGTTCCGCCAGGCCTATACCGCGCCGCTCTACGCCAGCGAAGCCGCCGTGCCCGGGGTCGAGGACGACGGCGAGGCGCGCATGGCCGGCACCGTCCACCGCATCGCCTACCATCCCGGCACGCGCCTCGCGCGCACGGCTGAGATCGATCTCGTCGCCCTCGACGGCGCCGTGCGCACCATCCGCTGCGAGCCACTGCTGCGCTTCCACATGAAGGGGCTGGGCTACTTCCACCCGACCTGGGCGCAGGGCCAGTGGCAGGGCGAACTGGTCACCCACGGCGAGAGCTACGACCTGGAAGGGCTGGACCTCGCCCAGCCGGAGAACTTCCACACCCAGCAGGTGGTGCGGGTCGACGATGGCACGCGGCGCGGCATCGGCGTGCTCGAACAGGCGGTCTACGGCCCCTACGCCCCCGCCGGCTTCAGCGAGTTCGCCGACGTCGCCGCACGCTGAACATCAACGACTCGTGCCCCGGTGTCAGACACCGCGGGCACGGGGTCTCGACGGGTTGGGCCTTGGTGTCAGACACCGACAAGCATCGAAGGCCATGAATCAGGCAGTTGTCCGTCGGTGTCTGACACCAACGTCCGGGACGCCGTGGGGAATCGCGCGGCGGTGTCAGGCACAGTGCGCGCAATCATGACGGCAACGCGTTAACGCGCGGGGTCAGACACCCGGGGCATGGGGGACATGCCCTGGGTCAGGGATCGACCGCTTGACCGCCGGTGTCGGACACCGGCGGTCGTGGCTGCGGCGGCGCTGCCTCAGAACTTGACCTGCAGGTCGGCCTGCAGCAGGTCTTCGTCGCGGCGGGTGATGTCGTCCTTGATGTGGTAGTAGTCGAGCGCCACGTTGACGTTCTTCATCAGGTCGTAGCTGATCTCGAACTCGTGGCCGCGTTCACCGGGGAAGCCGTTGTCGCGGTCGGAGTCGGGCAGGAAGTCCGGCACGGCATTGAGCTCGACGTCGGCATACACGTACTTGGCCTTCCAGCGACCGAGCGCGTACTTGGCGCCGAGCGCCCAGGCCGTGTCGGTCGAGGTGTTGGTCTCGACGTTCTTGATGTACTCGCCGATGAGGTCGACCGTGCCACCACCGAGTTCGTGCGCGAGATCGAGCGCGAGGTTGACCGAGCTCAGCTTGGAGTCGGTGTTGCGGCCGTCGTAGCGCGAGTAGTCGGAGATGTAGTTGGCGTCCATGAAGGCATAGCCGGCGACGGCCGCCGTGCCTTTCCAGCCGCCCATCGTCCAGCCCTGGCCGACCTGGCCGTAGACCATGAAGGGATCGTCGCTCGAGCGGCTGTTCTCTTCCAGCACCCACACGCCGCCCTGCACGAACATCGTGCCGAGCGCGTTCTGCCCGCTCCACGACAAGGACATGCCTTCGGGGTTGAGATCGGTGTCCCACATGATGTCGGTCGGGGTCCACAGGTAGTTCTTGAACGAGAACTTGCCGGCGATGGCGTTGATGCCATTGGCCGCGCTGTACTGCATGTAGGCGTAGTCGAGGTTGAGATCCTTGCCCGAGAAGGTGTCGTCGAAGGACTGGTTGGTCGAGCGCTGGTCGCGCGTGCCGGAGGCCAGCCCGGCGCCGACTTCGACGCGCTCGACCGGGTTGGCGATGACCCCGAGACGATAGCGGAAGCGGCCGCGCGAGCGCGCGATCTGGCCTTCGTCCTTCTTGTACTCGTAGCGCGTGCGCAGGTCGCCCTTGAGACGGACCTTCTCCAGCCAGGCCAGGCGATCGAGGCGTTCGGAAACCGCCTTGACCTCGTCGGCCGCGGCCACGGTGGTCGGGGCCGGGGCAGCGCCAGCGGCAGCAGACGGCGCCGGGGTGGCCGCACTGGCGACGGCCGCCGAGCCGGCTGCAGCCGGCGCGGCGGTGGTGGCAACGGTCGCCTGGTCGGCCTTGGCCGCGGCGACCAGCATGTCGTACTCGGCCGCGGTGAGCGTACCCTTGTCGCGGAGCAGGCCGAGCAGGTCGACGAGCGCCCCGTTGGACGCCATGGCCGGGCCGGTCGCGCCTGCCGACAGGCAGGCAAGCAGGATGCTCGCGCGCAGGCTGCGCGGAATCACCGAATTCATAGAGTGTCTCCTGATGTGCTGGGGAACGAAGCCGCCGGCCGGCGCTCACGCGGAACGGCCCGACGGTCAGTCACTTCGCCCTGACCGCCGGCGGCGACCACCGCGCCACAAGCGGCGCGACGGGTGCCGTGAGCGCCCATGACGAAGCGGTGAACGTTCTATGAACGTTTCATGACGGTACGGTTACAAACCGCGCGAGACGGAGGGTATTTAGGACTCGTCCTACAGTTTGGGTGACGGTTGAATGACGATTCCGTGACCCCGCCGGGGGCACGCTGTCCGCGCCGCACGGCCCGGGTCCGGCAGCCGAGCAGGGTCCGCGGGGAGCAACGGGGGCGCGTGCCCGCGTCGACGCAGGCCGCAGGACAATCGACCCGCCCGGCGCCGCGGCGCCGGGCCAGGGCGACCTCACTTCATGAGGAAATGGCCGGCCAGCGTGGCGATGGGACGTTCGCGATCGTCCTGCCAGCAGCTCGCGTGCACGGTGGCGACGCGGCGGCCGAGCTTGGTCACGCGGGCCGCGGCGCGGGTCGCTACCACCCGTCCCGAGCGCTGGTAGTCGACCGTCACGTTGATGGGCTTGGGCAGGGTGCCGCTGTCCTCCTGGTCGAGCAGGAGCTGGACGATGGCGGCGTTCTCGAGGAAGGCGCCGATGACGCCGCCGTGCAGCGCCGGCAGCCAGGGGTTGCCGATGTGATCGTTCCCGCTGGCCATTTCCAGCACCAGCGTGCGGCGTTCGCCGACGCGCTCGACCTCGACCACCGCGATGCCCATCGTGCGCATGTAGGGGATGGCCTCGAGCAGGCTGGCGTGGTCGTCGTGCTCGCGCACGCGGCGGATGGCATCGACCAGGTTCATGCGTTGCGCTCCGCGCGTGGGGTCTCGGCCTTGTCGGCGGTGATCATGAAACTCGCCGCGGCGTTGGCGATGGGGTCGTCGCGGTCGTCGTGGTAGGCGATGGCGCGCACGAAGCAGACGTTGCGGGTGACCTTGTAGCAGTGCGCGGCCGCGGTGATGGCCTCGCCCGGCACGGCCGGGCGCAGGTAATCGATACGCAGGTCGAGGGTCGCGATCTGCATGCGCTTGCCGAGCGCGGCGATGACCGACATGCCGCAGGCCGAATCGAGCGCGGTGGTGATGACCCCACCGTGCAGCACGCCGGTGCCGGTATTGCCGGCGAGGCGCGCATCGTAGGGCACGCGCACCACGGCGCGGCCACGCTCGATGTTGACCAGTTCGAGCCCGAGGAACCGGTTGTGCGGCGACTGGTTGCCGGGCTCGGCGATGAACGTGCGCAGGTAGTCGAGAAAGGCGGATGCGGTCATGGTCGCGGCCGGGTTGCAGGCGACCAGTGTAAGCGATTGCCGCACCGGCGCGGCTGTGCCACGGTGCAACGACTGCAACGAATCACGGGGATGGGGACATGCGCGCGGAACTGTTGTGCGAGGGTTACGGCCTGATCGAGGGGCCGGTGTGGGACCCTGCAGGAGGACTGATCTTCAGCGACGTCATCCACGGCGGCGTGTTCCGCCTCGGCACCGACGGCCGCGTCGAGAGCGTGTTCGAACATCGCCGCGGGATCGGCGGCATGTGCCTGCACGAGGCCGGCGGCCTGGTGGTGAGCGGGCGCAATCTCGCCTACAAGCCCTTCGACGGCGGCGATTCCGTCACCCTGCTCGATCGCGACGAGGCGGCCGGGCGGGTCGGCTTCAACGATCTCACCACCGACGCCGCCGGGCGCATCTACGCCGGTTCGCTCGGTTCGAGCCCGGTCTTCGAGGACGGCCTCGAACCGCGCGCCGGCGATCTCTGGCTGGTCGATCTCGACGGCAGCGCGCGCATCGTCGCGCCCGACGTGCTGCTCACCAACGGCCTCGGTTTCTCACCCGACGGCCGCACGCTCTACCACTCCGATTCGCGCCGCAACACGGTGTTTCGTTACGCCGTCGCCGCCGACGGCAGCCTCGGCCCCAGGACCCCGTTCGTCGAGACGCGGCGCGGCATCCCCGACGGCCTGGCCGTCGCCAGCGACGGCACGGTGTGGGTCGCGCTGGCCGACGGCGGCCACGGCGTGGCCGTCTTTGATTCGTCCGGGCGCGAGCAGGATTTCGTCGAGATCGGCGTGCCGATGTGCACCAGCGTGTGCTTCGGCGGCGCCGACCTGCGCGAACTCTACGTCGTCAGCGGCTCGCACGGCATGGACTCCGACCGCGCCGGCGGCGTCTACCGCGCACGGGTCGGGGTGGCGGGATTGGCAGTAGCGCCGGCGCGGGTTGCGCTGGCGCGCGACTGAACCGCGCTCAACGGGCGACGACGAGGATTTCAGCTCCAGTCGTCCGGCAACACCTCGCCGAACAGCCCCAGCATCGAGGCCCACGAACGTGCCGCGGCGGCGGCGTGGTACTGCACACCCATCTCCGGCGCGTTGGCGCCTTCGAAGGTGAAGGCATGCATGGCGCCGCCGTGGGCGTGGAGTTGCCAGTCGGCGCCGCGGGCATCCATCTCGCGGGCGAAGGCGAGTACCTGCTCGGGCGGTACCATGGGGTCGTCCCAGCCGTGCTCGACGAGCACCTTGGCGCCGATGGGGTCGTGCTGGTCGAGGTCGTTGGGGATGAACAGGCCGTGGAAGCTGACCACGCCGGCGATGCCGGGCGCGTTGGCGCGGGCGAGATCGAGCACGCACAGGCCGCCGAAGCAGTAGCCGATGGCGACGGCCGCGCCCGCCGCGGAACCCTGCAGGGCCTGCGCCGCGGCGAGGCCGGCGAGCAGCCGCGCGGTGAGCGCCGCGCGATCGGCGAGCAGGGGATTCATCAGCGCGCTGTTGTCGGCGCCGACGTCGCCGCGCACACCGTGACCGTAGACGTCGATGGCGACGGCCTGGTAGCCGAGCGCGGCGACGCGGTGGGCGATCGCCTTGACCGGGTCGTTCAAGCCGTCCCAGGCCGGGCAGACCACGACCAGCGGGGCCTCGGCAAGCGCGGCCGGGCGCGCGGCGTAGAGATCGAAGGGCTGGTCGGCACAGGTGTAGCCGGCGGCGAAAGTCGTCAGATCCATGGGCGTGTCCTTCCTGGGTTGAGGGAATGGAACGGGACGGGCGCGCGTGGCCGGGACCATGCCGGGCGACGCCCGGGCCCGACTCTATAGCGTTCGGCGGCTCGAAAACAGCAGCCCCGGGTGTCCGCCGAGGACGCCGCCGCCGCCCTCAGGCCGGCAGCAGGAAAGGTGCGCAGAGCACCTGTGGCAGGGTGGTATCGGCGCGCGCCGCGCCTTCCATCCAGCCGGCGAAGAGATCGCCGCCGGTGGTGCCGGCCGACAGCAGCGGCGACACCCGCGGGATCAAGGCCACGCCGGCGTTGACGAACAGCGGCACGACGTTGAAGAACAGGCGCTCGGGCGGCTGGCCGAAGTGCGCCGCGAACTGGGCGAAGTGCCCGGCGCCGAGGTAATCGCCGATGGCCGTCACGGTATCCGCGTGGAGCCGGGTGACGGCCTGCGGCTGCTCGAGCCACGCGGCGAAGTCACGCCAGCTGAGGAAAACGTCGAAGGCGTCCATGCGTTCGGGTTCGTAGGCGAAGTCGACGAACACGTACTCCGCCAGGCGCGTCGGTTGCGGCCGCTGCTCGTGGTAGCGGTAGAGCGTGCGCACCGCGCCCGGGTCGTCCTGGCGCGCCTGGCGCAGGGCCAGCAGCAGGGCGAGCGCGCCCTCGCCGTACCAGTCGAGGGTGACGTCGGGGAAACCGGCGTCGATGGCGTCGTAGACGGCATGGAAGGCGTCGAGCACGGCCGACAGGGCGGCCTCGATGTCGGCCACCGCCTGCGCGCGGGCATGCACCAGGCCAGCGCCGGGATTGGCGGCGAGGTCGGCTTCGTGCAGGGCCTGCAGGCACTGGGCGAGCGCGCCGAAGCTCGCTTCGATGGACGGGGCTGGGGGCACCGGGACATGCACTCCTGTCGGGTCGCGAACGGCCTCCCACCATAACGCAGCCGGCGGGTCGGATGGTGTCTGACACCGACAGGCAAGCCGTTGATGCATCGTGGCCGCGGTGTCTGACACCGGCAGGCAAGCCGTTGACAGTGCGCGGGTACGCCCCACACTGTCCGGCCGAGTTTGCCCTTGTCCGCTGCCTGTTGCCTGGAGACGCCATGGATACACCCACCGCCCCCGTCCGCGCGCGCATCGAGCGCGTGCGCGAGGTGCTGCGCGCCGAGCGTGTCGACGCCCTGCTGGTACCGAGTTCCGATCCCCACCTGAGCGAGTACCTGCCCGAACGCTGGCAGGCGCGCCAGTGGCTGTCGGGTTTCACCGGCTCCATGGGCACGCTGGTGGTCACCACGCGGCACGCGGCACTGTTCGCCGACAGCCGCTACTGGGTGCAGGCCGAGGCCGAACTCGCCGGCTCGGGCATCGAACTGGTCAAGTTCACCAGCGCCAACCCGCCGGCGCACTTCGCCTGGCTCGCCGAACACGTACCGGCCGGCGGCAGCGTCGCGGTCGACGGTGACGTGCTCGGCCTGGCCGCGGCGCAGGCGCTGGAGGACGCGCTCGCCGCGCACGATATCCGCCTGCACACCGACCGCGACCTCGTCGCCGCGGCCTGGGACGATCGCCCCGCCCTGCCGGCAGCACCGGTTCATGCCCACCTGCCGCCGCATGCGACCGTGCCGCGCACGGCCAAGCTCGCCACCCTGCGCACGGCGATGGCCGAGGCCGGCGCCAGCCATCACTTCGTCTCGACGGTCGACGACGTCGCCTGGATCACCAACCTGCGCGGCGCCGACGTGCCCTACAACCCGGTGTTCCTCGCCCACCTGCTCGTCGACGCCGAGCGCGCGGTGCTGTTCGTCGGCGCCGGCAAGATCGACGCCGCGCTCGCCGCCACCCTCGCCGCCGACGGCATCGAGCTCGCGCCTTATGCCGCCGCCGGCGAAGCCCTCGCCACACTGCCGGCCGGCGCGCGGTTGCTCCTCGACCCGCGCCGGGTCACCTACGGCCTGCGCGCCCACGTCCCCGACCGGGTGCGCGTGATCGAGGCGCTCAACCCGAGCACGCGCGAGAAGAGCCGCAAGACCGCGGCCGAAGCCGCGCACATCCGCACGACGATGATCGAGGACGGCGTCGCGATGTGCGAGTTCTACGCCTGGTTCGAGCAGGCCCTCGGCCGCGAGCGCATCACCGAGCTCACCGTCGACGAGCGCCTGAGCGCGGCGCGCGCGCGGCGCCCGGGCTTCGTCGGCCTGAGCTTCCCCACCATCGCCGGTTTCGCCGCCAACGGCGCCATGCCGCACTACCGCGCGACGGACGCCGCCCACGCCGAGATCGCCGGCGACGGCCTGCTCCTGATCGACTCCGGCGGCCAGTACCTCGGTGGCACCACCGACATCACCCGGGTGTGGCCGATCGGCAGCGTCAGCGCGGCGATGAAGCGCGACTACACCCTGGTGCTGAAGGGCACGCTCGCGCTGTCCCGCGCACGCTTCCCGCGCGGCACGCCGGGACCGATGCTCGATGCCCTGGCGCGCGCGCCGCTGTGGGCCGAGGGCATCGACTTCGGCCATGGCACGGGCCACGGGGTCGGCTATTTCCTCAACGTGCACGAAGGCCCGCAGTCGATCAGCAAGGCCGTGGTCGAGCCGGCGATGGCGATGGAGCCGGGCATGGTGACGTCGATCGAACCCGGCGTGTACCGCGCCGGCCAGTGGGGCGTGCGCATCGAGAACCTGGTGCTGAACGTGCCGGCCTCGACGCCGGAGGGCGACGGCTTCGCCGAGATGCTCGAGTTCGAAACCCTGACCCTGTGCCCCATCGACACCCGTTGCATCGTGGGCGGGCTGCTGCGCGAAGACGAGCGCGCCTGGCTGAACGCCTACCACGCGACCGTGCGCGAACGCCTCGCGCCACGCCTCGCGGGCGACGCCCGGGCCTGGCTGGAGGCGCGCACCGCGGCGATTTAGCCGTCCGCCCCGCAAGCGCCGGGCAGGACGGGCCAGGCGGTGGCCGCCCGGCGCGCCCGCTGGCCCCGGCAGCTACTTCGACGACGTGCCGGTCAGCGCTTCTGCGCCCACTTCACCAGCTCTTCCAGGCGCGCGGCCACGAGCGGCTGCTTGGTATCGACGACGAACTTGTCGATGTCCATGTTGCCGGCGTCGACCAGGGTGAGGGCCACGCGACAGTTCTCGACCCGGTCGCCACGGTCCAGCATCTGCGCCACGGCGGACGTTCCCGTCTTGTTGACCGAATCGTAGTAGGCCGCCTCGATGGCGTCGCGTTCCGAGTCGAGTTCGATTTCGGCCAGGCGCGCCGCCATGTAGCGCGCCGCGGCGTCGTGGTAGCGCGCGTTGTTACGCTGCCACTGCTGCTGGTACTCCGCCGCGCTCTCCTTGCGGCCGAGCAGTTCCAGGCAGTCGCGGCCGAGGCGGCCGACGATGAAGTTCTGGGTGGCGACGAAGGCCGCCGAGGAATCGCGGCTCTCGCTGGCCACGCCGGCGGCGCCGGCAGGGATGGCGAGGCAGAGACCGAGGATGAAGGCCGTGGAGCGAACCGGGTTCGAAGTCATGTCGGCTACGGGCGCCTGCAGGCGCGTTCGATGGCAGGGAGCGCCATTCTACCGGTGGCGCGCGGCGCCGGATCACCCGCACCGCGACGGCCATCCGCGCCGTACTGGCAGCCCCGGCCATGCGCGCGGGGAATCACGGCGCTCGCCGGCATCGTTCGACGCGCCCGCGCACGGCGACGGCGCCCTGCCGTGCACGGCGTCGCGGCGCAGCCCGCCGGCACCGTCCACGCATCGCATCCAGGCTCGCTGTATCCTTGCCCCCCGAATCCCACGGAGCACTACCGTCATGGCCCGCCGCCTCGCCCGCAGTCACTGCGCCTTCCTCGCCACCTTCCTGATGACCGCGCTCGGCCCGGCCGCGTCCGCGCAGCATGCCCACCACGGCGACGACGGTGACGACGGCGGACATGGCCATGCCATGCATGCCAACCAGTACATGAACCAGCGCTCCTTCGAGGAACTCGCCGCGCGCTTCGAGAGCGCCGAGCGCGATGCCTGGCAGCACCCGGACGCGGTGATGGCGCGGCTCGGCGACGTCGCCGGCAAGCGGGTGATGGACATCGGCAGCGGCACGGGCTACTTCAGCTTCCGCCTCGCCGCCGCCGGCGCCCGGGTCATCTGTGGCGACGTCGACGAACGCTTCCTCGATTACATCCGCGAGCGCCGGGCACGCGAAGGCATCGCCCCCGAAAGGATGGAACTGCGCCACCTGGCGATGGATTCGCCCGGCCTCGCCGCCGGCGAGGTCGACCTCGTGCTGCTCGTCGACACCTACCACCACATCGAGGATCGCGAGGCCTACTTCGCCGCCGTGCGCGCAGGGCTCGCACCGGGCGGGCGCCTGGTGGTGATCGACTTCTTCAAGCGCGACGATCCACAGGGCCCGCCCGTGCGCATGAAAGTGGCCGAGGACCAGGTGGTCGCCGAACTCGCCCGCGCCGGCTTTTCGCGCTTCACCATCGAACGCGGCTTGCTGCCCTACCAGTACCTGGTCGAGGCCTGGCCCTGAAGCACCCGCGTTCGTACGCACCGTGACGCCGGCCCCTGCGACCCGGCGCAGCGCATGCCCGAGACACCATGAACATACCCCGGCGCCCCGGCGCCGCTTCCGATCACGAGCCAGCCAGAGGAGCCCCCATGCAATTCGATGAAGTCGTCACCGGCCGCCGCAGCATCCGCGGTTTCAAGCCGGACCCGGTGCCGCAGGACCTGGTGCGCGAGATCGTGGCCCTGGCCACCCGCGCGCCGTCGTCGATGAACACCCAGCCGTGGTACCTGCACGTCGTCACCGGCGCCGCACTCGACGCCATCCGCCGCGGCAACACCGAGCGCAACCTGGCCGGCGTGCCGGCCTCGCGCGAGATCCGCATCCACGGCGCCTACGAGGGCGTACACCGCGAACGCCAGAAGGGCATCGCTGCCCAGCTGTTCGAGGCCATGGGCATAGCCTGGGGTGACAAGGAGCGGCGCCAGGACTGGGTGCTGCGCGGCTTCCGCCAGTTCGACGCCCCGGTGTCGATCGTGGTGACCTTCGACAAGACCCTCAGCGACAACGACATCGCCATCTTCGACTGCGGCGCGGTGGTCAACGCGCTGGTCAACGCGGCCTGGTCGCGCGGCCTCGGCTGCGTCATCAACGGCCAGGGCATCATGCAGTCGCCGGTGGTCCGCGAACACGCCGGCATTCCCGACGACCAGGTCATCTGTACCTGCGTCGCGATGGGCTGGCCGGCGGACGACTTCGCCGCCAACGCCGTGGTCTCGACGCGCCGCCCGGTCGACGAGGTGGTGCGCTTCGTCGGCTACGAGGACTAGGCCCGCATCCTCGTGCGCGGTGCCGGGCGGCCGGCGAGCCGCGCCGGGCGGGGCCCACGGGGGACGTTTCACCCGGTCTGCGGCAGGCGCGCCCAAGGGGGCGTGGTGCAGGCGCCCCTTGCGCCACCGCGCCGCGCCCGCCACCATGGCGCGCTCGATCTGCACGGGGAGGCACGCATGGACCTGGTCATTCGCAACGGCACGATCTACGACGGCACCGGCGGCGCGCCCTGCACCGGCGACATCGGCATCGAGGGCGACACCATCGCCGAGGTCGGCCGGGTCGCGGCGCGCGGCAAGCGCGAGATCGACGCCGACGGCGCCATCGTCACGCCCGGCTTCATCGACCTGCACACCCATTTCGACGGCCAGGCGACCTGGGATTCCTACCTCGCCCCCTCCTCCCACCACGGCGTGACCTCGCTGGTGATGGGCAACTGCGGGGTCGGCTTCGCCCCGGCGCGGCCGGGCGAGGCCGAACATCAATGGCTGATCGGCCTGCTCGAAGGCGTCGAGGACATCCCCGGCACGGCGCTGGCCGAGGGCCTGCCGTGGGACTGGGAGAGTTTCCCCGACTACCTCGATGCCCTGGCGCGGCGGCGCTATGCCGTCGACCTCGGCGCGCAGGTGCCGCACGCGGCGCTGCGCACCTACGTCATGGGCCGCCGCGGCGCCGACGCCGAGGCGCAGGCCAGCGGCGAGGACATCGCCGCCATGCGCCGGCTCGCGCGCGAAGCGCTGGAGGCCGGCGCGCTCGGCTTCACCACCTCGCGCACCTTCGTCCACCGCACCCGCGACGGCGAGAACATCGGCACCTACCGCGCACCGGCCGAGGAACTGCTCGGCGTCGCCGGCGCGCTGGCCGATGCCGGCCGCGGCGTGATGCAGCTCATCACCGACGCCTACGTCACCGAGGACCTCGCCTTTCGCGATGCCGAGATCGCGCTGGTCGAGGCGGTCGCGCGTACCATTCGCCGGCCGCTGTCGTTCACCGTGCAACAGCCCGACCTCGCCGCCGGCCGCTGGCGCGAACTGTTCGACTTCGTCGGCCGTGCCAACGCCGCCGGCCTCGACATCAAGGCCCAGGTCGCACCGCGCCCGATCGGCGTGCTGCTCACCCACCAGGGCTCGCTGACCCCGTTCATCTTCTGCCGCGCCTTCCAGCGCACCATGCGCCTGCCGCTGGCCGAACGGGTGGCCGCGCTGCGCGACCCGGCGCTGCGCGCGACCATCCTCGCGGAACTGCGCGCGAGCCGCGAGTTCCTCGTCGGCCTCGACCGCTGGCCGTGGGAGCGCATGTTCCCGCTCAGCGACCCGCCCGACTACGAGCCCTCGGCCGCCGACTCGGTCGCCGCGCTGGCGGCCGCCCAGGGCGTGCCGGCGGATGAATACGCCTACGACTACCTGCTCGGCGACGACGGCCGCGCCATGCTCTACTGCCCGCTGCACAACTACGTCGACGGCTCGCTCGACGTGGTGCGCGAGATGCTGACCTTCCCGCACAGCCTGCTCGCGCTGTCCGATGCGGGCGCCCACTGCGGGGTGATCTGCGATGCCTCCTTCCCCACCACCACGCTCGCCCTGTGGGGCCGCGATCGCAGCCGCGGCGAAGGCCTGCCGCTCGAGTTCCTGGTCCAGCGCCTGACCCGGCGTAACGCCGAGCAGGTCGGCTGGCTCGACCGCGGCCTGCTGCGCCCGGGCCTGCTCGCCGACGTCAACGTCATCGACTTCGACAAGTTGCGCTGCCGGGCGCCGCACATCGTCCACGACCTGCCGGCCGGCGGGCGGCGCCTGGTGCAGGAAGCCGACGGCTACCGCTGCACCGTCAAGCGCGGCACCGTGACCTTCGAGAACGGCAAGCCGACCGGCGAGCTGCCCGGCAGCTTGGTGCGCGGTACCGCCTGAGAACAGCCCGCAACATGGGCGGGCCAGGGCCCGAGACCGCCTGGCCGCCCCGCCCGGCAGTCGGTAACCGGCGAGCAACACGCCGGCGCGTGACGGCGGGCGCAGCCGGTGACGGCACCCGCCACTGGCGGCGAAGGCCAGCCCCCCCCGTGACCTCGGCGCCGACGTAGCGCTCACCGTGCGCATCCTGCCGCGCCCGGCCACCTGCACGCGACAAGCTCTAGAATGGTCGCCGTCGTCTGACGGAACACCCCGACAAGGAGCACACATGACAGGCAATCCCCTACTCGCCCCGGCGGCGACGCTGGTGTTGTGGTCGCTGGTCGTCCTCGGCTGGCTGGTCGCAACGCGTTTTCCCGCGTTCACGAAGGCCGGTATCACGCTCGCCAACGCGCCGCGCGGCGGCCGCTACGCGGACGTCGAAAAGGACATGCCGGAGCAGGTGAACTGGGTGTCGCACAACTACACCCACCTGATGGAGCAGCCGACGATTTTCTACGCCGTCGTCGCCGTACTCGTCCTCTCCGGCGACACCAGCGGGGTCAACCTCGCCGCGGCCTGGGCCTACACCGGCCTGCGCATCGCGCACAGCCTGTGGCAGGGGCTGGTCAACGTGATCAACGTGCGGGTGGTGCTGTTCACCCTGTCGACGGTGTGCCTGTGGGTGCTGGCCGTGAACGCCGTGCGGCGGACCGTGTTCTGAGCGGGTAACGGCGGTTCGCCGCCACCGCGGCGGCGGCGGTCACGCGGCAAGTCGGGCACACCGCGCCGGTGTAGCGCGATTCAGTCCGCCGCCCCCTCGATACGAACCAGCCACAGCTGCACGCGCAACACCGCGGCGGGCGGTACCCGGCCCGGCAGGCCGCGCTCGCCGTAGGCGAGGTGCGGTGCGATGCGCACCTCGCGGTAGCCGCCGGCGCGCATGCCGTCGAGCGCCCGTTCGATCCCGGCCATGGCCTGGCGACGCCCGAGCGTGATCGCATGCACCACGAGCTCGACGCCCGCGATGTGCCGCGTCTCCAGGTAGCCGGTGTCGCGGGCGATCAGGTCGGCATCGGTCGTGATCTCCTCGCCGCGTCGCAGGTACAGGCGCGCGGCGTAGCGAACGCGCGCGCCACTGGTCGCCGGCGCTCCCACGCCCGGCAGCTCGGCAAGGAGTTCGACGCCCTTGGCCAGCCGGACCTTCACGATCGCGGAACACCACCCGGCGGCGCCTGGCCCGGCCCCACGCAGGGATTCCCGCGCGCAGACGGCGACATGCGCACGCGCCGCGCTAGCGGCGCTTCAGCTCGATGACCGGGATGTTCCGCTCGGTCCGTGCCTGGTACTCGGCGAACGGTGGCAGCGCCGCACACACGCTCGCGAACAGGCGGTCGCGATCCTCGCCCGCGGTGATCACGGCCCGCGCCTCGAAGGTCTCGCCGTCCTTCTCCACCAGCACTTCGGGGTTGGCCACCAGGTTGTGATACCAGGGTGGGTTGTGTTTTGCGCCGCCCATCGAGGCGATGATCAACAGGCGGCCATCGACCTCGTGGCAGGCCAGCGGGATGGGCCGCTTCTTGCCGGTCCTGGCACCCGTGGTCGTGATGATGAGGCACGGCACGTTGCCGAGTTCGCCCGGCACCTTGCCGTTGTTCTCGCGCAGCGCGCGCATGAACTTCTCGTTGACCCGGTTGGTCACCGAGCCCTCGGCCTGCCACTTGCCGGTACCCGGCCCGCGCTCACCAATCAGTTCCGCCGTCGCCTGTTGCAGGTCGCCCCAGGTCAGCTCGGTATTGCCCGCCATCGTACGCTCCCCCGCGTTGGACGCCGGGTGATTCTAGCCCGGCTTCCGCCCGGCGAGCCCGCCGGGCGCACGGTGCCGGTATCGTCGAAGCCGTGCACCCGCGCACCACGGCGACCGGGGATCGCGCCCCGGCCGCCACGGGCCCCCGGCTGCGGCCGGCCGCGTACGCGAAGCGCCGACACGCGCGGGGATTCAATGAATCCGCCGGCCGGCCGCTCCCCCCTGGAGAGCTTACGCACGGGTCACGACGCGTTGCCCGGCAGGGACCGTCGCCGCCTCGCCGATCAGGGGGCGACCACTGCGCCGTCAACGCGAGGCCGAACGCCACGCGCTTCCGCCAGCAAAACGAGGAGGACATCCCATGGCCGAAATGCAATTCGACCTGTCCGGTCGCAAGGGACTCGCGGCGCTCACCGCCGTCGTCATACTGGTGGCGCTGCGGGCCGCCACCCTCGGCGCCACCGACGACCCGGCGCTGCACGCCGCCATCCGCGCCCACCTGCTGAACGACGTCGGCGCCAACGTCGCCGCCACCCTGGAAAACCTCGACCCGGCCGACCCGGCAGGCGTCGCACAGGTGCTGGAGGCCGCCGACGCCGGCGCGATCGCGCTGCACGAAGTCCGCGTCAGCAAACCCCTGCTGGCGGTTGGCAGCGGTACGGAGGCCATCGTGCATTGCGACTACTCGCTGCCCGGCGCGCCCCGGCAGAGCGCCTGGTGGCGCTTCCGCGACCAGGCCATCGGCGGCTGGCGCTACCTGGGGCGAAGCTCCGCCTTTTCCTACTACTTGAACTTCTTGTGAGCACGCGGGGACAGCTGCGCCGCTCACCACGAGATCGGTGTCGCCTGCGGCACACGAGTCACGCCCGGGCCGGGCGCCGGGCGACGAGGAACACGGCCTGGTTGCCGCCCGCATGCCAGCGGACGTCAATCGCAAAGCCGGCCTCCACCAGTGCCTGCTCGAGCGCCGCCGCGCTGAACACCACCACCCGCGGCAGCACGCGGAGCGCCCGGCCGAGCGGCAACAGGTAACGCAGCCACGCCATCGAATCACCAATGCAGGCCGTGCTGCTGATGAACACGCCACCCGGCTCCAGCAGCCCGTAGACCTGCGCCAGCACACCACGCCAATCCTCGAGCAGGTGAAGGATGCTGAGGCCCAGCACGACATCGTAGCGCTCCGCCGATTCCGCTACCTCGTGCAGCGCCGCGCACTCGAAACGGACGTTCGTGATCTTCGCCGCCACCCGTTTCTGCTCGGCGATTTCGATCATGCGGGCCGAGAAGTCGATGGCTCGGACGTGTTGCACGAAAGGCGCATGCAGCAATGCGGTCGAGCCCGTGCCGCAGCCGAACTCGAACACCCGCGACCGCGGCGTGAGATAGCGGCGCGAGATCGCGATCTTCTTCTCGTAGGCGACGGGATCGGCCACCGGCTTGGCGGCGTAGCGGCGAGCGATGCGATTCCAGAAATTGACGTCCACAGTCATCGACCCGACTCCACCGCCTTACACCGTTGTTCCGTTCCGCGGAGCGCCGGGGGTTCTACCCCGATATCACGGGCACATCGAATGGGTTCCACGATGACCCGGGCGGTGTGTCATGCGCAAGAGACGACGTTCTACTGAGGAGTTCCAACAACAGGCGCGCGGTCTGGCATCACAACCGAATGCCACGAAGCGACAGATTGCCGGGGACCTCGGGATTGACACCGCGATGCTTGGCCGCTGGTGCCGCGGGCGGGAGGCCCATGGCCTCAAGGTCTTTTCCGGTCATGGCAATGCCCGGGAGGAGGCGGTCGCACCCCTCGAGCGAGCGCTGGCGCGAGCCAAGCAGGAGCGGGATTTCTTTAAAGAAAAAACGGCAGCGTTCTTCACACAGGAATCGCAGTGAAGCACGGGATGATCGAGCGTTGCCGCGAAACCTATCCGGTGCGGATGACTTGCCGTCTGTTCGGCGTGTCAGCGAGTGGATTCCACGATTCGGCCAGGCGGAGCCCGCGCGAGCGGGACCAGTCCTACGAAAAGCGACTCGAGCGGATTTGAACCGCACCGGGCACTCCGGCGGCCATTTTGATTGCGTCAGGCCGCGAGGCCCGACCCGGTGAGTCGATGAGCGTAGGCTTGTGCGGTCTCCGCTTGGGGGGACATCGCCGAGCGGTTCGAGCAGGCGCCGGTGGTTGAACCAGTCGACCCACTCCGGTGTGGCGAGTTCGACCGCCGCGAGATTGCGCCACGGGCGGCGCTGGCGGATGACCCCGGTCTGGTCTAGCCCGATGATGGTTCCGGCCAGCGCGTTGCCGCAGGAGTCGCCCACGGTTCCGACCGAGGGCTCGATGCCGGCGTCAGCCAGACGCCCGGCGTAACGAATCGACAAGTACCGCGCGCCGCGATCACGGTGGTGAACCAAGCCGCCCTGGCGTTCGAGCGGGCGGTCGTACAAGGCCTGCCGTGGCGCGTCCAGGGCGAGGTCGGTCTGCAACGAACTCGACACCCGCCAACCCACGAAACGCCGCGCGTCGGCGTCGCTGACAAATGCCACGTACACGAAGCCCCGCCAGGTCGCGACGTCGGTCAGCGCCGACAGCCACGGTGCATTCAGACGGGCCGCCTGGAAGTGGCGGTTGACCCGAGCGGCCGGCGAGGCGTCGGCAAGGTTCGTCAGCGTCGTCTTCGGCGTCCGGCCGCGTACCACGCCCTTCAGCCCCGGCTGGCTCATCAGCCGCGCACCGTGCAGCGCGCCACTGTAGGCCCTTTCCGACTGAGCTGCCGCCAGGCCTTGCGCGCGCCGTAGACCTGCTGGTTCTCATGCCATACCCGGGCGAACCCGGGTTCGAGCACCCGGTCGCGCTGACGTGGTGGCGGCAGGTGCTCCGGATCAGCCCCACGGGCCTTGTATTCGTAGTACGTCGACGGGGCGCTCGGCAACACTGCGCCGTTCGGTTCGACCGCTTACCTGGCCTTGTGGCCATCGACGTAGCGCACTATGACTTCAGTCGGCGGTCGAGCTCCGCCTGGGCAAAAAACGCCCAGGCCGTTTCAAGCATCTCGTTCGCGCGCTTTCGTTCGCGGTTCTCCCGCTCTAGCGCCTCGAGACGTTCACCCACGTCCGTGGTCAGGCCTGCGCGCTCTTCCTGGCCCTCTCAGCGCGCCTCACTCACTTACGCAGTGTTTCCGACGTCCAGCCAATCTTCGAGGCGCTCGACTCGATCGCAGCCCATTCCGGTTCGTGCTCTGCCCGGTGCTCCCGCACCGCCCGCTCTTCTACGTCCGGGGAATTGATCGATTCGACTTGCTCAGGGCCCATCCTCTCGAGGTTCGGAGCCTCCGGTAATCCCGGCGCGGTTCGACACGCCAGGTTGAGCCACTGCTTAGGCGCCCCTTCCATCTGCGTCGGTTGATATTCACGAACTTAATGCACTCCCTCGCATTAGCTTGGGATTGTCGCCCCGGCGCTAGCTAGAACGCCGCCTTCCATTGCTCCGTATCGACGAACCATCGTTCCTCAAAGATCTTGTCGCCACGAAAGCGGAAAAGCACCGCAACCTGAGATGATTCGACTTTCTCCGATTTCCAAGAACAAATAGTGACGACTTCACCGTTTCCTTCGATATGTCTAAGCCCAACTATTTCAAAACCGGTTGGCACCGCGGCACCCAGATTTTCCACGGCCGCTCGGAAATCTGGAACGCCCTCAATCACATCGGTTTGGCCGGGCATGACAAAAATCATGTCTTCAGTGTAGTCCGCCACCAACGTATCCATATCTCCGGCAGCAACAGCATCCCATCCACGTTGTACGATCTCAGAGAGTGTCGGCATATCCGTTCCCCTTAAGTTATTTTCAAGTTCGCTGTCGAACGTAATCCTATCTTGAAAGCGGCGCCGTCGCTTCTATTTCGAGGACCAACGTCTGACGTTGTGCTTAGCCGCGCTTGACGGCAACTGACCGGAGCGGCAGCGAAGGGACGAGGAGCGGTCAAATGTCAGGTTCATTGTGATGTTAGGTGCGCATTTTTCCTTTGGGTTTCGACCGCTACGAGCGCTTAACGTACATATTTAATATTGTGTGTAATGGTTCACCCGCCAACATGTCCTGCGGGCAACTTGGTAGTTTCCTTTTGCTCGCGAACCCAAACGCCAGCGATGCAATAACTCCATCCGGCCGATACTCGTAAGCAATCGAATCACCTATAAGTCTATTCTTATTTTCTGTATCGCTAACGCGTATTTCGTGTTTGAAGACACGTGGTTCTAATTCCGTATTCAAAAGAATTTCGACCAAATAGCGCGCATTTGATTTAGCTACGTAATCTATTGCGACGCATCGTTTTCCCGGCATTTTCTCCCGTAGTGATTGGTTCGTTTCGTGGTTCTTTTCATAGGATAGGTAAAGGCGATATAGGCTCGGGTCAAAATCTTCCGGCGTGCGCCAGCGGCATTGTTGAGCGCCGGAAGAGTCCAGATAGATTTTGTAATATCCTGAACCAAAAGGGATGCCCCTAACTCGCGAAAATGCCCCAATTACTCCGTAGGGGACCATATTCTCCGTCGAGTCCATTATTTCTACGTACGGAACGCGCTCATGAGCCACATTCAATATGGCTTCTTTGATGGTCGCGTCACTCCTATGCCAATTCCCGCCCGCGGTGTTCCAGACATTGGTCAATACGTACGCGTCAGGGCTCGGGTATTCATAGGCATGGATCCCAACACCGGTCCCGCAAGCCGTGTTAAGCGCGTTTTGGTACCGAATGAAGAGCGAATATGCGGGAATGCTAAGGACCATTGCGATGGCAATAATCGCGAAAGCGCCGACTTTGCGACTCTGGCCAAAGCCGATGCGTACGACGTAAACAAAATATCCAACTAGAATTGCCGCGGCGATCACATATGGGCCGACGTAAAAAATGCCGAGTAGTAACCAACCGATATTTTCCACCGTCAGGTCTTCTCCGAATCAAAACGGACTACTTCAGCGCTTCAAGGATATGCGCACCTTGTATCTTCCGATTCAGCCGTTCTGAAGCTCGCCGAGGCGAGTTAGATTCAGACGGCGACCGGGTGACGCCGCAGACGCCTGAAGGCCACGACCTTGTGCGTTAGATGGGCGCCCCGCCTTCATGACGAGAATCCCTGGAGCATCCTGAGTCGGCGAACTCGCATCACAAGGTTTGACCGTCATAACCCAAGGTCGGGGCACCCGGGTGCAGCCTATATCTGCTTCGGGAGAGGAACAAGTGAACCTGATTGGAATCGATGTCGACTCGCGCAACCTGGTCTGCCGTATCCGACGCGATGGCAAAGACCACCCCGAGAAAATATTCACCAACGACGCCGCCGGCTTCGGCAAGCTGATCCGCTGGGCCACCCAGCGAGGGGCGCAGGCGCGCGTGTGCATGGAAGCCACTGGCGTCTACTCGATGCCGCTGGCCCTGGCACTACACCAGGCTCCGGCCATCGAGGTGATGGTGGTCAACCCAAAGGTCATCAAGCACTTCACCACCGCCAACCTGCAACGGGGAAAGACCGACAGCCTCGACGCCGCCAGCATCCTGGAATTTCTCCAGCGTATGCCCTTCAGACCGTGGCAGCCGCCGAGCGACGAAGTGCTCGAATTGCAGCACATCTGCCGTCGCATCGTGCAGCTCAACACCGAGTTGACCCGAGAGCGGAACCGTCACAAACAGGCGCGTCGCCTGGGCAGCTGGGGGCGTGTCGTCGCCCACGATACGCAGGTCAACATGAATCACCTGCAGCGTCGCATCGACCACCTCGAGACGACCGCCCTGGCGCTCGTCGAAAGCGTCCCGGAACTCGCCGAGCGGCTTCGGCTCCTGACCTCCACCACCGGCATCGCCGCCAAGACCGGACCGCGCATCCTCGCCGAACTCATGGCCTTGCCGGACGGCATGCGGCCCGAGCAGTGGGTCGCTCACGCCGGGCTCGACCCGCGAGCGCACGAATCAGGGAGTTCTACCCACAAACCGAGACGCATCAGCAAAGCCGGTAACCGCTACCTTCGGGACGCCCTGTACTTCCCGGCTTTGGTCGCCTGTCGCTACGACCCCAACGTCAAGGCCTATTACGACAAGCTCATCGAACGCGGCAAGAAGCCTAAACAGGTTCTCGTCGCGGTCATGCGCAAACTGTTGCTAGCTATCTGGGGGATGTTCAAAAGCAATCAACCGTGGAACGGCCAGAAGTTCTACCAGATCGCTTGACAGCCAAGAGAGCATCTAACGTTGTGCTGAGCCGCGTTTGACGGCGACGACCGGAGCGGCAGCGAAGGAAGGAGCGGTCAAGCGTCGGCCTCCAACGTGATGTCGGACGGCAGGTCAGCTGCGCTTAGGCTCTGCATGGAGTTCCATTCCCAGTGCACTTATGACCTTCAAAACGGTGTCGAAGCCTGGGCTGCGTTCGCCGGACAGGGCCTTGTACAAGCTCTCCCGCGACAACCCGGATTCTCTCGCGACCTGGGACATACCCTTCGCCTTTGCGATGTTTCCCAGGGCTCTCGCAATCAGAGTGGCATCTCCGTTAGCTTCCTCAAGGCACGCCTCTAGATAGGCGGCCATCTCTTCCGGCGTCCGAAGGTGCTCGGCCACATCGAACCGACTCGTTTTCGTCTTTGCCATGGAATTACTCCACCAAATGACGTGCTAGGCGCAAGGCACGTTCTATATCTCTTCTCTGATTCCGCTTGTCCCCGCCCGACAATAGGATGACTATTGTTCGGCCTTGCTTCTTGAAATAGACGCGGTACCCAGGTCCGTAATCAATTCGCAACTCCGATACGCCTTCGCCTACTGGCTTGACATCTCCGGGGTTACCTTCGGCGAGACGGTCCAGCCTGACAAGGATCCGTGCACGCGCTTTAATATCTCGCAGACCGTCCAGCCAGGCAGCAAAGACCTCTGTCTTACGGATTTCCAACATGCGCGAATTGTAGCCACGGGGCTACAGTCGTTCAAGACTATAGCGAGAGAGATCTTCCTGCCGCCCAACGCCACAATAACCTGCATTTGACGGCGACCGACCGGAGCGGTAGCGAAGGGAAGCGGTCAAGCGTCGGCGTTGAACGCATTGTTAGGTGGTTGATCGGTACCGTCCCGACACATAGCTAACAGTATAGTCCCGAGACATAGGTAACACGTTTATCCACCCTGAGGCACCTGCAGGACGTGCCCCATGCCTTGGAGAACAACGTCACCTATGGATCAGAAAGTACATTTCGTCTCGGGCTATCTCCGCGACGTCTTCTCGTTCACTGAGCTGTGCGAACGCTACGGCATCAGCAGGAAGACGGGGTACTAGTGGGTCGACCGCTACCTGCGTCATGGACCTGAGGCCCTCGAAGAGCGGTCGCGCCGACCGGTCGCCAGCCCAGCCAAGACCTCTGACGACATCGAACAGCTCATTCTCGAGACCCGACGTCGGCATCCCGCCTGGGGTGGAAAAAAGCTTCTCGATTACCTCACCCCGAGGCATCCCCACCTTGAGCTACCCCACCGCTCGACCGTCTACGACATCCTCAAACGCAACGGCGTCGCATCGCCACCTACCCGGCGACGCAAAGTCGGACATCCCGGAAAGCCAACCGCCAACAGCGCCGGACCCAACGACCTCTGGGCCGCCGACTACAAGGGCGAGTTCAAGACCCGCGACGGCTACTACTGCTACCCCCTCACCGTCACCGATGATTACAGCCGCATGCTCATCGGCTGTCAGGCCCTCTATTCAACCTGCGTCGATGACGCTATCCGCGTCTTCACCCGAATCTTCAAAGCGTTCGGACTACCAAGCCGTATCCGCACTGATAACGGCGTGCCCTTTGCCACCAACACCCTCGGAAGCCTCTCCAGACTCTCCGCCTGGTGGTTCAAGCTCGGCATCATCCCCGAGCTTATCCAACCCGGGAAACCACAACAGAACGGACGACACGAACGGATGCACCGAACCCTGAAGCGCGAAACTACGCGCCCTCCGGCCGGCAACCTTCAGGCGCAACAGCGCAAGTTCAACCGCTTCATCGACGAGTTCAACACCGAACGCCCTCACGACGCGCTCGATGGACAAACCCCGAATCAGTGGTATCGATTCTCCTCAAGGGAATTCCCTAATAGGCTCGAGCCATTCCAGTATCCCGACCGCTTCGAGACACACCTCGTTTCCACCAACGGTGGGTTCCGCGGGCAGAGTCACCGGGTGCGTGCCTCCACTACGCTCGCTGGCGACTATATTGGGCTGGAGGAGATCGATGACGGAACCTGGGATGTCTGGTTCGGACCGGTCATCATCGGTCGCTTTCATGAACGGCATCTGCGCATCGAAGATGCTTTCGGACGATTAAAGCGGCATCATCACGCCGACTGATGTGTAACCCATGTCTCCCGACGAAAGTGTTACCTATCTCCCGGACCGGTCAATTGGACCAATGTGTTGCTGTATGAGTGAAGCCATTTCGCTGGATTCGGGATCGTTCTTGTTTATCAGACCAGCAACAACGCCGAGCTTGTCAGGTTCGGGACGGTTCTGACTCGTTTTCCATTTACCTGAGATTCGAGTAATCGGAATCTCTACTCCAACTATTAGACCTTTAAGGCGTTCGATGAAATCGGAAGGCGCATCGTCAACTTTCCATGGTAGAGCTTGATTCGATTCGTGCTCATTCGTAAGTTCAGCGATGTGCTCGTGAAGCCAATCGAGTTCTTCTCGGTATTCCGGTTGTCCATGTACATGTACTACCGCGTAATTCCACGTGGGAACGGCTTTCCCGTGTTCGTGTTTGCTCGGGTACCAAGATGGCGTGATGTAAGCCTGAGGCCCTTGAAATGATATGACAGATGCAATCGGGCTTTGCGTCGCCTTCCATACCGGATTGGCTCTTGCCACGTGGCCTATCAGCGTTCCGAATTCTCCTCGACATGGGTCGACAAGGAACGGGATGTGATTGGCTATGAGTTCCCCGTCTCCCACCGCGACCCACGTGCCGAGGGGATTGGAACGAATTAATTTGTGGAGAACCTCAATCCGGTCTTCTTCGTGATGCTTCGGAAGGTACACAATTCAATCCCCGTATTTTATGCGCTAGTGAGGGCTACGAGCTTACTCAGCTTGATTCGTGATGCCTTGTATCTTCCGATTCAGCCGTTCTGAAGCTCGCCGAGGCGAGTTAGATTCAGACGGCGACCGGGTGACGCCGCAGACGCCTGAAGGCCACGACCTTGTGCGTTAGATGGGCGCCCCGCCTTCATGACGAGAATCCCTGGAGCATCCTGAGTCGGCGAACTCGCATCACAAGGTTTGACCGTCATAACCCAAGGTCGGGGCACCCGGGTGCAGCCTATATCTGCTTCGGGAGAGGAACAAGTGAACCTGATTGGAATCGATGTCGACTCGCGCAACCTGGTCTGCCGTATCCGACGCGATGGCAAAGACCACCCCGAGAAAATATTCACCAACGACGCCGCCGGCTTCGGCAAGCTGATCCGCTGGGCCACCCAGCGAGGGGCGCAGGCGCGCGTGTGCATGGAAGCCACTGGCGTCTACTCGATGCCGCTGGCCCTGGCACTACACCAGGCTCCGGCCATCGAGGTGATGGTGGTCAACCCAAAGGTCATCAAGCACTTCACCACCGCCAACCTGCAACGGGGAAAGACCGACAGCCTCGACGCCGCCAGCATCCTGGAATTTCTCCAGCGTATGCCCTTCAGACCGTGGCAGCCGCCGAGCGACGAAGTGCTCGAATTGCAGCACATCTGCCGTCGCATCGTGCAGCTCAACACCGAGTTGACCCGAGAGCGGAACCGTCACAAACAGGCGCGTCGCCTGGGCAGCTGGGGGCGTGTCGTCGCCCACGATACGCAGGTCAACATGAATCACCTGCAGCGTCGCATCGACCACCTCGAGACGACCGCCCTGGCGCTCGTCGAAAGCGTCCCGGAACTCGCCGAGCGGCTTCGGCTCCTGACCTCCACCACCGGCATCGCCGCCAAGACCGGACCGCGCATCCTCGCCGAACTCATGGCCTTGCCGGACGGCATGCGGCCCGAGCAGTGGGTCGCTCACGCCGGGCTCGACCCGCGAGCGCACGAATCAGGGAGTTCTACCCACAAACCGAGACGCATCAGCAAAGCCGGTAACCGCTACCTTCGGGACGCCCTGTACTTCCCGGCTTTGGTCGCCTGTCGCTACGACCCCAACGTCAAGGCCTATTACGACAAGCTCATCGAACGCGGCAAGAAGCCTAAACAGGTTCTCGTCGCGGTCATGCGCAAACTGTTGCTAGCTATCTGGGGGATGTTCAAAAGCAATCAACCGTGGAACGGCCAGAAGTTCTACCAGATCGCTTGACAGCCAAGAGAGCATCTAACGCCCTGCTAACCTGCGCTTGACGGCGACGACCGGAGCGGTAGCGAAGGGAGGGAGCGGTCAAGCGTCAGGTTCAGCTGGATGTTAGCGAGATACTTCATTCTCGAGCGCTTCCGCACAGTACGCATTGAGACTCTTCCCCTGCTTAAACGCTTCAATTGCTAAGCGCTCATGCAACTGCTTGTCTACGCGGAGATTGAATTTTCCGGAGTAGCGCTTCCCGGACATGCCAGGCGGCAATTCTTCGCCGGTTCTCTCCGAATCCTTGATCCACTCGTCGATAACTGCACAAAGTTCCGCGAACACTTTCTGTTCATTCTTGCCGTGCACTCCACCGAGCATGAGTTCGGGGCAACGACCGACAAAGCACTCGTCCTCGTCCGACCACTCAACGATCTTCAAATACTGGGCTGATTTCTTTTTCATTTCCGGACCTGTTCTAAGGCTGCCTTTACCGCCTTCTCCTGATAGGGCTTTGCGTCCGCGCCGGGAGCGCCACTGATAGTGATGCGAACCCCAGAAGGATGTATCAGATTGCGGTGACTACCTTTGCCTCCTCGATCATTAAAGCCGGCAGCTTTCAAATCACCCAACAATTCGCGAATCTTCGGCGGCATGGCGTGATAGTACCACGGCGGTACTAGATTTGTATCTCGCTAACGTTGCGCTGAGCCGCGCTTGACGGCGACTGACCGGAGCGGCAGCGAAGGGAAGGCGCAGTCAAGCGTCGGACTCCAGCGCCTTGTTGGGTGGAACCCACGCTCGAATCTACTCCACCTTCGGAACGGAGGAATCGGCCTCAAGCTTGGTGCGGCAACGCGCGTAGAGAAGAGGCTCGGCAGGGACTTCCCCCACGACTCTCTGCTCTTCCGGCACAGCCTTTTCGAACGGCGCGTCGAAGGGCGGACGGACGATGACGGTGACTCGCTTCGGTTCTGCACAGCGCTTCCTTTTTCCAGTGCGCTTCTACGGCCTCGATGCTCAGAATCTACTCCGACCAGGACTCGATTCCTACACCACTTTCCGACTACTGCCCTCCACCCAACGCCACAATGAGCCGCGCTTGACGGCGACGACTGGAGCGGCAGCGGAAGGAGGAGCGGTCAAGCGTCGGACTCCATTGTGATGTTAGACGTATGCCCAATCTTCTATTTCTCGGCTCTAATTCGTAGGCGCCTTAGGAATGCCTAAAGTGCCAGTAATGAATTCATAGACAAACCAAAACGAATGCGCTTTTTCGGGGCAAGCATTAAAGGTCCGGTTGTCCCAGTAATATTGCGCGAACGCGATCAGCTGATTACCGGCGGTGCGCCGAATCTCGATTCGGGCCCCTCCTATCCCATACTCCTCCTCGTTCTCCAGCTCCAGAAGCCGTGACGTAACTGTATATTCGGCCGTAATCGTATCTATCGGCTTCTCGATAAACTCAATTTTTTCTGCTGATTGATGATTTACCTTTGGCTTACGGCCGCCGGATATAGTTTCGCGGACGAGGATCGATCCACCATTTTCTGCCTGGTATTTCTCGATGTAATCGAGAAGATACTGATTGAGAAAGAAGCTTGAAGGTCGCTCTAGTTGCATTTGCCTATGTTCCGAAACGACTGGAATCGCGGCCGGTGCGTATTCCGCACCAAGTTGACCGCCCATTCCGATTGATCTTGACCGGTCATTCCGACGGAAGCTGACCGACCGTTCCGATTCAAATTGACCGATTCTGCGGTGATCCTCGGAATCGTCGGTCACGTTGTCGGAATCGGCGGTCACAATCGTCGGAATCTCACCTAACTCACTGGAATTCTTTCACTTTAGCCGGCATAACCGCGCCTTTTGCTTTGCAGGAGAACGCGGTGCCGGCAGCGAGGATTCCCATGAAGAAAATCATCGAGGTCTTGCGCCTCAAGTACGCGGGTCAACTCAGCCACGAGAAGATTGCCCGAACCTGTGGTCTGTCCAAGGGCACGATCAACAACTACGTCTCGGCGACGCAGGCCCAGGGGATCACCTGGCCGCTGCCCGACGGCGTCGATGAGGCGCGGCTCGAGGCGTTGCTGTTTCCGACACGGCAGCCGGCCAGCCGCCTGGTCGAGCCTGACTATTTCCAGATGCACCAGGCGCTCAAGCGCAAGGGCGTGACCCTGCAACTGCTGTGGGCCGAGTACGTCTCCGTGCACGGCGAGCGCGGCTATCGCTACAGCCAGTACTGCAACCGTTACCGGCAGTGGCGCGACCGGCAGAAACGCAGCATGCGCCAGATCCATGTCGCCGGAGAAAAGCTGTTCATCGACTACTGCGGGCCAACCGTGCCCATCGTCGATCGCCACACCGGTGAGAGCCGCGCGGCCCAGGTCTTCGTCGCCGTGCTCGGCGCCTCCAGCTACACCTACGCCGAGGCGACCTACACCCAGTCGCTGCCGGACTGGATCGCCTCGCACCAGCGCGGCCTGGCCTTCTTTGGCGGCGTGCCGGCGCTGCTGATCCCGGATAATTTGTTATCCGGCGTCACCGTGGCCGACCGCTACGAGCCCGGTATCAATGCAACCTATGCCGACATGGCGGCGCACTACGGGACCGCGGTGCTGCCGGCACGGCCCTACAAACCGAAGGACAAGGCCAAGGCCGAGGTCGGCGTGCAGGTGGTTGAGCGCTGGATCCTCGCGCGGCTGCGCCACCATACCTTCTTCTCGCTGGGCGAGCTGAACGCCGCCATCGCCGAGCTGTTGCCGGCACTCAACGAGCGCCCCTTCCAGGGCCGCACCGAGAGCCGCCGGGATCTGTTCGAAGCCATCGACCGGCCGGCACTGAAGCCGCTGCCGCGTGATGCCTACGAATACGCCGAGTGGCGCAAGATCCGGCCCGGCATCGACTACCACATCGCCATCGACCAGCGCTTCTTCAGCGTCCCGCACACGCTGATCGGCCAAACGCTGGAGGCGCGCCTGACCGCCACCACGGTCGAGGTCCTGCACAAGGGGCAGCGCGTCGCCAACCATGCCCGGCAGGGCCACAGCCGCTATGTCACCGAGATCGCGCACATGCCCAAAGCGCATCAGGCACACCGCGAGTGGTCACCCGGCCGCTTCCTCGACTGGGCCCAGGCCATCGGTCCCTGTACCGCTCAGGTGATTGAGCAGCAGCTGACTGACCGACCGCACCCCGAGCATGGCTACCGCGCCTGCCTGGGGCTTTTGAAACTCAGCCGCGGCTATGGCAAGGCGCGTCTCGAGGCAGCCTGTGAACGCGCGCTCGCCATCCACGCGGCCAGCTACCGCAGTGTCGCCTCCATCCTCAAGCAGGGGCTCGACCAGCAGCCGCTGCACGACGACCGATCCGATCAGGCCGAGCTGCCGCAACACACCAATGTCCGTGGCCCCGGCTACTACCACTGAACCCGAACGCAGACGAGGACACATCATGCTCAAGCAACAGACCCGTGAACAACTCCATGCCCTCAAACTCACCGGTATCCTCGATGCCCTGGAGCAGCAACAGGCCCAGCCCGAGACCCATGACCTGGCCTTCGAAGAGCGCTTCGCTCTGCTCGTCGACCGCGAGGTCCTGTACCGCGAAAACCGCCGTCTGGCACGCCTGCTCAAGGCCGCCAGGCTGCGCGTCGATGCCTGTGTCGAGGACCTCGATTACCGCCATCCGCGCGGCTTGCAGAAAAGCCGCATGGCTCAACTGGCCAGCGGCGACTGGATCCGCCAGTCATTGAACCTCTGCCTCACCGGCCCGACCGGCTGCGGCAAGACCTGGATTGCCTGTGCACTCGGCAATCAGGCGTGCCGTCAGGGGCTGTCGGTACGCTACCTGCGCTTGCCGACCCTGCTCGAGCAACTGCGCATCGCCCACGGCGACGGCTCTTACGTACGCCTGATGGGCCAACTGCTCAAAACCGATCTGCTGATCCTCGACGACTGGGGTATACAAGCGCTGACCAACCCGCAACGCAACGACTTGATGGAGGTCATCGAAGATCGCCACGATCGGCGGTCCACACTGATCGCCAGCCAGCTCCCGATCGATCACTGGCATGAATACATCGGCGAAGCCACCTTGGCCGACGCCATCCTGGACCGGCTCCTGCATGGCGCTCACCGGCTCAACCTGAGCGGCGGATCGATGCGTAAGGAACGTGCTGTCATTGACCCATCGTGACCGATCGCGATACAAAAACACCGCCAGTGAAGAACGGGTGAGGCGACCGGTCACGATCGTCGGAACGAGCGGTCAACTTCGTCGGAATGCGCAGCCGGGACGAGCGCGATGCTTTTTGTGCCCGCTACTTTCTCTAGAATTTCGATCCGGGCGTTCTGACACACACGCTCGAAGACGGGACCGTTAACGACCGCTCGATAATTGCTGGATACGTGTAAAGCGATCCATGGTAAAAAAATAACCGAATACAGTGCGCCTGCGGCTGCATGTCGCAGCCTTACTTTGGATCTTCGTTTCCGCACATGGCTGATGCCAAGAGTAGCCAGCCCGAAGGCAAATGGCGCAAGAAGCGTTACGGCGAGCTGCTCGAAGAAGTCATCCCACGAACCAACGCCTCTCGTTCCTGCGAGCATATAAATGGCCCAGATCCAGACCAAGCCTAGTGCAATAGAAGTAGCCGCCCCGGTAAGCGCGTAAAGGTACGGACGTTTGATTAACGACGTATATTCACCGTTGATCTGAATTTTGATTCCTATAACAAGAGCCAATAGGGCAAAGAGGCCGTATAAGGGCAGATAAATTGCGGCTATCACGAGGCCCATACGTCTTGTATCTTCCGATTCAGCCGTTCTGAAGCTCGCCGAGGCGAGTTAGATTCAGACGGCGACCGGGTGACGCCGCAGACGCCTGAAGGCCACGACCTTGTGCGTTAGATGGGCGCCCCGCCTTCATGACGAGAATCCCTGGAGCATCCTGAGTCGGCGAACTCGCATCACAAGGTTTGACCGTCATAACCCAAGGTCGGGGCACCCGGGTGCAGCCTATATCTGCTTCGGGAGAGGAACAAGTGAACCTGATTGGAATCGATGTCGACTCGCGCAACCTGGTCTGCCGTATCCGACGCGATGGCAAAGACCACCCCGAGAAAATATTCACCAACGACGCCGCCGGCTTCGGCAAGCTGATCCGCTGGGCCACCCAGCGAGGGGCGCAGGCGCGCGTGTGCATGGAAGCCACTGGCGTCTACTCGATGCCGCTGGCCCTGGCACTACACCAGGCTCCGGCCATCGAGGTGATGGTGGTCAACCCAAAGGTCATCAAGCACTTCACCACCGCCAACCTGCAACGGGGAAAGACCGACAGCCTCGACGCCGCCAGCATCCTGGAATTTCTCCAGCGTATGCCCTTCAGACCGTGGCAGCCGCCGAGCGACGAAGTGCTCGAATTGCAGCACATCTGCCGTCGCATCGTGCAGCTCAACACCGAGTTGACCCGAGAGCGGAACCGTCACAAACAGGCGCGTCGCCTGGGCAGCTGGGGGCGTGTCGTCGCCCACGATACGCAGGTCAACATGAATCACCTGCAGCGTCGCATCGACCACCTCGAGACGACCGCCCTGGCGCTCGTCGAAAGCGTCCCGGAACTCGCCGAGCGGCTTCGGCTCCTGACCTCCACCACCGGCATCGCCGCCAAGACCGGACCGCGCATCCTCGCCGAACTCATGGCCTTGCCGGACGGCATGCGGCCCGAGCAGTGGGTCGCTCACGCCGGGCTCGACCCGCGAGCGCACGAATCAGGGAGTTCTACCCACAAACCGAGACGCATCAGCAAAGCCGGTAACCGCTACCTTCGGGACGCCCTGTACTTCCCGGCTTTGGTCGCCTGTCGCTACGACCCCAACGTCAAGGCCTATTACGACAAGCTCATCGAACGCGGCAAGAAGCCTAAACAGGTTCTCGTCGCGGTCATGCGCAAACTGTTGCTGGCCATCTGGGGGATGTTCAAAAGCAATCAACCGTGGAACGGCCAGAAGTTCTACCAGATCGCTTGACAGCCAAGAGAGCATCTAACGCCCTGTTAACCTGCACTTGACGGCGACTGACCGGAGCGGCAGCGCAGGGAGGGAGCGGTCAAGTGTCAGGTTCAACAGGATGTTAGGTGCGGCGTTCTTCATGCATTCTCTCGATTTCGAGCATCGGCATCACGGGCATTCGCGCGCACCGTAGAGCCCTCGAATTGGCGGAAGTTCGAATGTTGACGATGGCCTCGCGGGCAATGTCGTCTGTGCGCAACCATTTCGCCTCAAGCTCGTACTCGCGACCTGAAAAATGGATCTCATCCTCGAATGGTGAGCTCAAGATTACCCAAGCAGCTGCGGCCGCTGCCGCCTCACCGGATTCTAGCGAAACCTTATAACGGCCGATGTGCGGTTGTTCGTCCTGATCGGCATCCTCCGCGGCTGGTAGAGCTTCGAAAAAGATGGCCTCCGCTTCTATATTCGCACCGCGTATCGCGTGCTCAAACCGCCAAAGATCGGGCTTTAGAAGCGAGATCGCGAAGTATGAGTTTCGAATACCTGTGGCCACGTGGACAACGGAAACCTCGTGCCACCAAGTCGTCTGAGTCCGCTTCCAATCAAAAAGCGCTGTAACGATGGGACGAGATACGAGCTTGCCACTCTCTAGATCGATAACGTGCTCGAAACCATTCGCAGCGGACCCTAGATCCAACCAGTAGTCCGGTCTGCGGCTGTCAATACCCAAGCTCAATCCCTTCGTCATGGTCTATCGTGATCGACCGATCTGCCGCACCTAACGTTGCGCTGAGCCGCGCTTGACGGCGAGCGACCGGAGCGGCAGCGCAGGGAGCGAGCGGTCAAGCGTCGGACTCCAGCGCCTTGTTGGGTGGAACCCACGCTCGAATCTACTCCGGCTTCCGAACGGAGGGATAGGGCTCAAGTTGGGTGCGGCAAAGCGCGTAGAGAAGATGCTCGGCAGGGCCTTGCGCCACGGCTCCCTGCTCTTCCGGCACGGCCTTTCCGAACGGCGCGTCGACTGACGGAAGGACGATGACGGTGACTCGCTTCGGTTCTGCACAGCGCTTCCTTTTCCAGTGCGCTTCTACGACCTCGATGCTCAGAATCTACTCCGACCAGGACTCGATTCCTACACCACCTTTCCGACTACTGCCCTCCACCCAACGCCCTGTTAACCTGCACTTGACGGCGACTGACCGGAGCGGCAGCGCAGGGAAGGAGCGGTCAAGTGTCAGGTTGAACAGGATGTTAGATTGCCGTTTCGAGCAGCGCCCGAGGATTTTTATTCGCAATTGCCAAAAGCGTTCGTGCAGGACCAGACGGTGCTCTGCGCCCCTGTTCCCATTCCTGGAGCGTGCGAACTGAGACGCCAAGCAGTTTGGCGAACTCCGATTGCGATAGCCCAACCTTCTCTCGAATTTTCGCGATCGGGGGAAATTGAGAGATCCGACCTGTCTTCCCGGCTTTGATGCTTCGAATACCTTCGAGGATCTCCTCGCCGATATCCCGAACTTCTTTTCGTTTAGCCATGTTCGATTTCCTCACGGATCTTCTTCAGAACCTTGGCCGGCATGTTCTCCGCAACGTTCTTCGGATATAGGGTTAGCAGCCAGATCTCATTCTTGAGGTTCTTCAGGTAGTAAATAACCCGGAGACCACCACGCTTTCCCCTACCAGGCATCCGCCACCGTAGCTTGCGGACTCCGCCAGTTCCAGGAATCACATCTCCGGCGTCTGGATTCTCGGATAGGGCGTACTGAAGTTCGAAAAAGTCATCGTCGTCGAGGTATTCAGATACCAGTTTTGTAAATACCGGCGATTCGATGAATGTATACACGCCGCCTAATATACGGCAATGACGTATAGGTTTCTACGGCAATATAACGCCGCGCTGAGCCGCGCTTGACGACGACCGACCGGAGCGACAGCGGAGGAAGGGAGTGGTCAAGCGTCGGACTCCAGCGCGATGTTGGATTGCGCCGTTCATGAAAACGCTCGCGGACTCGCACGGCGTTGGCATCCACGGAGCCGCGGCACCTGCCGAACCTGGTGATGGTTGAATGCATGAAACTCTCCCCTCCATGGACGACGACGCTGGGGACGCCGGCCGAAGCCCCGCCTGGACGAAGCTGATGCTGCTAGAGCTTACTCGGCCTCGCCGACAGCGCAACCGCCTACTGACTGACCTGACGGCACAATCAATGCGGTTCTTTCGCTCGTGACTCTATTCGATTAGCTCTGCGCTCGCTCGAGGGTGGGCGCGGACCAAGGCCCCCAATTGGTTTACGACGCGCCCCGTGCGAGCACCCAACAAGAAATATCTCGCGCAATACAACGCCACAATGAGCCGCGCTTGACGGCGACGACCGGAGCGGCAGCGAAGGGAGGAGCGGTCAAGCGTCGGACTCCATTGTGATGTTAGGTGGCAGATTTGCCTTCTTTGGTTACAGCTTAACGGTGAATTATGGGCTCTCTGACGTACGGTTATTTAGTGGAGTAGCTTCACCTACCAAAGCCGCCCGCCTCAAGGATTGACACAAATGGCTCGTCCAAATGAAACAGCTCGCCTCCGCGCATTTTTGCGCCACGCTCCAATTCTGCATCAAGCGTAGTCATTGCGAGTTGGAGGGCTTGCATCGAATCAAGGCCATGGATGTAGGTGTATCTCCGTTCTTGGCCGAAGCTAACCTCGTATTGGCACTTCCAATTCTCGCCGCTTTCATCCAGTTCCGGTCGACCGAGTTTTACCGCTACTTTTAACGAGTCGTTCTCGACTCGTAGTTGCAGGATCCTCTCGGCGACTGTATCCACGTTACCTGCCACCTAACGCGCTGTTGAGCCGCACTTGACGGCGACGACCGGAGCGGCAGCGAAGGGAGGAGCGGTCAAGTGTCGGCCTCCAACAGCATGTTATGTGGCGCCTTCATCTTTTGCTCTCGGTCCAAGGAACAAGGCCTGTAATAGGCAATACAAGGACGGTCATTTTGTGAATACTACGTAAGAGAACCCGAAATCATCCGCGTATTCGCCTGTCTGGTTTAGGCCGAATTTGCGCAAAAGCCCCTGTGCACGGATATTTTCTTTTTGCGTTGAGATCGCGAGCGGTAGATCCGGCGCAAAACAGGCTACTTTTTCAACCAGAATTTGGAGGACCTCCAGACCGAGTCCTCGGCCACGATGACGAGCTGCGAGGACAATCAGAACGTCGAGCGCCTTCGTATTCGTGTTCTCAACGTAACCGCAGTAGCCGATTGGATCATCTGCCTCGTCGATGACGTAGAGATATCCGGGGTTAGCTCTTAGACGCTGTTGGGTTTCTTCAATAGATCTGTTTTGCGGCCCGCCAAGATATCGCTTTACTTCCGAATCGGAGTCCAAGGACTGAATGATTTCGGCGCAATCTTCGGTCGCATCACGGACCGTGATAGCCCCGGACCTCCACGGAAGGCTACGGCGAATATCTTCGCGCCACATAACGTTCTGCTGAGCCGCGCTTGACGGCGAACGACCGGAGCGATAGCGCAGGGAGCGAGCGGTCAAGCGTCGGACTCGAGCAGCTTGTTGGGTGGAACCCACGCTCGAATCTACTCCTCCTTCTAAACGGAGGAATCGGCCTCAAGCTTCGCGCGGCAAGGCGCGTACCGAAGATGCTCGGCAGGGACTTGCACCACGACTCCCTGTTCTTCCGGCACAGCCTTTCCGAACGGCGCGTCGACTGACAGAAAGACGATGGTTGTGAATCGTTTCGGTTCTGCACAGCGCTTCCCTTTTCCAGTGCGCTTCTACGGCCTCGATTCCCGGAATCTACTCCGACCAGGACTCGATTCCTACACTACCTTTCCGACCACTGCCCTCCACCCAACGCCACGATGAGCCGCACTTGACGGCGACGACTGGAGCGCTAGCGAAAGGAGGAGCGGTCAAGTGTCGGCCTCGATCGTGATGTTAGACGGCACTTTCTTCTACCCAGCCGACGCCACCGCATTCACAGATTAGCTTTGGGTGGTTCTCGATAACACCGGAGCCACCACAGACAGTACATTCGGTCGCGCTTGACTGCCTCTCGGGCACCAACGCTTTCAGATCCGGATAGTCCCGGGCACCTTGCACTAGCGCGCCAAGGAACAGAACTGGCTCTTCCACCGGACGCAGTTCTTCGTACTCCGAATGGGACCCATCGGCCGAAAACTTACGAATCTCCCCGCTCGCTAGGATCCCAACTGTTTCGGTCCAGCCAACCAAAAGCGGGAGAATTCTATGCTTCTTGATGTGTGGCACTAGCCAGCGGTACATCTCGGGGCATTCACTCTCGTATCCGGCGATACGCGCCGCAATGAACTCAGCGACCTCCGTCGAAACTTCGACGCGGTCAGTATTCACGTGCCGTATAACGCCCTGTTAACCTGCGCTTGACGGCGACGACCGGAGCGGCAGCGAAGGGAGGAAGCGGTCAAGCGTCAGGTTCAATGATGAAATGGACTCCTCCCGTGCCTTCATCTACGGCATCGGTGTGCCAAAGTAGAGATGTCAAAGCACTACTTGTCCAGCAACAGGAGGAGTCCACACATGGAGAATAGGATCCTTTCCGTCGACCTGGCAAAGGATGTCTTCGAGGTCGCCGTCGCCAACCGAAACTACCGCGTCGTCCAGCGCCACCGGCTTTCCCGCCGAGAGTTCGATCGCTTCCTCGCCACCGAAGCACCCGCCCTCGTTCTCATGGAATCCTGCGGCACCGCACACTACTGGGCCAGGCAAGCCCGTGTCGCCGGCCACCACCCCGAACTCATCCCTGCACACTACGTCCGGCCCTATCGCCGGCGCGGCAAGAACGACCGCGTCGATACCGAGGCCATCCTCGAAGCCCATCGCTGCCAGGGCATCAAGCCCGTCCCCGTGCGCTCTGTCGAGCAACAGCAAATCCAGCAACTCCACCGCGTCCGCGAGCAGTGGAAGAAGACCCGAACCCAACGCATCAACGGACTGCGCGGCTTCCTCCGTGAACTCGGTCATGCCATCCCGACCGGCGCCACGACCGCGCAAAGACGCGCCCGCGATATCTGCGATTCCGAAGCGATCCCCGCACCCCTCAAGGCCGTCTTCAACCGCCTCCTCGATGAAATCGCCACCCTGCAGGACGACATTGCCAACGTCGAACGGCAGTTGAAGGCACTCACCCGCGACAACGCCGTAGTCCAACGCCTCCAGGCCATCTCCGGCATCGGGCTGCTCACCAGCACCGCCATGGTTGCCGCCGTCGGTTCACCCCATCTCTTTCCCGACGCACGACACTTCGCCAGCTGGCTCGGACTCACGCCACGCGAGCACAGCTCCGGCAACCGACGATTCCTCGGCAAAATCTCCAAGCAGGGCGACAGCTACTTGCGCATGCTCCTCACACACGGCGCCCGCGCTGTCCTCAATCGCGCCAAACAGCTACGACGCGCCGGACACACGCTCAACCGTCTCCAGGCCTGGGCTTGCAAACTCGAGGCCCGTGTCGGTCACAACAAGGCCACCTGTGCTCTCGCTAATAAACTCGCCCGGATCTGCTGGGCAACCTGGAAACATCAGCGCGACTTCGACCCCAACTTCGCGCCAGCCTGACTTACCCACCCGTTTGCGTAGAGACACTCGCGTTCATGACAACACTGGTCAGACCGGTGCCGATGAAAGCCGATAACAACCTTGACCTTCCAAGGTCAGTTTCAACGATTGGCTCTCGGTGCGCGGATCTTCATGATGGCCCGGCTTCGGATAACGATAGCCACTACGAGGCCGGATACACGACTGCAAACGATTCTGACCGTCTACAACGCACCTTCGTCTCTACTTGTGGGAGGAGTCCATACACAGGATGTTAGATGCAACTTTCATTTGCTTTGCATTTCTGAACGCCAGAATGCTATCGCTGCTTCCACAAGGTCTTCGACCCTTACTCGCTTACCAAAGGCAGCAGCGGCGTCCCCCGTTAGCTCGACGGTAAGCCAGTTCGCCCATACGCCTTCTTTCCAAACCCCTTCCGCCCAAACCTTGTCGCCCCATATTGTTGTCTGAGGCGTCGCCTCTACGGCAGTTAGCTTCGGGTTGGTTGGCTCGAAATGTTTCGCCCCAACCGCGATATGTTCGCAAATGCCGAGAATGGGATTCCTCGCCTTCAGTTCATTGCGAATTCCGACGTTTGTGTTCCCAGGGTACTTCCATTCAACCAAGTGCCAGGCTGTTACGAAGAAATTGTAGGCTGCGTACTGGTCTTCCGCTCCCTCCTTGGTTCGCTCGTACTCCCAAAGAAGCTTCTCGTACAAGTCATTTGGCGATACGAGGCCGAAAATACCTTTCATCCCGGCAGCCGAGGTCCCTGTTGCATCTAACGCAATGTTGAGCCGCGCTTGACGGCGACGACTGGAGCGGCAGCGAAAGGAGGAGCGGTCAAGCGTCGGACTCCAACATTTTGTTAGCTTGCCGTTTTCAAGTTGTGCATTTTGCACCAGCTTCTTAGCGCTTCCTGCACAGCTTTGGCCTGATATTCGTACCACAGCTCCAGCTTTTTGTTTCTTTCCAGCAGGTCTCGAAACCGCCCGTAGGCGCCTTTCTTCTTAAAGAATTCTTGCACCACTTCGTATTCGTCCGAAAGGTGCGATTCTGTGAATTCGAATGCCAAGCGCCTATCTATTTCTAGCTCATTCTTCGTCGGAACGGCAATGAATAAGGATTCGTCGGATACGTTCGGCGGCAATGGGCCTGATTCGCCGTCTTCTATCCAAACGATGACCTTCAAGTCCGAGCGCCGGATGTATGCCTCTGAATCGATTCCGGATGCAGCGCTTACAAGTTCCACAGCTAATTCTAGTTCGCTTAAGTCCAACACCACGGCTGCATTCTTCCGGCAAACTAACGTCGCGCTGAGCCGCGCTTGACGGCAACTGACCGGAGCGGCAGCGCAGGGAAGGTGCGGTCAAGCGTCGGACTCCAGCGCCTTGTTGGGTGGAACCCACGCTCGAATCTACTCCGGCTTCGGAACGGAGGGATTGGGCTCAAGCTGGGTGCGGAAAAGCGCGTAGAGAAGACGCTCGGCAGGGGCTTTCGCCACGGCTTCCTGCTCTTCCGGCACGGCCTTTTCGAACGGCGTGTCCACTGACAGAAAGACGATGACGGTGACTCGTTTCGGTTCTGCACAGCGCTTCCTTTTCCAGTGCGCTTCTACGGCCTCAATGCTCGGAATCTACTCCGACCAGGACTCGATTCCCACACCACCTTTCCGACTACTGCCCTCCACCCAACGTTGCGCTGAGCCGCGCTTGACGGCGACTGACCGGAGCGGCAGCGAAGGGAAGGCGCAGTCAAGCGTCGGACTCCAGCGCCTTGTTGGGTGGAACCCACACTCGAATCTACTCAGGCGCCCGAACGGAGGGATAAGGCTCAAGCTGGGTGCGGCAAGGCGCATAGAGAAGAGGCTCGGCAGGGACTTCCCCCACGACTCTCTGCTCTTCCGGCACGGCCTTTTCGAACGGCGCGTCGAAAGGCGGACGGACGATGACGGTGACTCGCTTCGGTTCTGCACAGCGCTTCCCTTTTCCAGTGCGCTTCTACGGCCTCATAGGCTAGGAATCTACTCCGTCCAGGACTCGATTCCTACACCACCTTTCCGACTACTGCCCTCCACCCAACGCCCTGTTAACCTGCGCTTGACGGCGACGACCGGAGCGATAGCGAAGGGAGGAAGCGGTCAAGCGTCAGGTTCAACAGGATGTTAGCTTTCACTTTGTGCGCCGCCACGCCGAAAGCGCGCGAGGTCGATCAGGCACTTGCTCCAATAGACCTTTTGCTTCTAGACGTTTGAAAACACGCTTCATCGTGTTCTCTGAGGGGATTCCACAGATTCGCCTGGCGGTGCTGTTGTTGATCTCATCGTTCTCGTCGAGGTATTCCATTACAAGATCCTCGGGCGACGCCAACTTCTGATGCGGAATAAGCACGATAACCGACGATTCGCCTTCCGTAATTTCGGGTTCCCGGAGCCTTAGCTTCCGCATTGCGTCGAAAGCGGTGTTAAGCCCCTCGCCTACGTCCTTGTTTGGTGGGTTCGGAAACTTGTTGATGAGACGCACTATTCGCTGATTACGGGCATACTGCGACTCGAGGATGTTCGCGGGAGTTACATGACCAGCGAGCTTGCCTGGGCTCTCCACCTCAACTCGGTTATCGAAGATTCTAATCTGCACGTCCGCAGCGATGCTGTAGTCACGGTGAAGTACTGCGTTCGTGATAATTTCGTGCAGCGTTTCGGGTGGATACTCAACCTCCGAAAGGCCCTCCCGGCCAAGGGCTTTCATGTCCTCGATAATGTCTTGTGTAGCGCGTACGGCTTCATAGATTAGTGCGTATGCCGGACCCTCGATAGTTAACGGATCAAATGCAAGTTGTTCCCGGGTGGGCATCAAATCAGTGGTGTTGTATCGGAATATTTTTATTGCGCTGCGCTTCGGCAAGAGCGCTTGCGGCTCCTCAGAAAAAAGAAGCACTCCTGCTACCGTGGGATGAGCGTCTTTTATGAGGCGTTGTTTACGCAACCAATCTTCCGGTTCGGCGGTTGGGATAACGTTGAGAAGGAATTCCAACGTAACGGTCGAATTTTCAATTTCGTCCAAATCGGACTCGACTCGATAGTCTTCATATGAGTGGACCCCTTTATCGAGACGCAATCTCTCCAGCGCTTCCGCCGTATCTACTGGCAAATTCTGTGCGCCTTTTCGAATATACGCCTTTCCATCCGTGGCATTGGTGATAGCCTGGTTCTTCTTGATTTCGATTTTGAGAACATGACCATCCTCTTCGTCGCAGCAGAGAAAGGCGATTTCGATAAAGTCGGCCAAAGGCGCAATATCGTTCAGCACTTGAAGGATGGCGTTAGCGGCTTCTTCATCATCGAAGCCCTGCCATATCCGAACCTTACCCGCCTTCGTCTTCTGTTCACGAATGCCTATAAATATTTCACCGCCGGCAGCGTTGCAAAGAGCCGAAACAGTTTCGCTGAGTTTGGATGGCTTGATTTCACGGGACTTAAGATCGGCGAAGTACGACTCCTCGATTGAGAGGATGGCATCCCGTTGGTCAGAAGTGATGGTTTCTGCCATAGACGTGGTCCGTGAAAGCTAACGCCCGCATGAGCCGCACTTGACGGCGACGACTGGAGCGGCAGCGAAAGGAGGAGCGGTCAAGTGTCGGACTCCATGCGGTTGTTGGATTGCGAGCTCATTTTCGCCACCCCAATTTCAGTGCCAAATGAGATGCTGCTACTCGTAATTAAGCCTCTTGCAGATGTAAGCCACTCGAGCCTTTCCGATGAAAAATGCAATGGCAGCTATCCCCAAATAAATTGGAAGGATGAAGAGGAGTCCTATCGCAGCGCTGATTACATCATTGCTTAGCAGCGCCCGAAGAGGCCAAACAAGGCTTCCAAGAACGCAGAATGTTCCTGACCACCCAACCACCGAACTCCTGCATGCGGTTCCGCGTATTAAGGCTAGACGAGACACAACGCCCCACAGCATCCAAGCTACGATCGGCCCAATGCTAAACACCATTTCGATATCGTAGGTACTAAAGCGCGCCGGGTGAAATTTACCGTTACTGATGACGCAGATTCCCAAGATCAAGAAGATGACTTCGATTGGCAGAATGACGTACTCACAGACCTTTAGATAGATCCTCTCAGCTTCTATATCCGTTCCGGGTTCCTGCACGACGCTACTCTCTGGCAGTTACTACCTTCCGACGTAAGACGGTTTCGGTGTCTGCTTTCTCTCTCGATTACTCTATCTCGCAATCCAACGCCACAATGAGCCGCGCTTGACGGCGACGACCGGAGCGGCAGCGAAGGGAGGAGCGGTCAAGCGTCGGACTCCATTGTGATGTTAGCTTTCTCTTTTCTTACCTGTGTGCGGTTGCTACTCAAGACGGCACGCTCATGAAAAGTCCAGCCTGCGTATCGGTTCGGAATACCTTCAAGTGCTCCGCAAGTGCCCTAGCGTAATGTTGTACTACCGGGTCGTTCACCAGGTCGACGACTTCATCTAGTTCCTGGATAAGGAGCTGAACGGCCAGGTAGTCAATTCCTAGCTTCGTTCCTTTGAGCGGGTGAAGCTTAGCGACCTCCTGTAGATCATAAGCGCGGCCGAGATGATAAAGGCGAAACACAATTGGGACGGGAATTTCGACCGCCCGTCGCTCTCCTTCAGTTCCAGTTCTACTCGTCGTTCGCAGAAGAACCTTTTGATCGTGGTCGTACGTATTGATCACGAGCTTATTGGTCAATGCTCGCATTTTCTGCTTCATGCTGAATGGACGCCTGAGGTTGGGGTGCGCCGGAGAAAGCTAACGTTCTGCTGAGCCGCGCTTGACGGCGAACGACCGGAGCGATAGCGCAGGGAGCGAGCGGTCAAGCGTCGGACTCGAGCAGCTTGTTGGGTGGAACCCAAGCTCGAATCTACTCCGGCTTCGGAACGGAGGGATACGGACCACGCTTCGCGCGGCAAGGCGCGTAGCGAAGATGCTCGGCAGGGACTTGCACCACGACTCCCTGTTCTTCCGGCACAGCCTTTCCGAACGGCGCGTCGACTGACGGAAAGACGATGGTGGTGAATCGTTTCGGTTCTGCACAGCGCTTCCCTTTTCCAGTGCGCTTCTACGGCCTCGATTCCCGGAATCTACTCCGACCAGGACTCGATTCCTACACTACCTTTCCGACCACTGCCCTCCACCCAACGTTGCGCTGAGCCGCGCTTGACGGCGAGCGACCGGAGCGGCAGCGCAGGGAGCGAGCGGTCAGGCGTCGGACTCCAGCGCCTTGTTGGGTGGAACCCACGCTCGAATCTACTCAGGCTTCCGAACGGAGGGATAGGGCTCAAACTGGGTGCGGCAAAGCGCGTAGAGAAGAGCCTCGGCAGGGCCTCGCGCCACGGCTCCCTGCTCTTCCAGCACGGCCTTTTCGAACGGCGCGTCCACTGACAGAAAGACGATGACGGTGACTCGCTTCGGTTCTGCACAGCGCTTCCTTTTCCAGTGCGCTTCTACGACCTCGATGCTCAGAATCTACTCCGACCAGCACCCGATTCCTACACCACCTTTCCGACTACTGCCCTCCACCCAACGTTGCGCTGAGCCGCGCTTGACGGCGACTGACCGGAGCGGCAGCGAAGGGAAGGCGCAGTCAAGCGTCGGACTCCAGCGCCTTGTTGGGTGGAACCCACACTCGAATCTACTCAGGCGCCCGAACGGAGGGATAAGGCTCAAGCTGGGTGCGGCAAGGCGCATAGAGAAGAGGCTCGGCAGGGACTTCCCCCACGACTCTCTGCTCTTCCGGCACGGCCTTTTCGAACGGCGCGTCGAAAGGCGGACGGACGATGACGGTGACTCGCTTCGGTTCTGCACAGCGCTTCCCTTTTCCAGTGCGCTTCTACGGCCTCATAGGCTAGGAATCTACTCCGTCCAGGACTCGATTCCTACACCACCTTTCCGACTACTGCCCTCCACCCAACGCCACGATGAGCCGCACTTGACGGCGACGACTGGAGCGGTAGCGAAAGGAGGAGCGGTCAAGTGTCGGCCTCGATCGTGATGTTAGCCATAACGTCTTTCTTGATTTGCGCCAAATCCGGCATGGCGCCAGGCCTATACCGAATTAGCGGAATCTGAGCTCCAGCGAGAGCTCTGTTCTTACTCTCGTCTGATCGCTTTCGCTCGGCCTTTTCATGAGAAGCGTCGTCTAACTCGATAACGGCGACTACTTTCGCATCTTTCGCGCAAACCACGAAGTCGGCGCTAAGGCGGTTCACCCGATTTAGCCATGACCGAAAGTTATTCCCCTTCTTCACGCCGAGGAACCGAGAATACTGGACTTGCGCCAGCACTATATGGTTTGGAAGCGCTTCCAGAAGCCGCCAGTAAAGGATCTGCTCGGCTTGAGTGATTGGCCGGCGAGCGTAGTACGGCCATGGCCCGGCGGGAAGCGCGGCGCCCTTCCGTTTCGGCGCTACGAGTAGGCTTACAAGAGCGACGATTATGGCTATGCCGCCTAAGAGCATCCATACGTTCTGAAACACCTATAAGCCTCGTTATGGCTAACGTTGCGCTGAGCCGCGCTTGACGGCGACTGACCGGAGCGGCAGCGAAGGGAAGGCGCAGTCAAGCGTCGGACTCCAGCGCCTTGTTGGGTGGAACCCACGCTCGAATCTACTCCGGCTTCGGAACGGAGGAATCGGCCTCAAGCTTGGTGCGGCAACGCGCGTAGAGAAGAGGCTCGGCAGGGACTTCCCCCACGACTCTCTGCTCTTCCGGCACAGCCTTTTCGAACGGCGCGTCGAAGGGCGGACGGACGATGACGGTGACTCGCTTCGGTTCTGCACAGCGCTTCCTTTTTCCAGTGCGCTTCTACGGCCTCATAGGCTAGGAATCTACTCCGACCAGGACTCGATTCCTACACCACTTTCCGACTACTGCCCTCCACCCAACGCAATGCTGAGCCGCGCTTGACTGCGACGACTGGAGCGGCAGCGGAAGGAGGAGCGGTCAAGCGTCGGACTCCAGCATTTTGTTAGCTTGCTAGCCCCCGATTAATTCGCGTAATCGGCGATACAGTTTCACTGCCCATGCTCCCGGAATCTGGGCGACGAGCCCGTACACCAAGACAGCACCCGCGATGTGTGCGGGCTCGGAGATCGTGGTAACGACAACTGCCGCGTAGATCAGCCCAATTACTACGCCCCAAAATGCTGCCAAAGGTTGGGCCACTCCGTAGATCTCTGGCTGCGGAGCCTGGTATTTCAGGCGCACGCCTTTTTGAATTATGGACAACCATATATTCGGGGAGTTATCTGCATGCGGATTGTTTAGAAAAGCAAGCTGAATTCCTTGGCCTCGATTGAAAACTGGAACGACATATTCTCGCTGTCCGTAGTAGACCGCCCATTGGTGCTCATTCGGCTCCCCTCCATCAGGAACCTGTAACTGTTGTCGATATCCCTCCGACCATTCCAGGATGTTCGGAGAATCCAGAATCTGTGTCTGCTCGGAAAGTATCCTCGTATCAGAGGTGTATGCACGGACGACAATATTTTCATAGTCGTTCATGCTTTCATTTTTCAACCGCACAGTTGAAAGAAAAAGATTGGATACCGGGTTCTGGTTCCATGTGACTTCAACATGGCCGAAAACTGCGTCTTCGGCCGACATCCCGACGCGGACGTGCTCTACGCGATAAGTGAACGTTCCCCGTTTATTCAGTATGCGCTGTGTAAGCCATGCCGTGATGACACCGCCCAGCCCGCCAGCGAGAGCTGAAAGGTATTCTGCTTGGATGATCTCCAGGAGGTTCATTGTTGCAAGCTAACGCCCTGTTAACCTGCGCTTGACGGCGACGACCGTAGCGGTAGCGAAGGGAGGAAGCGGTCAAGCGTCAGGTTCAACAGGATGTTAGGGTGCAGATCTCTCACGCTAGAGCTTCCCTTTTGCCTTAAGGTCATTGGCGAAGTCCTTCAAATGTTCCAATTCCATGAACGACTTTATCCAGATTATTAAGCGTCCGGCCGGACTCAGAACGTGATCCAAGATTATTCGACTAGGCGCGTGAGAGCCGATGAAGAAAACCCATATGAAGCTTAGAAATATGAACCGATAGCAGTTTAGGCCATGCAACCTTAACCGCGTGGGTTGATCGATTATCGCTCCAGTCAGTTTCTTATCGCCCGCGAGTCCGAAGATAAGGCACGGATAGTCGGTGACTCTGCCTGGATTTCCGTTAACCAACATGCGTCTAAGTCTTTCCTCATGAGGCCCGAGCCTCACCCGCGCGAATATTGGATGGGCGGCAATACCAGCTCGGAATATTACCGACAGCTGGAAAAGCTTGAATTTCTCGTAATCAATATCCTCAACCTTTACTACTCCGGTTTCTCTCGTAACCGTCAATGGAACGCCGCCCTGAATTACGCGCTTTGCATAATCTTCGTATTTGGAGAGTTGCCCTTCGCATTTGGCACAAAGTAGCTTTTCACGGATTCCCTTTTGCTCAAACTTCTTCGTCGGGGTAGATAGCGTAGATACGACGTGAAACGTATGTTTTTCGTCGTAAAGGTCCGTGTAAACGAATTCTGGGATTACATGGGAATCGCACAGCGGGCCAGGCCCTCCGCAGAGTTGGCAGGTCAATTCTTTCTGCACCCTAACGCCACGATGAGCCGCACTTGACGGCGACGACTGGAGCGAAAGCGAAAGGAGGAGCGGTCAAGTGTCGGCCTCGATCGTGATGTTAGACGCAAATTTTTTCTAACTGTCTAGAATTTTGGCAGCTAGCGATTGCGCTGCCAATGCGGCCTCATAAGAGGGTTGCTCTATCACGCCATGTGCAATTTGGTTACGTGTCTTTCTTAAATCATCAAAGGTCGCGAGATCGGCGTCTTCTAGGTTCTCCCAAGTCGTAATTGCGCACCATACGAATCGATCCCGTGCGTTCTTGTACGATGCCACTTGGCTCGAAAAAAACTCTTCCGTCGAAGCTCTAAATTCAGGCCTGGAGTTAAAGATACTTGAGGCGAAGCGAGGATGGTCTATGGCACCAAATGTTGCATGCACGTGAATCTCAATTGCCATGTAGAAGTTCAGAAATCTTTTTAGTCGGTCCTTCTCTTGCAGTCCTCGGTAATATAGCCTCGCGGATTTTCTGTTTAGACGATTCGCTAGCTTCGCAGCGTTGTTTAATGCCTCTGATATTTCCGCTGATTCGCGGCGAACAGTTGTATAGCCTGTTGCCGTGGCAGTGAGTCGAATGTCGTGGACTCTAGTTCCATCGTCCGTGGTGCCGTACGAATGCTTTTCGAGGAATTTCAGCTCAAGCGGACGATTCGCCCCTGCAAGGGTGGCGGAAAGCGCGCTTATCGCTGACGGCAGCACCTTATCTTCGATATTTGCGAGTTCCTCCTTTGCGTCTATGAAGCAATCGTAGGTGCTGATGTAATCGTCGCATTCTTGGATATGTCCGTTGGTGATAGTGTGCTTCTGTGTGGGGCCGAGTTTAAGTACTAGATATGGGCCTCTACTGCCGTTGCGGTTTTTCCACTCATCTTCATCGTCGTCGAGAGAATCGTTCGCGACCGCAATGCACGCCTTATTAGGACTGTTGCTGATGGCAAACTCATAGGGAAAGTCAGATAGGCTGCCACGGAATTGAAATTCGTCATCACTCGATATCGATAGGCCTATCAGTTCAAAGACTTCTAGTAGGAAAAATTTCGCTTCTAGCGATTCCCCTTCTTCCATCTTTCGGAAACCCATTTTGTGCAAAACATGACTTGAAAGTGAGAGGGTCATCAGGGTTGGCCTGGGCGGAGACGTCCTTGTTTGCGTCTAACGTTGCGCTGAGCCGCGCTTGACGGCAACTGACCGGAGCGGCAGCGCAGGGAAGGCGCGGTCAAGCGTCGGACTCGAGCGCCTTGTTGGGTGGAACCCACGCTCGAATCTACTCCGGCTTCGGAACGGAGGGATACGGATCAAGCTTCGCGCGGCAAGGCGCGTAGCGAAGATGCTCGGCAGGGACTTGCACCACAACTCCCTGTTCTTCCGGCACAGCCTTTCCGAACGGCGCGTCGACTGACGGAAGGACGATGGTGGTGAATCGCTTCGGTTCTGCACAGCGCTTCCCTTTTTTCAGTGCGCTTCTACGGCCTCGATGCCCGGAATCTACC